>CAVUAD010000006.1:0-748872 GCA_963739355.1 uncultured Actinomycetes bacterium | reverse complement strand
GACGGCGGCTCAGGCACGAATAGGCGTCGTCAGGCGCGGCTGGATGCACGCGGATGTGCTCTCTATCGGGCACCAGATGCGGGCGGGTGCCCGACGAAGGCTACGCCGGTTGTTCCGTTCGGCCGGACAGCGTCGGATCTATCTAGGCGGGAGGTTCAGAGATCCGTCAGGGCGCTCCCGGGCCACCGGGGGGGTGTACGGAGTAAGTGGCATCCCGCCCTCTGACGGTAGGTCACGAAGACTTTGCCGAGTCCTTGTGCGCGGTTTCCCATGTGTTGGGCGACCCCTCGCCACCATTGCATGGTCGCTCAAGAAGAGAGGAGAACAACGGTGATCACAAACGCCGCGATGCCAGATCAAACGAGCAAGAGGGGACTCGGCCCAGGCCGAGCGCAGACGGCGGCCGAGGCTTGTCGTCATGCGAACCCACTACATCTCCAACTATTCGAGTACACGCGCTACGGCACCTGGGTCGGCTGTGCCGAGTGCGGCAGGTCCTGGCTGATCCGAGGCGGCGGCTAGGTCCCGAGGCTGTTCGGAATCCACTGGCAGACCGTGATCCGCGTCGTGGCGGTGCCGTTTGCCCGTTGGACGACGCCACCGTTGCGCTTGCACCAAGCGGCGCTAGCGCGACTACGAACAACGCAAGCGGCGATCCGAAAATGGCTTGATCAAGCCCTTTATATGGGCGCGGCTGGTTTCGAACCAGCGACCTCTCGCGTGTGAAGCGGCGGCGCCGCAGGCACGGATGGGCGTCGTCAGGCGGGTTGGATGTAACTGGATGTACGTCGATGTACGCGGATGTGCTCTCTATCGGGCACCCGGAGCGGGTGGGCGCCCAACCTGAGCGCTCGAAATCCGGGGTTCGGTTAGGGTCGAGGACGGAACGGTCGCTGGCACCATGTCGAGCCGCCGCTGACGCCGCTGGTCCTCCAGGAACTGCACTTTGGTCGATTCAGAAATCAGCTCGGGAAGCCAGGGCACGCGGCAAGCTTCCCACAGCTGACGAGGCGCGAGGCCCGATTGCGGCGTGAGCGTTTGATCACCGCCACCCGATTGGCTGCGCATGGGCATCCGACCGCTCGCCGCATGCCGCGAAATCAGAGTTGCCACTATCTCATCGGATGAGTCCGTCCGAGCCCCAGAAGGTCGTGATCATCACGGGCGCGTCGCAGGGCATCGGCGCGGGCCTGGTGGCCGCGTTCCGATCCGCCGGCTATGCGGTGGTCGGAACCTCGCGCTCGATCCGTCCGTCCGACGAGTCCGGCTACCTAACCGTGCAGGGCGACATCGGTGACGCCACCACGGCCGAGCGCGTCGCGGAGCAGGCGCTCGATCGGTTCGGACGGATTGACAGCCTGATCAACAACGCGGGGATCTTCATCAGCAAGCCCTTCACGGACTATTCGCCCGACGACTACGCCGCGATCACGGCGGTGAACCTTGCCGGGTTCTTCCACATCACCCAGCGCGCGATCCGGCACATGGTCGACCAGGGCGGCGGCCACATAGTCAACGTCACCACCAGCATCGTCGACCGCCCAAGCAGCGAGCGCCCATCCGCCCTCGTGGCCCTTACCAAGGGCGGGCTGGCGGCCGTGACCCGCTCGCTGGCGATCGAGTACGCCTCACGCGGCGTGCGGGTGAACGCGGTCGCTCCCGGAATCATCGCGACGCCTCAGTACGAGCGCGCCTCCTACGACGGTCTCGCCGAGCTTCATCCACTTGGCCGGCTCGGTGAGGTCAGGGACGTGGTCGACGGGATCCTGTACCTCGAGCGGGCCACGTTCGTCACCGGCGAAATCCTTCACATCGACGGCGGCCAGGCAGCTGGAGGGTGAGACGTATGGGCTCGGGGCGTGAACGACGTGACGACCGGTGGGGTCCAGGTCACGGGATAGGCAGCGTAACCGTAGTTTGGCCGACCTCTATCAGGTAGCCGTCCGGGTCGCGGATGTAGCAGCGGATTTCGGTTTCACGCGGGATCGGCGGAGTGAGAAACTCGGCGCCCCCCGCGCTCCATTCCTTGTACACCGCCTCGATGTCCGCAACCCGGATATTGAGAAAGCTGCTGACCCGATCGGGGTCACTGGGAGTCTCGAGGGTGACGGTTGGCTTGTCGTCGGTCGGGCCGCCGCCAACATTGATGATGATCCAGCTGTTGGCGAGCTCGACGTATGTCGGCTCGCCCCGGCGGACCGTCTTGCCGCCAAGCACCTCCGTGTAGAAGCGCCGCGAACGTTCGACGTCGTCCGACACGATGAAGTGCGTCAACACGATGCCTTGTCTGGGGGCGGGGAACTCAGCCATTTCGCATCAGCTCCAGATCGAGGAGGCAACGAGAGTGGACCTCCCGGTGAGTCACCGACCTTATCCGCTGTGGATGAGGCGCCAGTTCCCCGCACCGGGTTTGCGGATGGGCGCGGCTGGTTTCGAACCAGCGACCTCTCGCGTGTGAAGCGAGATCGTGGCGCGCAGCCGCTGCCGAGACCGGCCTGCCGGAGCCAGAAAATGCCTGCTCGTGGGCGGGTATTCGGTGGCCGCGAGGCGTCAGGGCTGTGCGCGGATGGGTGGCATCAGCGTTCCGCAAGAGTTCCTCACGGCGCTCGGCAATGACATGCGCCCTAGCGCGGGCGATCTCGGAATCACGCGAAAGGGAGAGCCGCTAACTCGCCGGATGAGCCTGGGACAGGAGCCTGCCCGGATGCCCCATGGCGATGGAGCAGCTAGCCCGATGGCACACGATCTGGGACGGCGAAGACGGCTATCGCGTTGCACCACCCGCCGATACGGAGACGTCAGCTCGACGCGGCAGCTCGCTGGGCAACCCTCGCAGTGACGGCGGCTCTCGCCCTCGCCACTCATTTGGGGCGATGAGCATCACCGGAGACGCGACGGTCCTCCGACCTCCGGCGTCAGTGAACCTCGAGGTACCTGCGCAGCGCCTTCCGAATCACCGACGAGGTCGTTTCGTGATCCCGTTCAGCACGCTCGGTGAGTGCGCTGCGAAGCTCCGGCTCCAAGCGAACTGACTCGACGCTCGCCGGGGCGGATCCGAGCGTGGGCCGGCCGGGTCGGCGGTGCAGAATCTCCTCGACGTCGTAGCCGGCCTCGGCCTCCGCGGCCACCTCCGCGACGAAATCCTCGGTGATTCGCTTGCCGCTGGCGGTCTTGCCGTAAGTCTTCTTCGTCGCCATCTCAGTTCTCCGGTAGGAGACGCCGGTACTTCGGGCGCATCCTCATTGCATGGACCGCGAGCTCGGTCCCGTCATTGCGCATGATCGTCAGCACCTCGAGAATGTCCGCCGCGCGGGAGGGCCCAAGGTAGAGGCGCTTGTTGTCGTCCAGGTCGTCGGTCGTCATCGCGTTCGCCGTTGCGTGCTCGATGTCTCCGTCGGCGATGCCGTGCTTGCGTGCCGACGGATGTATCTCCACCAGAGAAGTGTAATACGAAACTCGGCGGACCCTGCGGTGACTGCTCGCGTGTGACGCGACGGCGCCTCAGGCACGGATGGGCGTCCCCGGGCGTGGCTGGATGTGCGCGGATGTGCGGCGATGTGCGCGAATGTGCTCTCTATCGGGCGGAGCGTGCTTCGCGCGTCGGCCAGGGCCTCCTCCCGACGAGCGCACGTCACTGGGCCAGAGCACGGCGCAGGGCAGCGCCGAGTTCCGCCATCTGCCGCTGCGACACGTCGGCGGACAGGACCGCCTGCGACCCGTGGAACGTGCCGACCCACTGGTGCAGCTCGACCGGCACACCCGCCCGAAGCAGCCGCAGCGCGTAGGTGATGGCCTCGTCGCGGTTCGGGTCGAACTCTGCGGAGCTGACGTAGGCTGGAGGCAGGTCGCACAGATCGGTGGCCCGCGCCGGCGAAGCGTACGGTGAGGCGGACACGGACCCCAGGTAGTGCCGCCACGATGCGGCGACCTTCTCGCGCGTCATGAACGGCGTATCGGTGAAGTGTCGTGCCGACCACGTTTCCTGGCGGTCATCGAGTTCGGGCTGGTTGAGTAGCTGGAAGCGGATTCGCGGTCCCTGCTGGTCACGTGCCCGCAAGGCCACCGCAGCGGCTAGTCCGGCGCCGGCAGCGTGGCCGCCGACCGCGATCCGTTCCGGGTCGATGCCCAGTTCGGCTGCGTGCTCGGCCGCCCAGAGCAGCACGGCGTATGAGTCGTCAAGGGCCGCCGGGAATCGATGCTCGGGGGCCCGCCGGTAACCCACTGAGATCACCACCGCGTTCGAGCTGTCCGCGACCCGGACCGCCCACGGGTGCTCCGTCTCCAGGTCACCCATGACAAATCCGCCGCCGTGCAGCCAGACGATGGCGCCGTGCGCACCGTGCGGGCGATAGATCCGCACAGGTACGTCCGGATTCGCGGGCACGGCACGGTCCTCGATCTCCAAGCCTGCGGTGTCGGGGGCGGGTGCCGCGCCGGCCAGTGCGGCGAGGTTCTGGCGTGCGATGACCGGGTCGGTCAGATCGGCTGGTGGGAACAACGAAATGGACGCTTCCAGTTCGGGGTCGATGTTGGTCGATCTCATTTGAGTCCTCCTCTGTTTCTCCATGTGTGCGGCTTCCTTGGGAATGATTCGGTCAGGCTCCATACGCCACCTAGTGGGCCGCCGCTCGACGAGCTCGCATCGCTCGCCGCAGAACGACGATTCCGCTCGACAGCAGGACGATTCCGAAGACCAGCGTGCCCGCTGGGACCCACACCGGCATCCGGCCGAGCGTGACCGCCGACGAAGCGATCCGCACGGCCACCGGCCGCGACCCGTCGGCATTCATGGCGAACACGACCTGCGGGCCGTCGGTCGCCTTCCAGCTCAGTGTCTGCGTTCCGACGCCCTGCGCCTGCGCGGTCCAGTCGACTGCTTTCACGGACGGAGCCACGGACGCCGCGCCGCCGTGGTCGATGCGCGTAACGCCCTGACCGATGTGCTCTGCATACGTGGTGTAGCCGGTGGCGGAAAGCCAGCGGCTGATCGTGTTCGGCGCGGCAACGCCAACGAAGATCGGCTTCTCGTCATCTGATGCGACCTCCAGACGGACCGCATCGGCCCATCCGAGGAACTGCGTTCGCCAATTCGTGCTGTCGGTGGCCAGTCCGAGCCGGTCGGTGCGGTAGCTGCCATGCGCCCCCAGCTCCACGTACGTCTTGCCGACACTCACGAACGCCATGAGCCCCCCGGCGACGATCGCTCCGGCCGAGCCGACCACGAGGACCACCCCGACGAGCACCCGGGCGACCTGGCGCCGTGGGTGGAACCGGGGCGAAACAGCTGTCGCAATGTGTCCGGAAGTCATCTGCTCAAGCATGGCCGCGGCCGCCTGCCACCGCTACGCGAAACTCGCAATCGAGCCGGGGGCGCTTGGCGACTTCCGAAGGAAGTCGTCGACGTGGTCCTGCGCCCACTCCCTGAAGGTCATCGCCGGCGCCCCCAGCAAACGCTCGACGGTGTCGGTCACTCGTTCCGGGGAATCCACGAGGGCCGACCAGGCACGCAATCGGGCGTCGACCAGCTCGGCGTCCCCCCATGACTCCGTCAGCTCTTCCCGCGCCTGGGCGGGTGTCAGCTCTTGCCAGCGAACGTCACGCTGAATCGCCTCGCCGATCGTCCTGACCAGCTCGGCCTGAGGGATCGACTCGGGCCCGGTGATCAGGTACTTGGCCTCATCGTGCCCATCCGAGGTGAGCACGTGAGCGACGACCCTGGCAACGTCGCGCTCGTGGATCAACGATCTCGATGCCTGTCCGTAAGGCAGTCGGACAACGCCCTGCTTGACCTGTTCGGCCCACCGAAGCGTGTTCGTCGCGAAGTCGATGCCACGCACGAACGTCCAGCTCAGGCCGGATTTCCTGATCAGCCGCTCGAGCTCCTGGTGAAAGCTCACGGGCTGCTCGCCGTCGGCAAGGTCAGGCACGTCGGCCGAGAGGTACACAACACGCTCCGCGCGCGAGGCGATCATGTCCACCACGCGAGGCTCCACGGGCAGGGCGGGCCACATCAGATAGACGCTTCCGACGTCGCGCAGAGCAGCCCCCAGGGTCTCCGGCGACGACAGGTCCCCGCGCGCGACGCCGATGCCAGGCGGAAGTGACGCGGTGCAGGGATCCCGCACGACGGCGCGGACATCGCAATCGCGGGCGACCAACTCGGAGATCACGTGCCTGCCGACGCTTCCAGTCCCTCCCGTGACGAGGATCTTGGTCGTCATTTCAGCTACCTCAGCTTGTTTCTTCTCGCAGTCACACGCGCCACCACACCACTGGATCAGGCAGCCTCGGTCGCTGGCTCGGCGTCCATTGCCTGCCCCTCACCGCCTCGGTGCATGGCCGCCACCTCGGCGGGCGCCGGCGCCTGCAGCACCTTGACCGCGACGGCGATCGCCGCCATGACCAAAGCCGCCCCCAGCAGGTAGGCCAGATGGAAGCCGCCGTTCAGCGCCACCGTGTGCGACTCGCCGTCGGTGAGCAGGTTGTCCGTGTGCGACGCGGCCAGCGTCGCCAGCACCGCGAGCCCGATCGCGCCCCCGACCTGGGTGACCGCGTTGACGAGGCCGGAGGCGAGGCCCGCATCGCTCGGCGTCGCCCCGGACATCGCCAGCGACATCAGCGCCGGGAACCCGGTGCCGGCACCCAGGCCGATCAGGACCACAGCCGGGACGACATCTATGAGGTAGTTGCCGTCGACCGGCGTGCGAGCGAAGAGCAGCAGGCCGGCCGTGATCGAGACCATCGAGGGAATCAGCGTCCGCTTCGGACCGAATCGCATCTGCAGGCGCTCGGAGTAGCGCAGCGACATCGCACCCATGACCAGGGTCGAGGGCAGGAAGGCGAGCCCAACCTGCAGCGGGCTGTAGCCGAGGACCTCCTGCAGATAGAGCGCGCCGAGGAAGAACATCGCGAACATCCCGGCGACCATCAGCGCCAGGATCACGTTCGCGCCGGTGACGTTGCGCGAGTGGAACAGGCGCAGCGGCATCAGCGGGGTCGGGATCCGCGCCTGGCGGCGCAGGAAGCCGCCGACGAGGACGCCGGAAATGGCGCCGAGGCCCAGGACCTGCCACGAGGTCCAGCCCTCCGCGGTGACCTGGAGGATCGCGTAGACACCGATCATCAGGCCGCTGGTCAGGATCACGGCCCCGGGCAGGTCCGCTCCCTGATCCCAGCCGATCCCGGGGCGGTCCTCGACCAGCCGGCGGGTCAGGATCGCGGTCGCGATCCCGATCGGGACGTTGATGAAGAAGATCCAGTGCCAGCTAATCGCGTCGGTGAGGACCCCGCCTGCCAGCAAACCGATCGACCCGCCGGCCGAAGCGACAAACCCGTAGACCCCGATCGCCTTCGCCTGCTCGCGCGGCTCGGGGAACATCGTCACGATCATCCCCAGAACGACTGCGGCGGCCAGTGCCCCGCCGACGCCCTGGACGAAGCGGGCGGCGATCAGCATCCCCTCGGTTTGCGAGAAGGCGCAGAGCACCGAGGCGCTGGTGAACACTGCGAGGCCGGCCAGGAAGACGCGCCGCTGACCGAGCAGGTCGCCGAGCCGGCCCGCCAGCAGCAGCAGGCCGCCGAAGGCGACCAGGTATGCGTTGATGACCCACGCGAGGCTCGACTGCGAGAACCCAAGATCGTTCTGGATCGAGGGCAGGGCGACGTTCACGATCGTCGCGTCGAGGACGATCATCAGCACGCCCGCGCAGAGCACGTAGAGGGCGGTCCAGCGGATGTGGGTGTTCTCGGTGGTCATTCGGTGGCTCCTTTTCTGGGTTCCGGTCAGGTGGCTGATCTTGCTCATCGTGGCGGGACGTTCTGGTTGAGCCGAAACACGTTGTCGGGGTCGTAGATGGCCTTCACCGCGGCCAGGCGCTCCCATGTCGCGCCGGGGTACGCCGCGCGCACACGATCCTCGCCCTCGTCCTCGAGGAAGCCCACATAGGCGCCGCGGTCGCCGTCGTAGAGCTCGGCCGTGAGTCCGGTGACCCATGCGGCGTGCTCCGAGCGCTCGGAGGTGGCCGGGTCGTGGATCGCCGCCACGTTGATCATGATCCGGCTCTGGCGGTGGGCAAAGGCCGTGGCGTCCGCGGGCACGCGCGCCATCGCGCCGCCGAGCACGCGGATCTCGCAGGCTGCCATCATCGCCGACGACTCGCCGATCCGCTCGAGCATCGTCTGCGCCTGCCGCGAACCGACACTTCCGGCAAACATCGTGCGAATGACCCGCCCGAGGCGAGAGCGCTGCTCGTCGGGATATAGCTGCGGGTACCTCATCGGCCGCATAAGGTCGGCTACCGGCTCGGCCAGCGTTCGGAAGGGCGCGACGACACGCTGGCCCGCCTCCACGTCGCCCGCGTAGACCATCCTCGCCATAACGACGAGGCTGCCATGGAGGTTCGCGGGCACGAAGGGCAGCGGCGGCGACGACATCACGTTGGCGATGGTGCTCAGCTCGTCTGGCGCCGCTTCGGCCTCCGCGACGAAGCCGGCGATCACTTCGGGCGTCGCGGGGAGGACCAGCAGGCCCGCGAGGACCGTGTCGACTGGCTGGAGCCGGTACTTCAAGCGCGTGACGACGCCGAAGTTGCCGCCGCCGCCGCGCAGCGCCCAGAACAGGTCCGGCTCGGTTTCGGCGTCGACGCGACGCAGTTGCCCGTCCGCGGTGACGATCTCAGCCGCGAGCAGATTGTCGATCGTCAGCCCATGCTTGCGCACGAGGAAGCCGATGCCGCCGGCGAGCGTGATGCCGCCGATCCCGACGGAGCCCGTGTCGCCAAAGCCCGTCGCGAGCCCGTGCTCGTCCGCGGCGACGGTGAACCCGCCGGCCGTGAGGCCTGTGCCCGCCCAGGCCGTGCGCCCGGCAATGTCGAGGTCGAACGTGCGCAGCGCCGAGAGGTCGATCACGACGCCGCCGTCGGAGACGCCATGGCCCGCGGGGCTGTGACCGCCGCCCCGAACGGCGATTTCGGACCCGGTCTCGCGGGCGTGGGCGATGAGCTGGGCGATCTCGTCGGGGCCGCCGGCGCGCGCGATGAGCGCAGGGCGGCGGTCGACGTGCGTGGCAAAGACGGTTCGCGCCTCGTCGTAGCCAGGGTCCTCAGGGGTCAGTACGGACTCCTCAGTGCGTTCATCAGTTGAGTGCATGCGCCAAAGGATCGCGACGTCCGCCCGCCCCGGCTACGCGAAAGGCGTAATCGCGCGACGGGTGCTCGGCGAGTTCCGAAGGGACATTCGACTTCGCCGGCGGGACCGACGATCTAAGCTGTTGAGGTGATGCGGGGCGCGGCATCGGTAGGGGTTGAGCACACGTTGCGCGAGCTGGCCAGCCGGCTCGAGGGGGAGATCGACGAGTTGGTGGCGACGATGCTGCCGCGAATGCGCGCCGAGGTGCCGGACTACGATGTTGGCTCACGGCCTGAGCTGCGCGACGCCGAGCGAGCATCGATCTACGGAAACATCCGCGCCGTGCTCGGGGCCCTCGGAGGTGCGCGCATTCAGCCCGACGCACCCACGGAAGCGATGGAGGAAGCGCGAGTCACCGCTCGCGCCCGCGTACCGCTCGAGGCGCTGCTCCACACCTACCGAGTCGGGCATGCGGTCGTCTGGGAGCGGGCCATCGACGTTGTTGAAGAGCTCGCGCTCGACTCCCAATCCCGGCACGCTGTCCTGCGGATCGGCTCGCACTGGCTGTTCGCCTACGTGGACGCGATCGCCGGGCAGGTCACCACTGAGTACATCCGCGAGCGCGACCGCATCATGCGCTCGAGCATCGAGCGGCGCGTCCAGCTCGTTCGCGACATCCTCGACGGGGCGACGATTGACGCCGGGGAACTCGGCTACGACCTCGAAGTCGAGCACCTGGCGCTCGTCGTCCAGGGGCCCGAGGCCGAGGCCTGGCTGGACGAGCTGTCAAAGCAGCTTCACCGCCGCCTGTTGACGATCGCGGTCTTGGACCAGGTGGTCTGGGGGTGGCTTGGCGCGCGGCGCGAGCTCGACACCCACGGCTGGCGCCTGCTGGCCGGGGTCAAGGTGCCCGAGGACACCTGCGCTGCCCTCGGTGAACCGCGCTGGGGGGCCGACGGATTCCGCCGCAGCCACACCGAGGCGCTGGCGGCGCACCAGGTCGGCCAGCGCTTCCGAGCTCCGATCACCCGCTACGACGATGTGACGCTGGAGGCGGCACTGCTAACCGACGAACAGGTAGCACGACGGCTGGTCGAGCATGAGCTTGGCCCGCTTGCGGAGGATGATGAGCGAGCGGCGAAGCTGCGAACGACGCTTGACGCCTACCTGCGAGCCGGGCAGAACGCATCTGCCGCGGCGGCGATGCTGAACGTAAACGACCGTACGGTCGCCTACCGGATCCGGAGCATCGAGGACGAGCTCGGGCGCAGCGTGGCTGCGCGTAGCCCTGAGCTCGCGACGGCCCTGCGGCTCCGCCGGCTGCGCAATACGGCAGCGGAGTGAGCGAGCTAACGCCCCTTCCGCCAACGACTGGCGCGCTCCACGCCCGGGGGGGCGCTTGATCAAACTTGACGAGACGTAGGGGCCCCTCCGAGGCGCTCGATCACCTCCTCGCTTCGATAGACAGGGTCCGCCAATCCCACCCGCTGGTCGTTATGGGGTGCCGGACGCGGTCGAAGCCGCGGTGCGTGCACATGCACCGGCGAGATCGTTGGCCAGCTCGACCGCACCGCGCGCAGACGCAGGAGCACGCTGACGACTTCCGCTAGCGCGCGGACGCTGGCCGCCACAGGGCGGGCCACTTCGGAACTCGCCAAGCGGCGATCGCGCGATGTACGCCTTTCGCATAGCCGCGGCAGGCAGCCTCGGCGATCGTGGTTCGCATCAACGAACCAGCGAGGAGGAACCGTGACTCCCTACCTCAACTACATCAAGGCCAGCCAGCAAATCGCTGACTACGAGCGGGCCGCCGGGCGGGCACGACTCGAAGGTCAAGCCCGCGCGGCGCGCCGCGAGGCGCGCAGGTCCGCAGCGACAGCTCGCCGGAGCCGCCGACCCGCTGCGGCGGCGGCGCGCCGCATCGGCGTCGAAATATCCCCGCGGCCATGAATGGCGATGACGTCCAGGTGGTGACGATGACGGCGGTCGAGGCTCGCCAGCACATCCGCGAGCTCGAGGCCGAGCGCGCCGCGGCGATCGTTCACGACGCGATCGGCGTCGACGCGTACCGGAGGGACCTCGAGGCCGAGATCGAGACCTGGCGCGAGCTACTTCGTCACTACCGCGGTGACGGAGATCGCGACCCTGCGGGCCGAGCTCGACGGAGCCAATGCCGGCTGACCCAGTGAGACGACGAGGAGACCAGCGGATGACATCGAGGGCACCCACCGCGCCCAATCTCGCCGCGCGCGCCGCGCGCTGGAGCGCGAACCGCTGGAAGACGGCGACCGGCGCCTGGATCGCCCTCGCCGTGCTCGCCGCCGTGATCGGCGGAATCGTCGGCACCGTCAAGCTCACCGACTCCGAGCAGGGGACCGGCGAGACCGCGCGCGGGCAGCAGATCCTCGCCGATGCCGGCTTCGACACGCCGGCCGGCGAGAGCGTCCTCGTCCAGTCCCGCTCGCTGACGGCGGACGATCCCGGGTTCCGGAATGCGGTGACCGATGTCGTCCGCTCGCTGGATCGTCAGCGCCAGGCGACCGGCGTCCGCTCGCCGTACGCAGCCGGAGCCGGCGGCCAGATCTCCGCCGATCGGCCACTCCGCGCTCGTCCTCTTCAACGTCCGCGGCGACGCGACGACCGCCTCCGACCGCGTCAAGGGGTCGCTCGACGCCGTCGCCGGCGTCCAGCGCTCCCACCCGGGATTGACGATCGCCGAGTTCGGCGACGCGAGCGCGGTCCGGGCGCTCAACGACACCGTCAACCAGGACTTCGCCAGCGCCGAGCAGCTCTCGGTGCCGATCACCTTCCTGATCCTGCTCATCGCCTTCGGCGCCTTCGTCGCCGCCGGGGTCCCGGTGCTGCTGGCGTTCTCGGGGGTGCTCGGCTCGATCGGCCTGTCGGCGATCCTGAGCCATGTCTTCCACGCCTCCGACTCGACCTCGTCGGTGATCCTGCTGATGGGGATGGCGGTCGGCATCGACTACTCGCTCTTCTACCTGAAGCGCGAGCGCGAGGAGCGGGCTCGCGGCCGCGGGCCGCGGGAGGCGCTGGCGCGGGCGGCGGCGACCTCGGGACAGGCCGTCCTGATCTCGGGCGGCACCGTCCTGATCGCGATGGCCGGGATGCTCTTCGCCGGCTCGAAGATCTTCACCTCGATCGGGATCGGGACGATGATCGTCGTCTTCCTGGCGATGGTTGGCTCGCTGACGGTGCTTCCGGCGCTGCTGGCAAAGCTCGGCGACCGCGTCGATCGCGGTCTGCTCGCGGTGATCGCCGCCGGCGCGCGGCGGGCGGTGCGGCCGCTCGGTTGGCGACCGGCGCTGCTCGACCGGCTCGTCGGCCGGCGCACGTTCCTGCGGCGGATCAAGGGCGAGGGCGGCGAGTCGCGCCTCTGGGGCTTCGTCCTGCGCCCGGCGCTTCGCTTCCCGGCCCTCGCCGGGCTCGGCGCGGCGGCGCTCCTCGTCGTCCTCGCCCTGCCCACGTTCGGCATGCACACGCGCCTCTCCGGAATCAGCGACCTGCCGAAGGACCTCACGATCGTCCGCGCCTACGACCGCATCCAGGCCGCCTTCCCCGGCGCCCAGACTCCGGCCCAGGTGGTGGTCAGCGCTCCCGACGTCACCTCGCCGCGCGTCCGCGCCGGGATCGCCTCCCTGCGCCGCGACGCGCTCGCCAGCGGGGAGATGCAGCGCCCGATCGAGACGTCGGTCAACCCCGACCGCACCGTCGCCCGAGTGGCGATCCCGCTCGCCGGCAACGGCGAGGACGCGAAGTCGGTGCACGCGCTCGAAACGCTTCGGGAGCGGCTGATCCCGGCCTCGCTCGGCAACCTGCCACGGGTCGAGACCGCGGTCACCGGCGAAACGGCCGGCACGCACGACTTCAACGAGACCAACAAGGCGCGGGCCCCAATCGTGTTCGCGTTCGTCCTCGGGTTGGCGTTCCTGCTGTTGCTGGTGATGTTCCGCTCGCTCGTGGTCGCCGCAACCGCGATCGTGCTCAACCTGCTCTCGGTCGGCGCGGCCTACGGCGTGCTCGTCTGGATCTTCCAGGACGGCCACCTCGAGGGGCCGCTGGACTTCCGCTCCACCGGAGCGGTCGTCACCTGGCTGCCGCTGTTCCTGTTCACCGTGCTCTTCGCGCTCTCGATGGACTACCACGTCTTCATCGTCAGCCGGATCAAGGAGCTCGTCGACGGCGGGATGTCGACCCGCGACGCGGTCGCCCAGGGGATCCGCAGCACCGCGTCGACGGTGACGAGCGCGGCCGCGGTGATGGTCGCGGTGTTCGCGATCTTCGCCTCATTGCGGACGATCGACATCAAGCAGATGGGCGTCGGCCTCGCGGTGGCGGTGCTGATCGACGCGACCGTGATCCGCGGCGTCCTGCTGCCGGCGGTGATGACCCTGCTCGGCGAGCGCAACTGGTACCTGCCCAGCTGGCTTCGCTGGCTGCCGCGGCGCAGCGATCAGCCGCGGCCCTCCACGGCGCGCCCGGCACCCGGCGAGCCCGTCCCGGCTGTCGAGTGAGACAGCCGGCCTCGACAGCGACGCCGTCGGCGTCCGACAATGGGCACCAACGGACACCTGGTGTCTTTGCGCACCTTCAGTTGCGAACGCTCCGATGCCATGCCCCCGCTGGGAAGGTGCATGCAGCAGGCACTTCCTCGATGGGCGCGGCTGGTTTCGAACCAGCCACCTCTCGCGCTGCGCGCGAGAGGTCATCCAAACGAGGCGGGCGAATTCGGCTCTAGAAAGCCAAGTTCACCGGGTGGGACGAGGCCGAAACAGGCAATTCGGTGGCGAGCATGTTCCCCCTGCGTTCCCTGAGCGCTCGCCTCGCTGTTCCCCCAAATCCCGCATCTGGCTCTATCAAGGCATTTCCGCCATGGGCGCGGCTGGTTTCGAACCAGCGACCTCTCGCGTGTGAAGCGAGCGCTCTCCCACTGAGCTACGCGCCCTGGCGGCGGATATTAGGCGCGCGATGATTTCTCAGGCCGAGATCCGTCTATTGGGAGGACAACGGAGAACCTTCTGCCTCAGCTTTCAAGGAGACGGACCATGGGCAAGATCCTCGTACACGAATTCATGAGCCTCGACGGTGTGTTCGAGGATCCGCGCTGGACGGCCGAGTACCCGTTCGACCCGAGGATGGGGGAGGCGCTCGCCGCCGTGACCAGAGCTTGCGAGGCGATCCTGCTCGGCCGCAGGACGTACGAGATGTTCGAGCCGGCGTGGTCCACGCGGACCGCCGAGGACGATCCCGGCGCGCCGTTCTTCAACGAGACCGCCAAGTTCCAAGCTCGGCCTTGCCGAGGTCGAGGCCTACGAGAGCGGCGTCGTGCATCTGGCCTACGAGCCCGCGGCGGCCGGCGCCTAGGCCGCGGCGGCGGGGCGCGCGTCGTCGCGGTCGCCGACCGCCTCGTAGACGGCGGCCATGTCGAGGTCGCCGTTTCCCATCTCCAGGGCCTCGTCGAAGCGGCGCAGCGCGGCGGGGACGAGGGCGAGATCGATGCCGGCGTCCTCAGCGGCGGCGACGATCAGGCCGAGGTCCTTGTCGGCGCCCTCCAGGGCGAACGACGCCGGCTCGAACTCGCGTCCGAGGATCATCTTGCCCTTGACCTGGGCGTAGGGCGAGCCGACGGGGTTGCCGTCGAGGATCTCGAGAAGCTTCGCGGCGTCGACGTCCAGGGCCTCGGCATAGGCCATCGTCTCGGCGACGTTGAGGGTCAGCGTGAGGATCCACGCGTTGATCGCCAGCTTCATGCGCATCGCCGCTCCCGGCTCGTCGCCGAGCGCGACCGTTCTCGCGCCGATCGCGTCGAAGACCGGCGCGCAGCGCGCGATCGCGTCGGCGTCGCCGGCGGCCAGCACCGTGAGCTTGCCGTCCTCCGCCGGCTTGCGGGTGCCGAGGACCGGAGCGTCGACGTAGGGAACGCCCGCGGCGGCCGCGAGCTTCGCCATCTGGGCTGTCGCCTCGAGTCCGATCGTGCTCGACTGGATCCAGATCGCGTCGTCGCCCATTGCCTCGAGCCCGCCGCCGTCCGCCATCACCTCGCGAACCGCGTCCGGGCCGGAGACGATCGTGAGCACGGCATCGGCGCCGGCAACCGCGTCGGCCGCGGAGTCGGCGACGCTCGCGCCCTCGATCTGCTCGGCCTTCTCGCGCTTGCGGTTCCAGGCGCGCACTCCGAGGCCTGCGGCCGCGAGGTTCTTCCCCATCCCGGCGCCCATGATCCCGGCGCCGAGGAGGGCAACCGTTTCGACGTTGTCGCTCATCCGGTCGAGTGTTCCCGGCCGAGCAGCCCCCGAAACGCTCCCGCGCCGCTAGGATGCGCCGCGGACCGTGCTGAGCGGGGCGTTAGCGGTGCCCTTCACCCGCAATCCGCTCTAGCGGGGCTGATCGCCCGCCCGAGGGTCGCGACCCTTGGGGACAGCGCGTCGAGGGCGGCGTTGACGGCCAGGTCCCGCGCGATGTAGGCCCGCGAATCAGGTCAGGTCCGGAAGGAAGCAGCCTTAAGCGTCAGCCGGCAAGCGCCGCGGTTAAGCCTGGCCAGAGCAAGCCACGACGTCAGCGCCCAAGGACCGCTCTCGAAGGAGGGCCGCACGGTCCTGCCCGCAAGTCGCTCCCGAGCGGAGCGGTTCGACTTGGGCCCGAGAACGAAGAAGGGCCGCGCGGTTGCCCGCGCGGCCCTTCGAGAGAGGTACTGGTACTTGCTCTCCGTCTTGCCTAGCCCGCTGACTTCAGGGCGGCGACCGTCTGGTTCGCCGCCGTCTGGCAGGCGTCGACCGCCGTCGTCTTGGCGCTGCCGCTCAGGCTTGCGGCCTGGTCGGAGCACTGCTGGAACGCGTTCTTGGCCGCGACGCATCCCGGCTTGCCCGCGGCGTTGCCGTTGATCGCGTCGATGCAGGCGTTGTAGACCGACGTGGCCGTCGCCGAGCCGCCACTCGCGCTCGAGCTGCCGCCGGAGCCGCTCGACTTCGTGCCACCGCCACCGCCGGTATTGGCGGCCGGGTTGCCGAAGCCCTGCTTCAGGGCCTGGTTGGTCTGGTGGATCGCGCTGTTGACCTGCTTGTTCGTGCTGTCTGTGATCGGCTTGATGATCACGAAGTAGCTGAACGCCAGGATCGCGATGCTGACCACTCCGTAGACGAGCATCGACCTCGGGCTTCCGCCTCCGAATACGACCATTTGGGGTTCCTTTCTCTCCTCGACCGCTTGGTTACGTGCCTCAGACGGCGTCCCAGAGGATCAGCTCGCCTGCGTCGTCGGGATCGACCTTGACCGTCACGTCCATCCCCTCGCCGAAGCTCGCCGAGGGGTGGATGAACTGGCGGGTGGTCGCCGGGTAGGCGTCCTCGCCGGTCGGCCGGACCGTGAGCCCGACCTCGAACTCACGGCTGCCGCCGCCGTCCGCGTTGCCCGTCGCCGTCATCGACTCGATGCGGGCGGCGGCCTCGACGCCGTTCGTGGCGAGGCGGTTGGCGCGGCTTCCGGTCGCTCCCGATTCCATGGCACGCGAAGCTATTCGCGCGCCGGCCCCGTGTCAGTGTCGATCTAGTCTCAATCGGGTCTCAGGCGTCTCATCCGCGTGCAGGAGGCCGATTTCCAGGGGTTTTCTTGACCGCTTGACCCGTGGGTAGACTCGGTCCGGTGAGCCAGCCCCCGTCGCTGTACCGCCGCCATCGCCCCCAGAGCTTCGACCAGGTCGTCGGCCAGGAGCCCATCGTGCGCACGCTCCGCAACGCCGTGGAGCAGGACCGCGTGCACCACGCGTACCTGTTCGTCGGCTCGCGCGGAACCGGCAAGACGTCGCTGGCGAAGATCCTCGCGCGCTCGCTGAACTGCGTCCACGGGCCGACCGTGACGCCGTGCGGGGAGTGCGGGCCGTGCCGGGCAATCGCCGCGGGAACCTCGCTCGACGTGATCGAGATGGACGCCGCCTCGAACCGCTCGGTCGACGACGTCCGCGACCTGCGCGAGCGGGTCGGCTACGCGCCGGCTGAGGGCCGCTGGAAGGTCTACATCCTCGACGAGGCGCACATGCTCACGCGCGAGGCCTGGAACGCGTTCCTGAAGACCCTCGAGGAGCCGCCGCCCAACACCGTCTTCGTGCTCTGCACCACGGAGGCCCACAAGGTCATGGCGACCATCGCCGACCGCTGCCAGCGCTTCGATTTCCAGCGCCCGAGCCTGGAGCAGATCGCGACGGTCGTGCGGCGCGTCGCCGAGGCCGAGGGCATCAAGGCCGACGACGGCGCGGTCGCGGCGATCGCGCGCGGCGCGACGGGCAGCTTCCGGGACGCGCTTGGGACGCTCGACCAGCTCGTCGCCTACGGCGGCAAGGAGATCGCGACGGACGACGTCCTGGCGGTGCTCGGCATCGCCGACGCGGACCTGATCCTCGCCGCCGCCGACGCCATCGCGGCGGGCGACACGCGGGCCGTGCTCCAGGCCAGCGAGAGCCTCGGCGCCTCCGGCCGCGACGTCACCCAGTTCGGGCGCGACCTGCTCGCCCACCTGCGGGCGCTCGTGGTGGTACGGACGCTCGACGACGTTCCCGACGCGATCGCCCTTGCGGTCGCCGACCCGGAGCGGCTTCGGGAGAGCGCCGCGAGGTTCACCGATCTCGCCTTGATGCGCGCAATCGATGCGATCGCCGCGGCGCTGGCGGCCATTCGCGAGGGGGATGAGCCGCGGATGACGCTTGACCTGGCGTTGCTGCGCGCTGCTTCGCCGCAGCTGGATCCGTCGCGCGAGGCTTTGGCGCAGCGGTTGGAGCGGATCGAGGCGGCGCTAGGGGAGGGGGCTGGGGACGGACCCGTCCCCGGCGCGCACTCGGATGTACAGACACGTGGTGTCCGTACATCCGAGAGCACGACGCCGGCGACGAGCCCGTCCCCAGCCCCTCAGGAAGCGGTGCCCACCCGGCAAACCGCGGCGGCGGAGAACGAACCGTCCGATGAGCCGGAACCGGACGCGGCCGGTGAGAAGGAGGGGCCGGTTGCTCAGGCCGTGGCCGTGGCCGAGGGCTTGGATCTTGAGCGGTTCATCGGGATGTGGCCGGCGGTGATCGACCAGGTAAGGCAGTCGGGGTCGGAGGTGCTCTCGCAGGTGCTGGAGGTGGCGCGGCCGCTCGCCGTGGACGCCGAGGAGGCCGTGCTCAAGATCGGGTTCCCGTCTGGTGCGTCGTTCAACAAGCGAAAGGCGGAGCGGCCGGACGCGCGGGAGCGCTTCACCGAGGCGGTCAAGACCATCGCGGGCGAGCGGCTGCGGCCGGTGTTCGTGCTCCTCGAGGGCGAGTCCGAGGAAGCCGCGCCCAAGCCGATGAGCGAGGATGAGGCCATCGAGAGGTTCAAGGCGGAGTTCGGAGCGGAGGAGTTCGAGGAGATGGAGCAGGACGCGGAGGCGGCATCGTGAGCCCGCGGGGGCAGATGGGACCGGGCGGCATGGACCTGGGCGCGATGATGAAGCAGGCCCAGAAGATGCAGGCCGACATGCTCGCGGCGCAGGAGAAGCTCAAGGAGGAGGTCGTGGAGTCGAGCGCCGGCGGGGGGATGGTCAAGGCGAAGATGAGCGGCGACCAGCGTCTCCTGGAGCTCACGATCGACCCGCAGGCGGCCGACCCGGAGGATGTCGAGCTGCTTCAGGACATGGTGCTCGCGGCGGTCAACGAGGCGCTGCGCTCGGCGCAGGAGCTCGCGGAATCGAAGCTCGGCGGCATCACGGGAGGCCTCGGCCTCCCGGGCATGTGATGCATCCGGGGCCGATCCAGCGCCTGGTCACCGAGCTCTCCCGACTTCCCGGAATCGGCCAGCGCACCGCCCAGCGCCTGGCGTTTCACATCCTCCGCGCGGAGGACGACGACGCGTTTGCCCTCGCCGACGCGATCCGCGAGGTGAAGGAGAAGGTCGGCCTCTGCGAGGTCTGCTTCAACCTCGCCGAGGGCCCGCGCTGCCGGATCTGCGAGGACGAGAGCCGTTCGCGTGCCCTGATCTGCGTGGTTGAGGAGCCGGCCGACGTCATCCCGATCGAGCGCACCGGCGAGTTCCGCGGCCTCTACCACGTCCTGGGCGGGGCGCTCTCGCCGATCGACGGCGTCGACCCGGAGGACCTGAAGATCACGGAGCTGGTGGCGCGCGTCGACGCGGGCGGGGTGGAGGAGGTCGTGCTCGCCACCAACCCGACGACAACCGGCGAGGCGACGGCCATCCACGTCGCCGACCTCTTGCGCGGCAAGGTCGAGATCACCCGGCTGGCGAGCGGCCTGCCCGTCGGTGCCGACCTCGAGCACGCCGACGAGGTCACCCTCGGCCGGGCCTTCTCGGGCCGCCGCGCCGTCAGCGCCTAGCGGCTCGTCTCGTAGCGCCGGCCGAACTTGCTTTCCCAGAAGCTCGTCTTGAGCTTCGCGCCGGGGATGTTCAGCTCGATGTGAACGTGGTTCTCGTGTGCCTGGGTGGGGTCGAGATGGTGGCGCCGGCGCCCGTTCGACTTGTAGCAATAGGAGTACGGCCCCATGCCGATCTGGCCCGACCACCACGCCTTGCAGTTGAAGATCAGGCCCTGGATGCCCATGCGGCGGGCGAGTGCGGCGTAGTTGCCGTCCTTGTCCTTCGCGAGCAGCGTGTGGATGAGGTTCTCGGCGGCGCGCTTGTCGGCGGGCACGCTGCGGTCCAGATGCCAGTCGATCGCGCGGTCGACCGAGTGCAGGCTGAAGTTGTGAGGGCTGAGCTTCTCGCAGCGGTAGACGCCCCAGGAGTCACCGCGGACGTTGTGCTCCAGCCAGCTCTGCAGCGCCGTCATACCGGGGGGCATCTTGTCCTTGCAGGCCTTGGCGTAGTCGTAGCGGAAGTCCTCGATGGGCTTTCGCAGGAGCTTCGGCTTGTCGGCGGGGTTCTGGCTCGGCCTGATCGAGGCCCCGGCGACCGAGAATGCGGTCACCGCCAGCATCAACCCAACGAGCGCCCCTGCAGCGCATAGTCGTCTCACACGGATTGGATCGGCGCGCCGAGCTGCGGGTTTAGCCGCCCGGCTCTGCCTGGCCAAATCTCCGACGCGGCGCCGGCGCTATGGCTTCGCGCCGTGCTCGTAGGCGCCGATGTCGGGGTGCTTGTCGCGCTTGCGGCCCCGCTGGTCGCGCTTCTCGGAGGTCTTCTTGCTCGCCTTGCCGATCGCCGGGCTGCCCTTCTTGAGGGCGACGGTCTTCGTCGGGCCGCCGTTGCCGGCGAGCTTGCCGAGCTTTGGCTTCGCCGCGCTGAAGTCACCGGCGCTCCCGAAGCCCACGCAGCCGGTTGTTGTCTTGACGAGATTGTGGCCCGCGGAGGTGAAGGGCCCGCTGCAGTCCGCGTCGGTGCTGCCCGTTCCCACCGAGTTGCCCGTGATGATCGAGTTGTCGATCGACACCCCGCTCGTGACCGTGTAGATGCCGCCGCCCACCGCTGACCCGGAGTTGTCGCTGTCGGCCTTGTTTGCGGTGATGGTGACGTCGTTGAGGTCCGAGGGCCCGAAGATGGCGATCCCGCCGCCGTTGTTCCCCGCCGAGTTGCCCGCGATCGTGTCGTTGCGCATCTTCGTCGTTCCTGTGGTCGTGCTGACGTAGAGCCCGCCGCCGTCACTGAACTCGCTGGTGCGGTTGCCGCTGATCGTGGTGCCCTCGATCCGGGTCTCCACGTAGGACCAGATCCCCCCTCCGCCGTTGCCGGACCGGTTGCCGCTGACGGTGCTGTCCGTCAGCGTGAGCTCCCCCTGCCCGGCGAAGATTCCGCCGCCCCCGAACTTCGCGTGGTTGCCGACGACCTTGCTGTGGTCGAGGCCGAGAAGGGCCACGCCCAGTTCGAGGCCACCGCCATTGTCATCGGTGATCCTGCCGCCGGTGATCGTGATGCGCTTGAGCTTCGTGTAGACCTCGGTCGAGCCTGGGGGGATGTCGGCGAAGAGCACGCGATCGATGTGCCGCGCGTCGATCGTGGCATTCCCCTTGCCGGTGTGCTCGATGTTCACCGGATCCGTGAGATCGAGGTCTCCGGTGTTCTCGTCGTCGGTACCGGTGGGAGCGATCTGGAGCTTGTATGGCCCCGTCGAGGGAAGAACCACCGTGTCCTTGACGCCGACGCTGGCATTCGCGGTGATGATCGCCTCGCGAAGCGTGCAGCTGTGCTTGGTGCAGCCGTTCGGCGTCGTGTCCTTCGTGGTCGTGACGTCATAGGTCTTGGCGCCCGCGACCGCAGGCAGCGCAAGGAGGACTGCGGCGCCCCCGAGGACCCCGCACAGAATGGGTCGAGCCTTCAACCCCGCCACGGCGAAAACCTACACCCAAATCTCGCGCCGGCCAACCTAAACGGTGTCAGGCACCGTTTAGGTTGGCGCGTCGGGGGCGGAGTCAGCAAGCGCGGGCTTCTGGAGTGGAATGGGCCGCAAGCCCCGAGAGCTCATGCACGGCGGCATCTACCACGTCTTTGCCCGTGGCAACGACAAGCAGGTCATCTACTTCGATGACGCCGATCGGCACGTCTATCTCCAAAAGCTCGCGCGAGTTGTCGTCGACCTGAGGTGGAGGTGCCTTGCCTATTGCCTCATGAACAACCATCTACACGTGCTGCTTGAAACACCGGAACCCAATCTGAGCGCCGGAATGCAGCGGGTCCAGAGCGCCTACACGAAGACCTTCAACTCCCGTCACGATCGTTGTGGACATGTCTTCCAAGGACGGTATGGCGCCGTTCGCGTTTCAGCCGACCGGCAGTTTCGCGCCGTCGTTGCCTATATCGCTCGAAACCCCGTCGAGGCCGCGTTATGCGCCGCGCCCGAGGACTGGAGGTGGAGCAGCTTCGCGTGCGTCCTGAAGAGCTCCGAGCCCGATTGGCTGGACACCACGCGCCTTTTCGCACACCTCGGCTGCGATCGGGCCGACGCCGTCCGTGAGTACGCTCTGCTCGTTCATCAGCCTGAGCCCGGCAACCTAAATGGTGTCTGACACCGTTTAGGTTAGGCGGGGTCGGAGCCTCGGGGGAATGAGGACCCTTCGCTGACCCCCCAGCGGTCGTGCAGGCGGCGGAGCGGGGCGGGGGCCCACCAGTTCCACTTGCCGAGGAGGGCCATGAGCGACGGCACGAGGAGGGCGCGGATGATCGACGCGTCGATCAGGACGGCGAGCGCCGTGCCGATCCCGTTCTCCTTGATGAAGACGATCTGCGACGTCGCGAAGGCGCCGATCGCGATCGAGAAGAGAACGGCGGCGGCGGTGACGATGCGGCCGGTGCGCTCGAGGCCCACCGCGACCGCTTCCGTGTTGGGCACGCCGGAGTCGTGCGCCTCTTTGATCCGCGAGAGCAGGAACACCGCGTAGTCGGTGGAGAGGCCGAAGGCCAGCGCGAACAGGAGGATCGGCATCGTCTCCTCCAGTGCGCCCTGGCTCGAGTAGCCGAGCAGGCCCTCGAGGTTGCCGTGCTGGAAGATGAGGACGAGGATCCCGAAGACGGCGCTCAGGTTGAGGGCGTTCATCAACAGCGACTTCACCGGAAGCACGACCGAGCCGGTCATCGCGAAGAGGATCATGAGCGTGGCCGCGACGACGATTGACAGGGCGATCGGGATGTGCGCGCTGAGGCTCGACTCGAAGTCCACGTAGTGGGCGCTGATTCCAGTCACAGCCACGTTCGAGCCGGCGGGTTCCGGCAGGTCGCGGATCCGCCGCACAGTGTCCTTGCTCGCGGCGCTGATGTAGTTGTGCCTGGAGACGGCGTCGATCACGCTCACCTCGCCGCGGAGGTCGACCGGCCGGCCCACAGAGGCAACGCCCGGCGTTCGCCGGACTTCGGCCGAGACCCGGCGCACGGCGGCCGGGCCGCCGCCCTTCACGACCACGCGGATCGGCGACGTCGTGAACGGCGGGAAGTCCGAGCGCAGGGCGTCGTCGACCTGACGCGCGCTGGCGCTCTCGGGCAGCACCTGCGCGTCCACGCCGGTGAACTTGATCTGGAGGAACGGGATGCCGAGCGCGATCAGGAGCGCCGAGCTGGCCACGGCCACGGCGATCGCGTGGCGCATCACGAATTGGGACTGCCGGTACCAGAATCCGGAGCGTTCGGAACGCGCGTCGCGGTCGGCGCGGCGCTGGAGGAACCTCGGAGCGCCGGCGTTGACCCGCGGGCCGAGGAGGCTGAGCACGGCGGGGAGCACGACGAGCGAGACGAGCGCCGCGAACACCGCCACGCACGCGCCGCCGATCCCCATCGAGTAGAGGAAGCGCTGCGGGAAGACGATGAGCGAGGCGAGGGCCACGGCGACGGTCAGTGAGCTGAACAGAACGGTTCGCCCCGCCGTGCGCATCGTCGCCCGCAGCGCCTCCCAGCGCTCGGTGCGGCCCGCCGTTGCGTGAGCGGAGTCGACCCCGCGCCGAGCGAGCTCCTCGCGGTAGCGCGAGACTATGAACAGGCTGTAGTCGATCGCCAGTCCCAGCCCGAGCCCGGTGGTCAGGTTGAGCGCGAAGATCGAGATCGAGCCGAACTGGGAGGCGATCCGCAGGGTCAGGAAGGTGCCGACGATCGCCAGTCCGCCGACCAGCAGGGGCAGGGCGGCGGCCACCGCGCTGCGGAAGAAGAGCAGCGAGAGAAGGAAGAGGACCGGGAAGACCAGCAACTCGGCGAAGCGCAGGTCCGACTCGGTCTGTTCGTTCACCTGCTGCTGTGCGAGGGCGAAGCCGCCAACCTCCACACCAGGCCTCCCGGCCAGCGAGTCGTCGATCGACTGAGCGGCGTCCTGGAGGTCCTGGTCGTCAATGGGCCACAGGGACACGGCCAGGTAGGTCGCCCGGCCGTCCTTGGACACGAAGGCCCGCGAGCCGGTGTCGAAATAGCCGTGGACCGCGTCGACGTCCGGGCGGCGCCTGAGCTGCCTGGCGATCGACTCGACCTTTGCCTTCTCGCCGGCGGAGCTGACCGGCGCGCCCTGGATCAGGACGACGACCGAGGTATCGCGATAGCCCTTGGCCTGGATCAGGTCGTCGGTCTTGACGCTCTCCGTCGAGGGGTCGTCGTTCCCGTAGGGGGCGAGGTGCTTGGCGACCGACCCGCCGAAGGCGATCGCGATCAGGAAGAACACCGCCGCGCCGATGCCGACCAGGCGCCGGCGGGCGTAGACGAACCGGGCGAGCCGGTCGAACATCACGCCGCCCGCTCCGCGTCCGGCTTGCCGGACTCGAGCTCGCGAGCCATCCGCTCGCACCAGTCGGCCTGCCACTCGCACATCTCGATTCCGTAGCGAAGGACCATGCCCGCGAACCCCTCCGGCGCGGCCTGCTCCTCGATGCCCCGCAGCTCGGCCAGCTTCGCAAGGCTCCGCCGGCGCATCGCCGCGATCGTCCCCGCCCCCGACTCGCCACTACCGGCGGCGGCGGCGAAGAAGAGCTTCAGGAGGCCCTCGTCGCGCATCTCGAAGACCTCCGGCTCGGCCGCGAGCCAGCCCTCGAGCTCTCTGCGCCCGGCCGCGGTGATCGCGTAGACGTTGCGACGGCGTCCGCCGGTTGGGTCGGGCTTGCCCTCGATCAGGCCGTCCTCCTCGAGGCGGCGGAGCTCGGGATAGATCTGCCCGTAGCTCGTGGCCCAGAAGAGCCGCGTCGACGTGTCGACGATCGACTTGATCTCGTAGCCCGACATCGGCCGCCACCCGAGCATGCCGAGGATCACGTAGGAGGTGGAGTTGCGCGCCCCTGCTGCCATATATCCGCGGAATATATCACGCAGATATATAGACGGGCGAATATCCTGCCGCGCCGTGGAGCAAGGAAGACCCACGGTCGGGCAGCGGCTGCGCTACGCCTTCGACAACACGATGTCGCGCGGCGCCTCGGCCCTCGTCGCCTATCTGGCCCTCGCGGTCCTCGTCCTCATCCTGCTGTTCGCCGCGGCCGTCAAGATCTTCGACCTCGTTCCCGGCGGCGGCCGCCACAGCTTCGTCGGCGGCGTGTTCACGACCTTCGAGCACGCGATCGACCCGGGAACCATCGCCAACGACACGGCGCGCTGGCCCTTCCTGCTCGCGATGCTGCTGGTCACGATCGCCGGCCTCTTCGTCGCCAGCGCGCTGATCGGCGTGATTGCGACCGGGCTCGACACGAAGCTGACCGAGCTTCGCAAGGGCCGCTCACTGGTCCTGGAAACCGGGCACACCCTCATCCTCGGCTGGTCGGAGACGATCTTCACGATCCTCTCCGAGCTGGACCAGGCCAAGGCGGAGGAGCGGAATCCGAGCATCGTGATCCTCGCCGAGGACGACCGGGTCGAGATGGAGGACCGCATCCGCGCGAAGCTCGGCGAGCTCGCCAACGCGCGCGTCATCTGTCGCAGCGGCAGCCCGATCGACCTGGCCGACCTCGATCTCGTGAGCCCGCAGACGGCGCGGGCGATCATCGTCCTCGCCCCCGACCCCGATGAAGACGACGAGCCCGATTCGCAGGTGATCAAGTGCGTGCTCGCCCTCACCAAGGCCACGGGCCACCGCCACCTCGACTACCACATCGTCGCCGAGATCCAGAACCCGGCGAACCTCGAGGCGGCCCGCCTCGTCGCCGGTAACGAGGCCGTGCTCGTCGACAAGCGCGAGACGATCTCGCGGCTGATCGTGCAGGCGGCGCGTGAGTCCGGTGCATCGGTCGTCTACACCGAGCTCCTGGACTTCGAGGGCGACGAGCTCTACTTCCGCGAGGACCCGGAGCTCGTGGGGCGGACCTTCGGAGAGGCCGTGCTCGCGTACGAGGACTGCTGCGTCATCGGCGTTCGCCGTGCCGACGACCGCCTGGAGCTGAACCCGCCGCGGGACAGCCGGATCACGGAAGGCGACGAGGTGATCGCGATCGCGGCCGACGAGGACCGCCTGGCTGCGGCGCCGCCGGCAATCACCGGGCCCGAGGACGGAGCGCTCGCCGCCGCGACGCCGACGGAACGCCGCCCGGAGCGCACGCTCGTGCTGGGCTGGAATGCCCAGGCATCCGCGGTCGTGACCGAGCTCGACAAGTACATGCAGCCGGGGTCGCAGATCACGATCGCGGCCGACTCCGACCGTTCGGAGGCCGAGCTCGAGAGGGACTGCACCGACCTCGCCGCGAGCGAGGCCAGGTTCGTGCGGGCAAGCCCGACCGAGCGTCGGCAGCTCGAGGCCCTGGATCCGGGCTCCTACGACCAGGTGATCGTCCTGTGCTCGGACGAGCTGAGCGTGCAGCGAGCCGACGCGAGGACCCTCGTGACCCTTCTGCACCTCCGCGACATCGCCGACCGCTCCGGCGCGAGCTTCTCGATCGTCTCGGAGCTCCTCGACGACCGCAACCGCGAGCTCGCCGAGGTGGCGCGGGTGGACGACATGATCGTCTCGGACCGGTTGATCAGCCTGATGCTGGCCCAGATCTCCGAGAACCGGTACCTGAAGAGGGTGTTCGCCGACCTCTTCGCGCCCGAGGGCTCGGAGGTGTACCTCAAGCCGCTGGGTGACTACGTGAACGGGGCCGGCGAGGTCAGCTTCGCGACGCTGTGCGAGGCGGCGCTGCGCCGTGGCGAGGTCGCGATCGGCTACCGCGTTGCCGCCGAGGCGCGCGAGTCCTCCAAGGCCTACGGCATCAGGGTCAACCCGGCCAAGTCAGAGCTTCTGACGCCCGCGCCCGGCGACCGGGCGATCGTCCTCGCCGAGGACTGAGCACCCCTAGCGGCCGTGCAGCAGGCCGACCTGGTGCTTCAGCTCGAGCACCCGGGCGGCGGCGTCGGCGAGGCGCTGCGGAGGGATGGTCCCTGATTCGGCGGCGGTCGTGAGGGCCTTGCGCACCGCGTCCACGTCCTTCGGGTCGGAGACCTGAACCATGTCCGAGCCGGCCGCGATGGCCTCGACGGCCGCCTCGGGAACGCTCTCGGTCGCCCGGATCGCGCCCGCCTCCAGGTCGTCCGTGATTGCAACTCCCCGGTAGTGGAGCCGGCCGCGCAGCAGGTCCGTCGCGACGGCCGGGGAGAGCGCCGCGGGGGTCACCGGGTCGTAGGCGGCGTAGAAGGCGAGGGACATGACAACCGCCGGCACCTTCTGCCGGAGGGCCGCCTTGAACGGCAGAAGGTCATTCGTCGCGATCGTCTGTGGCGTGGACCCGACGCTCGCCGGTCCCTCGTCAGTGTCCTGCGAAGCCGAGCCGTTGCCGGGGAAGTGGAGCGGCGCGCACGCCATCCTCGCCTCGACGCAACCGTGGAGCGCCGCGGCGGTGAAGGCGGCGGTCGCCTCCGGGCTGGCGGCGAAGCCCCGGTCGCGCACGGGGCTGCTCGGCCCGGTCAGGTCGGCGACGGGGAACAGGTCGAGGTCGAAGCCCTCCGAGCGGAGGGCGGCAGCGGCGAACTCCGCCCAGGCTTCGATTGTCGAGGTCTTGCCGGTCGACGCGATCTCGAACTGGGAGCTGGTTGGGGGCTCGTCGCGGAGCGCGCGGTACGGCCCGCCTTCCTGCTGGGCGACGATGAGCGGCGCCACGCGGTTTCCCGCCAGGCCGGCGGCGCGCAGGCCGCCAACGAGCTGGGCCCCCTGCTTGGCACCGGGCCAGTTGCCGGCGCCCACGAGGACGCCGCCCATCTGGTGCTCGCGCAGCTCGTCCTCGATGTCGCCGCGCGCGTTGGTCCCGTGGAACCCGACCAGCATCACCTGGTCGACCCGCTGCGGCAGCGTCAGCCTGCTCTCGACGCGGGCGACCTGCGGGCGCGCGTCCCTCGCGCCGCCGCCGGCAACCTCGTCGGAGCTCCCGTCGCCGCGGAAGAACAGCAGCCAGACGAGCGCCGTGAGCGCGACGGCGACCGCGACCGCAGCCAGCTGGCGGCGCCTCGCGGCTGCGTGGCTCGGGGGCATCTGGCGCAAGATAGGGCGCGCTCAGGCGCTGCGCGCCGTCCCGGGCCGGCGCGGCCCGTGGCTATCCTCAGCCTCGCAATGAGCGTCACCGAGCAGCGCGACACCGTCGTCATGAAGTTCGGCGGCACATCCGTGGCCGGCGCCGAGGACATCCGGCGCGCCGCGGGCCGCATCGTGGCCGCGCGCGAGGGCGGCCGCCGGGTCGTGGCCGTGCTCTCGGCGCGCGGGAAGACCACGGACGAGCTGGTCGCAATGGCCCAGGAGGTCTCGCGCCGGCCGGACCCGCGGGAGATGGACATGCTGCTCTCGGTCGGCGAGCGGATCTCCTGCGCCCTCTGCGCGATGGCCATCAACGACCTCGGTCACCGCGCGATCTCCCTCACCGGCTCGCAGGCCGGCATCGTCACCGACGCGACGCACACCAAGGCGCGGATCATCGACGTGCGCGCCGAGCGCATTCGGGCGGCGCTCGACGAGGACCAGATCGTCCTGGTCGCCGGCTTCCAGGGGGTCTCGACCGACAGCCGCGACGTGACTACGCTCGGTCGCGGCGGCTCGGACACGACCGCCGTGGCCATCGCGGCGGCCCTGGATGCGACCGACTGCGAGATCTACACCGACGTGGCGGGCGTGTTCAGCGCCGATCCACGCATGGTGCCCGACGCGCGCAAGCTGTCCGTCGTCTCGTTCGAGGAGATGCTCGAGATGGCGGCCTCGGGCGCCGGGGTGCTGCAGCTGCGCTCCGTCGAGTACGCGCGAAACCACGGGATCAGGCTGCACTGCCGGAGCTCGTTCGAAGACGGCCCCGGTACCCTCGTGCTCGGCGAAGACGAGACCATGGAACGCCCGCTGGTGACAGCCGTGACCCATGCCGAGGAGGCACGCGTGACCCTCACGGGGGTGAGCGATGCCCCCGGCGTGGCCGGACAGATCTTCACCGCGCTCGCCGCGGCGAACGTGAACGTCGACATGATCATCCAGAACGAGCCGGTGTCTGGGGAGGGGCGGGCAGACCTCTCCTTCACGGTCGCCAACGACGACCTCACCGCAGCGGTGGAGTCGCTCGAGAGCCTCGGCGTTGCCGACGGCGTCTCGACCGACGAGCGAGTCGGCAAGGTCTCCGTGGTCGGCGCCGGCATGCGCAGCCATCCCGGCGTCGCCGCCAAGGTCTTCAGCGTGCTCGGCGACGAGGGCGTGAACATCGAGATGATCGCCACCTCGCCCATCAAGATCTCCTGCGTGATCGGCGCCGAGCAGGTCCCGCAGGCCGTCCGCGCCCTTCACGGCGCGTTCGAGCTGGGGTCCGACGGGGTCCAGCGGGAGGACCCAACCGGCGTCCACCGGCCGACGGTCGAGACCTAGATGTCGGCGGCGAACGGCTATCGAGTCGGCGTCGTCGGGGCGACCGGGGCGGTCGGCTCCACGATCCTGAAGGTGCTGGCGGAGCGCGGGTTCCCGGCGCGCGAGATCGTGCCGCTCACGTCGGCGCGGTCAGCCGGCCAGACCGTCGCCTTCAACGGCTCCGAGCTTCGCTGCGTCGAGCTCACCGACGACTCGCTGGCCGGCATCGACATCGCGATCTCCTCCGCCGGCGGCGCGGTGAGCGCGGAGTGGGCGCCGAAGCTCGTCGACGCCGGGGCCGTGGTGGTCGACAACACGAGCTTCTGGCGGATGCACGACGACGTGCCGCTCGTCGTCTCCGAGGTGAATCCGGAGGCGATCGCGTCGCACAACGGCATCGTCGCCAACCCGAACTGCTCGACCATGCAGATGGTCGTCGCGCTCGCCCCGATCCACCGCGCGGTCGGCATCGAGCGGATCGTGGTCTCCACCTACCAGTCGGTGTCAGGCACCGGGAGGCGCGCGGTCGACGAGCTCCTCGCGCAGACCCGCGCCGTGCTCGACCACCAGCCGGCGCTTGCCGAGGTCTACCCGCACCAGATCGCCTTCAACGTGATCCCGCAGGTGGAGAGCTTCAAGGACGGCGACGACTACACCACCGAGGAGCGCAAGATGATGGCCGAGACCCGGAAGATCCTCGGCGCCGCGGAGGACCAGCTCGGCATCTCCGCCACCTGCGTGCGGGTTCCCGCGATCGCCGGCCACTGCGAGTCGGTGAACATCCAGACGCGCGAGGACCTCGCACCCGAGGACTGCCGGGCGTTGCTCTCTCGCGCCCCGGGCATGACGCTTCTCGACTCGCCCGCCGAGGGCATCTACCCGATGACGATCGAGGCCGCCGGCCGCGACGACGTCCTGGTCGGGCGCATCCGCCGCGACCCGTCCGCCGAGCGCTCCCTCAACCTCTGGATCGCCGGCGACAACCTCCGCAAGGGCGCGGCGACGAACGCCGTCCAGGTCGCCGAGCTGCTGGTCGAAGCGGGCCTCTAGCCGGCCTTGATCGGCGCCTACGCATCGGCGGCGGTGATCCTCGCCGCCTCGGTGGCGATCGGCCAGGCGATCTTCGTCCTCGCCGGCCGCCGCGACTTCACCTGGCTATCGGCGCCGGTCGGCCTCGCGGCGCTGCTTACGGTCAGCGGCCTCGCGATCAAGCTCCCGGGCCACTCGACCGCGGCATCCATCGCCCTCGTCGCCCTCTTTCTAGCGAGCGTGGTGGTGCTGGTTGCGGCGAAGAAGCGGGGTGAGGACGGGTTTGGAGAGCATTCGGAGCAGGACAGCGAAGACCCGGCGAGCCATGGATGGCGAGCGCTCTCCAAACCCGTTACCGCGCCGCTTCTGGCTGGAGCACTCGCCCTCCTCCTCGCGTCCCTCCCATTCATCGCCGCAGGGCGAGTCGGCATCCTCGGCGTCGGGCTCGTCAACGACGACATGTCCTACCACCTGCTGATGGCCGACTGGATCGGCTCGCACGCAGGCCACATGCCAACCCTGATCCGCCAGGGCTACCCGGTCGGCCCGCACGCGCTCGTCGACGGCGTCACCGGGGTCCTCGGGACCAGCCTCGTCAACGGCTTCGCGGGGCTGACGGTAGCGCTGCCCCCGCTGATCGCCGTCGTGGCGGCGGGCGCGCTCACCCGCGCGCGGACGGGATGGCGCGTCGCCGTCGGCGCGCTGGCCGGCGTCGCCTATCTGGCGGCGGCCTACGTGGCGCAGGAGGCGTTCAAGGAGCCCATCGAGGCTCTGCTCCTCCTGGGCTTCGCCCTGTACCTGCCGTGGATCCGCACCGTGCGCGACACGATTCCGAGCGTCGTCATCTGCGCGGGGGTGGTCTATGCCTACAGCTTCCCCGGCCTCTTCTGGCTCGCGGGAACGGTTGGCGTCTACTGGGCGATCGCCAGGCCGTGGGCGACGGTGAAGCCGTTCCTCGTCGGTCACGCGTTCGCGCTCGTCCTGATCGCGCCCGAGATCGGCCGCCTCATCGACTTCAGCCACTTCAAGGCGTTCAGCCCCTCGACCGCCAACTCGGGCGGCCTCGGCAACCTCCGCCACCAGCTCTCCCCGGCGGAGGCGTTCGGCATCTGGCCGACCAGCGAGTTTCGGCTCGCCGCCGCCGACGCCGGCCACCCCATCGCCTTCTACGCAGGTGCGCTCCTCGCGGTCGGGGCGTTCGTCGCCGGCGTGCCCCGCTGGGTCCGCCGCTACGGCTGGAGCCTGCCCGCGGCCCTGGCGTCGGCGGCCCTGATCTACGTGGTCGCGCGCATCTCGGGCACGGTCTACACCTCGGCGAAGGCCCTCGCGATCGCCTCGCCGCTCATCGTCCTCGGCGGCCTGGGTGGCCTGGTGACACCGGGAATAGACCCGGCGTCGGTGCCCGGTGCCGGTCCCCGGGACCGGTGGCGGGCACCGACGACGGGCGCCCTGGCGACAGTCGTCTGCCTGGCCGCCCTCGCCTCCTCCTTCCTCATCCTCCGCCAGGCCCCGATCGGCCCTACGACCCACGCCGACGAGCTCGCGACCTTCAAGCCGGTCATCGGGAGCCGCAAGGTCCTCTTCCTCGGCCGCGACGACTTCATCCAGTACGAGCTGAGCCCGGCGAAGCCCTACGTCGCCGTTCGCAACTACTACGACAACTACTACGCGAAGCCGAACCTGGAGCTGAAGGACGTGTTCCAGAAGTTCGACTTCGACTCGGTGACGGTCGGCACGCTCGCCCGCTTCCCGTACGTGATCACGACCCGCGGAGCGTTCGCCAGCGGGCCGCCGCCCTGGCTCCAGCCGGTGCGGGTCACGCCGAGCTTCGTCCTGTGGAAGCGCGGCCCCGGCGTTTCCCTCGACCGCCAGGTGCTGGCCGAGGGCGATCAGCCGGGGAGGACGCTCCGGTACGTCTTCGACAGGGGCTCGCCGGGCGGCGCGGCGACGATCTTCCCGCGCAAGCCCATCACCGGCTCCGATTGGTCACCTGGCCCCACCGTTGAGAGCGGGTCGACGACCTCGCAGACGCTGCGGGTGCCCGCGGGGATCTGGAACGTCTCGGTCCAGTACGACTCCTCGCGGCCTCTCGAGATCAGCGCCCCGGGCTTCTCGACGCCCGGCATCCCGGCCAACCTCGACTATCGCGGGACCACGCCGTACTACGCGGCCGGAACGCTGCGGGTGGACCGTGGCGGCCCGGTCACCTTCACCGTCTCGGTCGAGGATCCACCCGCCGCCGGCCGGTTGCTCGGCGCCAACTCGGTTGCCCATCTCGGAGCGCTGGCGCTGACGCCGGCGGGCTCGCCGGAGCTCACGGTCATGCCCGGCGTGGGCGAGCGGCTGATCCCGGTGAAGGCCGCGGTCGGCCGCTATGTGGACTGGTTCGGGTCGGACTGACGGCGCTCGGGGACGCGCCCGTCCGCGATCGCGGTCGCGCGCGCCTTGGCGACGGCGGACTCGACGCCCTCGGTCCAGGGATCGCCGTGGCCGGGTAGGACCAGGCCGGCCTCGATGTCCTCGATCGCCGCCAGCGAATCGAAGGACTGCGGCGTCGAGACGTTGAAGGCCATGATCTGCGGGCCGAGGCGACCGCGGGTGGGGTGCCACGTGCACATGAGGTCACCCACGAAGAGCGCCCCGTGTCCGGGAAAGGCGTAGGCGACATGACCAGGCGTGTGGCCCGGAGTCGGGATTGCGACCGGCGCTCCGGGGACGTCGAGCGGCCCGGCCGCGACGGGCACCGTAGCGTCCACGACCGGAGGCCTGCCGCCGCCGTTCATCGTGAAGTGGCCGAAGAGCTTCCACGCGTCCAGGTGCTTCAGCTCTGCGGCCATGCTCTCGTCCGTCTTCTTCTTGCCCCGGGTGCGCGCGCTGTCGGCGTCGCCCGGATGCAGGTGGATCGGCGCGTCCGTTTCGGAGCGCACCTTCACGGAAACGCCGGTGTGGTCGCCGTCGGCGTGGGTCAGGAGGATCGCCTTGATTTCTCCCAGAGAGCGGCCGAGCAGCTGAAGTCCCGGCTCGAGCTGCGGCCGGTAGCGGGGCACCCCGGCGTCGATGATCGTCACCCCACGCTCGTCGGCGACGAGGTACCAGTTCACGTACCTCGTGCCGAGTCGAACCACCCCGTCAGTGAGGAGCTCGGGGTCGCTCATGCGGTGCGGCTAGTCGGCGATGCCGTCAATGGCAGAGCGAGCTTCGTCGAAATCGACCCCCGCTTGCTTGGCGTGAAGCGCGACCGCGTCGTCGACCTGGCCGAGGAGGACGAGCTGGGTCACCTCGGGCGACGGCGGCTTGGCTTGTGCGGTTTCTTCGTTCATGCGGTTCGGCAGCTTAGCGAGCGGGCCCCGCGCGCCGTATAAGAGGCGGATGCATCTGGGTTTCGGCGACGCGATGCTCATCTTCGGCGGCCTGCTGGCCGTCGCCGGCGCCCTGTCCGGAGTCATGAAGGGGACCGTCCTCTCCATCTCGGTCCTCGCGGTCGGGCTCGGCGCGCTCCTCGGCAGCGTCGGCACGGTGAGTGTCGATCCGGGCGACGAGAGCATCACCGACCTCGTCGAGATCGCGCTGATCCTCACGCTGTTCTCCGACGGCCTCTTCGTGGAGCGCGAGCTGATCGCGCTGCACCGCGGACCCGTGCTGCGGGCGATCGTCCTCGCGATGCCGATCACGCTGGGCCTGCTCGGGGTCGGCGCGTGGCTCCTGTTCTCCCAGCTCGGCTGGGCGCAGGCGTTCCTCCTGGCCGCCGTTCTGACGCCGACCGACCCGGTGGTGACCTCGACGGTCGTAACGTCCAGGGCGGTTCCCGAGCGGGTGCGGCACACGCTCAACCTCGAGTCCGGTCTCAACGATGGGCTCGCCCTGCCGTTCGTCCTCTTTTTCCTGGCGCTCTCGGGCCCCGGAGGCGACGCGGGCACGGAGGCGCTCAGGGTCGTGGGCGAGGCGGCGTTCGGCGCGCTGGTCGGAGCGTGCCTCGGGCTCGCGGGTGGGCGGCTCCACAAGCGCGTGCCCGGCGGCGGCATCACGCCGCGCTACGAGGGGATCTTCGCAATCGGCTTCGGGGTCGCGGCGTTTGGCCTGGCCGACGTCACGATCGGCAACGGGCTGATCGCCGCCTTCGTCTGCGGGATAGTCATGGGCTTCACTGAGCACGACGTCCCCGCGGCCTTCGTCGACTTCGCCGAGAACGTCAGCGCGATCGCTCAGGTCATCACGTTCTTCGTGTTCGGGGCCCTGATCACGGACACGAGCTTCGCGGGGAGCGTTCCCGCGCTCGTTGCCTTCATCGCCGGCGCGCTCTTGGTTGCGCGGCCGCTGGCGATCTTCCTCGCGTTTGCGAATAGCCGCATGGGGCGCGACGAGCTCTCCTTCATCGCCTGGTTCGGGCCGAAAGGGGTGGCCTCGATGCTCTTCGCGCTGTTCGTCCTCGACTCGAACGTGGTCCATCGTGGGTTCATATTCGACGTCGCCGCCTTCGCGATCGTGACGTCGATCATCGCCCACGGCCTGACTGACACGGTCGGCGCGCGCTGGCTCGAGCGTCGCCGCACCGGTGTCAGGCACCCTTAACAGCTAAGCCGCCACGGGCACCTTTCATTAACGGTGCCTGACACCGCGGTTAGGCGACCGTTGCGCCGAGGCGCTCCTCGACCCAGCCGGTCGAGGCGATGTGCTTCGACATGCCGAGCTGCTTCGGCTCGTAGCCGAGGGCGAGGCCGACGAGCTGCGGGAGGTGAAGCACGGCGAGGCCGAGATCGCGGCCGACGACCTTGGCGGCCTCGGGCTGCTGCATGTCGAGGTTGAGGTGGCAGAGCGGGCACGGCGTGACGAGGCAGTCGGCGCCGGAGTCGAGGGCGTCGCCGATGTGCGTGCCGGCCTGCCGCAGCGACGTCTCGCGGTTCATCGCGATGACCGGGAAGCCGCAGCAGCGCCGCGCTCCGTCGTACTCCACGACGGTGCCGCCGAGCGCGTCGATGACCCAGTCGAGGTAGAGATCGCGGTCCGGGTGCTCGTCGTAGCCGAGGCGCTGCTTCGGCCGCAGGACGTAGCAGCCGTAGAAGGGCCCGACGCGCAGTCCCGAGAGCGGGCGCTTGACCTGGCCCTTCAGCTTGTCCAGGCCGTAGTCCTCGACGAGGACCCAGAGGAAGTTCTTGTTCTCGAAGCCCGCCTTGTCCTTCTCGTAGGAGAGGCCCTCCGCCGCGAGCGCCTCGTTGATGTGGGCGAGGTAGGCGCTGTCCGCGTCGAGGCGCTGCTGGCACTCCGACTGCGCGCCCTGGCACGTGGAGCAGATGTTCATCATCCCGAGGCCCGTCTGCTGGGCGAGGGCGAAGGTGCGGGCGTTCAGCGTGTCGGCGAGCTCCTGGTTGTGCTCGGCGATGACGCCGGCGCCGCAGCAGTTCGCGCGGTCCAGGGTGACGAGCTCGATCTCGAGCCGCTCGGCGACGAGCGCCATGGAGCCGTGGAGCTCCGGGGTGAAGCCGCGCGAGACGCAACCGGGCCAGTAGGCGAGCTTCACGACGCGCTCCCCTGGGTCATCGCGCCCTCGCCCTCGTCGGCCACCGCGGCCTCCTCGTCGCCGTCCTCGCCGACGATGTAGAGGTTGAGCTCCTCGCGGTGCTCCTCCGCGTGCTTGTAGATGTCCTTCACGCGGTCCTGCGCGTCGCCGGGCAGCTTGTGGTGGACGCCCGGGATCAGCTTGGGGATCGACCGCATCTTGCCGGTGCGGATGCCGCGGATGGCGGTTGGAATCGAGCCCAGGAGGCCCTTGATCGCCCGCTTCTTCGGGATCAGCTTGCCCTTGATGCCCTCGGCGTAGGACTCCTGGAGCAGCATCGCCTCGTCGAGGGTGCCCTTCTTCTCGATGATCTTCACGAACGCCCGCTCGTGGCGGCGGCCGTTGTTCTCGTCGTCGATGCCGTGGTCGTCGCCGGCGAGGCGGCGCAGCCTCATGATCTGGTCCATCGGCGCGACGCCCTTCGGGCACGCGTCCACGCAGGAGAAGCAGTGCGTGCAGTCGTAGATGCCCTGTGGGTCCTGGGCGAGGTCGTAGAGCCGCTCGCGAGTCTGGGCGTCGCGCGGGTCGCCGACGAAGCGGTAGGCCTTGGCGAGCGCGGCGGGGCCGATGAAGCCGGGGTCGGCCTCCATGGACAGGCAGGACGAGACGCACGCCCCGCACTGGATGCAGGCCATCGACTGGGTCACGTCGATCATCGACTCGGCCGGGACGACGTACTCGCGCTCGGGCGGGTCGCCCTCGGGCAGGAGCCACGGCGTGACGCGGCGGATCTTGGTCCAGTGGGTGGACTCCATATCCGTCACCAGGTCCTTGATGACAGGCATGTTTCCCATGGGCTCCACCACGATCGGCTGCGCACCACTGTCCGGCACGTCCTCCGCTTCGCGTCCGGGCGCGCCGGGGCTCCGCGTCGGGTCGGAACCACCTGGAGCCGCTGGATCGCCCTGAACCAGGCCGGCCTTGCGGTTCGCCTCGTTCTGGGCGTCCTGGATCTTGGTCTTGCAGGCCAGCGTCGACTGCCCGTTGATCTTCACGCCGCATGAGCCGCAGATCGCCGCGCGGCACGAGCAGCGAACGGCAAGCGAGCCGTCCTGGTCAGAGCGCGCCTGGAGCAGCGCGTCGAGCACCGACAGCGACTCCTCGAGCTCGACGTCGAAGTTCTCCCAGTAGGCGGCATCGCCCGTCTCGGGCTTGAAGCGCCTCACGCGAACCGTGTATTCAGCCATTCCGTTGCACCCTAGTAAGTCCTCTCCTGCGGTTCCCAGTCGGTGATCGTGACCTCGGAGTAGCCGACGTCGGGCTCGTCGCCGTTCGCGGAGAGCGTGATGTGCTTCAGCCACTCCTCGTCGTTTCGCTCCGGGAAGTCGGTGCGATACTGCGCGCCGCGGCTCTCGGTGCGGTGCAGGGCGGCGACGCAGGTGCACTCGGCGTTGTCGAGCATGAAGCCGAGCTCGATGGCCCCGAGCACGTCCTGGTTGAACACTGAGCTCGAGTCGTCGACGTACGCGGTCTTCGCCTCCTCCTTCAGCCGGCGGACGGTGTCGAGCGCGGTCTGGATGCCCTCCGCCTCGCGAAAGACGCCGATGAAGCGGTCCATCACCACGCTCATCTCGTGGCGGATCTCGGCGACGCGGCGGCCTGAGCCCCGCTCGCGTCCGATGATCTCCGCGATTCCCGAGCGAATGTCCTCGAGCGCCGTTCGCGCCGCCCGGCCGTGGCCCATGTGCTTGGCGCGCTGGGCGGCGTCCTCGCCGGAGCGTCGCCCGAAGATCAGCGTGTCCAGGAGCGAGTTGGCGCCCAGCCGGTTGCCGCCGTGGACCGAGACGCAGGCGACCTCGCCGGCGGCGTAGAGCCCCGCGATCGAGGTGCGGCCGTGGATGTCGGTCTTGACGCCGCCCATCATGTAGTGGTTGCCGGGCTTGATGTGGATCGGCTCGCGCGTGATGTCGACGCCGGCGAAGTCGCGCCCGACGAGGACGATCTCGCGCAGGGCCTCGTGGATCCGCTTGCGCGGGACGACCGTGACGTCGAGCGCCACGGTGCCGTCCGGAAAGCCCCGGCCCTCGTCGATCTCGGTCTGCTCCGCGCGGGAGACGACGTCCCGAGAGGCGAGCTCCATCTTGTTGGGGGCGTAGCGCTCCATGAACCGCTCACCCTTCGCGTTCAGGAGGTGCGCGCCCTCACCGCGGGCCCCCTCCGTGATCAGGAAGCCCTTGCGTGCGAGGGTGGTGGGGTGGTACTGGACCATCTCCATGTCCATGAGGTCGGCGCCGGCGTTGTAGGCCATCGCGATGCCGTCGCCGGTGCAGATCAGCGCGTTCGTGGTGGGGCGCCAGATCTGGCCGTTGCCGCCGGTGGCCAGGATCACCGCCTTGGCCTCGAAGAGGTCCATCGCGCCGTCGGCGATGTTGCGGACGATGACGCCGGTGCACTCGCCGTCGTCGCCGATCGCGAGGCCGGCCGTGAACCACTCCTCGTAGCGCGTGATCTGCGCGGAGTACTTCATGAGCTGCTCGTAGAGCACGTGCATGATCGCCTGCCCGGTGATGTCCGCCACGTAGAACGTCCGGGCCTTGGAGGCGCCGCCGAAGGCACGCGTGCCGAGGTGGCCGGTCTCGTCGCGGTGGAACGTGACGCCCAGGTGCTCGAGGTGAAGCACCTCGTTGGGCGCCTCGCGGCACATGATCTCCACGGCGTCCTGGTCTGCCAGGTAGTCGGACCCCTTGATGGTGTCGAACGCGTGCGACTCCCAGGAGTCGTCCTCGGCAAGTGCCGCGTTGATCCCGCCCTGCGCCGCGTTCGAGTGCGAGCGCACCGGATGGACCTTGGAGATGATTCCTACGGATACGCCCGCTTCGGCAGCCGCGAGGGCTGCGCGCTGGCCGGCGAGGCCGGCTCCGATGACGAGGACGTCGTGCTTGGGCATGGCGCGGCGCGGGATTCTATGGAGCCGCGCGCGGACGGGGCACGCAGCCCCTGAATGGTGCGGTCCAAACCGTGACAAATGCCTCAAGCCCCGAGCCCGGGGAGCCGAAAAACCGGTTGTGGAGAGTGTTGAGAAACCCGGGCGTTCCCGGCTTTCGGATGAGCTTCGCCGCGAGCGGCTGCTCGACCTCGAGGAGCGGATGGCTCCGTTTCGCCGCCGCGCGTTCGCCGCGCTGGCCGTCACCCTCGTGCTCGCCGGCCCGTGGGAGGGCTGGTGGTGGATCGCACCCCTCGCTGCAGCACTCGGTGCGTTCGCGGTCGTGGACCGCCGGATCGCCGACAGCAGCCACCCGGCTCGCTGGATGGCCGCCGGCTGGGCGGTCTCGCCGCTGCTGATCGCGATCAGCGTCGCGCTGACTGGCGCCAGCGCAAGCCCGGCGATGCCGTGGTTCGCCCTGCCCGCCATCACGCTGGCGATGCGCTTCGAGATGCGTGGCGTGATCATCGGAAGCTTCTACATCGCCGTTCTGCTCGTGGCCTCGACCTTCGGGATTCATCCGCAGGGCGTCATCGACGACCCGACGCTCCTGATCTTCACGACGGGCCTCGTGGTCGGCGCGCTCTTCCTCTCCGGCGCGGTCGTCCAGTCCGACCGCGATCACCGGCAGAGCACCGTCGTCGATCCGCTCACCGGCCTCCTCAATCGCGCCGCCCTGGCGCAGAAGGTCGACGACCTGAAGCCGCTGCGCAACGCGGATCGCTCGCTTGGCCTCCTGATCGGCGACCTCGACCACTTCAAGCAGATCAACGACGAGCACGGCCACGCCACGGGGGACGCCGTCCTGTGCGACGTCGCCTATGCGATCGCCGGCGCCCTGCGCTCGTTCGACGTCGCCTACCGGATCGGCGGTGAGGAGTTCCTGGTCATCCTTCCCGACGCCGACGAACCCGGGGTGGAGATGGTTGCCGAGCGGCTGCGGATCGAGGTCGGCAGGTGCTCGCGTCCCGGTGTGCGCGTCTCGATGAGCTTCGGCGGCGTCAGCGGCCCCTACGACGGCGCCGACTTCGGCTCTCTGAGCGCCGCGGCGGACAAGGCCCTCTACGAGGCCAAGCGCGCCGGTCGCGACCGCGTGGTCATGGTTGGCGACCTCGTGAACGCCCCGGACCACGACTACGCGCCGCGGGTCCTGAAGCCGCTCGTCGCGCCCAGCTGAGCTACTGCGCCTGCTGGATTCCCCGGCGCCGGCGCAGCTTCTCGACCATCGCCTGGCGGTACTCGGAGTTGAGCTCGCCGATGACCTTGATCGAGATCTCCTGCGGGCAGACTGCCTGGCACTCGCCCGTGTTCGTGCAGCCGCCGAAGCCCTCCGCGTCCATCTGACGGACCATCGACCGCGCGCGGTGGAACCGCTCGGGCTGGCCCTGCGGGAGCACGTTGAGGTGCGTGACCTTGGCTCCCGTGAACAGCATCGCCGAGCCGTTCGGGCAGGCGGCGACGCAGGCGCCGCAGCCGATGCAGATCGACGCGTCCATGGCGCTCTGCTGGATCTCAGGATGCACCGGCACCGAGTTCGGCTCCGGCTTCGGGCCCGTGCCGACCGAGATGTAGCCCCCGGCCTGCTGGATCCGGTCGAAGGCGGAGCGGTCCACCACCAGGTCGCGAACCACGGGAAACGCGGTGGACCGGAAGGGCTCGACGCGAATCGTCTGACCGTCCTCGAAATCGCGCATGTATGTCTGGCATGTCGTCACCTGCCGCGGACCGTGCGGCATGCCGTCGATCAGCAGCGCGCACGCGCCGCAGATCCCCTCCCGGCAGTCGGAGTCGAACGCGATCGCCCGCTTGCCCTCGTGGATGAGGTTGTCGTTGAGGATGTCCAGGACCTCGAGGAACGAGGCGTCGGGGGCGATGTCCGTGACCTCGTGCGCCTCGAAGCGCCCGTCGGCCTCGGGCCCCTCCTGATGCCAGATCTCGAGCGTGAACCTCACTTGTAGGACCTCTGGGTCAGCTCGACCGCGTCGAAGTCGAGCTCCTCGACGTGGCGCTCCGGCTCGGAGTCCTCGCCGGTGTACTCCCAGACCGCGGTGTGGGCGAAGCTCCGGTCGTCCCGCAGGGCCTCGCCGTCGTCGGTCTGATGCTCCTCGCGAAGGTGGCAGCCGCAGGACTCGTCGCGCTCGATCGCGTCGCGGCACATCAGCTCGGAGAACTCGAGGAAGTCCGCCACGCGCCCGGCGTACTCCAGCGTCTGGTTGAGCTGGGCCCCGTCGCCGTCGACCCGCAGGTCGCGCCAGAACTCCTCGCGGATCTCGCGGATCTTCCCGATCGCCTCCTCGAGGCCGTCGGCGGTGCGCGAGATCCCGCACCGATCCAGCATCACGTGCCCGAGCTCGCGGTGGAAGACCGTTGGGGACGTCGAGCCCCCAACCGACATCAGGCGGTCGAGCCGCTCCTCAACCCGCGCGGCGGTTTCGGCGAACGCCGTGTGGTTGGCGTCGACGTGCTCGGAGAGGTCGCCAAGGTAGTGGGTGACGGTGTGCGGCACCACGAAGTACCCGTCGGCCAGGCACTGCATCATCGCGCTCGCGCCGAGGCGGTTCGCACCGTGGTCGGAGAAGTTGGACTCGCCGATGGCGAACAGCCCCGGGATCGTCGTCTGCAGCTCGTAGTCCACCCAGAGCCCGCCCATCGAGTAGTGCGGGGCGGGGTAGATGCGCATCGGGACCTTCCACGGGTCCTCCCCTGTGATCCGCTCGTAGAGCTCGAAGAGGTTCCCGTAGCGCTGCTCGATCTGCTCCGCGCCGCGCTCCTCGATCGCGTCGCGGAAGTCCAGGTAGACGCCGCGGCCGGTGGAGCCGATGCCGAGCCCGTCGTCGCAGACGTGCTTGGCGGCGCGCGAGGCGACGTCGCGGGGAACCAGGTTGCCGAAGCGCGGGTAGCGCTCCTCAAGGTAGTAGTACCGCTCCTTCTCCGGGATATCGCCGGGCTCGCGGTCGTCTCCCTGCTTGCGCGGCACCCAGATCCGGCCGTCGTTTCGAAGCGACTCGCTCATCAGCGTCAGCTTCGACTGGTACTCGCCGGACTGCGGGATGCACGTGGGGTGGATCTGCGTGAAGCACGGGTTGGCGAACGCCGCCCCCCGCTTGTGCGCCCGCCACACGGCGGTGACGTTGCAGCCCAGCGCGTTGGTCGACAGGAAGTAGACGTTGCAGTAGCCCCCGGTGGCGAGAACGACCGCGTCGGCAGCGTGGCTTTCGAGCTGCCCGGTGACCAGGTCGCGCGCGATGATCCCGCGCGCGACGCCGTCGACCATCACCAGGTCCAGGAACTCGTGGCGAGAGTGCATGGACACCATGCCCTCGTTGATCTGGTTCTGGAGCGCGGAGTAGGCGCCGAGCAGGAGCTGCTGGCCGGTCTGGCCGCGGCAGTAGAAGGTGCGCTCCACGAGCACCCCGCCGAACGAGCGGGTGGCGAGCACGCCGCCGTACTCGCGGTTGAACGGCACTCCCTGGGCGACCGCCTGATCGATGATGTTGGTCGACAGCTCGGCCAGGCGCCAGACGTTTGCCTCGCGCGCCCGGAAGTCGCCGCCCTTGACCGTGTCGACGAAGAGGCGGTGGACGGAGTCGCCCTCATTCGCGTAGTCCTTGGTCGCGTTGATGCCGCCCTGGGCGGCGATCGAGTGAGCCCGGCGGGGGCTGTCCTGGAAGCAGAAGGCGTCCACGGTGTAGCCCTGCCCGGCCAGGGTGGCCGCGGCGCTCGAGCCCGCCAGCCCGGTGCCGACGACGATGATCCGGTAGTCGTGGCGGCGCCGCGGGCCCACGAGCCGGTGGCCGTCGAGCCAGTTGTGCCACTTGTCGGCGAGCTCGCCCTCCGGGATCTTGGCGTCGAGGGTGAGGGTCATCTCTGCGCCACCGCCCGGGGCGCGGGTGGGTCGGGAAGAATGTTGGCGTAGAAGCAGATCGGCACCGCCGCGAAGCCCACGGCGATCGCCACCGCGGTCCCGGTCGCGAAGCGCCTGAAGGTGGGATTGCGGTTGGGCTTGTCCCATCCCGCCGTCTGGGTCGTACTCCAGAGCGCGTGCTTTAGGTGCATGCCGAGGAGGACCACCGCGGCCACGTAGAGGAGGACGAAGTACCACTTCGAAAACGCCGCGTCGAGGTTGGCGTAGACGGTGCCCTCGTATACCGGGGTCACCTGGATCGTCCGCGTCGTGAACTGCAGGATGTGGAAGACGATGAAGGCGAGAAGCAGGCCGCCCGTCACCAGCATCGTCCGGGAGGAGAGCGAGCGCTCGACCACCGGCGCCGGCCGTTGTCCCGTCGGCCGCGCGCGGTGATTGCGCTTGGTGAGCGAGACGATCGCCGCGATGTGGACGATGAGCGCCGCGAGGAGGATGAGCCTGACCAGCCAGAGGAGGCCGTCGCGCGGGATGACGGGCGAGCCGACCGTGCGCAGGAAGTTGGAGTAGTCGTCGAGCGGCGCGCCCCCGCTGCCGTAGCCCTGGAACACCTTGAGGTTGCCGAGGACGTGAAGGACGATGTAGGCGAAGAGAATCGCGCCGGTGATCGCGACGATCACCTTCTTGCCGACGGTGGAGCTCCACGTCTCCCGCAGCCACTGCCCGCGAGTGGCCGGAGCCCCGCGGTTCGCCCCCTCGCTCTTCACCTTCGGCACGAGGCGATTCTATGTCGATGCGTACGCGAGCCGGCTCAGGCGCTTGGCGTCAGCGCGCGCTGCAGCGCCCGGCCGACCTGCTCGGCGGTGATCACGCCGCGGAGCTGTCCGTCGTCGTCGACGGCGGCAAGGGCGCCGAGCCTGCGCAGGTTCTCGTTGCCGAGCAGCGACTCGAGCGGCGCGTCGAAGCTCACCCGGAACGATTGGTCCGAGCCGGCCTCCAGAACCTCGCTGACGGTGGCCCCGGGCCGGCTCAGCTCCGGCACCGCGTCGGCGGCGTCGCGCTCGAGCAGGCCCTTGAAGCGATGGGCGGCGTCGACGGCGAAGAACCACGGCCAGCGGTAGCGCAGGAAGTACTCGTCGATGGCGCGATCGAGCGTGGTGTCGACCGGGATCGCCACGGGCTCGGTGTCCATGACGTCGGCGACCCTGATGCCCTGGATCCGCGTGGAGAACTCGGTCTGGGCGATCGCGGCGCGTGCCGACTGGCCGATCATCCACCCGATCAGCGCCAGCCAGATGCCGCTGAAGCCGTAGCCACGCAGGACCAGCAGCACGCCGACGCCGATGAAGCCGTAGGAGAGCCACGAGCCGATCGTGGCGGCGGTCCGCGTCGCGCGGTTGCGATCCCCGGTGACCCGCCACGCGATCGCCCGGGCGATGCGGCCGCCGTCGAGCGGGAACGCCGGGATCAGGTTGAGGATCAGCACGAAGATGTTGATCTGGGCGAGGAAGGCGAGGATCAGGAGCGGGCCCGAGGGGTTGGCGACCGCGCGGTAGTGCGCGGCGTCCATGAACTGCCCCCAGCCGGCCACGGCGCCGACGAGGACGCAGGCGACAGCGATCAGGGCCGTCACGAGCGGCCCGGCCGCGGCGATCTTGAACTCGGTTCCCGCCGATTCCGAGTCGCGATCCATGCGCGCGAACCCGCCGAGCATCCAGAGCGTGATGTCGCTGATCCCGATCCCGTTGCGAAGCGCGGCGAAGGCGTGCCCCAGCTCGTGCAGCACGATCGAGGCGAAGAACGCGAACGAGCTGATCACGGCCAGCACGTAGGCCTCGTTCTCCCGGTCGGCCGGCAGGTAGGACTTGAACACCCCCGACAGCCAGAAGATGGTCAGGAACAGGATCAGGAACCAGGAGTAGTCGACCCCGACCCTGATCCCCTTCACTCGAAAGAGCGTCACCGTTCCGCGCGCAGCCATGGGGAAATCGTAGACGGCGGGGGGTGGCGGCCTGCTGGGGAATCGCTGTGTGTAGCTTGTCGTCGCGATGGCCGAGGCGGTGAGCGACACGCGTGCGGGCGGGGCCGCCGACGCCGCCAGGCACCGGCAGCTCCTCGACGAGCTGTGCGCGTTCGAGCGCGAGACCGGGTCCTCAGGCGAGCGCGCGGCGGCAGGCTGGCTCGCGGAGCGGCTGGCCGAGCACGGCGTGGACGCCGAGATCGAGGCGGAGCCCCTCCACGACACGTTCTGGTGGCCGCTGGGCCTGACCGCGGCCGCGGGGATCGTCGCCGGCAGGCTCGCCCAGCGCGGCCACCGGCTCTCCGCCATGGCCCTGGGCGCGGCCGCGTTCGCCGCGGCGGTCGACGACCTGCCGCCGCGAAGCCGGCGGTTTCGCAGCCTGCTGCCCAAGCGCCGCGCCTCGAACGTGGTGGCGAGCGTGGGCCCGGATGACGCCGAGCGCACGGTCGTCGTCGTTGCGCATCACGACGCGGCGCACTCCGGCCTCGTCTTCAGCCCCCGGATCCCGAACAAGATCGCCGCGGTCAACCCCGAGTTCTTCGAGGTCAACAACACGAGCCCGCCGCTCATGTGGCCGGTGGCCGGCGCGCCGCTCGTCCCGGCGCTCGGTGCCCTGTTCGGCAGCCGCGCCCTGGTCAAGGCCGGCATGGCGCTCTCGGCCGGCGTCGTCGCGGCCATGGCCGACATCGGGATGCGCAGCGTCGTCCCGGGAGCAAACGACAACGGCACCGGCGTCGTCACGCTGATCGACCTCGCCAAGGCACTCGCCGAGACGCCAACCGAGAGCGTCAGGGTGATGCTCGTCTCGACCTCCGAAGAGGGGCTCTGCGAGGGAATGAGCGCATTCGCCGCCCGTCACTTCCCCGAGCTACCGCCCGAGCGCACCTTCATCCTCTCCGTCGACACCGTCGGCTCCCCGCACCTCCTCTTCCTGCGCGGCGAGGGCATGTTCGGCATGACCGAGTACCCGGCCGAGGCCCTGGCGCTGTGCGACGGGGTCGCCGAGGAGCTCGGCATCCACCTGATGCCCGACCTGCGCCTGCGCAACGCCACCGACGGCGTCATCGCGCTCGCCGCCGGCTACCAGTGCGCCGCGATGTGCTCGGTCACCAAGCTCAAGCAGCCGGCCAACTACCACTGGCCAACGGACACTCCGGAGAACGTCGACTACGACACCCTCGCCGACGCCTGCCGCCTGGTCGAGGCGATCGTCCGCAGACTGGATCAGCGCTGGCTCTAGCGCGCCGCGGTCCGAGGACGGTCTAGTCGATGAAGAGCCAGCTGCCCGCTCCGCTCTGATTGAGTGGATCGAGCCGCGAGGGCAGATGGCTGCTCACGCATTCAGGCGCCTGGATGCGATGGCTCGAGACCTCGCTGCCGTTCAGGCCGATCGCGAGCCACACGTGGTGTGCGCTTCCGCACCAGTTCGTCCAGGCCATCGTGCCGTACACGCGTCCCTTCGGCCCGAGCTGCAGGTCGAACGTGCGTCTGAGGGGGTTCCCTTGGATCGAGTCGATGCGGCGGCCCTCCGGGTCGAGCACCGAGACGGTGATCGACGTTCTCAGCCGGCATGCATGTCGGGGCTTCGCGGTCAGAGAGACGTTCAGCGCGTCACCGCCACCCGTGAGCCCCTGAGCCCCATCGGCCGTCGCCTGGATGGTCCGCAGGGAGCACTCCATCGCCGTTCGCTGGTAGTGGCACGCCGTCACGACATGTATGCGTGTGCGCGGATTGACAACGGCACCCGGCGGCTGGCTCTGGTGCGTGGTGACCTCAAACGCGCCCTCGTCGGCACAGATACGCGTGCCGGAGGAGAAGCCCCGGAGGCCCGCCTCACGAAGCTCGCGCAGGGCATCGGCCTTCCGGGCGCCGATCACGTCCGGAACGGTCATCGGCTTGGCTGGCTCGCTGGTCGGTTGGTCAGCCCCACCCCCGCAGCCGACGCACACCGCTGCGAAGAGAGCGAGCCCTGCCAGTAGAACCCAGCGCACACCCCGATCCTAGGGCTCTGTGACATCTCCTCCAGGTCCATGCGACTTGTAGTCGCTATCCGACTACAACTCGCATCGCGCCGAGAGGACCGTCACGGAATGCGCAATTCCGCCCGTCCTCGCCGCCCCACCCACCTTCACGCGGCTCGGAGACGCGCAAACGCACGCGCCAGACCCCTACGCCGGGTCGGCGAAGTCCGCCGGCTCCTTCGTCATCGCCGCGGTGACGGCGGCCACCTGGTTCGGCGAGCCGATGAGCTTGCGTTGGAGCGTCTCCTCGAGCTCGAGCGAGTCCTCGTCCGTCGCCCGGTAGGAATCGTTCACCAGTTGCTTGCCGGAGCGGATCGCGTGGGGCGACTCCGAGGCGATCTCCTCCGCGAGCTCCATCGCCGCGGCGTGCGGGTCGTCTGCCAGGTGGGTGACGAGGCCGAGCTCCTTGGCCTCCTCGGCCTCGACGATCCGTCCTGTCCAGACGAGCTCCTTCGCGACGTCCATCGGGACCAGCGCGGGGAGCGACTGGGTGATGCCCATGTCGGGGACCAGCCCGTACTTGATCTCGAGCACCGAGAACCGCAGGTCGGGCCCTGCGAAGCGGATGTCCGCGCCGAGCGCGAGCTGGCTGCCGCCGCCGAGGCAGTTTCCGTGGAGCGCGGCGATGACCGGCGCCGGCATCCGCAGCCAGTTGTAGGTGACGCGCTGGGCGAGGTTGGCCGGGTCGCCTTCGGCATGGCCGAACATGGCCTCGGAGAGGTCCCGGCCCTCGGCGGCGAAGCTCGGGAAGTCGAGCCCCGAGCAGAAGCTCGGCCCCTCGCCCGAGAGCACGACCGCGCGCACGTCGCCTGCCTCCGCAAGCTCGGCGCTCGCGGCGTCGAGCGCCTCGAACATCGCGTAGTCGAGAGCGTTGTGCTTGTCGCCTCGGACCAGGCGTACGTCGGCGATCCGGCCGGCTTCGCCGACCCGCTGGGTCCGAATCCGCTCAGAGCTCGCGCCCGCGCCGTTCTCGCTCATGCCGGCACCGCGTGGCGCTCGAGGATCCGGCCGAAGTCGGTCCCGGCCGGGAGCGTCCCGAACGCGTTGCCCCAGTCGCCGCCGAGGCGGGTGGCGCAGAACGCGTCGGTCACCGCCTCGTCGCCGTGACGGACGAGCAGCGAGCCCTGAAGCGCCAGCGCCATCCGCTCGACGATCCGCCGGGCGCGCGACTCGATGCCGTCCATGTCGTTGAGCTCGTCTCGCAGCGACGCGACGTAGGAGTCGAGCCGCGGCTCAGCGCCCTCGGCCACCGCGATCTCGCCGAAGAAGGCCTCGACCGCGTCGGGGCTCTTGACCATCGCGCGCAGGACGTCCAGGCACTGCACGTTCCCGGAGCCCTCCCAGATCGAGGCGAGCGGGCTCTCGCGGAATAGGCGCGGCATCCCCGACTCCTCCACGTAGCCGTTGCCGCCGAAGCACTCCAGGCACTCCACCGCGTGCACCGGGGCGCGCTTGGAGATCCAGTACTTCAGGACCGGCGTGAGGAGGCGTCGAAGTGCCCGAGCTTGCTCGGACCCTGACCCGCCCGGACGAATCCCGGCTTCGCCGGGATCACCGCTCGCTATCGCTCGCTGGGAGGACGTGGCAGGTTGTGATTCGTCGAAAGCGCGAGCGCAGCGAAGCGCTGAGACGGTTGCCGCCTCGGACTCGATCGCCAGGTCGGCGAGCACGTTCTGCATCAGGGGCTGCTCGGCGAGCAGCTTGCCGAACGCGGAGCGCTCCCGGCAGTGGTGGATCGCCATGGCGACGCCGGCGCGCATGCCGGTGGCCGAGCCGCTCGCGCAGTCCAGGCGCGTGTGGTTGACCATCTCGATGATCGTCGGGACGCCGCGGCCCTCCTCGCCGACCATCCGCGCCCAGGCGCCGCGGAACTCGACCTCCGAAGAGGCGTTGGAGCGGTTGCCCAGCTTGTCCTTGAGGCGCTGGATGTGGAAGCGGTTGCGCTCGCCGTCGGGCGTGAAGCGCGGCATGAGGAAGCAGGAGATGCCGGAATCCGTTTGGGCGAGGACGAGGAACGCGTCGCACATCGGCGCCGAGCAGAACCACTTGTGGCCGACGATCTCGTACTCGGCACCCGGGCCGCCGCCGTTCAGCGGCGTGGCCGTGGTGGTGTTCGCGCGGACGTCGGAGCCGCCCTGCTTCTCGGTCATCGCCATGCCGCACACGGCACCGGGCTTGTCGGGGGCGGGGCGCAGCTCGCCGTCGTAGGCGTTCGACATGAAGCGCGGCTCCCACTCGGCGGCAAGCTCGGGCTGCTTGCGAAGGGCGGGGATGGCCGAGTAGGTCATCGAGATCGGGCAGCCCACGCCGGCCTCGGCCTGCGAGAAGCACATGAACGCCGCCGCCCGTGCCACGTGGGCGCCCGGCTGCGGGTCGGTCCACGGCGCGGAGTGCAGGCCGAACCCGATCCCCTTCTCCATCAGCTCGTGCCAGGCGGGGTGGAACTCCACCTCGTCGATCCGGTGCCCGAAGCGATCGTGCGTCTTCAGCTTCGGCGGGTTCTCGTTGGCCTCGCGGCCCCGGCGCTGAGCCAGCGCGGAGCCGGCGAACCGCCCGACCTCGGAGAGGTGGTCCGTCGCCCACTCGGCGCCCTCGCGCCTCACGGCCTCCACGAGGACGCGGTCGGTGGCGAAGACGTCCTGACCCTCGAGCGGGGTCGACTGGTTGAACACCTCGTGGGTCACACCCGTGGTGCGGTCCTCAAGCGTTGACACTTGCCGGTTCCTTTCCCGTCGTTGAACGAATGCAGAAGTCCTTGAGCGAGGCGATCACGGCCTCGGGGTCGTGCTTGCCGGCGGTGGGGGAGACCGGCCCGACGAGAGCCTCGCCGATCGCGCCGACCAGCGCCGCCGCCGAAAGCACCGGGTCCTGCTCCGGCAGCTCGCCGCCCGCGACGCCCTCTGCGATGACCGAGGCGAACGCGTCGCGGTAGGCGCGGCGGAAGATCAGGCGCTCGGCCTCGACCGCGGGATCGACCGGCTCCGCGATCAGCGCCCAGGCGAGGCGACGGCCCCGCAGCGCGCGGCGGGCGAAGGTCTCCACGGCCCAGGCGATGCGCTCGGCGGCGGTCGAGCCGCCGTTCAGCGCCGCCGCCTCGACCACGGCGTCGACCTCGTGCTGCGAGGCGTTGCGGAAGACCTCCGCGAACAGGTCCGCCTTGGAGGGGAAGTGGCGGTAGACGGTGCCGGTCGCGACCCCGGCGACCGCGGCGACCGCGGCGATCTGGGCTTCGCCGTAGCCGCCGTGGGCGATCAGCTCACGGGCCGCGGCGACGATCCGCTCCCGCGTTGCCGCCCTGCGGGCCTCGGTGCGCTCGGTGGGCCGGTAGGGCACACAAGAAGTGAATCACAATTCACTTCTTGTGTGCAAACCCAAGCGCCTGGCCGAAACCCCCGCCGTGCATGTTCCGAGGAGTAGGCTGGTCTCGTCGGGGTCGGTCTATGCGTCTGATCCATTACAACCAGGTCAGCTCCAGACTGCGGCGGAGCCACATCAGAGCCGGACTCGCGGTTGTCACGAGTCTCAGCGCCCTGGCGATTTCACCCGCGGCCGGGACGGCTTCGGTCACGCTGGGACAGCTGGCGCCCACGCCGACCACCGGGTTCTGCGCCCCCGACATCGACCGCTTGCAGGCGACGGTGACATCGGGTACCAGCTACGTCATCCCAGGCGGCGGGACAATCAAATCCTGGAGCACGAACGCCGGCCCCAACGCGAGTCAGAAGATGACCTTCAAGGTGTTCCGGCGGATCTCCGGTGTGACGTACGAGGTCGTTGCCCACGACACGCAGCCGCTCGTTGCCAGTCAGCTCAACACCTTCACCACGGGCATGACGGTCAGGGCGGGAGACGTGCTCGGGCTCAACCAGCCGTCTGGAGCGGGGCAGACGTACTGCGACTTCCCCGTGACCGGGGACGGCTATCCCTTCTTCTACGGCAACCTCGCCGACAGCTCTTCCGGGGACTTCAACCACAGCCAGCCCGACGACCGTCTCAACGTCTCAGCCGTCCTGTCGCCGTCGCACAAGTTCAGCTTCGGCGGCGTTCAGCTCGACAAGATGGACGGCACGGCCAAGGTCAGCGCGGACATCCCAGGGCCGGGCCGCCTGTCAGCCAAAGGCAAGGACGTCAAGGTCGGGATCTCCGGGCCCACCGTCGCCAAGACACTGACGGGGCCCGGCAAGGTGAAGCTCAAGGTGAAGGCCTCCGGCGCGGGGCGCAAGCATCTGAATCACACCGGCAAGCTCAAGGTGAACCTCCACGTGACCTACACGCCGACCGGCGGCACGAAGCACTCCGAGGCCAAGCACCTCACGCTGAAGAAGACCGGCTAGCCGCAAGCCGCACAATCGGGGTGAGCCGTGCGCACGCACGCGATGGCTAGGGTGCCCGTCATGGCCAAGATCAAAGTTACGAACCCGATCGTCGAGCTCGACGGCGACGAGATGACCAGGATCATCTGGTCGTTCATCAAGGAGAAGCTGATCCTTCCCCACCTCGACGTCGAGCTCCTCCACTACGACCTCGGCATCGAGAGCCGTGACGAGACGGAGGACCAGATCACCGTCGACGCGGCGAACGCCATCAAGGAGCACGGGGTGGGGGTGAAGTGCGCCACGATCACGCCGGACGAGGCGCGCGTGGAGGAGTTCGGACTCAAGGACATGTACCGCTCGCCGAACGGGACGATCCGCAACATCCTCGGCGGGGTCATCTTCCGCGAGCCGATCGTGATCTCCAACGTCCCGCGGCTGGTGCCCGGCTGGACGAAGCCGATCGTCATCGGCCGCCACGCCTTCGGCGACCAGTACCGCTCGACCGACATGGTGGTCCCTGGCGAGGGGTCGCTCACGCTCACCTTCACGCCGAAGGACGGCTCCGATCCCGTCGAGCTGGACGTCTACGACTTCCCCGGCCCTGGCGTCGCGATGGCCATGTACAACCTGGACGACTCGATTCGCGACTTCGCGCGCGCCTCCATGCGCTACGGGCTGAATCGCGAGTACCCGGTCTACCTCTCCACCAAGAACACGATCCTGAAGCGCTACGACGGGCGCTTCAAGGACCTCTTCCAGGAGGTCTACGACTCCGAGTTCAAGGACGAGTTCGAGGCCAAGGGCCTCACCTACGAGCACCGCCTCATCGACGACATGGTCGCCGCGGCCCTGAAGTGGGAGGGCGGCTACGTCTGGGCCTGCAAGAACTACGACGGCGACGTGCAGTCGGACACGGTCGCGCAGGGGTTCGGCTCGCTCGGCCTCATGACCAGCGTGCTCATGACCTCCGACGGCAAGACCGTGGAGGCGGAGGCCGCGCACGGCACGGTCACCCGCCACTTTCGCCTCCACGAGCAGGGCAAGCCAACCTCGACCAACCCGATCGCATCGATCTTTGCCTGGACCCGCGGGCTGGCGGCGCGCGGCCGGATGGACGAGACGCCCCAGGTCACCGAGTTCGGCGAGACGCTCGAGCGCGTGTGCATAGAGACGGTGGAGAGCGGGAAGATGACCAAGGACCTGGCGCTACTCGTGGGCGAGGGCCAGGACTTCCAGACGACGGAGGAGTTCCTAGCATCCGTCGACGAGAACCTGATCAAGGAGATGAACTGATGCCTTCCCCCGTCAAGGTCACCGTCACCGGCGCCGCCGGCCAGATCGGCTACGCGATCCTGTTCCGGATCGCGAGCGGCGAGATGCTCGGCCCGGACACCCCGGTCCACCTGAACCTCCTCGAGATCCCCGACGCCGTCAAGGCCGCCGAGGGAACCGCGATGGAGCTCGACGACTGCGCGTTCCCGCTGCTCGCCGGGGTCGACATCCACGACGACCCCAAGGCCGCCTTCGACGGCGTCAACATCGGCCTGCTCGTCGGCGCCCGCCCGCGCGGACCCGGCATGGAGCGCTCCGACCTCCTCGAGGCGAACGGCGGGATCTTCAAGCCCCAGGGCGAGGCCATCAACGCCGGCGCCGCGGACGACGTCAAGGTCCTGGTGGTCGGCAACCCGGCCAACACCAACGCGCTGATCGCCATGTCGAACGCTCCCGACGTCCCGAGGGAGCGGTTCAGCTCGATGATGCGCCTGGATCACAACCGGGCGATCGCCCAGCTGGCCCAGAGGCTCTCGACCGAGGTCTCGGCGGTCACCAACATGACGGTCTGGGGCAATCACTCGACGACGCAGGTCCCTGACCTCGGCAACTGCCAGGTGAACGGCGAGTCGGCCTGGACGGCCGTCGACGACACGGACTGGATCCTCGACGAGTTCATGCCGACGGTCGGCAAGCGCGGCGCGGCGGTCATCGACGCCCGGGGCGCCTCGTCGGCGGCGTCGGCCGCGAACGCGGCGATCGACCACGTGCACGACTGGGTGCTCGGGACGCCGGAGGGCGACTGGGTCTCGATGGGGGTGCCCGCCGACGGCTCCTACGGCATCGAGGAGGGCGTCATCTCCGGATATCCGTGCAGGTGCTCGAACGGCGAGTACGAGATCGTCCAGGGCCTCCGGATCGGAGATGCCATCCAGGAGCGCATCGACGCCACCGTCGCCGAGCTCCGTTCGGAGCGCGACGCGGTCGACGGGATGGGCCTGCTCTAGCTCAGGCCGTCTACGCGGCCGAGTAGGTGCGGCCCGACTTCTTGACCTTGCCTTCCTTCTGAAGGTCGCCGAGGACCCGGTACAGGTAGTTCGGCTTGATCTTCATCTGCTTGGCGATCTCCGACGCCGAGATGCCGGGGTTGGCCTGGATGAGCTTGACGGCCTGGTCGGCCCGGGTGCCACCGCGACGCCGGCGGCGCGTGCGTGTGGTGCCGGACGCGGCACGGGAGCTGCCCCGCGGGCGGCCGGGCCCGCGCCGGCCCTCGCGCCCGTCGGTCAGGCTGGCGAGCGCGCGCTGGAGCTTGCCCAGCTCGCCCTCGAGCTCGTGGATGCGGCCCTTGAGGATGCTTGCGGCCTGGTCGACCGCGGTGTTGAGTGAAGCCATGGGTGTCCCACCTTCGATTGCCACCAGTAGTAGTTACTCACACCGTAACAGCCGGTGAAATTCCCGGACGTGTGAGTGAGGGTGAAAGTGTGTGTCAGTCGCCCCGGCGGCGGCGCGGGAGAGTGCGGAAGACCAAGTCCCAGAGGGGCGTGGAGACGCCGTACCCGTAGCGATGGTCCTGGAAATGGTGGCGCATGTGCTGCTCGCGCAGGCGCCTGCCGAGCTTCGTCGTCGGCACGTGGTGATGGACGTGGTAGTGCGTGTAGTCGTAGGCGAGGTAGCCGAGGATGAAGCCGGCGAAGGTGGGGTAGGCGCCCGGCGTGCCGAAGATCAGCACGAACAGCCCGAAGAAGATGGCCGCCAGGGGAAGGCTCGCGCCGGGAGGCATGACGAGGCGAAGGCGGTCGTTGGGGTGGTCGTGATGGACGCCGTGGATGATGAAGTGAAGTCGCGCCCCGATGGGGTGGTCGGGCTCCCAATGGAAGACGAGACGGTGCAGCCAGTACTCCGTCAGCGTCCAGATGAAGAGGCCCAGCGCGACGTAGAGGACGAGCTCGCCGGCCGAGTAACCGCGGTCGGCGCCAAGCCAGATCCCGGCGACTACCACCGGTCCGAAGATGAGCGCCGGCACGGACGGATGGATCCTCGAGAAGAAATCGAGGAACCGGCTCTCGAAGAGCGGCGGGGAGGCGCTGAGGCGGGATGTGCGCTCCTGCGACATGCGCCGCTGATTCTACCGGCGAGGCCAGCGCCGGCGATCCCGGTTAGGGTGACCTAACTGCCTGCCGCCGGCGGGGTTTGCCGCAAAGGCCGTGATTTCTCGTCACCGGCTGTTAACGAAACCCGGGCGATTTGCGCAAATCGTGCCTCCGCGTCCTACCGGGTGGTGCCATTGTGCCCCCCGGTTCATCGAGTCGTTTGGCAGAGGAGGCAGAAGGTCTTGATCGAGGTTCAGCGCCCACCCGCGGAGATCGCCGATGCGATTGGTCTCACCCGCCGCGAGAGCCATCGCGCGCGCAAGGGCGAGCCGAGCTGCAGCCGGTGCTTCTTTCATCGCCACATGCTCTGCGCGCTGGCACTCGACGCTCCCTGCTCGACGTTCCGGGCCGACGGCCCGAACGGCCTCGTCCCGCCAGTCCAGCCGCCGCTCCTCCCGCGTGAGGGTGGAGCCCCACCGCTCGTGAGCGCCTGATCCAGTCACGCGCGAAGGAATAGGATCCGTCGCGATGAGCGAAACGGCCGAGATGCTGAGCCGGGTGCCGATGTTCGCGGGGATCGACCGCAAGCAGCTGGCGAAGCTCGTCGAGCGCATGTCGGAGCGGACCTTCGCGGAGGGTGAGACCGCGCTCGAGGAGGGCAGGGGCGGCGCCGGCTTCTGGCTCATCGAGACCGGGAACGCGAACGTGAGCATCGGCGGCAGCCAGGTGCGCACGCTCGGGCCCGGCGACTACTTCGGCGAGATCGCCCTAATCGACGACGGGCCGCGCTCCGCGTCCGTGGTGGCCGCGACGGACCTCCAGTGCCGCGGCATCGCGGCGTGGGAGTTCAAGGGCTTCGTCATCGAGCACCCCGAGGCCGCCTGGGCGATCATGGAGACGCTCGCCCGGCGCCTTCGCGAGGCCGAGGCGCGCAGCGCTACCTAGCCCGGCTCGCCCGGGGGGACGGCCCGGAGCTCCTCGAGCATCTGCATCGCGCTCTCGCGCCGCTTGCCGCCGAGCAGCCAGGCAGTGCGCGCCGCCTGAAACCGAGCTCCCGAGGCCTCGAACTGCTCGAGCGCGGCCTCGAGGTCGCCATCCGCGGGTTCGCCGCCGAGCGCCGCCGCGCGCCGCAGGAGCGCCTCGATGTAGGGGCTGTCACCGGCGCGCGGAGCGGCGAGCGCCGCCGCCTCGTCGCGGTCGGGCCGGCCCGCTTGTGCGAACGCCTCGGCGCGCACCGCCGAGTAGTGCCCGCCCCACCACGACCAGCCGCTCAGCGGGGGCTCGACCAACTCGACCGCCTCCTCGACCCAGCCGCGGTGCAGGGATACGTCGGCCTGGAGCATCCGGATCCCGTGGCCCTGGCTCTGCCGGCGCTTGGAGGGCAGCAGGCTCCTCGCGAAGGCCCACCAATCGGCGGCGCGGCCGGAGTCGCCGCGCGCGTCGTAGACGGCGGCCGCCGTCGCGAGATCCGTGGCAAGCGCCGAGACCGGGGGCCGGTCGGCATCCCAGGCGTCGCGGACGCGATGGGCCATCTCGAGCACGTCGTCCCATTCGCCGAGGAAGTAGGCCGGAAGCAGGCCGCGCGCCCAGCCCGAGTAGACGACCCCGAGCGAGAGGTCAGCTTCGCGCGCGAGCGCCGCGTGCTTTGCGGCCTCTCTGAACTCTCCGATCTGCAGCAGGGAGGCGATCATCATGTGGCGCGCGTCGCTGCGCTCCACCTCGATGGCTGGCGAGGGGTCCGCGCCCTCGAGGAGCTCCTCGCGCTCCTTGCTGACCGTCACCGCGCTTCGGTAGCGGCCCTTCGACCACTCCACGGCGGCGGTGGCGTCGAGGGCACTCGAAAGGACGGTGACGTCCGCGGCCTTGCGAGCGAGCTCGAGGCCCTCGCGGGTCGGCTCCTCCATGAGCTCCTCCTTGCCCTGGCTCCACGCGACCCAGGCGCGGTCCAGGCGCAGCGAGGCCAGGGTCGCCACATCGCCCGGCTCGGCCAGGCGCTCGGCGCGCTCCAGCATCACGATGAGCTCGTCCTCCGGAAGGTCCCCGGTGATCCCTCCCATCCGCGCCGCGACCTCGACCGCGCGGGCGTAGGCGGACGCCGCCAGGGCGTTCTGGCCCGCCTCCTCCGCAACGCGGGCCTCGTCCCGCGCCAGGCGCAGGGCCTCGTCGCCGCGAAAGCGCCGCAGCGCCACGTGGCCTGCGCCCCGCAGCGCCGCGAGCTGCTCCGCGGGGCCCGGGGAAAGCTCGACCGCCTGCTCGAAGAGCTCCTGGGCGCGCGCCGACGCGCCACGGCGGCCGACCACCTCGGCGGCGTCGACGCTTGCCTGCCACGCCATGCGCCGGCGATCCTCGGACGGAGCCAGGCGCGACGCCTCCACGCGGTGGTAGGCGACCAGCTCCGCGAGCTCCGGGTAGCGGGTGCCGGCCCGCTCCACGATGCCGTCGGCGGCCCGCTCATGGAGGCCGGCGCGCTGGCCGCGCGGCAGCGACGCGTAGGCCACGTCGCGGATCAGGTGGTGGCGGAAGGCGAACCTCCCGCCGCCCTCGGCGACCCGCTCGTGGAGCAGAGCCTTGCGGACGAGCTCCGCGAGCACCTCGTCGACGGGCCCCTCCTCGAGATCGGCGAGCGCGCTGGAGAGGAACGCGTGGCCCAGGACCGCCGCGTGCTGGACGGTGCGCTTCTCGGCGACGGGCAGGAGGTCGAGGCGCGCCGCGATCGCCGCCTGGACCGTCTCGGGGATCTTCTGGCTGCCTCCGAGCCGCCCGCCGTTGCCGTCGCGCTCGTCCACGATCCGGCAGGCGACCTCCTCCGCGAAGAACGGGTTGCCGCCGGACGCCTCGGCGACGGCCGCCGCCATGCCGTCTCCCTCCCCGTCGAGGAGCGCTGTGGCGATCGCGGTGATCGCGTCGCTGCCGAGCGGGCGGAGCTCGATCTGCGTGACGTTGCGAGCCGAGCGACCGAAGCCCAGCCGGCGTTCGAGGAGCTCAGGCCGCGACGTGCAGAGAAGGAGGACCGGGGCATCCGCCAGACGGAACGCGGTCTCCTCGATCAGGTCCAGGAGGCCGTCGTCCGCCCAGTGGGCGTCATCGATCCCGATCACCAGCGGCCCCTTGACGGCGAGCATGGCGACGAGGCGCCTCCAGCTGCGCTTCACGCGGTCCTCGACGTCGCCGCCCTCTTCCTCGGCACCGCCGATTGCCGCCGCGAGGCCGGACGCCACGCTGGCGGCGTCGTCCGCGCCGAGCTCGGAGAGCCGCGCCTCGAGCGCGTCGTGGACGTCGGCGGCGGAGTCGTCCGGGCCTGCACCCGCGACCTCCCGGAGGATCTCGCCAAGCGCCCAGAACGCGATGCCGCGCCCGTACGGAGGGTTCCGCCCGACGAGCACCGTCGGGACGGGCTCCGACTCGCGCAGGGAGTCGAAGAGCTCGTTGGCCAGCCGGGTCTTGCCGATGCCGGCCTCGCCGGCGATCGTCACCAGCTCGGGCACACGCTCGCGGACGGCTCGCCGGTAGACGAGCTGGAGCAGCTCGAGATCGTCCTCGCGCCCGAGGAACGGGGTGCCGATCTCCACCACCTGATCGAGCTCTCCGGTGGCGATCCAGACGTCGAGTGGAGCGGGGAAGCCCTTGGCCTCCACGGGTCGCGGGCCCTCGAGCGCGCTGTGCAGGACGGAGCGCGCGGCCCGCCTCCCGACGAGGACCTCACCGGGACGCGCAGCCGTCTGCAGCCTGGCCGCCGCGTTGACCGCGTCGCCCGTGATCGAGAGATCGCCGCCGGCCTCGAGCGCCAGCACCTCCCCCGACTCGATCCCGACCCGGATCTCGATGCCGAGCTCCGCGACCCGGTCGACCAGCGCGAGACCCGCCGCGATCGCTCGGTCCGCGTCGTCGCCGTGGGCACGGGGCACGCCGAACGCCGTCATCACGGCGTCTCCGATGAACTTCTCGATCGTCCCGCCGTGCTCGCCCATCACCCCGCGAACCACGTCGAAGAACGGGACGAGTTGGCCGCGAAGCTGCTCCGGATCGACACCGGCCGCCCGCTCCGTCGATCCCACGATGTCCGCGAAGAGCATGGTGGCGAGCTTGCGTTCCGCGCCCTCCGGTGTGGTGAGCGGAGCGCCGCACGACGAGCAGAAGCGATCTCCCTCGCTTGCAACCTGACCGCATCGAGCACACGTCTGAACCACGCGCTTGACGATAACGCGGGGGCCTGGATGATCGAGGGCGGCCACCCGGTGGGCGTGTTGGTGCGAAGCCGGGCGTCCCGCGGGGTTAGATTCAGCCGATGCGGATCACCGTCCTCGGCAAGTCGCCGGCATGGCAGGACGTCGACGGGGCGTGCAGCGGATACCTGGTCCAGGACGGCGAGACGTCGCTGCTGCTGGATTGCGGCAACGGCGTGTTCGGAAAGCTCCGCAAGCACCTCGACTACACCGAGCTCGACGGCGTCCTGATCACCCACCTGCATGCCGATCACACCCTCGACCTGGTCCCGTACTCCTACGCGCTCACCTACGCGCCGCGCCAGCAGCCGGTTCCGGTGCCGCCGTGGCCCGGCACGGACAGTCCCGCGCGCCCGACGCTCCTGGCGCCACCGGGCGCCATCGCCACCTTCCGGCGCCTGGTGGGCAGCTGGGGGAACGAGGACCTCATCGAGTCCGCCTTCGACCTCTCGGAGTACGACCCGGGCGAGAAGTCCCGGCTTGGCTCGTTCGAGATCCGCTTCCGGGAGGTGCCTCACTTCATCACCACCTACGCGGTCGACATCCGCTCACGGGTGGACCGGTCGCGGTTCACCTTCAGCGCCGACTGCCGGCCAACCGACGAGCTCATCGAGATCGCGAAGGGCACCAGCCTCCTGCTGATCGAGGCGACCCTGCCGCGCCCGGAGCGCACCGGCATCCGCGGCCACCTCACTCCGGGCGAGGCGGGCGAGCACGCTCGCAAGGCGGGTGCCAAGCGCTGCGTCCTGACCCACATCTCCGACGAGCTGGACGAGACGTGGGCTCGCAAGCAGGGCGAGGCGGCGTTCGGCGGCGCGGTCGAGATCGCCCGCGAAAGCGCAGTCTTCGAGGTCTGAACTCCTCTCGCCGGATGGGGTCACTCATCTAAATTCCCTGGCGATGGCCAGGCAGCGCGACCTGCTTCTCAACTTCGAGCGCGTCCGGCGCGAGATGGACGAGCTGTTCAGCGATGCGTGGGGAGCCGGAACGCGCGGGCGCGCCCGCATGCAGGCGGCGTTCGCGCCCCGCGTCGACCTCTACTACACGGACGAGGACGGCAGCCCGAAGGCGGTGGTGACGGCGGAGCTCGCCGGCGTCAAGCTCGAGAGCGTCAACCTCGAGGTCTCCGGGCGCGACCTGGCGATCAGCGGCGAGCGCGCGATGCAGGAGACCGCCGGCCGGGTCTACCAGCAGGTGGAGATCGAGGCCGGCCCGTTCCGGCGCAGGATCCGGCTCAGCGCCGACGTGGTCGCGGAGGAGGCGCGCGCCACATACGAGGACGGAGTGCTCCGCGTCGAGCTGCCGCTTCGCACGCAGCCGGCGACGACGACCCGCGTGCCGATCGACGATGGCTGAGATCGAGATCATCGAGGCGCCGGACCTGGAGGACGCGGTTCGCGCGCGCTCCGAGCAGCCCCTGCCGAAGGCGCTGCCGGTCCTTCCCCTGCGCGACATCGTCACGTATCCCGAGACGCTCACTCCCCTCGCGGTCGGCCAGGAGCGCTCGATGCGACTCGTCAACGACGTCCTCTCGGGCGAGCGCATGCTCGTGATGGTCGCCTCCCGCGACCCCGAGCTCGACGAGCCCGGCCCCGACGATCTCTTCTCCGTGGGCGTCGCCGGCGTCGTTGCCCGGATGCTCAAGGTCCCGGACGGCACGATCCGGATCCTCGTCCAGGGCACCGATCGGGTCCGCATTACCGACTACGTGACCGAGGAGCCGTACCTGGTCGCCAGCATCGAGCCGATGCCCGACGAGATCTCGCCGTCGCCCGAGCTGGAGGCGCTCACCCGGAACGTCCAGCGGACCTTCTCGGGGATCATCGAGCAGATCCCCTACCTGCCGGAGGAGTTGCAGCTCGCGGTGGCGAACATCGAGGAGCCCTCCGCGCTGGGTCACCTGATCGCCGGCGCGTTGCGGATCCCGAGCATCGAGAAGCAGGAGCTCCTCGAGGAGACCGACGTCGGCGCTCGCCTGCGGCGGCTCTCGGAGATCCTCGCCCGTGAGCTCGAGGTGATCCAGCTCGGCACCGAGATCCAGTCCCAGGTGGAGTCGGAGATCGGCAAGGGCCAGCGGGAGTACTACCTGCGTGAGCAGTTGAAGGCGATCCAGGCCGAGCTCGGGGAGGCCGACGACCAGCAGGCGGAGGTCAACGAGCTTCGCGAGCGGGTCGAGGCTGCCCAGCTCCCCGAGCACGCCCGACAGCAGGCCGAGCGCGAGCTCGGCCGCCTCGAGCGCCTGCCGCCGGCGGCCGCCGAGTACGGGGTGATCCGCACCTACGTGGAGTGGCTCGTCGACCTTCCCTGGGAGGCGCGCACCGAGGACGACCTGGACATCGGCCACGCCCGGGAGGTGCTGGACGCCGACCACTACGACCTCGAGAAGGTGAAGGACCGGATCCTGGAGTACCTCTCGGTGAGGACGCTCAGGAACCAGCGCCCCGCCTCCTCCGCTTCGGGGGCGGTGCGGTCGGACCAAGGACCCATCCTCTGCTTCGTCGGGCCACCCGGGGTCGGCAAGACCAGCCTGGGCAAGTCGGTCGCTCGCGCCCTCGGGCGCGCCTTCGAGCGCATCTCCGTCGGCGGCGTGCGCGACGAGGCCGAGATCCGCGGCCACCGCCGCACCTACATCGGCGCGATGCCGGGGACCATCGTGCGGGCGCTGCGCGACGCGGGGTCCCGCAACCCCGTGTTCATGATCGACGAGATCGACAAGATGGGCGCCGACTTCCGGGGCGACCCGTCGAGCGCGATGCTCGAGGTCCTGGACCCGGCGCAGAACGACACCTTCCGCGACCACTACCTCGACGTTCCATTCGACCTCTCGGAGGTGATGTTCATCACCACCGCGAACAACCTGGAGACCGTCCCGGTGCCGCTCCAGGACCGCATGGAGGTGATCCAGCTCGCGGGCTACACGCTCGACGAGAAGCTCCACATCGCCAAGCGCTACCTGGTGCCTCGCCAGATCGAGGCGAACGGGCTGCGGCGGGGTCAGATCGCGTTCACGGACGCCGGGCTGCGGGCCATCGTCGACGAGTACACCCGTGAGGCCGGAGTCCGCAACCTCGAACGGGAGATCGGGAGCGTCTGCCGCAAGGTGGCTCGCGATGTGGCCGAGCGCAAGCTCAAGGGCAAGGCGTCGATCTCCGCGAAGCGGGCGCGCGAGCTCCTCGGCAAGCGCCGGTACTTCGCTGAGCAGCGCCGGCGCACCCGCCATCCCGGCGTGGCGACCGGCCTCGCGTGGACGCCCGTTGGCGGAGAGGTCCTGTTCGTGGAGGCGAGCGCGATGTCCGGGTCGGGACGGCTGATCATCACCGGGCAGCTCGGCGATGTCATGAAGGAGTCGGCGCAGGCCGCCCTCTCGTGGGTGCGGGCCCATGCGAGGGACGTCGCGCCGGAGCTGGCCGACGACTGGTTCGCGGAGCACGACATCCACGTCCACGTACCGGCCGGGGCGGTACCGAAGGACGGACCCTCCGCCGGCGTAGCGATGGCCGTGGCGCTTGCCTCGCTCGTCTCCGGGCACCCGGTCGGCTCGGACGTGGCGATGACCGGTGAGGTGACGCTGACCGGTGAGGTGCTGCCGATCGGCGGGCTGAAGGAGAAGGCGCTGGCGGCGCAGCGCGCCGGGATCAGGCGGGTGATCGTGCCCGAGCGCAACGAGGGAGACGTCGCCGAGATCCCCAAGCACGAGCTCGGCGGGCTCGAGTTCGTCTACGTCGACCGGGTCGAGAGAGCGCTCGCCGCCGCACTCGAATAACTCTCCTGCGGGTATAAGCTCTGAACAGACCGCTTACTTAACGAGGAGAACTGCTGATGGCGAAGACAAGCAAGGCGCGCTCGGCACGCGACACGGCGGAGGGCCTGGCGTCCAATCCGTACGTGCGCAAGCTGATCGAGGACGCTGAGCTGCGCGACAACATCCGGGGTGCCTACGACTCCGCGAGAAGCGCCTACGGGCGCCTCAACAACGGCAAGGCGCCGACGACTGCCCTGCTCGACGACAAGAAGGTCCACAAGGACCTCCGCAAGGCGGCGGAGCAGCTGCGCGCGGCATCCGAGGCAATTCGCGAGGAGGAGCGCAAGCGCCGCTGGACTCGCCTGCTTGCCATCGCCGTGGTCGGGGCCATCATCGCCATGCTGGTCAGCGAGGGCGCGCGCAAGGCGGTGCTCGACAAGCTCTTCGGAGCCGAGGAGGAGTTCGAGTACACCTCGACGACGACCGTGAACGGCAGCGGCTCGGCCGCGAGCGCGACCGAGGCCGCCGCAAGCTCCTCTTAGCGTCCGCTCGCTAAGGCAACCACGCTCGAAGACGCCGGCGCCAAGCGCCGGCGTCTTCCATTGAGGGTGTCAGACACCCTTAATGAAGGGTGTCTGACACCATTTAGAAGCGGACGGCTCGCTCTCTCGAGAGCTTGAACCCGTGGCCGCTCTTGCGGTTGCGGCAGCGCACTCCGCTCGTCTTCGACTTGCACTTGTAGTGGCCGAAGTTGATCGCGTCGCCGTAGTTCAGAACCGGGCCCTGGCCGAGCACCGTGTCTCCGGCGCAGACGAAGTGGCCCTTGCCGTGCTTGTCGACCTCGAGGCCGTTGCCGTAGTCGAGGTCGCACGAGTGCGGCTTCGGCGGGGCCTGCCAGGTGTGCTCGGCGATGTCGCAGCGCGCACCGCCGCCGCCGGCGCCATGTCCTCCGCGCACGATCACGCAGCCGATGTTGTGCGAGGGCGACTGGAAGAACTTGGTGGTGGAGGCCATGGCCGCCGAGCCGGCGATGAGGAAGGCCGCGGCTGTGATGACACCTGCCAGTAGGCCGCGATGTCCTGGCCGTATGCGTGTTCGAAGTTGCACCTTGGCTCCTTGCCGTTGTTGGTTGCTCCCTGAAAACAGAAGCTATGACGCCGGGTTCCGGATGTCAGTATCAACCTCGTCTCAACCTGGTCTCAGCCTCTAGACTCGCCGTCCCGGCGCGCTCCTCGGAGACCCGGGAGGGGTATGAAAACGAAGAGTCACGTCTCCGACGACGCGGCGGCCGAGGCACCGCCCGTACGGTCGCTCAAAGGTGCGCGCGCCACGCGCATCATCGAGGCCATGCGCGAATCCGTCACCGAGGTGGGCGTCGCCGGCTCCACGTTCGAGCGGGTCGCGGCGAAGGCCGGGGTGAGCCGCGGGCTTCTCCACTACTACTTCGGCACCAAGGAACGGCTGCTGATCGAGGTCATCCGGCGCGACACGGAGCTCCGGGTGCAGAGCCTGGTCGACGCTCTTGCCGGCGCGCGGAGCGTGGACGAGCTGATCGCGATCCTCGTCTCGGCGTTCGAGGAGGCGTTCGGCGAGCGCCAGGGGCACACCTACAACATGTCCGAGCTGTTCGTCGCCGGCCGTCACCAGCCCGAGATCAGGCGCGAGCTCGGCGAGCTCTTCAACCGAACGCGGGGCGAGCTCGCGGACGTGCTTCGCGTGAAGGAGAGCGAGGGCGTCCTGCGGCTGCGCTTCGACGCGGAGGCTGTCGTCACCTACCTCATGGCAGCCGGCGACGGCGGGATCTTCCAGCGAATCACGCAGCCGGAGCGGGACTTCAGCGAGGCGGACGCGACCGGCGTCGAGGTCGCGCGCTGGCTCTTCTGCGCGGAGTAGCGTGCGCTCAGACCGCGACCGGGCGCCGCGGGAAGACCCGCGTCATCCGCATGAGCTGCAAGGGCCTGCCGTGCAGGCGCACGCGCCGCGAGAGCAGCGCCCGCCACGGCTTCGTCCCGTAGAGCGAGAAGCCGATCCAGTCCGCCCAGCTCGACTCGAGGGTGACGTCGGCGGCTGCCGCCTCGCCGGGCTCGGCGCGGGTCGAGCCGTTGTTGACCACGACATGCCACGGGTCGGCGTCGGAGAAGCGCCACTGGATCGTCATCGGCCTGCCGTTGACCGCCCGCGTGTCGACCGATCGCGAGACCAGGTCGAAGTAGATCCGCTGGACCTCCGGATCGGCCTGCGGACGGGCGTTGGGATTGCCCATGACGCCCGCCTTCAGGAGCGTGAGCTGGCGCGCGGCGATCTCGGTCTCCGGCAACTCGGGATCGACCGGGAAGACGTCCGGTGGCATGTCCTCCAGCGGGTAGCCCGTGGCGCGCCATTTCGCGCGAACCGACTTCACCGCGAACGCGAAGATGTCCTCGAGCTCGAACCCCCACTCGCGCGTGTAGCGCTCGTCCCAGCCGGGAGGCGTGAAGACGCCGAGCGAGTAGGGCAGGACCTCGCGGAGGATCTCGACGGCTGCCTCCTTGCACTCGTCCGACTGGGCGAAGAGCTCGGAGAGCGTCTTGACGCCGAAGCCGATGTGGCGCTGCTCGTCGCGTGAGACGTTGTGCATTCCCGACGCGAACCCGGGCATGATCTCCGTCTTCGCCACGTAGTCCTCGATGTAGTGCTGGCCGGGCTGGGCGAGGGTGGCCTCGACGACCAGGTGGTACAGGGTGATCGCCTGCGCGAACTTCGGCAGCGAGCGATCGCGGCGCAGCTCGACGGCCATGCGGTCGAGCCGGTCGAAGACGCCCCGGTAGCCCCAGTTGAGCTCGGGCAGGGTGGAGGCGATGGTCTCGCTGAGGGTCTCGCCCGTGCCGATGACCTCCTTGAAGAAGCGGTGGAAGAACACGGCGTGGCGGGCCTCGTCGACCTGCTGGGTGGCGAGGAAGTACTTCTGCTCCTCGGTGGGGGCGGCGTCGATGTAAGGAGAGAGGTCGTCGGCCACCCGGTCCTCGCCGTAGAAGAACATCGAGAAGATCCACATCGCCGAGCGGCGCTGGATGTCGCTGAGCCCCGCCCACCCGTCGCGATCGGCCGCGAAGTCGATGTCCGTCGCCTTCCAGTTGCCCTCCTCCCAGCGCCGGTAGAGGTCCTCGTAGGTGATCTGGGACATGGGGGACCGCTGGTCGATCCCGTCCTTCTGCGCAACGCTCATCTGGGCCTCCTCGTCACCGTTTCGTGACTCATTATCCGGCAAAGCGAACGAGGAGCGCACTCGCCCGAGCGCTTCCGACTTTCGCCGCGGATAGCGCGGTCAAAGTCAGAAGCGCTGTGACGAGAGCATGCCGAGGGCCTGCTTCAGCATCCGGGCGATTCTCTCCGGCTCAGCGTGCAGCTGTTTCCAGGTGATTCGCATCACGCGCCATCCCTCGCTGATCAACGCCTGATCGCGTGCCCTGTCCTCCTCGAATGCGCTCGCGTTGCCATGGTGCGCGCGGCTGTCGAGCTCGACCGCGAGGTGCGCTTGTGGCCACACGCAGTCGACCTCAAGGCTCCGGCCGCCTGCTTCCACGAGTCCGTTCACTGCCGGGCGTGGGATTCCGAACCGCTCGACGAACTCAGCGAAGCGGAGCTCGAGCTCCTGGCGCGGGACGTCGACTCCGATGCGTCGCTCCGCGACGATGCGGCGAATCGCAGCCGCACCTGCCCGTCGTGGGTATCGCTCTACGAGCTCAACGAGAGAGACGGCTTCATCGAGGCGCCGGTTCTCCGCGGCGTCGATGACCGACTTGAGGCGGGTGGGGGAGAGGGTTGGTCCGAGGTCGAGGAGGGTGCGGGCGACCGTCGTCACCGGGACTCCTTCGTGCGTGGTCACCTCGTCGGCGGGGACGGGGGAGCAGTGGAAGCGGATCATGCCTCGGGACGGTCGCGACACCCTGAGAATCACGTGGGAGGGGCCACCCCCGGCCCTCAGGATTCCCCAGAGCTCCGCGGCCGAGCGGTGGCCAAGGGCCGCTCCCACGCCGCCGGCCAGCACCGCCGCCATCCACCTGCCCTTGCGGCTTGTCAGTCGGTGGCCGACGGCATGAACGCCTCGGTGGATGGGGTGGAGGCTCCCCGTGGCGAGCATGCGGTCGATCACGTCGCGCCCAATCCCGAGCTCCAGGAGCTGCCGTCTCGCGACGACGCCGTGCTGGCGCGAGGCGAGCCAGGCAACGACGGAGTGCGGGTGCGGACCTCCCCGCAGAGCACGCTTCTGACTTTCGCCGCGGATAGCGCGGTCAAAGTCGGAAGCGTCGGGCATGTTCCGACCATGGCGGGCAGGGGCGCGCGCGAGTCGCGCTGCGTGTGCTGAGTTGGTGCCTACTTGACCCGACGACCGGGCGTTGTGGCTTCACCGGGCGGTTTGCGCCACGCCCGGGACCAGCCCGGCTGGCCCGCCGACCCGCCCGGTACCTTCACCCGCATGCAGTTGACGAATCGCGGGCTGTACTTCATCGCCTCGTTCTGCCTGCTCATCGGAGGAGGGATCCTCCTGTTCTCGACGAGCGTGGTCCTCGGGATCTTCCTGCTCGTGCTGTGCGGGTTCTTCTACGTGATGGGTACGCGTACGCCGGCAGAGCCTCGCCGCCGGCGCCGCTAGCGGCTAGCCGAGCTTCGGGCTTTTCCAGGGCGCCTCGAGGCGCGCCGCGAGGTCGTCGGCCAGTCCCTCGACCGGGACGCGAACCTGCTCCAGGCTGTCGCGGTCGCGGAGGGTGACGGTGTCGTCCTCGAGCGTCTGGCCGTCGATGGTCACGCCCCACGGCGTGCCGATCTCGTCCTGGCGGCGGTAGCGCTTGCCGATGGAGCCGCCCTCGTCGAACTCGGCGGTGACCCTGCGGCGCAGCTCGTCGAATACTTCGCGGGCCTTCTCCGGCATGCCCTCCTTGGAGACCAGCGGGAGCACCGCGACCTTCACCGGCGCCAGGCGCGGATGCAGGCGTAGAACCGTCCGCTGCCGGCCCTCGACCTCCTCGGTGTCGTAGGCGTCGACCAAGAACGCCAGGGCGGCCCGGTCCGCGCCGGCGGCCGGCTCGATCACGTGCGGCGTGTAGGCCTCGCCGCGCTCCTGGTCGAAGTACTCGAGCTTCTCGCCCGAGGCCTCGGCGTGTGCCCGCAGGTCGAAGTCGCCGCGGTTGGCGATGCCCTCCAGCTCCGACCAGCCGATCGGGAAGAGGTACTCGACGTCGCTGGTTCCCGACGAGTAGTGCGAAAGCTCATCCACGTCGTGGGCGCGGATCCGCATGTACTCGGGCCGGATCCCGAGCTCCGAGTACCACTCGCGCCGGCGCTCGATCCAGGTCTCGTACCAGCGCTGGGCCTCCTCGGGCGGGACGAAGAACTCCATCTCCATCTGCTCGAACTCCCGCGTGCGGAAGATGAAGTTGGCCGGCGTGATCTCGTTGCGAAACGACTTGCCGACCTGCGCGATCCCGAACGGCGGCTTCACCCGCGCGAACTGCAGGACGTTCTTGAAGTTGATGAAGATGCCCTGCGCCGTCTCCGGCCGCAGGTAGACGGTCGACGCGTCGTCTTCCACCGGCCCCATCTGCGTCTTGAACATCAGGTGGAACTGGCGGGGCTCGGTGAGGTCGCAGTCCGGCCCCTCGCCCGGGCGCTTCGAGGGCTTGCGACCGCACCGGCCGTCCTCGAGCTTGTCGGCGCGGAAGCGCAGCTTGCACGTGCGGCAGTCGACCATCGGGTCGCTGAAGCCCGCCAGATGGCCCGACGCCTCCCACACCTTGGGATGCTGGATGATCGCCGAGTCGAGCGCGACGATCCGCTCCGGCGAGTCCAGCATCGCCCGCCACCACTCGTTCTTGACGTTCTGCTTGAGCAGCACGCCGTAGTGCCCGTAGTCGTAGGTGGAGGCGACGCCGCCGTAGATCTCCGACGACTGGAAGATGAAGCCGCGCCGCTTGCAGAGGGCGACGATCTCGTCAAGCGAGACGTCGACCGGCGGTGTTTCCGTCGCATCGCCCATGCGCGCCGCACCCTAGCGGGGCACGCCTGCACGCCACCTCCCGCGAACGCACCCGCGGCGCCCTTCATAATTCCGCCTTCGATGCCCACCTACGAGTACCGCTGCACCGCAGGACACACCTTCGAGGTCTTCCAGAGCATGTCCGAGGACCCCGTGACCAAGTGCGAGGTCTGCGGCAAGCCGGTCGAGCGCGTCTTCCACGCCCCGGCCGTCCACTTCAAGGGCTCGGGCTTCTACACCACGGACTACGCCCGCAAGGGAGCAAAGACCGGAAGCGCGCCGGACTCGAAGGACTCCGGCTCGAAGGAGTCCGGCTCGAAGGACTCCAAGAGCTCCAGCAACGGCGGTGACTCGAAGGGCTCCTCGTCCGAGTCCAAGGCCAAGGCCTCCGACTCGGACTAGCGCGTCAACCGCGGCGCCTTGAACGTTTCCTCGCCCAGATGGGCCACGAAACCCGAGGTGAGTCCGACGGTCTCGCCTGGGTACTTCACCGTCAGGCTCCCTGTCCAGTCGCCGTTGTGGAAGTGGCCGGTCCCGCTGAACGGGCCGGAGCCCTTCACCTTTGCCTGCGTGTATGCGGGGTCGTTGTAGGTGAAGTCGCCGAAGTCGCCCGTCATGGAAGCGTTGCGGTAGATGTCGACGGCTCCCTTTGACTCCGAGCTCGACGCGTTGATCGCCGGCTTGCCGCCGCTCTTGCGCTTCGAGGCTTCGAACGTGGCGTAACCGTTGGCCTTGGGCTGCACCGTGGACGCGGAGAGGATGACGTACGTCTTTCCGCCGCCGCCCGAAGCGCCGTTGCACGTCGTGCTGCCGCTCTCGTACTGCCCGTCGATGTGCGTCGCCGAGGCCTTGGTGTAGCCATGCTCGCCCTTGAACCTGAAGGTGCCCTTCCAGACGCCCTTCTTGAGCGTGAGCGCGCCGTGACAGCCAGCCGGTGTCGGGTGGGTCGTCTTCTGCGCGTGGAACTCGAGGTCGACCTTGCCGAACTTGCCGAGGTCCGCCTTCATCACCGTCGGACCGACCGTCCCGGTCGCCGTGTAGCCCGAGGAGACCGTGGGCTTCGGCCCCTTGCCGCCCTTGAGCAGGGCGCGCTGCCCCTTGAACGCCGACACCTGCACCCTGCCCGGGGTGCCGGGTGAGCGCAACTCGCCCGGCGTTCCGAAGATCTGGACCTTGTAGCCGTGCGTCCCCTTCATCAGAGCGAAGCCCTGGTCGTAGGTGATGGTGACGCCCCCGGTTCCGCGAGCGCTTCCGGGTCCGGCGACGGCGAGCGCAAGCGCCCCCACTGCTACGAGACCTGCGCAGAACCGTCCGACACGGTGTCCGTTCTCCATCAAACCGATCCTTCCCTGGCTTTCGCCGCGTCCCTGCGACGCGGTCTATGGACGGCCCCGAGAATAACGACGAGTCGGGGCGCTAGCCGCCCGGGGAGCACTCCGGGTTGTTGGGGGGCGGCCCGCCGAGGAACTTGGTAACGGCCTTCACGCAGACGTCGTGCGGGATGGTGGGGTCGAAGGGGTTCGAGGGGTTCTGGAGAACCTGCGCGTCGCCGCCGCCGAACGCCGAGGAGAGCACGAACTGCGGGAGGGTGAGGACTCCCATGCTCGAGACGAACGCCTTCGGCGCGTCCCAGCCGATGAACGGGCCGTGGAGGAAGTTGTAGGGAATGCGGGTGACGCTCGTGAGCCGTCCCTTGATCCCGTTCAGCACGTCCTGCTGGAAGGTCGCGCGGTTGAGGTCTGAGATCGGCGGACAGGGCTTGCCCTTGGGGTCCTGGGAGACGTTCTCGCGGGTGCGCGCCAGGCTCAGGGCCTGGTCGCCGTCGAGATGATGCGTCCCCGGGTCGAGGAACAGGCTGAAGCCGCCGTTCTGGGCGCCGCCGGAGATCTCCGAGCAGATCTTCGTGTTGACCGTCACGTCGATGCCGCCGAGCGTGTTGATCAGGTCGCGAAACCCCTGGAAATCCACGATCGCCACCTGGTCGACGTTGATGCCGAGGAAGTTCTCGATGGTCTGGGTCTCGAGCTTGGCCCCGCCGAACGCATAGCCGGCGTTGATCTTCTGCGTCCCCTGACCGGGGATCGCCGCCAGCGTGTCGCGCGGGATGGAGAGCTTGCGAAACGTGCCGATCCCGGCGCGGATCAGCATGATCGTGTCGGAGCGATAGGGGGTGCAGCCGCTCGGCGGCGTCTGGCCCTCGCCCGCGGCGTCGATGCAGTGCTGTGGAGTCGCCTCGGTTTTCGAGGCGAGCCCCGACGGGCGCACGTCGGTGCCGAGGACGAGGATCGTCTGCGGGCTGACGAGCATGAACGGGTTGCCGTGGAGGGTGTCCCCCATGTCGGCGAGCTTGCCCTTCTGGATCTGCGCCGAGATCGCGAACGCCAGGAAGCTGACGATCAGCCAGGCAAGTGCCGCGATCCCAACCCACTTCGCGCCCCGGTGCCAGTCGAAGCCTCCCGGCGCGGCGGGCTTGCGGTGGGGCTGCTTCGAGCCGCGATCCGGCCGTCGCTCGGGGCGCGACGGCTCCTTGTCCGGCTTCTTGCCACGGAAGCGGTCGAGGTCGGGACGACCGAACCTCGAGAAGAAGCCCGGGCGGGATTTGTAGACCTTGTAGTCGGGGCGCTCCGGGCGCTCCGGAGCGTTCCGATCATCGTCGGCAGGCATCGGCGGGTATGAATACTTGCCGATGGTGAAGACGATCGGCGCCGACCTCGGCGGAACCAAGATGCTGGTGGGCGTCGTCGACGCCGAGCAGCGCGTGCTGCACCGCTCCACAGCGTCGAGTCACGGCCTGAGCCAGGACCAGGTGCTCGACACGCTCACGGGGCAGCTCCGCGCGGCCCTCGACGCATGCCCGGACGCCGCGGCCGCCGGCCTCGGGATTCCCTGCACGATCGATCGGAACCGTGGCGTGGCGATTCAGGGGATCAACCTCGACATCGCCAACGTCCCGGTCCGCGACCTGATGTCTGAGCGCGTCGGCCTCCCCATGTTCGTCGACAACGACGCCAACGCCGCCGCCATCGCCGAGCACCGCTTCGGCGCCGGGCGCGGTGCGCAGAACATGGTGATGCTCACCGTGGGCACCGGGATCGGCGGTGGGTTGATCCTCGGCGGCCGGCCGTACCGGGGATCAACGGGCGCGGCCGCCGAGCTCGGTCACATCGTGATCGGCTTCAACGGTCCACGGTGCCAGGGGAATTGCCCCTCAAACGGCTGTGTCGAGGCGTTCGCGTCCGGGACCGCGCTTGCCCGGGAAGGGCTCGCGGCGGCCGAACGGGAGCCCGATTCGCTCCTCGGCAGGAGATTGGCGGCCGGCGAGGACATCGACGGCAAGGCGGTCACCGACGCGGGCCTCGCCGGCGACGACGCGGCCCGCCGCGCGATCGAGGCGATCGGCGCCAGCCTGGGGGTTGCCCTTTCGAGCCTTGCGAACATCTTCAACCCGGACGTCATCGTCGTCGGCGGGGGCGTGATGGCCGCGGGCGAGCTGCTCCTCGGCCCGGCGCGGGCCGAGGTCGTCGCCCGTGCGCTGCCGCCCATGAACGACACGCCGGTGGTTGGCGCGGAGCTTGGCCCTGAAGCGGGGATGATCGGCGCCGCGACGATGGCGGCCATGGAGCTGGAGGCAGCCTGATGGCCGGCAAGCTCACCGTCTGCCCGACCCCGATCGGGAACATGGAGGACATCTCCGAGCGCGTCCGCCGCGCCCTTGCCGAGGCCGACATCGTCGCCTGCGAGGACACGCGGCGCGCTGGACGCCTCTTCGAGCGGCTCGAACTCGTCCGCCCGCGCCTCGTCTCCTACCACGACCAGAACGAGGCCGACCGGGCCCCGGCGCTTGCCCAGCAGGTCGTCGGCGGGGCGAAGGTGGCGCTGATCTCCGACGCGGGCACGCCGGTGATCTCGGACCCGGGATTCCGCCTCGTCCGCGCCTGCCTCGATCGCGACGTGGAGGTGGAGGTGCTGCCCGGGCCGTCCGCGGTCATCACCGCCCTCGTCGCGTCGGGCCTCCCGGCCGATCGCTGGCGCTTCGAGGGCTTTCTGCCGCGCCGCGCGGGTGAGCTCGAGCGCCTTCTCGGCTCGCCCGAGACCGTGGTCGCGTTCGAGTCGCCGCGCCGGCTGCCCGCCTCGCTGGCCGCCCTCGCGGCACTCGCCCCGGATCGCGAGGCGGCGGTCTGCCGCGAGCTCACGAAGCTCCACGAGGAGGTCATGCGCGGCCCGCTCGGCGAGCTCGCCCGCCACTACCGCGACGACGTGCGCGGGGAGATCGTCGTGGTGATCGCCCCCGCCAGGAAGATGGCCTCCGGAGGCGCGGACCTGGCGTTCGCCGTCGACGGCCTTCGCCGCCTGGTCCAGTCGGGCGCCAGGCCGCGCGCGGCCGCGCAGGTGATCGGCGCGATCACGGGCCTGCGCCCGAACGACCTCTACCGCGAGCTCACGGGACGCGAACCCCGCGAGTAGGCCGGCATCCGGCCGCCGGAGCCGGATGCCTCCGGCGCCTGGCCGAATGGCCGATGCACGCCTGAAAGCGGCTTAATCGACGCTTCACGCCCGCGACCGGGAGGTGCGCCGGGCAGGGGCTAGGATGGCGGGCGGAGTGGAGGTTTTGGCCAGGGCGTACAACTGAGCCGCACGGCGACCAGCGTGGGAACGGATTCCGAGCGAGGCGCAACCAGCGGCGGGGGGTCGCGCGTTTCGCGTGCCATCGCGATCGGGGCCATCGTCGTTGGCGTTGTCCTCATCGGCATCGTCCTGTTCGGCTCGAACGGCGGCTACCACTACAACCTGCTGTTCGAGAACGGCGGTCAGCTCGTCAAGGGCAACCAGGTGCTCGTCGCCGGGCAGCCCGTCGGGACCATCGACGCCGTCACGCTGACCGACAACGCCCAGGCGGACGTCAAGATCTCGACTGACGATCCGCTGCGCGAAGGCACGACGGCGATCATCCGCACCACCTCGCTCTCCGGCGAGGCCAACCGCTACGTCTCGCTCACGCCGGGCCCGAACAACTCGCCGAACATCCCGAACAACGGCACGATCACCGGCGACAAGACTCAGTCGCCCGTTGAGCTCGACCAGCTGTTCAACACGCTGAACGCGCGCACGCGCGCCTCGCTGCAGAAGGTCTTCGCCGGCCAGGCCGCGATCTACGCCGGCAACGCCAAGAACGCGAACAAGACCTACAAGTACTTCGCCCCGGGTCTCGACGCGAGCCAGCGCCTGTTCGCCGAGCTCGACCGCGACCAGGCCAACCTCCAGAGCTTCATCGTCTCGAGCTCGAAGGTCCTCACCGCGGTCGCGGCGCGCCACGACGACCTCACCAACGCGATCGGGCACGCGAACACGGCGCTCGGCGCGATCGCGGACCAGAACGTGGCCCTGGACCGCTCGCTGCGTGCCCTGCCGCCCACCCTGCGGCTCTCCAACACCACGTTCGTCAACCTCCGTGCCGCCCTCGACGACCTGACGCCGCTGGTCGACGCCTCCAAGCCGGCGACCAAGAACCTGCCGCTCTTCCTCAAGAAGCTGCGGCCGCTCGCCCACAACTCGATTCCGGTCGTCAACAACCTCGCCGCCACGCTCGACACCCCGGGCCCGGACAACGACCTGACCGACGTCCTGCGGCTTGCCCCGGGTGTCGAGACGAAGGCCTCGAAGGCGAGCCCGGCGGCCGTGGACGCGATCAACGCGTCGCAGCCCAACATCGAGTTCGCGCGCCCCTACGTGCCCGACCTGTTGGCCTTCGTCACCAAGCTCGGCGAGGGCACCGGCTACTACGACGCCGACGGCCACTACGTGCGCATCAGCCCGGCCGACACCGGCGTGTTCAAGTACAACGCCGGCACCTCGACGCTGGAGCCGAACCCGCCGCCCACCCAGTACGACGGCCTCCAGGTCAACCTCACGCCGACGCGCTGCCCAGGCTCCGCAACGCAGGCGATCTCCGGCTCCAACCCGTTCCTGGACGACGGGAACCTGTTCGGCATGTGCAACCCCTCGATCGTGCCCCCGGGTCCATGAGGCGCGCGGTCTCGCTTCTGATCCTCCTGGCGATCGCCGTCGGCGTCGTCCTGCTGGCGCGCTCCACGGGCAGCGACAGCGGCGACTACGTCGTTCGTGCCTACTTCGACAACGGCGACTTCGTCGTCAACGGCGAGGCGGTGAAGATCGCGGGCGCCCAGGTGGGGTCGGTCCAGTCCACGGACGTCTCGTTGCCCGGGGAGGAGGTCAACCGTGACGGTTCGGACGACCCCGGAAAGGCCGCGATCACCCTCAAGATCACGAAGGCCGGATTCGAGTCGTGGAGCAGCGACGCCTCGTGCCTGATCCGCCCGCAGTCGCTCCTCGGTGAGAAGTACATCGACTGCCAGCCAACCAAGCCGCGCGCCCCGGGCACGCCACCCCCGCCTGCGCTCAAGACCATCCCGGACGGGCAGCCCGGCGCCGGCGACGCGTTCCTGCCGCTCCAGAACAACGGCAAGATCGTCGACCTCGACCTCGTCCAAAACATCAACCGCCTGCCCTACGCCCAGCGCTTCCGCCTGATCCTCAACAACCTCGGGGCCGGCCTCGCGGCCCGCGGCAAGGACCTCCAGCAGATCATCGTGCGCGGCGATCCCGCGCTGCGCGAGACCGACGAGGTGCTGGCGACGCTGGCGAAGCAGAACCAGACGCTTTCCCAGCTGGCTCGCGACTCCGACACGGACCTCGCGCCCCTGGCGCGCGAGCGCCAGCACCTCACCGGGTTCATCGACAACGCCGCGACCGCCGGCCAGGCCACCGCGGAGCGGAGCGCGGACCTCGAGTCCGGCCTCCAGAAGTTCCCGCGGGTGCTCCAGGAGCTGCGCTCCACGATGGTCCAGCTCAAGAACTTCTCCGACCAGGCGCAGCCGGTGCTGGCGGACCTGGGCGCGGCCGGGCCCTCGCTCAACCAGCTGAACCTGAAGCTGGCGCCGTTCTCGGCCGCAGCGGAGAAGTCGTTCATCAGCCTCGGAGACTCTGCGGCGAAGAGCACCGGCCCGCTCGTCGCCTCCGAGCCGGTCATCAACCAGCTGACGAAGCTCTCGAAGTCGGCCGCCTCGCCCTCCCAGAACCTCAGCAAGCTCCTCGCGAGCCTCCAGAAGACGGGTGGCTACAAGCAGCTCACGGACTTCATCTACAACAGCGCCGGCACGACCAGCACGTACGACCAGTACGGCCACTTCCTGAAGACGCTGCTGATCGCCTCGAGCTGTGTCGACTACCAGACCACGGTGTTCAGCGGCTGCGAGGCGCTCTGGTCGACCAACGGCAAGACCAAGGCGCCCAGCATCGCCAAGCAGATCGCCGCCGCGCAGGCGGAGGCCGCGAACTCCGTCGCGGACGCCGCCGGTGACGGCACGCAGCCCACGCCCGGCGCAAGCGGCGGCGGTGGCGTCGGAGTCGGCAAGGCGAAGGACCTCGCCGGGATCAAGCACGTCCTGGACTTCGTGATGGGCTCCAACCCCTCGTCCTCCGGTGGGTCGACGGCGGGCGTCGCGCCTGGCACGGGGGTGGGCCAGTGAGTTCCCGCCGCCGCGCCGGCGCGAGCTTCGCAACCAACCCGACGCTCGTCGGCGCGATCACCACCCTGATCGCCGCACTGGCGGTGTTCCTGGCCTACAACGCGAACAACGGGCTGCCGTTCGTCTCGACTTACCGGATCTCCGCCATGGTCCCCAACGCCCAGGGACTGGCGCCCAACAACGACGTCCGGATCGGCGGCGTGCAGGTCGGGACCGTGGAGTCGATCGACCCCGTCGAGGAATCGAACGGCGCCGTCCGCGCCAAGGTCAACATGAAGCTCGAGGGCGACATCAACCCGCTGCCCGTCGACTCGACCGTCGTTGTCAGGGCGAAGTCGGCGCTTGGCCTCAAGTACCTGCAGATCGACAAGGGCAAGTCGAGCAAGGGCTACGCGCCGGGAGCGACGCTGCCGCTGTCGGCCGCCCACCCCCAGGCCGTGGACATCGACCAGGTCCTGAGCACGTTCAACGTGCCCACCCGGGAGGCGATCCGCGAGAACCTGACCGAGTTCGGCACCGCGCTGGCGGGCCGCGGCGTGGACCTGAACGAGGCGCTCGGCGACCTGCCGCCGCTGCTGACCCGGCTGAAGAGCGTGACCAGTGCCCTGAACCTGCCGTCGACCGACCTGGCCGGCTTCTTCCCGGCGCTCGAGCAGACCGCCTCCGAGGTGGCCCCCGTCGCGGAGACGCAGGCGCACATGTTCGTGGTGCTCGACACGACGTTCGGCGCGTTTGCGAGCGTCGCGCGGCCCTTCATCCAGGAGACGATCTCCAAGTCGCCGCCAACCGAGGACACGACGATCAGGACGCTGCCGGTGATCCGCCCGTTCCTCGCCCACTCCGCCGCGCTCTTCTCCGAGCTCCAGCCGGGCGTCCACACCCTGCGCTCGACCGCTCCGATCCTCGTCGACGCGCTCACCAAGGGAATCCCGGCCCTCAACCAGTCGCCGCAGCTCAACGAGCAGTTGCCGCCCACGGCCGAGACGCTGCAGGCGTTCGGCGCCAACACCGGCGTCACCAGCGGGCTCTCACGCCTCACCCAGACCAACGACCTCCTGGCGCCGACGCTCAGCTTCTTCACGCCGGCGCAGACCGTCTGCAACTACCCGACGCTGCTGTTCCGCAACGTCGCGAGCGCCGCCAGCCAGGGTGATGGCCTGGCCTCGTGGCAGCGGTTCATCGTCTTCCAATCCCAGAAGGGCCCGAACAACGAGGGCAGCCCGTCCGCCAAGCCCGCAAACGGCGGCACCGGCACGGACCCCGGCAACTTCCTGCACGACAACATCTACCCGAACACCGCGGCACCCGGCCAGTCGCCGCGAGAGTGCGAGCCCGGGAACGAGCCGTACACGATCCGGAAGAAGATCATCGGCAACGCCCCAGGCGACCAGGGGACGAAGACCGCGCACGTGGGAGACAACCCGTGAGCCCCGAGGGACGCCAGGTCGCCGGGGTGCCGCGCAGGCTGCCGCATCGCGCCCGCACGCCGCGCAACAACGCGCTGATCGGTCTGATCCTCGTGATCGTCGCGCTGGGTGGCCTCGTCGTCGCCTACACCAAGCACATTCCGTTCACGGGTCATGGCTACGAACTGAAGGCCGTCTTCAAGAACGCGGCGACTCTGCGCGCGAGCAACCCGGTGCGGATCGCAGGCGTCACCGTGGGCAAGGTGCTCTCGGTCGAGCACGACGGCGACGACGCCGAGGTCACCTTCACCGTTGGCGACTCCGGCCAGCCCGTGCACTCCGACGCCCAGATCACGATCCGCCCGCGGCTCTTCCTGGAGGGCAACTTCTTTCTCGACCTCACGCCCGGGACGCCCAGCGCGCCGGATCTCGATACCGGCTCGACGATCCCGGTGACCCACACCGCCACCGCAGTGCAGCTCGACCAGGTCCTGAGTGCGCTCCAGGCGCCGGAGCGCTACAACCTCCAGCGCCTCCTCGACGCCTACGGCAACGCGCTCACCCACGTGCCGACCGCCGCCGAGAACGCGACGCAGGATCCGCTGGTCCAGGGGCAGACGGCGGCCGCGGCGCTCAACAACTCCTTCAACTACGGCCCGCGTGCCGGCAAGGGGACGGCGATCACCTCGACGGCCTTCCTCGGCAAGCGCCCGCATGATCTCTCGAACCTCATCGTCGCCCAGAGCCGGGTGTTCGGCACCCTGCTCAGTCGCGAGTCCCAGCTACAGGACCTGATCACCAACTTCAACACGTTCACGGGGGCCCTCGCGGACGAGTCCACCAACCTGAGCGCCACGCTGGCCCAGCTTGCGCCCACTCTCGAGGAGGCCCAGCCGTCGCTGAAGGCATTGAATGCCTCGTTCCCGCCGCTGCGCGCGTTCGCGGTCGACGCGCTCCCGGGCGTGAAGCAGCTGCCGGCGACCATCAACGCCGGGCTTCCGTGGATCAACCAGGCGAACAAGCTGGTGCAGCCGAATGAGCTCGGCGACCTGACCAAGCTCCTGCACAAGAGCGCCGGGCCGACCGCGAAGGCGCTCAAGTCCACCAGCGCGTTCCTCCCGCAGCTGACCCTGGCCAGCAAGTGCGTCTCGGGCGTGCTGGTCCCGACCGGCAACACGGTCATCAACGGCCCCTTCTCGACGGGGCAGCCGAACTTCAACGAGTTCTTCTACGGGGTTGCCGGCCTCGCGGGCATCGGCAGCGGCTTCGACGGCAACGGCACCTACCTCCGAGTGAACGCGGGCGGCGGCCAGACCCTGGTGAGCGCGCCGAACCGTCACGGTGGCCCGGGCAACAGCATCGCCTACGGGAACATCCTCTCGCCGCCGCTCGGCACGCAGCCGGCCTACACGAAGGCCGGCAAGCCGCCCTTCCGCACGGACGTGCCGTGCTACACGAACCCCGTCCCGAACCTGAACGGGCCCGAGGGCCAGTCGCATAGCCCGGACCTGAAGGTGGTGCCGTAGGCATGAAGCGGGCCATCAGGGAACACGCACGCGACTTCACAGCGATCCTCGTCCTGCTCGTCGTCGCGATCGCCACCGTCGGCTTGATCTTCTCCGAGCAGGGGCTCACGCTCCCGAATTGGGTGCCGCTCGTAGGCAGCAGCCACTTCGAGCTGAAGGCAGAGCTCAGCTCGGGCCAGGCGCTCACGCCAGGGCAGGGCCAGACCGTGAACATCGCCGGGATCAAGGTCGGCGACATCTCCGCCGTCGACCTCGAGAACGGCGTGGCGGTCGTTTCGATGGAGATCGACCCCAAGTACGCCGAGCTGATCCACAAGGACGCCTCCATCCTCGTGCGCCCGCGCACCGGCCTGAACGACATGACCTTCGAGCTCGACCCGGGCAAGCCCTCGGCGCCCGACATCGCCGAGGGCTCGACGATCCCACTCGCCAACACCCAACCCAACGTGCAGCCCGACCAGGTTCTCGCGAGCCTCGACGGCGACACGCAGGGCTACATCAAGCTCCTCGTCGACTCGGGCGGACAGGGTCTCGGAGGCAGGGGACGCCAACTCTCGAGCCTGCTGCGGCGCCTCGACCCGACCGCTCGCGACCTCGCCAGGATCAACGGCGCGCTGATCAAGCGCCGCCACAACATCAAGCGCGTCATCCACAACTTCGGGCTGATCAGCCAGCAGCTCGCCTCGCACGACCGCCAGCTCGCCGACTTCGTCACGTCGTCCAACACCGTGATCGGCTCGTTCGCCAAGCAGGAGGCCGCGATTCGCCAGTCCCTGGAGGAGCTGCCGAGCACCCTGAAGACTACGCGCAGCGCCCTGACCAGCGGCCAGGCCTTCGCCGAGACGGCGGGGCCGGCGTTCACGGCACTCCAGCCCTCGGCGCGCTCACTCGGCCCGGCGCTGAAGGCGACCCGCCCGTTCTTCCGCAACACCGTCGGCCCGCTCAAGACCCAGATCCGCCCGTTCGCGCGGAAGGTCCAGCCCGTGGTTCGGGCCCTGAACGCCGGGTCGAAGCCGCTGCAAAGGGCGACCAGCGGACTCAAGGGCGGCTTCACCCACCTCAACAGCCTCCTGAACGCGCTCTCCTACAACCCGCCCGGCAACCAGGAGGGCTACCTCTTCTGGCTGTCGTGGCTGAACCACAACGGCGCCTCGACGCTGACGACCTCCGACGCCAGCGGCCCGCTGGTGCGCGGCACGGTACTTCTCACCTGCTCCGCGGCGAGCCTCGCCGAGTCCCTCACCCAGTCACGCCCGTTCCTCAACACGCTCCGCCAGCTGACGAACCCGCCGGCGTCGGCGACGATCATCTCGAAGGGCGGCTGCAATTGAACAAGCGCGGCGTCTCACCCGCCCGGGTCCTGATCGCGATCGCCTTCGCGCTCTCCTGCTTCGGGCTGGCGCTCTTCCTCTGGGTGTCCTTCGGTGGTCCGGTGCCCCTGGCGCCGAAGAACTACGAGTTCACCGTGCCGTTCGACGAGGCGACCCAGCTTGCCCAGCAGTCCGACGTGCGGATCTCCGGGGTCTCGGTTGGCAAGGTCACGGGCATCAAGCTCGCCGACGACGGCTTGGCGGACGCCACGATCGCCATCGATCCTGAGTACGCCCCGGTCCCGGCGAATACCAAGGCGATCCTGCGCCAGAAGACGCTGCTCGGCGAGACCTACGTGGAGCTGACGCCGGGCAACGGCGCCGGGCCGAAGCTGCCCGAGGGGGCGACCCTCCCCAGGGCCCAGGTCGCGAACTCGGTGCAGCTCGACGAGATCTTCCGCACCTTCAACGCCAAGACGCGAGCGAACTTCCAGGTCTGGATGGAGCAGTCGGCGCTGGCGTTCAGGAACCGCGGCGCGGACTTCTCCGCGGCGATCGGCGAACTGCCGCCGTTCCTGGAGACCACCGATCGGCTGCTGCGGGTGCTCGACACGCAGAAGCTCGCCGTGAAGCAGCTCGTTCGCAACGGCGGCGAGGTCTTCCGTGCCCTCTCCGAGCGCCGCGGCGAGCTCAGCTCGCTGATCCGCAACTCGGATCGGGTGTTCTCCACTACCGCGCAGCGCAACGAGGACCTGGCCAACACCTTTCGGATCCTGCCGACGTTCCTGGACGAGTCCAAGACCACGCTCAACCGGCTCGAGACCTTCGCCAACGACACGGACCCGCTGGTGAGGCAGCTCCAGCCGGCCGCCAAGCAGCTCACGCCCACCCTGAACGCGACGCGGAAGCTCGCCCCCGGGCTCGAGAACCTCTTCGGCGGCCTGCTCCACGCCATCCCGGCGGCCAAGACCGGCTTCCCGGCGCTTCGCGGGCTCATCTCCAAGGACCTGACTCCGCTCCTCAGCCGCTACGACGCGTTCGGGCAGCAGCTCAACTCGCTGTTGGTGGTCCTGAAGAACTACAAGCACGAGATCACCGCGTTCTTCGGCAACGGCGCGGCGGCGACGGAGGGGTTCGCGCGCGGCCCGGAGGACAACTTCGCGGCCGCGCACTACGTCAGGACGGAGGCGGTCTTCGGGCCCGAGTTCCTCGGCGCCTTCCCCCAGCGTCTGAAGACGGGACGCAGCAACCCCTATACGGCGCCCGGGGGCTACAAGTCGCTGGCCAGCCTCGGCTTCCTGAAGTCGTTCGCGACCAACCAGTGCTCGAGCGGGATCAAGGCGAAGCTGGACCCGAACTCCCCCAACGACCCGAACTTCCAGCACTACGCCGACGGCACGCTGGCCGGGGCGCAGGACCTCTTCGCCCGTGTCAAGCAGTTCGTCTACAACAACCACCTGAACTCCAACCAGCTGCCGGCGCCGAAGTGCCAGCGCCAGGCGCCGCAGACCTCGGTTGGGGTCAACCGGCAGAAGACGCTTTACCAGCACGTCAGGCGTGAGCCGTGAGGCCCGCTTGGCTAAACGCCGTAACCAGGCTATGTTTACGGCATACAAAAGGTGGGACAGGATGTCCTTAAAGCAAACCCGGGCCGGCCAGGGGGCCTGCCCCAACGAGGAGGTGTAAACCCGAGCATGCGCAAGCATCTCGTTTGGTTCCTTGCGGCGATCTTGGCGATCAGTGTCGCCGGATACGCGTGGGCCAGAGCAGACACATCGACTTCGAACGCGACCCTCAAGGTCTCGCCGAAGAAGCTGTCGAAGAAGAAGTTCAAGAAGGCGAAGATCAACGTCGAGACCTCGACCGTCTTCAGCAACGGCGGCGGGACGGGCAGGAGCCCGACCAAGCAGCCGGCAGTTGTCGACAAGGTCACGCTCGGCTTCGACAACGACTTCAAGTTCAACACCAAGGGGCTTGCGCAGTGCAACAAGTCCGACATCGCGGGCACGACGACCGCGGGAGCGAAGCAGATCTGCGGCAAGTCCCAGGTGGGTCAGGGCAACGCAGTGGCATGCTTCAGCGGTGGTGGAGTAGGCTCCGGCTGCGCGGCTGTGTTCAGTCAGAGTCAGAACGTAGTGACGGCGTTCAACGGGCAGCCGCAGGGCGGCAAGCCCGTGCTGCTGCTCCACACGCGCACCGATGCCGGGGCGGTCCACACGACCACGATCATCCCGGGCGTCCTGAGCAAGGTGCACAAGGGCGACATCGGCTGGAACCTGGTGTTCACGGTGCCGGCGCTGCCGGCGACTGCGCTGACCGACTTCACGACCGCGGTCACGAAGTCGTTCACGCACAAGGGGAAGAAGGTCAACTACATCGAGGCGCGCTGCAAGGACAAGAACAAGCGGCTCAACATGACCTACGACTTCCACTACTCGACGTCTGGCGAGCCCGACGACAAGGGGTCGACATCCGCGAAGTGCAAGACCTGAGGTCTCGCACTTGACGCCGGCATTGCCGGCGGGGAAGTCTGAGAGGGGCGGCCGTTTGGCCGCCCCTCTCGCGTTTCGGGAGGGTTCGCGCGGAGGTCACCCGCTATGGTGGATGGCCAAGGACAGGACGCGGGACGTCCTGCTAAGACACCGGGCCGGCCAGGGGGCAGCCCTCAAGGATGGAGGTATCGAGCATGCGCAAGCATCTCGTCTGGATCCTCGCGGCAGTTATGGCGATGAGCGTTGCCGGATACGCGTGGGCCAGGACAGACACATCGACTTCGTCGGCGACGATCAAGGTCTCGCCGTCGAAGCTCTCGAAGAAGAAGTTCAAGAAGGCGTCGCTCAAGATCGAGACGTGGACACTCAACACCGCGAACCCCGGCACGCCGACGCAGCCGGCGTCGCAGCCCGCGATCGTCGACAAGGTCACGCTGGGCTTGGACGACGACATCAAGATCAACACCAAGGGCATCCCGACGTGCAACTCGAAGGACATCGCCGGTACGACCACCGGCGGCGCCAAGGCGCTCTGCGGCAAGGCCCAGGTTGGCCACGGCTCGGCCACGGCGTGCTTCACGGGGGCCGGCATCGGCGCTCCCTGCACGTTCATCCTGCCGGTCGTGGTGACGGCGTTCAACGGCAAGCCGCAGGGCGGCAACCCGACGCTCGTCCTGCACGCGCGGACAGATTCGGGCGCGATCCACACCACGAACATCCTCGACGGCGTTCTCAAGGGCGGAGGCAAGGGCGACTACAAGAAGAAGCTCGTCGTCACCGTTCCGTCGATTCCGGCGACTGCCCTGACCAACTTCAAGACCACGGTCGGGAAGACGTTCACGGTCAAGAAGAACGGCAAGAAGAAGAAGGTCAACTACGCCGAGGCCCGTTGCAAGGACAAGAACAAGAAGCTCAACATGACCTACGGCTTCCGCTACTCGACCGCGGGTGAGAGCCAGGACAAGGGCTCCGCGTTCTCGAAGTGCAAGACCTGAGGGTCTTCGCATGACGCCGGCCTCGGCCGGTGAGGAGTTCCAGAGGGGCGGCCGATTGGCCGCCCCTCTCTCGTTTATCGTCCGCCGCTCGATGCGGCACGCGCGGCCCACCTCGGCGCTCCTCGTGGCTCTCGCGCTGCTGGCGGCCGCACCGGGCTGCGGGTCCTCGTCCTCGAGCGACGGTGTCTCCGACGCGCAGATGGTCGGCGCGCTCGACCTGACGACGAAGGCAGGTCACTACGTGATCGACAAGAACCCGTTCTGCTCGATCCAGAAGCTGCTCCACGACTCCGGCGAGGTCTCCGACGCCGCCTCGACGGGGCTGGTCGTAGCCGCCAAGAACCAGACGGTCGGGATCCAGGTGATCGCGCCGTTCGCGCCGGCGTGCAAGCGCGACGCGGAGAAGAACCTCCAGAAGCTGGCCAAGAAGGAGAAGTGATCCGCACCGGTAGCCTCACGCGGGCGTCGTGAGCTACTACGTCACCACCCCGATCTACTACGTCAACGCCCAGCCCCACCTGGGGCACGCGTACTCGACGATCGCCGCGGACATCCTCGCGCGCCACATGCGCCAGCGCGGTGAGGACGTGTTCTTCCTGACCGGCACCGACGAGCACGGCGAGCCGGTGGAGCTGGCCGCCGAGCGCGAGGGCGTCAGCCCGCAGGAGCTGGCCGACCGCAACGCCCCGAAGTTCGAGGAGCTTGCGAAGCGGGTCGACGCCACCAACGACTTCTTCATCCGCACCTCTGATCCGCGCCACGAGGCGCGAGTCGCGGAGATCATGCAGCGGGTCCACGACAACGGCCACGTCTACGAGGGGACCTACGAGGGCTGGTACTGCCCGCGCTGCGCTGCCTTCTACACGGAGCGCGAGCTTGGTCCGGGCAACACCTGCCCGATCCACGAGATCCCGCTGGAGCGGGAGCGTGAGGACAACTGGTTCTTCCGCCTCTCGGGCTTTCAGGAGCGCCTCGAACAGCTCTACGCCGAGCGGCCCGATTTTGTCGTTCCCGGGTTTCGCGCCAACGAAGCGCTTGCCTTCGTGAAACAGGGACTCGAGGACGTGTCTCTTTCCCGCGCTCGCCTGAAGTGGGGGATGCCGCTCCCCTGGGATCCGAGCCAGCGGATGTACGTGTGGTTCGACGCGCTCCTCAACTACGTGACCGCGCTTTCGTTCGCCCGTGAGGGAGAGGACCTGACCGGGCAGTTCTGGCCGGCGACGCTGCACGTGCTTGCCAAGGACATCCTCAAGTTCCACGCGGTCATCTGGCCGGCGCTCTGCTGGGCCGCCGGGCTCGAGCCGCCGCGGCGAATGGTCATCCACGGCTACCTGCTGATGGGCGAGAAGAAGATGTCGAAGTCGCTGGGCAACGTTCTCGACCCAATCGCGGCGATTGACCGCTTCGGCTCCGACGCGCTGCGCTTCTACTGCTTCCGCGAGGTCTCGTTCGGCCAGGACGGCAACGTCTCGGCCGCCGGCTTCGAGGCGCGGTACGAGACCGAGCTCGCAAACGACCTCGGCAACCTCGCCAGCCGCACGCTGGCGATGATCGAGCGCTACCGCGATGGCGTCGTGCCGGAGGCCGAGCTCGACGTCGCGCTGCGCGAGGGCGACGAGGGGCTGGACGGGCTCACCGGCCGGGTCGCGGAGCTCCTCGACCGCGCCGAGCTGACCAGCGCGCTCGAGGAGGTCTGGGCGCGGGTGCGGCGGCTGAACCGCTACGTCGAGGAGAGCCGGCCGTGGGACCTGGCGAAGGACCCGGCCCACGCCGCGGACCTCGACCGCGTCCTCTACGGGCTCGCCGAGGGCCTCCGCGTGGTCGGCCTGCTGCTCTACCCCTACATCCCGGACAGCGCCGGCCGCCTCCTCGACGCGCTGGGGGAGGAGGGCCGCGAGCTGGCCGAGCCCGGCTCGCGCGGGGGTGGAGCCAGGGTCGAGCGCATTCCCGCCTTGTTCCCGAAGCTGGATGGCGCCTAGGCGGAGTATGAGGCGGGGGCTGACGGCGGTGGTGGTGAGCGTCCTGGCGCTGGCCGGCTGTGGGGGCTCGAACCTGGGGCCGATGCAGACGGTTCCCTGCTGCTCGAACACCCAGGCAGCGGTTCGGGCCGGGCGGCCGTTCCAGTTCCTCGTCTTCCCGGTCGCCAACACGAGTGACTCCAAGGCGATGACGCTCCGCAAGGTCGAGCTCGTCAACCAGACGCCCGGCGTGCGCTTGCTCGGCGCCTACGTGCTCACGCAAGGCGGCACCACCGTCATCGATCCGAGCTTCCCGGCGGCGCGGGCCAAGCGGCTTGACAGCGTGGCCGGCTACGTCGTGCCGCCGCGAAGCGGCCCCGAGCGAAGCGTCGACGTGGCACTGCGCCTGGTCGCCCACCCCGGTCCCGAGCACCTCGGGGCGGTTGCCATCGACTACCACTCCGCCGGCGGCTCCTACAGCACGGCCCTCCCCGAGAGCATGTCCGTCTGCGCGAGCGGGCCCGTGCCGGGAACCGGCACCCACATCCGGCACTCCCCGGATCCGCGCCGCTGCGACCCCGTTCCCGACAAGGGCTCCAAGTGAGCGCGCTGCGGATCAGCGGGCTGCGCAAGCGCTACGGACGCACGGGCACCGAGGCGCTGAGCGGCGTCGACCTTCACGTCGAGCCGGGTGAGCTCGTCGGTCTGCTCGGCCCGAACGGGGCGGGCAAGTCGACGCTGACCAAGATCGCCTGCGGGCTCGTCAGGCCCACCGCCGGGACCGTCGAGGTCCTTGGACGGCCGGCCGGGTCCAAGGAGGCTCGCGCCTCGATCGGGTACCTCGCGGAGCTCTTCCGCTATCCGGGATGGGCGAGCGCCGACGAGGTGCTGGCGTTCCACCAGGAGCTCGCCGGATCCGAGGGCGAGGCCGAGGAGCGGCGGCGGCTGCTGGAGCTCGTCGGCCTCGAAGACGCCGCCGACCGCCGTGTCGAGGCGATGTCGAAGGGGATGCAGCAGCGCCTCGGCGTCGCCCAGGCGCTGATCGGCTCGCCCAAGCTCCTGCTGCTCGACGAGCCGACGAGCGCGCTCGACCCGGTGGGGCGCCGCATCGTCCGTGAGCTGCTGGAGAGCCTGCGCGAGCAGGGAGTGGGGGTGCTGCTCAACTCGCATCTGCTCGGTGAGGTGGAGCGCGTCTGCGAACGGGTCGCGATCCTCACGAAGGGCACGGTGGTCGTCGAGGACGAGACCCGCAGGCTGCTCGAGCCGCGCGGGGTGGAGGTGGAGACCGCGTCCGGGACGCGGATGATCGAGGGTGCGAAGCGCGGCGACGTCCCGAGGATCGTCGCCGGGCTGGTCGGTGAGGGCGAGAGCGTGTACGGCGTGCGCCTGCTGTCCAGCACGCTCGAGGACGTCTACCTCGAGGCGGTGGAGGGCGAGACGGGATGATCGCGGTGAGGGCGATCGTCCTCTACGGCTGGCGCGAGAGCCTGCGCCGCAGGGTTTTCGCGGTGATCCTGGTCCTGACCCTGATCTTCGTCGCGCTCTACGGGCTCGCCGCGCACTTCGCGTTCCGCGACACGAGGAACTTCGCCGGCAACGGCATCGCGCAGATCGATCCCACCGCGTTCACCGGCGGCACGATGTTCGGCCTGGCGATGTTCGCCTCGCTCTTCCTGGGCTCGGTCCTGGCCGTCTTCCTGACGCTCGGCGTGGTTCGCGGCGACGCCGAGACAGGCCTGCTGCAGCCGCTGGTCGTGAGGCCGGTTGGCCGCGGGACGACGCTGCTTGCGAGGTTCGCGGGCGCCGCCGCCGTGGCTGCCGCGTTCGAGATCCTCCTCTACTTCGTCGACGTCGCGGTCACCGACGCGATCGGCGGCTGGACCCCGGACCACCTGATCGGGCCCGCCCTCGCGCTCGCATTCGGCGTCGTCATCGTCGCCGCCCTGTCGCTGCTCGGATCGGTGTTCCTCGCGGGGACCGCGCAGGGGATCGCGCTGTTCATGGTGTTCGGGATGGGGCTGATGGCCGGCCTGCTTGGCCAGATCGGCCACGCTCTCGACTCCGCGACTCTTCAGACCATCGCGCACGACGCGAGCTGGGCGCTCCCGTTCGAGGCGCTCTACCAGGCGGGCCTCCACGCGCTTGTCTCCGGCACCTTCGGGTTCACGGCGACGATCATCAAGCTCGGGCCGTTCGGCGGCTCCCAGCCCGCGGGCCTTGGCCTCGTCGTCTTCTCGGGCGTCTACACGGCGGCGGTACTCGCCGCCGCGGTCTACTTCTTCTCAAAGCGCGACCTTTAACGGTGTCAGACACCCTTAATTAAGGGTGTCTGACACCTAGGCGGGCCGGATCGCCTGCGCGAAGCGGAAGCGGAAGTCGGGGTCGTAGCGCTTCTTCGCCTCGCGGAGACGGGAATAGTTCGCCCCGTAGTAGGCCTGCTCCCAGCCGCCGAGGCGCGGGTCGATGTAGTTCTGGTAGGCGGCGCCGGAGACGTGCCCTCGCATCGACCTCCACGCCTTCTCCGCCCAGCGCTCCGCCGTGTGCGTGCCGCTCTCCGGGAAGTAGGTGAGGTACTGGATGCAGAAGAGCTCGTCGCGGTGGACGAACGCCGTGTGGTCCGCCGGCACGTCGTTGATCCGGCCTCCGTAGGAGTCCATGAGCAACGCTGCGGAGCCGCTGCCCTGCGCCTGGCGGGCCTCGATCGCCGCGATCATCGCTCGGCGGCCGTTCGCGTCGAGCCGCTTCGAGACGTAGTCGGACTTGGCCAGGAAGCGCTCGCGCGGCAGCGCTGCCCCGGGTGCGGTCCCGACCGTGTGGCACTCCGCCTTGGTGCGCGATACGCACCCCGCCCAGAACAGCATCAGCTGCTCGTAGCCGAGCGTCCCGGTCGAGAGGCTCGCACCCGGGACCGCGTTGAGCGGCGCCAGAAGCTTCGCGAGCTTCGACTCCGGGCCGAAGTACTGCCCGCTGGCCCCGGCGGTGGGGGAGGAGGATCCGGTCGAGAGGTGGAAGACCGACGTGACGTCGGGCGTGGCCTCCGGGATGAGGCGCTGCCAGGCGTCGAACGCAGCCGAGGCCTCGGACCAGGGGAAGCTCACGCTGAAATGCGCGGCGTGCTTGACCGGATGGACGTCGACGGCGAACTTCGTGGCCACGCCGAAGTTCCCGCCGCCACCGCCGCGGCACGCCCAGAAGAGGTCCTCCTCGTGATGGGCGTCCGCGACGCGGCGGCTGCCGTCCGCGGTGACGACGGTGAGCGACCGCACGTTGTCGCTCGCCAGCCCCAGCTTGCGACCGGCCAGGCCGAATCCGCCGCCGAGCAGGTGGCCGCCGGTGCCCACCGACGGGCAGCTGCCGGCGGGAACCGTCAGCCCCTGCGCGGCGAGCTTGGAGTAGACGTCGATGAGCGGCGCGCCGGCCTCGATCTCCGCGGTGCCGTCGTGCCTGTGCACCTGTATCGAGGCGAGGCTCGAGAGGTCGATTACCAGCACGTCGTTCCCGGTCGAGTAGCCGGCGTAGCTGTGGCCGCCCGACTTGGCGAGCACGCGGACATCGCGCCGGTCGGCCCACTTCACGGCCGCGCTGACGTCGGCGGTGTCGCGCGGCTGGACGACCGCCAGCGGCTTCGCGCCCTCGTAGCGCAGGTTGTAGACCCGCGCGGCCGCGTCGTAGCCGTGCGAGCCGTGCGTGACGACCCGGCCGCGGACCGCGTCGCGCAGGTCGCCGATGGTGGCGGTGCCGCCCGATGATTTCCTGATCCGGGTCTTCTGGACCTGGGTCGGAGTGGTGCTGGTCGTGGACTTCCCACATGCAGCGAGATAGAGGGCGGCGCCGGCCGCGGCGCCCTTGACGACGAACCCCCGCCTGCTCAGCCGCGCCTCAGCCACGCCGCAATCATCGGGCAATCACCGGTCACTTCTGAGCTTTGCCGCGAATGGCGCGGTCAAACTCAGAAGCGCCGGGGGAAACCGCCGCCCTACCCCGCGAGCGCGCCCTCTCGTGAGCCGAGAACGCCGGGTGCGCGGGCGGGCTGTACGTCGTAGTTCTCCCGGTCGAACGAGCGGAGCTCGCGCTTGAAGCGGTAGGCGAAGTCCGGCCACAGCGACGTGTTGAGGCCGTTCGCGTCGATGTACCAGCTGGCGCACCCGCCCTCGGTCCAGACCGTGCCCTTCATCCGGCGCTGGACGCCGGCGTTGTAGGCGGCGTGGGCCTCGGGCCTGACGCTCAGGGCGCTCGCCCCCGAGCGCGCCATCTCGCGGATCGCCCCGAGCACGTAGCGGGACTGCGCCTCGGCCATGAAGACCACCGACATGTGCCCGAGGCCGGTGTTCGGGCCGAGCAGCATGAACATGTTGGGGAAGCCGGGGACCGTGGTGCCGCGGTAGGCCTGCGGGCTGCCCTGCCAGTGGTCGGCGAGCGTCCGCCCGTCGGCTCCACGGACGCGCTCGGCGATCGGCATGTCCAGCACGTGGAAGCCGGTCCCGAAGATGATCGCGTCGACCTCGCGCTCCGTGCCGTCGGCGGCAACGACAGAGCGCTCGCGGACCGCGACCACTCCGCCGTCGACGAGCTCGACGTTGTCGCGGGCGAGGGCGGGGTAGTAGTCGTTGGAGATCAGGATGCGCTTGCAGCCGGGGGCGTAGTCGGGCGTGACCCGCCGCCGCAGCTCCGGGTCCGGGACCTGCTTGCGCAGGTGGGCCAGCCCGAGCCGGCGCAGGAAGGGCGACAGCGCGGCCTTCAGCATCGGCAGCGCCGTGGCCTCGCGCGCCCAGTAGACGGCGGTGCGCATTGCCCGCTGCGTCGCGGGGAAGCGGCGGAAGATCGCGCGCTCCGCGCGGGTGATCGGCCGCTCTGTCCGTGGCAGGACCCAGGGCGACGTGCGCTGGAAGAGGTGGAGCTTCGCGACCTCGGGCTGGATCTTCGGCACGAACTGGATCGCCGAGGCGCCCGTTCCCACGACAGCGACTCGCTTTCCCCTCAGGTCGTAGTCGTGGTTCCAGCGCGCGGAGTGGAAGACCTCGCCCTCGAAGGAGCCGAGGCCCGGCAGGCTCGGGATCGCGGGCGCCGACAGCGGCCCGGGCGCGGTGATGAGCAGGCGCGCGCTGAGCTCGCCCTGGGAGGTGTCGAGGCGCCAGCGCCGGGCCTCGGGATCCCACGCGGCATCCACGACCTCGCAGCCCAACCGGACGTGGCGGAGCAGGTCCTCACGTGCGGCGACGTCGCGGATGTAGTCGCGAATCTCCGCCTGCGGGGAGTACGTCGTGGACCAGTCCGGGTTGGGGGCGAACGAGAAGCTGTAGACGTGGCTGGGCACGTCGCAGGCGCAGCCCGGGTAGCTGTTGTCCCGCCAGGTGCCGCCGACGTCGTGGGCCTTCTCGAGCACCGTGAAGTCCTCGATGCCGTCGCGGCGCAGGCGGTAGGCCATCGCGAGCCCCGAGAAGCCGCTGCCGACGATCGCGATGTCGACCTCGTCGTGGTCCGGGCCGTCGGTCGAAGCGGCCTCGGAAGCGGGGGTGAGCGTGGCGGCGGGCATGGGTTCTCCTCGGCAGCGTTCCGTGTCGTGGTTACGTAGGCGTAACTTACAGTAGCGTAAGATCGTCGACGTGACGCCGATCGCAGAGACGCGGACGCAGGGCCGCAGGCCGCGCCTTAGCGGGGCGGAGCGCCGTGAGCAGATCCTCGACGTGACGAAGCGGGTTGCGTTCGACCGCGGGTTCCACGCGGTCTCGATCGAGGTCGTCGCGCGCGAGGCGGGGATCTCGAGGCCGGTCGTCTACAACCACTTCGAGGACCTCCCCGGCCTGCTCGAGGCGCTGGTGGACCGCGAGGCGCGGCGCGCGTTGACCCAGCTGACCGAGGTCCTGCCGACGGAGTTCGGACCCGAGGACGCGGTGGAGACCATGCTCGCCGCCCTGCGCAGCTACCTGGAGGTGGTGGAGGCGGACCCGCTCACCTGGCGCCTCGTCCTGATGCCGCCGGAGGGTGCGCCCGAGATGCTCCGCGAGCGGATCGCCGAGGGGCGGAGGGGCGTCATCGTGCTGCTGACCCAGCTGGTCCAGAGCGGCGCCGGGCCGATCGGCCCCTCGCCGGACCCGGAGCTCACCGCCCGCACCCTCTCGGCGCTCTCCGACGAGGGCGCCCGGCTGATCCTCACGGACCCGGAGCACTTCACGGCCGATCGGGTTGTCGACCACTCCCGCTGGCTGCTCTCGCACCTGAGCTGAGCGTTCGGCGCGGTTCAGGGACGCGCCCGTGGAATCATCGGCCAAGCCGTGATCGATTCGCACTGCCACCTGACCCTCTGCGAGCCGCCCGACGCGGAGCTCGTGGCCGCCGCCGCAGCGGTCGGCGTACGGCGGATGCTCACGGTGGGCCTCGGCGAGGAGACCAACCCGCAGGTCGTCGAGCTCGCCGGGGCGCACGAGGGGGTGTGGGCGGCGGTTGGGCGGCACCCCAACTCCGCCACGGGGTTCGACGAGCGGGCCGCGAGCGCGATCGAGGAGCTGGCGCAGCACCCGCGGGTTGCCGCCGTGGGTGAGACCGGCCTCGACTACTTTCGCGACGGCGCGTCCCGCGAGGACCAGCGGCGTGCCTTCGAGGCGCAGATCGAGATCGCCCGGCGCGTCGCAAAGCCTCTTGTGGTCCACATGCGCGACTCCCTCGACGACACGTTCGCGATCCTCCGGGAGCAGGCCGAGGGGGTCACGGTGATCCTGCACTGCTTCTCCGCGGGCCCGGAGGCCGCCGCGGAGGCCGCCGAGCTGGGCTGGGCGTGCTCCTTCGCCGGCAACGTCACCTACTCGAAGTCCGAGCCCCTGCGCGAGGCGTGCCGCGTGGTGCCCAACAAGCTCCTGCTGGTCGAGACCGACGCGCCGTTCCTCGCACCGCAGCCGCAGCGCGGCAAGCCGAACCAGCCTGCCAACGTCGTCGAGACGGCCGAGCGGGTGGCGGAGGAGCGCGGCGTGAGCTACACGGAGCTCGAGGCGCTCGTCGACGCCAACGCCGCACGGATCTTCCGGTGGTGAGGCTCGGCCAGAACTTCCTCGCCGACACGAACCTCCTGGAGGCGATCGTCCGCGACGCGCGGCTCGCCGGCGACGAGGTCGTGCTGGAGGTGGGCGGCGGGGAGGGGGCGCTCACCGAGCTCCTGGCGGCTGCCGCGGCGCACGTCCACGTCATCGAGCTCGACCGCCGTCTTCGCGATTCCCTCGAGGACGTCGCCGCCGGGCACTCGAACGTGAGCCTGCTCTGGGCGGACGCGATGGACGCCGACCTCGAGGGCCTCGACCCGCCGCCGACCGCGATGGTGGCGAACCTTCCGTACTCGGTGGCCACGCCGCTCCTCATCCGGACGATCGCGGTGCTGCCGCGGGTTGCGGCCTGGACGGTCATGGTCCAGCGCGAGATCGCCGAGCGGCTGCGCGCCACGCCCGGGTCGAAGTCCTATGGCGCGCCGAGCGTGACGGTGCAGCTGGCCTGCACCGTCGAGCTGGTGCGCAAGATCGACCCCGCCGTGTTCCGGCCGCGGCCGCGAGTGGACTCGGCGCTGATCCGGCTCGAGCGCACCGGTCCTGGATGCCGGCGAGCGGCTCGCCGCGGTGGTGCGGGGCGGCTTCGCGCACCGCCGCAAGGCGCTGGCGGGCTCGCTGGAGCTTGCGGGAGTGGCATCGCGCGCGGACGTCGCGGCCGCCCTGGAGCGCATCGGCCGCGATCCCGGCGTCCGCGCCGAGGCCCTGGCGCCTGCGGAGTTCGAGGCGCTGGCCGGGGAGCTCGCGTGATCCTGCGCGCTCCCGCGAAGCTCAACCTCGGCCTCTTCGTCGGCCCCGTTCGCGAGGACGGCCTGCACGAGATCCGCTCGCTCTTCTGTCCCCTGCTGCTCGCCGACAGCATCACGGTGAGCGACGCGGAGGTGGATGCGGTCCACTGCCCGGGCCTGGAGGGCCCAAACCTCGCCGCGGCGGCCCTGGCCGGCCTGCGGGAGCTGGGCTGGGATGCCGGGCCGGTGCGGCTCGACATCGACAAGCGCATCCCGGTGGCGGCCGGCCTCGGTGGCGGCAGCGCCGACGCCGCCGCCGTGCTGCGGCTGGCGCGGCACCTTCCCGGAGTTCCCGAGCTTGCGCTGCGGCTGGGCGCCGACGTCCCGTCGCAGCTCGAACCACGGTTCAGCCTGGTGGCGGCGGCGGGGGAGAGCGTCGAGCCCCTGCCGGCGCCGGCGGACTTCGGCGTTGTCGCGATCCCCGGCGAGCGCGGCCTGCGGACCGCGGACGTCTACTCCGAGCTCGAACGCAACGGGCTGGCGCGCGATGCCGACGACCTGGCCGCGATGGAGGCGCAGCTTCGGGAGGCCGCGAGCCGGGGGAGCTCGCCGCTCGAGTACGCGGAGCTCCTGCGCAATGACCTGGAGGCGCCGGCGCTGTCGCTCGAGCCCGAGATCGCGCCGGCGCTCGAGGCCCTGCGCGAGGCGGGCGCCGAGTGCGTGATGGTCGCGGGATCGGGCCCCACGGCGATCGGCCTCTGCGCCGACCTCGCCGCCGCGGACCGGGTTGCCGCGGCGCTGCCGCCGCGCTATGCGGGCGCGATCACCTCGGCGCCCGGGGGCGCCTCGTGAGCATCACTCGCGAGCGCAGGCGGCAGATCGTCATCGGCGTCCTGATCGTCGCCGGCTTCTTCTTCGTCGACCACCTGCTGAACACGATCGACATCGGCAAGCTCCTGAACGACGTCTCCGACAAGCTCGGCGCCTGGACGTACGGGATCGTCGGGCTCGCCGCCTTCCTCGAGACCGGCGCGTTCGTCGGGCTCGTCCTTCCGGGGGAGTCGGCCGTGATCCTCGGCGGTGCGGTGGCGGGCCAGGGCGCGACCTCGATCGTGGTCACGATCGGCGTCGTCTGGTTCTGCGCATGGGCCGGCGACACGGCGAGCTTCCTGCTCGGGCGGCGCCTGGGCCGAGGGTTCATCCTCGAGCACGGGCCGAAGCTCCAGATCACCCACGAGCGCTTCGAGCGGGTCGAGGCCTACTTCCAGCGCTACGGGGGCCGAACGATCCTGATCGGGCGGTTCATCGGCTTCGTGCGGGCGGTCGCGCCGTTCACGGCCGGTAGCTCCGGCCTGCGCTACCGGTCATTCCTTCCCTACAGCGTGCTCGGCACGGGGCTGTGGTCGGCGACGTTCTGCCTGATCGGCTACTACGCGTCGCAGCACATCGACAAGGCGGCCCAGATCGCCGGGAAGGGAACGTTCTACTTCGGCGTGGCGGTCGGCGTGATCGTCGCGATCGTCCTCGCCTTCCGGTACCTGCGCGAGGCCGAGAACCGCAGGCGCGCGGTCGAGTTCATGGACTCCAAGCGGCTGCTGCGGCCGCTCGTGGCCGCGGGTCGCCGGGTGGAGCCGCAGGCGCGCTTCCTCGGCCGGCGACTGACGGGCGGGGAGCTGGGGTTGGAGCTGACGGCCCTGCTGGCGGTCGTGGCGGTTGGCGCGTTCATCGTCGTTGCCTACGCGGTCTCGTTCGGCCCGGATTCCGGGAGCACCCCGGGCGATCGTGCGGCGTTCGACGTCGTCGCCGACCTGCATGCGGGATGGCTGGTGGCGGTCGCGAAAATCGTGACGTGGCTCGGGTCGGCTGCCGTGATCCTGCCGGTCGCCGTGGTCGCCGCGGTCGTGCTGGGGCGCAGCGGAAGGTGGGCTGAGCTCGCGGTCATGGTCGCCGCCCTGGTGGCGGTGTTCGCCGGGTCGGATGCCCTGAAGGCAGCCGTCGACCGCCCGCGCCCGCCAGACCCCCTGGTCGCGACCGGCGGCGGGTCGTTCCCGAGCGGCCACGCGGCGCACTCGATGCTCTACCCGTTCCTCGCGATCCTCGCCGCGAAGCTGGCGCCGCTCGGCGCCAGGTGGCGAACCGCGATCCTGGTGACCGGGTTCCTGCTCGCCCTGATCGTCGGCCTGACGCGGGTGTACCTGCGCGCTCACTACATGAGCGACGTCTACGGCGGCTGGTCGCTCGGGGCCGCGGGCTTCGCCGCGGCCGCCGCCGTGGGGCTGGTCGTCGTCCACTTGCGCGAGAATCCACCGGCGGGCGATGACGTCGTTGGCGACCATCCACACTGAGGTCTGGCTCTTCATCGGAGCGGGCGTGATCAGCCTGCTCGCGTTCGGGGCGTTCATCCTCGCGCCCACGATCGGCTCCTTCGGGCGCACGTGGGAGAAGGCCACGGCCATGCTGATCTCGCTCTTCGTGCTTGCGGCGCTGGTGATGATCGGCGTCGGGCTGGGCGCGCTCATCATCTACAAGTGGCCCGACATCTCGACCTGGTTCTAGGCTCCCCGCCATCCCAACCTAGAATTCGCGCGTGGCTGCGAGCGAGAAGACGCCCGCGAAGCGCGCGCCGAAGCCGCGCGCGACCGGCGCGGCGCCCGAGCTCGAGGCGCTCTCCGAGGCGATCGAGTCAGGCGCCGGGCTGCCGGAGGTGGCGCGCGCCGCGGCTCGGGTGCTGGAGTCGAGCGTTGCGCTGATCGACCGCTCGAGCGCGGTCCTCGCCGTCGCGGCACAGTCCTCGGCGGACGAGGAACGGCTGCTGGCGAGCGGCGCGGGCGTGATCGTCGCGGAGCTTCGCGTGGCCGACTCCGTGGTCGGCGAGCTTCGCTACAGGCCCCGTGGCGACGCGCCGGCGGGCATGTCGGCGCGGATGGTCGCGACGCTCCTCGGCCTCGAGGTGGAGCGGGCGCGCGCGCCGGAATGGGCCAGCGACGAGGCCGCGGGCGAGCTCGTCCGCGCGATCCTCACGCGCGAGGTCACGGACCGGGGCGACATCGTCGCCCGGGCCGCGGAGCTCGGCGCGCGCGTGGAGGCGGGTGCGGGAGTGGTGATCGCCCGCGCGATCCCACACGCGGCGCAGACGGGCGACTGGCGGGCACGGGTGCTGACCGTGTCGCTGCGCGCCCTTCGCGCCGTGGCGAACGGCACGCTCTCCGCGCTGAACGGCGAGGAGGGGGCCCAGATCACGGCGATCGTCCCCACCGACGACGAGACGGTGCTGGCGCGCGCCGCCGTCTCGCTTCGGCGCGAGCTCGACGGCGCGCTTGCCGGCTTCCACGCGTTCGTCGCGCGCAGCCGCTGGGTCGCCGACCCCGCCGACCTCTACCGGGCCGGCAAGGAGGCCACGCTGGCGGCCAACGTGGGCGAGGCCGAGGGCACGGCGCTCCTGGCGTTCGAGGACACCGGTTCCTACCGCCTGCTGCTGCCCGCGATGAGCGAGGACCCCTCGGAGCTCGAGCGCTTCTACGACGAGACCGTCGCTCCGCTCGCCGCCTACGACGAGCAGTACGAGACCGATCTGGTCACGACGGTCGAGGCCTACCTGGACAACGACGGCAACGTGACGCCGACCGCCGAGCAGCTCTTCACCCATCGCCACACGATTCGCTACCGCCTCGAGCGCGTGCGCGATCTCTCCGGGCACGACATGTCCTCGACGGAGGGGCGGGAGAAGCTCGGCCTCGGGCTGAAGGCCATGCGCGTGCTGGGAATCGCCTCACCGCACGGCCCGGCGACGGAGCCGGGAACGACCGCGGGCCGGGTCCCGCGGCCGGCCGACGACTGACGGTGTCAGGCACCGTCAACCAACTGAGGGTGTCAGGCACCGTCAACCGTTGCGGCTGGTAGAGCCCTGCGCTTCAGGTGCCTGACACCCAGGCGCTTCAGGTGCCTGACACCCAGGCGCCTGACCCCCAGCGCTTCAGGTGCCTGACCCCCAGTGGTCGCGCAGCACGCGCAGGACGTTGCCGCTCGTGATCAGCTCGGCGTCGGCCTCGCCGTAGCGCTCGCGCAGCCCGTTCTCGAGGCCCGGGAGGCGGCTCGCATCCTCGAGGCCGGCGAGCGTCGGTTTGATGAAGCCGTCGAGGTCGGTGCCGATCGCCGTGTGGCGGTGCGAGCCGGCGAGCTGGGCGATGCGGTCGGCGTGGCGGCAGAGGAGGTCGATCGAGGCTTCCTGAGTCTTGGTGTGCGGAAAGCCGTCGCCGGCCTGGTGCTCGGCGAGGATGAGGCCGATCACGCCGCCGCGCGCGGCGATCCGGCGGATCGTCTCGTCGTCGGCGTTGTAGGGGTCGTGCCCGAAGCGGTAGGCGACGTGCGTCGCCAGCACGGGGACCGTCTGCTCCGGGTCCAGCTCGTCGAGGAGGTCGAAGGTGTCGCGCAGCGCGAGCTGGCTCATGTGGCTGGTGTCCACGAGGACCCGCTCGCGGACCATCGCCTCGATCGCGGACCGGCCGAGCGCGGTGAGGCCAACGCGCTTCGGCATCGGGAAGAGGAAGTCGTAGGTGCGATCGCCAAGGAAGGGAATCGCGTTGACGTTGGTCGCGACGCCGCGGTAGAAGAGGTGCGCAAGCGTGATGTAGGCACAGCCGCGCCGGGCGAGCTTGGTCACGTTGGCGTCGACCTCGTCGACGGTCGCGCCCAGGTGGTGGCCGCCCTCGACGCAGTGCACCAGGGCCGTCTCGCCCGCCTCCAGCGCCGCGTCGAGCTCGGCGGCGTCGTGGGCCACGCGCGCCTGGCCGGCGAAGTCGCCGGCGACCTCCCGCTCGACGTCCTCGAGCTGGCGAAGCAGGGTCGGGAAGTAGCGCGAGTCGGGCGGCGAGCCGTAGCGCTTGCCGAGGTCCATCTCGTCGAACGGCGAGTACAGGACCGACAGCGCGATGCCGACGTTGCCGGCGTGCAGCAGCGGCACGGTGACCCGCGGCCCGGACTGCAGGCCCTCGTAGTTGCCGAACCGGCTCGCGGTGCGGAGCATCACGGCGCGGGCGGCGTCGAGGAGGCGCCAGCGCCCCGGTGCCGAGGCCACGAGCCGCACCGGGCTCCCGCCCGGCCTCACGGTGAGGTGCATGGGGTAGTGCGAGTGGAGGTCGGCGATCACGCGGCGAGATTACTTCCGCGATTCATTCGAACCGTCAGTTCCGGGGGGAGGAATCGAACCCAACCGCCTTTCGGACCAAAACCGAACGTGCTGCCGCTACACCACCCCGGAGTGGGTTCGATTTCCCAGTCTACGGGCGGATTTCGGCTCAGGCCACCCGCTCGAACACCAGCCGGAAGTGATCGAGGAGCTCGCGCTCGAAGCACACGCTGTTGGCGCTCACGCCGGAGGTGAAGGCGAGGCGGAAGTCGGCGCTGGTCAGCCAGTGCGGAACGAGGCGGAGCTTCAGGAGCGTCTTTCGCAGGCTGGACTCGCCGAACCTCTGGCGCCACTGCTTGATGGTCTCGATGTAGTCGAGACGCCCGCTCGACGCGGCGACCAGGCGAAAGTCCGGGGCAGCGCAGCGCTCCACCTGCTCGGAGCCGAACGGCAGCCAGGATCCCGGGAACTGGCGACCCATCAGCGCCAGGTACCACTCATCGGAGTCGCGCGGGGCGTTGATGTCGATTGCCGCGATGCGCCCGGGAGGGACCATGTTTCGGCCGAAGACCATGGTCTGGAGGTACAGGCGGCTGCCTGGCTCGAGCGTCTCGGCCAGCCGCGCGAACAGGTGCCGGTAGACCTCGTCCTGGCGCCCCGCGCGGAAGTCCTCGGGGGAGCAGAAGTGCTCGAACGCCCCCAGGCTCGCCACGCCGTCGAACTCTCCGAACGTCTCCCGGCTGAGCGCCCGGGCGTCGGCGAGATGGACGTCGAGGCCGTGGCGCCGGCAGGCCGCGGCCTGGGCGCTCGACAGCGTGACGCCGACGCCGACACCGCCCCGCTCGCGTACGAAGGCGAGGAGCGGTCCCCAGCCGCAGCCCACGTCGAGGATCCTTCGCCCGGGGGCGATCCCGATCTGCTCGGCGACGTACTCGTGCTTGCGCCGCTGCGCCTCCTCGAGCGAGAGGGAGAAGTCGCCCTCGTACTTCGCGCCGCTGAAGTCCGCGAGCTCTCCCAGGCTGAGGCGGAAGATCCGGTCGATCAGCGAGTACGTGAACTCGAGGTCCCTCCGGTCTGCCATCGCCTCGGGACGGACGCTAACCAATTGCCGCGCGGCGCGAACCACCTACGGCAGACAATCCGTGCCGCGCCGCGTCACTACGATGCGCGCGTGGCCAACGGGATGACCGTCCTGATCATGGCGGCCGGCGAGGGCACGCGGATGCGCTCGGCGACGCCGAAGATGCTCCATCCGGTCTGCGGGCGGCCGCTGATCGCCTGGTCGATCGCCGCCGCGCGCGAGGCCGGCGCGGACCGCGTGGCGGTCATCGTCTCGCCCGGCCGCGACCTGTCGCCGGCGATGCCCGAGGGCACGGAGACCATCGTCCAGCCGGAGCCCGACGGGACCGGAGGCGCGGTGCGCGCGGCGCTCGACGCGATCCGCGAGTCGGAGCGGGTCCTCGTCCTCCCGGGTGATCACCCGCTGATCTCGGCCGAGGTCCTCAGCCGTCTCATCGAGGCCCACGCCTCCTCCGTCGCCGTGGCCACGGTGCTGACGACGGAGATGGACGACCCCGGCAGCTACGGCCGCATCGTCCGCGACGTGAATGGCGACATCGAGCGGATCGCCGAGGCCAAGGCCGGCTCCGGCGACGCGAGCGCCGAGGAGCTCGCGATCCGCGAGGTCAACAGCTCCATCTACGCCTTCGACGCCGCGCCGCTCGCGGAAGCGCTCGGCGAGCTGCAGAGCGACAACGCCCAGGGCGAGTACTACCTCGGCGACGTCCTTCCCTTGATCCGCGCCGCCGGCGGTCGCGTCGTCGCGCACATCGAGGACGACCCGCACGTCAACCTCGGCGTCAACGACCGCGCCGACCTGGCGCTCGTGGAGGCGGAGGCGCGGGCGCTGATCGCCCATCGCCACATGGTCGCGGGCGTGACGATCGTCGATCCCGCCAGCACCTGGATCGACGCGGACGTCGAGATCGAGGCCGACGCGCGCATCGCCCCGGGATGCGTCCTGGCCGGGCACAGCCGGATCGGCGCGCGCACCGTCATCGGCCCTCACGTCAGCATGCTCGAGGCCGGCGTCGGTGCCGGCTCGACGGTCGCGCACTCCGTCCTCGTGCAGTGCGAGGTCGGCGAGGACTGCACGATCGGGCCGTTCGCCTACCTGCGTCCCGGCGCGCGGCTGGCGCGGGGCGCGAAGGCCGGCACGTTCGTGGAGATCAAGGGCTCGGAGCTCGGCGAGGGCGTGAAGGTCCCGCACCTCTCCTACATCGGCGATGCCGAGATCGGCGCCGGCTCCAACGTCGGCGCGGGGACGATCACGGCCAACTACGACGGCTTCAAGAAGAGCCGGACGAAGATCGGGCAAGGTGCGCGAATCTCGGTCAACACGTCGCTGGTCGCGCCCGTGGAGGTCGGCGACGGCGCATACACTGGCGCCGGCTCGGTGATCCGGGAGGACGTGCCCGACGGAGCGCTCGGAGTCAGCAAGGGCGATCAGCGAAACATCGAGGGCTACGCGGAACGGAAGGCCGCGGCTCAGGAGTCTGATTCGAAGCAATGAGCACTGTCGAGGAACGTCCCGTGGTGAGTTCGATCTCGCATGACTACACCAAGCGCCTCATGGTCTTCGGCGGCCGGGCGTCGCAGGAGCTCGCCGGAAAGATCGCCGCGCGTCTCGACGTCGACCTCGGGCAGGTCGATCTTCGGACCTTCGCCAACGGCGAGGTCTACTGCCGCTACAACGAGTCGATCCGCGGTGCGGACGTCTTCCTCGTCCAGTCGACCGCCGCCAATGCCGCGCAGGGGATGACCCCCAACGACGCCCTCATGGAGCTGATGACGATGATCGACGCCGCCCAGGGCGCCTCCGCGCACCGGATCATCGCCGTGATGCCCTGGTTCGGCTACGCGCGCCAGGACAAGAAGTCCGCGCCGCGCGAGCCGATCACGGCCCGCGTCGTCGCGAAGTGCCTGGAGGCGATCGGCGTCGACCGCATCCTGACAATGGACCTCCACTCCGGCCAGGTGCAGGGCTTCTTCGAGGTCCCGGTGGACCACATGACCTCCTCGCCGATGTTGACCCAGTGGTTCCTCGACCAGGGCCACAACGAGGACCTAGTCATCGTCTCGCCGGACGCGGGCCGCGTGAAGATGGCCCGCAACTTCGCCCGGAAGATTGGCACGCACTGGGCGGTCATGGAGAAGGAACGCCCGGCTCAGCAGGTCGCCGAGATCGGCTACGTGGTCGGGGACGTCAAGGACAAGACCGCCGTGCTCGTCGATGACATGATCGACACGGCCGGGACGCTCTGCGCGGCGGCAAAGACCGTGCGCGAGGAGGGCGCTGCCCGGATCATCGCCTGCGCGACCCACGGCGTCTTCTCCGGGCCCGCGTACGAGCGCCTGGGCTTTGAGGAGTCCGGGATCGAGCAGATCGTCGTGACCGACACCGTGCCGCTCCGCCCCGGCGCGCCGGACAACATCACCGTGCTCTCAACGGCCCAGACCCTTGCGGACTCGATCCGCCGCATCTTCGCCGACGACTCCGTGTCAGAAATTTTCGCGGGTGAGAATCAGCTCTTCTGAGCTGATTCGTCCGGAAGTTATTCGACGAATCACCCCGAGCTCAGATCCCCAGGTCGGAGATCACCCAGGTCCCGTCGATCTCCTCGAGCTTGAAGGTCCTCGACTGCGGTCCGTTCACGCCCTGGGTGCGGATGTTCGCGTCGATCGCGGCGAGGCTGCCGCTGACCCTGACGTCCCGGATCTGGAGGCTGGAGTGCGCGAGCGCGCCACCTCCGCGGGCCTCCACCGCCGCGGCACAGCCGTTGTCGAGCTTGCCCTGGACGACCTGCGCGGCCGCGGTCTCGATCGTCTTGCGCTGAGCCGGGGCGAGCAGCGCGCAGACTCGGCCGTAGTCCTTCGCCTTCGCCGCGGCGAAGAAGTCCTCGAGCGCCGACCTCGCGCGATCCACCTCCGTCGGCGGGTCCGAGAACGGGCCGATGTTCCCAACCGCCAGGACGGCGAGCGCGGTCACCGCGAGAAAGAGGAGCACCGCGATCCGGCGGCGTGCGTACACGGTGAGGTACCCCACGGCGCGGGACCGTACCGGTCCGCCCGAACGCCGTGGATATGTTGCGGCGATGGACACACCGCTCCGCATCGGCCACAAGGGCGCCGACGCCATCGCTCCGGGCAACACGCCCGCGAGCTTCCGCGCCGCCGTCGAGGCCGGGGTCGACGTCATCGAGCTTGACGTCCTGCGCCCGCGCTCGGACTTCGAGGCGGCCCAGGACTGGCGCTGCGCGTGCGCCGGTCCCGGCGCGGCCAACGCGGAGCCGCTTCTCGTTGCCCACGACTGGGGAGTGGTCAAGCGTCACGGCGCGCCGACCCTCACCGAGATCCTCGACGGCTTCGCGGAGCCGCCGCTCGACCGGGTCACGATCGACCTCGACGTGAAGATCGCCGGGCGCGAGGACGAGATCGTCGAGGCGCTCCGCGCTCGCGACCTGATCGGGCGCGCCATGGTCTCCACGATGGAGGTGGGGAGCATCCGCGAGCTGCGGGGGCTCGAGCCCGACCTTCCCGTCGGCTGGACGGTTCCGCGCACCACCCGCGACTGGCCGTCGATCCGCTGGGCGCGCCCGCTCGTGATCGGCGGCATGGTCGCCTTCCGCCGGCGCCTGCCCGGCCTCGTGCGCCGCCGCGCTCCGGAGCTGGGCGTCAGCTCGATCTGGGCGTATCACCTCGTTGTCACACGGGCGCTCGCCGACGCCTGCCACGCAAGCGGCCTCCAGCTGAACGCCTGGACCGTTGACGACGCGGAGCGGATCCGCGAGCTCGCCGCCCTGGGCGTCGACGGCATCTGCACCAACGACCCACGCCTCTTCACGGCCATCGTCCCGGACGCCCCTCCATAGCCCGGACTCCGGGACGACGGGGTGGTGGGGCTAGGCGCGGCCGGCGATGCCGGGCGTGCGGATCACGCCGCGGGACTCGAAGTAGTCCCACTCCTCCTGGCCCAGCTCCGTGGCCGGAGGGTCCGCGTAAACCCACTCGCGCATGATCCGGTGCCAGTTGCGCTTCGCGCCGACCTGCGCCAGGACGGCGAGCACGCCGGTCTCCATGCGCCTCCCCATCAGCTCGTCGGCGGGCACCGACTCGCGACGCATGAGCGAGTAGTACTCGGAGCGCGGGTCCGTGGTCGACTCGATCACCTTCATCACCCGCCGCGCCGACACCTGGTACTCGCGGTCCTCCAGGTACCAGCCGCCGACCACCATGACGTGCTCCATGAGGCGCTCGGCGTCCAGCTTCGACGGGTTCTTCACGAAGCCCAGGTCCGCAAGTGCCTGACGCAGCGCCTCGGGGTCTTTGCGCGTCGCCGCGTCGACCGCCCGCTGCTCCAGCTCGATCTGCTCGGGGTCGAGGCGCTTGGTCATGCCGAAGTCGAGGAACGCGACGCGCCCGTCCTCCATCTGGATGTAGTTGCCGGGGTGGGCGTCCGCGTTGAAGTGCTGCAGGTGGTAGATCGAGCCGAAGCAGAAGCGGAAGACGATCTCGCCGAAGCGGCTGCGCGCCTCCTGGTCGAGCTTGCGAACCTCGTCGAACTCGATGCCCTCGACGTACTCGGTGACGAGCACTCGCCGGTGGGAGAGCCGCGTAATCACGTCGGGGACGTAGATGAAGGGGTGGTTGCGGTAGGCGCGCGCGAACGTGCGGTGGTTCTGCGCCTCGTACTCGTAGTCGAGCTCCTCCAGGACCCGCTCGCGCAGCTCGGTCGCCACGGCCTTTGCGTCGAGCCCCGGAGCCAGCGCCTTCGCCAGTCGCACGAGCATGCCGACGTTGGCCAGGTCGGCCTCGAGCGCCTCGGCAACTCCCGGGTACTGGATCTTCACGGCAACCCTCCGGCCGTCGACAAGCGTCGCCCGGTGCACCTGCCCGATTGAGGCCGCCGCAAAGGCGTCCTCCTCGATCTCCTCGAAGAGCTCGTCGATCGGGTCTCCGTCGTACTCCTCTTCGAGGACGGTCACCACCTTCTCCCACGGCATCGGCTCCGCGGAGGTGCGCAGCTTCGAGAGCTCCTCCTGGTAGAGCTCGGCGTACTCGGGAGGCAGGAACTCCGTGTCGATGAACGAGGCGAGCTGTCCAAGCTTCATCGCCGCGCCCTTCATCTCCCCGAGCAGCGACGCCATGCGCTTCGCGGTCTCCAGGTGGCGGGCGTCGAGCTTCTCTCTCGCGGCCTCCTCGGAGCGCGCCACGCTGGCCGCCCGGGTGCCGGCGTAGCGCGTCGCCTGACTCCCGAGCGCCTTCCCGAGCTTGGCCGACCGGCGGACTCTGCCCTTGGGGATCTTGTAGTCGTCAGCCATCGCCGCGCAGGGTACCGCCGCCCCTCATCCCTCTCGCCGTTCTCTATCCTCACCGGCCGATGGCCTCTGACCGCGCCACCATGAACGTCGCCGAGCGCACCGAGTTCGGCTCGCGGACCTCCCGGCGCCTGCGACGGGAGGGTTTCGTGCCGGGGATCCTCTACGGGGGCGGTTCCGAGACCAAGCACTTCCAGGTCCGCGAGCGCGAGGCGAACTTCGTGATCGAGCGCGGCGGCGCGCTCTTCGACGTGACCTTCGAGGGCGGCGGCACCACGCCGGTCGTTCTCAAGGACCAGCAGCGCCACCCGGTGCGCGGCTCGCTCGTCCACATCGACCTGATGGAGGTCAAGCTGGACGAGGAGATCGAGGCCGACGTCGCGATCGAGCTGCTCGGCGGCGACGACGCCCCGGGCGTCAAGGAGGGCGGCGTCCTCGAGCACGTCACGCACGAGGTGACGATTCGCGCGCTGCCAACCGCGATCCCCGAGTCGATCGCGGCCGACGTCTCCGGCATGGTGATCGGCGACACGCTCCAGCTGAGCTCGCTCGTTGCCCCCGAGGGCGTCGAGTTCACCGCCGAGGACCCCGACGAGCTCACCATCGCCACGCTCTCGCCGCCGCGCGTCGAGGAGGAGCCCGAGCCCGAGCTCGAGGAGGAGGCGGAGCTCGTGGGCGAGGAGGGCGAGGAGGGCGAGGCCGTCGAAGGCGAGGGCGAGGAGCCTGCCGCCGAGGGCGACTCCGGCGGCGAAGACTCTTCCTCCGAGGAGTAGCCCTGTTCCTCATCATTGGGCTCGGTAACCCCGGCAGGGAGTACGCCGCGACGCGCCACAACCTGGGCTTCGAGGTGGTCGCGGAGCTCTCGCGGCGCTGGCAGCTGCCGCGGGCGAAGAGCCGCTTCGCGGGGCTGATCACGGAGGGGCGCGCCGGCGCGGGCGGGCCCCGGGTTGCGCTGCTTCTGCCGCAGACCTACATGAACGACTCCGGGGACTGCGCCGGGCCGGCACGCGGGAGCCTCAAGGTCGACCTCGACCACACGGTCGCCGTCCACGACGACATCGACCTGCCGTTCGGGGAGATCCGCTCGAAGCTCGGCGGCGGCGTCGCCGGGCACAACGGCCTGAAGAGCCTTCGCCGCGGCCTGGGAAGCACGGACTTCTGGCGGGTCCGGGGCGGCGTGGGCCGCCCGGACACGACCGATCCGGAGGTCGTCTCCGCCTACGTCCTCTCGCGGTTCGCCGAGCCCGACGAGGCCGTCCGCGGGCTGATCACCGGCTCCGCCGACGAGGCGGAGCGCCTGGTCGCCGAGCTGGCGGCGGCCGACGAGGCAACGGAGGAGGAAGGGTGAGCCTCACGAGCTACGCCGTCGACGAGTTCGGCGTGGCGCTGCTGCGCCTCGAGCGCAGCGAAGCGCGAAACGCGATCAACACGCCAATGCTCGAAGAGCTTCTCGCGGCCCTGGCGAAGGCCCGCGAGGACGAGGCGGTGCGCGTGCTCGTCATCTCCTCCGACGACCACATGGCGCTCTCAGCCGGCGCCGACGTGCGCGAGGAGCTCGACGCCGACGGCCGGGTCCATCGGATGCAGCTCTTCGCCGACCTCTACGACGAGTTGACCGCGTTCCCGAAGCCCACGATCGCGGCGTGCCACGGCGCCTGCGTCGGCGGGGGCGCGGAGATCGCGGTGGCCTGCGACCTGCGGATCGGCGGCTCCAACCTGCGCCTGCGCTTCCCCGGAGGCGCGCTCGGCGTGCCCGTCGGACCGGCGCGGCTGGTCACGCTCTGCGGCCTCTCGGTCGCGAAGTACCTGCTGCTCACCGGCAAGGAGGTCGACGCCGAGATGGCGCTGCGCTGGGGCCTCGTCCACAAGGTCGCGCCCGGCGCGGCCACCGAGAACGCCGCCCTCACGCTCGCCGCGCAGGTGGCCACCAACCCGCCCGAGGCCGTCGCCCGCCTGAAGCGCATGCTGCACGAGTGGGACGGCGTGGAGGGACGCTCCCGCGCCGAGGGCGAGGGCCAGGTGGAGTTCCAGCGCTCCGGCCCCGGCCTCCCGTTCCAGGGCCCCACCCAAACCTAAACGGTGTCAGACACCCTTTAGGAAGCGGCGGCGAAGGCGGGCGGGGACCATGTGGTTTGCTTGATCCGTGCCCCTGTCGCCCCTGCTGAACGTCGCGCACGACAACGAGCGCTACCGCGCGCTCGTGAGCTCGCTGGAGCCCGGCCCGGCCACGATGTCGGCCTCGCCGTCGATCCGCGCGTACCTGGTGGCCGCCCTTCTCGACGATCCCGAGGCGCTCGCCGGGCGCCCGGTCCTGGTCGTCGCCGCCGACGACGTCGCCAGCCGTGACCTTGCGCGCGACCTGACCGCGTACTTGGGCAGTGGCCGGGTGCGCCACTACCCGTCGCGCGGGGTCGGCTACGAGTCGCACCTGGCGCCGGCGCCGCACCTGGTCGGCCTGCGGATCGCGGCGCTCGACTCGCTGAGCTCGGACGAGCCGGCGGTGGTGGTGGCCAGCGCCGTGGCGCTCGCCGAGGCGATTCCCGACGCTTCGCTTCGCCCCGCCGGCTTCGCGATCGCGCGCGGGGAGGAGGTCGACCTCCAGGACGTGTCGGAGCTGCTGGTGGAGTCCGGCTACGAGCGGGTCGACCAGGTCGAGGAGCGCGGCCAGTTCGCGCTGCGCGGCGGGATCCTCGACGTCTACGGCGCGACCGAGGAGGCGGCGACGCGCCTGGAGCTCTTCGGCGACGAGGTGGAGTCGATCCGGCGCTTCTCCACGTTCACGCAGCGCTCGCTCGGCGACGTCGAGCGGATCGAGATCGCGCCGGCGGCGGAGCTGGACCTCGAGCGCCGCGAGCTCGCCGCGATGGCGCTCGACGAGGCCCGCGAGGGCGATGACCCAGTGGACCTCTCGGAGGCCCTGCCGCTCGAGCGCTTCGGGTCGTTCCTCGACGCGCTTCCCGAAGCGGCCGCTGTCGTGGTCGCCGCCGCGGACGAGATCCCGGCCGCCCTGCGCGACCACTGGGAGGACGTCACCACCGCCGTCCAGGACGAGCACGCCCGCAGCCTCTACGTGGACGTCGGGGAGCCCCTGGCGCAGCGCGCGATTCTGAGCATCGGGGGCGCCGGCACGGATGAGGACGATGGCTCCCTGTTTCGCGCCCAGCTTCCAACCTCTGCCGCGCGCAGCTTCGGCGAGGCGGAGGGGCAGCTGGAGAAGGAGGTCGGCTCGGGCTACCGCGTCGTGGTGACCTTCGAGCACCGCGGCGAGGCGGAGCGCGCCCAGTACAACCTGAACCGGCTGCGCGCCGGGTTCCTGGAGGGGACGGTCCCCGCGGAGGGCGCGCTTCTCCTCTCGGACTCGCCTGTGGGGGAGGGGTTCGTCTCGCCCGAGCTGAAGCTGGCGGTGATCCCGTACCGCCGGCTGGTGCATCGCCGACCCGCGGCGGCCGCCGCGCCGACGCGGGGCCGGCTGGCGTCGCTGTTCGACCTGCGGGTCGGCGACTACGTCGTCCACGAGGATCACGGGATCGCCCGCTTCGCGGGCTTCGAGACCAGGGCGATCGCCGACGTCACGCGCGACTACCTGCAGCTGGAGTACCGCGGCGACGACCGCGTCTACGCACCGGTTGAGCAGCTGGCGAAGATCACGCGCTACGTGGGCGCGGGCGGAGAGGCGCCGCAGCTCTCGGCGCTCGGCTCCAAGCGCTGGGACGCCGTCAAGGCGCGGGCGCGCAAGGCCGCCGGCGAGCTCGCCGGCGAGCTCATCAACCTCTACGCGGAGCGCCAGGCGCGCCGCGGGCATGCCTTCGGGCCGGACAGCGAGTGGCAGCTCGAGCTCGAGCGGGCCTTCCCTTACCGCGAGACGCCCGACCAGATGGACGCCATCGAGGCCGTCAAGGGCGACATGGAGTCCGAGCGTCCGATGGACAGGCTGATCTGCGGCGACGTGGGCTACGGCAAGACCGAGGTGGCGCTGCGCGCGGCCCACAAGGCGGCGACGGAGGGCCGCCAGGTGCTGATGCTGGTGCCGACGACGATCCTGGCCCAGCAGCACCTCGGCACGTTCCGCGAGCGCCTGGTCGACTCCCCGGTGGAGGTGGGGATGGTCTCGCGGCTTCGCAGGCCGGCCGAGGTGCGCGCCGAGCTCAAGCGCTTCGCGGAAGGCAGCCTCGAGATCCTGATCGGCACCCACCGCCTGCTCTCCCGCGATGTCCGCGCCAAGGACCTCGGGCTGGTCATCGTCGACGAGGAGCAGCGCTTCGGCGTGAAGCAGAAGGAGCTCCTGCGCCAGCTGCGGCTGCGGGTGGACGTGCTCTCGCTCTCCGCGACGCCGATCCCGCGGACCCTGCAGATGAGCCTGGCGGGCCTGCGTGACATCTCGGTGATCGAGACGCCCCCCGAGGGCCGGCGCCCGGTGCGCACCTACGTCGGCCCGTACGACGAGGAGCTCGTCGCCAGGGCGATCAAGCGCGAGGTAGCGCGGGGCGGGCAGGTCTTCTTCCTGCACAACCGCGTCGAGTCGCTGCACGAGACGGCGGAGCGCCTGCGCGCGCTGTGTCCCGGCGTCAGCTTCGCGGAGGCCCACGGGCAGATGGACGAGACGCAGCTGGAGACGACGATGATGACGTTCCTGCGGGGCGAGTTCGGGTGCCTCGTCGCCACGACGATCATCGAGTCCGGCCTCGACATCCCGCAGGCAAACACGCTGATCGTCGAGCGCTCCGACCACCTGGGGCTTGCCCAGGCCTACCAGATCCGCGGCCGGGTGGGCCGTTCCGCCGAGCGCGCCTACGCCTACATGCTCTACCCCTCGGAGGAGCGGCTCTCGCCGGAGGCGTCGGCGCGGCTGGCGACGCTGGCCGACCACACGGAGCTCGGCTCGGGCTTTCGCATCGCGATGCGCGACCTGGAGCTCCGCGGCGCAGGCAACCTGCTCGGCGACGAGCAGTCGGGGCACGTGGCGGCCGTCGGCTTCGAGCTCTACGTCGCGCTCCTCGAGGAAGCCGTCGAGGCGCTGCGCTCCGGCGGACGGGCGGGCGGCCCGGAGGAGCAGCTGCGGCTGGACCTTTCGGTCGACGCGTACCTGCCCACCGAGTACGTGCCGTTCGAGGCTGCGAAGATCGACGTCCACCGACGCGTCGCGGCGGCGCGCGAGCCCGGTGAGCTGCGGGCGCTGCGCGACGAGCTGCGCGACCGCTTCGGCCCGCTGCCCGACCCCGTGGCGAGCCTCCTCGAGCTCGGCAGGCTTCGCATCGAGCTTGGGAACGCCGGGGTCCGGGTTGCCGAGGTGCGCGGCGGGCGCTTCGCCGCCACCCCGGTGGAGCTCGACGCCGCGGCGGTTGCCGCCGTCCGCGAGGGGATCCCGGAGGCCATCTACGAGACGAGGACCAAGACCCTGGCCCTGCGCGTCGAGGAGGACCCCGCGGCGCGTCTCGAGCAGGTGGTCGAGCTCGTGTCCGCGCTCGGCGCGGCGCTTCGGGCTCCGGCGGTTACGTCTGTCTAAAGGTTCGTAGCTATGCTGCCGCCCCTGTGAGTCCCGCTCAACGCAGAGGGAAGCCGGGGAAGCGGCAGGGTCCACCGGCGCCCTCGCCCCGCAATAAGGCAGGCATCCGGCGCATCGTGGCCGTCGTGCTCGCGGCCGCGCTTGTCCTGACCGTCGTCGGCTATGCGGTCGGCCGCGGGCTCGGCGATCCGAGCATCCCGTCCGGCGACGTCATCTACATCCAGGACAGCCCGGATGGCCACGTCAGCCAGGCCGACTACGAGGCCGCGCTCAAGCAGACCGCCCTCAGCGGCGGCCTCAAGGACGTGCCGCCCGCGAGCTCACCGCAGTTCGCGCAGGTCCAGTCCGGCGCCCTCCAGCAACTGATCGTCGGACGCTGGTTCGAGGGCGAGGCGGAGAGCCGCGGGATCACGGTCTCCGACACCCAGGTGAACGACCAGCTGGCCCAGTTCCGCAAGCAGAACCAGCTGACCACCGAGAAGCAGTTCCAGGCGGCGCTGAAGCAGGCCGGCTTCACCGAGGACCAGGCAAAGCAGCAGATCAGGCTGCAGCTGCTCAGCCAGGACATCCAGAAGGCCGTGCTGCCGTCCACGCCCCCGGACGTGTCCGACTCCGAGGTCCAGGCCTTCTATGACGCGAACATCTCGCAGTTCCAGCAGCCCGAGACCAGAGACTTCCGCCTGATCCTCAACAAGGACCAGTCGCAGGTGCAGGCGGCGGCCGACGCCCTCGCCAACGACGACTCGGCGTCGAACTGGGCGAAGGTCGCGAAGCAGTACTCCACCGACCCCACGACGAAGTCGAACGGTGGTCTGCGGCAGGGCATCTCGAAGGGCCAGTCCGAGCCGGCGCTCGACGACCAGGTGTTCAACTCGCCGACCAGCCAGCTGGTTGGGCCGTTCAAGGGCGAGAACGGCTACTACCTGATCGAGGTCGAGAAGATCACGCCGGCCTCGACCACGTCGCTCAGCAGCCAGCTCCAGGACCAGATCAAGCAGCAGATCCAGTCGCTCGACCAGCAGGAGGCGGCGCAGCACTTCCAGCAGGAGCTGAACGACACCTGGGTCCCGAGGACGTTCTGCACGAGCGAGGTCAACAACGCGATGTGCGCCAACTACAAGCCGAAGCTGACCCTCACCCCGGGAGCGGCCGTGGTCCCGTCCATCAAGCCGTTCCTGCCGCAGGAGCTTCCGGCGGGCGGCAGCACGACGTCGCCGACCCCCGCCTGGGACGCGAAGTACAACCCGAGCGCGACGGGCCTCCCCCAGGGGTCGCAGTACCCCGCGCCCGCGGCCAACCCGACAGGCCTCCCGGGCCAGGTGGTCCCGAGCGGCTCGGTTCCGCCGGCCACCGGCGGGACCACCGGCGCTGGCGGCTGACGAGAACGCCGCTCGCGCCCTGGCGCGGCTGGACGAGATCACGCGGCGTCTGCGCCGCGAGTGCCCATGGGACCGCGAGCAGGACGAGCGCTCGATCGTCCCCCACACCGTCGAGGAGGCCTACGAGCTGGCCGACGCCGCGGCGGCCGGCGACGACGAGAAGCTCCTCGACGAGCTCGGGGACGTCCTGTTCCAGGTCTACTTCCTTGCCCTGCTGCTGGAGGAGCGGGGCGCCGGCGACCTCGCGGAGGTCGCCGAGGCGATGTGCGCAAAGCTGATCCGCCGCCACCCGCACGTGTTCGGCGATCCTTCCTCGGACCTTGGCACGCCCGGAGGCGAAGCGGAGGACGTGCCGAGCAGCAGTTCTGAGGTTCTCCAGAACTGGGACCGGATCAAGCGCGACATCGAGGGCAGGACATCGGAGGCCGAGCCGTTCGCGGACGTCCCGGAGAACCTCCCGGCGCTGCTCTACGCGCGCAAGATCCAGCGCCGCGCGGCGTCCGCCGGGCTCGGGGGCGAAGAGCCCGGTCCGCGGCTCGAGGACGAGGAGCGCGACGCGGCCGAGGTGGACCTCGGCGAGCGGCTCTTCGCGCTGGTCGACGAGGCCCGGCGCCGGCGGGTCGACCCCGAGCTCGCCCTGCGCGCGGCCGCCAACCGCTTCCGCGACGAACGCGAGCCGTAGCCCCCCTCTAAGCTCTCGCGCTCATGTCGGCCATCGAGTCCATCCGCGCCCGTCAGATCTTCGACTCCCGAGGCAACCCGACGGTTGAGGTCGACGTGATCCTGGAGGGCGGGGCGCTCGGCCGCGCGGCGATTCCCTCGGGCGCGTCGACCGGCGAGTTCGAGGCGACGGAGCTCCGCGACGGCGGCGATGCCTACCTCGGCAAGGGGGTGCTGACGGCCGTCGGGAACGTCAACCGCGAGATCGCCGCCGCCCTGGTCGGCGCGCGTGCCACCGAACAGGGGGCAATCGACGACACCCTTCGCGACCTCGACGGCACGCCGAACAAGTCTCGGCTGGGAGCCAACGCGATCCTTGGTGTCTCGCTGGCGGTTGCGAAGGCGGCGGCGGCCGACGTCGGCGAGCCGCTCTGGCGGTTCCTCGGCGGCTCCGGAGCCAACGTCCTTCCGGTGCCGATGATGAACGTGCTGAACGGCGGCGTGCATGCCGACAACTCGGTGGACTTCCAGGAGTTCATGGTCGTCCCGGCCGGCGCCGCCTCGTTCACCGAGTGCATGCGGGTCGGAACCGAGGTGTACCACGGCCTCAAGGCGATCCTGAAGGACCGCGGGCTGTCCACGGCGGTCGGCGACGAGGGCGGCTTCGCCCCCGACCTCGAGTCCAACGAGGCCGCGCTGGAGCTGCTCGTCGCGGGCATCGAGGCGGCCGGTTACGAGCCCGGCAAGCACGTCCACATCGCCCTCGACCCGGCGACGAGCGAGCTGTACGAGGACGGCAAGTACGTCATCGAGCACGAGGGCCGCACGCTGAGCCCCGAGGAGATGGCCGAGACCTGGGCGGGCATCGTCGACCACTACCCGGTGATCTCGATCGAGGACGGCATGGACGAGAACGACTGGGACGGGTGGAAGGTCCTCACCGAGCGTCTGGGGGGCTCGTGCCAGCTGGTCGGCGACGACGTGTTCGTGACCAACCCGGAGCGCCTGCGGCGCGGGATCGAGGCCGGCGTCGCAAACTCGATCCTCTTGAAGGTCAACCAGATCGGCACGCTCACCGAGACGCTCGAGGCCGTCTCGATCGCCCGCGAGGCCGGCTACACCGCGGTCATCTCACACCGCTCGGGCGAGACCGAGGACACGACGATCTCCGACCTCGTCGTCGCCACCGGCGCCGGCCAGATCAAGACGGGGGCGCCGGCCCGCTCGGACCGCGTCGCCAAGTACAACCAGCTGTTGCGCATCGAGGAGGCTTTGGGGGACAGCGCGACCTACCCGGGGCTCGATGCGTTCGCCGGCACGTAGACGGCTTTCGGGCGCTGCCACCCGCCGGCAGGACGCCGGCCGCCTGCGGCGAACGTTTTCGCGTGGCAGGACGAGCTCAAACCGCCCCGGCGTACCGGCTGCGGCCCGCGCCCCGTTCGCGGTCAGGCCGCAACCGCGGCTCACGGGTCCGGTGGGACAAGCTCGGCCGCGTGATCCTCGTCCTGGCGCTGTTCGGCGTGCTCGTCTCCTACATCCACCCGACGCTCGGCTTCGTGAGCGCCTGGAACGACCGGCGCTCCGCGGCCGGCGAGCTCAGCCAGCTTCGCAGCGAGCACGACGCCCTCAAGGCCAAGGCCTCCACGCTGGACAGCAGCGCGGCGGCCGAGCACGCCGCGCGGCGGCTCGGCATGGTCGCCGAGGGCGAGCACGCTTACGTGATCAAGTTCAGCAAGCACTGAACCTAAACGGTGTCAGGCACCGTTTAGGTTTACGAGCGGCGCGGTGAGCGTCCTCGCCGCAGAGAAGGCGCTCGGGGCCGGAGCGTTCCTGGGCGGGGCGCTCGAGCTCGCAATCGTCCTCGGGGCACTGGCGTTCGGCGCCGTTCGGGTTCGCAGGCTGCTGCTGCCGGGCTGGACCGGGGCCCCGGCGCGCCTCGTCGAGATCGTTCTCGGGGCGACGGCCCTCATCCTGGTCAGCGAGATCGCGGGCACGTTCGGCGGCTTAAAGGACGCTTTCGTCGTGGGCGGCTCGGTCGTGGCCGGCATCGGAGCAGGGCTCCTGGCGAGCTCGCGCGAGCGCTCGCGAGAGGTGCGCCCCGCGCACGCGCCGCCGGCACCGCCGGGCTCCGGGCTCGCCTGGATCCTCGCCGTCGTGGTCCTCACCGGGCTCGCGGCGGCGTGGATGATCCCAACCCTGGGAACGGTCGCCGCGGGCATGGACCGGGCCGACACCCTCTGGTACCACATGCCGCTTGCCACCCGGTTCTTCCAGACCGGCCACACGGGCAGCATCTTCTTCTTCGACCCGGTCTTCTTCGCCTCGTTCTACCCGGCGAACTCCGAGCTCTTCCACGCGGTCGGACTCGTCCTCTTCAACCGCGACCTCTTGTCGATCGTGATGAACGACGGCTGGCTGGCCGTCTCGCTGCTGTCCTGCTACTGCATCGGCAGGCCCTACGGGGTCGGGCCGCAGGCGATGATCGGCGGCTCCGTCGCCCTGGGCGCGCAGATGCTGGTGGAGTTCCAGGCCGGCGAGGGCCTGAACGACATCACCGGCCTGGCCTTCCTCCTGGCGGCCGCGGCGATCCTGGTCAACGCCTGGGCGGCGCGAACGCCCAAGGGGGCGCCCGCGGCGCTCCCGCCCCTGCCGGCAATCTTCATCGCAGGCCTTGCCGCCGGGATCGCCGCGGGCGTCAAGCTCTCCTTCCTGGCGCCACTGGCGGCGTTGGCCGTCGGCGTGGTCTATCTGGCGGGGAGCGGGTCCCGGCGGCGCGTCGCCCTCGCGTTCCTCGCGCCGATGCTGCTCGCCGGCGGCTACTGGTACGCGCGCAACCTCTTCGCGGTCGGCAACCCGATCCCGTACATCCACCACCTCGGCCCGATCAGCCTGCCGGCCCCGGATCGCGACTTCTCGCTGCGCCCGGGCTACTCCGTCTTCCACTACTGGCACGACACGAGCGTCTGGACCCACTGGTTCGTCCCCGGGCTACACAGCAGCCTCGGCCTGTTCTGGCCGGTGACGCTCATCGGCGTCGTCGCGATCGCGGTCATCGCCCTGCTCGACGGCGGCGACCGGATGATCCGGCTGCTCGGCATCGTGGCGGGCTTCTCGGCGCTCGCCTACGTGTTCACGCCGCTGACGGCGGCGGGCATCCCCGGCCAGCCGATCGGCTTCGTCTGGAACCTCCGCTACCTGGCGCCCTCGGTGGCCCTCACCTTCGCGGTGCTGCCGTGCATGCCGTTCACGCGCACCTCGCCGCGTCTCCGCAACCTCACGGCCGTGGGCCTCTTCGTCCTCGCCGGCGTCACGATCGCCTCGCTCGTCCAGTGGAAGCAGGGGCACGTGAAGGGCGCTGTCGCCGCGGCTCTGATCGTCCTGGCGATCGCGGGCGGCCTCGCGTGGGCGCGCTCGCGCGGAATCCGCTGGTCCTCGATGCGGCTCGTCCCGAGGCTGGCGGTGGCCGGCGCCGTCGTCGCGGTCGTGCTCGCGGGCGGCTACAAGGTCCAGCGCCAGTACATGGAGCACCGCTATGAGGACGCCGGTTCGGTCCCGGACATGTCGAAGGCCTTCGGCTGGGTGCGCAACATCGACAACTCGCGGATTGCCCTCGCCGGGGTGCGGGCGATCTTCACCCAGTACGCGTTCTACGGGCCCGACCTGTCGAACCACGTCCAGTGGCTCGGCGAGGAGACGGCTCACGACGGCTACGCGCGCATCCCGACCTGCCGGCAGTGGTACGCGGCGGTCAACGCGGGCGACTACCGGTACGTCGTTGCGACGCACGATCCCTACGATCCCGGCGTCCTCGTCACCACGCCCGAGAGTCGCTGGACCGGCGCGGACCCCAACGCCCAGCTCATCGTTCGCGAGGGCCCCGTCCACATCTTCAAGCTGAACGGGCAGCTCAACCCGGCCAGCTGCGCCGGGCAGCGGCCGCTCACGAACCACCAGCTCCACGGCGTGCCTGACCCGACCAACCCCCAATAGACCTCAGCTGACCTGAATGCTCGCGATCCTCGCCACCGCCGTTGCCATCGTCGGCGCGTCGTTCGTGATCGGCCGTGCGTTCCTCTTCGCCCTCGGCCGCGCGCGGCCCACCTGGCTCTCGGGCGCGGTCGGCTTCGCAGTGCTCGTGACTGCCTGCCCGCTCGTCATCCACCTGCCCGGGCGCGCGAAGACCACCGCGATCCTCGTGGTCCTGGCCGTGCTGGGGTCCCTGGTGGTGATGCGAAGCCGCTTCTTCGCCCAGCGCTCCGAGGCAGAGCCCGAGTCGGCGGCGCCCCGGGCGGCGCACGGCGCCGCGCTGGCAACCGTGCTCGTCACCCTCGTCCTCGGGTCCCTGCCGTTCCTCCTGAACGATTCAACCGGCGTCCTCGGCGAGGGCGTCTACACCAACGACCAGGCCGCGCAGCTCTACTGGACCGACTGGCTGCAGAACGGCGAGGGCCCGGAGCCGTCGGCGGTGCGCTTCGGCTACCCGACCGGCCCGCAGGCGCTGACCGCGGCGACCGCCGAGGTCACGGGCGCCTCCCTGGAGCATGCCTTCAACGGGCTCCTGATCGCCATCGCGGTCCTCGGGGCGCTGGCGGCGCTCTCGGCTCTGGGCGAGCTCGAGCCCCGCCGGCGCGTGCTCGCGGCCGTGCTCGTCGGCCTTCCCTACCTCGGCGCCGCCTACCTGGCGCAGAGCGCCTTCAAGGAGACCGCGATGGGGCTGCTGGTGCTGGCGCTCGCCGTCGTCCTCTCCGAGCTCGGCCGCGGAGAGGTCCCGCGCCGGGCGGGGATCGGCGCCCTGGTCGCGCTGGCGGCGGGCAGCGTCTTCACCTACAGCCTTCCCGGTCTGGCGTGGTTCGCGGTTGCGGTCGTCGTCTGGCTCGGCCTCGAGCTCGTTCGCGGCAGCGGGCGGGTGCAGGCCGACGTCGCGGCCGGCTTCGAGGCCCTGAAGGCACACCGCCGCCTCGTGCTCGGCGGCGTGGTGGCGGTGCTGATCGTCGCCGTGCTCGGCATCGGGCCGGTGCACCACTTCTTCAACAAGATCTCGAGCGTCCAGAGCTCGCCGGGCAGGCTGGGCTCGCCGGTCTCGGAGGGCGAGGTGTTCGGCGTCTGGCCGCAGGGCGACTTCAGGATCGTCCGCGGCGACGTGACCGGCTCGATCCCGGCGATCATCATCGGCCTGCTCGCGGTTGGCGTCGGCGTGGCGATCGCGATTCGCCGCCGCCGCAACGGCGTGCTCGCCGTGCTCGCCGCGGGGACGATCGTCTACGTCGCCACCAGGCTGGACGCCAGCATCTACGTCCAGGCCAAGGCGCTGGCGGTCATCGCGCCGACCGTGGCGTTCGCCGCGTTTGCGGCGCTCCTGGCACCCTCGCCCGAGGGCGGTTGGCAGGCGTCTCGCTGGGTCAAGGGGCTCGCGGTGGTCTTCGCGGCCGGGGCGCTGGTCTCGACGCTCCTGGCCCTGCGCTTCGCGCCGGTGGGCTTCGACGACAACGCCCGCGACCTCGAGACGCTGGCCCAGGAGGTCCAGGGCCGGAAGGTCGTCTTCCTCGGCCTCGACCGCTTCGCGGCCTACTGGCTGCGGGGGACGCTCGTCGAGGCCCCCGGGGGCTATGTGCCCCCGGACGTCAAGCCTCGCGCCGACAAGTTCTGGGTCCAGGGCGATCCCGTTGACTTCGACACCATGTCGCCGGAGCGCCTCGACCGCTACCGCTACGCGATCACGACCACCGCGGCGTTCCAGAGCACGCCGCCGCCGCACATGAGCATGGTCGACACCGCCGGGCCGTACGAGCTGTGGAAGCGAAACGGGCCAACGCCGCGCCAGCGGATCCTGCACGAGGGCGTGAGCCCCGGCGCCGTCCTCCACTGCAACTCGCCCTCCGGCCGGAAGATCGCGGCGGAAGCCGGCACCGCGACGGTTCTGCCGAAGCCGGTGGTCGGCCGCTTCGAGAAATGGTCCAGGCAGACGTTCGCCGCCCCGGGCAGCGCCTCGCAGACGCTCAGGCTCACTCCGGGGCACTGGCAGCTCTCGCTTCAGTACAACAGCCAGGTCGGCCTCGACCTGACGGCGGGCAACGCCACCAAGAGCCTGCCGCCGTCGCTCGACGGCATGTACTTCTCGTCCCCGGGACGCGGAGCGTTCTGGGACGCGGGCGCGCTCACGGTGAAGAGGGCCGGACCCGTCGAGGTCACCGTGGACGCCGCCGACCCGCCGCTTCTTTCGCGGCTCACCGGGACCCGGCGCCGCGTCTGGCTCGGCGCCCTGGCCGCGACGAAGCTCCAGTCCACTCGGACCCTGCCGCTCGCGAAGAGCTGTGGGAAGTTCGTGGACCACTTCGTGCCGCGGCGGTAAGGGGTGGCGGTTCCGGCGTGGGCGTCGAGCCCGGCGTGCGGCGCCGAGGTCACGAAAGCTTTCAGCGGTTGCGAGTTTGTGGCGCATAGCGCCATGAACTCGCATGGTCGCGGGCGAGATGTGTCGCGGAACGCGCGATTGTGCACCAGATGCATGCAGTTCCGCAGGGTCCTCGCCGTCCCACCCAGCCTCACCGACGCCCGCGGCACCCCGGCGCCCGGATCCACCCCGATCCGCCTCGTCCGCCTTCTGCCCTCGGCGGGCATCTAAATTTGGGGCACTTTCGTGGCGAATCCAGTCGAAACCAGGCCGAATCCGGCACCGATCGTCTTCGTCGGGGGTACGGGACGCAGCGGCACGCACGTGATCGCGGCGCTTCTGTGCCGCAACGTCGATATGGCGCTCATCCCGGTCGAGACGCGCTTCCACTGCGAGCCGGGCGGCTTCCCCGACCTGCTCGCGGGTGAGGTGACGAAGGCCGAGTTCCTGAAGCGCCTGACCGGGTTCTGGTGGAAGGGATTTCAGACCAACCGCTTTCGCGGCATGCACCGCCTGATGGACAGCGACCGCTTCGACGCCGCGGTCGCGGCCTTTGACGCGGGCTACGAGGCCGACCACGAGGCCGCCTGCCGCCGGCTCTTCTTCGACCTGCTCTGGTGGCGCGCGGAGGAGGAGGAGGCGGTGGGGATCGTGGAGCAGAGCTGCGACACGACGGCCGCGGGCGGGGTGCTCGCGCGCCTTTTCCCGGAGGCGCGCTTCATCCACGTCGTCCGCGACGGCCGCGACGCCTCCGCGTCACGGGTTGCCCAGACCCGCGGGCTCGTCCAGCCCAGAACCCGCCAGGCCGGGTTGCGCTGGTGGGAGGAGCGAATCACGCGGATCGCCGACGGCGTGGAGGAGATCCCGGACGATCGCCTGCTCGAGGTCTCGATCGACGAGCTGGTGGCCACCCGCGGGCCGACGGCGCTGCATCCGCTCACCCGCTTCGCCGGCGTCGGCACGGGCGTGCGCGTGCGAACGTTCTACCGCCGGCGCATGAGCGCCGAGCACGCCAACCAGGGTCGCTGGCGCGAGGGCATCTCCGAACGGCGCGCAGCAGCCATCGAGGCGGAGTACGAGGAGATCCTCGGCCGGCTGGAGGCGCGCGGAGCCAGCTTCGCTCCGCTCCTGCGACGCACGTTCGAGCGCTCGCGCAGCGCCACGCCGGAGCAGATCGCGCCGATGCCCTACGTGGGCGTCGAGCTCGAGCGGGAGGCGGTGTGACCGGCCAGGACCAGCCGCCGGCGCTGGTCTTCGTCGGCGGCACGGGACGCAGCGGAACTCACGTCGTCGCCAACATCCTCGGCCGGCACAGCCACTTCCACATGGTCCCGATCGAGTGTCGCTTCCACTGCAACCCGGGCGGGCTTGCGGACGTGGTGGAGGGCCGCGCCACGCCCGAGGAGTTCCTCAAGAAGCTGCGCGGCTTCTGGTGGCGGCGCGCGAGGATGGGGGAGCGGGTCCTCGTCGGCGCGCGGGCGCGTCTGGGCCGGCGCATCGCCGAGTCGGCCGACGACGGCAAGGTGCGCGGCCTCCACAAGCTGATGGATCGCGACCGGCTGGAGACCGCGGCCCGGGCCTTCGAGGCGGGCGCGGGCGACGACGCGCTCGAGGCCTCGCGAAACCTCTTCTACGACCTGCTCGGCCCCCTGGCCGCCGATGCGGGCAAGCCCGGGCTCGTCGAGATGAGCTGCTTCACGATCGCCGCGGCGCCGGCCCTCGGCCGGATCTTTCCGGAGGCGCGGTTCGTCCACGCCGTGCGCGACGGGCGCGACTCCGGCTCCTCCAAGGTCGCGAAGCGCCAGAAGGCGCACCACCCAAGCGACGTCCGCGAGGGCATCGACTGGTGGGAGGGACGCCTGCGTACCGCGGAGGCCGGGGTGAGGGGCCTCGCGGAGCGCAACCGTCTGACCACGGTGAGCCTCGACGACCTGGTCCGCGCCGACCGCGAGCGGGCCTACGCCTCGCTGCTGGAGTTCCTCGACTTGCCCGACGAGAGCGGGATGCGGAGCTTCTTCGACGAGGAGGTGTCCAGCGGCGCCGCGCATCAGGAGCGCTGGCGGGAGGGACTGAGCCAGGCCGAGCAGCGGGAGGTGACGGCTCTCTATGAGGAGAGCCTGGACCGGCTCGAATCGGAGGGCGCGACTTCCGTGCCCGTGCTGCGCAGAGTGCTGGCGAGTTGACCAACCGCCCCGCACCGACATTCATCGGCGGCACCGGGCGCAGCGGCACGCACATCCTGGGCCGTCTCCTCGATCGCCACCCGGAGGTCTCCTCGGTGCCGATCGAGGCCCGGTTCCACTGCAACAAGCGCGGCATGCCCGACCTTCTCGGCGGGCGCATCTCGCTGCACGGCTTCCTCAAGAAGCTCCACGAGTTCTGGTGGCACCGGGTTCGCGTCGACGACCAGCCGCGGGGCCTCTACAACCTGATGACGCACGCCAGCTTCGAGGCCTCGAGCGACACGTTCCAGGCCGCCTACCGGGACAACCCGGTCGGTGCCTGCCGCCAGCTCTTCTGGGACCTCCTCGGGCCCTGGGCCGACGGCGCCGGCAAGCCCCGCCTGGTGGAGATGAGCTCGCACAACGTCCGGGAGGCCCAGACGCTGCGGCGCCTGTTCAGCTCCGCCGTCTTCGTGCACGCCGTGCGCGACGGCCGCGACGCCGCGTCCTCGGTGACGACCAAGACCTGGGGTCCGGACGACGTGATCTCCGGCATCGGCTGGTGGGCGGAGCGCCTGCGGGCGATCGACGCCGGCGTCAACGCCGCCGAGGACGGCGCCGAGTTCACCCTGCCCCCCGACCGCCTCTGCGTGATCCTCCTGGAGGACCTCGTGGCCGGAGAGCGCAACGCGACGTACTCGCGCCTGCTCTCCCACCTGCGCATCTCCGACGCGCCGGCGATGCGGGAGTTCTTCGAGACGACGATGAGCGCGACGAGCGCGAACACCGGGCGCTGGGCGAAGGGCCTCGGGTGGTTCGGCCGCCGCCGGGTCCGCTGGGTGTACGAGCGGACGCTCTCCGACCTGCAGATGCAGGGCAACCACGTCGCCGCGCCGCTCATCGCGGCCTACGAGCGCGACGGATGACGCGCGTTCTCTTCGTCACCTCGAACGGGACCGGACTCGGCCACCTGACCCGCTCGATGGCCGTCGCCCGCCGTTTCGGCGGCGACGTCGAGAGCCTGGTGCTGACGCTCTCGGCGGCGGCCCCGGTGGTGGAGGAGCAGGGCTTTGCAGTCGAGTACGTCGCCTCGCACTCGACGCCCGGGACGGGCTCCTCGTGGCGCTGGTCGCGGCGTCTGCGCGGGCGCCTCCGGGCGGTCTTCGCCGAGCTGCAGCCCGAGGTCCTCGTCTTCGACGGCGTCCACCCCTACGAGGCGCTGCTTGGAGCCCTCGGCGCGGCGCCCGAGATGCACCGCGTCTGGTGCCGGCGCCCGATGTGGCTGCCCGGGTCAAATCTCGGCGCGCTCGAGCGCGAGCGCTTCTTCGACGCGGTCCTCGAGCCCGGCGAGCTCGCCGCCGAGCTCGATCGCGGCCCGACGGTCGCGCGCCGCGAACATGCGGTTCGGGTCGACCCCGTCGTCTTCTGCGAGGACGCGGACCTCCTGGAGCGAGCCGCCGCGGAGCGCGAGCTTGGCCTCCGGCCCGGGATGCTGAACGTCCTGGTCGCGCTCGGCCAGGGCGACGAGGTGCGCGACGCCGCGGTGCGCACCCTGCGCGCGCTGGCGGGTCGTCCCGGCGTGCAGGTCGCCGCGCTCTCCTCGGCCATCGCCGAGCTCGGCGAGCTGGGGGAGGGGGTGGTGCGCGTGGAGGCCACCTACCCGATGAGCCGCTACTACCGGGCGTTCGACGCCGCGGTTGCGGCCTGCGGCTACAACGCCTTCCACGAGCTGGTCCGCTTCGGCGTCCCCACCGTGTGGGTGCCGATGCGCCGCGAGACCGACGACCAGGCCGCCCGGGCGCGCTGGGCGGAGCAGGCGGGGGTGGGGCGCGGCCTGGAGGGCCCGGCGGCACCGGGCCTTGAGGCCGCCCTCGATTCGCTCCTCGACGACGCGGCACGGGCCGAGATGGACGGCGCGCTTGGCGCGCTCGAGATCGGCGACGGGGCCGCCCAGGCCGCCGAATGGCTCGTGGAGCTCGCGAAGGAGCCCCGCGCGCCGCGGCCGTCGCGCTCGCTGCTGCGCCGCTATTTGGACGACCCGGTGGGCTCCGCGCGGGCCGCCGCGCCGGTCCTGCGCCGCGCCCCGCGGAACATCGGCGGGATCGCCTGGCAGACGATCACCCGCCGCCCTCCCAGGACCCTCGTGCTGGCGCTCGACCTGGAGCCCGGGGCGCTCGCGCGGGAGCTGCCCAAGACGCTCACGGGCACGCCGGATCCCCCCGCGCGCGTGCTGGTTGTCACAAACTCCCTCGAGCTCGCGCCGCTGCGCCGCGCCGGGGTGGCGTTCGAGCACGTGCCCGCGCGCGGGTCCCCACTGGCCACGGCGGGCGGAGAGGTCTACGATTCCTTCCTGCGACGCAGGCTCGATCTGATCCTCGCCGAGCGGCCACGCCCCCGTCGGCGGCTCGCGATCGGCCAGACGAGTGAAACCGTGCTGGCGTCGCTCTAGGGGCACGTATTTCGGAATTGCGTACGCGCCGCCGTCTACCCTGAAACCGCACGACAACGCCCAACCTTGGCCTCAACCGAGACAACCGGAACCCACGCCGCGACGCGCAGCGACGGCGCCGTCACCGGCGCCCTGCCCAACCTCCTGGTCGTCGGCGCCCAGAAGTGCGGCACCAGCGGGCTGCACTACTACCTCGGCCTCCATCCCGAGGTGTCGATGTCGAAGCCCAAGGAGCTCAACTTCTTCATCGAGGAGCGCAACTGGGCCCGCGGCGCGGACTGGTACAAGCGGCACTTCGACGCCGAGGCCACGGTCCGCGGCGAGTCCTCGCCGAACTACACCGCCTACCCGCAGCACATGGGCGTCCCCGAGCGCATGGCGTCGCTCGTCCCCGACGCGCGGATCATCTACATCGTGCGCGACCCGCTGATGCGGATCGCCGCCCACTGGGTACACAACTACGCCAAGCGCCGCGAGAAGGGCACCCTGCGGGAGACCCTGAAGCACCCGAACACGTCCTACATCGTTCGCAGCCAGTACTTCATGCAGATGCAGCAGTTCCTGCGGTTCTTCGACCGTGAGCAGATCCTGATCTTCCAGCAGTCCGACCTGCGTGACGAGCGCACGGCGACGCTGCGGCGCGTGTTCGAGTTCGTTGGCGTCGACCCCGACTTCACGCACCCGCGCTTCGAGCAGGTCCGCCACGAGACCTCGCGGAAGATGCGCGCCACCCGCGCCGCGGCCCGTCTCGACAAGGCCAGCCGCTCCCGGGCCGGGAAGGTCCTGCCGCGCAACTTCTGGTTCCTGCTCGACGAGCGGCTGCCGCTGCGCCGGCCGATCGAGCGCCCCGACGTCCGCGACGCCCTCGGCGACGAGGTCCTCGGCGTCCTGCGCGACGATGCCGAGCGCTTCCGCGAGCTGACGGACCGGAGCTTCGACAACTGGACCGTGTGGGACTAGGGCCATGGGCGACGACGGCGACAACATGGGCACCCCCAGGGGCGACGACGGGCAGGGCGAGGGCCAGGGCAACGGCGAGCAGGGCAACCGCCAGGGCGGCGGCAAGGGCAACGGCCAGGGAAAGGGCAAGGGCAACAACAAGAACAAGGGCCAGGGCAAGAACAAGGGCGGCAAGGGCAAGGAGCAGAACCAAGCGGAGCGGTACACGAACCCCGGCGGCTCCGGGGCGATCCTGGGCGCGCGGATCGCCAAGTACACGGGCTTCCAGGGCATCTCGCTCCTGCTCTCGAACCTGCTCCACGCCGCGTCGATCGTCTACGTCGCGCACAAGCTCGGCCCTACCGACCTCGGTGACTACACGCTGCTGCTCTTCATCTCCGGCCTGATCACGCAGGTCTTCCACATCTTCAGCAAGCCCGGCACCCTGCGCAGGACGTTCGGCCAGGCCGACGACGACGACGGCGGCTCCGAGGGCGACTTCGGAGGCGGCAAGGAGGGGGACGACAAGTCCGACACCGTCTCGGAGAGCCCGCAGAAGAGCCTCGGCAACGGCATCCTCTGGGCCTCGCTGATGGGCCTGATCGGCGGCACGGTGTGCGTCGTCTTCCGAGTCCCCATCGCGGAGAGCGTCATGGGCAGCGCCGACAAATCCGAGCTGGTGCTCTGGGCGGGCATCCTCGGCGGCGTCGGGGCCCTCTTCAAGCTCTGCGACATCATCATCTGGTTCGAGCGCCGGCCGATCACCTTCATCCTGGTCGACGCCTCGCGGCCCACCTTCAACCTCGTCCTGATGGCGATGTTCATCCACCAGGGCCAGGGGGTCCTCGGCGCCATCAAGGGCGCCGCGATCGGCACCTCGATCGCCACCGTCATCAGCGTCCTCGCCCTCGTCCGCAGCTTCGAGTTCAGCTTCACGGTGCCCGAGACCAAGGCGATCGTCATGAAGGGCGTCGGGCGCATCCCGATCGCGATGTCCATGTGGGTCATCCAGAACGCGGACACCTTCCTGCTGTCGCGCTACGTTGACCACAAGCAGGTCGGCTACTACTCGCTCGCCCAGAAGCTCGGCTACGTCGTCTCGTTCCTGCCCCAGGGGTTCCGGATCGCGATGCGCCCGCTTCGCAAGAGCGCGATGTTCGACGCCGTCAAGGAGCAGTACGGCTCGGCGATCGCCCGCGGGCAGCTGATGGCCTACTTCTGCCTGGTCTCCATGGTCGCGATCGTCACGATGATCATGGGCGGCACCCTGATCATCAACCAGGCGAGTGCGCAGTTCCAGGCCGCCGCTCCGCTGATCCCGTTCACCGCGGCGGCGATGACGATGCCGGCCTTGTTCCGCACCGTCTCGGGCCAGGTGGACTTCCCGAAGAAGCGGTACTGGTGGTACGGCAGCCTGTTCGTCGCCGCCGCCACGTTTGCCGGCTGGATCGCGATCCTGGTTCCGCGGATCGGGATCATCGGCACGCCGATCGCTGCGATCCTCGCCTTCGGGATCCCGTGCATCGTGATGTTCGTCCGCAACCAGCGCGGTCCGAACCCCGTGCACTTCCCCTACCGGGCGATGCTCACCGCCGCCCTCTCGGGCGCCGCGTTCTCGGTCTTCTTCAAGTTCGTCCACTTCGACAACAAGTGGATCCAGCTCGCCGAGATCGGTGGGCTCATGCTGCTGTACTTCGGGTCGTTCTTCCTCCTGGGCGTCATCCCGAAGCACCACCGCCGCCCGCTCCTGCACATCGCGAAGACCGCCTTCCGCCGCAAGCCGCACGGTTTCAACCGCAGCCAGGGACTGTCGGCGCTGAACCAGAACCAGCGCCGCCTGCTGCAGGACGCGGTGGTCAACAAGCTGCCCGTCGCGGCGTTCAGCAGCGAGGGCCTGGAGGCTCAGAACGGCGATGGAAGCAACGGCGATGGGAGCAATGGCGACGGGAGCTCAGGCAACGGCCACCACATGCACGTGCCGCACATGCACGTGCCGCACATGCATCACCACAAGAAGGACGAGCTCGGTCCCGCCGCGCAGGTGCCTCCGGAGCGCCTCGTCAAGATCCTCCGCAAGGCGGCCCAGAAGGGCGGCGTCCCGATTGGCGAGATCACCGAGTACGACGAGCGCATCGCCAAGTTCCTCTTCGCCGACGTGCCCACCGCCGCGCGCAACGCGACGATGAAGACGCTTCAGCACGCCGGCGCCGACTCCAAGGACCTACAGACGCTCGAGGACCTCGTCACCTACCTGGAGCACACGCCGAAGCACGAGTGGTCGGGCCGCAAGACGGACCAGAAGGGCATGGACCGCCACCTCTGAGTGCCGGTGGCCGGCGGCGTCAGCCGGCGCGCTTGATGACGATCTGGTCGGGCTGGACGTCGACCTCGACCTCACGCTGCCCGGCCCAGTGCTCCGCGTACACGGCGTTGTCGGCAACCGCCGGGTCCAGCCACAGGCCGTAGCCGTCGGGCTCGCCGTGCTGGAGGGTGGCCTGGAGGGCGCCCTTGCCGCGTCCGCGTCCACGTCCGCCGCGGCGCCGGCGCCGGCGCTTCGGCTTCTCGTCCTGCTCCTCGGAGTCGTCGCCGGCCTTCTCGGAAGCATCGGCGGCGTCGGAGTCCTCCTCCTCGTCCCGCTCCTCGTCGGCTTCCTCGTCCTCCTCCTCCTCCTCGTCGGGCTCCGCGTCCATCGCGGCCTGGATCTCGGCCTCGATCTCGTCGCGAAGGTCGACCTCGTCCGTTGCGGGCTCGTCGGCGCTCAGCTCGTGGCGGCGGCGGAACTCCTGGAGCTCGGCCGCGCTGACGTCGAGCTGGTGGGCGATCCAGGCGTCGGTGCGGCCCTGCTGGACCCAGGCGCGGATCTGGTTGAGTTGTGAGCGCAGCGGCTTTGCCATGTCTCTCGCCCTGCCGGACGGGGGCGGATGCTAGAGATCGGCGAACTGCAACGTCGCCATGCCCGAGTGAGTACGCTCCCGACGAGAGCTCTGCACGGGGTAGGGCTTCGCTTCGTAGGGATTCGCAGGCTCGAACGGAGGCGAGAATGCTCGTTCTCACCCGCAAGACCAATCAGAGCATCATGATCGGGGACGACGTCGAAGTGACGGTGCTCGCGGTTTCCCGCGACAAGATCAGGCTTGGGATCACCGCGCCGCGCGAGGTGCCGGTGTACCGCAAGGAGGTCTACGTCTCGATCAACGAGGACGCGGACGAGGACGACGCCGCAGCCGACGACAAGGACGGCGGCGATCCGGCCGAGCCCAAGAAGAAGGGCGACCTCGCGGGGTCCAAGAAGAGCTAGCGCCGGGGCTCGGCTCAGCCCATCAGGTAGGCGAGCGTCTCGAACATCACCACGACCACGACCACCACGGTCGCGGTCAGGGCGAGGAAGAGGACGCCGAACCTGATGTTGCCCACCTGATGGGCGCTCGAGATCTCCCGAGCGCGCGAGCGGGCAGCCGAACGCTGCCGCAGCTGCTTGCGGCGCTGTCGCTCGAGGGCGGCCTCCTGCTCAAAGGCAAGCTCGAAGTCATCGAGCGTCTGCCTCATCCGCATGGAGTCGAGCTCCTCTTGTGAGCGTTCGGTTTGCAGTGCATGAGCAGCCACGGCTCTTCGCCCAAACTACCAGACCTGGCGGTGGTGGTACGCACGTAACAGAGGCCACAATTCGGGGCTTCAGCACGCGCCCCAAAGCCCGCGACCGGAGCGCGCCGCCCGCTGCGCGAGCCGCGCGAAGAGCGGCCTGTGTGCCGTGTTTGGCGGAAACGTGAGCGTCCGCGCCAGTCCCCGGCGGACCAGGTCGGCGTTCAGGAAGTCGTTGCCACGGTAGACGTAGGCGAGGAGGCGGCCGTAGACGTCCTCGCGCTCGCGGTCGAAGACCAGGCGCACCGTCTCGCCGTCGGTCTCGCGGTGGGTGAAGGCGCTCGCCCGTGGCCCGTAGCACTGGACCGGCGTGTCCGGCTTGACGGTCTCGGGGGTGTCGACGCCGATGTAGCGCACGTATCGCGCCTCGCCGTCGATCCGCACGAGGATCGTGTCGCCGTCGACCGCGCGGATCACGGGGACGGTGGCGGTCTTCGGGCCGTCGGGGTCGGACACGCCCGGCGGGCCGTCCGAGCCGCCGCAGCCCAGCGCCCAGGCCGCGGTAGCCGCAAGCGCGAGGGCGAGCGCGGCGGCAGGGCGAAGCGGGCGCGGTCTCATCCAGCCTGAGTCTGACCGCCGGCGGCGCCCGCGTGGCGCGCAGAATGCGCCAGGAGCGGCGCGACGTAGGCTAGTGCGCCCACCCGGCGAAAGAGTGATGATCGAACACGCGTTCAACGGCCCGTCGTTCACCGTCGGCATCGAGGAGGAGCTGATGATCCTCGAGCCCGAGACGTTTGCCCTCGCGCAGGCGATCGAGCCGATCCTGGACGACGTGCCGGCCGAGATCGCCGAGCAGGTCCACCCCGAGTTCCTGCAGTGCGTACTCGAGATCGCCACGCGGCCGCATCCGAACGTCGGCTCTGCCGCCGAGGAGGTCCGCGACCTGCGGCGGGCCGTGTCCGAGGTCGCGGCGCGGCAGCGCCTGCTGATCGGCGCGGCCGGGACCCACCCCTTCGCCCGCTGGGAGGACCAGCTGGTGGTCGAGCGCGAGCGCTACACGGAGCTCGCCGAGGACCTCGGCTTCATCCTGCGCCAGTTCGTCATCTTCGGCACCCACATCCACGTCGGCATCGAGGGGGCGGACCGCGCGATCTACGTCGCCGACGGGATCCGCCGCCACCTGCCCACGCTGCTCGCGCTGTCGGTCAACTCGCCATTCCACCGCGGCCACCCGACCGGCATGCACTCCTCGCGGACGCCGGTGTTCCGGGCGATGCCCCGCTCCGGCATCCCGCCGCGGTTCGGCGACTGGGCCAACTACCAGCGGCGGATCGAGGCGATGATGAGCGCCGGGTCCATCGACGACTACACGTTCACCTGGTGGGACGTGCGCCCCCACCCGCGGCTCGGGACCGTGGAGACGCGGATCTTCGACCAGCAGACGCGGGTGGAGCACACGGAGGGCATGGCGGCGCTCGTCGTCTCGCTCTCGCACAAGCTGAGCGACCAGTTCGACGCCGGGGCCGAGACCCCGGACGCCGACTGGGAGCTGGTGGACGACGCCAAGGTGCGCGCCGCGCTGCGCGGGATGAACGGCGACCTCATCGACTTCGACGCCATCCGTCCCGTCCCCGCGCGCGAGCTCGCCTGGAGGCTCATCGACGAGGTGCGCGAGAGCGCCGCCGAGCTCGGCTGCGAAGCGCAGCTGGCCGGCGCCGAGGACCTGCTCGAGAACGGCACCGGCGCGGAACGCCAGCTTGCCATGTTCGACACCCACGCCGACCTCGATGAGCTCATGCGCGAGGTCGTCGAGCGGACCCGGGCCTGACCCCGGACCGGGCGATCGGCGGCGGTATCCTCGCTTCTGTGCCCGACGCCTCGCCCGAGCTCAGCGTCGTTTGCCGCAACTGCGGCTCGGAGGTCAGCCCGTACGTCACCGAGTGCCCCTACTGCGGCACCCGGCTGCGCCGCCGGGCGCCCAAGCTCGAGCGCCGCGGTGACGAGCTCCGCGCCCGCGAGACGCTGCGCTCGCGCCGCAAGCGCAAGCTGACCGAGAAGCGCCTGGCCCGCCAGATCGACGGCCGCAGATCGCTGCGCACCTTCGCCGTCGCCGACCGCGCCTACGTCACGATCGCGATGATCCTGGCGCCGGCCATCCTGCTGGTGGTGACGCGCGCGGCCGATCTCGCGGACGTGCAGGTCGGCCTCCTCTTCCGGCCCGCCTACACGGACGGGTGGCGCTACCTGACGGCTCCGTTCGTCTACGACAACGCCGGCTACCTGTTCGCGGTCGGCGTCGCGCTCGCCCTCTTCGTCCCCACGCTGGAGCGCCGGCTCGGCATGCCAGCCGCGGCGCTGCTCCTGATCGCCTGCGGCAGCCTCGGGATGCTCGCGACGGTCGCGCTCGACAACGCCTTCGGCGACGGCATCGTCCTCGCCGGCGGCGGCAACGGGATCGCCCTCGGCGCGCTCGCCGCGTGGTTCGCGCTTCGCCACGCCGACCTCGCCGGGGACCCAACCGACGAGCTCGACCGCATCGGCGTCGGCGTCGCCGCGGCCGTCCTGCTCCTGCTTCCGCTCGTCGACGACTACGCCGATCCCTGGGCGGGCATCGCCGGCGGCCTCATCGGGCTCTTCTGCGGCACGCTCGCGGCGCGCGTGGCCAAGCCTCACTAGTCTCGGCGGATGCCCGACAAGTTCACGGTTCTCACCCCGGAGCTCCACGCCTACCTGATCGCGCACAGCCCGGCGGCGCAGGACCCGGTGATGGAGCGGCTGGCCGCCGAGACGGAGGGGCTCGGCGACATCGCGGTCATGCAGAGCGCGCCTGAGCAGGTCGCGCTGATGGGGCTCCTCTGCAGCGCGATCGGCGCCAGGCGCGCGCTCGAGGTGGGCACGTTCACGGGCTACTCGACGATCGCCTTCGCCCGCGCCGTCGGCCCCGAGGGCAGGGTCGTCGCCTGCGACGTCAGCGACGAGTGGACCGCGATCGCGCGGCGCTACTGGGACGAGGCCGGCGTCGCCGACCGCATCGACCTGCGCATCGCGCCGGCGCTCGAGACCCTGGAGGCCCTGCGCGGCGACGAGCCGTTCGACTTCGCCTTCATCGACGCGGACAAGGTGAGCTACCCGAGCTACTGGGAGGCCGTCGTCGACCTCCTGCGGCCGGGCGGGCTCGCGGTGATCGACAACGTCCTCTACAGCGGCGACGTCGCCGGCGGGCGGCAGGAGAGCGGCACCAGCGCGGAGTCGCTCGAGGCGATCATGCAGACCAACGACCGCGTCGCCGCCGACGAGCGCGTCGAGTCGGTGATGCTCGGCGTGGCCGACGGCATCACCGTCGCCCGCAAACTGTGAGCGCGGAGCTGATTTCGTTGATTCTGAGTGCGAAGCGCGATCCATTGCTGTGATCGACCAGGCCGAGGCCGAGCGCCTGCAGCGCCGCTCGCTGGCGCGCTTCGTGCGGATGCTCGTGGCGGGCGCGGAGGACTCGCGGCTCTTCGAGCGCCGGGGGGTCGCCGCGGCGGTCGTGCCCTCGGTCCCCGTCCACTCGATTCCCAACTCGGTCTACTACTCGGAGCAGGCTCAGCTGATCGACGCGATCGGCGATCTCACCACCGAGTACGCCCGCGCCGGAGTGCAGAGCTGGATGGTCTGGGTGCTCGACGCCGACGAGGATGCCTCCGCCGCGCTCCAGGGCGCCGGCTGCGCGCTCGACGGCACGTCCGCGGCGATGTCGATGCTGCTGGAGGACCTCGACCCGCCCGAGGCCGGCGATCTGAACTGGGACGCCGAGGCCACGGGGCTCGAGGTCGGCCGGATCAACGACCTGGCCTACGGCTGGACGGACCCGGGCGTCGCCACGACGTTCCGCGACCTCCGCAGCGGCCCGTCGACCCACCTCTACCGGGCACGGGTGGAGGGCGAGGTGGCGTCGGTGGCGATCGTGGCCGACGCCGGCGACGAGGCCTCGCTCTTCAACGTCGCCACCGCACCGGCGTACCAGCGGCGTGGGCTCTCTGCGCGGCTTGTCGGGGCGGCTCTGGCCGAGGCGCGCGAGCGCGGGATGCGGACGTCCACGCTGCAGGCAAGCGGCGCGGGCGAGCCGGTCTACGCGCGCCTGGGCTATCAGGGGTTCGGGCGGCTGCAGATGTGGGAGCACCGGGCCGCGTGAGCACCCCCTACTCGGACGAGGAGCTCGAGGCCGCGGTCGAGGCGCTGGCGGACCCCGGCCGCTTCCGCGAGGCGGAGTCCGTGGTGGCCCGTGCGGCGCCGGGGCTGCAGAAGATCCTCGCGGCGGCGCTCGCCGAGGGCGGCTGGTTCGGCGAGTCGCACGAGGACGAGGTGCGCAAGGCGGCGAGCGCGGAGGGGGGAGACGAGGAACGTCTCACGGCGGTCCGGACCCTGCTCGCCGAGGAGGCGCGTATGGGCCTGATGGTCGGGGTAGCCGTAGGATGGGCGCTCGCCGAAGAGCTCTCGAAATCCACCACCGAGGAGACCACCGAATGACCGACATCCGCTTCCTGGGACAGTCCTGCTTCGAGCTCACCGACGGCTCCACGCGCGTCCTGCTCGACCCCTTCCTCAAGCCGAACAACCCGATCGCCACGGTGACGGCCGACGAGATCGAGACGCCCACGCAGATCCTCGTCAGCCACGGACACGTCGACCACCTGGCCGACGCGGCGGGGATCGCAAAGCGCACCGGCGCGCCGATCGCCGCGATCGTCGAGCTCGCCCACTGGTTCGACGCGCAGGGCGTGGAGAGCACCAGCGACCCCAACCTCGGCGGGACGGTCGAGTTCGACGGCGGCTGGGCGAAGATGGTCCAGGCCTTCCACACCAACACCGCCCCGGGCGGCGGCGAGGACCCGTTCAGCGCCGAGAGCGGCGTGGCCATCGGCCAGTGCGCCGGCTGGGTCGTGAACGTCGGCGGCACGACGATCTACCACACGGGCGACACGTGCCTGTTCGGCGACATGAAGCTGATTGCCGAGCGCACGCCGGTTGACGTCGCCCTCGTGCCGATCGGAGGCCACTACACGATGGACCGCCACGACGCCGTCGCCGCGGTGCAGCTGATCGGCCCGAGGGTGGTGATCCCGATGCACTACAACACCTTCCCGGCGATCGAGACCGACGCCGGGGCGTTCAAGTCCGACGTGGAGTCCCAGACCTCTGCCGAGTGCGTCGTGCTCGATCCCGGCGACTCGCACTCGGTCTGATGGAGACGCTCTCCACCCTCGCGCAGCGCCCGGACTTCCTCGAGACGTCCGACCCGGCCCTCCAGGAGGGCGACGAGCGCGCGGCGGTGAAGCTGCTCGACTACACGCAGCTCTACGAGCTGTGGGAGCGCCAGCAGTGGTCGGTCCAGGACCTGGACTTCAGCCAGGACTGGACGGACTGGAACGAGCGCTTCTCGCCGGAGGAGCGCCGGCAGCGCCTGTTCGGCCTGTCGGGGTTCTTCATCGGCGAGCAGCGCGTGACGGACGAGCTCGGGCCGATCATGCGGGCCGCACCGCGCGAGGAGCAGCGCATCTTCCTCTCGACGCAGATCGCGGACGAGGCGCGCCACGTGCGGTTCTTCAACCGCTTCTACGAGGAGGTCGGCGTGATGGAGGGAGTCGACGACCTGGCCGGCCGCCTCGCCGCCACCGAGAAGCACGTCGGTGACCCGTTCCGCCGGCTCTTCGACGAGATGCTCAAGCAGAAGGTCGACCGGCTCGCCGCCGAGCCCGAGGACACAGAGACCCTGGTGGAGGCCGTGACGCTCTACCACATGGTCATCGAGGGAGCCCTGGCGCTGACGGGCCAGCACTTCATCATCGACTACAACATGTCGGTCGGGACGCTCCCGGGGTTCGTCGAGGGCTTCCAGAACGTCGCGCGCGACGAGCACCGGCACATCGCGTTCGGCGTTCGGTTCCTCGCCGACATGGGGCGGGAGGACTCCAGATACCTGGAGGCCATCAAGCGCACGATGGCTGAGGCCCTCCCCCTGGCGGACGGGGTGCTGGACCCCCCCTGGCCCGAGGAAGAGGACGTCACGGAGCTCCGCGCCTCGCGCGAGGAAACGCACGCGTTCGCCGCAAAGGCCCTGTCCAGGCGGATGAAGGTCATCGGCCTCTTCTAAACCCGTTTGCGCCGATCGGTCCATGGCGGCGTCCATCGATCGTTTGAAAAAGTTTCAAACCTACGCCTGGCCGAACGGCTATTGAGAGAGAAGGCGTGTTCCGCGAACCTTTCGTTATCCCTACCCCCCGAGCCGTCGAGGGCATGGAGAACCATTTCACCATGGGAGCAAGAGCGGATGTCGAGTTCCAACACGCATACGAGTCAGGGCCTCAGGGCTTTGATGTTTGCGTCTCGGTTTTCCAAGCCTTCGACGGCGTCCTGGACGCCCCCGCCGCTGCGATAGCAGCGGCCCATAGGGGCGGCCTATCCCGTACCCAGACGTCTCGGCTCGGAGCTACGGAAGGCTCCGAGCCGAGGCCTGGGTTCCCCTTTTAGGCAGACTCTCGCCCGGGTTGGCTCAAAGTGCGGTGCTTTCGTCTGCGCGTGCGTAATATCGCGTCATGAGTCCGCGCGAGGACCGAGTCAAGGTGTTCGTCGCCGACGATCATCCGATCTACCGGGAGGGGATCGTGCGAGCGGTGAAGGACCGGCCGGAGCTTGAGCTCGTCGGTGAGGCGAGCGACGGTCGCCAGGCGCTCGAGGAGCTGAAGCGGCTTCACCCGGACGTCGCCGTGCTGGACATCCGGATGCCGGGGCTCGACGGAACGCAGGTGCTCGGCGCGCTGCGGCGCGACGGCGTCGACATCGAGGTGCTCTTCCTCTCCGCGTTCCTGGAGCCGGAGCTCGCCTACACGACCGTCGCGTCCGGAGCTCGCGGCTACCTCTCCAAGGAGGCCTCGCGCAAGGAGGTCTGCGACGCGATCGTCACGGTGGCGCGCGGCGGCACCGCCCTGGCCCCGGAGGTCCAGGCCGGCCTGGCGAGCGCGGTACGCGAGCGCGAGCACGCCGATGGGCCGTCGCTGACCCCCCGCGAGGCCGAGGTCCTCAAGCTGATCTCGCAGGGGCTCTCGGCGCCGGAGATCGGCAGGCAGATCCACCTGTCTCCAGCGACCGTGAAGACCCACCTGCACACGCTCTACGAGAAGCTTGGAGTCTCGGAGCGCGCGGCCGCGGTGGCCGAGGCGATGCGCCGCGGCCTGCTCGAGTAGGGACGCTGTGGGGTCCGCGCTGCTCGCGGCCGCCGTGGTCGTGCTCGGAGCGCTCTGCGCCTACCTCCTGATCCGCGAGCGCCGCGCGCAGCATTCGGCCGAGGAGCTCGAGGCGCTGATGGCCCAGGCGCTCGAGTCCGACGAGCGCTCGCGCCGGGAGATCGCCGAGAACCTCCACGACCAGGCCCTCCAGACGCTGCTCGCCGCCAACCAGGACCTGCTCGAGGCGGCGCCCGGGCGCGAGGGCGTGACGCGCGCCCACGAGATCGTCTCGGCCACGATCGAGGAGATCCGCGAGACGGTCTCCGCCCTTCATCCGGTCACCCTCCAGGAGGGCGGGCTGGCAACGGCACTCGCCGCGGTTGCCCGCCGGGCGGAGCGCCAGGGCGGCTTCGCGTGCGAGCTCGACATCGATCCCCGGGCGACCGGCGAGAACGACGTGGTGGTGCTGGCGATCGCGCGCGAGCTTCTCACGAACGCCGCGAAGCATTCCGGCGCGGAGAAGGTGCAGCTTCACGTCAACCGCGACGACGGCATGGCCGTCCTCGAGGTCGACGACGACGGGTGCGGAATCCAACCCGGACGCCGGAAGAACGCGCTGCGCGAGGGCCACATCGGGCTCGCGTCGATCTCGCACCGGCTTGACATCGTCGGCGGCAGCTTCGAGCTGACGACGGGCAACGGCGGCACCCGGGCCGTGGCCCGCATCCCGCTCTGAGGATTGCCTAGCCCGCGTCAGGCGCAGGCGCTGTGATGGGCCCGCCCGTTGGCGGCGCGCCCGGCGGCGGTGCCGTCGGCGGCGGGTACGTGGGCGGCGAAGGATCGGGCGGGCCCAATGGGGGCGGCTCAGTGGGCGGCGGTGTGGTCGTCGGCGGGCCCGGAGGCGGAATCGAGCCGTAGCCGCCATCGTCACCACCGTCGGAGCTGCCCGAGGCGGTCGGGTCGTCGGTGGTGACCTCGCCGCTGGTGGTGGTCCCGGTGGCGCCCTCGTCGGCCGTCGGGTCGGTGGGCGCGACCGCGTCGTCGGGCGGCGGAGGCGCCGTGTCCTGGGGATCGCCGGTGCCGGGCGGGTCGGACTTCGGCGGCGTACCGTCGGTCTGCGTGGTGGGGGCCGGCTCCGGGGGTGAAACGGTGGTCGCCGGAGCCTTGGCGTGGTGGGTGTGCGTCTTGAGCGCCGCGAACGCGGACGGGTGCGGGTTCGCCTTGATGTTCGAGTACTGAGCGGGAATCGGCGGGGGTTGAGCGGCCTTCTGGCCCGAGTAGTGGCCGACGCCCACGGCGCCCGCGGTCAGCACCGCGGCGGTGGCCAGGCCACCGGCGGCCTTCGCGCCAAGCGCTCCGAGGGCGCCGCCTCCGATCAGCCCTCCCGTGCTGATCGCGCCGCCGCCAACGGCCGCCCCGGATGCGCCGGTTGCCGCCACTCCGCCGGCCGTGCCCGCGGAGCCACCTGCAGCGCCTGCTCCGCCCGCGGCGCCGGCACCGCCCGCAGTCCCCCCGGACCCGGCGGTTGCAGATCCTGCTCCGCCGCCCAGCTTCGCCGAGATGAGATGGCGGAGGGCGATAAGGATCCCGAGCGGTGCCAGCGCGCGCAGCTCACGAGTCGAAGAGCGAAGTTCGGAGCGGTAGCGGCGGCAGCGCTCGCACTTGCGAACGTGCTGGCGGGTGCCGCCGGCGATCTTCCGCAGGCCCTCGGCCGCCTCGGCCAGTTCGAGCCTCACCTCGTCGCAGGTGATGACCCGGCCCTCGCTGGCCTCCGCGAGCGACATCCGGGCGCGCACCAGAAGTGACTTCACCGACGGCAGCGTCGTGCCCATGGCCTGGGCGATCTCCTCGTAGGAGAGGTCCTCGATCTCCCGCAGGACCAGCGCGGTCCGCTGCGTCTCGGGCAGCTCCGCGACGTCGGCGAAGATCGCGCGGAGCTCCTCGCGCCCGGCGACCCTGTCGGCGGTGCTGGCGCCGTTGGAGTGGGGGAGCAGGTCCATGGTGTCCTGGCCGTCCGCGACCGGCTTGCGCAGGTGGTTCAGCGAGCGATTGCGGGCGATCCGGTAGAGCCACGGCTTGACGTTGAGCGGCCGCTCGTCGGCGATCATCGCCGCGTGCGCGGCCACGAACACCTCCTGGAGCACGTCCTCCGCGTCCTCGGTGGAGCCGACGATCCCGCGAGAGAAGGTGAGAAGCCGCGTCCGGTAGCGATCGAAGAGCACCTCGAACGCGGTCGGATTGCGACCGCGGATCATCTCCACGAGCCGCTCGTCCCCCTGCAGCCGCAGAAGCGCCGGACTGCGTCCGAGCAGCCCGAGCTTGCCGGCATGGGAAAGGGCGGAGGCCTCCATCTCCTCTTAAGGGAACACCGTACCTGCGCTTAAGTTGCGACGCAAGGGGCGGACATTCCCGCACAACGAAGCCCTAATGCTTCGGACCCACAAAGCCATCGAGTAGGGCGACCGACTCACGGCGCGCAATCTGTACTTCGGTTGGTTTCGGGCGGCTCCACGCGACCCCCAGCAGGTCAAGGTGTTCGCAGAAGATCCCGAGGATGTCCCGAGAGCGATTCGAGAACGCGTAGCGCGCGTACGAGTACACCCGGCCGCTCGGGGCACGCTGATTCGCGACGAAGCGGCTGCCGTCCGAATTGATCAGGCCGCGGACGAATTGCTCCGGGTGTTGCGCGGTGACTCTGCGTTGCCATGAGGCCAAGAAGATGGGTCGAGCATGCTTTCGGCCAGGTCCGTGCTGCGGGAAGAGAACGCTCCAGCGTTTCGAGTAGCACATGACCCGTACAGAGTTGTGTGGCCACTGGCGCCGAACGGACACGCGATTCGCGGGAAGAACCGTGCGGACGGCTGCGACCACGGACGCCGTGAGTCTCGGGTAGCGGCTGTCGAGCGTTATTTCGAGGCGGTAAACGCCGCGAGGGCAGGTCACGAGATAGCCGTCCCCGAGATATAGACCAAGCAGGTAGGCGTATTGCCGGGGTGGCAACAGGGGCGCTGGCTGATCCGCGCTTTCCACGAACATATGTTCGTACGCGCTCCGGTCGGAACCGTGGGTACCATCGAGCCGCCCGGGTAGGCAAATGGCAAAGCCAGGCGAACTTAAAATTCGCCGCTCTTCGGAGCTTGCGGGTTCGAATCCCGCCCCGGGTACCTGGCAGCGCTGCGCCTAGTCCGGCTTGACGATCCGCACGTTGAAGTTGGGGCCGTCGAGGGCGCCCATCATGCGGATCCAGAGCAGGAGGTAGGCCTCGGTGCCGCGAGCGGCGCTGATGTCGCCGAGGTCGAGGATGTCTCCCGAAAGCCAGCCGAAGGTCTCGAGGATCTCGATCACCCGGGCCTTGGCGGCGGCGTCGTCGCCGCAGATGAAGAGGTTGCTCTGCTCGCCGAGCGACGAGGGGTCGACCATGACCCCCGCGTTGACCGTGTTGAGGGCCTTCACTACCTTCGCCTGCGGGTGGGCCCGCTGGATCTGCTCGGCGAGCGAGTCGTCGTTGGCGACCGTCAGCGTTGGCGGGAAGCCCTGGCTGAAGTCGAGCGGGTTGGAGATGTCCCAGAGCACCTTGCCGGCGAGGACCGAGCCGCCCGCCTGCTCGAGCGCCGCGAGCGAGTGCTGACCGGATGTCGCGTTGACGACCAGCTCGCCGAACTCGGCGGCGTCGGCGAAGGTCCCCTCGGACGCTCCCTCGCCGGCCCCCGCCGCCCAGGCGCCGGCCTTCTCGTTACCCGCCTCGCGCGAGCCCATCCTCACCTCGTGGCCGACCTCGACGAGCTTGGACGCGACGGTCTCGCCGACCATCCCGGTGCCGAGCACGCCGATCTTCATCTAGCCGGCGTTGACGTTGACGTTGGCGGGGAGGAGGCCGTGCTTCTTCAGGACCTCGACCACGGTGTGGATCTGCTGCGGGTCGGTGATGTTGAGCGACTGGCCGACCTGCATGTCCACGCCCTGCGCCCGGCAATCCGCGGCGACCGCCTCGCGAACCTCCATCGGCTGGGAGCGCAGGTCGACGGAGTGCTGGCTCATGATCGCCATGAAGTTCGCCATCGACTGCTGCATGTCGCCGCCGGCGGCGTTGGTCACCTCGTCGGCGATCGAGCCGCCGCCAACCGGAGTGCCGATGCCGAGCGGCGCGGCGGGAGTCGTGCCCGGGTTGGTCGTGCTCGGCGTGGTGCCGGCCTCGACCTGTGCCATGTCGGCCTGGGACATGGCGCTCTCCTTGTCCTTGCGACGGCTGAACAGACCCATCGGCGCCTGATCCTAGCGCGCCACCTAAATGGGGTCAGACCCCCTTGAGGGTTGGTTGAGGGTTCGGAGGCCGTGGCGCCGTCCACACCCTGATCTGCATAGATTGATCGCACCGTTGGTGAACGAGAGGGAGGAGTCAGAAATGGAGAGCTCGGCAGGACCCCAGAGCGAGCTTCGGCGCCACGAAGCGTCGCACGGGCCCCGCAAGGTCGGGCCGAACGACGGCGCCTCCATCGACCTGGGCGTCCTGGGGATCAGGTTCATGGCCTACTCGGAGGAGACGGGCGGCGGGTTCTCTCTCGTCGAGCATCCGATGGCTCCGCATGGACTGGCTGCTCCCCTTCACAAGCACAGCCGCGAGGACGAGTACAGCTTCGTGCTCGAGGGGAGGATGGGCGCGCTCCTCGGCGACGACGTCGTCCACGCCGACGTGGGTGACTTCGTCTTCAAGCCGCGTGACCAATGGCACACGTTCTGGAACGCCGGCGCGACGCCGTGCCGGATCCTCGAGATCATCTCGCCGGGCGGGTTCGAGCACTACTTCGAGGAGCTGGCGGCGGCCCTCGCCGCGGGCGGTCCGCCCGACCCGGTCGCGATGAAGGAGCGCTACGGCATCGAGTTCGACCCGCCGTCGATCGACCGGCTCTGCGAGGAGCACGGCCTCACGCACCCGATGCAGGGCATGTTCCCCCCGCAGCCCTAGCGCCGAACCCTCGACCAACCCTCGACCAACCTAAACGGGGTCAGACCCGGTTGAGGGTGGTTGAGGGTTTTGGCTAGAGCTGCGTCCAGACGGTCTTGGTCTCGAGGTAGGCGTCGAGGTTGGCGTGGCCCTTCTCGCGGCCGATGCCTGAGGCCTTGTAGCCGCCGAAGGGCGCCGCGGGATCGCCGCCGCCCCAGGTGTTGATGTAGACGTTGCCCGCCTTGAGCAGGCCGGCCAGCTTGTGGGCCTGCGAGATGTCGCGGGTCCACAGGCCGGCGGCGAGGCCGTACTGCGTGTCGTTGGCGCGGGCGGCGACCTCCTCCAGCGACTCGAACGGCATCGCGACGAGCACCGGGCCGAAGATCTCCTCGCGGGCGATCCTCATGTCGTCGGAGACGCCGGTGAACAGGGTGGGGTTGACGAAGTAGCCGGCGCCGCCGTTCTCGGGGCGCCCGCCGACGATCGCCTCGGCGCCCTCGGATAGCCCCGAGTCGATGTAGCCGCTGACCCGGTCGAACTGCTCCTCGGAGACGACCGGCCCGAACTCGGTCTCCGGGTCCAGCCCGGGCCCGACCTTCGCCTCGCGCGCGGTCTCGGCCAGCCCGTTGATGACCTCTTCGAACACCGCCTGGTGCACGAAGAGCCGCGAGCCCGCGTTGCAGGCCTGGCCGGAGTTGAAGTAGATGCCCTGAAAGCTTCCGGGGATCGCCTTCGAGAGGTCGGCGTCGGGAAGGATGATGTTGGGGCTCTTGCCCCCTAGCTCGAGCGTGACCCGCTTCAGCGCCTGGCCGCACTTGGCGCCGATCTCGCGGCCGACGACCGTGGAGCCCGTGAACGCCACCTTCGCGACGCCCGGGTGGTCGACCAGCGCGGCGCCGGTCGAGCCGTCGCCCGTCAGCACGTTCAGTGTCCCCTCGGGGAAGCCGGCCTCGAGCGCCAGCTCGCCCAGGCGCAGCGCCGTCAGCGGCGTCTGCTCGGCGGGCTTCAGGACGATCGAGCACCCCGCCGCAAGCGCCGGCGCGATCTTCCAGGTCGCCATCAGGAGGGGGAAGTTCCAGGGCACGATCTGCGCGCAGACCCCGACCGGCTCGCGCAGCGTGTAACAGAGGACGTCGCGCGCGGAGACGGGGATCGTCTCGCCCTCGATCTTCGTCGGCCAGCCTGCGAAATAGCGCAGGTGCGCGACCGTGGCGGCAACGTCGCCCTGCGCCGCCCTGAGCGGCTTGCCGTTGTCGAGCGACTCCAGCTCGGCGAGCTCGGCGCCGTTGGCCTTGATGAGCTCCGCCAGCGTGTACATGAGGCCCGAGCGCTTGGCCGCGTGCACCTTGCGAAGCGGGCCGTCGAGGGCCGCCTGCGCGGCGCTCACCGCCGCGTCCACGTCGGCCTCGCCGCCGAGCGCCACCTGGCAGATCTCCTCGCCGGTTGCCGGGTCGATCGTCGCGAACGTCTGGCCGTCGGCGGCCGCCGGGCGCTCGGCGCCGATCACGAAGGGCTTGGCGTCGCCGGAGACGAACTCGCGGGCGACGTCGGACAGGGAGTCTGCTGTTGCGGTGGGCATGGCCGGATCGTATCCGGCGGCCGTTGCCCGCCGGCCGGCTCTAGGAGGCCTCGGGCTCGCCCGGAGTGCCGGGCTCGACCTTCATGACGGAGCCGCCGTCGCCCTCGCTCACCTGGCCCATCTGGGGCCCGGAGATGCCGAACCAGGCGAAGCCGCCGCCCATGCCGTGCTTCTTCATGACCTCCATGACGTCCTTCTGGAGCTGCTCCGGGTCGTCGACCTGCGAGGTGTGGCCGCCGGTCATGTCGACGCCGTGCCGTGCGTAGACCTCCTGGAGGTCCTTCTGCATGCCCATCGCCTGCTGCTGCATCTGCTGAGCCTCGGCCTGGACCACCTGGAAGTTGCCGGTGGTCATCGCCTGCTGGATGGCCGCGCCGATCGCGCCAAGGTTTTGGATGCCCGGGATCTGCCCCGCACCGAGCCCCGCGGACGCCCCGGCGGACATGCTCATCTCGTTGACCGGGGTGCCGATCGTCTCGCCGGACTCGCTCACCACCGGCGCCGCGCCGGCGTCTTGGGTGCGCCGCGCCTGAGCCATCGCGTCCTCCTCGTCCCGGCGTCCCTTGAATCTGTCCATAAGGCCCATCAGGGCGGCATCCTATCCGTCCCGCGGTGCGGCGATGGGCCGCGCGGCACCGAAACTAGCCGGCCGGAGGCGGGGTTGGGCAGCAGGGCCCGTCGGGGGTCTGGCGGGGCGTCGTGCCGTCGGGACAGTTGGGATCGGTCGAGTTGCTCGGCAGCTGGCCCGAGGCGGACATCGAGGTCGCGGCGGTCGTGCTCACGCCGGCCATCGAGGGAGCCGTCGAAGTCGGGTCGGTCGAAGTCGTGGTGGTGGCCGGCGGGGGCGGCGCCGTGTCGGGAGTGCAGGTCGGTTCCGGCGTGGTCGGCGTCGTGGTGGTCGTGGGAGTCGTCGTGGTGGTGGGCGTCGTGGTGGTCGTCTGGCCCGAGTCGGAGTACGCGGAGGTCGAAGCGCCCGCGCCCTGGCCCGGCCTGCCGGCGGAGCTCGCCGCGCTCGAGTCGGCGTGCGTGGAGGGCTTGGCCTTGCCGCCCGGCGAGGTGGTCGTCTGGCGGGTGCCGCCCGCGCTGGCGTAGTCCGTTGCGATCGGCTTGGGCTTCTCGCCGGCGGCGGGTGGCGTGCCCCAGGCCGAGACGCTGATCGTGTAGGTGCCGTTGCCCACGTAGGGGACCCAGAGGCTGGTGGCGCCCGCGGCCACGTCGCCGTAGTCGACGACGCTGCCGTCCGGGCCGGTGACCGACGCCGTGTAGCGGTCGGCGCCGGGAACCTCGTTGTAGCTCGCGTCGAACTTGCAGACCACCGTGGTGGAGGCGACGCCGCACTGGTCGAGGGCCGCGGACACGTCGAGGCTGGTTGGGGCCGTGCTCTCCGAGCCGACGCCGAAGGCGGGCAGCGGCACCGTCAGAGCCACCAGGGCGAGCAGGAGGTAGCGGCGCTTGCGACGGATCACTTGGAGGCCCCGTCGTCAACGGGCGTCAGCGAGTTGGCGAGAAGCTCGGAGCCCTTGGTGCCTGCGTCGGAGGCGTTGGGCTCGACCGTGGTGCTGAGGTAGTAGCGGTAGGGGCCGGAGACGCGAAGCGTCGCGTTGTAGACGGGCTTGCCGGCCGGAGCGTCGGCGGCGAGGTGGACCACCGTGCCCGCGGCGGTTGGCGCCACGACCCGGCTGGCGACGTGGGCCGAGCCCGCCAGCTGGCGCAGCTGGGCGAGGGAGCGCGCCTCGAAGGTGGGGTAGTCGAGGCCGGGGTCGTCCTGGATCCAGAGCGTCGCGTTGGCGGAGCCGTCGGTGGCCGCCGCCGCGAACGTTGCGCCGTTCGGCGGCGTGGTCTCCTTCCAGCCGGCCGGCAGCGCGATCGTGAAGTTGCTGCCGCGCACGACCTTGGCGCTGCCGGAGGCGGCGCCATTGGCGGAGGCGGCGCCGTTGGCGGCGGCAGCGGGCGGGGTGGAGCCGGAGGCGGCCGCGGTTGTCGTGGCCGGCGGGGGCGACACCCCCGCGGAGGTGTTCCAGCTCTGGATCGCGATGATCCCGATGACGACGGCGGCGAAGGCGATCGGAACGCTCGCGTACGCCGGCAGCGTCGTCTCGCCGCGGCCGAGGCGCGGCAGCTTCGGCTTCGGAAGCTTCGGGAGGCTGAGGTGCGGGAGGCTGACGCTGGTGGCGAGGGCCGGCTTGGGCAGGCTCGGGCGGCGGACCTTCGGAGCGCTCGGCAGCGAGACCTTCGGGACCGAGACCCTCGGCATCGAAACCCTGGGCATCGAGAAGCTGGGAGCCGAGACGCGCGGGATGCGGCGGGGCTTCTCCTCGAGCCGCTCGCTCTCGGCGATCGGCACGACGTCGGGCTGGACGATCGTTGTCGCGCTCGCGATGATCGCGCTGAAGTCGTCGGGGCGCTTGCGCCGGGGCACGGCGGCGAAGGGGGCGGTGCCGTTGGCGGCGCTCTGCCCGCCCTCGCCGGCGATCCGCCCGCGGGCGCCGGCCTCCAGGACGCCCAGCTGCTGGAGCCGGGGCGGCTCGAATTCCCGCTGGCAACCGCCGCAGACGACCCTGCGGATCGCCTCCTTGGGAAGCGCTTCGGGGACGCGGATCAGCGTGGTGCGGCCGCAGTCGACGTGCCGAGCGCGGACCAGTTTCACGGTCAGGCGCATGTACGGCTCGGGAAAGCCGCCGTTCAGCTGCCGCGAGGCAGGGCTCTGCGTGGCCGTACTTACCTCCACGCCTACGTATTCGGAGGTTTTGCGCCCAAACTTGAGCCTGAGTTCGTGCCTGGGCACTGCTTCCCTGCGCTCGCGACCAAAAGCCGTGCCTGGCTGGTCGGAATCTCACACACCAGCACGTGCGCACCTGGGACAATCCTCGGTATGGCCTTGCCGATTTGGGGCATGCTCTACCGGCGGCTTGGTACCCGCTACGCAGGGTTCTTCCTGACCCTCGAGCTGCTGTCTGCGTTCGTGATCGTGGCCGGCACGCTCTGGCTCTTCAGCTTCTTCTACGACGCCGAGACAGCCGCCTGGTTGCGAACGCTGGTGGTCGTCGAGGGCCTGACGGTGCTCGGCGTCTCGCTGACCCTCTACCGGGTCTATCCGCGGCTGCGGCCGATCAACGCCTGGGTCGGGGGCGAGCGCGACCAGGAGAGCACGGCCCGCGCCTGGTCGGCGGCAGTGGGCCTGCCCCTCAACCTGATTCGCGCCGACCTGAAGATCCCGACCCTGGTGGTTGTGATCCCCGGCTGCGCGGCCGCCGTGGCGTTCCTCGACCTTCCCGCGCTGAGCTTCTTCGCCCTGGCGGCCGGCTCCTTCGTGGCGCTCGGCTACTCCGGGATCCTCCACTACCTCGCCGTCGAGGTCGGGATGCGGCCGGTCCTCGTCGACATCAACCACTCCGTCAGCCCCCGCCTCACCACCAGCTGCTCGACGGTCTCGCTGCAGACGCGGATGCTCGTCGCCCTGCCGGCGATCAACGTCATCTCCGGGTTCATCGTCGCCGCCCTCACCTCGAACGGCGGGGGCATCTCCTCGAAGGTCCTGATCGCCGTGGGGGTGGCGGGAGCGATCTCCCTCGAGCTGACCGTGCTGCTGACCAAGTCGATCCTCACGCCGGTCGCCGACCTCCAGCGTGCGACCGAGCGCGTTCTCCAGGGCGACTACGAGGTCTCGGTGCCGGTGACCACGGGGGACGAGATCGGCGAGCTCGCGGCGTCCTTCAACCAGATGGTCGCCGGGCTGGCCGAGCGCAAGCGGATCCGCGACGCCTTCGGCACCTACCTGGACTCGAGCGTCGCCGAGCTGGTGCTGGACGGCAACTTCCCGCGCGACGGCGTCGCGCTCGACGTCAGCATCCTCTTCTTCGACGTCCGCGACTTCACCCGCTTCGCCGCCGACGCCGACGCGCGCCAGGTCATCGCGAAGCTGAACGAGCTGTTCGAGGTGACGGTCCCCATCATCATCCGCCACGGCGGGCACGTGGACAAGTTCATGGGCGACGGCCTCATGGCGATCTTCGGCGCACCCGAGAACTACCCGGACCACGCCGACCGCGCGGTGCGCGCGGCCTACGAGCTGGCGCGCCGCGTCAACGGCGACGAGCGGCTGGGCCTGAAGATCGGCGTCGGGATCAACTCCGGCACCGCCGCGGCCGGTTCCATCGGCGGCGGCGGGCGCCTCAACTTCTCGGTCATCGGCGACGTCGTCAACGTGGCGGCGCGCATCGAGGCCGAGACCCGGGAGACCGGCGACACCGTGCTGATCTCCGAGGAGACGGCGAGCCGGCTCACGGCGAGCATCCCCGTGGAGAGCCGCGGAACGCACGACCTCAAGGGGATCGAGCGGGAGATGGAGCTCTTCGCGGTCCTCCTCGACCCGGCCGACGGCCTGGCCGAGGGCGAGGAGCCGCTGCCGCTCGGCACCGCTCCCGACGGCGAACGCGGCACGGTGGACTCCTCCCTCGGTTCCGGCGCGCTTGCCGACGGCGTCGGCAGCCGCCAGCTCGGCGGCATCAGCCGGATCTAGCCGCCGGCCAGCTTCTCGCGCGCGGTCGCCTCGAAGCGCTCCCTGGCGTTGCGGTCCGAGGGCACGAACAGGAGGCCGCGCTCGTTGCAGAGCGTCAGCACCACGTCCGGGCGCTCCTCGGCGATCAGGTCGTCGACCAGGGAGTTGGTGTGAAACCAGACGGCTCGGCTGAAGCTCTCCTTGAAGTACTGCATGGTGTTGCCGGCGTAGGAGGTGCCGAAGCAGACCAGGCGCGGCGCGTCCCGGCGGTCCGACTCGAAGACCTGCCGGCCCCCGGTGCCCAGCAGGCCGTTGTCGGAGACCAGCCTGCCGCGGGGCTCGCGGATCTCGCCGAGCAGGCTCAAACCCTCGACGGGCGGGTCGAGCTTGCGCCCGAGGTCGCCGTCGCCCATGTGGGGCCTCCAGTCGATGTCGGCGTCCTCGACCAGGTCGAGCTCCAGGCCGAGGCGCCCCATCGCGGCGCAGAGCTCGCGGTAGGCGACGAAGGCGCCGAGCGGGCTCCAGTGCGTGTCGGCCTGGTAGTAGACCGGCCCGCGCGGCTTCGCGGCGCGCAGCGCCTCCTCGGGGTAGACCGCCGGGATGCCGCAGTCCGCGGCGATGTCGAGCAGGCGGTGGACCGGACGGCGGGCGGTGCCCGCGTACTGCTCGGGGAGCATCTCCGGGTAGATCGGCTCCTTCACCGGCGAGATCGAGAACAGGTAGGGCAGTCCGGCCCTCTCCATCCGCTCGCGGCGGGCGCGGAACAGCCGGCGCCAGCGCCACTCCCAGCCCGGCCGCGGGCCGAGGCGGCCCGTGTACTGCTCCATGTAGTGGTTGGAGTCGTTCTCCAGGAAGAGCCACCCTTCGCGGCCGACGACGGCGCGCGCGTCGGCCCCGCCGCGGCCGCGGCGCCTTGGCGAGAGGCCGTGGCTCTTGCCGCGGCGAATCAACGCTGCCTGCTTTCGAACAAGACGCCCGCAGCCTACGGCGGGCGGCGAGCGGAGGCGCGCCCGGGCGACGGAAGCCGCCCGGGCGCTACCTCACTCCTGCCATCCCCTGCCGGTGAGCTAGCAGCTCGTGGCGTGGGCGCAGAGACTGAAGCCGTCGGCGGTGCCATTCGGCGCGGAGGGGGCGCCGATGACGTTGCCATTCGAGTCCGTGAGGTCGATCGCCTCGGACGGCTTCAGGTTTGCCTTCTGGCCGTTGACGGTGGCCTTCGTGAATGACGTCTGCGTGAGGTTCGGGAGCGAGGCCAGGCCGGCGTTCGTCCCGATCAAGAGCGGCGTCTCCTCGATCCACTCCGCCGTGGCGTGAGTGGACGGGTAGGGCACGGTCTGAGTGAACGACTCGTTCCGCGTGACGTCCTGAAGGGTGATCTTCCAGAGATCGGAGTCGTTGATGACCTCGGAGACCTCGGCGTGCATGTGGTCGCCGGGGCGGACAGTCATGTTCGAGATCGTCAGCGAGGGCGCCGGCACCAGCTCCCACCACGCGCTGTAGCTCTGGTTGCCGTTGGCGTCGACGTCCTGCTCGGTGCCGGCCTGGATCAGCGTCGCGTCGCCGACGGTGCAGCCGGCGTCGATGCAGCCGCCGCCCACTCCGATCCAGTCGGAGGAGTTGCCGGCCTGGCCCGGGGCGAAGTTCGTCGCCGTCGGGACGGTCCAGTCGCCCGTGACCGAGTTGAACAGCGTCGTGCCCTGCTCGAGCGTGCCCTGGTTGTAGCCGAACCAGTTGTTCGAGCTGTTGGCGTTGGCCTTGGCGATGGTGCCCGGCGCAAGATGCAGCACGTGCCCGCGTACCGGCGAGCCCGATGACGCGGATGCGGCGCTTGTGCCCACGAAGGCGAGCGCGAGAAGCGCAATCACGAAACCGGCAGGCACGGCCTGCCGGGCCCTAATCCCTCTATTCACCTATCCCGTACTCCTGACGTCTCGTCGCGGAATCCCCAACGGCCCCCCGGCCGTCGTCGGACGCCTCGTACCCACGTAACAAGGGTCGCAAACAGAAACGTGTCGTGCGCCGGTTCACCGCACGCTCACGGCGCCCGGCTGATGCCGCCGCGCGGGCGGCGCTAGGGTCCTCCGGCAAGCGTCGAGAGGAGATGGTGGCGTGCCCATAGACGCCGAGGTCCAGGCCCGGCAGAAGCAGATGTGGACCGTGGGGGACTTCCCGGGCGTGGCGGAGCGGATCGTCCCCGCGTCTCAGGCCGTGGTCGACGCGGCGGGAGTCGAGCCCGGCATGCGAGTCCTCGACGTCGCGACCGGCACCGGCAACGCCGCGGTGATCGCGGCGCAGGCCGGGGGAGAGGTGACCGGCGTCGACATCACGCCGAAGCTCCTCGACGTCGCCCGCCGGCGCGCCGCCGCCGCGGGGCTCGAGATCGAGTTCGTCGAGGGCGACGCCCAGGAGCTCCCGTTCGAGAAGGGGAGCTTCGACCGCGTGACCTCGGTGTTCGGCGTGATGTTCGCCCCCGACCAGCCGCTCGCGGTCGCCGAGCTCGTCCGCGTCACGAAGCCCGGCGGGCGGATCGCCGTTGCCGCCTGGACCCCCGAGGGGATGACCGGGCAGATGTTCACGCTGCTGGCGAAGTACATGCCGCCTCCGCCGCCCGGCTTCACGCCGCCGATCCTCTGGGGCAGCGAGGACCGGGTGCGCGAGCTATTCGCGCCGCACGGCGTGGAGCTCGAGTTCGCGCGCCACAGCCTCGAGTGGACCGCGGAGTCCGTGGAGGCGTGGGTGGCCGACGACGAGAAGCGCCTCGGCCCGACGATCATGCTGAAGCAGGCGCTGGAGGCCGAGGGCCGCTGGGAGGCCGCCCGGGCCGACCTCGTCGGCGTCTACGAGCAGGCCAACAAGGTCACCGACGGCAGCTTCAGGGTCGAGGCCGAGTACCTGCTGACGGTCGCGACCCGGGCGGGCTGAGTCGCCCGCGCGCGAATGGCGTCCTCGACTAGGCTGCGGGCGTGTCGCGGAGGGGAGCAGTTGGATCGTTCCTGGGGATCGTTGCGCTGCTCGCCCTGTGCGCGGCGCCGGCGTTTGCGTCCACGGTCAAGACCGGCGGCATCACCTACGTCAAGAAGACGTTCTCAGTTCGCGCCAAGGCCGGCTCGGCCAAGCTCTCCGCGGCGTGCCCGGAGAAGCTCCACCTGATCGGCGGCGGCGAGGTGGCCCGGGGAGGCTTCAGGACGATCGAGGTTCGCCAGAGCGCGCCCCATGACCTCGCCCGCGACCGCGACGCCAAGCCCGACGACGACTGGCGCGTGGTGGTCAGGAACCTCTCCTCCAACCAGGTCGACGCGACAGCCACCGCCGTGTGCGCCAAGGGCAAGTTCACCTACCCGCACCGCACCGTTCATCTTGCGCCGCATGACCCCGTGCTCGTCAGGCGAGGCTGCCCCGGAAGCCAGTTCGCCTACTCCGGCGGGGGCAGCGGGCCGTCCAGGTCCCTGGAGCTCGACTCGGAGTACCCAAGCGATGCCACGCCGCAGGCCCACGAGTGGGGCGTGTTCCTCGTCTCGCCCCACCGCAAGGCCACGGCCCACGTCTACGCCATCTGCGGCAAGGAGCTCGCCACCGTGGAAAGCGACGACGTGTCGGGATTTCCCGCCATGACCCGGCAGGGCCACAAGGTTCCCTGCCCCACGGGGACGCGCGTCTACGGGGGCGGCGTCTTCGTCGGCGAGAGCTACAAGCACGCGGCGATCAACTCGATCGGCCCCGTCATCGCTCCGCACGCAAGCGGCGTCTTCAGCGCCTTCGCGGACTTCTTCCACAACAGCGACCCGCAGCTGACGGCGTATGCGACCTGCGGGCCGACGCGCTGAGCTCCTCCGCCACCGAGCCGAGCTGATCGGCGGAAAGTTCTAGGCTTAGGGCGGGGTGGCGATCTCGGACACCAGCACGGGTTCTGATCAGGCCGCGGTGGGAAAGGTCCACGGTGGCCGCCTCGTTGCCCGCACGCTCAAGGAGCGCGGCGTCTCGCACCTCTTCACCCTCTCCGGCGGCCACCTCTTCTCGATCTACGACGGCTGCAAGCACGAGGGCATCAAGGTCATCGACACCCGCCACGAGGCCTCGGCCGCCTGGGCCGCCGAGGGCTGGGCGAAGGCGACGCGCGAGGTCGGCGTCTGCGCGCTGACCGCCGGCCCCGGCGTCACCAACGGGATGAGCGCGATCGCCGGCGCCAAGTTCAACCGCACGCCGCTCGTCGTCCTCGGCGGCCGCGCGCCGGAGATGCGCTGGGGCTCGGGGAGCCTCCAGGAGATCGACCACCTGCCGTTCGTCAGCCCGCTCGTCAAGAGCGCCGGCACCGTCAAGGACCCGGCCGAGATCCCCGCCGCCCTCGGCGCCGCGATCGACCTCGCGCTGACCCATCCCACCGGGCCCGTCTTCCTCGACTTCCCGCTCGACGTCGTGTTCTCCGAGGCCGAGGCCGCGGTGCCCGAGCCCCTCGTCGAGCGGCCGTCGGTGGCCGACAACGTCGACGAGGCGCGCGAGATCCTCGCCGCCGCGGAGCGCCCGGCGATCATGGCCGGCACCGGCCTCTACTGGGCCCTCGGCGAGAGCGGCCTTCAGATCCTCGCCGAGCGGCTCCAGGCGCCCGTCTTCCTAAACGGCATGGGCCGCGGCTGCCTGCCCGCCGACCACGAGCTCTACTTCAGCCGGGCGCGGGGGAGGGGCCTCAAGGAGGCCGACGTCGCCCTCGTCGCCGGCGTGCCGCTCGACTTCCGCCTCGGCTTCGGCGGCGCCTTCGGCGAGGACACCAAGATCGTCTACCTCGACTGCACGCCCAACGAGCTGAAGCGAAACCGCCTGCCCGACGTCAACCTCACCGGCGACATCGCCACGACCCTCGTGGCGCTCGCGCCCGACGGCGACGTCCCCGACCACTCAGCCTGGCTCGAGACCCTCCGCGAGACCGAGGCCGAGAAGCGCGCCGCCGAGGAGCCGGAGCTGAACGACGACCGCTCCCCGCTTCACCCCATGCGCATCTACAAGGAGCTCAAGGAGGTCCTGCCCCGCGACGCGATCGTCATCGGCGACGGCGGCGACTTCGTCAGCTACGCGGGCCGGGTCATCGACACCTACGAGCCCGGCACCTGGATGGACCCCGGCCCCTTCGGCTGCCTCGGCGCCGGCCCCGGCCAGGCGATCGGCGCCAAGCTCGCCCACCCCGACAAGCAGGTCGTCCTCCTCCTCGGCGACGGCGCCTTCGGCTTCTCAGCCATGGAGTTCGACACGATGGCCCGCCACAACATCGCCGTCACGGCGATCATCGGCAACAACGGCATCTGGGCCCTCGAGCACCACCCGATGAAGTTCTTGTATGGGTACTCGATGGCGGCGGAGTTGCGGCCGGGGACGCGGTATGACGAGGTGGCCCAAGCACTGGCCTGTGACGCGGAGATCGTGGGGGAGCCGGGTGAGCTGCGTCCCACCCTGGAGCGGACCTTCGAGGGCGGCGAGCCGGCGGTCGTTAACGTCCTCACCCATCCGGAGGTGGTGTACCCGCGTAGAGCAATGCTGGCTTAGACCGTGAGTAGGCACGCATTGGCTACGGGCCACGGATTGTCTCCACAGACCCACCAAACTGGATCGTTCTCCACGTCGCCCGCCTGTAGAGGACTTATCCTCGAGGCGTGACAGAACCAACCCAGGTTTTCTTCGGATACCCCTCTCGTCCTGAAAGCGCCAGAGAAACGCTGGCGAGGGCAGCGTCCGACTTGGGGCGCGTCTCCGGCATCGATGTCACGACGTGGGAGGACTTGACGGTCTCGGGAAAGATCGTGATCGACGAGATCCTCAACGCGATTCGGGCAGCGTCCTTATCCGTGTTTGACATCACGACCCTCAACGAGAACGTCCTATTTGAGATTGGGTTCGCGATAGGGGCGGAGCGCCCGTTGTGGCTTGTTCGCGACGAAACAGACCAGGTCGCCGCGGAGCGCTGGAACCAGGTAGGCATCGTCGGAGACTTGGGTTATGAGCCGTTCGTTAGCAGCGAGGATGTCGTCGGTCCATTCATGAAGGTCCGGCCGGATGTCGACCACGAGCCAGCATTCCGGGACGTCGAGAGCTTCGGGGAAAACAGCGGAGCCGTGGCCTCGATTCTGTATCTCGAAGGCCTTCAAGCGACTAACGCTGAGCGTGACCTGCAGCGTCTGGTGGAATTCGAGCGGAACTCGGGCCTCTCCGTTACCACTTCGGACGCAAAGGAGTCATCCGTAGAGCCACTGGGATGGTACGTGAGGCAATGCGCGTCCGCCGACGTCGTCTTGGTCCATCTTTCAGCAGCGAGGCGTCACATGTCAGGTGTGCACAACGCACGCTGCGGTCTGGTGTCTGGCATCGCTAGGGGCCTTGGACGACCTGTGCTGATGCTTGCGGAGCAGGACTTCAAGACGCCGTTTGACTACAGAGACCTTCTGTATCGATACGAGCACGCGAGGGACTGTGCTGATCGGACTGGCGCGTGGCTGCGTAGGGAACTGCAGAAAGCGCATGAGGAACTGGAGCGTCGAGCCGAGTACGCCGTCGAGCGAAAGAGGAGCTCGGAACTCGCTTCGCTCCGTTTGGGCGAGCACGTAGCGGAGAACGAATCGAGTGCATTGGCGGACTATTTTCTAGACACTGAGCTCTACCAAGCAGTTCTTCGCGGGGGTGCCAGGCTATTCGTCGGCAGAAAGGGAACAGGTAAAACGGCGACGCTGCTCCATGCCACGAACGAGTTCGTTGCAGACCGCCGTGTCCTTGCGTGCAGTTTGCGGCCTTCTTCGTATGACCTCAGCGGGCTCGAGCGTGTGATGGGGTCGATTGGAGGGAACGTTGACAATCGCCACTTCCTGATCGAGGCCTTCTGGAAATACCTGCTCTATTCGCAGATGGCGTTGGACCTCGCAGCTGACTTTGCAGCACGGCCCGCCCCTCCGATCCCTGGGAGTCCAGAGTGGAAACTCGACCAGTACTTGCGGGGTCCCGGGGCTTTCTTTAGTTCTGACTTCGGAGTCCGAATCGATCGTGCCCTTGAGACTCTCTCCAGCGCTGACCTTGGCCGGAATATTTCCACTGATCGGGAGCGCCTCGCGACTGCGCTCCATGGACGATCGATCGCCGATTTGCGAGGCCTTGTTGGAGCCTGTTTGGAATCCCGTGATCGAGTGGCGGTCCTTGTGGACAATCTGGACGCGACCTGGGATCCCAAGGATGACCTCACCGCTGCATCGGATCTACTGCTCGGGCTTCTGCCAGCCGCTCAGAAGATCTCAAGGGAACTGGAGCGGAGCGTTGCCGGTCGTCGACAACCGATCGAGATTTCCGTCGCTGTCTTCCTTCGAAGCGACATATTCGAGCGGGTCCGGGCTCGAGCCCCTGAGCCGGACAAGATCTCGGTTGAGCGAATCGATTGGAACGACGAGGATGCTCTGCTCCGGCTAGTGGGCGAACGATACGTCTCGGCGTCAGGAGACCCAGACGCCCGGCCTCAGGAGCTTTGGGAGCGCTATTTCGCTGGCGAAATCGGTGGCCGATCACCAAGCTCCTACATCGTTCAGCGAGTTGTGCCTCGACCCAGAGACATCGTCTTCTGGTGCAACGCTGCAATCGACCTAGCTGCCAGACGAGGACATTCTGTTGTCGAGCGAGAAGACCTCCTCGATAGCGAGGCCGTCTATTCTCACCACGCCGTTGAAGCGTTGCAGGTCGAACTCGGCTCTCTTGTCGATGATCCGGAGAGCCTCGTCCACGCGTTTTTTGGTGCCAATGAAACCTTGAGTGAGGCTGAGGTATATGACCGGCTTGCCTCTGGTCGAATTCATGACGCAGATGCCGAAGTAGTCCTAGCGCACCTGATTGGGTTCACCTTCCTCGGGGTCCAACTTCCGGCGGGTTCGATTGAGTACGCGAACGACATACACCTCGCTGGACGACTGATTGCGGTCGCGCGCGCAGCACGGCAAGGCGCTACATACGTGCTTCACCCTGCCTTCCGTCGCTATCTAGAGATCAGTGGCGTCGGACGCGGCCAGCAAGTGCTCACCTAGCGCCTCGGCGGATCCGAAGCCGAGAAGCGCCGCCGAGGAGCTCGAGCTCAACGACGACCGCTCCCCGCTTCATCCGATGCGCATCTACAAGGAGCTCAAGGAGGTCCTGCCGCGTGACGCGATCGTCATCGGCGACGGCGGCGACTTCGTCTCATACGCAGGAAGGGTTATCGACACTTACGAGGATGGACCTCGGCCCCTTCGGCTGCCTTGGCGGCGGCCCCGGCCCCGGTCAGGCGATCGGCGCCAAGCTCGCCCACCCCGACAAGCAGGTCGTCCTCCTCCTCGGCGACGGCGCCTTCGGCTTCTCAGCCATGGAGTTCGACTTGATGGCCCGCCACAACATCGCCGTCGCCCAATCATCGGCAACAATGGCATCTGGGCCTCGAGCACCACCCGATGAAGTTCCTCTACGGCTATTCGATGGCTGCGGAGCTCAGACAGGAGACGCGGTATGACGAGGTGGCGGACGCTCTCGGTGCGAGGAGTCTCTCTGTCGCTCACCAGTCTGTCGGCGTCGTCCGGCAGGATGTCGTCTGGAGGACGAGAGGAACACGTGACCAACCAACTTCGATCGCTCCACGAGCGCGTGCAGGGCAGCCACCTCGACCCGCGAGGTCCGACACGGTGGCACCAGTGACGTTGATAGTCGTTGAGGAGCAACTCGTGAAGTCTCGAAGCCGCGTCAAGGCCTACGGCGAGGTCTTCACCCCGCGCCACATGGTCGACCGGATGCTCGACCTGGTGCGCGAGGAGTTGGAGGCCGGCCCCGACTTCGTCGACAAGACCTTCCTCGAGCCCGCGGCCGGGGACGGCAACTTCCTGGTCGCGATCCTGCGCCGCAAGCTCCACGCGATCGAGAAGCGGTACCCGCGCGAGGAGTGGCCGCAGGAGTCCCTGTTCGCGCTCGCCTCGATCTACGGCATCGAGCTGCTCGAGGACAACCACCGGGACGCCAAGGACGCTCATGCTCGCGGAGTTCCTGAGGCTTCCACGCAGACCCACGACATCCCCTGCGGCTCGCGACACCGACCTGCACCGCGCCGCGGCCTTCCTCATCGAGACGAACATCGTCCGCGGCAACACCCTGACCGGCCCAGACCCCCGAGGGCCAGGACATCCAGTTCTCGTGGTGGAACCGGATCGCCGGAGCCCCCGGCATGGTCCAGCGCGAGCCGTTCACGCTCGCCTCTCTTCGCGACGACGCGCTTCGACTTCACCGTCTACGACAGCTACGAGCCGTGCATGATCGACCAGGTCCACGAGGAGGTGAGGGCCGATGCCTAGCCCGAAGATCAGCACCTTCCGCGAGATCACCCCGCTGATCTACTCCTGGACGACGCCGGACATCCCCAAGTACGACGGCTGGGAGAAGATCGGCTACACCGAGCAGGAGACCGCCGACGCCCGCATCGCGCAGCAGGCCATCCCAGCTGTCCGTCAAGAAGAACAAGGTGTGGGTCGCGGCGGGCGCTGTTCACGTCTGAGGCCGGCGGGCGCTTCACGGACACGGACTTCCACGCCTACCTCAAGCAGCAGGGCGTGGAGCGCGAGACCCAACCCAAGCGCACCGAGTGGCACCACTTCGCCGCCGCCCCGAAGACGTCGCTGGACTACTTCAACGACTTCGCCGGTCAGGACTTCCCGACCTTCCGAGCAGCGGCGGCAGAGGACGACTACGTCCTCCGCCCCGAGCAGCAGGCGGCCGTCGACCAGGCCGTGGCCGCCTTCAAGGCAGGCAAGGGCGAGGTTCTCTGGAACGCCAAGCCGCGGTTCGGCAAGACGCTGACGACGTACGACCTGATGCGGACCCTGGACGTCCGCAGGGTCCTGATCGTCACCAACCGCCCGGCGATTGCGAACTCGTGGTTCGACGACTTCGCTCGGTTCATCGGCCACCAGACCACTTACCGCTTCGTCTCGGAGTCGCCCTCACTGGCCGGCCGCTCGCCCGATGACGCGCGAGCAGTGGCGCGCCTACTCGCTCAACCACCAGGACGAGGACCCGCGCATTGTGGAGTTCCTCTCGCTGCAGGACCTCAAGGGGTCGCAGTACTTCGGCGGCCCCTACGACAAGCTCAAGCACATCGCCGAGCTCGACTGGGACCTGCTGGTGATCGACGAGGCCCACGAGGGCATCGACACCACCAAGACCGACGTCGCGTTCGACCAGATCAAGCGCAGGTGGACGCTGCACCTGTCGGGCACGCCGTTCAAGGCGCTGGCGTCGGGCAAGTTCGAGCAGGACCAGATCTTCAACTGGACCTACGAGGACGAGCAGACCGCCCGTCAGCAGTGGGCGGACGACGGCCAGGAGAACCCGTACGCGGCGCTGCCGACGCTCAACCTGCTGACCTACCAGATCTCGCGGATGATCACCGACCGTCTGGCCGAGGGCGTCGCCATCGACGAGGACGAGGCGAACATCGACTACACGTTCGACCTCAACGAGTTCTTCGCGACCAAGGACAACGGCTTCTTCGAGCACGAGGCCGAGGTCATCAAGTTCCTCGACTGCCTGGCGACCAACGAGAAGTACCCGTTCTCCACCCCCGAGCTTGCGCGACGAGATCCGCCACTCGTTCTGGCTGCTCAACCGCGTCGCCTCCGCCAAGGCGCTGGAGAAGCTGCTGAGAAGCACGAGGTCTTCAAGGACTACACGGTCATCCTGGCCGCCGGCGACGGGCCGCTCGACGACGACACTGATCGCGGTCGACTGTCGGCAAGTCCCTCGACAAGGTGCGCGCTGCGATCGAGGAGGCCGAGGAGTCGGACGGCAAGACCATCACGCTGTCGGTCGGGCAGCTGACTACGGGCGTCACGGTGCCCGAGTGGACCGCGGTCATCATGCTCTCGAACCTGTCCTCCCCGGCTCAGTACATGCAGGCGGCGTTCCGGGCGCAGAACCCCTGCACCTTCGAGCGTGCCGGGACACGTCTTCCAGAAGCAAAACGCGTACATCTTCGACTTCGCCCCCGAGCGCACGCTGACGATCTTCGACGCCTTCGCGAACAACCTGCACCCGAACCCGTCGGGCGACCAGCAGGTGCGACAGGACAACATCCGCACGCTGCTCAACTTCTTCCCGGTCCTGGGCGAGGACGCCGAGGGCCGGATGATCGAGCTCGACGCCTCGCAGGTACTGACGTTCCCGCAGGTGTTCAAGGCTCGCGAGGTCGTGCGTCGCGGCTTCCTCTCGAACCTGCTGTTCGCGAACGTCGCCGGCATCTTCCGGTACTCCGAGCACGTCAAGGAGATCCTCGACAAGCTGCCCACCGCGAAGCAGGGCAAGGTCAAGACGGGGGAGCCGATCGAGATCCCGCAGCCGCCGCCCGTCACCGATCAGGATGGGAACGTCCAGGTCGACGTGGAGACCGTCATCAACCCCAAGGTCGCCGAGCTCGGCAAGCCCGTCTGGAGTGTCGAGGACATTCCGACGCCCGAGCCCGATACACCTGCGCACACGGCGGCGACGCAGATCGCGAAGGCGGTGACCGAGCAAGAGCCGCGCCAAGCGCGACGAGCTGAAGGAGGAGTACGGGCTCACGGCCAAGCAGGTCGAGCGCGACGAGAAGCGCACCGAGCAGTCCGTGAAGGACCAGGTCGAGCGCGCGTACACCGAGCACAACATCGCGCGCAAGCACCTCGAGGACGAACTGAAGAACGCGGCGACCGAGGCCGAGGCCGAGGTCGTCGAGGCCAAGAAGGCCGAAGCAGGACAAGGCGTTCAAGACGAGCATCCTGGCCATCGTCGAGGGGACGATGGACTCAGATCGTGCCCGAGGTGGTCACCCGCGAGGAGACCAAGAAGGAGCAGAAGCGCGCGAACCAGACGATGGACGACGCCCGCTCCCACCTACGCGGCTTCGCCCGCACGATCCCCATGTTCCTCATGGCGTACGGGGACCGTGGCATCCGCCTGTCGAACTTCGACGACTACACGCCCGACGACGTGTTCGAGGAGATCACCGGGATCAGCGAGGCTGAGTTCCGGCTCCTGCGTGACGGCCAGGAAGTCACCGAGGAGGACGGCAGCGTCACGACGATCCCGGGCCTGTTCGACGAGGCGGTCTTCGACCAGTCCGTCCAGGAGTTCCTGGACAAGAAGGAGGCGCTCGCCGACTACTTCGATGACGCGCAGACCGAGAACATCTTCGCCTACATCCCGCAGCAGAAGACGTCGCTGGTCTTCACCCCGCAGCCGGTCGTGAAGATGATGGTCGACACGCTCGAGGCGGAGAACCCGGGCATCTTCACCGACCCGGACAAGACGTTCGCGGACCTCTTCTCGACCGCCGGCCTATTCCTGATGGAGCTCGTGCGCCGTCTCGATACAGGCCTCGTCGAAGCGTTCCCGGACCAGGAGGAGCGGCTGCGGCACATCCTGACCTCACAGGTCTTCGAGATGAGCCACAACCAGATCCTGCACCGCATCACCATCGAGGCCGTCTCCGGCGGCGTCCCCGAGCGCAAGAGCCTGGATCGAGGACTCCGGTCACTTCCATGTCGGCGACCTCGCCCGGATGACCCCGGAGGAGCGACAGGAGCTGGTCGACGACATGCTGACGGAAGGGCACTGACCATGAGCAAGAAGTTCGACGTCGTCATCGGCAACCCGCCCTACCAGGAGGAGGCCCAGGGTGAGGGCACCCGGGACACCCCCGTCTACCACCTGTTCATGGACGCGGCCTACGAGGTCGGGAAGAAGGCCGTGCTGATCACCCCGGCGCGCTTCCTGTTCAACGCGGGCTTCACGCCCAAAGCGTGGAACGAGAAAATGCTCGCCGACCCTCACCTGACGCGTCCCGTACTACGAGCCCAACAGCGACGAGCTCTTCCCCGGTACGGACATCAAGGGCGGCATCGCCGTCACCTACCGGGATGAGGACCACGACGGCGAGCCGATCGGTACGTTCACGAAGTACCCCGAGCTCAACACGATCCTCCACAAGGTGGCCGAGTCCGGCAGCGCGCCACTCGATCAAATCGGGATCACGAGTTCGCGCTCCTACCGCTACACGGACAAGCTGTACGAGGAGCACCCGGAGGCGCGTGCGCTGCGACCGATGTCGAGCGACGCGCAGTCACGGGTGAACACGAACGCGTTCGACCAGTTCTCGTTCCTCTACCACGAGGACCAGCCCGTTGACGGTCACGAGTACGTCCGGGTGCTCGGGCTGATCAAGAACAGGCGTGCCTGACCGTTGGATCCGCAGCGACTACATCGCCGGCCCGGAGAGTTTCGGCAGCGTACAAAGTCGCTCTTCCGGCGGCCAACGGCTCCGGAACCTTCGGTGAGGTGCTGTCGATCCCGCTACGTGTTGGGCCCGCAGGTGGCGGTCACCCAGACGTTCATCACCATCGGCGCCTTCGACGACGAGGCCGCCGCCGAGGCTTGCCTCAAGTACGTGAAGACCAAGTTCGCACGGGCGCTCCTCGGCGTCCTGAAGATCACCCAGCACAACCCGGCGAAGGTCTGGAAGTACGTCCCGCTGCAGGACTTCACGTCGGCTTCAGATATCGACTGGACGAAGCCGATCCCGGAGATCGACCAACAGCTGTACGCCAAGTACGGCCTCGAAGACGACGAGATCGCCTTCATCGAGGCCCAGGTCAAGCCGATGGAGTGACTGCGGAGGCGTTCGCGGCACAAGAGCTAAGCCGGCCCCGCGAGAGTGTCTCTCTTGCCCAAGAGAGACACTGCGGCCCTGGGTGGTGCCGACGGAGGGATCGGACCGGGTATCAGTATTCGCCAGGACGGCAGTTGTTCGGTCTCGCGACTACATAGGCGTCGACTGTGTCGCCTGAAGCCACCGGAGATCCAAGGCGCCCCTAACGGGCTGTTTGGCCGGGAAGCCACCGACTGGTTTCATCAAGCCAGGCGATTCGGCGCCGCCATTTGGGCTACTGCCTGACCGCGGCGATCGAGTCTTTCAGTGCGGCTCGGGGCGATGGTGCACATGTCCCACCCGGACAGCCGCCCTTCCAGCCGCGCCACCTCTTCTCGACGGTAGACGGGGACACTCGGCTCGATCAGGGTGCAAGCAGCTGTCTCGTCGTGACGAGAGACCCACCGCTGCGGATGCGCGGGCGCGGGTCATCGCTACTCCTCGCCACCCAGGATCCAGCTTGGGGTTAGGCCCTCCCTTCGCAGCATTTCTTTGGCTCGCTCGGCATTGTCGTAACGCAGATCGTTGAGTTCCGGATTTGGGTCTTCCCATACGCGGTGCGTGAACAGACGGTCGAGTAAGCGGTCAATCGCTTCGAACTGAGAGTCAGTGAGCGTGCGATAGAAGAGCCGCGAACGATCTTCGGCGTCGATGAGCTGCAGTGAGGGGGCTATCGCGTCACGGAGAAACGGAACCCATGCCCGCAACGCGCCAGCGGAGTACAGTCGCGCCGCCTTCTTGTGCCCGGCATCGTCCGCTTCAGGATTCCACCGGCCTTCAAGGGACCTTTCGACGATCGAGTTCAGAACCTTGACGACGTTATCCCGCTCTTCGTCGCGGTGATAACTGTCGGTTTCGAACTCATCTTCCAGAGGCGGCGGGGTGATGAACTCCGCGAAGAAGGTCTTCTCGAGACGGGACATCGTAAGTGGGTTAGTTCTCCCACGATTTTCCTCGGCGACGTATTCGCGAAGCTTGTTCTGCGGGTGGTCCAAGATGTCTTTGTAGATCTGCGCTCGGACCCGCTTTCGTGCGTCTGGTTTCGTGAGACCTGCTTTGGTACGAATGAAGTCGAGAAACGCGGCTTCATTCTTCGGGCCACTCGTCTCGAGGAACTCTTGCCAGTCTTCGGTCGCCATTCCCGCATACTTCTCCAGCAACGTGGATGTGTAGAACGGCATCTGACGCAGCTTGTCGTGCGCTGAGAGATTCGTCTCCTTGAGGCGGCGTACTTCTGGATCGAGGTAGACCTTGCAATCGATCACGGTTCGCCCAGCCCAGACTTGGGCAGCGGCCTTGTGCTGTCCGTCGAAGAGGAGGAGGTGAGAGTCCACCAGGCGGCACACCGTCGGAGCTAGCTGAGTGTGTCTCCGCAGGTGCTCGTAAAGTTTCCACAGCCGGTCGGACTCAAGGGCTCGAGGTTGGAGCTCTGTGTCATTGGCGAGATATCGCGCTGGAATGACGGCGTAGAAATAACGCTCGTTGGTCGCTGGGCAAGTGGCGAGTGGGACGCTCTGCGGGTCGCCATTCAAGAAGAGCTTTACGGAGGAATCCAGAATCTCGGCATTCAATCCTTGGCCGTATCCGCTCGCTCCGAGCTTGGCATCTAGAAGGTCGTCGAGTTTGCGCTTTCTTGCTCCCTCAAAGAAACGCCGGAGTTGCTGGCGGTCCCGGAACTCTCCGAGTGTGAGGTTCCGCTTCTCGCGGTTGTGGCGCTTGCACACGACAGCGATGTTCGCCTCATGGGATTCACCGCCCTCGGAATAGGGCCAGATGTGGTCGAACTCGATCTCGTCGGAATCGGCAATGGGATGCCCATCGATGAAGCAGACTCGCCCCTGGCGAGCAAGGACAGATTCCTTCTCCTGGGCGCTGATCTGTCGCCGGTCAGTCAATGAGCTCCATCTGTTCTGCTGTCCGCTCGCGCGGACGCTCGGATTCTGGGTGCCACGCGCGGTCGATGGTGTCACATCCGAAGCTGCGCGACGACGAGGCATGCCCAAGCGCGCCGTCGCACCAGCTCCGACTCGCCTGACTTCGTCAGCCGAGCGCTGAGATCGCGTCGGGCACGCCCTCGCGCGCGGTCGCAAACCGCGGCTCCCACCCCAGCTCCGCCTTGATCAGGGCGTTGGAGCTCTTCGCCGAGCGGGTGGCGGCGCGGACGGGGTCGGCGCCGGCGGCGAGGCGGGCGAGCCAGGCCGGGATGCGGCGGGGTGGGCCCTTGCCGAGGGCCTCGGCGGTGAGGGCGACGAAGTCGTAGTAGTGGATCGGCTCGTCGTCGGCGACGTGGTAGGTGGAGCCGGCGGGGGCGCGCTCGGCGGCGTCGACGCAGGCGCTCGCCACGTCCTCGACCCGCACGACGTCCCACCAGTTCCGGCCCGAGCCGACGACGGCGAAGCGGCCGGGCGCTCGGATCCGGTTGACGATCTCCTCGACGTACCATCCGCCGGGCCCGTAGACGTGGCTGGGCCTGATGATCACGTCCTCGAGCGATGAGGAGCGCAGCATGCGCTCGCCCTCCTGCTTGGAGCGGCCGTACTCGGTCTCGACGGGCAGCTCGCTCTCCTCGGTGAGCACCAGGCCCCTCGCGTCGCCGGTGACCACGGTCGAGGCGAAGACGAGTCGTCGCACGCCCGCGGCCTCGCAGGCGGAGATCAGGACGCGGGTGCCGTCGACGTTGACGGCGCGGATCTTCGCGGCGTCGCGCTGCGAGGCGATCTCGGCGGCGAGGTGGAAGACGCACTCGGGCGCGACCTCCGAGACGGCGGCGGTGAGCCGTTCGGCGTCGGTGACGTCGCCGGCGACCGCGGTCGTTCCCGAAGGCTCGGAACCAGGACGGCGGCAGAGCGCGTGGACGTCGTGGCCGCGCTCGGAGAGCTCAGCGCAGACCACCCCGCCGAGAAAGCCGCTGGCGCCGGTGACGAGAGCCCTCACGGCGCGAGTCTATGCGCGGGATCGCACTGGGCCGAGCAGGGGGCGTTAGGCTGTGTCCTGGCGATGCAAGTTCGTACGAGTCGGGGTCGTGTCCGTGGCGGTGCTCGCCCTGGGCGCCGGGTTGGCGGCGGCGCGCGCCGGTTCGGGCTTCAGCGCGCCCAAGCACTACCCCGTCAACGCCAACTCGCTCGAGAACATCGCCATCGCCGACCTGAACGGCGACGGGCGCAAAGACATCATCACGAGCAGCGAGCTGACCGAGGAGCTCCTCATCCTCTACGGGAACAGGACCGGCTTCAGCCCGGCGCAGCCCGTGCCCGTCGGCGTCGACCCGCATTTCTTCGCGGTCCACGACATGAACGGCGACAAGCGCCCGGACCTCGTCGTCGACGACCCCAATCCCACGGGCCACGTCCTCGTGCTCCTGGCCAAGCGCCACGGCTTCGCGGATCCCGTTGCCTACCCCGCCGGCACATCGCCGCAGGAGTTGACGATCGGCGACCTCAACGGCGACGGGCATCCCGACGTCGTGACCCCGAACCCCGCGGACAACGCCGTCTCGGTGCTGCTCGGCACGAAGCACGGGACGCTCAAGGCGCCGCGGCCACACACGACCGACTCGCCGTTCCGCGTGGTCACCGGCGACTTCAACGGCGATGGCAAGCTCGACGTCGCCACGTCCACCTACGAGAACGGCAACGACCAATTCGTCAACGTGCTCAAGGGCAATGGGAAGGGCGGGCTGAAGTCGGGGCCGAGCTTTGATCTCGGCACACCCCGCGCCCGCGGTCTGATGGCCGGCCGTTTCACCGCAGATCGCCGGCCGGACATCGTCGCCACGGGATGCGGCGTTGCCGACCCCTCCGTGCTGCTGATCGCCAACGGCAAGCACGGGCTGAAGCCGCCCGAGAGCTTCCCCAATTCCGACGGGGCGTGCGGCGACTTCGCCGCCGCCGGGGACCTCAACGGCGACGGCCGCGCCGACGTGGTCACGGTCCTGAACTACAACGGACCCGACTCTGGCGACGTGTCGGTCCTCTACGCGAAGCGCGGCGGCTTCTCCAAAGCGAAGGTCTACGGCGGCACGAGCCTCACGGCCTCGGATCCGTACTCGGTGGCCGTCGGCCGAGTGAACGGCGACAAGCACCCGGACATCGCCTACCCGGACTACGACGGCGCCCAGGTGACCGTCTTCCACGGCAAGGGCTGAGCAGGTTTCGCTCAGCTCGCGCGAGCGCGCCGAGCGGCCTCATCGAGCCGCGCGATCCTGGGGTCGTCGGCGCCGACGAACTCGGCAATGTCGGCGCGCAGGGCCGCGACGTCGAGGTTCTCGGCCTCGACCATCGCCTCGATGTCGGCCCAGTCGCGGGTGCGGTCGAACATGACCTTGAAGAGGGCGAGCTCGACTGGCCCGAGCACCGGGATCCGCTCGCCCTCGAACGGGACCATGCGCCGGTGGCGGGCGGCCTCCTCGTGGACGGGCAGGTTGTCGAAGAAGAGGTCGATGGGCGTGTCGTCCCACCAGAGCCGTACCTGGCCGTCGCGCGCTGATCGCGGCGAGCGACTTCTCGTCGTGGGCGACGCCGTCGGGCAGGGCCGCGAGCACCGTTGGCGCGTCCTCGCTGGGGACGAAGACGTTGACGTCGATGTCGCGCGTGCCGCGGGGCTCGAGCGTCCAGTAGGCGAGGGCGATCGCGCCGCCGAAGGCGTGGTCGATGCCCGCGGCCTCGAGGCTCGCGTGCAGAGCCAGGAGCCGCTCGGCGAGGTTCATCGCGAGTCGGAGGTCGCCGGGCGCAGGGGTGGGAAGCGAAGCTCCTGCGGAACGGCGCCCGGGAAGCCGCTCGGCGAGGTCGATCACCGCCGCCAGCGTGCGGCCGCGCTGCTCGAGATCGCTCGGCGCGCGGCACCCGCAGCCGGCGGCCCGGAACGCTTGTGAGGCGGGCGCCGGTGGCCGCGAGCAGGCGGTCGAGGGTGGCGGCCGAGGGCACCTTGGCGCCGCGCTCGTAGTCGGAGAGCGTGGCCTGCGATGTGCCCGCCAGGGCGGCGAGCTCGCCCTGGGTCAGGCCCGAGGCGGTGCGACTCATGCGCAAGGCATGGCCGATATCCATGCCTGGAGTATATCCGAAGGGATATGGGGTAGCTGAAGCTCAGCCGAGCCGTGCGACCGCATCGGGCACGCCCTCACGCGCCGTCGCAAACCGCGGCTCCCACCCAAGCTCCGACTTGATCCGTGCGTTCGAGCTCTTCGCCGAGCGGGTGGCGGCGCGGACGGGGTCGGCGCCGGCGGCGAGGCGGGCGAGCCAGGCCGGGATGTGGCGGGGTGCGCCCTTGCCGAGGGCCTCGGCGGTGAGGGCGGCGAAGTCGTAGTAGTGGATCGGCTCGTCGTCGGCGACGTGGTAGGTGGAGCCGGCGGGGGCGCGCTCGGCGGCGTCGACGCAGGCGCTCGCCACGTCCTCGACCCGCACGACGTCCCACCAGTTCCGGCCCGAGCCGACGACGGCGAAGCGGCCGGGCGGCGGATGCGGTCGACGATCTCCTCGACGTACCACCCGCCCGGCCCGTAGACGTGGCTGGGCCTGATGATCACGTCCTCGAGCGATGAGGAGCGCAGCATGCGCTCGCCCTCCTGCTTGGAGCGGCCGTACTCGGTCTCGACGGGAAGTTGGGACTCCTCGGTGAGGACGGCGCCCCTCGCGTCGCCGGTGACGACGGTGGAGGCGAAGACGAGGCGGCGCACGCCGGCGGCCTCGCAGGCGGAGATCAGGACGCGGGTGCCGTCGACGTTGACGGCGCGGATCTTCGCGGCGTCGCGCTGCGAGGCGATCTCGGCGGCGAGGTGGAAGACGCACTCGGGGGCTACCTCGGAGACGGCGGCCGTGAGGCGCTCGGCGTCGGTGAGGTCGCCGGCGACGGCGGTGCACTCGGACGGCTCGGAGCCGGGGCGGCGGACGAGCGCGTGGACCTCGTGGCCGCGCCCCAGGAGCTCGGCGCAGACGACCTTGCCGAGGAAGCCGCTGGCGCCGGTGACGAGGACCTTCACGGGACGAGTCTATGCAGCTCACGTGGGCAATAGTGGGTATAATGCCCACTATGGCATACGCCGTCCAGCGCGGCCACGGCCGCTGGGAGTTGCGGGAGTCGCGGCAGACCCCGAAGGGGCCGCGCGCCCGAACGCTTGCGAGCTTTCGCACGCTGACCCCGGACGTGGCCGAGCACGCCCTCGCCCGGGCCGAGGGCAGGGTCTCCGCCGCCGACCTGCGCCGCGCAGCGACTCGGGCGGGCGCGCCCGTCTCGTTCTCGGCGGCCGAAGACGCGGGGGCGACCCTGCTCGCCGAGTTGTCGGCCGGCCGGGGACCGTCGACAGCCACGCGGCGGCTGCTCGCGGACGCACTCGGGCGCGCCGATCGGGCTCCAAGCGACGCCGAGCGGGCGGCGGCTCCGTGGATCGGGGTCTCCGCCCGTGAACGCGGGCTCGCGCTTCGGGACCTCCTCCTGCTCGCTGACCGCCTGCCGGCGCCGCCACGTGGCGCCACCGTCTCGTTCCCTGGAATACCCGGCCGGCCGGCATGAGCGAGCTCTCCCTCCCGGAGAAGGTCATCGCGATCGACCGCGGGCTCGCCGAGGCGGGGATCGATCACGCCTTCGGAGGCGCCCTGGCCCTCGCCTACTACGCCGAGCCGCGCGTCACGATCGACATCGACGTCAATCTCTTCGTCACCGCCTCCGAACAGGGGCGAGTGCTTGCGGCCCTCTCGCCGCTGGGCATCAGCGAACGCGGGGCCGACCCCGCCGCCACCGAGCGCGACGGCCAGGCGCGCTGGTGGTGGGGACGCAACCCGGTCGATCTGTTCTTCGCCTACGCCGAGCTACACGCGGCGATGCGCCGAGAGCTGCGCTCGGTGGACTTCGGCGATGACGCCCGCATCCCGATCCTCGCGCCCGAGCACCTGCTGGTCTGCAAGGTCCTCTTCGACCGGCCCAAGGACTGGCTCGACATCGAGCAGATGCTCGTGGTCACCCGTGACCTCGACATCGAGGAGGCCCGCGTCTGGCTCGAGGAGACGATCGGCCTCAACGACCCGCGCGCCGAGAGGCTGGAGGCGCTGGCCCGCTCGGTCGAGGGCTGAGCAGCGCAGGCTCGGACGCACTCGGCATGCGAAGAACCAAGCGCGGCTCTACTCGATCTCGCTGGACGAGGTCGAGCACGCTCTCTCCGGCACGGAGCCACGTCGCGTCGATAGGAGCGGAAATCCAATCTTCGAGTTCGACTCAGTGACGGTCGTCGTCGCCCAGGAGGACTCCGCGGTGGTCATTACGATGTGGAGGAGGTGACGATGCGTGCGGAGTTCGACAGCGAGGCCAACGCCCTCGCGATCACGCTGGTGGATGCGGGCCGCGCGGACAGAAGCGACCGGATCCATGAGCGCGGGGGTGTCGACCTGCTGGCCGACAAACCCGTCGGTGTCGAGGTGCTCTACGTCGACGACGGGATCGAGGAGCCGCTCGCAGCGGCCGCTGCGAAGTACGACCTCGACCTAGAAGCCCTGACCGCCGCGGCGCGCTCGGCGATTGCCGCGCCGGATCGCGTCGTGACGCTTGACGTGAGCGCGCCCAGCCCGGCCTAGACGTAAGCGCCGAGCTCAGGAATCACGAGCTGGGTTTACACCAGCCGCGAGCGCGAACGGGCTGCCCTCGGAGTCGCGGCAGATCGACCAGCGCTCGCCGGGGTGGATGAGCGTGCCGCCGAGCTCGGTGACGCGTTCGAGCGCGGCGGCCATGTCCGGGACGGTGAAGTAGGGGAGGGAGGCGGTGTCGCCGGGGCCGGTGCCGCGCTCGTGGACGCCGAGGCGCAGGCCGTCGACCTGCGACTCCCAGCCCGCGCCGGCCTCGGCCGGCCGTGGCTTGAGCTCGGCGCCGAGGAGGCCCTGCCAGAAGGCGAGGGCGCGCTGGGGGTCGTCGGCGGGGAACTCGATCAGTGGCGTCGGCACGAGGGTGAGTCTATGCCTGAAGCGTCAGCGCCCGAACCTGCTTGCGAAAAGCTTGCACTTGCGTTTTGCTTGCGCTAGGCTGGAGACATGGCAGTCGCAGCGCTCGTCGCCCCGTCGCTTCTGGACGAGATCCAGGACGCGTTCGCGCTCTCCAACGTCGAGCTCGGGCGCCTTTTCGGCGTCTCGCGCCAGGCGGTGGGGGAGTGGCGCTCGCGCGGGGTGCCGGGCTCGCGCCAGGAGAAGGCGGCCACGGTCGCAGCGATCGCCGATCTGCTCTCGCATCGGGTCAAGCCCGAGCGGATCCCCGGGGTGGCGCGGCGCCCGGCCCGCGCCTACGGCGGCGCGACGATGCTGGAGATGATCGAGGGCGATCGCCAGGACGAGCTGCTCGAGCTGGTGCGAGCCTCGTTCGACTGGGCGAGCACTGGCTAGCGCGTGAGGACGATCGCGCGCGGCGGCGCCTACGTGCGCGTCGCCGACCCGTCGTGGCGCAACCCCCTCGACGGCGCGTTCGCGCAGGCGGCCGGCGGGCGCTGGAACGCGCCGGGTGCGTTCAAGGTCGTCTATCTGTGTCGCTCGGTCTCCGTGGCGCGCGCCGTCGTCTTCCAGCAACTCGAGCCGCACCCCTACGGCCCCGAGGACCTCAACCCCTCGACCGCGCCGGTGCTGGTGCAGGCCAGCGTCCGCCGGGAGCGCTTTGCCGACGCCGTCTCGGCCCGCGGCCTGGAGTCGATGGGCCTACCTGGGAGCTACCCGCGCGACGGGCGCGGGCGGATCGTCGCCTGGAGCCGCTGCCGCCCCCTGGGCGAGGAGGCGTGGGCCGCCGGGCATCCGGGGATCGCCTGCAGAAGCGCGGCGCCGACCGCGCCGGCGGGCGGGGAGGAGCTCGCCTGGTTTCAGCGTGGGCGCCGGCGGCTGCGCGCCCGCCGGACGCGCCCGTTCGCCGAATGGTTCTGGGCGCCGGACAGCTAACGCTTCCCCGGGCACCACGGGTTGCTCGGCACGCCCTTGCAGGGATGCGGCATGGTGTCGAGCTTCTTGGTGGGGAGGCGGTGCATGACGACCTTGGTGCCGCGCGGGTAGCTGTCGCTCGGCAGGCAGAGGGTGGTGTCGACCTCTGAGTCGCAGGCGGCCTCGGAGAGGAGCGAGAGGTTGTTGTTACCGGTGCCGGTGCTTCCGCAATCCGTGTTCGTGGTCTGGACCGTCGCCGGCGAGGTGCCGTCGGGGGTCGTGTTCTTGCGGTAGCAGTTGATCGGCTTGCCGTTGATCAGGGTGAGCTCGCCGATGTCGCCGTTGGTGGGGTTGCCGAAGAAGCCGTTGTCCTTGAACTTGTTGTTGAAGAGCTGGTTGCCCCAGTCGTCGAACGTGCAGGTGAAGCCGAAGCTCGAGAGGATCGTGTCGGAGGTCCCGCCCTGGCAGTGCTCGCCCGGCGGCGGGGTCTCGTCGTCGGGATAGGGGACGAGCAGCACGCCCCAGGCGCCGTTGTGCACGAAGCGGTTGCCCATGAGGGTGTCGAAGCGCCCGCCTGCGATCGACATCCCGGTCCCGACAGGGCCGGCGCTCGCGGCGCCACGACCGGGGACCTGCGGGTTGTTGTTGTCGTGGACGTAGTTGTGGATGAAGACCCAGCAGGAGACCGTGTGCGTGATCCGGCTCCTCTTGCCCTTGCGGCAGTGCCCGTCCTGCGGTGAGGGCAGGTCGTCGTTGTTCTGGCTGTTGGTCGAGAAGCCGTCCTTGTTCTTGTCGAACTCGGAGTTCTTGACGATGAGCTTGCCGCCCGAGTTCGTGCCCGAGTAGCCCAGGGCGCTGAACTCGGACCAGTCGTGGTTCATGGTCTGGTTGCAGACCCGCCGGCACGCTCCGATGTAGTAGTTGGAGTCGTCGAAGTTCGAGGCGTAGTCGTGCGCCCACAGGCCTGGGCCCTTCGCGTTGGAGGAGAAGAGCCCGTAGCCCGCCGCGGTGTCGGTGCCGTTGTAGAAGGTGGAGGTGGCGTTCAGGTAGTTGCCCGTGAAGCGGTGCAGGCGGATCTTGCCGCTGCCGTCGCCGCCGTTCCACCAGATCTCGTTGCCGCTGTTGCCCGAGCCGGTGAGGAAGTTGCATGCGGTCAGGTTCTCGATCGTGACGTTGTCGGCCTTCCAGGCCACCAGTCCGTTCCGCCCGAGCGGCTTTGCCCGCTTGGACCTGTCGCCGAAGTCCTGATCCGACTTCTTCGAGCTGCACGGCTTCGAGCCGGGCTTGGTCCCGTCGACGATCACCCTGTTGCGGTTCATGCCTCGGATGAGCAGGTTGTCCTTGGTGATGAGGACACCGCTCGGTGGGACCTCGCCCTTCGGCTGCCTGCGGTGGTCGTTTCGCTCGTGGTAGTCGCCGGGGCCGACGAGGATCGTGTCCCCGTGCCTCGCGGCGTTCACCGCGGCCTGGATCGTCTTGTACTGGCCGGCGACCCCGTGGTAGCTGCCGACGCGAAGGACGCGTGAGTGAGCGAGCGCCGCAGATGCGAGGGCGAGGGCGCCGAGAGCGGCCAGCGCAATGACGACGACGAGGCTGCGCCGGGATGCGGCCGCTCGGTGTGGATGCGCTCTCACGTCTCGATCGAAGACACCTGAGGCGATCATATATCCCGGCAGGGCCGTGCGCGAGCCGGTTCGCGGTCAGCCCCGCGCGGCCCGCGCCAGCTTCATCCGCGCCGTCTTGTCGAGCTCGACCTTGCGCAGGCGGACGATCTCGGGGGTGATCTCGATGCACTCGTCCTCGCGCAGGAACTCGAGGGCCTGCTCGAGGGAGAGGCGGCGGGGCGGGATCAGGCGGATGAGGATGTCGGCGCTGGCGGCGCGGACGTTGGTCTGGTGCTTCTCCTTGGTGGGGTTGACGTCGAGGTCCTGGGCGCGGGCGTTCTCGCCGACGATCATCCCCTCGTAGACGTCCTCGCCCGGCCCGATGAAGAGCGAGCCGCGTTCCTGGAGGCCGAAGAGGGCGAAGGCCGCGCTCTGGCCCTGGCGGTCGGCGACGAGCGCCCCGGTCGGGCGGGTGCGAAGCTCGCCCGCCCACGGCTGCCAGCCCTCGAAGACGTGGTGGAGGATCCCGGTGCCGCGGGTCTCGGTGAGGAACTCGGTGCGAAAGCCGAGCAGCGCGCGGGCGCTCGCCACGTACTCCAGGCGAACCCAGCCCGGTGCCGTGGTTGATCATCTCGAGCATGCGGCCCTTGCGCAGGGCGAGCATCTGGGTGACGACGCCGATGAACTCCTCGGGCACGTCGATCGCCAGGCGCTCGGCGGGCTCGTGGAGCTTGCCGTCGATCTCGCGGGTGAGGACGCGCGGCTGGCCGGCGGTGAGCTCGAAGCCCTCGCGGCGCATCAGCTCGAGCAGCACGACGAGCTGGAGCTCGCCGCGGCCCTGTACCTCCCAGGTGTCGGGGCGCTCGGTGTCGTTGACGCGGATGGAGACGTTGCCGACCAGCTCGGAGTCCAGGCGCGCCTTCACCTGGCGGGCGGTGAGCTTCGAGCCGCTCTGCCCGGCGAGCGGCGCGGTGTTGATGCCGACGGTTATCGACAGCGCCGGCTCGTCGACGGTGATCACGGGCAGCGGGCGCGGATCGTCGGGGTCGGCGATCGTCTCGCCGATCGTCACGTCGGCGAGGCCGCCGAGGGCGATGATCTCCCCGGGGCCGGCCTCCTCGGCGCTGACGCGCTCCAGCGCGTCGGTGACGAAGAGCTCGGAGACGTTGGCCCGCTCGATCGAGCCGTCGGCGCGGCACCAGGCGATCCGCTGGCCGGCGCGGATCGTGCCGTGGCGGACGCGGCAGAGCGCGAGGCGGCCGAGGTAGGGAGAGGCGTCGAGATTGGTGACCTGGGCCTGGAGCGGGTGCCCGGGATCGAACTCGGGCGCGGGGATGCGCTCTCCGATGAGGTCGAAGAGGGGGGTGAGGTCCTCGCCCTCCGTGCCGGCCTCGAGCGACGCCTTCCCGGCCCGGGCGTTGGTGTAGACGATTGGGAACTCGATCTGCTCCTCGTCGGCGTCGAGGTCGAGGAACAGCTGGTAGACCTCGTCGACCACCTCGTCGATCCGGGCGTCAGGCCGGTCGACCTTGTTGACGACGAGGATCAGCGGCAGCCGGGCCTCGAGCGCTTTGCGCAGCACGAAGCGGGTCTGCGGCAGCGGGCCCTCCGAGGCGTCGACGAGGAGCAGGGCCCCGTCGACCATCGTCAGGCCGCGCTCGACCTCGCCGCCGAAGTCCGCGTGGCCGGGGGTGTCGACGATGTTGAGCTTGGTCTCCCCGTAGCGGACGGCGGTGTTCTTGGCGAGAATGGTGATGCCCTTCTCGCGCTCGAGGTCCATCGAGTCCATGACCCGCTCGGCCACGTCCTGGCCGCTGCGAAAGGCGCCCGTCTGCCAGAGCATGGCGTCGACCAGCGTCGTCTTGCCGTGGTCGACGTGGGCGATGATCGCCAGGTTCCGCAGGTCGGCTCGCCGCTCCATGAGGCGAGCGAGCGTACGGGTCGGGCCGCCTCGCCCGGCTGCGGTGGCGTTTGGTGGGTGCTCATCAGGCTGCTCCGAAGTTTTGATCGGCGCGTTGCCGTGGCCCCGTGACCGGTCGATGCTCAACCGACGGGGCGGGCAAAGAGCGTCACGGCTCCCATGATCATTGCGAGTGCGCCGAAGCCGAGCCGCTGCGACAGCCTGGATGAGGTGAGTACCGCCACGACGCACTGCACGCAGTAGTAGGCGGCGAACGCCCGCGACGCGATCGCCACCAGGCTGAACAGCGGAATCGCCCAGATCATCGCGATCGCGGCCCCGCCGCTCAGCAGGTAGGAGGGGGCTCCGTCGAGCCATCGGGTCCGCGGCCCGCCGAGGTTCTCGGTCGCCGCGGCGGTGTCGGCGGTGGCGGCGCTGAACTGGCTGAGGATCGCGCAGAGGACGAGCGGCAGGGTGAGCACGGGCGCGATCCGCGTGGTGATGTCGACGAGGGTCTCGTCGGCGCCGGAGCCCGTGCCGAGACCCATCACCGGGGTCGCGACGACGACGAACCCGATGTAGATGGAAGCGGCGGCAGCCTGGGCCAGCCGCGAGGCCCAGATCCTGGTCGGGCGGTCGTACTCGTCGCCCAGGTAGCGGACGGTCTCGAAGCCCTGGACCGTGATCAGCATCCCGCCGAGCAGCAGCAGCGTCTCACCGAGACTGTCGCCGCCAAGTGGCGGGAAGCCGAGGTCGCCGTTCAGGGCGCGGCTCGCGTCGGTGCCGAAGAACGTGAGGCCGAGGGCCGTCGTCAGGACGAGGACGACGATCAACGCCAAGCGCTCCATCAGGTCGAGCCCGTGGAAGCCGCGGAAGACGCCCACCGCCACGACGATCAGCATCGCCGCGGTGCCGAGGATCTCGACCGCGCCCTCGGAGCCGGGCGAGACGTAGCGGATCGTGTACTCGGCCATGATCCGCAGATACAGGGCAACGGAGATGACGTAAGCGCCGGCGATGACCACGTCGCTCGCGCTCTCCAGCCGCCGGACGCCGGCGCTGAGCTCACCCCGCCCGGCTCGCCCCTCGACCTCGAAGACGTTGTGGCGAATCGCGGTGCCGATCAGCCAGGCCAGGACGCAGACGAGGACGACCCCGACGATCGCGAGCCTGCCCATCGAGCGCTCGAGCAGCGGGACGATGATCAAGAAGCCGCTGCCGAAGATCGAGGCGAGCGGGGTCACCGTTGCGCGCAGGACGTTCCCGAGGCCCAGGCTTCGAAGCTCGGAAAGTCCTGCCACCGCGCATGATTCAAGCAGGACCGCCCGCGCCGACCGACTGGTTCGGTTCGTGCCCCAGGACCAATCCCGCAAAGCCGCCCACTCCGCCCTGGAGGAACGAACAACTGGCCGCGCGGCCCTCCAGGCCGCCTACCGAAGGGCCGACCAGAGCATCAACTCGCTGGGCGCGCTCTCCGGCGAGTTCGGTTCAACGCCTGTAGCTGACTCGGGCCGAGGGGTCGAGCGAGGCGCCACGAGGGGGTCGCGGGTCGCGGAACTCGAACCAGACGTCGCCGTCGTGGCGACGGTCGAAGCCCCAGGCGTCGACGAGGTCGGCAATCGAGTCGGTCACCAGCTCCGCGAGGTCGGCCTTGGCGAGCGTGCGGCGAAGGCCCCCGGTGGAGAGGCGAACGGCGTCCTCGATCTGCTCGACCTCGACGGCCATCTGTTCCCCCGGAAAGCGAGCCTGCCACTGGGCCACCAGCTGACCGAACATGAGGCGCAGGCGCCGGCGGATTGCGGGATGCGTCTCCCGGATCAGACGGTCGAGGCGGTCCAGGTTGCCCCGGAGCGCACGGGGATCGGAGCTGAACTCAGCTCTCTGTAGGACCACCCGCCGCGACCCCGCGGCATTACCGACGGTCGCCTCCATGCCGCCCCGATCCTCTCATGATGAGAGGAGTTGTGCCGGGAAATTACGGCCGGTGCGCCCGTACCTGGTAGATCGAGGTGAAGCCGATGTCGAAGCCGTGCCTGGCCGCGCGCAGGTAGAGGCGCCAGACACGCAGGCGCTCCGCCCCGGCGATCCGCTCCGCCTCGGGGAGGTTGGCGTCGAGGTTCTCGATCCACGCGCTGAGGGTGCGGGCGTAGTCGCCGCGGAAGCCCTCGACGTGGTGGGTCTCGAAGCCGGCCCGCTCCAGCGCGTGCTCGATCCGCCAGAGCGGCAGCGGCTCGCCGTCGGGGAAGACGTAGCGGTTGGAGAACGCTCCCGAGGCCGGGTTCTCGGGTGAGAGCACGGCGATCCCGTGGTTCAACAGGCGCCCGCCGGGCGCGAGTAGCCGGGCGAGGGTGGCCGCGTAGCCGTCGATGCGGTTCGCGCCGACGTGCTCGACCATGCCGATGCTGGCGATCGCGTCGAAGGGGCCGTCGGCCAGCCGGCGGTAGTCGGCGACGCGGATCTCGACCTTCTCGCTCAGCCCGGCCTCGGCGACCCGCCGGCGGGCGAGCTCGGCCTGGGGCTCGGAGAGCGTGATGCCGACGACGCTGACGTCGTGGTTGGCGGCGGCGTGGATGGCGAAGCTGCCCCAGCCGCAGCCCACGTCGAGCACCCGCTGGCCGGGCTTCAGGTCGAGCTTGGCCGCGACGAGCTCGAGCTTCGTCCGCTGCGCCTCGGCGAGGGTCTCGGCGCCCCGCGAGAAGATCGCGCAGCTGTAGGTCATCGACTCGTCGAGGAAGAGGGCGAAGAACTCGTTGCCGACGTCGTAGTGGTAGCGGACCGCGGCGGCGTCGCGGGCCTCCGTGTGGCGCTCGCCGCGCAGGACGAGCTCGACCGCGGGCGGGCGTGGCAGGCCTCCCACGCCGGCGGGCGGGAGCGCCGCGAGCATCAGCCGCAGCCGGTCGAGCCACCCAAGGTGCGGCGGCTCCCACTCGTCGACAACGCGAAGCGCCGCGTCGAGGTCGCTGACGGCGAGCTCGCCCTTCACGTAGGCACGGCCGAGCCCGAGCTCGCTCGGCGAGCGCAGGAACTGCGCGAGCGCCGCCGGGCTGCGGGCGTGGAACTCAGGGCCGTCGCCGTTGGTGGCCGGAACCTCGGTGCCGTCCCAGAAGCGCAGCGCGAACGGCCGCTCGGGCAGCGCGCGGGCGATCTCGTGGCGCAGGGGAAGGGTGAGCGCGGGCACGAGACGAGTATCGCTAAGCGGCGGCGACCAGCGCCTGCGCCTCGTCCTCCACGCCGCGCGCCAGCGCGTCGAGCTCGCCGACGATCTCCGGGTCGGCGCAGAGGCCGAAGTGCAGGTTGCCGGCACAGGAGACGACGGCGACGCGCAGCGCGTGCCGCTCGCCGATCTCGGCGAACGAGTAGAGCGACTCGACCGGCGCGCCGCAGATGCTCACGGGGCCCGGCGGCCCGGGGACGTTGGAGACGTTGAGGGCGAAGCTGCGGGGGCTGCGCTCGATGCGCTGGCAGAGGTGCTCGAGGCGGGGGGAGAGGCGGCGGAGCTCTGCGAGGATCGCGTCCATCTCGTCGGCGTCGTGGCGCTCCTTGCGGACCTGGGCGGCGGCGTGGACGGCGTGGAGGCGCTTCACGGGGTCGGGCTCGGCGACCGGGACGGTGACCTCGAAGAAGGAGTCGCGGTTGCCCGCCTCGGCGTCCTGGTTGTGGAGGCTGACCGGGACCTTGATGCGGAGCTGATGGATGGAGGCGTGCATCTCGGCGAGCCAGCGCTGCACCCCGCCGCCGACGGCGGCGAGGACCGCGTCGTTCAGGGTGGCGCCGGCGAGGCCCTTGGCCGCGTCGTGAAGCGGCTGGAGCGGCACGGTGGCGAAGGCCACGACCCGCCTGCGCCCGACGCGGCCGTCGAACGGCGAGTGCTTCAGGCTGCGGGCGAACTCGCGCTCGACGAACCCGGCGAGGTGGGCGCGGCGGCGTGCGTCGTCGGCGGCGGCATGGGCGCGGTGCGCAGCCCCCGCGGGTTCCGCGCCGGGCTCGGCGTCGAGAAGGATCGCGTTGGCCAGACGCACGCAGGTTGTGCCGTCGGCGAGGGCGTGGTGGGTGCGCCAGACGAGGGCGCGCCCGCCGGCGGCGAGCGGGAAGACGTCCATCCGCCAGAGCGGGCGGTCGCGGGGAAGGCGCTCGGCGAAGAGCTCGGCGACTTCGTCGCGCAGGGCGCGAGCGTCGAGCGGCTCGCGCTCGTCGTGGCCCACGACGTGGTCGGCCAGGTCGAGGCCGTCGAGTGGCACCCACTCGGGGGAATTCGGGTCGTCCTCGAGGCGCAGGGTCAGCTCCGGCGCGCCCGAGAGGCGCGCGGAGATCCGCTCGCGCAACGCCGCCGCGTCGGGCGCGGGGTCGCCGAGCAGGATGACCTTGCAGGTGTGGCCGACGATGGGCCCGCGCTCGAGGTCGAGGATCGCGCGATCCTCGGGGGAGAGGCGGCGGGGCGCGGTCGGGTGGCCGGTGCTCATCATCGTCGACACCTATCCTGACCTGTACTGGTGGGAGGCGGATGGAGACGCCTGGCGGGTGGCGGAAGGAGACGCCTATGTTTGGACGGATGAAGGACCCGGCCGACGGAACGGCCACGCTCGTGAGCTACGTGGAGACGCAGCAGATCGCCGAGGCGATGCGGAATCCCGCCGGCGGCTCAACGGATTAGAAACCGGGTGGGTGGCCGGACCGATTAGTTTCGGTGGGGGCCCCGGTCCATACCTGCAAAGCCACCCACTCACCCCTGGAGGAGCCAAAATGGCCGCAACCGCAACCAAGACCGGCATCGAGAAGATCTCGACGGTGATCGTCGTCACCCAGAACACCGACGAGGCGATCGACTTCTACGTCGACAAGCTCGGCTTCGAGAAGACCACCGACACGGCCTTCGGCCCGCCCGAGCACAGCATGCGCTGGGTCGAGGTCTCCGTGCCGGGCGCCGAGACCACGATCGCGCTGGCGCCGCCGCCCCCGGACTACGGCGAGGTCGGCGGAGCGCAGACGGGCATCTCGCTGAAGTCCGACGACATCGACGCGACCCACGCGACGCTCAAGGACTCCGGCGTCGACGTCGACGACGAGGTCTCCCGGATGGGCGACCCGGTCCCGCCGATGTTCTGGTTCCGCGACCCCGAGGGCAACAGCCTGATGGTCGTCGAGCTCTCCGAGTAGCTCAACTCACCCGGAAACTGTCACGAAGGTGATGGGCCGCCGCGGCGCCGCGGCGGCCCTGCCGCGTCCGGGGCCAGCGCCATCAGCTCGGCGCCGGCCGTGCCGGCGACCTCGCCCAGCACCCGGTAGGCCTCGAACTTCTGGTCCGTGTAAAGCTGGTCGATCGTCGAGTCGTGGGGGAACGCGGGGTCGATCTCGGCGAACGAGACCGCGTCGTAGGGAGACTTCTTGGACAGGACGTTGCGGGCGTAGACGATGAGGCCCCGTGGCCCGTGGCGATACTTGAAGCGGATCGAAATGGCCGGTTTCTCCGCGACGGCCGGCGAGGTCGGCGCGGGCGCGCTGGTTGCCGGTGCGGCCGCGGCGTCGGACCCGGCCGCAGCGGGGGCCGCTGGGGGCGGGACGCGGAGCTTCGCGAGCTCTTCGAGATCGAGATCGATCTCGACCCCCAGCTCGCTCCGCGCGATCGCGATCGCGTCCCCGAGTGCCGTGAACGAGTCGCCACCGCTCGCGTCGAAGCAGTAGATCTGGGTGCACCCCCGCCGCAGGAGCTCGACGAGGCCGAGGTTCTCGTAGTGGCCGCCGTCGGTCACGTAGAGGTACTTGGAATCGATCCGGTTGACGCCCAGCAGCTCGCGGAAGAGGTAGCCCGGCCGCGGACGACCGTAGCGGCCAAGCTCGTCACGGGCGTCCCCCATGACCCAGCGCGGATTCGCAACCCAGACCCCGAGCCGGATGTTCGCAAGGGCCATCAGGAACCGAAGGGACGGCTTGGGTCATCGCCCCCATGGAGGGCGAGATCGCGGCGCCGGACATCGCGACCGCGGCGGGCAGGGTGACGTCACGCATGCGCTTCGAGTGCTCGTCGACTCGTCCGGCGGGCTCATCCTCCCTGTCGGAGTCGAAGACCTTCCCGTACTCGGTGATCGGCGCCGCGCCAACGAGCGGACCGCCAATCGTCGCGGCGCTGAAGGTGAAGCTCGTGACCCGGCGGCCCGGCGGAGTCGCGCCGACGTCGGAGATGTTCGCCGCGGCGCAGACGATCAGCGTCGGCCATTCCTCGTCCCTTTGCAGCGCGGTTTCCGACATCGGCACGAGGTGGTCGAAGTCGCGCTCGATCGCGATCCCCGACTCCGCGCTGGGGAGGATCGCCTGCTGTCGCGCGCGCTCGGAGTCGTTGAGGTCGCCTGCAAGGACGCGCTTCAGCGAGAAGACCGTGGACAGGCGGCGCTTGTAGAACCCGTGGAGTGAGGTCGCGGTGATGTCGGCAAAGCCGTACAAGAACGCGAACGCGGCGAGAATCACCAAGGCGCCGATGAGCACCGTCTGGTTCTGGGCGCCGCCGGTCCAATGCACTGCGAGCGAGGCCGTGTAGACCACGATGGCCGCAATGACCAAGGGGCCGACGATCGCGGCGGCCGTGTACGCGATGGCCATCCGCAGGCGCGCGCTCAGGCCGGCGGCGGCCTTCACGACCTTTCCGGCATCGGCGGCGAGCGGGCTGCCGAGAACCTCCCTGAGGTAGCCGAAGACGCCGGCGATCAGGACCGCGATGCCTCCGGCCGTCGCCGCCGGCACAGCCGTGGAAGGAGCCTCGGCCGTCGCGGCGTCCGCCTGCCCTCCGGCGGCGGTGGCGCCGCCAGCGTTCAGGAGCCAGGCGAGCACCGGCAGGACAACGAGCACGAGTCCGGCGGCCAGGCCGACGACGATCAATCTCTTCGCCCAGGTGTCGAGCCCGCGAACCTGCGCGTCCGAGCCCCACCGTCGCACCATTGCGAGCAGGGCGAGCAGGAGCCCCAGGGCACCGGCCAGAGCCGGACCGAACCAGAAGAGGAACGGCAGGTGAAGCTCAGGGTCGTCCAGGAAGAGGCCCGGCATGGCAGGGTGAAACACCCATTCCACGAGGATCAGCGTGCCGCCGATCAGGGGCAGCGCGACGAAGAGCAGATTCAGGAGCAGGCCAAGGACGACCCGGAGGACGAGGTAGGACTTGTCCGGCGCCGTTGGCGCCATGTACGAGCAACGGTTCCGGAGGTACTGCTCTTCCGGAGACCCCGGGGCGAACGGCCCCATCTCCTCGAGCGGCTCCGGATTCGAATCGTCGAAGCCGGAGTCGCGCGGTCCCTGGGGGCGGTGCTGCCCTTCCCATGCCTTCGCGACGGTGCAAAACGCGGCGGCGATGTACGAGCCGCCTGAGACAGCGGACAGGTAGCTCGCCCGCTTCAACTCCTCCTCCTTCTGGAGGATCTGGAGGGCTCCCAGGTTGAAGGCCGCGGAACGGATTCCGCCGCCCGAGCAGCAGATCCCGAGCTTGCCGCGCTTCGGCTCCTCGACCGGGCCGAGGAACGAGGGCAGCGGTTCGGGCCGCTGGCCGGTCCAGAACCGCAATCGTTTCGCCTTCGATGCCGGTTTCGACGCCTCGGCAAGACGCGCCGCCGGGGCCACTTCCTGCAACCCGAGGTCTCGCTCCTCAGCGAGCCTCCCCTCTCTTTCCGGATCCGAGCTCATGAACGACGCGGGCCTGCTGACCGCGGTTTGAACCTAACCGACCCTGGGATCTCGTGCCGGATTTCGTGAGCCGCGCTTGACCAGCCCGGCGTCCCGCGGATAGCGTCGGGTATCGACTACTTCTACGACAAGCGCCGCCGCCGTTTCGCACGTCGGTCTGGGGATTCGGGAGGGGTGGAGCTCCTCGTCGACGGCATGTGGGTGAGACGGGGCCGGTTGTGGAACCGAAGTTTGCACCTGACCGCGAAGCCATGGAGGAAACGCTCTCCGAATGCGGTCCTTCGACACCGCCGGCGCTTTCAACTGGCCGAGAAGCTCGACGGCGACGCGCTCACCTGGCGACGCTTTCGAGCCCGGCTGCGCCGTTCGCATCTCGGAGTCTTCGTGCTCCCCGCGCTCGAAGGGGGCGCGTCGAGAAAGCTTGGCGATGAGGCAGCCGACTCAGCTCGGGCGTCCTACCGCGAGACCCTCGGGGATGTGGGCCCGGAACCTCTTGCGGAGCTTGTGGATCAGGCTGAGACGGGCTACGAGCATCAGCGCCAGCGCTCGAACCTTCTCGAGCAGCGGGCGAACTACTTCCTCGGCGCCGCCGGCCTCACGACGACACTGGTCCTTGCGAACGCCGGCTTGCTCATCGGGAAGGACGCACTCGACCATGGCTGGCCGCTGACGACCGGTGCGATCGTCCTCATCGTCGCGAGCGTTTGCGCGCTGATGTCGGGCCTTCGAGCGTTGCAGGCGATGATGCTGACCTTCGAGAGAACCCCGCCGCATGCCGTGACCCGAATCGTCGATCGCCGAGATCTTTCGAAAGACGACGTGGGCCGCGATTACCTCGCGGCCCTTCTGGTGGCTCAGCGGCGGACCACGGTGGTGTCGAACTGGAAGGTCGGGCGCGTGAAGTCTGCCCGTCGCTGGTTCACGGGCGTCGTCGGCGGGATCGCAGGCCTGACGGCGATCGTCGTGGCGTCCGGACTCACCTGAGGAGCGCTCAGTCGCGGGTGAGGCGGAACATCACCTCGTCGACCGCGCACCAGGACCAGTCCTCGCCGGGCTCGATTGAGCGCAGGACGGGGTGGCCGGCCTCGGCGGCGTGCTTGGACGCGTGCTGGTTGGGGGAGGAGTCGCAGCAGCCGACCTTGCCGCACTCCTGGCACATGCGCAGGTGGACCCAGCGGCCGCCGATCTTGAGGCACTCCTCGCAGCCCTCGACGTCACCGGGCGGCTCGAGGTACTCGATCTGGTCGAGATGGGTGCAGGCGGCCATGCCCTCAGCTTGGCAAAGCCGTCAAGTGGGCCCGGCGCTCAGGCCTCGAGGTTCTGCCTGGCCTCGAAGATCGAGCGGGTCGCCGCGGGGGGCGAGTCGATGATGAAGACCTCGGTCGCCACGTTGGCGTCGCTGTCGTGGTTGGACACGAAGGCGAGCACGCGGCGGTGGGTGATGCGGGAGACCGCCTCCATCGCCTCGCGGCGGAAGGTGTACATGGTGAGGCGCCGTTCGCCGATGCCGATGTCCTGCGTCTCGGCGAGCTCGAGCGCCGCGTCGAAGTCGTGGACGCCGCCCTCGAGGCGGCAGCGAACCTTGGCGTCGCGGATGGTGGTCGAGACCTCGCTGGGGCGAGAGCCCGAGTAGTTGTTCCATAGAGACGCCAGCGAGCTCGAGATCTCCTCGTGCATGGCGCGCTCCTGCTTGGTACCGGTGTCGCTCACGCGAACACTCTTTCTCGTCCCTTTCGTGGAAGGCAGCTCGGAGGGCGGAAAGGGACGAGTAGGACCCAGCGGGCAGTAAACAGAGGGTACCGGCTCAGGGAAGCGCGGTTGCCGGGGCGGTCGGCCGCAGGCGGTCGACGAGAGCCCAGGACGCGAAGACCGCGGCGCCGAGCGTGGCGGTCAGCGTGAGGAGCGTTCCGGCCGCGGCCATCGTGGCCACGCCGTTGGAGCCGAGGATGAGAACGCAGGCCGCGGCGCCGAGGCCGGGGCCGACCGGGAGGAGGCCGATGGCCGCCATCCCGATGAGCAGGGCGACCGAGTCGAAGATCGAGGCGTCGGCGCCGAGCGCGTGCAGGATGAGCCAGTTGCGGACCACCTGGAGCGAGACGGCGATGACCACGAGGCCGACGATGCGGGTGCGGTTGCGAAGCCCGGTCATCACGGCCAGCCCGCGCCAGGCGCGGTCGCGGTGGTGGGCGGCGAAGCGGCAGGTCAGCGCGATCAGCGTCCCGACGGTGCCGAGGGCGGCGAGGGGGACCCACCACGGCAGCCCGAGGGCGCCGACGAGGGTGAAGGACAGGAGCGCGGCCAGGCCGAGCTCGATGATCACGATCGGCAGCTCCGCTGCGACGAGGACGGGCGCCGTTGGGCTCTCCTCGGGCGCCGAGCGGCGCAGAGCCGCGATGCGCAGGGCGAGGCCGAGCTGCGGGTTCAGGACGTTGCCGAGGTAGCCGAGGCTGGCGGCGCGAAAGAGGGTGCGGCGCTCGACGGTGCCGCCGGCGGCGTCGATGCAGACCGCCCAGGCCTCGCACCGCGCCAGAATCCAGAGCAGCTCGACGCCGACGACCGCGGCGAGGATCCCAACCGGGACCGTGCCCATCGCCGCGGAGAACTGGTGGCCCTTGGTGAGGATCACCGCGAGGAGCGCGCCGGTTGCGGCAAGCCCGGTGCCGAGCCCGAGAAGGGCGCGGCGCTGGGCGGGGCTCATGTGGGTGATGGCGTTGCTGCTCATCTACTAGCTCATCGGCAGGGTTACGAGGGCGGGTTAGCGCTCCGATAAAGGCCCTGGACGGCGAGGCTCTCCCCGCCTACCCGCGGCCGGCGAAATCGAACCCTGACAACCCGGCGCGCACTAGTAGCGCCGGCGGTTGCGACGGCGCCGGTTGCGCCCCTGGCCGTTGCGGTGCGAGCCGCCACCGCCACCTCCGTTCGCGACCCGCGAGGCCAGCGGGCCGTGCGCCGTGTCGGCCGGGAGGTCGAGCCTGCGCACCATCTGGGCGACGTCGCTCTCCTCGCTGCCGGTGACGAAGGTCACCCCGACGCCGTCGGCGCCGGCGCGGCCGGTGCGCCCGACGCGGTGGGTATAGGCCTGGTGGTCGTGGGGCGGATCGAAGTTGATCACCCGCTCGATGCCCTCGACGTCGATGCCGCGGGCCGCCACGTCGGTGGCGACGAGCGCCCCGAGGTGGCCGTTGTCGAACTTGGCGAGCGCCCGCATCCGCTGCGACTGGCTCTTGTTGCCGTGCATCGCCGCGGCGTTGATGCCCTGCTTGGAGAGCTTGCGCACGAGCCGGTCGGCGCCGTGCTTGGTGCGGACGAAGACGAGCGTTCGCCCGCCGTCGGCCTCGCGGATCTGCCCGACGAGCTCCTCGAGCTTGCCGTCGTGCGTGACGCCGACGAAGCGGTGCTCGATCCTGCCCTCCGTGCCGGGCTTCGGCTCGTGGGCGTGGCGCCTGGGGTCGTTGGTGTAGGCCTTGGCGATCTTGCCGGTTGGCCCGTCGAGGGTTGCCGAGAAGAACAGCGTCTGGCGCTCCTTCGGGGTCTGCGAGACGATCCTGTCGACGTCGGGGCGAAAGCCCATGTCGAGCATGCGGTCGGCCTCGTCGAGGACGAGGAACCGCACGTTGCCGAGGCGGATGTCGCCGCGGCCGAGGAGGTCGAGCAGGCGGCCCGGCGTTGCCACTAGCAGGTGGGCGCGGCGGGCCTTGCGGCCCTGGGCCTGGATGCCGACGCCGCCGTAGGCGGCGGCGACTGAGAGCCCGCGGGCCTCGGCCAGCGGGCGGGTTGCGTCGACGATCTGCACCGCGAGCTCGCGCGTGGGGGCGAGGACGAGGGCAGCGGGGCACTTGGCGCCGGGGTCGATGCGGTCGAGGATGGGCGCGCCGAAGCCGAGCGTCTTGCCCGATCCGGTCGGCGCCTTGGCGAGCACGTCGTGGCCGGCGAGCACGTCGGGAATGACGAGGCTCTGGATGGCGAACGGGCGCTCGATGCCCTCAGCCGCAAGGGCGCGGGCAAGCGTGGTTGAGATGCCGAGATCGGCAAAGGTGTGCGATGACAAGTTGGTTACTCCTTCGGCAGCCTGGGGCCGCCGGGCGAAGGGAGAGTTCGAGGCTCAATCCGATCGCGCTGAGCGCACTAGAGAGAAAAACGAAAACTCACGGACGACGGTCGTCCGTGCGCGCAAGGTAGCAGTGAACCGGGCGGCGCGAGCCGGAACCGCCTGCAAAGGGGTCGGATCATGCGCCGCCGAGCGCCCGCAGCTCGTCGTCGGCGAGCTCCAGCTCGCGGGCCTGGAGGTTCGAGCGCAGGTGCTCGATCGAGAGCGTTCCCGGGATCGGCGCCATCGCCGGCGAGCGGTGCAGGAGCCAGGCCAGCTTCACCTGCTCGGGCGCGGCGCCATGGGCCTTGGCGACCTTCTTCAGCTTCCGCCCGCCGCCGCGCAGCGGGAAGTAGGGGACGAAGGCGATGCACTCGCGCTCGCAGTATTCGACGACGTCGTCGTAGCGGCGCTCGGCCAGCGAGTACTCGTTCTGCACGGCCGCGATCGGGAGGACGGTGCGCGCGAGGCGGATCTGCTCGACGCTGACGTCGGAGATGCCCACGTTCTCGACCTTGCCCGCCTCGATGGCCGCGGCGAGCGGGGTGAGCGTGTCCTCGATCGAGAACTCCGGGTGGAAGCGGTGGACGTAGTAGAGGGCGATGCGCTCGGTCCGCAGGCGCCGCAGGCTCTCCTCGAGCTCCTCGCGCAGCGTCTCGGCCCCGCCGCCGCGGTAGTGGCCCTTGGTGGCGACCGTGAGCCCGTCTCCGAACGGCGCCAGGGCGTTGCCGATGGTCCGCTCGCTCTCGCCGCCCGTGTAGAGGTGGGCGGTGTCGATGTGGTTGAGCCCCGCGTCCACCGCGGCCTGCAGGAAGGCGCGGTTCTCGGGCGTATCGGTCAGCCGGTTCGTGCCGAGTCCGATGCGGCCGAGCCGGCGCGAGCCGGCGGGAACGGTCTTGGAGGCGCTGGTCAAGCGCGCATCCTCGCCGAGGCGGCCTCGCCGGTGCGCCGGTTCGCGGCGGCGGTGGGGAGCGGCCTACCCGTGGGCCGGGGCTCCGGTGAGGCCGGCGAGCTCTGCCACCAGCTCGAACGAGCGGATGCGGTCGGCGGGGTCGTAGACCATGGTGGTCAGGATCAGCTCGTCGGCGCCGGTGCGGGCGAGGAGGTCGGTGAGGCCCTCCCTGACGGTGTCGGGGCTGCCGATCACGGCGGAGCCGCTCAGCGAGCCCACGGCGGACTGCTCGCCGGGCGAGTACTCGTGGGCCGCCGCTTCCTCCGGGCTCGGCAGCCGGGTCGGCATGCCGGTGCGAAGCCGAGCCATCGAGAGCCGCGATGGGCCCGCCAGGTAGCGGGCGCGCTCGTCGTCGGACGCGCAGACCACGGCCACGGCCACCATCGCGTGCGGCTGCTCGAGGGTGCCGGAGGGCTGGAAGCTCTGGCGGTAGAGGCGCATCGCCTCGACGGTGTTCCGCGGGCTGAAGTGGTGGGCGAAGGAGAACGGCAGGCCGAGGCGCCCGGCCAGCGTGGCGCTGTAGTCGCTGGAGCCGAGCAGCCAGATCGCGGGCTTGTCGCCGCGGCCGGGCACCGCGTTGATGTGCGAGAAGGGGTGGCCCTCGGGAAAGCCCTCGCCGTCGAAGTAGGCGAAGAGCTCGGCCAGCGCCTGCGGGAACTCGGAGTCGGAGAGCGGGTCGACGCGGCGGCGGAGCGCGGCCGCGGTGATCTGGTCGGTGCCCGGGGCGCGGCCGATCCCGAGGTCGATCCGCCCGGGGTAGAGGGCCTCGAGCATCCCGAACTGCTCCACGACGACGAGCGGCGCGTGGTTCGGGAGCATCACGCCGCCGGCGCCGACCCGGATCGTCTCGGTGTGCGCGGCGAGCGTGGCGGCGAGGACGCCCGGCGCCGAGCTTGCGACCCCGGGGATGTTGTGGTGCTCGGCGACCCAGTGGCGGTGGTAGCCCAGCCGCTCCGCGGTCTTGGCCAGCTCGATCGAGGCCGTGAGCGCCTCGCCGTGCGTGGCGTTGTCGGCGACGCCCGCCAGGTCGAGCACGGAAAGGGGTGCGGATAGAGTCGGGGTGCCTGCGCCCATGCGAATTCGACACTAGCGAGGTGAACGTTTGACACCGCCTCGCCCGTATTCCTCGCGACAACCCTGTGACGAAGGAGCAATCAGTGAAGACACGGACGATGCGGGCCTCCCTTCTGGCGGGCGTGGCGGCCCTGGCGCTCGCCGCGGCCGGATGCGGCGGCTCGAGCAGCAGCGACTCGGGTTCATCCTCGCCGGCGACGAGCACCAGCGCCTCGACCAGCACGACCGCCCCGACGAGCACGACGACCAGCAGCGGATCGACCTCCACGTCATCGAGCGGCGGGACTCCGGCGTCGAGCGGCGGCGGGTCCGGCGGCGGTTACGGGTACTGAGCCGGCAGGCCGCGGCAGCCATCCTCGCGGCCGCCGCGGCGGCGCTCGCCGGGTGCGAGGGCTCCGGCTCCTCCGCGTCGACCGGCTCGGCATCGGCTGATTCCGCGGCGATTGACTCCGCGGCGGGGCAGCTTCGCCGCTACGTCGCGGCCGTCGAGCGCGTGCGCCTGCCGGTGAACGACCTGCTCGAGAACGTCGACCCGGTCACCGAGGCGTACGCCAAGCACGAGATCGGCGCGGCGACGGCACAGCGACGGCTGGGCCGGATCGAGCGCCGCTTCGCCGGCTACGCCAGGGAGGCCGCGGAGGTGACTCCGGTTCCGGCGGCGATGCGCGCGGCCAACCGCGCCTACGCGCACACCTACGTGTTCGAGGACTCCTACCTCGCGGCGCTCACCGCGGCGCTGCCGGAGCGCGAGTTCGATGGGCTGCCCAACACCGAGAACCGTCAGCGCCGGGCGATCGTTGCCTGGCGGATCCGCCTCGAGACCGTGGCGGACCGGCTCGGCGTGAGGCTCCCGGCGGACATCCAGCAGGCGGGCCGCGGGGAGATCAGGCCCTCGCCCGAGGGCGATTGAGCGGCTAGGCCTTCGCGGCCAGCCACTCGGCGTGCTGGGCCCCGAGCTCGCCCACCGGCTCGTCGCCCTCGACGAGCTCGCGAAGCAGCGCGCCCCAGGGCGCCGCGGCGCGGATGCTCGAGGCGATCTGGAAGAGGAGTCCCTCCATGCGGCGCAGCAGCAGCGCCTCCGGTGGCAGGGTCATTCTCCGCAGCTGCTCGACCAGCTCGTCGCCGCCGTCCTCGCGGAGCGCCTCGGTACCGCGCCAGAGGTCCTCGGGCGCGAGGCGCAGCGGCTCGTCTGAGTAGAGCCACCAGCTGATCGCGCGCATGTGCTGGATCAGCAGGTCGCCCCGCCACCCGGCCAGCTCGCCGGGGAGGTAGCCGAGGTCCTTCATCCCGGCCAGCAGCTCGGCCTCGTCGCTTGCGCGGATGGCCTCCATGATCCGCGCCTCGCGGCGCAGGTAGTCGGGCGGCAGCTTGCGGGCCATGCCGAAGTCGAAGAACGCGACCCTGCCGCCCTCGCCGAGCAGGTAGTTGCCCGGGTGGGGGTCGCCGAGGGCGAGGCCGAGGCCCAGTGCCGTGCCGTAGAAGAAGCGGTAGACGATCTGCGCGTAGCGGTCGCGGACCGTGTCGGCCTGCTCGCCGACCTGCTCGAAGGAGAGGCCGTCGATCCACTCGGTCACCAGCACGCGGCGGCGGCTGAGCGAGGTGTCGACCGCCGGCACGGTGATGAACGGGTGTCCGCGCCACCAGCGCGCGACCCGGCGGTGCGTGGCGGCCTCGAGCTCGTAGTCGCACTCCTCGACGATGCGCTCGCGCATCTCCTCCATCACGGTGGAGACGTCCAGGCCGGGCATCATCCGGCGCAGCACAGGGCTCAGCATCTTCAGGTTGCGCATGTCGGACTCCACCGCGTCGGCGATCCCGGGGTACTGGACCTTGACCGCGACGTCCTCGCCGTCCTTGGTGCGCGCCCGGTAGACCTGGCCGATGGACGCGGCCGCCGCGGGGTTCGGCCCGATCTCGGCCAGGACCTCCTCGGGAGGGGCGTCCCAGTCCTCCTCCAGGACCCCGCGCATCTGCTTCCAGCCGACGGCCGGGACGTTGTCGCGAAGCGAGGCGAGCCGGCTCTGCAGGTACTCCGCCTGGTCGGGGTCGAGCCCCGGGAACTCGACCGTGGAGAGGACCTGGCCGGCCTTCATCGCGGCGCCGCGCATCACCGCGAGCTGGTCGACCAGCGTGTCGATCGTCGCCACCATCCGGTCGCCGCGACGACGACGCTGCTCGTCCTCGGTGCCGCGGCGGTCGAGCCGGTCGCCTGCCCAGCGCGCAGCCCCGCCGGCCGCAACGCGCCCCAGGCGAGCGGTCCGCGCCGTCCGACCGCGAATCGGCCCCTTCTCGCTCATCACCCCAGTCTGCCAACCCTCAACCACCCTCAACCGGGTCTGACCCTCTTTAGGTTGATCTGGCTCTTGGCTCCCACGAACCCGTGCCTACTAACCCTCAACCAACCCTCAAGGGGGTCTGACCCTCTTTAGGTGGGCGGGCTGCAATTGGGACTCGTGTACCGCTAGATTGGGAGGCCTCGAGAGGTGCAAAGACCGTCCAGGGACGGACGGCGGGACTACAGGAGGCGTGATGGCAGAGGTTGGTTCGATGCGAGCGAAGGCTCGGTGGCTCGGCGTGCTGGCGATGGCGAGCGTGGCCGGCGCCCTGTTTGCCGGGGCCGCCCCGGCGTCGGCGGGTGACGCGCCGACGAATGGAATCGACTGCCAGCTCTTCAAGGCGAAGCCCTGCCTCGTGCCGTTCCCGAACAACCTCTACACGAAGAAGGACAAGGCCACCGTCACGAAGCGCAGGCTGCACCTGCCGAAGGCCGCGATGCCGGTTGGCAACAACGGCCCGATCGACGTCGGTCCCTACGACATGAACGACGGCTTCGACCCGGGCAGCACGATCATCGATCGCGTTCCGGGCCTCGACAACGCGCAAGCGCTGGCGAAGACCAACCCCGTCCAGCAGTCCAACATCTCCAAATACAAGTCGAAGAAGGCGCCGATCGTCCTGATCGACGAGAAGACCGGCAAGCGGCAGCCGATCTGGGTCGAGCTCGACGCCACGGCTCCGTCGACCGACACGACGACGCTGCTCATCCACCCGGCCGCCCTTCTGCCCGAGGGGAAGACCTACGTCGTCGCCCTGCGCAACCTGAAGAACAAGAAGGGCAAGACCTTGAAGGCGCCGAGGTGGTTCAAGCTCCTGCGCGACGGCAGGAATCTGCCGAAGGCGGAGAAGTCGCAGAAGTCGCGCTACAAGAAGATCTTCAAGACGCTCGACAAGAAGGCGGGCATCAAGCAGAAGAGCCTGTATGAGGCCTGGGACTTCACGGTCGCGAGCCGGAAGAGCCTCACGGGCCCGATGCTCGCGATCCGCAACGACGCGTTCCGTCAGCTGGGCGACAGCAACCTCAGCGACGGAGACGTCGCCGGAAGCGCCCCGTCGTTCCAGGTCCTCTCCTCGACGACCACCGGCCTCCCAGCCGGCATCGCCAAGGAGATCGAGGGGACCTTCCAGGTGCCGTGCTACCTGACGAGCTCGAACTGCGCGCAGGGCGGGTCGTTCAACTACGGGAGCGGCGGCGGCGCGTATCCGAAGCCGGTGCAGCCCGACGACAACACGGCGACCGCGCACTTCGCGTGCATCATCCCGAGCTCTGCCTCGAACGCCAGCAAGGCCCGCGCCATGGTCTACGGCCACGGGCTCTTTGGCGAGGACACCGAGGCCACCGACGGAACGGGCGGCAACCAGGCCAGCCTGGCCGCCGATCACAACTTCGTGAGCTGCGGCACCGAGTGGTGGGGGCTCGCCGGAGACAGCAGCGGCAAGCCCGGCACGGAGAACGACAAGGGCTATGACGTCGGCGCGCTCGTCGATCTCAGCAAGTTCCCGACGGTTGGCGACCGCCTGCAGCAGAGCTACCTGAACACCCTGTTCCTCGGCCGCCTGCTGCGAAGCCCCTCCGGCTTCGCGTCGGACCCGGCGTTCCAGGACGGCAGCTCGAACCCGCTGTTCGACACGGGCCACCTCTACTACTACGGCAACTCGCAGGGCGGCATCATGGGCGGCGGGCTCACCGCGCTCTCGCCCGACCTGACGCGCGCCGCGCTCGGCGTCCCGGGCACCGACTACGGCGGCCTCCTGCTCCAGCGCTCGACCGACTTCGTCGGCACGTTCGACGGGATCATCAAGGCGAGCTACAAGGACACCTCCCAGTACTCGCTGGTCCTCGACCTGGTCGAGCAGCAGTGGGATCGCGGCGAGGCCGAGGCCTACGCGGAGAACATGACCACCGACCCGCTGCCGGACACGCCGGCGCACAAGGTGCTCATGCACGTCGCCTATGGCGACCACCAGGTGAGCATGTACTCGGCCGCCGTGGAGGCGCGGACGATCGGCGCGAAGGCGTACGAGCCCGGTGGCTCGGCGCTCGAGAGCGATCGCTTCTCCCACGACAAGAACCTGTTCTACGGGATCAGCCCGATGCCGAGCCTGCCCTTCAACGGGTCCGGCATCGTGATCTGGGACTCCGGCCCCGGGCGGGTCTCGCCGCCGCCGTTCGGGCCGATTCAGCCGCCGGAGAGCGATCCGCAGACGGCGCCGAATTTCGACCCGCACAGCGATCCGCGGAAGACGCCGGCCGCACGCCAGCAGATCTCCGACTTCCTGAACGACGCCACGGGCAGGATCACGGATCAGTGCTCGAACGCGCCGTGCCGGACGTCGTCGTACGTGCCGTAGGGCCAGGCTCGAAACCCGCAGGTGTCAGGCACCCTTTATTAAGGGTGTCTGACACCGTTCAGAGGGCTTGGAGGGCGGCGGCGATCGGCGTCTCGCCCTTGACCACGTCGAAGGTCTTGCCGAGCGTGTTGGCCTCGTCGAGGCAGGCGACCAGCGTCGCGGCGACGTCGTCGCGCGGCGAGTCGCCGCCCGCCTCGATCGCCGGGGCGATCTGGACCTTGCCGGTTCCGGGCTCGTCCGTCAGCCGGCCCGGGCGGACGATGGTCCAGTCGAGCCCGCTCGCGGCGAGAGCCTCGTCCGCGTCCGCCTTCGCCTGCCAGTAGGGGCGCATCTGGTCCGACCAGTGCTCCGGCGAGGCGACCCCGAGGCCCGAGACCATCAGGTAGCGCCTTACCTCGACGAGGCCGCAGGCCTCGATCAGCTTGACCGCCGCCCCGTAATCGACCGTGCGCTTGCGCTCCGGGCCGCTGCCCGGCCCGGCGCCCGCGGCGAAGATCACCGCGTCCGCGCCGGCGATCAGCTCCGCGATCGCCGGCGCCTCGAGCGCCTCCATGTCCGCGACTACCCCCGCGGCGCCCAGCTCCTCCAGGTCCGCCACGTGGTCCGGGTTGCGGACCAGGCCGCGAGCCCGGTGGCCGGAGGTCGCCAGCAGGCGCAGCGCTCGCTGTGCAACCTGCCCGTGACCACCTGCGACGAAGACGTCCATCGCAGGTGGTCTACCAGACGAATCCCGGTGTGGCGGCGCGGCGCTCGCTACGCGAGCCTCGTCGCGTCGCTCTCCGCCGAGCGCTGACGCTCAGTCGTCGGGCATCTCCACGCGCACGCCGGCCTCCTCCTGCTCGGGCCCCGACCCGTTGCCGCCCGTGGGCTTCGACTCGGGCCGCTTCGCGTGGCCGTTGGCGCTCGCGTCGATCTCGTCGGAGTCGCGGCGGTAGGGCCCCGGCTTCGGCCGCGGCTTGCCGCCCGGGAACGCCAGGCGCAGGATCGTGCGCTGCACGCCGCCGAGCTGCTTGCCGAATGGGCCGGAGTTGTAGGGCAGCTCGTAGCGCTCGCAGATCTCCTTGATCTGCGGGGCGATCTCCGCGTAGCGCGTGGAGGGCATGTCGGGGTAGAGGTGGTGCTCCACCTGGTAGCCGAGGTTGCCGGAGGCGACGTGGAAGAAGGCGCCGCCCTCGATGTTCGCTGCGCCGACCAGCTGGCGCACGTACCAGCCGCCGCGGCTCTCGTCCTCCGCCTCGTCCTGGCTGAACGTGTAGGTCTGGTCCGGGAAGTGGCCGCAGAAGATGATCGCGTACGCCCAGACGTTGCGCACCGCGTTGGCGGCGAAGTTGGCCTTCGCGGTCGCGCGGTAGGTCTCCCAGCCGCGCTCCAGCGCCGCCCGGCCGACCTCCTCCCACTTGCGCTTTCGCCGGAAGCGCCCACGATCGCGGCGCAGGCCGCTCGAGAGCGCCTCGACCGCGCCGGCGGCAAGGCCCGAGACCAGCGGCCAGGCGACGTAGTCCTTGACGATCTGGGTCCGCGCCTTGCCGGCGATGCCCTTCAGCTCGCGCTTCACCTGGTTCTTTGACTTCTCGCCCGACCGGATGGCCTCGAAGTCGAGGTCGTGGAAGGCGACGCCCCACTCGAAGCCGGCGGCCAGCAGCAGGTTGTAGAGCGGCTGGAGCAGGTAGACCGGGTGCCACTTCTGGTGCGGGTCGATCCGCATGATCTCGTAGCCCAGGTCCTTGTCCTTGCCGCGGATGTTGGTGAACGTGTGGTGGACGTAGTTGTGCGAGTGCTTCCACGCCTCCGCGGTCGAGGCCGTGTCCCAGTCCCACGTGGAGGAGTTGATGTAGGGGTCGTTCATCCAGTCCCACTGGCCGTGCAGGACGTTGTGGCCGATCTCCATGTTCTCCAGGATCTTGGCCGCCGAGAGGGTGGCCGTCCCGAGCAGCCAGGGCGCCCGGAATCGCGAGAAGAGCAGCTCGACCCGCCCGAAGACCAGGAGGCGCCGGTGCATCTCGATCATCGACTCGATGTACTTGCGGTCGCGGTCGCCGAGGTCCTCCTTGACCTGATCGTGGATGGCGTCGAACTCCTTGCCGAGCTCGTCGATCTGCTCCTTCGAGAGGTGCGCGAGCGGGCTCTCGACGTCGTCGTCGATCGACTGGTCCTGCCTGGGGTCGATGGTCACGGATTCGGGGGTCATTCGGGGGTTCTCCTCTCTGCCGTTTTCAATCTCAAAGCTCTATTTCGACATCGCCCTCGGGCGCGTTCACGCAGGTGCGCACCATCTCGCCCTCCTGCCCGGAGACCTCGCCGGTGCGGAGGTCGCGGATCTGCCCGGAGCAGAGCTTGCCCACGCAGGTGTGGCAGATGCCGATGCGACAGCCGAAGGGCAGCGTGGCGCCGGCCTCCTCGCCGGCAACCAGGATCGGCGTTCCGCCGTCCGAGTTGGCCTCGATGTCGCTCTTCAGGAACCTGATCGCGCCGCCCTTGCCGTCGCCGGCGTCGCCGCCGATGATCGGCTGGAAGCGCTCCAGGCAGAACTTGTCGGGATCGCCCTCCTTCTCCCAGTGCTCCACGAGGGCGTCGAGCATCTCGCCGGGACCCGAGGCGAAGGCCTCGCGGTCGCGCCAGTCGGGGCAGAGCTCGTCGAGGTCCGTGGGCTTGATCCGGCCGTCGCGGCTGGTCACCTGGACGTGCACGTCGAAGCCGTCGTTGCGCCGCTCGATGTCGTGCAGCTGGTCCCCGAAGATGATGCCGTCCTCGTTGCGGGCCGAGTGGACGTGGACCACGTCCCGCACCTCGTGCTCGCGGTCGAGGCTGCGCAGCATGCTCATGATCGGCGTGATCCCCGAGCCGGCGCTGATGAAGAGGATCTTCTCCGGCACCTCCTCGGGGAGGACGAAGGTCCCCTCCACGGCGCCGAGCCGCACGATCTCGCCGGGCCGCGCGCGCTCGACGAAGTAGGGCGAGACCTTGCCCGCGTCGACGAGCTTGGGGGTGATCGAGATGCAGCCGTCCGGGCGGCCGGGGTCGGAGGTCAGCGAGTAGGCGCGCCAGTGGTTGACGCCGTTGATGACGACGCCGATCCGCAGGTACTGGCCCGGCTCGTGGCCCTCCCACTCGTATCCCGGGCGAATCAGCACGGTGGCGGCGTTGTCGTTCTCGCGCTGGATCCGCTCGATCCGGCCGCGGAGCTCCCGCGTGGACCAGAGCGGGTTGATGAGCTCGAGGTAGTCGTCGGGGAGGAGGGGCGTGAACAGGGAGCGGACGGCGCCGAGCGCGCGCCGCTGCCACGTGGGGACCTTGGGTGGGGCGCCGCGCTCAGCCATGGTCCGAGCGAGCATAGCCATCATTGAGAACAGGTGTCAACTTTGTGTTCACCACCGCACTAGAATCCATACCCGTGGCGACGCGGCCTACACCGATTCGCAAGGCGCGCGAGCAGGAGCTGGTGGCAGCGACGCGCGCCCTCTTCGACGAGCGGGGGGTCAACGAGGCCGGGGTTGAGGAGATCGCGCAGGCCGTCGGCATCGCCCGCGGGCTGATCTACCGCCACTTCTCCTCGCGCGACGAGCTCTACGTCCTCACCGTCACCGACTACCTGCGCGAGCTCGCCGGCGAGCTCGAGGCCGCGATCGGGAAGGTCGAGGACCCGGTGGACCAGCTGGAGCGCTGCACGCGCGCCTACGCCGCCTACTGCGGGCGCTACCCGGCGTTCCTCGACGCGTCGCTGGCGCTGATGCGCGGGCCCGCCCGCGACCTCCACGAGTCCGTGTCCGAGTCCGTGTGGCTGCGCCTCGGCCAGGGCATGGCGCGCTGCATCGACTGCCTCGCCGGGGTGTTGCGGCGCGGCGTCGAGTCGGGCGACTTCGACGTCAGCGATCCCGACTTCATGGCCAACGCTCTCTGGACCCAGGGCCTCGGGATCATGCACCTGGCCCGGATCCGCGTCGGGGTGCGCCAGGAGGCACCGGGACTCCCGGGCCTCTTCACCGTCGACCCGGAGCGCGTCGTCGAGGCCTGCGTCGAGCACGCGCTGGCGGCGGTTGGCGCTAGGTCAGCGGCCAGATGACCTCGTAGCGCAGGATCTCCGGGCGCACGAGCATCGCGAACTCCGACTCGAGGGCCGGCACCTGCGTGCGGTAGCGGCCCACCGCGTCGCGCTTGGCGGCGTCCTGCGCGTCGTCGAGGCGGTGGACCTGCGGCTCGAGCTCGGCCAGGTCGATGCCCGAGCCCGCGCAGGCGAGGGTCCAGCGCGCCTCCGGGTCCAGGAACGTGGCGGGCTCGGCGCTCGCGCCGTTGCGGCCGTCCGCGGTCACCCAGGCCGGCCAGCCGTTGATGGTGGCGTGCGGGACGTCCGCGTAGAGGCAGACGCGGCGGCCGCGGGCGCCGAGCTCGAGCGCGGCGGCGCGGACCGCCAGGTGGTCGCGGTGGGAGTCGAGCGCGGCGGGGGCGAGCAGCTCCGCGTCCGGCGCCGCGGCGGCCTCGATGGCGGCGATCAGCGGCTCGATCGCCTGCTTGCCGCTGCGGTACTGGCCGTCGACGAAGCCCAGCTGGACGGGCTCGACCCCGGCGAGGGCGAGCGCCTCGCGGTCCTCGGCGGCCCGAGTGGCAGCACGCTCGGCGGCGCCGGCGGCGCGCGTCAGGCGGTCCCACCAGCCGAGGCCCGTCTCGCCGTCGGCGGGGCCGTTGAAGACGGTGAGGACGGCCGCGCCTCCATCCCCGGCAAGGCGGTGCCAGAGCGAGAGCGCCGCGTCGTCCGGGTGCGGGGAGAGGATCACCGTGGCGGACATCCGCGCCGAACGTTAACCGGCGGCGGCGCCTGCCTTCCAGGTCATTTTGCACAGATCCCCGGACTAGACTCATGGGGTGGTCCCTGCCTGCGCGAGTTGCGGCGCGCCGCTGACGGGAGAGGCACGGTTCTGCTCCTCCTGCGGGGCGCCCGTGGGAGCCTCCGCGAGCCCTCGCGAGGCGCGCAAGGTCGTGACCGCGCTGTTCGCCGACGTCGTCGGCTCGACGTCGCTCGGGGAGCGCCTCGACCCCGAGGACTTCAAGACCATCGTCGGCGACGCCGTGACGCGCATGGCCGAGGCGGTGGCCGAGTTCGGCGGTGCCGTCTCCGAGTACGCGGGGGACGGGCTGATGGCGCTGTTCGGCGCCCCCGTGGCGCACGAGGACGACCCGGAGCGCGCGGTCCTCGCCGGCCTGCGCGTCATCGAGTCGGCGAACGAGCTCTCGGAGGCGGTCGCCCGTGACTGGGGCATCGAGGACTTCGCCGTCCGGGTGGGCATCGAGACCGGTCTCGCCGTGCTCGGCCCCGTGGGCGGCGGCGGGCGCGTGGAGTACGGAGCGGTCGGCGACGCGCTGAACACCGCCGCCCGCCTGCAGGCCGCCGCCGATCCCGGGATGGTGCTGGTCGGGGCTGAGACCCAGAGGTCGATCGCCGAGATCTTCGACTGGGGCGAGCCGCGCGTGCTGGCCCTGAAGGGCAAGGCGGACTCGGTGACCGCCTACCCCGCCCTCGCGCGGCGGACCGCGGCGGCCACGAGCGGCGGCTCGCTGGCGGTTCGCTCGGAGATCGTCGGCCGCGAGCGCGAGCTCGAGGAGGTCGCCGAGGCGCTCGAGCGCCTGCGGGTGGGCTCCGGCGGCATCCTCTTCATCTCCGGCAACGCCGGAATCGGCAAGTCGCGGCTGGTGGCCGAGATGCGCTCCCGCTTCGAGGGCGCAGACCCGCTGGGCAGCTGGCTGGAGGGGCGCTGCCTCTCCTACGGCGAGTCGCTTCCCTACTGGCCGCTGCGCATCCCCGTGCGCGACCGCCTGCTCGAGGCGGCGCCCGCCCAGGCGGAGGTCCTTGGCGCCATGCTCGGCTCCGGCGACGCCGGCCCGCTCACGGGCGCCCTGGCCGAGGACGCGCCGCGGCTGATCGCCGACGCGTTCGCGGGGGCGCTCGCCGAGCTTGCCCGCGACGGCCCGGTGGTCCTCGCGCTCGAGGACCTCCACTGGGCTGACGCTTCGAGCCTGACGCTGCTGGGGCGGCTCTTCGAGCTGGCCGAAACGGATCCCGTGCTGCTGGTCCTCACCACCCGGCCCGAGCGCACGCACGCGTCCTGGCGACTCCGCGAGGACGCGCTGCGCGAGCTTCCGCACCGAGCGCTCGAGCTCCAGCTCTCCGCCCTCGACTCGGAGGCCAACCGCGGGCTCCTGGCGGGGCTCGTCGGCTCGGCCGCGCTGCCGGCGGAGCTCGAGCGCCGCCTGCTCGAGCGCGCCGAGGGCAACCCGTTCTACCTGGAGGAGCTCGTTCGCTCGCTGGTGGCCTCCGGCGCGCTGGTCGAGCGCGACGGTGGCTGGTCGTTCGACAACGAGATCCCGGTCGACCTTCCGAAGACGGTGGAGAAGGTGATCCTCGCGCGGGTCGACCGGCTGGGGCCCGGGGCCCATGACCTGCTCGGGCTGGCCTCGGTGCTCGGGCGCCAGTTCCCGGTCGGCCTCCTCGAGGCGGTCGCCGGCGGCGCGCTCGACACCGGGTCGCTGCGCGAGCTCGAGCGCGCGGAGCTGGTGCGCGACGCGGGCCGCCAGCCCGTCGCCATGCTGAGCTTCAACCACACGCTGATCCAGGAGGCGGCCTACCGGAGCCTCCTGAAGCGCCACCGCCAGGAGGTCCACGGCCTGGCGGTGGACGCGATCGAGGAGCTCTACGAGGACCGCATCGACGAGTTCCTCGGAATGCTCGCCCATCACGCCGGCGCGGCAGGCGACGACGAGCGCGAGCTCGGCTACCGGGTGCGGGCCGGGGACGCGGCATTGCGGGTCCACGCGGTCGCGGAGGCAGCGGATCACTACACCGAGGCCCTCCGGGCGGGCGGCCGCCTCGGGCTGCCCGACTCCGAGGAGCCGCTTCGCCACGCGGCGCTGCATCGCGGCCGCCTCGGCTTCGACGCCGGCCGCTCGGAGGAGTCGCGCCGGGATCTCGAGCTGGCGCTGGCCGGGGCCACCGAGGCCGACGACGCGAACATGCAGGTGGAGGCGCTCCTGAACCTCGCGACCTGGTGGCGAGCCGCCGACTTCGCGTGCGCGAACGACATGCTCGACAGGGCCGCCAGGCTGGCGGACCAGGCAGAGGCCGAGACCTCCACCCAGGTCGAGGCGCTCGGGCGCCTCTCCATTCAGTACTCCAACCAGCTGCGGCTGGACCGCGCGCTCGACGCGGGGGAGCGCGCGATGGAGCTCGTCCGCGCGCACGAGCTCGGCGACGCGATGGAGGTGATCGCCCTGGACGCGCTGAAGCTGGTGGCGCTCCAGCTCGGCGACATCGAGCGGCTCGACCGCTACACGGGCCGGCTCATCCGCATCCTCGCGGCGGACCGCAGCGACCGCACGTTCTATCTGCACTGGGTGCTGCTGGAGGCAGCGTTCGTCGAGGTTGCCGCGTGCCACTGGGAGGAGGCGATCGCCAGGCTGGACGAGGCGCTCGCGCAGAGCCGCCGCGGCGGCACGCGCATGCACGAGTCGCTCTTCATCGACGCCCTCTGCTGGACGCACCGAAGCCGAGGCGACTACGAGCAGGCGATCGCCGCGGGTCGCGAGGCCTCCGAGGCCGCCCACGCCATGGCCCATCTCGAGTGGCGCTCCTGGACCGACGCGACGCTTGGCTGGGCGCTTGCCGAGTCCGGCGACACGGCCGAGGCCGCAACCGTGCTCCAGCGCGGGCTTGCGATCGCGACGGACGGCGGGATTCCGGCGGCGACCGCCCGGTGCACCTGCCTGCTGGCGTGGGTGCAGGCCTCCCGCGGCGAGCTTGACTCGAGCCGCATGCTGGCCGCTCGCGGCGACGAGCTGCTGGCGCGGGTCGCGACGCCTCCGGGCCGCGCGTGGCTCTTCGGGGCGCACGCCTACGTGGCGCTGGCCCGGGCACACCTCGCCGCCGGCAACCCGGCTCGCGCCCTGGAGGTCGTGGAGCCGCTCCTGGGCCCGGCGCGCGACTCTGGCTGGCTGGAGGCGCTTGCGTCCGCCGCCGTCGTCGCGGCGCACGCCCGGGAGCTGGAGGGCGACGAGGCGGGCGCCCGCGAGCTCTTCGCCGAGGCGCTTCAGGCGGCCGAGACCGGCGGCATGCCCGCCCCGGCGGGCGAGGCGCGCGAAGCGCTGGCGGCGCTCGGCGGCTGAGCCTCGGCCTCGCCGGCGCGCACGGACTCGAGAAACTCGCGCAGGGCGATGTTGAAGACCACCGGCCAGCGGGCCCACACCAGCGGGCCCAGCCCGGGGAAGACGTGGAGCCGGCCGCCCGTCACCTCAGCGAGCGCGGCGCTCGCCTCCTTCGATCCCATCGCCAGGCCGCCGTTCTGCATGACGAGCACCGGGCAGGCGATCCGCCCGGCCATCGCGAGGGCGGTCTCGCGGTCGGGAAGCCTGCGGCCGATCACCGAGGCCGCGAACGTCGGGCCGTCCGTGTCCATGGCGTGGCTCGTGAAGTTCTCGATCTGACGCGTCGAGTGCGGGTGGGGGAGCAGCCGGGTCGCGTAGCGCTCGACGAACGCCGGCCAGTCGGCCGCCATGTAGTGGCGGTTGAAGACCTGGTCGTCGGCGTAGGCGTCCCGGCGCGCGTTGAACCCGCGGCCCGCGCCCTCGGCCGCCCACAGGTCGGGCGTGACGAAGACCTCGGCGAGCACGCGGCACGGCTGTTCCACCGCCAGCTTGATCCCGACCAGCGCGAGCGGCGACCAGGAGACGACGATCGCGCGATCCGTCGCGGTCGCGTCGAGCACGGCAAGGGTGTCCGCGGTCAGCTCGTCCTGCGAGTAGGCGGCGGGGTCCTGGGGGCGGTCGGAGCGGCCGTTGCCGCGGGCAGCGACCACCACCAGGCGGAAGTGGCGCGCGACGTAGGGGATCACGCCCTTCAGGCTGCGCGAGTGGCTCAGCCCCGGCTGCGGAGCGAACAGGACCGTGGGCCCCGGGCCCTCGTAGAGCTCGTACGCGACGCGCACGCCGTCGCGCTCGACGAAGCCCTCCTCGTCGGGATAGCGCGCCCGGCTTGCCTCGGTCATCGGTCGCTGCTCCATGCCGCGTCGAAGAAGCGGCGAAGCTCGATGTTGACGAGCGCCGGATAGCGACCGAACAGCACGTGGCCGCCGCGCGGGAACGAGATCAGCTTCCCGCCGGCCTCCCGGGCCAGCACCGCGGCATCGGCATGCGCGGTGATCTCGTCCCTCGTTCCGGCGAACACGAGCAGCGGGCAGCGGATGGCTCGGGCGCGGTCGAGGAGCTCGCGCCGCGTGCGGAACGACGGCGCGAAGATCGAGGCGAACGCCGTCGCGCCGGTGGTCTCCGAGGCGTAGGCGGTCATGCTGTCGATCAGGCGTGTGGAGTGGGCGTCGCTGTTGGCCTTGCCGACGAACCAGCGCAGGAACCCCCGGTAGTCGGAGGTCATGTAGTTGGGGTTGAACTTCAGCCAGCTCGGATAGGCGGGCAGCCGCCGCGTCGTCAGGTGCCGCATCCGCGGGCTCAGGAGGATCCGGGTCCGCAGCGCGCGCATGCTGACCGGGTAACCGGGCCCGCTGAGCGCGAGCGCCCGCACCCGCTCGGGCGCCTCGGTGGCGAGCCAGACTCCCCACTGCGCCGCCCGCGACCCGCCGAACATGCAGGCGGAGTCCGTCCCGGTGGCATCCATGACCGCGAGGGCGTCGCGGCCGATCTCGTCGATCGCGTAGTCCTTCGGGCGTTTCGGGCGGTCGCTCATCCCGCCGCCCCGGCCGTCGAAGGCCACCACCCGGTAGTGCCGGGCGAGGTAGGGGATCTGCGCCTTGTAGATCCGCGAGTGGAAGATCGTCCAGACCGGCAGCAGGAGGACCGTACGCTCGCCGGCGCCGTAGACCTCGTAGTACGTCTTGACGCCGTCGCGCTCGACGAACCCCGAATCGACGGGATGCGCCGCCCGGTCGCCGTCGACCGCCGGCTGCGCTCGGAGAGGGGGCGCTTCGACGACCGCGGTCATGCCTCAGAGCATCTCAGCGAGACGCTCCGCTGCCCTTCGTGCACCGTCGGTCTCGACCGGCCTGTAGTCCACCTCCCGGCCGACCTCCTGGGTGATCGCCTCGGCGATCGCGTCTGGGGGCGAGTCGTCGTAGTCCATGCGCCGTCCGGCGCCGTAGCGCTCGAGGCGGTGGTGGACGTGGAAGTTCTGCTCGAAGTGGTGCTTGAGCGGGAAGTAGATGAACGGCCGGCGGTTGGCGGTGAGCTCCATCGACGTCGTCAGGCCTCCCTGCGCGACGGCCAGGTCGCAGCCCGCCAGGTGCCGGTAGAGGTGGTGGACGTACGGGCGGATCTCGAGCCCGTCGAGGAACGGCAGCGAGTCGGGGTCGATGCGCGGGCCCGCGACCACGATCATGCGCAGCTCCGGCACGGCGCGCTTGGCGGCCGGGTGCGCGGCGATGACCTTGCGCAAGAGGCTCTCGCCGACGCCGGAGCCGCCCACGGTGACGATGCAGACCTTCTCGTCGGGCGCGTATCCGAGCTCGTCGCGAAGCTCGTCGCGATCTCCGAAGCCGGCGGGGTCGAAGCCGGTGACGTAGCCGGCGAAGTCGAAGTGCTCCTCCGTCCAGTCGCGGATCATCGGCAGGTCCGGGCCGAGCCGCTCGTCGACGATGTCCTCCGGGTTACCGACGAAGATCGAGCGGTCGCGCACCTGGGGATGGTCGTCGATGTGCTCGACCATCTCGGCGTTGTAGTCGGCGGTGAGGAACGCCTCGTGCTCGCCGCCGTCCGGCATGGGCAGGAACCCGACGAAGTCCGTGAGCCACGCGTAGTTGGCCGTCTTCAGCTCCGGGTGCTCGTGCAGGAAGTGGTCGATCTCCCAGCCCTCGTCGGCGATCCACAGGTCGTAGCGGTCGTCCGTGACCACGTCGTGGAAGACCATGTAGTTGGCGACCATGATCTCGTCCATCCGCCGCCAGGCCTGGAAGCACTGGAGGTCGTGCTCGGCGGACTCGGACTCGAAGTGCTTCGACTCGCTCGCCAGGTGCTCGGAGGCGGGGTGGATGCGCTCCCCCTCGCCCTCGAGCACCCGGGTCACGGGATCCTGGGCGAGCCAGTCGATCTGGAGGTCGGGAACGAGCGCCCGCAGCTCCTCGGCGATCGCGACGTCGCGCTGAGCGTGACCGAGCCCGATCGGTGAGGAGATGAAGAGCGCTCGTTTCATGATGGGGTCTGACCCAACCTAGCGCGCCTACGGGCGCGCCTCCAGGATGAGGTTGAACGGCGTCTCCGTCGCGCGCTGAACGCTCGAGAAGCCACCCTTCTTGATGACCTCGGCGAGTCTCGCCTGGCCGGCCTGCGCGCCGAGCGCAAGCCCGACCTCCTGGTCGAGCGACGCCGGGGTGCAGATCACCGTCGACGCGCCGTAGTAGACGCGCCCGACCGGGTTGAGGTTCTCCTCGACGCGGTCGTTGGCGAACGGCTCGACGATCATCCAGGTGCCGTCAGGCGCCAGTGACCGGTGGACGTGAGCCGACGCTCCGGCCGGGTCGCCCATGTCGTGCAGGCAGTCGAACATGCACACCAGGTCGTAGCCGGTCCCAGGGTAGTCCTTCGCCGGCGCGACCTCGAACTCGATGCGGTCGCCCGACGCCGGTCTCGGCGGCAGCGTGGGCCGCCTCCTCGATCGACTCCTGGTGATAGTCGAAGCCGTGGAACTCCGAGTTCGGGAACGCCTCGGCCATGAGAATCGTCGACGCGCCGTGGCCGCAGCCGATGTCGGCGACCTTCGCGCCGCGCTCGAGCTTCTCGATGACGCCGTCCAGCGCCGGCAGCCACTCGGCCACCAGGTTGGCGCGGTAGCCGGGGCGGAAGAACCGCTCGACTCCCCGAAACAGCCGGTGGTCGTGCTCGTGCCAGCCCATGCCGCCGCCGGTCCTGAACGCCTCGGTGATCTTCGCCTCGTCGGCGAAGAGCGACGCGATCATCTCGTAGGCGCCGAGGATGTAGAACGGGCTCCCCTCGTCGGCAAGCGCGAGGGCGTGCTCGTCGGAGAGCGTGTAGGTGTCCGTGTCCGGGTCGTAGGCGACGTAGCCGCCCGCTGCCTGGTTTCGTAGCCATTCGCGCACCGAGCGCTCGGCAACCCCGGAGCGCTCCGCGACCTCCTCGGAGGTCAGCGGCCCGGCGCCGGCCATCGCCTTGTACAACCCGAGCTTCTCTCCGATCAGGAACAGCGGCGCGCTGATCACGGCGCCGATGTCCGTCACGGCCTGTCCCATGAAGGCTTCGACCTTCGCCTCGTCAATTCCAGTAGCAGCCACTTTGGACCCCTTTCGTCCGGTTGAGGTGAGGGCAGGCTCCTGCGGATCGCCTCCGGGTTCCACGCCCTGGGACACGCGGCGGGCGCGTAGAAGTGCACGTTCAGGCACGCGCCGGGGCCGCGCCTGGGTAGGCTCGCGGGCGATGAGCGACGCGAAGTGGCCCGCCGAGGACCCGGCCGTCGGCTTCCTGTCGGTCCTCGACCCCGAGCAGTCCGAAGCGCTGCGCGACCACGGCATCGTCCGTTCCTTCCGCAAGGGCCAGGCGATCTTCCACCAGGGCGGCAGCTCGGACCGCGTCGTCGTCCTCCTCAAGGGGCGCGTCAAGGTCTCGACCCTCACCGAGGAGGGCAAGGAGATCGTCCTCGCGTTCCGCGGGCCGGGCGACCTGCTCGGCGAGCTCTCGGCGCTCGACGGCGAGGCGCGCTCGGCGAGCGTCGAGACGATCGAGCCCGTCGAGGCGCTGGCAGTCCCGGCGTCGGACTTCCGCTCGTTCCTGATCGCCCACCCCGAGGTGGCGCTGCTGCTCCTGCGGATGCTCAGCCGCCGCCTGCGCGACGCGGACCGCAAGCGAGTCGAGTACGGCGCCCACGACACCGTCGGCCGGGTATCGGCGCGCCTCGTCGAGCTGGCCGAGCGCTACGGCGAGCCCGTCAAGCGCGGCGTGCAGATCGGGCTGCCGATCTCCCAGGAGGAGCTGGCCGGCTGGACCGGCGCCTCTCGCGAGGCAGTCAGCAAGGCGCTGCAGACGCTGCGCAAGGTCGGCTGGGTCGTGACCGAGCGCCGTCGCATCACGGTGCTCGATCTCGAGTCCCTCCGCCGCCGCTCCGCCTGACCCGCCCGGCCGCGGCAAACGAGGCCACCCCTCCAAAACCGCGTTTCTCGCTTCTACGTATGTCTGTCGGACAAATGAGAAACCGCCTTTTGGAAGGGCATGGCCTTGCTCGGGCGGGTGCGGTGGCCTGGCCGGGCGCTACTCGTCGCCCCAGGCGGGGAACTCGCGGACGGGGCGGTCGCCCATGAGCTTGGCGATCGTGACGTTGAGCGGGACGGTCTCGTCGGACCAGATCCAGCGCTCGAAGGTTTGGAGCAGCTTGCCTCGCTCGCCCCCGGTGAGGCGGTGGAACCGGCGGATCGTCTGCTTTGCGTCGGCGATGCCGATGAGGACGGCCACTGGCCGGTTGTTGCGGGTGACGACGAGCCTGTTGCCCTCGCTGACCCGTCGCACGATGGCCGATGTGTCGCGCTGGAGCTCGCGGATTCCGACATGGGGCACGTTGGGTTGAGGGTGGGGCGGAGACGGACTCGCCCCTGCCGGGCGTGTCCGTACCGGGTAAGCGGAGGTATAGGCTCAGGACATGGAGGACAACGACCAGACGATCGAGAGCGACGAGGAGACCTCAGGCGTCGACGCGCCCAGCGAGGCGGGCGCCGGCGGCGAGACCGCGGGCTTCGACGTCGGCGAGCAGCCCTCCGAGGCCACGCAGTGGGCTCAGGAGGCCGAGCAGGACGGCGACGACTCCGGCTACGACCCGGACGAGGACCTCGCCGACGTCACCGACGACGAGCCCGACGACGCCTAGTCAGGCTCTAGTCAGCTCTCGCCCTTGTAGTAGTCCACGTCGCTCGAGCGCTCGACGATGAGGTTGTCGCGGCTGTCGCCGGGCCAGACGCCGAGCTTGTCGCTGTCCGGATAGACCGCCACCGCGGGCTCGTTGTCCGTGGAAAGGAACAGGAACCGGGCCGTCTCGGTGCCGGCGGCCGTGAGCTTGTGCGCGCCCGCGGGCCCCTCCGGGAAGCAGATCACGTCGCCGCGGCGCATCTGGACGTCGTCGCCGGGAGTGCGGACGGTCAACTCGCCCTCGAGGAGGACGAGCCACTCCTCGTTGCCGTACTCGTAGTGGTACGGGCAGTTGGACTTGCCCGGCTCCATCTCGTAGATCCGCGCCGTCATCATCGACGCGCCGATGTCCTTGCCGAAGCGGTAGTCGGGCGCCTGATAGCCCGGCGCCTCTTCCTCCTCGGGAGGGATCTGGAAGTCGTAGATGTTGAACGTGTTCAGGGGCAACTCGCGGTTACGTAGCATCGCAGCGGCGGATAGGCGGCGACGCGCGGATAGGTGGCGATCACCTGCGCGATGAAGGCGCCCTCGGCCGCGTAGTCCGTGGCGAAGGTCGACGGGTCGACGCCGGGCATGTACTGCTGCGAGCAGACCGAGGGGTCGATCCGCGACGGCCTGGCCGGGCCGGGGTGCGTGAACGCGTCGATCGCCAGGGCGTAGGCGACGGGGTCCGAGGTGCCGATGGCCAGATGCTCGGAGACGTCGGCTGGGCAGACGTCCTGGAGGGCGACGTTGGTGATCTCGCCCCCGCCGCCGTGCAGCGAGGAGGAGCCGGTGTCGTCGAGGTTGGGCGTGACCACCTCGTCGTCGTGCGTGAAGACGTCCGTGTAGGAGATTCCGTGGAACGTCTCGCGCACGGAGTTGAGGGCGGCGATGAACTTCGCGCGGACGTCCTGCTGGAGGAAGGCGGGTGCGCAGCTGCCGGACACCGCGCAGGCCGCGACCGTGTCCGCGGTGCCGTGGTTGGATGGCGCGAGGGCGACGAGGTCGTCGACCTTCGCGCGGGTATCGGGCCAGAAGCGCAGCGCCCAGCGGCCGATCATGCCGCCCTGCGAGTGTCCCAGGACCTCAACCTCGCGGCCGCTGCGGCGATGGACCGCGCGGATCGCGTGCACCACGTACTCGGCGGCCGTCTGGATGTCGCCCATCGCGTTGCCGGGCAGCCGTACCGAGCAGAACGGCCAGCCGAGCTTCCGCAGGGCGGGCTTCCAGTTCCACGAGTACTCGACGTGCGGGTTGAGGGTGGTCCCCGGGATCAGCAGGACCGTCTCGCGGCCGGCCTTGGCGAGATGCCCCTCGCAGCGCAGGGCGCCGGCCAGGCGGTCGTGCGGGACGTCGAGTCTCGGCCCCGGAGTGCGGGGTGGCGCGTAGGCCGCGCCCGCCGGCGCCGGCAGTGCGAGCGCCGGCGCGCAGAGCGCCACGAGCACCAGTGCGGCGAGCCCGCTTCCTACCCGGATCCGCATCCCGCGCCCAGGTTATCTCCGGCGCGGATATAGGGTGCCGGTGAATGAGTGGAGCGCGCGAGCTCACGGAGGGCTACTCGATTCGGCAGGCCACGGAGGCGGACATCGCCGAGGTGCTGCCGCTCGTTCGCGCCTACACCGACTTCTACGAGACCGACCCCACGGACGAGGGGCTCGAGGGAATGTGCCGCGCGCTGATCACCGATCCCGATCACGAGGGACCGCTCCTTCTCGGGATCGACCCCGAGGGACGGATCGCCGGATTCGCGGGCATGCGCTGGAAGTGGTCGAGCCTGCGGGGCGCGCGTATCGGCTTTCTCGAGGACCTCTTCGTCGACCCGGCGGCGCGGGGCAGCGGCCTGGCCGACGCGCTCCTGCTCGCGTGTGCCGACCGCGCCCGCATGATCGGCGCGCCGATCCTCGCCTGGGAGACGATGCCCGACAATCTCCGCGCCCAGGCGGTCTACGACCGCCTGGGCGGCATCGCTGAGACCACCATCGAGTACGAGCTCGAGCTCTGACGGTGTCAGGCACCCTTTATTAAGGGTGCCTGACACCGTTGGTTAGGAGGCGCGCTAGCACCGGCGAGACCTTCGCGATGAAGGCGTCGAGGTCCTTGCGCCCGCGGTGGCGACTGCCCTTGTCCGGGTACCAGCAGTAGACGCGGCTGGCGTCGGCGCTCCACTTGTAGCCGTCGCCGTCCATGCCCTGCGCCTCGTCGTCCACGGCGAACTCGTAGTTGTTGACCCCGGGCTGCGCCGCCGCGAACAGCGTCATCCAGCCGAGGTCGTCGTACGCGTCGTCGTTGGAGAGGGCGAGGAAGCCCTCGATGTCGGTGCCCGGCAGCGGGCCATGCGCCACGCGTTCGACGACCCCGATGATGGTGGCGTTCATGTACTGCGCGCGGAACTCCCCCAGCGGGATCGGCTGGAGGCCGATCGACTTGGCGTACTCGCGGAAGAACGCCTCGGCCCCGAGCTTCCACTCCTCGTCGCCGAGCAGCAGCCCGTGGGGCAGAGCCTTGGCCGCGTCCTTGACGCTGTCCGGGGGCGTGGCGAACTCGTGCTTGGCGAGCGCCTTGCCCACGAGCTCCTGCCGGGTGCCCGATGCGGCAGCCGGCGCCGGCGCAGGCGGTCCCGACTTCAAGCCGCCGATGAGCTCGTCGACTCTGCCGAAGACCCGCGCGGCGGCGGCGCAGAGCTCGTCAAGCACCGCCGCGTCGCCAACCGCGCCCTTCACGAAGCAGCAGAGCGCGCCGTCCTGGAGCTCGAACGAGAAGCCCGCCGGCGCCTGCTTGGTCAGCCAGTCGATCAGGGACGGGTCGAAGAGCTCCCAGGTGCGCATGTTGTCCTGGTCGTGGTCGGCGGAGAGCGTGTAGCGCTGCAGGAATGCCTCGCTCTCGAGGCGGACCGCCTGGTCGTCGAGCTCGATGACCTGGCGTTCCGCGTCCGGGTTGGAGCGCTCCAGCTCGTCGAGGCCGCGGTCGTGGCACAGGATCCGGGTCGCGAAGTGGATGCTCTCCGGCGCGGGAATCAGCACCAGCGTGAACCAGTGCGCCTGCAGACCGCGATTCGTCTCGACCGCGAAGTCGGCGATCGCGACGCGGGACTCGCCCGGGATGCCGGGCAGCGTGCCGTAGGCGAGCGAGGCGACCTCCTGCATGAACCCGTGGCGCAGGAGCTGGGTTGCGTCCGGCATCGACCCCCACTCGTTGGTCGTGAAGCCGTGCCCGCCGGCCCACTGCCGGAAGCCGGGCTGAGCCGCGACGGCCGGGGCGTTCGCCTTGTCGCGCTCGTCCACTCCCTCACCCGCTCCGGGCCGGTACGGCGCCCGCGGCCTCGAGCGCGACCCCGTAGAGGATGTCGTGCTCGGAGGCCTCGATCTCGCCAAGCCCGAAGGCGCGCATGACCGCGACGAGGATCACCACCCCGGCGACGATCGTGGGCGCGCGGCCCCGCTGCAGGCCGGTGATCTTCAGGCGCTCCTCGAGGGGCTTGGTCGAGAGCTCGGAGAGCATCCGCTGGATCGAGTCGAGCGAGAGGACGTGGCCGTGGACCTGCTCCGCGTCGTACGGGTCGAGGGCCAGGTCGATCGCGGCCAGGGAGGTCGGCGTCCCGGCGACCGCGATGCCGTGGCGGGCGCGGGGGAGGGCCTCGCCGGCCAGCGCCCCGTCGATCAGGTGCTGGACGTCCCGCGCCATCGCCTCAAGCTCGCCGGCCTGGGGCGGGTCGTGCTTCAGGTGCCGCTCCGTGTGGCGCACGGTCCCGGCCTGAAGCGACGCGTTGAAGGAGACCCCGCTGCCGCTGCCGAGGATGAGCTCAGTCGAGCCGCCGCCGATGTCGACCACCAGGTTGCCCTCGCCCGGCGGGCGGCCGGTGGAGGCGCCCAGGTAGGTCAGGCGCGCCTCCTCGGCGCCCGGGAGAACGGTGGCGTCCAGGGCGAAGCGCTCGCGAAGCTCGCCGATGAACGCCCCCGAGTTGGCGGCGTCGCGCACGGCGCTGGTGGCGATGGCGACCACACGGGCCGGCTCGAGCGGCCGGTAGAGGTCCACGTACTCGCCGACCGTCGCGCAAACCTCCTCGATCGCGTCCGTGGAGAGCTGGGCGGAGGTGTCGACGCCGCGGCCCAGGCGGGTGACCGTGGAGCGGCGCTCGAGCTCGGTGAGCGACCCGCCCGCCACGTCGGCGACCAGCAAGCGGGTCGAGTTGGTCCCCATGTCGACGACGGCGACGCGCGTCGCCGCGCCGACGGTCTCCTCGGCCGATCCCACGCCCGGCATCCTACGACCGCGGCGGCCGCGCTCACCGACGCCCGTCGAGGATCTAGGCTCAGCGGCGTGTTCCACGTCGAGCTTCACGACCGGCGCGGCCTGCGCCGAGCCTGGGCCTTCAACCTCACCCGCGAGCGGCTCGACGAGGAGGTGCTCGCGCCGTGGCGAGCGAGCGAGCGCTTCCCGTTCGCGGACCAGAAGTGGGAGCCGGAAGATTGCGAGCTCCGGATCCTGGAGGGTCCGCGGCTCGATCCCGTCGACCTCGCCTACGGGCAGGGGCCGAACGCCGCGGAGCGCAGCGCGGCCGACGTCACGGACCATTTGCTGGGCGAGGCCGAGGTGCAGGCGGACGACCGGTTGCGGACCGCGGCCGCCGAGCTCCTCGCCGACCTTGCCGCCCTCGAGGACGCCTCGCCGCAGAACGAGCAAGCGCTCGGCCTGGTGGCCGAGCGCTTGCGAACGCTGGGTCTCGGTTAGCCGGTCCTAGGCGCCGGCGGCGGCGGCCGAGGTGGCGCCGACCGTGGCCGCCCGCTCGCGCGGGAGGGCGAGCACCGCGGACGACGCGGTCTCGATCGCGTACTCGGCCGTTGCGCTCAGCTGCAGGACGCCCGCGGGCGTCGTGCTCCGCGAGCCGACGACCAGGAGGTCGACCGAGCCGTTCCCGGGCTCGACGACGCTCGCGCCGAGCGACGCGGCAATCTGGTTGGCGGTCTCTCCCGGAGCGGTGTCGCCGGCCTCCGCGAGGACGCCGACACGTCCGACCGCGAAGTCCGTGCTGGAGCGCAGGTCGGCCGGGGCGACGGCAACCGCGAACGGCGCGCCGTTCAGGAGGTGCTGCGCCGAGGTGCCCGGGGACACGGTCCCGGCCGCGGTGCGGTACTCGGAGCCGAAGACGACGACGTCGGCGCCCTCGCGCACCGCCAGGTCGCGAAGCCCGTCGGGCGTCGAGGCGTTCAGCTCGACGTACCGCGCGGCGTCGGGGGCGTCGAGCTCGAGCGCGCCCTTGCGCAGGAGCTCCTCCGCCCGCGCCTCCTCGCCGGGGCTCGGGGCCGAGTGGGTCACGTAGGCGAGCGCGAGCTCGCCGGTCTCGCCGGCCAGGGCCTTGCCGAGGGCGAGCGCGTCGCGGTCGTTGTCGGTTCCGTCGTAGGAGATGAGGATCTTCGCTGCCATGTTCTGGGCCTCCTCTGAGAGCAAGTTCGTAGGTCGAGACCATCTTCGGCGCCCACGTCCATCAGCGCAAGTACTATTACTGCTAGTTAGAAGTAGTGCTGCTAATGCTCAGCGTTTCTCGACTCAGGATCCTCCAGGAGGTCGCCGCCAGCGGCTCGTTCTCCGCGGCCGCGGACTCCCTCAACTACACGCAGTCCGCGGTCTCCCAGGCGGTCGCCGCGCTCGAGCGGGAGGCGGGCACGGCCCTGCTGGAGCGGGGCCGGGGCTCGATCCGGCCGACGCCCGCCGGCGCCGCCCTCATCGAGCACGCCGACGGGATCCTCGCGCGCCTCGAGGACGCCGAGGACGACGTCAGGGCAATCGCCGAGGGCCGCCGCGGGCGCCTGCGGATCGCGTCGTTTCCCACGGCGGGCGCGACGCTCATCCCGCTCGCGGTGGCGACGTTCCGCGAGGCCAACCCCGACGTCGAGCTGAGCCTCGCCGAGGGAGAGCCGGAGGAGATAGCGCCGCGCCTGCGCGCCGGTGAGTTCGACCTCGCGCTCCTATTCGAGTTCGCGGGCGTGGGGCGGCCGCTGGTGGCCGGTGCCCAGCGCACGGAGCTCCTCGAGGACCCGATGCGCCTGGCGCTCCCGGCCGATCACCGGCTTGCTAAACGCAAGCGCCTGACGCTGGAGGACCTGCGCGACGAGCCGTGGGTCCAGACCTCGGCGGCGAGCCCGTGCGCGCGCCACGTGGTCCGGTCGTGCATCGCGGCGGGCTTCGAGCCGGCGGTGTCCTTCGAGAGCGACGACTACCAGACGGTCCAGGGGCTGGTCGCCGCGGGCGTGGGCGTTGCTCTCATCCCGCAGCTCGCCCTCAGCACGGTCCGCTCCGACATCGCGATCCGCTCGCTGGGGTCCGGCGGCCCGTCGAGAACCGTGGTCGCCGCGAGTCGCCGCGGTCCGCTGTCGCCGCCCGCCGAGGCCATGCTCGACGTCCTCGTGGGCGCCTCTCGCGCCTACGAGTACGCGGAGGGCTCGCCGCACCCCAGCGCGAGCTGAGCCGAAGCTCAGCCCGCGCCGGGTGCGACTCATCTCGCCTCGGGCCTCAGGCGCCGGCGGACGCGTGCGCCGGGGGCGGTTCGCCGACGCTGCCAAGCGACGGCACGTCCGACGGGTACACCTCGTGCCCGTGGACCGCGAGGTCGCCGGTCTCCATGTCGGCCTCGTCCATCCGCAGCGACACGAACATGCCGACCAGCTTCAGGAGCACGAAGGTCCCGATCGCGCAGAACACGATCACCCAGGCCGCCGCCAGGAACTGCCACTTGAGCAGGTTGAACCCGCCGCCCGAGATCAGGCCCGACGCGGACGCGCCGAACGCCGTGGCCATCTTCGGGTTTGCGAACACCCCGGTGAGGAGCCCGCCAACGACGCCCGCGAACCCGTGGGTGTAGACGACGCCGAGGGTGTCGTCGACCCGCCGCAGCAACGCCGTACGGCTCAGGTAGTTCAGCGCCAGGTAGACGATCGTTGCGCCGATCGCGCCGATCGCCATGGCGCCCCAGCCGTTGACGAAGCCGGCCGCGGGGGTGATCGCCACGAGGCCGGTGATCATCCCGTTGACGGAGCCGATGAGGCTGGGCTTGCGGCCGGTTGCGTAGTCCAGCCCGACCCAGGACAGGAACGCCACCGCGGTGCAGAGGTTGGTGTTCAGGACCGCGGCGGACGCGTCGGCGTTGGCCAGGTAGGGGTCACCGCCGTTGAACCCGTTCCAACCGAGCCACAGAAGGCCCGCGCCGACCGCGACCATCGCGAGGTTGTTGGGTGCGTCGACCTCGCGGTCGCGCTGGAGCCTGGGCCCGATGACGGCCGCCGCCACGAAGCCCGAAACCCCCGCGGCGAGGTGGATGACGTAGCCGCCCGAGAAGTCGAGCGTGCCGTGCATTCCGAAATAGCCGCCGCCCCAGATCAGGAAGGCGTTGACGGTGTAGATGAGGCTGGACCACAGGATCACGAACGGGATCCAGGCCTTGAAGTTGATCCGGCCGAGCACCGAGCCGAGCATGAGGATCGGCGTGATCCCGGCGAACACGAACTGGAAGTAGATAAGGGACGACTGCGGGAACGCCAGCTTTCCGACGTCACCGAGGTTCGGGATCGTCCCCTGGTGCAGCAGCGAGTGGCTGCTCAGCACGGGTCCGGGCTTCCCGAGGAGGTTCCCGAAGAACGTCGATCCGCTCGCGCCGCCGATGTGGATCGGTGCGCCGAAGCCCATCTTGAACCCCCACAGCACCCAGCACACGAGGACGAGCGCGAAGGCGATGAACGCCATCATCATCGAGTTCACCGACCAGCGCTTCTGCATGACGCCCCCGTAGAGGACGACCAGGCCGGGCACGCTCATCAAGCCGACGAACGTCGCCGCGGTCATTTGCCAGGAGTTGTCTCCGGGGCTCAACCAATCCATGCGTGAGATTCCTTTCATCCGCGCGCCGGCCGCAGGCACAGTGAGGCAGTGGCCGAGCGCTTTACCGCCTGGAAGGTTGCCCGCGGGCCTCCGTGCCCGGTACCTACAGATGTCCAAAAAACGACCCGGAGATTTCTCCCTGTTGTCGAAACCGCCGCCCCGAGCGCGCCGCTAGGCTGGGCTCGCATGCCCATGGAGGGACACTGGGAGCGGACCTCGACCCCGCTCTACAAGCTGACGCGCCGCGAGCGGCTGGTCGCGCTCGGCGCGCTGGCCGTGACCGTTGCCGCAATCGCCGCGATCCTGCTCGCCTCGGCCGGGAACACGCGGCCGGCTCCCGGCCCGGGCTGCATCCGCGCGCTGACTCCGAACGTCATGGGCGCCGAGGAGCTGAACGCGTGCGGGGCGCGGGCGAAGCGCCTGTGCGCGAAGTTCGCATCCGACAGCGACCCGGTCGGCAGGGCCGTCGAGGCGAGCTGCCGAGAGGCCGGGATCGCGGGTTAGCCGGCCGCGAGGCCGTTCCAGAGGAGGTCGAGCGCGGCGCTGATCGCGGGGCCCGGGTCGGCCCCGATCGCGGCGGCCTGCGCCCCGGGGAAGAGCGCGCCGGCCACGACCACCAGCGCCGCTGTGCTCGGATCGACGCCATCGCGAATCTCGCCGCGCGCCTGGCCTTCGGCGAACAGCTCGGCGACGAGCCCGACCATTGGCTGCGGGTGACCGTCCTCGACGAGGGCGGCGAAGCGGGCGGGATGGGCGAAGACCTCGAGGAGAGCCGCGCTGTGCAGCGCGGGGCGGACCTCATCCGGCTCGAGCAGGGCCCCGAACGCCCGCTCGGTCACGGTCCGGATGGTGTGGCGGCGGTCGCCGAGCCAGCGATTCGCCGGGGCGCGGACGTGCCCGCGAAAGTGGCGGGCCGCCATCTCCAGCAGCACGTCCTCCTTGCGCGGGAAGTAGCGGAAGAACGTGGCCCAGCTGACCTCCGCGGCCTCGACCACGTCCTCGACCCTGGTCGCGGCCAGACCCGCCTCCTCGAAGCGAGCGATCGCCGTGCGGTAGATGCGCTCGCGCTTCTCGGCGCCGCGCGCCTGGGTGGGGGGGACGGGCAGGGCCGCCTCGCGGCGCATCCCGCTGCCGTAGCCGACGAGCCCGGCGGGCGGCGTTTCGGTCAAAGCCATATCGAGTATGGTAGCGTCTGGAACCAATATGCAGTATGGGTTCGCGAACGGTGTCAGGCACCCTTTAGGTTTGGCGAGCGCGCTGGTCACGGCTGCGGCCGTCGCGCTGGCGGCGCCCGGCGTCGCCGCGGCCAAGCTGACGATCTCTCCTGACGCCGGCACGCCGGACGCGTCGCCCCAGACGCAGATCAGCGTCCTCGGCGTCGCCCCGCAGAAGATCCGCGCGGTCAAGGCGGTCGGATCGGTCAGCAGCAACCACCACGGCAAGCTCGAGAGCTACTCGGGCGGCCGCGGCGCGAGCTTCGTCCCCGACGATCCCTTCACCCAGGAAGAGAAGGTCTCGGTCACCGTCGACATCAGGGGCCGCAAGCCGGTGAGCTTCAAGTTCACGGTCGCCCACCTCGGCGCCACGCAGCCGCCGCTCAACCTCACCGCGCGGCAGCCGCAGAAGCTCCACCACTACGTCACGAAGCCCAACCTTGTGCCCCCAAGGATCGCGGTCGACGCCCGCTCCCCGGAGGCATGGGGCGGCGGGGACATCATGCTGACGCCGCTGCCCGGCCCGATCGTCCACCCGGAGTCGAACAACACGATCACGCTCACCCCGGTCGGCCCGGGCGGCCCGATGATCGTCGACCGTCAGGGCCGCGTCCTCTGGTTCAAGCAGCTCGACCCGCCCGACGTCGCCGCGAACCTCCGGATCCAGCGCTATCGCGGCCGCAAGGTCCTCACCTGGTGGCAGGGGACCGTCACCCCCTCCGCGTTCGGCCTCGGCGAGGGCGTGATCGCCAACCACTCCTACAAGACGATCAAGACCGTCCACGCGGGCAACGGCTATCCGATGGACATCCACGAGTTCGAGCTCGACGGGCCCGATGCGCTGTTCACGATCTACTCGCCGATCATGATCCACCTGCCGGGCACCGCGCAGGGCACGCTCTCGCCGATGCTCGACGCGATCGTCCAGGAGGTCGACATCAAGACCGGCTTGGTCGTCTGGGAGTGGCATTCCTACGGCCACATCCCACTGGCCGACTCCTACGCGACTCCCCAGAACAGCGCCTCCTACGACGCCTACCACATCAACTCGATCCAGGACATCGGCCACGGCCACGTCCTGCTCTCGGCGCGCGACACCTCGGCGATCTACGACGTCGACCGCGCCGGCGGCCACATCGAGTGGACGCTGGGCGGCAAGGCGTCGGACTACCGCCTCGGCAAGGGCGCGCGGTTCTGGTTCCAGCACGACGCGCAACTGCTTCCGGGCCGGCGGGTCAGCATGTTCGACGACGAGGGCGGACCTCCGCTGAAGGGACCGACGGCGCGGGGATTGGTGTTGAAGCTGTCCGCGGACGGCAAGCGGGCGGCGGTCGACCGTGAGTACACGCGCTCCGAAGACACCCACCCGCAGAGCGAGGGCAGCCTTCAGACCCTCCCCGGCGGGAACATGTTCGCGGGCTTCGGCGCCCAGCCGTTCTTCTCCGAGTGGGCGCCGGGCGGCAAGCTGCTCTTCGACGCCAGCCTGCCGGTTGACGACGGCAGCTACCGCGTCTACCGCTTCCCCTGGAGCGCGACGCCGAAGACCAAGCCCGCCGCCGCGGCGGTGAGCAACAGCCCGGGGAGCGTGACGGTCTACGCAAGCTGGAACGGCGCAACCGACGTGCGCAAGTGGCAGGTGCTCGGAGGAATCGACGCCAGCTCGCTCGAGCCGATCGCGACGGTGAAGCAGCGCGGCTTCGAGACGCGAATCGACGTCCAGACCGCGGACAGCAACTTCGCCGTGCGCGCCCTCGGCCCGGGCGGCAAGGCCCTCGCCACGTCCGCGGGGGTGGTGACAGCGTGCAAGAGCGGCCCAACTTCCTGCTGATCGTCACCGACCAGCAGCGCTATCCGCGCCACTGGCCGGAGTCGCCGGGCTGGCTGGAGGAGCTCATGCCCAACGACGCGGAGATCGCCCGGACCGGCATCACCTTCACCAACGCCTTCTGCAACACGGCGATGTGCTCGCCCAGCCGGGCCACGCTCTTCACGGGCCGCTACCCCGCGGAGCACGGGGTGACGCTGACGCTCACCGGCGACGAGCTGCGGCCGGACCTGCGGAACTCCCCCGCCGTGACGGCGACCATGCTCGGCATCCTCCGCCGCCGGCAGGCGCCCGCCCGCCGCCTGCTGACGCAGTACACGCGCGGCGCGCTGCGGCTGGGACCGCACTCGGGCAACGAGGCGGTCCTGCCGACGGGCATGTCCAACCTCGCGACGCTGCTGCGCGAGGCCGGCTACACGGTCGCCTACAAGGGCAAGTGGCATCTCACCCACCCCACGGGCAACGACCCGGGGATGCTGAACGGCTGGGGCCGCGCCGACGCCGAGCTGATCGAGCGCGACTACGGATTCACGGACTGGGAGCCGCCCGACGCCGGCGAGAACGCGAAGGCGGAGCACTTCGGCGGCGGCAACGCGGGCGAGGGCGAGGGCTGGGACGAGGTCTACACCCGCCAGACGGAGCGCTGGCTCGCCGAGGCAAACCTGCCCGAGCCGTTCTGCCTCGTGGTCTCGCTCGTCAACCCGCACGACGTGCTCGGCTACCCCGCCCAGTACGAGCGCGGCGGGTACACGCTGGAGGACTTCAGGCCACTCGGGGTCCGGCTGCCCCCGACCGTCGACGAGGACCTCGGCAGCAAGCCGGCGGTCCAGTCGCTCATGCAGATGGGGATGACGGCCTACATGGGCCCGCTTCGCGACCGCGGGGCGCAGCTGGACTACGTCAACTTCTACGCGTACCTGCACCGCGTGGTCGACGAGAAGATCGGTCGCATCGTGAAGGCGCTCGGGCCGGCCGACGACGCGGGCTCGCTGCGCTCCCGCACGGTCGTGGTGCGCTGCGCCGATCACGGCGAGATGGGCCTGGCCCACGGCGGGCTCCGCCAGAAGATGTTCAACGTCTATGAGGAGACGATCAACGTCCCGCTGGTCTTCTCGCACCCCTCGCTCTTCCCGCAGGGAACGGAGACCGACGCGTTCGCCTCGCTCGTCGACGTCCTGCCGACCGTGCTGTCGCTCGGCGGGCGCGATGTGCCCGGCGAGCTTCGCGGCAGGGACCTCGGCCCGATCCTCCGCGGTGAGGAGGAGGCCGTCCAGGACGACATCCACTTCACCTATGACGACCACCAGGCCGGCACCGCGACTCAGGACGCGCCGGGTCAGCCGAACCGGATCCGCGCGGTCCGCACCCGCGACGCCAAGTACGCCGTCTACTACGACCCGAACGGCAGGGAGGCGCCCGAGTACGAGCTCTACGACCTCGTCACCGACCCGCTCGAGGTGGAGAACCTCCTCGACGTGCGGACCGGCGAGCCGCGCTCGGCGCGCGCCGGCGCGCTCAAGGACGAGATGGCCGAGCGGTTGCGGGTGGCGATGGCCGAGCGCGGCACCACCCCGGCCGCGCCCGCCGTCCTGGCCGCCTAGAGGTTGACCGAGGCCATCCCGGTCTCGTCGTAGCGGTCGCCCGCCACCTCGGGCAGCTCCGAGTCGAGGCGCTCGAGGTCCTCCGCCGAGAGCTCGACGTCGGCCGCCGCCGCGTTCTGCTCCAGGTAGCTGCGGCGCTTCGTCCCCGGGATCGGGACGAGGTCATCGCCCTGGGCGAGCACCCAGGCGATCGCCAGCTGCGCCGCCGTGATGCCCTTCTCGTTCGCGATCTCCTCGACCTTCGCGACGATGCGCTTGTTGGCCTCGAGGTTGTCGCCGGTGAAGCGGGGGCCGTGGCGGCGGAAGTCGTCCTCGTCGAGCTCCTCGGGGGAGGAGAAACGCCCCGAGAGGAAGCCGCGCCCCAGGGGCGAGTAGGGGACGAAGCCGATCCCGAGCTCGCGGCAGGTCGGGATGATCTCCGGCTCCGGGTCGCGGGTCCACAGCGAGTACTCGGTCTGCACCGCGGTAATCGGGTGCACGGCGTGCGCGCGGCGAATCGTGTCCGGCGCGGCCTCGCTGAGGCCGAGGTGGCGGACCTTCCCGGCGTCGACCAGCTCGCCCATCGCGCCCACGGTCTCCTCGATCGGCACGTTCGGGTCGACCCGGTGCTGGTAGTAGAGGTCGACGTAGTCGGTGCCCAGACGCTTGAGTGAGCCGTCGATCGACTCGCGAACCCATTCCGGGGAGCCGTCCAGACGCCCCACCGTGCTCAGGTCGCCGGGCTTCGTCTTGTCCATGCGCCGGGAGAACTTGGTGGCGATGACGTACTCCTCGCGCCGTCCCGCGACCGCCTTGCCGACGAGCTCCTCGTTGGTCAGCGGGCCGTAGAGCTGCGCCGTGTCGATGAAGTTGACGCCCAGCTCGAGAGCGCGCTGGATCGTCGCCGTCGACTCGTCCTCGTCGGTCTCGCCGTAGAAGGCGGACATCCCCATGCATCCGAGCCCGATCGCCGACACCTCGAGGTCTCCAAGCCTGCGCTTCTCCATCGCCGGTCCCGTCCTTTCGTAGCTTTCAGATCCCCCGCTCACCATAGGGAGTGCCCGATCTCGGCCCGGGCAACCGCCTCTATCCTCGGCGGCGCGCAGTCGTTGGACCAACCGAGGAGGCCACTTGAGCGAAGTACACATCGACCCGACCGAGGAGCAGCTCGCCGGCGCCGGCGACACCCTGATCGGGCCCGCCGGCGAGTGGCACGCCGCCGCCGTGGTCTGCTACCCCTCGCGCGCCAGGTTCCTGGAGATGGTCAGCGACCCCGAGTACCTCGAGACCTCCAGGCACCGCACGGCGGCGCTCGCCGACTCGAGGCTCATCCCCTGCAACGACGCCGGACTCGCCTAGCCGCGCCCACCGCACCCGGCTAGAATGCGTCGCACGACGCGGGGTGGAGCAGTCAGGTAGCTCGCCGGGCTCATAACCCGGAGGTCGCGGGTTCAAATCCCGCCCCCGCTACTTCCGAAAACCCCCGGTAATGCCGGGGGTTTTCGCGTTTTCGGGGTCTTACGCTTGACCGCCCCGAGGTACCAAGGAGTACCAGACCACCGAGCATCAATCGGCCGAAGCCCGATTCCTCGCAGACGGACGCGAAATTCGTCTCGGTCGCGTCCGAGGCCCGACCTAGGCTCGAGGCCATCCTCTTCGCCCTCACGACTGCGGAGCTTGCGCTCCTGCTGTTCGGCGTGATCCTGGGTGCGACCGCGCTGGGAGCGTTCCTCGGCCGCCGGGTCCGCCACCTATCGGACACCCTCAGCGAGCCTTTCGGCGTTTTGCAGGGGGCGTTGCTCGGGGTCGTCGGGCTGATCCTCGCGTTCGGCCTTTCGCTGTCGCTTTCTCGCTATGAGGACCGTCGCGCCGCGGTCGTCGACGAGGCGAACACGATCGGCACCACGTATCTGCGCGCGCAGACCCTGGCCGAGCCGGTTCGCAGCCGCTCCCTGAGCTGCTCGTCGCTTACGACGAGAGCGCCATCCGCCTCTCCGAGTACGTGCCGGGCAGCGCCACCGAGACTGGCCGTGACGGCGAACGAGGATCGGCTCCAGCGCCGGCTCTGGGGGCTGGCCGGAAAAGCGCTCGACGCCGAGCCGACGGCGAGCGCGCCACGCCTTTACGTCGAGACGTTGAACGAGATGATCGACGCGCAGACCGTCCGCATCGCCGCCCTCAACAACCAGGTTCCCGGCGCGGTCCTGCTCCTCGAGATATTCGGCGCGGCGATCGCCCTCGGATTGCTCTCCGCCTACCTGGCGCTTGTCGGCCGAGGCCTCGCCGGGGTGCTGTTCGCCCGGTGCTGGTGGCAGCCCTGCTCTTTGTGACGAGCGACCTCGACCGTCCGACCCGCGGCCCGATCCAGATCCCCGACAAGGTGCTGAAGCAACAGTACGCCTCGATGCGGCTTCCTCCCGCGGCTGCTGCTCCCCGGCCGGCGCGATAGGACGCGAGCACGAGGCCTCGCCTACGAGTCCATGGCGGTCACAGAAGAACGGGTCCGTGGGCCTTGGGTCACCGCAACAGCGCGACACGCCTCCGTCGAGCGCGGGACCCTGACGGAGGTCGAGCTGCGTTCCGCGATGGGGGAGAGAATTGCTCGCTGGTCATGGCTCTCAGCGAGGACCCCTCGATCGAATCCTTCGAGGAGCGCAAGGATGGGCTCCGCCGGCAGGTGAGGCGAGCTGTTCCCCGGGCGCTCACGGTCTTCGCGGCCGACAAGCACTCCGACATCGCCGGCCTCAAGCGCGGATCCGGGCTTCCGCGGACGACACCGAGCCGCGGATCGGCACGACGATCGCCGAGATGGCGGCCACTACCGAGAGTCGGTTGAGCTGATCGACGTCCAATTCGGTCAAGGCGCCGGCGGGGATCTGCGCCGACGAGCCGCTGCAGCCGATATCAACGGCGACGGCAACCTCGACGTCCTCGCCACCCAGAACAACGGCGGCCACGAGGGCAACCTCGACGTCTTCTACGGCAACGGCAAGGGGCACTGAGCGCTTCGCCCCGCCGCGATTGACTTCCGGCTCTCGCCGGGCTACGGTGCGGGTGCAGTTGTCAGAGGAGGGCAGTTGGCGATGCGCGGACCGGTGCGGGTTGGTGGCGGAATGGCGGCCATGGCAGGGTGCGCCGTGCTGGCGCTCGGCGGGGGCGCGGAGGCGGCGAGCTTCACGGCCAACCGGCTCGGCGATCATGCACCCGGCGCCTGCACCCGCTCCGACTGCACGCTGCGCGAGGCGATCACGCGGGCGCAACGGCCATTCCGGCGCCGACACGATCGTGCTGCGGGCCGGCAAGAGCTACCGGCTCTCGCGCCAGAACGTGGCCGGCGACGAGGACCTGAACGCCACCGGCGACCTCGACGTGCGCGGGCCGCTGGCGATCGCGAGCTCGGCCCACAAGCCGGCAGCGGTGGACGGCGCGGGCATCGATCGCGTCTTCGAGACCGACCCGACGGCAGCGGTGGACCTGACGCTCAGGCGGGTCGTGGTCCGTGGCGGGGTCTCTCCGGTGGGCCGCGGCTGCGGCATCGACAGCGAGGGCGGCGGCACCCTCGAGCTCGAGCACGACCGCGTGGTGCACAACGTCTGCGCGGAGAACGAGGGCGGCGGCATCGCGATCGTCGGCGCCGGCGAGCTGGTCGTCGGGCACAGCCTGATCGCGCACAACCGCTCCAGCGACGACGAGCAGGGAGGCGGGATCGCCGTTCGACACTCGGCGCCCTGGTCCCGAAGGCGAAAATCGCCCACAGCCGCATCATCGGCAACGAGGCGCAGCGCGAGGGCGGCGGGATCGCGAACGAGGGCGGCACGCTGGTGGTGTCCACTTCGACGATCGCCGGCAACCGCACGGACACCCGGGACGCCGACAGCGGCGGCGGGATCGTCAACGAGGACACGGGGGACGCCAGGATCGTTCGCTCCACGCTCGCCGGCAATCGCTCCGGCAGCGCCGGGGGAGCCGTCGCCAACGTGCTCGGGTCCACCATCGAGATCACCGACTCGACCCTCAGCGACAACCTCGCGGCGGAGGAGGGCGGGGGCTTCGCCAACCTCGGCGGCACGGCGACGCTCGTCAACGACACCGTCACCCAGAACCTGGCCGGGAGCAGCGGCGGCGGGATCGCCTCCATCAGCGGCTCGCTGACGAGCCTGAACGCGGTGACGGTGGCGCGAAACCAGGCGCTCACGGGCGAGGGCGGCGGGTTGTTCGCCGCGAACTCGTCCGCGATCGACGTCCGCAACTCGCTGGTGGCGCTCAACGAGGTTGTCGGCACCGGCCCGGGTCCCGACTGCGTCCAGGAGGACACGTCCGCGATCACGCCGGCCGGCCACGACCTGGTGGGCGACACCACCGACTGCGCCGCCGGCTTCGGTCCCGCTACGCATGACATCCTCGATACCGACCCGCGCATCGCCCAGCTCGCCGACAACGGCGGCCCGACACAGACGATCGCGCTGCGGCGACGCTCCCCGGCGATCGATCAAGCCGGCGCCGATGCCCGGATCGAGACCAGCGCGGCAGCCGGCGCCAGCATCCTGACATCGGCGCGTTCGAGCGCTGACCGCCGGGCGCACGCGGCAACCGCTCCGCGCCGCGCGATTCCTTAGGACAGCCCGGCTCCGCGAGCCGGCGGGTTCGGCGGCAACGGTCGTCCCATTGATGACGAACGGCGGCATACGCCTGGCGCGCAATCGTGCAGACCGCGGCCTACGGAGTCAGGGCCTCGACGCTCGAGCGCCGCGCCAGCTCTGCGTCGAACGTGGCCACCGCGCCGATGCCGCTGAGCTCGGCGCAGGCGACCAGGTAGGCGTCGGCGTAGCCGAGGTTGTGGAGCTCGTAGAGCTCGAGCGCTCGCAGGAGCACGTCGGCGTCGGCGACCCGGATCGCCGGCAGGGCGAGCGCGGAGCGCATCAGCTCCGCCACCTGCGGCCGAGGCGCCTCATAGAAGGAGTCGAGCACGTAGACGCACTCGGCCAGAACCACATCGGTGAGGAGCAGCGTGTCCGCGCGCGCCAGGAACGTGGTCGCCCGTCGCGCCATCGCCGGCGGGTCGCCGGTCAGGTGGCGGATCAGGACGTTGGTGTCGAGGAATGCCGTCAGCGCGAACGTCGCGTCCGCGCGGTCCACGCCTCGGCGCGGACCCCTGCCCACGGAGCCCCGCGCTTCGCCGGGGGCACCGCCACCACGCCGGCGAGATCCAGGAAGTCGGCCGTCTTGGCGAGGATCGCACGGCCATCCTCGACGCGGAAGATCACGGAGTCGCCCGCCCGCAGGCCGAGCGACTCGCGAACGGCCTTCGGCAGCGTCACCTGTCCCTTCGATGTCAGCCGCGCGCTCGCATCCATTTCGCTCTCCTTACTGGCGTCAAGAAGTAAGGGTAGCGCCGAGCGCGGCTGTTGCTGGATCGGATCCATCCTGCGAGCGACCGTACGGTCGGCGGTGTCAAAGATGGCGCGCGCATTACGCCAACCTTGGCGGCGCCCGTGGGATTGACCCATGGCCAGCACCGGGGAGAGCGTCCGCGTCGACGAGGCCCCGCCCGGCCCCGTCCACGGTGGCCGCCTCGTTGCCCGCACGCTCAAGGAACGCGGCGTCTCGCACCTCTTCACCCTCTCCGGCGGCCACCTCTTCTCGATCTACGACGGCTGCAAGCACGAGGGCCTCGACTTCCCGCAGTCGATGCTCAGGCGGATGCGAGGCGAGATCAGGCGGGCGACAGCCTCGCGGCGCGGAACCGCTCTCCGGGCCTGGTCCTTAACCGAAGCGAAAGCTCCTTCTGCGAACCTGGGTCGATGAGCGGCGGGTCCCCGCACGTGCTGGTGGTCGACGACGACCCGATCGTCCGCGACGTCCTGCTCCGCTATCTGGAGCGAGACGGGCTGTCAGCCGAGGCCGTCGGCGACGGCGAAAGCGCGCTCAGCGCGTTCGAGGCGCGGCGGCCGGACCTGGTGGTTCTCGACCTGATGCTGCCGCGCCTGGACGGTTTCGAGGTGTTCCGGCGAATCAGGCAGATGGACTCAGCGAGCGCCGTCATCATGCTCACGGCGAGGGGCGAGGAGACCGATCGGGTGGTCGGACTGGAGTCCGGCGCTGACGACTACGTCGCGAAGCCGTTCTCTCCGCGTGAGATCGTCGCCCGGGCGCGCGCCATCCTGCGGCGCGTAGTGGAGAAGGAGTCTCATCAGGAGCTTTCGCTGCGCTTCGGGGACCTCGAGGTGGACCCGGCGGCGAGGCAGGCCCGAGTCGACGGCGAGATCATCGCGCTCACCCCGAAGGAGTTCGACCTTCTCTTCTTCTTCGCGAGTCACCCACGGGTGGCGTTCAGCCGCGGCGAGCTGCTCGACGAGCTCTGGGATGTCGCCTACTCCGGCGAGCCATCGACGGTGACCGTGCATGTACGGCGGTTGCGCGAGAAGATCGAGCGTGACGCGTCGCGCCCGTCGCACCTGGTCACGGTTTGGGGCGCGGGCTACAGGTTCGAGCCATGAGTCGCCTGAACTCAGCAACGATCACCGCCATCTGCTCCGCAGGGGGAGCGCTCCTGAGCCTCGCGGTCGGCGTCGTCGTGCTCGGACGCAGCGACTCCTCCCATCTCGCGTTACCGCTGGTCGTCGCTGTGCTCGTGACCGTCGCGGTGGTTGTCCCGGCCGTGCGCTGGCTCGCGGACGCGTCGCTGCGCTCGCGCTTCGTCTCGATCTCGATCTTCGCTGTCGGCATCGGTGTCTCGAACCTCGCGGTGCTGGCCGTGACGATGTCCGTCCAGGAAAAGGACGCGACGATCGTCGCGGTGCTCCTCATCTACTCGGCCGGGGCGGCGATTGGCGCGGGCCTTGCCGCGGGCCGGTCGTCGGCGCTCGCGATCGACCGGATCGCCGTCGCTGCGCGGCGTATGGCCGCGGGGGACCTCGACGCGCGCGTCGGCGCCTGCGGGGGCGGGCGCGAGCTGGAGAATCTCGCGGTCGCCCTCGACGAGCTGGCGAGGGACCTTGGCACGGCACGGCGGCGCGAGCGCTCGATCGAGGCTCAGCGCCGCGACCTCATCGTGGCCGTGTCCCACGACCTGCGGACGCCGCTCGCGGACGTGCAGGCGATGGCGGAGGCGATCGAGGACCGCGTCGTCGACGACCCCGAAACGGTTGTGGCCTACGCCGGCCGGATGAGCTCCTCGGTCGACTCGCTCGCCCGCCTCGTCGACGACCTCTTCGAGTTCGTGCAGCTCGACGCCGACGCGATCGAGGCCGAGCGCGAGGTGGCGCGAGTGGACGAGGTCGTGAGCTGGGCCGTGGCCGCCTGCGACGGCCGGGCCGCTCTCAAGGGGCTGGAGCTGCGAACCGAGCTGGGAGATGTCGGATCGGCGGAGTGCTCGCCCCGCCTCACGCGGGTCCTTCAGAACCTCCTCCAAAACGCGATCCGCCACACTCCAGCCGACGGGACGGTGTTGGTCGTCGCGAGGCGCGAGCCGGAGGCGATCGAGCTGGCCGTCGAGGACTCCGGCGAGGGGATCGACACCGAGGCGGTCAGGCGTGTGTTCGAGCCGTTCTGGCGGGGCGATGCGGCCCGCTCCAGCTCGGGGTCGGGCCTGGGGCTCGCACTCGCGAAGCGCATAGTGGAGTCGCTCGGCGGCAGCATCGCCGTGGAGTCCGCCCCGGCGAGCGGCTCGAGATTCGCGATCCGCCTCCCGGGCCCCGGCTGACCCGTAATAGTTGGGAAAGATCGGCGGGCTAGCGTCGCGGAGGTGTATCGCGACCACTCCACGGTGCGGCTCAGGCCCGCGACGATCGCCGTCCAGGCGGGGCGCGTGGCGGCTCCCGGCTCGCCGCTCAACCAGCCGCCGGTGTTCGCCTCCGCCTTCGAGTCGGGCGGCGGTTGCGGCTACGCCCGGCGCTCGAACCCCACCTGGGAGTTCTTGGAGGATGCGCTCGGCGCCCTCGACGGAGGGTTTGCGGTCTCCTTCTCGTCAGGCATGGCGGCGGCGAGCTGCCTGATCGACACGCTCGCCCCGGGCAGCCGCGTGCTGTTGGCGTCGACCGCCTATGTCGAGATCAAGCGCCTGCTTCACGAGCGCGCCGGCGCGGGGCGGCTCGAGGTCGAGGAGCTCGACGTCCTTGACACCCCGCGCGCCCTTTCGCGTCTGGACGGCGCCGACCTGCTCTGGCTGGACGCAGTCTCAAACCCGTCGCTCGACGTTCCCGACCTCGACGAGCTGCTCGCCGCGACGCGAGCCCTCGGCGTCCGCTCCCTCGTCGACGCCACCCTCGCGACCCCGGTCGGCCTGCGCCCGATCGAGCTCGGGGCCGATGTCGTCCTGCACAGCGCGACCAAGTACATCGGCGGCCACTCGGACCTCGTCCTCGGCGCGCTCGTCGCTCGCGATCCGCGGCACGCGGCCGCGCTGTCCGACGCGCGGTCCGACACCGGCGGAGTCCCTGGGACGATGGAGGCGTGGCTTGCGCTGCGTGGTCTTCGCACGCTGGCGCTTCGGGTCGAGCGGGGCGCGGAAAGCGCGGGGCTGCTGGCCGAACGGCTCGCATGCCGCCCCGAGGTCCGAGCCGTCCGCTACCCAGGTCTTTCGAGTGATCCCGCCCACCGGGCAGCGCGGCGCCTGCTCGACGGCTTCGGCGCGGTGATCGCCTTCGAGTTGCGAGACGCCGCCGCCGCCGAGGAGCTCTGCGGGCGCGTGAAGATCATCACCCACGCGGGCAGCCTCGGGGGCGTGGAGAGCCTCATCGAGCGCCAGGCCCGCTGGCACGAGGACGCCCGGGTCCCGGCGGGTCTTCTGCGCCTGAGCGTCGGCTGCGAGGACGCCGAGGACCTGTGGCGGGACCTCGAGGCTGCCCTCGACGCCGCTTGAGCGCGTAGGCGATCCCCGAGATCAGGAAGAGCGCGGCGGTGAGCCCGAGCCACCGACCCAGGTATGAGGGCGGGGTGTGGCCCTCGTCGGCGACGTAGCGTTCGGTCGACAGGCTGAGGATCAGCGGGAACCAGACGACGAACGCGAACGCCGAGAGGATCGCCGGCACGCGTACGTAGTTGATCGTCTTGCGGCTGAGGCTGATTGCCCCGCCCGCGCGGCCGGCGAGCAGGTGAAGCGCGGAGTAGATCGGGAAGACGACCAGGTCGTGGGCGACCACCGCGCCGCCGAAGTAGATGACGAAGCTGAGTGGCTCCGGGCTCGCGACGATCCTCGTGAAGGCGTAGCCGGCGATCGAGAAGGCGATCACCACGGCGATCAGGTGGAGCGGCCTGTCGCCGTAGCGGGCGTGAAAAGAGCTCATGAGCTCGTCTCGAACCGGATGGATGACACCCACTTCGTGCAGTGGACTCCAGGCGCCGCGGGGACGATTACCCGTGCCGGGAAACCCGTGGTCGAGCGAGAGATCCGCCCCGTTGACCTTGAGGGCCAGAAGCGAGCGGGGGTCCGCCACCTGGCTCGAGGCGAACGTGGCCTCCCTGAAGGCGCCGGCCTCCTGGAGCGATTCGGCAGTCGCCTCGACGTCGTTGCCGGCGCCGACCAGTATCGCGAGGTCCCGGAGCCTCACGCCCGTCCAGCTCTGAGTCGTAGACCAGCCCTCGACACAGGCGATCTGCAGCGACTCCGTATGAAGGTCGAGCGCCATCAGCTGCTCCCGGGAGAGCTCGAGCGATCGCGGGCCGTGGAGTGCGAGGCGCCAGCCGGGGCCCGTTTGCTTTGCGGTGATGCCCACGGCCGCCGCGGACTTGTTGACCGGAAAGCCGTTCGGGCCGCCTGCCGTCTCGCCCCGCGGGGCGAGAAACGCCAGCCGCCGGAGCGGTCCGCCGATCGACTGGCCCGCGGCGATTATCGCCAGTCCCACCGACCCGGCGCCGACCGTAGCCAGCAGGCCGCGCCTGGAGACGGTCGGCGCTGACGGCTCCACGGGTGCCGTCGAGTCCTCACGCGGCGGCTCGGGCTTCGTGTGCTCGAGATCCTCTCGCAGCGGGGCGATGACGCCGTGCTCGCGAAACGCTCGCCGGGCGACGGGGATCTTGGTCACCAGGTGCAACCCGAGCGCTGCCAGGAAGACGAAGGCGGCGTAGTAGTGGGCGGGGACGAACGAGAAGCTCCACGGGTAGAAGAGCTGGATGTTGAGGATGCCCGTGAAGAAGACGAACAGGCTCCCGCCCACCAGCAGCGCCAGCGACAGGCGATCCAGTGAGTGGGCAACGCTGCGAACCGGTGGCCACTCGAAGAGCTTCGGCATCGCGGACCAGAGCTTTGCGAGGAGGATCGGGATGGCGGCAACGCCGGAGACGACGTGGAGGCCCTGGGTCAGGGCGTAGAGCCAGCTGGGTGAGGTCGGCCAGGCGAACGGCAGCAGGTAGATGTGGATGGGCCCCGCCGGCACGACCCGGTTCGCGCCGAGATCCGGGTAATACGCGAGATGGGAGAGGAACCCCGTAATCGCGCAGATGACGATCAGGGGCAGCAGGGCGGAGCCGAGGAACGACGTCAGCCACGGACCGCGCAGGGGGCTTCGCCAGAACGACTTCCGAAACGGCCCGGGCGGCGGATCTCCGAAGCCGGGAGAACGGATCTTGCTCACGGGCCTGCCTCGCGAATCTCCTCGAGCTTGCCCGAGTCGACCCCCGCGAGGACCAGCTCGCGCCGGGGCGAATCGACAGCGACGGTGTTGGGCTGGCGAAGGGTCGGATACCGGGCGACCTCCTGCGGGCGGCTGCCGCTGACGTCGTAGCCGACCAGCTCGTTGCGCGCCGTCAGGGTCACCCAGAGGATGTCGCGCTTGGAGTCGAGCGCCATTCCGTACGGCGTGCCTGGCGCGGCCAGGCTTGAGAGCAGCCGTGGCCTCCTTCCCAGCCGAAAGGTGAGAATCGCGTTGCCCTCCGTGTCCGCAACCCAGGCGCGTCGCCCGAGAGCGACGACGTGGGTCGGTCCCGCCCCGGCGTCGACCTGGCCGAGACGCTGCAGCGAGCCGGCGTCATAGGTCGCGAGGACGCGTTCCGCGACCGCGACGACAGCGACGAAGCCTGCGCCCGCGGCGATCCCGCCGGGCTGAACCGGCGCGCCGAGGGTGGCCACCACGCGCTTGCCCTTGACGACGGAGACCGAGTTGCCGAACTCATTGCCGACGAACACCTTGCCGTCGGCGCTCACGGCGTCGTGCGGGTGCTCGCCTACGTCGAGTCGGCGCTCGTGCCCGGAGGGGATCGCCACCTCGACCAGCCGGTTGGCGTCCTCTGCCGGGACGAGCACCGGCCCGCCGCGGCGCTCGAGAGCGAGGTGGCGTCCCTTCGAGGGCAGCGGCGCGCGCCGCACAACCCGACGCTGCCGCAGGTCGACCAGCGCCAGCCGATCGGGGTCGCGGGTGATCACCGCCACCAGCCCCGAGCGGGGATCGGCGACTACTCCCTCAGGCTCCGCTCCCACTTCGAACGTCGCGCCGGCCGGCCTCGCGCGGAGGGGAGGGGAGACGGCGGGCTCGGCGGCGGACGGGAAGCTCGACGCGCCGCAGCCGGCGAACGAGAGCGCCAGAGTGCCCGCCAAGCCCACGATCACACGGCGAGCGGCCATCGAGTGCGAGCGAGCTGGGCGGCGAAGCGCGAGTCCGGGCAGAGCTCGGCGACCGCCGCAGCATCTTCGATCGTGTCGAAGTCGCGCATGGCCTCGATCGTCGCGTGGCGGAGCCCGAGCGACTCCAGCCGAGCCCGCTGACTGGCGAGCGTGGCGCTCGCGCTCATCGGCACGCCGAGGAACACCGCCGGGTCCGGGCGACGCAGGCCGATCGACCAGTAGCCCCCGTCCTCCGCCGGGCCGAGCACCGCATCTGTACCGGGTCCATCCAGCGCCGCGACGGCGGCCTCGATCTGCTCGACGCCAAGCTGCGGTGTGTCCATCCCGACGAGGAACGCCGGCTCGCCGACATCCTCGAACGCCGCGGCAAGCCGTTCGTCGAGCCCGTCCCCGCGCTGCGGGATGACGGCGAATCCCTCCGGAAGCCAGTCGCCTGGACGGCCGTCGAGTGCGAGGACGCGCCGGCCACCGGCGCGGGCCACCGTGACGAGGGTGTCGGCAAGCGCCGCCTCCGCGAGCTTCGCCGCTTCATGATGCTCGAGGGGAGGGCAGAGGCGCGTCTTACAGCGGCCGGGGCGTGGCTCCTTGGCGATGACGATGAGGGTGATTTCGGTCATCGAAGGGCCCTGGTCATATCGAGGACGGTGAGCGCGGTCCCGCGGGCCGTGCCGGTCACCTTCGACCGCCCGACCCTCGGGTGGTAGGCGACGTCGACCTCCGCCACGCGCCAACCGTCGCGTGCCGCGCGAAGCACCATCTCGAGCGGCCACCCAAACCGCCGATCGCGAATCTCGAGTCCGAGCAGCCGCGTCCGCCGGGCTGCCCGCATCGGGCCCAGGTCCGCCAGCCGCAGGCCTGTCCGGCGGCGCAACTCGAGGGCCAGAACGCGATTCGCGACGCGTGCGTGAGCTGGCCAGGCGCCCGCGGCGGCGTGGCGCGCGCCCAGCAGGAGGTCCGCTTCGTCCCCGGCGATCGGATCACAGACCTTTGGCAGGTCCATGGGGTCGAACGAGCCGTCGCAGTCCATGAAGCAGACGATCTCCGATGTAGCTGCCGCAAGACCCGCCGCGCAGGCGGCGCCGAACCCCCGCTGGGCCTCGCGAACGACCTCGGCGCCAAGCTCCGCTGCGATCTCCGCCGAGGCGTCCTTCGAGCCGTTGTCGACGACGATCGGGCGAAAGCCGTCGGGGATCGCGGCCAGGACGCGCGGGATCGCCTCGGCCTCGTCGAGCGCCGGGAGGATCACGTCGAACACCTGCCGCACGGTTGCAGGCGTCTCTTACAGTTCGGTTACGCCTTTCGCGTTTCGTAATGCCCTGCGGTCAGGCTCTACGCCGTGGAGGTCTCCACCAGCCCCGAACCGATCCGCTCGCTGCCCACGCACGCGAGACCATCCGCGGAGCGGCTCGCCCTCGCCGGTTGGGCGGCGCTGATCGTCGTGTGCGCGGCGTGGGGCGAGATCCTGCTCCACACCGGCACCCAGCTCTTCATCAACGCACCACCGCTCTTTGGGGGCTGGCATCCGCATCTGACCCCTGGCGTCCTCGTCGCCCTCGGCGTCGCCGGAGCGCTCGGCTATGCCGGACCGCTGGCCGCCCGGCGCCTCAGCTGGCGCGGCCTGCTGGTTGCGTCCGTCGGCGCCGCGGCGCTCTGGCCGACTGCCCTCGCGCTCACGGCCGGCGCCGGTTCGATCGCCGCGCCGCTCAACAACCCCCACGACTACCTGACCGTCGTGCCCCTGATCCACTCTCCGGGGACGTTCCTCTCCACGTTCGTGGACAAGATCTCCGCGTACGAGACGCACGTCAAGGGCCACCCGCCCGCGATGGCCCTGCTCCTCTGGGGGCTCTCCCGCGTCGGCCTCGGCGGAGCCTGGCCGGCCGCCGTGCTCATCCTCTCGGTAGCGGCCACGGCGCCCGCCGCCGCGCTCGTCGCAGCCCGGGCCGTTGCGGGAGAGGCGCCGGCGCGCCGCGCGGCACCGTTCGTCGTCCTCGCGCCGGCCGCCGTTTGGATTGCGACCTCGGCCGACGCCCTGTACATGGGAGTGGCGGCCTGGGCAGTGGCACTTCTTGTTCTGGCGATCGTCGAACCGGGGCGGCGGCGAAGCATGGGGCTCGGGCTCGCGGGTGGCCTGCTGTTCGGGCTCACGTGCTTCTTCTCGTTTGGCCTGCTCCTGATCGGGGCGATTCCGCTCGCGGTGGCGATCAAGCGGCACCGGACGCCCCCGCTTCTCTGGGCGGCGGCCGGAGCGGCCGCCGTCTTCGGCGTGTTTCTCGCCGCGGGCTACTGGTGGCTCGACGGTCTCGCCGCGACCCGCATCCAGTACTACGCCGGGGTGGCGAGCGTGCGGCCGTTCAGCTACTTCGCGGTCGCCGACCTGGCGGCGTTCGCCCTGGCCACAGGGCCGGCTCTTGCCCTCGGCCTTGCGCGGCTTCGTGACCGGCGGCTGTGGCTGCTGGTCGGCGGGTGTGCAGCGGCGATCGCCGTGGCCGATCTGAGCGGGATGTCGAAAGGGGAGGTCGAACGAATCTGGCTTCCGTTCGTCCCATGGATGCTGCTCGCCTGTGCTGCGTTGCCCCAGGGCCTGCGCGCCCAGCGGAACCTCCTCGCCGGACAGGTGGCCCTCGCCCTCACCCTTCAGATCGCCCTGGTGACCAACTGGTGAGCAGGCCGCGGCGGATTCTCGTGACCGGCGGCGCCGGGTTCATCGGCTCCCACGTCGTCGACGCGCTGGTTGCAGACGGGCGCGAGGTCGTGGCGCTCGATTCTCTGGATCGCCGCGCCCACGTCAGCCGGCCCGAGTACCTGAACCCGAAGGCCGAGTACCTGTGGGCAGACATGGTCGACGCCAACGCCGTCGCCGCGGCGGTCGACGAGGTCGACGCGGTCTCACATCAGGCGGCCATGGTCGGGCTGGGCGTGGATTCCCGAGACATGCCCGATTTCGTCACGAGCAACTGCCTCGGCACCGCGGTCCTCCTTCGAGCCCTCGCCGAGCGAAGCTTCGACGGGCGCCTCGTCCTCGCCAGCAGCATGGTGGTCTACGGCGAGGGGCGCTACACATGCGAGCGTCACGGTCGGGTGGCGCCGTCCCCGCGCGCAGCTGACCGGTTGGCGCGCGGCGAGTTCGAGCCTGCGTGCCCCGAGTGCGGCCAGCCGCTGCGATCCTCATCCGTGCCCGAGACGGCGCCGGCCGACCCTCGCAACACGTACGCGGCGACCAAGATCCACCAGGAGCACCTCTGCGCCGCCTACGCGCGTGAGCTGGGCGCCTCCCTGATCGCGCTTCGCTACCACAACGTCTACGGGCCCCGGATGCCGCGCGACACGCCCTACGCCGGCGTGGCGAGCATCTTTCGCAGCGCTCTCGAAGCCGGGCGGGCGCCGCGGGTGTTCGAGGACGGGCGTCAGCTTCGCGACTTCGTCTCGGTCCACGACGTCGCAAGGGCCAACGTGCTTGCGATCGACTCGGACTCCTCGGTTGAAGGTCCATTCAACGTCGCCTCCGGCCGCCCGGCCACCGTCGGCGAGATGGCTGGGCGGCTCTCCCACGTCATGGGAGGGCCCGATCCCGATGTCACCCGTGAGTTTCGCCTTGGCGACGTCCGTCACGTCTTCGCGTCGACGGCGAATGCCGCGGCGGCGCTGGGATTCGAGGCCGAGGTCGAGATCGACGACGGCATGCGCGAGTTCGCCGAAGCGGCCCTCCGCGACCCCGTCTGATCATGCGCGCTTCGTTCATCTGACGGGGCCTCATAACCCGGAGGCCGCGGGTTAAATCCCGCCCCCGCTACGTACGGAAAGGCCCGCTACGGCGAGCCTTTGCCGTTCGAAGGGGAGGCCGTTGCCCATGGTCGCCTCCAAATCGTTTGACAGCCCGCTCGTGCGCAGCGATACTAACTGCGGTGGGCGGCCCGCCCACCGCAGGCATGCGTTCCCCGAGGAGCCGGTGGGACTCACCGAGCAAGCGATAGAGGCTTCGCGACGGCCGACGGCGACAGCCGGCTGGGTCGATATCGGGCCTGTCGGCGAGCTGGCCGGCGGTGCATGGCTTCGACTGGCGGCGCTTGCGGGCGCCGCCACGACCGGGCTCGTGGTGATCAGCGGGGCCATGCACCTTGGTGTTCCCCACACGGCGGCCGCCGTCATCGCCGTCCCGCCGCTGGCGGCGGTGGTCCTCGCGGCGGCCATCGCGCACCGCGGGCTGCTCCTGGTCTCGGCAACGGCCCTTGGGCTGTTCGGCCTCGAGAGCGCCTTCGGCGGCTTCGTTGCCCGCGCCGGGCATCCCGGATGGGCGGTTGCGTTGCACCTTGCCTTCGGCGGGCTCGCGTTCGCCGCAGCGCTGCTCAGCGCGGCCACCGCCTTCCGCGGCGAGCCCGTCGCGCCCGGGGCCTGGCGGGATTATCTGGCACTGACCAAGCCTCGGATCATGATCCTGCTGCTGATCACCGCAGCCGCCGGGATGTTCGTGGGCGCCGAGGGAATGCCCGAGCTCGGTCAGCTCGTCGTCCTCCTCGCCGGCGGGGCGCTCGCCTCTGCCGGAGCGAGCGCGCTCAATCACTACCTAGACCGCGACATCGACGCCCTGATGGGGGCGCGAACCGCCAACAGGCCGATCGTCGCCGGGCGGATCCCCGCGCCCCGCGCTCTGGAGTTCGGGCTCGTCCTATCGGCGTTCTCGTTTGTCCTCCTGGGGAGCCTCGTCAACGTCCTCACCGCCGCGCTGGCGCTCGTCGGTGGCCTCTTCTATGTGATCGTCTACACGCGCTGGCTGAAGCGCTGGACGGTCCAGAACATCGTCATCGGAGGCGCCGCCGGCGCTGTGCCTCCCCTGGTGGGTTGGGCTGCAGCGACTGGGAATCTGACCCTGCCCGCGATCTCCCTGTTCCTGATCACCTTCCTCTGGACGCCACCACATTTCTGGGCGCTGGCGCTCCTGATCAAGCGCGACTATGCGGCGGCGAGCATCCCGATGCTGCCCGTCGTCCGCGGCGACCGCGAGACGTCACACCGGATCCTTGCCTACTCGCTGGCGCTCGCCACCACGACGCTCCTGCCGTTCCTCTGGCACGCGGTCGGCGACGTCTACCTGGTGGTCGCGCTGACGCTCGACGCGATCTTTATCGGCCTCGCCGCGGGGCTCGTCCGCCAGACGACCCGGCGTCGCGCCGGGCGCCTGTTCCATTTTTCTCTGCTCTACCTCGCCGTCCTCTTCGCGGCGATGGCAATCGACGTCGTGATCTAGCTGCTGGGCGAGTAGGCGGCTTGCGGCGTCTGGTCTCTGAGTGAGCCGTGGCGGGCACCAGACCTCACGGTCGGGTGCCTCGCAGCACGTCGCTTCGCACGTCTCAGATGGGTCTGGGACGGGCTGTCCGCGACGAGATACGGAAGCCGCATCACCACGAACAGCAGCGTGAGGAGAAGGGCCGCCGCGACGGTATTTAGGGCGATTGCAGATGCGATTGTCATCGTTCTCAGCTCCAGTGGTTGCTTACGCAGCATTCTTCCCATGCCGCCGTTAGCTGAAACCCAGAGTGAGGTAAGACTTTGGTAAGAGAATCGCGGCGCCTCTGCGGGGTCGCCGTGCTCAGCCGGCGGAGCGCAGAGCCGCGCGAAGCGCGGCGAGGTTCTGGGGCCCCTCCAGGACCTGGGTGATCGCTCCGCGGGGGTCGAGGATGTAGGTGGTCGGCAGGCCCACGATCCCGAAACGGTGGCCCACGACGCCGTCGGCGTCGCGAAGGTTCGGGAAGCTCCACGAGTAACGGCTCACGAACGAGCGGGCGCCCGAGATGCCGTCGGTCCAATCGACGCCGACCAACCGCGCCTGGCCATGCAGTGAGTGGGAGAGCCGGTCCAGCATCGGTGCCTCCTGACGGCACGGCGTACACCAGCTCGCCCAGAAGTTGATCGCCGCAGGTTCTCCGCGAAGGCTGCCCAGGGTCACGCGGGGCGGGACCAGGACATCCCGCGGCAGTGCCGGTGCGGGCCTGCCCTGCGAACTGCTCGACGTTCCGCTGAGCAGCTCGGCGACGATCAGCGCGCCGATCACCGCAAGGATCGCCAACCCGCGCCGTAGCCAAGTCACGGTCCGTCTCCTACCGGGAAGCCAGGATAGGCACGTCGTGCACGATCTGGGAAGGCTTGAAGTTGGCCGGGTAGAGGGTCGTCATCCGCCCCGAGGCGTCGATTCCGTAGATCAGGGCTGAGTGCTCGACGGCATCCGGATCCTTCTTGCTCTTCGCCGACTTCGAGGAAATGCCCCAGGCGCTCCAGGTCCGCTCGAGCTGCCGGCGGGAACCGATGAGGTATTGCATCCGCCCGGTCATCCGGTGCGCCTTGAGGAACGCATTCACAGTCTTCGGCGTATCGCCCTTAGGGTCGACCGATACCGCGATGATCTGGAGGTCCTTGGCGGCAGATCCCAGCTCTGACTGGGCCGTGTGGAGGTTGCCAACGATGATCGGGCAGGTGTCCGGGCAGTGGTCGTAGATGAAGGTCACGAGCACGGCCTTGCCTCGGTACTGGCGGATGTTGACCGGATGCCCGAGCGAGTTGGAGAGGGCCAGCGGCGGAGCCGGTCGCTGCGGGCTGGCGCTGACCCCGGCGAAGGATGGCGTCGAGCTCGTGCTCTTGCCGTCCTGAGCGGCCGTGGCGCCACCGCTGCCACCGCAGCCGCAGACTTCGATCGCCGCGACGACCGCTGCGATCACCGCCGCGGTCATGCGAGCCGAGACCGCCCGACCCGGGCCGGTGCTCGAGAGGGTGCTCATCGGGTTGTTCTTCCCATCGCCTTGCCGCGGCCCCGGCCGCTCGATCGTCAATCGCGGCGGCCGTGCCGTCTTCCAAGTATGGCGCGATGCGCCCCTTGGGGCCGGAGCAGGGCTCGCTCAGCTCTCGGCGGCGAGCGTCCGCAGATCCTCGGCCAACCAGCCCGGCGGGAATGGATAGAGCATCCCGGCGCGCTCGAAGCCACGCTCGTCGATCAGGTAGACGACGGGGGAGCGAACGGCGCCGCCCGCGGCGGCGATCCGGTAGGAGTGCATTACCGGAGCCAAGCGCGATCGGGTGCCCAGCAGCCAGCGCCACCCCGTCTCGCCGGCCACCCCCCAGCGCCTCATGGCCGCGCGGGCCGAATCGGGAGAGTCGTGTTGCGGATCGGTTCCGACGACGACTACGACCGGGCGCTCCGGCCGTGGCACGTAGCGGAGCGCCATGGCGATGGCGCGTGGCTCGCGCGCGCAGGCGTCTCGGCAGCGCGAATCGAGGAAGGCGAGCAGGACGGGTTGCCCGCGCAGCGATGAAAGCGATGTCCCCGGCCCGGCCTGGTCGGGCAGCGCGAACCTCGGCGCGGCCCTCCTGCCCGGGGGCCAGGTCGCCTGCCCGAACAGGCGAGACGAGGGAGCGTCAGGGCGAGCCTCGCCGTGAAGGACGAGCGCGGCCACCGTGACCGCCGCCGCCGCGCCGAGCAGGGCGAGAGCGGCGATCGCGCGCCTCCTCACTCCGGATGGCGGCGCCGCAAGAGCAGCACGTACCACACGAGCAGCACGATGACCACGGCGAGCGGCACTGCCCAGGTGAGGATTCCCTGGGCTGCGATCGAGGTGGCGAGCGTGAGCGTCTGCATGGTCCTCCTCGTGTCTATTGGTTTGCGGTGAGTGAGCCGGCTCGTGCCGCGGTGGGGCGGGAGCCCTTGGGCTGGAGCCAGCGGTAGGCGATCGCGAGGATCGCGATCGTGAAGGGCAAGGATCCCGGTACCCACATCACGCCTGCAGCCAGCTGCTGGTCGGCGAGCGCGGTGATGCCGCCCGGTCTGGAGGCGAGCTCCGCGTAGGGGGCATAGAGAGGGGCGGTTGAGAGGGCGAGCACGATCGCGAGCATCCAGCTGACCACCAGGGCGCCGACCACATAGGCGGCGCGCGTGGCCTGCGTGAGGCGGGAGCGCCATGGGGGCGAGTCGATTACGCGAGTCCAGAAGAGCAGCCCGGTGGCGAAGAACATCGCGTGCTCCGCAGCGTGGACGGGCGGCGAGCGAAGCGTCGCGTCGTAGGCGAACGGGAGGTGCCAGAAGATCAGGTTGACGTTGAAGGCAAGCCACGACGGCAGGGGATCGGCGAGGACACGAGCCGCACCCCGTAGCGGAGCCGAAGGCCGCCCCGTGGCGAGGCTGCGGGCGACCCGCCGCCGCGTTTCAAGTGGGAAGGCGTGCCACATCTGGTTCCACGGCCTGGCGAGGGCGAGCAGTGCGGGAGCGACCATCAGGAGGAGCACGTGCTGGACCATGTGGACCCAGAGCAGCTTGTCGGCAAGCCCGTCGATCGGAGAGTCGAGCGCGATGACGATCGTCGCAAGGCCCGCGATGAATGAGCCGGTGCGCCAGCGGTCGCCGGCCCGATGGGCCCGCGGGAGCCGTCGCCTCCCCAGCCAGTAGAGCCACCCCGCTGCGAGGATCCACCCCAGTGCCGGGTCGGCGGTCCAACTCAGCGCCCCTGTTGACACCGGCCTGCCGCGCCTAGAGCACGTAGAGGATGAACCAGCTGAGCACGCCGATGGTCGCAAGGAGCGCCCAGTAGAAGGCGGCATCGCCGAAGCCGGCGGGAAGCTCGCCGACCGAACCCTCCGCCGCCCGCGCCCGGTTGCGAATCCCCTCGGCCACCATGATCTCCACCCAATACAAGGCGAACAGGGCGAAGACGACGAAGGTGATCGTCCAGCCCATGAAGACACTGGCGTAGCCACCGTCCTGCGGGCCGAATCCGAGGTTGGCGTACTCGAACACCTGCACGACACAGCCCGCGAGGCCGAGGATCAGCGCCGCGGCAGCCACGGGGATCCAGGCGGCCCCGCGCTTGCCCGCATGCGCCGCGTAGAGGAACGAGATGGCACTCGCGGCGAAGAGCACGACGATCGCGGCGCCGTATCCCTGCGGCGAGTCGACCCGGGCCGGGCGCCAGTGGCCGCCGTTGTTGAGCGAGCGCAGGTAGAAGTAGGCGAAGACGAAGGCGAGGAAGAACATGATCGTCGTGCCGGCGATGATCCGCGCCCCGATCCAGAGGTTGCGCTCGTGAACCTCGGGCGGCTCGGCGAGCGGATCGGGTGGGGTTTGCGAGACGTCGCTCATGGCTCTAGCCCGGAGCGGGCGTAGGCGCCTCGACGGGCGGCGGGCTGGGCGCGGTCCCGTAGTCGTAGGGGTCGGAGTCGATCACGGGGATTGTGTCGAAGTTGTGGGCCGGGACCGGCGTCGGCAGCTGCCACTCGAGCGACTTCGAATCCCAGGGATTGGCCTCGGCCGGCTTGCGGACGAAGATCAGCGAGTAGACGACGTTGAAGAGGAAGACGAGCATGGAGGCGCCGAGCACGAAGGCGGAGACCGAGACCCAGATGTTGAGCGGCTGGAGGTTCGACGCGTAGGTCGAAACCCGTCGCGGCATGCCCATCACGCCAAGCGCGAACAGCGGGGCGAAGGTTGAGTTGAAGGCGATGAACATCGACCAGAAATGGATCTTCGCCATGCGCAGGTTGAACTCGAAGCCGATCATCTTCGGGACCCAGTAGTAGATCGCCGCGAAGAAGGCGAAGATCAGGCCGCCCATGATCGTGTAGTGGAAGTGGGCCATCACGAAGAAGCTGCCGTGCGTGCTGACGTCGCTTGGGGTGTCGGATAGGAAGACGCCGGAGATGCCGCCGATGAAGAAGTTGAAGAACCAGGCCAGGCAGAAGAGCATCGGCACGGTGAACCTCGTGCGCGCCTTCCACAGCGTTCCCATTCCGCACAGGAAGATCAGCCCCGTCGGCACCGAGATGATCTCGGTCGAGAGCATGTAGAACGGGCGCAGCGCCGAGTTGATGCCGCTGACGAACAGGTGGTGCTGCCAGACGAAGAAGCTCAAGAGCCCTACGCCGAGCATCCCCGCGACGGCGAGGCGGTAACCCCAGAGCGGCCTTCGCGCGAAGACCGGGAGGATCTCGAGAATGATCCCGAAGCCGGGCAGCGCAAGGACGTACACCTCCGGATGGCCGAAGAACCAGAAGAGGTTCTGGAACAGGTAGGGGCTGCCACCGGCGCTTGGAATGAAGAACGAGGTCTGCAGGCCGCGGTCGAGGCCGACCATGAGGAGGACCGCGATCAGGATCGGGGCCGCCAGAACCATCAGGCCAGAGGTCGCGATTGCGCCCCAGCAGAAGATCGGCAGCCGTCCCCAGGTCAGCCCCGGGGCTCGCATCGTGACGATCGTCGCGATCAGGTTCAGCCCCAGGAGCGTCATCGAGATCCCCACGAGCGCGAAGAAGAAGATGTAGGCGTCGAAACCCCAGTTGGCCTCGTCGTTGAGGGGCCCGTAGCCGGTCCACCCGGTCGGGAAGCCGCCGAAGGAAATCGTCGAGACCAGGATCACGCCGGCGGCCATGAGCAGCCAGAAGCTGAGGGCCTCCAGCCGCGGGAAGGCCATCCGGCGGGCGCCGATCATCAGCGGTACGAAGTAGTTGGCGAAGGGTCCGAGGACCCCCGAGGTCATGATCCCCATCATCATCGTCCCGTGCAGGCCAACGAGCGTCAGGTAGTTGCCGGCGCCCCATAGCTGCGGGGAGGGCCGCAGGAGCTCGGCGCGGATCAGCATCGCGTTCAGCCCGCCGATGAAGAAGAAGAGGCCGATCCCGATGAGGTACTGCTTGCCGATCACCTTGTGGTCGGTGGACAAGCCGAGGTACCGGCCGAACCCTTCGTCGTCCTCGTTCTCACGCACCGAGGGTGGGCGCCCCGCAAGCCGCGCGAGCGGGTAGCGGGCGAAGCCAAGCCCGACGATGAAGCCAATGGCAAAGCCGATGTAGCCCAGCATCAGCGCTACGTCGTTCTGGTTCGTGTCGGCGAAGTACTCGAGGCTCTTGGCGTGGATCTGGTGGCCCAGCCACCAGGCGATGTAAAAGCCCGCCACCCCGAGCACCACCCCCGTCAGGAGGTTGAAGCCGATTACGCGGCGCCACAGCGGGCGCGACTCGGCCCGAGCGTTCATCCGGCCCTCCTCGTCGGCTCCGGCAGGTAGTGGGTGCGATACGGGGGCAGCTGACTGGTTGCCGGAGCGAACACGCGTCGCTGGGCGTTGATCCAGGCGGCGAACTGGGCGTCGCTGACCACCTTGCCGGTGTCGAACATGTGCCCATGGAAGAGTCCGCACAGCTCGGCACAGCGAATGTCGAAGCTGCCGGTATCGGTTGGGCGGACATAGGCCACGTTGTCCACGCCCGGGTTGGCGTCGGCCTTGACGCCCAGCGTACGGGCCCAGAAGGAGTGGATCACGTCCAGTGAGGTGACATGGAGCTCGACATCGCGGTTGACGGGCAACTCGAGGTGTGGGGTCTCGACTCCACCGAAGGACGGGTAGCGGTAGGTGAACGCCCATTGCTGGGCGATCACCTGGACCTGCAGCTGCGGGCCCGACGGCTTCGCGATCGGGTCGGCACCCTGGCCCCCGCCGGAGCCGTCGTCGAAGAGCCGCACCGTGCCGTACCCGGCCAGGAAGAGAACGATCACGCTCGTCGTCGCAAGCCAGGTGGTCTGTACGCGACGATCGGCCGGGGTCGCGACGCCCTCCTCGGGCTGGTCGCCGCGCTGGCGAAAGTTGAACAACGCGTAGGCGAAGAACGCGAGCAACAGGACCGTGATCGGCGTCACGATCCCGATCAGCACGGTGTTGTCGACCACCTGGCCGGAGGCCTCGTCGCTGCCGTTGCCGGGCGAAAGCCCGGGCGCGAGGACGAGGACGGAGAGGAGGGTTGCGACGATGCTCAGGGCGATCGCGACAATTAATGCCCGCCGTGGATTTGGAGGCTCTTGCATCGCCTGCCCGGCTCAGACCACGTGGAGGAAGCCGTCCATGTAGCCGATCGTCTGCATCGGCCCTCCGAAGCCGTCGAGGAACCCGGCCGCGCAGGGGACGAAGCATTGCCAGCGGTACCGGCCCGGTGCTCCGGTCCGGATCGTGAAGCTGATCGTCTCGTGTGCCTGCTTGAGAGAGCAGGGCATCTCCGCGCACTGGTGCTTTGCATCGTCGGCCACCCCCTTGAGTGGAACCACGATCCCCAGCTGCGGCACGGTGAACGTGTGCGACGCGGTGTCGGGGTTGATCGAGTCCATCGTCTTGCCGTCGACCACCATGGTGTTGCCGACCGTCCCCTGAACCTGGGAGAGGAAGGGGTTTCGCAGGCCGCTGTCGCCGTCGTACTGGAGAACGGTGACGTGGACCAGGGAGTGGGCCGGGACGTTGAAGACGGTCGTGTGGTCCCATCTGCCGTTCCGGCGGACGAGATAGGAGACCCAGCTCTTGTTGGCGCCGAGCTTGCCGACCGCCGGGGTCGTCCCAAGGGTGAGCTGGGCGCGGTGCCGCGAAACCTGGGCGGCAGCGATCGGAGTCGGTGAGCGAAGCAGCTCCGATACGTAGTAGACGATCGCGCCCGTGGCCAGGGCGAGCACGAGCAGGACCCCTGTGAGGCGCCTCGCTGTGGAGCTCATTCGGGTGCCTGGCTGATCACACCTTGACCTCTCCTCGAGCGCACTAGTAGCAGGCGCCACTAGGCGCGTCCGACAGCATATTCCACTCGCCACGCCAAATGCAAGGCCAGTTCCCAGGACTCCGTCTGAGCGCCCCGGCCTCGCGTGCAGATGGCTCGGGGATCGTGGTGACGTCAGGCCGCCATTCGCTCGACTCTTCGTGTGTCACCGCAGGAGACAAAGCGGGCCCCCGCTACCTCAGAAGGCCCCCGGTAATCCGGGGGTTTTCTCGTTTCGAAAGGGCGTTGGCTACGGAGTTGTACCGGCGTTCATCAGGGCATTTGAAGCAATGGACCGCGCCCGTCAGCCGATCTTCTCCGCCAGCTCGACGATGATTCCCGCCGGGCCGCGGACGTAGCAGAGCAAGTAGATGTCACCGTAGTTCTCCAGCTCGCCGACGAGCTCGCCGCCGTGCGCCTCCAGGCCGGCGAGGGCACCCTTGATGTCGTCGACGGTGAAGAGGAGGTGGCGGATGCCCGGGGCATTGGGCGGTGCCGGCCCGATGTCGCCCTCATGCGACGGCGAGTTGTACTTGGCCAGCTCGAGCTTGCAGTCGCCGTCCGGGGTTTGCATGATCGCGATGTCCGCGCGCACGCCCTCCAGCCCGTTGATGCGGTCCACGGATGGGCCTTCGACCGAGGTCTCGCCCTCCAACTCGAGCCCCAGCGCGGCGAAGAACGCGGTCGCTGCCGCGAGATCGTCGACCACGACGCCGACGTGCTCCATGCGTTTGACGGTCATGTCCTGCCTCGGCTCCCTTGCTCGGTGGTGGGTCAGTCGTCGCTCTTCGCCGACCCTATATAGCCGCGCGAGACGACCACCTTGACCTTGCTCCCAAGCGCCAGACGGGCCCCGAGCCGTCAACTCGACGGGCGACCGCGGTCCACTCCGGCCGGCGCCCTGGCCGGCTGTCTCACTCGACAGCTGGGACGGGCTCGCCGGGTGCCGGGCGCGCCGTGGCGGGCCGCGGCTGATCGCTGCGCCGCGGCAGCCAGCGAAGCCAGTTGGGCAGGTACCAGTTGCGCTCGCCGAGCAGGGTCATCACCGCCGGCAGCAGGACGCCGCGGATCACGGTCGCGTCGATCAGCACCGCCACCGCGAGGCCGACGCCCATCTGCTTGATGTCGATCGTCCGCAACGAGGCGAAGATCGCGAACACCGCGACCATCACCGCGGCCGCGCTCGTCACCGTGGACGCGGTGCTGCGGATCCCCTGGGCGACCGCGTCGCGGGTCGACATCCCGCCGTCGACGAGCTCCTTGATCCGGCTGACGATGAAGACGTGGTAGTCCATCGAGAGCGCGAAGAGCACCGTGAACAGGAACAGCGGCAGCCAGGTGACGACCGCGCCGGTGGAGCGGAAGTCGAGCGGCCCTTCGAGGTGGCCGTCCTGGAAGATCCAGACGAGCACGCCGTAGGCCGCGCCGACCGAGAGCAGGTTGAGCACGATCGCGGTTGCGGCGACCACGAGCGAGCGGAACATCACCAGCAACAGCAGGAACGCCAGCCCGAGGACGAACGCGAACACGATTGGGGCCCGCGCCTTGTTGGTCTCGTTGAAGTCGTGCGTGCCGGCCGTTTCGCCGGTGACCGCGGTCTCGACCCGTGGCAGGTTGCCGAGCGCGGCCGGGATCAGCCGCTCCCGAAGCGTTTCGAGCGCGTGCACCGACTTCGCGTCCTCGCCGTTGCCGGCGAGCGGGATCGCCACTCGGGCGACGGTGCGGTCGGGGTTGACCGACGGTCTCGATCGGGCGCTGCATCTCCCCGCTGGCGAGCGCGTCGCGGCGCAGGGAGGCGATCCCGGCGCGGACGCGCGGCGAGGTGACGTCGGGAGCGCTGACCACCACCTGGGCCGGAGTCTGGGCGCCGGGGAAGGCGGCCTGGATGCGGTCGTAGGTGCGGACGATCGTGAGGTCCTTCGGCAGGTCGCTGATTCCGGAGAGGCGCGTGTGCATGCCGAACGTGGGCAGGGCGAGGACGACGAGGAGCGCCGCCGCGGCGAGCCCGGCGAGGGCCGGGAAGCGAAGCGCCGGGCGCAGGACGAAGCCCCAGAGGCGCGACTCGCCGCCCTCGCCCTTGATCCGCCGCAGGAACGTGCGCCGGCCGACGAGCCGGTCGAGCAGCGCCGGACGCCACCCGAACGGACGCACCACCCGCCGCGCGCCGGCGGCGATCACCGCGAGGACGCCACGATCGACGCGGTCGCCGAGCTTTGCCAGCAGCGCCGGCAGCACCGTCAGCGAGCCAACCATCGCGAGGAAGACGACGATCATCGTCCCGATCCCGATCGAGGTGAAGATCTTCGAGCCGGCGAAGAGCATCCCGGCCATCGCGATCAGCACGGTTCCGCCCGAGATCAGGACCGCCTGTCCCGAGGTCGCCGCCGCCCGTCGCCAGCGCCTCCCGCGGCTCGCGGCCGCGCGCCCGCTCCTCGCGCTCGCGCTTCAAGTAGAAGAGCGAGTAGTCGATGCCGACCGCCATCCCCATCAGCAGGATCACCGACGAGGTCGAGTCCGAGGCGTGGAAGACATGGCTCAGGATCGCCGACAGGCCGATCGAGCCGAGCACCCCCGAGAACGCCAGCAGCACCGGGACCCCGGCGGCGACGAAGGCGCCGAAGGCGATGAGCAGGATCAGGAAGGTGATCGGCACCGAGAGCTGCTCGGCGCTGGCGAAGTCCTGGTTGACGGTGTCGTTGAGCGCCCGGACCGCGCTCGCGTCGCCGAACTCGGCGATCGTCAATCCCGGGTGGGAGCGCTGGACGCCGGCGACGGCGTCGAGCGACCCCTTGACGCGGTCGGAGGCGGTCGTCGCGTCGCCGCGGATGTGGAAGAGAACCAGCGCGGAGTGGCCGTCGGCCGAGATCTGGCCGCCGTCGCCCGGCGCGTACGGCGAGCGGACGCCGGTCGCCTGGCGCTGACGATCCAGCGCCCCGGCGACATCGGTCACCGCATTCCGGAACCCGGGATCGTCCGCCGTCAGCGAGCGGGACTGGACGAGCACGCTCTCGCCGGCCGGCGTGTCGAAGCCGGCGTCGGCGAGGATCTGCTGTGCGCGCGCGGTCTCGCCGGTGCCCTGCTCGGAGTCGGTGAGCTTGACGGTGCCGACGATTCCGCCGATGACGGCGGCGAGCACGGCGAGGGCGATCCAGGCGCCGGTCGCCGTCTTCCAGCGGTTCGCGCTCCAGTGCGCGGCGCGAGCGGCGAGATTGGGCGCGGTTGGTGCCTTCGATGTCATCGCTGGTCTCCTTCGTCTCACTGGGTCAGCCGGCATTCATTCCGTCGAGCTCGGCCCGCAGGGTCGCGATCTCCGTCACCGCGGCGGTGACGAAGTAGCGGCGCCAGAGCTCGATCTCGGTGTCGAGGTCACGCCGGTAGGCGTCGATGCCGATCACGTCGTCCGCGATCGCCGCGGCGCGCTCAGCCTGGAGCTCGCCGACGTGCGCGCGGGCCTCGACCGCCGTCATCGCCACCACCTGGAGCTCGTCGCCGTTCATGGCCCCAGAGTCCCACCGGGACGCAGCGGTGAAAATGGTGCTGGCTGGTGTTGCGGGGTGTGGCTAACCCGACCGCGGCGGCCCGAACCAGGTGGTGAGCGCGTCGGCGAGTCCCACCTGGGCCTGGTCTCCCACCCAGGCCACATACCCGTCGGGCCGGATCAGCACGGCGGTCGGCGCGCTGACCACGCCGATTACCGGGAGCTCCCACTCCCCCCGGTAGCCGGCGTCGACCAGCTGGACCCGGTCGGCCCACGGGCCGATGTCGAGGTCGCCGGGCCGGCCGAGGTTCAGGAGCAGCGGCCGAGCCTCGTGCAGCAGCTCGAAGACCCGGAGCGGGCCGCCGGCGGTGATCAGGTCGAGGTCGGGCATGCGACGGCCGAGCAGCGGATGTCCCTCGCCGAGGTCGTAATGGATGTCCAGTCCGGAGTTGAGTCCGCGAAGCTTCTTGCGAGGCTCGTCCATGCTCGCCAGTGCCGACACCAAGTCGACGACGGCCTCCATGCGCTCGTCGCGGCGCTGGAGCACGCCCAGCGCGATCGTGTGCCTGAGCGTGCGGGCGGTGACCGGGTGACGTTCGGCGTGGTAGGTGTCCAGAAGGCTCTCCGGGGAGGTTCCGTCCACCACCTGGGCGAGCTTCCATCCCAGGTTCACGGCGTCCTGAACACCGAGGCCGAGGCCCTGTCCACCGACCGGGTAATGCACGTGGGCCGCGTCGCCGGCCAGCAGCACCCGTCTGTCGCGGTAGGCCGCGGCTTGCCGGGTCGCATCGGTGAACCGGGAGATCCATGTGGGGTCATGGACCCCGAAGTCGCTCCCGAACACCGCGATGAGCGCTTCGCTCAGATCCTCCAGGGTGGCCTCGCCGTTGGGCCTGAGCTCCTGCTCGGTCGTGACGATGCGGACCGTCGTCCCATCGTCCTGCCGTTGAAAGGCGTGGACCCCGGCGGCATCGTGGTGCAGGCCCAGCGGCGGCTCCTCGGTCGTCTCGACCTCGGCGATCAGGTTGCTCTTCGTCGGATCCCACCCCGGGAACTCGATCCCGGCCGCTTTGCGGATCAGGCTCCGCCCGCCGTCGCACCCGACGAGATACTGCGCCCGCAGCGGCTCGCCGCCGGAGACCTCGACATCAACCCCGGTGGCGTCCTGCGCGAAGCCCGTCACCCGGGATCGGTGGTAGATGCGCACGGGAAGCTCGGCGAGCCAGGCGGCCATGATCCGTTCGATCTGGTTCTGGAAGATCCCGAGCGTGTACGGATGACGCGTCGGGAAATCGCTCATGTCCAGCGTCGCGTTGCCGAACGACGAGGCCTCATACACCTTGCCCTCGGCGAGAAACCGGTCGGCGACCCCACGCTGATCGAACAGCTCGATGGTGCGCGAGTGAATGCCGCCGGCCCGTGAGCCGGCGAGCTCGTGATCGGGACGCTGCTCGACGACCGCGACGTTGACCTTCGCCAGCGCCAACTCGGCCGCCAGCATCATCCCCGCGGGGCCGCCGCCGGCGATGACCACGGCGTGCTCGGTCATCGCCACGCTCCGGCCGCCGGCGCCCGCCCGCCGAGCTCGGCGGGCGGCTGCTGCCCGCCGCCGATCGACGCGGTGAAGGCTTCGATGCCATCGATGACCGCTTCGAAGCGGATCGACGACGTGAGATCGAACGAGTGCTGGGCGCCGCGCAGCTCGGCGTAGACCACGGGGTTGACGGAGGCGTTGCGGGCTCGCTCGGCGAGCGCCCGAGCGCGCCCTGGGGGGGTCAGGGTGTCCTGGTCGCCGTGGACGATGAGCAGCGGCGGAGAGCCGCGCTCGGCGTAGTCGAACGGCGACGTGGGCGGCGACTCGTCGCCGGTGATCGGGCCGTAGTAGCCGTAGAGCCCGACGACCGCCGCGGCCGACGTGTCGGCCTGCTCGAAGCCCGGCTGGAACGCGGGGTCGTTCGTGGTGAAGCCCGCCAGCGTCGCCAGGCGGGCGCCGTACGAGCTTCCGGCGAGCACGATCCGTTCGGGGTCGCCGCCGTGCTCGCTGGCATGTTCGCGAGCCCAGGCGATCACCCGCTTGACGTCGGTGAGCTCCGCGGGGAAGCCGGGCCGCAGCCGGTAGGTCGCGCTGATGCAGACCCAGCCCTGGCGGGCAAGCCGGAACAGCAGGCGCCGCGCGTAGAAGCTCTTGCCCCCGGGCGCGAACGAGAAGCCTCCACCGTGCAGATGGATCAGCACCGGCCCGCCGCCGCCACCACCCCGGCGCCGGTAGAGATCGAGGCGGTTGCGCCGCCCGGCGGCGCCGTAGCTGAGATTGGAGGTGCGCGTGACCCCGGGGTGGAACAGGGGCAGCGGCGCGAACAGGAGCCGTTTCCAGGGCGGGTTCGACGCGATCGGCCGGACGGCTCCTTTGTCTCGCCACCGCGGCCCGAGGCCGCGGTCGAGCGCGCTCTCGAGCGCGGGGGCGGCGCGCAGAGCCCGGCGCACGAGGAGCGGGATGCCGGCGAAGGTCGCCGCAACGACGCCCAGCGCAACCCACACCGGCGCCCCGTGAAGATTGCCCTGGGAGAGCGTGAACAGCGTCGAGGCGAGGATTGCGTAGAAGGCGAGGAAGGGTGACTCGTTCGGGATCGCGCTGACGATCCACGTGACGACGCCCAGCGGCCCCGAGCGAGACCGCGGCCACAACGACATCGCCATGCCGACGGCGATCAGCCCGGCACCAATCAGGAAGCCGACTGGAACGCCTCTCATGGCCGTCAGCATCGCACCGCTCTACGGCACCGGAAATGGTGCTGGCCGGCGTCCCGGGGTGTGGCTAACCCGAAGTCCCGGTGGCGAGCGGGATCTCCGCCACGAGGCTCGTGCCGCGCGCCGGGGGGCTGACGATCTCGAGCCGGCCCCCAAGGGCCTCGACACGGTCGGCGAGGCCGCTGAGCCCACCGGCCGAAGGCGAGCTGGCGCCGCCGACGCCGTCGTCGCGGACCTCGATCCGCGCCTGCCGCTCATCGCGCCCGACGCGGACGATGACCACCGACGCCCGTGCGTGCTTGGCGGCATTCGCGACGCCCTCGGCGACGAGGTAGTAGGTCGCCGCCTCGATCGCCGGCGGCAGGCCCGGCGCCGGCATGTCCCCGAGCTCCACCGGCAGGGGGGCGGTCGCCGCCAGCGACTCCAGCGCGGCCGCCAGCCCGCGGTCCGTGAGGACCGCGGGGTGGATTCCCCGGGCAAGCTCGCGCAGCTCGTCGAGCGCCTGGGCGAGCTGGGCGTCGGCGTCCTTGAGCCGCCGCCGCGCCGCATCGGGGTCGCGATCGACGTCCGCCCGCGCCAGCCTCAGCGCGAGCGCCAGCGAGACGAGTCGCTGCTGGGCTCCGTCGTGGAGGTTTCGCTCAAGCCGCCGGCGCTCGGAGTCGGCGGCCTCGACGATCCGTGCCCGGGAGGCGGCGAGCTTCTGGCGAGCATCGACGTTGGCGAGCGCATGCGCGACCAACTCGGCGAAGCTCGCGACACGTTGCTCGGTGTAGGCAGGAAACGCGCCCGGCTGAGCGGTGGTTGCGACGATCGCCCCCCAGAGCTCGCCCCCGACGGTGATCGGCGCCGCCACCGAGGACGCGATCCCGACGGAACGGATTCTCTCGGCCAGCTCGCCGTCGATCTCGGCGTAGTCGTCGACTCGCTCAGGCCGGCCGCTGCGGCTGACCTTCGGGACCGCCGCGTCCCCTGTCAGCGGGACGCCCCCGCCTACCGGAAAGACCGGGACGCCGGGGGCGCTCCAACCGGCGAGGACCGTCTGCGTTCCGTCGCCCTCGAACCGGGTCAGGTTCGTGCCGTCGATGCCGAGCACGGTTCCAACCTCCTCGCAGACACGCTCGAAGATCTCCGCCGGCTCAGGCTCGCGGGCGACCAGCGTGGCCACGCGCCGCAGGGCCGCCTGCTCGTCGTGGAGCCTGTGCAGCCGCTCGCGCGCGTCGGCGCTCGCCACCGCGTCGGCGACGAGCTCCGCGAATCCCGCGAGCCGGTGCTCCTCGCCCGGCGGGAACGCCCTCGGACGTTCGCCGCCGGCGACCACCGCCCCCCAGAGCTTGCCGCCGACCGTCACCGGCGCGGCGATCGCCGAGGCGATCCCAACCTCGCGGAGCTGGTCGCCGAGGTCACCGCGCAGCCGGGTGTAGTCGTCGCCCCGCTCCGGGCGGCCGCTGCGGCTCACCTTGCCTGCCGCGGTCTCGGGCTCGAGCGGGAATTCGGCGCCGTCCGGCGCCGGGGCCTCGGGCGACCCTCCGCTGCCGAATATCCTCGCCCGGTCCGGGCCTTCGAAGCGGACCAGGGACGCCCGCCGAGCCCCGAGCAGCCCCCCGACCTCCTCCGAGACGCGCTGGAAGACCGCCTTCGGGTCGGGACCACTGGCGACCAGGACGGCGACGCGTCGCAACGCCGCCTGCTCGTCGAGCAGCCGCTGGAGCTGCTCGCGGGCGTCGGTGTTGGCAAGCACGAGGGCGACGAGCTTCGCGAAGCTGGCCATTCGTTCCTCGGTGCGGGGGGGAAATCCGAAGGTTGACCCGCTGACGGCCCCGAGCGCCCCCCAGAGCCGGCCGGCGACTTTGATGGGCGCCGTCACCGCCGAGGCGATGCCGGCTGCCCGGATCATCTCGGCGCGAGCGCCGCCGAAGCCGGAGTAGTCGTCGATTCGCTGGGCTTCGCCGCTCCGCAGCATCCGCGGCAAGGCGGTATCGCCTTCCAGCGGAAACACCGCGCCCACGGGAAGGGCGATTTCCTTGCCGGGCGGGTTCCATGCCGCCACGAACGTCTGCGTCCCGTCGGCCTCGAAGCGCATCAGGTTCGTTGCCTCGCCCCCGAGCCCTATCCCGAGCTCCTCGCAGACACACTCGAACACCTCGGTGGGCTGAGGATCGCTCGCGACCAGGGTTGCGACACGCCGCAGCGCCGCCTGCTCGTCGAGGAGCCGCTGCAACTTTTCGCGGGCATCCGTGTTGGCGAGCGCGTCGGCCACCAGCTCGGCGAAGCTCGCGAGCCGGTTCTCGGCGCCCGGCGCAAACGAGTGCGGGTGGCCGCTGGAGGCGACGAGCGTGCCCCACAGCTGGCCGGCGACGGTGATCGGCGCCGCGATCGACGACTCGATTCCGGCTGCGCGAATCCGCTCCTCAAGCGAGCCCGAGACCTTCTGCGGGTACTCGTCGACGCGCTCCGGCCGTCCGCTCCGGCTGACCTTCACCGTCGAGGTCTCGCCCTCGAGGGGCACCTCCTCACCCGTGTTGAGGACCAGGTCGCTCTCGAGCGGCCAGTGGCCGGTGACGGTGGCTGTGTCGTCGCCCTCGAAGCGGATGAGGTTGGTGCTCTCGACTCCGAACAGCGAGGCCACCTCGGCGCAGACCCGCTCGAACACGGTCGCCGGCTCGGGGTCGCCCGCCACGACGGTGGCGACGCGTCGCAGCGCCGCCTGCTCTTCGAGCAGCTGCTGAAGCTGTTCGCGCGTCGTGTCCGACGCTGTGGTCAAACCCACCCCCAGTCGTGGTCGACCAATTATTGCGAGAGCGCCGCGCGAAGGCGGGTTAGCCGCACCCGCAAACGCGGGCTGGCCGCATTCACGATGCGGGCCGCCGACGGGATCCTCCGCCGGTGGTCGGCGAGGCGACACGAGCTCGGGCGTCCGCGCCCGAAAGCGGGCACGAGCGCGCGCGAAGGGCCGGCCCCGGCGCGGCGACGCTCGCGGCCGAGGTGATCCTCCCGATCGCGCTCTATTACGGGCTGCGGGCGGCCGGGACGAGCGTCTACCTCGCGCTCCTCGTCGGCGCCGTCGTCCCTGCGGCGGTTAGCGTCGCGACGCTCGTCAGGTCGCGGACGATGGACCAGGTCGGGACGTTCATGCTGACGACGATGCTGCTCGGCGTCGCGGTCTCGCTGATCGCCGGCAACCCCCGCTTCCTGCTCGCCAAGGAGGCGTGGGTGACCGGCGCGGTTGGTGCTTGGTTCCTGATCTCGGCCGGGCGCCGTCGGCCGCTCGCGTTCGTCTTTGCGCGGGCGATGCTCGAGGGGCGGCCGCGGTTCACGCCCGAGCCCTGGGAGGCGCTCTGGAACCGCAACCCCAGCTTCCGCCGGACCTTCCGCATATCGAGCCTGATCTGGGGCGTGGGGATGATCGCCGACGCCGTCGCCCGGGTCGCCATCGCCTACACGCTGCCGGTCGACCTGGTTCCAGCGCTCAGCGCCGGACTCTCGGCGCTGACCATCACCGTCCTGGCGATGATCGACCAGATCAACTACGCCCGCACCGGCTTCCACAAGGTGGTGCGCGAACGCCCGCCCGCGTACGCGAGATGAACGCGCCCGAGCGGCGGGCTAATTCGACCGCAGGTAGGTGAGGACGGCGAGGACGCGCCGATGATCCGAGGGGGCCGGGAAGAGGTCGAGCTTCGAGAAGATGCTCGTGACGTGCTTTTCGACAGCGCGCTCGGTGATCACGAGCTCGTCCGCGATGGCCCGGTTGGAGCGGCCCTCCGCCATCAGCGCGAGCACCTCGCGCTCGCGCGGGGACAGTGCCTCGAGAGGGTCGTCGCGGCGCTGGCGGCCGAGCAGCAGCGAGACAACCTCGGGATCCAGAGCCGAGCCCCCGTCGGCGACCCGGCGAACCGAGTCCGTGAAGCGCTCGACGTCGGCCACGCGGTCCTTCAAGAGGTAGCCGACGCCCTCGGCCGTCGTGGCGACCAAGTCGAGCGCGTAGCCCTCCTCGACGTACTGGCTCAGTACCAGGACGCCGGTCTCTGGCCGCTCCTCACGGATCTCCAAGGCCGCGCGAATGCCGTCGTCGGCGTTGCCGGGAGGCATACGGATGTCGACGACCGCCGCATCGGGCTTGTGCGCGCGGACCTTTCGCATGAGATCGTCGGCGTCCACGGCCTGGCCGACGACCTCCCAGCCGGCGTCCTCGAGCAGGCGGGCGATTCCTTCCCTGAAGAGCACCGAGTCGTCTGCGACGACTACACGCACAGACCCTCCATTCGGGCGCCGCACGCGGGCCTCATGAGACGAGCGCCCGGACGGCGGCGCCGCTCAGCTCCGACTTCGGGATGAAGCCGCGGGCAGGCGAGTCGCCGAGGACTCCGGCCAGGTAGGAGACGTCGCGGCTCGATGTGAGGACGATCGCCGGCCCGCCGGCCCGCCCTCCGATTTGCTTCGCCGCTTCGACGCCGTTGGTGTCAGGGAGCTGGATGTCGAGGAGGACGACGTCCGGAGCGAGCTCACGCGCGGCCGCGATGGCCGAGGCGGCGTCGCCGGCCTCTCCGACCACCTCGAAGCCCTCCGCCTCGAGGAACTCGCGCGCGCATGCGCGAAAGCCCGGGTGGTCATCGACGATCAGGATTGTTTCTCCCACTTCGCAGGCGATTGTGGCGTTCGCGAATTCCATTCGCAATACGGCTACCCGCACCGCGGCCTCGTTAGCCGTCGACTCGCAAACCGGCCGCCGGTGCGGTTAGCCGAACTCCGGTCGAGGGCGAACCGAAGGTCACGACGCCTGGTGGCAGGCTGGCCCCGGGCCGGCCGGGCAGGCACCCTTCCGACCGTCAGGCGTTCCAAACCCGCGAGGAGGAGTCATGAACTCCGACATCAACTACACGCATGCAAGGCAACGGGTGGCCGACCTCCACCGAGCGGCCGCACGCGGGCGACTCGCAGCCACGCTCGGGCGGCCGACGAAGAACCCGCGGTTCGCTCCCCGACCCAAGCAAGCCGTATGAAGACCACACCCGATACTTCGATTTCCGACCTCCGCGCCGAGCTCAACGGCAAGGTGATCACCCCGGACGACGCCAGATACGACGATGCGCGCCGTGTCTTCTTCACCGGGTTCGACCGTCGGCCCGCGGCGATCGTGCGCGCCACCGACGCAGCCGACGTCTCCCGGGTGGTCAACCTGGCGCGGGAGACGGGAGCTGAGCTCGCGGTGCGAAGCGGCGGCCACAGCCGCGCAGGTCACGGGACCTCCGAGGGCGGGATCGTCCTCGACCTCTCCGGGATGAGCTCGGTCGAGATCGACCCGGAGGGCCGCACCGCGTGGGCGCAGACCGGCATGAAGGCAGGCGCCTACACCAAGGCGACCGGCGAGCACGGCCTCGCGACGGGGCTCGGCGACACGCCCAGCGTTGGGATCGGCGGGATCACTCTGGGCGGCGGCATTGGCTTCCTGGTCCGAAGAAACGGCCTCACGATCGACGACATGCTCGGCGCGGAGGTGGTGACCGCGGACGGCGAGCTCCTCGTTGTCGACGAAGAGAGCCACTCGGACCTCTTCTGGGCGCTCCGCGGCGGCGGGGGGAACTTCGGGGTTGTGACCCGGCTTGGGTTTCGGCTCCACGAGATCGACGAGGTGGTTGGCGGGATGCTGATGATGCCGGCGAGCGTCAGGGTGATCACAGGTTTGGTCGCCGCTGCGGAGGCGGCGCCCGAAGAGCTCTCGATCATCGCGAACGTCGCAAAGGCTCCGCCGCTGCCGTTCATCCCCGCCGAGCAGCACGGCAAGCCCGTCGTGATCGCGCTGATGGTCTACGCCGGGGACGACGAGGCCGGGGAGCGGGCGATCGCGCCGATCCGCGCGCTCGCGACGCCGCTCGCCGACATGGTCCGGCCGATGCGCTATCCGGAGATATACGAGGGGCCGGAGGGCAGTCCGCCAGGATTTGCCGCCGGGACGAACCTGCTCGTCGATTCCTTCGGCTCCGAGTCGGCCGAGGCGATCCTCGAGCACGTCGAGACGTCCACCGCGCCGATGGCTGCCGCCCAGCTTCGCGTGCTCGGCGGAGCGATGGCACGCGTCCCCGATGACGCGACGGCGTTCGGGCACCGCCGGGCGAGGATGATGATCAACGTCGCTGCCATGTACGCGAGCCCCGAGGAAGAAGAAGTGCACGAAGCCTGGGCTCGTAGCCTTGCGGCGGCGCTGGCCGATGAAGACGCCGGCGCCTATGTCGGCTTCCTCGGCGACGAGGGGGAGCAGGGTGTCCGGCGCGCCTACCCGCCGGCGACCCTCGAGCTGCTCGTCCACGTGAAGCGTCAGTACGACCCGGACAACCTCTTCCGCCTCAACCTGAACGTGCCGCCGGTCATCTAGCGGTCGGTGGGCCCGGCCGCGGCGTCGCCGTTGGTCATGGCGAGCGGGATCTCGGCCTCGAGCGCGGTGCCCTGGCCGGGCGGGCTCACCACGTGGAGGTTCCCGCGGAGCGCCTCGACTCGGTCGGCGATCCCGCGAAGGCCCGACCCCCCGTCGGGGTCAGCGCCGCCGATGCCGTCGTCCTCCACCTCGACCCGCGCTTGGTCGGAGGAAGTCCCCACGCGCACGACGACGCGCGACGCATCGGCGTACTTCGCGCAGTTCGTGATCGCCTCGGCGATGAGGTAGTACGCCGCGGCTTCGACCGCGGGCGGAAGACGTACGCCCGGCATGGCGTCGACCTCCACCGGGATCGGCGAGCGATCCGCGAGGGCGGTAACGGCGGCGGGGAGCCCCTGATCGGTGAGGATCGCCGGGTGGATCCCGCGCGCGAGCTCGCGGAGCTCGTCGAGCCCGGCGGCGAGCTCGGCCGAAGCGCCCGCGAGCTCGCTGCGCGCCCGCGGAGGATCGGCTTCGATCAGGGCGTCCAGGAGCCGCAGGCGCAAGGCGAGCGACACGAGCCGCTGCTGGGCTCCATCGTGGAGGTTGCGCTCCAGGCGCCACCTCTCGACATCGCCTGCCTCGACGATCCTCGCCCGCGAGGCGGCGAGGCGCTCGTGGGCGTCGGCGTTGGCCAGCGCCTGGGCGATCAGGTCCGAGAAATCGCAGAGCTTCTGCTCGGCGTCGCGAGCGAGGTCCTCGGGCGCGTGGGCGGAGGCCACCAGGGCGCCCCAGAGCCGGCCGGAGACGCGCACCGGGGCCGCGACCGAGGCTCGCAGCCCGCGAGCGCGCCGGTGCTCGGCGATCACCCCGTCGGAGGGCGGGTACTCATCAAGGCGCTGAGCCTGGCCGTAGCGCCTGACCCTGGCCACGATCGTCCCATCGTCGAGCGGCAGGCGCGTGCCGATCGGGAAGGTGCCGTCGCCAGGCACGTCCCAGCTGCCGACGAGAACCCCGCGACGGTCACTCTCGTAGCGAACGACGTTTGCGCTCGGGACCTCCAGCAGCTTCGCCACCTCCTCGGTCACACGAGCGAAGACCGCCCCCGGCCCCCGGTCGGAGGCGACCAGCGTCGCCACCCTTCTAAGCGCCGCCTGCTCGGTCGCCAAGCGCCGGGTCGCGCGCTCGCTCGCGAGCAACCGCCGTTCAGCCCGACGCCGCTCCGCGGTCATCGCCCCGAGGACGAGGGAGGTGAGCGCGGCGACCGCGAGGAAGAGCTGGGTCGCGAGGACGCTGTCGTTGATGGAATCCCGGACGAAGGGTCCGGCGCTGTGTCCCGTGTTCCACACGGTGAGCGCCGCGACGACCAGGAGCGCGCTCGATGCGCCGATCGGCCCGAACCGCAGGGCCGCCCAGATCATGACCGGGAAGACGACGTAGAGCACCTCGGTCTGCGAGGGCAGCTCGGTGAGGAAGACGAGGGCGACCGCGATCGTCAGCGCGTGGGCGAGATCGCGGCGTTCGAATCGTGCCGGCCGCGCGACGACCCAGGTCAGAAGGACCGGGGCCACGATCAAAGCTCCGGAAATGTCCGAGAGCCACCAGGTGCGCCCGACGTCCACCAGCTGACCAGACTCGATGACGTTCCCCAGACGCAACGACGCGGTGCCGATACAGGCGCCTACGAGGGTCCCGGCGGCGGCGCAGGCGATGAGGCCGAACACCTCGGTGACCCGCGTGAGACCGATGCGGGTGCCGAACATCCGGCGCAGGAGGACGGCGGCGAGGACGACCTCGAGGGTGTTCGCGACGGTCTGCCCAAAGACGGTTCCGAGCGGCCGCGCGAGTCCAACGGAGTCGAGCAGCTCGCCGATGACGATGCCGGGCCAGAGGCGAGGCCCCCACAACACCAACGCCGCGATGCCGACCCCGACAGGCGGCCACAGTGCGGCCACGTCCCCGTTCGGGTAGGCGAGCTGAAGTCCGACCTTTGCCGCCGCGTAGTAGGCCGCGGCGACCAGCACGACCCGAGCGGCGTATTCAGCGGTCGAATTCCCGGCTACACGGCGAAGCGCGGTCCGGCGGTCGCCAATCCTGCGCGCCGCAGTCGCCGCTGCATTCGCCATCGACAAGGACAGAGACAAGGGGTAGCAAATGCGCGGACGCCCCGCCAGCCGGCTAACCGTCCGCCCGAGGTACGGCTGACCGTACTCAAAGCCGTCGCCTTCCGGCGCGGCGGTTAACCGAACCCGAGGACGCCGGCTAGCGCGGTGGTCGCGCCGCCACGTGGTTGGGACCCTCGGTCCATGTCAACCGAGACCACAGCCAATGACCGTGTGAAGCAAGCGAACGCGGACGGCCGCGCCCGTTGGGTTGCGCTCGTCGTTCTCTGCGTCGGGGTGCTGATGATCGTCCTCGACCAGACGATCGTCAACGTCGCGCTGCCCTCGATCCAGGGTGATCTTGGCTTCTCGCAGTCGAATCTCGCGTGGGTCGTCAACGCCTACCTGATCGCGTTCGGGGGACTGCTCCTGCTTGCCGGGCGCCTCGGCGACCTCATCGGCCAGCGACGGATCTTCATGATCGGGCTGACCGTGTTCGTCGCGGCCTCTGCGCTGTGCGGCCTCGCTCAGAGCCAGGCCGTCTTGGTCGCGGCGCGGTTCGTGCAGGGCGCCGGCGGCGCGATGACCTCGGCGGTGGTCCTCGGCATGATCGTGACGATGTTCCCGGAGCCGCGGGAGCAGGCGAAGGCGATCGGCGTCTACAGCTTCGTCGCCGCCGCCGGAGCCTCGATCGGGCTTCTGCTCGGAGGGGCGATCACCCAGGCCGTCAACTGGCACTGGATCTTCTTCGTCAACCTGCCGATCGGGATCGCGACCGGGGTCCTGGCGGCGCGGCTTGTTGCTCGCGACCGCCCGACGGGCGTCGGCAGCGGGGCCGACATCCCCGGGGCGGTCCTGCTGGTCAGCGCCCTGATGCTCGGCGTCTACACGATCGTCGAGGCGTCGCGCTACGGCTGGGGCTCGGCCCACACGATGGGCTTCGGCGCCGGCGCGCTCGCCCTGCTCGGGATGTTCCTCGCCCGCGAGGTGCGAGCGGAGAACCCGCTGGTGCCGCTCCGCGTGTTCCGGGCCCGTAACTCGGCGGGCGCCAACCTGATCATCTCCCTGATGGTCGCCGGCCTCTTCGGGATGTTCTTCCTGGGCGCCATCTACATGCAGAAGGTCCTCGGCTATGACGCGCTCGAGGTCGGCCTGGCGTTCCTGCCGGTCGCGGTTCTGATTGGCGCGCTGTCGCTCGGGCTCTCGGCACAGCTGAACACCCGCTACGGCGCCCGAGCGACGTTGCTGCCCGGGCTGGGCCTCGTCGTCGCCGGTTTGCTGTGGTTCGCCCGGTCTCCCGTCCACGCGAGCTACGTCGTGGACCTGCTGCCGGTGATGGTTACGTTCGGTGTCGGGGCGGGCCTCTGCTTCCCGTCCCTGATGACGCTGGCGATGTCGAGCGCCTCGCCAGGCGAGGCCGGCCTCGCCTCCGGGCTCGTCAACACGACCACGCAGGTCGGCGGCGCGGTTGGGCTCGCGGTGGTGGCGACGCTGTCGTCGACGCACACGAAGGACCTCCTCGCCGCCGGGGACACGACGGCGTCGGCGCTCACCGGCGGCTTCCATCTCGCCTTCGTCGTCGGTGCGGGCCTCGTCCTCACCGCCATGGCGATCGCCGTGATCGTGCTCGAGCCCGTTCGGCTGCCGGGCGAGGCCGCGAGCGAGCAGGCATCGCGGCAGCAGGGGCCCGAGCCCGTGTCCGAGGCGGCCTGAGCGGCCGCGCGGTCACGTCGCGCGGCCGCGCGGTCACCTCGCGTTAGTGGTTGAGTCTCAGCCCTGATGGCTCAGGACATCGAGCCCTGGGCCGTCGGCGGCTGCCCATAACCTGACCCGATGCAAGGACGCTGGGAGCTTCGGGGCGACCCGACTCCGGCCATCCGGCGAGGCTTTCTCGTCGCCGTGCCGGTCGGCGCCGCGTTGCTCGCTCAGCTCGGGCTGGACGACGCCGTTGCCGGTGGCGCCGGTACCGCGGCGCTGATCGCCGGCTTCATCGCCTTCGACGCCCCCGCGCGGGTGCGGGTGCGCTGGCAGCTCATGTGCGCGCCGCTCATCGGAGTCGTCGCGGCACTCGGGGTGCTGACGAGCCAGACGGTCCCGACCGCGGTCGCCGGCATGGCGGTGGTCGCGATGCTCGGGGGCTACGCGGTGGCCGTCTCGATGCGGATGGCGGTCGCCGGCCTTTCCCTGCTCCTCGCCTTCCTGCTCGCGCAGGGCATCTGGCTGGAGCCGCACCAGATCCTGGAGGTGCTGGCCATCGGCGCGTTCGGGGGCCTCTTCCAGGCGGGATGGGCCGCTGTCGCATGGGCGCTCTGGGACCGCGCGCGCGAGCGGCCGTTCCACCTCCGCGAGGCCGCGGCGCAGACGGTGGAGAAGCTGCGCGCGGGCTTCGACCTCGACGCGGAGCCCCTGCGGCATGCGCTTCGCTTCGGCGTGGCGATGGCCGTGGGGGTCGCGATCTACCGGCTGGCCGGCTTCCACAACCACGGCTACTGGGTGCCGCTGACCATCCTGTTCGTGCTGAAGCCCGACGCCGGCCAGACCTCCGACCGCATCGCGCTGCGCACGGCCGGGACCATCGCGGGCCTGGTGCTCGCCACCGCGCTCGCGGAGCTTCTGAGCGACGAGGTCGTCTCGACGACGATCGTGCTCACCGCCGCCGCCGCTCTCTCCTTCGCCCTGCTGAGCGTCGAGTACGCGCTGTTCACCACGTCCATCACGATCTTCGTCGTGCTCCTGACGGACACGCTCGGCACAAAAGCCTTCGACGCGGCGGGAGAGCGGGCTCTCGGAACCGCGCTCGGGATCGTGGTGGCGGCCCTGGCGTTCAGGGTCTTCGGCGAGCGGGCCCTCCGCGAGGTGGAGAGCGCTAGCGGTGCGTGACGCCGGGCCGCGCGAAGTTCGCGAGCGTCGGCTCGGTGACCACGACGCCGGCGAGTGCCCTGTCGATCGCGTCGATGACGTCGTCGCGCAGCTCGATGCCCGACGCCGCCGCGTTGGCGTGAACCTGCTCGGGGCGTGAGGCGCCAACGATCGCCGAGGCGACGTTGGGCTCGCGCAGGACCCACGCCAGGGCGAGCTCGACCATGCTCAGCCCGGCCTCTTCGGCGATCGGGACGAGTTGCTGCACGGCGGTCAGCACCTCGTCGGTCATGTAGCGGTCCATCGCCCAGCCCATCGAGTCGCTCGCGGCCCGCGAGTCCGGCGGCGGCTGCTGCCCCGGCGCGTACTTGCCGGCGAGCACGCCCTGCGCAAGCGGCGACCAGACGATCTGCGAGATGCCGTGCTCGCGGCAGAACGGGATCAGCTCTGCTTCGGGCGCGCGCCAGATCGCGTTGTACTGGGGCTGGGACGACGCCCACTTGCGCGCCCCGGGAACCTCGAGCCCGGCCTGGATCTGCTCGACCGTCCACTCGCTGAAGCCCAGCGCGCGAACCTTGCCCGCTTCGCAGACCTCGGTGAGCGCCTCCATCGTCTCCTCGATCGGCGTGTCGGGGTCGGGCCGGTGACACTGGTAGAGGTCCACGTAGTCCGTGCGCAGGCGCTCCAGCGACGCGTCGAGCTGCTTGTGGATCTGCTCGCGCGAGAGCCCGGAGTCGGTCTCGCTCATCGGGAAGAAGGCCTTCGTGGCGAGCACGTAGCGCTCGCGCGGGTAGTCCGGGAGGACCTCGCCCCACGCGCTCTCGGCCGTGCCCTGGCCGTAGATGTTCGAGGTGTCGAAGAACGTGATTCCCGCGTCGAAGGCTGCCTTCGTGCAGGCCGCGGTCTGTTCCTGCTCCAGCCCACCGCCGTAGGTGAGCCACGAGCCGAGCGAGATCTCCGAGACCTCGATGCCGGAGTCCCCGAGCTGTCGATAGCGCATGCGGCTGACTCTACCCATGCGGCCGCGCCTGGCGCCTGCGCGGCGTCCGCGGTGGGGTCAGAGGCCTTCCTCGACCGCGATGCGGCCGGTCTTGGCGGCCTCCGCCAGCGCCTTGTAGTCGCGCTCGTTCTGATCCGCGTAGGACTCCGAGAAGTCGACGATCGCATGGTCGAAGACGTCGCTCTTGCCGAGGTAGGCGGCGATCGCGACCCGGTCGCCCGAGCGTGCGTGCGCCCGGGCAAGGGTCCAGCCGCACATGCGCGCGTAGATCGCCATCGCCTCGGGGGTCATCACGTCGAGCTCGGCAGAGCCCTTCCAGTCCTTCAGCTGGCGCAGGTAGTAGTCGCGCTTGATGCCGTCGACGCCGTCCACGCGCTGCCAGCCAAGGAGGATGTCGCTCGTGGCCTGCATCAGCCATTGGCCTGCCACGACCCGCTCGCCGCAGTTCTTGTACCGGCTCTTGCCGGCGAACTCCTCCAACACGGACGGCTGCGCCTCCTTGGCCTGCAGGAAGAGCGGGTCGCCGTCGTCCCTGCCCAGCATGAGAACGATCCAGGCACGCGTGCCGACACTGCCCACGCCGACGACCTTGCGCGCCATGTCGCCGAACCGGAATTGTTCGAGCAGCGTGCGCCGGTCGAGCTTCAGGCTCGCGCGATAGTCGCGAATCAGCCCGCGCGTCCACTCGATCAGCATCTCGCGATCGGCACCCTCGAGCAGGTCCACCACCGGCACGATCAGTGGGGGATCCGCGACGATGCGTGGTTCGCCGTCGGTGATGGTCGCCAGCTTCTCGAACGCCTTCATGCTGTCCTTCGTGCGGGCCTTGGCGATGTTCTTCTCCGCCCGCTTCCGGGCCCGCGTGTCGATCTCGCCGCCGAAGTCGGCGAGGAACGCATCGACGTCGAAGCGCGCGTACCAGACGTCGAGGTTCTTCATCGAGGCGAACTCGCGCATCGCCCCGCGGTAGGTACCGGCGGCGGCGCGGATGACCGTGCCGCGCTCATCCGCGGTGAAGCCCCGGTCTCGCCCGGCCACCGCGAGACTGGCCGCAAGGCGCTTGACGTCCCACTCCCACGGCCCGGGGAGGGTCTCGTCGAAGTCGTTGAGGTCGAACATCAGCCGCCGCTCGGGTGAGGCGAAGACGCCGAAGTTCGAGAGGTGGGCATCGCCGCAGATCTGCGCCTTTAGCCCGGAACGGGGGGTCGCCGCCAGGTCGGCCGCCATGACGAGCGCGGCGCCCCGGTAGAAGGTGAACGGCGAGACGAGCATGCGCCCGTAGCGGATCGGCACCAGCTCCGGCACGCGGCTGGCTGCCTGGCCCTCGAGGAGCTCGATCGGGTCGGCGCGATGCGCGGCGGGCTCGAACTCGGCGTGACTTCCTCGCGGGACCTCCGCCCGGGCGGCCTTGCCTCGGGCGGCGCGCTCGGCAGCGGTCAGGTGCGGGGCTACCTTCGCCTTCGCCATCGGTAGGCCAAGCCTACGCCTCTGCTGGCCGCCCGGCTATTCGCCGCTGCCCGCCAGGACGGCCTTCGCGGACGGCAGCGTCTCGCGTGAGCGGTCGAGCATGAGGGGCGCGCCGGGCGCGTCGGAGACCGGCCCGGGCGCGTCGGGGGCGTCGCCGGAGAGGGTGCGCTCGATGACCTCGGCGAACTCCTCGGGCTGGTCGTTCTGGAGGTAGTGGTTCGCCCTTGGCAGGAGCCACAGCTGATTGTCGCCGGGCCTCCGGGCGAGGTACGTCTGCCACACGTGCATCGCCACGCGCAGCGGCGAGATGACGTCATAGAGGCCCCAGGCGATTGTCACTCCGAAGGGGAATCTCGACATCGCATCGAGCCAGGTCTCCTCGTTCTCGGACCGCTCGACGAGGTACTGCACGGTGGCGTGAATGACGGCCATGCCGTCGTTCCACTCGAAGGTCTGCGCCAGGGCTGCGACCGCCGGGTCGTCGGCCGCGCGGGGCGGCGTGAAGGTGCCTGCGCCGAGCCCCACGGCCAGCATCTCGGGAGTCGCGTTCCTCACGACCTCCGGGGCCGTCTGCGGGTCGAGGATGAGGCGCTGGAACGGGTTGAGGTTCGACAGCGGCAGGAACATGTTGCCGTTGGAGAGCATGAGTCGGCTCGGCGTAAAGCCCGTCTCCCCGGTGGCGCACCGGGCCGCGAACATGAGAGCGACGCTGTCGCCGCGGTCGTGGCCGACGATCGCTCCGGAGTCGGATCCGACCACCTCGGCCAGGTAGTGGCCGACGAGCTCCGCGTCTCGCGCCAGCGTGTAGCTCTCACCCTGCGGCTTGTCGGAGAACCCGAAGCCCGGGAAGTCGAGGACGCACACTCGGTAGGAGCGGCTGAGACGGCCGGCGACGTCGGCCCAGTCGATGCTCGACGTCGGAAACCCGTGCGCGAGGAGCAGGGTGGGGGCATCGGGGTCGCCGAGCTCGGCGTGGAAGATCCTCAACGACCTCCGCTCGCCGCGCAGCGGCTCCGAGGGCTCCCACTCGAAGAAGCCTCCGGCGTCGTGCCACTCGCTGGCGCGCCCGTCGAGCATGCGGCCGACCCTATAGAGCGCGTCAAGGATCCGTGGAGCGCCCCTTCTGCCTGCTCGCCAGACGGGGAACGTAGTGCTCGAAGAACAAGTGAGGCCATGTGCCCGGCCCAGGCCAGGACCGATGCCAGGAGGGCGATACTGGTATGGCCGATGACCGAGACATCGGACAAGATCGAGCTCGTTCAACGGGCGTTGCGCGAGTTCCTCGACGGAGACACGGGCCGGGTGAGCGGGGCGAATCGTGATGTCGATCGCGGCCACTCCCGTTCGTCGACCAGAGGAACGGGCGACGGACCCGATGAGTTTCGCGGCCCTCGCCGGTCCCATCTTGCGTGACGGCGCTCACGCTGAACGGAAAGTCCATCTGCAATACCTGAAGCAACCAACGCAGGGAGCCAAATGACTCGTCGCCTCGCCAACCTCGCAGACATCTGTTACCGCCGCCGTGGACGCGTCGTCCTGGTCTGGATCGCCGCCATGGTGGTCCTCATCGGGCTCGGAAGCGCCTTCGCAGGGGAGTTCAACGCCGACTACGACACGCCAGGGTCGGAGTCGAAGGCGGCGAGTGACCTGACCAAGCGCGAGTTCGGCGGCTACTCCGGCCAGGAGATCTACGTCGTCTGGAAGGACGAGGCCGGCGCCGACAGTCCCGCCGCGCGCGGCCAGATGAAGGCATTCTTCGCGCAGGCCGAGAAGGTCGATCACATCAAGCCGCACACGCCGATCAGAACGTCGAAGGACGGCACGATCGCCACCTCGACGCTGCCCCTGAACGTGCCCGGCTGGAAGGTCGAGAAGGCGCAGGGCGAGCAGCTGATCGCCGCGGCGGAGGACAACGACGGCAACGGCGTCGAGATCAAGCTCGGCGGCGATCCGATCTACCAGGCGCAGGGCTCGTCCAGCCCGGAGGGCATCGGGTTCCTTGGCGCCGCGATCGTCCTCCTGATCGCCTTCGGCTCGCTGGTGGCCGCGGGGTTGCCGCTGGCCATCGCCCTGGTCGGGCTGGGAATCTCGTCCGGCGGGCTCATCGTCCTGCTGGCGAACGTCATCGACGTTCCCGATTGGACGACCGCCGTCTCGGGCCTGATCGGCATCGGGGTCGGAATCGACTACGCGTTGCTCGTCATCACCCGCTTCCGCGGCGCGCTGAACGCGGGCAAGGACCGTCACGACGCCGTGATCGAGGCCGTCACCACGGCCGGTCGCAGCGTGCTGATCGCCGGCGCGACCGTGGTGGTTGCCGTTCTCGGGCTCTGCCTGACCGGGCTCAACTACATGTACGGCGTGGCGATCTCCGCCTCGCTCGCGGTCCTCGTGGTGATGATCGCCGCGATCACCCTGCTGCCCGCGCTGCTCTCCTACCTCGGGCCGAACGTGGACCGGCTGCGAATCCCGCTGCTTGGCCGCAGCCTGAAGAAGGCCGACGCGGCCGCGCGCAACGGCGAATCCCCCGCGGCGCGCTGGAGCCACATGGTCCAGCGGCGCCCGTGGGCCTTCGCCATCGCCGCGACCGCTCTCCTCCTCGCGCTCGCCGCGCCCGCCCTCGGGATGCGGCTCGGGTTCCCGGATGCCGGCAACGACCCGCCAGACACCATGACCCGCCAGGCCTACGACCTGATCTCCGAGGGGTTCGGTCCCGGCGCCAACGGCCCGATCGTGATCGCGGCCGAGCTCCCGCCGAACGGCGGCAAGACCGGCGTGGACAAGCTCGCGTCCACGGTTCGCAGGCAGGACGGGGTCGCGTACGTTCCCGCTCCGGTCGTGAACCAGTCCGGCTCCGCGGCGATCGTCACCGTCATCCCGACCACGTCGCCCCAGGACGAGGCGACGACGGACCTGGTCAGGAGCCTGCGTGACACCGTCGTCCCGCAGGCCGTGCAGGGCACCGGAATCACGACGGAGATCGGCGGCGTGACCGCGGCGCTCGAGGACCAGAGCGGCTACATCACCGGCCGCATGCCGGTCTTCATCATCGGCGTGCTCGGGCTCTCGTTCCTGCTGCTTCTCGTGGCATTCCACTCGCCGCTCATCTCGCTGAAGGCCGGGATCATGAACCTGCTCTCGGTGAGTGCCGCCTACGGGGTGATGACCCTGGTGGCGCAGGGCGGCGCGGTCGGCCAGCTCATCGGCATCGACCACGAGGTTCCCGTTGCGCCGTTCATGCCGGTGATGATGTTCGCCATCCTCTTCGGGCTCTCGATGGACTACGAGGTCTTCCTGATCTCACGGATCCGCGAGGAGTACCTGAAGGACGGCAACACGAGCCGCGCGGTGGCCGACGGCCTCGCGAAGACCGCCCGCGTCATCACCGCGGCAGCGGCGATCATGGTCGTCGTCTTCCTCGCGTTCCTTGCCGCTCAGGACGTCTTCCTGAAGCTGTTCGGGGTCGGGCTGGCCTCGGCGATCTTCCTCGACGCGACCATCGTGCGGATGATCCTGGTGCCTGCGGTGATGCAGCTCCTCGGCAAGCGCAATTGGTGGATCCCGAGCTGGCTCGAGCGGCGGCTGCCGCGTCTGGACGTCGAGCCGGTGCCCGGCGAAGCCGCGCCCGCGCGGTCGTAGGGCCTCTACCGCTCGAGGTGTGGCCCTTCGGTTCGGGAACTTCTACGGCCCAGGCACGGGCCTCGCCCTGGACGGTGACCTCGTCGAGCCGGCGAGAGGGGTTCAGGACCGGGCTCGAATAGAGTCGTTCCACTGATGAAGGCGGCGGTGATCTACGAGAACGGCGGCCCGGACGTGCTGCGCTACGAGGACGTGCCCGATCCGGAGTGCCCGGACGGGTGCGTGGTGATCGATGTCGAGGCGGTCAGCGTCGAGGGCGGCGATCTGCTCCACCGCGCCGGCTCGCCGCCGCCGTCCGTCCCGCACGTCGTGGGCTACCTCGCCGCTGGCACCGTTGCCGAGGTTGGAACGGGCGTGGAGGACAGGGCGGCCGGCGACCGCGTCGTCACCCTGAACATGGCGGGCTCGCACGCCGCCAAACGAGCCGTCCCCGCGATCTCGACGTGGCCGATCCCCGACGGGCTGGACGCGGCCGTCGCCGCGTGCGTCCCGGTTGCGGTCGGGACCGCGCAGGAGTGCCTGTTCACCGCCGCCAACCTCGAGGCCGGGCAGACGGTGCTGATCCAGGCCGGCGCGGGCGGCGTCGGCATGGCCGCCATCCAGCTGGCCAAGCAGGCCGGGGCAACCGTGATCGCCACCGCGTCGAGCGACGAGAAGCTCGAGCGGCTCGGGGACTTCGGGCTCGACCACGGCATCAACTACGCGACGGAGAACTTCGTGGAGCGGGCACGCGAGCTGACCGGCGGGCGTGGAGTCGACGTGATCCTCGACTCGGTCGGCGGCCAGACCCTGGCCGACGGCATCGGCGCGCTCGCCTACCGCGGAACGCTCGTCAGCGTCGGGGTCGCCGGGCGCGCCGGCTCCGCCGTCGAGGCCCGGGAGCTCTGGGCGCAGAACAACACGCTGCGCGGCGTCTTCCTGGGCGGTGCGCTGATGACCGAGTACCCCCGCGTCCACGCGATGATCGCCGACATGGTTGGGCGCGTCGCAAGCGGCGCCGTGCGGATCGAGATCGACCGGACGTTCCCGCTTGCCGAGGCCGCTGAGGCCCACGCGTACATCGAGAGCCGCAAGGCCTTCGGCCGCGTGGTGTTGACGCCCTAGCCTGTAGGCCGATGCGCGAGATCCTCGGCCCACCGCTGCGCGCGGCGGCCGGCGCCGCCTTCGTCGTCGGCGTCCTCCTGCTGCTCCTGAACCCGCCCTCGCTCTCGGGCTTTGGCGGCCTCGTCGCGATCCTCGCGGGCGCGCTCGCGATCATCCTCGTCACCGCCGCGCTGACCGTGGCGATGATCGGCCGCGAGATGCCCGAGGGCGACTTCCGCCGGCTCGAGGACCGCAGCGAGGCCCTGGCGAAGCTGCCGCCCCCCGACGAGCCGCCCAGCGAGTTCGACGAGCTGGTGATCAAGGCCCTCGACGACCTTCCGGAGCAGTTCACGGACCTGCTGGCGCATACCGCGGTCATCGTCTCCAGCCACGGTCGCGAGCACCGCGCCTACGGCCAGTACGTCGGCGGCACCATCGCCCGCGACGTGTTCCCGGACCGGATCGTCATCTACCAGGACACCCTGGAGCGGGACTTCGGCCACGACCGCGAGCTGCTCCGCGCCCAGGTCGAGCGGACGGTTCGCCATGAGCTCGCCCACCACATCGGCTGGGACGAGCCCGGCGTGCGCGGTCTGGGGCTCTGAGGGCCGGGGGAGATGCCCTTGGAGCGGTCACCAGCCGCGAGGAGGGCGAGAGGGGGTGGGGGAGGGGTCTCCGCCCAGTAGCGTCGTCGAGGTAGAGCACAGGGCGAACTCGTCGAGCGTGAGGCCGAGGCCGACGCCGAAGCCGGAAAGTCGAGGGGGCCATGATGAACGTGAACGCCGGCCTTCAGCGGGCGCTCGCGTGGATCCCCGGCTCGTAGCCGGCGGCGAGGACAGCCACGGTGACCGCGGGCGTGAGAACCTCGAACGGCGTCGCGGCGGGTGCGCGGCGGCGGTCCGCGTAGCCCCCCGGCGTCCAGCGGTGAAGACGCCCGCCGGCCAGGAGCCATGCGTCGCCCTCCACACGGACCATCACGCCGTCCGGGAGCTCGCCCGCGACGCTCGTGAACGTCCGCTTGGCTCGTTCCGCCGTCAGGCGCTCGGCGTGGAGCCGCCGATCCAGCGCGTCGGCGTCGAGGTCCCGGGCCGCGCGGCCGGGCCACGCGGCCTTGAAGCGGTTGAAGTCCTCCCGGCGGCACTCCGCGCAGGGACGGTGCCCGGCGGCCAGGCTCGTGGCCTCGTCCAGGAAGAAGAGCTCCGTGTAGCGGCGCGGCTGCAGCAGCCTGCGGCGCCGGCCCTTGAACTCCAGGCGGCAGGCGATCCAGCGGCGCACCTGCCACCCACGGACGAGCACGCCGTCCTCGTCGTGCAGGACGCCGCGGTTGCCGAAGAGCGTTCCCCGCTCGGGCGTGGCGAGGATCGCTCCCTCGGGACTGACGCGGTTGCGAAGCGGCATCTCAATCCAACGTGGGCGATATCACGTTCGCGAAGGCTCGCACGTTCTACTCATGTAGATCGCAGCGGGCAGGGGTCGATCTCCGAATCGCCCGTTCGTCTCCTTACGAAAGGAGAAAGCAGTGCCAAAGTCAATTTCAGCCCACCCGGTCAGCCGGCGCGTCGCCTTCTGGGGCCTCGCGGCGACCCTCGGCCTCTTCCTCTTCGCCTCGAGCGCGCCCTCGCCGCTCTACGTCGTCTACCAGGGGGAGTGGGACTTCTCGGCGATCACGCTCACGAGCGTCTTCGCCGTCTATGCCCTCGCCCTCCTCGCGACGCTCATCTTCGCCGGTTCCATCTCGGACCACGTCGGCCGCCGGCCCGTGCTGATGGTGGCGCTCGCGGTCGAGATCGCCGGGATGCTCCTGTTCGCGGAGGCGCAGAGCGTCGGCTGGCTGTTCGCCGCGCGGACCGTCCAGGGTGTGGCCACCGGGCTCGCGATGGGCACGGTCAGCGCCGCGCTGCTGGACCTGCAGCCCGAGCGAAGCCCGCGCCTCGGCGCGCTGCTCGGTGCTGCAGCTCCGCTGACGGGCCTGGCGGCGGGCGCGCTCACCACCGGCCTCCTCACCCAGTACGGACCCGACCCGACGCGGTTCGTCTACTGGCTGCTGCTCGGCGGGTTCGCCGTGGCGAGCGTGTTCGCGCTGATGATCCCGGAGCCGGTTCGAGCGGAGGGGCGCTGGCTTGCGGCCCTGAAGCCGGAGATCTCGGTCCCGGCCTCGATGCGCTCCGACTTCCTGGCCGCAATTCCCTGCCTGGTCGCAACCTGGGCGCTCGGCGGGCTGATCCTCTCGCTGGCACCGTCGTTGACCGCCAACGTCCTCGGCCAGACGAGCCACGCCTCGGGAGCATTGCCGATCGCGATCATCGCGGGAGTCAGCGCCGTCGCCTCGGTGAAGCTGCGCGACACGCACGCCCGCACCGCGGCGCGCGGCGGGCTCGCGGCCCTGATCGCCGGGGTCGCCATCTCCCTGGTGGCGCTCGGCGCGGGCTCGATGGCCCTGTTCCTGGCCGGCGCGGCGGTGGCCGGCCTTGGGTTCGGCCCCTCCTTCGCCGGAGCGTTCCGCGCCCTCTCCACCCAGGCGCCCGCCGCCACGCGCGGCGCGCTCGTCTCCGCGGTCCTCGCGGTCTCCTACCTGGCGTTCAGCCTGCCCGCCGTCGCCGCCGGCGCGGCCGTGACGCAGTTCGGGCTGCGGGACACCGCCGACGTGTACGGCGTGGCGCTGATCGCGCTCGCCGGCCTCGCGCTGGCGCTGTCCCACCGCCTGCGGGATCCGCAGGGCGTGCCGGGCGAGCTGGCCGTGGCGGAGGACTGAGCGCGCCGGGCGTGCTCGTCGTACAGCGCATCCGTGTCAACCGTTGACACGTGTGTTCGCGCGCCCATCGCCGCAGGACGATCTCGCCGTCGGCGGGGAGAGACAGAAGCGCCGCGCTCAGATCCCGGTCCATTCCCTTTCCGTTACCCGGCTGTCGAGATTTGTCAAGCTGGGTAGAGATACCTCGACGACTGGAGGAGGGGACGATGCCCAATCCGACGATAGGCACCCGCGAGGAATGGCAGGCGGCGCGAGACGAGCTGGCGAAGCTCGAGGCCGAGCAGGCCGAGCGCAACCAGGAGATCAAGCAGCAAGCGCCGGGAGCTCCCCTGGGTTCCGGTGGAGAAGGAGTACGTGTTCGACACCGAGGACGGCAAGAAGACGCTGGCGGAGCTCTTCGACGGCCGCTCCCAGCTGCTCGCCTACAACATCATGTTCGGCCCCGACTACGAGAAGGGCGCGTGCCCTGGCTGCACGAGCCTGGGGGACGAGCTCAGCGGCGCGGCTCGTCCACCTGAATCACCGTGATGTCACGCTGATCTGCTTCTCGCGGGCGCCGATCGACCGGCTCGTCGCCTACAAGGAGCGGATGGGGTGGGAGTTCCCGTACGTCTCGACCTACGAGACCGACTTCCCCTTGGATTTCAAGCCTCGCGATGACTCCTGAGCAGGCGCAGGAGGTCCCCGAGGTGAAGGAGATGCTCGACAACCCGCCCGAGTGGCTCCAGGAGTGGTCGCGAGCGGTGGGGGCCGAGCTGAAGGACGGGCTGCGCGAGGGCCCCGGCTGGATCGCGTTCGCGCGCGAGAACGGCACCGTCTACCACACCTACACGGTGATGGCCCCCGATCCGTTCGTCGCCCCGTACTTCAACTTCCTGCTCGACCGCACACCGAAGGAACCGCCCGAGGACCCGCGCAGCTTGCGCAAGGACGAGTACCCGGACTAGGACCCCGCAGGTTCAGCCGAGCGCCTAGTGCATCGACATCGAGTCCATCGACATGGACCCGGTGTGCGACGGGGGAATGGTGAGGCCTGGGACCTGCTCCGGAAAGAGCATGACCGCGAGCCCCAGGACCACGAGCACGGCCGCCGTTGCGCCGCTCGGGATCACGTCCCACGGAAGCAGCTTCTCGACCCCGATGAGGACGGCGATCAGGACCATCCAGCCGATGCTCATCACGCCGAGCGCGAAGAGGGCGGCCATCAGGGCCCAGGAGCAGCCCACGCAGAAGCATCCCTGCTCGACGCCCATTGCCAGGGCGCCGGCGGCGCCGGGCCTGCGCTCGAGCAGCTCCGAGTCCCTGCAGTGCCGCAGGCACCGCGCCTTCATGGGCGTGAGCTCGTACAGCGCCGCCAGGAGGATCACCCCGCCGGCGACGTACTGGCCGCCGCGGTCCCAGGCGAGGAAGGCGAGGTCCAGCGACCGCACGCCCTCGATCAGGGCGTAGGCCACCATCCCGGCGGCGAGCCAGACGAGCAGATAGCCGACCGCGAACAGCGCCGTGGCGGCGAGCGGTCGCAACGCGCCGGCCCTGCCGCGGGAGTAGGCGACGGCCATCGGCGTGAGGGAGGGGAGCATCATCGCGGCCATCATCGCCACCCAGATTCCGGCGAACCAGCCGAGGCTGCCGAGCTCGGTCCCCGGCCCCATGTCCATTCCCTGCATCCGCTGGACGGTTGCGACCCAGGCGATCCCCGCGAGAACCGCCAGCAGCAGCACCGGCCCCGCCTCGCTTGCCGTGGCGACCCGGGCCCTCACCTGTGCTCCTTCCACGCTCCTACCTCCTCAGCGAGCCAGCGCTCGGTCCATGTTGTCAAAGCAGATGCCCCAGCCCTCGCGGTGGGAGTCTCGCCGCTCCTCGGTGGCGATCCCATGGCTGGTCATGCGCACCCTCGTCGCCCCATCGACCTCGGTGAACTCGAGCTCGATCAGCTGGCGCTCGGAGTCCTGGTCGTCCCATTCCCACGTGAAGGCGAGCCGGCGTGGGCGGTCCACGAGCGTGTACTCGCCGGTCGCGCCATGGTCCTCGCCGGCTTCCGGGTTTCGCATGACGAGGCGCAGGCGGCCGCCAACCCGCAGATCGACCTCGGCGACCGGGGTCTCCCACCCGGACTCGGCGCGGAACCAGCGGCGCAGGACCTCCTCGCTGGTCCAGGCGTCGAATACCTCGCCGGCCGAGGCGTCGAAGGTCCGTTCGATGACGAGGTCGTAGCCCGGATGCCGATCGCTCACGGTTGCTCCTGCCGCTCCGCGAGATAGTCGCCGACCGTGTCGAAGAGGCGCTCCCAGCGATTCCGCTGGACCTCGATCCAGCCCGACGTCTCGGCCAGCGTCTCCGGGTTCAGCGAGAGTCGATGGGTGCGTCCGTCGATCACCCGGATCACCAATCCCGCCTCCTCGAGCATTCGCAGATGCCGGGAGACCGTGGGCTTCGAGACCCTGAAGTCGCCCGCCACCTCCGCGACGCTGGAGGTCCCGCCGCTGAGTCGCTCGACGATGCCCCGGCGCAGGGGGTGGGCGAGGGCCTTGAACGGATCGTTAGCCATTTTGCTAACTATATAGTCAAAGCGCCCAGTAGACATCCATCCCGAGGAGGAGAGGCAATTGCCCGAGCACGAGGTTGGCACCCAGGAGGAATTCGACGCGGCCCGCGAAGCGCTGCTCGCCGAGGAGAAGGAGCTGACGCGGCGCAGCGACGCGCTGGCGGAGAGGCGGCGTGAGCTCCCGTGGGTTGCCGTCGAGGAGGACTACGTCTTCGAGACCCGGGACGGGGAGAAGTCGCTCGCCGATCTCTTCGACGGCCGCTCCCAGCTGCTCGCCTACCACTTCATGTTCGGCCCGGCGTACGAGGCAGGCTGCACGGTCTGCTCGTCGATCACCGACACCATCGCGCCGAACGCCGTCCACCTCGCCGCCCGCGACGTGACCATGCTGCTGGTCTCCCGAGCCCCGCTCGAGAAGCTCCAGGCCTACAGGCAGCGGATGGGCTGGGACATCGAGTGGGTCTCAGCCGGCGGCACCGACTTCAATCGCGACCTCGGCTTCACCAACACGGAGGAGGAGCTGAAGCCGTTCCTCGAGGGCGAGATCCCCGCCGGCGTCAGGCAATGGCCGAGCGCTCCGGGACCGACGTCGCCGGGTTCGTCACCGAGGGGCCCGGGCTGAGTGCCTACGCGCTCTCCGACGGAACCGTCTATCGCACCTACGTCACCACCGCGCGCGGGCTGGAGCCGGCGATGGCCTACTACGGGCTGCTCGACCGCACTCCGGCGGGTCGAAGCGAGGGCGACGGCGAGCCCTTCTGGCTGCGCCGCCACGACGAGTACTAGCCCTCGGGTTGCCGGCTGACGGTACGGGTACTACCTCGGTGGAATGGATTCCGAGGAGCGAGAGCTCGCCCTCATAGCAAGGCCGCTGCCGCGAACGCCCGGAGCTCCGGTGCGGGAGCCTCTCGAGAACCCCGCCTGCGACGTCGGGACGGACGATCCCCTCCTCGAGCCGCGCACCGACGAGCCGGGCGTCGGGAAGCGCGGTGAGTGCCGGCCGATCGAGAACCCGGGCTAGGCGCGTCGCGGCTCCGGAAGAAGCCGGTCAACCAGCCGGAGCGCGGGGCGACCCTCGAACAGCGGCATGACGTCGGGGCGGTAGAGGATCAGCGCCAGGCTCGGGGCGACCATGAAGTCGGCGACGCGAGCTCCGCCCCGCCAAGCAGCCCGCGGCGATCCACGCATCGATCCGGTCGAGCATCGTCCCCAGCTCGATGAGGAGCTCGCGGTCCGCGGCCGGGCTGGCGACGAAGACCCCGCGCAGGATCCGCGGAGCGATCAGCCGGCGGGTTCGGGCCCCCTTGTAGAGGAGGTAGCCAAGCCGGCCGTCGCCCGAGAGCCGGCTGAACTCCGCGGGGTCGCGGAGGACCGCCGCGCCCAGGACCCGCGAGCGGTCATCTGCAGCGCTTCGTTTGCCCAGCCCTCGATCTCCTCGACCGCGGCGCGCCGATCCGGGTCGGCGGGGAGGAGGGGCGGGTCGGGCCGGCGCGCGTCGAGGAAGCGCGCGATCGAGCGGTTCGTCGAAATCCGCTCGCCGTCGGCGGCCAGAGCCGGGACCGTGCCGAGGCGGTCCCCGACGCGGAGGCCGAGGGTGCGGCGCCCGCCGGCCCGCCGCGTCTGGCCGCCGGCGTCGAACCCGAGCAACCGGACCGCGACGGGATGCATCAGCGTCACGATCTCCACCCGCCTGTAGGGCAGCCGCTTGTGCTGGAGCATGAGCATCGCGCGCAGCAAGCATGGAGCCGGGGATCCGTAGAGCGTGTACACCGGTGCGAATACTCCCGCAGAGCAGCGAACGTCCCGGATCCAGGGGTACACGGGTGTTCCGGGACGTTCGGTGGAGCGCGCCCGGGGGCCTGTCGAAGCGGGCGGCTGAGGTCGGCCGCGCGAAAGATCAGCGTGCCGGCCCCGCCGATGCCGTCGAACCGCTAGGTCAGCTGCTGGAGCGTCGTCGACCCCGAGTCGACCTTGAACTTGGCGAGGCTCGTCGCGGGGCTGTGCTTGCTCTGCGTGTTGACCTTCTTGAACTCGCCGGTCAGCTCGTCCTTCGAGACTTCGACGATGCAGTAGCCGCGGCTCTCGAAGTCGGCGTAGATCGTGTGCTTATCGAACGCCTTTCGCAGGGCTTCGAGCGTCGCCGGGGACTGGTTGAGCTCCTCGGGCAGGCCGAATGATGTGGCAGACCCACCGACGAGCTCCACGCCGACCGGCGTTCCAGACTGTTCTCCGGTTGTGGTCAGGTTCCCGGCGATGAACGTGTGGATGTCGCCGCTCAGCACGACGAAGTTCTCCACGTTCTTGTTGACGAAGGACGTGAGGATCTCCTCGCGCTCGGCCGAGTAGCCGTCCCACTGGTCCTGGTTCGCGTGATTCCCGGGGCTGGCATCCAGCGCCATCATCATCGTCTCGCTGGCGAACAGGTTCCAGCGCGCCTTCGACTTCGGCACGGCCTTCTTGACCCAGCTCTTCTGCTTGCTGCCGAGGAACGTCTGGCCGGGTGTCAGGTCATCCGGGCAGGGCGTCAGCTGGACGTCGTCGCATGGCTGCGGGTCGCGGTACTGGCGCTCGTCGGTGATGTAGAGCTCGGCCATCTTGCCGAGCGGGATCGAGCCGTAAAGGCGCGTCGGGTCGCCGTGCATCTGGATGCGCGGCATCGCCTCGAAGAACGCCTGGTAGCCGGCCTTACGCCGCTTGCCGAACGGCACGCGCCGCTCGTACTCGTTGTCGTTCTCCAGGTGCTTGGGGTCCGTGGAGGCGGAGTCCGGGTGCTTGCCCGCGTAGTTGTCCTCGACCTCGTGGTCATCCCACATCGAGATGAACGGATACGCCGCGTGCATGGCCTGCAGGTTCTTGTCGCGCTGGTAGAAGCGGTACTTCTGGCGATACTCGGCGAGGCTCTGGACGTCGCCGTCCTTGTTCTTGCCGGTCTTGTCCTTGCGCGCCGCCGGCCCGTCGTAGTAGTGGTGCTCGTAGATGTAGTCGCCGAGGCAGAGGATGAAGTCGAGGTCCTTCTCCTTGGCGAGGGCCGCGTGGGCCGTGAAGTAGCCGGCCTCGTAGGCCTGGCAGGAGTAGAAGCCGATCTTCAGCTCCTGGTGGGAGTCCGCGGGCGGCAGGGTCCGGAACCGGCCGACCTGGGAGTGCTTGCCCTTCGCCTCGAAGCGGTAGTGGTACTCGGTCGCCGGCTTCAGCCCGCCGACGTGCGTGTGCACGGTGAAGTCGCGCGCCGCCTGCGCGACGACCTTCTTGTGGCTGACGACGTGCTTGAAGCCGGAATCCTTGGCGACCTCGAGCTTCAGCTTGGAGGACCGATCCAGGCCGTTCACGCGCGTCCAGAGGGTGATGGCCCGCGGCGAGGGCATGCCGGAGGCCACGCCGTAGGCGAACTCGCCCGCCTTCGCGTCCGGCAGGCGCCGCGCCCTGGCGATCGCGGCGTAGTTGAGCGGCCCGGCGACCGCCAGGCCCGCGCCCGCGCCCGCCCCTGCGATCAGGAACTCACGCCGTCGCAGCTTGCGGCCGGCCTCGGCCAATTCCTCGGTCACTTCAATCCTCCTGATCGCTTGCTGCTGTCCCACCTTGCACGGACCCCCTGATCCATGCGACGCGAACTCTATTCGGAGCCAGGGAGGAAGGCAAGTGATGCGGTCTAGCATTGGCGGCGTGGCCTATGACGAAGATCTCGCGAACCGCATCCGCGAGCTGATCGGCGCCGATGCGGACCTGACCGAGCAAGCGATGTTCGGCGGGCTCGCGTTTCTCATCGGCGGCCACATGGCCGTCGCGGCAAGCGGCCAGGGCGGCCTGCTGCTGCGGGTCGATCCCGACGAGACCGAGGCCCTGCTGGGCAGGTCGCACGCGGACCCGTTCGTGATGCGCGGGCGGAGGATGCGCGGCTGGCTTCGGGTGGACCCGGAAGGAGTCTAGGCAGGGCCACTGCCGCCGGGAGTGAGCAGGGCCCTTGGCCGGCACAGAGGGAGGAGCGACTACGCTGCCTGCTGCAAGGACGCAACAGGAGGAGACACATCTTGAGAACGCAGGGCTCCGGAAGGATCCGGACACGCGCGCTGGCGGCAGTCGCGACGGTGGTCGCCGCGGCCGGGTTCATCGGCGCCGCAAGCGCGGGAGCGGCGCCGACGAAGGGGCCCGCCGGCCTCGCGTTCTACCACCCGCCGAAGAGCCTGCCGAGTGGCCACGGCAAGCTGATCTGGTCGCGGAAGGCCGGCGGCCTGGTGCCGCTCGACCAGGCGGCGTCCACGAAGCTGGTCCTCTACACGTCAAAGACGCCCCAGGGCAAGGACGTTGCGGTCTCGGGCTCGGTTAGCGTGCCGAAGGGCAAGCCGCCGAAGGGCGGCTGGCCGGTCATCAGCTACGCGCACGGCACGACCGGCACCGCCGACGCCTGCGCGCCGTCGCGGAACCGGGAGGGTGATCCGGCCACCGGCTACATCTCCTACGTCTACCCGGAGCTGAACGACTGGCTCGACGCCGGGTATGCGGTCGTCCAGACCGACTACCAGGGGCTCGGCACTCCGGGCCCGCACGCGTACCTGATCGGCGAGGCGGAGGGGCGCAGCGTTCTCGACATCGTCCGGGCCGCGCGCCAGCTCGATCCCGCCATCGGCAAGAAGTTCCTGATCTCGGGCCACTCGCAGGGCGGCCACTCCGCGCTGTTCGCGGCCGGGGAGGCGAAGAGCTGGGTGCCGAACCTGAAGCTCAAGGGCACGGTCGCCTACGCGCCCGCCTCGCACCTCAAGGAGCAGGCCGCGCTGCTGCCGGCGCTCACGTCGCCGAGCCCCCTCACGGCGCTGGCGACGCTGATCGTCCAGGGCGCGACCACGGAGTCGACCAACGCGGCCCCGATCAAGGCGAGCCTGCTGCTCTCCGACCAGGTGCTGGGCTACTACCCGCTCGTCAACCAGCTCTGCCTGGGACAGCTCGGCACCACCAACCGGCTGGGTGGCATCGCGCCGTCGACGATGCTGCGCTCCGGAGCCGATACGACGGCGCTGTTCGACGTCCTAGGGGACAACAATCCGGCCGTGACCACCGCCGCCCCGGTGATGGTCGCCCAGGGCACCGCCGACCAGACTGTCTTCAAGGGCTACACCGACCAGCTGGTCTCCGAGCTCCAGGGCAACGGCGACAGCGTCTCCTACAAGGTCTTCTCGGGAGTCGACCACGCCGGGGTCGTGAGCGCGGCGGAGGACGACGCCCTCGACTTCTACGAGGCGAAGCTCCCGCCCTCGCCGTGATCGACGAGGCGCAGACCGCTCGCGAGAAGGGTTGCGCCAAGCAGATGCTGCCCGCGTTCGCGGACGCGGTCTCGGCCCAGGCCCGCCCCGCGTAGGCCTCAGGGCGTCCGCCGCTTCAGGGTGACGGCGCCCAGGCCAAGCGCGGCCACGGCGACGCCGATGACGACGAGGACGTCGGCCACCATCGCCCCACCGAGATCGGCAGGGCGCGTCGCCCGTGCGAGGGCGTCGAAGGCGTAGGTGAGCGGCACGACGCGGGAGATCGCCTCCAGCCAGCCGGCCATCTCGTCGCGCGGGACGAACAGCCCGCAGAGCAGGAGCTGGGGGAAGATGAACGCCGGCATGAACTGCACGGCCTGGAACTCGGTGCGCGCGAAGGCGCTCGCGAACAGGCCAAGAGCCATTCCCAGGAGCGCGTTCAGCACCGCCAGGACGCCGACGAGCATGGCGCCGTGGGGAGCGTCCAGGCCGAGGACGATGAAGCCAACGCCGCAGACCACCAGGGCCTGCACGCTCGCGATCACGCCGAAGGCGAGCCCGTACCCGGCCAGAAGGTCGCCACGGGCGAGCGGCAGGGTCATCAGGCGCTCCAGGGTCCCGGTCGTCCGCTCGCGCAGCATCGCGATCGAGGTGACCAGGAACATCGTGATGAACGGGAAGAGGCCGCAGAGGGGCGGCCCAAGCCTCTGGAAGGTGCCCGTCTGGCCCTGGAACACGTAGTAGAGGAGCACCAGCAGCCCCGTCGGGACGGCGAGCAGCAGCGCGATCGTCCGCGGATCGCGCCGGATCTGCCAGAGGACGCGCTGCGCGGTTGCCAGGGTGACACGGGCCGTCATCCCGCGGCCTCGGAGGCTTTGATCACCGCAAGGAACGCCTCACCGAGGTCCTGCTCGCCGGTCTTCTCTCGGAGGTTCCTCGGCGTCGTTTGCTCGAGCAGGGCTCCCTCGCGCATCAGGAGGAGCTCGTCGCACGCTCCCGCCTCGTCCATCACGTGGCTCGAGACCAGCAGGGTCGTCCCGGCGGCGGCAAGCGCGTGAAACGTCTTCCAGAGCTCGGCGCGGAGCACCGGGTCGAGTCCCACCGTCGGCTCGTCGAGGACGAGCAGCTCCGGGTGGTTCAGGAGGGCCGTCGCGAGTGAGACCCTGGAGCGCTGGCCGCCGGACAGTGACGCGGTGATCTGGCTCTCGCTCCCGGTCAGGCCAACCGTCTCGATCGTCTCGGCGACCCGTTCCGCTCCCACGCCCAGCACGCGGGCGAAGTAGCGGAGGTTCTCTTCGACGCTCAGGTCCCCGTAGACCGACGGAGCCTGGGTGACGTAGCCGACCCGCGGCCGGAGCTTTGCCGAGCCCGCCGGCAGGCCGAGCACCGTGACCTCGCCCGACGCCACGATCTGCACGCCGACGATCGCGCGCATCAGCGTCGACTTGCCGCATCCGCTCGGCCCCAGGAGGCCGGTGACCGAACCGGGCGCGACGCTCAGCGAGACGCCGTGGAGGACCTTGTTTCCGCCGCGCTCGACGCGCAGGCCGCGAATCTCGATCGCGGCGTCAGAGGTCAGGGAGCGCCGGCCTCGGTGTTCTCGTAGGGCGCGTAGTCGCGGCAGGGCTCGCCGCGCAGGCTCGGACAGGGCGGTAGGGCGGTGGGCGCATCCGGGCCGGAGACGACCGGCAGGGTGAGCCGTGAGCGCATCGAGCCCGAATGCGCCACCTTCACGGTCGCGGTGCCGGGCGGCTCCGTCTCGCCGAACGCCCACACGGGCTGGTCGCCGGTTGGCGGAGCGATCGTCACCCGGATTCTCGAGCCGCTGCGGTACTCGTGCCCCTCGTAGTAGAGCGGGATGGTCACCTTCGACCATTTGCCCTTCGGCAGTGGCGCGACGTCGGACTTGCGCAGGCTCAGGACCGGCTCGAGCGGAGTGCTCTTCCTGGCATCCAGCTTGCGCTCGCTCGCCCGCAGCCAGCCGCTCTGCACGAAGGTCTCCTTGCCGTCGGGCCGGACCTCGGACACGGTTGCCTGCAGGTCGACGTCGGACGTGGACGACTTGATCCAGGCCCGCAGGTAGCCGGCGCCGACCACGGTGGTGTCGGAGGTGAGCGCGGGACTGAGGTAGGAGGCCGCGCTGTCCGGCGGGCTCTGCTCCCAGTCGTAGGCAGGCGTTGCCGTCCACAGCCCGCCCGCCCCCGAGCCGGTGTCGCCCGTGAAGTCGGTCGGCGGCCGTGCCGTCTTGTCCCAGTGGAACGACTCGCTGCCCGCCTTCTGCCTCTTCTTGACCTGCATCCTGCCGTTGTTCGCCAGGTACCAGGACGCGGCACTCGTCTTCGGCGGCGGGAAGCTCGCGTAGGAGCGCTCGAAGCCATCGATCGGTGCGCCGGGCGTGGAGCCGCCGGCGCCGTTGTCGAAGAGCACGCGCGCATCCGGCAGCTTCTGGAACGCCTTGCGAGCCGCGCCATAGCTGGGCTTCGACTGGATCGGGTCGGGCGGCAGCTGCACGCCCGACACGCCCATCACCGTCTGGTAGATCACCGGCGCCGCGTTCTTCTGCGACGGGGTGAGCGCCGGCTTCTGGTGGGCCACGTAGAGCTCGAGGAAGTCGTACCAGCGGTTGAACGTGGCCGGGTCGAGCGAGTCGATGTGGGCGCCGTTGGTGAACGTGAACCACTTCCGCCTCGTTCCCGTGAAGTGCGAAGGCAGAGCTCCGCAGTGGCCGCCGGTCTGCTCGTCCTCCCACTGACAGGCCATGAAGACGGGGACGTCGATCTTGTGGACGAAGGTGATCGGCGAGAGCGGGTCCGCGACCTTGGGCCGGTAGTGGTTGTTGGCGCGGACCTTCTTGATCAGGTTGACCGCCTCGGGGTGGAGGTCCTGGTTCGCCTGGCAGGTCGCGTCCCCGTTCTGGATGCGCTGGTAGGCCCACGACTGGCCGGTCGTCGCCGTCGCCGGCCGGGAGTCGTCGACGCGGTCCTGTGCCCACGGGAGCGCGAAGCCGGTGTTCAGGATGCCGCCCGGATAGAGCGTGGTCTGGGTGTTGTCGATCACCGAGAGCGGCGCGATCGCGGACAGGTCCGGCGGCCGCGTCGCGGCGACGAACAGCTGGCTGATGCCGCCGTAGGAGACGCCCATCATCCCGACCTTGTGACGCGCCGCCCACGGCTGGTGCGCGACCGTCTCGACGACGTCGTAGCCGTCGAGGCCCTGGAGGGGCTCGAAGTAGTCGAAGGCGCCGCCGGAGCACCCGGTGCCGCGCATGTTCACGTCGACAACCGCGAAGCCGAGGATGCTGGCGACGGGCTCGATCGAGCTCTGCGGACCGTTCGGGTTCGCGTAGCCGTAGCCGGAGTACTCGACCAGCGTGGGGTAGGGGCCGTCCGCCGCCGGGCCGGGCAGGTAGACGTCGATCGCGAGCTTGGTGCCGTCGCGCGTCTTCAGGTACCCGTAGCCGCCGTCGGGCAGGGTCTGGTGGTAGATCTTGTTGCTCGGGGGCGCGGAGCGCGTGGTGAGCACGGTGAGCTTCCCGGACTTCTCGCCACCCGGGCCCTTCACCCGGTATCCGCTGCCCGGCTTGACCTTCCGGAAGACGATCCCGCCGAGCGACCCGGCCTTCCGCGTGTCGACGAGCTTGCCGCTCTTGGCGACGAGCTTCGCCTCGTCACCGGGGCTGAGCCCCGTGACGTCGACCTGCTCGGCGCTGCCACGGGCGCTGAAGGCCGGGGCCTTGGAGGCGTTCGACGCGGCGCCCGCCGAGCCGGGGATCGCCAGAGCCGTCAACGCCAGGACGATCGTCACCGGGGCCACTCTCCAGGTTCCCGCCAGGCGACTCCGCTTCCCATCCATAGGAGCCATCGATCCGGCACTCTAACCGCTTGCCGCGGCCGGGCCGGCCCGGCGCTACTCGCCCGGCAGCTCGGCGAGCGCGCGGCGGATCTTCTCGAGGCCCTGGTGCACGGCCTTGCGGCGGCGCTCGAGGGCGATCACCATCGTCTCCAGGTCCCGGCGGTCCTCGTCGGCCGCACTCAGGATCCGATCAGCTTCCGCGTTGGCCTCCTCGAGCTGGGCCTTGGCGGCCTGGGCGGCGTCGCGGCGGCGGTTCTCCGCCTCGTCGCGCGCACTGCGGATGGCCTCGCTCGCCTGCCGCTCCGCCGCGGTGCGCTGCTCGTCGGCCTTTGCCTTTGCCGCGGCGCGGATCTCGTTGGCGCGCCTGTGGCTCTCGTCGACGAGCTGGCGCGCCTCGACCTCCGCCTTCTCGCCGATCGACGCCGACTCGCGGCGGATCTGCTCCAGGAGCTGCGCCGCCTCCGTCTCGGCGCCCTGCCGGATCTCGGTGGCGCTGCGCTCGGCCGCGACGATGATCTCCTCGAACGCGCCGGCGACCTTCTCGCCGGTCGACTTCTCGTGCAGCCGGACCTCGAGCCAGCCCGCAAGCTCGGTGAGGAAGCGGTCGACCTCATCGCGGTCGTACCCCTTGCGGCTCTCCGTGAAGCCGCTGACCCGCAGTCTCTGAATGTCCTCGAGCTCCATAGCCCGCAGAAAGTAATCTAGGTCTCCGGGCGGGGTCGGGCGAGCGCGCGCTCCATGTCGTCCGCCAGCGCTCCGCTCGCATAGGGACCGTCGCCGCGAAGCTCGGCCAGCACTCGCTGCCGGGACTCCGGGTCCTTGTCGCGGCTCATCTTCACCTTGCAGACGAACCTCGTGACGGGGATGCGCAGGCCGACGGTGCCCTTCGAGATCCGGGCCCCCACCTCCTGGTCGAGGTAGACCGGGGCGTCGACGCGCTTCTCGAAGTGCTCGACGAGGCGGGTCAGGACACGGAGGTTCTTCTCGGGACCGAGAACCTGTGGCGTCCCGTAGCAGTGCGCGGCCGAGAAGTTCCACGTCGGCACCGGCGCCGGGACGTCCGTGTACCAGCTTGGCGAGATGTAGCCGTGCGGGCCCTGGAAGATCACGAGGACTTCGCGCGCGCCGAAGTCGTGCAGCTCCTCGTCGGGGCGACCGACATGGGTCACGATCGCCAGCTCCTCGGAGGTGTCGAGCAGGGCGGGGTAGTGGGAGGCCACGAGCCCCTCGGAGGTCTCGCTGACGATGGTCGCCCAGGGGTTCTCGTCGATCAGAGTCCGGACGACATCCGTGTCGGCCTCGGCGTGGAGCGGGTTGTGGCGCATCGACGTGAGTGTGCCAGTGCGACCCGTCGTCAGGCGGGGAGGTCCGGGGGCGCGCTGCGGTAGGAGGCGGGCGTCGCCGACAGTCGGATCGGGTTGCGGGTGAGCCTGGCGCTCCCGCCGCCCTCGCGCGCGATCTCGACGATCGGGTCGAGGCCCAGCCGCTCGGCCAGCTCGAACGCCTGGCCGATGTCGTTGACGGTCCCGGCCGGCACCCCGCGAGCGGTCAGGAGCTCCGCCCACTCGCCGGCGCCACGGGTGGCAAGCCGGCGCCGGAGCTGGGGCCGCAGCTCGGCGCGGGCGGCTACCCGGCCGGCGTTGGCGGCAAAGCGCGTGTCGGTCGCGAGCTCCGGCGCGCCGATCACCTCGCAGAGCGCGGCGAACTGCCGGTCGGTGCCGATGGCGACGACGAGCGCGCCGTCCGCGGTGTCCAGCAGCTCGTACGGGGCGACGCTTGGATGCGCGTTGCCCATGCGCCGCGGCACGACGCCGGCCAGCGTGTACGCGGTGCCCTGGTTGACGAGCGCGGCCAGGATCGAGGTGAGCAGGTCAACCTCCACACGCTGCCCTGCTCCGCCGCTCGCCTCCCGGTGGTGCAGCGCGGTGAGGATGCCGATCGTCGTGAAGAGGCCCGCCAGGACGTCGACCAGGGCCACGCCGACCTTCTGCGGGTCGCCGTCGGGCTCGCCCGTGATGCTCATCAGGCCGCCCAGCGCCTGGAGGAGCAGGTCGTAGCCCGGCAGCCTCGCGCCGGCGCCGCGGCCGAAGCCCGTGACCGAGCAGTAGACGAGGCCGGGGTTCTCCCGCGCCAGCCCTTCGTAGCCCAGCCCGAACCGCTCCATCACGCCGGGCATGAAGTTCTCCACGAGGACGTCGGCCTCGAGCGCGAGGGCTCTTGCCTGCGCGCGATCGCCCGGATCGTCGAGCTCAAGCGCGACCGTCCGCTTGTTGCGGTTGACCGCCTGGAAGTAGGTCGCTCGCCCGGCTTCGTCGAACGGCGGCCCCCAGCTTCGGGTGTCGTCGCCCGAGCCGGGACGCTCGATCTTCGTCACCTCGGCGCCGAAGTCGCCGAGCAGCATGGTCGCGAAGGGCCCGGCGAGCACACGTGAGAAGTCGAGAACGCGAAGCGAGTCGAGGGCGCCGTCGGTCACGGCGCAGGCTTATCAGGCCCGGGCCGGCCATGTGATCGCCGCACCCCGCGAACGGCGATACTGCGGACCTGCCGAGAAAGCGATGAAGGAGTGGCTGGATGACGCCGAAGAGCGAGTTCACCGAGGAAGAGTGGAAGACCATCGAGAGCGGGCCGACCGGCGCCGGGCTGGTCGTGATCACCGCCAGCCGGGGCGGCACGTTCCGCGAGACGTTCTCGATGGCCAAGGCGTACACCGAGGCGCGTCAGGAGCACGGGGAGAGCGAGCTGCTCGACGCGCTTGTCTCCGAGAAGCCGAAGTTCGAGAAGGGGCACCGCCAGTCGCCGGAAGAGCTCCGCGAGAGCTCGCTGCAGAACCTGAAGGACGCCGTTGCTCTAATCGAGCAGAAGGCGACCGCGGACGAGCTCGAGTCCTACCGGAAGTTCGTCGTCGGCCTGGTCGGGCGGGTCGCGAGCGCTCACAAGGAGGACGGCCAGGAAGTGAGCCCCGCCGAGCAGACCGCGATCGACGAGATCAAGGGCGCCCTCGGGGCCTCCTAGGCGCGTCCCGCGCGGGTCGCCGTAGGGTGCGCTTGGCCTCGTGCTCGGGGTTGTCCCGTTCCAGTCCCGTGAGCGCGGTCGGGCACTCCCGCCGCTCTTCGACCTCGTCTGGCCCGGTTCCCATGGCTGCCGCGATCCTAGGGGCGGCACTTGTCGGACCTCTACCGCTAACGTGGACCCGGCAGAGATACGAGTGAGAACGGCTGAAGGAGTTTCAAATGGCAAGTGCTGTTTCCGCAGACCAGATAGTGCAGACCGCGACTGAGCTGGGCAAGCCCGAGTTCACGCGCAAGGAGCTCGCCGACAAGCTCGGTGTCAAGCCCCTGGAGCTGGGCGACGCGATGAAAGCCGCCCGCGAGGCCGGCAAGATCGACAAGGCGGGCGAGAACGACGAAGGCAAGGGCCTCTTCCGCCTCAGCTCGTAGGGCGCCGGGCCCCGATGAGGGCTCTAATCCAGCCTTAGGGAAACCTTGAGGTTGGATCCTTAGATTCGCCCGCCGCCGGCGAACGCAGCGGCCTGCCCGATGAAGAAGCGGAAGAACCTCATCGTCCCGGCGGTCATCGTCGGCGTGATCCTGCTGGCAATCGCCGTCGTCTACTGGGCCGAGTCGGCGAGCTCGCTGCCATCGTTCTTCCCGGGTCATCAGGCTGGTGACTCGGAGCACCATGTGAAGCACGGGATCGCCGCGTTCATCGTGGCGATCGCCTGCTTCGTGTTCGCCTGGTTTCAGTCGGGTCCGTCCACCAACCGCACGCCCGGTTAGGCCTTGCACCCGATCTCCTACTTTCAGGCGATCATCCTGGGGCTCACCCAGGGAATCGCCGAGCCGTTTCCGATCTCGAGCCTCGGCCATGCGGTCGTGTTGCCGAGCCTGTTCGGCTGGGACATCCATCAGAACGACGACTTCTTCCTGAGCTTCCTGGTCGCCACGCACCTGGCGACGGCGATCGTGCTGTTCGCGTTCTTCTTCAAGGACTGGATGCGAATCTTCCGGGGCCTCGGCCGCTCGCTGCGCGACCGCGAGATCGGCGCCGACGACGTCGACGCCCGCCTCGGCTGGCTGCTCGTGGTTGGCACGGTTCCCGCGGGCATCCTCGGGCTCGTTCTCGAGCACGCGCTGCGCTCGCTGTTCGCCTCGGCGCAGACCGCCGCGGCGTTCCTGATCGTCAACGGCGTCCTGCTGCTGGTCTTCGAGCGAATCCGCAGGCGCGCGCCGGCGCCGGACGACTACAAGGGCGACTCGGACGCGCGCATCGCGAAGCTCACGTGGCGCGAGGCCGTGGGGGTGGGGACCGCGCAGGCGGCGGCCCTCATTCCCGGCATCTCGCGCTCGGGCATCACGATGGGCGGCGGCCTCGTCTTCGGCCTCTCGAACGAGGACGCGGCCCGCTACGCGTTTCTCCTCGCAACGCCGATCATCGGCGCCGCGGCCGTCCTGAAGCTCCCCGACCTGTTCGGCTCAACCGGCGACGGCGTGCGCGGCCCGGCGCTGGTGGCCGCGCTGTGCGCGGCTGCGACCACCTACCTCGCGGTCAAGTTCCTGCTCCGCTTCTTCGAGACCAACCGGCTGACGCCGTTCGGCATCTACTGCATCGTCGCCGGGGTCGCCTGCTCGCTGATCTTCGCGTTCTAGACCGGCCGCTCAGCCCTCTGCCGGGTTGTCCTGCTCCGGCGGTGGCTCCGGGTCGGGCGTCTCAACCGGTGCCGGAACCGGCTCCTCCACCGGGTCGGGAGGCGTGATCGGCTCCTCGACCGGGTCCGGCGGCGGGTCGCTCTCGGGGGCCGGCACGGGTGGCACGGTGGGGGACTCGGCTGGCTGGCGGATCTCCTCGGACATGCGTTTGATCTCCTCGTTCGCTTGCCCGAGTCCTACCCGGTTGTGGGCGAGTTATCCGCCTCCGAGCCCGACGCCGATTTCGGCGAGCCCGACGACGAGCAGCCCGAGGACCTCTAGAAACCTAAAGGGTGTCAGACACCGTTTAGGTTGGTTGAGGGTTCAGCGGGCGAGAAAGGCCGCGATCAGCGCGGCGAGGCGCTGCGGCTCCTGCGCCTGGAACGCGTGCCCGCCGCCGGGGAAGCGCGCGAGCCAGGAGCTCTCCAGGCGCTCGGCCAGGATCGGCGAGTTCTCGGGAGGGACGACGACGTCCTCCAGGCCCGTCGCGATCAGGGCCGGCGCCCGGATCGCGGCGAGCCGCTCGTCGGCGGGCAGCTCGTAGCGGCGAGTGATGGCCTCCTCCTGCCGGGTGAGCGCCTCCGGGAGGAGCTTCGCCCGTGCGGCGGCGACGATGTCGCCGAACTGGTCGTAGAGGCCCGCGGAGAGCTGCGGCGGGAAGAGCAGGTCGAGCAGCCGCCTGGCCTGCTCGTGCGGGGTGCCGGAGTGGTCGAAGAGACGCTCGCCGACGTCGCGACGGCACTGCTTCGCGATCGGCCCACCGGGGTCGGTCGCGAGGAGAACCAGCGCCTCCACCCGGTCGGGGGCGGTGGCCGCGACCTCCTGGGCGACCATGCCTCCCATCGACCAGCCCGCGAGCGCCGCGGTCTCCGCCTCCACCGCGTCCATCACCGAGAGGACGTCGGCGGCCATCTGCTCGAAGGTGAGCTCTCCGGCGGCCGGCTCGGAGTCACCGACGCCGCGGTTGTCGGGGCAGAAGACGGTCGACTTGCGAGCGAGCGCGTCGAGCAGCGCCGGGTCCCAGTCGTCCTTCGTGGCCGCATAGCCGTTGATGAGGACGAGCGGAGGCCCCGAGCCGAGCCGGCGCCAGGCGATCCCCGTCGCGGTCCGGTGTTCCGGAACACCGGTCACCGCCGGGAGACTATGAGAGGATCACGCCGCGATGGGCTTCATCCAGCCTGCCCCGCCCCCGGTCGACATGGAGGAGTGGCGAAAGCAGCCGCACCTCGCGCGCCTGCGGCCGTTGATCCAGGACTGGGGCGTCAACGGCTTCGGGACGCCCGAGGCGGTCTACCTCCTCTACGTCTTCAAGCTCGTCGTCTTCTCCCTCGGCGCGGCGCTGGTGATCTCGGCGACCTCCGATCTCGGCGGCATCGGGAACATCAACGACTGGTGGACCGAGCCGATCGTCTGGCAGAAGCTGGCCGTCTGGACGCTCCTCTGGGAGGGGATCGGCCTCGGCGCCGGCTCGATGCCGCTCACCTTCAGGTTCGTGCCCCCGATCGGAGGCATCCTCTACTGGCTGCGCCCGGGCACCGTCCGGCTGCCGCCGTGGCCCGACCGCGTGCCGTTGACGCGGGGGACGACGCGGACGCCTGCCGACGTCGTCCTCTACGCCGGCGTCCTCATCGTCGGCCTCCACCTCCTGCTCACCGGCGGCCAGGACGCAGCCGGCACCGCTGCGGGCCGCCTCGACCCGGCGTGGATCGCCTTGATGCTCGGCTTCTGGGGCCTTCTGGGGCTGCGCGACAAGGTCTCGTTCCTGGCGTTCCGCCCCGAGGTCTACGGGTTCCTGATGATCGTCTTCCTGTTCCCGCTGGACAACCTGATCACCGGCTCGCAGATCGTCCTCTTCTGCATCTGGTGGGGCGCGGCGTCGTCGAAGCTCAACCGCCACTTCCCCTTCGTGGTCTCGGTGATGATCTCCAACACGCCGTGGAACCGCTCGCGTCAGGCGAAGGCCCGGCTGTGGCGCAGGCACCCGGACGTGATGCTGCCGTCGCGGTTCGCGGCGATGGCAGCGCACCTCGGGACGACCATGGAGTTCACGCTGCCGCTCCTCCTGCTCGCAACCCAGGGCGGGCTGCTCGGGACGCTCGCGGTGATCGGGATGATCATCTTCCACGTCCACATCACCTCGACGTTCCCGCTCGCCGTTCCGCTCGAGTGGAACCTGTTCATGATCTTCGGGATCCTCTTTCTCTTCGGGCACTACGGCGACGCGCCGTTCGCGATCCACGACCCGCTGCTGGTGGTCCTCCTGGTGCTGATCGGCGCCGCGCTCCCGATCCTCGGGAACTTCCGGCCCGACCTCGTCTCCTTCCTGCCCGGCATGCGCTACTACGCGGGCAACTGGTCGACGAGTCAGTGGCTCTTCCGGAAGTCGACGCAGGCCGAGCAGAAGCTCGACCGCTCCATCAAGAAGGCCGCCCCGGTCGTGGTCGAGCAGCTCGTCAAGGTCTACGACGATCGCGAGCTGGCCGAGCTGCTCCTGGCGAAGGGCCTGGGCTTCCGCTCGATGCACTCCCACGGGCGCGCCCTGAACGGGCTGATCTTCCGGGCGGTCGACGACGTCGAGGAGTACGACGTGCGTGAGGGAGAGCTGATCTCGGGCGTGGTCAACGGCTGGAACTTCGGCGACGGCCACTTCCACAACCGCCAGCTCGTGGACGCGGTCCAGGAGCGCTGCGGGTTCGAGCCCGGCGACCTTCGCGTCGTCGCGCTCGAGGGCCAGCCGGCCCACCTGGGCACTCAGCACTACCGCATCTACGACGCGGCCACCGGCCTGATCGAGGAGGGCTTCGTCAAGGTGGCCGACATGGTGGAGCGCCAGCCCTGGCTCGACGGCGACCGCGCGGCCGACTTCCCGGTGGAGGTCATCGGCGGACGGGAGCCGCGCGTACCCGCGCCGGCATGAGCCGGGCGATAGTGGTGGGGGCCGGCCCGAACGGCCTCGCCGGTGCAGTCGAGCTGGCTCGTGCCGGCCTGGAGGTGACGGTGCTCGAGGCGGCTGAGGAGATCGGCGGCGGCACCCGGACCAGCGAGCTCACGGTGCCCGGAGTGCTCCACGACCATTGCTCGGCGTTCCACCCCATGGCGGTGGGTTCGCCGGCGCTGCGCTCGTTCGGGCTGGAGGAGCACGGCCTGGAGTGGTGCTGGCCCGACATCGACCTCGCCCACCCGCTGAGCGGCGGCAGCGCCGGCGTCATGGTCCGCTCCCTGGACGCGACCGCGCAGGCGCTCGGCCGCGACGGCGAGCAATGGCGGCGACTGTTCGGCGGTCCCTCGCGGACCTTCGAGGCGCTGGGTGCGGATGTCATGCGCCCCCTGCTTCACGTGCCGAGGCATCCGGTGGGCCTCGCGAGGTTCGCGGTCAGGGCGATGGCGCCCGCGACGCGGATCGCCAACCGCTTCGAGACGGACGAGGGGCGCGCGCTCTGGGGTGGCGTGGCGGCGCACGCCTTCAGCCCCCTGACACGGCCGTTCAGCGCGTCGGTGGGAATGGCCCTCGCGTGCGCCGGGCATGCCTTCGGCTGGCCGGTGGCGAAGGGTGGCTCGCAGTCGATCGCCGACGCTCTGGCGGCCGCCCTCGTCGCCGGCGGGGGGAGGATCGAGACGGGGCGGCGCGTGTCCTCCCTCGGCGAGGTCGGCGACGCCGACGTTGTGCTGCTCGACCTCGCGCCCTCGGGAGTGGTCGAGCTGGCCGGGGGCTCGCTCCCGGGTCGCGTCGAGCGGGCCTACCGGCGCTACCGTCACGGGCCCGGCGCCTTCAAGGTCGACCTGGCGGTGGAGGGCGGGGTGCCGTGGGACAACGAGGCCTGCCGGCGAGCCGGCACCGTCCATGCCGCCGGCTCGCTGGAGGAGATCGTCCGCGCCGAGGCCGACGTGAACGCCGGGCGGATGCCCAAGCGCCTCTTCGTGCTCGTCGGTCAGCAGTATCTGGCCGACCCGAGCCGCTCGGCGGGCGACGTCCACCCGGTGTGGGCTTACGCGCACGTGCCGAACGGCCACCGCGGCGACGTGGCGGAGGAGATCGTCGCCCAGATCGAGCGCTTCGCCCCCGGCCTGCGCGAGCGGATCGTCGGCCTCGCCACCCGCAGCACCGCGGAGATCGCCGCCTACAACCCCAACTTCGTGGGCGGCGACATCATCACCGGAGCCAACACCCCGCGCCAGCTGATGATGCGGCCGCGCCCCGCCCTCGACCCCTACTCCACCGGGATCCCCGGCACCTACATCTGCTCCGCAGCGACCCCGCCGGGCGCGGGCGCGCACGGGATGTGCGGCTACAACGCGGCCCGCTCGGCCCTGTCGAACCTGTAGCTCGAGGAATAGACTGGCGCTCGTCGATGGATCGATGACCGGGAGAGCGAGCAGGAGGACGGTTGTCGGCGCGGCGCTCGTCGTCGCGGCCGGAGCGTCGCTTGCCCTCGCGGCGACGCCGCACTCCGGCAAGTGGGTCGGGAAGGCGACCAAGGGCTCGGTCGGCACCGGGAAGAACGGCAAGATCACCTTCGACGTCTCCGGGAACGGGAAGAAGATGACGAACTTCGTGATCCCCGAGGTCGGCGCCTATTGCTACACGGGGGCCGAGGCGATCACCGTCGCAGTGCCGAAGGCGAAGATCCACCACGGCCACGTCGACAAGCACTACGTCATCAAGCAGAACCCGCCGGACGCCAAGCCCACCGTCCTCCTCATCGGGGACTTCAAGTCCCGGAGCACCTTCAAGGGCAAGGTGAAGGGCAAGAACTACTGCGACTACGACATCGAGTTCACGTCGCATCCGAACTAGCCGACGGCCCTCGCCACTGGTAGGTTCGCGCTGCGATGAAGGGGGATGGAGCGGTTGCCGGTCGTCGAAGCGAGGGCATGGGGATCGCCCTCGCGGTCCTTGCCTGCATCGGGGTGTGGCTTGCGGTGGCGCCGGGGGCCGCCGCGGTCAACCGCTACTCGCTTGCCAACGGCTGCTACTCGCTGCGACCGGCCGGGTCCAGCCAGCCGCTCGCGATTGCCGCCCGGCAGCGCATGAAGGCGACGCGGCTCGGCAGCTACATGCTCTATGGCGCCGCCCGCGACTTCCTGGCGGCCACCTCGGACAGCGATGTCGGACGCATCGCCACGCCCGGCCCCGATGCCGGCTGGAAGGTCACGCCCGCCGGGGCCGGCTCCTTCCAGCTCTCGCCGCACTCGCAGCCCGGCAAGGTTCTTGCGGCCGCCAGGGGCCACCTGACGCTGGTGGCGCGGGCCGCTGCGGGCGTCGCCTCGCGCTTCAGCTTCGTCCCCGCCACCGGCTGCAGGAAGTTCCCGGAGGCCCGCCTCGACGTCAGCGGCAAGCCGGCGCAGGGCAAGACGAGCTACGGCCAGGTCAGGGGCGTGATGGACGGCCACATGCACTGGATGACCTACGAGTACCTCGGCGGCAACTTCCACTGCGGGCGCCCGTGGAGCCCCTACGGGATCACGGTTGCGCTCCCCGACTGCGCGTCGATCGAGGGCCCCGAGGGCGCCGGGGCGCCCGTGCAGAACTTTCTCAACTACGGCTCGCCCGAGTCCCCGCACGACACGAAGGGCTGGCCGACGTTCAGCGCGTGGGCGCCCAGCAACCTGACCTACGAGGGCACGTACTACCGGTGGGTGCAGCGCGCCTGGAAGTCCGGGCTGCGGCTGATCGTCATGCCGGTGAACGAGAACCGCATCCTCTGCCAGCTGATGACCAACCGGCGCAACTCCTGCGACGAGATGGCGACCGTCCGCAAGGGCATCCGCGACATCAAGCAGATGCAGAACTACGTCGACGCGCAGGCGGGCGGCCCGGGCAAGGGCTGGTTTCAGATCGTCCGCAACCCGTTCCAGGCTCGGAAGGTCATCAACAAGGGCAAGATGGCCGTGGTCCTCGAGGTGGAGGTCTCCGAGCTCTTCGACTGCAGCGGCGCCACCCCGGGAAGCTGCGACGAGCAGACGATCAAGTCGGGCCTCGACGACCTCCACAAGCGGGGCGTGCGCTCCTCGCTCCTCCTCAACAAGTTCGACAGTCCGCTGGCCGGCGTGCGGTTCGACAGCGGGCAGATCGGCAACCTCATCAACGCCGGCAACAAGCTCAGCTACGGGTCGTTCTGGAGCGCGCAGACGTGCGCCGGCAACAAGCACGACAATGAGATCGAGACGGAGGCCCCGCCCGCCAGCGGCGCCATCGCCGCTCTGCTCACCGCGATGGGCGTGCCGCCCGGGACCTTCCCGTCCTACCCGCCGGCGCCGCACTGCAACACGGTCGGGCTCTCGAAGCTCGGCGCCTACACGGAACGGCTGATGATGAAGAGGGGGATGATCGTCAACCCCGACCACATGAGCCAGAAGGCCGTGGCGCAGACGCTCGACCTCCTGGAGAAGCACCACTACTCCGGGGTGATCTCGCCGCACGGCTGGATGGATCCGCGCAACTGGCCGCGGATCTGGAACCTGGGCGGCATGGCGTTCCCCGGCGCGGGCTCGGCCCAGGGCTTCGTGCAGGCGTGGAAGACCTACAGGCCGAAGCAGACGCCGTACTACTTCGGCTGGGGCTACGGCGCCGACCTCGGTGGCCTGGCCCACCAGGGGGACCCGGTCGCCGAGAGCTCGCCGGACAGCGTCAAGTACCCGTTCAAGTCGCTCGACGGGCGGATGACGATCAGGCCCGACCGCACCGGCAAGCGCACCTTCGACTACGCGAAGGATGGCGTCGCTACCTACGGCCAGTACCCCGACTGGCTCGAGGAGGTCCGCAAGGCGGGCGGGCCGAAGATCGCGCGCGACATGCTGCGGGGGCCGGAGGCCTACCTGGAGATGTGGGAGCGGGCGACGGGGATCAAGGACCGCGGCTGCGTGAGCGGCAAGCGCGGGTTCACGGCGCGCGGGCTCGGCCGCCTGCGCCTCGGCGCCGGGTACCGGCAGACGCTGAAGAGGGCCGGCCAGCCCCTCCGCCGCACCCGGGCGTGGAGCTACTGCGTGCGCGGCAAGCGCAACGCGGGGAGGTCGAACACCGCCGTACTGACTCCCCGGGGGCGGGTCGCGCTCGTCGCCTCGACGGCAGCCGGCGACGCCGCGCATGGAGTGGGCGTTGGCAGCAGGATCAAGCGCCCCTCGAATGCCGCGCGCTCGACGGGCGGCCAGGGGTACGTGGTCAGCGAGGGCAATGCCGTCTACGTCGTCCGCGGCGGCGTCGTGCGCATGACGGGCGTCGCGAGCCGGAGCCTCCTCGCCAACCCGGCAAAGCTCCGCTCCTACGTCAAGCTCGTTCCGCGCCACGGCGTCAAGGCCCGCCCCTCGCACACGATCACCGCCACATCGAGCAAGGTTGCGCCCGAGGACGCGGTGCCGCTCGCCGAGCAGCAGCACGGCGCCCAGTTCGCCTTCGTCTGCGGGCTGTAGGGCGGCGACGACGCGTTCGCGTCGAGCCCGGCGTTCGTGTGCGCGGAAGCGCGCGGGGGGTTGCGGGGTGGGGCGGGGCGCCCGCCACTCCTTCACGAGGCGTCGTCCCGGAGTTCGGGTTATAGGGGGTGTTCCGGGACGTCGTCCCTGTGTGGGGGGCCCGGCGGCGCTAGCGCGGTCGGTGGGTGAAGGTCCAGCCCTGGTCGGGGAGCTGAGCGTCTGCTTCGTCGCCTCGATCGTCGCTTCGGTGAACCGTCCGGTGAGGTGCTTCGCGACGAAGCGGCGGATGCGCGGGTTCCCGCTTTGCAGGACCCCGCGCGGCGCCTGGATCTCGCCCTGCATCTCGCGCGGGTGGGAGTCGAGGCCGCGGGCGCGAGGGGTCTGGCGGATCTCGTCGGTGGAGTGCAGGACGAGGGCGATCCGCTTGCCGTGGCCGAGGTGGAACCGCATCCGGGCCGGCGAGCAATAGACGTTGAAGTCGGGAATCATGGCGCGTGGTCGCCGGCGCGCACGCACGTACCGGCGGTCTTCGCTGCGTCCGAGGCCGCGACCGGACGTGTCGGCCCGGGGGTTTGCGAGCGGACGTCCGGCAAGCTTCGCGTTCGTTGACACGAACCTCCACGCGACGGAGCGGGATGCCGCGCTGTCGCGCTGCCAGTAGCCGGTGTGCCCGTGGCGTACCCCCTCGACCCGCAGAACCCGGTGGATGCTGCCGGTGCCCTCCTTCTCGATCGAGATCGCGCTGGTGATCCGGCCCGGGATCTTCGGCTGGCGCTTCCAGGGCTCGGGCGGCAGCTGCACGGCCGGGTCGGGCTTGCCGCGCTGGTTCGCGTAGGAGTAGTCGACGAAGAACGAGTCGGGCCCGGAGATGTCGAAGTCGTAGAGGCGCGTGAACATGTCGCCGTAGCGGTTGATGACGAACTCGGTCGAGCCGCTGGCGGACATGGCGACGGCGCGGAAGCGACCGCGCCTCGGCCCGCACATCTCGTAGCTCTCGTCGGCCGGCAGCCACGGGTCCATGTACGTCAGCCGCCGGCCGTGGTGGCTGAGGAGCCAGATGTGGGAGACCTTGGCATCGCCGACGGGGTGCTCGTTGCCGGCCGGGTCGGTGAACGTCCCGTCCTCGAGCGGGGAGGAAACGGACCACGACCAGGTCCTGCCGTGCGGCAGACGCCGCCCGGCGCCGGTCCAGAACGCGGGCCCCCAGCGAACCGTCCAGTCGAAGAACGACGGATCGCCGAGGGCGCCGTCCATGGTGAAGACCTGGCGGCCGGCGCCGATTGCGACCAACTCGTCGTCGTCGACGGAGATGCCGGTGACCGTGCCGTCGAAGCACCCGGGCGTCGGCAGCGGCGCCCATGGCTGGTGGATGCCCGTGACCTCGGCGTTCGACTTGTAGTAGACGTGACCGCCGCGCAGGACGAACCAGTAGCGCCGGTTGTAGGTCGCCGTCGTCGAGCGCAGGTAGATCGCCCTCGGCAGCGAGGTGGGCGCGCCGGCGGAGTCCCCCGGAGCCAGCCCGTTGCCGTGATCGGGCGTATCGCGGCCCGGGGTTGTCATCTCCGGCAGGCCGGCCGTCCCGCCGGAGAGCTCCGGGCAGACGCGCGGCTCGGTCTGCGCCACGAGCACGCCGTGGAACCCGTCGAGGATCAGCTGGGCGGGGTCGGGCTTGGCGGCCTGGGCGCACACGGGCACGCCAAGCACCGCGATGACCGCGAGTGAGACGGCTCGCCGGAGGCCGCGAAGCATCGCGGGAGCGTGACAGCCGGTTGGCTTCCTGGCGCCGGTTTAGTCCGGGAACTCGGCGGGGCGCTTCTCCAGGAACGCCGAGATCGCCTCCGGCAGGGCGACGCCGTGCGTGGCCATGATCTGCTGGCGATCCTCGTACTCGGCGGCGGCGCGCGCCGAGGGGATCTCCAGCGCGGTCCACATTCCCTGCTTCGTGAGCCGCACGCCCCACGGCGCCCACGCCGCGATCTGCCCGGCGGCCGCGAGCGCGTGATCGAGCAGCGCGTCGTCGGCGAGCACGGCAGCGACCAGGCCGATGCGCTCGGCCTCCGCGGCGTCGAGCCGCCGGCCGGTCAGCATCAGCTCGTGCGATCGCGACGCGCCGATCAGCCGCGGCAGCAGCCAGCTGGTGACCATGTCGCAGTTGGAGACGCCGATGTTGATGAACGCGGCGCGGAAGACCGCGGTCTCGGCCGCGTAGCGGATGTCGCAGCCGAGCGTCAGCGCCAGGCCGAAGCCGGCGGCGGGCCCGTTGACGGCGGCGATGATCGGTTGCGGGGTCTCGCGAAGCTTCAGGATCAGCCGCGACATGTGCTCCTGGTTGCCCAGCCGGTCGCGCGCGTCGTCGGTGCCGTCGTTGCCCGGCGCCGAGCCGTAGCCGCGCAGATCGAGCCCGGCGCAGAACCCGCGACCGTTGCCCGTGATGACGATCGCCCGGCAGCCGCGGTCCGCGGCCAGGCGGTCGAGCTCGGCGTGCAGGGCCCCGCAGAGCTCGGCGGTCATCGTGTTCAGGTCATCGGGCCGGTTCAGGCGCAGCAGCGCGACCTTCTCGCTCGGCCGCTCGCTGACGAGGACCTCGGTCACGAGGCGACCGCGACCCGGTAGTCGCCGGGGTTGAGTCGCCGGGTCCGGCGCCGGTATTCCAGCCACGCTCCGGGCCAGTTGTTGGTGTTCTGCCCCTTCTCGTTGACGTACCAGTTGTGGCACCCGCCCGACGTCCAGACCGTCCGCTTCGACCGTTCCTCCATCTCCTCGCGCCAGGCGAGCTGCGTCTCGGGTCGAACGTCGAGCCAGCGGAACCCGGGGGTCTGCAGGTGACGGATGCCATCGAGGATGTAGTTGAACTGGCACTCGAGCGTGTAGGGAACCGAGCCCGAGCCGTGGTTGGTGTTGGGCCCGTAGAGGACGAACATGTTCGGGAAGCCGGTGACGGTCGTCCCCAGGTAGGCCTCGGCGCGGTCACCCCACACGGCGTTCAGCTCGCGGTCGCCGAGGCCGTGGATCTCCATCGGCGCGACGAACCGGTGGCTCTGGAAGCCGGTGCCGAAGATGACCACGTCCGCGGGCCGCTCGACCCCGTCCGGGCCGATGACGCCGTCCTTCGTGATCCGGTCGACCTGCCCGTTCAGAAGCTCGACGTTGGAGCGGTTGAGGGTGGGGTACCAGTCGCTCGTGAAGAGCACGCGCTTGCAGCCGATCTTGTAGTCGGGAGTGGCCTTGGCTCGCAGCTCGGGGTCCTGCAGCACCTTGTTGCGCTCGTGGTCGGCGGCGAACTGGAACGGGCGAATCACCCAGTCCGTGCCGGTGAACCCGTACGTCGCGCCCTCCAGAAACGCGAAGAACCCGACTCGCGAGAGCGCCACCCGTGGGGGAAAGGCCTTGAAGAGCCGCTGCTCCCACTCCGGGTAGGCGCGATCGGACTTGGGCATGATCCACGGCGCCGAGCGCTGGTAGATCGTGAGGTTCCCGACGCGCGGGGCAATCGCGGGAATGAACTGGATGGCGCTGGCGCCGGTCCCGATCACCGCGACGTTCCTGCCCTCGAGCTCGACATCGTGGTCCCACTCCGCGGAGTGGAAGGACGGGCCGGCGAACTCGTCGAGCCCCTCTACGGTGGGCATCGCGGGGCGGGTCAGCTGGCCGCATGCGGTGATGAGGACGTCGAAGGAGTGCGTCTCGCCGCTGTCAGTCTCGAGGGTCCATTGCCCGGCCTCCTGGTCGAACCGCGCCCTGGTCACCTCGGTGCCGAACCGCAGGTGCGGGCCCAGGCCGAAGCGCTCGCTCACGCCCTCCAGGTAGCGCAGGATGTCGGGCTGCGGCGCGTAGCGGCGCGACCACTCGCTGCCCTTCGCGAACGAGAACGAGTAGAGGTGGGATGGCACGTCGCAGGCGGCGCCCGGGTACGTGTTGGCGCGCCAGACCCCGCCAACCGTCTCGCCGCGCTCGAAGATCGTGAAGTCGGCGATTCCCGCCTTCGCGAGCCGGACGCCGATGCCGACGCCGCCGAACCCGGCGCCGACGATGCCCACCGAGAGCCCGCGACCGCTTCCGTTGGCCTCGCTCATCACGAAAAGACACTAGTTGACTGGCCAACGCGGGACTGAGCAGCAATTTAGGCACGTAGGGGGCCGTGGCTGCTACGGTCGCGCGAGGCGCCGAGTCAGGAGTGGTGCCACTCAGGCCACTTCAGATCGACACGCCGAAGGAGAGATGATGTCCACTGCCGCCGACGCGGCCGCCACCGCAGAGTGGCGAGAAGCGGCCCCGCGCTATACGCGCCCGGAGCTGCGCGCAGCGCTGGTCGACCTCGCGACCTCGGTCGTCCCGTTTCTCCTCCTCTGGGTGGTGATGTACCAGCTGCTCGCCGTCTCCTATCTGCTGGTTCTGGCGATCTCGATCCCGGCCGCCGGGTTCCTCGTCCGGACGTTCATCGTCTTCCACGACTGCACCCACGGCTCGTTCCTGCCGTCGCGGCGCTGGAACACATGGTTCGGGCGCTTCACGGGCCTTCTCGTCTTCGCCCCCTTCCGCGCGTGGCAGCACGAGCACGCCGTCCACCACGCCACGGCAGGCGACCTGGACCGCCGCGGCGAGGGCGACGTGCCCACCCTCACCATTGCCGAGTACCGCGCGATGCCGATTCACCAGCGCGTCGGCTACCGGCTCTTCCGCAATCCGCTGATCATGTTCACGATCGGTCCCGTCTTCGCGATGATCATCAAGCCGCGGCTCATCGAACGAGACGCCCGCCCGCGGCTTCGCCACAGCGTCTACCTCACGAACGTCGCGCTCGCGATCACGCTCACGGCGCTCGGGTTCTGGCTCGGGTTCGGAAAGTTCTGGCTGGTGGAGGGACCGTCGGCCCTGCTCGCCGGCTCGGCGGGGGTCTGGCTCTTCTACGTGCAGCACCAGTTCGAGGACGTGTACTGGGAGTCGAGCGGTGACTGGAGCTACGCGGACGCGGCGCTGCGCGGCAGCTCCTACCTGCGCCTTCCGAAGGTGCTCCAGTACTTCACCGGAAACATCGGCCTGCACCACGTGCACCACCTGAGCGCCCACGTGCCGAACTACAAGCTGCAGGCGGCGCACGACGAGAACGAGATCTTCAAGACCGTCCCGATCCTCAGCCTCTGGGACGGCCTGCGGGCAACCCGGCTGAAGGTCTACGACGAGGACGCACGGCGGCTCCTCACGTGGCGCGAGGCGCGCCTCGGCGCGGCGCAGCCGGCGGTGGATCTCCTCTAGCTCGAGGCGTAGCGCTGACGGCCCGCGGCGCGGGTCCGCAGCCTGATAGACATCCCCGCCGTGAGTCTCGGGGTCATCACGACGTACCAGTGGTATCTCGCCTTCCACATCCTCGCCGCCGTGCTGTGGGTCGGCACGGCGTTCGCGACCCAGGTGTAGCGATGCGGGCCCAGCGCAGTAACAACCCCGAGTACCTGGCCGCGTTCACCGGAGACATCGAGTGGCTGGGCACGCGGATCCTCGTGCCGACCTCGCTCATCCTGGTGGTCCTGGGGTTCCTGCTCGTCCACGAAGCGCACTGGGACTGGCAGTTCTGGCTCGTGTTCGGCCTCGTCGTGTGGATCATGTCGTTCATCACGGGCGCCTCGTTCCTCGGCCCCGAGTCGGGGCGCATCCAGAAGACGATCAAGGAAAAGGGGGTAGAGTCGGACGAGGCTCAGCGCAGGATCAAGAGGATCTTCATCGTTTCGCGCATCGAGCTCGCCTTGCTTATCCTCGTCGTCCTCGACATGGCCCTGAAGCCCTTCTCGTGATCATCGCCCGCCGCTCCTCAGCAATTCTCGCGATCTGCGTTCTCGGCTTCCTCGTGGGCTGCGGCGAGAAGTCCGAGCCCGCGCCGACGACCACCCCGAGCGCCGCGAACTGCGCCCCGTCGAAGCTCGAGACCCACGCCAAGGGCGTGCTGACCGTCGCCACCGACAAGCCCGCGTATCCGCCGTACTTCGAGCAGAACGACCCCACCAACGGCAAGGGCTTCGAGAGCGCCGTCGCCTACGCGATCGCCAAGCAGCTCGGCTACTCGCCGAGCGACGTGAACTGGGTCACCGAGGACTTCAACGCGTCCTACGCGCCGGGCCCGAAGAACTTCGACTTCGACGTCAACCAGATCTCGATCACGCCGGCGCGCTCGAAGCAGGTCGACTTCTCGGCGCCGTACTACACGGCCGACCAGGCGGTGGTGGCCCTGAGCAACTCGCCGGCGGCGAAGGCGACCTCGCTCGCCGACCTGAAGGGCGTCCAGATCGGCGTCCAGATCGGCACGACCAGCCTCGACGCGGTCAAGAACGAGATCCAGCCGAGCACCGAGCCCAAGGTCTTCAACAACTCCAACGACGTCGTCACCGCGCTCAAGCAGGGCCAGGTCGACGCGATCGTCGTCGACCTGCCGACCGCGCTCTACATCACCGCGGCTCAGGTGCAGGACGCCTCGGTGGTCGGCCAGTTCTCCACCACGGGCGGCAAGCCGGACCAGTTCGGCGCCCTTCTGTCGAAGCACTCCTCCCTGACGCCATGCATCTCGCTGGCGATCGGCGAGCTGAAGAAGTCCGGCGAGCTCCAGCAGATCACCAACCGCTGGATGAGCCAGGCGGCGAACGCTCCCAAGTTGAGTCAGTGAGGACCTTTAGGTCCGAAAGCAGCATGTAAGGACGGCGAAGCCGTCCGCAAGTTGTTGAGTCAGTGAGGACCTTTAGGTCCGAAAGCAGCATGTAAGGACGGCGAAGCCGTCCGCAAGTGATTCAAAGTAGATCCGCGCGCCTGGCGTCCGCTCTAAGCGTCCGCCGCGCCCGTCAGATTCCGGGCGGTGAGCGCGTCAGAAGTGGTGGTCAGCCGCCGCGCCGCGCGCGCGGCGGCAAAGCGCAGCCGCGCCCGGCGCGGTGCCGCGATCGCGACGCTCTCCTCGGTGCTCGTGATCGGCGGGCTGACCGCGCTGGCCGTGACGAGCCCCGGCTGGCCGACCGTCAAGAAGACGTTCTTCAGCTGGCACTTCTTCACCAAGTCGTTCAGCGACGTGCTCAGCGGGTTCTGGCTCGACGTGAAGATGTTCGTGGTCATCGAGATCGCGGTGCTGATCGTCGGTCTCGTCATCGCGCTGGTGCGAACGAGCAGGGGCGCCGCCCTGTTCCCGCTGCGGCTGCTCGGCGCCGTCTTCGTCGACGTGTTCAGGGGGATCCCGACGATCCTCCTGATCTACCTCGTGGGGTTCGGGATTCCCGCGCTGGAGCTGACCGGCCTGCCCACCGACCCGATCGTGCTCGGCGGCATCGCCCTCACGCTGTCCTACAGCGCCTACGTCGCCGAGGTCTATCGGGCCGGAATCGCCTCGGTGCATCGCGGCCAGCGTGACGCCGCGCTGGCGATCGGCCTCACGGAGACGCAGGCGCTCCGCTTCGTAGTCCTGCCCCAGGCGATCCGGCGCGTCGGGCCGCCGCTCCTCAACGACTTCATCTCGCTGCAGAAGGACGTCGCGCTCGTCTCGGTGCTGGGGGTGATCGAGGGGTTCAGGGCGGCGTCGATCATCACCCAGTCGAAGTTCAACTACACGCCGCTGCTGGCCGCCGCCGCGCTGTACCTGGCGGTGACCGTGCCGCTTGCCCGGCTCGTGGACCGGTGGGGGGCCGGAGGCCAGGCGCGATGAGCCAGACGCCGGTGATCGAGGCCCGCGGGGTGACCAAGGCGTTCGGCGAGCGGGAGGTGCTGCGCGGCATCGACCTCGAGGTCCGCGAGCACCAGGCCATCGCCGTGATCGGGGCGTCCGGCTCGGGGAAGTCGACGCTGCTGCGGTGCGTCGACCTCCTCGAGGAGATCGACGACGGGGACGTCTTCCTCGACGGGAACGTGATCACGGACCCGTCGGTGGACCCCGTGGCGGCGCGCCGCAAGCTCGGTGTCGTCTTCCAGGCCTACAACCTCTTCCCCCACCGCAGCGCGATGGACAACGTGATCCTGGGCGCGACCCGCGCGCACGGCATGGAGCGCGACGAGGCCAGCGAGCGCGCCAGGACGCTGTTCGAGCGCTTCGGCCTCGCCGGGCGCGAGGACGACCGTCCCGACGATCTCTCCGGCGGCCAGCAGCAGCGCGTCGCGATCGTGCGGGCGCTGGTGGGCCGTCCACGCGCGCTGCTCCTGGACGAGATCACGAGCGCCCTCGATCCGGAGCTGGTCGGCGAGGTGCTCGAGGCGGTGCGCGAGCTGAAGACCGCGGGGATGACCATGCTCATCGTCACGCACGAGATGAGCTTCGCTCGCGAGGTCGCCGACTTCGTCGGCTTCGTCCACGACGGCACGATCGTCGAGCTGGGGTCTCCGGACGAGGTCCTGCTGAAGCCCCAGCGCGAGGAGACGCAGCGCTTCCTCCGCCGCCTGCTGGAGGCCGGCCGCCTCTAGAAACCTAAAGCGTGTCTGACACCCTTTAGGTTGCTCAGTCGTTGGTGAGCAGGCGGTCGCGCACCGCGGCGTCGAGCGGCACGTACTCGCCGCTGCCGGGATCGCGGGCCCAGGCGGAGCCGGCGTCCGGCTCCGGAATCCCCTGCTTTCGCAGCGGGCCGGTCAGCGGCCGGTACCAGGTGGTGAGCGGCAACTTGGCGACCCGGCGGACGACGGCCGGGCGGTCCTTCGGGTCCAGGATCGACAGCGCCTCGGTGAGCGCCGCCGGCTCGAGCTCGTATCCCTCCCGCACCGTCACCGCGGCGACCGCGATCTCGTTGCCGGGCCCGGCGACGCCGTAGGCCGTCACGAGATCGATCGCCTCGACGTCGCCGAGGGCGTCCTCGATGGGGTTCGAGGCCACCATCCCGTCCGCCGTGCTGATCATCGCGTGGGCATGGGCGACGAGCCAGTAGTCGCCGTCGACGTCGCGCTGGAACAGGTCGCCGGTGGGAAGCCATGCGTCGCCGGGCTCGAAGAGGCCGCGCAGCGGCGTCTCGCTGGAGCTGATCAGCGCGGTGCTTCGAACCCGCGCCAGCAGCATCCCCGGCTCGCCGCGGGGCACCGGGATCGCGAAGCCGTAGGGGCTCTCCTCGAGCAGGGCGCGCTCCTCGTTCCAGGCCGCGATGCGGACCTCCGCGCTGCCGGGAAGCGGCCGGCCCTTCGCCCCCGGCTTCGAGCCGGAGACGTTCACGAGCACGGCGTCGCCCTCGGTTGACGCGTAGAACTCGAGGACCCCGGCGGGGGCGAAGCGCTCCGTCACCCGTCGCCAGAGCCCGCGCGGCATCCCCGAGCCGATGAAGAGCCGCACCGGGTGATGGCGCTCCCGGGCGTCCTCGGGGGCCTCGACGAGGTCGCGCAGCATCGTCCATGTGTAGGCGGAGACCGTCACGCCGTAGCGGCGAACCTCGTCCCAGAAGGTCTGCGGGTCGAAGTTGCGGGCCAGAGCCAGGCGGGCGCCGCCCGCGATTGCCCCGCCGATGGACATCAGCAGGCCGGACGGGTGGTAGACCGGGGTGACGCTGTAGACCGTGTCGCTGGGCGTCAGCGCCGCCGAGGTCGCCGTGCCGAAGGCCGAGATCACCCAGCGGCCGTTGGAGATCCGGTTTGGCCGGGTGCGCTCGCCCTCGCCGGTGAAGAGGACGAAGGCGAGATCGCTGGCGCGGCCCGGGTTGGGCTCGTACCACGCCGGCAGCTCGACGGTGTCCGGGTCGATGCGCTCCATGTCCGTGAGCCCGGCGGCCAGCTCCCGCGGCTCGGCGCCGCCGCCGAGCACGAAGATCGGCACGCCGGCTTCGTCGCGCGCCCGCTCGCCGAGCTCGGGGTCGGCGACGATCCGGCTCACCTGGCCAAGCTCCGCCTCCCTGAAGATCGGGCCGTCCGGGCGCATCAGGACCGCCACGGCCCCGAGGCGGTTGAGGGCGGCGACCACCGCGAGGGCGCTCGGGCGCGCGGCCATCAGCACGCCGACGTGCTCGCCCTGGCGGATGCCGAGCGAGAGCATCCCCCGGACCACGCTGTCGATTCGGTGCTTCACCTGGGCCTGCGTGTAGGCGCGGTCCTCCCAGAGGAAGAGCACGTCGTCGGGCGCGTGGTCCGCCTGCTCGTCGAGCAGCAGGCCGATGGAGATCCGGGTGGTTGGACGCACCCGCTCCAGCCGCGAGAGGCGCGTCAGCTGTCCCGCCGCCTCGCCGGTCAGGTCGCGCACTGCGCTCACCGCGCCACGCGCGGTGCCGATGGTCGAGCGGGCGATCCCGTAGCCGACGTTGGCGGAGAGGCCGACGGCGTGAGTCACCCGGTCCCTCGCGCCCGGGTGTGCCGGGGCCGCCTCCACGTAGTCCTCGATCTCGACGACGGGCTTCGGCCGCGGTCCCTCGTCCTCGCGCCAGTGCGCCCAGTCTGCAACGACGGGCCAGGTGGTTCGCGTGGCCGAGGAGCCGACGACCAGCCCGAAGTGGCCGGCGCGGAGCGCGACCTCGAAGATCTTGGCCTCGGGGATCGCCCGGCGGACGGTTCGCACCGCCTGCGCCGGGGCGATCTCGTCGATCTCGCCGACGAAGTACATGAGCGGGGAGGTGATGTCTGCCAGGGTCACGAGCCGGTCCTCGATCGTGAAGCCGCCCGACAGCATCCGGTTGTGGACGATGAACTGCCGCATGAACTCGGCCAGTGCGGGGCCCGGCCACGCGACCCAGCCCTCGCCCATGAGGAACCGCCGCTGGCGCTCGCGGGGGAGCAGGGCCTCCCGGTCACCGAGCTGTCGCACGAAGTCGAGCCGCTGGCGAAGCGACTTGACCGGGTCGAGCAGGCGGAAGCCCTCCCGGCTCATCCACGCGGGCACGGCCCGGCCCTCGAACGCGCCGGCGAGGAAGCCGGCGCCCCGGCTCGCCATGGCCTCGGGGATGCCGAGGGGGAGGGCCGCCGTGGTGTCAACCGGGCTGCCGAACGTCACCAGGCTGGCGATGCCGTCGCTGCGGCGCAGCGCGGCCGCCTGGTAACAGAACATCCCGCCCTGCGAGTAGCCGGCCAGGTGGACGTCGCGACCGGTTGCCTTCCTGACCCGCTCGACGGCGTCGGAGACCGCGAGGACATGGTCGGTGAGGCTGCGCTCCAGGCCGCCCTCCTCGTGCTCCGGCGACCCGAAGTCGACCACCCACGGATCCGTGCCGTGCTCGGAGAGGATCGACACGGCGCTGGCCGAGGGGGAGACGTCGTAGACCTCCGCGGAGAGCATCAGCGGCGGGACGAGGACAACCGCCGGGCCGGTGGCAACCTCGGGGAAGTAGCGCCGCAGGCGGTAGACCGGGCGCTCGGCGACGATTTCGTACGGCGATGACTCCTCGCCGGTCTCGAGGCCGCCGAAGCGCGCGACCTCCAGCGCGTTTTGCGCCGCCGCTCCGAAACCGGAGATCCGTGAGCCAAGCCCAAGGCCGGCCAAGCCTCTACCTCCCGCGTTCGGAGCTCATCAGCGCCCCGTGAAGTTGGGCGGCCGCTTCTCGGTGAACGCCATCACGCCCTCGACGAAGTCCGCGGTGCGTCCCTGGCCGCTCTGCGCCGCGGCCTCGGCCTCGAGCTGCTCGGCCATCCCGGCGTAGGTGCGGCGGTTCAGGAGCTGCTTTGCGCCCGCGTAGGACGCCGTCGGGCCCGCGGCCATGCGCTCGAGCAGGGCTCCCGCCTCCGCCTCAAGCTCGCCGTCGGCGACCACGCGGTTGATCAGCCCCCACTCGAGTGCCCGCGAAGCCGGCAGGCGCTCGCCCAGCATCGCGAGCTCCGCGGCTCGCGCGTAGCCTGCCTTGGCCGGGAGCACCGCGGTGACGCCGCCGTCCGGGACGAGCCCGATGTTGACGAAGGCCAGGAGGAAGTAGGCGGACTCCGCGGCGACGACGAGGTCGCAGGCCAGGGCCAGGGAGCAGCCGATGCCCACGGCGGGCCCGTTGACGCCTGCGATCACGGGCTTCGGCATCTCGCGGATGCCGAGGATGATGGGGTTGTAGAGCGCGTGGAGGCGCTCGCCGAGGTCCGGCGGCCCGCCCTCCTGCGCCGAGCGCTGCTCCTTCAGGTCGGCGCCCGAGGAGAAGGCGCGGCCGGCGCCGGTGATGAGCACGGCGCGGACCTCGTCGTCGCCGGCGATCGAGGCGACGGCCCTGCTCAGCTCCTCGCCGAGCTCCTCGTTCCAGGCGTTGAGGGCGTCCGGGCGGTTCAGCGTCAGGCGGGCTGCGGCTCCCTCCCGGGTGAGCTCGACGGCGCTCATGCCCAAAGACTATTCCGGCGCGCGTCTAGGACGCGCAGGCCGTGCCCAGCGGACCGTGGCCGGTGCCGTCGCACCGCTGGATCGGCGGCGGCTGCCAGCCGGAGCCGTCGAGGATGCCGTCGAGGGCGTGGTCGAGGTCGTAGAGGCGCCAGATCAGCCGGAACGTCGTGGGGGGCGTGGGCGCCGGGAGCCAGTTGTCCCGCTGGGCGTTGGTCGTCGGTTCGTCGTGCTGGATGTAGATGTCGATCGAGCCATCCGAGTTCTTGTGGAGGTGCGAGCGATCGTTGATCACGTAGCGGTTGAGCGAGTTCGGCACGAAGAACCCGTTGCCGTCGTAGAGCGTGAGCGACCAGAAGGCCTTCACGGGGACCGGCAGGTCGCTTGCCGGGATGTGCAGCACGTAGCGATTGGTGCCGGTGAGGAACGACCTCTGGCTGTCGGTCAGCGCAAACGGGTAGGCGGCGATGCTCGCCCGCTGGCCGCCGACGCCGACCCGGTCACCGATCGCCCGCAGCTGGTAATGGGTGCCCCAGTTGCCGAGGTCGTGGATCAGGTAGCCGTTGTGATCGTCGAAGTTCTTGAAGTAGCGCGTCAGGACAGCGCCCTGGATCTGCGCCGGCCCCTGCGTCACGGCCTCGCCGAGTCCCTGCAGGGTGCCCTGGCTGAGGCTCTTGCCCGATGGGTGGAGGCCGGGACCGATGCCATATGGCCTGAGCTCGGAGAGGAGCGGCCTGTCTCGCTTCGGCGGCGGGAACCGCTTCATCTGACGGCCCAGCGCCGCGTAGAAGTCCAGTGGGTCGTCGCCGGGCTGGGTGCCCGGAATCGTTGCCTCGAACGGCTTGGTGTCGGGATGCCGCGGCGGCTTGGGCTTCCAGCCGGTGCCGAGCTTCGCGAGGGGCGTGATCGAGTACCGGTTCTGGATGCGATGGACCCTCTTCAGGTCGCTCGGTCCCTTGATGTAGGTGCGGCCGATCACCCAGACGCGGTCGTACGGCGAGTTCACGCGCCGCACGCCCCTCGGCAGCTTGCCCTTGAAGCCGGGCGGAACGATCGCCCAGTCGCCGCCGCCGGTGACGCCGAAGTCCCCGTGGCCCATCTTGCGGTGTGCCGAGGTGACGTTGAAGAAGTTGTTGGTCCACGGATCGACCAGCTCGAACTCCCAGAAGCGGTTCTTGATCGGCGGAGCGTGGAGGACCTGCGGCTGCTTGGAGAGGTCGAGCCAGGCCATCGAGTAGAGCGTGTCGTTGTTGGGGGCGACCACCGTGGTCTCGTCCGCGTTGGAGAGCTTGCGCACGTGCGCGAACTGGTTCACCGGCCCATGGCCCAGTCCGTCCGGGACGTTGATGCTGGTGCTCGACCGGAAGATCCGGTTCGTGTCGAGCAGCGGGACGCCGTACTCGTAGGCCTTCTGGCCGATCGCGAGCCCGGTGTCGTGGTCCGTGGAGGCGGCGCCGGAGCCGGCCGGTGCGATCGCGACAAGACCCAGGAGAAGGACGGCGAAGGCGACGAACCGGCGTGTCACGAGGCGGACCGTACCGAGTACACGCGGAGATCCTCGGGCGCCCCCTTCGCGTGGAAGAGCCATTTGCGCTTGAGTCGCAGGTTGGACGTGTCCAGCAGCTCGCGAGCGGGCTCGGAGACCAGGACCTCACCCGCGCGGGCGGCGGAGGCGACCCGCGCGGCGACGTTGACCTCGACACCCAGGTAGTCCCTGCCGACGCGCTGCGCCCGGCCGAAGTGCACTCCCGCTCGCTGTCGCGGGCGGTAGCCGGCCACCTCGACCCCTTCGATCGCGGCGGCGGCGGCGAACGCGGCGTCAACCGCGGGCTGAGGCTCGTCGAACACGGCCATCAGCCCGTCGCCGAGCCGCTTCACGACGCGCCCGCCGGCCGACTCGATCGGTGGCTCGCACACCTCGCCCACCTGGCGGAGGAGCGCGACCGCCGCCTCGTCGCCGGCCTGGAGCGCCCACTTGGAGAAGTTCACGAGGTCCGTGAAGAGGATCGCGACCTCCGCGTAGGTCTCGGAGCCTCCGGGCGCGTCGGAGAGCGCCTGCCAAACCTGCAGCGCGCTGAGCCCGACCTCGCGGAGAGCGCTCGGGCGCTCCGCCGTCAGCGCGGCGACCCGCTGGCCGAGCAGCTGCGACGGCTCCTCGCCGCTGGTGGAAAGCCGGTCGCCGTACTCGGGATCGCCCGGCAGGAGCTTGCGGAACGCCTTGGCCACCCTGATCGCGCCCGTTGATGCGTCGAGCTCCCGCATGCGCCGGGCGGCGCGCTTGCCGCCCTCGGCGGGCGCTTCACTCTCGGGATCCAGGCGCTCGGGCTCGAGCTCTTCCTCGCTCACCGCACGGACGCTACAGGGACTCGAACAGCCGATCCTCGTGAAATATGCTCGCCGCGGGGATGAGGCCGAGACGGTGAGAGCGCGAGGTGGCAGCGGGGGGCTCTCGCTCCTCCTGATGGTCCTCGGCGTCACCTGCCTGATCGTCGGCTCCGCCTGCCTCTACGTGAAGCAGAACGTCCTCGACTCCGGTGAGCTCTCCAAGCGGGTCGTCGCCTCGCTCGAGCGCAGCGCCGTGCGGGAGTTCATCGCGAAGAAGACGGCTTCCGAGCTGGTCAACCGTGTCCCGGCGCTCGAGTCCAACCGCCAGGAGGTGGAGTCGGCCGCCAGCAAGGTCGTCGCCACGGATCAGTTCAAGTCGATTCTCGGCACCGCCGTGACGGTGGCGGAGGGGCGCCTGGTCGACCACGACAAGGACAACGCCGCGATGAAGCTCCGCAACGTCGGCGAGGTGATCAGCGCCCAGCTCGCCAAGGTGGACCCGCAGCTCGCCGCGCAGATCCCGGATGACCTGGACGCGAAAATCGCGAGCCTGACGGGCGCCCCCGCCATCGCGGACATCACGCGGACGCTCAAGACGATCAGGTTCCTCGGGGTGCTCCTGCCGCTGGTCGCGATCCTGCTGCTCACCGGGTCGGTCGTGGTCGCGCCGGACCGCCGGGGCGCGTTCGCGCGCCTCGGCGTGACGCTGGTCGTCGCGGCGATCGTCCTCGTCCTGCTCTCCTACCTCGGGCGGGCGCGCGTCCTCGACGTCGTCCCGAGCGGCCTCGACCGCGATGCCGCCGGCGGGGTTTGGGACGAGGTCATCGGCCCGTACCGCACCTGGCTCATTCTTGCCGGCGTCGCCGGCCTCGTCCTGGTGCTCGGGGCGTTCGCGGCGGGCCGCGGGGGCCGCGACCCCGCATACGCCTGAAGAATGCGGATTTTGCGGTTTCGCCCCCGTTCGGCGTCCGGCGCCCGTCCTAGACTCGCGCGCAGTTCCTAGTTCCGAAGATCACAACGCGCAGCGACGAGCGAACGGAAGGACGTTTCTGTGACCCACTCGGACTGGTCGGACCTGATGGCGATTCGCGCGGAGGCAGAGCGTTCCTCAGCCGTGCTGCCGGTACTCAGGAATCGCGCCGGCGGAGCCGTGCGCCAGCCCTCGGCACGGACGGTGCGCTTCGCGGAGGCGCTGGCCGTGTCACCGTCGTGGACGGGGATCTCGGAGGCCCGCCGCCGCCGCTACGCGGACGCGGCCTGACCCAGCTCCAGAGCGGGCTCCGCGGGCCCGGCCAGCGAGCCGCGCTCCCGAACCACCATCTCGAGCCCGCCGCGAGGGCTCAGCGTGGGCATCTGCCGGATGCTCATCGTGTGCCCGCCGCGGAGCTCCATCGCGAACCGCTGCAGCACCATGGTCGCCACCACGCGGACCTCGGTTTGCCCGAAGCGCTTGCCGATGCAGATGCGCTGCCCGCCGCCGAACGGTACGTAGGCGCCCTTGGGCAGGGCCGCCTTGCGCTCGCGCTCGAAGCGCTCCGGGATGAACGCCTCGGGCTGCGGGAAGACCTCGCCGATCCGGTGGCTCGCCCACGACGAGTAGTTGACGTAAGCGTTCGCCGGAACCTCATAGCCCGCGAACTCGAACGTGCGCATGACCCGTCGCGGCCCGATCCACGCCGGCGGGTAGAGCCGCAGCGTCTCGTCGAGGACGAGCTCGAGGTAGGGGAGGCCCGAGCCCCCGGCGTGCTCGGCCGAGGGCGGGCTGCCTTCGAGCACACGGTCCTGCTCCGCGCAGAGCTTTGCCAGCGCGCCCGGGTTGCGAGCCAGCTCGTAGAGCATGAAGGTGATCGTCGACGTGGAGGTGTCGTGACCGGCGAACAGCAGGGTCATCACCTGGTCGCGGACCTCGGAGTCGGAGAGGCCGGAGCCGTCCTCGTCGCGCGCCTCGATCAGCAGGCTCAGGATGTCGGTGCGCCCCGGGTCGGGATTGAGCCGGCGCGCGGTGATCTCGCGCAGGATGATCTCGTCAAGCACCGCCCGTGACTCGTTCAGCCGCCGCCAGGGGGTTCGGGGGCCCCGCAGGACCCTGACCCACGGATCGGTGCTGTACCAGTAGAGAGCCCGCTCGAAGTGGTGGGCGGCGGATGCGCCCGTGTCGCCGTCGTCCGGATCGAGCCCGAAGAGGGCCCGCATCGCGATCCGCATCGCAAGGTTGCGCGCCCAGTCGTAGACGTCGACGACCTCGCCGGGTTGCCAGCGGTCGAGCGCCCGCGAGGCCTCCTCCACCATCGTCTCGACCGACGCCTCGACCCGCTCGCGGTGGAAGGCGGGCATCATGATCCGCCGCGCGCGGTCGTGGTAGGCGTCGTCGATCGTCAGGAGGCCGTCGCCGAGCAGGGGGATCAGGTCGCCGAACCCGCCCTCGCGCCAGTGGAAGTTGTCCGCGTGCGAGACGGTTATGTAGTGGTTGGCCGCCGGTCCGAGCATGAACACGTCGCGCATGTGGAAGAGGCGGAGGCTGAAGATCGGCCCGTGCTCCTCGTAGAGGGAGAGCATCACCCGCAGCGGGTCGCGCATGAACTCGCGGGTCAGCCCGATGTCGAATCCCTTCGGCCCGGGCGGGTAGCGGTCCGTGATCGCGCGCTCGCCCCAGAGGTCGGAGGCGATCCGCCGGAACGGGTTCGAGGAGAGCTGCTCCGGGGCCTGGACGCTCAACTGCCGGCGATCTCCGCGAGGCCGTCCTTGATGACCACGTCGCCCGCGTCCGACGTGGTCTCATAGGCGAGGGCTCCGCCTGTCTCCCACAGGCGGGTCGTGATCGTCTGCTCCGGGCGCACGGTGCGCGCGAACCGGACCGCCAGGCGGCGCAGGCGGGAGGGATCGTCGGGGCAGGAGAGCTGGATGGCCGCGACCGAGGTGAAAGCCATGGTGCAGAGGCCGTGAACGATGATCCCCGGCAGGCCCGCCGCCTTCGCGACGTTCTCGTCGAGGTGGATCGGCATCGGATCGCCCGACGCCTCCGCGTAGCGGAAGGTCTGGTCGGCGTCGAAGGTCTGCTCGACCGTTGCGTCCGGCTCGCGGTCGCGGAGCGCCTCGTCGAAGCCGTGAGCGGGGGCCTCCTCGCCCGTCGCCGTGTCCAGCTCGGCGCCGCGTACGAACGACGTCATGTACTGCTCCACCAGGAGCTCGTCGGTTGCGGCGTCGCGCGTCTCGCCCTTCACGACCACGGTCACCCCGGTCGAGCGGCCACGGACGCCGACAGGGGCGGCCCGGGTCGTGAGCGTGGTGCCGGGGCGAATCGGGGCGTGGAAGTGGAAGTCCTGCTCGCCGTGCAGAATGCGCATGATCAGGTCCTGCGGGATGACGGTGATCGAGGCGGTCGCCAGGGCCTGGAAGGCCGGCACGATGGCGAACACCGGCGGCGCCAGCTCACCCGAGGCGTGCGGCTCGATCGGGTCGTTGGTGGCCGCGGCGTAGGCGGCGATGCGGTCCCGTTCCACGGCGAACTCGACGGGCTCCCCCCAGGTGCCGATCGCGCCGGTGTCGAAGGTCTGCGTGGCGGTGCTCAAGGCGTGGTCTCCTCCTCGTGGTCTACCGGTGTGCGGGGCCTCGAGTCTACCGTCTTACATACCGGCCTGACTGTTTGTGAAGATCAGCCCGGCCCCACCTCCATGAGAACCGCGCGTCCACCTGGTTTCACGTACTTCTAGGTGGAGCCAAGGTGCGGCCCTGACCCTAGACTGCCGCGCCATGGAGGTGCCGGGCATCGACGGTCTGCGCCGGCCGCTCGACGCGGCCGGGCGCGCCTCGGGCCGGGCCGTGATCGAGATGCGCGCGCTTCGTGAGATGCGACGCGCCGGGATGTTCCCGCCGCAGTGGCCGACGCGGACGGTCGCCGGGCTGTCCGGGCTGCGTCGCTACGGGGCGATGGGCGGGGCGATCGCCGCCGCCGCGGTGCGAGATGGCGACCGCGTCGCGGTCAGCGACGAGTTGGGCACCCTCACCTACGCCGAGCTGGATCGCCGCTCGAACGCGGTCGCAAACGCCTGGCGGGACCTCGGCGTGCGACCCGGCAGCGGCATCGGAGTTCTCGCCCGCAACCATCGCGGCTTTCTCGACGCCAGCTTCGCGGCGGGCAAGCTCGGCGCCCGTGTCGTCTACCTCAACACGGACTTCGCCGCTCCCCAGCTGCGCGACGTCGCCACGCGCGAGGCGGTGGACCTGCTCGTCCACGACGAGGAGTTCGCGGCTGTCGTCGAGGGCTACGACGCCCGCCTCGGCACCTTCGTCGCCTGGACGGACTCCGAGCACCCGCCCGAGACGACGATCGAGGGGCTGACCGCTTCGGGCGATCCGTCGCCGCCGCCGGCCCCGGACGAGGCGGCCAAGGTGATCATGCTGACCAGCGGGACGACCGGGACGCCGAAGGGCGCGCCTCGCGAGGGCGGCTCCTCGTTCGCTCCGGTCGGCGCGCTGCTCTCGAAGGTCCCGTTCCGCGCCGGGGAGATCACCTACGACGCGGCGCCGCTCTTCCACTCGCTCGGCTTCGCGCACGCCATGCTCGGCGCCGGGCTCGGCTCGCGGCTGGTCCTGCGCCGCCGCTTCGACCCCGAGGCCGTGCTCGCCGGGATCGCCGCGGAGCGCGCGACGGCCCTCGTCGTCGTCCCGGTAATGCTCCAGCGCATCCTCGCCCTGCCCGACGAGGTCATCGCCCGGCACGACACGTCGTCGCTGCGCATTGTCTTCTCATCCGGCTCCCAGCTCGAGGCTGACCTTGCCAGGCGCGCGCTCCAGGCGTTTGGGCCCACGCTCTACAACATGTACGGATCGACGGAGGTGGCGTACGCGACGTTCGCCACCCCGGAGGATCTGCTCGCCGCGCCCGGCTGCGCCGGCAAGGTGCCGATGGGCACGCGGGTGCGGATCCTCGACGAGAGGGGGGCGGAGGTCCCGCGCGGGCAAACGGGGAGGATCTTCGTGGCCAACGGCTTCCAGTTCGAGGGCTACACGGGCGGCGGCACCAAGGAGGTCATCGACGGCTTCATGTCGTCGGGCGACGTCGGTCACTTCGACCAGAACGACCGTCTCTGGGTCGACGGCCGCGACGACGAGATGATCGTCTCCGGAGGCGAGAACGTCTTCCCGCGCGAGATCGAGGAGCTCCTGGTGACCCACAGCGCGATCGACGAGGCCGCCGTCATCGGCGTCGACGACCCCGACTTCGGCAAGCGCCTGCGGGCGTTCGTCGCGCTGCGCTCCGACGCGAGCCTCTCCGAGGACGACGTCAAGTCCTTCATCAAGACCAACCTCGCCCGCTACAAGGTTCCGCGGGACGTGATCTTCGTCGACGCGCTTCCGCGGAACCCGACCGGGAAGATCCTCAAGCGCGAGCTGGCGGCGATGCAGCCCGAGACAGCCGAGACGTGAGCGCCCGCTAGGGCCTCGCGACCTGCGGGAAACCCGCATCCACGCTTCGGAATCGCCCCGGAAAACCGGGCGGCCGAACCCCGATGGAGGGCGATTTGGCCGCCCCTACGGTCCGCCCGTACAGGAAATTCGGACCAGCAGGAGGAGTTTCATGAAGAAGCTGTTCATTGGTGGAGGCATCGCCGCGGGCGTCGTCCTCCTCGCGATGGGGATCGGCTCGATCGTCATCGGCGCCAGCGGGCGTTCCGACGTCCGCGACCAGATCTCTCAGGAGAAGATCGTCGGCACGCCCGACATGACTCCGAAGGTGATCACGGGCGAGACCCAGAAGGCCGGCCTTGGGAACGTCGACATCCCGAGCTGCTCCGTCGCCAACCAGGCGATCGACACGGGCTCGCAGGCGCGCTGCTTCGCCGACTACATGCGGATCCACACGCTGATGGCCACCGGCGGCAAGACGTACGCCGAGATGCCGCGGTACATGGACAAGAGCGGCAAGCCCACGAACGACGAGGCCAAGGCCGCGATCGACCCCAAGACCGGCGGACCGGCGGACAACGCCGCCCGCGACATCTGGGTCAACGAGACGGCTCTCTCGACGGCGCTCAACACGTCGTACTTCGCGGAGCAGGTCTCGGTGTTCTCCATCGTCATGGGCGGCGCCCTGATCCTCGTCGGGATCGGCCTGCTCGTCCTGACACTCGGCGTCCTTCGCCCGCGGCTGGTTGCCGCGTCGAAGACGGAGCCCAAGCTCGGCGCTGCGGGTCACGCCCCCGCGTGAGCAGAAGCCAACGCCGAACCGGTACCCGGGCCGGCCGCCGCAAGGCGACCGGCCCGGACCTTGTGGGGCCTGGGCAGACGACTCGACAGGTCGTCACGATGAGTCTTCGGCCACGCGGCGGTCTATGGAGACGAGGCAACCCAAGGGAGATCCGAGATGCGCAACCTGACCTACACGATGAACCCCTCGCTCGACGGCTACATCGCCGGCCCGGACGGGAGCTTCGAATGGGCGAGGCCCGACGAGGAGCTCCACCGCTTCCACAACGACCTGCTGCGCGAGACCGGCGTGAGCCTCTACGGCCGCAACCTCTACGAGACGATGAAGGTCTGGGAGACCCTGGACCAGGAGCCGGGAGCCGCCGACCACCTCGTCGAGTTCGCCGAGATCTGGCGGGCAACGCCAAAGATCGTGTTCTCGACCACGCTGACCGAGGTGGAGGGAAGCAACACGACGCTGGCGACGCGCGGCGTGGTGGATGTGGCGACCGAGCTCAAGGCCGAGGACGGCAAGGAGATCTCAGTTGGCGGCGCCCGCTTGGCCGCGACGCTCGCCCGCGCGGGCCTGATCGACGAATACCGCCTGTGCGTCAACCCGGCGCTCGCCGGCGGCGGCACGCCGTTCTTCCCGCCGCTCGACGAGCCCGTCGACCTGGAGCTTCTCGAGACCCGCACCTTCGGCTCGCGCGTGGTCTACCTCCGCTATCGAGTTGCGAATTAGGTCGAGGCGCGACGAGTTATTCCGCGTAGTGCGTATCCGGTTCGCTCAGGCAGCGAGCGAGGCAGCCGAAGTGATCTCGGCGTAGGTCGTCGGCTCGTGGACGGCGCTCAGCCCGAGCAGCGTCTGGAAGGCGGCCATCGGCTTGGCGCGGCGGTTGTGGCGGAAGGTGAACTCCTCCAGGTAGACCGCGAGGTGCTCGTTTGAGACCCCGCGGTGGGTGCCGGCGAGCCAGGCCTTCAGGTTCGAGATCGCCCGGTGGGCGCGGGGCAGGTAGGGCTCCTCGCCGACTGCGGCGCGCTGGCTGCGGGCGCGGCGCTCATAGCCGGCGGCTTCGAGTCCGTTGTAACCGTGCCAGCCGTCGGTGTGGACGATCGCCCCCGGCGCCGTGGTCGCGGTCAGGAAGGCGCTCAGCGAGGGGATCGAGGCGTTTGGGAGCGGCGCCAGGCGGACCCGTCCCGAGCCCCGCCCGCGAATCTCGATCGCGACCGCGCAGAGCGCCTTCTTGCCGCGCTGACGGCCACCTCGCTGGCCTTCATAGACACCCTCGGCCAAGACGTTGGTGATGACCGCAAGCGGGTGGACAACCCCAGCGACCCGCCAGAAGCTGCCGCGAACGAGCTCCCGGCTGACCCGCATGGACTGCATGACACCCAGCTTCTCGGCCTCGAGCAGCGGGCCGGCGAGCGCGAACCACACGATGAACACGAGCCCGGGAATCACGAGCAGCAGCAGGCCGGCGCCGACGCGCGAGGACGACGGCCATGTCCTCAGCTTCGTCATGGACATGAACACGGACAGCTCCGAGTGCCAGATCTTCGACGCCGAGGATGTTTCGGCCGGGCCGATCGCCCGGGTGCTCTTGCCAGAGCGGCTGTCGAGCGGTACCCATACCGTCTGCGCGCCCGAGGAATCGCTCTAGCGGCCGCAGCTAACCCCGCCGCACCCTCTTGAACTGGAACTTGAAGGTTTTCGACGCCCCGGCGCTGCCGATGTCGTTCACGCCGTAGACCTCGAACGAGTGCGAGCCGGGAGCGACCTTGTAGCTCTGCGGCGACGTGCACGTCGAGAAGTCTCCCTTGTCCCGCTTGCACCTCAATGCGACGCTTGACCTGCTCTCGAACTCGAACCTCACGCGAACGTGGCCGCGCTTCGACTTGATCCTTTGAGAAGGGTGCGCGGTGAGCCGCGGCTTCGGCGGGTCGGCGCGAGCGTCCAGCGCCAGGGCGTCATTGTGGTGCGTGCTGAAAAGGTCAATGTTGAGGCCGCTGCCATCAGCTCCTGCCGTCGAAATCCACTGACCCGTGAAGTCGGCCCAGTACAGGCGGCCAGACAGGAGCGCGACGTCGCCCAATGATCCTCCGGAGGAGAGAAAGTGGTCCTCTGGGGAGCTCCCGTTGAGATTCGCGCGCCCGATGGCTCGGGGGCTGGACCAGTAGATGTGAGCCGCATCGAGGGTCAGCGCGGTGGGATTTTCCGCGGTGTTGGCGATTACGCCCGGATTCGAGCCGTCGATCCCGGCTCGCGCGATCGTGGACGGGATAATGGACGGTGCCCCGGCCTGACCCCAGTACACGTGCGTGGAGTCGACCGCAAGCGAAATCGGCGCGTCGAGGTCGGTGATCCAGTCCTGATCCGGGCTGGTCCCGTTGAGGTTCGCCCGCCCGATCGAATCCGTGGTGGCGTTCGCCGGGGCGCGATTCGTCCAGTAGATGTGCCCGGAGTCGACGGCGACGGAGTTGGGGAAACTCGCCGCGGTGATGAAGTCCGGATCGACGCCGGTCCCGTCGATGTTGGCGCGGCCGATGCGGTTGGAGTCCTCGTCGGCCCAGTAGATGTGGTCCGCGTCCACGGCAAGGTCGACCGGGCCTCCGGCGCCCTTGACGAGCGGGTAGTGGTCTCGCTTGCCGTTAAGCCCGACGCGCCCGATCTTGCCTCCGGCCGTGTCGGCGTGATAGACGTAGGCGCTCACGGCGACGGGCGCGACAAGCATCAACGCGAGGAGCAGACTCGCAGCCCGCAAGCCATTGCGGATGGATGATGTTTTCAGAGTTCTTCCTCCCTCGCGACAGGTCCGTCTGCCGTGCTGAGCCTACCGCGTTGCCGCGGTTTGAGGACTGAGCTCATAACCGGCGGCGAGGACCGCCACGGTTGTCGCGGGCGTGAGGACCTCGAGCGAGCGATCAGGCGTCAGACGCTCGGCGTGGAGCCGGCGATCGAGAGTGTGGGCGACCTCACGTTCCCAGGCACCCGCACGTTCTATTTATGAGACGGATCAGCGCAGGCGGGAGTCGATTCTCGAATCGCCCGCTCGTCTCCTTAACGAAAAGAGAAACGCAGTGTCACAGCTAAGGACAACCCGCCCGGTGAGCCGGCGCGTCGCCTGTTGGGGCCTCGCAGCGACCCTGGGGCTCTTCCTCTTCGCCTCGAGCGCCCCGTCGCCGCTCTACGTCGTCTACCAGGGTGAGTGGGGCTTCTCCGCGATCACCTTGACCAGCGTCTTCGCCGTGTACGCGCTGGCGCTCCTCGCGACCCTGGTCGTCGCGGGCTCGGTTTCCGATCACGTCGGTCGCCGGCCGGTGCTGCTCGTCGCCCTGGCGGTCGAGATCGCCGGCATGCTCCTCTTCGCCGAGGCGCAGAGCGTCGGCTGGCTGTTCGCGGCGAGGACCGTCCAGGGAGTGGCAACGGGGCTCGCAATGGGCGCGATCAGCGCGGCCCTGCTTGATCTTCAGCCGGACGACAAGCCTCGCCTCGGCGCGCTGCTCGCCGCCGCCGCGCCGCTGACGGGCCTCGCGGCGGGAGCGCTCACCGCGGGTCTCCTCATCCAGTACGGGCCCGACCCGACGCGCCTCGTCTACTGGCTGCTGCTCGGCGGCTTCACGCTCGCGAGCGTGTTCGCCCTGGCCGTTCCCGAGCCGGTCAACGGCGACGGGCGACTGCGTGAGGCGCTGCGGCCCGAGATTGCGGTTCCGGCTTCGATGCGCGGGGGACTTCGTCGCCACCATCGCCTCCGTCCGGCTGCGCGACACGCACGCGCGGACGACGGCACGCGGCGGGCTCGCCGCCTTGATCCTCGGGGTCGCCATCTCCCTCGTCGCGCTCCGCGTTGGGTCGATGACCCTGTTCCTCGCCGGAGCGGCCGTCGCCGGCCTCGGGTTTGGCCCCTCCTTCGCGGTACGGCAGACCGCTGACGTCTACGGCGTGGCGTTGATCGTGGTCGCCACCCTGGCGATGGCCCTGTCGCACAGGCTTCGCGATCCGCAGGGACTCCCTGGCGAGCTTGCCCCCGCCGGCGCGAGCGACTGAGCACTTAATGGTGCTAGTGCGTATCCGGTTCCGTCAGGTGTCGTGCCTACGGTGGTCCGATGGCTGCTCCAGACTGGCCGGCGACGATCATGGAGTTTCAGGAGCGCTTTGCCACTGAGGCCGCCTGCCTCGACTACCTCGCCACCTGTCGCTGGCCCGAAGGCTTCATCTGCCCTGGCTGCGCCGGGCGCCGCGCCTGGGTGCTCGAGCGCCGCCACCTCTGGGAGTGTGCTGCCTGCACCCAGCAGACCTCGGTGACCGCGGGGACCGTCATGCACGGCACCCGGACGCCGCTTCGGCTTTGGTTTTGGGCCGCCTATCTCGTCGCCACCCATCACCCCGGGGTCTCCGCCAAGCAGCTTCAGCGCCAGCTCGGCCTCTCGCGCTATGAGACCGCCTGGCTCCTCCTCCAAAAGCTCCGGCGGGCGATGGTCGCCCCTGAGCGTGAGCCCCTGCGGGGCGAGGTCGAGGTCGACGAGTTCTTCCTCGGTGGGCTCGAAGAAGGCCAGCGAGGTGGCCGTCAGCGCGGCAAGAAGGCGCTCTGCGCGGTCGCGATCGAGATTCGCGGGCGGGGCTCGGGACGGGTCCGCCTGGCGCCGCTCCCAAACGCCTCGATCCCCTCGCTGAGCGCCTTCCTGACCGCGACCACGGCGCCGGGGGCGATCGTCCACACCGACGGCTGGCACGGTTACAACGGACTCGAAGCCGCCGGCTATGAGCGCCGCGCCCGCAGCCAGCGCGCCGCAGTCGGCGAGGAGCCCTACCTGCCCCGCGCCCACCGGGCGATCTCGAACCTGAAGGCCTGGCTCGCCGGCACCCACCGCGGGGTCTCAAACGAGCACCTCGCGGTCTACCTGGAGGAGTTCACCTTCCGCCACAACCGCCGCGCCAAGCCGATGGCCGCCTTCCAGACGCTGCTCGGGCTGAGCGCCGTCCACGAGCCGACGACCTACGCCGAGATCACTTCGGCTGCCTCGCTCGCTGCCTGAGCGAACCGGATACGCACTAGCGGCATAACTCGTACGGGGCGGGGCAGGGGCACTTACATACCGGCCTGACTGTTTCTAGTAAGCTGCGCGGCGCGCTTGCCGCGGTGAGCGCCGATCCGCACTGCGACAAGGAGCCTGAGATTCAGATGAGCGCCAACAGCAACCGGACCTTCGTGATCGGGGTCGGGATGACCAAGTTCGACAAGCCCGGCACCAAGGAGGGCGACTACCCGGACTGGGCGAAGGAGGCGGGCTCGAAGGCGATCGAGGACGCCGGCGTCGCCTACGACGACGTCGAGCAGGCCTTCGCCGGCTACTGCTACGGCGAGTCGACCTCCGGCCAGCGGGCGCTCTACCAGCTGGGGCTCACCGGGATCCCGGTGGTCAACGTCAACAACAACTGCTCCACGGGCAGCTCGGCGCTCTACATGGCGCGCCAGTCCGTGAAGGGCGGGCTCGCCGACTGCGCGCTGGCGCTGGGCTTCGAGAAGATGGAGATGGGCTCGCTTGGGGTCAAGTACACGGACCGCACCAACCCCATGGACAAGCACGCGACGCGCATGTTCGAGATCCGCGCGCCGGAGCAGTCACCCGCCGCGCCGCAGATGTTCGGCAACGCCGGCCGCGACCACATGGAGAAGTTCGGGTCGAACCCCGACCACTTCGCCTGGATCGGCTGGAAGAACCACAAGCACTCGGTCAACAACCCCTACGCCCAGTTCCAGGACGAGTACTCGATCGAGGACATCAAGGCGGCGAAGATGATCCACGAGCCGCTCACGAAGCTCCAGTGCTCGCCAACCTCCGACGGCTCGGCCTGCGCGATCGTGGCCTCGGAGCGGTTCGTCGACGAGCACGACCTCTGGGATCAGGCGATTGAGATCGCCGGCCAGGCGATGGTGACCGACATGCGCTCGACCTTCGACGAGGAGACCGACTGCATGAAGATCGTGGGCTACGACATGTCGAAGGAGGCGGCGCGCAAGGCCTACGAGGAGGCCGAGGTGAGCGCCTCCGACGTCGACGTCTGCGAGCTCCACGACTGCTTCAGCGCCAATGAGCTGATCACCTACGAGGCGCTCGGGTTCGCCGAGGAGGGCAAGGGGCACGAGCTGGTCGACGCCGAGGCGACGACCTACGGCGGCTCCGGTCCGGTCGTCAACCCGTCCGGCGGGCTGATCTCCAAGGGCCACCCGCTCGGCGCGACCGGGCTCGCCCAGTGCTCCGAGCTCACCTGGCAGCTGCGCGGCGACGCCGACAGGCGCCAGGTCGACGGCGCCAAGCTCGCCCTCCAGCACAACATCGGCCTCGGCGGGGCCGCTGTCGTGACGGTCTACAAGCCGGTGGAGGGCTGATCCAAATGCCGTTGGCACTGACCGACGAGCAACGCGACTTCGTCGAGGCGATTCGCGACTTCGGAAAGCGCGAGTGCGGGACGCGCGAGCAGCGTGCGGCCCTCACCAACGGCGGCGAGACCAACCACAGCCCCGAGATCGCGAAGAAGATGGCCGACCTCGGCTGGCTCGGCGTGGCGATTCCGGAGGAGTACGGCGGCGCCGGCGGCGGCGCCGTCGACATGGTCCTGCTGCTCGAGGAAATCGGCCGCAACCAGATCCCGGCCGGAGCGTTCGGGCTGTCGATGATCGTCGCCGGCGCCTACCAGCGCTTCGGCACCGACGAGCAGAAGCAGCAGATCCTCGGCGGCATCGCATCGGGCAAGGTGGAGGCGATCGCGATGTCCGAGCCCGAGGCGGGGTCGGATGTGGGCAACCTCTCCTGCTTCGCCGAGCGGCGGAATGGCGGCTACGTGATCAACGGCCAGAAGACATGGATCTCGGCCGCCCAGGAGGCCGAGCACATCCTGCTCGTCTGCCGTACCAGCCGCGACGGATCCAAGCACGAGGGCGTATCCATGCTCTCGATCCCACGCGAGGCCGCCGGGCTGGAGATCCACGGCATCGGCACGATGGCCGGACCCGACGAGGTCAACGATCTCTACTTCACCGACTGCGAGGTCCCCGAGACCGCGCTGGTCGGCCAGGAGGGGATGGCCTGGATGCAGCTGATGACCGGGCTCAACTGGGAGCGCCTGATCACGGGCGCGATCTTCCTCGGCATCGCGGAGCGCGCCTTCGACGACGCGCTCGCCTACGTCAAGGAGCGCAAGCAGTTCGGCCGCCCGATCGGCTCGTTCCAGACCATCCGCCACCGACTCGCCGACCTCGCGACCGAGATCGAGTGCTGCAAGCTCCTCGTTTACGACGTCGCCCAGCGCACCGACGCCGATCCGGAGACGACCTTGCCGCGCGAGGCGTCGATGGTGAAGCTGAAGGTGACCGAGACCGCCAAGAAGATGGCGATCGAGGGCCAGCAGATGATGGGCGGCTACGGCTACTCGACCGAGTACGACATGGAGCGCTACGTGCGCTCGACCCTCGTCTCGACGATCTTCGCCGGCACCAGCGAGATCCAGCGCGAGATCATCTCCAAGACCTACGGCCTCTGACCGAACCGGCGACTTGTAGTCGCATACCGACTACAACTCGCCACCCGCCCTTGGGAATGTGACGTGATCCGCGAACAGCTCCGCCTTCTCACCCGGCTCTGGGCTCTTCACCCACCGCGAGCCCTCCACATCCGCGTCTTCCGCTGGATGACCGCCGCAATGGCACGCGAGTTCGCCTGGCAGTTCACGGCAATAAACGCCCTCATCCTCATGGCCCTCGTCCTCCTCGGCGTGACGGGCTCAACGGCCGGCATCGTCCTGCTCATCCTCATTGCCTCGTTGCTCTTGTTCGAAGCTCACTTCGCCTGGCAGAGCATCGGCAGCGCCCGCGCGGTCGACGAGGCGATGCGCGAGATCCCCGGCGAGCCCGCCGAGGCGCGCGTCCCCCGCTCGCACCTGGCCTTCCCCTTGCTGATGCTCACCGCCCGAAGCGTGAAGAAGGAGCGCGGCGTCGTCTTCCACGACGGCGACGGCTACCGCCTCCGCCTCGACATCTACCGCTCGGCGGACGACGACCACAACGACCCGCGACCCGCCGTCATCCAGGTCCACGGCGGCGGCTGGATCGCCGGCAGTCGCGTTGAGCAGGGCATCCCGCTGCTCAACCACCTTGCGTCCAACGGCTGGCTCGGATTCAACATCGACTACCGCCTGAGCCCGCGGGCGACGCTGCCCGACCATGTCGTCGACGTCAAGCGGGCGATCGCCTGGGTCCGCGAGAACGCCGCGGAGCTCGGCGTCGATCCGCGGCTGATCTGCCTCACCGGCGGCTCGGCGGGTGGCCACCTCACCGCGCTCGCGGCGCTGACCGCCGACGACACCTCGCTTCAGCCCGGCTTCGAGAACGCGGACACCTCGGTCGCCGCGGCGGTCCCGTTCTACGGCGTCTACGACCTCGCCGACGTCGGCGGCATCTACTACCCCGAGCTCCGCGACTGGCTGTTCGCCGAGGTGGTCATCAAGCGCAGCCACGCCGAGGACCCGCGGGCCTACGAGGCGATGTCACCGGTCAACCGCGTCCACGCCGGCGCCCCGCCGTTCCTCGTCTTCCACGGCGACCGCGACACCCTCGTCCCGGTCGAGGACGCTCGCGAGTTTGTCTCCCGTCTGCGCGACGTATCCACGAGCGACGTCCTCTACGTCGAGCTCCCCGGCGCGGAGCACGCCTTCGACCTCGCGCCATCGCCGCGCACCGTGCACGTTGTGGAGGGCATCGAGCGCTTCCTGCGCACCGCGGTCCTCGAGCCGCGCGAGCTGAGCGCCGCGTAGCCGCTGGGCGGACGCCGCCGTCCTAGACTTGGATACATGTTCTACGACGACGGCAGGGTCGCCTGTGATGACGCATCGCTCATCATCCGGCGCTACTACCCATGGGGAACGAAGCGGATCCCTTACGCCTCGATCCGCTCCGTGCAGAGGCGCGAGCTGGGGGCGGTCCGCGGCAAGTGGCGCCTCTGGGGCTCCGGGGACTTCAAGCACTGGTGGAGCCTCGACCTCGGGCGACCGCACAAGTCGGTGGCGCTCGAAATCGATCTCGGGCGGCGAGTCGTTCCCACGATCACCCCTGACGAGCCCGACGACGTCGAGCGCATCGTCGGCGAGCGGATCAGCCAGGCCGCCTAGCCGGCAGCCCGCCGGATCCGCACACGGGTCGTGAAGAGCTTGGTGTCGCTGCCGGGCGTGTACTCCTGGCCGGAGTTCGCAGGGCCTAGGGGCACCACCACCCGCACCCTGCCGTGCCGGTTGGCGCGCAGATGCTCGACCGAGCGCTTGCCGGCCTGGGTGCGTACCTGCGCCACGAACCCTCTGCCGGCCGGATAGCGCGACGGCGTCCTCACCACCGCGCTGCCGCTTCCGGTGAGGACGAAGCCGTGGTGGTTGGCGTGCTTCAGCCGGCTCCACTCGAGTGCCTGGCGCTTCATGGACACGTTCCAGCCGAAGATCTCGTAGCGCGGCTCGATCGCCTTGAAGGCGACGGTGCGCGGACGCGGCGGCGGGTTGTGGAAGCTCTTCATGACGAGCGGCAGCTCCTCGCGGAGGTCGCGCTGCCAGTAGGGCCACGCGTGGCCGCCGGGCCCGTAGTCGTCGTTCAGGTGCGGGATGTGGAGCTTGGTGAGCTTCGCCGAGTAGCCCACGGTCATCGCGTGGACGCCGGCCTCGATGGGGTCGCCGCCGCCGAACGGCCCGCCGGGATCACCGTTGCCGTAGCGCAGCGAGACCTTCATCCCGCGGAGGTTCGGCGCCAGATCCCACGGGTTGTGGCCGCGCCAGATCACCTGCTCGGTCTCGTACGGGCCCCAGATGTTGATCGTGGGATCGCCGTCCGAGGTGCCGCTCTCCTGCAGCGCCCGGAACGGCGCGTAGTTGGTGTCGGAGGCGGGGGAGAAGCCCGCGACGTGGTCGAAGAGGTCCGGGTGGCGCGAGGCGTAGCTGAGCGCCCCGAAGCCGCCCATCGACAGGCCGGCGATCGCCCGGCCGCGGCGTGCAGCCACCGTCCGGTAGCGGGCGTCGATCCACGGGATCAGCTCGTGGACGTCATAGGTCTCGTACATCGGGGGGCCGCCGGCGCCGCTGTTGAACCAGTCGCTGTAGTAGCCGTTCTGGTCCGTGTCGGGCATCACGACGATCAGCGGGTAGCCGGCGGTGATCTGCTCGGCGTCGCCCATCTCCGTCCAGTCGGTTTCGCTGCCGCCGGAGCCGTGGAGCAGGTAGAGGACCGGGTAGCGGCGCTTCGGGTGCTCGCGGTAGCCGCGGGGCAGGAGGACCCGGACGCCGGTGTCGTGGGTGATCGCCGGCGTCTGGAGGGTGAGCTGGACGAGCCTCGGGTCCGGGCGCTGCGCGGAGACAAGCTTGATGTCCTTCGGTCCCGGCTGCCGGGCGACGGCGGGTGACGCTGCCGAGCCGGCGCCGAAGGCGGCCAGCAGAAGGGAGATCAGGACCGCGCGTCTCATCAGTTCTCCGGCGGGCAGCCCGGCTGCCCGAGGTCCCGCTGCTGGCGCTCGGCCGGCACGGTGCCGGCGATCGACGCCTGGGTCATCGTCCCGAGCCGGTTCACCAGCTCGGTATATCCGAGCAGCTCGGAGTGCATGACCTTGAAGTCGATTCCGCTGATCCCGAACGCCGGGTCGTAGAGGAACTGCGGAGCCGCGATCACGCCGATCGTGGGCAGCAGGTGGCGCTCGAACGGCGTGCCCTCGCCGCCGAAGCTGCAGTGCGCGGGAACGGTGGAGCCTGGCGCGTCGGAGCCCTGCAGAAGAATCGAGCGGCGCATGTCGTAGCGCTTCACCACCCCGTCCACGGTGTCGACGAGGTCCGGGCTGGGCGTCACGCCGATGAACTGGATCGCGCGTTCGCCGATCGAGCGCAGGACGTCGCCGGGCTTCCCGTGCTTGCGGGGCTCGGCCTCGTAGTCCTTCGCTCCCAGGTGCTCCAGCACCAGCACGGCCGACACGGTCCCCCGGTCGTAGGCGCGGTCGAGCCGCTCGGCAAGCTGCTCCGCGCCGCCGTCGCGGATGGTCTTGTCGGGACCGACCCGCTGGTAGAAGTGCGCCGTCGAGAACGCGAACTCCACGGTGCGCGGCCGGCAGCGCATGGGCAGGCCGGCCAGATAGCGCGCCATCGCCACCATCGCGACGGGGCCGTTGTCCTCGACCGCATTGGTGCCGTCGGTGTGGCTGTCGATGATTATCCGCTGGCTGCTCTTGCCTGGAATGGTCGCCAGGAGCGAGCGCGTGACCACGTGCTTGTAGTGCGCGTGGACCACCAGGCGCGCCGTCGGCTTCTTGCCGGCGTCGATGGCGTCGGTGATCCGGCTGCCCTGGTCGACGCCCAGGAATGCCCCCGGCGTCTTCCAGGCTGTCCCCTCGTAGGGCTCGTAGTGACCGATGAGCTGGCGCCGCGGCTCGTCCTTCACGAAGAGGATCCCCTTCGCCCCCGCCGCCGCCGCGTCGCGCATGTCCTGGACGCGGGCGTTGTAGTTGATGAAGTCCCCGTAGAAGTTCTCCGCAGGGGAGATCGAGTCGTCCGGGTCGTAGGTCTCCCAGCTGACGATGGGGAGGAGGAAGAGGGATTGCGCGACGCTGCCGGCCGGAGCCGGGCGAACCACGATCTTGCCCGCCGAGTTCGCCGCCGTGATCCCCTGGTAGCCGGGCACGAATGCCAGCCGCGCCACGGCCCCGCGCCTGCCGGTCGGCTTGGAGTAGGGAACCGCGCCGGCGACCGGGAGGTCAACGGCTTTCCCGCCAACCCTCATCCGCAGCGTGGTCTTCCCGTCCGGAGTCCAGCGGTTGATCGAGAACGGCAGCGAGTGCTCCTCGAGGCCGGGGATGCCCCGCAGGTGGCGTTTGATCCAGCCGATGTAGCGGCGCTGCGCCGAGCTACCCGTCGGGCGCACGCCGAGCCGCCCGACGAAGGAGTTCATGCGCTCGAGGGCGGCGGCGCCTGGCAGGCGCGAGGGCTTCGGCGCGGTGGGGCAGGATGCCGCGCCGGCCCGCGCAGGCCCCAAGGCCGCGACTCCGACGACGAGAGCCCCAATGGCGACGAGCCTCTGCGCAGAATACATCCGTGTCTTTATAACAGAGCAATGCTCGGCGAGAGGCGACCAGCTTCCCCTTGTTCATGACCCGACAGTGCGGTAGGGTCGCGGCCAGCTTTGAAGACAAGAGTGTCTCTATTCGTAGCCATCGCCTGTCTGGCCGCAGCCGCCGGGCCTGCGCGCGCGGCCGGCCCGCCACCGCTCTCCGCGGACCACTCGCGCGCCGACGTCAAGTCCTCCTACGGCAGCGGCAGCTTCGGCAAGTGGGGGGTGGACGAGCGCGGCCTGCCGCGATACCGCTACGAGACCGACGAGGAGACCGCTCCCAGGGCCGCGCAGGAGGAGCTCAACGGCAAACGCGACGCGTGGCACCAGCTCGGCAACGATCACGTCGTCGCCGACGCCTTCAACCACGGCTACGTGCAGCTGTGGTCGATGGACAACCTCTACCAGTGGGCCAACTACGCCGAGCCCGCCTCGCAGCACTACGCCGGCGGCTACGGATACCTGAACGTGAACGGTAGGGTCGGGACCACGCTGTACGACGACCGGGCCAAGGGCCAGCGCGTACAGCGCGACCTCGGCCTCGGCTACCTCCGGACCCGGACGAGCGTCCATGGAATCGCGGCGAGCTCGCGGGTCTACGCGCCGTTCGGCAACGCGCCCCTGCTCCTCCACGACGTCGTCCTGCGGAACACGACGAAACGGACGAAGCGCGTCTCCTGGTTCGAGTACTGGGACGTCAACCCGTACTTCCCGGGAACGCACACGCACCCGGGGCTCCAGGCGCCCACCTACGACCGGAAGACGAAGACGCTCTCGGTCCGCCAGCTTCCCGGCGCGCAGAACCCCTCGCCGCTCACCACCTTCGCCGCGGCGGTCCACGGGCCGGTGCGGGGGTTTGACACCAACGCGTCGAAGTTCTTCGGATCCGGCGGCCGCGCGAAGCCGGTCGAGGTCAAGGCAGACCACCTCGGCAACGGCCTCGTCGGGCCGGTCGCCGACGGCGACGTCGGGCACACGGGGTTCTTCTTCCGCTCGCCGGTCGTCCTGAAGCCCGGCCGGCGGGTCACGCTTCGCTACGCCTACGGGATGGCGAAGGCCGCCCAGATCCCGGGCCTCGTCAAGCGCTACCGGGCGAAGCCGAACCCCTACGCGGCGTCGGCGTCGCGCTGGGCGAGCTGGGTGCCGCAGGTGAACCTCGGCCGCTCGCGCGCCTGGCTCTCGCGCGAGCTCCAGTGGGACGCGTACATGGTCCGCTCCGACGCCACCTACGAGAACTGCGCCGGCCACCACATCCTGAGCCAGGGCGGCTACTACCAGTACGACCTGGACTTCCAGGGCGCGTACCGCGACCCCCTGCAGCACGCGCTGCCGATGATCTACACGGACCCGTACCTGGCCCGCGAGGTGCTCCTCTACTCCGCCGCGGAGCAGCCGCGGGGCGGTGGGCAGATCCCCTACGGGCGCATCTCGGACTGTCAGCGCTTCGACCTCGGCACGGCCGACGACCTGGACCTGTGGCTGCTGCTCACTGCGGCCGAGTACGGCCTCGCCAGTCGCGACAGTCACTTTTTCAATGCCAAGGTCCCGTGGGCGGACGGCGGCTCGGCGACACTGTGGCAGCACCTCAAGGCCGCGGTCGACCACCAGGAGTCACAGCGCGGCCCGCACGGCGAGTACCTGAGCGGCGCGACCGGCGACTGGTCCGACCTCTCGACCACGTTCCTGCAGATGACCGAGTCCAACCTCGTCGTGACGCAGGCCGCCTACATCTACCCACGGCTGGCGGAGCTCGCCGACATGCGCGGCGACCACGCCTTCGCCACGCGGCTGCGCACCCTCGGTCGCGGCCTCCTGGCGAAGACGCGCAGCCAGTGGGTTCCACGGGGCTGGTACGCGCGGGGCTACTCCGCGACCAGCCAGATCGGCAAGGGCGTCATCTACGGCGAGCCGCAGCCCTGGGCGATCCTCGCCGGGTCGCCTTCGAAGTCGCAGGCGATCGAGCTCGTCCACAACATCCGGCGCTTCCTGACCGGCATCGGCGCCCCCGGCGGGCCCTCGCGCATCGGCTCCTCGCAGTCGCCGGCGGCCGACGACCCCGGCGTCCACGAGACCAGCCTGGGACAGAACCTGGGAGTGGGCGACAGGCACGCCGTGTTCGTGGGGGGAAGCTGGTTCGCGGTGAACGGCTGGCTGGTCTGGGCGCTCGCCCATCTGGATGGGATCGTCCCGAAGGCCAAGCAGTACGCCTTCAGCGAGTGGAAGCGGAACACGCTCGCGAGGCGAGCGACGGTCTATCCCGACCACTGGGACGGGATCATCTCCGTCGACGACGCCTGCCGGTCCTGGTACTCGACCAATCCAGAGGAGTGCGGCGTCGGCCTCAGCACCAACTACGACACCCAGATCATGCATCAGCCCGCCTGGTCGCTCTTCGACGCGATCAAGCTCGCGGGAGTCGAGTCCGACGCGCGCGGCTACACCGTCAGGCCGCACCTCCCGCTGCGCCGCTTCTCCATGCGGCTTCCAGACCTGGGGGTCGCCTCGCGGCCCGGCGAGATCCGCGGTTACGTCAGGGCGGCGGCGACCGCCACGCTGCGCATGCGCGTCGCACTGCCCGCCGGAGCGAAACGCGGCAGCGTGGTCGCCTACGCCGCGGGCCGGCGGGTGGCCGCCCGGGTGCGCCACGGGCTCGTGGTCTTCTCCCTGCCGGCGAGCCGGGGGAAGGACGCGGACTGGGCGGTGGTCGCGAGGTGAGCGGCAGGACGACGTCGCGCTGGCGCGGCAAGCCGCTGCCGCGCGGCCGTCACAAGCTGAGCGAGGAGGAGGTCCTCGCCTCCCAGCGGGAGCGACTCCTCACGGCCATGCTGCAGTGCGTGGGCGCGGAGGGCTATGCCGCCACGACGGTCCCGAAGGTCGTGGCGACGGCTCGGGTCTCCCGCAACGGGTTCTACGCGCTCTTCGACGACAAGCTCGAGTGCTTCCTCGCGCTCTGCGACGAGCTCGCCACCGGACTCCTCGACGAGCTCTACGCGTTCGGCGCCGAACCGGACTGGGAGCAGGCACTCGCGAAGGGGATGGTCGCCTACCTGCGCTTCTGGCAGGAGCGGCCGGAGTTCAGCCGCGCCTACCTGGTCGAGCTGCCCTCCGCGGGACCGCGCGCGTGGGCGCAGCGCGACAACCAGTTCAAGCGCTTCGAGCTGATCTTCGACGAGCTCGCCGCTCGGGCGCGCAAGGCGGACCCGGGCCTGCCGCCGGTCCACCCGCTGGCCTCGCGCCTGCTCGTCCTCGGGATCACGGAGCTGGTCGCGCTCGAGGTTCGCGAGGGTCGCATCCATCGCCTCGAGGCGCTGAGCGACCAGCTCCTGGCGCTGGCGAGCAACACGCTCGCGCCGCGCGGCTGACGCAGATAGTCTCCAGTGCCCAAGGGCTTTTGCAGCGAGAGAGAGGACGAGGGCACATGGCGAAGCAGCCGATTCCGATTCAGGGACGCGCGGTAGCGATCACGGGAGCCGCGCGAGGCATCGGCCTCGCCACGGCGACGGCGCTGGTGCGCAAGGGCGCACGCGTCGCCATCGGAGACCTCGAGCTCGAGCTCGCCGAAGAGGCGGCCGAGAAGCTCGGCGGCGGCGTGGTCGCCTTCGATCTCGACGTCACCGACCGCGAGTCGTTCACGGCGTTCATCGACTCCGCCGAGGAGGCCATCGGCCCGCTCGACGTCCTCGTCAACAACGCCGGGATCATGCCCGCCGGCCCCTTCCTGGAGGAGTCGGACGACACGGCGATGCGCCAGATGGACATCAACGTCCACGGCGTGATCTACGGGATGAAGATCGTGCTCCCACGGATGGTCGAGCGGGGCCGCGGACACATCGTCAACATCGCCTCCCAGGCCGGCAAGGGCGGGTTCCCGGGGATCGCCACCTACTGCGGGACCAAGCACGCGGTGGTTGGCATCTCCGAGGCGGTCCGCGGCGAGCTGTCCGAGACGCCGATCGAGTTCAGCGTTGTCATGCCCGCGTTCGTCAACACCGAGCTGATCTCCGGCGCGGACCAGCCACGCGCCGTGAAGGTGGCCGAGCCGGAGGACGTCGCCAACGCGATCGTCGAGGCGCTCGAGGTGCCGAAGTTCGACGTCCACGTGCCGAAGTCCGCGGGGCGGATCGGCTGGGTCATGAACCTCATGCCGCGCTCGGGGCGCGAGGCGATCGCTCGGGCGCTCAAGGCGGACCAGGTGCTCACCAACATCGACTCGGCGCAGCGCGCGGCCTACGAGGAGCGCATCTCGCACGCCGAGCGCTCCCGCGAGCACGCGTAGGCCGCAGCTCTACCCATGGAGCTGAACCTCTCGCCGGCGACCGTCCGGAGGATCCTGCGCGGCACCGCGGGCCTTCCGGGACGCACCCGTATGCCGATCGGCTTGGAGCGCGGTTGGTACGCGATCGCCGGCGCGAGCATCCGTCCGCCCAAGGGGACCTCGATCGCGGCTGAGTCACTCGGCGGCGTGCCGTCGTTCCTTGCGACCTCGGTTGCGGCCGAGCCCGGCCGGACCGTCATGTACTTCCACGGCGGCGGCTACGGGACCTTCGCGAAGGCGACGTACGGCGCCTTCGTGCGCACCATCTCCCTCGCCACGAAGTCGGCGGTCCACGCGCCCGACTACCCGCTGGCCCCCGAGCACCCCTTCCCGGCGGCACTCGACGCGGGACTCGCCGCCTACCGCGCGCTGGCCGAGCGCGAGAGCGGGCCGATCGTGCTCGCCGGCGACTCCGCCGGAGGCGGGCTGGCGCTCGCGACCGTCCTGGCGCTGCGCGACGCGGGCGACGACCTGCCGGCCGGACTCGTCCTGTTCAGCCCCTGGCTCGACCTGACGCATTCGGGGGAGTCGTTCAACGCCAACGGCCCGCGGGAGCCGATCCTGACCCATCGCGACTCGATCGGTAAGGCACGGGCCTACGCGGCGGGGGCGGACCTGGATGACCCGCGGGTCTCGCCGCTCTTCGCGGAGAGGCTCGCCGGGCTGCCCCCGGTCCACCTGCTCGGCGGTGGGGACGACCTCCTCGTCAGCGACTCCGATCGGCTCGCCGAGCGGATTCGCGCCGAGGGGGGCGTGGTCGAGTACAGCCGCCACGACGGCCTCTGGCACGACTTCCAGCTCTTCGGCGACTGGCTTCCCGAGGCTCGCGAGGCGACCGCCGCGGCGTGCGCGGCGATCGGCGGCTTCTTCGCGCGGGCGTCAGTCGCGGCCGGCGGTCCGGTCGAGGCCGCCGCGCAGGGTTGAGCGCTCCTCGACGTCGACGTCGCGGAGCGTCTGAAGCATCGTCTCGTCGCGGAGCGTCACCCGGTCCAGCAGCGGGTTGAGGACGCCCCGCATGGCGAACCAGGCTCGCCACCACGGCGGGACGATGACCCGCGGCGCGCGGCGCTCGATGCCGGCGACGACGGCCGCCGCCGCGTAGGAGGGGCTCAGCTGCCTGATCATCACCGCCGGTAAGCGGTTTCTCACGCTGTTCGCGACGACCTCGTCCTCGAAGGCGTTCTCGGTCATCTTCGTCCTGATGAAGCCAAAATGAGCGACCGTTGCGCTTGCGCCGTGGATGGAGAGCTCGGAGCGGAGCGCGCGGCCCATGGCCTCCACTCCCGACTTGGCGATCGCGTAGGGGGCGTTCATCATCCCGTTCACCCACGCGTAGATCGAGGAGACCACGACGACGTGCCCCTGGCGTTCGACGATCTGGGGGAGTGCCGGGCGCACGGTCCGCCAGACACCCAGCAGGTCGATCTCGAGAGTCCGTTCGAAGACGTCCGGATCGATCGTCCGCATGGTCGTCGAGGGCGGGGCGACGCCGGCGTTGGCGACCACCACGTCGAGGCCGCCGAAGCGCCCGACGACCGCCGCGACTGTCGCCTCCATCTCGTCACGGCTCGTGACGTCCGCCGGGACGGCGAGGGCGTCCGGCCCGATCAGCTTGGCCGCGGCCTCCGTGGCGGGGCCGTCGAGGTCGTTGAGCGCCACGTGGGCGCCGCGCCCGGCCAGGGCGCGCGCGGTCTCGAAGCCGATGCCGCGGGCGGCGCCGGTCACGAGGGCGACCTTGCCGCTGAGCTCGTACGCTGGCACGGTCGGGAGCCTATAGGTTTCACAAACAGTCAGGACCGTTTGTTACAGTCGGCCGCGCTATGGAGGCTGGAGCCAAGCCGCTCGCCGGGAAGGCGCCGCGCCGTCGTACCCAGGCCGAACGGCGGGCCAAGACCCGCGCCGCGCTTCTCGACGCGACGATCGACTGCCTGATCGAGGAGGGCTACGCGGGTACCACGACCACGCGGATCGTCGAGCGCGCCGGCGTGTCGCGCGGGGCGCAGGTGCACCACTTCCCCACCAAGGGGGAGCTGGTCGCGGAGGCTGTCCGGCACCTCGCGGAGCGCCGCGCCGAGGAGCTGAGCGAGGAGGTCCGCGCCGTTCCCGCCCGTGGCCGCCACCGCTTCGAGCACATGCTGGACCTGCTGTGGCGCATCCACAACGGGCCGCTGTTCGCCGCCTCAGTGGAGCTCTGGGTCGCGGCGCGCTCGGACGAGGACGTTCGCCTGCGGCTGGTCGAGGTGGAGCGCGAGGTGGCGGCGATCACCGCCAAGGGCATCGACGAGCTGTTCCCGGAGATGGCCGGCAACCGCGAGTTCAGGGAGGTCGTCGACGCCTCGCTGGCGACGATGCGGGGCCTTGCGCTGGTTCGGTCCGTGAACGGCGAGCGCGACATGGAGCGTCGCTGGGCCGGCGCGCGGCGCACGCTCGTGGCCGCTGTCGGCAGCATCGCCGACTAGCGACTAGATTCTGGATCGCGGACATGAGGTCCGCGTGTCTTTCGCGAAGACCTGGAGGAAGAGATGGCAGAGTTGGGTGTCGACGTCCTTTTCGACGAGCTGGGTGGTGGCGTGATCCGCGCCGGAGATGCGGACTACGACACGCTGCGGACGGTGTTCAACGGGATGATCGACCGCAAGCCCGCCGCGATCGCGCGCTGCAAGTCGGCGCAGGACGTGGCGGCCGCGGTTCGCTTCGGCCGCGAGAACGGCCTGCCGATCGCCGTCTACGGCGGCGGGCACTCCGTTACGGGGCACGGCGTCTGCGACGGCGGCCTCGTCATCGACCTGCGCCCGATGGGCGGCTGCGACGTCGACCCCGAGGCGAAGACCGCCCGGGTCGGCGGCGGCGCGGTCTGGGGCACCGTTGACGCGGCGACCCAGGAGCACGGGCTCGCGGTCACCGGCGGGCGTGTTCCGGGAACCGGGGTGGCCGGCCTCACGCTCGGCAGCGGCTCGGGGTGGATCGAGCGCAAGTTCGGCCTCACCTGCGACAGCCTGCTCTCGGTGGAGGTGGTCACCGCCGACAGCGAGATCGTCACAGCCTCCGAGACCGAGAACCCCGACCTCTTCTGGGGGATCCGCGGCGGCGGCGGCAACTTCGGCGTCGTCACGATGTTCGAGTTCCAGCTCCACGAGCTGGGGCCGATCGTCTACGGAGGGATGATCCTGTACCCGGGGCCGATGGGTGCCGACGTGCTCCGGAACTTCCGGGACTACATCGGCGGCGCGCCCGACGAGGTGGGCGCCGGAGTGGCGCTGATCACGGCGCCCCCGGAGGACTTCGTTCCCGAGCCCGCTCGCGGCCAGCCGGCCGTTGGCGTGATCGTCTGCTACGCGGGGCCGGTGGAGGAGGCGGAGACCGCGCTGCGGCCGCTGCTCGAGTTCGGCCCGCCGGCGATGGCGATGACAGGGCCCATGCCGTACCTGGAGGTCCAGAAGTTGATCGAGCCGGGCGCGCCGGAGGGCATGCGGAACTACTGGAACGCCGACTTCCTGGCGGAGCTGCCCGACGAGGCGATCGACATCCTCTGCAAGTTCCACATGACGAAGCCCTCGCCGCTCGCCCAGGTGATCCTGGTGCCCGGTGGCGGCGCGATCGCCCGTGTGCCGAACGACGCGATGGCGTTCGGCCAGCGCGAGGCGCCGTTCAACCTCCACATCCTCACCATGTGGCCGGAGGCCTCGATGGACGACGCCTGCATCGCCTGGACCCGCGAGCTCGGCGCCGCCATGAAGCCGTTCACGACGGGCCGCGTCTACCTCAACTTCATCGGAGACGAGGGGGCGGAGCGAGTGGTCGCCGCGTTCGGCGAGGAGACGTACAGCAGGCTGCAGGCGCTGAAGGATCGCTATGACCCGGAGAACGTCTTCCACCTGAACCAGAACATCAAGCCCAGCGCCCGCCGCGTGACCCAGCCGGCGGCGGCGTAGGCGATGCCGTCTCCCGAAACGCTCTGCCAGGCGTTCGCGGAGACGGCCACGCGCGACCCCAACGCGACCGCGCTGCGGACGGTCGGCGGCGGCGTCGAGATCGGCTGGGGCGAGTACGCCGAGCGGGTCCGCAGGATCGCCGCGGGCCTGGCGGCGCTCGGCGTCGGCCGTGGGGACACGGTCGCCCTCATGATGGTCAACCGGCCCGAGTTCAACCTCGTCGACTGCGCGGCCGTACACCTCGGCGCGTCCCCGTTCTCGGTCTACAACACCCTCGCGCCCGACCAGATCGCCTACCTCTTCCAGAACGCGAGGAACCGGGTCGTGATCTGCGAGGCGCAGTTCGCGCCGAGCGTGAACGCCGCGCGGGACGGGTCCGCGGTTGAGCACGTGGTCTGCATCGACGGCTCGCCGGAGGGGACGGTGGCGCTCGCCGACGTCGAGAACGCTCCCCTTGACGGGTTCGACTTCGAGGCGACGTGGAGGGCGGTGACGCCGGAAGACGTGCTGACGCTGATCTACACGTCCGGGACCACGGGGCCGCCGAAGGGCGTCGAGCTGACCCACGCCAACATCGTGGCCGAGTTCGAGGCGACCACCGCGGTGCTCACCGCCCAACGGGGCGATCGCACGATCTCCTACCTGCCCTCCGCGCACATCGCCGACCGCTGGGGCAGTCATTACGCGGGGATCTTCCTCGGCACCGAGGTGACGTGCGTCACCGACCCTCGAGAGGTCGCGGCCGCCATCCCCGACTGCCGGCCGACGACGTGGGGCGCTGTGCCGCGAATCTGGGAGAAGCTGAAGGCGGGTCTGGAGGCCGCCATCGAGACGAACCCGGACGAGAACGTCCAGGCGGGCATCCGCGCGGCGATCGACTGCGGGCTTCGCAAGGTCTCCGCGGAACAGGACGCGGCCTACGGCCGTGGACCGGGCCCGAGCCAGGAGCTCCTGGACGAGTTCGCCCGCTTCGACGAGATCGTCCTGTCGAAGCTCCGTGAGCGAATCGGGCTCGACGCGGTGCGCTGGAGCGTCTCCGGAGCCGCACCGACCTCGGTTGAGGTCCTCGAGTTCTTCGGTGCGATCGGGCTCCCGATCTCGGAGCTCTGGGGCATGTCGGAGCTCTCCTGTTGCGCGACCATCAACCCGCCGGGCCGCCTGAAGATCGGAACCGTCGGGCCGGCCGTTCCGGGGCTCGAGCTGAGCCTTGCCGACGACGGCGAGCTCCTGTGTCGCGGCGACATCGTCATGCGCGGCTATCGCGACGAGCCCGAGAAGACCGCCGAGACGATCGACGCCGACGGCTGGCTTCGCACCGGCGACATCGCCGAGATCGACGCGGACGGCTACGTCTCGATCGTCGATCGCAAGAAGGAGCTGATCATCAACGCGGCGGGCAAGAACATGTCGCCGGCCAACATCGAGGCGCGGCTGAAGGCGGCCTCCCCCCTGATCGGCCAGGCCGTCGCCGTTGGCGACCGCCGCCCCTACAACGTGGCGCTCGTGGTGCTCGACCCCGACGCCTGCGCGGCGTTCGCCGCCGAGCACGGCCTGGAGGACGCCTCGGCCGGGTCGCTCTCAGCCAATCCCGAGCTACGTGCGGCGGTGGAGGAGGGTGTGGCGCTCGCCAACGGCCAGCTCTCGCGCGTGGAGCAGATCAAGCGGTTCGAGATCCTCCCGACCGACTGGGAACCCGGCGGCGACGAGCTGACGCCGACGATGAAGCTGAAGCGCAGGCCGATCGCCGAGAAGTACATGGCCGAGATCGAAGGGCTCTACGCCGCGCCTCGGTGAGGGTGAGGTTGCGAGTTGATGTCGGATAGCGACACCAACTCGCATGGGGCCGCGGCTGGTCCCTAGCGAACGACTGGAACCGTCAGCACGCCGTTGTTGCCCGACACGGAGTGGACGGTGACGGCGGAGGGCGCGTCGTTCCCCTTGTAGGCGGCGTCGCCGGCGGCGATCGTCAGCGCGATGCGATCGCCCTTCGGGAAGCGGTGGACGATGCCCGGCAGCGTCACCGTGAAGGGCTTCGTCACGTCGGGCACCCGCACCGGGGCGATCAGCCGGTGGGGCAGAACCACCGTGTCGTCCGGCTGGATGTCGTAGAGCTTGAAGAAGAGGACGAGCTTGGCCGCGGGTCCGCTGTCCTGGGTCGCGGCGACGGTGGGGTCATCGACTCTGATTCGCACCTTCGGCGAGCCGACGACGTCCACGTTGCGCTTCAGCGCGCCGGTGGAGAATTGCGCGAAGGTCCCAGGTGTGTCCGTGACGGGCCCCGACTGGTCGAGGGCGGACGTCTCGGTGTAGCTCGTCTCCGTGTTGTTCGACACCGCGAAGCTCGACGTGCCGGCCCGCGCCTTCGCGCGCCTGCGGACGAGCGCGTCCGAGCCGGAGAGGAAGAAGCTGCGCTGGTGGCCCGCGGGGAACCGCTTCGCCCTGGCGTAGGCCGGCGTGGCGATGCCCTTGTAGTGGACCCAGTCGCGGAAGTAGCGGAAGTCCATCTTCGGCTTCGGGCCCCTGCCCTTCAGGTAGTGGTTGAACCACTGGACGACAAGGCGGCCCTCGTAGGTCTTTCGCAGGTTCGACTCGCTCCACTCGCCCGGCGCCGCCGTTCCGCTGCTGTGGCCCCACGACTGCCAGACCATGCGAACCGGCGTGTGCCGACGGCGCAGCCCCCGGTAGGTCGCGGCCGCTTCCTGGAGGTTGAAGAGGGTGTCGCCCTGGCCCTGCATCAGCATCGTCGGGACCCGGATCCTCTTCATGAACGAGACGACCGAGGCGTGCCGCGCGAAAGCGATCGTGTTCTGGTCGGGGTAGCCCAGGGCGTCCATCTGCGTCTTGGAGGTGCAGGCGCGGTTGTCGAAGTTGGGGCAGCCCGCGTTCCGCGAGGGGTCGGCGGTGGCGCCGCTCAGGCCATCGGCGATCCCCAGGCCGAAGAAGAGCGAGGTCCACTCGAACTTCTCGATTCCCGGGGTGGTGTAGCTGACGCCGTTGCCGATGCTCGTGTTGTTCGGCGCCAGGGAGTAGGAGAGGTCGTTCCAGGTGATGATCGGGATGATCGTGTCCACCCGCGGGTCGACTCCCGCGGCGGCGAACTGGATCTGGCCCCCGTAGGAGCCGCCGATCATGCCGACGCGGGGATCGAACCGGTGATGGCGGCCGTCCGAGCCCCGACTGTCGCGCTTCACGAAGTCGACCTTCGTTCCGTCGTCGGCCTTCATCCCGCCGCCGAGGAAGGTGACGAGCTGCTTCGCCGCCTTGCCGTCGTAGTCGCGGTCGTCGAGGTAGATCTTGCAGCCGGAGCCGCCGAAGCCGAGCCCGGAGTAGGAGAGCACCGCGTAGCCGTGCGAGGCGCCCCACTTGCCGAGGTCCGCCTGGTCGTCCTTGGAGCCCCCGAAGCCGTTGGTGGTGAGGATCGCGGGGACCCGGTGGCGGCGGCCCGCGGCCCGCGGCTTGTAGAGGTCGCCGACCACGTCGCACGTCTGCGGGTCCGTCTTCGGCCCCACGTGGACGGTGAAGTGCAGCGTCTTGACCGTGTACGGCGCCGGCTTTGCGGCAGCGGTCGACGAAACCACGCAGAACGTCATGAGGGTCGCCGCGATGGCGACCAAGCTGCCCCGAAGCCTCATCACGGCGAGCATCGCAGAGCCCTGCGGCCCGTGCGCCGGTTCTTCTCTAGGCGACGAGCCCGTGGCGCATCGTGTTCTCGGAGACCACGCGCGGCTCCACGAACTGCAGCAGGTAGTCCGGGCCGCCGGCCTTCGACCCGATTCCGGAGAGCCGGTTGCCGCCGAAGGGCTGACGGCCGACGACGGCGCCGGTGATCTGGCGGTTGACGTAGAGGTTGCCCACCGGAAGCCGGCGCGTCACCGCCTCCACCGTCGCCGGGTCCCGCGAGAACAGCCCGCTGGTCAGGGCGAAGGGCAGCTCCTCGACCACCTCGCAGGCGGCCTCCACGCTCGGCACCGCCTCCACGGCAAGCACCGGCCCGAAGATCTCCTTCGCCAGGATCGGCGAGTCGGCGGGAAGCCCGGCGGCGACGATCGGCTGGGCGAAGTACCCCTCGCCGTCCGGGAGCGCCGCGCGGCCGGCGACGGTTCCATCGCGCTCGGCGAGCTCCACGCAGGCCGCGGCCCGCTCGGCGGCCTCGGCCTCGATCAGCGGCGGCACGTCCACGCCGAACACCGCCGCCTGGGCGACGGACAGCACGTCGACCGCCCCGGCGAGCCGCTCGGTCAGCCGCTCGGCGAGCGCCTCGTGCGCGAGGACCCGGGAACAGGCCGAGCACTTCTGCCCGCCGTAGGCGAAGGCCGAGCCGACGACCGACGGCACCACCTCGTCCAGGTCGGCGTCGGCGTCGACGATCGCGCAGTTCTTGCCGCCCATCTCGGCAACAACACGCTTGACGTGGTGCTGGCCATCCGGGGTGGCCGCGGCGGTCCGGATGATCTCGAGGCCAACGGCGGAGGACCCGGTGAAGGCGATCGCGTGCACGCTCGGATGGCTCACCAGGGCGGCTCCGGTTTTCCCGTACCCCGGCACGAGCGAGAGCGCCTCCGGCGGGACCCCGCCGGCCCGCAGCGCATCCACCAGCCGCAGCGCGCACCCGGGGGACTGCTCCGCCGGCTTCAGGACCACGCCGTTGCCCGTGGCGAGTGCCGCCGCGGTCATCCCCGCCGGGATCGCGAGCGGGAAGTTCCAGGGGGAGATCACCGCGACGACGCCTCGCGGAACGTAGGTCAGCGAGTTCCGCTCGCCGGGAACCTGGATCAGCTCGCGGCCGGCATCGATCTCGAGGGCACCGCGCGCGTAGTACTCGAGGAAGTCGATCGCCTCGCTGACGTCGGCGTCCGCCTCGAGCCACGGCTTGGCGCATTCGCGGACCTCGAGCGCGGCGAGCTCGTGGCGACGCTCGCGCATCCAGGCAGCCGCGGCGACGAGCGTGGCCGCCCGTTCCGCGGCGGGCCGGCGCCCCCAGCTCTCGCGGGCCGACGCCGCCGTGGCGACCGCCTGGCCGACCTCCTCCTCGGTTGCCACCGCCGCGCGGGCGACCAGCCGCGAGGGCTGGCCGGGGTCCACCGAGTCGATCTCCTGCCCGGAGCGCGCGTCGCCCGCGATCAGCACCGGGACGTCCAGCGGCAGGCCGCGATCCACGGCGCTCAGCGCGTCGAGCAGGCGGACCCGCTCGTCCTCGCGCCGCAGCTCGAGGAGGGGCTGGTTCGAGAACGGAGGAAGCGTCATGGGGCGGCCAGCAGCTCTGCCAGCGGGGCGCCCTCGGCCTGCGCGAGGAGGAACGAGTCGTTGGAGGCGTTCTCGAGCAGGCGCCGCACGAGGTAGGCCATGCCGGCGACGAGGTCGCCCACCGGGGAGTAGACGCGCGCCCGGAGCCCAGCTGCGGCGACGGCGGCGGCGAGGTCGTCGCCGAGGCCGCGGAGCACCTGCACCTCCAGATCGGAGTCGCGGCCGCCGCGCAGCCGGCTGTAGGCGATGGCGTGCGCCACCGAGCGCAGGTTGTGCGAGGCGATCGCGACGCGCACGAGCGGCCGGGCGTCGAGCAGCCTGCGGCTGAGGGCCTCGTAGTTGCGGTCCGACTCGGCCTTGTCCTCGAACACCGGCACCGACCACCCTCGCTGCTGCGCCTCCGCGGACTCATGGTCCCAGTAGGCGCCCTTCACCAGCCGCACCACAAGCGCCGGGTCACGGCGGGTCCGGGCGGCCCAGGCGAGCACCCGCTCGACGTGCTCGGGCGAGTCGCGGAGGTACGCCTGGATCACGACGCCAACCGACGGCCCGTGGCGGAACTCGTCCTCGGCCAGCAGGTCCCCGACCAGCCCGAGCGTGGTCTCGTGCGAGTCCAGCGACTCCATGTCGACGTGAAGGTGGGCGCCGAGCTCGCCCGCGCGGCGAAGCAGCGGGCGCAGGCGCGTGCCGGCGTCGGCGCGGCCGCGCTCCGGCGCCTCGGCGTGCAGGACGGGCGTGAGCGCCGAGACCTTCACGGAAAGGTTGACGCGCGGGAGCACACCCGCGCCATCGCGCTCCAGGACGCCGCGCCCGGGCCAGCCGGCGCTTCCCTCGCTCAGCGCTTCGAGAGCCTCCATGCAGCGCGCGGCGTAGGCGTCGGCTTCGGCCGCGCTGACGGTCGCCTCGCCGAGCAAATCGACGGAGGCCGCGATGCCCCGGTTCCAGAGCCGGCTGAGCTCACGCAGGGCGTCCCTCGGGCTTGACCCGGCGATGAAGCGATGGGCCATGTGGCGAACGCCGGCCGCCACCGCCGCCCCGAGCGCGACGCGCCCCGCCTTGGTGTCGGCGACCCGCATGGCCGCGGCGATCGACGTCGACGGCTCCTCGACCGAGTCGAGCATCCCCGCCAGATGATGGCCGAGGTCGTCGAGGTTGCGGCACGCCGGCGTGACGTCGACCAGGCGAAACAGGGCGGCCCGCAGCTCGGGGTCCCGGGTACTGGCTCGCATCGCCCGCTCGTCGACAGCGCGCGCCGGGCGTCGCGGAGCCTGCGACATCGCCTCCGACAGCGCGGTGCCAACCGCGAGGATCTCCGCGTCCAGGCGGTGAAGGTCGACCGGCGGTGCGGATGAGACCTCCATGGCCCAAATCTACTCCGGCGCCGTCGCCACCTCGGCGTGCGCATGGGCGTGGTCATGCACCCCGCCCCTGCGGGCCGCGAGCGCGAACAGCGCGATGAAGACCACGGTCGCCACCACGTTCAGGAAGAGCTTGTAGTTGACGGCGATGGTGCCGAAGACGTCGTCGCGAGTGGGCCGCGGGCCGTCGGGGATCAGGCCCGTGACGCCGAAGGCAACGTCGATCACGAGCGCCGCGATGACCATCGTGAGCAGCATCAACGCGGTGATCCGAAGCGCGAACGCCGTGCCGTAGTACTTGCGATAGGCGAGCACGATCGGCAGCACGATCAGGTCGGCGAAGATGAACGCGACCACCCCTGCGAACGAGATCCCGCCCGACCAGAGCACCGCGGCAAGGGGAACGTTCCCGACGGAGCACACGAAGCTCAGGACGGCGATGAGCGGGCCCGCGACCACGTTCTCGATCGTTCGGATCGCCCCGGGCGCGTCGGTGATGAACAGCCCGTTGAAGAAGTCGTTGCCGAGCAGGCCGACGAAGCCGGCGATCAGAAAGCCGAGGCCGACCTCCTTCCAGATCATGTACCAGTCCCCGCGGAAGTTGCTGGCGACGTCGGTCCACGCCTCGACGTTCGTCAGCCGGCTTCGCCAGGGAGCGCTCGATGCGGCGCTTGGGTGCACGTGGCCCGCCTCGGCGTTTCGAGCGTGCTCGCGCGCCTCCTCCTCCAGGCGGCGGCTCACGAAGAGCCGCAGCATCAGGGTCATGGCGACGATGAGGACGATTCCGCCCACGTACTCGGCGAGGGTGAACTGCCACCCGATCAGGACCCAGAGGACCAGGCCCAGCTCCCACACCAGGTTGGTCGACGCGAACTGGAAGGCCAGCGCGGAGGCGGCCGACGCGCCCTTCTGAAAGAGCGACTTCGCAATCGCGATCGCAGCGTAGGAGCACGAGGAGGAGGCGGCACCCAGCCCGGTGGCGACGGCGACGGGGCGTGGGCCGTCGCCGGCCAGCGCCCGCTCGATCCGCTCCCGCGGCACCCAAGCCTGGACCACGGCGGAGATCGCGAATCCGATGACGAGGGCCCACCAGACCTCCCAGGCCATCAGGAAAGCGTTGCCGAGGCCCTCGCCGATCTTTCCGCTGACGCTCGCCATACCCCCCGAGGGTATCAGCCTGGCTAAATTCCGGCCATGGACGGCCACCAGGACCCGGTTCGCCAACGGCGCGCCGAGCTCGAGGAGCTGGTTCCCGGCTCGGGGATCGGCGCGCAGATCGACCGGGGAGCCTGGATGGCGCTGAGCCAGGGAGCCCCCGGCACGTGGTCGTGGGGGCGCGCCGTCGCGACGTTCGTCCTCGCCGCCGTCCTGATGGTGATCCTCCACTTCGCCGTCGACAGCTCGATCGACTGGGTGATCGCGGTCGCCTTTGCCTACGGGCTGCTGCTGTGGAGAGCGCGGACCACCCACCTCCGCTACCTGAAGCGCGCCTAGACGAGGCGGGGGCGTCGCCGCCTCGTCACTAGGATGCGAGACAGGCTGTTCGAAGGAGTGGAGGTGGCCGGATGAAGATGCGCGCGGCGGTTCTGGAGGAGTTCGGCAAGCCGCTGAACGTCCAGGAGGTCGATCTCGCCGATCCCAAGGAGGGCGAGGCCCTGGTTCGCCTGGTCGCCTGCGGCGTCTGCCACACGGACCTGTACACGGCCTCGGGCGTCGACCCGTCCGGGTATGCCCCGACCGTCCTCGGTCACGAGGGTGCCGGCATAGTCGAGGGCGTCGGCCCCGGCGTCACCTCGCTGGAGGTCGGCGACCACGTCGTCACGCTCTTCTCGCCGCAGTGCGGCGAGTGCGAGCACTGCCGCGACGAGCGCACCAATCTCTGCATGGCGATCCGCGAGCAGCAGAACAAGGGCTACCTGCCGGACGGCACCACGCGCCTCTCGCGCGACGGCGAGGACATCCGTCACTTCATGGGCACCTCGACGTTCGCCGAGCACACCGTCATGCCCGAGATCGCGCTGGCGAAGGTCAACCCGGAGGCGCCGCTCGACCGCGCCTGCCTGTTCGCCTGCGGGCTCTCGACCGGCCTCGGCGCCGCGCTCAACACGGCGAAGGTGCGCGAGGGGTCCACGTGCGTCGTCTTCGGCGCCGGCATGGTTGGCCTGGGCGCGGTGGCCGGCTGCCGGCTCGCCGGCGCCGAGCGGATCGTCTGCGTCGACCTCTCCGACGACAGGCTCGAGCTCGCCAAGGGCCAGGGCGCGACCGAGACGATGGTCGGCGGCCCCGGCGTGGTCGACGCGATCGTGGAGTCGACCGGCGGCTTCGGGGCCGACTACACGTTCGAGGCGACCGGAAGCGTCGCCGTCATGCGCCAGGCGGTGGAGTCCGCGCGCATGGCCTGGGGGCTCGCGACGATGTGCGGGGTGGCGGGGAAGGGCGAGACGCTCGATGTGATCCCGCGCCTTCTGATCACCGGGCGCCGCATCGCCGGGTCCTCGTTCGGCGGCGTCAAGGGCCGCGACGGCGTACCGGCGTTCGTCGAGCGCTACCTGGCGGGTGACATCGACGTCGACCCGTTCATCTCCCACCGGATAACCCTTGACGAGGTCAATCGCGGCTTCGAGCTGATGGAGGCCCAGGACGGCATCCGCAGCGTGATCGAGTTCAACTGACGAAAGGAAGACGGCCGACGTGATCCTCAAGCGAGCCGAGAACCCGCAGTTCCTCTCCAACGCCTACCTGGCCTATGACGAGCCGGGCGGCAAGGGCGTGCTCTTCGACTCGAACGAGGTCACCGACCCACTGCTCGAGGAGGCCGAGAGCCAGGGGATCGAGATCACGCACATCGTCCTGACCCACCACCACTACGACCACGTGGTCGGGCTGCAGGAAATGCGCGAGCGCGCCGGCAATCCCCCGGTGCTCGCGCACGAGCTGGTCTCCGAGCTGATCATGGACGCGATCGACGAGACGGTGGGGGAGGGGTCGACGTTCGAGTCCGGCGGGATGAGGCTGCGGGTCATCGAGACGCCCGGGCACTGCGCCGACCACCTCGCCGTGCTGATCGACGACACCGACGTGCTCACCGCGGACGTGCTCTTCAAGGGCACCGTCGGCGGGACGCGCGCGCCCGGAGCAACCGGATTCGAGGACCTCAGGAGCTCGGTCATGGACAAGCTGATGAAGCTCCCGCCCGAGACCCGGGTCCACCCGGGCCACCGCGAGCCGACCACCGTCGGCGAGGAGTGGGAGTCAAATCCGTTCATCCGCGTCTGGCGGGGCCTCGACGAGGAGAGCGCCGAGCAGTGCACGGTCGGCGACCGCGGCGAGGAGGCGACGCTGGTCCTCTGGGCGCCCGACTACGACGGCGGCAATAAGGCGTGGGTGCGCTTCCCCTCAGGGGAAGACGCGATCGTCGGGGGGTCCCAGGTCAAGCGGTGAGGCGATGAGGACCTTTAGGTCCGAAAGCAGCACGTAAGGCCGCCGAAGGCGGCCGCAGGTTATGCCGTCTGCCTAGGCGGCCGTGGTCACCGTGTTAGCGGCGGCCGCCTTCTGCGCCTGGCGCTCCGGGGTGATCCGGATGACGTTCCAGGCCAGGCCAACCCGCTCCATCCCGCCGATGATCGCGCCCGAGGGGTCGAGCTCCCAGCGGCGCAGGCCCTGAACCGCCGCGCGGGGGAAGGCGTGGTGGTTGTGGTGCCAGGCCTCGCCGAGCGAGGGCAGCGCCAGCCAGAAGACGTTGCGCGACTCGTCGTCCGTCTCGAACCGCCGCGTGCCCATGAAGTGGCACACCGAGTTGATGGACCACGTCACGTGGTGGACGAAGAAGACCCGGACGAGGCCGCCCCAGAGCAACCCGGTGACCGCGCCGAGCAGCGTTCCCGTGAGGAGGTAGCCCGCGAGGGCGGGCAGGGCCAGCGTCGCGGCCACGAGCGCGATGAAGTGGCGGTTGATGAAGCGCATGCCGGGGTCCTCGAAGAGGTCGGGGGCGTACTTGCGCCAGTCGGCGCGGCCGTGCTCGCTCATCAGCCAACCGGTATGGGCGTGCCAGAGGCCGCCGAGAACCCCGCGGATGCCGTCGCCGTGCCCGACGTGCGGACTGTGCGGGTCGCCCTCCTTGTCGGTGTGGGCGTGGTGCTTGCGGTGGTCGGCGACCCAGGCGATCACCGAGCCCTGGACCGCCAGCGAGCCGAGGACGGCGAAGGTGTACTCGACCCACCTGTAGGTCGCGAAGGAGCGGTGGGTGAGCAGGCGGTGGTAGCCGATGGTGATCCCGCCGGCGGTGATCACGTACATCACGGCCATGATCGCCAGGTCGGTGGCCCCGACCGCGCGGTTCCAGAGGAGCGCGATCGCCGCCGCCGTCGCGATGAACGGGATGACGACGGCGCCGAGGTTTGCGTACTTGTCGATCTTTCTCATCCGGCTTCAAATTACGCTGCCCTGCCGCGCATGGATTAGCCTTGCGGTAACGAACGGCGCCTCATTTCTTATGCAGCGAGTTACAAGAACTGCGGGTGAGCCCTGGCGGGAGCTGCCGGCCGAGCTCGCCGCCGCGATCGAGCCCGAGCTCGAGGCCATCGCCGCCGAGATCATGGAGACGATCCCCGTCGAGGTCCCCGAGTATGCGCGGCCCTTCGAGGGCTCGTTCGGGCGCGGCGTCCACAGCGGCGTCCACGGCGCGCTCGGCGAGTTCGTCGCGCTGATCCGCGACCCGGACCGCGACCGCGGCGACGCGCGGGCCGTCTACGTCGGGCTCGGGCGGGGCGAGCTTCGCCAGGGACGGACGCTCGATTCGCTTCAGGCCGCCTACCGGGTGGGAGCTCGCGTGGCGTGGCGGCGGGTCGCGGCCGCCGTGCTGGAGGCCGGGCACGACCCGGAGTTGATGAGCCCCCTGGCCGAGTCGATCTTCGCGTTCATTGACGAGATCTCCGCGGACTCGGTCGAGGGCTATGCGCAGGCCCAGTCGGAGCGCGAGGGCGAGCGCGAGCGCCTGCGGCGGGCGCTCGTTGGAGTGCTGTTGCGCGAGCCGCCGGCGGAGGACGCCGACGTCCGCACCGCCGCGATGGCCGCCCGCTGGGCCGTGCCGAGAACCGCTGCCGCGCTCGCCTGTCCGGACGCGGAGCTGGGGCGCCTCACGCGCCGGCTCCCGGGCGAGGTGCTCGCCGACTCGCGCGACGGCGCGGGCTGCGCGATCCTGCCTGACCCGGACGGCCCGGGGCGCCGAGCGCAGCTCGAGGCCGCGGCCGAGGGCCTCACGGTGGTCGCGGGCCCCGGTGGCCGGCTTGGGGAGCTCGGGGCCTCCTGGGCGCTCGCCCTGGCCGGGCTCCGCGCGCAGCAGGCGGGGATCATCGAGGAGTCCGGAGCCGTCGATGCCGGCGGCTGGCTCGCGTCGATCCTGGTCGCCGAGAACGAGTCGCTCATCGAGCGCATGGGTGAGCAGCGGCTGGCCGCGTTCTCCGGGCTGACGGCGAAGTCCCGCCGGCGCATGGAGGAGACCGCGCTGGCCTACGTGCGCGAGCAGGGGAATGCCGCGGCGATGGCGAGAGCGATGCACGTTCACCCGCAGACCGCGCGCTACCGCCTCGCAAGGCTGCGTGAGCTGCTCGGCGACGACCTCGACGACGCGGACGTCCGCTTCGAGCTCGAGCTGGCCCTGCGGGGGCGCCGGGCTCAGTCCACGGCGGCCGGTTGAAGGCCCGCGGCCCGGATCGCCTCGACGATCCGCGGCAGCGCCTCAACCGTCGCCCGCCAGCAGCCGGCGTCGGAGTAGTGATCGGCGTCGTGAAGGAGGATGACGTCGCCGGCCGTGAGGGCCCGGGTCGCCTCGGCGGTGATCGTCGCCGCCGTCGCGTCGGCGCGCCAATCGTGCCCCCAGCGCGACCAGAGCAGCAGCCGGTAGCGCCGGCGCGCCGCCGAGAGGCTCAGCGCCGAGTAGATCCCGTAGGGGGCGCGGTGAAGGCGCGGCGGCGTGCCGGTGGCATCGACGATCGCTGCATCGCCGCGCCGCAGGTCGTCGGCGATCGCCCCGGGAGTCAGGCGCAGGTGGTTGCGGTGGCGGTGGCAGTGGAGGGCGAGCTCGTGCCCGCGCGCCGCGATCTCGCGGGCGAGCCCGGGGTCGCTCTCGACCTGCTCGCCGGCGAGAAAGAAGGTGGCCTGCGCGGACTCGCGCTCCAGCGCCCGTAGGACCGCCGGGGTTCCGTCCGCGTGGGGCCCGTCGTCGAACGTGAGCGCGACGCCCGCGGAGTCCGTGGTGCGCGGGATGCGCAGCGCTCGCGCCACCGGCTCGAACACGGGCGCGGCGGCAGGCAGGGCGTCGACCGCGGCCGCGGCGACGAGGGTGGGCCCGATTCGCATCCACCTATGATCGCGTCCATGGTCGCCGTTGGGCTCCTCCTGGCCTGCATGGCGTCGGCGCTGTTCGCGGTTGGAGTGTCGATCCAGGCCCTCGACGCCCGGCGCGCGCCTGCGGAGCACGGGTTGCGCGTCGCTCTCATCCGCCGCCTGCTCCGCCGTCCGCGCTGGCTCTTCGGCACCTGGCTCGCGGTGAGCGGCTGGCCTCTCCACCTGGTGGCGCTGCTGCTCGCGCCGCTCACGGTGGTCCAGCCGGCGCTCGCCAGCGGGCTGCTCCTCCTGCTGGTCCTCGGCGACCGGATGCTCGGCGAGAGCGTCGGCCCCCGCGAGATCTCCGGCGTGGTCGCGATCATCGTCGGCCTCGGGGGAATGGCGCTGGCCGCCCCCGGTCACGTCTCCACGCATGCGGGCGCGGACCGCGTCGGCCCGGCGCTCGGCCTGATCGCGCTCGTCGCGTTCTCGCCCTACCTCCTGCGCCGCCGCGGCATCGCCACGAGCATCGCGGTGCCGGTGGCGGCGGGCTGTGCGTTCGCGTTCACCGGCCTCGCGTCAAAGCTCGTCGCTGACTTCATCTCGGACGGCTCGGTGCTGCCCATGATCGGCTGGCTCTGGGCGATCGGGATCATGGCCGGCGTGGGCCTGCTCAGCGAGATGAGCGCGCTGCAGAGCCGGCCGGCCACGCAGGTCGCGCCGATCGTCTTCGTCGTGCAGATCAGCCTGCCCGTGGTCCTCGCCCCGGTGCTCGGCGGCGAGAGCTGGTCCGGGACGCCCCTTGGCGGCGCGGTCCTCGCGCTCTTCCTGGCCGTGGTGGTGACCGGGGCGTGGATCCTCGGGTCGACCCGCGCCGTCAGCGGCCTGGTCGGCGCGCGGACGGAGGGCGCCGCCGAGCTGGGGGCGCTGCCGTCCGAGGTGCCCTCGGGTGACGCCGGCGCCTGAGTCAGCGAGGGTGAGCGGGGTGGAGCGCCGGCGGCGTCTGGTCTCTGCGGGGCGTTTTCAAATGCTGCCCAGTCCTTCGCTGCGGTCTTACTTCGCGAACGAGCAGATGTAGCCGCACGGCACGAACGCCCCGTTCTTCGCGATCGGGACGTTGATGAACGAGGCGTGCGCAACGGAGCGCTGCACCCGGTAGGTGCCGCCGGCCAGGTTCGCCACATCGGTCGGCAGCGGGAGCAGGTGCGGGACGTCGGCGCTGGTGATCGTCACCCGCAGGCGGTTGCCCTTGGCGATCTCGGCGAACGTCGGGAAGACCTCGATGTCGAAGCGGCTGACCTGGCCGCCCGTCGGCACCGGCTGCTTCGAGGCCTCGGTGAACGGGTGGTAGGGCAGGATCGGCGAGCCGTCCTTGGCGTACCAGGTCCGCTGCTTGTCGAGGGCGCGGAAGCTGCCGAGCAGGGCGCCGCTTGAGACTGGCAGGGAGGTGCCGTTCGGGGAGACGATCTCTACCGTGGCCTCGAGCTCGGTGTCGGGTGTTGTCGAGGTGGCATAGACCGTCGCGTCGATCGGGCCGGCCACCGTCTCGTCGTGCTTGAACGGCGCGCTGGTGTAGGTCAGCGCGCCCGGCCCCGACTGGATCCCGCGGTCGTCCGAGTCGCAGGGGCTGTCCGGCAGCTGCCCGGACTTGAAGGCGAGCGCCGCGGCGCCGGCGCCCCACTGGTCGACCTGGCGGGCGCAGGGGTTGTTGGCGGCGGTCCAGACGATCGGGTCGCCCGCCTCGCCCGCCTGCGGCTTCGCCGCGGACAGCGTGCCGTCGTTGAGCGATGGCGCGTTCGCACCGCTCGGGTGCCCGCCGTTCAGGTAGAGCCGGTGGACGGGGGCGTTGTTGACCGGGTAGGTCCTGGCGTCGTGGAAGTGCTGGCCCTTGCCGAGCTCGAAGAGGTGAAGGGGGTGCTTCGTGTGCGTGACGCCGGTGTTCTCACCCTTCAGGAAGTGGTCGAACCACGCCAGCTCCACCGGGTAGACCTCGAACTGGTCCGTCGAGCCCGCCGTGACGTGGTACCAGGGGCCGTCGACGAGCTGGTAGCGCCCGGTCAGCCTCTGGCCGGGCTTCATCGGCGCGCTCACCGAACGGCCGGCCCACGCGTTCTGAAGCCCCGAGTAGTTGAGCGGCGCGCCGCGCTGGAAGAGGTCGAACCAGCCGCCGATCATGAACGCCGGGATGTGGTTGCGGACGATGGTCTTCAGGTAGGAGCGCTGGGTGCGCTGCCGCCAGTACTTGCCGTAGAAGGCCTCGTCGCCGCCGGTTTCGATGTTGATGAGCTGGGCCGCGTTGTAGGCGAAGAGGCTGCCGATGTGCTGCGCCTCGACCTTGAGCAGGTCGGCGAGGTCACGGTCGGAGAGCGGCGGGTTGCCCACGTTCAGGCCACCGAACAGCGCCAGGATGACCAGGTCGAACTCGGCCCCCGGCATGCCGCCCTGGAAGGCGATGTCGCGGTAGGCGTCGTTGCCGGCGACGATTGGGAACATCGCCTTGAGCGGTGAGTTGCGCCCGACGTTGTCGGCCGTCATCAGCTGGTCGATGCCCATGTACGACGGGCCGTAGGTGCCCACCTTCCCGCTCGAGTGCGGCAGCTTCGACGCCCAGCTGACGAGCCGCGCGCCGTCGCGCCCGATCTGCGGGTCCAGCAGCGAGAACGAGCCCTGCGAGTCGCCGGTGCCGCGGATGTCGACGACCACGTCGATGTACCCCCGCTTGATGAAGTAGGGGATGGGGCCGATCTCGGTCGAGGCCTCGGTGCTGTTGCCGCCGGACGCCGTGCCCGCCCCGTCCTTGCCGTACGGCGTCTGGACCATGATCACCGGGAACGGCCCCTTCGCCGGCTTGCCGGTCTTCGGGTTGGTCGGCGAGTAGACGTTGGCCCGCAGGACCGTCCCGTCCTTCATCTTCACCGGGACGTCGTGCCGCTCGACCGACCCGTAGCGCTCGGGTCCGGGCTGCCAGTGGGCGGAGGCCGATGCCGGAAGGAGGGCGGCGACGATCGTCAGCGCCACGGCGGCGAGCGGAAGGCGACCAGGCATCGCCGGAGTATCCATCGAGTCACCCAGCCGTGTGCCGGTTCGCGTGGGAGAACCGGTAGCGCTGCGCCCCCTCGACTCGCAGAGCCGCCATCAGGAAGAGCGTGTGCTCCCAGACATGCGGCATGTCCTGCACCGGATACGGGCGGCCCTTCGGGTTGCGCTCCCAGGACTCACCGAAAAGGCCGGTCGGCGTGGTCAGCTCACCTGCCATGTGGCGCAGCGTGCGATCGAGGAACCGCCGCCGCGCCGGGTTGAGCGGATGCCATGCGTAGGTGAGGCCGAGCAGGGCCTTCGCCTCGTACTGGCCGCGCGGCGCGGCGAGCGACTTCTTCATTGCGGCCGCAACGGCGCGGGCCTCGCCGAGCATCCGCGGGTTCGAGTACGGGAGGAGCCGGACGGGCCAGAGGAGCCAGCCGCCGTCGCCATAGGTCACGTTGTAGGAGTTCCCGGCCTGCGTGCCGGGCTCGTACGAGCGCGTCGTCGGGTCGTACAGCGCCTGGATCGCGGCCCGCAGCTCGGCCTCGCGCTGCTTCCAGAGGGCCACCTCGGCGGAGTCGTCGCCCATCGCCCCCGCGGCCGCGACGGCGGAGCGCAGGCCGAGGAGGACCGGGCCGGCTCCATGCAGGCTCTGGCTCGGGGTGACGTTGTCGTCCTCGTTCGCGATGCACTGCAGTCCGCTGAGCGGGTCCTGGCAGGCGGTCATGAAGTCGGCCGCCCTGCGGATCGCCGGGTAGACCGAGGCGAGGTAGCGCTTCGCGGCCGCGCCATGGAGCTTGGTCGAGTGCTCGTAGAGGGTCCAGGCCCCAAGACCGGTCTCGTCGATCTCCCACGGGATCGGGGCTCCGTCGACCCCGTCGGAGTACGCGGCCATCGTCCAGTTCCCGACGGGACGGACGGCGCTCGGGTTCTGGGGTGATGCCTGGATGCGGGCGTAGAAGCGGTTGTGCTGAGTCACCCAGCGCTCGAGGCCCTCGCGTTCGAGCAGCTCGTTGATGAACGCGCCGTCGCGGATCCAGTCCTCTCCGTACGGACCCTGGGTGTTGACCGAGGCGACGATGGCCCCCGTCCGCGGCGCTCGGGCCAGCCGCAGCGAGATCAGCGAGCGCTTGGCGACGTCGATCAGCCGGCGGCCGCCGTGGGCGGGGATCACGCGGCCCGCGAGAAAGCGGTGCCAGTCGCTGCGCTCGGCGGCCATCTGGCGCGCGAACGCCACGCCGCGGCCGCGGGCCAGGTTCTTCAGCGCGGCGCCCGACGTGTGCCCCGCGGCGATGGTCATGCGGGCCACGGCGCGCCCGTGCCGGTCGAAGCGCAGCCGCCGCTCGAGCGCGCCGGTGGTCTGGCCGGTCGCCGAGTCGTTCCCGGCGAGGCCACGCGGCGCCTGGTCGTAGGCGTCCGGCGGGCCGCCGGGGGTGCCGGCGGAGTCGTAGCCGTCCTCGCCGACCTGGTGCGCAACCGCGCGGCCGGTGAAGCCGAACGCCACGGCGATCGACGCCGCGTCGCCGGTTGCCGCGTCCGTGCCCGACCACGAGTTGACGATCGCCTGCCGGTGCGACCGGTACTCGGCCTCGCCGTCGCTGAGGCTGCTGACGCACCAGTCGGCGATCGGCAGCAGCGGAACGTGGGAGGCGATGGGGTTGAAGTTCTCGAAGTAGACGAGGCTCGCCGAGCGAACGGGCGAGCCGGGGCTGCGTTTGACCTCGAAGCGCCGGACGAACCGCGAGCTGTGCGGAGGCGCCACGTCCGTGTCGCGCACCCGCAGGCCGATCGCCGCGGGCGAGCGGTAGGTGGTGACGGGTACCGCCGTGTCAGGCGAGGCGTAACGCTGACTCGCCCGCCAGTCCCGAAGCCAGGCGAAGTGGGTGGCGCCCGACGCGGTGCTCCAGCGGACGCCGGCAAAGCTGCCTTCGTTCGGGTATTGCACCTTCACCTTGCCGTGACGGTTGCGAGAGAGCGCGAAGTACTTGACGAGGTTGAAGAGGCTGGGGTCCGGATACTTGAAGACGGTGATCGTTCCCGTCGGGTTCTCGTTGACGGTGACCCGCCCGTTGCCCGCCTGGACGTTCACGTCGGTGGGCCCGTAGGCCTCGAAGTCCGCGTTTCCCTGGGTGGGGTCGTCGCAACCGCCCGGGCCGAGGGTCGGCGGCAGGATCGCCGCGTGCGCCGCCCCCGCCGCGCCAAGGCAGAGCAGGCTCGCCGCTGCGAACGTGGCTGGCACCCTACGAACCCCCATTCCGGGCCCAGTCTAGGTTCGCCCGCGCGGGCGGGCGCCGGCTCTACAGGTCGTAGCGCGCCATGTCGGCGTCGAGGCGCTTGGCGTCCGCCTCGTCGAGCGGCGCCGAGTCGGATTCGCCCCTGTCGCGCCGGCGCCAGCGGCGCAGGCCGAGGACGACACCGACGACCGCGGCGGCGAACGCGACGGCGGGCACGATGTACGCGGACAGGTCGAACCCCGAGGCCGGCGGCAGCGCCAGGACCCTCGGGCCGAACTTTCCGACCATGTCGTCCTTGATCTGCTGCTTCGTCTCTCCCTGGTCGATCTTGCGCTGGATGAAGGCCTTCTCCTGCTGAGCCTGCGGAGAGTCCGACAGCTCCAGCAGGGTCCCGCACACCGTGCACATCACCTCATCCTCGACGTCTGCGAGGTTCGTCTTGGGCTGCGGGCTGGCGCCGGCGACGCTCGGAACCAGGAGCGTCAGCACGACGAAGGCGGTGGCCAGCCGACCGCGCATCAGCTCGGCACCTTGCCGTCGATCAGCGGCTTCACGGCGGTCTGCAGATATTCCGGGGTGACCGGGCCGGGGCGAACAAGGGCGACCTTCCCGGCGGGGTTCACGAGAAACGACTCGGGGAAGCCGTTGGCGCCGAACGAGTCGAGGAGGTTGCCCGGGCCGTCGTAGAGCTGTGGGTACGTAACGCCCTTCTCGTGCACGAACGCCAGCCCGTTGCCCGAGACCTCCTGGGAGTCGATGCCGAGGACCGTGAAGTCGTGGGCCTTCTCCTGCTTGTAGAAGGATTCGAGCGCCGGGGTCTCCTGTCCGCACGGCACGCACCACGAGGCCCAGAGGTTGACCAGAACCCACTTGCCCCGGTAGTCGGCGATCCGGCCGGTGTCTCCGCCGCCCAGGACGGGCAGCGTCTGGTCCGGAACCGCGACACCGACGCCGATCCGGTGTGTGTTCTTCTTGAGAAGTCCGTACCCGAGCAGGCCGACGATCGCCAGCACCGCCAGGAACGTCCAGAACGTCCTTGCGCTCACCCCACGAAGGTTAGGGTGCCGGGCATGGAAGCCCCGGACGTTCACTACGCCCTCAACGGCGAGACGTCGATCGCCTACCAGGTCGTGGGAAGCGGCCCGCCGGACTTCGTCCTGGTCCCGACCTGGTTCAACAACATCGACCTGCTCTGGGAGGCCCCGCAGGTGAGCCGGCTGTTCGAACGGCTCGCCGCCTTCTCGCGACTGATCCTCTTCGACCGGCGCGGCAGCGGGCTCTCCGACCCGTCGCCCGAGACGCCGGGCCTGGAGGAGCAGATGGACGACGTCATCGCCGTGATGGACGCCGCCGGCGCCGACCGCGCCGCGGTGATGGGCCAGCTCGAGGGCGGCGCGATGAGCGCGATGTTCGCGGCCACGCACCCGGAGCGCGTGACCCACCTGGTCCTCTACGCCGCGTTCGCGAGGGTCGTGGCGGGCGAGGGCTACGAGTGGGCGCCGAGCACGGAGGAGCGCGACGCCAACATGGTCGACGCGTTCGGCACCTGGGGCACGGGTGCGCGCCTGCCCATGTTCGCGCCGTCGCTGGCGGACGACGCGACGATGCTCCGCTGGATGGCGCGCTTCGAACGCGGCTCGGCGTCACCAGGCGAGGTGCGCCCGTTCCTCGAGGCGATGGGCAAGCTGGACATCCGCGACGTCCTGCCCTCGATCCGCGTGCCCACCCTGGTCCTGCGCCGCCGCAACGACCCCTTCATCGACGTGCGCCACGCCGAGTACCTGGCCAAGCACATTCCCGACGCCCGGCTCGTGCAGGTGCCCGGCCACGACAACCTGATCCTCTCGGGCGACATCGACTCGCTCCTCGACGAGATCGAGGAGTTCGTCACCGGTGAGCGCCCCTCGGCGCGCGAGCCGGACCGGGCCCTCGCAACCGTGATGTTCACGGACATCGTCGCCGGCACGCAGCGCGCGGCGGAGATCGGCGACCGCCGCTGGCGCGACCTCCTGGAGAGCCACAACGGCATGATCCGGTCCGAGATCGAGCGGTTCCACGGCCGCGAGGTGAAGACGATGGGTGACGGGTTCCTTGCCACCTTCGACGGCCCCGCGCGTGCGATCCGCTGCGCTACCGCGGCGACCAGGAGCGTCGGCTCGCTCGGCATCGACATCCGCGCGGGCCTCCACACCGGCGAGGTAGAGGTCATGGGTGAAGACGTCGGCGGCATGGCCGTGCACATCGGCGCGCGGGTCGGGGCGAAGGCGGAGGCGGGGGAGGTCCTCGTATCAAGCACCGTGAAGGACCTCGTCGTCGGCTCAGGGATCGAGTTCGCCGAGCGCGGCACCCACGAGCTCAAGGGCGTGCCGGGCGAGTGGCGTCTCTACGCGGTCGAGCGCTGAAGGTCAGCGTCGCTTGATCGTCGCCTTGACGGCAGACGCGCTACGCGACAACCGGCGCTTCCGCCGGCTCGAGCGCCAGCTCGAGGACCTCGCCGATCGTCATCACTGGGTGGATCTCGAGCTCGTCGCGAACCTCCTCGGGCACGTCGTCGAGGTCGGCGCGGTTGCGCTCGGGGATGACTACCGTGGTCAGTCCGGCCGCGTGGGCCGCGAGCACCTTCTGCTTGACGCCGCCGATCGGCAACACACGTCCCTGGAGGGTGACCTCACCCGTCATCCCGACGGTGTGGCGGACCGGGCGGCCGCTGAGGAGCGACGCGATGGCCGTGGTCATCGCCGTTCCCGCGCTCGGGCCGTCCTTGGGAATCGCTCCCGCCGGGACGTGGACGTGGAACTCGCGGTTGAACGCCTCCGGGGCGATTCCGAGTTCGTCCGCGTGCGAGCGCACGTAGGAGAGCGCAATGCGCGCCGACTCCTTCATCACGTCGCCCAGCTGACCGGTGAGGACCAGGCTGCGCTCGCCCTCCATCGCCGTCGCCTCGACGAAGAGGACGTCGCCGCCGGCGCCGGTGACCGCGAGTCCGGTCGAAACGCCCGGCACCGCTGTGCGCTCGACGGACTCCTGGAAGAAGCGCTGTCGCCCGAGCGCGTCGCGAACGGCCGCGATGTCGAGCGCGACAGGCGCCTCGGCGTCGCCCGAGGCGATCCGCGTCGCGGTCTTGCGCAGCAGCTTCCCGAGCTGGCGCTCCAGCTGGCGGACGCCGGCCTCGCGCGTGTACTCGCTCACGATCGTCTGCATGACGTCGCCCGCGATGTCGACTTCGCCGTCCCGAAGGCCGTTGCGCTTGAGCTGTCTGGGCAGCAGGAAGCCCTCTGCGATCGCGACCTTCTCGTCCGTCGTGTAACCGTCGAAGTCGATCAGCTCCATGCGGTCCAGAAGCGGCGCCGGAATGCTGTCGACCATGTTCGCCGTTGCGATGAAGACCACCTCGGACAGGTCCAGCTCGACGTCGAGGTAGTGGTCACGGAACGAGTGGTTCTGGGCCGGGTCGAGGACCTCGAGCAATGCCGAGGATGGGTCACCGCGCCAGTCGGCGCCGACCTTGTCGACCTCATCCAGGAGGATCACCGGGTTCATCGTCCCGGCGTCGCGCAGCGCCCGCACCAACCGACCGGGGAGCGCGCCGATGTAGGTCCGCCGATGGCCGCGGATCTCGGCCTCGTCGCGCACGCCGCCGAGCGACATCCGGACGAACTCGCGCCCGAGCGCCTTGGCGATCGACTCGCCGATCGAGGTCTTGCCCGTGCCTGGCGGCCCGACCAGGGTGAGAATCGCGCCGGAGCGCTTCTCGTCGGTGATCCCGCGCTCCTCACGGAGCTTGCGGACGGCGATGTACTCGACGATCCGCTGCTTGACGTCGTCGAGGCCGGCGTGGTCTGAGTCGAGGACCTCGCGCGTGTGCTGCGGGTCGAGGCGCTCCTCGGAGCGCTCGCTCCACGGCACGGCGATCAGCCAGTCCAGGTAGGTGCGGATCATCGAGGCCTCGCCCGACTGCTCGCCGGTGCGCTCGAGGCGGCGGAGCTCCTTGACGGCCTGCTCCTGCACGGCCTCCGGCATCCCGGCCTCGGCGATCTTCTTCTCATACTCCTCGACGACCGACTCCTCGTCCTCGCCGAGCTCCTTGCGGATCGACTCCATCTGCTGGCGCAGGAAGTACTCGCGCTGCTGGCGCTGCGCGCCGTCCTCGACGTCGTCGCGGATGCGCTTTCTGACCTGGAGCTCGGCGAGGCGCTCGCGCTGGAGCTCGACTGCAATCGCGAGGCGCTCGGTGACGTTGATGGTCTCGAGCACCCGCCGCTTCTCCTCGAGGCTGAGGTCCGGGCTGTACCCGGTGGAGTCGGCAAGCGCGCCCGGCTGGGTCATCGAGCGCAGAAAGGCGGCGATGCGCCCGTCGTCGCCGCGAATCTCGAGGATCTCCTCGACGATCGCGCGGTACTCGCGCTCGAGCTCGCGGGTGCGCTCGTCGGCCGGGCTGCCGTCGTGAATGGGCTCGACCTCGATCTCGAGGCGCCCGTGGGCGCCCGGCGCCGCCGCGCCCGCTCGGCCTCGATTCAGGCCTCGCAGGGTCACGGCGCTCATCCCGCCCGGCAGGACGCCGGTCTCGACGACCTCCGCGACCGTGCCGATCTCCGCGTAGACGCCCTCCTCGCGCGTGAGCACGAAGACCTGCTCGTCATCACCGACGTCGGCGGCGACCGTTGCGGTCATGGTGGGGAAGAGGATCGAGTCGTCGAGAGGGATCAGGGGAAGGCGCATGGATGTCTCCGCTTCAGATGCAGTAGCTACTTCAGTTAATGAAGTATTGCAGACGACCTGAGCGGGGGCGACTTAGATCTGGCCGGCGCAGGCTCAGCGTGAAGCCCGGCTGCGCATGATCAGTGCGGCAAGGCGGTCTCGAAGGCGACCGACGACTGCCGGGGCAACGTCTGTCGCGTGCAGGCCCGGGTAGGCAGCGTGCGCGATCAGCCGGGCTCGCCGCGCGTGCCCGTGCTTGGCGGCCAGCGCCATGTAGTCGTAGTCCTCGTGCCCGTCGCGTATTCGCTTGAGCCGGATCGAGTCGATCGGGATGTCGTGCCTGCCGCCAATCTGCCTTGGTGTCCCCGGGTAGAAGAGGTTCCCGTCCCCGTTGCCGCCAAATGCGAATTGGTCGGTCCAGGCCGTACCCAGGCTCAGGGTCGTGTCGTAGTAGAGCTCACCGGTCGCGTTGTTCTCGAACGCGAGCGTGCCCATCGCGCGCTGCTCGGTCGCCGGCTGGTCGATCGCGTAGGAGGGCCAGCCCGCGTAGTAGGGGTCCGGCTCGCCGGCGGCGGCGCAGCCATAGCTGCCACAGGCGTTGTAGATCCAGAGGCTGTGTCCTTGCCGGCGAAGGAAAGCGTTGTAGTCGTTTCGGTGATCTCGGCCGTGGAGCCCCGGCTTGCCATCGAGCAGGTAGACGGACGGGACCAGCGTGTCGACGAGGCCGGTAGCGTGGTGGGCCTTGGCCGCACCGATCGTTGCGGTGATGAGCGACGCCACATTCGGCCAAGCCCTTCGGCTCCGGCGCGCTCGGCGCCTGCAGTGGCGCCACTTCGTCACGTCGCTGCCGGGCTCGTCACACGTGTAGAAAAAGACGCGCCCGCCGAAGCCGCCGCGCCGCCCCTCCTTTCTCCAGGTCCTGAGGGCGCCGGACTTGAGAACTGCGAGCGAGGTTAGCCGGGCCCCTCGCAGGCTCGGCGTGGAGGCTGCCGGCCCCGCGTTCGTCCCGCGCAGCAGCGGCAGCATGTAGCGCCTGAATCGCCGCCTCTCCAGCCAGGTTCGCGGAGTTCCAAAGGGACTCGAAATCGACACGCGGTCGTCCAGTGCCGCCCGTGTGTAGAGGGCGTGGAGCTCCCAGCCGCGCTTCGAGGTCCCCGGGCAGGCACGGCCGTAATGCACGATGCACGGGTCCGGGTAGAGGCCGAACGAGCTTTTCAGCAGGTCCGTCGACGGCAGGCGGAAGCCCCAAACCGTCAGGTCGACGGGCACCTGTCTCGTGAACCCGACACCGCGGACTGCCAGCGTCCCGTGGTAAGAGCCTGGCTTTGCGTTGCGCGGGACCAGTACGTCCACCCACGCCACCCGGTTCTCGTTTGGCGGTACGTCGATCGGAAACGCGTTGCGGTGCTCGTGGTAGAACGGGTCCACCTCGGGAATCAGCGGGTCCGGCCAGCGGCCCGGGGCCCCCTCTAGGTCGGACGGGGTCTTGATGTCGACGTAGCCCTCGCGGTAGATCCTCACCGACCGCGCGGGAAGCGCGCCGCCGGGGCCGGTCAGCCGCGAGGCGAGCGTGACTCGCGCATTCGCCAGGCCCGTGACCCCGCCGTCGATCACGACTTGGAAGGACTCGAACTCGTTGCGAGTTGCGCTGATGCTGGCCGACGGTGTGCCAGTCACGGTCCCATCCGGCCGCACGGTACGCAGCGAGCCGACCGCGCCCACCGACGGCGTGAGGCCCTTCCGTGCCTGTGCCGTCGTGCCGCCGACTGCGACCGCGCCAAGGGCGGCCGTGCCGCAGAGCAGCCACGTCCGCACGCGCATCGATCCCCGAGGACTGCGCACGCCGCGATCATCTCAGGTCTCCGGTCTGTGCGTAGACGCTGCTCGGACCCGGTCTAAGATTGCGCCGGCGCGGCGGTAGCTCAGTTGGTAGAGCGTCGGCTTCCCAAGCCGAAGGTCGCGGGTTCGAGACCCGTTCGCCGCTTGACCGCCTAATGAAGCCGTCGCGCGAGCAATCGGCTAGAGGCCCTCTACTCCTCCTCCGGCTCCTCTTCGCCGGGCCACTCGCCCGTGAAGCGCTCGAAGCCGCGGCGTGCCTGGTGGTCCGCGAATCCGCGCACGATGGCGAAGATGGCGCCCTCGAGGGCCAGCGCCGCGGCCATCTTCGGATAGCTGACGTCGCGGTGCTCCGAGTCAGGAGGCTCCTGATCGTCGACGAGGCCCCAGATGCCTTCGAAGGCCTTCTTGGCGACGAGGCCGGCGATCAGTCCTCCGGCCAGCGAGAATGGAACGAAGAGCGCGGATTTCATCTTCTTCCGAGCAGATTCCCCGAGGACGCGGCGCTAAACGCCACCGGCGGCGGGCTGGGTGCGAGCGAGAATCGCCGCGCCCGCGGCGCACACCCCGAGGCTGACGAGTGACGCCGCGATGATCGCGGCGCCCTGGCCGGCGCTGATGACCCCCTCGGCGAGGCCAAGCGCGACGACCGCCGCCGGGACCCCCATCTGCGCCGAGGACACCAGCCCGGCCGCCCGGGGGAGGCGTGCCGGCAGCGTCCCGGCGACGTGCACGGCGACGGTCAGGACGACCAGGGCTGCGGCCAACCCGAGGTTGGACGGGTCGTTGACGAGCGACCCGACGTCCAACCGGGCGCCGAGCAGGACGAAGAACAGCGGCACCAGGAAGCCCTGGCCGATCCCGCGTACCTCGAGCGAGAGCCGCTCCGGCCCGCCGAGCGCCCCCACCACGAGACCGGCGCCGAAGCCCGCGATGAGGATGCTCGTGCCACTCGTCTGGGCGAGGGCCGCCAGGCCCAGCAGGGCGGCGAGGTCGATGCGCAGGTCGAGCGCCCAGCCGCGCTCCTTGGACTGCGCCCGGAGCCGACGGTAGGCCGGGAAGCCGCTGAGCCAGCGGAGCCCGGCGAAGAACGCAAGCGTCGCGGCGACGACCGCCAGGCTGCCCAGGATCACGTCTCCGGCGCGCCCTGGCTGGAGCACGAACGGCACGGCGACGACCGCCGCAACGTCCGCGATCGTGATCTGCGCGATCAGCGCGAGGGAGGGCCCGCCGGCCAGCCCGCGCTCGGTCAGGATGGGGAGGGCGATGGCCGCGGAGCTCGACGCCAGGATGACCGCGTAGACGGCCGCGTGGCCACCGCCGGCCACCGCCGCTGCCGCCAGGCCGGCGGGCACCGCAAGCACGAAAACCACCGCCGCGGCCGTGGCCCCCCGGCCGAGCGCGGCGCGAAGCCGCCGGTCGTGGAGCGGGACGTGCATGCCGACGGTGAACATCAGGGTGGCGAAGCCAACGTCCGAGAGCAGCTTCAACGCCGGCTGCGCCGGGTCGATCGTGCCGGTTCCGCTGGTCCCCAGGATGACCCCTGCGACGATCTCGCCGACAACGATCGGCGCGATGTTGCCGCTCGCCGAGGCCAGGACGGGCCCGAGAAGCCCGACTGCCGCGATCAGGGCGAGGACGCCCAGACTGGTCACGCCCGTGGGGCGAGGGTGTCAGCCCTCGTAGCCCTCGACCACCCCGGGGTCGCGGATGCTGGCGTCCTCCGGGTTGAGGCCGAACTCCTCGTGTGCCCGGCGCTGGCGAAGCAGGTCCCAGTACCGGTCGAGCTCGACCTTCACCTCGCTCAGGCGCTGGTGCTGCTTCGGAGTGAGCCCCTCCTCCGCGGCGCCGACCTTCTGGAGCTCGTGCTCCTCCGCGACGAGTGCCTCGATGCGTTCGTGAATCTCCTCGTTGCCGGCCACGGACGCTCAGCCTACTCCCGCGAGCTGATTGTCGTCCCGTGTCTCTAGCCCGGTTGCGCGGCGGGGCGGAGGAGGATCTCGTTGACGTCGACGCGGTCGGGCTGGGTCAGCGCGTAGAGGACCGCGGCGGCGATGTCGCCTGCCTGGAGGGCGCTCTGCGGGCGATCGTCGAAGAACGGGGTGTCGACCATGCCCGGCTCGATCAGGGTGACCCGGATCGAGGTGTTGTCGCGCATCTGGCGAAGCTCGGCGCGTAGCGCCTCGCCCATCGCGGTCACCGCCCACTTCGTTGCCGAGTACAGGGAGCCCGGAAGCGCCCGCCGGCCCGCCACGGAGCTGGTCAGGACGAAGTGCCCGCTGTCGCGCTCGAGCAGATGGGGAAGCGTGGCACGCACCGTGTAGGCGGCCCCGAGCACGTTGGTCAGCACCATCGATCGCCACTGCTCGGGCGACTCCTCCAGGAAGCCCCGCTTGGCGCCGAAGCCGGCGTTGGCGAAGACGGCGTCGATCTGGCCGAACGCGTCGAGCGCGGCCTTGGCGAGCCGCTCGTTGTCGTCCCACTCGGTGACGTCGGTCGGCACGGCGAGAGCCTCCTCGGCGCCGCCGAGCTCGCCCGCAAGCGCGGTGAGCCTGTCCTCGCTGCGCGCCGCGAGGACCAGGCGGTAGCCGGCCGCCGCGGCGTGCCGAGCAGTCTCCGCGCCGATCCCGCTCGACGCGCCGGTGATCAAGAGGACGGGCTTGCCTGCCATCGCGCGATTGTAGGCTCGCGGCGGGGTCGAGAACCCCTTGCGGAGCCGGCGGTTCAGCGCGGGTAGCGGGCGCCGCGGGGCAAGTGACCCGGGGACGCGAACGGCATCGTGTGGCGGGCGAGCTTCGCGAACGCCTTGGCGCCCTCCAGGGTGAGGTGAAGGCCGTCCGGCTGGAACCACGATGAGTGGCCGGCGCTGTAGCGCACCCAGTCGAGCAGCATGACCCGCTTGGAGTGCCGTCTCGCCGCGGCGCGAATGTGATCAGCGTCCGAGCCGCTGCCGCCACCCAGCTCGCGGGGCGTCACGAGCGCGATCGCGCGGTGCTTGGGCAGCAGGTGGATCAGGTCCTTGATGTCGGACTTCTCGATGACTCCGTCGGCTCCAAGCCAGATCAGGATCAGGTGCGGGAGGTGACGGTGGCGCATCGCATCCCTGATGACGGCCAGGCCCTCGGACCACTGGCGGCAGCCCCTCGCGTTGACGCCGAAGCCGCGATGGGAGAGGTCGCGGAGCGCGAGGAGCATCGTGGAGTCGCCGATCGCGAGCGGGGGACGGCCGGGGCGGGAGGTGTGGCGGGTGGCCTTGGCGCGCTCGACGCCACCGCAGCCCGCCCGGGCGACGAGTGGCAGGGCGAGGGAGAGCGACAGCACGGCGCTCACCAGCGCTGCGCGCCAGAGCATCCTCTTCGAGTCCACTGCCACTTGATCTAGGATCCCCGCCCGCGTGCCGGGCAGGGGCGAACACTAACAACGCGGGCTGGGATGCTCTTTCCAACCGTTCAGTTCGGCATCTTCTTCGCGATCGTCCTGCCGCTCTCGTGGGCGCTGATGCCGCGGCCGCGCCTGTGGAAGCCGTTCATCATCGCGGCGAGCTACGTCTTCTACGCCGCCGCGAACCCGATGTTCTGCCTGCTCCTCGGCGGGGTGACGATCGGGAACCAGATAACGGCGATCGCGATCCACCGCGAGAGCGACGAACGCAGGCGGCAGTGGATCCTGGCGGCCGGGCTTGCGCTGGATCTCGGCGCCCTCGCCCTCTTCAAGTACTACTCGTTCTTCGCGCAGGACGTGGCCGACGCCCTCAACGCCACCGGCATGGGTATGCCGCTGCCGCTCCTCACGATCGCGCTGCCGATCGGGATCAGCTTCTTCACCTTCCAGGCGATCACCTACATCGTCGACGTCAAGCGCGGCATCGTCTCGCCCGGGAAAACGATCGACGTAGCCATCTACCTCAGCTTCTTCTCGCACCTCGTGGCGGGCCCGATCGTCCGCGCGAGCGAGTTCCTCCCTCAGCTGGACAAGCCGCGGAATCCCAACCACGTAGCCGTCGGGTCCGGCCTCACCCTGATCGGCCTGGGGCTGGTGAAGAAGGTGATGATCGCCGATTTCCTGGCGCGCGCCATCGTCGATCCGGTCTTCGGCGTGCCGCAGGCCTACGGAGGCGCCGACGCGCTGATGGCGACCTACGCGTACGCGGCCCAGATCTACTGCGACTTCTCCGGCTACACGGACATGGCGATCGGCCTCGCCCTCCTGATGGGCTTCGTTTTCCCGCAGAACTTCAACGCGCCCTACCGCGCCACGGGATTCCGCGACTTCTGGCGCCGCTGGCACATGACCCTGTCGCGGTTCCTGCGCGACTACCTCTACATCCCGCTCGGTGGCAGCCGGGGCGGCCGCCTCTTCACCTACCGGAACCTGATGATCACGATGCTCCTTGGCGGCCTCTGGCACGGGGCCGCGTGGACCTTCGTGCTGTGGGGCGCGTTCCACGGGGCCGGCCTGATCTCCGAGCACATGCTCGACGGGCGAATCGGCCGCCGCACGCCGGGGTGGCTGCGCTGGTTCGTGACCTTCAACCTCGTCTGCTTCGGCTGGATCCTCTTCCGATCGCAATCGATCAGCCTCTTCTGGGACTTCCTCGGGCGGTTCTTCGTGGGCGGCGCGCCGACGCTCTGGACCTTCCCGGTGCTGCTGGCCGTGGTCACCGTGATCGGCCTGCAGCTGCTGCCCGAGCGCCCGCTCGAGTCGGCTCAGATCTGGATCGAGCGCCTGCGCCCCGCGGTGCTCGCGCCGGCGCTCGCCGCCGTCGTCCTGGTTGCCGCCGCGACGGTTCCGAGCCAGGGAGTGCCGCCCTTCATCTACTTCCGCTTCTAACTTCCAGCAATGCCCCAGCACCGAGACGACAGTGAGATGAGCCGCTTCGAGCGGGCCGGACTGCTGCGCTACCGCGCCCGGCAAGGGGTCATCGCGGTGCTGATCACGGTCGGCCTGCTGGTGATCTTCGCGGGAACCTCGATCCGCAAGCAGGCGGAGGCGCTGAACCCGGGGATCGGCCGCGACGTCGTCCTCGCGATCGCCAAGCCCGCGGGCTGGATCTCCGACCAGCTCCCGTTTGCCGGTCTTCGGACCGACCTGACCGGATGGCTCTCGCCGGACGCCGACCTCTCGAGCGCCGGCGGCGGGTTCGCCGCGACCCCGGCGGGACGGTCGGCCAGGGGGCCGGAGCCGGTCACGCCCGACGCGTTCGACCCGGCGGCGCTCGGCGAGCAGGTCCAGAAGCGCCCGCTCCACACCCTTCTCGTCACGGGCGACTCGCTCTCGACGCCGCTCGACCTCGAGGTCGCCAGGCGACTGGCGGGCGACGGGGTCGACGTCATCCGCGAGCCTCACCTCGCCACGGGGATCTCGAAGCCGGACCTCGTCGACTGGGGCAAGCTCTCGACCACTCAGGTGGCGGACGACCAGCCCGATGCGACGGTCGTGTTCATCGGCGCCAACGAGGGCTTTCCGATGCCGGGCCCGGGTGGGGGGAACGTCGGCTGCTGCGGGCCGGACTGGGCGGCGATCTACGCCACCCGGGCGCGCGAGATGATGAACACCTACCGCCAGGGCTCCTCGGGGCGCGTCTACTGGCTGACCGTGCCGACGCCGCGCGATCCGGATCGCAGGCCGATCGAGGACGCGGTCAACGCGGCCGTCAAGGTGGCGGCGGATCCCTACGCCGGCCAGGTCCGCGTGATCGACACCGTGCCGGTCTTCACTCCCGGCGACACCTACCGCGACTCGATGGACGTCGACGGCGAGCCCACGATCGTCCGCGAGTCAGACGGCATCCACCTCAACGAGGCGGGGTCCTCGGTCGCCGCCGACCTGGTGGTCGCGGCGCTCCATCGGGACTTCGATTTCTAGCCGGCTACGTGTTCTCGGTGTACGTGAACCGCACGCGGCGCTTGCCGTTGTGGCACTTCACCTTCGAGCTGTACTGGACGCCGGGCAGCACGTCGAAGCGGCTTTCGTCGCACGAGTAGCCCTTCACCGCCTTGTTGCAGTGCCCGTTCGCGCCGCCATGGCGGTGACGGCACTTGTTGAAGGCCTTGGCGACCTTCTTGCCCCTGGAGCAGCTGGTGTGCTTGACCGAGAGCGAGGTCACATATGAGGCCCCGAGGTGGCGCTGGTCGTGGGAGGAGAGGTGGCACGAGCCCTTTGCGGCCGGCGCGGCCCCGGCGGTTGCCGTGAGGGCGACGGCGGCAAGGAGCCCAAGCCCGGCGAGCGATGCGGTGAGGCGAAAGCGAGACATCTTTTCGGAGTCTTCCCCTGCGGTCGAGTTGACGGATGAACCGCATGGACTCTAACGAGGCGCGCCAGGTGCGCGCGACGGAGGTGCGGGTGTAGGGTCGTCGCGAGGCGACGGAAGGAGAGTCATGTACGCGCGAGTCGTGAGGTTCGAGGGATCGAGCAGCGAGGCGGTGGACCGGATGGTCGAGGAGATCAACTCGGCGGACGGGCCGCCCGAGGGCGTCAACGCCACCAGCATCCGCGTGCTGGCGGACCGCGGCTCCGGGACGATCTACGTCGTCACCTACTACGAGACCGAGGACGACATGCGCGCCGCGGACGCGGTGTTCAACGAGATGAGCCCGCCGCCCGACGCCGGCGTGGGCCAGCGCGCCGCCGTGGACATGTGCGAGCTCCTGGTCGACCGCAACGCCTAGCGGGACAGGGCGCGGAGCGCGCTCGCCCCCTGCGATAATCGGGGCCCGATGGACCCCGATCGAAAGCGGAAGATCCGCCTGGTCGTGGCGCTCTCGGCCGCGGTGCTGCTCGCGGCCGCGCTCGTCTACACGTCGTTCAGCGCGGCGACGGACACCAAGGACCCCTCGCAGCTCCTGACGGCGCAGCCCGGGAGCTCCTATGACGTCACCGGCGTTGTCGTCCCGGGCTCGATCCATCGCCACGGCACGCAACTCGACTTCCGCGTCGCCGACCGGGAGGCGGACGGCAGCGCAGGCGGGAAGTCGGTCCCGGTGCGCTACAGCGGCGAGGTGCCCGACCCGTTCCGTGGCGGCCGGGAGATCATCGTCAGCGGGACGCTGGCCTCGTCCGGCGTCCTTCAGGGCAAGCGCGACAGCCTCATCACCAAGTGTCCGTCCAAGTACACCCAGGAGGCCCAGCAGGACCCGAAGCACGTGATCATCGATAACTGATGCTCACGCTCGGAGCCGCCAGCCTGATCACGGCCTTCGTCCTCGCCATCCTCGTGATCGGCGCGGCCCTCTACGGCGCCGGCCGCGACCAGCGGATGGTGGACGCCTCGCGACGGTCGATCTACGCGGTCTTCGGGCTGCTCGCCCTCTGCGTCACGATCCTCGAGGCGGCGTTCGCCAGGACCGACCTTTCGCTCGCGGTCGTCGCGGATCACTCCTCGGCCACCACGCCGCTCTTCTACCGCTTCACCGCGATGTGGTCGAGCCAGGAGGGCTCGCTGATGCTCTGGGCCTTCGTCCTCGCCGGCGCGTCCTCGGCCGTACTCGCGATGACGCACCGAAAGCACCGGGAGATCGTGCCCTACGCAACCGCGGTCCTCGGCGGCCTGATCGCGTTCTTCACGGGCCTGATGCTGTTCGGCGCCAACCCGTTCGCCCGTCTCAGCCCGCCCGCCGTCGCGGGCGTGGGCCTCGAGCCGCTCCTTCGCCACCCCGCCATGGCGGTCCACCCGCCGATGCTCTACACCGGCTACGCGCTGTTCTCGATCCCCTTCGCATTCGCGGTCGGGGCTCTCGTGACGCGCCGCCTGGACGCCACCTGGATCCGCGCGACGCGCCGGTTCGCGCTCATCGCCTGGATCTGCCTCACCGTCGGGATCCTGCTCGGGGCGCGCTGGTCGTACTCCGAGCTCGGCTGGGGTGGCTACTGGGGCTGGGACCCGGTGGAGAACGCCTCGCTGATGCCGTGGCTGGTCGGCACCGCCTTCCTGCACTCGATCATGGTCCAGGAGAAGCGCGGGATGCTCAAGGTCTGGAACGTCTCGCTGATCTGCGCGACGTACTCGCTCGCCCTGCTCGGGACGTTCCTGGTGCGCTCGGGGATCCTCGACTCGATCCACGCCTTTGGAGCCTCGACCGTTGGCGCGCCGCTCCTCGGCCTGATCGCCGCGGTCCTCATCGGCTCCGCGGTGCTCATCGCCAGCCGGCTGGACGACCTGCGCTCGGAGAAGCGCTTCGAGTCGCTGCTGTCGCGCGAGTCCGTCTTCCTCGTCAACAACCTCCTCCTGGTCGGGCTCTGCGTCGTGATCTTCTGGGGGACGTTCTTCCCGCTGATCTCCGAGCTCTTCACGGGCCAGAAGTCTTCGCTCGCGGCGCCCTGGTTCGACCGCTACACGACGCCGCTGGCCATCCTCCTCGTGCTGTTCACCGGCATCGGCCCCCTCCTGGCCTGGCGGAAGGTCAGCGCGTCCTCGCTGTGGCGGGTCGTCAGGCTGCCCGCCGCCGTCGCGCCGGCTGTTGCCCTCTTCCTGGCGCTCGCAACCGACGCGGCGACGCACCCGTTCGCGCTGGTGATGTTCGGCATGGCCGCGTTCGCGCTAACCGCCCTGGCCCAGGAGTTCTGGCGAGGCGCAAGCGCCCAGCGTGCCCTCGGCGGCGGCTCGCTGCCGCGCTCGCTCGCGACTGTGGTCGGGCGCAACCGTCGGCGCTACGGCGGCTACACGGTCCACACCGGCCTCGCGATCGCGCTGATCGCGGTGGCGGCCTCCTCGAGCTTCCAGACCAGCCGCGACCTGCAGCTGCGGCCCGGACAGTCGGCGCAGGTCGGCGACTACCGGGTGAAGTACGTCCGGCCGACGCAGGAGATCGACAGCAGCGAGAACCGGCTGACGCTCGGTGCGATCCTCAGCATCAGCAGGGACGGCAAGCACTACACCACGCTCGCGCCATCCCGCAACTACTACGCGTCCAGCACGGTGACGCCGGGCACGGGCCCCATCCGCGGCTTCTTCGAAGGCGAGGCGACCTCGGAGGTCGGGAGGAAGACGGAGGCCTCGGGCGACGTGTGGACCGCGATGCAGCCCGACCTGGGGCCGCTCGCGAAGGAGATCAGCGCGATGGACCGTCGCGTGGAGAACGCGCGCAAGAAATTCTCCCTCACCCCGAGGGGGTATGCCGCAGCGCAGGGGCTCGGCATCAAGGACGTTGCGCAGTACTACATGCAGCACACGCCGCCGGCGGAGTTCCGCGTCAACGTCAACCCGCTCGTGATCTGGATCTGGATCGGCGGCGCGGTGGCGATCATGGGCGCGCTGATCGCGATCTGGCCGGCGCCCGAGGCACGGCGCCGGCGCGTCTCCGACGTCTACGCGGCCCGCATCGCCCGCGAGCTCGGCTGACGCCGGGCTTGATGGCCCGCCCTCGCTACGAAAGCCTGCCGCCCGGACCCGGCCGAAGCGGCCGAACGCGCGATCGGCGGCGAAGGAGGGGCGGCCTCGGGGCCGCAACTAACCAGTAGCCACCTCTCTAGCCTTCGCGGCGTGCAGTACGTCCTGATCGCACTCCTCATCGCCGCCATCGCCTGGTTCATCACCAGCCCGCTCCGCCGTCCTCGCCGGCCGGAGGTGTCGAACGCGGCGCCGGCGCGGGTCGCCGACCTTCAGCTTCGCAAGGAGTCGAAGTACCGCGAGATCCGCGACGCCCAGCTCGACCATGCGTCCGGAAAGCTCAGCGACGCCGACTTCGAGAGGCTCGACGCCGACCTTCGGGGCGAGGCGACGGCGATCCTGCGTGAGCTCGACAGGGCCGAGGCCGACGCCCGACGGGCCGCCTCCTGATCCCTAAACTCCCGGCGCAATGAAGGTGACTCTCGAGGTCGTCCAGGTCATCATCTCGATCGTCCTGATCTTCCTGGTGCTCCTGCACTCGGGCAAGGATGCCGGTCTCTCCGGGGCGTTCGGCATCGGCCAGAGCGGCAGCTCGTTCGGCGGCGGCTCGCTGGTGGAGCGCAACCTCGACCGCTGGACCGTCTTCTTCGCGGTCCTCTTCGTCGTCAACACGATCGTCCTCGCGAAGCTCTAGGTCCGGACGGTGAGGCTGCGCACGCGGGGGAGGATCCGCGGGGCGTCGGTTCTGGCGTCGGCGGCGTTCGCGGCCGGGGCGGCCGGCTGCGGGGACGACGTCAGCACGCCGGTGGGCGCCGCCGGCGCCCTGCCGCCGCCCTCCGGCACGCTCGACGTCGCCCTTCCCGGCCGGCCCGGCCCGGCCGACCCGCTCCTGGCGAGCGCGCCGAGCCAGGTCCTCTTGGTCCGCCAGGTGTTCGAGCCGCTCGTCGAGACACTGACGGGCCCGTACGGCGACCTGCGCCGCCTGCCGGGCCCGGCGCTCGCGGTGCGCTCGTCGAGCAATCACACCCTGTGGAGCCTGCGGCTGCGCCCGGGAATCGTCTTCCAGGACGGGACGCGGCTCGACGACGCCGCGGTCCTCGCCAACGCGACACGCTGGCGGACGACGACGGCCGGCCGGGCGCTGCTTCCCGGGCTCGTCGCCGCCGACGCCCCCAGGCCCGGCCTCGTCCGGCTCTTCTTCAGCCGCAGCGTCCCGGGGCTCCGCCGGGCGCTTGCCCAGCCACAGCTGGGGCTGGTCTCGCCGCGCGCGCTCTCGACCGCGACCGGAGAAGGCGCGTCCGTGGCGCGCCCGTCGCGCGCCGGCAGCGGCCCGTTCGAGCTCCGCGAGCACTCGGGCGACGAGGTGGTGCTCGCCCGGAACGCGACCTGGTGGGGAACGTCGCGCGGCCTGGGGCCGGCACTCGACTCGATCGACCTCCACTACGTGAGCCCGGCGGCAGCCCGCGCCCGTCAGGTGCACTCTGGGGAGGCGCAGGTGGCGACGTCGCTGCCGCCGCGCTCCGCGGCGGCGCTGCACCGCGACCCGCTGATCTCCGTCAGGCGGGGTGGGGGCGCGATGGGCGCCACGGCGTTCGAGCGCTCGGTGCGGGGTGCCGGCCTCTCGGGCCCGGCGCCGCTGCTCTCGGGCGCCTGGCTGACGACGATCGGGGCCGGGTAGGCCCGAGCCGGCGCTGTCTCAGCGGCCGGGGCGAACCCGCTGCCACACGAAGTGCCAGCCGACCCGTACGACGAAGATTCCGGTGATGATGATGATCGAGGTGGCGTGCATCTCCTGCCTTTCACAGTAGCTATAGGTTTACCTATAAACTAACACATATATGCCGGTGAGGAAGAGCAGCGAGGACCGCGAGCGCGAGGAGCTGGGCAAGGAGATCGCCGGGCTGCTCGGCCCCCTGGTGCGAGACCTCCGGCGAGCCCTGGGCGCCTGCGCGGGCGAGCTGGGGCTCACGCCCGCCGAGGCCCAGGCGCTCCTGCTGCTGGAGCGCCGGGAGTCGGCGACGACGAAGGAGGTCGCAACCGCGCTCGAGATCGATCCCGCCAACGCTTCGACGCTGATCACGAGCCTCGAGCGCCGCGGCCTCCTCCGCCGCCGGCCGGACGAGGATGACCGCCGCCGCCGGATCGCGACCCTCTCCGCGGAGGGAGCCCGGACGCAACGCCGCCTGGCGGACTGCGTGGCGAAGCGCCGGCCCGCTTTGCGCGCGCTGACGGCGGCGGAGCTCAGGACCTTCCGCGACCTCCTGCGCCGCATCGCCGAGCAGGGCGCCTGACCTGACGTTCCGGCCGGCCGCGGGAGTAGTGCGGCTGAGAGGAGTCGAACCTCCACGGCCCGTTAGGGCCACAAGGCCCTCAACCTTGCGCGTCTACCAGTTCCGCCACAGCCGCTCGAGGGCCGCCGGATTGTAGAGGCGAGCCGCCGGGCGCCGTTGCCGGCGGAGCTCGCCGGCGGCCGCTTGCATCCGTCCGGAGGACGGCGTACAGTTACGAACATGTGTTCCCATGAAGGGGCAATCCACCGGAGTAGCTTGTAAGCGAGGAGCCATGGAACTCGACCTGACGAAGCGCCAGAAGGAGATCTTCGACTACATCCGTCGCTACGCGTCCAAGCACGGATACCCGCCCACCGTGCGGGAGATCGGCAAGGCGGTGGGGCTGACGTCGTCGTCGACCGTCCACGCTCACCTGGCCAACCTCGAGAAGATCGGCCTGCTGAAGCGCGATCCCACCAAGCCCCGCGCGATGGAGCTGCTCATCGACAAGGCGAAGCGCGCGCTCGGGCCGTCCGGCCTGCCGCTGGTTGGCCAGGTCGCGGCGGGCACGCCGATCCTCGCGGAGGAGCACGTCGAGGAGTACCTCGAGATCCCGGACGCGATCGGCGGCGACTCCGGCGACTTCGTGCTGCGCGTCCAGGGGGACTCGATGAAGGACGCCGGCATCCTCGACGGCGACTTCGTCGTGGTTCGCTCGAGCGACGAGGCCGACAACGGCGAGATCGTCGTCGCCCTGCTGGGCGAGGAGGCAACGGTCAAGCGGTTCTACCGCGAGAACGGCAAGATCCGCCTGCAGCCCGCCAACAAGGCCTACAAGGCGATTCGCACCACCGAGGCCACGGTGCTCGGCCGCGTGGTCGGCGTCTTCCGGAGGGTCGTATGACCACCGTCGCCACTCGCCCCTCCGCCGGTGCCATCGAGCGGCCGCAGCTGGACGTCTCCGCGCCAACGCTCTTCGAGCGCAACCAGGTCACCCTGGAGGACGTCGTCCTTCGGGTCTGGGAGGACCTGGCGCTCGAGGGCGCCGCGGAGTGCCCGGTCTGCGGCGGCTCGATCGCGCCGGCCGGTTGTCCCGGCTGCGGATCTCTGCTCGACTAGCTCAGGGGACGCTTCGCAGGTGTTCGCAGCTCGGCGTGCTGGCATCGTGACCGCCGCCGCCGACGCACGTGTCGTCGCCGTCACCGGCGTCGAAGAGGTCGTCGCCCCCGTTTCCAAACGACCGGTCGTCTCCTGAGCTGCCGTTCAGCGCGTCCCGGCCGGGTCCGCCGTGGAGCCGGTCGTCGCCGGGCCCGCCGACCACGCGCGGCGGGTTGGCCAGGCCCCTCGGCGCCAGGCCGCGGCTGAAGTCGTCACCCGTTCCGCCGTAGAGGTTGTCCCTGCCGCCCCCGCCGAGGAGCAGGTCCGCGCCGCCGCGGCCGCATGCGATGTCGTTGCCACCGCTGCCGTCGAACTTGTCGTCGCCGCCGAGCAGGTTCACGACGTCACGGCCGTTCGTACCGACCACGACGTCCTTGCCGTTCGAGATCGGGTTGACGTGGCGGTTCACGGTGATCGTCACCTGGCGGCCGGCGCAGCTCGAGGAGCTACGGGCGGGGCGCGGTCGATGCGGCCGGAGCCGCGACGGCGGCCATGGCGACACAGGCCAGCGCAAGTGCGCACCCCGGAAATCTCGACCCGCCTCCTATCATCTCTCCCGCAGGCTACGCGGTTGCGGGAGGCTCATAGGAGACCACTCGAGGAAAGTCCGGACACCAGAGGGCAAGGGCGGTCGGTAACACCGACCCGGGGAAACCCGCGGGAAAGCGCCACAGAAACGACACCGCCGATGGCGCGACCACACGTGAGTCGCGAACAGGCAAGGTTGAAATGGTGCGGTAAGAGCGCACCGCCGTCGCGGCGACGCGACGTGGCAGAGGCAAGCCCCGCCCGGTGCAAGGCCAAGCAGGACCTACGACCCGGCCCGGCGAGGTCCAGGTGGGCCGCAGGGCGGCAACGCCCCGCCAAGGCTTCGGCCGCGGCGAGATGGATGACCGCGCAAGACAAGATCCGGCTTACAGGCCTGCTACGGAAAAGCCCCGCTCCGGCGGGGCTTTTCTACGCCTTCACAAGATCTTTAGGCCCTGGGCCTGAATCTGCACACACCCTTCACGGGGCGAGACGGACGATCGTCCTATGCCCCTCCTTCTCGCAGACGCGTTCAGCGGTGGCGGCGGCCCCCTTGCCGACGTCACCGCGATCGTCATCGCGATCGTCGCCTTCGCGCTCATCTACTGGGCGATCGACCTCCTGGACAAGATATGAGCGGCGCCGACGTCTTCGGGCTGATCGTCTCGGTCCTCATCTGCGTCTACCTCGTCTACGCGCTGGTGCGCGGGGAGAACCTCTAGGCCATGGCCCAGGGCTGGCTTCAGATCGCGATCTTCATCGGCGTCGTCGTCGCGCTGACGCGGCCGCTCGGTGCCTACATGGCGCGCGTCTACCAGAACGAGCGCGTCTTCCTTACTCCCGTGGTCGGCGGCCTCGAGCGCTGGACCTACCGGCTGCTGCGAGTCGACGCGAAGGTCGACCAGGACTGGAAGGCGTACGCGCGCAGCCTCGTCGTCTTCTCGCTGCTCTTCTGGGTCGCCCTCTACCTGATCCTGCGCACGCAGGGGATCCAGCCGTTCAACCCCACGGGCTTCCACTCGGGTCCGTGGAGCGTCTCGTTCAGCACCGCCTCGTCGTTCGTCTCGAACACGAACTGGCAGTACTACGGCGGCGAGACGACGCTGAGCTACTTCGCCGGCATGGCTGGGCTCACGGTCCAGAACTTCGTCTCGGCGTCCGTCGGCATGGCCGTTCTGGTCGCGATGACCCGCGGCATCGCCAGCCGCGGCGGGACGGGCCTCGGGAACTTCTGGCAGGACCTGGTGCGCGGCGCGTACTACATCCTCCTGCCGCTCTCGGTGATCGTCGCGATCGTCCTCGTCTCCCAGGGCGTCATCCAGAACCTGAGCGGCCACGCGACGTTCCACACGCTCGAGGGCACCAAGCAGACGCTTGCGCTCGGGCCGGCGGCCTCCGAGGTCGCGATCAAGCAGCTCGGGACGAACGGCGGCGGCTTCTTCAACGTCAACTCCGCGATGCCCTTCGAGAACAGCTCCGGCTTCTCGAACTTCATCGAGACGCTCTCGATCATCCTCATCCCGGCCGCGCTCACCTACACCTTCGGGCGCATGATCGGCCGCCAGCGCCAGGGCTGGGCCATCTTCGCCTCGATGCTCGTCGTCTGGGTGGCGCTCATCGCCGTGATCGTCCCCGCCGAGCAGCACGGCACGCCGGCGGAGAAGGCCGGCGGCTCGCCGACGACCGCGATGAGCGGCTCGACGGGCGGCAACCTGGAGGGCAAGGAGCAGCGCTTCGGCATCGCCGACACCTCGCTGTGGGCGACGACCACGACCGTCACCTCCAACGGCTCGGTCAACGGCGCGATGGAGTCGCTCACCGGCCTCGGCAGCGCCGTCCCGATGACCGGTATAGGCACCAGCGAGGTGATCTTCGGCGGCGTCGGCACCGGCCTCTACTCGATGCTTCTGTACGTCATCCTCGCCGTCTTCATCGGCGGCCTCATGGTGGGCCGGACGCCGGAGTACCTGGGCAAGAAGATCGAGGCGCGCGAGATCAAGCTGGCCTCGCTCGGCGTGCTGTTCACGCCTCTTGTCGTCCTTGTCACGGCGGGCGTGGCCATCGCTGCGCCAGTGGGCAAGCAGTCGATCTTCGCGCACGGCCCGCAGGGGTTCTCGGAGACCCTCTACGCCTACATGTCGCAGGCGAACAACAACGGCTCGGCATTCGCGGGCTACACGGGATTCATCCAGCCGCACGCACCCGGCAACCACGGGGCCCACGGTGTCATCTTCGCCGACCTCCTCGGCGGGCTGACGATGGTCTTCGCACGTTTCCTGCCGATCCTCTTCGTCCTCGCCGTTGCGGGCTCGCTGGCCGAGAAGAAGGTCGCGCCCGCCGGCCTCGGGACCATGCGCACCGACAACCCGACCTTCGTGATCCTGCTGATCGCCGTCGTGATCCTCGTCGGCGCCCTCACCTTCTTCCCAGCCCTTCTGCTCGGACCGATCGTCCAGAGCCTGTCCACACAACTGTTCTGATGCGTCGCGATCTCCTCAACTCGGTCCTTGGCGTAGTCGTCTTGACCGTGGTGCTGGGACTCGCCTATCCGCTGGTCTTCACCGGCGTCGCCCAGGTCTTGTTCCCGAACAAGGCGGACGGGTCGCGAGTCACGCAGAACGGCAGGGTCGTCGGGTCGAGCCTGATCGCCCAGAACTTCGGCCACGATCCCAACTACTTCCATTCGCGCCCCTCGCAGACCGGCTACGACCCGTCGGTCACGGGTTTCTCGAACAACGGGCCGAACAGCAAGGCCGAGAAGCAGGAGGTCCAGAAGAACCTGGCCGCCTACCTCAAGATGGAGGGCCCGTACAACCCGGGCCTGACGGATGCCGGTGTCCCGGTGGACGCGATCACGCAATCCGCTTCCGGCGTCGACCCGCACATCTCGGTCGCGAACGCGCGGATCCAGGCCCACCGGATCGCCGCGGTTCGCCACCTCGATCTCGCCCGGGTCAACCAGCTGATCGATGACAACACCGACGGGCGTGGCCTCGGCGTCTTCGGCGAGCCGGGGGTCAACGTCCTCGAGCTCAACCTCGCCCTGGACAAGGAGGCCCCGGTTCAGTGACCGAGAACCAGCCACGTTCCCTCTTCGACCCCGAGATCGTCCGTCCGGCGATCTGGGACTCGGTCAAGAAGCTGGATCCCCGTATCCAGCTCCGCAACCCCGTGATGCTCGTCGTCGAGCTCGGCGCCATCATCACCACCGTCGCCTGGCTGATCCAGGTCTTCGGCGGCAGCTCGCTGGGCGGCGGCAACGAGCCCTCGTGGTTCACGTTCAGCGTCTCCGCCTGGCTCTGGCTCACGGTGGTGTTTGCCAACCTCGCCGAGGCGCTGGCCGAGGGCCGGGGCAAGGCCCAGGCCGCGAGCCTGCGCGCGATGCGCACGGACACCATGGCGCGCCTTCGAGACGGCGGCGAGAAGTCTTCCTCCGAGCTCACCCGGGGCGACGTGGTCGTCGTCGAGGCGGGGGAGACCATCCCCGGCGACGGAACGGTGATCGAGGGCATCGCCTCGGTCGACGAGTCCGCGATCACCGGCGAGTCGGCACCCGTCATCCGCGAGGCCGGCGGCGACCGCAGCGCGGTCACCGGCGGCACCCGGGTCCTCTCCGATCGCATCTTCGTGGAGATCACGGCGGAGCCGGGCAAGTCCTTCCTGGACCGGATGATCGCCCTCGTCGAGGGCGCCGAGCGGCGCAAGACGCCGAACGAGGTCGCGCTCGGCATCCTGCTCGCGGCGCTCACCCTCGTCTTCATGTTCGTAATCATGTCCCTGCGCCCGTTTGCGTTGTTCGCGCACACCGACGCCTCGGTGACGACGCTGATCGCGCTGCTGGTCGCATTGATCCCGACCACGATCGGCGCGCTCCTCTCGGCGATCGGCATCGCCGGCATGGACCGCCTCGTGCGACGCAACGTCCTCGCGCTCTCCGGGCGCGCGGTAGAGGCTTCCGGGGACGTCGACGTCCTCCTCCTCGACAAGACCGGCACGATCACCCTTGGCAACCGCGAGGCGACCGAGTTCATCCCGATGCCCGGCGTCGTCGAGGCGGACCTCGCCGAGGCCGCGCAGATGTCCTCGCTGGCCGACGAGACGCCGGAGGGGCGCTCCATTGTCGTCCTTGCGAAGACGTACGGCATCCGCGAACACGACTTCGCCGGCCACGAGCCCACCTTCGTCCCGTTCACGGCGACCACCCGCATGAGCGGCGTCGACTTCAACGGCACCCGGCTGCGCAAGGGGGCCGGCGACGCGATCATCGGCTGGGTCAACGAGGACGGCGGCCAGGCGCCGCCCGAGCTCCGCGACACCCTGGATCGCATCGCACGGGAGGGCGGCACGCCCCTGGCCGTGGCCCGCGACAGCCAGGTCCTCGGCGTCATCCACCTCAAGGACATCGTCAAGGAGGGCATGAGCGCGCGCTTCGACCACCTCCGGGCGATGGGCATCCGCACCGTCATGGTCACGGGTGACAACAAGCTGACTGCCGCCAAGATCGCGGAGGAGGCCGGCGTTGACGACTTCCTCGCGGAGGCGACGCCGGAGCGCAAGCTGGCCCTGATGAAGGAGCAGCAGTCGGACGGGAGGCTCGTCGCGATGACCGGGGACGGAACCAACGACGCCCCCGCGCTCGCCCAGGCCGACGTCGGCGTGACCATGAACACCGGGACCCAGGCTGCGCGCGAGGCCGGGAACATGATCGACCTCGACTCCAACCCGACGAAGCTCATCGAGATCGTCGAGGTGGGCAAGCAGCTCCTCATCACCCGCGGGGCGCTGACGACCTTCTCCATCGCCAACGACGTGGCCAAGTACTTCGCGATCCTCCCGGCGATCTTCGCATTCACGTACGGGCTTCAGGGTCAGCGCGGACCTCTGGACGCTCTCAACATCATGTCGCTGGGCACCCCCGAGTCGGCGATCCTCTCCGCGGTGATCTTCAACGCCCTGATCATCCCGCTGCTGATCCCGCTCGCGCTCAAGGGCGTTCGCTACCGGCCGATCGGCGCCACCGGCCTCCTGCGCCGCAACATGCTGATCTACGGCCTCGGTGGCATCATCGTGCCCTTCGTCGGCATCAAGCTCATCGACTTGATCGTGCACGGGCTCCTGGGGGCTTGATGGCGGACCCGGTCGAGATGGCCGGCGAGCGCCTGGAGGGGGTCCAGGCGGGGGTGGCGGCGGGCCGACACAAGGTGTTCCTGGGCATGGCCGCCGGTGTGGGCAAGACCTACCGGATGCTCCAGGAGGGGCGCGCTGAGCTGGCGGAGGGCCGCGACGTCGTGATCGGCTACCTCGAGCCGCACAAGCGACCCGAGACCGCGGCCCAGGCGGAGGGTCTCGAGGTCGTGCCCCGGCGCCGGGTCTCCTACCGCGACACGGTGCTCGAGGAGATGGACCTTCCGGCGGTGATCGCAAGGAAGCCGGAGCTGGCACTGATCGACGAGCTCGCGCACACCAACGCCCCGGGCGTGGAGCACGAGAAGCGTTGCCAGGACGTGCTCGACGTGCTGGCGGCCGGGATCGACGTGTTCTCGACAGTGAACGTGCAGCACCTCGAGTCGCTCAACGACCAGGTCACCGAGCTCACGGGAGCCGTGGTCCGGGAGACGCTTCCCGATCAGGTCCTTGCAGACGCCGACCAGGTGGTGCTCATCGACTTCACGCCCGAGGCCCTGATCGACCGCCTGCGCGCCGGAAAGATCTACCCGGACCAGAACATCGAGGCCGCCCTCAACAACTTCTTTCGCATCGAGAACCTCGCCGCGCTTCGCGAGATGGCGCTGCGGCAGGTGGCCGAGACCGTCGAGGCGAAGCGCCTGGTCGTGGAGCCGGGGCTCGGCACGGTGCGTCTCGAGGAGAGGGTGGAGGCCGATGTGCCCAAGGCGGTCGGCGAGCGCCTGCTCGTCCTAATCCGCCCGCGTCCCAGCTCGCAGCGGCTGATCCGCCGAGCATGGCGCTCCTCGCAGCGACTTGGCAGCGACCTCGACCTGCTGTGGGTGAAGCCCCCCGGGGCGCAGCTCACGGGGAAGAAGGAGACGCAGCTTCGGGCTCTCCACCGCCTCGCGGCCATCCTCGGCACGCACCTCTTCGTCGAGGAGAGCGACGACATAGTCGCTGCGGTCGCCGACTTCGCACGGCGGCACGGCTCCACGTACATCTTCGTCGGGGAGACGAAGCCGCGGCCGCTCCTCCGCCGCTACCGCGAGCCGCTGCCGATTCGCCTCATGCACGCGACCCCGCCCGGGGTCGACGTCCGGATCGTGGCGCGGCGCGCCCGCAAGGGCGACGAGGCCGCTCCTCCCGAGCACGAAGAGGAGGAAGGCGAAGAGTGATGACCGTTGCGGCAATTGGCGTGGTCGACGTCGTCGCCGTGCTCCTTGCGCTGGTGATCGGAGTCGGCGGCGGCGTCGCGCTCGTGCGCAACCGCCGCCGGCCGGAGACCGTTCGCCGGATCCTGATGCCCTTCACCGGCAGGACGATCTCCCGCCGGGCGCTCGACGCGGCGATCCGCCTCGCGCTGGCGGAGAACGCCACCCTCATGCCTGCGTATCTCGCGTGCTCCCCGCTGCGGCTGTCCCTCGACGCCCCGCTGCCCAGGCAGGCCGCGGGCGCCCTGCCGCTGCTGGAGGCGATCGAGCAACGAGCCTCCGACCAGGGCGTGCCTGTGGATTCACGCATCGAGTGCGGCCGCACGTACCGCCACGCGCTTCTGCGACTGCTCGAGTCGGAGGGCTTCGACCGCGTCGTCGTGCCGGCGACGGCCGTGGGCGAGGGAGGATTCTCGCCACAGGACCTCGCCTGGCTGCTCGAGCGCGCCTCGGCGGAGATCGTGATCCTGCGTCCGGCCAGCGACGATAACCGCGTGATCTCCGCCAACGGCTGGCGGCCCGGCTTCAGGCCTGCGCGGGCCACGAACGGCAGCGCCGGCGAGGCGCCGGACGGAGCTCAGGCGGCCACCGGCTGAAGCGTCCTTCAGGCCGCGAACCGGTAGCCCACCCCCGGATCGGTCTTCACGTATCGCGGTCCGTCCTCAGGCTCGATCTTGCGCCTGAGGTTCGCGATGTGAGCGCGCAGGACCTGTGCGTCGTCGGTGTAGCCCGGGCCCCACACGGTGCTGAGCAGCTCCCGGTGGGTCATCAGCCGCCCGCGGTTGCGGGCAAGGGCGCGGAGCAGGTCGAACTCCTTGGGCGTCAGGTGGATCTCCTCGCCGTCGCGGGACACCGTCCGGGCGGCGAGGTCGACCACCAGGCCGTCGGCGTCGATCGTCGGGGCGTCGGTCTCCGGCGCCACGCGGCGCAGCGCGGCCTCCAAGCGGGCGACGAGCTCGCGCGGACCGAACGGCTTCGTCACGTAGTCGTCGGCGCCGGCCTCGAGCGCCCGGACCTTCGAGTCCTCCTCGCCGACTGCGGAGAGGACGATGATCGGCATGCTGCTCCACTCGCGGATCCGGCGGCATACCTCGACGCCGTCGACGTCCGGGAGGACCAGGTCGACAATCGCTGCCTCGGGAGACCTCACGGCCGCCTGGTCGAGCGCCTCCTCGCCGGTCGCGGCGGCGATCACCTCGAACCCGGCGTCGCGCAGGATCACGCGCAGGGCCCGGAGGATCTGAAGCTCGTCGTCGCAGACGAGGACCCGCCCTCCTGCGCTCATGGGACCGCCGCGGGCTCGGGCTGGATCGGGAACGCGACGACGAAGCTCGTCCCCTGACCCGGGAGCGACTCCACGTCGATCGTGCCGCCGTTCGCCTCGATGAAGCCGCGTGCGATCGCGAGACCCAGGCCGGAGCCCTGAGCGTCGGCTCCGTTCTGTCGGCCGCGGTAGAAGGCCTCGAAGATCCGCTCCTGCTCCGCCGCCTTGATGCCGGGTCCCTGATCGACGACCCGCACGACGAGCTTCTCGCCGACCCCTCTGGCTCTCACCAGGACAGGCCTACCGCCCGAGTAGCGGCGCGCGTTCTCCAGGAGGTTGACGAAGGCGCGCTCGAGCTGCGCGCCGTCCGCCTCCAGCGGCGGCGCCGCGCGGTCCACGGCCACCCGAACGTCGCTTCCGCGGCGGGGCAGCGCGTCTCGGGCCGCCAGGACCACGTCCTCGATCGAGACCCAGTCACGGCGCGGCTCGGCCTTGCCCGAGCGCAGGAGCGAGAGGTCGAGCAACTTGTCCACCAGCGCGGCGAGTCTTTCGCCCTCCTCGATGACCGCGCCGCTCAGCTCGTTCTGCTCGTCGGCCGTGAGCGAGCTCGACCGCAGGGCGTGCCCGGCGGCGACGATTGCGGTGAGGGGGGTCCGGAGGTCGTGCGAGACGGCGCGCAGCAGCGCCGTCTTCAGATCGTCGGAGCGCCGCAGGGCCGCGGTCTCGACCGCCTCGCCCTGGAGGCGATCGCGCTCCAGCGCAACCGCGATCAGCGCCCCGAGGGCCGGCGCGATGGCGTCCTCCACGCGCTCGACGGATCCGGCGGAGATGCTGCCGGGGACGAGCAGTGTCGCCAGGCGCTCGCCCTCCGGGCCCACGAGCGGGAAGGCGCGGCGCCGCGAGTCGCCCGGGACGGCGTCGAGCTCGATCGCGGCTGAGGCGACCCCCAGGGAGTCCGCCACGCGCCGCGCCCCGTCACGGAGCGCATCCGCCGTGCCCACGCGGGCGAGCAGGTCGCGCGCCAGGTCGGCGGCGAGGTCTGCTTCCTCGCGGCGCTGCTCCGCCTCGCGAGCGCGGCCTCGGGCGATCTCGGCGACCGTGCTGGTTGCGACCGCGACGACCAGGAAGGCGCCGAGGGCAACCCAGTTGCGGCTGTCGGCGATCGTCAGCTCCCCGGCGGGCGGGATGTGGAACCAGTTGTAGGCCAGCGCGCTGGCGAGCGAGGTCGCGATGCCGAGCCAGAGCCCCCAGTAGACGGAGATCAGGAGGATCGCCGGCAGGTAGACGACGCCGAGCGAGACGGTGGGCGCCAGGGACTTCAGCGCGTAGATCACCGCGGTCATCGCGGCGACCGCGAAGGCCCCGACGACCACGCCTGCGGTCAGGGACGGGCGCCCCTCACCGGGAGACAGCTTCAGTCGCATCGTGCGCACCGATGCGAAGCGTACGCCCGGCCTAGCCTCGCTAGGCGATCCGGAAGCGCAGTGAGAAGAAGTCGAGCATGTGGGGCATCGGGCGCTCGGGGTCGAGGCGGCCGCCGGTGATCGTGACCTCGCGGCCGCTCAGGATCCCGCCGAGGAGCCCCTTGCCCGCGAATCGCGCGAGCGCGGCACCCGGGCAGCCCTGCGGACCGTGGCTGAAGTGGTTGATCGACCAGTCGTCGCGCGTCGCGTCCTGCCAGGCACGGGGATTGAAGCGGTCCGCGTCGGGATGGCGGTCGCGGTCGCGGTGCATGAAGGTGTTGACGACGACCACCTGCGTTCCGGCGGGAACTGGAACCCCGCCCAGCCTCGCCTCGCCCGTCAGCTCGCGAGCGAGCAATGGGGTGGTGGGCCACAGGCGCATCGCCTCCTCCAGGCAGCTGCCGAGGTGGGCCAGGCGCCCGATGTGGGCGGCGTCGAGGTCACCGCCGGCGAGCTCGTCGGAGACCAGGGTGAGATGGTCCGGATGGGAGACGATCGCCGCGAGGGCGCGGTACGCGTTGATCGCGAGCGTGTCGCCCATCGCGAAGAGCCAGTGGGTGACCTGCCGAACGGGGTGGACGCGCTCCCCGAGCGGCGCCTCGGTCAGGAGGCTCATGAGCGACCCGGTCTCCGCGCGCCGTATGTAGCCGCCGATCCGGGCCAGGAACGGATCGAGCTCGGGCGACGGCTCGTCCGGGAGGGAGTTGGCGGCGTCCATCATGCGGGCGAGGGCGTCGGTGAGGTCCTCGTCGTCACGCGCCTCGTCGCCAAGGACGATCCGGCGCGTGACCCGCCGCGCGGCGAGCGAGAAGCGCCTCCAGTCGAGCTCGCCGCCGGCCGCCTCGGCGTCCGCCACCAGCGCGGCCGCCTCCTCGGCGAGCACGCGTGCGAACGCGTCTCCGAGGCGGTGGGCCGCGCCGCCCGTGTCGAGAACCGACTCCGCGAAGGCGCGCCGCGCCGCCCAGTCCTCGCCTCGGGAGATGGTCAGGGCCTCGGGCTGGAAGTGAGACATGCCCTTGCGCTTGGCCTCGGGGTCGGGCGCGAAGGGCTCGGGAGACCCCTCAAGCGCGACGCGGATGTCGTCCACCGAGAGCAGCAGCAGGGCGGGGGAGGTGACCAGCCGGACCCAGACCGGCCTGCCGCCGTGGGTGCGGCGCATTCCGGAGAGGAGCCCGACCGCCGAGCGGTCGACGTCGGCGGCGGTTGCGGCGCCGACGGCGCGGCGGCGGCGGCGGAAGAGGCCCTGGAGCGCGTTCGGGACGACGACGAACGCGTTCAGCCGGGCGTTGTCGAGCGCCGAGGCGCTCGGCAGCTCGCCTGCCGGCGCGGGCAGTTGGACGCCGGGCAGGGAGTTGAGGCCCGAGCGGGCGACACCGCCGACGTTCACAGGCCGGCGCCCCTCAGCCGAGCGTGTTCCACGGAGCGAACGCGTTCTTCACGCCGTCGAGTGCCGGCGCCAGCTCCGGGTGGTGGCGCAAAAGCACGTCGATCATCGTGTTCGACTCCACCCACTCAAGGCCCTCCGCGCTGTAGACCTCGGGCGTGTAGTGGTTGGTGAAGAACCGGTCTGACTTCAGGCGGCGCGACGCCATCAAAATGAAGATCCGGAACGCGGTGTCACTGAACCCGAAGCCCGGCGGGAGGGGCTCGCCGAGGAGACCGACCTGGAGGTCGACCCTCTCGATGTCGCCCTCGTAGACGTCGCGGATCTCCTCGTTCCACGCGGCGTGCTCGGTCAGGTCCTCGAAGCGCGCGATCGGCCTCTTGCGCAGCGCCCTGCGGAAGTCGTTGTAGCGGCGAACGCCGCGCTCGCGGTCGCGAAGGATGTCGATGGTCCCCAGGTCGACCCGGTCGCCGTTCAGGCGGACGTGGCCGTTCAGCGCCCTTGGGTGGTTGTGGAGCGTGATCGCGCCCGGGTTGGCCACGCCGAACGAGTAGAGGAGGTTCGACATCCCGTACTTCTCGACGGAGGGACGCGTGCCGTGCCCCTGGAGCGGGTCGAAGTCGACGGCCTCGATCAGCGCGCCCGTCCGGTGGTCGCGCATCTCGTAGTCGTCGGGCAGCAGCGGGTGGAGGCGGTAGACGGAGACGAACTCCTCCGTGATCGAGTACGGAGCTGAGTGGTGCTCCTGGCTGGAGCCGACGATGCCGCCGAGCATCTCGGTGCCGACGTGGCCGAAGCGGTCGCGGACCCAGCGGGGCAGGACGCCGTACCAGTTGGAGTTCATCGCCCGCTCCAGGACGGGGTTGGCGAGGATGCCCGGCGTCCACTCCACCGTGTGGATCTTCGCCATCAGCGCGGAGTTGACGAGCCGCGCCGTCAGGAAGAGCTTCTCGTCGTCCCACGAGGAATGCGCCTGCTTCAGGTGGTCGCAGATGGCGTTGTGCTCGCGGACGAACAGCGTGTGGAGCAGGGACAGGCCGATCCAGTAGTTGTCGGAGAACCCGGTGAGGTCCACGCCGGCGAGCTTCTGATCGTCCTCCTCGGGCAGGAGGCCGTCATTCATCATCAGCTTTCCGTCCTCGTTCGCCCGGAGCTTGCGGCAGCGCTCCTCCGTCGACCCGTAGATCTGCGACGCGTCCCACCAGTGGGTGACCGTGTTGACGTAGGTGGGAGGCAGGCCGCTGCGGCCGGTGCGCGTGCGGTCCGGGCTCGTGCACTTGACCTGCATCGGGTCGCCGTCGGGCCAGTCGTCGCCGGCGGGCAGGGGGACGTCGATGTAGGAGTCGGGCATGTTCTCGCCGTGGCCAAACCAGTCGTGGTCCTCCATCTGGATCCAGCAGGCGGCGAGGACGTTGAGGGTCTTGGCGGGCTTGAAGGCGTCGCGCTCGAGGAGCCGGGTGCTGACCTCGCGCGGGCTGGGCACGAGGCGCTCCTCCGCGGACTCCGGCGCGGTCGCCTCGGGCGGGGCGTTGCGACCGAACCGCGATCCAATCGTCCCCATCTCCGGGTCGGTCGGGTCCTGGAAGGAGCCGTCGTAGGTGCGGTACTTCGGCAACTGGTCGAGCGGGATCGCGGCGCCGTTGGACGGCGGGCGGGTGTCGTAGAGGTTCGACTTCCGCAGGTCGTCGCGGTAGGCGCGGAGGTTGAGCAGGGCTGCCGGGAGCGGAAGCTGCCACCACTCGCGCACCCTGTTGACCTGCCCGAAGACGGTCGAGTTCACCGCCCCGAAGACCCTCTCGACTGGATCCAGAACGCCCACGCTTGCTCCTTCCTACACCCCTAATGCTCTGGCCGACGCTACTACAAACGGCTTGATCTAGCCGAATCTGGCGCAAATAGCGATCTTTTGCCGCTAACACAACACTAATCAAACGCACACCTCCGTCTGACTTTGTGGTAGTCTGCCGCCACCTTCCGCTGAGTCCACCGGCGCCACATACGCCGGGATCGGGGGACCCAAATGGTTTTGGGGCGAATGGCGGCGACTGCCGCCTAGCGCAAGTTCTCGTGCGAGCCCGTCAGCTAACCCCGTAAGCGGTCGATCAGAACCATATGCCCGAACGTACGAACCGCCCCCACGCGGCACATCGATCAGCTTCCGCGCCACGCGCCCGCACGGCTCGCCTTGCCGCGCGCGCGGCTGCCCTTGCCGCCGCCCTGACGCTCGGCGTCGCGGCGACGGCGTACGCCGGCGGCGGTGTGAGCCCGGTCGGCGGCGGAAGCGCCCCGCACAGCGCCAAGTACGCGCGCATGTGGAAGCGGTTCAAGGCCGGCGAGCACAAGTGGGCCCACAAGACGGGCTACTGCGAGTCCGGGAACGACCCGAAGGCCCTTGGCGATGGTGGCCGCTACCGCGGCGCGTTCATGTTCACCCGGAACGCCTGGAAGACCTCCCCGAAGTCGCCCGGCGGCGATCCCATCCACTACTCGTGGAAGACCCAGGCCGTCGTGGCCGTGCTCCTGAAGCATCGCGACGGCACCAGGCCCTGGCCCGTCTGCGGCTGAGCCTCCGCTGACCTCCGGCGCCGAGCTCGCAGCCCGCCGCTGCGCGGCGCAGCTGCTCCACCGCCCGCGGCGAGCGCGGCACCCGGCGGACGTCGCACGCGCCGTGGCCGGCATCCAGGCGCAGGATGCGCGCGCCGGCCGCCTCGCGTTCCGCGCCCGCAGCATGCGGCTGACGGCCGCCGACGTCGATCGCGCGCGCACGGAGGAGCGCTCGCTCGTCCGTGCCTGGGCGATGCGAGGCACGGTGCACCTGCTGGCCGCCGAGGACGCTGCGTGGATGCTGCCGCTCTTCGAGCCGGGCGTGATCGCGTTCTCGCGCCGGCGCCTCCCGCAGCTCGGGATGGACGAGAGCACCGTGGACCGGGCGATGAGGACGATCGCGGCAGCGCTGCGGGCGGGTGAGCCGCGAAGCCGCGGCGAGCTGACGGAGACGCTTGCGGGCCGGGGTATCGACCTGACCGTGCAGACGCGGATCCACGTCTTTCGGCTCGCCGTCAGCGAGGGCGTCGCCCGCTTCGGTCCGGACGTCGGGGGCGAACCGTCTCTGGTCGCACCGGAGGCCTGGCTCGAGAAGGCGCCCCGGCACGATCGAAGGGCGGCGCTCGCCGAGCTGGCGCGCCGGTACTTCTCCGCGTTCGGGCCGGCTACGGAGGCCGACTATGCGGGGTGGGCAGGGCTGGCGGTGCGTGAGCTTCGCCTCGGACTGGAGACGATCGGGGGCGAGCTTCGGGAGTTCGGCGAGGTGGGCGGCAAGACGGCCTGGACGCTCGGCGTGGCCCCGAGGCTTGCGAGAAGCCCGGTGGTGCGGCTCGTGCCGGGCTGGGACACCTACACGATGGGGTACCGCGATCGGGAGTTCCTGGCGAGCGCCGAGGATTGGAAGCGTGTGCTGCCCGGCGGCGGGCTGATCAAGCCGACCGTGGTCGTCGACGGGCGAGTGGTGGGGGTGTGGCGGTCACAGCGAAAGCGCGGTGGGCAGCGGATCGACGTTCAACCGTTCGAGCCCCTCTCGGTGGCGATCCGGGGTGCGATTGCGGCCGAGGTCACAGACATCGGCCGTTTCGACGACGTTCCCGCCGAGCTTGGCGACCTGTAGTCGGATGGCGACTACAAAGTCGCCATCCCCGGGGGCTAGGCGGCCGCGGCGGGGAGGATCGCGGGGTCCGTCTGGTCCTGCGGGAGGGCCGCCGCGTTGGCGATCAGGCTCTGGAACTCGTTGAGCGCGAGGTGGGCAACTGCCTCCAGGAGCTCCTCGTCGTTCCAGCCGACCTCGCGGGCCTCCTCGACCAGGTAGTTGTCGGGCCGGCCCTCGGCGTCGAGCGAGCCCTCGAGGAAGGCGAGCAGCGCCGCCTCCCGCGGATCTGACGACTTGAAGCCGCGGGCGAGCGAGATCTCGTCGAGCCCGAGGCCCGCGAGCCGCGCGGTCTTCGCATGCTGGGCGATCGAGTACGGGTCGCCGCGCCGCTCGGCGACGGCAAGCCCGATGCGCTCCCGAGTGGCCTGGGGCAGGGCGCCTCCGCGGAGCTCGTGGCGCATCCGCGCGAACGCGCGCAGCGCCGCCGGGGCGCCGGCAAGGACGCCGATGAACTTGTTGACTCCGCCACCAGCGGACTGGATGCCCTTGAGGATCTTGACGCTGCCCTCGGGCGCGGTCAGCTCGTCGTGGATGTCGAACCTCGCGTAGTCGGTCTTAACGGTCATCTCTTACCTGCTTATTCGTTTCCGGGGGCCTCGCGGTTCACTTGATCTACCGCTTTGCCTCGCCTGATTCCGCCTTTACTTCACCTTTAGCCAGTTACTTACCTCTGGTAAGTAGTTATATCGAGCGCGCTGGCGTTACGCAAGCCTCGCGACACGCACGAGGTTGGCCAGAAGGCCGAAGGGGCGGGCCCCGATTTGGACGCGGGACGCATTGGGCGGGTCGCCGGCGCCGATAAGGTTCCGCCCGATGGTGCCGGAGGGACCACAACTGGGAGCGCAGGACGTGCTCAAGCTCGTCGCCGAGCGCGACGTCAGGTTCATCCGGCTCTGGTTCACCGACGTGCTGGGCCAGCTGAAGAGCTTCTCGATCAACGCCTCGGAGCTCGAGGACGCCTTCGAGGGCGGGATGGGGTTCGACGGCTCCTCGATCACGGGCTTCAACCCCATCGAGGAGTCGGACATGATCGCCATGCCCGACCCGGCGACCTTCGCCGTGCTGCCGTGGCGCGCGGAGGAGAACGCCACCGGCCGGATGTTCTGCGACGTGCAGGTCCCCGGCGGGGACCCGTACGAGGGCGACCCGCGCTGGATCCTGAGACGCGCCCTGCAGCGCGCGAAGGACATGGGCTTCGACGCCTACAACATCGGCCCGGAGCTCGAGTACTTCTACTTCAAGGACGCCCGGCCCGACGGCGGGACGCCCGAGACCCTCGACGAGGGCGGCTACTTCGACCTGACCACGCTCGACGCCGGCTCCGACGTGCGGCGCGAAACGATCCTCGCCCTCGAGCAGCTCGGCATCCACGTCGAGTACGCGCACCACGAGGTCGGTCCCTCCCAGCACGAGGTGGACATGCGCTACAAGGACGCGCTCGCGATGTCCGACGACTGCATGACGTACCGCATCGTCGTCAAGGAGTACGCGATGAACTACGGCTGGCACGCGACCTTCATGCCGAAGCCGCTGTTCGGCGAGAACGGCTCCGGGATGCACGTCCACCAGTCGCTCTCGAAGGACGGCGGGAACGCCTTCTTCGACCCGGACGACAACTTCTTCCTCTCCGCGACCGCCAAGGCGTTCATCGCCGGGCAGCTGAAGCACGCGCGCGAGATCTCGCCGCTCTTCGCCCAGTGGGTCAACTCCTACAAGCGGCTGGTTCCGGGCTTCGAGGCGCCGGTCTACCTGGCGTGGTCGCGCCGCAACCGCTCGGCCCTGATCCGCGTCCCGCTCTACCACCCCGGCAAGGAGGGGGCGACGCGGGCCGAGCTGCGGTGTCCCGACCCGGCCTGCAATCCGTACCTGTGCTTCGCCGGCATGCTCCAGGCCGGCCTCGAGGGGATCGAGAAGGGCTACGAGCTACCGGAGCCGATGGAGCAGAACCTCTACCACCTCAGTCCGGAGGAGCGGGCGCAGCGCGGCATCGAGCAACTTCCCGAGACCCTCGGCGAGGCGATCGAGGTCGCCGCGAACTCCGAGCTCGTCCTCCGCACCCTCGGCGAGCACACCTTCAAGCGCTTCATCGAGATCAAGCGCCAGGAGTGGGAGGAGTACCGCGTGCAGGTCACTCCCTGGGAGATCGACCGATTCCTGTCGGTGCTCTGAGCTTCGGGCCTTCGGAGAGCAGCTTCCGCGCGCGCTACCGTCTCGCCGGTGGATGGGCTGACCGTACTCAAGGTCTTCGTCGGCGACGACGGTGGCGGGGGTAACCCCCTCGGCGTGTTCCTGGACGGCGGCGCGGTGGCCGCGGGCGACCGCCAGGCGATCGCCACGGAGCTGAACTACTCGGAGACCGTGTTCGTCGACGATCGCGAGCGGGGCGAGGTGCAGATCTTCACCCCAGCAACCGAGATCCCGTTCGCCGGGCATCCGCTTGTCGGGACGGCGTGGCTTCTCGCGCGGGAAGGGACGCCGGTGGACACGCTTCGACCGCCCGCCGGCGAGGTTGGCGTGAGCTTCGAGGGAGACCTGACGTTCATCTCCGCCAACCCCGGCTGGACCATCGACTTCGAATACGTCCAGTACGGCTCGGCGGCAGAGGTCGATGCGCTCGAGGGTGCACCGGACCGGATGGGGTTCGCTTACTGCTGGGCGTGGATCGACGAGGCCGCGGGCGAGGTCCGTGCCCGCGCCTTCGTCCCGGCCGAGGGCATCGCCGAGGACGAGGCCACAGGCTCCGCTGCGCTGACGCTGAGCGGCCGCCTGGGACGCTCCGTGGAGGTCCATCAGGGGGTCGCGTCGCTGATCCACACGCGCTTCCTCGACCCGGCCCGCGTCGAGGCCGGCGGCCGCGTCGAGCGCGCCTGAGCGCACCGGACGCCTGTCCAGGCACGGCGCGCCGGCTCAAGGTCACTGACCACCTGAGCCGAACATGATCATGTGGGCGTACCCAGATATCGCGGCAGGTTCGGGACCCGCGAAGCCGAGCGGCTCCTGTGGCGTTCCGCCTTCGGCCCGAAGCCCGGCGAGGCGAAGGCGCTTGCAAGGAAGGGCCTGGTAAAGGCCGTCCACTCGCTGACGCGCCCCCACGGGGCACCGAAGCTCCACGGCCCCAAGCCGCGCGACGGCGACGGCTACCCGATCGCCCCCCACGACGCGTGGGGGCACGACGTCCTGTGGTGGATGGACCGGATGGTGCGCTCCAACCAGCCGCACGTCGAGCGCATGTCGCTGATCTGGCACGACTGGTTCGCAACCGGGGACGTCGGCTCGCAGAAGCTCGGCATCAAGCAGAAGGTGATGTTCCGCCACAAGGCGCTGGGCCGGTTCGACGACCTGCTGAAGGCGACGACGATCGACCCGGCGATGCTGATCTGGCTCTCGGGCAACGAGAACACGAAGTACGCGCCGAACGAAAACTACGGGCGCGAGCTCATGGAGCTCTTCACCCTCGGCGTCAGCGACGACTCCGGCTATCCCTACTCGGAGGACGACGTCCGCGAGCAGGCGCGCGCGCTGACGGGCTGGACCAACGACTGGGACGACAACATCGGGCCCGTCAACTTCCGTTTCGACGCGAGCCTTCACGACAAGAAGGCGAAGACGATCTTCGGCAAGACCGGCGGCTGGGGCTGGGAGGACTCGTGCCGGCTGGTGCTCGACCACCGGGCGCACGCGCCGTACTTCGTCAATCGCCTCTGGCACCACTTCATCCCGACCGACCCCTCGCCGTCCACGCTGGCCGGCCTGGTCTCGCGCTACAGGTCGAGCGGGCGCCGCGTCCGCCCGGTCGTCGAGGCGATCCTCATGCACCCCGACCTCTACAAGGGACAGGCCCTGGTGAAGCCGCCGGTGGTCTTCATCGTCGGCCTGCTCAAGGCGCGGCGCCGGTACATCGACACGGACGCCTGGGCGTGGATCACGGACCTCGCCGGCCAGCAGCCGTTCAACCCGCCGAACGTGGCGGGCTGGGACGAGACGCGATGGCTCGACACGTCCACGCTGCGCGGGCGCTGGACGGCCGCGGCCGAGGTCGTCGAGCCGGACGCGATGCCCGACAACGGCAAGTACCCGCACCCGAACGAGAACTCTGCGCAGGCCCTCGACAAGGCCCTCAGCTTCTGGTCGAACCCCAGGATCAGCACACGCACCCGCAACGAGCTCCTGCGCTTCGGCAAGCAGGTGGAGGGCGCGATGGCCGCCGACTGGGAGGAGACCACGTACCGCGCGCTCCGCCAGAACGCCCTGCGCGTGCTGATTGCGACGTCGCCCGACCAGGAGGCCTCGTGAGGAGCTGCGGTTGCCAGGAATTCACCCGGGCGCGGCTCCTCGAGCAGGCCGCGGCGCAGGCCGGGCGCGGCCTGCCCGCGATCGAGACCGGGATGCCGCTGCCCGCGGGCACCGGCCTCAGCCGGCGCTCGTTCCTGTGGCGGTCGGGCGCGGCGATGCTCTCGGTCTACGGCGCGTCGAGGCTGGGCGTTCGCCAGGTGCAGGACGGCATCGCGAGCGCCGCGGGAGGCAGCGATCCGGTGATGGTGGCGATCTTCATGGAGGGAGGCATCGACGGGCTGTCGGTGCTCGCGCCCGTCAACGATGCCAGATACCAGTCGCTGCGCCCGACCCTGAAGCTGGCACCCGGCGCGGGCCCGGCGTTCACCGAGGACCCCACGCTGCATTGGCACCCCTCCGCGGCCTCCCTCTCCAACCTCCACCAGGCGGGCCAGGTGAGCGTGATGCCGGCGGTCTCCTACGACGACCCCAACCAGTCGCACTTCACCTCACGCCACTACTGGGAGGTCGGGGCCGAGAGCCCCAACGGGCAGACCGGGTGGCTTGGCCGCCTGCTCGATGTCATCGGCACCTCCGACAACCCCCTCCAGGGGCTCTCCCTGGACGGCAGCCTCTCGCCGATGCTGGCGCCTGCCAACGTTCCGGTCGCCGCGGTGGACGGGCCGCGCTACGACGTGTGGGCTCCCGGCGTCTGGGGAGACGTCGAGAGCCTCATGTTCGACGCCTTCGACCGGGTCGGGGCCGCCCAGCAGTCGAGCGGCGACCCGCAGCTCGCCCTCGCCGGCGGTGCCGCGGTACAGGCGATGTCGGTTCGGCGCAGCCTGAGGCCGTTCGATACGGACGGCGGGATCAGCTCTCCCGTGGCCTATCCCGACGGCGGCGACGAGTCGTTCCCCGAGAACATGGCCGCGCTGGCCGCCTTCCTCGACGCGGGCCTGCCCATCCGCTGCGCGGCGATGAACGCTCCGGGCAGCTACGACACCCATGAGCAGGAGAAGGACGATCTCGCCAGCGGGCTGAAGCTGACCAGCGACACGCTCGCCGCGTTCCAGGCGGATCTCGAGGCGCGCGGGCTCGCCGACCGCGTCATCACGCTTCTCTGGTCCGAGTTCGGCCGCCGCCCCGAGCAGAACGACTCGGACGGGACGGATCACGGAGCCGCGGGCGTCGGGTTCGTGATCGGGAAGCCGGTGAAGGGCCAGATGATCGGCGAGTTCCCGGGTCTCGCGAACCTCGACGAGGACGACAACCTGCGGTTCACGACAGACTTCCGCGCCGTCTACTGCTCGATCCTCGAGCAGTGGTTCGGCCGCGACGCCGCCCAGTTCATTCCCGGCGCGGCGGGGTTCGACCGCCCGCAGGTGATCGCGTGATGCGGCGCCTGCGCGCGGCGGCCGTCGCGGTGGCGCTCGCGGCGGCCGCGCTCACCGTGGGAGGCGGCCCGCCGGCGGGAGCCTCCGGGGCGCCGTCGAGGCTGCTGGTCAAGGGCGTCGAGTTCAACCTCACCCTGTCACGCGACCAGATCGACCACGGCCCGTCCATCGTGGACTTCGAGAACGACGGGCAGGATCCGCACAACCTCGTGATCACCAAGGTCACCGGCGGGCCCAAGCACAGGAGCGGCGGCAAGACCCAGCCCGGGGCCGTCGACGAGATCAACCTGCGCTTCCGTCCCGGCGCGCGCTACGTCCTCTACTGCTCCCTGAAGCACCACCGTGCGAAGGGCATGGTGGCCCACATCAACGTCGCCGGCTGAGGCGAGTCTCAGTCCAGACGGCGAAGCTTCTCGGCGCGCCGAACGGTCTCCTTGCCGGAGCGCTCGCTGCGTACGAGGTACCGGGGGTCGTCCTTCGACGCCGCGACGGCTCGTCCGCCGACCTCGGTCCGCCTGACGAGCTTTCGTCGCACCGTGCCGGTGACTCGGTGCCCGCGAAAGCTCCACTCGACGCGGTCGCCGCGCCGCAGCCCATTCTCCATCTCGCTCCTCTCCTCGGGTTCGAACGAGCGAACCCCGCCGCCGGCGCCTGTGCCCCCGGGCTATCGTCACGTGGGATGGAGAAGCCGGAACTCGACCGCAAGACGTTCGAGCGCGAGCTCGAGAAGCTCCAGCGCGAGCTGGTCGTGATGCAGGAGTGGGTCAAGGAAAAGGGCGAGAAGGTCTGCGTGATCTTCGAGGGCCGTGACGCTGCCGGGAAGGGGGGCGTGATCAAGCGGATCGTGGAGCGGACGAACCCGCGCGTCGTCCGCGTCGTCGCCCTCGGCACCCCCACCGAGCGCGAGCGGGGCGAGTGGTACTTCCAGCGCTACGTCGCCCACCTCCCGAGCCCGGGAGAGATCGTCCTCTTCGACCGCTCCTGGTACAACCGCGCCGGCGTCGAGCGGGTGATGGGCTTCTGCACGGACGAGGAGTACGAGGAGTTCCTGCGCACGTGCCCCGAGTTCGAGCGCGCGCTGGTGCGCTCCGGGATTCGCCTCATCAAGTACTGGTTCTCGGTCTCCGACGCAGTGCAGGAGCGGCGCTTCGAGGAGCGCGCGAAGGACCCGATGAAGCGCTGGAAGCTCAGCGCCATGGACCTGAACGGGCGCGAGAGGTGGGTCGAGTACTCGCGGGCGAAGGACGACATGTTCGCCCACACGGACATCAAGCAGGCTCCGTGGTTCGTGGTGAACGCCGACTCGAAGCGCGCGGCGCGCCTCAACTGCATCTCGCACCTGCTCTCGCTGGTCCCCTATGAGGACCTGACGCCGAAGCCGATCGAGCTGCCGCCGCGTGGCTCGGACAAGGGGTATGTCCGGCCCCCGCTCTCGGACCAGACCTTCGTGCCCGAACGCTTCTAAACGGTGTCAGGCACCCTTAATTAAGGGTGCCTGACACCACTCAGGCGCCACTCAGGCGCGGCGGTTGCGGAGCGCCGTGACCGCGGAGGTCTTCAGGTTGAGCGCCCCGAACATCGCCTTCTCGGGCAGGGAGCCCGCGGGCGGCAGCGCGCCGAGCTGGCGGGCCATCTCCATCGAGTTCGTGTAGGCGCGGTTCTCGTGAATGAGGCCGTCGCGGATCGTGAGCATGTCGATCCCCTCGAGCTCGATGCTCGCGCCGTTGGGCGTGAGGCCCTCGAACTTCCCCTCGCCGTCGAACGTACCCGCCGCGCGCCAGCGCACCGCCGCCGTCTCGCCGTAGGCGACGATGTTCGTGACCTCGAACCTGAAGTCCGGAAAGGCCCGGAAGAGGGCGCCGAACCACTCCTGGTAGCCGTCGGGCGCGCGGAGCTTCGCCATTCCGTAGATGTATCCGTAGTTGCCGAGCTCCCAGTGGCCCATCATCGCGTCGATGTCCTGGTCGGCGACGGCCTGGAAGTACTCGGTCGCGACCTGCTTGGCCGACTTCCTGGTGGCGGTTGGGCTCACGGCACTGACCCTAGCGACGCCGTGAGCCATTTGCCACGCCGGCTCAGGCGTCGCCGAGCAGCGCCGCCAGCTTGGACGGGTCAGTCACCGGGCGCTTGCAGGCGAAGTGCTCGCACACGTAGGCGGCCGGCCTGCCGTCGACGGCCGTCCGGCCGGCCATGAGCTCCGGCGTCTCCGCTCCCTCGTCGCCCCCGGCGAGGACGACACGGGGGCGCAGGCGCCCGCGCACCACCCCCGCCAGCGGAGCCAGATCCGCGCCCGGTGGCCCAACCAGCGCCACCTCGCGCGTCGGGGATACGTGGAAGTCGACCGCTCGGACGAGGTGCGCAAGCCCGGTCGGGTGTTGCGCGGCCAGGCGGCCGAGGAGCCGCAGGACCCCAACGGCCTCCCGCTCGTACTCGGCGTCGCCGGTAAGCGCCGCCAGGCGCAGAAGCACGTAGGCCGCGGCGGAGTTGCCCGAGGGAATCGGATGGTCGTCGATGTCCTTGCGCCGCGCGACGAGCTCCTCGTGGTCCGTCGCCGTCGTGAAGAAGCCCCCGCGCTCCGGGTCCCCGAACCCCTCGATCATCGCGTCCGCGACCTCCTCCGCGGCCTCGAACCAGCGCGTCTCGAAGGTCGCCTCGTACAGGGTCAGCAGGGCGTCCACCAGATAGGCATGGTCCTCCAGGTAGGCGCGGAGGCGTCCGCGGCCCTCCTTCCAGGTCCGCAGGAGCCGGCCGTCGGCGTCGCGCATCTCGACCCAGACGAAGTCGGCGCACCGGCGTGCCGCGTCGAGGTAGTCGTCGCGCCCGAGAACGGCCCCGGCGTCGGCAAGCGCGGCGATCATCAGCGCGTTCCACGAGCAGAGGCGCTTGTCGTCGAGCCCGGGCCAGACGCGCTTCGAGCGATGCTCGTACAGGGCCGTCCGGGCCTCTTCGTAGCGCGCCGGGTTGGACGCACGGGGACCCAGGGGGAGGTGCAGGATGTTCTTGCCCTCGAAGTTGCCGGCAAGGCTGACGCCCCACCGCGCCAGGAGCGGCTCGATCTCCTCGTCGGCGAGCCCGGCGCCGGTGAGGACCTCCCGGATCTCGTCCTCCTCCCAGACGTAGAAGCGGCCCTCCTCACCCTCGGAGTCGGCGTCGAGCGCCGAGTAGAAGCCGCCCTCGGGCCCGCGCATCTCGCGCAGCGCCCAGTCCAGGGTCTCGGTTGCCACTCGCCGGTAGCGCTCGTGGCCGAGCGCGAGAAACCCGTGCAGATACGTTCGCACGAGCAGCGCGTTGTCGTAGAGCATCTTCTCGAAGTGGGGGACGAGCCAGGCCTGATCGGTCGAGTAGCGCGCGAACCCGCCGCCGATCTGGTCGTACATGCCGCCGTGGGCCATCGCGTCGAGCGTGAGCTCGCAGACGTCGGTGACGCCGCGGGACATCAGCAGCTCGAGCGCCGGCGCGGGGGGAAACTTCGGGGCGCCCCCAAAGCCGCCGTGGCGCGTGTCGGCGGCGCCGAGGAGGCCGCGGATGGCGGCCTCGACGAGCTCGGGCCCGATCTCCTCGTCGGACGGGTCGATGCGGCCGATCGCCCCGAGCTGCTCGCGCACGCTGCCCGCCGCCTCGGCGATCTCCGCCCGCTGGTCGCGCCAGGCCGCGATCACCGCCTCCATGACCATCCGGAAGCTCGGCATTCCCTGACGCTCCTCGGGGGGGAAGTAGGTTCCGCCGTGGAACGGAACCCCGTCTGGGTCGAGGAACGCGGTCAACGGCCACCCGCCCTGGCCGGTCATCCCCTGGACGGCCTCCATGTAGATGGCGTCGACGTCCGGTCGCTCCTCGCGGTCGACCTTCACCGGGACGAAGTTGGCGTTCATGAAGGCCGCGGTGTCGGCGTCCTCGAAGGACTCCCGCTCCATCACGTGGCACCAATGACAGGCCGAGTAGCCGATGGAGAGCAGGATGGGCCTGTCCTCGGCCCTCGCCTTGGCGAGTGCCTCCGGGCCCCACGGGAACCACTCCACCGGGTTGTCCTTGTGCTGCAGGAGGTAGGGGCTCGTCTCGTTCGCGAGGCGGTTGCTCATTGCGTTCCAGGCTAGCTTGCGCGGCTCCCTAGGATGCCTATATGCAGCTCGAAGGCATTCACCACATCACCGCGATCACCGCCGACGCCCAGCGCAACGTCGACTTCTACGCCGGCACGCTCGGCCTCCGGCTCGTCAAGAAGACGGTCAACCAGGACAACCCCACCGTCTACCACCTCTTCTACGCGGACGAGGACGGGGACCCGGGCTCCGATCTCACCTTCTTCGAGTACCCCGGCGCGCCCCCGGGCCGTCCGGGCGCCGGCATGGTCCACACGGTCGTCTGGCGCCTCCACTCCGCCGACGCGCTGGACTTCTGGGTCGAGCGGCTCAAGGCGGCGGGCACGCCGGCCGAGCGCGACGGTGACGTGGTCCGGTTCGGCGATCCCGAGGGTCTCGCTCATGAGCTCCTGGTGGCCAACGTTCCCGACGCGCCGCTGGTGGCCGACCATCCCGAGATCCCGAGAGAGATGGCGCTCCAGGGCTTCCATGCGGTGCGCGCCTACCTCCACCAGCCGGATGCCAGCCGCCGCCTTCTCGAGGAGGCGCTTGGCTTCGAGGCGGTCGAGGGCGGCTGGGAATCGCGCGGCGCGGAGCGCGGCGGCTACTACCTGGCGGACCCACCCCCGGCGGACCGCGGTCTCCAGGGGGCCGGGTCCGTTCACCACGTTGCCTGGGCTTCCACGCCGGAGGAGCACGAGGACTGGCGCGAGCGCGCGATCGCGGGAGGCGCCCAGCCGACTCCGGTGATCGACCGCTTCTACTTCAGGTCGATCTACTTCCGCGAGCCGGGCGGCGTCCTCTTCGAGATCGCGACGATCGGCCCGGGCTTCACGGTCGACGAGCCGCTCGAGACCCTCGGCGAGAAGCTGTCGCTGCCGCCGGACTTCGAGCACCTGCGCGACCAGGTGGAGGCGAAGCTGACGCCGGTGGTCAGTCCTCGGCAAGCCGCTCGCGCGGGTTGAGCCTCGCGCATGAGTTGCGCGAAGCGGCGGGCGAGCCCGCCGGCGCGCTGATCCTCAACCACGGCCGCGGCGCCGACGAGCTCGACCTCTTCCGGCTGCTCGACGTCTTCGACCCGGAGCGGCGGCTGCTCGGCGTCACGCCGGGCGCGCCGCTCGGATCAGAGGACGTCGCGGCGCGCAGCGCGCTGCCGGTGGCCCCCGGTGGTCGGCACTGGTACGCGGTGAAGGCGGTCGGGTACCCGGAGCCCGAGACGTTCGCCTCCGCGTACGCCGCGCTCGGCAGGTTCGCGGACGACCTCCTCGCCGAGCGCGGCATCGACTGGTCGCGGACGATCATCGGCGGCTTCTCGATGGGCGCGGTGATGTCCTACGCGGTGGGGCTTGGGGCGGGGCGGCCGAAGCCCGCGGCGATCCTCGCCCTCTCCGGCTTCGTGCCGACCGTGGACGGCTGGGAGACCGACCTGGAGAGCCGCGCCGCTCTGCCGGTGCTGATCCACCACGGCTCCAACGACCCGGTGATCGGCGTGGAGTTCGGCCGCCGGGCCGCCGAGCTCCTCACGGCCGGCGGCCTCGACGTCGACTATCGCGAGACGCCGGCGGGTCACTTCGTGCCGCCGGAGATCGTCGGGCCCGCAGCCGAGCTGATCGTGTCGGTTACGGGGACCTGAGCTCCGCCCGGCTCCGGCCGGCCCGGAGCTAGGCGTACTGCAGCTCCTCTTCGTCCGTCTCAGCCACCGGCTCGCGGCAGGTCGGGCAGCACCACGAGACCTCGAGAGCGGTCCCGCAGGCATCGTGGACCGGTGGCGAGACCGCGTTGCGGTGACGTGCGCCCCAGCCGGCGAGCATCCGGAGTGGCTCCGCCAGCGCCCGCCCGGCGTCGGTGAGCTCGTAGGCGAAGCGGGGGGGACGGTCGGAGTACGGCTCGGCGGTCAGGAGCCCCGCCTCGACCAGCGCCTTCAGGCGGCTGGAGAGGATGTTCGAGGCAATGCCGTCCACCTCGGACTGCAGGTCGCCGAACCGGCGTGGTCCGTCGAGCAGCGCCGCGACGACCAGCAGCGACCAGCGGTCGCCAACCGCCTCCAGCGCCTCGCGGAGGGACGAGATGGTGCGATTGCTATCTTGAGGAGAGTCCATAGTGACTTGCAATATACCAGTGACTACGAAAGAGAGACCTCAATGAGCGCCAGGACGATCGAAGAGACCGGAGCGGAAATCGCCGCGGTCGCCGAGCGCCAGGGTGCCGCAGTCGTCGGCGCGGGCCGCGGCTGGCGTGTCGGCTCGGGCGCGGTCATCGCACCGGGCAAGGTCCTCACAGCCGCGCGCCATGCGGACGCGGACGGCACCACGGTCACGCTGGCCGACGGCAGGCGCATTCGAGCCGCGGTCGACGGCGTCGACCGCGAGCGTGGCGTCGCGGTCCTCAGCGCCGACACCGGCGACGCAGCGCCACTCGAGTGGGCGCCGGGGGAGGCCGACCTGCGGATCGGGACGCCCCTCTACGCGCTCGCCAACCCCGGCGGACGCGGGCTCCGCGTGACCGCGGGCCATGTTTCGGCCGCGCCCAGGGACATCCGGGGCCCGCGCGGGCGCCGCATCCCCGGCGCGATCGAGCACACCGCGCCGCTGCCGCGCGGTTCGGCCGGCGGGCCCCTCGTGGATCTCGAAGGCCGAGTCGTCGGCATCAACCTCCTGCGCACCGAGGGCGGGCTGATCCTCGCGCTCGGCGCAAGCGGCGGACTTCGCGACGTTGCCGAGCGGCTGGCCCGCGGCGAGGAGGTCGAGCGCCCGAGGCTCGGTGTGGCGGTTGCCCCGCCCTGGGTCGCGCGCAAGATGCGCCGGGCGGTGGGCCTCTCCGAGCGCGAGGGCCTCCTGGTGCGGGGCGTCGAGGACGACAGCCCGGCCGGCCGTGCGGGCCTGCGGCGTGGCGACCTGATCGTCGCCGCCGGTGGCGCGGACGTCGACGGGATCGACGTGCTCCACGGCTCGCTCGAGACGGCGGCGGGCGGCGCGCTCGCCCTCGGCGTCGTCCGCGGCGACGAGGAGCGCGAGGTCGAGGTCGACCTCACCCCGCAGGCCGCTTGATGCCGGCCCCGGGTGCCGCCGAGCCGGTCACGTCCCTCGACGGCGACGTGGCCGAAGCGGAGGCGCTCGACGCCTACTCGCGAACGGTCGCCGGCGTGGCCGAGCGGCTCGCGCCGTCGGTCGTCAGCCTCCGGATCACGCGGCCGACCCGGCGTGGCCGGATGCCGGCCGGGGCCGGCAGCGGCGTCGTCCTCTCGCCCGACGGTTTCGTGCTGACCTCGGCGCACGTGGTCGGGGGCGGCCGGCGAACCGGTCGCGTGGCCCTCACCGACGGCCGCGAGCTCGGCTTCGAGATCGTTGGCCGCGATCCGCTCTCCGATCTTGCCGTCGTCCGCGCGGATGGTGGCGGCCTCCTGGCGGCAGAGCTCGGCGACGCGGACCGCCTGCGCGTGGGCCAGCTCGTGGTCGCGATCGGCAACCCCAACGGCTTCGAGGGCTCCGTGACGGCCGGTGTCGTTTCCGCGCTTGGCCGCGCCCTGCCGGCCCGCGCCGGGCGAAACCGGCCGGCCCGCATCATCGACAACGTGATCCAGACCGACGCCGCGCTCAACCCGGGAAACTCGGGCGGCGCGCTCGTCGACGGCCGGGGCCGGGTGGTTGGCATCAACACCGCCGTGGCGGGCGTCGGACTCGGCCTGGCTGTTCCCGTGAACGGGGCGACCAGGCGCATCATCGGCTCGCTCATCGGCGAGGGGCGCGTCAGGCGGGCCTTCCTGGGCGTCGCCGGCGGGCCGCGGCCGCTGCCGCCACGAGCGGCTTCGCGGCACGGGCGGCGGAGCGCGGTGGAGGTACTCGAGGTCGTGGAGGGCAGTCCTGCCGCCTGCGCGGGCATCCGGCCGGGCGACCTGATCCTGGCACTCGATCGCGGCGAGATCGAGAGCGCCACCGACCTCCAGCGCCTGATGGTGGCCGAGCTGATCGGGAGCACGGTCAGCGCCCTCGTGTGGCGAGCCGGCGACGAGCTCGAGCTCGAGATCACGCCCGCCGAGCTCGACTCCTAGACGATCGGGTCAGTCCTCGACGCCCGCGAGCTTTCGCAGCAGCGCCCGCAGCGTCTCGACCTCGCCGCCGCTGAGCGGGGCGAACATCTCCTTGGCCTGGGCGAACGCCGCCTCGCGTGCCTTCGCGAGCAGGTTCGTGCCCTTCGGCGTCAGGTGGATCGCGTGCTTGCGGCGATCGGTGGGGTGGGGCCGGCGCTCGGCAAGTCTGCGCTTCTCGAGATCGTCGAGCACCGCGACCATCGAGCTCGGGTCGATCATCGACCGGGAGACAAGGTGGCGCTGCGTGCTGCCCGGCTCGGCGTCGATCAGGGTCAGGACGCCGAATTGCGCCGGGCGCAGGCCGAGAGGCTCCAGCGACTCCGCGAACGACGCGGCGACCCGCTGGCCGTTGTAGGAGAGCAGGAATCCCGGCGCGCTCGCAAGTGGCTCGGGTGGAGGCCCGTCAAATCGCATGGAGGGCAAATGGTACGGCCACCCAACGGTTTCCGGGAGAAGTCTCGTCCAGGCCATATGCGAACATGTGTTCGTGCGCTGGAAGAACCTCGAAGCGGAAGAGAGCAAGCAGGGCCGGCTCGCGGGACTGGGTGACTCCGTGGTGCGCACCTTCGACGCTCCGGAGGCGCTCGGCATCCGGTTCCACGAGGTGCAGGCACGCTCGGCGCTGAACCGGGTGCCCGAGCGCTCGCGGATGCCGTTCCGCTGGACGATCAACCCCTACCGGGGTTGCACACATGCATGTACCTACTGCTTCGCCCGCCCCACGCACAAGTACCTCGACCTGAACTGCCGCGAGGACTTCGAGCGCGAGATCGTCGTCAAGGTCAACGTTCCCGAGGTCGTCCGGGCGGAGCTCGGGCGACCGTCGTGGGCGGGCGAGCACGTCGCGCTCGGCACGAACACGGACCCCTACCAGTGGGTCGAGGGCCGTTACCGGCTGATGCGGGGTATCTGGGAGGCGCTGCGCGACTTCTCCAACCCGTGCTCGGTCCTGACCAAGTCGCCCCTGCTGCTCCGCGACCTCGACCTGATGAAGGAGCTCTCCGCGCGCACCGACTTCGTCGCCAACCTCTCCATCCCGACCCTGGACGAGAAGGCGTGGCGGGCCAGCGAGCCGCACACCCCGCACCCCCGCAAGCGGATCGAGGCGGTTGCCGAGCTCGCCCGGGCCGGGATCGCGACGGGGGTACTGATCGCGCCGCTCATGCCTGGCATCAACGACTCTCCGCAACAGGTCGAGGAGCTCCTCGGATTGATCGGCGAGGCCGGCGCGGGATCGGTGGCAAGCGTCGGGCTCCACCTCCGCGGCGAGGTCCGCGAGATCGTCTTCGACTGGCTGCGTCAGTACCGGCCGGATCTCGTGCCGCGCTACGAGGAGCTCTACGCGCGCGGCGCCTATCTCCCGCCGGCCGAGCGCAGCCGGCTCGCCGCGGTGGTCCGGTCGCGCTCGGGTCGGCGCCGGGTGCGCGGCGCGGGCGGGATGCGGAACGTCGGCGACTGGCACGAACAGCCCAAGCAGGCCCCGCCGGCAGCGCCCGCGACCCAGGCGCGTCTCTTCTGAGCAGGTGTCCTACGCCGGGCCGCAGGCGCGCAGCTCGGCGCGCTTGATCTTGCCGCTCGGGGTCTTCGGCAGCTCGTCCATGAACTCGACGATGCGGGGGAACTTGTAGGGAGCAGTCGTCGCCTTGACGTGGTCCTGGAGCTCCTTCGCGAGCTCGTCCGACCCGTTGCCCTCGCGCGGGACGACGATCGCGCGCACCACGGCCCCCCGGTCGGGGTCGGGCGCGGGCACAACGGCGGCCTCGGCGACGGCTGGATGGGTCAGCAGCGCCGACTCCACCTCGAACGGCCCGATCCGGTAGCCCGACGAGACGATCAGGTCGTCGGTGCGGCCCTCGTAGAAGAGGAAGCCGCCGTCGTCGGTGCGGACGATGTCGCCCGTTCCCCACCACTCGCCCTCGAACGGACCGGAGTCGATGTAGCGGGAGAAGAACGTGGGCGAGGTCGCGACCCGGAGCTGGAGCTCGCCGTCCACGACGCGCGTCTCGATACCCGGAAGCGGGCGGCCCATCGAGCCCTCTCGGACCGGCTCGCCGTCGAGGTTGCCGGTGACCTGGCCCGTCTCGGTCTGCCCGTAGCCGTCGGCGATCTCCAGTCCAAGGACGGCCCGGAACGCCTCGATGACCTCGGGATTCAGGGCCTCGCCGGCCGACACCATGCGCCGCATGCCGGGCAGCGGGCGGAGCGTGGTGCGCTTGGCCAGCATGCGGTACTCGGTGGGCGCCTGGCAAAGGACGTTGACGCCCTCGCGCTCGCAGACCGCCAGCCGCTCGGCGGGGTCGAAGCGCCCGTCGTGGATCAGCGCGGCCGCACCGCACAGCCAGGGGGCGACGAAGACGTTGCGGGCCGACTTCGACCAGCCGGTCGCGGTCGTGCACCACACCAGCTCTCCCTGCCGCGCTCCCATCCAGCGAGTGGCCTGGGTGCGCTGGCCGGTGAGATACCGCTGGGCGTGGACCACCGCCCGCGGCTCGCCCGTGGTGCCCGACGTGAAGACGATCAGTGCCGGATCCTCGGGGTCGAGGTCGGCCGGCTCGAGCGGCGGTACCTGCGGGCTCTCCTCGTCCATCGTCGCCCGCACCTCGGCGAGGGTCATCGCCTCGACGGTGTCGCCGAGCTCGCCGAGCAGCTCCTCGTCTCCCACGCAGAGCGTCGCGTTCGTAACCCCGGCGCGAAGCGCGAGGTCCCCGTGGCGAAGCTGGGTGTTGCACGGCAGGGCGATCGCGCCCATCCGCCAGCAGGCCAGCAGCGTCAGCGCCCACTCGATCCGGTTGCCGACGAGCGTCATCACCACGTCCCCGCGGCGCACGCCCCGGGCTGCGAAGGCGCCGGCCAGGCCGGCGCTGCGCGCGATCAGCTCGCCAAACGCCCAGACCTGCCGCTCGCCGTCGGCGGAGATGGTGACCAGCGCGGGGCGGGCCGAGGGGAAGCCCTCGAGGACGTCCTCCGAGAAGTTCATCGAACGAAGATCCGCGGCAGCGTGAGCGGGCGCTGGCGCATCGCGTGACCGAGGAGGCGCGCGATCTCGCCGTACGTTCCGTCTCGGGGGATCGCCGCGTTGACCTCGCGAAGCCACGAACGGCCGAGGCCGAATCCCACCAGCCCGTTGCTGACGTCGACGAGGTCCGCACGCCTCAGCAGCTCGACCTCCGTGCCCCGCGACCACTGGGAGCGGAGCTCATGGTGGCGCTCGATCGAGTCCGCGCACAGGGCCGTGCGTTCCTGGTTCCAGCCGTGGCGGCCAACGAGCTCACGGGCAAAGTCGGCTCCGTCCTTCACGTAGACCCCGCCGCGCGAAACCGAGTCGTAGAGACCCAGATCGTGGATGAGCGCGGCAACCAGCAGGACCTCGCGATCGATCTCCAGGCCGCGCCGCGCCGCGAGCTCGCTGGCGATGGCGGACACCCGTAGGCAGTGGCGCTCCATTGGCCCCGCGGTCTCGCCGCTCGCCTCGCGGACCGCCTCAAGGGCCTCGCGCTCGACGTCTGTCGATGCGGACTCCTCGCCGGTCGTCGGGTAGGTCACGCCGACCATCTTGCCTAACGGCGGCTCAGTGGAGTCCCGCGAGCCCGGTGGCCCCGAAGGCAACGAGCACGACGCCACCGGCCAGGGCGAGCCATGCGGCCGCCCGCTGCCACCCGGCCCGCAGCCGGTCGCCGACGCGACGCAGCGTCGGTTCGATCCGCGGGCCGGCGACGCTGAGCGCGACGAGGATCGCCAGCACCGGGGCGATGAACACCACGTTGAAGACCCCGACTAGCACGAGCTGCGACGTGAGCCCGACTCCCGATCCGACGATCGCCGCGATGGCCGCGAAGTACGGCAGGGCGGTCGGCAGCTCCAGCGCCGCGAGCGACGCGCCGACGACCCCCGCGCCACGCCCACCGGCGGGCGGCGCGACGGGCTCGGGAGCCGCGGGTACGCGCGGCCCGCGGGCCATCAGGATCGCTCCGAGGACGAGCAGCCCCGCGCCGGCGACGATCTCCACAGTGAACTTCGCGGTGTCGCTGGGCCGCGCGATCGCGTTCAGCAGCAGCTGGCCCGGCCCGAGGACGAGGATGAAGCCGCCGACAATGTTCACCGCGAAGAACGCGGCCGCGAACGCCGCGACGCGGTTGCGGCCGTTCTCGGTGGTCGCGTAGTACAAGGCCGGGACGACCGTCGCCGGGTTCAGCGCATCGGCGACTGCGATCGAGACGACCAAGACCAGCACCCTGAGCATCCGCGGATCCTCGCGTACGGTGCGGCACGTGCGCGGTTTGGGCCGTTAGCGCCGCAGCTCGGTGCCGTCGTAGAGCTTGCGGACGACGACCGTGCCGTCCGGCGCGGCGTCGAGGCAGAGCTCGCAGAGGACGCACTCGTCGAGCGCCTCCGGGACGACCTCGACCCCGGCGTCGGTTGCCTTGAAGATGTCGACCGGGCAGACCTCCTCGAGCTTCCTGGCGAGCTCGACGTCGCCGGCGATCGATGCGTCGACGTCGACCGCGATGAAGGTGCCGTCGAACTCGCTCATGAGCCCAGCTTTCCCTTGACGGCGTCCGGGATGTGGTCGATGCGCTCGACCACGGGGATGCCGGCGGCTTCGAGGCGCGCGATCTTCTCGGTTGCCGAGTCCTCGGCGCCCTCGACGATCGTGCCGGCGTGGCCGAAGCTGACGCCCTGCATCTCCTCGTCGTCCATGAAGCGGCCGGCCATGAACGCCACGATCGGCAGACGCGAGTCGTTGGCCTCGCGCCAGTCGACGAGCTCGGCCTCCATGCGGCCGCCCGGCTCGGTGTAGATCACGATCGCCCTGGTCTGCTCGTCGGCCTCGAAGAGGGGCATGAGCTCCGCGTAGGTGGAGCCGATGATCGCGTCGCCGCCGATCGAGATCGCCGTGGAGACGCCGAGGCCGGCCGCGGTCAGGGTGGAGGAGATCTCGGTGGTCATGCCCCCCGAGCGGCTCATCACGCCCACCGAGCCGGCCACGTAGGCCTTGGCCGCGTCCTTCGCCGGGCCGCCGATGCCGCCCATCTTCGCCACTCCCGGGGCGATCAGGCCGAGGCAGTTCGGGCCGATGATCCGCGCGCCACGCAGGTCCGCGAGCTCCACCATCTCGGCGACGTCACGGCGCGGGATGCGCTCGGTGACGACGACGATCAGCTTGACCCCGTTCTCGATCGCCTCGACGACGGCGTCCTTGGTGAAGGCGGGAGGAACGGTCACGACCGCACCGTCGGGGGCCGAGCCGTGGTGCTCGACGACCTGCTCGACGGTGTCGAAGACGGGCACGCCGTGGACCTCGCGGCCCTTGCGCCCGGGCGTGACGCCGCCGACGATCCTCGAGCCGAAGTCGAGGCACTCGCGGGTGAGGTTCACGGCCTCGCGCCCTGTGATGCCCTGGACGATGAACGTGAAGTCCTTGTCGAGGAGAACGCTCACTTCAGCCCTGAACCTTCGCCACGGCCCTGCCTGCTGCCTCCCACATGGAGACCGAACGGTCGCAGTACTCGATGCCGTACTTGTCGAGGATCTTGTAGCCCTCGTCTTCCCAGGCTCCCGGGATGCGGAAGATCGCGATCGTCTCCGCCGGATCCTTGCCGAGCTCCAGGCACGCCTTGATGACGCCGCGGGCGACGATGTCGACCCGGGTGTTGGAAACGATCGACATCATCACGGCGATCTTCTCGACGCCGTCCTTCTGGAGGACCTCCTTGGCGAGGCCGCAGGACTTAGAGACGGACGGGTTGCCGCCGATCTCCGCGTAGTTGGCCGGCCTGCCGCCCTGCGAGCGAACCGCGTCGGTGAGCGTCAGCGAACCGCCGCCGGCCCCGATCACGAGGCCGAGGTCGCCGTGGAAGCCGTGATCCTTCCCCTGGATCACGCCGCGATGGTCGGCGGCGTCGATTGCCTTGACGTTGCGCTCGAACTCGGAGGGCTCGTAGAGCTCGCGCGGCTCGGAGAGGTCGACGCCGATCTCCTCGAGCGTCTTCCTGTGGCGGCCGACGGCCTCGTCCTCCATCTCCATGTGGGCGTCGAGCGCAACGAAGCTGCCGTCGGCCAGACGCGCGAGCGGGTTGATCTCGGCCAGGGTCATGTCGTAGTCGCGCTGCAACCGGGCCAAGCGGGCCAGCACCATCGTCGCGCGGGTCAGCGGCGAGCCGGTCATCCCGCAGCGCGCGACCGTCTGCTTGGCCTCGAAGTCGTAGATGGGGCGGACGTTCGAGAGGTGGCCGCGGCCGACGTGGTCCGGGTGGCTCTCGGCGACCGCCTCGATGTCGATCCCGCCCATGTCGCTGAACAGCATCATCGGCCGCTTGGCCCGGCCGTCCCAGAGGACCGCGGCGTAGTACTCCTGCTCGACCTCCGCCTTCGGGTCGACCAGGACGCCAACCGGCATGTGGCCGCCGATCTCGAGCTCCAGGATCGCGGCCGCGTGCTCGGCAGCCTCGTCCGGCGTGTCGGCGAACTTGACGCCGCCGGCCTTCATCCGGCCACCGGTCAGCACCTGCGACTTGACCACGGTGGGGCCGCCGATCTCCTCCGCAGCCTTTCGCGCCTCGTCGGGCGTGGTGCAGAAGCCGTACTTCGTGACCGGGATGCCGGCCCGCTCGACGATCCGGCGCGATTCGAACTCGTAGAAGCGCATGGCGGGCGCGCAATCTAGATGATTCTCTTAGGTCGGATCGGGGATACTGCTCGGCCCGGCTCCGCTCTCCCACTTGCATCCCTTCCCTCCAACCTTCCGCATGCCCCTGTGCGCTGCCGCGATCGCGACCGTGTTTGCCGTGCTCCTGGGCGGCTGCCAGAAGACGGTGAACGCCCACAGCGCCGAGGCCCTGGTGACGAGTGGGATCGAGTCGCACTCGCGCCTCAAGGTCGAGGACGTGGGCTGCCCAAGCGACGTCCCGGCGAACGCCGGGACGACCTTCCAGTGTGCGGCCAAGACCACCAAGCTGGGCCGCTACGTCCTCACGATCGCGATTCTCGACGACCACGGGAGCCTCAAGGTCATCGACCTGAAGCCCGCCACCAGGGTGCAGCTCATCAATCTGCTCCACTAGTGCCGCCCGCCACGAGCGGACCGATTTCTGACACGGGCACGTCAGGATTCCGCCATCATGGGTATCCCGCCCGCAGGCCCCCCCGTTTGCGGGCGTCGCCGTTTCTCACGCACACCCCGAACCCAGGAGTTGACGAATCCCTTGACCGAGACCGCCGCCGAGACCTCCACCTCCGCCTCGACCGACCACGCGAAGCTCCGCGCCTGGGTCGAGGAGATCGCCGCCCTCACGCAGCCGGATGCCATCCACTGGTGCGACGGATCGGCGGAGGAGTATGACCGGCTCTGCCAGGAGCTCGTCGAGAACGGCACCTTCGAGAAGCTCTCCGACGCCAAGCGCCCCAACTCCTACCTGGCCCGCTCGGACCCCGGGGACGTCGCTCGCGTCGAGGATCGCACCTTCATCTGCTCCGCCGCCGAGGCCGACGCCGGTCCCACCAACAACTGGCGCGACCCGGATGAGATGCGGGGCGTGCTCTCAGAGCTCTTCGAGGGCTCGATGAAGGGGCGAACGATGTACGTCGTCCCCTTCTCGATGGGCCCGCTCAACTCGCCGATCGCCTACATCGGCGTCCAGCTGACCGATTCCCCGTACGTGGCGGTCTCGATGCGGATCATGACCAGGATGGGCCAGGATGCGCTCGACGCCCTCGGCTCCGACGGCGAGTTCGTTCCCTGCGTGCACTCGGTCGGCGCGCCGCTCGCTGAAGGCGAGGAAGACGTTCCGTGGCCGTGCGACGCGAAGAACAAGTACATCGTCCACTTCCCGGAGAGCCGCGAGATCTGGTCGTTCGGCTCGGGGTACGGCGGCAACGCCCTGCTCGGCAAGAAGTGCTTCGCGCTGCGGATCGCGTCCGTCATGGCGCGTGACGAGGGCTGGATGGCCGAGCACATGCTGATCCTCAAGCTCACCTCGCCGAGCGGCGAGGTCAAGTACGTGACCGGCGCCTTCCCGTCCGCGTGCGGCAAGACCAACCTCGCCATGATGATCCCGACGCTCCCGGACTGGAAGGTCGAGACCCTCGGCGACGACATCGCCTGGATGAAGTTCGGCGAGGACGGCCGCCTCTACGCGGTCAACCCCGAGGCCGGCTTCTTCGGCGTGGCGCCCAACACGAGCCACAAGACCAATCCCAACGCGATGGACATGCTCGGCCGGAACACGATCTTCACCAACTGTGCGAAGACCGACGACGGCGACGTCTGGTGGGAGGGCATGACCGGCGAGGCGCCCGACCACGCCATCGACTGGCACGGCAACGACTGGACGCCGGAGTCCGAGGGCCCCGCCGCCCACCCGAACGCGCGTTTCACCACGCCGGCGGCGCAGTGCCCGTCGATTGCCGAGGAATGGCAGGACCCGCACGGCGTGCCGATCGACGCCTTCCTCTTCGGCGGGCGCCGCGCGACCGTCGTGCCTCTCGTCACCGAGTCGTTCGACTGGGACCATGGCCTGTTCCTCGGGGCGACGATGTCCTCGGAGACCACCGCGGCCGCGGCCGGCGAGGTCGGCAAGCTCCGGTTCGATCCGATGGCGATGCTGCCGTTCTGCGGCTACAACATGGCCGACTACTTCCAGCATTGGATGGAGATGGCGCGCCGGCATCCCAACGAGATGCCGCGCATCTTCGTCGTCAACTGGTTCCGAAAGGACGAGGACGGCAAGTTCCTATGGCCCGGCTACGGTGAGAACAGCCGCGTGCTCGAGTGGGTGTTCCGTCGCTGCAACGGCGATGCCGAGGCCGTCGAGACGCCCATCGGCCTGGTTCCCGCCGCCGACGAGCTCAACCTCGATGGGCTGGATATCCCGGCCGACGCGATGAAGGAGCTGACCACGGTCGACTCGGAGGCCGTGAAGGCGCAGCTGCCCCAGGTCGAGGAGCACCTGGCGCGCTTCGGCGACGACCTGCCCGGGGAGATCCGCGCGCAGCTCGATGCTCTCGCACAGCGCCTCGGGTAGAAGCCTCCGCAAACCACTCCAGAGAAAAGGCCCCGGCGTGAGCCGGGGCCTTTTCATGACCGGTACGAACGCGGTCGCTAGTTCGTGACGGTGATCGTCCCGTGCATCCACGGATGGATCGCGCAGATGAAATGCAGAACGGTCCCCGCGGGAGCTGTGACCTTGCGGTTGTTGGGGTTCTGACCTGGAGCGAAGAACACCGAGTCACCCTTCTTGTGGAGTGATCCCTCGCGGTCCCAGCCGTGCCTGCCGGCGCGGGCCGGGTTGCGGCGAACGTTCTGGCCCTGGACGTGGTGCCACTTCGCGATCTTCTTGCAGATGTGCCCGCTGGTGAAGCACTTCCTGATCTGGCCATTGGTCTGCGGGACCAGCTTCGGAATTACCAGCGAAAGGGTGTGCGGGTCCCGCGTGTTGTTGACGATGTGGAGCTTCCTGCCCCGCTCGATCGTGGTCGAGGAGAACCTGAAATTGTCCCCTCCGCCCTTGGCCACGACGTACCCGGGCTTCGAGCTCAGGTGCTGGCCATGGCCATTGTGCTGACTTGCGAACGCGCCGCCCGTGAGGGCGACCGCCGCAGCACTCCCGACCACCACGGGCACGGCGAAGCGCTTCAAAGCGCGCTTGGTGTCCAAACCTTTCCTTCCTTTCTGCGCCGTTTCCTACGGCGCGCCCTGCTTTATTCCTGAACGCCCGATGGGGCGACCACGGCAACCTACACGGGTGACCGGTGCGATGGCTGATGGTGCGTCCGTACCAGAAGCGACGCTCGGTCGGTCAGGTCCTCAGAGGCCGTAGGCCCTCGCGAGGTCCTCGTCCTTGCGGGCGAGCATCTCAGCCAGCTCGACCATCACCTTGCACTGCTTCCACGTGGCGTCGTCCTGCATCTTGCCGTCGATCATGTGGACGCCACGGCCGTCCGGGATCGCCTCGATCACCTTCTTGGCGAACTTGACCTCCTCCGGATCCGGGGAGAAGACCTTCTTGGCGATCTCGATCTGCACGGGGTGCAGGGACCATGCGCCGACGCAGCCGAGCAGGAAAGCGGCCCGGAACTGCGTCTCACAGCCGTCGACGTCCTTGATGTCGCCGTAGGGGCCGTAGAAGGGCAGGATGCCCGCCGACGTACAGGCGTCGACCATGCGGGCGATCGAGTAGTGCCACGGGTCCTGCTGCGCCGAGGCGCGCGGCGCCTCCTCGTTCTCGGGATCGGGGTCCTCGATGACCCGGTAACCGGGGTGGCCGCCTCCGACCCGCGTCGTCTTCATTCGCCGCGAGGCCGCCAGGTCGGCGGGGCCGAAGCTCATGCCCTGCATGCGCGGGCTGGCCGTAGCGATCTCCTCGAGGTTCACCACCCCCTGGGACGTCTCGAGGATGGCGTGGATCAGGATGGGGCGCTCGACCTTGGCCTTCGCCTCCAGCTGGGCGAGCAGGCGATCCACGTAGTGGATGTCCCAGGCACCCTCCACCTTGGGGACCATGATCACATCGACCGCGTCGCCGGCCTCCGTGACGATCTGCGTGATGTCGTCGAGGACCCAGGGGCTCTCGAGGGAGTTGACTCTGGTCCACAGCGACGTCTCGCCGAAGTCCATCTCGCTCGCGGCCTTGACGAAGCCCTCTCGGGCGGCCTCCTTCCGATCCACCGGCACGGCGTCCTCGAGGTTGCCGAGCAGGATGTCGGTGGTCTTGGCGATGTCCGGTGCCTTCGCCGCCATCTTCTCGTTCGAGAAGTCGAGGAAGTGGATCATCCGGGAGGGGCCGAACGGGATCTCCGGAACGGGCTCCGGCGCACCGATGGCAAGGGGCTTCATGAAGTCACGTGGGTTTCTCATCGGCGGGAAGGCTAGCCCGCAAACCACTTGCGGGCGGCTCTGCCGCCCGCACATGCTGCTTTCGGGGCCAGGGCCCCTCATAGACTTTGCTCTGTGGACTTCGAGGTCAGGGCAGCGCGCGAGGACGAGATCGGCGCCGTGATTGGGCTGTACGAATGGCTCTTCGCCCCGCCGGGCTCGAAGCCGGAGGCCTGGGACGAACGCCGCGCAGCCGTCGCCCTGGGCAACACGATCGCCTCGCACGACTCCGTGTTGCTGGTCGCGGACGCGGGAGGCGCGCTGATCGGGTTCCTCACCGCCTATCAGGACATGCACTCGGTGCGCTTCGGCTACCGAGCCTGGGTAGAGGACTTCGCCGTGAGCCCCGAGCACCGCTCCCAAGGCGTCGGCAGGCAGCTGCTCGACGCCGCCAAGGCCTGGGCCCGCGAGCGAGGGGCAAGCCACCTGGAGCTCGACAGCGCCGACGCCCGAACGGACGCGCATCGCTTCTACATGCGCGAGGGCGCCGAGTACACCTCGCGCTCCTTTGGCTGGACCCTTTGAGCCGTCGGATCGCAGTGGCCGGCGTCGGGGTGGCCGCGCTCCTCGGCCTTGCGGGATGCGGAGGGTCGGCGGGCACGACCGGCACCGGGCTCTCGCCCGATGCCTACGGGGCGCGGCTCCACTCCCTGGTCGTCCCGCTCTTCGCGAGCCTCAAGCAGGTTGGCGCAGCGCAATCCAGCGGCGACCTTGCGAAGGCCCTCCGCACGAGCCAGGTCTCCGTAGAGGCGGGCATCAGGACGCTCAGCGCGATCGACGCTCCGGCCGAGGCCGAAGAAGCGAACGCGGAGCTCCTGGCCGCGCTGCGGAGCTACGAGACGACGATCGACGCCACCAGGCATGCGGTTGCCCACGCCACGACCGCACGGCTCCAGACCCAGATCGCCGCCTACAACACGCGGTCCAGGACGTTCGGCCAGGAGCTCATCGACGTCAAGCAGAAGCTGGACAGCGCCGGGATCCACGTCAGCCGACCGGCGGCCTCGGCCGGCGGTAGCTGAGTCTCAGCCGGCGTCCAGCCCCGCGGCCCGCCGGGCGGTTGCGGGGTCGAGGTGGAACTCCATCCGCACCAACCGGTTGCCGTCGAACTCGACGACCCCCGCCGCCTCGTTCTCGATGCGCACGCTCGTGCCGATGGGCGTCGCGATCTGGAGGGTGCGGACGAGAAGCTTGTCCTCGGTGGTCTGCACCACCTCCAGCATCTCGCTCTCGTAGCGGTCGAACGGGCTCAGCCAGTCATCCCAGGCCCTCACGAACCCGTCGGGCCCGTGGAAGTCCGTGCGCAACCCCGTTGGCCCACTCACCATCACGGTCACGAGGTCGTCCGACGCAAACCGCGCCAGCGCCTGGGCCCTGGCCTCCATGGCGCCCTCCGGGGCCGGCTTCAGCAGGCCGACGGGCATCGCGGCCACGAGTGTCTCGATCTCCTCCGTCGAGAGCTTCACCGGCGCCCAGTATCGCGCAGGTATCCTGGCGGGCTCCGCTTGAACCCGAAGAGAAGACTGGAGCCATGGCAATAGCCGACGCCACCTACCAGGAGAAAACCGACGAGCAGCAGGCGATCACCGAGATGGTGCGCCAGTTCGCCGACAAGGAGATCATCCCGGTCGCCGAGGAGTACGACCACGAGGACAAGTTCCCCGAGCCGATCGTCGAACAGATGAAGGAGCTCGGCCTATTCGGGGTGACGATTCCGGAGGAGTACGGCGGGATGGGGCTCGACCTGACGACCTACGCGATGATCGTCGAGGAGCTCTCCCGGGGCTGGATCTCGATCTCGGGAGTGGTCAACACCCACTTCATCGGCTCCTACCTGCTCATGAAGTTCGGCACGGACGAGCAGAAGGACAGCTACCTGCCCAAGATGGCCACCGGCGAGATCCGGGGCGCGTTCTCCCTCTCCGAGCCCGAGGTCGGGTCTGACGTGCAGGGCATCAAGTCCACCGCCAAGCAGGTCGAGGGCGGCTGGGAGATCAACGGGCAGAAGATGTGGGTCACCAACGGGCTGCGTGCCGGCCTCGTCTTCGTCCTCGTCAAGACGGATCCGAAGGCCGATCCGCCCTACAAGGGCATGACCTGCTTCATCTGCGAGAAGGAGCCCGGGGAGTCCGAGGTCCCGGGTCTCACGATCCCACCGCAGATCAAGAAGATGGGCTACAAGGGCGTCGAGTCCACGGAGCTCGTCTTCGACGGCTTCAAGGTCTCCGACGACCACGTCCTCGGGGGTCCCGACGGCGTCGGCAAGGGCTTCGGGCAGATGATGGACGCCCTCGAGCTCGGCCGCGTGAACGTCGCGGCGCGCGGCGTCGGCGTCGCCCAGCGCTCGCTCGAGCTTGCGCTGCGCTACAGCCAGGAGCGCAAGACGTTCGGCAAGCCGATCGCCCAGCACCAGGCGATCAGCTTCAAGCTCGCGGAGATGGGCACGCGCCTCGAGGCGGCGCGCCTCCTCACCCTCAAGGCCGCCCGCATGAAGGACGCCGGCGAGCGCTCCGACCTCGAGGCCGGGATGGCGAAGCTGTTCGCGGCCGAGGCCGCCCACGCGAACGCCGAGGAGGCGCTGCGCATCCATGGCGGTTACGGCTACTCGAAGGAGTACGAGATCGAGCGCATCTACCGCGACGCGCCGCTGCTTCTGATCGGCGAGGGCACCTCGGAGATCCAGAAGGTCGTAATCGGCAAGAAGCTCCTGGAGCGGAACAAGATCTGAGCCGGGCGCGTCCTCCGCTTCGCGTCCGCCGCGTTCGGGTCTGTCAGGGCGCGCGAGCTGCTCAGCCGCCGCCCGCGCGGGTCCAGCACGCCGCGCCGGCGCACGTACGGAGGTCGTCGAGCTGGGAGTCGAGCGTGGCTCGCCGGCTCTGCGAGAGACGTTTGTAGGTGTTGACGATCTCGTTTGGGTTCTGGCCAAGGGCGTAGTACTCGTGCTCCGGAGCGTGGCCGTGCTCGGCCTGGTAGCGGACGTAGAGGTAGTCCGGGCCGCGCACCGCCCGATAGGACGTCGGGTCGCCGGACTGCGGCGGCTGCTTGTCGGGCCCCTCGTTCGCCTTGGTGGCGTGGCGGTGCTCGACCAGCAGGCGCCGGCGCCAGGTCGCGGTGTCGGCGGTGCCGTGGAGGAGGCCGAGCAGGCTGTGGCCGTCGACGCTCTCGGGCGGCGTGGTGCCCGCGATCTCCTCGAGCGTGGGGGCGAGGTCGATGTTCTCGGCGAGCTGGTCGATGGTGGTCCCGGGCTGGATCCCCGGGCCGGTGACGATGAGCGGCACGCGGATGTCCGTCTCGAACGCCGTCATCTTCCCGGCGAGCAGGCGATGCTGACCGGTGTGGAAGCCGTTGTCCGAGGTGAAGATGACGTAGGTGTTGTCGGCAACGCCCGCGTCCTCGACCGCGGTCTCCACGGATCCCACCAGGCGATCCAGGCTCTTCGCCGTCTCCGCACGCTTGCAGAACTGGCGATCGAGCGTGTGCTTCTGGTCCTTCGTGAGCGGCCTCTGGGCCGCGTGGCCGAGCCAGGACGGGGGGTTCACGTTCCGCGCGTCGTAGTTCGGCGTGCGCGGCACCTTGAGATGCGCGCACGCCGCGTGGCTGTCGTCGCGCGGGTCGGGGACGGTGAAGAACGGCCTGATGTCCGGGTTGCGATGCCCCTGACCGGGGTCGGCGCTGTGGGTTGCGTAGGGCGCCACCTCCAGCACGAACGGCTCGTTGGTCTCTGCGGTGGTGTGGATGAAGTCGTCGGCACGAGTCTGGAGGCGGCGCACCAGGTAGTCCTGGGGCTTGAAGCCGAAGAGCTTGCTGACGTCCCCGTTCTGGTTGAAGCGGTATCCGTACTCCGCGGTTCCCCGCTGCCCGACGACGTCCCACTCGTCCCAGTAGGGGGGCTCGGGGTCATCGGACTCGTAGCCGTTGATGTACTTGCCCATCATCCCGGTCTCATAGCCGGCGCCCTGGAGCGTCTTCGCGTAGACCGCCTGCCGCCCGCCGTGCTGGTTGAAGCTCTGGACGCCGCCCATGGGCGGCTTGTTGGCGAGCACGTGGGTGTTGTGCGGAAACTCGCCGGTGAAGATCGACGACCGCGACGGGCAGCACAGGGAGTCGGTCACGTAGTAGTTCGTGAAATTCGCGCCGTCTCGGCTCATCGCCTTGACGTTTCGCATATACGGGACCAGGTTGTTGGAGAGGTCGTCGGCGAGGATCACGACGACGTTGGCCCCGGCGGGCTCCCGCATCGCGCCGGCACCGCCGGTGAGCGCCGCGCCGCCGCCGAGGGCCGCCGCGCAGACGGCGAGCGCCACCCACAGGCGTCCAGCTCGAATCCCGCGCCGTCGCTTGCCCATCTCGGCTCCTTCCCGCCTGGCCTTGCAGTCTATTGTGGCCGGACTCGATGGCCGCAGCCGAGACCCTCATCAAGACCGCGATCGAGCGCGTCCAGAAGGACGTGCCGGCGCTCGCCAAGCTCAAGCTCGTCTTCGGGCTCGAGCTTCCGGCGCGCGGCGACGTGCAGGTGTTCCGGGTGGAGGTGCCGGGGCCCAGGATCAGCAAGGGCTTCTCCGAGGACGAGCGGCTGCGCCTTTCGATCCCGCGCTCGATGTTCAACATCCTTGCCACGGAGGGCGAGATCGCCGATTGGGAGGAGGCCTATCGCTACGGGCACCTGAAGGTCGAGGGAAACCCCAAGATCCAGCAGCTGATCGGACAGGTGATCGAGAAGGCCACCGCGCGATCGCACCTCCGTAAGGCCCGCTGAATCTAGAATTCCGCCAATGACCAACCCGACAATTGAGAACGAGCTGATCACCGACCAGGCGGACCGTGAGGCCACGGGCGCCCACGAGTACGGGCGCTACCTGGAGGAGTTCGAGGTCGGCGCCATCTACAAGCACTGGCCGGCCAAGACGGTCACCGAGGCGGACGACCACCTCTTCTGCCTGCTGACCATGAACCACCACCCGCTGCACATCAACGACGTCTACGCGTCGCAGTCGCAGCAGGGCGAGAACGTGGTGGTCGGTCCTCTCGTCTACTCCCTCGCGGTCGGGATGACGGTCTCCGACGTATCGGGCAAGGCGATCGCGAACCTCGCGACCGAGGACCTCAGCCACCCGAACCCGGTCTTCCACGGCGACACGCTGTACTGCGAGTCCGAGGTGCTCGAGGTGCGGCCCTCGAAGTCGAAGCCGGACCGCGGCATCGTCAAGGTCCACACCCGGGTCTACAAGCAGACCGGGCAGCTGGTGGCCGAGTTCAAGCGCTCCGTCCTCGTACCGCGCACGGCCGAGGCGATCGCCGAGGCCGAGGGCGCGGTCGACTGAGCCTCCCGGCCGGCCAGAGCCCGGACGCCGGCGCGCACCCGTTCGCCGTGCTCGTGCGGGACCAGGGTGGTGTGGTCGTCGAGGCCCCGAAGCGTCTCGCCGAGCCGCTGCCCGAGGGCGCGAAGTTCGCCGCGGTTCTCGGCTGGGGCGAGGAGATCACGCCGCCGGTGGTCCGGCTCGGCCGGCGGTCCTACCGCCTGACCGCCGGACGGGTCGGCGGACCCGAGGAGGAGCCGCGGTCCCGGGAGATCCAGGCCGGCCTGGTAGCGCGCGTGCTCGAAGCGGCGGTTGCCGGCCTGGTCGAGTGGGAGACCGATCCGGATTTCGGGTTCGAGACCCCGGCGTCCGTTCCCGGAGTGAGCTCCGAGGATCTGCTCACCCTGGTGCCTCGCTTCCTCTACGCGCGCACCGATCGCGTCTATGACTACGCGGCGATGGTGCCCGGGAAACGCGACGAGCTACGGCAAATCAGCCAGGAGTGAGGGCCGGTGGGGAGGCTCCCGACCGCGGCTGTTCCACTCGCCCTGCTTGCGGGCGCGATGATCGCTGCGGCTCCGAGCCCGAGGGCGAGGGCGGCCGGTCCCACCTGCCTCGGTGATGCCACGGCTGCCGCGGTCACTCCCGTCAAGGGCGCACCGCGCCTGGGCTTCGGCATCAACCCGGCCGGCTTCGCCGGCGCGCTCGGCCCGCCGGTCGCCGAGACCCCGGAGGATCCGGCCAAGACCCTCGCCGCGCTGCACCGCCTGCGCCCGCCTCACACGCCCTTCACCCTGCGCCTCAACCGGCTCTTCTGGTCGGACCGCGCGGCCGGGATCGCCACGTTCGCGAAGCTCGCCCGCCACTACGCCCGGCACGGCTATCGGGTCGAGGTGCAGGTGCGCTACCACCCGGACGCCGCGCAGGAGGGGCGGATCGGCGCGTGGGTCGGCTACGTCAAGCGGGTGACGCGGCGCCTCGGGGCCATTCGCGGGGTGACCGGGCTGCAGATCACCAACGAGGTGAACTTCTTCCCGATCGCGCCCGACGCGTCCGACAGCTCGTTCGCCCGCGCGCGGGATGCCCTGATCAAGGGGGTCGAGGCGGCCCACCGGGTGGTCCGGAGGCGCCACCTGAGGCACGTGAAGATCGGCTTCAACTGGGCGTACACCAACACGCCGGTCAACGAGATGGACTTCTGGTCGTACCTTCGCGACAACGGCGGCCGGCGCTTTGCCCGCGCGGTCGACTGGGTCGGCCTCGACGCCTACCCGGGCACGGTGTTCCCGCCGGCGGAGCCTACGGCGGCGGGCTATGCCGACGGCATGGTCAACGCCATGAGCGTGCTGCGCGACTGCTACATGCCACTTGCCGGCCTCGGCCGCGGGGTGCCCATCCACGTCGAGGAGAACGGCTGGCCCACCGGGCCCGGCCGCACCGACGCGCGGCAGGTCGTGGCCCTGCGCGAGATGGTGAAGGCGGTCAACCGCTTCCGCGGCAACTACGGCATCACCCAGTACCGCTGGTTCGACCTGCGCGACCACAACACGTCCTCATCGAACTTCCAGCACCACTACGGCCTGCTTCGCGACGACTACACGAAGAAGCCCGCGTTCGGGGTGTACCGGCGGTTGGTGGCGAGGCTGGCGGGCTGACGTCTGATCCGGCACGATCGGCATCGGGGCCGAGCAGATGGGGCGGCGGGGGCTTACTAGACTCACCTCGTGGCGCTCCAGGGAAAGCAGTACGGGACCCGCGCCGAGGCCGATGCGATTCGCGACAGGCTTGCGGCCGAGGATCCCGACGCCAGCTACTTCGTCTTCGAGAAGGACGGCGGCTGGATCGTGGCGAAGGTCCCGACCGCCCCCTCGCCGAATGCGACCGGCACCACGACGGCCGCTCGCCCGCAGCCCGACGCCGACGACCCGCGCGACTCGAACATGCGCAACATCCCGCCCTTCGGCGGCGGTCCCGTATGAGGGTGAGGAGCTCTAGCTCCGAAAGCAGCGTGTAAGGACGGCGAAGCCGTCCGCAAGAGATTCATCGTCCGCCCGACGCGTATCTAGTGACCCTCGGTGCCTGACACCTACGCGATCAGCTCTGCGACCGCCTGGAGCGCGCCGTCGAAGTCGCCCCCGGGGACGCCCCCGATGCAGGGCGAGATCGCGCCGGCGTCCAGGTAGCGCTGCACGCCGGCGCGAACCTGGTCGGCTGAGCCGATCCCGGCCAGCGCGTCCAGCATCCGCTCGGAGAGCCCGGCCTTCGCCTGCTCGACGTCACCGGCTGCGATCCCGGCGTCGAAGGCGGCGATCTCGTCCGCGAAGCCCGAGCCCTCGAGCATCGCGCGGTAGAAGGGGAGAGAGGCGTAAGTCACGAGCTCCTGGCGCAGCGCTCCGAGGGCCGCCTCGCGGTCCTCGGTGAGCGCGCTCGGCACCGCGGCGACCACGTCGAATCCGTCCATGGTCTTCCCGGCCTTCTCCCGGCCCTCGGCCACCGCCGGAAGCGCGACGTCGCGGATGTAGTCCGGGCAGCACAGCCAGAGCATCACGCCGTCGCCGATCTCGCCGGCGAGGCGGAGCATGTTCGGCGAGAGCGCCGCGACATAGATCGGCAGCTCGGGTCGCGCGGAGTAGCCCATGAACTGGAAGGCGGTCGGAAAGAAGTCGTTCTCCGGCGGCGCCTCGCCGGTGAGGATGGCGCGCACGACCTCGGCGTAGGCGCGCATCTGGCTGACCGGCTTCGTGATCTCGGCGCCGAACCAGTTCTCGACGGTGACCCGGTGGGAGACCCCGAGGCCGAGCACCATCCGGCCGCCCGTCGTCTCGTCGATCGTGGCGGCGACCTGGGCCATTGCCACGGGGGTGCGGGCGAAGATCGGCGCGACCCCCGTGCCCAGCTTCACCCGCTCGGTCGCGTGGCCGAACGCCGAGAGCACCGTGAACGCGTCACGGCCCGCGATCTGCGTGGTGTAGATCGCGTCGTAGCCGAGGGCGTCGGCCCTGCGGGCGCGATCCACCGATTGCTCGAGGGAGCGCCCCGGCGAGATGAACGTTCCGATTCCGGCCATCGCGGGCGGGTTATATACCGTGGCGCCCGTGGGCACTATTCAGGTCGAGACGACGCTTGCGGCGCCGGCGCGGGAGGTGTGGGACGCCGCGGTCAGCGAGCCCGGGATCGATTACGAGCTGCGCCCGATCCTGAAGATGCGGATGCCGCGCGCCCTGCGAGGCAGAACGATCGACGACGTGGCTGTCGGCGAGCCGCTGGGCAAGGCGTGGCTGCTGCTCTTCGGGGTGCTCCCGGTCGACTACGACGACTTCTCGCTGGCCGAGCGCGGCCCGGGCTTTCGCTTCCTCGAGAGCTCGACGATGCTCTCCCTCTCGCGCTGGACACACGAGCGCAGCGTGGATCCGGCAGGCGGCTCCTGCGTCGTGCGCGACCGCCTCACCTTCGAGGTCCGTCGGCCGCTGGGTGCGCTGCCCGGTATGGACGGGCTGGCCGGGCGCATCGTCTCGTTCCTGTTCGGGCATCGCCACCGCCGGCTCGCGGCGCGCTATGGACGCGGCGATGGCATAGGCTCGGCGCCGTCGTGAGCGCACCACCCCAGATGCCGTTCGGCGACTACTACCGGCTGATCTACGCACAGGGGATGGCGGGGGAGAAGCCGGGGCTCCCGGTGAGCTGGACCGGCCTCGAGGAGCGCGCCCACGAGGCGCTCGACGACCATGCCCGCGGCTACGTGTTCGGCAGCGCCGGCACCGAGGACACGGCCCGTGCCAACGCCGAGGCGTTCCGGCACTGGCGCATCGTGCCGCGCATGCTTCGCGACGTCACCCGCCGCGACCTTGCCACGACCGTTCTCGGCCAGGACCTCGTCGCGCCCTTGATGCTCGCCCCGATCGGCGTGCAGGGCATCTTCCACGCCGACGGCGAACTCGCCGCCGCTCGCGGCGCCGGGGCCGTTGGGGCCGGGATGATCGCCTCCACCGTCGCGGATCACTCCCTCGAGGAGATCGCGGAGGCTCACGGGGAGGCCCCGCACTGGTTCCAGTTCTACTGGCCGAACGACCCCGACATCGCCCAGAGCATGGTCGCGCGCGCCGAGGCCGCGGGCTACGGGGCGGTGGTCGTCACCGTCGACAACGCGTTCCCCGGCTGGAAGCCCCGCGACCTCGAGCAGGCCTACCTGCCCGGCGGCCACGGCAAGGGGATCGCCAACTACGTGGCAGACCCGGCCTTCCGGGCGCGAATGCAGAACCCCGACGACCAGGGCGAGGCGATCGGCCTCTTCATAACGGTGTTCCCGAACGCCGCCCTGACCTGGGACGACCTCGACACGCTGCGCGAGATGACGAGCCTGCCGATCCTCCTCAAGGGCGTGCTGCACCCGGACGACGCGCTCGAGGCGCGCGAGCGGGGCGTCGACGGGCTCGTCGTCTCCAACCACGGAGGCCGGCAGGTGGACGGCGCGCTCGCCTCGCTCGACGCCCTCCCGGAAATCGCGGACGCGGTGGGGGACGATCTCACCCTCCTCCTCGACAGCGGCGTGCGGTCGGGCGCTGACGCGTTCAAGGCCCTCGCCCTCGGCGCCGATGCGGTGCTCCTCGGCCGCCCCTACATCTGGGGGATGGCGCTCGACGGGGAGGCCGGCGTGGAAACGGTCATCCGCATGTTCCTCGCCGAGCTCGATCTGACGATGGCGCTGTCCGGGTTGACGACCCCGGCCGGCATCGACCGGGCCGCGTTGCGCCGGGCCTTAACTTAGTTCGCTAGCTTCCGCCGTCGCTTCGGACTCCGCCGGTCCGCTGGTTTCGTGACGCTCCGCTCAAACGAACACGCAGGCGCCCCATCGCGCGTGCACGCCCGTCTGATTGCCGGGGCCGTTGCCGTGCTCGCGGCCGTGGGAGCCCTGGTGTGGGATGGCCCCGGCGTGGGCGCCGGTCCGGGGCAGGCGGCCGCCGCGACGACCCGGCCGAACATCGTCTTCGTGCTCACCGACGACCTCTCGTGGGACCTGGTGAAGCGCATGCCCAACGTCGAGGCCCTGCGGCGCGACGGGGCGAGCTTCAAGAACTACTTCGTCACCGACTCGCTCTGCTGCCCGTCGCGGGCGACGATCTTCACGGGCGAGTACCCGCACAACACCAGTGTCAGATCCAACAACCCGCCGCTTGGCGGGTATGAGACGTTCACCCGCCGCCACGACGACCGGCGCACCTTCTCCAAGAGCCTCCAGCACGCCGGCTACCGGACCGGGCTGCTCGGCAAGTACCTGAACGGCTACAACGTCAACGAGCAGCCCGCCCCGTACTGGAACCGCTGGTGGGTGCAGGGGAGCCTCGGCTACGCCGAGTACTCGTATTCGACCAACGACAACGGGACGAAGGTTCCGCGCGTCGGCTACGAGCCGCAGGACTACCTCACGACCAACATGAAGAAGCAGGCGACCGACTACATCAACCGCGCCAGGTCGCCGTTCTTCCTGGAGGTCTCCACGTTCGCGCCACATGACGCGGTCAGGGACGAGCACACGAATCCCGACGTCAGGAGCGGCTATGCCGTGCCCGCCCCGCGCGACGACCGGCCCTTCCAGTGCCTGCGCACCCCGTTCAAGGTGCCGCGCGGGCCCTCCTATGACGTCAGGACCAAGCACCCGCCGGAGTGGCTCAACACGAGGCGGCTCACCCACCATGCGAAGGCGATCCTCGACGCGAGGTATTGCAAGCGGGTGCAGTCCGTGGAGAGCGTCGATCGCATGGTCGGTGCGCTCCGCCGGGACATCAAGCGGCAGGGGCTCGCGGGCAACACCTACTTCATCTTCAACTCCGACAACGGCTTCCACACCGGCCAGCACCGGCTCGGGGCGGGCAAGGAGACGGCCTTCGAGGAGGACATCCGCGTGCCCCTGTTCGTGGCGGGCCCGGGCATCAAGCCGAACTCGACGATCAACGAGATGGCCTCCAACATCGACCTCGCGCCGACGTTCGACGCAATCGCGGGGGCCAGGATCCCGCCGAACGTCGACGGGCACAGCCTGTACGGCCTGCTTCGCGGCAGGGCTGGAGCGGGGCGTGGCTGGCGGCAGCGGATCATGGTGGAGCACCGGCACGCCACCCGGCACCAGGCCGGCCCGGACGCGCAGAGCGCGCGCTCGGGCAACCCGCCGAGCTACCGGGCGATCCGCGGGCACAACTACCTCTACGTCCAGTACGAGCGCGGCCCGCGAGGCGAGGACAACCGCTCCGAGTACTACCGGCTGAAGCGAAATGCCTACGCGAACGAGATCAACAACATCTACGGGAAGCTGCCACGCAAGCGGAAGAGAGAGCTGAAGGCGCAGGTCCGCAGCCTCAAGGTCTGCCGCGGGCACACCGGCAAGCTCAGCTGCTGGGCAAGGTCCGGCGGCAGGTAGCTAGATGAGTGATCAGTGCGCCTCGTCGGCGGCGTGCGCCGGCGGCCGTGACTCCTCGGCGAGCGAGGTGATCTCCAGCACTCCGCGGGAGGCCTCTTCGAGCACCTCGCTCGCCTCCTCGGCCGAGCGGGCATAGAGCTCGACCAGGAGGTGGACGACGATCCGCTCCTCGTCGTGCTTGTGGAAGCGCACATGGGTGAAGAACTCGCGCGTGCCGGAGTCGCCGAACGACCCGTAGGTGAGGCTGTCGGCCGCGTCCGGGCCCGAGCAGGTCTCGACGAGGTCCTGGTCGACCGTGACCGTGCATGAGGCAACCCACGGCGTGCCGGCCACCATGCGCTCCCAGCGGTCCGCGACCGGCACGACGTGCTGGTCCTCGAACGTCAGGTGGGGCTGGTCGTGCATGCAGTCCAGGCACTGCACGACCGCCTCCTGGACCTCCTCGATCCGGTCGGCGACGTCACCGGTGTCAGGGTCGACCTTGAGGATCGCGTCGTAGTGGACCTGAGCCTCCAGCCGCTGCGACCAGCATCGGTAGCAGCGCAACCAGGCGCTGCGATCCCCGTTGACGCCTTCCATCAGACCATTGCGGCCGCTTCGCCGCTAGAGCACCTCATAGAACAGCTTTCAGGGTAACTCTCTGCGCAGCAGGGAATGCATGACCATGTCCCGCCGCACGCCCTTGATCGGCTGGTAGGCGCGAAGGATCCCCTCCCGGGTGAATCCCGCGCTCAGCGCCACGCGCTGTGAGGCCTCGTTCTCGGGCTCCGCGCAGATCTCGATCCGGTCGGCGCCGAGCTCGGCGAACGCGTACCGGCAGAGCAGGCGCGTCGCGCGGGTGGCGACACCGCGGCGCCTCGCCCAGGGCGCAACCAGGTAGCCGAGGTCCCAGCGGCCGGCGTCCACCGCGTGGCGACGGATCCCGACCGTCCCGAGGAACTCGCCCGTGTCGGCGTCGACGACCACGGCCTCGAGCCCACTTCCCCGTGCCGCCGCCTCCGCGCTTCGCCGCTGGAAGCCCCGCGCGTCGGCGTCCCCGTATGGCCAGGGGACGCTCGTGTAGCGCTGGACCGCCTCGTCCTGACAGGCCCTGACGATCGCGGACACGTCCGCCTCCGCACCAAGCCTGACCCGGACCTCGCCGTCCGTGAGCCCCTCGACGGGCAGTTCGATCGGGCGTTCGTTCAAACCCTGCCGCCGGCGGGGGCGGCTTCCCGGGCGCGAGCGGCGACCAGCTCGGCGATCTCGCCCATGATGCGGTTGAGGTCGAAGTCCTTGGGCGTGTACACGCGTGCGACGCCGGCGTCGGCCAGGTACGACGTGTCGGCTGCCGGGATGATGCCGCCGACGATCACGGGCGCGTCCACGCCGAGCTCCCGCATGATGCGAACGGTCTCGGGCACAAGCTCGCGGTGCGACCCCGAGAGGATCGAGAGCCCCACCACGTCGACGTCCTCCTCGTTGGCCGAGGCCGCGATCTGCTCGGGAGTCAGGCGAATGCCCTGGTAGACGACCTCCATGCCGACGTCGCGGGCGCGCACCGCGATCTGCTCGGCGCCGTTCGAGTGCCCGTCGAGCCCCGGCTTGGCCACGAGGATCCGGATGCGGTGGCCGAGCGCCTCCGACGCGGCATCGACCCGCTCGCGGGCACTCGCCAGGAGCTCGGCGTCGGCCTGTGATGCCGTCCCGCCGACGCCCGTGGGCCCGCGGTAGTCGCCGAAGGCCTCGCGCAGCACTCCGGCCCACTCGCCGGTCGTGACGCCCGCCTTGGCGGCTGCGATGGTCGCCGGCATGATGTTCACGCCGTCGTCCCGGGCGGCGGCTGCGAGATCCGCCAGCGCCTTCTCGACGGCCGCGTCGTCGCGTTCGGCACGCCAGCGCTCGAGCGCCTCCACGCACTCGCGCTCGACCTCGGGGTCCGGCGTGAGGATCCCGCCGTCGGCGCCCGCGAGCAACGGCGAGTCCTCGGTCTCGGTGAAGCAGTTCTGGCCGACGACCTTGAGCTCGCCCGCCTCGATCTTGGCGACGCGCTCACGATGCGAGGCGACGAGCTGGGCCTTCATGTACGGGACCGCCTCCACGGCTCCACCGTGCTCGGCAACGACTCCCATCTCCTCGCGAGCCCCCTCGGTGAGGTCGGCGACCAGGCCCTCGACCACCTTCGAGCCCTCGAAGACGTCCGCGTACTCGAGCAGGTCCGTCTCGTAGGCGAGGATCTGCTGGATCCGCAGGCTCCACTGCTGGTCCCAGGGGCGGGGGAGGCCGAGCGCCTCGTTCCAAGCGGGGAGCTGGATCGCGCGTGCGCGAGCGTTGCGTCCCAGCGTCACGGCGAGCGCCTCGAGGACGATTCGCGGCACGTTGTTCTCGGGCTGGGACTCCGTGAGGCCGAGCGAGTTGACCTGCACGCCGTAGCGCATCCTCAGGAGCTTTTCGTCGGTGACGCCGTACCGCTCCCGGCCGAGGTCGCGCCACAGCTCGGACATCGCCCGCAGCTTCGCGTGCTCCTCGATGAACCGCACGCCGGCGTTGACGAAGAACGAGATGCGGCCGAAGACCTTGGGGAAGTCCGACTCCGCGACCTGACCCCGCGCCTTCACCTCGTCGAGCACCGCGATCGCGGTGGAGAGCGCGTACGCGATCTCCTGGACGGGGGTGGCGCCCGCCTCCTGGAGGTGATAGCTGCAGACGTTTGTCGGGTTCCAGCTCGGGATCTCGTTCACCGTGAACGCGACCGTGTCCGCGATGAGCCGCATCGAGGGGCCGGGCGGGAACGCGTACGTGCCCCGCGAGAGGTACTCCTTGATGATGTCGTTCTGGGTGGTGCCGGTCAGCTTGGCCCGGTCGACCCCGTTCTCCTCCGCGACCGTGACGTAGAGCCCGAGAAGCCAGGCGGCCGTCGCGTTGATCGTCATCGACGTGTTCATCTCGTCGAGGGGGATGCCGTCGAAGAGCGCGTGCATGTCGCCCTTGTTGACGATCGAGACGCCGACCTTGCCGACCTCGCCGCGAGCGAGGTCCTGGTCGGGGTCGTACCCGGTCTGCGTCGGGAGATCGAAGGCGACCGAGAGCCCCGTCTGGCCCTTCGCCAGGTTGCGGCGGTAGAGCTCGTTGGAGCGCCTCGCGTCGGAGTGCCCGGCGTAGGTCCGCATGACCCACGGGCGGTCTGGCTTGTCGAGCCGGTGCTCGCCGTCTGTGCTCATGCGTACATCTTCCCGAAAAGCCGCGGCGGGTGAGAAAGTCGGTGCTCCGGGTAGCTTGCCATGCATGCCGCGGCTCGTCGACGTCATGCACCTGGGAAACGACCGGGTCATCGGAGCCCACGAGCTGCCGGGAGGGATCGTCATCGATCCCGGGCCCGCGTCGTGCGTGGAGACGCTCATTGCCGGATTGGAGCGGGAGCCGCGCGCGCTCCTTCTCACCCACATCCACCTCGACCACGCCGGCGCCAGCGGGGTCCTTTGCCGGCGGTTCCCCGGGCTGCGCGTCTACGTCCACGAGGTTGGCGCACCCCACATGGCGGACCCCGAGAAGCTCCTGCGCAGCGCGGCGCGCCTCTACGGCGACGACATGGAGCGCCTGTGGGGCGAGGTTGCCCCGGTGCCCAGGGAGCGGATCGTCGAGCTGGGCGAGGCCGGTGAGGTGGAGGGTCTGCGCTACGCGCACGTCCCCGGCCACGCCAGCCACCACGTCGCCTACCTCGACGAGTCGACCGGCGACGCCTACGTGGGCGATACCGGCGGAGTCCGCATCCCGCCGTCCACGACAACCGTGGCGCCGACTCCGCCACCCGACATCGACCTGGAGGCGTGGGGCGCGTCGCTCGACCTCATCGCGTCGTGGCGGCCCGAGCGCGTCCGCCTCACCCACTTCGGCGCATACGACGCCGCCCAGCAGCTCGACGCCATGCGCGCGGCGCTCCAGACCGCCGCCGGGCGCTCGCGGCCTGCCGACGAGGGCTCCTTCATGGCCGCGATGGAGGGCGATCTCGCGGCCGAGCCGGACGACGTGGCCGAGCGCTTCCGGCAGGCGGTGCCGCCGGACCAGGCCTGGCAGGGGCTCGAGCGCTACTGGCGGAAGCGGGAGGAATGATGCGGGGACCGGCTCTGCCGGTCGCCGCCTGGGTGCAATCGCTACCTTGAGGCCTGCCATGGGAGCATTTGCAAAGCGCCTGGCGGGGCTGACGGCGTTCGGGGCTGTTCTCGCCCTGGGCGCGACGGTCGCGAGCGCCGCGGTGATCGTGATCGTCTACACGAACAACTTCAACTCCGCCGGCCGGGCCCACCAGCTGATCGCCCTGCACACCCACCACTGCAGGAAGGGCGTGAAGAGCGGGTCACTGAAGATCAAGGTCGGGCACAACCCGAACGTCTGCAGCTACAAGCTCCCGGTCGAGGCCGACGCCTCGAAGTCGAACCTGGACCTGCAGGCGGACTTCAAGCTCGGCAAGGAGACGCCGGCCCACCTCCGCAAGAGCTCGCGCTTCGGGTTCCGGATGCGCGCAAACGGGACCAAGAAGTACTACGAGCTGCGTGTCTTCCCGAAGAAGCACAAGTTCGTGCTCCTGCGCTCACCCAAGGGTGACCGTTTCCCCGTCCAGGGCAAGTCCAAGAAGATCAAGCCCGTCGGCCGCTTCACCACCCTCCAGATGCGCACCTTCGGGCACGAGGTGCTCGTCTACGTCGAGGGGAAGAAGGTCGCCGAGGTGAACGACCCGGATCCGGGTGACCTGCCGGGAGGCCAGCTCCAGGTCTTCGCCGGCGTCGGCAAGCACTCGACGAAGCACGGGATCTTCCAGCTCGAGAACGTCCGCGTCTCGGTCAAGAAGCCCTGAGTACCTCCACCGAGACCATCGAGCGCCCCCGCACGGGACCGCCTGGGAGCGGCCTCGGAGGCAACTGGATGGTGATCGTCCTGAACGACGATCACAACACGTTCGATCACGTCGCCAAGACCCTGGCGAGGGTGGTGCCCGGCGTCGGCCTGGACAGTGGGTACGCGCTCGCCGACCGGATCCACAACTCCGGCAGGGCGACGGTCTGGACCGGGCCCAAGGAACCGGCGGAGCTCTACTGGGAGCAGCTCGACGCCGCCGGGCTCACCATGGCCCCGCTCGAGTCGCACTAGCGCGCGACGCGCGACCGCGGGCCTAACGCCGGCCGCGCAGCGCGGCCAGGTCGATCGCGCGGGAGCCGGAGCCGCGAGGCGCCGGCGCGTGGCGAGCCCGCGAGCGCTCGTGGAGCTCGGCGAGGCGGGCCTCGGTGGTGCGGTTCCGGGTGTTGTTGAGAATCCAGTGGAGCATGTCCTGCTCCCTTCCTCGGGTCGGTTGGTCGTAGGTCAATGATGGCCCTCGGCATCAATAAGCGCAACAGGAAGTCCTAGACCACGTGATAAGATCTACTTATGCTTGACGTGAAGCGGATGCGCATCCTGCGCGAGGTCGCGTGCCAGGGCTCCTTCTCGGCGGCCGCGGATGCGCTGTACCTCTCGCAGTCCGCGGTGAGCCAGCAGGTGGCGACGCTCGAGCGCGAGGTCGGCATGCCGCTGCTGGCCCGCTCGAGCGACGGACCGCGGCTCACTGATGCGGGCTCGGCCCTACTGACGCACGCCGACGCGGTGATCGCCCGGCTGGAGGAGGCCGAGCGCGAGCTCGGTGAGATCGCCGGCCTGGAATCTGGCCGCCTGCGGCTCGCGAGCTTCCCAAGCGCCAGCGCCACACTGGTGACGCGCGGACTCTCGGTGTTCCGCGAGCGCCACCCGAGCGTCGATCTGCAGTTCTCCGAGTACGAGCCGGAGGAGTCGCTGCCGCTGCTCCGCAGGGGGGAGATCGATCTCGCCATTCTCTTCGACTATCCCTCGCTGCCGGCCGCCGACGACCGCGACCTCGACCGCGTCGTCCTGCTCACGGAGTCGCTTCACGTCGTGCTGCCGCTGGATCATCCGCTCGCGGGGGCCGGCCCGATCCGGCTCCGGGACCTGGCGGACGAGGCCTGGCTGTGCAGCAAGAGGCCCAGCAGCTGCTCCGAGGTCGTCGTCGAGTCCTGTCGCGAGGCGGGCTTCGAGCCGCGGATCGCCTTCGAGTCGGACGACTACTCGGTCCTTCAGGGTTTCGTGGCGGGCGGGCTCGGGGTGACCCTGCTCCCGGACCTGGCGCTCGCCGCCGTACGCGAGGACGTGGTGATCAAGAAGGTCGCGCAAACGGCGCCGCAGCGCCGCGTCTGGGGTGCCGTCCGCGCGGTAGGCGCGCGCTCGCCGGCCGCGGACGCGATGCTCGAGATCCTCCGGGACGAGGGTGCAAGGCTCGTCCAGGAGGTCTCAAGCGCCACGGACGCGAAGACCCGGGGGGCCTCGCGCCCGCGGCGCGCAAAGCGCCCGTCAGGCTCGAAGCGCGCGAAGGCTGCGGCGGCGTAGCGGCCGCACGCGGTCGTGGCCCAGCGCAGGCTCCATCTGGGCCGCGCGGAACTCGAGGAGGTTGCGCAGCCCGACCGTGAAGCTGAACGGGTCGGCGACGAACGAGCCGGTCGAGAGCGAGAGCACGGCGAGCGCCGTTCCGTCGACCTCGGCGACGAGCCACGGCCCGGCCGGCAGCCGCTGGGAATCGCGAGCGGCCACCGCCGCCAGCTCCCCGGTGTGGTCCGTACGCACCTGGCGAATCGCGACGGTGCCGACGTCATAGCTTCGCTTCTCCGCGCTGGTCCTGCGATCGAACATCCTCATCACCTCCGGGTCGTGCTGCTTGCTGCCCAGTCAGCGTCCCACCGCAGCGCGATAAGCGCAACAGGATGTTCTGCTACATGCAATAAGACCCGCTAATGGGTCGAGGGGGCGGCGCCTACTCGGCGGCGGCTTGAGCGGTCGCCTGGCTGCCCGGCGGCGTGTCGGCGTCCAGCGCGAGCACGTGCCAGGTGGGAAGCAGCGGCTTGGCGTAATAGCTCAGCGCCGCCTGGCGGAGCGCCGAGATCTCGTCCGAGGCCCAGTAGCGCTCGAAGTCCGCCTTGTCCTCCCAGGTCGAGACCTGCCGGAAGTGGAGCGGGTCGTCCACGTTGCGCGTGATGTACGAGGAGGTTGCGCCGAACGCGAGGGCGCGGTCCAGCGCCGGGCGCCAGATCGCGTACCAGCGGTCCGCCCGGAAGGGCGTGACGTGCCACTCGATGTAGTTGACGTTGTTGTTCACCGGCGGCTGATCCTATCGGCGGTCAGGCGCCGACCTCTGCCCAGATCGCCCCGGGGCCGTCCTCGTGCTTGCCCTCGTCGTTGCCGGTCGCGCCGACCCGGATCGTGATCTTGCCGGCGTGGCGGTTCTCGTGGAGCATCTGGTGCGCTTCGGGAACGCCGTCGAAGTCCATCGCATCGGAGAGCACCGGGCGCACCTTGCCCTCGGCCATCAGCTGGTTCGCGCGCATGCACTCGTACGCGTTCGCGAAGTGCGAGCCCAGGATCTCCTTCTGCTTCATCCAGAGGTAGCGCACGTCGAAGTCGAGGTTGTACCCAGAGGTTGCCCCGCAGATCACGACCTTGCCGAACGGCTTGACGGTGAACACCGAGGTCGGGAACGTCGCCTGGCCGACGTGCTCGAAGACGATGTCCGGCGCGTCGCCGAGGATCTCCTTGACCCGCTTGGCGAATCCCCGGGACGCCTTGAAGCGCTCCTTGTCCGCGGCGGGATCGGCGGCCGGATGGTTGGCGTCCGAGCGCATCATCTCGCCGAACTCGGCCCGGTTGATGTAGTCGACCGCGCCGAGCTTCTTGACGAGCTCGCCCTTCTCGTCAGACGAGACCACGCCGACCGCGTTGGCGCCGGCCGCCTCGCAGAGCTGCGTCGCGAAGACGCCGAGCCCGCCGGCGGCGCCCCAGATCAGCACGTTGTGCCCCGCCTGGAGGTTGCAGCGGTCGAACAGCATCCGGTACGCCGTGAAGTACGTGAGCCCGTAGGCGGAGGACTCGACCCACGAGAGGTTCCGCGGCTTGGCCAGGAGCTGCTGGGCCTGGACCTTCGTGAACTGGGCGAACGACCCCCAGGTGGTCTCGTAGCCCCAGATCTCCTGGCTCGGCGCCGCCATCGGGTCGAGCCCGTGCACCTCGACGTCCTCGTAGGAGGCCTGGTTGCAGTGGATCACGACCTCGTCGCCGGGCTGCCAGCGGGTGACGCCCTCGCCGACCTTCCAGACGATGCCGGAGGCGTCGGAGCCGCCGATGTGGTGGCCGTACTCGGGGTGGTCGCCGTAGCCGAACACCGAGACCGGCTTGCCGAGCGACGCCCAGACGTTGTTGAAGTTGACGCCGGCGGCCATCACGCGGACGATCACCTCGAAGGCGCCCGGCTCCGGGACCTCGATCTCCTCGAGCTGGAAGGCGTCCTTGGGCTCGCCCTCGCGCTCCTGGCGAATCACCCACGCCGCCATCGTCGCGGGCAGCTCGCCCGGCTCCACGTCGAGCTTGGCAACGTCCGAAATTTCTACGGCCACGGTTCTCCTTCAGGGCTGGGGTCGAGAGCGCGTGCATGGTAGCCGGGCCCCTCGCCGTGAAGCGCCGTTGTCAGGTTTCCGTCGGGGGGCGGGACTACCTTCGTGAGTCCCCATGGAAGCCTCAGAGAGACCACAGCTACCGCTCGACCACTCCGACGGCGAGGGCACCGTCCGCGCGCTCGACGGCCGGATCCTGATCCGTGACCTCACCGTGGCCGACGAGCGTGCCGCGCACCTCGTGCGCGAGCGCCAGCAGCTCGGCAAGCAGCCGGCCGACACCGTGCGCAAGGCAATCGAGATCGGCGCCCGGGTGCTCGACTCCGAGGAGACCGCCGTCAACGTGGACTACGTGCGCGCCGAGTTCGGGCGCCACGCGGACGAGCTGCGGGAACGCCTCGCGAAGACGCTCGAGACGGGCGACGTGCAGCTCGCGGAGCGCCTGGCCGCCAGCTTCGACGCGGGCCGGGAGGGCTCCGTGCCCCAGGAGATCGAGACGCGGATCTCCGCGGCGCTGGCCGAGCAGCGCGATGCTCTCCTGAAGCTCTTCTCGGCGCAGGAGGGCTCGAACCCCCTCTTCGACTTCAAGGACGCGATGGTCAAGGTGTACCGAGAGCTGGGCTCGCGCCAGCAGCAGGAGGGCGAGGAGAACCGCAGGGTCATCGCCGAGCTCCGCAAGGAGCTGCTCGAGCTCAAGGAGCGCACCCACGCCGACGAGCGCGTCGACGAGGCGGAGCGCGCGGGGACCCGCAAGGGCTTCAGCTTCGAGGAGCGGGTCGACGCGGCGATCGAGAGGATCGCCTCCGCTCGCGGCGACTGCGCCAGCCACACCGGCGGCGAGAGCGCGGAGGGCGGCGGAAAGAAGGGCGACACTCTCGTCGAGGTTGGGGCAGCCGACGGTCCGTCCTCGGGCCGCATCGTCTTCGAGTCCAAGGACAAGCGGCTCTCGAAGAACGCCGCATGGGCCGAGCTCAACGAGGGGATGGCCGCCCGGGCAGCCTCCTTCGCAGTCCTGGTCGTGGCTGGAGAGGATCGTGTGCCCGCGGGGCGCGAGCCGCTCCAGGAGTACGAGGGCAACAAGCTCATCGTGGCGGTCGATCGGGACGAGCCCGACGGCCTGGCGCTGGATCTCGCGTACCGGCTTGCGGTTGCGAGGGTCACCATGGCGCGCGACCGCGAGCTCACCGTCGACGCCGCCGAGGTTCGCGCCGTCACGGAGGAGGCCCTGTCGAGCCTCAGGCAGGCACAGGCGATCCGGTCCGCGCTGACCGGCATCAAGACGTCATCCGATCGCGCGCGCAGTGGCCTCGACGAGATGGAGGCCGCGGTCAGGGCGAAGCTCGAGCGGATCGACTCGCTGGTCGCCGAGGCCGAGCCGGAACTCGACTAGGTCAGAAGCGGCCGGCTACGGCAGGAGCAGGTCGTTCTGCGACGACTTGCGCTCCGGGCCGACGTCGATCTTCGCCGGCCGAATCCCGGTGGCTCCGCCGGCGATGGCCTGGTAGGTGCCCTGCTTCAGGTTCGTCTTGATGGTCGTCACGCTGGAGGGATCCAGCGTTCCGCTGGACGCCGTCGTCTTCCCGGCGTTGTCCTTGAGGATCAGGCTCGTCGGGGAGTCCGAGAGGTTCGCCACCGTGACGTTGACGATTCCAGCTCCGAAGCTGTCCGGCGAGATGTCGACGTGGCGCGCGCCGATCTTGGCGGTCGTCTCGATCGGCGCCGGCGGGCGGTGCTCGTTCGGAAAGCTCGTGCTCCCGCAGCCCGCGACGCACGTGACGAGCAGCAGCGCAACGAGCGTGGCCGGCCACGCGCTCCTCACTCGCCCAAGGCCTCCGACCTCATGCGTGGGAAACCCTAGATGATCCTGCGGCCTCCAGGCGGAGGTTCAGGCGCCAGGCCGAGCGAACGGCAGCTCGACGACCTCGGCGGCCACGCCGCCGTCGCCGACGCGCACCTCGCTGCCCGCCGTGGCCTCGCGGCGCAGGATGGCCAGCGCCAGCGGTCCGAGGGCGGGGGAGAGCACGGCCGTGCCGACGGCGCCGAGCTCGCGCTCCTCGCCCGCCACGGGCTCGCCGGTTCTGAGCGGCGCCGCGGCTCGCAGGCCGCGGAGGTAGCGGTTCGGCTTGCCCTTGTAGTGGAGGCGCGCCACCGTCTCCTGGCCGATGTAGCACCCCTTGGTGAAGCTCACCGCCCGCTCCGTGATGCCGGCCTCGGCGGGCATCGTGCCCGAGCCCATGTCCGGGCCGAAACGCGGACGGCCCGACTCGACGCGGACGATCTCGGCCGCCGTCTCCGAGACCTCGGCCACGCCGGATGACGACAGCGCGCCGGACACCGCGTCCGTGTCCTCGGCGGGGACGACGAGGTCGACGCCGAGATCGGTGGCGACCGCGTGGACGCGCAGGCCGCCGAGCTGGGCCTCCGCGTGGTCGTGCTCGCTGGAGAGCGGCGGCATGCCGGAGAGGCTGAACGCCGCGGGGCCGATCACGGAGAGCACCACCAGCTCGGGCTGCGTGACCTCCACGTCGCTGCCGAGCCGGTAGAGGTTGAAGTGCGCCTCCACCGCCGGGGCGCAGGCCTCCTCGGTGCCCAGCGCGAAGCGCTCGGACCCCAGGCGCAGCACCCGCATGTCCGCCTGCATGTGCCCCTTGCGGTCGAGGAGCGCCGCGTAGCAGCCCTGGCCGGGCTCGAGCTGCTCGACGTCGTTGGTGAGCTGCCCCTGCAGGAGCTCCGCCGCGTCCGGGCCGGCGAACTCGAGGGCGACGCGGTTGCGGGGGACCCACCCGGCGCTGTCGCGCAGCTCGCGGTACTGCCCGTCGAGCTCGATCTCCGCGTGCGTGGCCATGGGCCGATTGTAGGAACACGTCTCCCGCGCCTCGTCCGGATTATGATTTAGTCTCATCTAAACTGGTATTGAGACGTGGCCCACACCCGGACATCGAGCAAGGCGAACCCCGCGGAGCGGCGGAGCGCCCCGGCCTCCGAGGCAGTCGAGGACTACGTCAAGGCGATCTACGCGCTTGCCGACCGTGCCGAGGGGCCGGTCAGCACGAATGGGCTGTCCGAGCGGCTCGGAGTGGCGCCGTCGTCGGTGACGGCGATGTGCCGCCGGCTCAGCGAGATGGGCCTGGTCACGCATGAGCGCTACCGCGGCGTCGAGCTGACGGAGGCCGGGGAGCACCTCGCCCTCGAGGTCATCCGACACCACCGCCTGATCGAGCTCTTCCTCGTCGAGGCCCTCGGCATGTCGTGGGACCGGGTCCACGACGAGGCCGAGGTCCTGGAGCACTACATCTCGGAGGAGGTCGAGCGGCGGATCGCGGAGCGCCTCGGCGATCCCGTGCGCGACCCTCACGGGGACCCCATCCCGACGCGCGACTTCGACCTCGCCGCGGACAGGACGGTCCCGCTGGCGAGCCTGAAGGTCGGCGGCCGCGGGCGCTTCACCCGCGTCTCCGACTCCGACCCGCGGATGCTCCGCTATCTCGACGAGCGCGACATCCATCCGGGCGCGGCGATCACCGTTCGCGGCGTCGAGCCGTTCGGCGGTCCCGTACGCGTCGATGTCGACGGCACGGAGCACGCGCTCGGTGCCGAGTTGGTGGCGAAGATGCGCGTCGACGTCGCGGAGCCGGCTTGAACCGCACGCTCGAGCAGGCGATCGGGGCAGTGGCCGAGCCTGCCCCGGGCGTCGAGGACGTCCTTCCAGGCGAGGCCGCCGTCAACGAGGCGGCCCGACGCTCGCTGGACGGGCACACGCGGGGCGCGCGCCGGGTCCTGCCGTTCCTGGGGCCGGCGTTCGTGGCCGCGGTCGCCTACATCGACCCGGGCAACTTCGCGACAAACATCGCGGGTGGGGCCAAGTTCGGTTACCTGCTGCTGTGGGTGGTGCTCGCGGCCAACCTAATCGCGATGGTCGTCCAGACGCAGTCGGCCAAGCTCGGGATCGCCACCGGGAAGAACCTGCCCGAGCTCTGCCGTGAGCGCTTCAGCCGCCGCACCTCAATCGGGTTGTGGTTGCAGGCCGAGGTCGTGGCGATGGCCTGTGACGTCGCGGAAGTGGTGGGCGCCGCTCTCGGCCTGAACCTGATCTTCGGCACGCCGCTGTTTGTCGCAGCGCTCATTTCCGGCGCCGGCGCCTTCGCGATCCTCGCCCTTCAGCAGAAAGGCTTCCGCCGGCTTGAGGTGGTGATCGCCGTGATGGCGGGCGTCGTCCTCGCCGCCTTCGTAGTTGAGCTCTTCTACGCCGACCCTGACGGGGGACAGGTCGCCCTCCACCTCTTCAAGCCGGGCTTCGCCGGCACCGAGAGCATCCTGCTGGCGACGGGGATCATCGGCGCGACGGTGATGCCCCACGTCGTCTACCTCCACTCAGCGCTGACGCAGCGGCGGATCGTGGGGCGCTCCAGCGCTGAGCGGCGGCGGATCCTCGGCTTCGAGAGGGTCGACGTCATGATCGCGATGAGCCTCGCCGGCTTCGTGAATCTCGCGATGATGATCATGGCCGCGGCGCTCTTCAGCGGCGGCTCGCTCGGGACGATCGACTCGATCGAAGGGGCGTTCAACGGGCTGCAGGTGACGGTCTCGCACAACGCCGCGACGATCTTCGGCGTCGCGCTGATCGCGTCGGGGTTCGCCTCGACATCAGTCGGGACCATGGCCGGCCAGGTCGTGATGCAGGGGTTCATCCGGCGCCGGATCCCGATCTTCCTGCGGCGGGCGCTGACCCTCGCGCCGGCGCTCATCATCATCGCCGTCGGCATCGCGCCAACGGACGCGCTGGTCATCAGCCAGGTCGTCCTGTCGTTCGGCATCCCGTTCGCGCTGATTCCGGTGGTTTTGATCGCGCGGCGCCGGGACATCATGGGAGACCTTGCCAACCCGAGCTGGCTGACCGCGCTCGTCGCGGTCCTCGCGAGCCTGATCATCGCGCTGAACGCCTTTCTCATCGTCGACCTGTTCACCTAGTCATCTAGGCTTCGCGGGCCATGCCGCTCGCCAGTGACTTCCAGTCGATCGTCGACTCGCTTCCCGACGACTGGACCGATGTCTCGCTGGACCTGCGCCTGCTGGACGAGGATCGCTACATCGACGCGGCGACGATCCTCACGCAGATCAACGTGCAGCCCTACTCGCAGGCCGAGTGGCACTTCCGGGTCAACGTCGCGCACCGCTTCGGCCACGCCGCCGCGCCCGAGACGGTTCACGGCACGTTCGAGCTCCTCGACGCCGAGGGGATCGCGGGCGAGATGAACGTCCGCGAGTGGCACGAGGGCCGCGCCGAGGTTGTGCAGATGTGGGGCCGGCCGGAGTCCGTCCGCCGCGACTTCCGTGCCCGCCGCAGCCTCTAGGGGCCGACTGGCGCTTTCTCCCCGCCTGGCGGGGACAACTCGCCAGTCAGTCGGAGCTTCGTGGCGAATTCTCGAAGTCGCGCGTGATGAGGTGATTGATATCCGGGGGTGAGTCGACGATTCCGTGATCGACCTCCCAGCGCGGCCATTGCTGTCGCCAGGAGCCGCCGAAACGGAGGGCTGGCCTGAACGAATGCGCCCGGAGAAGCGCATGGAGTTGGGCCTGCTGGTCGCCCTGATCGAGTCCCTCGACTCCGTTCAGCAAATCCCCCAGTGCGGCGTCCGGGTCCTGGTTGACGAATTGATAGCCCTCCCTCGTTGCCCCGACGACGCTGCCCACCAGCGCATGGTGCGAACGAAGCTCCTTTCGCGTCGTCGTGAGGATCAACTCGGGGTAGCGAGGAGCGCCGAAGTCGTCGACGCGGAACGTCTGGATTGGCACGCCGCGCCGCTCGAGCGTCACGCCCTCCGCGTTCCAGAACGCGGTTGCCGCGTCGACTCGGCCCGCCGCCAGGGCAGGCACGGAACCGAAGCCAATCGACACGCGGTGCACGGAAGCCGGAGACAGCCCGGCCGACTCGAGAACCGAGTTCAGCACCGCGTCGTCCGACGGCAGGCCGGTGACACCGACCGTCTTGCCGTTGAGGTCGGCGGGCGTGCGGATCTCCGTGCGGTCCCCGGCGATGACCGCCGCCAGGGGCCGCTCGACGATCGGCGCGACGCCGACGAGGTCCAGCCCGCGCTCGTCCGCGATCGCGAGGTCGTGGATGTCCAGGATCGCGAACTCGGCGCGGCCGGCGGCGAGCAGCTTCGGCGCGTCGGTGGACGCGGACGGCTCATGGACCGTGAGATCGACGCCTTGCTTCGAGTAGTAGCCCTCGGCCTCCGCCGCGTAGATGCCGGAGTGCACGGCGTTCGGCGTGAAGTCGAGGATCAGCGTCGCAGGGGTCGCCTGCGAGGAGGCGCCCGGTTCAGCGCCGCCCCCGCAGCCCACGAGTGCGAGGGCCCCGAGCGCGGCCGCCAGCAGCGCGACGACCGATCTCATTTGAGGCGCGCACCGTAAGGGATAGGCTCACGCCGTGGCGGACCACCACCTCTCGGATCAGCTCCTCGCATTCGTCGAGATCCCGAAGGGCAGCCGCAACAAGTACGAGTACGACGAGGGGCTCGACCAGGTCATCCTCGACCGCTTCCTGTCCTCGTCAACGGTCTACCCGACGGACTACGGATTCCTGATGGGGCACCGCGGACGCGACGACGACCCCCTGGACGCCCTGGTCTGCGTCTCCGAGCCCACCTTCCCCGGCTGCGTCATCGCGGTCAAGCCGATCGCGCTCTTCGTGATGCGCGACGAGAAGGGCGAGGACGACAAGATCGTCTGCGTTCCCACGCATGATCCGGGCTGGAACACCCTGGAGACGCTCGACGACATCCCGGACATGCTTCAGCGTGAGATCACCCACTTCTTCTCCATCTACAAGCAGCTCGAGGGCAAGGAGGTCCAGGTCGACGGCTGGCGCTCGCGGGAGGAGGCGCTGGAGGTCATCGCCGACGCCAAGCGGCTGCAGGAGGAGTACGACCGCGGGCCAACTGTCTAGACTGCCGCCCGCCCGCGCGCCATCCGGTGCGCCCCACCCCCAGCGGAGCCACAGGAGGTACCAACCAAGTGCAGGATCGAGGACTTGCTGCTTACATCGCCGAGCTAGTCGGCACCATGTTCCTGGTCTTCGCGATCGGGACCGTCGTGACGCTTTATGTTGCGACCAGCCCGAGTGCGACGACCGGCTCGGACTTCGCGGTGGTTGGTCTCGTCCAGGGTCTCACGCTCTTCATGCTGATCGCTGCGCTCGGGGGGGTTAGCGGCGGGCACTTCAACCCGGCCGTCACCTTCGCCGCGGCGATCCTGCGCCGCATCGACCCGATCGACGCGGTCGTCTACATCCTCGCCCAGCTCTCCGGCGGGGTACTCGGAGCCCTGCTCGTCAAGGCGTTCCTGCTGGACGAGGGGCGCACCGGCCACTACGGCACGCCATCGATCAGCCCGATCATCGGCGGGGCGTTCCAGGGCATGCTGCTCGAGGCGATCGGGACGTTCCTGCTCGTGACCGCGATCTGCGGTGTTGCCTTCAACCCACGCGCGCGCCGCGAGTGGGCGCCGCTCGTCATCGGGTTCACGTTCTCGATGGCCGTGATGATCCTCGGCCCGCTCACGGGTGGCTCGATGAACCCGGCACGCTGGTTCGGGCCGGCGCTGATCGGCAACTTCTTCCACGACGGCTGGGCGTACGTCGTCGGCCCGCTGCTGGGCGCCGCGGTCGCTGCGGTCTTCTACCGCTTCGTGATCGTCGGCCCGCAGTTCGGGCTCGGCCCGGAGCCGCCCACGAGCGACGCCGAGGCCCTCGGCAACGTCGCCGCCGACGTGGAGACCGCCGCCCGGCCCAAGGACTGATCGCGCGAGGCGGCCGCCCCGGCGGCCGCCTTCGCTAGCGTGAGCGCGTGCGCCGCGTCACGTTCTCGCGCAACTACACGCTTTCGCTGTCGCGGACGTGCCGCTGCTATTGCAAGTACTGCTCGTTCGCGACCCGTCAGGCGCACCTCTACTCGCCTGACGAGGTGGAGAGGCGCCTCGACGAGGCGGTCAGGCGCAACGCCAAGGAGCTCCTGGTGCTCACCGGCGAGCTTCCCGAGGTCAACCCCGAGGTGGCCGCGAGGCTCGCCGAGTACGGCCATGACGACTTCGTCTCCTACGTCGTCTGGGCCTGCGAGCGGGCGCTCGAGCGCGGCCTTCTCCCGCACACCAACCTCGGCGTCCTCGACGTCGCGGACCTGAGTCGCCTGCGGGAGGTGACGGCGTCGCAGGGGCTCATGCTCGAGTCGATCTCCGAGCGCCTGATGGAGACCGTGCACGCCGGCTCCCCAACCAAGCACCCGGCCTGCCGGCTGGAGACGATCAACGCCGCGGGCGAGCTCCGCATCCCGTTCACAAGCGGGATCCTCGTCGGCATCGGCGAGACCGAGGAGGAGCGGGTTGCCTCGCTCGAGGCGCTCGCCGAGGTGCAGGCCCGGCACGGTCACATCCAGGAGCTGATCCTGCAGAACTATGTTCCGCATCCGCGGTACTACGGGCGGGAGGTTGCGGAGATCGCTGACGTCGCATCTCGGGAGCGGTGGGGGGGTGAGACCGCGATTGCCAGCGGCGAGCTACCCCTACCCGAATGGGCGACGCCGATCTCGCTGGAGGACATGAAGCGGTTGGTTCGGGAGTGCCGGCGGCTCATGCCGGACGTCGGGATCCAGGTGCCGCCGAACCTCTCGGACTGGTGGGTCGACCTGGTTCGGGAGGGCGCCACGGATCTCGGTGGGCTCTCGGCAAATGGCGACCACATCTCGCCCGAGCATCCGTTCCCGAGCCCGCACGAGACCCGGAAGCGCCTGGCTCCGGAGGGCTACGCGCTAACCGAGCGGCTCTGCGCGTATCCGCAGTACCTGGACCCGGAGTGGATGGAGCAGGGCGTGCTCGACCTCGTGAAGCTGAAGTTCTGGAGCTTCATCCCGCGTCACGGCTCGGGCCGGCGGAACGAGAAGCCGCCGGACCCGGAGCTCACGCCGCGGGCGATCGAGAAGGGGCGGCGCGGGGAGGCGCTCGCGGAGCCGGAGCTCGCCGCGCTGTTCGCCGAGACGCGTCCCGAGGTCATCGAGGACATGCGCGTGGCGGCCGACGAGCTGCGCACGGAGCTTGCCGGCGAGGTTGCCACGTTCGTCGTCAACCGGAACATCAACTTCACGAACGTCTGCGTGGTGGGCTGCGCCTTCTGCGGGTTCGGCCAGGGCAAGCGCTCGCCGGACGCCTATCACGTGACCGAGGACGACTTCGCCGCGCGGGTCGAGGAGGCGGTCGCCTTCGGCGCGACGGAGATCTGCATGCAGGGCGGGATCCACCCCGACTACCAGCTCGAGGACTACGCGCGGTGGCTTCGCCTGGCAAAACAGGTCGCGCCGCAGCTCCACCTCCACGCCTACTCCCCGATGGAGGTCCACTACATGTGCGAGCGCTCGGGGCGCTCTCCTGACCACGTCTTCGAGTACCTGATCGACGCCGGCCTCGGCTCCACGCCGGGAACAGCGGCCGAGGTGCTCCATGACGGCGTCCGCACGCGAATCTCGCCCAACAAGCTCCCCGTCGCCCGCTGGGTGGAGATCATCGAGGCCTGCCATCGCTCGGGCCTGCGGTCGACCTCGACGGTGATGTTCGGCCACATCGAGGAGCCCTCCGAGCTTGCCCGGCACATGAAGGTGGTCCGGGAGCTCCAGGAGCGCACGGGCGGGATCACGGAGTTCGTCCCGCTCAGCTTCATCCCGTTCAACACGCTGCTCGGCCGCACCCATGGCGTGGAGGAGATCTCCCGCGCGGACAACCTCAAGCACACGGCCGCCTTCCGCCTGGCGCTGGGCCGCGAGATCAAGAACCTCCAGGCGAGCTGGGTGAAGATGGGCATCGACGCCGCCACCGAGAGCCTCCGCTGGGGTGTGAACGACCTCGGGGGGACGCTCATGGAGGAGAACATCTCGCGCATGGCCGGCTCCCAGCACGGGACCCGCCTGGAGCCCGATGACCTGATCGGCGCGGCCCGCCGCGCGGGCCGCAAGCCCGCCCAGCGAACGACGCTCTACGACATCGTCGAGACCTACTGAGCCCCGGCCTGCGGCGGCGTGTAGCCGCGCGCCAGGACGACGCTTGCGGTGAGCACGGCGAGCGAGAACGTGATGATGGGGACGAAGGCGCCGAGGACTCCGTCGGCGGCGAAGACGCCCGAGGTCGTGAAGACGACGCCGTAGGCGAGCGGCTGCGTGATCGCCGAGAGCGCGGAGAACCCGGCGACCGGAGCGGGCAACGCCCGATGCCGGTAGCCGGCGATGGCCGTTGCCGCCGAGAAGGCCGTGAACGCCGCGGCTCCCGGACCGGCGACGAGGAGGCCGAAGTCGCTGATGAGCTGGGTCACGTAGGCGTCGGGATCGCCCGGGCGAAATGCCGCGGTGGCTGTGGCGGTGACCCCGACGAGCAGGATCGTCACCCCAACCAGACCCGACCCGAACGCAATGGATGCGAGGCGCCCCACGCCGCCCTCCGCGGCTGCGATCGCGCTGCGCAGGCTCCCGAGGAACCAGATGAAGAAGAAGCCGCCGAACCCGATGATCATGACCCCGATCTGGATGCGGGTGCGGTGGTCGGAGAAGAACGCTCCCCACACGTCGCCCGTGGAGTCGAGGCTGGGCGCTCCCGAGGTCGCCAGTCCGAAGCCCACGACGAAGAGGACTACGGAGACGAGCCCTCCCCAGGCACCCAGTCGCGCGTAACGATCGTTCTCCACGGGAACCTCCCAACGGTTGCTTTGCCGGGTAATCGTCTGCCGGGCATCGGACGGATCGTGTCTCCAGGCACAATTCAGGCATGCGAGCGATGGTCCTGCGCGAACAGCCCGGCCGGGTCGAGCCGGCGGACCTGCCGGACCCGGTTCCGGGGCCGGGCGAGGTTGCGGTCGCCGTACGCGCCTGCGGCGTGTGCCGTACGGACCTTCACATCGTCGACGGCGAACTCACCAAGCCGAAGCTCCCGCTCGTCCCGGGGCACCAGGTGGTCGGGACCGTGCGGAGCCGCGGCGAGGGTGCCGAGCGCTTCGACGAGGGCGATCGCGTCGGTATTCCCTGGCTCGGCTGGGCGTGCGGCGAGTGCCGCTACTGCCGCAGCGACCGCGAGAACCTCTGCGAGCGGGGCCGCTTCACCGGCTACGACATCGACGGCGGCTACGCCGAGCTGACCGTCGCCGACGAGCGCTTCTGCGTGCCGCTGCCCGGCGAGCCCGACGACCTCCACATCGCGCCGCTTCTGTGCGCGGGGATGATCGGCTACCGGGCCCTGCGGGCCTGCGGCGACCCCGAGCGGCTGGGCCTCTACGGCTTCGGCGCCTCCGCGCACATCGTCTGCCAGCTCGCGGCCCACGAGGGTCGCCGGGTGTTTGCGCTGACGCGGCCCGGTGACGACGAGGGGCAGGAATTCGCGCGAACCCTTGGCGCCGAGTGGGCGGGGGACTCCGAGGCCGGGCCGCCGGAGCCGCTCGACGCCGCGATCATCTTCGCGCCGGTGGGCTCGCTGGTTCCGGCGGCGCTCCGCGCCCTGGCTCCCGGCGGGACGTGCGTCTGCGCGGGGATCCACATGAGCGAGATCCCGGCCTTCCCCTACGAGGACCTCTGGCACGAGCGCACCCTGCGCTCGGTCGCGAACCTCACCCGCCGCGACGGCCTGGAGCTGATGGCGCTCGCGCCCGAGGTCCCGGTGCGGACGGAGGTCACCGCCTACCCGCTCGAGGATGCAGGCCGCGCGCTCGACGACCTGCGCGCGGGTAGGCTCACGGGCGCCGCGGTTCTGCGGATCCAAGCTTCGAACCAGGAGGGTTCCACTGGTGGCTGATGTAACCGTGAAGACGATCGACGAGCTCGAGGCCAGCATGGGCGGCGGGTTCAAGCACGTCGCCCAGAGCCTGGGCATGACCTCGCTCGGCGTGAACATCCTCGACATTCCGCCCGGCTTCTCGAACTACCCCGAGCACGACCACTCCGAGGACGGTCAGGAGGAGCTCTACATCCCGATCGCCGGCAGCGCGACCATTCAGGTCGCCGGCGAGGAGCACCGGCTCGAGCCGGGCATGCTCGTGAGGGTGGGCCCGGGGACGCCCCGGAAGATCGTGACCACCGACGATTCGGTGCGCGTGATCGCCCTCGGCGGCGTTCCGGGGCAGGCCTACCCCGCAGGCTGATCAGCCGAAGAGGTCCTCGGCCTCCGGGCGCTGGATGGCAGCCGCCCCAGGGCCGTCGGGGGCCGTGACGCGGCGCTCGAGGCCGCGGATCATGGCAACCGGCACGCCGGCCACCTTGTCCCGCGACAAGTCCGCGGCGGCCGCCACCTGATCGGCCACGGCGATTGCGGTGGCGGCGAGCTCGCGTCCCTCGCGGTCGTCCCGGCCGCGCCAGTCGTCGATTGGGTCGAGGCCGGCGCAGCCGATCGCCACGTCCGCCTGCCCGAGCCGCCAGGCGCGCCCGAAGCTGTCGGCGATGACGACGGCCGGCGAGCTCCCTGACGCCGCGCGGATCTCGCCGCGGATGCGCCGGGCCGACGCGTCGGGATCCTCGGGGAGCAGCGCGACGTGCTCGTCGCCCGGCACGTTCGAGGCGTCGATCCCGGCGTTCGCGCAGACCAGGCCCGACCAGGTGCGGACGATCAAGACGCCCGGGGTCGAGCGGATCACCTGGCGCGTCTCGCCGAGGACGAGCTCGACGAGGCGAGGGTCCTTCTCGACCTGCCCGGCGAGCTCGAGCGCGCGGTCGGAGGGCTCGATCACCGCGAGGTCGCAGACGCGCCCCTCCGCCTTCGAGACGACCTTCTGCGAGATCACGACGATGTCGTCGTCCGCGACGTCCGCCAGGCCGCCCACGACCAGCTCCCCGAGGTCCGTCCCCTCCGTGACCTCGGGGAGGCCCGCGACCGGGATGACCTCGAACGCGCTCAAAGCTCTTCCAGGGCCGCGGCCGTGCGGGGTGCGGCGCCGGGATCGCGGGCGAGCGTGGCCCGCAGCTCGGCGAGGTCGTCGGGAGTGTCCAGGTCGAGCCCCAGCGAGGCAACGGCGTCGACCTCACCACGCAGCCCGCGCGCGGCGGCGAGCTCGAGATGGCGCTCCCGGCTGCCAGGCCCGAATGCGGGCCCGATGGCGTCGGGGGGAGTGAGTACGAGACCGTTCGTCCCCTCGCCGTGGCGATCCGGGATGACGCCGACGCGCCCCTCGGCCGCCCGCTCGAGCACCGCGTCCAGCTCGGCGGGATCGAGCAGCGGGCAGTCGCCTGGCAGCAGCGCCGCGCAGCCGGCGCCGAGCGCCTTGGCGCGGAGCACCCCAAGCGTCGCCGCCTCCGAGTGCCCCTGGTCCGAGGGGTCGCGGAGCACCTCGATCGGCGTGGTGAGGCGCTGGGCGGAGCGCATCGCCACGCGCTCGGCGCGCCGCTCGCCGGTGACCACCACGACTCGCTCCACCGACGCGGCACCGTCGGTCGCGGCGAGGACGTCCTCCAGCATCGCTCCGAGGAGCAGCGCGCGCCCGCGGTCGTCGACGCTGCCGGCCAGCCGGCGCTTGGCGGCGGCGAAGCGCTTCACCGGCAGCACCACCGTCGCCTTCATTCGCCGATCATGGTCGCGGCGAGCTCGAGCACGCGCCGGGCGAGGGCGCGCCGCCCTTCCGCGCCCTCCATGAGCGTCGGGCAGCTGAACACCTGGATCCCCTCCGGCCCGTCGTCCGGGTCGTCCTCGTCGACCACCACCGCGTCCAGAAGCCCCTCGTAGAGCGAGGCAACCCCGGCCGCCGTCGACGGCCGTCCGATCGCGCCCATGAACGCCTCGGTTGGCCCCTTCACGGCGCGGCCGGCGACGAAGGGGCTGACGGCGATCACGGGCGCGGCGGCGTCGGCGACGGCCTGGCGAAGACCCGGGATCGACAGGATGGGCCCGATCGAGATCACCGGGTTCGACGGCCCGATCACGATGGCGTCGGCGGCGGCGACGGCCTCGAGGACCTCCGGGGTGGCCTGCGCGACGTCGAGCCCGTCCACCTCGATCGCCTCGATCGGCGCCTCGCCCTGGTCGAGGATGAGGAACTCCTGGAGCGCCCGCCACCCCGCCGGGGTCCGGACCCGCGTCCGCACGCGCTCCTCGCACATCGGCAGCACCGCCGCGGTCGCGCCCAGGGCGCGGGCGATCTGTCCCTGGGCGGCGGTGAGCGTGCCGCCGGCGGCAATGAACTCGGTGCGGTAGAGGCAGGTGGCGAGGTCGCGGTCCGACAGCTGGAACCAGCCGGGCGCTCCGAGCTGCTCCAGGCGCTCGTGGACCGTGAACGAGTCGTCGCGGATCCCCCAGCCGCGCTCGGCATCGATCTGGCCCGAGAGCCAGTACGTGACCAGGTCGGGATCCGGCGACACCAGCAGGCCGTGGACCTCCCAGTCGTCGCCGGTGTTGGCGATCACCGAGAGCCCGCCGCCGATCACCTCCTGGACTCCGGCGGCCAGCTTCGCCCCGCCGGTGCCCCCGGCGAGCACCACGACGCGCTCGGGAGGCGTCAAGACCAGTGGTCGGCGTCCGGAAGGCCCGTGATCCGGACGCCGGCGTGGGTCTTGTACCGCGTGTTCACCGAGATCAGGAGCGGCGTCAGCTGCTCCACGATCCGCGCCATCTCCAGCGCGCCGGCGTTGACGGCGCGCAGCCCGGGGATGAGCTCGACCAGCTCGGCCACACGGGCCTTGTCGGCCTTGCGGTCGCCGCAGATCAGGACGTCCTCGTCGAGCTCGGCGTCGAGGTTGCCAAGCATCGGGGCGCCGATGGTGTGCAGGGCGGCCACCACGGTCACGCCCTCGGGCACCATCTCCTGCGCCTGCTGAGCCGCGGAGCCCTGCCACACGCCGAGCGAGCGGGCCGCCTTGCCGCCGACCGCCGCCGCGAGCGGCGAGGTGCAGTCAACGAGGAGCTGGCCCTCCTCGAGCGCGCCGCGCAGGTTGTTGAGGTTCTCCGACTGCGCCCGGAACGGGACCGTGAGGAAGACGATGGGCCCTCGCCGGGCCGCGGCGTCGTTCTCGAGCCCCTCCACCGACGCCTGTGGGAGCTGCTCGCGAAGGCGCCCCGCCGCCTCGGTGGCGCGCTCGTCGCTGCGCGACCCGATGACCACGGTGCGCCCGGCCGCCGCCAGGCGCAGCGCGAGGCCGAAGCCGAGCGCGCCGGTGCCGCCGATGATCGGGATGGCGTCCTGATCGCTCATCGGCGCGGAAGTCTATGGCGCGACCGCGCCGGTCAGGCCCGGGCGCATATGCTCCCGCGCGCATGAGGCTCGAGGGACGAAAGGCGCTCGTCACCGGCGGCGCGAGCGGAATCGGCGCGGCGACCTCCCGGCGGCTCGCGGCCGAGGGCGCCGAGGTCTGGATCGGCGACCTGAACGAGGAGGGCGCGAGCGATGTCGCCGCGGAGATCTCCGGGCACGCGGTCAGGCTCGACGTCACCGACCCGGAGTCCGCGAAGGCGGCCGTCGAGGCCGCCGGAGGCACGCTCGACATCCTCATCAACAACGCCGGCATGGACGAGTTCGGCTTCTTCGGCGAGACGACGCCGGATCAGTGGCAGCGCGTGCTCGGCGTGAACCTCGTCGGCGTGATGGCCTGTACCCATGCCGCGCTCCCCGGGATGCGCGCCGCCGGCTACGGGCGCATCGTCTCCACGTCCTCCGAGGCCGGGCGAGTCGGCTCGAAGGGCTCGGCCGTCTACTCGGCCGCGAAGGGCGGCGTCATCGCCTTCATGAAGGTCATCGCCCGGGAGTACGCGCGCTACGGCATCACGGCGAACTCGGTCGCGCCGGGCCCGATCGAGACGCCGCTCCTGATGGGCGCCGCCGACTTCGGCGAGATCGGCCAGAAGCTCCTCGACAACATGAAGGCGGGTACCCAGCTCGGGCGCCTCGGCCAGCCCGAGGAGGTCGCGGCCGCGATCGCCTTCCTGGCCTCGGACGACGCGTCCTACGTGACCGGCGAGACGCTAGGCGTCTCCGGCGGCCTCGGGATGGTCTGAGCTTGGCGCTTGAGCCCGGCGCGTCGCGCACGGACAAGTTCACCGTCGAGGACCTCCTGCTCACCGACGTGGGCCGTGTCAGGTCCGAGTAGCACCCACCCCTGCGTACCGAACGTCCCGCAACCCCACACATAGCGCTGGGTCCGGGACGTTCGGTGGCTAGCCTGCCTGCGTGAGCTCATTGCCGAACAGGGTCCGCGTCCGCGAGGTAGGCCCGCGCGACGGCTTCCAGAACGAGCCCGAGGTCATTTCGACCGAAGAAAAGGTGCGGCTCATCGGGATGCTGGCGTCGAGCGGGGTCACGCGCCTCGAAATCACCTCGTTCGTGCGGCCAGACGTCATCCCGCAGCTCGCCGACGCCGAGGAGGTCCTCGAGGCGGTGGACCGCCCCGACGGGGTCAGCTACTCGGTGCTCATCCCAAACGAGCGCGGCCTGGAGCGCGCCCTCCGGCACCGCGGCCGCTTCGACGAGATCAACGTCTTCCTCTCGGCCTCGGAGACCCACAATCAGAAGAACGTCAACCGCTCGATCGCCGAGTCGCTGAGTGGTCTGGAGGCGACGCTCGCCACGGCGCGCCAGGCGGAGCTGCGCTGCGAGGGCGTGATCTCGACGTCGTTTGGGTGCCCGTACGAGGGCGAGGTGCCCGCCGAGCGCGTCTTCGAGATCGCCGCGCACCTTGCCGAGGCGGGCTGCGTGGAAGTCGGCTTCGGCGACACCACCGGCATGGCGAATCCGCGCCAGGTCCATGCGTTCTTCGCGGCCGCCAGAGACCGCCTGGAGGGCGTCGAGCTCACCGCCCACTTCCACAACACACGCGGGCAGGGCCTCGCGAACGCGCTGGCGGCGCTGGAGGAGGGCATCGACTCGTTCGAGTCGTCGTTCGGCGAGCTCGGCGGTTGCCCGGTTCCGCCCGGCTCCACCGGGAACGTCGGCACGGAGGACCTGGTGTCGATGTTCCACGAGATGGGGATCGAGACGGGAATCGACCTCGAGGCGCTGCTCGGCGCCTCGCGCGCCGTCCAGGAGGTCCTGGGGCGTCCGCTCGGCGCGCACCTGCTCACGGCGGGCCCGGTGGACTGGCACCGGTAGGGTCTGCGCCGTGAAGAGCGACGCGTTCATGAACGCGGTCAAGGCGATGGACACCGCGGCCGTGCCGGATGTCCTCGCCGAGGACGTGGTGTTTCGCAGCCCGGTCGTCTTCAAGGCGTATGAGGGCCGCGACGTCGTCGGCCTGATCCTCACCGAGGGCGCGATGAAGGTCTTCGAGGACTTCCGTTACACGGACCGCTTCGAGAACGACGACGAGGCCGCGCTGATCTTCGAGGCGAGGGTCGGCGACCGCGAGGTCCAGGGCCTCGACCTGCTGCGCTTCGACGCGGACGGGAAGGTCCGCGAGCTGACGGTCATGGTGCGGCCGATGTCCGGGATGAACGCGCTGGCCACGGCCATGGCCGCCGAGTTCGAGCGCGTCGGCCTGACGCCGCCTCGCTAGTCTGCGCGCTCCCACTGACCGGCGGCAGCCCGGAGAAGGAGACGTGAACGCGTGGAGATAGCGAAGGTCGGAGTTCTCGGTGCGGGCCTGATGGGCCACGGCATCACCCAGATCTGCTCCCAGGCCGGCTGGGACGTCGTGGTCCGCGAGATCGAGCAGGACCGCCTCGACAAGGGAATGGCGAAGATCTCCAAGCAGCTCGGCCGCGCCGTCGAGAAGGGCCGGATGGAGCAGGCCGACGCGGACGCGGTCCTCGGCCGGATCACGCCAACCCTCGACTACGCCGACCTCGCCGACTGCGACCTCGTCATCGAGGCGATCGACGAGGACCTCGACCGCAAGCTCGAGATGTGGCGCGCGGTGGATCCGCTCGTCAAGGAGGGGGCGTTCCTGGCCACCAACACCTCGTCGCTGTCCGTCGCCGACCAGGCCGCCGTGACGTCCCGCCCGGAGCGCTTCCTGGGTCTCCACTTCTTCAACCCCCCGCAGGTGATGCCCCTGCTCGAGATCGTGCGGGCCGAGGGGACCGGCGACGAGGCAATCGAGCTGGGCTTCGAGCTCGGCGAGACGCTCGGCAAGACCAACGTCGCCGCTCGCGACAACCGCGGCTTCATCGTCAACCGCCTGCTCGTGCCCTACATGCTGGACGCGATCCGCGCCCACGAGCAGGGCGTCGGCTCCATCGAGGACATCGACGCCGGGATGATGGCCGGCGCGAGCCACCCCATGGGCCCGCTGACGCTCTCAGACTTCGTCGGCCTGGACACGCTGGCGTCGATCGCCGCCGTGATGTACGAGGCCTACGGGGAGGAGCGCTTCTCCGCGCCCGGCAGCCTGACGAAGCTGGTGGAGGCCGGTCACTACGGCCGCAAGTCCGGCCGCGGCTTCTACGACTACGCGGGTGAGAAGCCCGTTGCAGTAGAGCCCAGCGGCTGAACGCTACTTTTAGGGCGATGGCTGACGCCCACGAGGAGCCGACCCGGAAGCTCCAGGCAGACCCCGCGCGTACGCGGGGCATCCTCGACCGCTTGCGCCGCGCCGACTTCTCGCTGGCGGTTCGCGGCTACGACCGCCACCAGGTCGACGAGTTCCTGAGCAGCATCGCCAAGCACCTGGAGTCCGACTCGGGCACCTTCGACCCCGATGCCGTGAAGCGCAAGCTCGAGGAGGTCGGCCAGTCGACCACGGAGATCCTGACCGCGGCCGAGGAGACGGCGCGAATGCTCCAGACCGATGCGTCGACGGAGGCCGGAAACCTGCGAAAGAGCGCGACCGAGGCGGCCGAGCGCGCGCGCGAGGAGGCGCGCGAGTTCGCAAGCGACGCGCGCGAGCGCGCGACCGAGGAGGCGCGGCGGCTGGTCGCCGAGGCCAACCAGAAGGCGCAGCAGCTGGTGGCGGCAGCCGAGGAGCGCTCCCAGGAGCTTCTCAACCGCAGCCTGGAGCGCCGGCAGGTGCTGGCGGCGACCATCGAGCGCCTCGACGCCCGCCGCCTGCAGCTCATCGACGAGCTGCGCGAGATGGCGGGCGAGCTCGAGGACGTGGCGGAGGAGGGGGAGAGCGTGGGGCCCCTCGGCGCGGAGGAGCCGGTGGAAGCGGAGCCGGCCGCCTCGGAGGACGAGGAGCTTCCCGCCGAGCCCGAGCCAAGCGCCCACCGTGAGTGAGACGCGCCTGACGCCGGACCTCGAGGCGGCGCTCGAGGCGGCATACGGCGGCGGCCCTGAGCGCCACCACTCGAAGACCGCCGAGCAGGGAAAGTTGCCCGTGCGCGAGCGCGTGGCGCGCCTCGTTGACCCCGAGTCGTTCTCCGAGGAGGCGCTCCTCGCGAACTGGGACCAGGAGGGGCTCGGCGCCGACGGCGTCGTCACCGGGCTCGCGACGGTGGGCGGGCGCAGGGTCGCGCTGATGGCCAACGACCCGACGGTGAAGGCCGGCTCGTGGGGCCCGAAGACCGTCGAGAAGATCCTGCGGATCCAGGAGCGGGCCCTCGCGCTGGAACTGCCGATGATCTACATGGTGGACTCCGCGGGCGCGAGGATCACCGACCAGGTGAAGATGTTCCCGGGGCGCCGGGGGGCGGGGCGCATCTTCCACAACGAGGTTCGGATGTCCGGGAAGGTCCCGCAGATCTGCGTCCTGTTCGGCCCTTCGGCCGCCGGCGGCGCCTACATCCCCGCGTTCTGCGACGTCGTGATCATGCGCGACGGCAACGCCTCGATGTACCTCGGATCACCGCGAATGGCCGAGATGGTCATCGGCGAGAGGGTCACGCTCGAGGAGATGGGCGGGGCGAAGATGCATACCGGGGTCTCCGGATGCGGGCACTTTCTCGCGAGCACGGACGAGGAGGCCATCGACGTCGCGCGCCGCTACCTCTCCTACATGCCGCAGAGCTGGCGCGAGGGGCCGCCGCCCGCGCCGTCGGCGGACCCCGAGGCGGAGCGCACGGTCGCCGAGATCGTCCCGCAGGACGAGAAGACCGCCTTCGACGTCAAGGAGCTGGTCGCCGCCCTGGTCGACGGCGGATCGTTCTGCGAGGTCCAGGCGCGCTGGGCGAAGGAGCTGGTCACCGGCTACGCGCGTCTCGACGGGCGGGTCGTCGGGATCGTCGCGAACCAGCCGAAGTTCAAGGGCGGCGTGCTCTTCGTCGACTCGGCCGACAAGGCGGCACGCTTCATCTGGACGTGCAACGCGTTCAACGTGCCGCTGCTCTTCCTGGCCGACGTGCCCGGGTTCATGATCGGCACGGACGTCGAGCGACAGGGGATCATCCGCCACGGGGCGAAGATGATCTCGGCTGTCTCGGAGGCAACCGTCCCGAAGATCTCGGTGATCGTCCGCAAGGCCTACGGCGCGGGCCTCTACGCGATGGCGGGCCCGGCCTTCGAGCCCGATTGCTGCATTGCGCTGCCGAGCGCGTCGATCGCCGTCATGGGGCCTGAGGCGGCGATCAACGCGGTCTTCTTCAACCAGATCGAGGCGCTCTCCGACGAGGCCGAGCGTGCGGAGTTCGTCGAGCGAAAGCGTGCCGAGTACGCGGCCGACATCGACATCCTGCACCTCGCGTCCGAGCTCGTCGTGGACGCCGTGATCCAGCCCGACGCGCTGCGCCGCGAGCTGGCCAAGCGCTTTGCGCTCGCCGAGACGAAGGACCGCCACTTCTCCGCGCGCCGCAACCCGGTCACGCCTGCATAGGGCGCATTTTTACGAGGCCCTAAGGCGCCCGCGCTACCGTTTCCGCATGCGCCCAGGCGTGAGACTCCCGGCGCTCGCCGCGCTCGCCTGCCTCGCGGGCGTGTTCGCGCTCGTCATCGTCGCCTACGCACCGGGCCCGTTCGCCGCGCTCGACGGGCAGGCGGTGAACGCCCTGCGGGCGCTCGAGGGACCGCTCGCCACACCCGTCCTCAATCTGGTCGCCCATACCGGTGACCCGGTCCCGCTCGGGCTGATGCTTGCCGCCGTCGTCCTTGGCGGACTGGCGCTTGGGCGCCGCCGCCAGGCGGTCACCGCCGCCGCCGCGGTCGTCGGCGCGAACGTCGCCACGCAGCTTCTGAAGCTTGCCCTGGCGCACCCGCGCGTGTACCCCGTCCTCGGCACCCACCAGCTCGACTCGACGGCGTTCCCAAGCGGGCACGCCACGGCCTCGATGTCGATCGCCCTTGCCGCGGTGATGGTCTGCCCGCCCGCGTACCGGAGGTGGGCGGGCCCCCTCGCCGCCGGTTATGCAATCGCCGTCGCTACGGCGATCCTCGTCCTCGCCTGGCACTTCCCGAGCGACGTCTTCGGGGGCTTCCTGGTCGCCGCCGGGTTCGCGTTCGGCTCCCTCGCCGTGTCGCGTGAGCTGGCCGGCCGTGAGGCGGTGCCGCGAGCGGTTCCGGCGCCACACGGACCGCCTCCGGCGGCGTTGGCCCTGGCGGCGGTCGCCACGGCCACGGCGCTTGCGCTCGCTCGCTACTCGGACCTGGTCGGCTACGCGCGCGACCATACGACGGGGGTCGCCGCGCTGGTTGGCGTCGTGTCCGCGTGCGCGCTGCTCATGACCGGCGCGGGCCGCCTCGCCGACCGCTGAGGCAGCGGCGTTGAGGTTGCCTTGAAGCTGGCCGTATAGGTTTCTGCCGTCATGTCCAAGCTCGCACTTCTCGGGGGGCGTTACCTGCTGGGGCTCTCGATCGCCCAGGGTGGCGAGAGGGTCGAGGTCGACGCTCACGGCGTTCGCGTGGAGGCCCTCGACTTCGGCTCCTACGTGCTGCTCTCAAGGCACGGCTTCAGGGACGGCTACGTTCCGCCGGACAAGATCGACCACGCCTCCAACATGCGGGCGCTAAGGGAGCTCGGGTGCAGCCGGGTCCTCGCGATCGGGTCGGTCGGCTCGCTGCACGAGGAGCTCGAGGTGGGCTCGCTCGTCTGCCCGGACGACTTCATCGCGTTCGGCCCGAACCCCACGACGTTCGGCGACGAGCGCTCGCACATCGTGGCCCAGTTCGATGAGCGCTGGCGAAAGCACGTTCGCCGTTCCTGGAAGGAGTGGGGGAGCGCCGAACTCCGTGACGGGGGCGTCTACTGGCAGTCGGCCGGCCCCCGCCTGGAGACGAAGGCCGAGATCAGGCTGATCGCGGGCGCGGCCGATCTCGTCGGCATGACCCTCGCGTCGGAGTGCGTCGTGGCCTGCGAGCTCCACATGCGCTACGCGGCGGTCTGCGTGGTCGACAACCTCGCGAACGGAATCGCCGCGAAGCCGCTGACGATCGAGCGCCTCGAGGCGGGGCGGGTCGCCAACGAGGAGCTCCTCGGCAGCGAGCTGGCCGCGGTGGTGCCGCAGCTTGCGACCGACGTCTCACGCGCCGACCCCGAGGACAGCCACGCGGTCCCGCACTTCCACCGCGAGCGCTCCGAGGCCCCGCCCATCGGCTGAGACCGCGCATCGCGCCTTCGGCGCGATAATCGCGGCGTGACCCCGCTTTCGATCGCCGACGCCCAGCTCGATGGCGTCGCGGTCGGGGTTCGCTGCGAGGGCGGCTTGATCGCCGCGCTTGGGCCCGACGTGAGGCCCGCGCCGGGCGACGACGTCATCGACGCCTCCGGGATGGCGCTGATCCCGGGGCTGGTCAACGCGCACACGCACGCGGCGATGACGCTGTTTCGCGGCCACGCCGACGACCGGCCTCTCATGGAGTGGCTTCAGGAATACATCTGGCCGGTCGAGAAGCGAATGTCCGACGACGACGTCTACTGGGGGACACGCCTCGCGTGCGTAGAGATGATCGCCGGCGGAACGACCTGCTTCTGGGACATGTACTGGCACGCGGACGCAACGGCGCGGGCGGTCGAGGACGCGGGCATCCGCGCGGTCACCGCCGCCCCGCTCATCGACGACGACGACCCGGCGAAGTCCGCAAGGGCCTGTCGCGACGCGGAGCGCAGCCTCGAGCGAATCGATGCCGCCGGGGGCGAGCTCGCCCGTCCCGGATTCGCGCCGCACGCGATCTACAGCGTCTCCAGCGAGTCGCTTCGGTGGGTCGCGGAGCGCGCCGCCGCGCTCGAGATGCCCGTGCAGATCCACCTCTCCGAGACGGAGGGGGAGGTGGAGCGGTGCCTCGCGAAGCACGGGGTGCGCCCCGCCTTCCACCTCGACTCGGTCGGGCTGCTGGGCCCGCACACCATCCTCGCGCACGGCGTCTGGCTCGACGAGGCCGAGCTCGATCTGATCGCCTCGAGGGGCGCCACCGTGGTCACCAACCCGGTCGCCAACCTCAAGCTCGCCGTCGGCGGCGTCTTCCCCTACCGGGCCGCCCGCTCACGCGGCGTCGCGATGGGCCTGGGCACCGACGGAGCCGGCTCGAACAACTCGCTGGACCTCCTCGCCGACGCCAAGCAGTTCGCGCTGCTGCAGAAGCACGTCGCCCGCGATCCCGCGGCGGTCACGGCGGGGGAGACGCTCAGCCTGGCCACGGGCCGGATGTCGCCGCTGCTTGGCGGCAACGGCCTGGCTGCCGGCGAACCCGCCGACCTTGCCCTTGTGCGCCTCGACTCCCCGGCCCTGAGCGTCGGCGCGCTCGATGCGGGCCTGATCTACGCGGCCTCAGGCGCGGTGGTGGACACGACCGTGGTCGCCGGCCGGGCCCTGATGCGGGGCGGCGTCATCGAGGGCGCCGCCGAGGTGGTGGCGCGAGCGCGCGAGCGCGCGGCCGGTCTCGGGCTGAGGACGCCGGCGCTCTAGTCGGGCGCGGGTTCAGGGACTCGGCGCGCCCACCAGGGCGAGCAGCGCGACGGCGAGCACGGCGCCAACGGTGATTCCGACGAGGTACGTGGCAAGCAGCCTGGTCGTTGCCACCCGCTCGTACGCAAGGCGGTGGAAGGTTGAGCTCATCGCAAACCTCTCTTTCCAATGCCTACGGGGTTAGCTGACGGGCTCGCGCTGGAAGAGATGCGCTGCGGCACTCGCCGGTTCGCCCCCGGCCCGCACTTCGCGGACCATCTGGTTCCCCCGCTCGGCCGCTTCGCGGCCGACTAGGCGGTTTCGATCTACGGGCGCACCGTACCCGTTTGGCCCGACAACTAACGCCGGTTCGCGTACTCAGTGAACCAGTCCAGCGCCCGCGGGTTGGCGAGGGAGTCGCGACTGGCGGCCTGCTCGGCCGGGGTGCCCATGAGAATGCGCTTCACCGGCACCTCGAGCACCTTTCCGGACAGCGTCCGGGGGACCTCGGCGATCTGAACGATCTCGTTCGGGACGTGGCGCGGGGAGCACTGCGTGCGGATCCGGCTCTTGATCTCGGCGGTGAGCTCGTCGTCGAGCTCGGTGCCGTCGCGCAGGACCACGAAAAGCGGCATCCAGCCCTCGGTTCCCTCGCGGGGCAGGTCGACGACGAGCGAGTCGACCACGGTGTCCACGGCAGCTACTGCGCGGTAGATCTCGCTGGTGCCCATGCGGACTCCCTGGCGGTTGATGGTCGAGTCCGAGCGCCCGTAGATGATCGCGGTGCCGCGCGAGGTGATCTCGATCCAGTCGCCGTGGCGCCACACGCCGGGGAAGTGCTCGAAGTAGCTGGCCCGGTAGCGCGAGCCGTCCTCATCGCCCCAGAAGAAGACGGGCATCGAGGGCATCGGCGCCGTGATGACGAGCTCGCCGACCTCGTCGACGACGCTGCGCCCCTCCTCGTCCCAGGCCTCGACCCGCGCGCCGAGCGCTCGGCCCTGGAGCTCTCCCCGGTAGACGGGCAGCAGCGGGACGCCTCCGACGAACGCCGTGCAGACGTCGGTGCCGCCGCTGGTCGAGAACAGCCAGGTGTCGGCCCCGAGGTGCTCGTAGACCCAGTCGAAGCCCTCCGGGGAGAGGGGCGAGCCGGTCGACCCGAGGGCGGTGAGCCTCGAGAGGTCGCGACCCTCCTCCGGAACGACGCCCTCCTTCGTGCACGCGGCGATGAAGCTGGCGCTGGTGCCGAACGTCGTGACGCCGGCGTCCGCCGCGAGGTCCCAGAGCACGTTCATGTCCGGGTGGCCGGGGTTGCCGTCGTAGAGGACGATCGAGGCCGGGCTGAGCAGGCCGGACACCAGGAAGTTCCACATCATCCAGCCGGTCGTGGTGAACCAGAAGAGCCGGTCGTCCTCCTGAAGGTCCACGTGGAGGCGGAGCTTCTTCAGGTGCTCGAGGAGGATGCCGCCCTGCGACTGGACGATTGGCTTCGGGAGGCCGGTGGTCCCGGATGAGTAGAGGACCCAGAGCGGGTGGTCGAACGGGACCCGGTCGAACTCCAGCGAGGCGCCGGCGCCGGCGGCGCGGAGCTCCTCCCAGCGCATCACGTCGCGCAGGCCCGACAGGTCCGGCTCCGCCTCGAGGTAGGAGACCACGACCGTGTGCTCCAGCGACGGCATCTCGGCCTGGAGGCCGGCCAGCACCTCACGGCGGTCGAAGTCCCTGCCCCCGTAGCGGTAGCCGTCGACGCACAGGAGAACCTTCGGCTCGATTTGGGCAAAGCGGTCCACCACCGATCCGGCGCCGAAGTCGGGCGAGCAGCTCGACCAGATCGCGCCGATCGAGGCCGTCGCGAGGAACCCGGTGATCGCCTCGGTGATGTTCGGCAGGTAGGCGACGACGCGGTCGCCGCGCTCGACCCCGAGGGAGCGCAGGCCGGCGGCCAGCTCGGCGACCGTCTGCTTCAGCTCGCCCCAGGTGACCCCCTCGAGCTCGCGGATCTCCGACGCGGCGCGGATCGCCACGGTCGCGTCGTTGCGGCCGCGGAAGATGTGCTCCGGGTAGCTCAGCTCGGCGCCGGCGAACCAGCCCTTGGGCGGCATCTGGCGGCTGGCGAGGGTGGGGGGGCGCTCGCCGTTGGAGATGACGCCGAAGTGATCCCAGATCGACGCCCAGAAGTCCTCGATCTCGGTGGTCGACCAGTCCCAGAGCTCCTCGTAGCCGGCCGGCTCGAGATCGCGCTCGGCGGCGAGCCAGCGCATGTAGGCGGTCATCGCCGAGCGCTCGACCGCCTCAGCCGACGGCGTCCAGAGCGGCTCAGGCATCGCGGCGGGCGAGGTCGCGGTCAAGCGCTCTGACGAGCTCGATCGCGAAGCCCTCGGCGCGGTCCAGGGCCTCGGTGCTGACCGCGTCCGGCAGGTCGCTCGGCAGGTGGTAGCGCGGCGGCAGGAGGGCACCGGGCTCGAGACAGGTGATCGTCGTGGCCGGATACCCGGCGAGGCCCGCGGGCAGGGCGTCCGTGGCGAAGCCGGTGCGCAGCGCCTCGGCGCCGAAGCGGTTGCCGTTCTCGCGGTCGGCGACGGCGATGGCGTCGCAGAGCTGCAGGAGCCGGCGGTCGTAGTTGACGCTCACGGCGAGGCCCTCGGAGGCGACGAAGCGAACCTGGCCGCCGCCGACCGAGTCGAGGTTCAGGAAGTACGTCGAGTCCTTCTCGAGCGCATGGCGGTGGCGGCGCAGAAAGCCGCGCATTCCCTCCATCAGCGACTCCTCGCCGCCGGTCAGGAGGATCCAGACGTCGAGGCGCTGCGGTGGCTCGGCGTCCAGCGCGCCCGCCAGGGCGAGGGCCGTCGCGACGCCCGAGGCGTTGTCGTTGGCCGCCGGGACGACCCTGGAGAGCTGAACCTCGACCAGCGCGAAAACGCCGATCAGCAGGATCAGCGTGAACGGCAGCTGCAGCACCGACACGCCGTTCGAGTTGGCGCCGGCCAGGCGGAGGCCGAGGATCGGCACGAGGAGCGCCGCCGACCAGAAGAGGAACCGAAACGGGCCGAACGGAAACGGAAGGAGGTCGTTCAGCCGCTTCGCCCGCCGCACCCGGCGCGGCTCGAACGAGCCGCTCGTCCGGGCGGCGTCGACGTGCGCGGTGATGATCAGGCGGGCGGGCGCCTCGGGCCGGCTGCCGCGGGCGACGACGTTCTGGGACGCGCGGCGGAAGAACAGGCGCCGGAAGATGTAGAGGCGCGCGTTCAGGTCGAGATACATCGAGGTCGCGGCGACAAGGACCATGGCGAACCCGGCCACCGGGGAGGCGATCGAGACCAGGCTTCCCGCGAACGCCAGGAGGCAGTGAAACGCCTGGATGAGCGGCATCTGCGGATGGACGTAGACGGACTCCACGTCCACGCGCCGGCCGGTGGCGCGCAGCCGCTCTGCGAGGTGGTTCGCGGCGCGCCGCTCCGCGTCCGTCCCGGTGAGCCGGTTCTCGAACGAGCAGAGCTCGCGGATCGTCTGCATGCGCTCGTCGGCGGGCACGGAATCCAGGATTATCGCGGGCGGCGCGGCTATCGTTGCCATCCCGGCCGGAGTGGAGGAATGGCAGACTCGCGCCCCTCAAAAGGGCGTGCTCGAAAGGGCGTGTGGGTTCGAATCCCACCTCCGGCATCTGGATCGCGGTCGCTAGGCTCGATCCCATGTGCGGGCGCTACACGCTCACCAACCCGGATCCGGTCAAGCTCCGCCAGCGGTTCCTCGTGGGCGAGTCGGCGACGGAGTTCGAGCCGCGCTTCAACGTGGCGCCGACGGACGCGGTTCCCGCGGTGCGCGTGGGGGAGAGCGGCGAGCGCGAGCTCGGACGGCTGCGGTGGGGGCTGGTGCCGGGACGCTGGGCGGAGAAGTCTTCGGGCCGCCCGCTGATCAACGCGCGGGTCGAGTCGCTGTCGAGCCAGCCCGCGTTCGCCGAGTCGTTCCGGGAGCGGCGCTGCCTGATCCCCGCGGACGGCTTCTACGAGTGGCGAAGGGACGAGAACGGCAAGACGCCGTGCTGGATCACACTTCGCGACGGCGGGCTCTTCGCGTTCGCCGGCATCTGGGCCGCGATCCCGGCCAGGGCCTCGGGCGAGGCCGGCGAGATGCTCCACAGCTGCTCCATCGTCACGGGCCCTCCGAACGAGCTGATCAAGCCGATCCACGACCGCATGCCGGTGATCCTCGCCACGGAGGCCGAGGAGGGCTGGCTCGATGCCGACCGCTCCGAGGACGATCTGCTGGCCCTGGCGGTGCCGCTCGACCCGAGCCTGCTCGAGGTCAGGGAGGTCGCGGACCTGGTCAACGACGTCCGCAACGACGATGCTCGGCTGATCGAGCCGCGGACGGCCGCGCAGCTCTTCTAGTTGACGCTGCCGGTCTCGGACTCGGGCGGCGGCTCGACGTCGCCCCCCTCCGGGGGCGGCTCGCGGTCGACCGCAGCGTCAGCCTCCTGATCCGTCCCGACGTCGGGGCGGTTGGCCGGCGCGGTCTCCGGCCGTCCCCGGAAGGCGGCCGGCGCATCTGTCGCCTCCCCGGGGACGGGGCGCTCCTCCTCGACATGCCACTCCTGGTTGAAGCCGAACATCGCGATCGCGACCAGAACGAGCTGCACCGCGACCACGATCAGCGTGAGCAGGCCGAGCAGATCCTCGGGAAGCGCCGGCGAGGAGAGGCCGGTCTTGTCGCGCGCGAACCAGTGCGGCGCCGCGATCGCGGCGAAGATCGCCATGATGATCGCGAGGGCCGCGGCAACGGGCAGGATCCCGCGGTTCCAGCGCATCACAAGGAACGCGAACAGCACGTAGAGCCCGGCCCACACGAGGGTGATGACGCCGACGCTCTGGCTCTCCAGCCGCGACCAGCCGCCGATCGTGATGATCACGAGCAGCGCTGCCGAGACGAGAAAGACGAGGGCGACGAGCGCCTTCGTCGTCTTGTTCTCGGCCTTCTCCCTGTTCGGCCGCCAGAGCTCGTAGCCCGGTCGTGCGACGTTGACCGCCATACCCACTCGCAAGCATATGATCTCCGGGGGCCACGCGCGACGATTCACGGCGAATCGGCGCGATCGGGCCGAACCACGCGGGCGTGGTGCAACTGGCTGACACGCCGGCTTTAGGTGCCGGTGCTCGAAAGAGCTTGGGGGTTCGAATCCCTCCGCCCGCACTCATTCCGCCCTGCATTCCGTCGTTACGATTGGGCGCCCCCTGGGGCAGTGGCCTAATTGGTAAGGCACCGGTCTCCAAAACCGGCGATTCCAGGTTCGAGCCCTGGCTGCCCCGCTCGATCGTCCGCGGATAGATTCCCGGCGTGGCATCACGGACGATCGCCTTCTTCCCCGAGAGCGCGTACGGGCCGACGAACAACTGCGTCGGAATCGGCGACGTCCTGCGCCGGCGCGGGCACCGCGTCGTCTTCATCGCCGAGCAGTCCTTCGAGGGGACTCTCGAGGAGAAGGGCTTCGAGGAGCGCCTGCTACGCCTCGGCCCGCCCGCGGAGGGCGACGAGGACCCGGGGCAGTTCTGGAAGGACTTCATCCGTGACACGGCGCCGGTGTTTCGCAGGCCGACGATCGAACAGCTGGAGGGGTTCATCGCGCCGACCTTCGAGGCGCTCTGCGACGGCGCCCGCTACTGCGACGAGCAGCTGGCGGGGATCATCGCCGAGGTCGAACCCGACGTCATCGTGGAGGACAACGTCGTGTCCTTCCCCGCGATCCCGGCCTCGGGGCGCCCCTGGGCGCGGATCGTCTCGTGCAATCCGGCGGAGGTGAAGGACGAGCAGGTGCCGCCGCCTTTCTCGGGCTATCCGGCCGCCGACCACGGCGAGTGGGCTGCCTATCGCGAGGAATACGCGCGGACGATCGGCCCGGTCCACACGGAGTTCAGCGAGTTCTGCCGGGAGCGCGGGGCGCCCGCGCTGCCCGACGGCGAGCTCATCCACACCTCGCCGGACCTGAACCTCTGGCTCTATCCGCAGGAGGTCGACTACGCGCGCTCCGCGCCCCTCGGCGAGACGTGGCACAACCTCGAGGCCAGCGTCCGAACCACCGACGCGGGCTGGGAGCTTCCCGGCGCGCTCGCCTCCGGGGACGGCCCGCTCGTCTATCTCAGCCTCGGCTCGCTGGGATCCGCGGATGTCGAGCTGATGCGCTCGCTGATCGCGACCCTCGCCGACTCGCCGTACCGGGTGATCGTCTCGCTGGGCCCGCAGCACGCGGAGCTCGAGCTCGCGGCGAACATGGTGGGGGAGGAGTTCCTCCCGCAGACCACCATCCTGCCGCAGGTGGACCTCGTGATCACTCACGGCGGCAACAACACGGTCACCGAGTGCCTCTACTTCGGCAGGCCGATGGTCCTGCTCCCGCTCTTCTGGGACCAGTACGACAACGCCCAGCGCATGGACGAGACCGGCTTCGGCGCCCGTCTCTCCACCTACGGCCACGAGCCGGACGAGCTGCGGGCGGCCGTCGACAGCCGGCTCGAGGACGGCGCGCTCGCCGCGCGGCTTGCCGCGGTGTCGTCGCGTCTGCAGACGTCTCCGGGGACCGAGATCGCGGCGGATCGCATCGAGGCGCTCGCCGACGCTCGGGGCTGAGCCAAGCTACCCTGCTCGCATGGCCAGGGAAGCGAGCATTGGGGCTCGTGGCTTCATCGTCATCGCGCTCATCGCGCTGGCGGCCACCTTCACAGCATCGCCGGCGACGGCGAGCGCCGCGACGTGCAAGAACGCCACCGCGCGCCCCGGAACCGTGTCCAAGCAGAAGCTGCGGGTGGCGGTGGACTGCCTGATCGACAAGGCGCGGGCGCGGCGTGGCGTCGGAACGCTGAAGCCGGACTCCGACCTCGACCGCATCGGCCAGCGCCACTCCCGGCTGATGGTGAAGAAGACCTGCTTCCGCCATCGCTGCGGCGACGAGGCGTCCGTCAAGCAGCGCTTCGCGCAGAGTCCGTACGTGAAGGGGGCGAGCGCGTTTCGCTACTCCGAGGAGCTCGGCTACGAGACGACGCCGAAGCAGCTCGTGATGCGGATTCTCGCGAGCCGCAGCCATCGCGCGGTAGTCCTCGACGGAGCGTTCGAGGACATCGGCGTCGGGGTGCACCGCGGGGCGCCGGTGAAGCACGTCGACGCCGCGAAGTTCATGACCTACACGATCGAGCTCGGGGCCGTCACGAAGTAGGGCCTCCTGCGTGGAGACTGAGGGCCTCTGGACATTCGTATGAGGGCAGGACGGCTTTCTCCCTGCCGCTGATTCGCGGCCGATCCAGGGGGTGTGAAGACCCGCGCCCTGACAATCCTTCTCGCCGGTGTCGCCGCCATGGTCGCCTCGCTGGCGGCGGGCCCGCTTGCAGCCTCCGCGGGTGCCCGCGGCTGCCACGGCGCCGCGGCTGCCCCGAAGACGATCTCCCACAAGCAGGCGCAGCGCGCCGTGAAGTGCCTCCTCAACAAGCAGCGCGCCCAGCACGGACTGCGCGAGCTGCACTCGAGCCATGACCTCAAGAAGGCGGCTCACCGGCACTCCGCGTACATGCGCCGGCACGGCTGCTTCGACCACGAGTGCCCCGGCGAGGCGTCGATCGACAGCCGCCTGCGTCACGCGGGGTATCTGCACAACGGCCTCACGCGCTGGCTCTACGGCGAGAACATCGCCTACGGAAGCGAGGCGTACGCGTCGCCGAAGTCCATGGTGAAGGCGTGGATGGCGAGCCCCGAGCACCGGGCGAACATCCTGAACCCGTCCTTCCGCGACATCGGCGTTGGGATCGTCTGGGGCATGCCGGGCAAGCGCCACGGCAGCGGCGGCATCTACACGACCGACTTCGGGCTCCGCCGAAACTAAAGATTTGCGCCCTGGCCGGGGGCGAAGGCCGGAACGTGCGTGGTTCCTCGTAACGATCCGCACGTCTATGTGCGTTGGGTGAGGTTTTCGTGAGTTTTATGTTTGTATGGTGTCCGCTCGGGTAGGGACTCATTGGGGATCGGAAGTTGAAGCTGTCCAGAATCACAAAAGTCGTCACCAGCGCAGCCTTCTTGGTTGCCGCACTCTTCGTCTCGATGTCGCTGACGACGGCGGCGGCGAGCGCCAAGAAGTGCGAGCACGCGCGCTCCTCGCCGAAGAAGGTCTCGCTGCGAGCCGCGGAGAAGGCCGTTTTCTGCCTGCTCAACAACGCGCGTCAGCGGCACGGCCTCCACAGGCTCCATCGCAACGACGAGCTTCACCGCTCGTCGCAGGATCACACCGGCTACATGCGCCGGCACGGCTGCTTCGCGCACGAGTGCCCAGGCGAGGCCTCGATCGACGGCCGGCTGCACAAGGTCCACTATCTGCGGAGCGGCCTGCGGTACTGGCGCTATGGCGAGAACATCGGCTACGGCATCCGCCACTGGGCGTCGCCGAAGGCGATGATGAAGGCCTGGATGCACAGCCCGCCGCACCGCGACAACATCCTCAACCCCGATTTCCGCGACCTCGGCGTCGGGATCAGGTGGGGAACGCCGGGCAACGACAATGCCCGCGGCGGCATCTACACGACGGACTTCGGCCTGCGCAAGGGCTAGCGCCGGACCCCACCGGCTCCCCAGGGCCCGACCTATAATTCGGCCGCGGCGCGGGCGTGGTGTAACGGTCGCACAAGACCCTTCCAAGGTCTCAGTGCCGGTTCGAGTCCGGTCGCCCGCTCTGATCAGCCGGCACCCTCGCAGAGGAGCAGCCGGGTATGGCCCGCGCGACGTGACCTCGCCGCACCCTCAGCATTTCTGAAAGGCGCTCCCGTCGCGCATACGAACAGATGTTCGATCACGGCGCGGACGGAAAGCCTTAGACTGGCGAGCGCACCACGGGGCGTGGCGCAGTTTGGTAGCGCGTTCGGCTGGGGGCCGAAAGGTCGCTGGTTCAAATCCAGTCGCCCCGACTGGAGCCCCTGCTAATGCAGGGGTCTTCTTCTTTCCACTCAGGGTCCAATTTCTGCGCGGGGTCCAATTTCTGGAGCGGTTCCGTTGGTCAAGCTCGCGGACCAGGCACAAGTCGGGCCGTCGAGGGCCCGGCGACCATCGGATCCACTGTGATTGGAGCTCTTGGAAGCTCTGCTGCTTTGGTTGACTCCTCCCCGAAGGAGCCCGCTGCGGTGCTCCCTTCACGCGGGAGGGGCACCGATATCGCGGGCGAAAAGCAGGAGCGCGGGAAGGCGAAGCAGGAGTCCGGGACATTGGCCCGCGCGTGCCTGCTCATCGTCCATAGCAGTCACCCGGATCGCGCCTCCCGAAATGCCTGCTTTGCCATGTGAGCGATACATCGTTGACGCGCCCCCGCCCGGGGTGGACGGTCGCCCTGACGGCGCGGTCGAGATCACCGCACTGGGGCGTGCCCGGACAGCGATCAGCTTTCTACCGGGCGCAGCGGTTCCGAGCCATCCCAACCCTCCGCGCCGGCCATCACCATCTCGAAGAAGTCGTGCAGGCCCTCGCTGTTGACGTGGATCTCGATGTCGTGGCCCAAGGCGGCGGAGGCGTCGTGAAGAGTCGTTTCGACTTCGCCCAGCTGAGAGCTCAGGTATTCCGTCAGACCCCGCTCGTCGAGCGAACTTCGCAAGTCGGCCACCTCCGTCGGCGGTACGGCGTAGGCGACGTGGTGGATTCGCGGCCGGGGGCCCGAGAAGCGCTTCTCGACGAGCTCGGGCGTCAGGCTGACGGCATCGATCAGCTCGATCGCGCTGCCGTCGCAGGAGCCGAAGGCGGAGTTGTGAACGAACTCCGCCGGCTCCCCGCGCGAGAGGACGTCTTCAAGCGGCACGCTCTCGATGAGGAAGAACGGCCCGGCCCCGAGTTGGTAGACCAGGCGATTCACGGTCGCTTCGATGTCCTCGACGACGTAGGCGTAATGGTGCGGCTCACCGAGCTGCGGTCTAAACAGGTTCTCCGGCATGGTCGCTCCTATCGGTAGCTGTTCAGGCTGATGGGTTCACCGGGATGACATCCACCCGGTCCCACCTTCATCTATTCCTTCCTCGCGGGAAGCCAACCCCTCGAGGAGAGTCCCCAAGGGAAGAGACATTCCATCCCCACGGCGGCGTCGACGTCCGCGATCCAGAAGTCGACCGTCCACCGGGAGGGGCGTCCTCGTCCTCGCTCGGCGGCGCCATCACCGCGACGACGTCCGGGGGACGGGGTGCTGTGGCTCGCCGCCGACGTAGTCCGGCACCGTGAACATCGTGATCTCCCCGCCGCCCAACTCGAAGCTGCGGGTATCCCAGCCGAAGAGCTCAGAGTAGAACCGCTTCGCGCCCTCTGGGTCGTCTGTGTTCAGCGCGCTCATCGACCAGGCGCCCGGCTCGTTCACCACCTGGGCCCCACGACGCCCGCGTGGCTCCCAGACTGAGAAGACCGCTCCAGCCGGGTCGGCAAGCACGGCCTGGCGGCCGCCGCCCGGCGAGTCGAAGGGCTGCCCGATGAGATGTCCCGCGTCCTGAGCCTTGGCCGGCGGCCTCGTGGGCGCTCTCGACCCAGACCAGGGTGGTCCAGACCGCCTCAGACGGTCCCGATGCGATGGCCTCGACCCCGTGGTGCTCGCGGATAGCGAGAGTGGATCAGGCGTGGTGCGGCCTTCGATCCGGGCGGGGCACACCCCGCCCTCCCTTGGTCGCTGGAGCCTATTGCTCATCGGCGTTGATCGGCTGAACCTCACGGCGCCGCCGTGGGTCGATCGGTCGGCCGACCGTCGTCACCTCGGGAATCGGCTGCAGGGCCCAATCGGGCGGGTCGACACCTTGGCGGTCCGCGGCCATGCGGGCGAAATAGCGCTCGAATCCGGCCGGGGTGCAAACGATCAGGTAGCGAGCGCGGCCCTCGCTCAGGTTCGCGAACGTGTGCGGCACCCCGCGCGGCGCGAAGGCGACCTGTCCAGCCGCCGCTCGGAAGAGTTCGTCACCAAGCTGGAAGGTCAGCTCGCCCTCGATGACGTAGAACGTCTCGTCGAACTCGTGCTGGTGGAGCGGAGGGCCGCCGAAGCCCGCGGGTGCGGCGCTCTCGATCACCGAGACCTCGGCGGCAGTCTGCTCGCTTCGCAGGAGGACGCGCGGCCCGGATCGGGGAGATTGCATGATCAGCCTCCTCTCGACTGGGATTGCAGGGATCGAGAAGGGCCTCGCTGCCGGGCATCGCATTCGATCATGGCCGGGTCCCTTCGTTTCCGGTGGTTATCCGGAAGATCGGGTGGTCCGCGGGCTCGGGGAGGGCATCGAGCACGCTCGAGACCGTCGGCATGCTGCCGAACCGCTCCCGGTACGCGTCGAGGAGCGGAGCGCGCTCAGCGGCGGGCACCTCGATGACGTCGATCTCCTCGGTCTGGCCTTGCGTCCTCAGGCGGCCGTGGCCCGACGCCCGCAGGTTGCGCGCCCAGTCGCTCTCGCCGCGGTACGAGACGAGATAGCGCTCGCCTTCGTGCTCGAGGACCGCGACCGGAACGGTCCGCGGGCGCCCTGTACGGCGCCCTGGCACCGTCAGCCTCGAGGCGATCGAGGGCCGCAACAGGGGCACGAGCCGGTTGGCGATCTGACGCTGCCCCCATGGGGGCCTCAGGTAGCGACGACCGCTCATCGAGGACCCCCTTCTTGAGCCGCGAGGACAGGTCGGCCGCTGGGCCTATCGCCTGCCGCGGGCGCGCGGGCGCCGGATCGGGGTCTTGCGGCCTGTGCGCGGGACGCCAGCGGCACCTCGCGCAGGCCGAGCACGACCAACAGCGCCAGCGCGGCGATTGGCGCGGCGACCACGAACACGGTCTGGACCGCGTCGATCACGTCGGCGCGGGCCGCGGCCCCGAGCGCCGTCGGGCCATCGGTCAGGCCGGCGGTACCGGCGCGGGCTGCGAACACGGCGCCGAGCCCCGCGGCGCCGACCGCTCCGCCGAGCCCGCGGAAGAAGTTGGCAGTGGCCATGGCGATGCCCAGCTCACGCCGCTCGACGCTGTTCTGCACCGCGACGATCAGCACCTGGCTGACCATCCCGAAGCCCAGACCGAACACGGCGATGGCGAACCCGGTGGTCAGCCGCGACGGATCGCCGGCGACGGCCGCCAGCAGCGCCAGGCTGCCCGTCATCAGCGCGAGGCCGGCGACGGGGAAGCGCTTGTAGCGGCCGGTCCGCTCGATCCTCCGCCCCGCGAAGTTGGTCGACGCGGTGACGCCGAGCATCATCGGGATAAGCAGCAATCCCGCCTGCGTCGGCGAGGCCCCCGTGGTCGCTTGCAGGAACAGCGGCACGAATACCGTCACCGCGAACAGCGAGGCCGTCGCCAGGAACATCCCGGCGCTCGCGATTGCGACCACCGGGCTGCCGAGGAGGCCGAGAGGGACGATCGGGTCCTCAGCCCGCCGCTCGCGCACCACGAGCGCCCCCGCGAGGACGGCCGTCGTCCCGATCAACGCCAGGATCGTCGCCGAGTCCCAGGCGTGTCGGGTGCCGCCCCAGATACAGACCAGCATCAGGGCGGCGGTGGCCCCGGCGAGCATCGCGGCGCCGGTGGCATCGAACCCGCGGCCGGTCCGATCGGCGGCCGCCGCCGGCAGCCGGCGGCTCAACCCGGCCAGCGCCAGCAGGCCCACCGGCAGGTTGACGTAGAAGACCCAGCGCCAGCTCGCCTGCTCGACCAGCACGCCGCCGACCAGCGGTCCGATCACGGTGGCGAGCGCGAAGACCGCGGTGATGTAGCCCTGGAAGCGCCCGCGCTCGCGCGGCGAGACCAGGTCACCGACCGAGGCCATGGCGAGCGTCATCAGGCCGCCCGCCGCCACGCCCTGGAGCGTCCGGGACGCGACCAGCACGGTCAGGTTCTGCGCGAGCCCGCCGAGCGCCGAGGCGACCAGAAACATGACCAGCGAGGCCTCGAGCAGACGCTTGCGCCCGAGGCGGTCGCCGAGCTTGCCCCAAACCGGGGTCGAGGCCGCGGCCGCCACGACGTAGGCGGTCACCACCCAGGAGACATCCGTGAGCCGGCCGAGCTCGGTCGCGATCGTCGGCAACGCCGTCGCCAGGATCGTCTGGTCGAGAACCGCCGGCAGCATCGCCAGGACAACCGCCGCGAACGGCAGCGTCACCTTCGCGGCGTCGGGTGCGGGGGAAGTGCCTTGGGGGGGTTGTGCGTGTCCGGTTGCCATGAGATGCTCTCCGTATGGTCGCCTAAATATCAGGGTATCTCTAAACTTAGAGTCACTCTAACACAACGGGAAGCGATGAATCAAGGACCAGGACTGAGAGAGCGCAAGAAGCAGGAGACGCGGTCGCTGATCGCCGATGCGGCGGGGCGGCTATTCGCCGAGCGGGGCTTCGAGGCCGTGACTGTGGCCGAGATCGCTCGCGAAGCGAACGTGTCCGAGGCGACCGTCTTCAACTACTTCCCGGCAAAGGAGGACCTCTTCTACAGCCGCCTCGAGGCCTTCGAGGAGGAGCTGCTCGAAGCGATCCGTCAGCGCCAACCGGGCGAGAGCGTCCTGGCGGCTTTCCGCGGGTTCCTGCTCAAGCAGGGTGGCGTACTCGCCAAGAAAGCGACCGAGGGGCACGACGAAGCCACCAAGCAGGTCCGGACCATCACCCGCGTGATCACCGAGAGCCCCGCCCTGCTCGCCCGCGAAAGGCAGGTCTTCGCGCGCTACGCGGAATCGCTGGCGGCTTTGCTCGCCGAGGAGACCGGATCCGCCGTGGCCGATGTCGAGCCCCGGGCTGCGGCGGCCGCGCTGCTCGGCGTCCACCGGGTCCTGATCGACTACGTTCGCCAGCGGACGCTTGCCGGCGCCCCCGCCCCCGAGATCGCCCGCGAGGTCCGCGCCAAGGCCAAGCGAGCCTTCGCGCTGCTGGAGGGCGGACTCGGCGACTACGCGGTCAAGCGCCCATGACGCCGACCCAGCTGCCTGGGGGACTGCTTCGCTGCTCGGACCCAGAGTGCTGGATTACGCGACAAAGCGCGCGGCTAGCGGGGGGCGTCTGCGACGCCCGCTCGGAACGACCAGGAGGCCTAGAAGATCACCGGCATCGAGAGTGAAATCCGAAAGGCCGAGCGCTGGGGTTCCTCGGAGATACTCGAAAGGTCGAAGCGTCTTGCCAAGCGCGCCTACGAGGTCACTTGGTCGTTCTAGGAGCCGGAAGCGTTCGCCCGGCCGGAGCCGCGATTCGTCAAACGCTGTTCAAACGAACCGCCACGGACGTGGCGGACTTCGGCGGGATGGGGGCGGACATACATCCTGCTCCCACGCACGGAGTTGGCGCGATCGCACCCGACGCGGACGCGACATCACCTACTCGCCGGGCTCATAACCCGGAGGTCGCAGGTTCAAATCCTGCCCCCGCTATGTTCGTCACTACGACGCTCGAGCCCTCCGCCGGGCTCACGGTTTCGCCGGCGACCCAGGAGATCCTCTAGGATAGGTTGGGCAAGCGGCTATTGGAGGGGGAGGCTTGTCTACGTTGTTGGGGTCTCAAGTTTGGGTCCCGAAGGGTGCTCGGTGGCTTCCTGTTCAACGTTGGTCCGCGGGCGCGCTCATCGGCTCCTGGCGGACTCCGCTCGTCTTGCTCACCGCGTCGATCCTGGTGGTTGCACTGGCGTGGATGGCTGAGCCGGCGGCGGCCGTGTCGACCGGGCCTGCGCCGGGCTGCCAGGGGACGCCGGACGACCCTGAGATCGGTGATCTCTGCCCCGACGACGGGATCCCCGACGAGTTCTCGGTCTCGGTCAACGGTGACATCGGCTCCGGCGCCGCGGTCGACATCGCGCCCTCGGTCTCACCGTGCAGCTCGCAGGACGCGGGGACCGGCATCTTCAGCCCGGACGACTGCTACTCGCGCATCCTCATCGAGGCCGTCTCCGACCCGATCTGCGCCTACCAAGACTCCTACGACGACGGGGTCGACCGCCCGTCGACCCGCGAAGGGAAGCCGGCCTACCAATGCAGCTACTACCTGCCGAGCGAGCCCCTGCCCGGCTCGATGCTCTGGACCGACTGGGCCAACGTCGACTACCGCTTGGGCCTGACCCACGACAACTGCACGGCCGGGTTCAACGAGGCCTACGTCAACGGCGGGCCGCCCGGGGATACCTGGTCCACCCGCGGTCCGGCTGCGCTGACTTGCACCTACCAGAGACCGGCTCAGGCGCCGAACGGGGATGACACCGAGCCGGACGGGCTGTACGGGCCGACCTGGATTCGCGGGACCGCGACCCTCCACATCGAGCACTCCGACGGCACGCACTCCGTAGTGGGGACGCCGTGGTGGATCCCGGTGGACGGCATCGAGCGGCCCCGGCCGCCGGTCGCGGCTTTTGTGGAGAGCAAGACCGCGGCCGCGACATACGAATTCCTCAGCGGTTCCTACTCGCAATGGGGAGACCCGATGTCCTACGACTGGACCTTCGAGGCTGCCGACGACGGCGATCCCTACACCGTGCGCGGCAGCTCCCACGCGGAGCAGCCTGAGTTCACCTTCGACTACGGCAAGTACGCGAACGTCACCCTGGAGATCACCGACTCCGTCAACGGGATGACCGACAGCGTGCAGCGTTCGTTCACGATCGATGGGTCCGGACCGCCTCCGCCGCCGCCGCCGGGGGACCTGCCGGTTGTGACCGTGGAGGCGACGGATGCCTCCGCAGCCGAGGCCGGGCCCGACACGGGTACCTGGACCCTCAGCCGCACCAAGACGGCGGGGGAGCTCACTGTCAACGTCTCGACGTCGGGGACGGCGAGCGAGGGTTCGGACTACACGGCCGTTGCGGATACCGCCACCTTCCCGGCCGGCGACGACACCGTCGACGTCACCCTGACTCCCGTCGATGCCCCCCCGATCGAGTCCGCCGAGGTGGCCACCATGACCGTGGACCCCGGCAACGGGTACACCGTCGGCGACCCGTCCACGGGCGACATCACGATCGCCGACGACGACGGCGGCGGCGACGACCAGGCGCCCGATGGAAACGCCAAGGTCAAGGGCAAGCCCAAGGCCGGGAAGGCCATCAAGATCAAGGCAAGCTCCAACGAGGCCGGCGTGATCGTTGCGAAGGGAACGGTGATCGCCAAGAAGAGCGGTAAGCGGAACCGCACGGTTGCCTTCTACGAGCGCGCGGTCGTTTCGGGAAAGAAGCGCAAGAACTTCAAGCTCAACAAGGACCGCGCGAACGTCGCTGCCGGCGAGACGGTCACGCTGAATCTCAAGGTCAAGGGCAAGAAGAACGCGAAGCTGCGTCGGCTCGGTAAAAAGAAGAAATGGAAGACCAAGGCGAAGCTGGACGTGGTCTTTCGCGATGCCGCCGGCAACGACAGCAGCGAGCGCCTCAAGGTGGAGTTGCGGTAGTCGCGCGATCGTCGGGCAAACCGCCAGCAGACCCCGTCTTCGTCTGAGCAGGAGTGTGGTTACGCCCTAGTTAGGAGCACCGATGCCAGCAGCGGCCCGGCCGGGGCAAGGAGGGGCGGGCTCAGGCCGTAGTGCAGACGCCCGCCTGGCAGGTGCCGGTGCTGCAGGCGGTTCCGTCGGGCATGGTGGGGTTGGTGCAGGTTCCGCTGAGTGGGTTGCAGGTTCCGGCTTGGTGGCACTCGTCGATCTGGGTGCAGACGATCGGGGTGCCGCCGACGCAGACCTCGCCTTGACAGGCGTCGCCGGTGGTGCAGGCGTTGCCGTCGTCGCACGGGGTCGTGTCCGGCTTGCCGACGCAGTAGTCGCAGCCGTCGTCGACGACTCCATCGCAGTTGTCGTCGAGTCCGTTGCCGCAGATCTCCGGCTGCGGCGTGACCTGGCCCTGGCACGGCCCGAAGGTGCCGCCGCTGCAGGCCTTGATGCCACCTTGGCAGACGCCGAGTCCCTCGGTGCCGATCGGACCCTCGTAACAGGCGACCATCTCGCCCTCGCTGCATTCGGCCGCGGTGCAGTTGCTGGTGTCGTAGGACATGCAGTCGGGGTTGCAGGCGAGGGTGCCGCCGCTGAAGCCGAGGCCCTGGCAGGTCTGGCCGCCGAGGTCGTTGCCGTCGCAGGTCTCACCGGGTTCGATCGTCCCGTTGCCGCAAGTGCTGAGGTAGCAGCCGGAGGTGTCGAACTGGCAGTCCTGACCGCAGGCGAGGTCGCCGCCGCTGAAGCCCTGAGTGATGCAGGTCTCACCGCCGAGCTCGTTCCCATCGCAGGCCTCGCCCTGATCGATCGTTCCGTTGCCGCAGAGCATCGGCGTCTGATCCGTGCAGACCCCCTTTACGCAGGTCTGGCCGGAGCCGCAGACGTGCCCGCACCGGCCGCAGTTTCGCTTTGCGGTCTTGAGGTTGACGCAGCGGCCCTTGCACTTCTTGAAGCCCTTCTTGCACCTGCACTTGCCGTGCTTGCAGCGGGCGTGCTTGGGGCAGCACCTGCCCTTGCACTTCTTGTGCGGTGAAGGAACAGGAATGGAAGCGGATCATCATCCATGGTGATCCGAGTGCTTCCAATGTCATTGCGACTGAGCGCGGGCTTGCCGCGGTCGATTTTGCCTCCGGGGGCATTGGAGCGTCGCGGTTGCAGAGAGCGCGCTTCGCAAACTCTCTGAACCTTCGGGAGGGCAGATCCGACACGGCCGACCCAGTTGCACAAGTACTTGATGCTTGTAGGCGACTCCGCTCTGATGCCCCAGGTAGCCGGGCTGAGTGTTGGCGGGCCATGGCTGAGCTCCAGGTGAACTACGCAGTCGCAGGCCCTTCCATGCGCGGCAAATGAACAAGTCGGTCGCGCCCCCAAGGACCCTCGCTCCGATCATGGGCTCTTGGTCGCCTCCGCGAGCCACCCGATTCACAGTGTTCTTGGATCGTGATGGCGCTCTCCTTGACGAGACTGGATTCCCGCACTACCCCGAACCGGGACCGATGGTCCGCACCGCAGGCCCATCCGTCACGCTTCCGACCCTGGCCAAGCCCGCGCCCGGTCGGCGTAGGACGGACGACGCACGGGTTGCCGTCGCAGGACCGGGTTTCGTCGAGAGGGCCCGCGCTCTAGGAACGAGCGTCGCCGGTTGCCCGGCTGCTCATAGCTGTTTCGCGGATGCCCTCGCGCGAAGGCCGGTGCACCGCCGCCCCTCCAGCACTCAGCGGCTGCGAGGGATCACTCGACCTGGGTGATCGCCCAGCAAAAGCCGGCGAGCTCGCGGGCGACGGCGACCGTGACCAGCGTCGCCGGCTTGCCCCGGCGCCGCATCCGCGACCAGACCCGATGCAGCCGCCGCTGCGCCGACCAGGCGATCGCGACCGCTTCGGCGGGCTGGCCTTCGTGGCGGCGAGCGATCGCGGCGCTGAGCCGGGGCTGGTTTCGATAGTGCCAGGCGGCCTCGACCAGCAAGCGGCGGGCATGGCGCGAGCCCGAGCGGGTGATCGCCCCGAGCCGGCGACTCTCGCCGGAGGAGTGCTCTGAGGGAACCAGGCCGAGATAGCTCATCAGCTGCCCGGCCTTCGCAAAACGCCCGAAGTCGCCAATCTCGGCGCAGAGCCCGACCGCGGTCAGAGTCTCGACGCCGCGCAGACAGCGCAGTCGTCCCACCTCCTGCGCCCAAGGCGAGCTCGGCACCGCGGCATTGATCTGGCGCTCGAGCTCGCCCTTGCGATGGAGCAGGGCCTCGACCGCGCCCAGGTAGTCGACGAAGGTGAGCTGGGCGGGTGCCTCGTCGAGCTCGATGCCCGAAAGCCAGGCGCGGTGACGCTCGCTCCAGGCGCGGCCTTCGAAGCGGACCTCGTGGCGCAACAGCAGCTTCGAGAGCCGATGGCGAGCGCGCATCAGGTCCTGGCGGATGTCCTCGCGGGCGCGGACCAGGTCGCGAAGCGCCTCCTCGGGCGGGCCGGGGACCCTGACCGGATGGAGCTTGCCCGCGAGCAGCAAGCGGACCAGGTGCTCGGCGTCACGGCGGTCGGTCTTCACCCGCTCGGTCGACCCGCGCGGGATCTTGCCCGGTGCCGCGACCAAGCACTCGACGCCGGCCGCGTCGAGGGCTCGCGCCAGCCCATAGCCGGTGGGGCCCGCCTCATAGGTCGCTCGCACCGGTCCCGCGAGCGAGCTGCAGAGCCTCGCCACGGGTTCGCTCTCACCGCTGAGGCGCTGGAAGCGCAGCTCGCCGGTCTCGGAGTCGAGGATCGCCGCGACAACCTTCGCGGCATGCACGTCAAGACCCACCAGGGTCCTAGCCTTCGCCATGTCGGCGCCCTCCTATGGAGTTTGGGTCGCGCCGCGGTTGCAGCCGCGGCGCACTTGTTCACCCGCTTCTGGGCGGGTGCCGACCTATGGCTATCTGCCCGGCCGGACGTTCACCGGGACATAGGGTCTAGGCCAGCGTCGGCGGTCCGCTCCTGCTTTCGCCGAAACGACCGCTCGCCGCTGGCTTCCCCAACGCGCGAGAACCGAAAACGCCCGTCGCGCAGACCTGCGGCTCAGCGAGCCTCGAGGTACTGGCGGAGTGCCTTGCGGATGATTGACGAGGTGGTTTCGCGATCCCGCTCCGCCCGCTCACCGAGGGCGTCACGCAGCTCTGGCTCCAGGCGAACTGACTCAACGCCGGCGGGCGCAGAGCCGATCGCGGGCCGGCCGGGCCGCCGACGTAGGGTTTTCTCGACGTCGTAGCCGCTCTCGGCTTTGCGGCTGAGCTCTTCGACCAGTTCGTCGGTTATGGGCTTGCCGCTAGCCGTCTTCCCGTGTGTCTTCTTCTTCGTCATCTCAGTCTCCAGGTCGTAGCCGGCGGTACTTGGGCCGCATCTTCATCGCGTGGATTGCGAGCTCCGAGCCATCCTCACGAATGATGGTGACGACCTCGAGCAGCTCCGGCTGCGGGCGGGCCCGAGATAGAGACGCGTGTCGTCGTCCTGATCGTCGATGCTCATTGCGTTCATCAGTGCGTGGTCGATGTCTTCGTCGGCTATTCCATGCCTGCGGGCCGACGGGTGGATCTCCACCAACGAATTGTAATACGAAACTCCGGACGCGCAGATGATCGGGGTCCAATCCGGGGTCCAATTTGCGCGAAGGTCGGCCGAGGTCAGGGAATCTGATCGTGCCTGAGCAGGCATTACGAGACTCGGCCTGACCGCGACTCCTGAGGCTGGGGGCCGAAAGGTCGCTGGTTTAAATCCAGTCGCCCCGACTAGAGCTCCGGGGCCGGCTCACTCCAAGCCCGGAGCCCACGGAAGGGTCGAGGGCTGAACTCATGCACCGACTCAGCGCCTCTTGCCGTAGACGACCGCGACTTGCGGGTTGTCGTGGTCCGGCATCACGACGTCCTGGCGGCCGTCGCCGTTCAGGTCGGCGACCGCGGCCGAGTACGTGGAGCTCGGGCCGCCGGCCCCGAAGACGTGGCCCTTGGAGAGTGATCCGTGCTTCTTTCCGAAGAGCACCGAGATCGCGCCATTGTCCGCTCCCTCTAAGAGAGTGGTTACGACGTCGGTACGCCCGTCGCCGTTGATGTCGCCGGCGGCAGGCTCGTACGCACAGGTGCCGGCCGCATCCGGAAAGCTCCGCTCGGGCTTGAAGCCGTTGTCCTTGGCCTGGAAGATGTGGACAGCACCAACGCCGGGGTTCAGGCACGTGGTCACCGCGACGTCGAGGCGATGGTCCGCCGTGAGCTGCGCCGCCACCAGCCCATAGGAGCGCCTGTCGTGGACCGGCTGCGAGTGCGGAGCCCCTAGGCCGCCATGCCCGTTTCCCTTCAGGAGATCGAGGAGGCCACGGCCCGCGTTGTTGTCGGTGAGCACTGCGACATCCGGCTTGCCGTCCGAGGTGAAGTCGTGGACCACAAGGTTCTCCGGGCGGTGATCGGTGAGAAACTCTCTGTGCGGCTTGAAGGTCCCACCGCCGCGCCCGAGAAGGACGGAGATGTTGCCCGCGGTGTTCGCGGTGACCATGTCCAGGTTCCCGTCGCGATTCAGGTCTGCGACCGCGAGGGCCTCGGGTATGTCGCCAACCGGCACGCCCACACGAGGCCTGAAGCCCCCGTGCCGCTTCGCGAGGAGGATGCTCACAGCTCCCGAGCTGACGTTGTCGATGACGGCGATATCCGGTCGCTTGTCTCGGTTCAGGTCGGCGATCACCACCCCGAACGGATCGGTCCCTGCGGGGAGGTCGACCGGAAGCTTGAAGCCGTTGCCGCTCTTACGGCCGTAAAGGATCGAGACGGTGTCGTTGCCCTCGCTGCAGACGACGATGTCTTGGTGGCCATCGCGATTGAGGTCGCCCACCGCCACCCGGAAGAGAAAGGGCCCCGTCGCCGGGTAGAGCTTCGCGGGGCCGAGAGTGCTTGGGCCGACCGCGGCGCCGGTTGCCACGATCGTCGCCAGGAGAAGCGCCGTCGCCCCGCCCAACACCGCCGTCGCCAGGGCAAACCGCCGCTTCGAGTTCCCCGCTTTCATCCCCGAATCAAGTCTAACCCTGAGAGACCGCGTGACCTCGCACGAGGCGGAGGGCGCGACCTGGAAGCGAGCGTGGCACGGAGCGATCCTTCCGAATGGGCCGAACGATCCAGAGCCGGGTTTGCGGATCGGAGGCCCGCTACCAGCACGGCATCGCTGAGGGCAGACTCAAATCGGTAGCTGAGCTGGTAGCGACGCGAGGCAGAAGGGCCTGCGGCGGGCGCGAATGGCGAGGAATTTTCACCCTTCGCCCCAATAAAAGCTCCTGCAAATCCCGATGTTTCGGCGAGGCACCCAGTCTCGGAACGAACGTTCGCTGTCCAGTTCTCGATCCGCGCTCCGATGCCCTCCGGCTCCTACGCCGGCGGCGAAACTGCTGCGGCGGGAACCTAGGCGCGGCGATTCCGCCGCGCAATGAAGGGCGTCAGAACCCAACCACCCCGCGCCGTAGCGAGGGGAGCATCAGACGGGTGCGTTCGGCGCCGTCAGCGGATGTCGAAGCGCCGGAACGCAGCGTCGGCGGCGATCGCGGCGACCGCCGCTACTCAGAGGAGCACGACGCAGTCCCGGCCCCGCTCTCCAGCTGCCGGTCCCCAATGGCCCAGTAGAAGAGGGATGCGAACCGAAGCGGCTTCACCCAGTCAACCACCGGCGCCAGCGCGCTGATGAGGTACCAGACCGTCGCGATCGCGCTCGCGACGCCGATTGCGGTTCCCCTGCTTCCGGTCGCGGCGCCGAGCGCGAGCGCGATCAGTCCCAGGTCGATGCCGAGCAGCATGACGGCAAGAGACGCCGTCGCCACGTTCCCCGGATCCAGCGCCACCTCGAACGCCCGGCCCACGTACACGCAGACGGCGACAGCGAGGGTCAGCAGCAGGGCTTGGACGACCATCGCGACGGCCTTCTGAGCCAGGATCGAGCGGCGCGCCAGCGGCAGGGTGACGACCAGGCCCAGCGTCCCGTCCTCCTCCTGGCCGGCCAGCGCCGCCGCCCCGTAGCCGATCGTCAGCAGAAGCATGATCAGCGGCAGGAAGTTCGCGTAGGCGTTGACATCGATCCAGCCGGAAGGCGACGTCAATGTTCCCGTCGCGCCGAACAGGGCGGCCGCCGCCGAGTCGCCGGAGGTGAGCTTGTTGAGCTCGCTCGAGTCCTTGAACGCCGGATAGAGCGCGACGATCACGAGCATGTAGAGCACCATGCCGAGGACATAGCCGATCAGCAGGCGACGGCGGTTGAGGAGATCGAGTCGGGTGACGTCAGTCGACAACGGCCGTGGGAGCGTTGCGGTAGTACGTCAGAAAGAGCTCGTCGAGGTCGGCGTGACGGGCGACGAGGTCGATTGGGTCGTGGTCGGCGATCACGCGAAGCAGCGGCCCCAGCTCGCCGACCACCTGGAGGGTCACCCGGTTCCCGCTCACCCGCACCCGCTGGACGCCCTCGAGCCCGTCGAGCGCCGCGCCGGGAAACGGAGCGGCGAAGCGTGCCTCGATCGTCTGCGGCGTCTGCCTGCGCAGCCCCTCGACCGAGCCGCTGATGACCAGCCTGCCCTCGCGGATGATGGCCACCCTGTCGGCCACCCGCTGGACTTCGTCCAGCTCGTGAGAGGAGAGGAAGACCGTTCGCCCCTCGGCCGTGGTCTCCCGCAAAAGGGCGTGGAACTCCTCCTGCATCAGCGGGTCGAGCCCCGAGGTGGGCTCGTCGAGGATGAGCACCTCCGGGCGATGCATGAACGCGAGCACCAAGCCGATCTTCTGGCGGTTGCCTTTCGAGAGCTCGCGGATGGGCCGCTCGAGCGTGACATCGAAGCGCTCGACCAGGGCCTCGCGCAGCCCGTCGTCCGGCGCGCCGCGCACGTTCGCAAACCACTCGAGGAGCCGATGGCCGGTCATCCGCGGATAGAGCTCGAGCTCCCCCGGCAGGTATCCGCAGCGCGCGTTGATCGCGACGCACTCGCGTTGGCTGTCGAAACCGAGCACGGAGGCTCGGCCGGCGGTCGGGTGATGGAGACCGAGAAGCATCCGGATCGTCGTCGTCTTGCCGGCGCCGTTCGGCCCGAGAAAGCCGAACACCTGCCCGGGCTCCACACGCAGGTCGAGATGATCCAGGGCGACGGTCTCGCCGAAGACCTTGACCAATCCCTCTGTCTCGATGGCGGCCGGCACGAGCGAATCGTATGCGCCGCGCCCCCACGGCCCGGTAAGAGAACTGACAGCCCACAGTCATCGTCTTGCCCAATGACTAAGGAGTGGCCACCAAGCCGTCGATGAGGCGACTGATGATGCAGGACCGGCACGGTGCAAAGCCCTCTTTGTTCGACGGCCTGGCCGACCAGCGAGGCTTCACGCTCATCGAGCTCCTCGTCGTCGTGATGATCATCGGGCTGCTGGCCGCGTTTGCCATGCCGTCGTTCATGGGCCAGCGCGACAAGGCGGACGATGCCCGTGCCGAGGCGGCCGCGCACACGACGGAAACCGCGCTCGAGATCTACGCGATGGACAACGGCGCCTCCTACCTGAACGCAACGGCGGCGGCGCTCCAGGCGATCGAGCCGACGGTCCCGGCCGGCACGGCGGCAAAGGGCGAGCAGAGCGTGAAGCTCACCGGGCCGGGCGGCAAGGGGAAGCCGGCGGCGACCGGCTACCGGTTGACCGTCACGGCGGCGGTGAGCGGCAACAAGTTCAGCATCGATCGCACCGGCGGCCTCGTCACGTTTACCTGCAAGGTGGCCTCGACCTCGGACGCCGGCGGCTGTCTGCTCTCGAAGGGCAAGAACGGGACCTGGGGGTAGCCGGCCCGTCACGGACCCTGTGGCTGGGCGGCGCCTCCGGCGGCCGGCTGCGAGCATGGGCGGAGTCTTCGTGTCGTTCGGAAGCCGCGGCACAATCCGCATGAGCCCGTCCTTGCTCGCACGGGCGCCGACGTCACCGCGGGAGTGGAACCCCGGAACGAATCCAGTGACGACGCGGTACCGCTTTGGTACCGGCTGCCTTGTCTTATGCGTCCGGCAGCTCCCGGGGCGGGGACGCTCGGAGACGCATCGACGTTGATTTGTCGCCGGCTGGGGGCCGAAAGGTCGCTGGTTCAAATCCAGTCGCCCCGACTAGAGCCGACCGCTTGATATGGCCGGTTGTGCTGCGATATCGATGCTGCTGCAGCTAGCGGCGGGGTCCATTTCGGGTCCAATTGCATTGCAGGACTGAGGACCTGCAACTCTCGGCTCGGCGAGGCGGGAACGCCCGATCTGTGGTCCAGGCGGTCGGGTTTCGAGTCCCCTCCCTCACCCCTGGTTGCCTCTCAGTTGGCCATCGTGGTGAGCGGGACCCCGATGATCTCGAGCCGCCGCGTCAGTCCGTCCAGGGCGAACTCCCGCACCTCGTCCGTCTTGACGCCAAGTCGTTCGATGTCAGGCCCTGAGCCGTCACCCGTTCCTCCAAGAGCTTCGGCGACGGACGGGAGCAGCTCGCGGAGCGTTTCGCGCACCACGTCACCCGCCTCGTTGGATCCGCGGACCGTCTCACGCAGGAACCAGATGCCGTAGCCGATGTGGCGCGTCTCGTCGTGATGGATATTCGAGTAGCCGGCCACGAATCCCGGCAGCAGGGCCTCCTGCTCGAGATACCGGGTCGCAAACCGGAACGTGGTGAGGCCGAGCGTCGCCTCGAGGATCAGGTGGTAGATCGTCACGAACCGGACCTTCGCCGAGGGGTCATCGGGCGCGGAAACCAGGCGCTCATGAGCCTCGACCAGGGCCTCGTCGAAGATCTTCCGGAAGGCCGGCGTGACCTCGCGGCGGGCCCGCTCGACGTGCGCGGCGATCTCCGCGGGTGAGGCCACCACCTCGTCCTGGAACCGTGCGTAGAACTGCATGTGGCGGGCCTCGTCGACCTGCTGCGTGGCGAGGAAGGTTGCCTCCTCCTCGCTGCCACGGGCGCCGACCAGCCCGGAGAACTTGGTCGTGATCCGCTCCTCCGCCACCATCAGCGAGGCGAGCACCCAGTGGATGAGGTCGCGGTCCTCGCCCGGGAGCTCGCGCCATTGCTCGCGATCCCGCGAGAGGTCGATCTCGAACGGGCTCCACTGCGAGTCCTCCCAGCGCCGGTAGAGCGTCTGGGGATCGTTCAGCTGAATCCCGTCGTCAGGCATTGACCGCCGGGCGTCGCGCGCGCACGATCGCCGAGCCTGCGTGGGGGTGGACGCGGTGGGTTTCGCGGATCTCGACGGCGACGAGGCCTGCGGCTCGAAGCTCCTCCTCGAACTCTTCCCGAGTGAGCGCTCCGGCAACGCAGCCGGTCCATTGCTGCATGTCCTGGCGGGTTGCCTCGTCCATTTCGGGGTCGGCGACCACGTCGCTGGCGGCGAACCGTCCACCGGGACGCAGCACACGCGCCGCCTCGGCGAAAACCCGGCGCTTGTCGGCGGAAAGGTTGATCACGCAGTTGGAGATGACCACATCGACGGAGCCGTCCGGAAGCGGGACATCCTCGATCGTCCCTTTCACGAACTCGACGTTCTCGAGGCCGGCCTCCCGCTGGTTACTCCGGGCCAAGTCGAGCATCTCATCTGTCATGTCGAGCCCGTAGGCCTTGCCACTCGGGCCGACGCGGCGCGCCGCCAGGAGGACGTCGATCCCGCCGCCTGAGCCGAGATCGAGCACGGTCTCGCCGGCGTGCAGCTCGGCCACGGCGGTTGGGTTGCCGCAGCCGAGGGACGCAAGCTTCGCCGCTTCGGGCAGGACGTCGCGGTCGTTGGCGTCGTAGAGACCGGGGCCGAAGGGCTCCTTCTGATCGTCGCTGATCACCGCCGCGTCGCCGCAGCATGCGACTCCACCCGTCGAGGCTGCCTCGGCCGCTCGTGCATAATGATCCTGGACACGCTCTCGCAGCTCGTGGGCGTCGTCGGGCACCGTCGCGCCGCCGGCGCTGCACCCGCAGGTTCCGGCCTCATGCTCGAGCCCGCAGCAGCTGCCTTTCGCCTCGGGCGCACAACACGTCTCCTGCGCCGCGGGGGGCAGCAGCTTGAGTCGACCGGATCACGGTCGACAGCCTTCAGCTGAGCCATGCGCTGAACTCCTCCAGGGCGTCGGGCTGGACGTAGTAGTAGGCCCACAGGCCCTGGCGCTCGGATCCGACGATTCCGGCGTCGCGGAGCTTCTTCAGATGGTGGGAGACCGTCGGCTGGGAGAGGTCGAAGAGCGGCACCAGTTCGCAGACGCACACCTTGCCGGCGTGCTTTCGCAAGACGTCCACCAACTGCATCCGCACCGGGTCGCCCAGCGCCTTGGCGACCGCCGCCATCCGCTCGGCCGCCTCACGCTCGATGTCGGGGTAGACAACGGGGTCGCAGCAGGGCTCACCCGCCGGGCGCTTCTGCTTCGGAGTGAGCTCCAGATTGACGCCCATCTATTTGAACTTATCAATTCAATTGGATAGCGTCAATAAAACGATCTATGGCCCTAGGAGGTCTTGAGTGGAGCTTCAACTCGATCCCGGGACGCGCGCCCGCGTTGACGCTGGGATCGCGAGCCTGAAAAAGGAGTTCGCGGGAATCTTCTCCCCGCAGACCGTCGACCGCTGGTGCGACGACTCCCTTGCGCGGCTCTCCTCCGCGCGCTTTCATAACTTTGTGCCGCTGTTCGTGCACCGCTTTGCCCGGGAGCGTCTTCGGGCGCTCGCGCAGTCCGAGGGGAAGCTGACGAAAGAAGTCCCAGAGGTGCTGTTCGTGTGCGTGCACAATTCCGGTCGAAGTCAGATGGCGGCGGGGCTTCTCGACAAATTCGCCGAGGGCGGCGTTCACGTTCGCTCGGCGGGCTCGGATCCGGCCGAGGAGCTGAATCCGGCCGTGGTCGCGGCCATGGACGAGGCTGGGGTCGACATCCGGAAGGAATTTCCGAAGCCCCTGACCGATGAGGTGATCAAAGCCGCCGACGCGGTGATCACGATGGGCTGCGGCGATGCGTGTCCGATCTACCCAGGCAAGCGCTACGAGGACTGGGAGCTCGAAGACCCGGCCGGCAGGGATCTCGAAGCCGTGCGCCGGATCCGCGACGAGATCGTGACGCGGGTAATGGCGCTGATCGATGAGATCGCGCCGCCGCTCGAGGATTTGCCGCGACCTGGCCCGTTCGGCCCTGCCTCTCCATGACCCAAGTCTCAGACGGTCTCGGCGAGGCGGCCGTCATCCAGCGGCTGTCGAGGCTTGACCGGTTCCTGCCGCTATGGATCGCGCTTGCGATGGCGGGCGGCCTCGCCGTCGGTTCGCTGATCCCAGGTCTAAATGACTTCCTCGACACCCTCAAGGTCGGAACCGTCAGCCTTCCGATCGCGATCGGGCTGCTCTTGATGATGTACCCGGTCCTGACCAAGGTCCGCTACGAGGATCTCGGGCACACGCAAGGCGACGGGCGGATGTTCGGCGTTGCCCTGTTCCTTTCATGGGTGGTCGGTCCAGTGCTGATGTTCGCGCTCGCCTGGATCTTCCTCGCCGACGAGCCCGCCTATCGGACCGGTGTGATCGTCGTCGGCCTGGCGCGCTGCATCGCGATGGTGCTGGTTTGGAACGACCTCGCCGATGGCGATCGTGACCGCGCGGCGATCCTCGTCGTCTTCAACGCCATCTTCCAGGTCGTCGCGTACGCGCTCCTCGGCTGGTTCTACCTGAACGCGCTGCCGAACCTGCTCAGCCTCGACACCCAGGGCTTCGAGGTCTCGATCTGGGAGGTCGCCCGTACCGTCCTCATCTTCCTCGGCATCCCGCTCGCCGCCGGATATCTCACCCGCCGCTGGGGACTGCGGGCACACGGGCGCGAGTGGTTCGAGTCGACCGTGATCCCGCGGATCGCGCCGATCACCCTCTACGGCCTGCTGTTCACGATCGTGTTGCTGTTCGCGATCCAGGGCGATCACATCACCTCCCAGCCGCTGACCGTCGCCCGTATCGCCCTGCCGCTGCTGGTCTACTTCGTGGTCATGTGGCTCCTCGGGTTCGGAATCGGCCGGGCGATGAGGCTCGGCTATGCGCGCACGGCGACCCTCGCCTTCACGGTCGCCTCGAACGACTTCGAGCTGGCGATCGCGGTTGCGGTTGGCGTCTGGGGCGCGAGCTCCGGGCAGGCGCTCGCGGGCGTCGTCGGTCCCTTGATCGAGGTTCCGGTTCTCGTCAGTCTGGTCTACGTCGCGCTGTGGCTGCGCCGCCGCTGGTGGCCCGACGAGCTGGCGGCGTCAACGCCGGTTTCCAAGCCCGTCCGCGAACCCATTGGTCGACCTGCGTAGGCCGAAGTGAACCGCCTGGACTGCCGCCCGGCCGAGACGCCTGCTCTTGCCCGATGAGCGCACGAATCGGGATCAACGGCTTCGGTCGCATGGGGCGTCTGGCCCTACGCGCCGCCTGGGGCTGGTCGGAGCTTGCGTTCACCCACGTCAACGAGCTGCATGGCGATGCCGCCACCGCCGCCCACCTGCTGACGTTCGATTCGATCCACGGCCGCTGGTCCGAGGACGTCCAGGGCGAAGGCGATCGGCTCTTCGTCAATGGAGCGCGCCTGGGTTTCAGTACGAACGAGGACCCCGGGGCTGTGCCCTGGGGCGAGCTCGGGGTTGAGGTCGTTCTCGAATGCTCTGGCAAGTTCCGCACGCGGGAGCTGCTCAACGCGTACTTTCGCCAGGGCGTTCGCAAGGTCATCGTCGCCGCTCCTGTCAAGGGCGACGCGCTCAACCTCGTGGTCGGCGTCAACGACCACCTGTATGACGCGGAGCGCCATGACGTTCTGACGGCGGCGTCCTGCACGACGAACTGCTTGGCACCCGTCGTGAAGGTGCTCCACGAGGAGATCGGAGTCCGGCACGGTCAGATCACAACCCTCCACGACGTGACCAACACGCAGACGGTGGTCGACTCGCCGCACGAGGACCTCCGCAGGGCGCGTGCATCAAGCGTCTCCCTGATCCCAACGACGACCGGCTCGGCGACGGCGATCGGTCTCATCTTCCCGGAGCTCGAGGGCAAGCTGAACGGCCTCGCCGTCAGAGTGCCTCTGCTGAACGCATCGCTCACCGATTGTGTGTTCGAGGTAGCGCGGCCGTCGACGGTCGAGGAAGTGAACGGCCTCCTCGAAGCCGCAGCAGATGGCGAGCTGAAGGGGATCCTCGGCTACGAGCATCGGCCGCTGGTCTCTGTCGACTTCAAGGACGACCCGCGCTCGGGCATCGTCGACGGGCCGTCGACGATGGTCACCGATGAGACCCAGGTGAAGGTTCTTGCCTGGTACGACAACGAGTGGGGCTACGCAAACCGACTCGTCGAGCTCGCGCGCAAAGTTGCGGAGAGCCTCCCCGAGGCCGGGAGCGCGCTTGCCTCGGCCCAGGCCGCGGATGAATAGCAGCCCGGTGGCCGCAGCCGAGGGCTCCGCCCAGGTACGGCGCGGAGACATGCGGAACTACGTGCTGGTGACGGGCGCGTACTGGACCGACACGCTGGTCGATGGCGCGATCCGGACGCTTGTCCTCTTCTATTTCGACCAGCTCGGCTACACACCCCTACAGGTCGCGTCCCTGTTCGTCTTCTACGAGATCGCAGGGATCGTCACGAACCTCGTCGGGGGTTGGCTCGCCGCTCGCTGGGGGCTCAAGATCACGCTCTTCATGGGTCTGGCGATCCAGGTCACAGCGCTTTGCATGCTCGGCTTCGCTCCGCCCTCCCTATTGGTCGTCCCCTACGTGATGGCCTCTCAGGCGCTCTCGGGCGTCGCCAAGGACCTCAACAAGATGAGCTCGAAGAGCGCCGTCAAGCTCGTCGTAGGCGGGGACGACCAGTCGGCGCTTTACCGCTGGGTTGCGCTTCTGACCGGATCGAAGAACGCCCTCAAGGGCGTCGGGTTCTTCCTCGGCGGCCTGCTGCTGACTCTCTTCGGGTTCCAGAGCGCCGTGCTGGCGCTCGCCGCGCTCGTGCTGGTCGCCCTGATCGTGACCTCGACGTCGATCCGCGGCCACCTCGGCCGCCCGGACAGGACGGCGAAGTTCAAGCACATGTTCTCCAACAACCGCGCGGTCAACGTCCTTGCCGGGGCGCGCATCTTCCTCTTCGCCGCTCGCGACGTGTGGTTCGTCGTCGGCCTGCCGTTCTTCCTCTACTCCGAGCTGGGGTGGAGCTTCTGGCAGGTCGGCACGCTGTTGGCCGTGTGGGTGATGGGTTATGGCGGCGTCCAAGCCGTCGCGCCGCGCTTCGTACGCCGCGGCGCTGGCCCCGGTGACGAGCCGGACGGGAGGACCGCAGTGTGGCTGGCCTTCGGCGTGGCGCTGTTCCCGGCGGCGATGGCGGTGGGACTCAAGTCAGGTATCGACCCCGCCATCACCATCGTCGCGGGCCTGATCCCGTTCGGGGTCGCGTTTGCGATGAACTCCGCGGTTCACTCCTACCTCATCCTCGCCTACGCCGACAACGACAAGGTCGCGATGAACGTTGGCTTCTACTACATGGCGAACGCGATCGGGCGCCTCGCCGGCACGGTCCTCTCGGGGCTCCTCTACCAATGGCACGGACTGACGGCGTGCCTTTGGGTATCGACCGGCTTTCTCATCACGGCCGGCCTGCTCTCGGTCCTTCTGCCGACGGAGGTACCACCCGCCATGCGCAGCGGTGGTCTGCTCAGCCGACCTCGACGTATTGCGAAGCTCGGACAGCGGTTGGCACGGGCGGGCCCCAGTTCGGGGTCCAATTTGAGCGAAAGCCGCCCCCGGTCAGGGGATCTGATCGTGCCCGAGCAGGGGCAGCGAGACTGAACCTGGCCGCGATCCCTGAGGCTGGGGGCCGAAAGGTCGCTGGTTCAAGTCCAGTCGCCCCGACTACACCGCCTGCAGATCCCGACTGATTCGGCGAGACACGGCGCTGACCAGGCAGTCGCCGGTGTGGTCGACAACCTCGGACGGGGTTGACCGGCAGAACCCACTGGTGACGTTGGGCCGCCGGCTGGTGACGAGCCGGACCTGCAACGCGAAGATCCGGCCGGCAGGCAGCGCCCAGGCGCCGCCGCCGTTTATCGGACCACCCCCTCTCGCGCTCGCGGGTCTGCTCCGCGTCAGCGGACGTCGAAGCGCCGAAACGCGGCCTGGGCGGCGATCGCGGCGATTGCGCCCACCCCGAGCAGCACGGCAAACGACCCGATCCCCGCCCCGTTCTCCAGCTGCTGGTCACCGATCGCCCAGTAGAAGAGCGATGCGAACCGAATTGCGTGCACCCAGTCAACCACCGGCGCCAGCGCGCTGACCAGATACCAGACCGTCGCGATCGCGCTCGCGACGCCGATTGCGGTTCCCCTGCTTCCGGTCGCGGCGCCGAGCGCGAGCGCGATCAGTCCCAGGTCGATGCCGAGCAGCATGACGGCAAGAGACGCCGTCGCCACGTTCCCCGGATCCAGCGCCACCTCGAACGCCCGGCCCACGTACACGCAGACGGCGACAGCGAGGGTCAGCAGCAGGGCTTGGACGACCATCGCGACGGCCTTCTGAGCCAGGATCGAGCGGCGCGCCAGCGGCAGGGTGACGACCAGGCCCAGCGTCCCGTCCTCCTCCTGGCCGGCCAGCGCCGCCGCCCCGTAGCCGATCGTCAGCAGAAGCATGATCAGCGGCAGGAAGTTCGCGTAGGCGTTGACATCGATCCAGCCGGAAGGCGACGTCAATGTTCCCGTCGCGCCGAACAGGGCGGCCGCCGCCGAGTCGCCGGAGGTGAGCTTGTTGAGCTCGCTCGAGTCCTTGAACGCCGGATAGAGCGCGACGATCACGAGCATGTAGAGCACCATGCCGAGGACATAGCCGATCAGCAGGCGACGGCGGTTGAGGAGATCGAGTCGGGTGACGTCAGTCGACAACGGCCGTGGGAGCGTTGCGGTAGTACGTCAGAAAGAGCTCGTCGAGGTCGGCGTGACGGGCGACGAGGTCGATTGGGTCGTGGTCGGCGATCACGCGAAGCAGCGGCCCCAGCTCGCCGACCACCTGGAGGGTCACCCGGTTCCCGCTCACCCGCACCCGCTGGACGCCCTCGAGCCCGTCGAGCGCCGCGCCGGGAAACGGAGCGGCGAAGCGTGCCTCGATCGTCTGCGGCGTCTGCCTGCGCAGCCCCTCGACCGAGCCGCTGATGACCAGCCTGCCCTCGCGGATGATGGCCACCCTGTCGGCCACCCGCTGGACTTCGTCCAGCTCGTGAGAGGAGAGGAAGACCGTTCGCCCCTCGGCCGTGGTCTCCCGCAAAAGGGCGTGGAACTCCTCCTGCATCAGCGGGTCGAGCCCCGAGGTGGGCTCGTCGAGGATGAGCACCTCCGGGCGATGCATGAACGCGAGCACCAAGCCGATCTTCTGGCGGTTGCCTTTCGAGAGCTCGCGGATGGGCCGCTCGAGCGTGACATCGAAGCGCTCGACCAGGGCCTCGCGCAGCCCGTCGTCCGGCGCGCCGCGCACGTTCGCAAACCACTCGAGGAGCCGATGGCCGGTCATCCGCGGATAGAGCTCGAGCTCCCCCGGCAGGTATCCGCAGCGCGCGTTGATCGCGACGCACTCGCGTTGGCTGTCGAAACCGAGCACGGAGGCTCGGCCGGCGGTCGGGTGATGGAGACCGAGAAGCATCCGGATCGTCGTCGTCTTGCCGGCGCCGTTCGGCCCGAGAAAGCCGAACACCTGCCCGGGCTCCACACGCAGGTCGAGATGATCCAGGGCGACGGTCTCGCCGAAGACCTTGACCAATCCCTCTGTCTCGATGGCGGCCGGCACGAGCGAATCGTATGCGCCGCGCCCCCACGGCCCGGTAAGAGAACTGACAGCCATGGGCGTCGTGCTGCCCCAATAGCGGCGCCGGGCACCCGAAGCCGCCGATCGGTCGCGAGGCACAGCGCGGCGATGACCTCCGCGCCGCGAACATGCTCACCGGCTTTCCCTTCGAGCACGGCCGCCACACCACGCTCGTCGCCGGGCTCCTCCACGCGCCTCCCTGAGCCTGATCGTGCCCAGGGAGCTCCGCCCTTGACGGTGCACGGCGACGCGTATAGGGTCGGCCTCGCGCAGGGACGCGGTTGTCGAGTCAGGAGGATCAGGTGAGGGTGAGCCAACGCCGTTGGTTTGGATGTCTTTCTCTGCTTGCGGTGGGAGCGGTCGGTTTGTCGCCGGCGTCTGCCGGGGCGGTGACCCTCGGCAGTCACCACATCGACGTGGCACAGAGGGACTTCGGCTCCGCGTGCCCCACCGAGTTGTGCACCGTGGTGCAGACGCGCCTGCCCGGGGCTCAGGTCCGCGCGCCGTTCTCCGGCGAGGTCCGCAAGTGGCGTGTTGTCGGCGCGGGCACCGACTACCAGCTCGTGGTGATGCACAAGAAGCCCAACGGCAAGTTCAAGAACGTCGGCGTTTCATCGGTCGGGTCGACGACCGACCTGGACGAGTACGAGTTCTCCGCGAGCCTTTCGATCCATAAGGGCGACTATGTAGGCCTGATGGGCGATGCCTTCCAGGGCATCTCCAATACTCATGCAAGAATCGCTTCGTTCGTTCCCGCGGTGCAGTTTCCGGACGCTCGGAAGCCGAGCTCCAGAAACGTCGACGAGTTCCAGTTCAATGCCGTCGTGCGGCACTGACGCAGCCGGCGCCTCACGGACACCTCGAAGTGCCGCCTGGCACGGAGGGCTCGCCTAGACTGAGCGCCCTCGCACGGAAGCAGGATGGATCCAGAGGCCGGCGCCTGGAGAGAGCGCGCGGGCCGATGGCTCGCACGGAGAGTCGAGTTGGAAGGTGCAGGAGGTGTCAGCGTCTGGCGGGTGGATCTCCGCCAGCCGGCCGCGTGGGCCGCCGAGGCGGCGGCGCTGCTGCTTGCGCCCGACGAGGCCTGCGGGCCCGAGCGCGAATCGCCTGAGGCGGGCCGGCGGCGCCGGGTCGCGCGAGTCGCGCTGCGTATTGCCCTCTCACGGCGTCTTGGCTGTCCCCCCGGCTCGCTGAGGCTCGTCCGCGGTCCGCGGGGCAAGCCCGCCCTTGCCGGCGGCGACGGGCTGCATTTCAACCTCACTCGAAGCGGCGACCGCTGCCTCATCGCGCTCACCGCGATCGGTCCGGTCGGGATCGACGTCGAGCGGGTGGCGCGCTTTCCCGAGCTCGAGGCGATCACTCGCAACCGCTTCGCGCCCTCCGAGGCCGCCGCGATCCTGAGGCTCCACGGGGAGCGGCGCGTGCGCGCCTTCTACAACTGTTGGACGCGAAAGGAGGCGTACCTGAAGGCAACGGGGGCGGGGCTGTCGAACGGCCTGGGTGCGGTCACCGTCACGGTTGACGATGCGCAACCGTCGGTCCTGTCGGCTGAAGACGGCGACTCGCGTTCCTGGGCCCTCGCGTCGATTCGGACGGAGCCGGACCTGGCCGGCGCAGTGGTGGTGAGGGGGCCTTCCGGCCTGCTCGGAGGAGTGCTGACGCCGCAGCCGCTACCGCTGGACCTGAGGCTTGATGTCGCTGCCTGAGATGTCTGCCGCCGGCGAATCGCAGCTCGCCGCGTTCGTGCGGTTCTGTGAGGCCGCAACGGGAACCCGGTTCGGAGACCATCAGGCCTTCCACCGGTTCTCCGTCGCCGACCACCGCCAGTTCTGGCTTCTGTTCCTCCGCTGGTCGGGGTTGCTGTGCGAAGGCTCTCCCGAGCCGGTCTGCACCGACGACCGCTGCGAGCACGCGAGCTTCTTTCCCCAGCTGCGGCTGAACTACGCCGAGAACCTGTTGCGGATCGACTCGCCCGAAGGGGCGGACGAGATCGCGCTGGTCGCTCACCATGCGTCGCGGCCGTCCGAGCGGTGGACCCGGCGTGAGCTCCGCGCTCAGGTCCGCCGCGCGGCGGTGCAGCTGCGCCGGCTCGGCGTGACCGCCGGCGATCGCGTCGTCGCCGTGGCCGACAACAACGCCGAGCTCGTCGTCGCCGGGCTCGCGGCTGTGGCGCTCGGGGCGTCGCTCTCCGGTGCCTCGACGGACATGGGCGCTCCGGCGGTGCTCGGCCGTTTCACGCAGCTGGAGCCCAGGATCCTGCTGGCGAACCTCGCCGGTGGGGAGATGGCGCCGACCGCACTGGCCGACCGGGTCGAGGAGGTGGCGCGTGGGTTGCCCTCCCTGGCCGCGGTCGTGGCCCTCGACGACGGTCCGGTGCCGCCGGGGCTCACCGTGCCCGTGCACCGGCTCTCGGAGCTTCTCGAGCGCTCCGACGGCGAGGACGATGACTGGGAGTGGGAGCGGTTTCCCTTCAACCATCCGCTGTTCGTCCTCTTCTCCTCGGGGACGACCGGTCGGCCGAAGTGCATCGTCCACGGCGCCGGAGGCACCCTGCTGGAGCACCTCAAGGAGCACCGGCTGCACGTCGACCTCGGGACCGCTGACACGCTCTTCTTCCATACGACGGCGGCGTGGATGATGTGGAACTGGCAGCTGTCCGCGCTCGCGGCGGGAAGCAGGATCGTCCTCTACGACGGGCCGCTCACGGGCCCGGAGACGCTCTGGCGCCTCGTTTCGGCGGAGGAGGTGACCGTGTTCGGGACGAGCCCGCCCTACCTGCAGCTGTCCGAGGACAGCGGGTTCTCTCCGCGCCGCGAGGCGGAGCTGTCCCACCTCCGGGCGGTGCTCTCCACCGGCGCGGTCCTGCACGACTGGCAGTACGACTGGATTCGCGAGCATGTCGGCCCGGTGCCCGCGCAATCGATCTCGGGAGGCACGGACATCATCGGCTGCTTCGTCCTGGGCCATCCCGACCTACCCGTCCAGCGCGGGCGAATCCAGTGCCGCAGCCTGGGCCTGGACGTCCATGCCCTCCCGACCGACGCGACACCTTCCGGCTCGGCCGCCGGCGAGCTCGTCTGCCGCAACCCGTTCCCCTCTCGCCCGCTCGGCTTCCTCGGCGACGAAGGAACGGACTTCCACCAGGCCTACTTCGAGCAGAACCCGGGAGTCTGGACTCACGGCGACCTGATCGAGTTCGACTCGCTCGGCCAGGCGCGCATGCACGGACGATCGGACGGGGTCCTCAACGTCCGCGGCGTACGCATCGGGCCCGCCGAGATCTACCGAGCGCTGGGCGGGGTCGAGGAGGTCCGAGAGGCCATGGCGGTGCAGCAGGATGCCCCGGACGAACATGGACAGTCGCGCGTGGTGCTCCTCGTCGTGCTGGAGGACTCCGCCGTGCTGGACGGGCGTCTCACGGCGCGACTTCGCCGCGAGATCGCCCGGTACGCGTCGCCGGCGCACGTTCCCGAGCTCGTCCTGGCGGTTGGCGAGTTGCCGGCCACGCACAGCGGCAAGCGCTCCGAGCGGGCCGCGCGAGACGCCCTCAACGGTCGTGCCGCTCAGAATGCGCAGGCATTGGTCAACCCGGGTTCGCTCGACGCGATCCGCGTGGCTGTGCGGCGCGCGACCGAGGAGCGGCAGGGGCTGGCCGCAGCGGGCGAGCCGGCGGAGGGCACCTCCACCGAGCCTCGTCTGCGGGCCATCTGGGAGAGCGTCCTGGGGCTCGAGCCGGTGCGCTCCGACGACAACTTCTTCGACCTCGGCGGGACCTCGCTCGCCGCGGCGCGGGTCTTCGAGCTCATCTACGAGCGCATGGGCGTCGACCTTCCGCTCTCGGCGATCCTGGATGCCCCGACCACGGCCGCGCTCGCGGCTTTGATCGACGGTCCCGCTGAGGAGCGCGTGCGCCCGCTCGTGCCGCTGCGGCCGGGAGACGAAGGGCCTCCCGTCTTCGTCGTCAACGCCCTGCTCCCACTGCATCCGCTGGTCGCGAGGTTGAGGACGAACCGGCCCGTATTCGGCTTGGAGGAGCGCAGGATCGAGCCAGGCCAGGACGAGAGCGTGGAGGACATCGCGAAGACATACGTCGACACCATCCGGTCGGAGCAGCCTCACGGGCCTTACGCACTCGTCGGGTATTCGTTCAGCGGCCTCGTCGCCTTCGAGATGGCCCGTCACCTGGCGACGCTTCGAGAGGAGGTCGACACGCTGGTGCTGATCGACAGCGAGGTCCACCATGCCTGCCTTCCGACCGTTTCGCGCTGGCTGTTCCTCGCGGGCCTGCCATTCCGGGCCGCGCGTTCAGTGCTGTCCGCGCCGCGCACGCAGGTGCCGGGACATCTGCGTGATGCCGCGCCGGGCGTCGTCTCTCGAGGGCGGGTTGCACCGACCCCGTTCGAACGCCGGAAGGCGGCGAACGAAGAGGCATTCGCCGCCTATCGTCCGGGGCCGTACAGCGGCAGCGCGACGCTCTTCGTTGCCGAGGCCCGACGGGCGAGACGGGGCAATCCCCTCAGCGTGTGGCGGGGAATCATGGGGGAGAGGCTCACGGTCGAGTACATGCCGGGCGCGCACGACCACGTGGCCGGCGAGCCGACTCTCAGCGTGCTCGCCGATCGCCTGAGCGCGCAGCTCGACGGCGTGGCGACGGCGAGCGACGCCCGCGAGCCTGGCGAAGCGTGACGATCACGGCCAGGCGAGCTAGCCGGCGTCGGGCCAGGGGTCGTCGACGGGATGACCGTCCCCACCTTCGGGCTTCGGGCCGCCCACGGCCAGGTTGACGATGGCGAACTTGGACACGGGACCTCCTGATTCGCGGTGGTGGCTTGCGCGGGTGTCGAGGGAGGGCTCCTCTTGACGAAGGTTCGCAGGGTGTGCGCACCGGTTGAGGAAGGGCGGCGGTTGGAGCGGCTACGCGGACGCGGCGACCTCGGTCTTCGCCGGGCCCTCGAGGGCGCCGATGGCGATCCAGGCTGCGGACGCCGCCAGAACCGCGGCCGGGGTCGTGTCCACCGCCGAGGTCCCAACCAGGAGCACTGCGATGACGAGCGAGGCAAACAGAAGGCGTGTTGCCGCGGCGGTCCCGGCGGCGGTACCCATGGCAACCGCGACCGTCGGTGAGATGTCGAACAGGTCGACCGCGACCACGGCGAGGGCCACGCCGATGAAGATCGCCGGGAAGACCGGACCGCCGCGGAAGCCGCTGCCCATGCTGATCCCATAGCCGATCGCCTTCCCTGCGAGCAGGACCACGACGATTCCGGTCGAGCCCTCGCCGACGAGTGCCGGCAGCGAGGACTGTCCGGAGAAGAGGACGTCCTGGGAGTTGGCGCCGAGGCCGTCAGCGATCAGGGCCACGAGCCCCACGGCCAGGCCGCCGGCGACAAGGGTTCGTGCCATGCCGAGGCGCTTCACACCGGGCCCGGCTATCCATCGGCCCAGCTTGTGGACGGGGGCGATCACGAACGCCGCCGCCACGCCGACGATGACGCCGACGAGCAGGTCGTAGAGGTGCGTCCCGTGGTAGGCCGGGAGCCCGGAGACCGAGAGAACCGTCTCGTGAATGCCGTGCCCGTTGCCGACGCCGACGAAGATGAGGTAGCCGATCGCGGCCGAGACGAGGCCGGGCAGAAGCAGTGGGATTGCGAGCGCCCCCAGGCCGATGCTGGCCTCCACGAGGAGGATCCCCGCCGGGATCGGGCCGCCGAACAGCGCCGAGATGGCCGAGAACGAGCCGGCGGTCGCCAGGACGGCCGGCTCCTTCTCCTCGAGTCGCAACGTGTGGACCACCCCGAGGCCGGCAACCGACCCGAGTGGATCAGCGGCGCCTCCGGCCCGAGGACGACGCCGAACGGCAGCGTGCCCAGCGCGGCAAGCGCCACGCTTGGCCCGTAGGCGAGCGGGGTGGGGTCCCCGCTCAGGCCCGCGAGCGGCGAGTGGCCGCCGTCGCCCGGCAGGGCTCGCCGGGCCAGGAGCACGATGCAGGCGCCGATCATCGGCAGCCCGAGAATCAGGTACCACGGCGGCGATGAGCGGCCGAGATCCCGCGGCAGCGTGGTCCAGAACCAGTGCTCGGAGTCGTGGACAACGGCGAGGAAGACGACCGCGAGCAGCGCGGCCGGGATGCCGATCAGCGCACCGAGCACGACGAGACGCAGGTACCGACGACCGTCCATGGCCGGTGACTGCGATGCCTCCATCGTGAGCGGACGATATCCGGGTCTGCGGAACCGTCCAAAGTCCGCCTGCCGGATACGTGCGAGAATCGCCCCGTCGGAAGCGGCGCGCCGCGTCGCCGGTCAATGGAAGGAACCGTTATGAGATCCAAGAGTCTTCACAAGGGAGCGAGGCGAGCCGTTGCGCTGCTCGCAGCCGTCGGGCTTCTGGCGCTGCCCGCCGCCGCGTTCGGCGACAACGCCAGGCTCACCATCGTGCCCGAGCAGGGCGGCTTCTTCGGCTACCTGCACTCCTCGAAGCACTCGTGCGAGCTGAACCGGACCGTGAAGCTCTTCAAGGTCAAGAAGCACGGCAACAAGAAGCTGATTGGCACCGACGAGGCTCAGCCGAACGGCCCGGACAGCCAGTGGAACGTCAACACCGACAAGTCCGGCAAGTTCTTCGCCAAGGTCGCGGCGAAGGGCAGCTGCGAGAAGGTCGTTTCCGACACGGAGCACAGCGAGGGCTGACCCGCTTGATCGCAGGCCGGCCCGCTTCCGGGTCGGCCTGCGATGACTTTGCGCCGACCCGCCCGTCTAATCGGTTGGACCACCGAACGAGAGGAACGGGAAGATGGGCAAGATCGTCGTAACGCAGTTCATGAGCCTCGACGGGGTGATCGAGGACCCGGGCGGCGCGGAGGACTATGAGCACGGTGGCTGGGCGTTCAAGTTCGAACGCGGTCCCGAGGGAGACCAGTTCAAGCTCGACGAGACGATGGCGGCCGACGCCCTCCTCCTCGGCAGGACGACCTACGAGGGCTTCGCCGAGGCCTGGCCGAGCCGCGAGGGTGACTTCGCCGACAAGTTCAACTCGATGCCCAAGCACGTCGTGTCAACGACGCTCACCAACCCCGAGTGGACCAACACCGAGGTCATCAGCGAGGACGTTCCGGCCGCGGTGGCCGCGCTTCGCGACCGCTACGAGGGCGACGTGCTCGTCAACGGCAGTGCGACGCTCGTCACGGAGCTGGGCGAGCACGGGCTAGTCGACGAATACCGCGTGATGCTCTTCCCGGTCGTCCTCGGCCACGGCCTGCGCCTCTGGAAGGAGGGCAGCGCGAGTGCCAGGCTGCGCCTGGTCTCGGCTCGAGAGGTCGGGCCCGACGGCGTGATGGTCCTGGTCTACGAGCCGGTACCGTGACCTCGGCCCTCGAGAAGGGCCTGGCGCACGCCTGACCGTTCCCGGCGTTCGCGCGCTCTCCACGTACCGCCGCGAGTGGCCGTGCGACGACGTAGTCGCGGGCCTGGTGCTGACGACCCTCCTCGTTCCCCAGGGGATGGCGTACGCGGAGCTCAAGGACCCGGTGCGGGAGAAGCTCGAGCGCTACGAGCTGATCGGCCCGCTCGATCCCAAGCACTTCTTCCGCACCCTCGAGACGGCCGTGGACGCGTTCCGCGAGGAGACGGGCGCCGAATGGATGGCGCCCACGCGTAACCGCTCCTAGCCGGGCGGTGTACCAGATTGTGCGCTTTGGCATAAGCGCGCAGGGTTCACGAACCGGTCGTGGAACCCACGTTCACCGTAGTACCGAACGCAAGGAGAGCAAATGCAGTCCGCAGACACGTCCCGGCAGGGAACGTCGGGATGGGCAGCCTTCGCCGGCGTCATGATGTTCCTCGTCGGCTCGCTCGACGCCCTGTGGGGGCTCGGAGCCGTTCTGAACAGCGACATCGTCGTCGTGGGGGGCCACGGCGCGATCGTGGCCGACATCACCACCTGGGGCTGGATCCACCTGATCTTCGGGTCGGTTGTCGCCCTCACCGGGATCGGGTTGCTCATGGGCAACACGGCGGCCCGATGGCTCGGCGTCTTCCTGGTCGCCCTCAACGCGATCACGCAGATCGTCTGGTTCCCGGCCGCGCCCCTCTGGGCGTTCCTGTTGATCCTGCTCGACGTGACCATCATCTATCAGCTGACCGCGCGCTGGGACGCGCAGTCGAACTTCAGCTGAATCGATTCGCCGGACGGGCGCCGAGGCTGATCTCGGCGCCCGCCGGCTCCACGCTCCGCTAGGCCGCGTCGGCGACCGGCACCTCGCCGTCCGTGCGGACGAGGATCGCCCCCTCGCCGCTCGCGTACGCCTCCTCGCCGTGCTCGAGGACGTCCATGCCCACGGCCTCGGCGTCCTCGGAGGCGCGCAGCGGCACGAGTGCCCCGAGCACGCGCAGGATCGCGTAGGTCATCGAGAACGCGTAGACCGGTCCCGCGAGTGCGGCCAGCGCCTGGTGACCAAGCTGAGCTGCGTTGCCGTAGAGCAGTCCGTCCGCGGCACCGTTCCAGGAAAGCTGGGCGAAGAACCCGATGAAGAGGATCCCGGTGAAGCCGGCGATGCCGTGCGCGGCGAGGACGTCGAGCGTCTCGTCGACGCGGGTCCTGGGGCGGTAGGCGATCACCGCGTAGCTCGGCAGGGCGGCCACCGCGCCGAGCACCATCGCCCATCCGGGGCTGATGTAGCCGGCGGCCGGCGTGATCCCCACGCAGCCGACGATGATGGCGGTGGCCGCGCCGATCGCGGTGATCCGCCGATCGCGGATCAGGTCGAGGATGAACCAGACGGCCAGGGTCGTCGCGGGCGTGAGGAGGGTGTTCGTGAAGGCCAGGACTCCGGAGTTGCCCACCGAGAAGCCGCTGCCGCCGTTGAAGCCGAACCAGCCGAACCACAGGAGACCCGCGCCGAGCAGCACGAACACGGCGTTGTGGGGAAGGAGCGCCTGGCGCCCGTAGTCCTTGCGGGCACCCACCACCAGTGCCGCGGCCAGCGCCGAGAAGCCGGAGCCCATCTCCACGGGCACGCCGCCCGCGAAGTCGAGAGTGCCGCCCGACTGCAGCCAGCCACCCCCGAAGGCCCAGTGGGCCAGCACGGCGTAGACCAGGATCGACCACAGGCCCGCGAAGATCAGGAACGGGCCGAAGCGCATCCGCTCGACGACGGCGCCTGAGACGAGCGCGGTCGTGACGATGCAGAACGTGGCCTGGAAGGCCATGAAGAGCAGCTCGGGGATGGCCGTGCCCTCGCGCGGGGCGAAGTCCACCCCGCTCAGAAACGCATTGCCGAGCCCGCCGAGGATCGAGCCCGTCCCGTCGAACGCCAGGGAGTAGCCGACGACCGCCCACAGCACGGTCGCCACCGCCAGGGCGCCGGCGCACATCATGAACGTGTTCAGCGTGTTCTTCTCCCGGACGAGGCCCGCGTAGAAGAGTCCCAGCGCCGGAGTCATCAGGAGGACCAGGGCGGTTGCCGCGAGCATCCAGGCGGTGTCCCCGGGGCTGATGCCGGCGGCGGCGATTGGCAGCGAGGCCATCAGGCACCCAGCGGGGTGACGGCGCTCTTGTCGGTCTCGCCCGTGCGGATCCGTACCGCGCGCTCGAGTGGGACGACGAAGATCTTGCCGTCACCGACCTCGCCGGTGCGCGCGCTGTCGCAGAGGGCCTGGATCGTTGGGTCGACGAACGAGTCGGAGACCGCGATCTCGAAGCGCACCTTGTCCGAGAGGCCCATCTTCACGGTCGTGCCGCGGTAGGTTTCGACCCGGTCGAGCTCGCCGCCGTGGCCCTGCACACGGCTGATCGAGACGCCGCGCACCTCGGCCCGGTAGAGCGCCTCCAACACGTCGTTCGCCTTCTCGGGGCGAACGATTCCGATCACCAGCTTCACTACCTCCCCTTCCGTCCGGGCTAGAGCGCGGGCGACCCTAGCGGCGGTGTCGGCGGGAGGCGAATCGCCGATGAGTTCGCGGCCGCGCGCCGGTCTATCTCTACATTGGACCGGTATGGGACCAGAGCCTGAAAACACCGCAATTCGGCTCCGCGGCCTGGTCAAGCGCTTTGGGCCGATCACGGCCGTGGCCGGCCTCGACCTCGACGTGCCGTTCGGCAGCTGCGTGGGCCTGCTCGGGCCGAACGGGGCGGGAAAGTCGACGACGATGAAAGCGCTGACCGCGCAGGTGATCGCCGACGCCGGGGACCTCGAGATCCTCGGCCACCGGATCCCGGAGGACTCCAAGCAGGCGCGCGCGGAGATGGGCGTCGTGCCGCAGCTCGACAACCTCGACGTCTCGCTCACGGTGGAGCAGAACCTCCTCGTCTTCGCCCACCTCTACCGCGTCCCCGCGGACGAGCGCGAGGCCGCGATCGATCGCGTGCTGGGCATCGCGAACCTGACGGGCCGGCGGGAGACCAAGGTCGATCAGCTCTCGGGCGGGATGCGCAGGCGTCTCCTGGTGGGACGAGCGCTGCTGCACCAGCCCCGCCTGCTGCTCCTCGACGAGCCAACGGTAGGTCTCGACCCGCAGGTCCGCCAGGAGCTCTGGGCGCTGATCGACCGGCTGCGCAGCGAGGGCGTGTCGATCCTGATGTCGACGCACTACATCGAGGAGGCCGAGCGGCTCTGCGACCAGGTGACGATCATGTCTCACGGCAGGGCGGTCGCCGTCGGCGCGCCCAGCGAGCTCATCGCCGAGCACGCGGGCACCGAAGCGCTGGAGGTCTACGGGTCAGCCGATCGCCTGCTGGAGGTGGAGACGATGGCGCGCGAGCAGGGGTGGTCGACCCGACGCACCGGAACATCGATCTCGATCCTGCACTCGAACGGCGATGCGGGATTCGAAGGCGAGCGGCGTGTTACGAACCTCGAGGACGTCTTCGTGCTCCTCACCGGCGAGGAGATCAGCTGATGCAGCCCGCACGGCAAGAGGTCGGCCGGCTCGAGCTGTCGGCGCTGCGTGGCGTGATGGTCCGCGAGGTCGTGAATTTCTCGTCGTTCTGGCGGGCGTCCACGTTCTCCTCGACCATCGACCCGACCATCTACCTCCTGGCCTTCGGTCTCGGCCTCGGCGCGTTCGTCCACAGCGAGGTGGGGGGGATTTCCTACATCTCCTTCGTCGGCACGGGGATCGTCGCGACAACCGTGCTCTTCTCCGGAGCGTTCCCAGCCATGTACGGCACGTTCATCAAGTACGAGTTCCAGCACACCTACGACGCGATCCTCGCGGCGCCGGTGGACACCGAGGAGCTGGTCACGGGCGAAGCCGCATGGATCGCCGCCCGGACGGGCGTCTACGGGTGCTTCCCGATGCTCGTTGCCATCCCGTTCGGCCTCGACCCCGCCTGGGGCATGCTGCTCGTGCCGTTCATCGCCGCCTTGGCCGGCTTCGGCTGGGCCTCATGCGGCATCTTCATCGCCGCCCGGTCGAGCGCCATCGAGACCTTCTCCTACTGGCAGAGCGGCCTCCTGACGCCTCTCTTCCTCGTGGCCGGAACGTTCTTCCCTGTCAACGGATCGCCGCTGTTCCGCTTCCTCAGCAACCTCAATCCGCTCTACCACTGCGTCGAGCTCGTTCGGGGCGTGGTGTTCGGCTTGGAGTGGGTCGATCTCTGGCACCTGGGTTTCCTGGTCGGTTTCGCGCTCGTCATGTGGCGCCTCGCGATCCACTACATGGAGCGCAAGCTGATCCTCTAGGGGCCGCAGATTCGGCCAGGGCGTGCCCGGGTGCTTCAGCGAGGCGGCTCTGCGGCCGATAGCCCGGACATGGAGAGCCGCGAGGCAATTGGCCGCGCGTCGCGTGAGAGCGCCAGCGTCATGTGGCGCACGCTGGGCATGCTGTTCTTCGCCGGCGGCACGATCGGGACGGTGTCCCTGCTCCTTCCGCATCCGCCCGGCTTCGACTCCACCGCGCTATGGAGCAACATCGCAATCGCCTTCGCTGCGTCGGCCCTGGCCGTGGTGGCGTCGGGGCGGCTCGGGCTCCGGTCGCTTCACGTCGCGCTCGCCGCCGGGACGGTCGTGGTGACCCGCGCCGTCTATTACAGCTCAGACCCGAGCGGCTTCTACGCCTTCTTCTACGTGTGGATCGGCCTCTTCGTCTGCTTCTTCTTCACGCGCCGCGCCGCGCTTCTGCATATCGCCTGGGTCGGGGCCTGCTACGCCTGGGTGCTGGCGGTCGGCGACGTGACCGGAAGCGTCGCCGACTGGATGATGGGTGTCGTGACGATCGCGGTCGGCGGCTTGATGCTCGACGTCCTGGCGCGCCGCGAGCGGCGGCTCACAGACGGCTTCGAGTCGCTTGCGCGGGAGCGGGCCGACCTGATGGAGCGGCTGGAGCTGGTGGCGCGCACGGACGAGCTGACGGGCCTGACGAACCGGCGGGCCTGGGAGGAGGCGATCGTCCGCGAGCTCGCCCGCGCGGACCGCGACGGTTCCCAGCTGTGCGTCGCGATCATCGACCTCGATCTCTTCAAGCAGTACAACGACGAGCATGGCCATCAGGCCGGCGACCGCCTGCTGAAGAGCGTCGCAGCCTCCTGGCGCGAGACCCTCCGCGCCGGCGACGTGCTCGCGCGCTACGGCGGTGAGGAGTTTGCTGTCGCCCTTCCGGGCTGCAACCTCGACGACGGGGCGGCGCTGGTCGCCCGCCTGCGCGAAGCCATCCCGGACGGTCAGACGTGCTCGGCGGGGATCGCCCTCTGGGACGGCGCGGAGGACGGCGAGACGCTCCTCGGCCGCGCCGACGCCGCGATGTACGCGGCCAAGGCGGCGGGCCGGGACCGCCTGACGGTTACCTAGCGCCCCGGTTGGACGAAAACGCCAACCTGGTTGGCGAAAACGTCCACTCGGCGGGAGTGACGGGCGCGTAGGCTCGGGGCGTGGCTCGGACGCCCGCCTTCGCGGCCCTCGCCGACCTGTTCACAGACGATGCGCGCACGACCCGGCGCGAGGCGCTCCGCGCGACGGCCGGCGCCGCGTTCGCGGCAAGTGCGCTGGGAGCCCTCGGCTGCGGCGACGACGAAACGGCCAGCACACGGACTGCCAGCCGACCACCCGCGCGCGTCGCAATCCTCGGCGCGGGCCTGGCGGGCCTGACCTGCGCGCGGGAGCTCCGCAAGCGGGGTGTGCACGCGGAGGTCTACGAGGCGGGCGATCGCCTTGGCGGCCGCTGCTGGACGATCCGCGACGTGTTCGCCGACGGCCAGATCGCCGAGCACGGGGGAGAGTTCATCGACTCGGGCCACACGCACATCCGTGCCCTCGCGCGCGAGCTCGGGCTACGGCTCGACGACGTCAACCGCGCCGAGGCACCCGGGACGAGGCAGACGCTCTACTTCGACGGCGCTCCGTATCCGGACCACGAGGCCGCGCTCGACATCGCCGCCATCCGTCCCGCGATCAAGCGCGACCTTCACGCCGCCGGCTATCCCACGCTCCATGACCGCCACAACGCCGCGGGGGTGCGGCTCGACCGGATGTCGATCAGCGACTGGGTGGCGGCGAACGTCCCCGGCGGGCGGGCATCGCGCCTCGGCCGCCTCATCGAGATCAGCTACACGACGGAGTTCGGGGGCGAGAGCTCGGACCAGAGCGCCCTGAACTTCATCTACCTCGCCGCTTACACGCCCCCCGGCGGGCCCCGCCTGTTCGGCACCTCGAACGAGCGCTTTCACGTGCACGGCGGCAACGACCTGCTCGTCAAGGGGCTCGCGGGCGATCTCGACGGGCAGATCACCACGGGGGCGAGGCTCACGGCGATCGCGCGGCCATCGGCCGGCGGCTACCGCCTGGACTTCGACGGCGCCCGGCGGGTCGTGGCCGACAGCGTGGTGCTCGCGATCCCGTTCGCCGTCATGCGCGAGTCCGTGGACTACTCGCGGGCCGGGTTCAGCCCGCTGAAGCGGACCGCGATCGAGACGATGGGAATGGGCACTAACTCGAAGCTCCAGCTCCAGTTCTCCTCGCGGCCCTGGGTCGCCCTCGGCAGCAACGGGGAGACCACCGCAGACACCGGCTACCAGCTGACCTGGGAGGTGACGCGCGCGCAGCCGGGCAGGGCCGGGATCCTCGTCGACTACACGGGCGGGCAGATCGGTGGCAGCTTCGACCGGGGCTCGCGCGAGGGCAGGGCCAAGCGCTTCCTCAGCCAGCTCGAGCCGGTGCTCCCGGGCGTCGCTCGCGACTGGAATGGCCGTGTCACGCTCGACAACTGGGCGGCGAACTCGCTGACGCGCGGCTCCTACTCGTACTACCGGGTTGGGCAGCTCTCGAAGTTCAGCGGCGTCGAACGCGAGCCGAGCGGCGACTGCCATTTCGCCGGCGAGCACACCTCCATCGCCTATCAGGGCTACCTCGAGGGCGCGGTCAGGAGCGGCCAGCGCGCCGCCGGCGAGATCCTGGCTCGGACCTAGGCGCCGGAGGCGCCGGCGCCTTCCGGGCCGCCACCGTCAGCGTCGTCGCCGGCCGCGGCTTCGGTGACTGCCTTCGCGGCGTCGATCTCCTCGCCGCGACGGTGGAAGAACGCGCCAAACGACCCCGCCAGCGTGGCGACCACCGTGATCGCGTAGATGTCGAACAGCAGCTCGAGGACCTTGCCGGACTCGGAGGTGGGGGAGGCGACGGACGAAGCCGTCAGGAGCTGTGACATCGCGAACAGGAAGGCGTCGCCGAGACTCGAGATCTCCGTGCCCTCCGCGTGGCGCTCAGCGAGGTAGACGATGAACGTCGAGACGATCCCGAGCGCGATGGTGACCCAGATGATCGCCAGCAGGCGGTTGCGCAGGCGGATGTGCGTGCCCGAGTCGCCGCGCGCGACGGCCAGGACGCCACGGCTGGCGCGCTGGATGTGATGGTGCGGCGCGACGGCCATCGCGATCGGGGATCTTGACCGTCCCATCGGCGGCTTCCCGGTGGCAGGGCGGCCGTTTAGGGGTACGGTTGCCCCATGGAGAGAGAGGCCGCCGTTGCGGCCGTCTTCAAGCCGGTACACGCACCGACCACCTTCGAGGAGACGGTCGAGAGGCTGGGAACCGCCATTCGCCTGGGGCTGCTCGCGCCCGGCTCCAAGCTCCCGCCGGAGCGTGAGCTGGCCGACGAGCTGCGCATCTCGCGCTCCACGCTGCGCCAGGCGCTGACCACCCTCGAGCAGAGCGGCCACCTCCTCGCGAAGCGCGGACGCAGCGGCGGGACCTTCGTCGCCGAGGAGCCGCCGCTCAGCAAGGTGGACGGCGACTCGCTGGGCACCGAAGCGTGGGCGGCTCTCGACTACCGCGTCGCGATCGAGGCCGGGGCGACGCTGCTGGCCGCCGAGCGCGCCGAGCCGTCGGACGTCCAGCGCCTGTCCGAGCTCGTCGAGCGGATGGCGAATGCCGGAGACTTCGAGGAGTACCGGCGCGCGGATATCCGGTTCCACATCGGCGTTGCCGAGGCGGCCCGCTCGCCGCGCCTCGTCGAGGCGATGACCGGCGTCCAGGGGGAGATGAGCGGCCTGATCGCGCTCATCGCCCACCCCGAGCAGGTGCTGACCCACTCCAACGCGCAGCACGAGCGCCTGGTGCGCCTGCTGGGCTCCGGCGAGGGCTCGCGCGCCGTGGGGACGATGCGCGAGCACATCCAGGGAACCGAGCACATCCTGGCCGGGCTGCTGCCCAGGCCGCTCGACGCTAGTCGGTGACCAGCAGAGTGGCCGCGGTGCGGTCGCCGGTGGCCCGGGTGGCACGCGCGTGCAGCCAGGGCGTGAGCTCGGTGGCGGGCAGCGGACGGCTGAGCAGGTAGCCCTGCGCCAGGTCGCAGTGCAGGGCCTCGAGCCGCTCCCAGGCGGCCTTCGTCTCGACGCCCTCGGCGATCACCTCGAGGCCGAGGTCCCGCGCGAGGTTGACCGTGGAGCGCACGATCGCGGCGTCGTTGTCGTTGCGGTCCATCTCCATCACGAACGAGCGATCGACCTTGAGCGTCGTGACCGGCAGGCGCTTCAGCCAGGAGAGCGACGTGTAACCGGTGCCGAAGTCGTCGACCGCGATCTTGACGCCCTGCTCGGCGATCTGTCCAAGCGTCTCCGCGGCGCGCGGCGGATCGACCATGACCGCTGTCTCCGTGACCTCGACGGTGAGCGCGCTTGCCGGGGTGGCGAAGCGTCCCAGGAGGTCGGCGATGGACGCCGGGAGCACCGGGTCGAGGAGGTTGCGCGTCGAGAGGTTGACGGAGACGCGCAGATCGAGCCCCGCGGCGGCCCAGTCGCGGCGCTGGCGAAGCGTGGCCTCGAGGACGTAGATGGCGAGCGGCCGGATCAGCCCGGTCGTCTCGGCGAGCGGGATGAAGGCGTCGGGGGGCATGAAGCCCCGGCGCGGGTGGTCCCAGCGAACCAGCGCCTCGGTGCCGACGACCGTCGAGCGGGCGATGTCGGCGATCGGCTGGAAATGCACAACGAGCTCGTCCCTGCCGATCGCGTGGCGAAGCTCGGAGATCAGCTCGAGACGGTCGCGTGAGTTCACGTTGCAGGCATCGGAGTAGACCTCGGCGCCGGTGTGCTGGTGCTTGGCCAGGTACATCGCGACACCTGAGCGCTGCAGGAGAAGCTCGGCGTCGTCGCCGTGGTCGGGGAAGACGGCGACGCCCGCCGTCGCCTCGATCTCGAGGCCGACGCCGTGGACCTCGAAGCGCTCGCCGAGGCACCTCCGCAGCCGCTCCACGGCATCCGCCGCGCCGGTCGTGCCGTTGATCTCCGGAAGGAGCACGCCGAACTCGTCGCCGCCGAGGCGGCCGACTGAGTCGCTCTCCCGGAGCGTCGCGGCGAGCCGCTCGCCGACGAGCTGGAGCAGCTGGTCGCCGCAGTTGTGGCCCAGGGCGTCGTTGATCTCCTTGAAGCGGTCCAGCCCGAGCGTGACCACGGCGACGCGGGAACCTCGGCGGCGGGCCATGATGATCGCCTGCTCGACTCGGTCGTGGAGGAGGGTGCGGTTGGGGAGCCCGGTCACGGCGTCGAAGAGCGCGGCGCGGTGGCTCTCGGCGGCCTGGGCGCGCAGCCGGCGAAAGGTCAGGGTCGCGACCACCGCGAGCACGGCGTAGCAGGTGACGAGGCCCGCCACGGCGACAAGCGCCGGCAGCCCAGCGGCGATTGTGACAGCGGCGATCGCGAGCACTACAGGGATGCCGGCCCACAGGGCGCGCATCTGCCCGCGATCGGTTGGCATGCCTGAGGTATCGACGAGTCAGCGGGAGCGCTTTAGGCGGACTCGCGCGCATCGCAGGGAGCCCTTGACTTTCGTCCGGACGAGGGCATAGGGTCCCAGCAGCCGAATAGGTCGGGTTGTCACACCATTTGCCGTTGCGGCAGCGAAGGAGGAACTTCGGGTGGCTGAATCACGCAAGGTAGGCGGGGTCACGTATCGGGACGCTGATCAGGAGTACTTCGAGAAGCGCACCCTGCGGCGGCATGCGGGTGTTTGGTCGCTCTGGGCGTTGGGCGTCGCCGCGGTTATCTCGGGCGACTTCTTCGGCTGGAACTTCGGGCTCCAGTATGGCTTCGGGGGCCTCCTTGTCGCCACCGTAATCATCACCGTCATGTACTTCGGCCTCTGCTACTCGATTGCCGAGATGTCCCCGGCGCTACCGCACACGGGCGGCGCCTACTCGTTCGCCCGCTCGGCAATGGGTCCCTGGGCCGGCTTCGCAACCGGGGTCGCGGAGACCATCGAATACGTCATCACCCCGGCCGTCATCGTGGTCGGCATCGGCTCCTACATGAGCACGATCGCCGCCGACCTGTTCTCGATTTCCCTCTCGCAGCCGGTCTGGTGGCTGATCTTCTACGCGATCTTCGTTGGCCTCAACTACGTCGGCGTGGAAGCGAGTTTCCGCTTCACCGTGGTCATCTGCTTCGCGTCGCTCGCGATTCTCGGCGTCTTCTTCATCGGTGCCATTCCAAACTTCGACTTGTCCAAGTGGGCGATCGACGCCAACGGTGGCGCCTGGTTCATCGACGGTGTCAAGGGCGTCTTCTACGCGTTCCCGTTCGCGATCTGGTTCTACTTGGCGATCGAGGAGCTGCCGCTTGCCGCGGAAGAATCGTCAGATCCCAAACGGGACATACCGTCGGGAACGATCTGGGGACTACGGACGCTGATCGTCACCGCAGTCCTGATCCTCTTTCTCAACTCCGGGATCGATCCGGGCGCGAAGCACATCGGCAATTCGTCGGAGCCGCTGCTCGATGGCCTGAAGACCATCTTCGGCTCAGGCACCTCGGCATCGGTCCTCGGACTGATCGCCGTTGCCGGCCTCGTTGCCAGCTTCCACACGATCATCTTTGCGTATGGGCGCAACATCTTCTCCCTCTCGCGGGCGGGCTACTACCCACATGCGCTGTCGGTGACGCACGGCAAGCGACAGACGCCGTGGGCTGCGCTTCTTCTGGGAGCCGTGATCGGCTGGATCGCCGCCTACGTCATCTACAAGAAGGGCAACACGACAGTCGGCGCGTCGCTCCTGTACATGGCCGTGTTCGGGGCGGTGATCTCCTACATGATGCAGTGCATCTCGTTCATCCGGCTGCGGCAGTTGATGCCAGACATCGAGCGGCCGTACCGCAGCCCGCTCGGCGTTGCTGGCGCGGGCATCGCGGCAGCCATCGCCCTGGCGTCATTGATCGCGATCCTGGACAACGGCGACTACCGTCCCGGGGTCTACGGCGTGGCCATCTTCTACGTCGTCGCGCTCGCATACTTCTCTGTTGCCGGGCGCCATCGCCTCGTCCTCTCTCCGGAGGAGGAGTTCGCGATGACCAAGGGTGAGCACGGTCAGCCCGCCGAAGAGGGTTACGGCCACACCCGGCTCGAGGGATACGGGCATCCCGAGGAGCTCGTCGCCGAATTAACCGAAAAGCCGGACCCTGGGAAGCCGTCGGATTGACGAACGGCGCGCCTTGGGTCCGAACGCGCTCTAGCCTGCGTCCCGGTGACCCTCGATGAGCTGAAGAAGGCGGTCGCGGACGGCACGGTGGACACCGTGCTGATCGCGATCGCCGACATGGAGGGGCGGCTCCAGGGCAAGCGGCTCACGGCGACGCACTTCCTCGAGGAGATCGCCGAGCACGGGGCGGAGGGCTGCAACTACCTGCTGGCCGTCGACGTCGACATGGAGACGGTCGACGGCTACGAGATGGCCTCGTGGGAACGTGGCTACGGCGACTTCGAGATGAAGGCGGACCTGGACACGCTGCGGCCGATTCCGTGGCACGAGGGATCGGCGCTGGTGATGGCCGACCTGCAGTGGGCCGACGAGTCGGAGGTGGTCGCCTCGCCGCGGCAGATCCTGCGCCGCCAGCTCGCGCGGCTGGCCGAGCGCGGCCTCACGGCGATGGCGGGGACCGAGCTCGAGTTCATGGTCTTCCGCGACACCTACGAGGAGGCGTGGCGAAAGGGCTACCGCGACCTGGACCCGGCCAACCTCTACAACATCGACTACTCGCTGCTCGGCGGGGCGCGGGTGGAGCCGCTGATCCGTCGCATCCGCAACGAGATGGCCGCGGCGGGGATGCGCGTAGAGAACTCCAAGGGCGAGTGCAACCTCGGCCAGCACGAGATCAACTTCCACTACGGGCAGGCCCTGCGGGTGGCCGACGACCACGCCGTCTACAAGACCGGCGCCAAGGAGATCGCCGCGCAGGAGGGCTACGCGATCACGTTCATGGCGAAGTTCGACGAGGCGGAGGGCAACTCGTGCCACATCCACTGCTCGCTGGCCTCTGAGGACGGCAAGACGAACGCGTTCGGCGAAGACCGCCGGCTCTTCGACCACTTCCTCGCCGGTCAGCTCGCCTGCCTGCGCGAGCTGAGCCTGTTCTACGCGCCGCACGTCAACTCCTACAAGCGCTTCGCGAAGGGCTCGTTCGCGCCGACCGCGGTTGCCTGGGGTCGCGACAACCGCACCTGCTCGCTGCGTGTGGTGGGCGAGGGGCCGTCGCTGCGGCTCGAGAACCGCCTTCCCGGCGCGGACGTCAATCCCTATCTCGCGCTGGCGGCGATGATCGCGGCGGGACTCCACGGCGTCGAGGCGGAGCTGTCGCTCGAGCCGGCATTCGACGGCAACGCATACGAGTCCGACAAGCCGCGCGTTCCCACCAACATCTACGACGCTCGCGACCTCTTCGAGTCGAGCGAGATGGCTCGGGACGCGTTCGGTGCCGAGGTGGTCGACCATTACCTGAACCGGGCTCGAGTGGAGATCGACGCCGCCGAGAGCGCGGTCACCGACTGGGAGCGGTTCCGGGGCTTCGAGAGGCTCTAGGTGACCGGCGCGAGGCACCGCTAGGTGGCGTCCGGTGTGCCGGCGATCGGCATCTGCGCGGCGATCGAGCGCGTCAGCTGGGGCGCCTGGCTCGAGCTGGAGGCGCTCATCGTCCCGCGCACGTACGCGCGGGCGGTTCAGCGCGCCGGCGGGATCGGAGTCATCCTCCCGCCCGACGACCGGGTCGCCGCGGAGCCCGACCTCCTCCTGGACCGCGTCGACGGCCTGCTCCTGGCCGGCGGGGCGGACGTCGACGCGTCGAGCTACGGGGCGACTTCCAACGCGGAGACCAACGGCACGTGGCCGGACCGCGACCGCTTCGAGCTGGCCCTCGCGCGGCGGGCGATCGAGCGCGACATTCCCGTGCTCGGCGTTTGCCGGGGCATGCAGATGCTGAACGTGGCGTGCGGGGGCACGCTTCGCCAGCACATTCCCGACGACCTCGGCCACACCGGGCACCGCGAGGTGGCGGGTGTCTTCAGCGAGCACGGCGTCGACCTCGAGCCAGGCTCGCTCGCGGCCCGGGCCAGCGGCGCGGAGGGCCCCAAGGTCAGCTCGCACCACCACCAGGGAGTCGACGCCCTCGGCCGCGGGCTGCTCGCCACGGGCCGCGCGGCGGGCGACGATCTCGTCGAGGCGATCGAGGCGCCGGATCGGCGCTTCGCCCTCGGCGTCCTCTGGCACCCGGAGGAGGACCCGGACAGCTCGGTGATCGCGGCTCTGGTGGAGGCCAGCCGTGATTAGCGTGGTCGAGCCCGCCACCGAGGCGGTCATGGCGGAGGTTCCGAGGGCCGGCGCCGAGGAGGTCGACGCCGCGGTCGCGCGGGCCAAGGCGGCGTTCGCGGGGTGGCGGGACGTCGCGCCGGCCGATCGGTCGCTTCTGATCGCGCGCCTCGCCGAGGCGCTGGAGGCCGAGGCCGAGAAGCTGGCGACGCTCGAGGCCCGGAACGCCGGCAAGCCGATCGGCGACGCGCGCGGCGAGATCCGGATGGTGGCGCCACATACCGCTACTACGCCGCGGCGCCCGAGCGCCTGCTCGGCAAGACCATCCCGGTCGCGGGCGGGGTCGACATGACGTTCCGCGAGCCGCTTGGCGTCGTCGGGCTGATCGTGCCGTGGAACTTCCCGCTCGTCATCGCCTCCTGGAAGGCCGCACCGGCGCTCGCGGCCGGCAACACGATCGTCCTGAAGCCGGCGGAGCTGACCCCGCTCACCGCCATCGAGCTCGAGCGCATCGCCGTGGAGGCCGGGATCCCGGAGGGCGTCCTGAACGTCGTCGCCGGGCCAGGCTCGGTCTGCGGGCAGCGCCTCGTGGAGCATCCGGACGTCGCGAAGATCGCGTTCACCGGCTCGACGGAGGTCGGCCGCGGCATCGCGCGCGGCGCCGCGGACTCGATCAAGCGAGTGACGCTCGAGCTCGGCGGCAAGTCGGCGAACGTGGTCTTCGCGGACGCGGACCTCGAGAAGGCGGCGCGCGAGGCCCCGGCCGGGATGTTCGGCAACGCCGGCCAGGACTGCTGCTCGCGCTCGCGCATCCTCGTGGAACGGTCCGCGCTGGACGAGTTCATGGCGGCCCTGAGCGGCGCCGTCGGCTCGATGGTCGTCGGGGACCCTCTGGACGAGGCGACCCAGATGGGCCCGCTGATCTCGGCGAGCCATCGTGAGACGGTTGCGTCGTTCGTGGACGCGGACTCGCCGGTGGCGATCAGGGGCAGCGCTCCGGACGGGCCCGGTTTCTGGTACCCGCCAACCGTGCTCGCACCGATTTCGAACGACGAGCGGGCCGCGAGCGAGGAGATCTTCGGGCCGGTCGCCTGCGTGATCCCCTTTGCGGACGAGGCGGAGGCGGTCGCGATCGCCAACGACACCATCTATGGGCTCTCCGGCTCGGTCTGGACCCGCGACGGGGCGCGGGCGCTCCGCGTGGCGCGCGCGATCGACACCGGCGTCCTCTCGATCAACTCGAACAGCTCGGTCCGCGTTGCCACGCCGTTCGGCGGCTTCAAGCAGTCCGGCGTTGGGCGTGAGCTCGGGCCGGACGCCCTGGACGCCTACACCGAGGTGAAGAACGTCTTCTACGCGACTGAAGAGGACTGACGAAACACCATGGATCGCGCTTCGCACTCAGAATCAACGAAATCTGCTCCGCGCTCACGGGGACGCCTGGAGGGCAAGGTCTGCGTCATCACCGGCGCCGCGAGCGGCATCGGCGCCGAGTCGGCACGGGTCTTCGCCGAGGAGGGCGCTCGCGTTGTCGGCGTCGACCTGCAGCCGGGCGCCGAGGGCGAGCTCGCGATCGAGGCCGACGTCACCGACGAGGACCAGGTTCGCGACCTCTACCGGCGCGTGCGCGAGGAGCTGGGCTCCGTTGACGTGCTCTTCAACAACGCCGGAATCAACCCCAACGACGACAGCTCGGTCGTAGAGACGACGCTCGAGTCCTGGCAGCGCGTCCAGGACGTGAACGTGCGCAGCGTCTTCCTCTGCTGCAAGCACGGGATCCCGCACCTCGTCGACGCGGGCGGCGGCTCGGTGATCAACACGGCCTCGTTCGTCGCCGTGATGGGGGCGGCGGTCTCCCAGATCTCCTACACGGCTTCGAAGGGCGCCGTGCTCTCGATGTCGCGCGAGCTGGGCGTGGAGTTCGCGGATCGCGGGGTCAGGGTCAACGCGCTCTGCCCCGGGCCCGGTCAACACCCCGCTTCTCCAGGAGCTCTTCGCCAAGGACCCCGAGCGGGCGGCGAAGCGCCTCGTCCACATCCCGGCCGGACGGTTCGGCGAGGCGCGCGAGATCGCCAACGCCGCGCTGTTCCTGGCCGGCGACGAGTCGTCGTTCGTCACGGCCACGACCTTCATGGTGGACGGCGGGCTCTCCGCCGCCTACCTCACGCCCGGGCAGTAGCGGCTCCCAGGAAGCCCGCGCAGATCCGCCGGCCGAGCTCGTTCCAGGTCGCGATGCGCGCGCGGGTCTCGGCGCGGAGGGCTTCGGGGTCGAGGCCCAAGGCGACCGCATCCGGGTCGCTTCGGTAATCGTCGATCCAGGCCTCGGCGTCGGCCAGCGTCACCTCGGGGTGGAACTGGATCGCCCAGGTCGTGCCCAGCGCGAACGCCTGCGGGCCGACGTCGCTGCGCGCGAGCTCGAGGGCGCCGGCAGGCAGCGAGAACCCGTAGCTGTGCCACTGGAAGGCCTGGAAGGACGGTGGCAGCGAGTCGAGCAGCGGGTCTTCCGCGGCCGCCGCGGTGAGTTCGACCGCGTGCCAGCCGATCTCGGGGGAGCTGGCCTTCATCACTTCCGCGCCCGCTGCCCGCGCAACCAGCTCCGCTCCAAGGCAGATGCCGAGGACGGGTGTCCCGCCCGCGATTGCCGCGCGGATGAGCTCGTGTTCGCGGTCGAGCCAGGCGTCGCCGTCCTCGGCGTTCTGCGCGCCGCCGAACGTCATCACCGCGTCGTAGGCGGCGAGGCCGGGCGGATTCGCGGCCTCGGGCGGCAGCCATTCCTCGAGCTCCCAGCCGGCTTCCATGACGGCGTCGACGAACACGCCCGCGCCGGCGTCGCGCTGGTGGACGATCGAGAGTGCCCGCATCGCGGCAGTCTCGCACCGAGGCGGCGAGCAGGGGCGTCAGCCGAGCGCGGGTCTGTGGCGGATCCCGCGTGCGCCTTCGGCTGCGAGGGCCGGCGATGCGGCAAGTGGCGCGAGCGGCTGCGGCGAACGGCAAGCGTGGCGGACGCAGCAACGAGCATGAAGCCGAGCGGGCGATGACGCCGGTTCACTCCACGATGTCCGCCGTGCCCGGCAGCGATGGGCCCGGCGGGCGCTCGTGCGGGCCGCCCTCGGCCAGCTCGTCGGGGCTGAGGTCGTCGAGCAGGTGGTGGAGCTCCGGCGGACGGCCCTCCTCGACGACCGCGACCGTGCCCGGCCAGTAGGGGCTCGTCGCGGCGCTCGAGCCCAGCAGCGTGGGGGAGTGCACCCAGCTCCCGGTGTTCATGAGCGTGCCGCCCCCTTCGAGCTCCCAGCCCTCCTCGTCCGGCAGCGGGCCACGGCGATGGGTGTGGCCGAAGAGAACGGTGCCGGCGTCCAGATCCAAGCGCACCACCGCGTCGCGCATGGCCGCGAGCCCCGCGCGGGTGATCGCGCCGGCAGAGAGGTCGGACTCCACCGGGCCGAGGCCGAGACGGTTGGCGAGGCCCACGGCACCGGGCAGGGCGACCGCGCCGAGCAGCCAGCCGCGGACACGCGCGGTCCGCGAGCTGCCGCCGGCGAGCGAGCGCCAGAGCCGCAGCGTCGGGTTGCCGGCGCCCGCGCGCATCGGGTCCGTGCCCTGCGCCAGCGCGTAGAGGAGCGCGTAGATGGGCCCCTGGGCGCGCTCGTATTGCTCGGGTGTGATGCGCTCCACCACGTCGGGCGGGTCCAGCGGGTCCGGCCCGTCGGGCTGCATTCCGAGGATGCGCTCGACCATGGCCACCCCGAGCCGCTCGAAGGTCGGAATCGTGAGGTGGCGGTCGAGGTAGTGGCCGTGGGTGGCGTAGACGCCGTCGCCGAGCCACAGGCCGGGATAGCCGAGCTCCACCGCGGCGCCGCTCATCTGCTTGGCGAGCGCGGCGAGCGGGCCCTCGGGCTTCGCGCGGTGCTCGAGGCCGAGCGGCTCGGCGCCGTCGAGGAGGCGCCGCTCCAGCCAGGGCTCGATCAGGTGGTGGTCGTGGTTTCCGGGCACGACGAGGACCTCGGCGTCGCCGGCGGCGGCTCCGAGCTCGGCGAAGAACGGAGTCGCGATCTCGACGACCTCGGCGACGGGGCGGTCGCGAAGCTCGAGCGCGTCGCCCAGGATGACAATCCGGTCCGCGCCCTTCAGGAACCTCAGGAGGGCCTCGCGAAAGCGCGGGCGGCGGACGAGGTCGGCCTCCGCGCCGGAGCCGAGGTGAAGGTCGGAGAGGACGATCGTTCTCACCCGGCAATCCTCGCAGGAGGCCCGGGTGAGTCGCCGCCGGCCGCGGATCGCTTCAATGCGACGCCGTGCCGGCCGGCGACGCCAGAAAACCAGATCCCGTCGAGGTTCGCATCCTGCCGGACGCGGGCACCGAGCGGGTCCCCGAGCGCGGGTCCGTCGTCTCCGCGCAGGAGGCGGAGGTGGACATGCCGGTCGACGTCCTCGAGCACCTCTGGACGCCCGAGTACCTGGAGCGGCTGGCGCGGAGCTACTGGCGCTTCCTCAGCCGGGTCACGCTCTACTTGATCCGGGTGGTCTACGGCGACGACTTCCGGGCGGTCGTCCTGCTCTTCCCGGCGCTGCCGCTGCTGCGCTTCCATGCGCCGGACTACGAGACCGGCGGCGACCGGGCAAGTGTCACCTGGAGAATCGAGCGCGGGCTGCTGGTCGCGCGAGAGGGGCGCGGCCATGGTCACCTGCGGATCGAGGTCCACCGTCTCGCCGAGCAGTCGTCTCCGGGGGCCGCCCGCCTGCGGGTCCGGCTGGAGGTTCGGAACTTCTACCCGTGGCTGCGGGGTCACGGGAGGTTTGCCCGCTTCGGTTCGTGGATCTACGCGAACACCCAGCTCAGGATCCACGTGCTGGTCTGCAACATGTTCCTGCGCTCGCTCGCGCGCCTGGACTTCCCGCCCTCCAAGGTCGGGGCGCTGCGCTCCGAGATCGACCGCCGCAGCGCGAGCGGGGTCTCATCGTGAGGGCGCTCGTTGCCGGGGCGAGCGGTTTCGTGGGCCGTGCCCTCGTCCCCGTGCTGGCCGACGGCGGCGAGGTGCGAAGCCTCGTCCGCGACCCCGGCAAGGCGGAACCGCTGCGGGCCGCCGGCTCCGAGGTCGTGGTCGGCGACCTCGCTACGGGCGACGGGCTCGATCGCGCCGTGGAGGGGGTCGGCGTCGCGTACTACCTCGTCCACATGATGGCGTCAGGCGAGAGCTACGCCAACGCCGAGATCGAGGCCGCGGAGCGCTTCGGCTTCGCCGCGAAGGAGGCCGGGGTGGAGCGCGTCGTGTACCTGGGCGGCCTCGGCGACTCGGAGGCGTCACCCCACCTGCGCAGCCGTCACGCGACCGCCCTCGCCCTCGCCGACACGGGCCCGCCCCTGACCTATCTGCGGGCCGCGATGGTGATCGGCGCGGGCAGCGAGTCGTTTCGCCTGGTGCGCGCGATCGCCGAACGGCTGCCGGCGGTTCCGAACAAGGCCTGGCTTCACCGCCGGAGCCAGCCGATCGGTCTGCGCGACACCGTCCGCTACCTGCGCCAGGCGCCGCGGGTCGAGGCGGCGGCCAACCGCGAGGTGCAGATCGGCGGCCCGGACGTCCTGACCCATCTGGAGCTGGTGGACCTGATGGCTCGCGAGCTGGGCCGGCGTCCGCGCCGCAGGGTCCCGCTGTACGGCGTCACCCCGGGCGTCGTCGCGGCAGGGGCGTCGATCGTGACCGAGGGTGATGCCGCCGTGGCCGCGGAGCTGACGCTGAGCCTCGTCACCGACACCGTCGTCGAGGATGCCTCCGGGGCTGCTCTTTTCGACATCGACCCCGAGCCGGCGTCGGTGGCGATGCAGCGCGCAATCGAGCACGACGAGCGCGCCGCGGAGGCGGCCTCGGCATGAAGGTGGAGACGACCGTCCAGGTGGCCGCGCCGCCCGAGGAGCTGTTCGATCTGCTCATGGACCCGCACCGCCTCGGCGAGTGGGTCTCCGCCCACCGCTCGGTCTCCGAAGTTCCGGACGGGGCCCTCAGAAAGGGCTCGACCTTCCGGCAGTGCCTGCGCCTGGCGCGGGTGGAGTTCGAGGTGGAGTGGCGGCTGGTTCGCGTCGACGCCCCGAGCCTCGCCGAGTGGGAGGGCACGGGCCCCCGGGGCACCGTCGCGCACGTCGCCTACAGGCTCGAGCCGAACGGCGACGGGACCACGTTCCACTACCTCAACGAGCTGAAGCTGCCCGGGGGCCCGGCGGGCCTCGCGGCCGGCAAGCTCGCCTCGAAGCCGGCCGAGCAGGCCATGAAGCACTCCCTGAAGGGCCTCCAGAAGGTCTTCGCCTAGCCCACCTCGTCGAGGGGGATAGACTCGCGCGCGATGGTGGAACCGGCCGGATCGCCGGAGGCGGTCGCCGAGGAGGCGACGGCGTCGAATGGCGCCGGCGGCGGCCCCGCCGCCAACGGTGCCACGATCGCGGTCGAGAACCCGGCGACGGGCGAGACCCTGGCCAGCGTCCCGGCCCTTGACGCGGAGGCGGTCCGATCCCTGGTGGCAGCTGCGCGCGCGGCGCAGCCGGCGTGGGCCGAGGCCGGCTTCGAGGAGCGCGCCAAGGTCCTGCTCGCCGCCCGTGCCTGGCTGGCGGCGAACGGCGAGCGCGTCGTCGGGACCATCTGCGGCGAGACCGGCCGCCCGGCCGACGAGACCCAGTTCGCGGAGCTCTCCTACGGGATGGCGGCGCTCGAGTTCTGGGCGAAGATGGCCCCGGTCTACCTCGCGGACGAGGAGATCCAGTCCGCCTCGCCCTTCGTGCGCGGCCGCAAGCTGGTGGTCCGCTACGCCCCCGTCGGGGTCGTCGGCGTGATCGGGCCCTGGAACTACCCGCTCAACAACTCGTTCGGCGACTGCATCCCGGCGCTGGCGGCCGGCAACGCGGTGATCCTGAAGCCCTCCGACGTGACGCCGCTGACGTCGCTCCTGATGGCCGAGATGCTCGCCGCGTGCGGCATCCCGGACGGCGTGTTCGCGGTGGCCACCGGTCGCGGCGAGACCGGCGCGGCGCTCGTCGACGAGGTCGACGCCGTGATGTTCACCGGCTCCGTCGCCACCGGCAAGAAGGTGATGGCGCGGGCCGCGGAGACGCTGACCCCGGTGAGCCTCGAGCTCGGCGGCAAGGACCCGATGCTGGTGCTCGCGGACGCGGATCTGGAGCGCGCGGCCAACGCCGCCGTCAGCTACGGGATGAACAACTCCGGCCAGGTCTGCATCTCGGTCGAGCGGATCTACGTGGAGGAGCCCGTCCACGACGAGTTCGTCGAGCGGGTGCGCGGCAAGGTCGAGGCCCTGCGCCAGGGCCCGCCCGGCGCCCCCGGCACCGTCGACGTCGGCGCGATCATCTTCGAGCCGCAGATCGACCTGATCGAGGCGCATGTGAAGGACGCCGTCGAGCGCGGCGCCAACGTCGTCACCGGGGGCAAGCGGGGCGAGGGCCCCGGCCGCTTCTACGAGCCCACCGTCCTCACCGGCGTCGATCACTCGATGCGCTGCATGGTCGAGGAGACGTTTGGGCCCACGCTTCCGGTGATGAAGGTCGCCGACGCGGACGAGGCCGTGGCGCTCGCCAACGACGGCCCCTACGGCCTGCAGGCGTCGGTCTGGACCCGCGACACCGCGCGCGGCGAGGCCCTGGCCCGCCGAATCGAGGCCGGCGTGGCCTGCGTCAACGACGCGCAGGTCAACTACGGCGCCCTGGAGCTGCCGATGGGCGGCTGGAAGAGCTCGGGGCTGGGCTCGCGTCACGGCCCGGACGGGATCCGCAAGTACACGAAGCGCCAGTCGCTGATGATCACCCCGGGCTACGCGCCCGCGCGCGACGCCCACTTCTTCCCCTACTCGGCCGAGGTGTCGACGGCGATCGGCGAGACCTTCGCCGCGCTGGCGGCCAGCGAGGTCTTCGACGACGCCCAGCGACGCACGCTGATGGCCTTCACGGACACACTGGTGCCCTCGCTGGAGCCGCCGGAGGGCGACGGCGACCGGTACGGGTTCTGGGCTCGCGCCGCCAGCCACCTGAACGTGCCGGAGGCCATCGAGATCACCCTCCTGCAGTCCGGGGCGCCGCAGGAGCAGATCGAGGGGCTCCAGGGGCTCCTGGACTCGCTCGCCGAGAACGGCATGGCCGCGGAGACCTCCCAGGAGGCGCGCGAGCAGATCATCCACTCGTTTGCCGACTCCGGGCCGGAGGCGCTCGCGGGCATCAGCGCCCTTCGCGGGCTGACGCTCTCGATCTTCTACGCGCTGCCGGAGCTGGGCACCGGGCGCAACCCGAGCTGGGACGCGTTCGGCTATCCGGGTCCCCAGGCGTTGCCGGCGGCCGTGGAGAAGCCGCTCACCGTGCGCCGGCCGGCGGCGGGCGAGGACGTGATGACGCTGGAGGCCGACGTCTGCGTGGTCGGCTCCGGGGCCGGCGGGGGCGTCATCGCGGGCACGCTCGCCGAGGCCGGCAAGCGGGTCTGCGTCGTCGAGATGGGCGGCTACTTCAACGAGGCCGACTTCAACGGGCTGGAGGCGTGGGGCTACCAGAACCTCTACCTGCGCGGCGGCCCGTATTCGACCGCCGAGGGCCTGGTATCGCTCCAGTCGGGCTCATCGCTTGGCGGCGGCACGGTCATCAACTGGCAGAACTGCCTGCCCACCTTCCCCTGGGTTCGCGAGCAGTGGGCCACCGAGTTCGGTCTCGAGGGTCTCGACGGCCCCGACTACGACGCTCACCTCGACGCCGTCCTCGAGCGGATCGGCGCAACCGACTCCTGCTCGGAGCTGAACGGCCCGCACCAGCGCCTCGAGGAGGGCTGCGAGGCGCTGGGCTGGGACTTCGGCACGATCGTCCGCAACGTCGACCCTGCCAAGCACGACCCCAACCTCGCCGGCTACGGGGGATTCGGCGACGTCACCGGCTCGAAGCAGTCGACCCAGCTGACCTACCTGGCCGACGCGCAGGCTCGCGACGCCGAGATCGTGGTGAACGCCCGCGTCGAGCGCGTCCTGGTCGAGGACGGGCGCGCGGCCGGGGTGGAGGGGGCCTACACCGGGCCGGACGGAGTCGTCACCAGATTTGTCGTCCGGGCGCCGCAGGTGGTCATCGCCGCCGGCTCGGTCGAGAGCCCGGCGGTGCTGCTCCGGTCCGGTATCGGCGGCAACGCGGTGGGCGACTACCTGCGCCTGCACCCGGCCGGGGCGCTCTTCGCCAACTACGCGGAGAACCAGGACGCGTGGTGGGGCGCACCGCAGGCCGCGCTCTCGCATGAGTTTGCCGAGGGGCCGGAGGGCTATGGCTTCCTGCTCGAGGGCGCGCATCACTCGATGGGCATCAGCGGAGCGGCGACTCCGTGGCATTCGGGGCGCCAGCACAAGGAGGACCTGGCGGCGTTCCGGTCCACGAGCGGTTTGATCTTCCTGATCCGCGATCGTGGCCACGGGCGGGTGGACATCGACGCCACCGGCAACGCCGTCCCCTCGTACGTGCTCACCGACGAGCTCGACATCGACAACTTCCATCGCGGCCTCGCGGCGGTCGCCAGGCTCCACGAGGCGGCGGGGGCCGAGCGCATCGTCGCCATCTCACGCAAGGGGCTCGAGTGGAGGCGGGGCGAGGACTTCGACGCCTTCCTCGGCGCGCTGGCCCAGGCGCCGCTGACGCCCTTCGAGCACGGCGTCTTCTCGGCTCACCAGATGGGCAGCTGCCGCATGGGCAGCGACCCCGCGACCTCGGTCGCGAACCCCTGGGGCGAGCTCCACGACACCCCGGGCGTGTGGATCGGCGACGCCAGCGCCTTCCCGACGGCGTCGGGCACCAACCCCATGATCACGATCATGGCCCTGGCCCGGCGCACCGCGCACGCGATCGCGGCGGCCTGAGCCCCGTCCTACCTTCTCCGCCGGGATTGGCGACAATCGGCAGGTGCGGATCTCCGCCAAAGCCGACTACGCGATGCGGGCGGCTCTCGAGCTCGCCGCGGCGGACACGGCCCCGCTGAAGCGCGACGAGATCGCCCAGGCGCAGGCGATCCCCGTCAAGTTCCTCGAGACCATCCTGGGCGAGCTGAAGCACGCCGGGATCGTCTCCAGCCAGCGCGGGGCGGACGGCGGCTACTGGCTGGCGAAGCCTGCCGACGATGTCACCGTGGCCGATGTCATGCGTGTCGTCGAGGGTCGCCTCGCCAGCGTCCGCGAGACCAGCCCGGAGGATCTCGAGTACACGGGCTCGGCCGAGCCGCTGCGTGATGTGTGGGTCGCCCTGCGAGCGAACATGCGCGACGTGCTCGAGAGAGTCACGCTTGCGGACATCGCGGCGGGAGACCTCCCGAGGCCGATCGAGAAGCTCGTCGCCGATCCGGAGGCGTGGGTCACGCATTGAGATAGCGTGCAGGCGGCGCAATGCCTGACGCTGTTCTTCGCACCCCCGACGAGCGCTTCGAGAATCTGCCCGAGTTCGAGTTCGAGCCCAAGTACTCGGAGGTCGACGGCCTGCGCATCGCCCGCCTCGACGAGGGGGACGGCAAGCCCGTCGTGTTCTTCCACGGCGAGCCGACCTGGTCGTATCTCTGGCGCAAGGTGATCCCGCCCGTCCGCGACGCCGGGTATCGCTGCATCGCGGCCGACTACGCCGGGTTTGGCCGCTCCGACAAGCCCACCGACGTCGAGTGGTACTCCTACGATCGCCACGTCGAGGTGATGGCGGCGCTTCTCGAGGAGCTGGACGTGCGCGACGCGACCGTGGTGGTGCACGACTGGGGCGGGCCGATCGGCCTGCGCCTCGCCGTCGAGCACCCGGACCGGTTCGCGCGGATGGTGATCATGGACACCGGGCTCTTCACCGGCGAGCAGCCGATGTCGGACGCCTGGCACCAGTTCCGCGACTTCGTGGAGCGGACCGAGGACGTGCCGATCTCGATGCTGGTGCGAAACGCCTGCGCTCGCGGCATGAGCGACGAGGTCGCGGCCGCCTACGACGCCCCGTTCCCCACGCCGGAATCGAAGGCGGGCGCCAGGGCGTTCCCGCTGTTCCTGCCGATCTCGCCCGATATGCCGGGCGCCGCGGCGGGGAAGCGGACGCTGGAGGCCCTTCGCGAGGACAGCCGGCCGAAGCTCCACCTGTGGGCCGACTCCGACTTCATCATCCCGTTCAAGGTCGGCGAGCGGTTCGCGGCGGCGATCAACGCCGACCCGCCGCGAAAGATCGAGAACGCGTCGCACTTCCTGCAGGAGGACGCCGGCGAAGAGATCGGTCAGGCGATCGCGGCCTGGATCGACTGACGCCATGGCGGGTCTCTCCGTCGCGGTAACCGGGCCGACCGGCGACATCGGCAAGTCGGTGGTGCGGGCCCTGGAGGCCGAGGCGGAGGTGGAGCGCATCATCGGGATGGCGCGCCGGCCCTTCGAGCCGGCGGAGCACGGCTGGGAGCGAGCCGAGTACCGCCAGGGCGACATCCTGGATCGCGACTCCCTCGACGAGCTCTTCGAGGGCGTCGACGTCGTCGTTCACCTGGCGTTCGTCATCTTCGGATCCCGCTCGGAGACACGCCAGGTCAACCTGGAGGGCACGGCCAACGTCTTCGCCGCGGCGGTCGCGGCGGGCGCCAAGCGCCTCGTCTACACGTCGTCCGTTGCTGCCTACGGGTTCCCGGAGAACGACGGCCGCATCACGGAGGACGTCGAGCCCCGCGGCCTCGACCGCTTCTACTACTCCGCCCAGAAGAGCGAGCTCGAGCGTGTGCTCGCGAAGGCGATCGAGGGCACCGAGGTCGAGGCCTACCTGCTCCGGCCCTGCGTCGTCGCGGGCCGCGATGCGCCGATGCTGGTCGAGCAGCTGACGGGCGCGTTCCGGCTGGGCGGGCCGCTGCGCTCGATCGGCCGCGTGCTCGGCTCGGTGCCCGGCGTCGCGCCGGTGCTTCCGGACCCCGGTGTGCCCTTCCAGCTGGTTCACCACGACGACGTCGCCGCGGCGGTCGCGGCGGCGGTCCTCGGCCGCGGCGAGCCGGGGCCCTACAACCTTGCCGCCGACGACGAGCTGACCGTCGGCGAGCTCGCCGCGGCTCTCGGATGGCACTCGGTGCCGGTGCCCCGCGCCGGCGTGGCGGCCGCCGCCGAGGTGGTTGCGCGGGTGCCGAAGCTCCCCGCCGAGATGGCGTGGATCGAGGCGTTCCGAAAGCCCGTGATCATGGACTGCGCTCGTGCGCGGTCGCAGCTCGGGTGGAACCCGAAGCACACCTCGCGCGAGACCCTCGACGAGACGGTCGCGGCGGCCCGGCGGTCCGGCCTGCTCTAGGTGGCGTCCGGCGCGCGGCGGAGGGCAATGCCCTAGGCTCGCGCGCGGGATGGGTCGCAGGAACTCCATCGCGCTGCTCTGCGCCGCGCCGGTCGTGCTCGCCTTCGCGTTCGTGGCGCAGGCCCCTGCCGCCGGCGGCGGCGCTCCGGTGCCGGACATCAACTGGACGCGCCTGCTGCCGCCGCTTGGCAGCCCGACCGAGCCGCAGCCCGGGCCCGTCCCGCACTGCCGAGTCTCCTCGCCCGCCTGCGTCGATACCGAGGTGAGGCGAATGACCCGGCTCCGTGACCAGTTCGGTTGTGACCACCGCGCCGTCTTCACGACCACGTACCTGACGCTCACCAAGGTCTTTCGCAGGACGCTCCACACCGAGCACCTCTACGAGCACCCGCACTACCTCTACACGGAGGACGCGCTCTTCGCGGACATGTACTTCGACACCGTCCACGCTTGGCAGCGGGGCGGGCACGTGCCGCAGGCCTGGCGCATCGCGTTCAAGACGGCGGCGAGCGGCAACGCAAACGGTGCACAGGACATGCTGCTCGGGATCAACGCCCACGTCCAGAACGACATGCCGTTCGTGGTCGCCGCGCTCGGCCTGCGCACGCGGAACGGGGAATCGCGAAAGCCCGACCACGACGCCGTCAACGACGTGCTCCACGAGGCCTACCAGCCCGTGGTGCACGCCATCCGAAACCATTACGACAGCCTTGTCGGCCTCACCAACAGCGACGCCACGCCGCTTGACGACGTCGCCGGCCTCAACCTCGTCCGCGCCTGGCGCGAGAAGGTCTGGCGCGAGGCGGAGCGCCTGGACAACGCGAAGACCGCGGCGCAACGGCGCCAGGTCGCCCAGGAGATCCACCAGTACGCGGGAGCGACCGCAGAGGCGATCGCCGACGCCAACCTCACTCTGCCGCCCGACTACCGGGCGACGCGCGACGCCTACTGCGCCGCGCACCCGTTCAGGTAGTCGCGAAGAGGCCCGCGCCGACGTAGCCGCCGGCGGCCGTGCCCGGCGGGATCGCGAAGATCGCGCTCCCGGTGTGCTTGATGTACTCGTTGAGCGCGTCGTGAGACCCGAGCCGGCGCTGGATCGCGACGAACTGGCGCGCGGGGTCGCGCTGGAAGCAGACGAAGAAGAGGCCGGCGTCGAGCTCGCCGAGCTGCTGGATCAGCCCATCGGTGAACGAGTAGCCGCGGCGCATGATGCGCTCGCCGCCGTTGAAGTCCGGGTGGGCGAGCCGGATGTGCGCGTCGGCCGGGATCACGGGCTCGCTGTCGGCCTTCTTCGCGCTGAAGTCCGGCGAGTCGAACTCTGCCGACTCGCCGAGCGGGGCACCCGCGTACTTGTCGCGGCCGATCGTCTGCTCCTGGTCGCCCAGCGAGGAGCGGTCCCAGATCTCGAGCAGCATCTCGATGCGGCGCGCGACCATGTAGGTGCCGCCGTGCATCCAGGGCTGGTCGTCGGTCGGCCCCAGCCAGACGAACCGGTTCATCGCGTCGGTGTCCTCGGCGACGATGTTGAGCGTCCCGTCCTTGAAGCCCATGAGGTTCCGCGGCGTCTCCTGGGAGGTCGACGTGGAGGACGTGCGGCCGAAGCCCAGCTGGGACCAGCGCATCACGGCGGCCCCCCGGGCGATCCGCGCCAGGTCGCGCACCGCGTGGAAGACCACCTGCGGGTCGTTGGCGCACGCCTGGACACAGAGGTCGCCTCCGGAGAGCTCGGGCCGCAGCTGGTCGCCCGGCAGCTCCGGGATGGCGTGAAGCGAGCGCGGACGGCGCGAGGCCAGGCCGAAGCGGTCCTCGCCGTCGCGCTCGAACACGCCCGGGCCGATCCCGAACGTCACCGTGAGCTGCGAGGGGGGAAGGCCGAACGCCTCGCCCGTGTCGTCGGGAGGCGCGAGCTCGTCCTCGTTGCGCGGCCCAACCGGCCGGCCCCGGGTCATCCTGGCCGCCGCGTCGGTCCAGGCGCGAAGGAGGTCGCGGACCTCGCGGGCCCGGGTGGTGGTGAGGTCGAACGCCGCGAAGTGGAGACGGTCCTGGGCCGGTGTGGCGATACCCGCCTGGTGCTCGCCGTGGAAGGGCACGGCGCCCGCGGCGGCGGACGCGGAGCCCTCCTCGTCCGCCGTGGCCCGGCCGACCGCGAAGCCGCCCGCCGCTCCGAGTCCCAGGCCGGCGCCCGCCAAACCGCCCTGCGCGAGGAGCCGCCGGCGGGTCAGGCCGCGACCGGGGTCGCTCACGCGACCTTCGACGCCACCTGGGAAAGCGCCTCGGCCAGCGCGTCGACCTCCTGCGCCAACTTGCGGATCTGCGCCTTGGTGAGCTCCGCGTAGGTCACGAAGCCGTTCCCGCGCTTGTATCGGGCAAGGTCGCGGTCGACCACGGCGAACCGCTTCTCGATCTCGTCGATGAGATCGGAGCTCTCGTCCCCGTCCTGCTTCAGGAGCGGCTCGACGGCGTCGAAGGCAGCCTTGGAGCCCTCGACGTTTGCCTGGAAGTCGTCGAGGTCGGTGTGCGAGTAGCGCTCCTCCTCGCCCGTGATCTTGGAGGTCGAGACCTCGTTGAGCAGCTCGCTGGCTCCGTCGGCGATCTGGGCTGGCTGGAGCTTCAGGCCCTCGGCCCTCTCCCGGAGTTCCTCCACGTCGGCGAGAAGCTGCTTCGCGACCGGCGTCACGCCCGCCGTGGTGTTGCCGGCGTAGAGCGCCTGCTCGATCTTGTGGAAGCCACCCCACTTCGATGCCGGCACGTCGCCGGCGCGGGCGTCGATCTCTGGATCGAGGTCGCCGAAGGTCTCGGCCACCGGCTCGATGCGCTCATACGGGACGCGGGCCGCGACGTAGAGGCTCTTCGCCTTGGCCACGTCGCCCGCGACGACCGCTGCAACGAAGGGCTTGGTCTTCTCGACCAGCTCGTCCGTATTGCGCTCCACGTACTCGCGGTAGGTGCCGGCGGCGTGCGCGGCCGACTCCGTTTCGTTCGAGCCGCCGGCCTTCGCGTGCCCGGTGACGACGAGGGTCGCCTCCTCGGACTCGCTGCCGTTCGGGCAGCTGACCGTGTAGGTGCCACCGTCGAGCGTGAGGGCGAAGCTTCCGCTCAGCCCGTCCGTGAGGTTCTCGCGCTCGCCGAGGATGGTGTCGCCCTGCTTGACCTCGAGCTCGGTAACGGAGCTCGAGCCCTCGTTTTCCACGTCGAACTCGATCGGCCCCGCCGGCGCGGTCGCCTTCGCCGGGTCGCAGCCGGCGTCGGTGAGCTTGTAGTGGAGAACCGCGGCGCCCGCGGGCGGGTCGTCGCCGGACCCGCAGCCGGTGAGCAGAGCGCCCGCCGCGAAGGCGGCGGGGAGGACGAGCAGGGATCGCATCTAGTGCGCGGCTTCCGCCGCTGTGGCCCGGGACCGCGCGGTCGCCGTCGCGGCCGGCCGCGGTGTCCGCCGCCAGCGGTCTGGCCAGACGACGTAGAGGCCCATCGGGATCGCGTAGATCAGGTACGCGGCCGTCTCGCCAACCGTGGGCTCCGGCTGCAGCCCGAGCATCCCGGTCAGGAGCGAGCCGCTGATCGTTCCGGGCTGGACCAGCCAGCTGAGGTCGAGCGCCTGGCTCTGGAGGCCGTTGACCCAGGTGGCCTCGTGCGCCGTGTGGATGGACGTGGCAAGCAGGCCCGCGGCGACGAGCACGAGGACGAAGCCGGTGATCCGGAAGAAGCGGCTGAGGTTGATGCGCACGCCGCCCCTGTAGATCCCCCAGCCGAGCGCGATCGCGGCGGCGAGGCCGAGGACGGCACCGGCGCCGGCGGCGGCGGTGTTGGAGGTGTCCTGGAACGCGGCGAGCATGAAGACCGAGGTCTCGAAGCCCTCGCGGAGCACGGCGAGGAAGGCCATGCCGACGAGGGCCGCGGTCGAGCCGGCGGCAAGGGCCTCGGCGGCGCTGCCCTCCAGCACTCCCTTCAGCTCGCGCGAGTGCCGGCGCATCCAGACGATCATGTAGGTGATCATCGAGACGGCGATCAGGCCCACGATCGTCTCGAGGCCCTCCTGCTGCCGCTGGGGCAGCTGGTCGTCGACGACGCGAAGGATCACCGCGACGGCGACGCACAGCGTCACCGCGATGCCGACGCCGACCCACATGTAGCGCAGCGCGTCGCGGCGGCCCTCCCGGACCAGGAAAGCTGCGACGATGCCGACGATCAGCGAGGCCTCGAGGCCCTCGCGCAGGGCGATGACGAGGGTCGGGATCAAGTGTCTGCGAGCTTGGTCTGCATTGGCTCTTAGGGCACCCTAACTTAGGGTGGCCGAAAACCTAGCACGAGCATCGGGATTGGTGCGTCGCCACCAGGCGCCGGCGACCCGGCCTCCCCGTGTGAAAGGCTGTTCGACCAGTGACTGGTCCGCTCTACCGCCTGGCAGGGCTGTGCGTACGCCGGGCGCCGTTCGCGATCGCGTTGTGGCTCGTCTTCGTGGTGCTCGCGGCCGTGGTCGCCAAGTCCGTCGGGGAGGACACCAACGACGACCTGACGCTGCCGGGCAGCGACTCGACGGCGGCGGCGAACCTGCTGGCCGCCGAGTTCCCGAAGCAGCAGTACGGCACCAACCCGATCGTGCTCGCCTCCTCGAGTGGGCCGCTCGACCAGGGATCGGGCAAGGCCGCGGTGCAGGCGGTCGTCAAGGACCTGAAGGCCACGGACCACGTCACCAGCGCCGTCAGCCCGCTGAGCAAGGAGGGATCCGACCAGCTCAGCAAGGACAAGAAGATCGCCTACGTCTCGATCACCCTCGACCTCGGGGTCACCGACCTCGACGCCGACGCCGCGAACGACATCATCGACGTCGCGAGGGGCCCAGGGGAGAAGGCCGGCCTCCACGTCGCGGCCGGCGGCTATCTGGGTCAGGAGGTCTCGAAGACGACCTCGAGCAAGAGCGACGCGATCGGACTGATGGCCGCGATGGTCATCCTCCTCTTCGCGTTCGGGACCGTGGTCGCGATGGGCCTGCCGATCGTCACGGCCGTGCTCGGCCTCCTCGGCTCGCTCAGCCTGATCGCGATGGCATCGCACTTCATCAACATCCCGACCGAGGGGCCGGTGCTCGCGACGATGATCGGCCTGGGCGTCGGGATCGACTACTCGCTCTTCATCGTCACACGCCACCGGCAGCTGATGAACGAGGAGGGCCTGGACCCGAAGGAGTCCGCCGCGAGGGCCGCGGCCACGGCCGGCGGCGCGGTGGTCTTCGCGGGAAGCACCGTCGTGATCGCGCTCTGCTCGCTCTTCATCGCCGGCATCCCGATCGTGAGCGCGCTCGGCTACACGGCGGCCATCGGCGTGGTCGTCGCGGTGCTCGCCGCGATCACGCTGATCCCGGCCCTTCTGGGGGTCCTCGGCCGCAGGATCGAGTCGCTCCGCGTGCCGATTCCATCGCGATTCACGCACGAGGGCGGGCGCCACGGATGGCTGCGGTGGTCGTGGTGGATCTCGAAGCACTCGTGGCCGGCGCTCATCGTCAGCCTCGTCGTCCTCCTCGTCCTCGCGACGCCGACACGGCTCCTTCACCTCGGTGCGACCGATCCCGCCCAGCTGCCGACGGACACGACCGCCCGCCAGGCCTATGACCTCCTCAGCCGGGGCTTCGGGCCCGGAGTCAACGGGCCGTTCCTGGTTGCCGTGAGCATGGAGAAGAAGGCGCACCCCGACCAGAAGACGCTCGACAAGATCGACAAGCAGGAGCAGAAGCTCAAGCAGCAGAAGCATGAGGCGCAGCAACAGACCGACGCCGCGATCGCTCAGGCCGAGGCCGCGGGCGTCCCTCCGGACCAGGCCGCGCAGCAGCCGGACGCGCAGCTCGCCGCGACGGACAAGAAGATCGACAAGCAGCGTACGAAGCTGGAGGCGGACCGCAAGCAGGCCAACACGCCGGAGAGCGACCCCAGGCTCCAGAACCTCTCCAAGCAGATCGGCAAGGCGCCGGGAATCAAGTCGGTGACCCCGGCCCTCGTCAACAACAGCGGCAGCGCGGCCGTGCTGACGGCGATCCCGACGACCTCGCCCGCCGACCGCACAACCGAGGACACGGTGCGGAACCTGCGGTCCACCACGATCCCGGACGCCACCAAGGGCAAGCAGATGAGCGCCGACGTGGGCGGGACGACGCCGGCCTACATCGATCTGGCCGACCGGATCTCCGACCACCTGCCGGAGCTGATCGGAATCGTGATCCTGCTCAGCTTCATCCTGCTCCTGCTCGCGTTCCGGTCGATCGTCGTGCCGCTGAAGGCCGGGCTGATGAACCTGATCTCGATCGGCGCTTCCTACGGCGTCGTGACGTTCGTCTTCCAGGAGGGCCACGGCGTCACCGCGATCGGCCTCGACCACGAGGTGCCGATCGTCAGCTTCGTCCCGCTGTTGATGTTCGCGATCCTCTTCGGGCTCTCCATGGACTACGAGGTGTTCCTGATCACGCAGATCCAGGAGCACTACCGGGCGACGAAGGACAACGTGGAGTCGGTCGTGCAGGGACTTGCCAAGACCGGCAAGGTGATCACCTCGGCGGCGCTGATCATGGTGTGCGTCTTCCTCAGCTTCCTGCTGAACGGCGATCCGACGATCAAGCAGTTCGGGCTTGGCCTGGCGGTTGCGATTGCCGTCGACGCCACGCTCGTCCGCTGCCTCCTGGTGCCGGCGGCGATGATCCTCATGGGCAAGGCGAACTGGTGGTTCCCGGGGTTCCTCGAGCGCTCGATTCCGCCGCTTGGGATCGAAGGGGAGGAGTACTTCGCGAAGCATGACGCGGCGCTCGCCGCTGCGGCGGGGGTGGGTGCGGGTGCGGGTGCGGTGCGGCTACGGCTACCCAGGCAGCGGACGCGGGGGACCCGTCGGTCGGACTTGACCAGGACGCGGCGCAGGGTCCGGCCGTGCCGCCACGTCCGCCTGACGGGCCCCCCGCGCCCCCTGCTGGTTCCGCTGCGGTGCCCTCCGCGCCCGCTGCCGGCCCAGCTGGGACGCCTGACGGGCCCCCCGCGCCCGCCGCCGGCGACGTGCGTGACCCGGATGTGGATCCGGATGCCGAGACGGTGGACTTCGAGGCCGTTTCGGCCTCAGAGGGGGAGGCTGAGGAGCCGCCCTCGGAAGATCGAGAGGAAAGGAGCTGAGATGGCGGACATGCTGATCTCGACGATGAACGACGTCCCCGGCTACGAGGTCGAGGAGGTGCTCGGCGAGGTCTTCGGGCTCACGGTGCGCTCGCGCAACATCGGCTCGCAGGTCGGCGCGGGGCTCAAGTCGCTCGTGGGCGGCGAGCTCAAGGGCATGACGAAGATGCTCGCCGACGGCCGCGAGCACGCCACCGACCGGCTGGTGGAGGAGGCGAGCGCGAAGGGCGCAAACGCGATCATCGCCTTCCGCTTCGACACGTCGGAGCTCGGCTCCACCTGGACCGAGATCTGCGCGTACGGCACGGCATGCCGGGTTCGCAAGTTGTAGGTCCGGTTAAGTTGGCTGTGCAGCCAGTGGCTTGGCTGCCGGTCCGATAGATTCCCTCTCCGGACCCAGGCGGGCACAACAGCATGGAGGAGAGAGAGATGGCAGCGAGGCGAGCCTTCACGAAGGTGATCGGCGTCTGTGTGGCAGTGGTTGGACTCGCGGCGGTTCCCGCGGCGTCCGCGGACGATGCGCAGACCGCGCTCAACATCATCCCCTCCGGTCAGCACGGGGTCCCCGGTGCCGGCGCCGACACGCAGGCGCACATGTACGACAACCTCACCCCGCTGTTCGACAACGTCACGAACGGCGACCTGAACACCGACTTCAAGTCCGAGCTCTTCGGCGTCGGGCCCGACGGTCCCTCAACTACCGAGTCCGTGCCGTTCCCGGGCGTGACCCTGATGCGCGACTCCTTCGACGTTCCGCACGTCACGGCGAGCAGCCACGACTCGGCCGTCGAGACCGCCGGCTGGATCGCGGCGGAGGACCGCTTCCTGCTGCTTTCGGTCGCCCGCGGAAACGCCTACGTGTCGGCGGTCGACGCTCCGGGGCTCGACGCGGTCGGCCTCATCGGCGCCGGCCAGAACTTCGTTCCAAGCCAGGCGACGATCAACAAGGTCGACAAGCAGGCGAAGGTCCTGAAGAACGCCGGCCCGGAGGGCAAGGCAGTCCTGCACGACATCAACGAGTTCGTCAAGGGCGCCAACGCCTACCTCGCCGTGAACCACCCGACCGCGGCCCCGCTCACGCGCACCGACATATTCGCGCTGAACGCGCTGAAGGACCAGTTCGTCGGCGAGGGCGGCGGCGACGAGGCGCGGCGCTCGCAGTTCCTTGGCGGGCTCGAGAAGAAGCTCGGCAAGAGAAAGGGCTACAGCGTCTTCAACGACCTGCGCCAGAACACCAACGCGGGCAGCCCGACCACGGTCGACGGAACCTTCAACTACGAGCACACGCCGAAGAAGCCGGGCGCCCCCGGCAGCGTCGTGCTCGACTCGGGCAGCTACCAGCCGACGCCGGCCGCGAAGGTCTCGAAGGCCGCCGCCAAGCCGGAGGAGCGCCCGACGGCCTCGAACGAGCTGATGGTGGAGTCGAAGTACTCGACGACCGGCCACCCGCTGCTCGTCGGCGGGCCGCAGATCGGCTACTTCTTCCCAGGGTTCACCTATGAGATCGACATGCACGCGCCGGGTCTCGACTGGCGCGGCGCGACGTCGGCGCCGTTCCCGGGCTACATGCTGATCGGGCGCGGCAAGGACTTCGCCACGACGCTGACCTCAGCCGGCAGCGACGTGATCGACCAGTACGCGGAGAAGCTCTGCGGCGGCAGCCGGCACAAGTACGTGTTCAAGGGCAAGTGCCGCTCGATGAAGCATTTCAACGCCGGGACGCTCGCGTCCCAGCCGGTCAAGTTCTGGACGACCGTGCACGGCCCGGTGGTCGGCTACGCGAAGGTCAAGGGCAAGAAGGTCGCCATCTCCTCGAAGCGCTCGAGCTTCGGCAAGGACACGCTGGACCTGCTCTACAACCGCCGCCTGTCCGACGGCCAGGTGCACAGTCCCAAGTCGTTCATGAAGGCCGCGGCGCTGACCCCGCAGACCTTCAACTCGTTCTACATGGACTCCAAGCACATCGCGCTCTACACGGCGGGCCTCCTGCCGAAGCGCCCGAAGGGCGTCGACCCGAGCCTGCCGACCGTGGGCACGGGCAAGTACGAGTGGAAGGGCTTCGAGCCCTCCAGGAAGCATGTCCAGGGGGTCGACCCGACCCACACCCCGGTGAAGGGCACGATGGTCAACTGGAACAACATCGGCGCCCACGGCTTTGGGGCCGCGGACGACCAGTTCGGAGGCAACGGGTCGGTGGCCCGCGTCGACCTCCTGAACAAGAACCTGAAGCGCCTCAAGCAGAACGGCAAGTGGTCGCTGGCGACGGTGACCTCCGCCATGAACGCGGCGGCAACTCAGGACGTCCGCACCATCGACACGGTCCCCCTCCTGGACAAGCTCCTGAAGGGCACGACCGCGCCGAACCAGCAGGCCGCCCAGATGCTCTTGCTGCTCAACCAGTGGCGCAACCAGGGCGGCAGCCGCCTCGACCTGGACAGCGACGGCAAGATCGACGCGCCGGGCGCGGCGATCATGGACGCCGCCTGGCCGAACATCGCCAACGCGTTCATGAAGCCGACGCTGAACTCGAGCCTCGAGGACGAGCTCTCGTCGCTCTTCTCGCGGTTCGATCAGCCGCCGGGCGGCCAGTACTCGGGCTGGTACCAGTACTTCGACCGCGACATCAAGCGGCTGCTGAAGATCAAGCAGCCGGCGCCGTTCGCGAACAAGTACTGCGGCAAGGGCAACAAGGCGAAGTGCCAGCAGGCGGTCTGGAACGCGATCGCCGCGGCGGGCGCGACGCTGACGACCCAGCAGGGCACGTCAGACCCGACGCAGTGGCGCGCCGACGCGACCGCGGAGCAGATCCACTTCGCGGGCCTCGGGCTGATCACGATGCGCTACACGAACCGCCCGAGCGGGATTCAGCAGGTGATCAGTTTCAATAAGCACGGCTGAGCCGTCCGCAAGCTATTCAGGTAGCCCACAACGAAAGACGCCTCCTTAGCGGAGGCGTCTTTCGTGAGGTTGGTACCGGCCTCAGCCGGGGCGCGTCAGACGCGCCTGACGTTTACGGCCTTTGGGCCGCGGTCGGATGACTCGGCGTCGAATTCGACCTTCGTGCCCTCGGGGAGGGAGGTCGAGCCGTCAGCGATTCCAGTCTGATGGACGAAGAGGTCCTTGCCGCCGTCATCGGCGGTGATGAAGCCAAAACGCTTCTCGTCGCTGAACCACTTGACCGTTCCTGTTGGCATGCTGGGTGTGCTCCTTTGTGGGTTGGGGCGGGCACGTTACAGAGGTGAGCGGCATGTGCGGCCCGCCCCCCTCATGTTGGGCTCGCCTCAGCCGCCGTTCGCGTCGTAGATCGGTGCCCCGGGGCGCAGCTCGCCGAGGGCGCTTGCGGGCCAGCTCTCCGGCGCGCCCGCGGGCCTCTGCACCTTCTCCGCCCGCGTCGCGGGCGGCAGCTCCGAGAGCGCCGCGGCGATGTCCGGCTGGCTCAGCTGCCTGCGGGTCGTCTCGCGCGCGACCTCGAGCGTCGCGTGGCGGTTGCGGCTGGACATGAGGTTCGGGCCCATGGATTCGAGGTCCTCGGCCGTGGGCTGGATCAGCACGACCTCCGAGCCGTCCGCGCGGAGCTTCTTCGCCTCGCTGCCGAGGCGCCGGCCGGCGCCGATACGGATTGCCCGGGGGATGGCCTCGAGCGGATTCCAGGCCCGCGTGGGGTGGAGGGAGGACGTCGGGTTCAGGCAGATGACGAGGTCCACGTCACGGCGGCCCATCACGTCGAGGTTCGACGTCGACCACATGCCGCCGTCCACGTAGCGGCGGCTCGCGATCTCGACCGGCTTGTAGAAGCCCGGGATCGCGCACGACGCGGCCACGGCGTCGGCGAGCTCCGCCGCCGGCGCGCCCTCGCGCCCGAACACGACGCGCTTGCCAGTCTCGTAGTCGGCGGCCACGACGCGCATGCCGGGATGCGGGCTCCAGCCGCTCGGCACCACGCGGCGCACCGTCTCCTTGAGCGGCTCCGTGGAGATGAAGCCCCGCGGGAGCCAGCCCGCGGTGACGGTCGCCGGCGGGTAGGAGAACGGATCGCGAAGCGTGCTGAGCGCGAGCTTCCAGGACCCGGGCCAGACAGGCGGCGGCCAGAGATCCGGGTAGAACCGGGCTCCGGCGTTGCGATCGGCCTCGGCAGCCGGGCGGCCCGCGGCGTCGGTGAGGCCCGTGATCGTCTCGCCCGCGGAGTGCGCCACCATCCACCACAGCGGCACGCCCGCGGAGACGATCGCGCCGATCATCGCCCCGGCGGAGGTGCCGACGATGCGATCGGCCTCCATCGGGTCCCAGCCCGTCTCGGCGGCGATCGCCTCGAGCGAACCCGTCAGCCAGGCGCCGCCCTGCACGCCGCCGGCGCCGAGGACGAGAGCGACCTTCATGCCCGCCGTCCGGCCGGCTCAGGCTTCCATGCCCGGACGTGACTCACCCCGGGCAGGCTAGATGATCGATCCCGAATACATGCACGCCCGGATGACGCACGGATACCGTCGCCAGATCGCGCGTGAATTCGGCATCAATCATCTGGCGGGCCTGAGCTACGATCCCGCCCGATCCGCGGCTGTGGCGGAACTGGTAGACGCGCGGCGTTCAGGTCGCCGTGTCCGCAAGGACGTGGGGGTTCGACTCCCTCCAGCCGCACTCGGGGGCCGACCTGCCCGCCTCATCGAAGGCTTGACCACCGCCCTGGTTGGATGATCCATCAGCCGCCGTCAGGCCCGCGTCTCGGCTTCCTTGACGACGCCGTCGGCGAGCTGCGTGACCGCCCGCTTGGAGATCGCCACCACGAGGCCCCCGCCGAACGGAAGGGTCGGCGTGGTGTCCACCGTGTAGATCATCTGGGTGCCGGTGCCCTCAGGCTCGAGCGTGACCGTCCCGACGTGGTCCTTGAGCGGCGCGCCGGAGAGCAGCCTGTAGACGAACTTCGAGGACGGCACGTACTCGACCACCTCCTCGCGGAGCGGCGGGCCGATCATGTGGAGCTTGCGAATCGCGCCGACGCCGTTCGGCGCCGGGTCGCCCTCCCGCTCGAGCTCGCTCTTGCGCATCGGCGTGAAGTCCGCGTAGGCACGATGGTCCGTCAGCACCGCGAACACCGTCTCCGGAGGCGCTGCGATCGAGCGCTTGATGGTGAAGCTGGCCATGGACGCGGCATCCTATTGGGACGGGGCCGATCGGCTCGTCGGTCCGCGTCCGGCCCATCTAAAATCGGCCAACACGCCGCTATCGTCTAGGGGACTAGGACGCCGGATTCTCAGTCCGGAAACCGGGGTTCGAATCCCCGTAGCGGTGCTTCACAAACCGCTTGTTCAAGCGGTTTTCGTCTTTCAGAAGGCCGTGCGCGCCAAATTGCGCGCCAAATGGTTTTCGTTTTCGCGGGCAAAGAGTCCTGGCGACCGGGAGTTTCGGGCCGCCGAGCTAACCCAGAAGATGCAGGTGGGGTCGTTCTCGCCCTCTTGTAGCAGCGGCATCAGCTCGGGCGACGGATCCATGAACTGGTAGCGAGGCGACGGTCGCTGCGATCCCGCGCGAAGAGCGCCCAGAGGCTCGTCTCAGGGTCCCGCTGGAAGCTGCAGATCTGATTCGCGCCTCATAGGCTTTGACTCGTGCGCCACCGCTCCCTGCTCGATGCAGCCGATGCCTATAGCCGCGGGAGCGACCGGGAGAATCGCCTCACGGAGATCCTCGCGGAAGTCCTGAGGACGTCTCCGACTCTGATGACTTGGTTTGTGCGCCGAGGGTTCGGCGTGAGCGAAGACGACGCGCGCGGCTTTGCCGCCTATGGCGACTACGTCGTAGACACTCAATTCGTCTTCGACAGCGGAGAACGACCCGACATGCACTTTCGGTTCGTTGGCAAGTCTCCCGCTCCAGGGGATCTGGTCTGCGAGAACAAGATCGATGCTCCGCCAACGGAGTGGCAGAAGCAGGGATACCCCTCGGTCTCTGGCACGGGGCTCCTTTTCTTGTCGCCAGGCGGTTGGAAGCCACACCCACGTTTCATCGCAGTTCGCTGGAGCGAACTCGCTCGGGAAGCTGACCGGATCGGGCGGATCTGGGCACGGACTATCTCAGCCTCGCCCGGTTGGCGGACGATGGCCATGAAACCCGATACCCCCAGCGAGTACAGGATGCTGGCCGAGTTGCTGCGTTACCTTGAGCGAGAGGCAGTCAACGTGAACGTTCCCGGGCCCCTTACCAGTCCAGACCTCGCGGTCGTCGCCCGCGTTAGCGAGGTTGTCGCCAGATGGGATGAGCTGTTCGAGCTCATCGTGGACCAGCTCGAGGACCTTCGGCAGGAACCCGGGGAAGACCTCGAATCGCGATGGGACGCCGAGGATCGTGGAGGGCAACAGGGCCGGGGCTGGCTCGGGTATAGCGTCACTCTGAGGTTTGGGCTTGGCTGGGAGGGCGCCAACTGGCCAGCGCTTACCCGCTTAGACCCGGTGCCTGAGCGGGGTAGCTGGCAAGAAAGCGTCTTGTCACCCGAAGACGCCTGGCGACCTGGCGCAGATCACGAGCCCGCCATTGGCGTGGGGGTCGGATTCTTGAGCCCGGCAGGCTGGCCGCCAGATCTAGAAGAAGGCAGTCCGCTGCGCCAGGCCATCGAGGCGGGCGGAGATTTCGTGCTCTCACGGACCAACCGGGGGAGGATCTGTCGGATCTTCGCCACCCTGCACCTGGGGGGCATCGCCTCGGAAGACACGAGCCTCGATGTTCAAGCCGAATTCGTCGCGAAGTGGGCGCGCGAGAAGCTCGATGCGTTGATTCGAGTCGACATCAGCTAGACCCGTTGGCGCTTGGTCTCATGGCCGCGGACGAAGGTGCGCCATTGCCTGGAAGAACCACACGCGGGAAGATGGCGCGATGGCCCTGGACAGCTCAGCGCCGCCATGGCCATACCGGTCAGGCGGCTTCAGTTAAGTAGTGATTCGCGACTGTGATCTGCAGCGCGAGTCCCTGCTCGTCATGGGCCTCAGCCGCGGTCACCGCATAGAACGGGAGAAGCTCGCAATCGGCGATCCTTCCGCATCGGGGGCATCCCACCGGTGGCAGCGCTCCGCCCCCGCGCCAATGGACGACGAGATGAGCCCCGCAACCACAGAGCCACTCCGAGATTGACGCAGCCACCGGCTCGTCGAGCTCCCTGTAGTCCCAGATAAGGCAAGCCTCGCAATCGCCGGCCGAATTAGCTCCAAGCGGCAAGACGCGTCTCTCCGCACGCTCACTCATCTCATCAGTTCGTCGACGATGCGCGCCTCGTCGGCAGGGTCAAGCGCGGCCTCCCCGGCAGCGTCCAAAAGCGCCGACGCCAGCGTCCCGTCGAGCACTCGTGGCCGAGCCCAGTCAACGAGTGGTGGCGCCGCTCGTTCGCCAAGCCGATCGCGATCAGACCACGGAGGGAAGTGCTCGACGACCTCGACGGACTCGTCCCAGTCGGCAACGAGGTCGGCAACCAGACGCGCCAGCTCCCCCACGGCCTCAGGAATGGTCCGACCGTTGCCCTCATCGGGAAGCGAACGGACCCGCGCGAGGTAGCCGCCCTGCTGCGGCTCTCCCAGACGCCAGCCGACCCACTTCGACGGGCTGTAGAGGACCTCGACCACGATCGGATTCGGCTGGTGTCGCGCCACGAGGCCAGCAAACCACGTTCAGCGGACGAACAGCTGTTCGCAACTCCGCATCGTCCGGGATGGTTTGAGTTCGCCACTCCACTCGGCAGGCGAGAGCAATAGTCGCCGTCTTCGATGGCTCCTGGATCGCCATCGATGCGGGGCCGTCCAGACGGTCAGACCGGCGGCTCCGAGAGTTGCGCAAAGGACGACCTAAAGGCGTCTGGCGTGACGCCACGCTGACTTCTGGACATGGCGGCGTCTACGCGAGATCCAACACGAGGGCGAGGGCCTGGTCAACCGCGCCCATCTCTCGTGCCGAGAGGCGCCCAGCAAGCTTGTCGAGGCGCTCGATGTCGAGAGCCCGCAGCTGCTCGACCATGACCCGCGTCGATCGGCCTTCAATCTCGACCTCCGGCCGAAACGTCGCCGCCGCGGCGGATGACGAGGTCGGCGCGACGATCGCGGTTGACAGCCCCAAAAGGCCCTCGGCCTGGACGATCACCCCGTAGCGGACGCCGCGCTGCTCGCGCCCTTTGCCGCGAGGGAATCTGATCCGATAGATCTCGCCCCGGGTCACGCCGGCCAGTCGCCGGACACGGAGTCCATGTCGGCCAGCAGCGCGCGCCGCTCCGCGCTGTCGTCGGGGTCGGCGGCGAGCCGCGAGACTTCCTCGGCCAAGGCCGAGCGACTGGTGCGTCGCTCGCCGGCCTCGACTAGCGCCTCGCGCACCGCTTGCGATTCGTTTCGTCCCTCGCGCATGAGCACGTCGAGCGCCTGCTCGGAAGCCTGGTCTAAGCGAGCTCGCACAGTTCGGGATGCCATGCGAACCAGCGTAGCACGTATTGTGCTACACCACGTTTCGGGTTTTCGCTGCGGCCGGGACGAGCATCATCATGAGGGTGTGGTCGCTCGCTTTGGTGCCAGGCGAACGGCCGGGTACCGTTGTAGTGCGATGGACTCGCTGCTTGAACTAACGCTCGTCTACGAAGACGCCGGCGACGGCTGGATCACCACCTCGATCGCCGAGGTCCCTGGGGTCAACAGCCAAGGGCGCACTCGAGCCGAGGCGCGCGAGAACGTGATCGACGCGCTGCGCGGGATCCTGGAGATGCGCTTCGCTGAGCATGCGCTCACCGAGCGGCCGACCGACAGCGAGTCTCTGCACCTCCAGCTCACCGCGTGAGGCGCAGGCCGATTGCCTCAACGAGGACCGGTTCCGCGAAGTAGCGACCTGGTTCGCGGCCTCGTGGACCCGGTGCTTCGAGCGGCCGGGCTAACCCCAGAAGATGCAGGTGGCATCGTTCTCGACCTCCTGCAACAGCGGCATTAGGTCCGGCGCGGGATCGATGAACGGGTAGTCGAGGCGACGGTCGTTGCGGTTCCGCGCATAGAGCGTCCAGAGCCGCGTCTCGGGGTCCCAGCTGAAGCTGCAGATCCGCATCGACGTCCAGTCGGGGCCGAAGTCCTCCCGCCACGGCGGCCGGCACTCGTAGATCGTGATCGTTTTGCCGCGGACCTTGTATTCGATCCTGATCTTGTCGTCGTGCTCTGCCGGCACCTTCGTCGCGCAATAGGTCGCGACGAGGGCGATCGCTGGGTCCTTGACCTCCGCGGGGAGCGCCACGCGGCGGAAGGGTAACGACCGGCTTGCGGTCGGTCACCAAAGTGTTCGGTGCATTTCGCTTGGCGTGCTCCGCACACTTTCGTGGCGTCGCGCCTGACGACGCGCGGCACGGGATCTTGGAGATGCGCTTCGTTCAGCATTCCCGCACTTCAGGCCCGCCCCCGAACGCCGAACAGTCCCGCTGTGGTGCCGAAGTCGTAACTTCTGTTCTCTGCAAGGAGGGCTAGGAGCAAGCCGGAGTGCGCAGAAAGAGACTTGACACCAGCTACCACGATCGGCGACTCGCGCGGCGACTGCGGGACGATCCAGAGTTCCGAATGGAGTACGAGCGGCACCGACGTGCAGTCGCCGCTGGGTCAAACTCGCGGCGGGTGGGATGACGGCGGAGGGCGAGTAAAAAGAAGTACAAAGGGACCGCTACCGTGCTGCCTGGGGATGCGAGGGACGTTCGGGCGATATCCCATGACCGTAGTTATCGCTACGTGCTCACGGTTATTGCAGTTAGGCTGTATCGGGCTGATATACTGCACCCGCAGTAATCACTAGCTGACCCTAACTAGTGCAGCCATGATGTCGCCATCGACGACAGCGAATGCCCAGCCAACGCGCGGTGGAATCCGAGCGGAGAACCGTGCTCGCCTCGCGACTCTGAGCCGCGCGTTCGGCGGCCCGTTCACGGCCGATGAGGCCGCCGAGGCGCTCGATGTTGATCGCGCCGAGGCGGCGCGATTTGTCGGTTACCTCGCGTCCCGCGGCTGGCTGGCACGCGTTCGGCGGGGCCTGTATGCGCCAGTGCCGTTGGAGGCCTCCGCACCGGAAGAGTGGCGCAGCGACCCATGGCTCGTGGCCGCTCGCGTTTTCGAGCCCTGCTACATCGGCGGTTGGAGCGCCTGCGAGCACTGGGGCTTGACCGAGCAGCTCTTCCGCGACGTCCTCGTCGTAACTGCTCGCCAGCAGCGACGCTCGACCGCGCGTGTCCAGGGCATGGACTTTCGGGTCGTCACGCGAAAGCAGGAGGCGCTCTTCGGCACACGGCCCGTGTGGCGAGGCCGCGAGCGCATCCAGGTCTCGGATCCGTCGCGCACAATCGTCGACGTGCTCGACGAGCCCGCCCTCGGGGGCGGAATCAGGCACGGTGCTGATGTGCTCGTCGAGTACTTCGAGGGCGAGCATCGCGACGAGAAGACCCTGATCGCTTATGGCGATCGACTGGGGAATCGCACGGTCTTCAAGCGACTCGGGTTCCTCGTCGAGGAGCTTGGCATCGACGCTCCGGATCTCGTAGCGGCGTGCACTAAACGGAAGAGCGCGGGAATCTCGGCGCTTGATCCCACTGTGCGGACCAAGGGTCGGATCACTCGTCGCTGGAACCTCCGCGTGAACGCGACCGTATCGCCGGGCCGCGCGCACTCGTGATCAGTCGAGCCATCATCGACGAGCGCGTAAGGGAGCGCGACTCCCGCGAGGACGTGGTCGAGAAGGACTACGTCCCCGGTTGGCTGCTGTGGGGCCTCGGTAACGACCCCGAGCTCGGGGTTCAGTGGATCTTCAAGGGCGGCACCTGCCTGAAAAGTGGTCGCTCTTGAGAACGGCTGCTTGCATCGCAGAGGCCTCGACCCAGGCGTTAGGTCGGATCGGCCAAGATGGGGTAAGAAGCGGTGTAGAGTCCGAAGCGCATCGACGACTACGCCAAGCCTCCGGTGGCGTTGTGGAAAGGACAGGTGGCGCGATGGCAACCGTCCTCAAGGACCAACAGGTGAATGAGATTGAGGGGGTCGACCTCGAGCCCTACCGTGGGCGTTGGGTCGCCGTTCGAAACAAAGTTGTGATCGCCAGTGAGCTTGATGCAGCTGCGCTGCGCGCGCATCCAGAGGTCACGCCGACCGACTTCATCACGCTTGTCCCGGAGATTGGCTCCGGCCTCAACCTGCTCTAAGACCGAGGGGACAGGGGAGGGATCGAGTGCCGATCTACCGGCTCCCCTACCAGGACGTCTTCCAGCAAGGGGTCGTTCGGCCGTACCTAAAGCTGCACGTCGCCGGCCTGAACGGAGCGGAGGGCGACATTTGGGGTCTGCTCGATACCGGGGCGGATGCGACAGCGCTTCCCGACGGCTTCCGCGCCCTTATGGGCTACGGGTCCGGCGACGTCACCCAAGCGTTGACAGGCCTCGCGAACGGCGCGCAGATCAGCACATGGGTCGCGACGAGGCCCGTCGTCGCGTATGTGAGCGGGCTCGCGATCAGCTTTGAGCTTTGGCCAACTTTCGTTCAGGGCCCCGGCAGTCCTCTCTGGGGTCGAAGAGATGTATTTGCGACGTTCGGATTCTGCTTCGACGAGTCCTCTCGGCAGTTCACCTTGGAAGCGCCGGACCTGCCTGGATTGCCGCCGGGCAACGCGTAGTCCGTGGAGGACCGCCTGCATCCCGAGCAGAAGGCTCGGGTCGAGATCGACCGGATGCTCGCCGAGGCTGGCTGGATCGTCCAGGACTACCGCGGCATCGATCTGACCGCCGGCCGGGGCATCGCGGTGCGCGAGGTCCCGACCAAGACCGGGCCCGTCGACTACCTGCTCTTCGGCGACGGCAAGGCGCTCGGGACGATCGAGGCCAAGAAGGAGGGCGAGACGCTCCGCGGCGTCGAGTGGCAGACCGAGCGCTACACCGAGGGCTTCAGCGAGCTGGTCGAGGAGCGCCCGATCCCGCACTGGGAGCCGCTGCCGCTGCCCTTCCACTACCAGTCGACCGGAGCCGAGACGCTGTTCACGAACCTCCGCGATCCGATCGCGCGCCCGCGCGACGTCTTCCACTTCCACCGCCCGGAGACGCTGATCGGCTGGGCCCAGGAGGAGTTCTCGCTCCTCGCTCGCCTGCGCCGCATGCCCGCGCTCGATCCCGAGCGGCCTGCGCGGCGTCCAGGTCCGAGCGATCGAGGGCCTCGAGGAGTCGCTGCGAAACGCCAAGCCCAAGGCCCTGATCAACATGACCATGGGCTCGGGCAAGACCTACGTCGCCGTCGCCGAGGCCTACCGCCTCCTGCGCTACGCCGACGCCGAGCGGATCCTCTTCCTCGTCGACCGCATCAACCTCGGCCGCCAGGCCTTCACCGAGTTCGCCAACTACGTCACCCCCGACGACCGCCGCAAGTTCACCGAGCTCTACAACGTCCAGGTCCTGCGCTCGAACCGGATCGACCCGGCGGCCAAGGTCGTGATCACGACGATCCAGCGCCTCTACTCGATCCTGCGCGGCCAGTCCGACGAGGAGTTCGACCCCGAGGCCGAGGAGCGCTCGACCTTCGAGATCGAGCCCGAGACGAGCCGACGAGGTGCTGCCGGTCGCCTACCGACCCGAGGTCCCGATCGAGACCTTCGACGTCGGCTTCGTCGACGAGTGCCACCGCTCGATCTACGGGCGCTGGGGCCAGGTGCTCGACTACTTCGACATGTCGCTCGCCGGCCTCACCGCCACCGCCGAGCACACGACCCGCGTCTACTTCGACCAGAACGTCGTCACCGAGTACAAGCACGAGCAGGCCGTCGCCGACGGCGTCAACGTCCCCTACACGACCTACCGGATCAAGACCGAGGTCTCCGAGGCGGGCGGCGAGATCGCCGCCGGCTCCTGGGTCGAGGTCCGCGACCTCGGCACCCGCCGGCGCCAGCGCGAGCAGCTCGAGGACGAGGTCACCTACGACAAGGCGAAGCTCGATCGGGCCGTGGTCAACCCCGATCAGATCCGCACCGTCGTCCGGACCTTCAAGGAGCGGGTCCTGACCGAGATCTTCCCCGGCCGGCCCGAGGTCCCGAAGACGGTCTTCTTCTGCAAGACCGACAACCACGCCGAGGACGTGCTGCGGATCATCCGCGAGGAGTTCAACCGCGGCTCCGAGTTCGCCCGCAAGATCACCTACAAGACGCGAGGGCGACTCCGACCAGCACATCCAGGACTTCCGCACCGACCCGAAGTTCCGGATCGCCGTCTCCGTCGATCAGATCGCGACCGGCACCGACATCCGCCCGCTCGAATGCCTGGTCTTCATGCGGATGGTCGGCTCGCGCACCCTCTTCGAGCAGATGAAGGGCCGCGGCGTGCGCACGATCGACCCGACCGACCTGCAGTCGGTCACCGAGGGGGCGAAGTCGAAGGACCGCTTCGTGATCGTCGACTGCGTCGGGCTCACCGACGAGGGCAAGGCCTGGCTCGACACCCGGCCGCTGGAGCGAAAGCCCGGCGTCGCCCTCGACCGCCTGCTCCAGGACGTCGCGATGGGGATCAAGGAGCGAGGAGATCGTCTCGACGATCGGCGCCCGCCTCGCTCGCCTGCACAGCAACCTCGACGAGAAGCGCCGTCAGGAGTTCGCCGACGTCGCCGACGGGAAGGGCATGGACGCGGTCGCCGAGTCCCTGATCGCCGCAGCCGATCCCGAGCGCTGGGCCGCCGCGGCGGCCGCGAGCGCCGGCGCCGCCGACGACGACGACCTACGAGCCGACCGAGGAGGAGCTGACGAGGCCAAGGACGAAGTCCTCGGCGAGGCGGTCACGCCGCTGATGAAGGCCGAGGTCCGCCAGCGGATCCTCTCCCTGCGCGAGCAGTCGTCCCAGCTGATCGACATGACCACCGCCGACGAGCTGACCTTCGCCGGCTGGACCGATGCCGGCTCAGGCGCGCGACGCCGTCGAGGACTTCGAGGAGTTCGTCAAGGAGCACCACGACGAGTACCTCGCCCTCCAGGCCTACTACCAGCGCCCCTACCGGCTTCGCCCGAGCTTCGACGATCTGAAGCAGCTGGCCGAGGCGATCGAGCAAGCCGCCGCACGATCTGACGGCCGAGAAGCTCTGGGCCGCCTACGAGGCGGTCGACTCGAACAAGGTCAAGGGCGCGGGCATGCGCCGCACGCTGACCGACCTCGTCCAGCTGATCCGCTTCGCCATGCACCACGACGACGAGCTGCTCCCGCGCAAGGAGGTCGTGATGCTCCGCTTCGACCTCTGGCTCACCGAGCAGCAATCGGCGGGCCGCGAGTTCACCGACGAGCAGCTCCAGTGGCTGCGCTGGATGGCGGAGCACATCGCCACCTCGATGACGCTCGAGCGCGAGGACTTCGACTACGAGCCCTTCGCCCAGGAGGGCGGCCTGCTCGGTGCGCACCAGACGTTCGGCGATGCGCTCGATGAGCTGCTCGCGGAGCTGAACGAGGAGTTGGCTGCGGCATGACGAGCACGACCGGTCGCACTTCCGCCGGGCTGGGCCGGGTGCAGGGCCGACGAGGTGCTCACCTTTCACTACGGGAAGGGGCTTCCGGCAGAGAAGCGGCGGCGCTGGACGTGCCGGCGTCTACGCCTCCGCTGGTCGGGTTGGCGAGCATGACCAGTCTCTGACGGATCGGCCGGCGATCGTGATCGGCCGCAAGGGCGCTGCCGGGAAGGTGACAATCGCCGATGAGCCTTCGTGGACGATCGACACCGCCTACTACGTGGTGCCGCAGGGGGGAATCAACCTGCGGTTCCTCGCCTACCAATTGGAAGCAGCACAGCTCAAAGGACTCGATCAATCGACCGCGATCCCGAGCCTCTCGCGCGATGACCTGAACGCACTAACCATCCGGATCGCTCCGATAGCGGAGCAGCAAATGATCGTGGATCGCCTTGACGCTCTTCTTCGCGCCGTACGTGAGGGAGACGGGGCGTGCGATCGAGCAGAGACACAGCTCGAGGTATTCCGTGCGTCCGTCTTGCAACGGCTCGTCGGCCTCGGTGCGCCGGAGGTCGCGATCGGCGAGCTCGGTGACGTGTTTGTTGGAGCGACCCCGCCGCGGGACGACCGGAACAACTGGGAGGGCGGCATCCCGTGGGTTTCGAGCGGTGAGGTCGCCTTTTGCCGAATTGCAAGCACCCGCGAGATGATCACCGACGCGGGTCTCGGCAATCGAGCGCGCCGTCTCCATCCTCCGGGCACGGTGCTTCTTGCCATGATTGGCGAAGGCAAGACGCGTGGGCAGGCGGCGATCCTCGACGTCGCAGCAGCCCACAACCAAAACTCCGCCGCGATCCGGCTCGACCCGACGAAGATGACGCCGGAGTTTCTCTTCTACTGCCTGATGGCGAGGTACGAGAGCAACCGTCGCCGTGCCGGTGGCAGCCAACAACCGGCGTTGAGCGGGGCCCGGGTTCGTGAACTGCGGGTTCCCTGTCCTCCTGTGGAGCAACAGCGCGAAAGGCTCCGCTCGATCGAGGGGTCGCTCTCAGACCTGGCTGATGTCGAGTTGGATCTCGCGATGAAACGGCGGAGTGCCGCTCAGCTGAGAAGTTCCCTCCTCAGCCACGCATTCTCCGGGCGCCTCGTGCCTCAAGACCCAACCGATGATCCCGCGTCGGATCTGATCAACCGTCATGAGTTCGGGAGCCGCGCGGCCGATCTCCATCGCGAGAGGCATCGCTAGGTGACAACGCGCCTCGCCACCGACCACTCGAGGCAGCTTGTCGCGAAGCTCTGGAACTACTGCAACCTCCTGCGCGACGACGGGCTCTCCTACGGCGACTACGTCGAGCAGCTGACCTACCTGCTGTTCCTGAAGATGGCGCACGAGCGGACGCGAGGCGCCGTGGAACGAGGAGTCGAAGATCCCCGCCGGCTACGACTGGCCGTCGCTGCTTGAGAAAGACGGGCCCGAGCTCGAGGCCCACTACACGGTCCTGCTCAACGAGCTCGGCAAGCAGCCCGGCCTGCTCGGGCTGATCTTCCGCAAGTCCCAGAACCGGATCCAGGACCCGGCGAAGCTCAAGCGCCTGATCGTCGACCTGATCGACGGCGAGACGTGGATGGGCGTCGACGCCGACGTCAAGGGTGACGCCTACGAGGGCCTGTTGGAGAAGAACGCGGCCGACACCAAGTCCGGCGCCGGCCAGTACTTCACGCCGCGCGCCCTGATCCAGGCGATGGTCGATTGCGTGCAGCCAGAGCCCGGCGAGAAGATCGCCGATCCGGCCTGCGGCACCGGCGGCTTCCTGCTCGCCGCCCACGAGTACATCTCGAGGCACTACGACCTCGATCGCGACCAGAAGCGCTCCTCCGCGATGACACCTTCGCGGGCGTCGAGATCGTCGACAACACCGCGCGCCTCTGCGCCATGAACCTCTTCCTCCACGGCATCGGCGGAACGACCCCGGACGCGACGCCGCCGATCGAGGTCCGCGACGCCCTGCTCGCCGAGCCTTCCGAGAAGGTCGACCTCGTCCTGGCGAATCCGCCGTTTGGGCAGAAGTCGTCGGTGACGATCGCGGGCGAGGACGGGCGCGAGAGCCGCGAGGCGCAGACCATCGCCCGCCAGGACTTCTGGGCGACGACCGCCAACAAGCAGCTCAACTTCGTCCAGCACATCCGCTCGATGCTCAAGATCGGCGGCCGGGCCGCGATGGTCGTTCCCGACAACGTGCTCTTCGAGGGCGGCGCCGGCGAGACGATCCGACGCCGCCTGCTCGAGGACTGCAACGTCCACACCCTGCTGCGGCTGCCGACCGGGATCTTCTACGCCCAGGGCGTGAAGGCCAACGTCATCTTCTTCGAGCGCAAGGCCGCATCCGTCGGAGCCGGCGACGAAGGAGCTCTGGGTCTTCGACCTCCGGACCAACCAGCACTTCACGCTGAAGACGAAGCAGATGACGCGGGCGGACCTCGACGACGTTCGTTCAGGCCTACAAGCCCGGCGAGCCGCTCAAGCACGCGCGAGGAGACCGAGCAGTTCAAGCGCTGGAGCTACGAGGAGCTCGCCGAGCGCGACGGCTTCAACCTCGACATCTGGGCCGACGTCAAGGACGAGTCGCTGACCGACGCCGAGAACCTGCCGGCGCCTGAGGTCATCGCTGAGGAGATCGTCGAGCACCTCTCGGCGGCGCTGGCTCAGTTCGAGGCCGTCGCCGCTGAGCTTCGCGGCGAAACGGCGACGCGGCGACCTTGGACGCCGAAGGTGTCGAGGAGCCACTGCCGGACGAGCAGTAGGTACGGCGCGGCACGCTCACCCGGGGCGCCGAGCGGTGGGGGCGAGCATGCGATCGCCGGGGCTTGCACTGTGCGTGGGAGTTCCCCAAGGTCACCGGCCGCCGACCGTCTGACGCTCTCCGCTGGCTCGGATCGCGGCGCACGTGGCGAGCGGGGACGTTCCCCCGGAGAGGGACCTGTTTCTTCTCTCGGCGGCCGTCGTCGACGGCGCCGCGACCGGCGACGCGGAGGTCGTTCAGCTCGGCCTCGACGCTGCCGCTGCGCTTCTCGACGCCGCGCCGGAGGGGCCTCTCTGGGACTCGTACCGAGGGCACCTAAACGCGACACTGCAATTCGCGTGGCTCCTCCTGCGTGCTGCTTCGCCGTCTGAGTCCGGCTTTGCGGCGGCAGCCTGACCTGGCATCCCGTCGCGATCCCGCGGGGGCGCCCGCGCCCGGACCGGGCCGCTCGGGCCGCTGACGTGATGGCGCGCGCGAACAACCGCCGATGGTGGCACGCGTTCGCGTGCTGGGCGGCGGCATGTCCGCACACAGCCATCACGCCCAACGACCCGATCACCAAGCCCGAACCGCGGAGCTCGCCGAGTGGATCGCGAGGAACGAGCCGGCCAGGCTGCGCGCCGTCGCCAGGCGCTACGGCGTTCCCGCGAGCGAGCTCGACGACGTCGTGCAGTCGGCGCTCGCCGACTTCCTCCGTGCCTTTCCCGGTCCCCACGACACCGCGCACGCCCTCTCCTACACGTTTCGCTGCGTCCAGAACCGCTCGCTGAAGTACCACCGCTGGCGCGGACGCCGACAGGCGCCGCTCGTCGACCTCTCGCGCCCCGGCGACGGCGAATGGCAAGGCAGGCCCTGACCCGATCGACTCCCTCGCGGGCGAGGCAGCCGATCCGCTCGAGCGCGTGCATCGACCGCGAGGACCTCGGCGAGGCGCTCGTCCTTCTCAGCGAGCTGCCGACGCAGCTTCGCCAGGTCGTCGCGCTCAGAGGCCTCGGCTACAGCCCGGCCGAGGTCGCCGCGCTGACGGGCCTCAGCCATCGCGCGGTCCGCAAGCGGATCGGGCGCGCGAATCGGCTGCTCGACCAGGCGCCGCTGAGCGGCCACAACCACCCTGCTCTGGCTCGCCGCAGTCGGCGCCGCATCCCGCCCGCACGCCACCCGCAGCTCGAGCTGCGACCCAAGCAGCGGAACCCGGCGGCGGCACGCGCTCGCCCGCTCCTGACCACCCGCCCGCCTACGACGTGCAGGTGGTCAGGAGCGATCGAGCGGGGTGGTGGTGGATGGGGGAGGAGAGGTGGAGGGGGCGTGCGGGCGGAGATTTTTGAGATTTGAGTGGGACATATTCGGGGTTCGTGCGCCTAGGGAGGTGTGAGAGCAGATAAGAAGGACCAGGAGCGAGGCGAAAGCCTGAGAGCGGCCGGTGTAAGTGGGGGGAACAGCGTCGCTGGTTCGCCCTATAAGGCGATGGCTATTGAGCGCCAGGCCGTCGAGATGCGAAGGCCGCAAGGCCGAGTGTCACGGCCTCGCCGAGGTGTCCGCGCTCAGGCTCACCGAGCGCGATCTGCGCTGGCTTCGCTTCGCAGGCCGTCAGCGGCTCGTCGAAGCCGAGCAGCTGGCAGCGATCGCTCCCGCCGGCGAGTTCCGAGGCCAGGCGACGTCCGGGCGAAACGGCCACCCCAGCGTCGCCCGGGTGACCCGGAGCCTGGCCGAGCTTCGCGCCGCCGGCTACGTGGAGGCGGTTCGCATCTTCGCCGGGCCCTGGGGCTGGACGGTCACGGCGGCGGGCCTCCGCGTCGCCGGGCTCGACCTCGAGCCGTCGCGAGTCGACTACCGCCAGTACGCGCACGACGTCGATTGCGGGTGGCTGGCGATCGAGCTCGAGGCGGAGTTCGGCGAGAGGGTTTGGACTGAGCGGGAGATCGTCGCTCACGACTTCGGCTCGATTGCGCCCGCGTTCTGCCCGGCCGAGATCCGCGGCGGGCGCACCCGGATCCTTCGTATTCCCGACCTGGCGCTCAGCGGTTGGGGTCCTGCGGGCGAGCCGCTTGCGATCGAGCTCGAGCGAACCCAGAAGGCGCGCGCACGCGTGCAGCGCATCGTCGAGCTCTACGCCGAGTGCCCCCACCTCGCGGGCGTCCGCTTCTACTGCACCGAGGAGGCCCGGGGCGGCGTCGAGCGCGCCATCGGCGGCCTGGGCTACGGCGCCGAGAGCTTCGAGATCCACGGCTGGTCGAACCGGAAGGAGATCCCACGATGAAGCATCAAGCCAGGAGCACGCACACGCACGCGCCGCACCACCATCACGTGCCCGATGCCCTCGGGCACTTCCTCGGCGCCGAGGTCGACCTCGCCGCGATGGTCGTGGCCTGCGTTGCGACCGCGTTCGTCGTTGCCGCTGTGTTTCGCTTCAGCGCAGTGCGGATGTTCGGGTACCGCGGCCCCCGCCTGCGTTGGACGTGGGGGCTGGCACTCGTGCCCATCGCCGGCCCGATCGGGGCGCTCGCCGGCGCGCTGGCCGGCGTCTCCGTGACCATGAGCGCGGTGGGGGCCGCCGCACGGCGCCGTCCTCGGCGCCGTCATGGCCGCGTTTCGCGAGGTCGAGGACACTCGCAGCCCCAAGGAGGAGCTTCGCCGTCGCGGTGAGACCCTTCGCGGCCCGCTGCACGTGCTGCGACGCCGTGCGCAGCTGCGCGCGCCTGGCGCGGCAACGGCGTCGCTCGCGGCGACGTCATCCTCGGCGAGGACCTCCGCCGCGAGCTCGCTGGGGTCAGCGGCGACGAGCTCGTCACGCGGCGGGATGCTCCTGGGCCATCCCGGCACCGGCAAGACCACCGCCGCCTGCCGCCTGATCGCCGTGCTGGTCCGGCACGGCTGGGGCGGCGTCTACATCGACGCCAAGGCGAGCCCCGGGCTCGCCGCCTTCCTCGAGACGCCTCGCGGCGGCGGAGGGGCGCGAGTTCCTGCGCTTCGACGTGAGCTCCGGCTCAGGAGCGCTACAACCCGCTCGCCGGGCTGCGCCCGGTGGAGGCGCGCGAGTTCCTGATGCGGGTCTTCCGCGCCGACTTCGACGCGCGAAGCGCGGTCTACCGGACCGCGATGAGCAACCGCCTGCTGCTCTGCGCCCAGGTGCTCGCGGCGCGCGGCGAGCCGCTGGCGGTCGAGAGCATCCTCGACGTCTGGCCCGACGGCGCGCTCGGCCACGCCGCCCGCGGCACCGAGCTCGAGGGCCAGGTCGCCGGTCAGCTCGGCGCCCTGCGCTCCGACAGCACCGCCCGCGACGGCATCGCGAGCGGCCTCGCGAGGCTCCAGGAGTTCGCATGGCCGCTGGTGGGCCGCCTCGGCACCGAGGGCGCCTTCAGCCTCGCCGACGCGCTGCTGAAGCGCCCGCGGCCGATCTGCCTGATCTCGTTCGACACCCAGCGCTTCGGCGAGCTGGCCCGAGGGCTCGCCGGCCTCGTCGTCCAGGACCTCGTCGTCGCCGGCGGGCGGGCGATCCAGCGGGGAGAGGCCGCCAGAACGGTCGTGGTGATGGACGAGGCGGCGCGCTACGTGCCGGAGAACGTCGCCGACTTCATGCTGCAGACGGCAAGGGAGGCTCGGATCGCAACGGTCCTCGCGACCCAGACGCCGGCCGACTTCGACACGGTCGCCGACGCGTTTCGCGAGCGCGCCTCCGCCGGGGTCGCATGGCTTCTCGGCTTCCGGCTCGACGCCGAGGGCGCGGACTGGTTCGGACACGAGGCGCGGGATGCGCCCGCGGGTCGAGCAGACCGAGCAGCACCAGACCTTCCGCGGGCCCACCGGCCTGAAGACCCTCGGCGCGGGCTACGAGATGAAGGTCCATCCGAGCCGGATCCAGGACTTGCCGAATGCGCACGCGGTGCTGGTCAGGCGCCCGCGCGGCGACGCCCGGATCATCAAGACCTGGGGAGCAGGGCGATGAAGCGCGCCGCGTCCGGGCGCGAGGTGCCGCGGATCTCGCTGACCAGGCGCGAGGCCGCTGACGCGGTCGGGATGTCGGTCGACACGTTCGAGCGCTACGTGCAGCCAGAGCTGCGGATCGTCCGGCTCGGCCGGCTTCGCCTCATCCCGGTCAGCCGAGCTCGAGCGGTGGATTGCGCAAAATGCGGAAAGGCCGCTGGATCGCCGCGAGCGGGGGGAGCTAGCCTCGGGTCGGTAGAGGCGAGATGGCGACGAAGCGCAGAAACCCGGGAATCGTCGAGCGCCACACCCGAGCCTGCGCGAGCAACCACGGCCGGCGCTGCAACTGCGATTCGCGCTACGAGGCGTGGATCAGCATCAAGGACGGCGCCGGCTACACCAAGGTGCGCCGCGTCTTCGACCGCCTCAGCGAGGCGAAGGCCTGGAGGGTGGATGCCCTCGCGGCCCAGAACCGCGGCCGCCTTCCGGTACCCAGCAAGATCACCGTCGGCGACGAGCTGATGGCCTGGCTCGAGGCGGCGAGGGCGGGGGCGATCCGGAACCGTTCCGGCAAGGCCTACAAGCCCTCGTCGCTTCGAAGCTACGAGCGAGCGATCCGGAACCGCATCCTGCCCGCCGAAATCGCCGGGCGCCGGGTGTCAGACGTGCGGCGGATGGAGGTGCAGGACTTCGCCGACGCGCTGCTCGCCGAAGGCCTCGACGGCTCCACCGTCGCGAACATCCTCAACCCGCTCCAGGCGGTGTTCCGCCGGCTCGTGCGCCGCGAGGTCGTCGCAGTCAATCCGACACTCGACATCGAGCTGCCGCGCTCGTCGGCGTCGGCGCGAGCGGATCCTCTCGCCTCAGCAGGCGGCCGCCTATCTGCGCGGCGCTCCCGGCCGAGGAGCGAGCGCTCTGGGCGACGGCCTTCTACGCCGGCCTTCGTCGCGGCGAGCTGCGAGCGCTGCGCGTCTTCGACGTCGACCTCGCCCGCAGCGAGCTCCACGTCCTGCGCTCCTGGGATGCGGTCGAGCACGAGATCGACCCGAAGAGCGACGCCGGCCGGCGCACGATCCCGGTGGTAGCGGTGCTGCGCGACTACCTCGACGAGCACCTGCTCCGCAGCGAGCGAACGGGCCGCGACCTCGTCTTCGGCCGGTCGCCCTCCGACGCCTTCGTGCCCTCGACCGTGCGCAACCGAGCGAACCGGGCGTGGGAGGCGGCCGCGCATGAAGCCGGTGATGCTCCACGAGTGCCGCCACACCGCGGCGAGCATCCTGATCGACGCCGGCATCAACAACCCGAAGGCGATCATGGAGTTCATGGGCCACTCGACGATCACCGAGACCTACGACCGCTACGGGCACCTGATGCCGGGGAGCCGGGATGAGGTCCGGGCGCGGGTTGATGCCTACCTGGAGGGGGCCGTCGACGGCCCCGCCGAGGTGCTGCCCGCGTCGTAATTCGTAGGCGCCCTGAGTTCGAGGTGAGAGAGTCGGGCTTCATACGCCGGCGCCGTAGCGGAGAGCTTCAGACTGTTGACGGTGCACGCTGATCCCGATCATCTTCGCGGAGGACCCGTTCCGGTCGCTATCGCCTGGCTCTCGGCCATCCTGGAGGAAGGCGATCTGGGTAGGGCTTGGCCGTGGACAGCGCCGGCACTCCGGGTCGATCTGACAAGGAAGTGGCTCCATGAGTACCCGCACCGCCTCTTAGCGCGGGATCCTGAATGGCTGTCCGAGGAAATTTCGCCAGCTGGTCCTGAACACCCGAGCTGGGATCAGTTCGCTGACGATCTGGTCTCCTTCCTGCGGCGAATCTGGAGTTACGTCGACCTCGAGACGTGGGGATGGGTGGACCTGCACAACCCAGTCGGAGTAGACCGCGAGCTCGTCGCCATCGTGAACGTCGAAGGACATTTCGGGCAAGTTGAGGAGGGCGTCCAGGCGGAGGCTCTTCCATTCGTGATGGAACACGGATCCGGCGGGTGGAAGGTGGCGAGCTTGCGGCGTAGCGATGCAAGCGATGATGAGCTGATGCGGCTCGATCCTCGCGATCCCTGAGCCAGCGGGTCGCCGCCGCGCCGAGTCTGGCCGAAGCGAAATGCGGCCTCGCTGTGGGAGACGCTCCCAACGCAGCTAGCCTCGTCCGAGTGCGCCCGCGTGACATCACATACTCCTTCAACCCCGACATGGATCCCGGGCTTTACGCGTTGCGTGCTCAGATCGACGGCGGTGGCTACGGCGCGCCAGATGAAGTCCTCGGCCTTATCACCGCGCTCAAGGAGCTAGAGGCCGTCTGTGACGGTGTGCTCTCGGGCCGCGGCGGTCCGTACCGGCGCAACCGCGCCCTGCTGCGCCAAGATCTCGAGCGAGCCCTGCGGGCGCTGGGACCCGCCTGTCGCCGGGCGGGCGGCGCGGTCCTGGCTAGCTTCGATCATGAGCTAAGCCAACTCGAAGGCCGTCTGGCCAGCCCGCAAGGGACGCGCGTTGTCGCGCTGGCCCTTCGACCTTTGCTTGAGCGGCTCTCTGACGACGAGCTTCTCCGAGGCGCGTGGCGAGACGCCGTCGACGCCTTCCTCGATCCAGAAACCTCGGCGGAGCAGTGCGAGCTGCGCGTGCGGCAGGTCGTCGAGCTAGCCGAGCACCGCGGACAGGACTGGCAGCAACGAGCCGGGACCTTGGCCTACATCCTGAGCGACGATCCAAGAACTCTCGCGCGGTTGGGACACTGTCCCGCGCCCTCAGTTGAGGACGAGCTTCGACCGGCCGGACTAGCAGTTGAGCGGCGCCTTGAGATCTGTGAGCATGTGCTGAGCGAGCCCCCGCTGGTCGACGACGTTGCCGTCTGGATGGTTGTCGACAACGCCTCAATCGCCAACGGCTATCTCCGTGTCGGCTCGATCGAGCTCTTTGACCGGGGCTACTGGCCAGCTGCACTCACCGGGTGGCAATCCTTCCCCGCACGCTCGCACGGCCTGACGCCACCGCCGGAGATCGAAAACTGGCAGGAGGCGGAACGTGGTTCTCGCACCTGCCCGAAGTCGATCATCGCCTCTACGTCAGGGTCTGGATGGAGAAGACGCCGGTCGGGAAAGCGCGCCAACAGGCCCGCCGCGTCTTCCGCGCGTTGATCGATTTGGCCCGGTCGCAGTCCCTGTGGGTGCTCCTCGACGGGGAGGTGGCGTGGCGTGAACAAGGCGGCTGGTCGGGCTCGACCTTCGGCCGCCCGATGACCGAAGCCGAGCGCACGGCCCCGCCCCATCCGATCTTCTAAGGAACCGCTGAAGGTTTGCGAGCCTTCAATAGCGAGTTCGTCGATCGCCTGGTCGCTGGCGAAGCGATCGCAACCAGCTCGGTTGAGGATGCGCTGTGGTCGGTCGTTGTTGACCGTGCCCCGGGGCCAGCGCAGCGCATCGCCCTCGCCGCCCGCGCCCTCGAGCGGACGCTGAGCCCGGCCACGATCCAGAAAGACAACGCATGGGCCACCTCAGCGCAGCGCTACCTCGAAGCGCCCTGGATCGAAGCGGATCTTTCTCAACGACCTCCTCGACGGCGGCGCTGCCGCGATGCAGGGGCTGGGCCTAGGCGACGAGCCGTGGCGAGCTGTACGACGGGCCGACGACCTGGATTTTTCCTCCGCCTGATCGGTTCTTCAACGAGCGCGGGCTCGCGGGGGTCGCTGACGAGGTTCTCGCCGCGATTGGCGAAGGTCACGTGGAACACCGGGTTGTGCGCGAGGCCACCAGCTATCTAGCCGACCCCGGGGCAGCCGCGGACCGCATCAGCCAACTGCGGCGGCGCTTTCGCGCACTGCTCGACCGCGCCGAGCGTCAACGCAACGCGATCATCCACGGCAGTGGCAGTTCCGAAGGAGTTATGAGCTCGGTCGATCGCTTCATGGCCAGCCTGGCCCGGATCGTTGCTGGCGAGGCCATGTACCAGGCCGAAACCAGCGAACCTCCGCTGGTCGAACTTGAGCGCAAGCGTGTCGAGTGGCTCGAGCTGGAATCACGACTCGGCGACGGCACCAGCTGGCTCGACCTCAAGCATCCGACTTAGCGAAGAGCAGGACTATCCACGCCGCGGGCAGATCTGTCCCGTTCAACTTCATGGTCAACGGCACTCCTGGATTCACGCGAAACCTGCAGCGCGACCAGCGGCTATTTTCGCTCGCTGCCAGCCCTATACGAGCCGCGCTCGGCCTCGGAAAAGGTCCCGTAGAGCTCACTCGAATACTCAGCAAGCACCATTTCGCCCCGTCCTTGGCGATCGGTCCAGTAAGAGCCTCTGAGCTCTCGTACCGGGGAACCGACGAGTTCGAGCTTCGAGCTACCGTAGTGCGGCCGGTTAGCACTTTGGCCCAGCACCCCAGCCTCGCTACGGTAGGTGTACCACAGGAATGCTTGACCGCGGCTCGGGCGCTCAATGGTCGCTGCCGTTGAGTGGGATGACGACGTTGATACGTACGCGCGCAGCTCAACTTCGGAGAAGACCTGGTGGATGACCAAGAAGATCGGGATCTCCCCGGGCTTGCCATCGGCGTCCGCTTCGAAGCGCAGCGCCCCTTTCCACGTTCCGCGAAGAATCGGATGGCCGCTCGCTTCCGCGACCCTTCGCACCAGAGGCCAGCGCCAGACCCACCGATCGTAAGCGAGGAACGCCAGCGTGACTGCGCCGATGCGCCGGCAATCCACTTCCAACCGTCCTGCTCGATGCTCTGGCCGGTGAGTAAGGCAAGTACGACCAAAGCCGCGGCACCGAGGGCCGCGGCAATTCGTGTTGCGGGTGGAGACAGCATGGCTAGCTGTCCTTGACGTATTGCCAGGCTTCCCAGGCGAAGTCACGTGCCTGCTTCCGAGACCACCTCTGAGCCACATGGAAGAGGTATTTGATGCCGTTCACCTCAAACCAGCGCTTCTCACATTCGGGCTCCTCCGTGTCCTCCCAGATGTGAGCGAGCACGCAGCGGACGTCGGCCGCCCATGTCTGATTCGTGAAGCAGCTGTTGGGGGCGTTGTAGACAAGGCACTCGATCAGATACGACGGCACGGCTACGATCGCGCCGTCCTTGACCATTTGATTCTCAAGCCGCTTAAGAATCCTGACGACCCCCTTGAAGCTCCTCCCGGTGGCCTTGTTCTTAGCCACCCCGTTCTCATAGTGCTGCGCCGGAAAGTTGTGCGGCGGCCAGGAGCCATCGTCGGGAATGAGCTGGATTCCATCGTGGTAGGCGCCGGGCCGGGCGGCGTAGAACCACCGATGCGTGTAGCAGGGGACTACGTCCGCGGCGAGCGCGGTCGAATTGGCCCTGATGCGAAAGACCTTGTTGCGCCGCTTCACCGCGGATCCGAAAGCGGCGTCCAGCGCCTCCTCAACGTCGTCCTTGAAGTTCTCCGTCGGATAGGGGTCGCTGTAGGGCTCGAAGTTCACCGAAGCCTTGGTAACCCCCTCCTCGAACTCCGGCATATAGACGCTCGTGAGCTCGACGGCAACATCGACGTCGCTGTCGCGCCGGACGTTGGTGTTGTTCTTGTATGAGCCTTTGGCGTACACGCTGACGGGCAACTCCTTCAGCGTCGAGTGCTGCTTGATCGCCGCTCGGATAGACCGCTCCGTTTCATCCCGCTTTTCGTCCTCGGTGGCGAAGCCAGGCTTAGTCCAGCTAGCGAGTGTCTGTTCGTTGATCGTCGGCATCAGGCTCAGTGGCCGTTCGGATGCCGGGCGGGGTCGCCAACGGTTCTCGAATCGATGAACTGCCCGTTGGCTTCACGCAGATAGGCGACGTCCCCGTCGTCGTTCCAAATCGACGCCCGGCTCCCAACGAACAGCAGATAGCTGCCTTGATCAGAGATGGAGTTCATGCCCGGCGAGGTGAAGACATAGGCGGACTGCCCGGACTTGAGATGGAGCGCCCCGCCGCCCTTGGCGCCCGGGAACGTGTAAACGTGGACGTGCTGCTGGGTACGGGTGTAGTCGGTCAGCTTTCGCCCGGTCAAGAGGGCGGGGCTGGGCCCATCGTTCGCGATGTGAACATATTCGCCGCGTCGATCCGACGTGCGGTTGACAACCTCGCAGATGTGGAGCCCCATATGAGCCCTCCTAACGGTTTGTTCAGCTGGTCAGGTGCCCGTCCAAGAGCGGGAGTCAGCCGCGGGGCGCCTCGCAGGAAGATCTATCGCCAGGGTCGGACAGAAAGACCCCGCCGGGCAGATTGACTAGACCCGCCCGGCGGGGAAGCTGAACTTCACCGTTGAGCTGTATTCGTATCGGCGACGCAGGACGGACTGAGCGCGGCCGAGCGTCCGTCGGGGTTGCGGTTGTCCGGCAAGCGAAGCCTTCGCCTCTCCAGCGACGGTGTCACCCGGCGCCTACCTGGACCGTAAGCTCAGATGGATGAGGTCCCGGCAACGAAGCCGCCGAAATGCCCGCCGCAAGGCGCATGCGACCGAGACGCGAACGGTCGACCGCCCCAGCGTTGTCCTAAAGCGGCGCAGCTACCCCGAGGTCAAGGATGGACACGTCGTCCCGCGAATGTTTCAGAGCGCGTGGGCCGTAGACGGAATGGTCGCCGTCCACACCGTGGGTAGCAACCGATGCTCGCCGAAGTCCACGAGGAACGCCGGGACCCGGGAGAAGCCCTACCGGCGCGTACGACCCGAGAGCGGTGAGGCGATCGATGACATCGAGGCCTGCCTCAGCGTTGTCGAGGACAGGTCGACGCGGCCGCTTCGCGAGCTGATTGCCGGCGCGCCGATCACCGCTGAACGCAAGGGAGCGGTGGCCCAGTTCCTGGGCGTACAGCTGTTTCGCGGACCCGCGTTCTTCGACCAGCACGATGAGCTGGGGGAGTCGCTGATGAGCCAACTGGAACCCCAGCATCTGAAGTCAGGCGTTCTCGCAGCCCACGATGGCGATATCGAACGAGTCCGGGCGAAGATGATTGACACGTACCGCGATCCCACGAAGCGCGGCTTCACAATGCTGACCAAGGCGGTCAAGGTCGCCTCGATCTTCGGGCTGATGCGCTGGCAGATCGTGGTCTTCGACGACGACCTGCTCGCCTATTCCGACCATCCGGTGGTTCTCTGGCCTGGGGGCGTGCAGAGGCTCAACGCGCCGCCAAGGCGTCAAGCACTCGGGCCGCTGTCAGCGCTGGAGGTGCGTGTGCCTCTGTCTCCTAGCGTGGCGCTCGTGATGAACTGGGTCGACGAATCAGATCGAACGGCGGTGCGCTTGGCTCCCGCGGCAGCGGGCGAGCTCAACGCGCTCACCATCGGACAAGCCGATACCGAGTGGATGCACAAGCCGGGCAGAGAACCGCCGGTGGCGACAGGGCCGTTCCGACCGTTGTCGCATCTCCTGGATCCAGGGTATGACCAGGCCACGCTGCGCTCGACGAGACGCGCGACTGCTGAGAGCTTCCTGCACCGCCATAGGCACCGCACGCACGTTCAGGACGTGGTCGTTGTCGTCGACGTCTCCGCAAGCCCGGCGACTTAGACGCCCGCGCTTCCCCTTCGCGCGAGGAGGAGAATTGGGAGCGGATCCTCGGCCTGCGGCCAACCGCTAGCGCCGGGAGGCTCTTGTGTTCGTCGGCGCCCGCAGCGCGGCTTGTCGGGTGGAGGGCGCGTCGACACGATCGCCCGGCGGCGGCACGGGCGGCGCGTCCGGCCGGACAGCACGGAGCGACCTGAGCGAGGAGAGCGGGCGGGATCGAAACTCGTCCTCCATGCGAGAATCGATCAGCCGTTGGACCTGCGCTTTCCCAGCCGCGCCAAGGACGTGTGCCTATGGACCGGCGCCGGGGCTTCGAGCGACCCTCCAGCGTCCCTTCCGCTAGGCGACACGCTGACGCGCGATTGATCGCCAGCCTTTGTGGGCGCCGCGTCGAGGAAGCGGTCGAGGACGAGTTCCAGCGGACGGCGATGACGGATAGCAGCGGCCGAGCGAAGAAGATGCCACGGCTGGAGTGGGTCGTGGAGCATGCGTTTCGAGTCGCTGGCGCCGATGCTCTGAAGGCGCTCGACCAGCTGGCGACCAGCGAGTTCAACGACCTTCATCGGACCTTCGCTGAGCATCTCGCCCAGCCCGGAGCTCGACACTTCACGGTTAACGTCGACGCTTGTATTGAACACGCCGCGGCAGCGACCGGCCTTGGCAGCGTCCGTCCACTCCATCTCCACGGGTCGATCAGCGGTAGCGAGGAGCCAGTGGTCCGGACCGGGCAACTGGGAGTGGGGCTGACCGCTGCTCACAGGAATGCAGTCCGCTCGACCCTCAGGGCGACTCAGCTGCTGGTCTTCATCGGCTATAGCGGGCGCGACTACTTCGACATCGATCCGTTCTTTCTCGAATGGGCAGGCGAGGGCCGAGGTCTTGAACAGCTGCAGGTTGTCTGGGTCCGCCATTGTGAGCAACCCCTCGCCGAGCGTGACTGGCGTGGCGCGGCCGGCCTCGATGGAATCAAGATTCTCGATTCGCTCGAGACGCTTGGCGCTGACTGCCACTATCTCGAAGGCCGTACACGTGACTTCGTCCGCGACCTAGCCGCGGTCACCGGACTAGTCGCACCGGCGCCTGCCCCTTCGACGCAACAGCTGACAACGAGCGCTACTTCGCAGCCGCAGGCGCCGGAAAGCGTTCGCCGATGGATCATCGAAGGAACTCTCTGGTGGTCGATGGGCCACGGCGGGCAACTGGTCGACCTCGACCGGCGTATCCCGCGTAGTCCCCAGCCTGACGCCGTGGCTCGAGCCTTGCTCGAAGCCCGCTGGGTCGGCTACCGCAATGTTGGCCTCTATGACGAGTCGCTGGCCTTGTTGGACGCCGTCGAGCCGCGCTGGCATCGGCTTTCGATGCTCGCCTCTGATCTGGAACTGCGAGGGAACCGCTGGCGAGCTGGACTCCTATACGCGAAGGCCCTCGAGCTGTCAGGGGTCAGCGACGACGGCGGCGATGGCTATCACCACGCCATCGACGCCCGCCACGGCTACGTGCACTGGTGGAGTCGCGCACGTCGCACCGCCCTCGGCTGGCCGCTCCTCGGGCTCGCACATTTGGGGATACGGGCCATTGGTCGCCGAGTCGCGGCCATTGAGGCGGTCGACCCGCTTCGCGCTTACGAACAGTTCTCTCAGGCCGAGCGCTACTTCGATGACCATCCCCACGCCGTTAACCAGCTGGCTGGCCTACGCAAGCGCTGGCCTCGGCTTGGCAGGCTCGAGCTACCAGAGCACTTGACTCGCCGTGCCCGCCCGAGCCGCGACGTCTTTGTTGAGACGGATCATTTTCTTGGCTACATCAACGATGAGCGAGCCGATCTCATCAAGGGGCTCGCCGCCGGCAGACTCACGGCGGTCGAGCTGGCTCGCCACCGTCAACGGACCGAACAAATCTGCGACCGTCCTGGCGAGCTCAAGGCAGCCCTGCTCCAGCGCGCAATCGGGGTTACGGTCGATCCGCCGGTCGAGGCACGCGAGAACATTCAATGGGCGGTCAGTCGGCGCTGGGGCTGGTGGGCCAGGTGGCTGCTGCTCACCCCTCTGCGAGCCGACCGCAGCGCGATCGAGCGGCGCCTGGCAACCTGGCTTGTGCAGATGTAACGTCTGCGTCGAGGATGACCGAGGGTTTGAGCCGAGAAGACGAGCGTCAGATCGAGCACACGCGACGTCTTCACGGCGATGAGGCTGCGGAAGCCCTGCGAAAGCAGACTCTTGACGACAACCACCGAATCGCGATGGCGGAGAAGGCGAAGTCGCAACCACAGAAAGGCCCATCGAGGCCTGGCGCCACGACCGGGAGTGGGTGCGCTCTCGTGGTAGGCGCTTTGCTCCTGTTCACGGCAGTCGCGGTTCACCGGCCTCGCTAGTCGCACCCGTCTGCCAGATCGCCGAGAGCCGTGGCCAGGTGGCACGGTCAGCGCCATAGCAGCGATGACCTCCAGGCCCTGATCGAGCAATAGCTGGAGCGTGCGTGTCGGTCGCCGTCGCGGTGAGCCGAATCGAGGCGCTCAGCCCCCCGCCGCGCTGACCACTCTGGGCAACCGGAAACGACACGGAGCGATCACGTCCTTGTCGTCGCCCAAGACCACTGCTCCGGCCACGGAGCATCAGTCTCGCACCGGCGTCCAAGTGCGCGCAATGGACGACGAGGAACAGCCCGCCCGGTGGCGCTCGTCGCTCCTGCTCAGCGCCAGCAACGACTCGCCGGGAACAAATCGGTTGGCTTCCCCGAGTGCGCGCCAAATGCGCGCCAAATGACCCCCTGAAAGGGCGGTTCTGAGCGGTCTCTCAGCGGTCGAAAACTTCCGCACGTTGCGGAAAGTTCGCTGCCCTCACGGGCCGCTACACGGAATTCGAATCCCCGTAGCGGTGCCTCAGCTCCCGGCACGCTCACTCGTCGACGTCGAGGAGCTCGATCGAGAAGGTCGCCTCGAACTTGCCACCCGGCTCGAGGAGCGGCAGATCGGTGCCGCTCACAAGCGCGTTGGTGGGCGCCGTCATGGCCTCGTAGGCGATGACGTCATCGTCGCTCGGGGCGTACACCTGGGCGAACGGGTAGCCGTCGCCGAGTCGCACCTCGACTCGCCGCCCGCCGCCGGCGAGCACGAACGGCGCGCCTCGAGTGGGCGCGACGTAGGCGTCGTCGAAGGTCCGCGAGCCAAGCGCGCCGCCCTGGACCGCGGCCGGCGAGCGCTCGCCGGTCGGGAGCATGCGGTCATCGAGAACCAGCCGTTCGGAGACCGGGACCCCTACCTCCCAGCTGGCTCGGGGGAGGTCCGGGAGACGCAGGTAGGTGTGGTACCCGAATGAGATCGGCACCGGCCCGTCGCCGGGAGCGTGCACGGTCGTGGTCACCACCAGCGCCGAGCCTCGCAGGGAGGCCCTGAGCAGGACCCGGTGCGGGAAGGGAAACGCGCGCAGGAGCTCGTCGCCAGCGAACTCGAACCGCGCCAGAAGGACGCCTCCCTCGTCGGTTCCGACATGCTCCTCGACCGACCAGCCGCCGGCCGCGGCGAGCAGGCCGTGAATCGCCAGGCCGTTGGGATCGAGAGCGGGTGGCGGCGAAGCCGATTCGAGGTCGACCTTCCGTCCCGCGACCTGGAAGCGCGTCTCGGCCAGGCGGTTCGCCCAGGGATGAAGCAGCGGGATCCCCATCGTCGAGTGCTCGGCGACGTAGGCCGTCAGGCCGCCGCGCTGGCCGAGCAGCTCCTGCCCGCGGTGGCGAAGAGAGCAGCCGACCATGCCCGCCCCCGGCACGAACGCGGCCTCGATCCCCCCAAGCGCCTCCGATGAGAGCGTGAGTGCCCTGTGGCCGTTGATGGATCGCTCACCGATCAAGGCTGACGATGCCGATCGTATCCCGCTGCGGCCGAACCCGGCCCCTCCCGCAGGAGGCATACGCTGACGCGTGTTGTCAAACGGAGGAGGCGCAGTGGATCTCAACGGCAAGGTCGCCCTCGTCACCGGCGCCAGCGGCGGGATCGGCGCGGCGGTATCCCGTGGCCTGCACGACGCCGGGGCGCAGGTGGGGCTGCTCTCGCGGAGGGGCGACGACCTCGGGCTCGAGGGCGCGCTGGCTCTGTCGTGCGACGTGCGGGACCGGGCCGCCGTGGACGCCGCGACGGAGGCGGTGGTCGAGCGATTCGGACGCCTGGACGTCGTCGTCGCAAACGCCGGCGTCGGGGCCTACGGATCGTTCCTGGAGCTCGATCCGGAGCAGCTCGAGGCGATGATCGACGTGAACCTCAAGGGCACGCTCTACACGGCAGCCGCGACGCTTCCCCACCTGATCGCGTCTGGAGCGGGAGATTTCGTCTCCCTGGCAAGCGTCGCGGGCCTCCGGGCCTTTCCCGGCGAGGCCGTGTACAACGCGTCGAAGTTCGGCCAGCTCGGCTTCACCCGCTCACTCGACCTCGAGCTGCGCGAGCAAGGCGTTCGCGCGACGTGCATCTGCCCGGGCGGCGTGAAGACCGACTTCGCGATCGGCACGGGTCGCGAGGAGGGCGATCCGGAGCTCGACGGGATGCTGACCGCGGCGGAGGTCGCCGAGGTCGTGCTGTTCGCGCTCACCCGGCCGCGGAACATGCGGATCCTGACCACCAGCTTCCGCCCGATGAGCGAGGCGTCCGCCGGCTGACGAGTCGGCTGAGCGGTATACATCCGGCTATGGGAGACGCAGGCTCAGCCTCGCCGCAGCCTGGTGACGCCGCGGCCGCCCCGGCGGGCGAGGAGGAGCGCTTCGGGCCGCTCGCCGTTCGCCGTCTCGTGAAGGAGGACGGCCGGCTGCTCATCCTCTACACGCGGGTCGACGACCCGGATCGCGAAGCTGATTGAGCGAGCTTCGCTTCGACGAGCTTCGCGGTGAGCAGGTCGTCTATGCGATCCACCGTCAGGAGCGAACCTTCCTTCCGGAGGAGGGGCACTGCCCCCTGTGCGCGACGGGCCCGGGGCATCCGGCGACCGAGATCCCGTTTGCCGGCTTCGAGATAGTCGTCTTCGACAACCTGTTTCCCTCCTTCGAGCGGCCCGCGGGGGCGGCGGAGGTGGTCGTCTACACGGACGACCACCATGGCTCCTTCGGCGGTCTCGATCCTGCCCGCGCCGAGGCGCTGATGTGGGTGTGGCGCCATCGCTACGAGGAGCTCGCCGCGAGAGCCGACATCGAATATGTGCTGATCTTCGAGAACCGCGGCGTCGAGATCGGTACGACGCTGCACCATCCTCACGGCCAGATCTACGGCTACCCGTTCCTGCCCCCGGTCCCGTCGCTCGAGCTGGCGGCCGACGCGCGCCTCGGAGGTTGCGCCGTCTGCAGCCTCCTCGCGCGCGAGGACCGCGACCGCGAGCGAGTCGTCCACGCCGGCGAGAGCGTCGTCGCGTTCGTCCCCTACGCCGCCCGCTGGCCGTACGAGGTCCACGTCGCGCTTCGCGAGCATCGGCCGAGCCTCGCGGCGTGCACCGCCGGCGAGCTCGCGGATCTCGCGGGCGCGCTGCAGGCCGTGGCGCGCGGCTACGACGAGCTCTTCGCACGACCGTTTCCCTACGTGATGGTCCTCCACCAGGCGCCGACCGACGGCCACAGCGACGGGCACCTGCACGTCGAGTTCTATCCACCGTTGCGAACGGCCGACAAGCTCAAGTACGCGGCCGGGTCGGAGCTTGGCGCCGGCACGTTCATCATGGACGTGCTGCCCGAGGACTCCGCGCGGGCCCTTCGCGAGGCAATCGGCGCGGCGGCCTGAACCGGTGGACCGGGGAGCGCGATCGAGTGGTCCCTGAGCAGGTGACCGCGTTCGCGCCCGGCCGCGTCAATCTGATCGGCGAGCACACCGACTACAACGAGGGGCTCGCGCTGCCGTTCGCGATCGCGCAGGGCGTGACCGTTCGCGCGATCGCCATTCGTGAGTCCCGCATCGAGGCGCGTGCGCTCGACCTCGGCGAGGAGGACGCCTTCCCGCTCGCCGACCCGCCGCGCTTGGCCGGCGGCTGGCGGGCGTTCGTGCACGGGGTTGTCGCCGAGCTCGCGGAGGCCGGATTGGCGCTCCGCGGCGCCCGCCTCGAGATCGCCGGCACCGTTCCTCAGGGCGCCGGGCTCTCCTCGTCGGCCGCCCTCGAGGTCGCACTTTGCCTGGCGCTTCTGGCGCTCAGCGAGGCCACGCCGCCCGATGGCCGCGTGCTGGCGCGAATCTGCTCGCGGGCGGAGAACGACTGGGTCGGCGCCCAGACGGGGCTCCTCGACCAGCTCGCAAGCCTGTACGGCGAGCAGGATGCCGCCCTGCGGATCGACTTCCGGTCCCTGGAGATCCAGCCGGTGCCCCTGGAGCTGGATGCCTGGAAGCTGGTGACGCTCGATTCCGGTGAGCGCCACGCCAACGCCCAATCGGGGTACAACGAGCGTCGCGCCGAATGCGCCCAGGCTTGCGCGGCGCTCGGCATCCCGAGCCTGCGCGACGCCGAACCCTCGCTCGCCGCCAAGCTCCCCGCTCCGCTGGCCGCCCGCGCGGGCCACGTGATCGCCGAGAACGAGCGCGTCGATCAGACCGTCGCCGCGCTTCGACGTGGCGACTGGGCGGAGGTGGGTCGCCTGCTCGACGCATCCCACGCCAGCCTGCGGGACCTCTACGAGGTCTCGACGCCGGCCGTCGAAGCCGTCGCGGGCGCTCTTCGCGAGGCCGGGGCGGCCGGCGCGCGGGTGATCGGCGGCGGCTTCGGCGGCCACGTCCTCGGGCTGCTCCCGCCCGACGCTTCGCCGCCGGCAGCAGCCCGCGCGCTGCGTCCAGGTCCGGGTGCGCATCTGCTCGGTCCGCCTGCGGAAATGGCCCGCTCGGACGCGAGAAGGTAGTATCAAGCGGCACAGGGCGACATGGCGACAGGAACTGCCGCTGCGCCGCCGGAAAGAGTGTCTGACCGGGGCTCGGCCGTCACCGGTCTCGCACGGACACAGGAGGAGAAGAGCCATGTCGGACCTGGATTCCGCCCACGATGCGCTTGAGCGTCTCGAGTGGGCCGATGCCAAAGAGGAAGCGACGCCTCAGTCGCGGTTTCGCGCGTTCACTCGTCGCGCGGCGCTGACCGGTGGTGCCGCCGGCATGGCGGCGCTCGCGCTCGACGCCTGTGGCGGTGGCGGCTCGTCCACCTCCGCAGCAACGAGCGGCGGTGCCTCCGCCGTATTCGGCTCGCAGCCCGGTTACAAGTTCACGTTCGTCAACCACGTGACGACCAACACCTTCTTCGTCCCCACGCAGTACGGCGCCGCTGACGCCTGCAAGCTGCTCGGCTGCTCGTATCAGTGGACGGGGTCGAAGACGAGCAACGTCACCGAGATGGTCAACGCGTTCAACAGCGCCATCACGGCCGGCGTCGACGGCATCGCCGTCGCGCTTGTGGACACGCAGGCGTTCAACAGCCCGACCGAGAACGCGCTCGGCAAGGACATCCCGGTCCTCTCCTATAACGCGGACGCGACCGGCAACGCGCGGCTGGCGTACATCGGCCAGGACCTGTTCGTCTCCGGGCAGGAGATGGGCAAGCGGATCCTCAGCCTGGTGCCGGCCGGGAGCGACATCGCGCTGTTCATCGCGACGCCCGGGTCGCTCAACATCCAGCCGCGCATCGACGGCGCGAAGGACTCGATCGGATCGAAGCTCAACGTCGACACGATCGCGACCGGCGCCGCGCAGCCGAAGGAGCTCACCGTAATCCAGTCGTACGCCCAGGGGCACTCGAACATCAGCGGGATGTTCGCGGTCGACTCCGGGAGCACGATCTCCGTTGGCCAGACGATCCAGAAGCAGGGTCTAAAGGGCAAGGTGAAGGGCGGTGGTTACGACCTGACCACGCCGACGCCGGAGCTGCTCTCCAAGGGCTTCCTGGATTTCACGATCGACCAGCAGGCGTACCTCCAGGGGTTCCTGCCTGTCCTCCAGCTGTACCTGTACAAGGCGTCGGAGACGCTGACCGGCCCCGCCGACGTCAACACGGGGCTGAAGTTCATCGACTCGGACACGGTCGATCCCTACGTATCGACGAAGTCCCGGTTCGAAGGCTCGTCGACCAAGGCCGGAGTCACTCAGGCCTGAGGTAAGGAGCGTTGGCAACGGCGGCGGAAAAGCCGGCCCCCGCCAGCGCCGAGCCCCCCGGGAATGGTTCCGGAGCGCTCGGCGCGGGCGCGGGGTTCGCCGGTCGCCTGGCGAGGCGGTTCCTGACCCTGCGCGAGGGCAGCGTGATCGTGGTCACCGTGATCACGATCATCTATTTCGTCGCCACCACCGACAACTTCGCCACCTGGGACAACTTCAAGAACCTGCTGCCCTACTTCGCGCCGTTCGCGATCCTCGGCGCGGGCCAGGTGTTCGTGATGATCAACGGCGAGATCGATCTCTCGATCGGCGCCGTCTACCTGCTCTCGCCGTTCCTCTTCTACAAGCTGAACCATGACGCCGACATCGCGCTGATGCCGAGCCTGATCATCGCGCTTCTCGGCTGCGGGCTCATCGGCTTCATCAACGGGTTCTTCGTCGCCATCGTCGGCATCGCGTCGTTCGTCGTCACGCTCGGAATGCTGTTCGCCCTCGAGGGAACCGCGCTCGTGATCTCGCACGCCCAGCAGGTTGCGATGCCCGGCACCTCGGTGACGGGCGTCGGCACGTTCGCGCAGATCTTCGGCGGCGGCACCTACTCGGAGCTGATCTGGGCCCTGGCGATCGTCGCCATTCTCCAGGTCGGCTTGTCGTTCACGCGCTGGGGGATATATACGATCTCGGTCGGGGGCAACCGGCTCGGCGCGGCCGAGGCGGGGATCAAGGTGCAGCGGAACCTGATCCGCAACTTCATCGTCTGCGCCCTGTGCGCCGGCCTGGTCGGCATCCTCGAGGCCGTGCGTACGACCTCCGCCAGCCCCGACCCCTCGGGCGCGAACGAGGTCCTGTTCCAGGGGATCTCGGCGGCGGTGATCGGCGGCACGCTGCTCGCGGGCGGGTCAGGCACCGTCGTTGGCGCGCTGATCGGCGCCCTGTTCCTCGGCGTTCTCAACGACGGGCTCATCATCAAGGGCGTCAACGCCGATTACGAGCTGCTCTATCTCGGCCTCGCGATTCTGTTCGCCATGACGCTGAACACGTTCGTCGGGCGGGTGCGAAAGGGGGTGGGCAGTGGCTGAGGAAGCAGCGGGCGTCGAGCGCTCGGCCACCCCGACGACGGAGCGGGAGGAGCTCCTGCGGGTAGAGGACATCACCAAGAGCTTCGGGGCGACCAAGGTGCTGAAGGGCCTCAACCTGACGCTGCGCCGCGGCGAGGTCCTCGGACTGCTCGGCGACAACGGCTCCGGCAAGACGACGCTGCTCAAGATCATCTGCGGATTCCACAAGGCCGACGGGGGGCAGATGTTCCTGCGTGGAGAGCCCTACGCGCCGAAGAGCGTCGACGACGCACGCTCACACGGGATCGACACCGTGTACCAGGACCTGGCGCTGGTCGACGAGCTGAACGTCACCCAGAACATGTTCCTGCACCGTGAGCGCCTGCGAGTGCCGTCCCCGTTCGTGAACAACGGCGAGATGAAGAGTGCCGCCCGCAAGGCGTTCGAGGACATCGGCATAAACATCCCGGCGCTCAACGTTCCCGTTGCCCGGATGTCGGGGGGCCAGCGCCAGGCGGTCGCGGTCGCGAGAACGATCTACGGCGGCGAGTCCGAGGTCCTGCTCCTCGACGAGCCGCTTGCGGCGATGGGCGCGAAGGAGGGCGGGCTGATCCTCGAGCTGATCGACCGGCTCAAGGCTGAGGGCGAGGTGTCGATCATCATGATCCTCCACAACTACGTCCACGTGCTCGCGACCTGCGACCGGGTCAACCTGCTCCAGGAAGGCGCCATCGCCCTCGACAAGCCCACGGGCGAGACCTCCGTGGAGGAGCTCACGCAGATCGTCGTCGAGGAGTACCGGCGCGCGCGGCAGGAGGCGATCGAAGCGAAGCAGGTGGGGCCGGTCGCGAGGGGCGCCAGGAACCCGTGACCCGCTGCGGTCGCGGCTAGCTGCGGGGCGGTGGCGGCGTCGGCATACGCGGTCGGGATCGACTATGGCACCGAGTCGGGGCGCGCCCTGCTGCTCGACCTGGAGACCGGCGAGGAGGTCGCCGTCTCGGAGACCCGTTACCCGAACGGGGTCATCGATCGGGCGCTGCCGGAGACCGGGCTCGAGCTGGCCGCGGACTGGGCGCTTCAGGACCCCGACGACTACGTGCACGTCGTGGAGACGGCGGTCCCCGCGGTGCTCGCCTCCGCGGGGGTCAGCGCCGCCGACGTCGTCGGCCTCGGCGTCGACTTCACCTCGTGCACGGTCCTGCCGGTGCGCGAGGACGGCGTTGTGCTCTGCACGCTGCCGGAGTGGCGGTCGCGGCCACATTCGTGGCCGAAGCTCTGGAAGCACCACGCCGCGCAGCCGGTCGCCGATCGCCTCAACGCGGTGGCGCACGAGCGCGGCGAGGAGTTCCTGGCGCGCTACGGCGGCAAGCTCTCCTCCGAGTGGTACTTCCCGAAGCTGATCGAACTGTGGCTCGAGGATCGCGAGGTCTACGACGCCGCGCACGGTTTCATCGAGGCCACCGACTGGATCGTCTGGTGGCTGACCGGTAACGAGCGCCGGAACGCCTGCACGGCCGGCTACAAGGCCTGCTGGTCGGAGCGGGAGGGGTTGCCGGCGGCAGAGTTCTTCGAGGCCGCCTTCCCGGGCTTCTCCGAGCCGGCGGCGAAGCTCGGGACGTCGTTCTTCCCGCTCGGCGGCGCGGCGGGAACGCTGCGGGCCGAGGTGGCCGCGCGGATCGGGCTGGCGGAGACGACGACGGTCGCGATCGGCAACGTCGACTCGTTCGTCTCGGTCCCAGGAGCGGGCGTGAACCAGCCGGGCACGTTCCTGATGGTCATCGGCACTTCGATCTGCGACCTCGTGATCGACCGCGAGGAGATCCGGCTTCCGGGAATCACCGGCGTCGTCAGGGACGGCATCGTGCCCGGCTTCTACGGCTACGAGGCCGGGCAGGTGGCGGTGGGGGACATGCTCGCCTGGTTCGTCGACCGGATCGGCGCCACCGCCGACGACGCCGCGCCGGGGGAGGAGCCCCACGAGGCGCTGGAGCGCGAGGCCGCCCGGCTTCGCCCCGGGGAGGCCGGCCTGCTCGCCCTCGACTGGTGGAACGGCAATCGGACGATCCTCGCCGACGCCGACCTCACCGGCGTGATCGCCGGCCTGACCCTGCAGACCACGAAGGGCGAGATCTACCGCGCGCTGCTCGAGGCGATCGCCTTCGGCAACCGGCGGATCATGGACAACTTCACCGAGCACGGGCTGAAGCTCGGCGACATCGTCGCCTGCGGCGGCATCGCGGAGAAGAGCCCGCTGACGATGCAGCTGCTGGCCGACACCACCGGTCGCCCGGTGCACGTCCCCGCCTCAACCCAGATCCCGGCTCGCGGCGCCGCCCTCTTCGGCGCCGTCGCCGCCGGAGTCTTCGCCGACATCGAGACGGCAATCGAGGCCACGCGCCCCGAGATCAGGCGCAGCTTCCAGCCCGATTGCGAGGCCAAGGCCGTCTACGACGCGTTGTACGCGGTCTACCGCGAGCTCCACGACACCCTCGGGAGCACCCAGGCGAACCTGCTCCACGAGATCAAGCGCATCCACCTCGAGGCGCGGGCGCCCGCCCGCGCCGACGGCTTGCCAGACTCGGCGGCCCCAGCCCCGTAGATCGACAGGAGGCCATCGTTGACCGCTCAGCGCCCACCCCGGATCGGACTCCTCGGAATCATGCAGGAGCTCTACGACGACATGGTCCCCGGGATCACCGACCACCAGGCGGCCTTCGCCGAGCGGGTGCGCGACCGGCTCGCCGACGTTGCGGAGGTGGTGTTCCTGCGGCCCGCGCGCAACCGCGACGACGTCGAGGCGGTGATCCGCGAGTTGCGCGCCCAGGATGTCGACGGGATCGCGATCGTGATGCTGACCTACGGCCCCGCCATGCGAACGGTCCGCGCCCTGCTCGAGAACCCGCTGCCGGTCCTGCTCGCGAACATCCAGCCCGAGCGCTCGGTCACCGCGGAGTGGGACATGGCCGACCTCACCTACAACCAGGGAATCCACGGCGCCCAGGACCAGGCAAACGCCCTGGTGCGGATCGGGGCGCCGTTCTCGGTGCTGACCGGTGACTGGGAGTCGGCCGAGTTCGCGCGCTCCTTCGAGTCCTGGGCGCGGGCGGCGCAGACCGTGATGGGGCTGCGCTCGACGAAGCTCGCGCTGCTCGGCTACCCGATGAACGGCATGGGGGACATCCTCTACGACGCGCCGGCCCTGCTTCGCGCCATCGGTCCTACGGTGGTCAACGAGAGCCTCGGCGACCTCCACGCAAGGATGCAGGAGGTCGGCGACGGCGAGATCGAGGAGGCCGTCGGACGCCACGCCGAGCTCTTCGAGATCGACCCGGCCCTGCCGGCGGAATCCCACGCCTACGCCGCGCGCATGGAGCTCGCCCTCCGCGGCCTCCTCGACGAGAAGGGCTACCAGGGGTTCTCATTCCACTTCGAGTCGGTCGGCAGGGATGGCCGCTTCGAGCAACTCCCGCTCCTCGCCGCGTCGAACATGATGGCCGACGGGTACGCGTTCGCCGCCGAGGGCGACACGGGGACCGCTTCGCTCATGTGCGCCGCGGAGACCCTGATCGGCAACGCCCATTTCAGCGAGATGTACGCGATGGACTACGAGCTGGACTCGGTGCTCGTCAGCCACATGGGGGAGGGGAACTGGAAGGTCGCGCGCAGCGACCGGCCGGTCCGCCTGGTGGATCGCGAGCTGGGGATCGGCGGGCTCGGCAACCCGCCGACGACCGTGTTCTCGGCCGAGCCCGGCCCCGCCACCACGGCGAACCTGATCCCGCTCGAGGGCGAGGCGTTCCGGCTGGTCGTCGGCCGCGGCGAGGTGCTGGACACGCCCGAGCTGCCGAACGTCGAGATGCCCTACTTCCACTTCCGGCCCGAGCGGGGCATGCAGACCTTCCTCGACGACTGGCTGCGCCTGGGCGGCACCCATCACTTCGTGATGAACCTGGGCGACCAGGTCGAGCGCTGGCGGCTTCTCGCCGAGCTGCTGGACGTCGACTACCACGAGATCTGAGCCGGGCCGGTGCTGGAAGCGCTCCGCGAGCAGGTCCTGGAGGCGAACCTCGCCCTGCCGGCCAACGGGCTCGTGACCCTGACGTGGGGCAACGTCAGCGGGATCGACCGCGAGCGCGGGCTGGTCGCGATCAAGCCGAGCGGCGTGGCCTACGACGCGATGGGCGCCGCCGACCTGGTGGTGGTCGACCTCGACGGCAACCAGGTCGAGGGCGAGCGCCGGCCATCGACCGACACCCCGACGCACCTGGCGCTCTACCGGGCGTTCGAATCGATCGGTGGGGTCGTCCATACGCACTCCACGTGGGCCACGGCGTGGGCGCAGGCCGAGCGCGAGATCCCGATCCTCGGGACCACCCACGCCGACCTCTGCCCGGGGCCGATCCCGCTCACCCGGGCCCTGACGGCGGAGGAGATCGAGGAGGACTACGAGGGCTCGACCGGCCTGGCGCTGATCGAGGCGGTTGGCGAGCGCGACAGCGAGGAGGTGCCGGCGGCCCTCGCCCGCGGGCACGGGCCGTTCTGCTGGGCGAAGGACCCGGGGGCAGCGGTCGAGACCGCCGTGACCCTGGAGGAGGTGGCGCGCCTCGCCTCGCTCACCGTGGCGCTCGAGCCCTCGATCGGCCCCCTTGCCGCGGCGGTGCGCGAGAAGCACTACACGCGCAAGCACGGCCCCCACGCGTACTACGGACAGACGTCTTGAGCGGCGGGCCCGGGGCCGGGCTCGACATCGACATCCCCAGCCCAGCGGCGCGATGCCGGTGCGGGAAGACGCATAGTGTCGACATCCGCAGGGTCGCGATCGCCGCCGACGCGAACGAGCGGCTGGCCGCCCACGCCGGCGCCGAGCGCTGGCGCGCCGCGCTCCTGGTGATGGACCCGAACACGGAGGAGGCCGCCGGGTCGAGCGTGGCGCGCGAGCTGGAGGGAGCCGGGGTCCGCGTCGTGCGCCTGCGCTTCGCGGCGCGCAGCGGCTTGCGTGCCGACGACGAAGCCGTCACGACCGTCCGCAGGGTCATGCGCGAACGAGAGGATGCCGCCGCGATCGCCGTCGGTTCAGGCGTGATCACCGACGTCGTCCGCTACGCGGCCCACCTGGAGGATCGCGACTTCGTCAGCGTTCCGACCGCGGCGTCGATGGACGGGTACGCCTCGAGCATGGCGGCGATGGAGCGCCGCGGCGTCAAGGTGACGTTCCCCGCCCGCGCCCCGGAGGCGATCTTCGCCGACCCCGCGGTGATCGCCGCAGCCCCGCCCGAGATGACCCGCTCGGGACTAGGCGACCTGCTGGGCAAGGGCACCGCCCGTACCGACTGGCTGGCCGGGCACCTCCTCTACGGCGAGGCGTTCTGCGGTGAGGTCGACGCCCGCATGCTGCGCCCCCTGACCTACGCGGCGGGGCACGCCGACGCCGTGCTGAGCGGCGAGCGGGCGGCGGTCGAGCGGCTCCTCGGCGGCCTCGTGGAGTCCGGGATCGCGATGGCGATGATGGGAAGCTCGCGGCCGGCGAGCGGCTGCGAGCACCACGCCTCCCACTTCTGGGACCTGCTAGCCGGGCGCGGCCGCCGCCCACACGCGCCGCACGGGCTCCAGGTCGGCTACGCGACCCGTTTCGCGATGGGCCTGCAGCGCTTCGCCTTCGCCGGCGGCGTGCCCACCCTCGCGCCGCCCCGCCGCGTCGAGCTACTCGACGCGGGCGCTCGCGAGTGGCTCGGCGACCCACCGCCTGACACCGTCGTCGAGGCGACCGAGGGCAAGCGCGCCTTCCTCGCCGCGAACGCCGGCCGCTGGCCCGACGAGTCAGAGTGGGACGAGCTGCGCTCGCGGCTCGCGGATCCACTCCAGCTCTTTCCCGCGATCGAGTCCGCGCTCGGAGCGGCAGACATCCCGACGGCGCCGGGCTTCCTCGGGATCGACGAGGCGACCCTGCGGGCCACCTTCCGCTACTCGAACCGGCTGCGCGCGCGCTACACGACGGTGGACTTCCTCGAGGGGCAGGGCATGCTGGACGACCCCATCGAGGCGGCGCTGGGAGGGCTTTGAACGCAGAAACGCCCGAGGACCGAGAGGTTCGCGCTCGGTTCGCCAGGGTGTTGTCGCTCTCACGCGAAGGGGGAAGTCCCGGGCACCGAATGCGGATAGGTTTTTCGCGTGACGGCCAGCCCTCGCCCACTCGCTGACCGTTTGGAAGTCGGTGCCCCCCGAGTGGCGAATCTTGCCGCGCGAGCCCTGGGCGGCTTGCCTGGACCCTTTCGCCGCCGAATTCTTCAGGCCGCCTTCGATCGTGCCCGCGACGCCTTCAACCGTGGGGATCTCGACGTCGTGTTTGCGCTGTTCGCCGACGACGTGGAATACGGGCCGCCGCCACCGCTGTACGAGGGCGGCCTCCTTCAAGGCCGCGCGACCGTGCTGGATTTCTGGCGCGGCGTGCTCGCCCGCTATGAGGACAGCACCATCGAGAACCTCTCTCTCGAGGAGGCCTCGCATGGTCATTTCGTGCGGCGGGCACGCCTGCGCCATCGCTCACTCGCCACGGGCGAGACTCTCGACTACGTGATCGTGCAGACCACCGAAGTGGACGCTGGTCGCGTAGTTCGTCAGGTGAACGCACTGGACCCGGCCCCGTACTGACCAGCGGCCACCCGGCCGAACGCGATGCCTTCTGGTTTGCGCGACACGCGGGTAGCCAGCTGGTTGAGAGATACTGAGCCCGGCGTGTCAGAGGAAAACGTTGAACGGGTCAAGGCGGGGTTCGCGGCGCACAACCGTGGCGACCTGGATGCCCTGGTCGAGTTCTACGACCCGGACGTGGTGTTCGAGACGCTTCTGCTGGGAACCCACCGCGGCAACGAGGCCATACGGCTGATCTACGAGGAGAACCAGAAGACACTGGCCGGCTACGACGTCGTCCCCGTGGAGTTGATCGACGCGGAAGACCAAGTGATCGCGGTTGCCGAGGTCACCGGAACCGGCCCGACGAGCGGGATCGCCATGGAGGAACGTGATCGGTTTGCGTTCCTCTTCACGATCGAGAACGGGCGGTGCGTGCGCGAACGGGCCTTCCGAAACAAGGAGGAAGCGCTCAAGGCCGCCGGGCTGGCCGAATAGCTCGGTGAGCATCTCCATGCTGACGGGCTCCGCCACGGCCCGCTGCTTCGCGCGACCACGAGCAGTCAGGAACCGTCCGGCTACATCATGAGCCCGGCGCTCGCCGGCATCGTCGGTGCGAGGCGCGCACGGACGGTGCTGATTACCTCCGTGTTGTCGATGCCCTGCAGGTAGACCGAGGTGACGCCAAGGTCGGCGTGGCCGAGCTGGCGCTGGATCACACTCAGCGGAACTCCCTCACGAGCCATCTCGACGGCGTGCGCATGGCGTAGCCGATGGGGAGCAACGCGCCGGCGGACGCCGGCCCCGAGCGCGAGGCGCCGGAGCTGGGTCCGCGCCGCCGGGCCCGACCAAGGTCGGCCGCACGTCGGACCGTTGATGACGCAGAACAGCGCTCGATCGGCATGTGGGTGCGGGCGACGGTCCAGGGGCGAAGCTGCTCCCAGCCCCAGTCGTCCATCCCGACCTCGCGGCGCTTGCCACCCTTTCCCGGCGAACGAGGAGCGCCCCGCGCGCCGGGTCAAGGTCGCGCCCGGCGAGATCCAGCGCCTCCGAGATCCACAGCCCCGCACGCCACAAGACCACGATCAGCCCAACGGACGCGGGCGCCGTGGGCTCCGTTTCCCGCTTCGCGCATGACCGCCACGATCTCCTCGACCCGCGGCGGGTCGGCCGGGTAGCGGATCCCCTTGTTCCTCGGCGGGCGGCCGGCGTGATAGCCGGGCATCGTCGCCGGCGAGCGCGGTCGGCCGGCGGCGTCGAGCGGTCGTGCCTCGGTAGTGAGCATGGGTCCTCCGTTCGCGGCGGCACTCCCCTCTCGGGAGCGCCTGGTCGAACCGAGTGATCCACGGTCCGCGCGACCGGGCAAGTCCGGGTCAAGTAGGGGCTGTCGGCACGCGCCCGAACAAGCGCAGGCCCTGGCGCGCCGACGTCGGCTCCAGGTACCCTGGATGGGCGATGGCCACTGCTAAGCAGGACGCACGGAAGATCCTTGACGGCCTCCCCGAGGAGGCGTCGCTGGAGGACATTCAGTACCACCTCTACGTCCTTCAAAGGATCCAGCGCGGCCGCGAGGACGTCGCCGAGGGCCGCGTCATCTCCCAGAACGAGGTCGAGCAGCGGCTGGCCAAGTGGCTCGCCGCTTAGCGTGGACCGAGACCGCCTGGCGCGACCTCGAGCGCATCGCCGACTACATCGCCGAGGACTCGCCCGGCTATGCGGCCGCGTTTGTACGGCGTATCCGCGACCAGGCGAGGTCACTCGACGAGTTGGCCGAGCGCGGGCGCGTCGTTCCGGAGCTTGATCAGCCTACGGTGCGGGAACTCGTCGTCGGGACCTACCGGCTGATCTACGAGATCAGTGAGGAGAACGTATACGCCCTCGGCCTGATCCACGGGGCTCGCGATCTCGCTGCGGTGTGGGACCAAGAGGCTCGGACGGGCCCGGGGTAGCTGAGGCCGTCGCGAGCTCTACCGCCCCCTGGCACGCGAAGGCAGCAACGGGCGATCCGGCGGTCCCACTCCGCGCTTGCGCAGGCAGCGGTTGACCCCACGAGGTCGCGGACGTAGGATCGGTGTCAACCAGAGGCGGCCTCGCGTCCTGATCAGCGGGAGGGGCTGCGAAGCAAGGAGATCGATGGCTCCCACCAGGGTCTTCACCGGTCGGCGCGAGCGCCCGCCCGATGTCCTCGGCGCCCTGCCGCTCGTGGTTGCCGGACTCGCGGCCGCCATCAGGCCCGCCTCGCTTGCTCCTACGCCCGCGCCTGCGAGCACCTGCCGAAGGCTGAAGCACGTGAAGTCCTTTCACGGGCACCATCGTGGCGAGGAGCGGATGATGGACCGTCGTTCGATACCGGGACTGGGATGGTGCCTTTGGGCGCTGGCTCTGCTCGGCACCACCCTCATCGTCTTGGCGGCGGCTGCCGACGCTCGTGCGAGCGAGCTCAAGTACCCGTCGAAGACCAAGGCGGTGCCGAGCACGCTGCCGCGCCAAAACGGACGCGGCGTGGCGGAGGCCGCCTGCCCCGACAGCCACCCGCACCTCACCGGCGGCGGGGTCCGGATCACAGGCGACAACAGCAACTTCGACCTGGAGGTTGGGAGCACGAATCCGGAAACGGGTGTCGGGTCGGACAAGTGGCTGGGCGAGGCAAACAACAGCTCCGGGTCCGCCGCCCAGATGACCACCACCGCGATCTGCGCGAAGGGCCGCTTCCGCTACCCCGACGGCAGCAAGAGCATTCCCCCTGGGGACCAGGCCTCGAAACGGGTTCACTGCCCCTCCGGGACCAAGGTCATCGGCGGCGGAGTCTCCACCGAGGGAGACTCCCCCAAGGTGGAGGTCGCCTCCACCGAGCCGTTCGACGGCTCGGACGCAAACTCGACCCCCGACGATGGTTGGCTTGGCAGCGCCAACAACGGCACCAAATCGGGAAAGACCATGAACGTGACCGCCATTTGCGCGAAAACCGGCCATTACAAGTACTTCCATTCCGCCACGAGGCCCCTGCCCGAGAACAGCACGGTGTCCGCAAGTGCGGGCTGCCCCTTGGGAACGGCGGTCACGGGCGGCGGGGTAGACAACTCGGGAATCGACATCGGGGCCGAGATCCAGAGCACCTTCCCGTTCCCGGATGAGGATTGGCTCGGCAGCGCCAACAACGACAACACGGGCCAGGCCGAGACGATGCAGACCTTCGCGATCTGCAAGGTCACCGAAACCGACTTCATCGGCACCTTCAGCGAGGACGGGACGGTCACGTTCGCCCTCACCCACAACCGAACGAAGGTGCATCACTGGGCCTGGGTCCACCTGCCGGTCCAGTGTCGCGAGGGGCCCGACGTCAACAGCTCGCATTATCGGATCGACGTCAGCGTCGCCAACCACCACTTCCACGCCCAGGGAGTCAAGAGCCCAGAGGGCTTCAAGACGACGCTCGACGGCACGCTCACCGATCACGACAGCCAAGCCCACGGCACCCTCTCCATGACTGGCCCCGAGCCGCCCAACCACACCCACTGCCACGGCACGGGGCACTGGACCGCTCACGGGCTCTAGTGCAGTGCCGGCGACATACGGGAGGAATGTCCCAGGAGAACGTCGAAGTCGGCCGCCACAAGCGTGTTTCGGGCTGCGGGAGTAGACCACTGCTTCATTGCGCGAGGAGGAGTACAGGAACTTTTCGACACCCTCCGACAAGCCACCGCAAGCAAAGCCGCGAGAATGCGGCCATGGCAGCGGGCGACCTCCCTATCGTCGCTTGCGCTGGTTCCCAGCCCCGTCCGAACATCGCCCTCGTCACTCCTTCCGCCCATCCGGGATCGGCTCTAAGCTGGCGCCGATGCTCTGGCGTTCGCTTGCACCCGGATACCGCAGGTTGCTGCGCTCCGGCGCCGCGGGGGAGGCGATGGTCCACGCGGTGAAGCCGCTAAGCGAGAACACCGGCCTCGGTGCCTACGCAAACGAGCTGACACTGCACGTGCGTTTCGACGACGGCAGCGAGACGACGGTCACGCGGGTTGCCGAGGTCTCGGACCTCGGCGGACCAGGGCCCGGCACCATCGTGCCCGTCCGCTACGACCCCCGTGACCATCGCCGGATCGAGATCGACGTCGCAGCGGTCCGCGAACGCAAGGAGCGGGCCCGCCGCGAGGCCGAGCGGGCGGCCATCGAAGCCGCCGAGGAATCGATCGCGCCCGACAGTTCAGGCGACGGTTAACCCGAATCGCGCCCGTCAAGCCCGCCGAGCACAGGTTTCCGCGTCCGGGCGACCCCCTGGTGGGCTGGGCGACCCGACACCCAGTGGCTCAGCGACCCGAAACCCGTGAGTCGATGGTGTCCTCTGACGGCTCCTCCCCGGGCGGACTCTCCTGGGCAGGCCTTGATGGCTGCAACTCCAAGGTCGTGAAACCACAATGCGTGAACTGGTCCGACGGCGCCGGCGGAGGTATCCGGGGGGTACGGGAGCAGCGCCTGCACCATGACGATGCCGATCGCCATCAGCCCCCTGGGATCAGGTTCTCCTGGCGGAGCCACTCCTCTCCCAGCTCAGGATCCTGCGTGAGCCGTTCGGCTTCCTGCGCGAGCCGTTCCTGCGCGTCCAGCAACCCGCGCGAGGAAGCCGGAGCGCCTACCAGCGCTCGTGCACGTGCGGGCGGATGAGCCTGTCGTAGATGTCGCCCACCCCCGCGAGCTGCTCCTCTGTGAGCGGATCGAGGGCGGCAGCGGCGGCGTTCTGGCGAGCCTGCTCGGAGTTGCGTGCGCCCGGGATCACGACGCTGACGCCCGGCTGGTCGATCACCCAGCGAAGCGCGAACTGCGACATCGTCGCGTTCGCCGGAACCAGCGCGGAGATCTCGCGCACCGCGGCCAGGCCGACCTCGAACGGCACGCCGGCGAAGGTCTCGCCGACGTCGAAGGACTCCCCGTGGCGGTTGAAGTTGCGGTGGTCGTCCGGGCCGAAAACGGTGTTCTCGTCGTAGCGCCCCGAGAGCAGCCCGGAGGCCAGCGGAACCCGGGCGATGATCCCGACGCCCGCCTCGCGGGCCGCGGGCAGCACCTCTTCGAGCGGCTTCAACCTGAAGCAGTTGAGGATGATCTGCACCGTCGCGACGCGGGGGCGCGCGATTGCGGCCAGCGCCTGGGCGCAGGTCTCGACGGAGACGCCGTAGGCGGCCATGCGGCCGGCCGCGACCATCTTGTCCAGCGCGTCGAAGACGACGTCGTCCGCGTAGACCTCGCTCGGCGGGCAGTGAAGCTGAACGAGGTCGATCGTCTCTACGCCGAGGTTCTGGCGCGAGCGGTCGTTCCAGGCGAGGAAGTTCTCAGGGCTGTAGTTCTCCGGAAGCTGCTCCACTCGCCGTCCCATCTTCGTGGCAACGAGTAGCCTTGAATCCGGATGGCGCGATCGCAGCTCGTTGCAGAATTGCTCGCTGCGCCCGTCGCCATACGCGTCGGCGGTGTCGAAGAAGGTGACGCCGGCTGCGACGGCGGCATCGAGGGTCGCGCGGGCGTCGTCGGGATCCACGGCGCCCCAGTCGGCACCGAGCTGCCAGGTGCCGAGGCCTACGACGCTCACCGAGCGACCGAGGCGCCTGATCTCCCGTTGCTCCACGCCCGGATCGTCGCAGACCGTGCCCCGCGCGGCGCTGCCGCACCGCGATGAGCGGGGGCGACGGGCGCGCCGGGATCGTCTTCGACAACGACGGCCTGTTCCTGGACACTGAGCCGTGCTGGACGCGAGCCCAGGAGGCCGTGTTCGAGGGCCGCGGTCACGCCTTCGACCTCGAGGCGAAGCGGGCGCTCGTCGGGACCTCGCCCGTGACGGCGACCGTCGTCCTGGAGCGCATCCTCGAGCCGCCCGGGCAGGGCGCCGAGGCGAGCGCGGAGATGTACGACCTGGCCGTCGACGAGATCGCGGCCGGGGCGGAGCCGCGGCCGGGCGCCGTGGAGCTCCTCGCCGCGCTGCGCGGACGCTGGCCGATCGCGATCGCCTCAAACGCGCCCCGGCGCCACCTGCTGACCGGACTCACGCGCGTGGGAGTCGATGGGAAATTCGACGTCACCCTCGGCATCGAGGACGTCGAGTCCCCGAAGCCCGCCCCGGATCTCTACCTCCGCGCGTGCGAGCTGCTTGGCGTCGAGCCCGCGCGCTCGGTGGCGATCGAGGACTCGCCGCCCGGTGTCGCCGCCGCGCGGGCGGCGGGCCTGTACGTGATCGGCGTACCGTCCGTGGACGGCATCTCGCTGGAGGCCGATCGAGTCTTCGATTCGCTTGCGGACCCGCTCCTGGCGGCGGCGATCGAGGGCGCGCTCGACCCATCCAAGGAACCATCTCCAAGAAAGGACTGAGCGCATGAAGACGAGTCTCGGCATCTGGGCCCTGGGCCCGATGGTCACCCGGTTCGTTCCGGGTGGTTACCAACCGGAGCACGCGAGCGACTCGACCGCGCACAAGGTGCACCGGGCGGTCGAGGGCCTCGGCGACCTGATGGACGACTACGAGTTCCACTACCCGCAGGAGCTCTCGCCCGACAACCTCGACGAGGTCCGAGCGGCCCTCGACGGCCATGGGATCTACTGCCTGGCGACGGGCCTGCACCTGGATCCGCGCTTTGGGAAGGGCGGCCTCTCCTCTCCGGACGACGCCGTGCGCGCCGAGGCGCTGCGCCTCACCGTGGACGCCGCCGACTTCGCGGGCGAGATCGGCGCGAACCTGATCCTCTGGCCGGGAATCGAGGGCTACAACTACCCCTTTCAGACTCCGTACGCGGAGAGCTGGGCGCGGCTCATCGACGGCATCGGCGAAGCGGCGGCGCGCTGCAAGGAGCGCGGCGTCCTGCTCTTCCTCGAGCACAAGAACTCCGAGCCCGCGATGAAGATCTTCATGCGGAACGTGGGCATGGCGCTGCACATCGTCCACACGCTGCGCACGCGGGGCATCGACAACGTCAAGTTCAACATGGACTGGCAGCACCTGCTGATGAACGACGAGAACCTGGCCGAGTACGCGGCGCTGCTGGCCGCCGAGGGGCTGCTCGGCCACCAGCACGCGAACTCGGGCTGGGGCACGTTCGACGACGACAACATGGTCGGTGCCACGGCGTTCATGGAAACCCTCGAGCTGGCGCTGGAGCTGCGCCGCGCCGGCTACGGCGAGAACGGCGAGCACCTCGGGTTCGACCTCTATCCGTACACCGAGGACCAGGTGGCCGCGGTGCGCCGCAGCGTGCTCCAGTGGCGGTTCATCGACGGCGTGGCGGGCAGGATCGACGAGACCGCCCTGCGGGAGGCCCAGCAGCGCAAGGACGCGGTTGCGGCATACGAGCTCGTCTACGCGGCGCTCGGGGCCTGACCGCCGGGCGTCGAGCGGGGAGGACGGCCCGTGGAGCGCGCACTCGTTGGCCTCGACGTCGGGACCAGCGGCGTCAAGGCGGTCGCGATCTCGCCGCGAGGCGAGGTGCTGGCGAGCGCCGAGCGCGGCTACCCGCTGGCCACGCCGCGGCCCGGCTGGGCCGAGCAGGATCCTGAGGACTGGTGGCGGGCGAGCCAGGGGGTGCTGTCCGATCTCGGGCTCGAGCCGGCCTCGATCGGCTTCTCCGGCCAGATGCACGGTCTCGTGGCCCTCGACGAGCAGGACCGCGTGCTGTGCCCGGCAATCCTCTGGAACGACCAGCGCACCGCGGAGGAGTGTGCCGAGATCGAGGCGCGCCTCGGCTTCGAGCGTCTCGTCGAGCTGACGGGAAACCGCGCGCTCACGGGCTTCACCGCGCCGAAGCTGCTCTGGCTGCGCCGGCACGAGCCCGAGACGTTCGCCCGCATCCGGCGGATCCTGCTGCCCAAGGACTACGTGCGGCTGCGGCTGACCGGCGAGCACGCCATCGACGTCGCGGACGCGTCGGGGACGCTCCTGTTCGACGTCCGCGAGCGGCGCTGGAGCGGCGAGGTCCTCGCGGCCCTGGACATTCCGGCCTCCTGGCTGCCGCCGGTCCATGAATCGACCGCGATCGCCGGCGCCGGGGACCAGGCCGCGGGCGCCCTGGGCGTGGGGATCGACAGGCCCGGGCCGCTCTCGGTGGTGCTGGGCACCTCCGGCGTCGTCTTCGCAGCGCTCCCGGCCTACCGGCCGGACCCGCAGGCGCGGCTTCACGTCTTCTGCCATGCGGTCCCCGAAACCTGGCACGCGATGGGGGTCATGCTGTCCGCCGCCGGATCGCTGCGCTGGGCCCGCGACCTCCTCGGCGGATCGGGCTACGACGAGCTCACCCGCGCGGCGGCGGACTGGGCCCCCGGCGCGGAGGGCCTCCTCTTTCAGCCGTATCTCGCCGGTGAGCGCACGCCGCACGCCGACCCGGACGCTCGCGGCGCGTTCACCGGCCTGTCCCTGCGCCACGACCGCGGGGCGCTGGTCCGCGCGGTGCTCGAGGGGGTGGCCTACGGCCTGCGCGACTCGCTGGAGCTGCTGCGCGAGCTCGGCGTCGAGGCTTCGGTTGGGCGCGTCTCGGGCGGGGGCGCGCGCAGCGAGCTGTGGCGCCGGATCGTCGCCTCGGTCCTCGGGATCCCGCTGGAGCGAACGGCGGGTGCCGAGGAGGGGGCCGCGTTCGGAGCCGCGCTGCTCGGCGGCGTCGCCGGCGGCGTCTTCGCCGACGCCGCCGAGGCTGTCGCCGCGTGCGTCCGCGTCACCGACCGCACGGACCCCGATCCCGCCTGGACGAGCGCCTACCAGGACGGATACGCTCGCTTCCGCGAGCTGTATCCGGCTCTGCGTCCGCTCGAGGCCGGAGTGAAGGAGGTCCCATGAGCGACAGGCCAGTGCGCTGGGGAATCGTCTCGCTCGCCAAGATCAACGAGCGCGTCCTGCCCGAGGTGCGCGAGTCGTCCGAGGTCGAGCTCCTGGCGGTCGCCAGCAGGTCCGAGGCCGCCGCGGAGCGCTACGCGAGCGAGCAGGGGATCCCCCGCGCCTACGGGTCCTACGAGGGCCTGCTCGCCGACCCCGACGTGGAGGCGGTCTACGTGCCGTTGCCGAACTCGCTCCACGTCGACTGGGCGATCCGGGCGCTCGAGGCGGGCAAGCACGTTCTCTGCGAGAAGCCGCTGGACCGCCGCCCGGACGAGGTTGCCCGGGCCTTTGACGTGGCCGATCGGTCGGGGCTGATCCTCATGGAGGCCTTCATGTACCGCCACCACCCGCAGACGCTGCGGGCGCAGGAGCTCGTTGCGGCGGGCGCGATCGGCGAGCTGCGCGTGGTCCGCTCGGCATTCGGCTTCACGCTCTCCGAGCAGGAGAACATCCGGCTCGACCCGGAGCTCGCGGGGGGCGCGCTGATGGACGTCGGCTGCTACTGCCTGAGCGCCGCGCGCGCGTTCGCCGGGGAGCCCGAGCTCGCGATCGGCCGGCAGGTGAGCGGGCCGAGCGGGGTGGACGTCCGCTTCGCCGGGATGCTCGGCTTCGCTGGGTCCGTGCTTGCCCATTTCGACTGTGGCTTCGACGTGCCCCAGAACAGCTTCGCCGAGGTCGTCGGCTCGCAGGGAGTCCTGCGGCTCGAGACGCCGTTCCTGGTCACGGAGCCCGGGATCGCGTTGGTCCGCGACGGCGACACCGAGCGCGTCGAGGTCGCGCCGGCAAACGCCTATCAGCACGAGTTCGAGAACATGAGCGCTGCGATCCGCGGCTCGGCGGAGCCCCTCCTCGGTCGCGACGACGCGCTCGGCCAGGCGCGGGCGGTCGAGGCCCTGTACCGGTCGGCGGAGCGCGGCGGCGAGCCCGTCGCCCTTTCCTCGCCCTAGATGGCCGGCTCCGACGTCTGGTTCGTGGGCGTCAAGACCGCCGGCTCGCTCGTGCATCGCGCCATGCCCCTCTGGCAGGAGCTCCTGCCGTCGCGGCACCGCGTGCGCGGTGTCGACCTGGAGCCGGACTCGCCCGATGCCCGCTACGTCGAGCTGCTCCGCGAGTTGATGGGCGACCGCGGGGCGGCCGGGGCGGTCGTGAGCGTGCACAAGGTCGGCCTCTTCCGTGCGGGCCGAGACCTGTTTGCCGAGCTGGATCAGACGGCCCTCGCCTGCGAGGAGGTCAACGCGGTCCGCCGCACGGGGCGGGGACTTCACGGCTACGCGCGCGACCCGGTTTCGGTCGGACGCGTCGTCGACGCCATCTGGCCCCGGAGCCAGGGCGACGTCATCTGCCTGGGAGCAGGCGGCACCGGCCGCGCGCTCATGCACCACCTCTCCGCGACACGCGAGCCGGTTCGGTTCGTGTGCGCGGATCGCTCCCAGGCCGCCCTCACGCAACTCGCTCGCCTCTCGCGACAGCCGGTGGTCACGAGGCTCGGGGATGGGCCGTGGGACGAGCTGATCGCCGCGGCCCCGCCGGGCTCGCTCATCGTCAACGCCACCGGGATGGGCAAGGACCGGCCCGGGTCCCCGATCAGCAAGCGGGCGAGCTTCCCAACCGGCGCGGTCGTCTGGGAGCTGAACTACCGCGGCGAGCTTGGCTTCCTCCATCGCGCGCGCTCGCAGGCGAAGGCCCGGCAGCTCCAGGTCCACGACGGCTGGCGGCTCTTCTGCCACGGGTGGGCGGCCGCGCTTGGCGCCGTCCTCGCCCTTCCCGACGATGCCCAGCTCGGCGAGCGCTTCGCCGCGGCGGCGGCGAGCATCCGGCCCGTCGAAGGCCGCCAGGCTGAAGCCGGGCTCCCTTAGCGGAGCCGTCGGAGAGCAGCAACGAAACCATGATCGCGCCGTCGATCGCGATCGCCGCTGGACGAACCCACCCTCAGCGGTGCCTTGAGACCGCCGGGTCGAGCGCTCCGCGCGCTGCGAGCGCCGCGCGTAGCGGAGCAGGATCGACACCGAGGCCCCAATGGGCGTGGTTGTCGCCGGCACCGCCGACGAGCTGGGCGCGGATCGGCGAGAGTCGAGCGTTGTCCCGGTCGATCCCGAGGTCGTCGCGGGGACGGATCCAGCGGAACGTGTAACCGACGAAGATCGCCTTGCGCGTGACCCCCCTCGCAGCTGCCCGGAAGCACGAGGATGTTGCCGCGCCCGGGCTCGGACACGTCCGAGAGCCAGAAGGCGACCTTGAGGGACAGCCGCGGCCGCGGACGACGCCGTCGATGTCCAGGTTCTGACGCCCGCCTTGCGGTCCGCGCCGTGCAGCGAGCTCTACCCGCCGGCGCTAAGCCGCTTGCCCGGCACGCATGACCCGCACCGGCGTCCCGTGGCGAGGCGCCAGCGTGATTCCCCTGATCACGACCGGGTCCGGGTGCGGGCGGACGGGCCGGAGCTCGGCGCTCTGGACGACGACGCGGATCACCTCGGCCATCTCCGCCTGCGCCAGCGCGGCGCCGATGCACCGGCGTATGCCCCCGCCGAACGGCAGCCAGGTGTAGGCCTCGGGAGCGCCGTCGAGGAAGCGCTCGGGGCGGAAGCGGTCCGCCTCGGGAAAGAGGTCCTCGCGACGCTGGACCAGCACGATCGCGGGATAGACGCGGATGCCGGCCGGCAGCTCCCAGTCGCCGACGACGCGAGGCTTCGTGAGCGTGCGCTCGTTGCCGTCGATGACGGGCCGGATGCGCAGGCTCTCGGTGACGACCGCCTTGAGGTAGGCGTCGTCGCCCGCAGCGAGCTCCTCGCACAGACGCGACAGCGTCTCGGGGTTGCGGAGCAGGAGCTCGAAGGCGAAGGCCAGCGCTGTCGCGGTCGTCTCGTGCCCCGCCGCGAGCATCGTCATGAGCTCGTCGCGCAGCTCGGCGTCGGTCATCGCCCGGCCATCCTCGTCGCGGGCGCGCAGGAGGATCGAGAGAACGTCGGTGCGGGATTCGAGGTCGCTCTCGGAGCGCCGCCGAGCGATCTCCTCGTAGAGGAGCGCGTCGACGCGCTCGAGCCTGCGGCGCAGGCGACCCCACGGGCTGAGGGGGCCGAGGTCGAAGCGAACCGATCCGGCGAGGAACAGGACGGCCGAGCCGGTGTCCATCACTGGACCGATTGCGCTGCGCAGACGCTCGATCCGCTCGGGCTCCGTGACGCCGAAGACCGCGCGGCAGATCACCTCGAAGGTGAGCGCGCGCATTCGCTCGCGCACCGGGAACTCGTCGCCCGTACGCCAGCGCGCGACCTCGGCGCCGGCGACGTCGCGGATCACCTCGCGGAAGGCGTTGACGGCAGATCCCTGGAACGGCGGCAGCAGGAGCTTGCGCTGGCGCATGTGCTCCTCCCCGTCGAGGATGAGAACCGAGCTCGGGCCGAGCACGGGAGAGAGGGGCTCGTTCGCCTCGCCGGCGTGCAGGTCGGACTGGTCGCCGGTCATCAGGTCGCGGATCGCGTCCGGGTCGGCGACGTAGACGCCGGTGCCGAACATCAGGTGCCGGACCGTGAAGTAGTCGCCGTACCGCCGGTGCCAGCCGAGCAGCGTCTCGAGCGGGCGGCGCAGGAAGCGCGCGGTGTTGACGACCGCGGGCGCCCGCGGGCCGGGGGGGAGGGCCCTGGGGGGAGCCGTGACGACGGCGGGCGCGGTTTCGGCCTCCGTGGTGATCCTCGAAGTGTGCGGTATATGTGGTGGCGGTGATGCCAGACCCCGGCGGATCAGCTCCTGGGCCCGGTCTCCGCGTGGCTCTCGGCACCGCGGTGGGGTTGGTCCTTGCCGACGCGTCGATCGTGGTCCTCGCTCTCCCGGAGATCTATCGCGACTTCGGCGTCTCCGTCAACGCGGTGATCTGGGTGCTGATCGCGTTCAACATCGTCCTGGCCTCCGTTGCCGTACCGGGTGCCCTGGCGGCCCGGCGCTGGGGGCCCGCCCGAACGACGCTCGCCGGGCTCGCTGTCTTCGTTCTTGGCAGCCTGGGCTGTGGCCTCTCCGGGTCGCTGGCCCCGCTCATCGCGGCGCGCTGCGTGCAGGCCGCCGGCGGCGCCGTGGCCGTCACCGGCGCGCTGGAGCTGCTGCCGCTGGCGCTCGGCTCTGAGCGGCGCGCGGTTTCGGTGTGGGCGGCCGCGGGGGCGGCCGGCGCCGCGATCGGCCCGGCGATGGGCGGCGTCCTGACCCAGCTCGTCTCCTGGCAGTCGATCTTCCTCGTGCAGGTGCCGGTCGCGATCGCCGTCGCGGTGCCGCTCGTCGCCCGGGTGCGGCGCAAGCCCGAGGCGCCGGCGCCCGCGGAGCGCACCGCCTACCGGCCCCACGTCGCCGCCAACGTCGCCCTGGCACTGGTCTCGGCCGCGCTCGCGGCCGCCCTCTTCCTGCTGGTCCTGCTGATCATCGAGGGCTGGCGTCGGTCGCCGATCACCGCCGCCCTCGCGGTCACCGTGCTCCCGCTCGCGGCGCTGGCGACGGGGCGCGTCGCGGGCGGCATGGGCACGCCGCGCGAGCGGGCGATGGCGGGAGCGATCCTGCTGTCCGGCGGCCTCGCCGGGCTCGCGCTGTTGCCGAAGGCGATCATCGTCGCGACCTTCATCCCGCAGATCCTCGTCGGTGCTGGGCTGGCGTTCGTCCTCTCGGCGCTCACCCACACCGCCCTCGAGGGGCGCTCGCCGCAGGCCGTCCATGGCGGGTTCACGCTCGCGTCGCGGCACCTCGGAGTCGTTGCCGGGCTGCTCGTCATGACGCCGATCTTCACCGGCGACCTGGTGCAGCAGCGTGACGCCGCCGAGCAGGCGGGCACCGCGGCCCTGCTCGACGCGCCGCTGCCCGCGCTGACCAAGATCACGCTCGGCCAACGGCTGGCGGACCAACTGACCGCCGAGAAGGGCAAGGTGCCTGTCATCGATCCGGCGTTCGAGCCGCTTCCCGACGACCCCGCGGAGCGCGACGCGGAGCTTGCCCTGAAGTCGGACCTCCAGGACCAGCTGGACCGGGCCGCGACGCATGCGTTCTCGGACTCGTTCCTGCTCGCCGCCGCGTTCGGCCTGGCGGCGCTCATCCCCATTGGCCTCGCGAAGAGGACCGAGCTGTGACGCAGGGCGGTCGCCAGCTCGTTTTCGCCGCCTGCGTGGCCTCGGTGACCCTGGTGGTCGCCTACCTCGCGCTCGGCGGCTCGTCCTACACGCCGGCGGCCACCGCGGATCCATGCCAGCCCCGCGCCGAGACGACGCCGGGCGGCGTCGACCAGCTCACCCAGCAGCTGACGCTCTCGGCGCTCGACGGGGCGGCATGCGAGCTCCACACCTCGCGCGAGACGCTCGTGCTGGCGCTCGGGACGCCCGCCGGCCGCGACGCGTTCGCGAACGATCCAAGGCTGGCCGAGGCACTCCGCGCGGGGCTGCTGCGGGCGATCGACGACGCGGGCGGCAACGGGACGATCCCCGCGCCCGTCGCCGCCGGGCTCCACGCGCTGGTGGACAACCTGCCCGCCGACCAACTGGTCGCCGCCGCCCGCAACGCCGGCAGCCTCCTCGGCCAGGCCGGCGGTACGCTCGGCACGCTGCAGGACTTCCTGAACGGCCTGTAGCGACCGGCGTGGACCGCCGGTGGCTGACGGATAATCCCGCCATGGAGGCAGAGACGGGGCCTGCCGAGGAAGTCAGCCTCACCTACGCCGAGTTCGGCACGGGCTTCTTCGAGCACGCCGTCACGGAGGAGCGGATCCTCGCCGGGATGACCGGTCTCGCCGGCGAGGAGATCGAGTTCGGGCCGATCGGCGCCGGCCCGGGGCGGCTGGCGCAGGTGAGCGCCTCCGGCGTCGTCGGCGACGCTTCGGCGCAGCGCGTCCGGCACGCCGCCGTCGCCTTCCGCCTGCTCATCCCGGTCACCTTCGAGCTGTTCATCGACCTCGGCGTCGACAAGCACCGCTTCCACGTGGACGTCGAGGTGGGCCTGACGCTGACCGCGCGGGCGGCTCCGCCGCTGCGCCTCGTGATCGAGGTCGACGAGCCGACCTGGCGCGACGTCACGGTGACGGTCCAGGCAGAGGGGCTCCGCGCCTCCGTCCTGCAGCGGGTCGCCGGCGTCGACCGCGAGATCGGCCGCTTCGTGGCGCGCTACGTGGCGCGTGAGCTCGACAAGCCCCACATCCGCGCTGCCCGCGACATCGACATCGCCGGCCGTATCGATCGGGCCTGGGTGACCTAGCCGCAGGAGACGGCGAGGCCCGTGGTGCCGCCCGCCCCGTCCGTGGCCACGAGCTCCTTGCCGCAGGCCGTGCGGGGAAGGCGAAACCGTCCGGAGGCATCAAGCGCCACGGGCCTTCCCGCCAGAGTCACGTCGACCGAGCTCGCGGCGAGTGACCCGCTTGGTGCCCAGCTCCCATCCTCGGCGCGGGTCGCGTCGACGAAGGTGTCCATCGCGTTGTCCGGCACCGGATACGGCGGGATGTCGAAGGCGAGCGGAGTTCGCCAGCCGTACATGAACTCGCTCGACGCTCGAGCCGTCTGGTCGGCGACCGTGAGCCGGAGACGCAGGGCGGCCGCCGCCGCGGGATCGGGCGGCATGGCGACGCCGCGGTAGCCGTCCTTCGCGCCGCTCACGCGCAGCGCCGGTCGCTCGGAGGCGAGGAGCTTCGCGGCGAGGCGGCCGTCGCGGGCGGTGTCGACACCCGCGCCCAGGAAGCCGTCGGCCTCGACCGCGATCGCGCGGTCCCGAAGGCGTCGGAGGCGGTCTGGAGCGCGGATCACGAGGTTCAGCTCGCGAAGCAGCCGGCGCGCGGAGCCCGGCCATCGCGCACCTCTCCGGTAGACGGCGAGGAAGCTGCTCGCGAGCCGCTGAAAGGCGGGATCGGAGCGCTTGCGGTCGAGCTTGTTGGACCAGCTCGCCGCCGCCCACGCGCGCAGCGAGTGGCGGCGGGCGCGAGCGCGCTTCGAGCTCCCCGGCGCCAGCTCCCGGATCGCCTCGAGCCAGGCGCGGCGCGGCCGGTAGGAACGGGGATGCTCCATCCATGTGCCGGCGGTGGCCAGGGGCAGGAAGTTGAGATCGGCCTCGTTGGCGGCGTTGAAGAAGAAGCCGCCGACCGCGCGGGCCGTCGCCGGCTCGCGGATGTAGGGACCGAGGAAGAGGCGGGCAGTCCCGGCGGGGGTCGCGTTGCCGGCGGTGTCGTCGTCTGTCCAGTTGTCCCAGACCAGCGGCCGGCGGCCGATGAGCTTCCCGTAGGCGCGGGCGTCGGCCGGGTGCCAGTGCTCGGAGGGAATGTTCGTCCCGGTCCACATCACCCCGATTCCCGGCGCCAGCGTCGAGCGCAGCCCGCGCAGGTAGTCGGTGTCGGCCGTGCCGCTGTAGTCGGCGCCCACGGTGAGCAGCCGGATGCCGGGGTGCGCCTGGCGCAGGCGGGCCAGCAGGCGGGTGAGGAAGTCGCCGTTCGCCTCCCCGAAGGCGCGGCTGCCCGTGCCGTAGCGGGTGAGGTCCTCGGGGTGCGTCATCACCTTGGTGACGTCGTCGAAGGAGATCATCACGGTTCGCGAGCCCGCTCGGATGAAGGGCCTGAGCCTGTCGACGACCACCTGAAGGTCGGTTGGGCAGGAGAAGCAGAGATCCCGGCTGGGTGGCCGGTTTGGCAGCGAGGGCGTCGGGATCTCCGCCTGCGCCGGGCTGAGGTTGGGGATCCACTGCACGCCCAGCCGCCTCGCGAGCCGGATCTCGCGGTCGAACGCTGCCTGCTCCGCCCCCGGGTACGGATCTCGCCAGTTCGTGCGCTGGTGGGCGTCGTCCTTCGGCGCGTGGACGTAGGCGTTGAAGCCGTGGGAGGGCATCCAGCGCAGCACCCGTATGCGCTCCGCGTGGGTCCAGCTTGGTCCGTATGCGCCCTCCACGATGCCGCGCCAGCGGAGTCCGCCGGCCGCGAGGGCGCCCGTGGGAAGCGCCGCAACTACCGCAAGCGCCGCGATCGCGCCCGCCAGGAGACGTCCACGCATCGCGGCGATGATAGGCGCGAGGCCGCGAGCCGGAGCCGGTCAGGCGGCGGCCGCGGCGGCGGCCGCCGGGACCCGCGCGCCGGTGAAGGTGTAGTCCGACAGCGGGAAGGTCCGGCTCGCGTGCTTCGCCTGCGCCGCGGAGGTGGGCCGCAGGAACGGCGTGTCGCCGTGGTGGTCGAAGTAGTAGCTGTTCGCCGGGCCGCAGTTGTTCGTCTGCCAGAGCGAGTGCTCGAGGCGAGCGCGCACGAAGTCGGTCCAGCGATCGGTCGCCTCCTGGGTCACCTCGACCTCGGTCGCCTCGCGGCGATGCGCCTCCTCGATGACGCGCACGACATGGGCGCTCGTGGTCTCGACCAGCTGGTGCCACGTGCCGCCGGTCCACCCGTAGGGGCCGAACATCATGAAGTGGTTGGGCAGCTTCGGAAGGCTGATGCCCTCGTAGGAGGAGAGGCGGTCGGCCTCGTAGGACTCCGCCAGGTCGAAGCCGTCGCGACCGCGAATGGGCGTGTGACGGTAGACCTCGGGGTCGCTCGCCAGGCGGAAGCCGGTCGCCAGGATGAGCGCGTCGACCTCGCGTTCGCGGCCCTCCGTGTCGACCACGCCGGATTCCGTGACGCGCTCGATCGGCGCCGTCACGAGCTCCACGTTCTCCCGGGTGAACGTCCGCAGATACGTGTTCGAGACCGCAGGCCGCTTGCAGCCGAACCCGTAGGAGGGGGTGAGCTTGCGGCGGAGCTCCGGGTCGGGGACCTGGGAGCGGTACCAGCCGTTTCGCAGTGAGCGCTGGAGGCCGCGCGCGATGAACGGCAGGCGCCGGTGGTTGATCACCATGAACACCACGATCACCTCGGTCGCGGCGGTCGCGACGCGCCGGACGACTTGCTGCACGGCGGGGAGGCGCCGGTAGAGCCTCTTGGCGACGTCCGGCGTGCGCGGATTGAACTTGGGTGCGACCCAGATCGGGGTGCGCTGGTAGACGTCGAGGCGCTCGACCTCGCGCGCGACCTTCGGGATGATCTGGACCGCGCTGGCTCCGGTGCCGACGATCGCGACGCTCTTGCCGGCGAGGTCGTACTCGTGGTCCCAGCGCGCGGACTCGAGGACCTTCCCCCGGAAGCTCTCGAGGCCCCTGATCTCGGGCGCCTTCGGCTCCACGAACGGGCCGATCGCGCCCACCACGTAGCGCGCCGTGACCTCGTCGTCCTCCAGTCGCAGGCGCCAGAGCCGGTTCTCCGCGTCCCAGGCGCGCTCGCGGACGTTGGCGTTGAAGCGGATGTGCGGCCGGACGCCGTAGCGGTCCGTGGTGCGCCGCACGTAGGCCTGGACCTCGTCGCCCCGTGCGAAGACGCCGGACCAGTCGGGGTTCAGCTCGAAGGAGAACTGGTAGGCCTGCGCGGGGATGTCGACACCCACGCCGGGGTAGGTGTTGTCGCGCCACGTGCCGCCGACGTCGCCGGCGCGCTCGAGGATCACGAAGTCCTCGATCCCCGCCCGGCGGAGCGCGATCCCCATCCCGAGGCCGCTCAGCCCCGCGCCGATCACGGCGACCTCATGCTGCGGAGCCTCGGCGGGAGGTGATAACCTCGACATCAGATCATGACAAGGTTACACCACCGTCAGGTTCGGCGCGGGAGGAAGGCTCCCGGTCCGTCGAACGTGCGGATGGCGTACCGGCTCCTGACCAGGCCGAACATCCTCGATGTCCTCCACGAGTTCGAGGACTACGGCGACGTCGTTCGCATCCGCCCCCTCGGCAGACCGATCATCTCGCTTCGCTCTCCCGGGCATCTGCGCCACGTCCTCGTGACGAACCAGGACAACTACCGCAAGTCGTTCCAGTACCGGCTGCTGGCGGTTGGCGGGCTCGGCAAGGGGCTGCTCACCAACGAGGGCGAGGCCTGGCAGAAGCAGCGCCGTCTGATTCAGCCGATGTTCGCGAAGCGGCACCTCGGGCAGTTCGCCGAGCACATGACCGGCGCGATCTCGGACTGGGTCTCCACCGCCGAGGCGAAGCCCGAGGGGGCCGAGCTCGACGTCGCCGCCGAGATGAACGCCCTGGCGCTCGACGTCGTCGGCCGTGCCCTCTTCGGTTCCCAGCTCGAGGCCCAGGCCGAGCGCCTGCGGCCCGCCGTGCTCGCCGGCCTCCGCGGCGGAACCGCCGCCGCGCGCCTCCAGCTCGTGGCGTCGGCACCGCGCTGGGTGATCGACGCGGGCGCCTGGCTGCTCTTCCACGCGCCGCTGCCGTCGCGAAACCTGCGCGATCTTCGCGACGGCCTGCTGACGATCAGGGCGGTCGTCGACGAGCTGATCACCGAGCGCGAGGCGAACCCCGAGGCCGACCCCAGCGACCTCCTCGGCCTGCTGCTCGCCTCGCGCGACGAGGACGGCCGGCCCATGGACCGCGGCCAGGTCCGCGACGAGCTGGTGACGTTCATGCTCGCGGGCCACGAGACCACGGCGAACGGCCTGGCCTGGATGTGGCACCTCCTCGACCAGAACCCCGAGGCGCGCGAGCGCCTCGTCGCCGAGGTCGACGAGGTGCTCGGTGGATGCCTGCCGAGCGCGGAGGACGCGGAGCGCCTGCCGTGGACCGCGGCCTGCTTCCAGGAGGCGCTGCGGTTGCGCTCACCGGTGTGGGTCATGGAGCGGGAGGCCGTCGGGGAGGACGAGGTTGGCGGCTACCGGATCCCGAAGGGCTCCACGATCATCGTCCCGATCCACCTCGTCCATCACGACCCGCGGCTCTGGCCCGAGCCGGAGCGCTACGACCCCGCTCGCTTCCTGCCCGAGCACGTCCGCGAGCACGAGCGCGGCGCCTACATGCCGTTCGGAGGCGGCCGGCGCGTCTGCATCGGCGCGGGCTTCGCGATCATGGAGGCGACCCTGATCACCGCGATGATCGCCCAGCGGATGCGCTTCGACCTTGCCCCGGAGGCCCGCGTGCTCCCGGAGACCACGATCACGCTCCGGCCTCGCTACGGACTTGCGATGACCCTTCACCACCGCCACACCGCGCCGAATGTCCCGGAACCGGCGCTATAGAGGGGGCTCCGGGACGTTCGCGGTGTTTCAGCTCGCCGGGAGGCCGGGGTCGGCGGCCAGGTTGGCGATCACGCCCGTCAGCCAGACGCTCTCCTCGTCGTCCTCCGGCACCGTCTGGACGCGGCGGCGGGCCCACTGGGTCACGGCGGCTCGGCTGCCCGTGACCAGCAGCCCCCCGGTCAGCGCGTAGCGGCCATCGGCGAGGATCAGCAGCGCGCCGGGGCGCTCGGCGCGCACGCGCAGGCGCTCGACCACCTCCTGGCCGGCGATCTCGCGCGGGTTCGCCGCGTCGCCGTCGGCCTCATGCCAGGGGCGGACGGAGAAGACCGGGGGAGAGGTGCGGACGGACAGGCGCGGTCGCGGCGGCGGCCCGATCGGGCCCGTCTTCCAGGACTCGGCGAGGTCGACGATCTCCCGCGTGCCGCCGTGGGGAACCATCACCTGCAGCCGGTCGCCCTCGCGCACGCGCGTTGCGCCGCGGGGCGCGACGGCGTGATCGCCGCGGATGATCGAGGTCACCAGCGCCTGCCGGGGAAGGCCCAGGTCGCGCACGTGCGCGCCGATCGCCGCATCGCCGGACGCGATCCTGAACTCGAGGACCTCGGACCCGAGTTCGCGGATCGTGCCCACGTCGACTGGCGTCTTCGGCAGGGAGGGCTCGTCGGACGTCGCGCCCAGGCGCCGCGCGACCGACTCGAACGTCGTGCCCTGGAGAACGGTCGAAAAGACCACGACGAAGAACACGATGTTGAAGAAGTCGAGGCTCTCCGAGACGCCCGCGATCACCGGGAACGTCGCGAGCACGACCGGCACCGCGCCTCGCAGCCCTGCCCAGCCGAGCACCAGGCGCTCATTGTTCGAGAACGGCGATCGGAGTGTCGCCAGGAACACCGACACCGGACGCGCGACGAACATCAGGGCCAGCGCGAGAAGGCTGCCCTTGAGGGCCACATCACCGAGCTGCGACGGGAAGACGAGCAGGCCCAGGGAGAGGAACATGGCGACCTGCGCCACCCAGGCGAGACCCTGGTGGAACGTCGTCACGGTCTGGCGGGCGGGGATCCTGGCCGAGCCGAGCGCCAGGCCGGCCAGGTAGACGGCCAGGAACCCCGAGCCGTGGAGTGCATCAGCCCCGCCGTAGGCCAGGGCCGCCACGGCGAGCGAGGCCACCGGGTAGAGGCCGGCGGTGCTGAGCTGGATGCGCTGGAAGACCTTCACCGCGAGCCAGCCGGCCGCCACGCCGATGACCAGGCCGATACCGAGCTCCTTCATGAACAGGACGAGGAAGTCGCCCAGCCCGTATCCGCTCTTCTGGATCCAGTCGATGAACCCCAGGACCAGGACGACCGCCACCGGGTCGTTCAATCCGGACTCGGCCTCCAGGCTCTGGGCGAGCCTGCGCTTCATCGTCGAGCCCCGCAGCAGCGCGAAGGTGGCGGCGCCGTCCGTCGCCGCGACGATCGAGCCGACCAGCATGCTCTCGCGCACGTCGAGGCCGAAGAGGAGCCCGGCCGCGACGGCGGTGATCACCGCCGTGAAGAAGGTTCCGAGGACGGCGAGCGAGACGGCCGTGCCGAGGACCGGCCGGATCTCGATCAGGCCGGAGGTTAGGCCGCCCTCGAACAGGATGAGCCCGAGCGCGACGATGCCGATGGTCCGCTCGAGCTGGTAGTCGCTGAACGTGATCCAGCCGAGGCCGTCGGAGCCGATCGCCATCCCGATGCCCAGGAAGAGCACGAGGCTCGGCATCCGCACGCGGACGGCGAGCAGCGACGCGAGGAGGCCTGCGGCGAGCAGCGCGCCGGCGACGAGTATGAGCCGGCCGTCAGCCATCCCGGAAGGGTGTCAGGCACCCGGCAACGGGCGCGTACGGGTTCGGTATCGACTCTAAAGGGTGTCTGACACCGCTAGTAGCGGTAGGTGTCCGGCTTGTAGGGCCCGTCCGGGGCGACGCCCAGGTAGGCCGCCTGCTCGGGGGTGAGCTCGGTGAGGCTCACGCCGAGCGCCTCCAGATGGAGCCTCGCGACCTTCTCGTCGAGGTGCTTCGGCAGGACGTACACCTGCTTCTCGTAGTCCTCGTTCTTCGAGAACAGCTCGATCTGGGCGATCGTCTGGTTCGTGAACGAGTTCGACATCACGAACGAGGGGTGGCCCGTCGCGTTCCCGAGGTTCAGGAGCCGTCCCTCGGAGAGCACGATGATCGTGTGGCCGTCGGGGAAGACCCACTCGTCGACCTGCGGCTTCACGTTGATCCGCTCGATGCCGTCGAACCGCTCGAGGCCGGACATGTCGATCTCGTTGTCGAAGTGGCCGATGTTGCCGACGATCGCCTGGTGCTTCATCCGCGCCATGTCGGAGACCTTGATGACGTCCTTGTTGCCGGTGGCCGTGATGAAGATGTCGGCGGTCTCGACGACCTCGTCGAGCGTGCGGACCTCGTAACCCTGCATCGCGGCCTGGAGCGCGCAGATCGGGTCGATCTCGGTCACGATCACCCGCGCGCCCTGGCCCCGCAGCGACTCGCTGCAGCCCTTGCCGACGTCGCCGAACCCGCACACGACGGCGACCTTGCCGCCGATCAGGGTGTCGGTGCCGCGGTTGATGCCGTCGATCAGCGAGTGACGGCAGCCGTAGATGTTGTCGAACTTGGACTTGGTGACCGAGTCGTTGACGTTGATCGCCGGGAAGAGGAGCTCGCCCTCGGCAGCCAGCTGGTAGAGGCGCAGGACACCGGTGGTCGTCTCCTCGGTCACGCCCTTGACGCCGGCGGCGAGCCGCGTCCATTTCTCGGGCTCCGCCGCCACGGAGCGCGTGAGCAGCTCCAGGATGACCTTGAACTCCTCCGAGTCCGCCGTCGACGGGTCGGGAACCGCGCCGGCCTGCTCGAACTCGGCGCCCTTGTGGACGAGGAGCGTCGCGTCGCCGCCGTCGTCGAGGATCATGTTCGGGCCCTCGCCGTCGGGCCACGTGAGCGCGCGCTCCGTGCACTCCCAGTACTCCTCGAGCGTCTCGCCCTTCCACGCGAAGACCGGGATGCCGGCGGCGGCGATCGCGGCGGCCGCATGGTCCTGCGTGGAGAAGATGTTGCAGGAGGCCCACCGGACCTCGGCGCCCAGCGCGGCGAGGGTCTCGATCAGGACGGCGGTCTGGACCGTCATGTGCAGCGAGCCCGTGACCCGGGCGCCCGCGAGCGGCTGCGACGCGGCGAACTCCTCGCGCGTCTGCATCAGCCCGGGCATCTCGTGCTCGGCGAGCTGGATCTCCTTGCGCCCGAACTCGGCGAGGCCGATGTCGGCCACCCGGTAGTCCTGGGCGGGAGGTGCCGTCGTGGTCATCGCTGTCCCTCCTGTCGGGTTCATGTCACTTTCAAGGGCTCGTGCTCGAACTGCGTGGACCGGTGAAGCTCCGCGATTCGCCCCTCGACCTCCTCGAACTCGAGGCGCTGGACCCGCTCGGTCCCGAACTCCTCGACGTTGAAGGAGGCGATTGCGGTTCCGTAGGCCATGGCCCGCCGCAGCACGGCTTCGTCCATTGAGTCTCCCAGGTTACGTGCGACGAAGCCCACGAATCCCCCGGCGAAGCTGTCGCCGGCCCCGGTCGGATCCTTGACCGTCTGCAGCGGGAACGCCGGCACCGAGAAATACGAGTCCGCGGTGATGAGCGCGGCGCCGTACTCGCCCTGCTTCGCGACGACCGCGTGCGGGCCCCAGCCGAGGACCTCCCTGGCCGCGGCGACCGTGTTCGGCAGCTTCGTGAGCTGGCGGAGCTCGGCGTCGTTCACGATCACGGCGTCAACCCTCCGGATGACGTCGACGAGGTCGTCGCGCGCGATCTCGATCCAGAGGTTCATCGAGTCGACGGCGACGAACCGCGCCCCTTCGCACTGATCGAGCACCTGGCGCTGGAGCGAGGGCTGGATGTTCGCCAGGAAGAGGGCGTCGCATGCTCGCGAGACCTCCGAGAGCTTCGGCTCGAACGACTCGAAGACGTTCAGCTGCGTGTCGAGGGTCTCGCGCGAGTTGAGGTCCCAGCCGTACTCGCCGCGCCAGAAGAAGGTCTTCCCGCCCGGCACCTGCTCGACGTCGTCGGTGCGGGTGCCGCGCGTGGCGAGGACCTCGAAGTCCTCGGGCCCGAAGTCGTCGCCGACCGGGCCGACCGCCGAGACGTTGTCGAAGTACGAGGCCGCGAGCGCGAAGTGGGTCGCGGCTCCGCCGAGCATGCGGTCGCGCTCGCCAAGCGGCGTCTTGACCGCGTCGAACGCGATCGAGCCGACGACGGTGATGCTCATCGCTCGCTCCCGGTGCCGGTCGAAGCTGCCGGCGTCAGCCGGCGGCGACGGCCTCGACGTTCGCGGCCTCGCGAAGAACGTCCGCCCTGTCGGTGTGCTCCCACGTGAAGTCCTCGTCCTCGCGGCCGAAGTGCCCGTAGGCGGCGGTCCTCTGGAAGACCGGCCGGTGCAGGCGAAGGTACTCGCGAAACGCGCCGGGTCGCAGGTCGAAGTGCTCGTGGACCAGCTCCGTGATCCGCGCCGTCGGAACGTGCTCGGTCCCGAACGTCTCGATCATCACCGACACGGGATGGGCGACGCCGATGGCGTAGGCCACCTGGACCTCGCAGCGGTCGGCGAGGCCGGCGGCGACGATGTTCTTCGCCACGTAGCGCGCGGCGTAGGCCGCCGAGCGGTCGACCTTCGAGGGGTCCTTCCCGGAGAACGCCCCGCCACCGTGGCGGGCCATCCCGCCGTAGGTGTCGACGATGATCTTGCGGCCGGTGAGGCCACAGTCGCCAACCGGGCCACCGATCACGAAGCGGCCCGTCGGGTTCACGAGGAAGTTCGCCTTGGAGTTGAGCTCGCCCGCGTCGTAGAGCTCCGCCGGCAGCGTGGGCTCGACCACGCTCTCCCAGAGATCCGGCCGGATCTGGGTGTCGGTCTCAACTCCCTCAGCGTGCTGCGTCGAGATCAGGAGCTTCTCGATCGCGACCGGCCTGCCGTCCTGGTAGCGCACGGTCACCTGCGTCTTCCCGTCCGGGCCGAGGTAGGGGACGTCACCGCTCTTGCGGACGGCGGCGAGGCGCGCGGCAAGCTTGTGCGCAAGCGAGATCGGCATCGGCATGAGCTCCGGCGTCTCGTTCGTGGCGTAGCCGAACATCATCCCCTGATCGCCGGCGCCGGCGACGTCGAGCTTGTCGTCGTCCGCGGGGTCCTCACGGGTTTCGAGCGCGTGGTCGACGCCCTGGGCGATGTCGGGCGACTGCTTGTCGATCGCGTTCAGCACCGCGCAGTCGTCGCCCGAGAATCCAAGGGCGGCGTCCGTGTACCCGATGCGCTTGATCGTCTCGCGGGCGATGTCCTGGATGTCGACGTAGATCTCGGTCGAGATCTCGCCGGAGACCACGACGAGGCCCGTGTTGACGAGGGTCTCGCAGGCGACGCGCCCGTTGGGGTCCTCCGCCATCACGGCGTCGAGGACGCCGTCGGAGATCTGGTCGGCGATCTTGTCCGGATGGCCCTCGGTGACCGACTCGGACGTGAACAGGAATGAGTTCTCAGAAGTCGTCATGTGGCCGGAAGAGTAGTCAAGAGCAGGGGGTTGCACTGCCGGTACGCGCCCAGTGAGGGGCCCCGCTACACAAGCCACTCGGCGCGCGGGACCTTGGGGCACTCGCTCGTGATCCGCTGCATCAGGCCGAAGAAACGGGTGATCTCCGGGTAGATCGTGGGCTTGCCGTTCGTGAGCACCGCCACCGCGGTCGCCCGCTCCGGATCCGCCCAGGCGAGGATGTTCGTGAAGCCGAGGTGGCCGAACGCCTGCTGGGTGTCGCGGCCGTAGAGGCTGAGGACGCGCGCGCCGAGCATCAGCCCGTACCCGAACCGCGTCGGAAACCCGAGCGAGAGGTCGATCTCCAGGTGGGACTGCTCGGTGAGCGCCGTGCGGATGGTCTCGGGGTGCAGGACGCGGACGCCGTCGAGCTCGCCCCCGCAGCGCATCAGCTCATAGAAGCGCGAGAGCTCGACCGCGGTCGTGACGGTGTTCGCCGCGGGGATCACGCCGGTCAGAAAGCGCGGGTCCCCGGCCGTCTCCACCAGGCGGTCGAAGGGCAGGCCGAGCGCACGGGTCAGCAGGTTCGAGAAGGGCGGCGCCACCCGGGGGCCCGTGACGTAGTCCGTCGCCACCGCCGCGAGGTCCTCCTCGCGGACCCCGTAATTGGTCCACCTGAAGCCCAGCGGATCCAGGATCTCCTCTGCCAGGACGTCGCGAATGTCCTTACCGGTCACGCGGTAGACGACCTCGCCCAGGATGAAACCGCCCGACACCGCGTGGTAGGCCAGGAGCTTTCCGGGTGCGGCAAAGGGCTTGGCGTCACTCAAGACCTCGATGAGGTAGTCGCGCTCGGAGACCAGGTCCAGGTCGGCGATCGCCTCGCGCGGCAGGTTGGGCACCGCGGCTCGATGGGAGAGGACGTGGCCGATCGTGATGCCCTCCTTGCCGTTTCGCTCGTAACCGGGGATGTGCTTGGCGACCGGGTCGTCGAGCGCCAGCTCCCCGCGCTCGGCCAGGAGGTGGATGACGAACGCCGTGATCGCCTTGGAGGCCGAGTACACGCAGAACGGGGTGTCGCGCGTGGCGTGCACCTTCGCGGTGTCGGCGTCGTCGCCCGGGCCGTTGCCGTGGGCGTGGCCGATCGTGCGGTCGAGGACGACCGCGCCCTGGCGCCGCACGCAGACCTGCACGGCGGGGTGGACGCCGCTTCTGTAGAGGTCGAGCGCCGACTTCCAGATTCGCTCGACGCTCTCCTCCTCCAAGTCGCCCGCCGCCGCGCCGTCTTCCGGGCCGATCGAGGTGACGGCGTCGAGGTCGTCGGGCAGCTTGATGCGCCGCAGGAGGTCCGGGACGAGCGGCAGGCGCGGTAGCGAAGCCATGGGACGCGGCACGGTACCGTCCCGGCCCCCATCGCCGGTAGCCTCGGCCGTCGTGCCCGCCCCGCATGTCCACGAGCTTCGCGTGCGCTACGGCGAGTGCGATCCGCAGGGCATCGTCTTCAACGCCAACTACCTCGCCTACTTCGACGTCGCGTTCACCGAGCTGTGGCGTGCGGCCATCGGCCCGTACGACAAGCTCGTCGAGGGCGGCTACGACACGGTGCTTGCGGAGGCGAGCATCCGCTTCCGCGCTCCGGCGCGTTTCGACGACCTCCTGGAGCTTCGTTCCACCGTCGCCAGCCTGGGCGATACGAGCACCACCACGCGAATCGACGTCGTGCGCGGCGGCGAGCTGCTCGTGGAGGGAACGCTGCGCCACGTATGCGTGACGCGCAGCGACTGGAAGAAGGGCCCGCTGCCGGACTGGGTCCGCGACGGCCTCCGCACGTTTGCCGAATGACCGCTTGCAAGTGGACCGATGTCACGCGGCGAACGGGCGCATTTGCCGCCCCCATCGGTTAGGTTCCAACCTGCCCTTAAGCCAACCCCGGAGGGGACCTTGGACGCCAGCACTCTCAAGAAGATCCCGCTGTTCGCGGACGTGCCCGACGAGACCCTCGGGAAGATCGCACCGTGGGCCACCACCGAGGAGTGGCCGGAGGGCAAGGAGATCGTCAAGGAGGGCGGCTTCTCGAACCACTTCTACGCGATCGAGGAGGGCACGGCCAAGGTCGAGCGCGACGGCCAGGAGATCGCCGAGCTCGGCCCCGGCGACGTCTTCGGCGAGCAGGGGCTTCTCGAGAAGTCGGAGCGCTCGGCGACGGTGACCGCGACGTCGGAGATCCGGCTGATCAAGATCGAGCACTGGGAGCTCTCGCGCATGCGCCAGTCGATGCCCGAGGTCGTCGAGGAGCTCCGCAAGAAGGTCGAGGAACGTTCGGGCTGACCCCCGGCGGCGGGGTAGACTGCTCCGCGACATACGGCCGGTGGGCCAGGGAAGTCCGGTGAGAAACCGGCGCGGTCCCGCCACTGTGACCGGGATGGGGGCCTCGCACGACGCGAGTCAGCCACTGGGGGCGCACGACGTCTCCGGGAAGGCGTGAGGTCCAGCCCCGGAAGCCAGGAGACCTGCCTCCGGCCAGCCAAGACAATCCCTCGAGGAAAGGGTGGCTGACATGCCGAATCTCGTTCTCCGCACCTGCGGCGCCGTTGCGGCGCTGACCCTCCTGATCGTTCCCGCGGCCGCCTCGGCCGCGCCGACCAAGCCCGTGGACGTCCGGGTTCTCACCAGCGCCGGAAAGACGTTTGCGTCCTTTCGCCAATACACGGGCAAGGTCCACGTCCAGGCCACCACCAGGGCCAAGTGCTTCGGGCCCGACAGCCCGAGCTCCAACAAGAGGTACACGGTTGGGGGCTCCACGCTCCTGGGTTCGCTGGCCGACGCCGCCGGCAACGACAAGGACCTGCACCCGCTTCGCCTCACGGACGCGTTCGTGGACGACGGTTTCGGCATGGGCGTGTGCACGATCGGCGGCACGACCGCTCCCTACGGCTTCCCGGCGCCGTACTGGTACAGCGCGGTCGATGGCGTGGCCGCTTCCACCGGGCCGGATCTGATCCCGGTGCACTCGGGCGACGAGGTCCTCTGGTACTTCACCTCCGGGGGGGAGTCGAACTTCCCCAGCGAGCTCGTTCTGAGGGCGCCCGCCGCCGCCTTGCCCGACGAATCGTTCCCGGTCAGGGTGATGCGCCTGGCGCCGAGCGATGGCACTGCCAGCCCGGCCCAGGGTGTCACGGTCAACGGAAGCGATCCGACCGGCGCCGCCGGCCGCACGAGAGTGCTTGCCCCGCATTCGACCGGAACGCTGAAGCTCGCGGCGACGGGCGGCACAGACGACATCCCGTCCGCGGTGCAGAAGGTCTGCGTGGAGGAGAGCACCGCCGACTGCCCGAAGGCCCCCGGCCTCAGGATCTACGGCAGCGCCCACTCGGACCACATCCACGGCACCAGGGGCGACGACACGATCAACGCCGAGGGCGGTGACGACAGGGTCGACGTCTCCCAGGGTGGCGCCGACAAAGTCCGTTGCGGTCCCGGCCACGACAAGGTCGTGGGGTCCCGTTCCGACGACAAAGTCAAGCCGAGCTGCGAGAAGGTCGTCAAGGGTTGACGAGGCCTTCTCGCAGTCTCGCGGTGGCGACGGTGCTCACGGGCGCCCTCGCCACCGCGGGTTGCGGCCTCGGCGCGGGCTCGACCTCGGCCGGGACGGCGACGCTGACGGTCACGCGCGACTACGGCGAGCAGACGGTCGCCGATGCGACGGAGGACGATCCGAGCGAGTCCGACACCGTGCTGCGCATGCTCGACCGCACCACTGACATCACCACCCGCTACGGCGGCGGGTTCGTCCAATCGATCGACGGGCTGGCCGGCGCCACCGACGGAACCCGTCGCTCCGACTGGTTCTTCTACGTCAACGGCATCGAGTCGCCGGTCGGCTCGACCCAGGTCCGGGTCCACGGCGGCGACCGGATCTGGTGGGACTACCGGGACTGGACCGACGCGATGCGCGTGCCCGCCGTCGTCGGGTCGTACCCACAGCCCTTTGCCGCAAGCGGGTCTGCCCGCGTTGGCTGCGCGGGGCCACCAGGGCCGTGCGAGACCGTCGCAAACGAGCTGCGCGACCAGGGAGTCGAGGCGACGGTGCGGCCCGGCCCCGGGCATAGCGGCAGCGAGCCCCGCGTGCTCGTCGGGCCCTGGGACAGGATCGGAGACGACCCGGCCGCCGCCCAGGTCGAGGCCGGCCCGGCATCGAGTGGCGTCTTCGCGAGCTTCGATCGGGCTGACCGCCTGCACCCGCTGGACGTCCAGGGACGCGCGCTCGACTCGTTGGGCGCCGATGCCGGCCTCGTCGCGGCAGTGCGCCTCGGCGACGACGCACCGACGTGGCTCGTCACCGGCACGGGCGCGCAGGGGGTTCGCGCCGCGGCAGCCCTTGTGGACGAGGACTCCCTGCGTGACCGCTATGCGATCGCCGTCTCGGGGAACCGGCAGACGCCGCTCCCCGTGCAGGGCGCCGAGGACTCCGGATGAGGCCAGCCCTCGCCTACCGCCACCGTCCCGGACCGCTCGGCGACGGCGGTGCGCTCGCCGCATCGCTCTTCTGCGCCGCGCCCGCGGCGGCCGCGCTCATCACCTCGAACCCGATCGTCCTCGCGGGGTCGGCAGCTGCTGTCGCGACGATCGGCTGGCTCGGGGGAGCGCAGCGCGCGCTTGGAGTCGCGCTGCGCTGGACCGCCGGCCTGGCCGTGATCCTCGTCGTCGTCAACGGCCTCACCTCGCAGCGGGGCGACACGATCCTGGTCCACGGGATCGTCCTGCCCCCGCTCGGCACGGTTGACGTGAGCGCGGAGGCGCTCGCGGAGGGGGCGGTGCTGGCGGCGCGCATCGCGATCGTCTGCATGGCATTCGCGGTCCATGCGAGCGCGGTCGACCCGGACCGCGTCCTCCGGCTGCTGCGGCCGCTCGCCAGGCGCTCGGCGCTGACGGCCACGCTCATCGCCCGCACGGTGCCGCTCGCGGCGCGCGACTACGCACGTCTCGGCGAGGCGGCCGCCCTTCGCGGCCCGGCGGCCGCCCCCGTCGGGCGCGCGGTACTTGCCCGGCGGCTCGTGGCTGGCTCGCTCGACCGCGCCGTTGACGTGGCCGCGACGCTCGAGCTGCGCGGCTACGGCGCCGGGGCGCCGGCGAGGGCGGAGGCTCACCGGCGCTCGCGCCACGACGCGGCGCTCTGCACGGCCGCGGCCGCGATCGTCGCCGTCGCGGCCGGCGCCCGTCTCGCCGGCGTCGCGAGCTTCGACGCCTACCCCTCGATCACCCTCGACGCAGGGCCGGCGACGTTCGCCGCCGCCGCCGCGCTGCCGCTGGCGGCCGCGGCTCCGTTTGCCGCCGCGCGGCTTCGCTCGCGAAGGGCTGGACGTTCCAATGGCTGATCCCCTCGTCCGGATCAGGGCGCTCGCCTATCGCTATCCGGAGGCGACGGCGCGCGCGCTGGACGGAGTCGACCTCGAGGTGGAGCCGGGCGAGTTCGTGGTCCTCGCCGGCCGCTCGGGCTCGGGCAAGACCTCGCTGCTCCGCGCCTGCTGCGGCCTCATTCCGCACTACCACGGGGGCGAGATCGCCGGCGCGGCCGAGATCGCCGGCCTCGACGCCCGCGACCACGGCCCGGCCGAGCTCGGGGGTGCCGTCGGGCTCGTGGCGCAGGACCCGGAGACGCAGGTGGTCTCGACGACGGTCCGTGCGGAGCTCGAGCTGCCGCTCGAGATCCGCGGGGAGCCCGCGGCGGCCAGGGCAAGGGCGGTGGAGGAGGTGGCGCTCGCGCTCGCGATGCCGCACCTCCTGGACCGGGCCGTCGACTCGCTCTCCGGAGGCGAGCTGCAGCGGGTGGCGCTCGCCGCGGCGCTGGTGCTGCGGCCGCGGCTGATCCTGCTCGACGAGCCGACCTCGCAGCTCGACCCCGTGGCGGGCGACGAGCTCACCTGGCTCCTGCGGCGGCTCAACGAGGAGTGGGGGATGGCGGTCGTCCTCGCCGAGCACCGCCTCGAGCGCTGCCTCGCCGTGGCGGACCGGGTGGTGGCGATGGCCGCCGGCCACGTCGCGTTCGACGGCCCCCCGCAAGCGTTCCTCGAGTGGGCCGTGGCCGCGGACCCGGCGCTCGCCACGCCCGGCGCGCGGCTGTTCGACCTCGCGGGGCTGCGCCCGCTGCCGGCGGGCGTCAAGGCCGCTCGCAAGGCCCTGGACGGCCGGTGTCAGGCACCCGATGCCGGAGGCTCCGGCGAGCAGCGCGTGTCGCGGTGCCTGACACCGCCCATCTCCAGGCGGGACAGGGCCCCGGCGGTCCTCGAGGCCCGCGACGCGTGGGTCGAGCTCGACGACGGCGGCGGGGCGCCGCGCGACGTGCTCCGTGGCATCGACCTCCGGATTCGCGCCGGCGAGCGCGTCGCCCTCATGGGGAGGAACGGAGCGGGCAAGAGCACGCTCATGCGCACCGCCGCCGGGCTCGTGCCGACGGTGCGCGGGCGCGTTGACGCGCCCGCTGGGTGTGCCCTTCTCCCGCAGAGCCCCGCCGACCTCCTGCTCCGCGAGCGCGTCGCCGACGAGCTGCCGGGCGCGGCCGGCGCGGTGGCGCTGGAGCGCGCCGGTCTCGCGGACAAGCGCGACGCGGACCCGCGCGACCTCTCGGGTGGCGAGCGCCAGCGGCTCGCCCTCGCGCTCGTTACGGCCGGCCGCGAGGAGGGGTCGGCAGGGGTGGTCTGCCTGGACGAGCCCACGCGCGGCATGGACCGTGCCCGCAAGGACGAGCTGGGGACCTGGATCACGGAGCTGGCGCGATCGGGAGGAGTGCTCGTGGCCACGCACGACGTGGAGTTCGCTGCCGCGTTCGCGACTCGCGTGGTGCTGCTGGGCGAGGGCACCGTGATCGCCGACGGACCGCCGGACGAGATCCTCTCGGGAGGCTGGTACTTCGCCACGGAGGTGGCCCGGATCCTCGGCGCGCCGGGCGCGATCTCTCCCGAGGCGGGGGCGCGGCTGATCGGCAGTGCGCGGCTGGAGGTCACGCCGACGTGAGCTGGGAGGTCACCGCCTACCTCATCCTCGGGGGCGTGCTCGCGGGCGGGTTCGTCTGGTACGAGCGCTCGCGGCCGTCGGCGCGAATGGTCGCGTTGGTCGCCGCGCTTGCCGCCCTGGCGGTGGCCGGCAGGCTCGTATTCGCGCCGATCCCGAACGTCCAGGCCACCACGGACGTCGTGCTCTTCACGGGATTCGCCCTCGGCGCCGCGCCCGGGTTTGCGGTCGGCGCGCTCGGCGCGCTCGTCTCCAACATGTGGCTCGGCCAGGGCCCGTGGACGCCCTGGGAGATGGCCGGCTGGGGGCTCGTTGGCATTGCCGGCGCCTGGCTCGGGGTGCTGACGCACCGCCGTCTCGGCCGCTTCGGCCTTGCTGCCGCCGCGGCGCTGGCCGGCCTCGCGTACGGCGCCCTCCTCGACTTCTCGGCGATGGCGACGGCGGGTGGCGACCTCTCGCTCGACCGCTACCTGGCGATCGCCGCGCGCGGCGTCCCGTTCAACATCGCCCACGCCCTCGGCAACGCCGCGCTGGCTCTGGCGGCGGGCCCGGCCCTGGTGCGGATGATCGTCCGCTACCGCGAGCGCGCGGAGTTCACCTGGCGCCCGGAGCTCGCGGCGCCCCTGGCGCTTCTGGCCGTCGTCATGACCGTCGCGTCATCCGCGCCCCCGCAGGCGCAGGCGGGATCGAGCGCCGCGGGGTGGCTGGCGGCGGCGCGCAACTCGGACGGTGGCTTCGGCGTCTCGCCCGGGTCCTCCTCGAGCCCGGCGATGACCGGCTGGGCTGCGCTCGGCCTCGAGGGTGCCGGCCGCAACCCGCTGGACCTCGGGTTGAGAGGCAGGACGCCGATCGACTATCTCCGGGGCCACGTCGACGGCCTGCAGTCGACGGGCGACCTCGAGCGGACGATCCTCGCGCTCGAGGGGGCCGGCGTGAACCCGGCGAGCTTCGGTGGCGAGAACCTAACGTCCGAGCTGATGTCGCGCCGGGGGAAGGACGGCGCCTTCCAGGACCAGGTCAACCTCACGGCGTTCGGGATCATGGCGCTGCGGGGCGCCGGCGCGCCGCGCTCGAAGATCGCGCCCTCGGCGTCGTGGCTTGCGAGGGCCCAGGGGCGCGACGGCGGCTGGGGGTTCCAGCCCGGAATCGGCAGCGACGCGGACTCGACCGGCGCGGCCTTGCAGGGCATCGTCGCCGCCGGGGGCGGGGGAAAGGCTCTCGGCCGGGGCGTCGCCTTCCTGCGCTCGAACCAAACAGCCGACGGCGGCTGGCCGCTCGGCGGGAACGGGGTCTCGAACTCCCAGTCGACCGCCTGGGCGCTCCAGGGGCTGATCGCGGCCGGCGTCTCGCCGCGCGCGGTGTCGAGCCACGGACACAGCGGCCTCGAGTTCCTGGCGGCGCGGCAGGACTCCGACGGTCACTACCGCTACTCGGCGTCGAGCGACCAGACCCCCGTGTGGGTCACCGGCCAGGCGCTGCTGGCCACTCAGGGGAAGGCGTTCCCCCTCGCGCCGGTGCCCCGCGCCGCGCCGGCCCGCCACGGCAGCCACTCGGGAGGCTCGCCCTCGCACCATCACCACTCGGGCGGCGGGGGCGCCACCGGCAGCTCGCCGCCGCAGGCGACCTCCACGGGATCCTCGACTTCCCCGGCGCCGGCCACCGGAGGCGGCGGCACGAACGGGACGGCCCACGGGCACCACGGCGGGGCGGCGCCGTCCGCCAATGCCGCGAGCGGCTCAGGCGGCGGCAACGGGAGCGGCGGCGGTGCGCCCGAGGGTCAGCGCCGCCTGTTCGCCGACACGAACGTGAACGCGCCGCCGGCCGCGGATGGGCAGGCGCCCGCCGCCGCCACGAGCAACTCCTCGCACACCGCCCGCAACATCGCGCTAGCGGCGGCCGGCGCCGGGCTCGCGGCAGCGGGCTTCTGGTGGCGGCGCCGGCGGCGCGCCTGAACGCGCCAACCGCGCCCCGGTAGCGTTGCGGTATGGACGTCGAGTCCGCGGTGCGCACCCGCCGCACCCACAAGGCCTTCCGCCCCGAGCCCGTGGACCGCGAGTCCCTGGAGAAGCTCTTCGACCTCGCGCGATGGGCGCCGAACCACCACGTGACGAACCCATGGCGCTTCCGGGTCATCGGGCCGCGGGCGCTGGAGCGGCTGAAGGAGGCCGCCGGGCCCGAGGCCGCCCGCAAGCTCGATCGCGCGCCGACGCTGGTCGTCTGCACCGCGATCCGCTCAGACGACGCCGTCCAGGACGAGGAGGACCTGCTTGCGACCGCGAACGCGGCCTTCATCGTCCTGCTCGCGGCGCACGCCCGCGGGCTGGCCGGCTACTGGCGGACGCCGGAGGTGCTGCGCACGGAGGCCGGCCTGCGGGCCGTGGGCGTGCCGGCCTCCGAGCGCTTCGTCGGCCTGATCCATCTGGGAACCGCGGTCGAGGAGAAGCCGCCCCCGCAGCGCGAGCCCGCCGAGTCCTTCGTGACCTACCTGGAGTGAACGGCCAGTGATCTCACGTGCAGACGCCCTGAAGGCGCTCCGCGAGGAGACCTTCGACGTCGTCGTCATCGGCGGTGGGATCACCGGGGTCGGCGTTGCTCTCGACGCCGCGTCCCGGGGCTACTCGGTCGCCATCGTCGAGCGCAGCGACTGGGCCAGCGGGACCTCGAGCAGATCCTCGAAGATGGTCCACGGCGGGCTTCGCTACCTGCAGAACTTCGACCTTGGCCTGGTTCGCGAGGCGCTGCTGGAACGCCAGCTCCTCGTCCAGCTGGCCCCTCATCTCGTCTACCCGACACCGTTCCTGGTGCCCACCCTCGGTGAGGAGCGCCCGAGCCGCATGCTCAGCATGGGGCTCAACCTCTACGACGTGATGGCCACCACTCGGGTCGGGCAGGCCCGCCGCGACCGGGCGTCGCGCCAGGCCGCCTCCGACTTCTGGGCGCCTGACCGCCACCGGACGATCGACGCCGCCGAGGCGATCGAGCACATCCCGGCGCTCGAGCCCCTCAAGCCGTCCAGCGCCTACATGTTCTACGACTGCCAGACCGACGACGCCCGCCTGGTGCTCACCGTCCTGGGCGAGGCCGAGCGCTTCGGCGCCGTGCCCCTGAACGGCGCCGAGGTCGTCGAGCTGATCGAGGAGGGCGGCCGGGCGGCCGGCGTGGAGTGCGTCGAGGCCGAGACCGGCGAGCGGTTCAGGGTCGCCGCCGACAACGTCGTCAACGCCACCGGCGTCTGGGCGGACCGGATCCGTCCCGAGGAGATCCACGCGGAGGCGGAGGTCCCGCGGATCAAGCCGTCGCGCGGCACGCACGTCACGGTGTCGATGGACAAGCTCCCGATCGGCGATGCGGCCTGCATCCTGCCCGCGGGCGAGGACCGCACGATCTTCGCCCTGCCCTGGTGCGGAAGGACGCTGATCGGCACCACGGACCGCGACTACGAGGGCGACATCGCCCACGTGAAGCCGTCCGGCGACGACATCGGCTATCTGCTCGAGGCCGCCAACTCCTTCTTCGGCCTCGAGCTCGGCCATGACGACGTCAGCGGCGCGTACGCGGGCGTGCGGCCCCTGATCTCCACCGGTGACCCCCGCAAGTCGGTGGACATCTCCCGCAAGGCTGAGCTGTATGAGACCTCCTCCGGGCTCCTGACGATCACGGGCGGGAAGCTGACCACCTGGCGGCGGATGGCCAAGCAGGTCGTCGACCGGATGGTCGAGCGGGCCGGCCGCGAGGCTCCCTGCCGGACCGCCGAGATCCCGCTGGGGATGATCGCCGAGGACGCGGATCTGGCGCCGCCCGACGGGTTCGCCGGCGAAGCGCTCTCCGACGACACGCGCAAGCTCCTCGCCTTCCGCTACGGACACGCCGCCCGCAACGTCCTGCGGGTCGCCGCGGAACGCCCCGAGCTCGCCCGGCCGATCGTCCCGGACATGCCCGACCTCCTCGCGGAGGCCGCCATCGCCGCGCGCCTGGAGCAGGCTCGGACGGTCTCCGATGTCCTGCTGCGCCGCACTCGCCTGGGCCTGGTGGCGGCCACGACGCTGCGGACGACGGAGCAGGTGCGGGCGGTGGCGGAGGCCGTGGGCCGCGAGCTCGACTGGAGCGCGGGACGAGTCGGAGACGAGGCCGAGCGCTGGCTCACGGACGCCGCCGCCGAGGGCATCGACCCGGCCGCGCCGGCGTCGTAGGCGCTCGGGTCCTATCCTCCGCCGCCAATGAGCGAGGATCTGAACGACCTGCATCTCGCGCAGCTTCACGAGCGCGCGGCGGCGCTCGACGTTCCCGGCTTCAGGCGCCTGCGTCGCGAGGAGCTGATCGACGCGATCGCCGCGGCCGGAGCGGACGCGGGTTCGGGCGACGACGAGGAGCCCGCGCCGAAGGCGCGCTCACGCCGCCGCGGCGGTGGACGCGGCGGTCGCGCCACCCGCGAGCGCCAGCGCGAGCGGGCGCCGCGGCGCCGCGAGAAGGAGCGCGAGGACGAGGATGAGGACGAGGAGGACGACGAGGAGATCCCGGCGGACGCCGTCCCGGTCTCCGGAGTCCTCGACGTGACCGGCCAGGGCCACGGGTTCCTGCGGCTCGACGGCCTGGAGCGCAGCGACGGCGACGTCTACGTGTCCGCCTCGCAGGTGCGCCGGTGCGAGCTGCGCGTCGGCGACGAGGTCTCCGGCCCGGCGCGCGGGCCGCGACGCGGCGAGCGCCACCACGCCCTCGTCCACGTCGACAAGGTCAACGGGGGGGAGCCCGAGGCCGAGCGCGCAAGCTTCGACGACCTCGCCGCGACGATGCCCAGGCGGCGGCTCGCGCCCGGATCCGAGAGCGCGCTCGTGCGCAGCGTCGACGCCCTTGCGCCGCTGGCGTTCGGGCAGCGGGTGCTGGTGGACGCCGCGCCGCGCTCCGGGCGGACCACCTTTCTGCGTGACCTCGCAACCGCCCTGGAGGCCACCGACGGCGTCTCGCTGGTCGTCCTTCTGGTCGACGAGCGGCCCGAGGAGGCAAGCGGCTGGCGTGAGGCCCTCCCGAACGCCGAGCTCGCGATCGCCACGGCCGAGATGCGCCCCGCGGACCAGCTGCGCGCCGCCGAGCTCGCGGTCGAGCGCGCCCGGCGCCTCGCCGAGCGCGGCGCCGACGCCGTCCTGCTCGTGGACTCGCTGTCGCGAATCGCCGCTGCAGCCGAGGGCGACGTGGCGTCGGTCAAGCGCATCTTCGGCTCGGGCCGCGAGCTGGACGGGGATGGCGCGGGATCGCTCACCGTCATTGCCACCACTCTCGATCCCGACGACGAAGCGCACCGGGCGGTCGCCAGCACCGAGAACGCGCTCGTCGTCCTCTCGCCCGATCTCGCCGCGGCCGGCGTGACACCGGCGCTCGACGCGTCGCGCACCCGGGCCTCCAACGAGGATGAGATCCTCTCGGCCGACGAGCTCGCCGCCGTGCGCGAGCTGCGCGCCGAGCTCGACGGGCTGGAGCCCGCGGACGCCGCGGCGAAGCTCGCCGAACGCGTCAGCTAGTCGGGGTCAGGCACCGTTTAGGTTTCGCGGTAGGCCAAGCGCGCCCAGGAGGGCTCGCGGGAGAGCTCGATCGGCTCGCCGTCGCGGTCCGGCTGCACGTAGCCGAAGGTGTTCGAGTCGGGATCGAAGGCGATGTCGAGCTCGCCCTCCTTCACCCGCTGGTCGAGCCAGGCGCCGCGGAACACCAGCCGCCGGATCCAGTGGACCAGGCTGCGGTTCGCCGGACCGACGAGCTCCGTCCAGTTCTCGTTGATGTGCTCGCCCAGCGTCGAGATCGGCTCGGGGATCTCGCCGTTGACCGCAAGCTCGAGGAGATCGTGGATCTCCTCGCCCTCCAGACCGGGATCCACGAACTCCAGCTTCACGGCGGCCTGCTCGACCCGCTGCGCGAAGTCCTGCTCGTTGAAGGAGAAGCGAAGCTCGCCGTATTCGAGAACGTAGTCAGATCCTGACTCGTAGTTCCCTCTGCGAGTTGCTTTCTCCACGTCTTCCTTGGTCCGAGTTCCCATTCGGCCTCCCCTCCGGGGCGGCCTCTCAAAGAGCAAGGGCATCTTTTCGGATCGGGAAGGAATTCGCGCTTGGACGTCGACGGCTGAACCAACCGTTGCACCGGTGGGCCGAACCCGGGGCACCGAAACCGGGGGTCGGGGTTGTCCTCGCCGTGAAGCAAGCCTCGACCATCGGCCCACCGCCTCGGCGCTTTCACGGGCTCCGGCACGGCGACGTCGGGGTGGGGCGGGTGCCGGTGGCGGGAACCCTCAGCTCGCGGCTGCTCGGCCTCGCCTGGCTCGATCGCGCCGAGGCTCCGGCCGGCCTCCTGATCCCGCGCTGCCGTGCGATTCACACGTTCGGCATGCGGTTCCCGCTCGACCTGATCTTCCTCGACCGCGAGCTGCGCGAGGTCTCGCGGCGCCGCGTGCTGCCGCCGCGGCGGTTCGCGTTCGAGCGCCGCGCCGCCGCCGTGCTCGAGGTGCCGGCATGACGCTGCCGCGGCGCGAGGCGCTGGCCACCGTCGTGGTCTGCGAGGACGACGAGGCCACGCTCGAGCTGCTCTGCGAGAACCTCGAGGCGGACCGCTTCGACGCCCTCGGTGCGCCGACGGCAGCGGACGCCCTGCGGCTCTGCCGCTACAACTCGCCAGACCTGCTGCTGCTCGACCTGGGCCTGCCCGACGCCGCGGGGTTGGACGTGCTGCGGGAGATCCGCGGCGGGGCGGGCACCGTGGAGGGCTACGACCCGCGCCTCGGGGTGATCATCCTCTCGGGCCGCGGCGGCCAGGCCGATCGGGTGCGCGGGCTGCGGGCGGGCGCGGACGACTACGTCCCCAAGCCCTTCGACTACCGCGAGATCGAGGCCCGGATCGGCGCGGTGCTCCGCCGCCGCTCGGAGCGCCGCGAGGGCACACGGCGCGTGGGAGAGCTCCGCATCGACCAGGCGCGCCGGCAGGTCCAGGTCGGCGAGCGCGAGGTCAAGCTCGCCAGCAAGGAGTACTCGCTGCTCGTCGCGCTCTCGGCGGAGCCCACCCGCGTCTTCACCAAGCAGGAGCTTCTCCGCGACGTCTGGGGCTTCCGGACCATGGGCCGGACGCGCACGCTGGACTCGCACGCCAGCCGCCTTCGCCGCAAGCTGGACCCGGAGCACGGTCGCTACGTGATCAACATCTGGGGTGTCGGCTACCGGCTGATCGAGGGCTGAGGTGTGCTCGGCGAGATCCCGCCCACGCTGGGTGCCGGGTGGCCGCTCGGGCTCACGCTTGCCCTGGCGCTCGGCGGCGGGCGCGTCAGGGAGCGCCGGCGCCGCACCGCCCTGAACCGGGCGCTTCACGAGCTGCGGCGCCCGCTCCAGGCCCTGGTCCTCGCCGGAGCGCCGGAGCCCCGGGTTCACGACGCGCTGCGGCTGACCGTCGCGGCGGTGGCCGACCTCGACCGTGAGATCAACCGGGAGCCCGTGCCCGCCGACCTGCGCCCGACGTGCCTCGCGTCCGTCGTCCACACCACCGCCGAGCGCTGGAAGGCGCCGGCTGCAGCCCGGGAGCGCGCGCTGCGGGTCTCCTGTCACACCGGCGGCACCCTGGTGCTTGCCGACCCGGTTCACCTCGCGCGGGCGATCGACAACCTGGTCGCTAACGCACTCGAGCACGGAACCCTGCGCGTCGAGATCTGCGCGACCCTGGGCGCGGGAACGGCACGGGTCGCGGTCGCCGACGGGGGCAGCCCGCAGCCGGCCTCGGTGCTCGCGTCGCTCCGCGGCCGCCGCGACCGGCGCCGTGGCCACGGGCTTGCCGTCGTGACCGAGATCGCCCGCAAGCACGGCGGGCGGTTCTTCTGGCTGCGCTCGGAGCGTGGCTCGGTAGCCGTCATCGAGCTTCCGCTCGCCGAACCGGCCGCGTGAGCCGCCGCCGGCGAGCCATCCTCTTCGCGCTCGCGGCGGCGGTGTGCGCGGCGCTGGCCGCCCGCTCGGTCAGCGGCTACAGCCACAGCGTCGAAGCTCAGCTTGGCCCGCTGCGTTCCGCGCTCGTGGCTCGGACGCCGCTGGCGGCCCATCATGCTCTGCGTCCCGCCGACGTGCACCGGCTCGAGGTCCGCCGGGTTCCGCGGCGCTTCCTCCCGCCGGGCGTCCTGCGGGATCCGTCCGAGGCGCTGGGTCGCGAGCCCACCGCCGCGATTCCGGCCGGTGCGTACGTTCTCGGGGCGCAGCTCGCCGTCCCCGGATCGCACGCGAAGCGCCGGCCCGCGGCCGTTGGCGCCGGCCGCACGCCGGTCGAGATCCCGGTCACCGGCGCGGCGGCGCTGTCGGCGCGAATCGGCGGCTCCGCGCGCCCGCTCGTCGACGTCGTCGTCACGACCGAGCCGCGCACGGACTCGGCAGAGGGCCGGACCTACGTGGCCGCGCGGCACGTTCGCCTGCTGGGCCTCCGCGCCGCCGACCCAAGCGGCGGCGACGTCGCACCCGCGCTGCCCGACGCGTCGGTCGCGACCCTGGCGCTCACCCGCCCACAGGCCCTCAGCCTCATTCACGCGCAGAACTTCGCGCGCGAGGTGCGACTGGTGAGCTCGAGCGGCTAGAGCTCCTTCTCGAACCAGTAGGAGGCGAAGCGGTTGCCGTTGTAGTCGGGGATCTCGCGGTAGTCCGTGGCCCGGTAGAGGGCGAGCGCTCGCGGCTGGCGCTTGCCCGTGTCGAGGCGCACGCGCGTGAAGCCCTCCCGCCTGGCAAGCGACTCCAGCGCGACGAGGAGCTTGCGGCTGAGCCCCTGGCCACGACGCTCGGGAACGACGTACATGCGCTTGATCTCCCCGGTCTCGTCGTCGATCCGGTGGACGGCGCCGGCGGTCACGGGCTCGCCCTCCGCGTAGCCCACCAGCGCGGTGTCACCAGGGGCAAGGAAGGAGGCGAGGTCGGGTAGCAGGCCGAGGCCGTAGTCGGCGTAGAGCTCGGAGACCTCGTCACCCATCGCCTTGGCGAGCGGCAGTACGTCGGGGTGGTCCGGTGGGACCTCGCGGAAGTCGACCTCGGGGCCGCTCACCCGGCGAGCGCGTCCTCGAATGCCGAGCGCGCCTCGTCGCCGCGCACCGCGAACACCACCAGCTCGAGCCCGCTGCCGGCGTCCAGGTGGCGCCGCACCTCCTCGACCTCGATCGCCGCGGCCTCCGCGAGCGGGAAGCCCCCGACGCCCGTGCCGAAGGCAACCAGCGCAAGCGACTTCGCGCCCAGCCGGTCCGCCTCGGCGAGGGCGCTTCCCGTCGCGGTGCGGATGGTCTGGGCCGAGGTCGGGCCGCCGAGCTCCATGGTTGCCGCGTGAATGACCCACCTCGCCGGCATTGCTCCGGCGCCGGTCGAGACCGCCGCGCCGAGCTCGATGGGGGAGAGCTCGTCGGACTCGCTCTGGACCTCGCGGCCGCCGGCCCTCACGATTGCGCCCGCCACGCCGCCGCTGTGGAGCAGCTGCGTGTTGGCGGCGTTGGCGATGGCGTCGACCTCGAGCGCGGTGATGTCCGTCTCGCGGACCTCGATGCGGGGGTCGGTCAAAGCGCCTGCACCGCGCCCTCGAGCACGACGTCGCGCACCAGCGGGACGCCGGGGCGGTAGACGAGGTGCGTGTAGGAGGGGGCGTCGAGAACCACGGCGTCGGCGCGGGCGCCGGGGCGCAGCGCGCCGATGTCCTCGCGGCGGAGGGCATTGGCCCCGCCGAGGGTCGCCGCGCGCACGGCCTCCTCCGCCGTCATCCGCATGTCGCGGACCGCGAGCGCGATGCAGAAGGGCATCGAGGTCGTGTAGCTCGAGCCGGGGTTGGTGTTGGTGGCGAGCGCGACGCTGACGCCGGCGTCGATGGCGCGGCGGGCGTCGGGATACGGCTGGCGGGTCGAGAAGTCGGTCGCGGGGAGGAAGGTCGCAACGGTCTCACTGCCGGCGAGCGCCTCGATGTCGGGCTCGGCCAGGTACGTGCAGTGGTCGACCGAGGCCGCGCCGAGCTCGGCGGCAAGTCGCGCTCCCGGGCCACGGCCGAGCTGGTTGCCGTGGACCCGCAGGCCGAGGCTGGCCTTGCGCCCGGCCTCCAGGACCGCCCGCGACTGCTCCTCGTCGAAGGCGCCCTTCTCGCAGAAGACGTCGACCCAGCGGCAGTGCGGCGCGCAGGCCTCGAGCATCTCGCCGCAGACCAGCCGCACGTACTCGTCGGGAAGGTCCTCGTACTCCGCCGGCACCACGTGCGCGCCGAGGAACGTGACGTCGTCGGTGAGCTTCGCCGCGACCTCGCAGGAGCGCTCCTCCGTCTCGACGTTCAGGCCGTACCCGGACTTGACCTCGACGTGGGTGATCCCGCCTCGCAGCCCCTCCAGGCGCCGCGCCTCGGCGAGCGCCGTCAGCTCGGCGGTGCTCGCGGCTCGGGTCGCGTCCGTCGTCACCCTGATCCCGCCCGCCTCGTAGCCGGCGCCGGCCATGCGCGCGGCGAACTCGTCGGCGCGGTCACCCGCGAAGACCAGGTGCGTGTGGCTGTCGACGAAGCCCGGGATCACGCAGCGCCCCTCGGCGTCGAGCTGCTCGTCGGCGGCTGCGCCGGTGCGCTCGATCGCGGTGACCAACCCGTCCTCGCACACGAGCGCCGCGTCGCGGACGAGGCCCAGGTCGCCCTCGCCGGCCTCCGGGTCGTTCGTGACGAGCAGGCCGATGTTGTCGATGACCAGAGAGGTCATGAGCTCCAGAGGCTAGTAATCGCGGCGCCGAGCTCGGCGGCAACGTCGACCTGGGTGTGAGCGCCGTTGCGCACCACCGGTCGGCCGCCGACGAACACGTCGGTGACGTCCGCCGCCGTCGCCGCGAAGACGACCGAGCCCAGCACCGCGTCCGGCGCCGCTCCGGCCAGGCGGACCGAGTCGAGTCCGACCGTCGCGAGGTCGGCGAGCGCTCCGGGCCGGATGCGGCCCGCCTCCGGCCAGCCAATCGACGCGTGGCCGGCGGCGGTTGCGGCCTCGAGCAGCCCGGGGGCGCCGTGGCGGCCGCGCTCGCCGCCCGCGAGGCGCTCGTCCAGCTCCACGGCGCGAGCTTCCTCGAAGTGGTCGATCACGGCATGCGAGTCGGACCCGAGGGAGAGCCCCGCGCCGGCGTCGAGGAGCTGGCGGGCGGGGCCGATGCCATCGGCGAGGTCGCGCTCCGTGGTTGGGCACATGCAGCAAGTGCACGCGGCGTTGCCGAGGAGCTCGACGTCGGAGTCGGTGAGGTGCGTGGCATGAACCGCTGTGAACGATTTCCGCAGCGCTTCGGCCTCGAGCAGGACCTCGGTGGGCGTGCGGTGATAGGCCTCGACGCACGCGGCGTTCTCCGCCGGCTGCTCGGAGACGTGCGCGTGGAGCGGCAGGCCGCGCTCGGCCGCGAACGCCGCCACGGTGGCGGCAGCTTCCGGGTCGACGGCGCGGACGCTGTGGATCGCCGCGCCAGGCCGCGCGCCGGCACCGGGGTCGAGCGCGGCGACCCGCTCCGCCCAGGCGCCGGCGTCGGCGTCGGCAAAGCGCGTCTGGGTCGGGTCGAGCTCCTTGCCGATCCCGCCGTGCAGATAACAGGCGTCGATCAGCGTGATTCGGATTCCGGCCCGGCCCGCGGCCTCACAGAGGGCGAGCCCCATCTCGTTCTGGTCGGCATACGGCTCGCCGCCGGGGCCGTGGTGCAGGTAGTGGAACTCGCCGACCGCCGTGATCCCGGCGAGCGCCATCTCGGCGAACGTGGCGCCGGCAAGCGCCAGGTAGGTGTCGGGGTCAAGCCGCTCGGCGAGGGCGTACATCTGCTCCCGCCAGGTCCAGAACGAGCCACGCTCGGCCTGGGTGCGTCCGCGCAGCGCACGGTGGAAGGCGTGGGAGTGCGCGTTGGCGAGCCCGGGGAGCGTCAGCCCGGCGAGGCGCTCCGCGCCCGGGGCCGCCTCGGCTCCCGGCGTCACGGACGCGATCCGGTCACCGTCGATCTCGATCGCGACGCCGGCCTCAGCGGCGTCGCCGCCAAGCCACGCCAGCTCGCACCACAGGGATCGCGCGCTCAGGAGCCCCACCTCTCCACGATTGCCCGCGCGCGCCGCTCGAACTCCTCCCGGTGCCCGCGCTGGTACTCCTCCCAGCTCGTGACCGCCCCCGGGTCGGCCCGGTCGACGATGAGCGTGCCGTCGAGGTGGTCGATCTCGTGCTGGAAAGTGCCGGCTGAGAGGCCGCGGACCTCGGCGGTGTGCTCCTTGCCCTCGCGGTCGGCGTAGCGAACCCGCACGGACATCGAGCGGGGAACCTCGGCGCGCACGTCCGGAAGCGAGAGGCAGCCCTCGTTGACGAGCTCCGCCTGGTCGCTCCACTCCTCGATCACGGGGTTGACGAGAACGGTCAGCTCGATCGGCGGCTTGTAGGGGTAGCGGGGGTTGTGGGGCTCGACCTCCACCACCGCGACGCGGACCGTCTCGCCGACCTGGTTCGCGGCAAGGCCGGCGCCGTGCGCGGAGCGCTTGGTCTCGACGAGGTCGTCGATCAGCTGCTGGATCTCGGGCGAGGCGAGTTCGTGGTCGCTGACCTCCTGAGCCCGCTCCCGGAGGGCCGGGTGCCCGAGCGTGACTATCTCCCGCACCATCAGCCGGACTGCGGACCGCGGACTGCGGACTGCTCCCGCATCGGGATCCGGACGCCGCGCTCGTCGGCGACCGCCGCGGCCGTCTCGTAACCGGCGTCGACATGACGCATCACGCCGGTGCCCGGGTCGGCGGTGAGGACGCGCTCCAACCGCTCAGCGGCAAGGTCGGTGCCGTCCGCGACGCAGACCATTCCCGCGTGGATCGAGCGCCCGATCCCGACTCCGCCGCCGTGGTGGATCGACACCCACGACGCCCCGGCGGCGGTGTTGACGAGCGCGTTCAGAAGCGGCCAGTCGGCGATCGCGTCCGAGCCGTCCTCCATGCCCTCGGTCTCCCGGTAAGGCGAGGCGACGGAGCCGGAGTCGAGGTGGTCGCGGCCGATCACGATGGGCGCTGAGACCTCGCCGCTTCGCACCAGCTCGTTGAAGCGCAGGCCGAGGCGGTGGCGCTCGCCGTACCCGAGCCAGCAGATGCGGGCGGGCAGGCCCTGGAAGGCGATCCGCTCGCCGGCCAGCCGGATCCACCGCGCCAGCGACTCGTCGCCCGGGAACTCCTCCAGGACGGCGCGATCCGTCGCGGCGATGTCGGCCTCCTCGCCGGAGAGCGCCACCCAGCGGAACGGACCGCGGCCCTCGCAGAACTGCGGGCGGATGTAGGCGGGGACGAAGCCGGGGTAGTCGAACGCCCGCTCGAACCCCCCGAGCTCGGCCTCGGCACGCAGGCTGTTGCCGTAGTCGAACACCTCAGCCCCGGCGTCCTTGTAGGCCACCATCGCGAAGCAGTGGGACGCGATCGCGCGCCGGGCGCGCTTCACGTACTCCTCGGGATCGGTCTCCCGCAGGGCGCTCGCCTCCTCGAGGCTCATGCCGTTCGGGACATAGCCCACCAGCGGGTCGTGGGCGGCGGTCTGGTCGGTCACCACGTCGGCCTCGAAGCCGCGCTCGAGGAGCGCCGGCACGACGTCCGCCGCGTTGGCGCAGAGGCCGACGCTGAGCGCCCGCTTCTCGCGCCGCGCGGCCTCGCAGCGCGCGACGGCGTCGTCGAGGTCGTCGGCCTCCTCGTCGAGGTAGCGGGTCTCGAGCCGCCGCCGGATGTGCTCCGGGTCCACCTCCACGCAGAGCGCGACCCCCTCGTTCATCGTCACCGCCAGCGGCTGCGCGCCGCCCATCCCGCCGAGGCCGGCGGTGAGCGTGACGGTCCCGGCAAGGGTGCCGCCGAAGCGGCGCCGCGCGATCTCCGCAAAGCACTCGTAGGTGCCCTGGACGATGCCCTGGCTGCCGATGTAGATCCACGATCCCGCGGTCATCTGGCCGTACATCGTCAGGCCGAGCGACTCCAGGCGCCGGAACTCATCCCAGGTCGCCCAGTCGGGGACGAGGTTGGAGTTCGCGATCAGCACACGCGGCGACCACTCGCTGGTACGGAAGACGCCGACGGGCTTGCCCGACTGGACCAGAAGGGTCTCATCGCCATCGAGCGTCTTCAGGGTGCGCACGAGGGCGTCGAACGCGTCCCACGAGCGGGCGGCGCGCCCCGTGCCGCCGTAGACGACGAGGTCGTCCGGGCGCTCGGCCACCTCGGGGTCGAGGTTGTTCATCAGCATCCGCATCGCGGCCTCCTGCTGCCAGCCACGGCAGGAGAGCTCGGTGCCTCGGGGAGCCCGGACCGGGCGCGGCCCGCTCACCGGAGCTCCCCGATCGCGGACTCGACGGCCGCAAGGACGGCGCCGCTGCGGACGAGCTCCTCCGCCGCGGCGAGCTCGGGCGAGAGCCAGCGGTCGCGCCCCGGGCCCGGAACCTTGGTGCGGAGGGACTCCCTGGCCGCGGCGGTTCCCGCGGCCGGCTCGAGCGGCGCGCGGAGGTCGAGACCGCGGGCGGCGGCGGTCAGCTCGACCGCCAGGATCCGCCGCAGGTTGGCGAGCGACTGCCGCAGCTTGCGCGCGGCTCCCCAGGCCATCGAGACGTGGTCCTCCTGCATCGCGCTCGTGGGCACGGAGTCGACGCTTGCCGGCGCGGCGAGCCTGCGGTTGTCGGCCACCATCGCGGCCTGGGTGTAGTGGGCGATCATCAGTCCGGAGTCGACCCCGGGGTCCTCCGCCAGGAACGGCGGCAGGCCCTCGGAGCGCTTGGCGTCGAGCAGGCGGTCGGTGCGCCGCTCCGCGATCGCGCCGGCGTCGGCCGCCGCGATGGCGAGCAGGTCGCAGGCCAGGCCGAGCGGAGCCCCGTGGAAGTTGCCGCAGGACTCGACGCGGCCGTCCGGCAGGATCATCGGGTTGTCGATGGCCGACTCGAGCTCGGCGCCGGCGACGCGCGCCGCGTGGTCGAGCGCATCGCGCGCCGCGCCCAGGACCTGCGGCGCGCAGCGCAGCGAGTAGGCGTCCTGCACGCGCGGGTCGTCGTGGCGATGGCTGGCGACGATCGCCGAGCCTTCGAGCAGGCGGGCCATGTTGGCGGCGCTCATCGCCTGTCCGGCCTGGGGCCGGAGGGCCAGGAGGTCCGCCGCGAAGGCGCGATCCGTCCCGAGGAGCGCCTCCACGGACATCGCCGCCGCCACGTCGGCAACGCGCAGCAGCGCGGCGAAGTCGCGGTTGGCGAGCACGAGCATTCCGAGGATCCCGTCCGTTCCGTTGATCAGCGCGAGGCCCTCCTTCGCCGTCAGCTCGAGCGGCTCGATGCCGGCGCCCGCCATCGCCTCGGCCGAGGCCACGCGGTTCCCGGCGCCGTCGTCGACCTCGCCCTCGCCAAGCGCGGCCAGCGCGCAGTGGGCGAGCGGCGCGAGGTCGCCGCTCGCCCCAAGCGACCCGTGTTCCGGGACCACCGGAGTGATGCCCGCGTTCAGCATGTCCACGAGCGTCTCGGCCACCTCGACGCGGGTGCCGGAGTAGCCCATCGCGAGGGTCCGGGCGCGCAGCAGCATGGTCGCCCGGACCACCTCCCGCTCGACAGGCGGGCCCATGCCCGCGGCGTGGGAGCGGATCAGCGCTCGCTGGAGCTCGGCGCGGCGCTCCGCGGGAATGTGGGTGGTCGCCAGCGAGCCGAACCCGGTGGAGACGCCATAGGCCGGCTCCTCGGACTCGGCGAGGCCCTTGACCACCGCGCTCGAGGCGGCCATCGCCTCCCGGGCACCTGCGCTGAGCGCGACGGTGGCGCCGCCCCGGGCCACGGCCACCACACCGGCGGGCTCGAGGCCCGGCCCGGAGATCTCCACGACCTGTTCGCTCCGCTCCACCGCCTTTGAGCCTATCCCTGCGCCTCGTTCAGGCGGCGGGCGGGGGAGAGGCCCGGCTCGCCGTCCCCTCAAGAGGGCGTGGCGACCATGGAGGATCACACCGAGGCCCTCGCGGGCGAGCTGCGCCGGCGGCTGGCCGAGCGGCGGCGCGCCGAGGCGGCGGCGGGCGGCCGGGGCGGCGATCTCGAGGCCGCCGTCGCCGAGCTCGTGGAGCGGGAGGCGGCGATCCTCTCCGACGAGCGGCGCGCGGAGCTCCGCGCGCTGATCCTCCGCGACGCGGTCGGGCTCGGGCCGCTGGAGGAGCTCCTCGGCGACCCGGCCGTGGAGGAGGTCATGGTCAACGGGCCGGCCGAGGTCTACGTCGAGCGCGCCGGGCGCCTCGAGAGGGTGAGCGCGAGCTTCGGCTCGGAGGACGACCTCCGGGACACGATCGAGCGCGTGCTCTCGCCGCTCGGCCGCCGGGTGGACGAGCTCAGCCCGATGGCGGACGCCAGGCTTGCCGACGGTTCGCGCGTGAACGTGGTCATCCCGCCGCTTGCCGTCGACGGTGCCGCGGTGTCGATCCGGCGGTTCACCTCGATCCGGCCGGACCCGGACGCTCTCGTCGAGTCGGGGACGCTCACGCCGGAGCTTCGCGACGTGCTCGCCGACGCCGTGCGGGAACGCAGCAGCGTGCTGATCTCGGGGGGCACCGGCTCCGGGAAGACAACCCTGCTGAACGCGCTCTCGGCGTTCATCGACCCGGCGGAGCGGGTCGTGACGATCGAGGACGCGGCGGAGCTTGCGCTCCGCCAGCCACATGTGGTTCGTTTGGAGTCCCGCCCCGCCTCGATCGAGGGCCGCGGCGAGGTGACGATTCGCGACCTCCTGCGCAACGCGCTGCGCATGCGCCCGGACCGGATCGTGATCGGGGAGGTGCGCGGGCCGGAGGCGCTCGACCTGCTCACCGCGCTCAACACCGGACACGAGGGAGCCCTCTCGACCGTTCACGCCAACTCCTGCGAGGACGCGCTGCGGCGGCTCGAGACGCTGGCCCTGATGGCCGGGGTGGGATTGCCGCACGCCGCGATCCGCGAGCAGGTCGCGCGAGGCGTCGACCTGATCGTCCAGCTGGAACGGACCGGCGGGCAGCGTGTGGCGACGGCGCTCGCCGCGGTCGAGCCCGTGGTCGGCGGCGTCGGCGCGCGCGAGCTCTGGTCGAGGAAGGCGACGGCTTGAGCGGCCCGCTCGGCGCCGTTCCGATCCTGGTCGCCGCGGTCGGCGGCGCGCTTCTCGTGGCCGCGGCGCGCGACTGCCTTGCCTCGCTGCCACTGCTCGCAGGGTGGCTGAACGACGCAATCGAGCCGCTGCGGCGCGCAGGCAGGGAGGGCTACGCGCCCAACGACGCGGAGCGCCGCCGTCTCGCCGCGCTGGCGTGCGCGGGGCTCCCGGCCGTAGCGCTCCTGGCCCTTGGACCCGGGCCGGCGCCGCTCTTCGCCCTGGGCGGGCCCATGGCCGCCGGTTGGGTGGTGTCGGCGCGGCGCGCGCGCTACCGCAGGAGGGTCGAGGCGCGACTCGGCGCGGTTGCGGTCGCCGTCGCCGACGGGCTGGCGGCGGGGCGGCCGGTTCGGTCGGCGCTGGCCGCGGCGGCGCAGCCCCTCGACGGTCCCGCGGCGGCCGAGCTGGCGCGCGTGCGCGCCGACCTCGAGCTCGGAGCTCCCACCGCCAGAGCTTTGACACACCTGCGCGCCAGGCTGGACTCGCCCGCGGTCGACTCGTTCTGCGCCGCGATCCTCGCCAACCACCTCTCCGGCGGAGACCTTGCCGGCCTCCTGCGCCGGTTCGCAACAGCCGCGGACGAGCGGGAGAGGATCGCCGCGGAGGCGCGCGGCGCGACAGCGCAGGCCCGGTTCACGGGCCTCCTCGTTGTCGCCATGCCGCTTGGCGCCGGCCTCCTTGCCGAGCTTGCCCATCCCGGCTTCGCGACCGGCATGCTCAGAAGCCCGGCGGCGGTGGTGCTGCTGGGCGTCGCGGCGGTCCTGCAGGTCGCCGGTTTCCTCGCCATCCGCCGGCTCGGAGCGGTGGCCGCCTGAAGTGGCCGGCGCGCTGGTAGCCGGCCTGGCCGTGGCCTTCGGGCTCGCGGCCCTCCGCGAGCTGGCCGGTGCGTTTGCCCTGCCCGCGGTTGCCCTCGACCGCCCGCCGCCGATGCTCGCCGCCCTCGTCCCGATCGGCATGCAGGAGCGCCTCGCCCGCGCCGGCCTCGCCGCGCGGGTCAGCGCCGGGCAGGTGGTCACGGGCAAGCTCGCGGGTGCCGCGGCCGGTGCACTCACGGCGCTGTCGGCGGCCGCTCTCGTTCCCGCACGCCTTGCGCCGGTGGTGGCGGTGGCGCTCCCCGCCGCCGGCTTCCTCGCGCCGGAGGCGTGGATCGAGCGCACCGCCCGCCGCCGCAAGCTGGCGGCGCTCGCGGCCCTGCCGGACGTTCTCGACCTGCTCGCCGTCGGGCTCGAGTCAGGACGGGCGCCGGCGCAGGTGCTCGCGGAGGTCGCCGCCGCGACGAGCGGCCCGCTCGCGGACGAGCTCGAGATCGCGCTTGCCGAGCTCGAGTGCGGCGCCTCCCAGGAGATCGCCATGGCCGGCCTCGTCCGTCGCCTCCCTGGCCCCGAGCTCGGCGCGGTGGCGGCGGCTCTCGAGCGCTCGCGGCGCTTCGGCTCGCCCCTTTCCGACCAGCTTCACGACCAGGCGGGCGCACTTCGCCGCGACGCCAGTCGAGCGCTCGCCGAGCGCGCTGCCCGAGCGGCGCCGAAGATCCAGCTCGTCGTCGCGCTGCTCCTCGTCCCCTCCGTGATGCTGATGCTGGCCGCGGCGCTGATCGCCAACGCCGGGGCGATATTCCCGGGAGCCTGACGCGGGGCCGTCAGCTCGCGGCGGGCGGCGGCGTCTCCGCCGCCGGCGGCTCGGATGGCGCGGCGGACGCCGGTGGAAGCGACTCGCCCGCTTCGTCGAAGAGCCGCTTGGCGACGACGCCCGCCGCCGCGCAGATGCCGTCGAGCTCGACCGTTGAGTCCGCCTGGCCCTTCATCGAGCAGACGAGGGTGCCGGCAACGAGGTCCCACTCGAAGTTCTTGGGCGCGTTCTCCGCCAGCCAGACGATGAAGGTGGGCTCGTAGACCTGCCGCACCCGGTTCATGTCGTCGCTCTGGCCGCAGAAGGACTCGTAGCGCTTGTCGAACTGCTCGGACTCGAGCTCGACCCGCTGGCGCTTCCTGAACTTGTCCTCCGTGGAGTCCATGAAGCGGAACCCGGAGCGGCGGTGGCAGACCAGCTCCTGGACGAACGGCGCCAGCTGCGGGAGCTCGCAGTAGACGACGGTGAAGTGGTAGTAGCTGGTCTCGCGGTTGCCGTCCGAGTCCGTCGATTCCTCCTCGTAGGTGAAGTGGGCGAGGACGCCGTTCGGCCCGCCGGGCAGCGCGCCGGTGAGCGTGCGGTCCGTGTAGCGGGCATCTCCCTTGCGCAGCAGCTCGCAAACCGGAGGCAGCGAGCCCCTCGACCCGTTGTAGGAGAGGTTTCGCGAGGCGGCGTACGCCGAATAGAACGCGCCCGCGGCGCGTGAGGAGGCCATCGAGAGGCAGATGACGAGCGCGATGAGGAGGACGACGGCCGCGCCGATGGCGCCGATCAGCGGCGCGACGGTCGCGGCCAGCCCGACGCCGACGACGACGACCGATACGGCCGTGATTGCCTGCACCTTCGGCGAGCCGATCAGCTGACGGAAGTAGAAGCCGCGCAGGTCGTCGTCGTCCTGCGGGACCGGAGGCGCAGCGTCCTGCTTGGTGACCTCGGGAGCCTCGTCGGCCATCGCGGGCAGCCTAATCGAACGACGGGATGCAACGAGCGTTGCAGCAAGGAGGTGTCCCCGTTATCCGCCGGAGCGGCAAGTCGGACGGCGAAAACCCGCATGGACACTGGCGATGTCCGCTGCGGTGGGCCGGGGTAGCAATTCCGTCCGACGGATCCAGTCCCATTCCCGAGCATCGTTGTGTTGCGAAGTGGGGCAGAGTGGGATAGGGTGGCGCAAGCTTGACCCAATGGACCGGGGTGGTGAGGAGCCTCCCACCTCGTCACCCCGGTCCAAATCTTCTTCCTGTCAATCGGGTTCGGCGTTAACGAGGTTGGAGAGAAGGACCCCCAGTTGGCGTTTCGAGGTCAGTACGAGCACAAGCTCGATGCCAAGGATCGGCTGACGGTCCCGGCGCGCTACCGCGGCGACCTCGAGGGCGGTGTCGTCCTTCTCAACTGGCTCGACCAGTGCGTGGCGATCTTTCCCCAGGGGGAGTTCGCCGAGTTCGCGAAACAGCGTCTCTCGGGTCTCAATCCCCTGTCGAAGAAGGGCCGGCGGATGATCCGGCGGTTCTACGGCGACTCGAGCGACGAGACCATCGACTCCGCGGGGCGTGTCAGGCTGCCATCCAGCCTGATCGCCTACGCGGGGCTCGAGGGTCCCTGCATGGTGGTTGGCGCGCTCGACCACCTCGAGGTCTGGAACCTCGAGCGCTGGGCGGCGGAGCAGGCAGAGACCGCCGAGGAGGCGAACGAGATGGCCGAGGAGTTCGCCGCCGGCGACTGGCCCGGCGGAGCCGAGTAGGGATGGCCACACTCACCCTCATGGCCACCGAGCACGTTCCCGTCCTGACCGAGGAGCTCGTGGAGCATCTCGACCCGCGGCTTGGCGAGGCGGCGATCGACGCGACCTTCGGCGGCGGCGGCCACGCCCGGGCGATGGCCTCGCGCCTCGGCGAGCCCGGGTCGCTCCTGTGCATCGACCGTGACCCTGCCGCCCGCGAGCGCTTCGACGATCTCGTCGCCGAGCTCGACTGCGAGGCCGAGTTCGTGTGCGAGGACTTCGCGGACGCGATCGAGGAGTTGGCGGCCGAGGACAGAACCTTCGACATCGTCTACATGGATCTCGGCGTCTCCTCATTCCAGATCGACGCGGCCGAGCGCGGCTTCTCCTACGCCTACGACGCGCCGCTCGACATGCGGATGGACCCGCTCCAGGAGCTCGACGCCGCCACCGTCGTCAACGAGTGGCCGGAGGCACGGCTCGCGACGACGCTGCGGGAGCTTGGCGAGGAGCGCCACGCTCGCTCCATCGCCCGCGAGATCGTGCGTCGCCGACCCCTCGACTCCACCGCGGAGCTCGTGGACGCCATCCGCGCCGCGGTGCCCCCGGCCTACCGGTTCGGGCGCGGGCATCCCGCGAAGCGCTCCTTCCAGGCGATCCGCATCGCCGTCAACGCCGAGCTGGAGTCCCTCGACCGGACGCTGCCGGTTGCCTGGTCGCTGCTGCGAACGGGCGGGCGGATGGCCGCGATCAGCTTCCACTCGCTCGAGGACCGCCGCGTGAAGCGCTTCTTCGCCGACCTCGCACAGGGCTGCATCTGTCCGCCGGAGCTGCCGGTTTGCGTGTGCGGCCACGAGCCCGAGGCCGAGCTCGTGACCCGGCGCGCCGTGAAGCCCGGCGCCGCGGAGATCGAGCGCAACCCGCGCTCCTCCTCGGCGCGCCTGCGCGTTGCCCGCAAGCTCCCCCTCGCGGAGGCCGCCTGATGTCTCCCGCAACCGCGGCGGCGCGTGCCGCGCAGGCTGCCCCCGCCCGCCGCGCGCCCGCGCATCGTGCCCGAGCGACCACGGCGCCCGCCCGCCGCCGGCCCGCCACCGCGCCGCGCCGGCGAACCGCTCCGGCGCCGGCTCGCGGCCCGCACCTCGTCCCGATCGCCGTGGGCCGCCGGACCGCCGCCGCGGTTTCCAACCTGGCGGACACCGGGCTCCTGTTCAGGCTCACCCGCGGGCGGCTGTGGATCGGCACCCTGACGACGCTGCTCGTCGGGATCGTGGCGCTGAACGTCATGGAGCTCAGCTTCGGTGCGAACGCCTCACGTTACGGCCAGGAGTCCGACATCCTGAAGCGCCAGAACTCGACGCTCACGACCCAGCTCTCAGCGGCCTATTCCGACCACAGCCTCCAGCGAGCTGCCGGACGCGACGGCCTGATTCAGCCCGCTGCCGGCTCAATCCACTACCTCGACGCCGGCGCCAAGAACGCCGACATCGCCGCCAAGCGCCTGAGCTCGGGCGCGCTCACCTACGGCGCGTCCGTCGATACGACGGCCGCGGCGAGCGTCGTCGCGCCGGCGGTCACCACCACGGACCCGAGCCTCACGACCACGGACCCGACGGTCGCGACCACGAACCCCACCACAACCACCGTCGACCCGACGGCGACCACGACGACCACGGCCACGGACGCGACGGTGGCGACGACGCCGTCCACGGCCACCACGCCGGCCACGACCCCGTCGACCGCGCCCACCTCGGGCGGCGTAGCGGCTCCGTGATCCGGGTGAGGCGAGGTTTCCGGTGCGCGTGATCGACAGCCGCATCGGAGTCCTTTTCGCCTGTTTTCTGATCCTGCTGGTCGGCGCGATGGCCCGCGCCGTGTGGGTGCAGGGAGTGCAGGGCGCGGGGCTCAGCGCGGATGCCGCCAGCCAGCACTCGCGGACGCAGGAGATCCCCGGGCTTCGCGGCACCATCGTCGACCGGACCGGGAAGAACGACCTCGCGATCTCCGAGGACGCCGAGGACGTCTACGTCACGCCCTACCAGGTGAAGGACACGGCGAAGACCGCCGCGAAGCTCGCGCCGCTCCTGCACATGACCCAGGCGCAGGTGACGAAGGCGATGGAGAACGGCTCGCCCGGCTTTGCCTACGTCGCCCACGAGGTCGACCTGCCCACCGCGGCAAAGATCAAGCGCCTGGACCTCCCCGGCGTGGGGATGGAGCCGTCGGAGCGCCGCGTCTACCCGCAGGGAGATCTCGCGGGCCAGGTGATCGGCACGGTCAGCGAGGACGGCCAGGGGGCGACCGGGCTGGAGCAGGCCGACAACAGCACCCTCGCCGGGACCAACGGGGCCATGCAGGTGATCGTCGACGGCCTGGGCAAGGAGATCGCCCGCCACACGACCACGCCCGCCGACCAGGGCCAGGAGCTGAAGCTCTCGATCGACGCCGCGATCCAGGCCAAGACCGAGGAGGTCCTGAACCAGACCGCTGAGACCTTCCAGCCGCAGAACGCCACGGCGATCGTCATGAACCCCAACAACGGCGAGATCCTGGCCATGGCGAACTGGCCGACCACGAACCCCGGGAAGCCCGCCAACCTGAACGGCCTCGAGAACCTCGCCACCGGCTTCACGTACGAGCCCGGCTCGACCTTCAAGGCATTCACCGTCGCCGGCGCTCTCGAGGACGGCAAGGTCACTCCGAACACGCCGTTCAACGTCCCGCCCGAGCTGCAGTACGCGGATCGGACCGTCACCGACGCCGAGGCCCACGGGTACGAGACGCTCCGCGTCAGGGACATCCTCGCCCAGTCCTCGAACATCGGCGCGGACCTGATCGGCGCGCGCGTGGGCGCCAAGCGCACGAGCCACTGGATCCACCGCTTCGGGTTCGGCCAGCCGACCGGCATCGACTACCCGGCGGAGGAGCAGGGGATCGTCCCGCCGCTGAAGGACTGGACCGTTCCGACGATGGGCAACCTGCCGATCGGCCAGGGCCTCTCCGTCACGCCCATCCAGATGGCCACCGCCTACTCGGCGATCGCCAACGGCGGCATCCTGCGCCCGGCCCGGCTCGTGCTGAAGGACGGCGACACGACGGTGCCCGAGCCGGCCGGCCACCGGATCATCAGCTCCAACAACGCGCGCAAGATCCGCAGGATGCTCGAGGGCGTGCTCGCGCCGGGCGGCACGGCCTCCGAGGTCAGCGTGCCCGGCTACAAGCTCTCCGGGAAGACCGGAACCGCGCAGAAGGTCATCGACGGCAAGTACTCGGACACCCACTTCGTGGCGTCGTTCGTGGGCTTTGCCCCAGCGATGCACCCCAAGCTCCTCGTCTCCGTGGTGGTCGACGACCCGAGCCAGGTCAGCTACTACGGCGGCACCGTCGCGGCGCCCGCGTTCGGCGAGATCGCCAAGTTCGCGCTGCCGTACCTCGGCGTACCGCCGGAAGGCAACTAGACCGGCGGCCCGGCGGCATCAGAGGCCGCGCCTAGACTCGTCGCCGATGAAGCTCGCGGAGCTCTTCGAAGGCGTCGACGCCGAGCTTGCCGGCGACTCGGACACGGACGTCATCGCGCTCGCGTACGACAACCGGCGGGTGGAGGCCGGCACCCTCTTCTTCTGCGTGCCCGGGCACGTCGCCGACGGCCACGACTTCGCGCCGGGCGCCGTTGCGGCCGGCGCGTCGGCGCTGGTGGTCGAGCGGCCCCTCGGCCTCGACGTGGCGGAGGTGCGCGTCGCCGACGCCCGGGCCGCGATGGCGCCGGCCGCGGCGCGCTTCTATGGCGAACCGACGGCCGAGCTGGCACTCGCGGGCGTTACCGGGACGAACGGCAAGACGACCACGGCGTTCCTCGTGCGGCACCTGCTGGAGAGCGCCGGGCGCCCGTGCGGCCTCCTGGGGACCGTGAAGCAGGTGGTTGGCGGCACCGAGGAGGCCGTGGTGCGCACCACGCCGGAGGCCATCGACCTGCAGGCGACCTTCCGGCGAATGCTCGACGCGGGCGACGCGGCCTGCGCGATGGAGGTCTCCTCACACGCACTTGCGCTGGGCAGGGTTCGCGGCCTGCGGTTCGCCGTGGCCGCCTTCACCAACCTCACGCAGGACCACCTGGACTTCCACGCGGACATGGAGGACTACTTCCTCGCGAAGCGCCGGCTGTTCGGCGTTGGCGACGACGCCGAGGCCACCCCGGAGCGGTTCGTGGTGAACGTCGACGACGGCTACGGGCGCCGGTTGGCCGGCGAGCTCGCCCCCGACGCTCTCATCCGCGTGTCGCCCGGCGGCGATGAGGGCGCCGACCTGCGCGTCACGAGCTCGTCGTTCGACGCCCGTGGGGCGCGCTTCGGGGTGGCCCACGCCGACGCCGCGCCCGTGGACGTCCGGCTGCCGCTGCCCGGCGACTTCAACATCGCCAACGCCATGGTCGCGCTCGGCATCGCGATCGCCCTCGGGGTCGAGCTGAGCGCGGCGGCGGCCTCGCTGGCGGACGCGCCCCGTGTGCCCGGGCGTTTCGAGCCGGTGGAATGCGGGCAGCCGTTTGCGGTGCTGGTCGACTACGCGCACACACCGGACTCGCTCGAGAACGTCCTCGAGGGCGCGCGACGCCTCACCCCGCCGCCGGGCCGGACGATCTGCGTCTTCGGGGCCGGCGGCGACCGCGACCGCGCGAAGCGCCCGCTGATGGGCGAGATCGGCGCGCGCCTGGCCGACGTCGCGGTCGTCACTTCCGACAACCCGCGCTCCGAGGAGCCCGGCGCGATCATCGCGGAGATCCTGGCCGGCATCGACCGCGAGCCCGATGGAGAGACGCTGCTGGTCGACCCGGACCGCCGTGCGGCGATTGCCGCGGCGTTCGCCGCGGCGCGGGCCGGGGACACGGTCGTGATCGCCGGAAAGGGGCACGAGCAGGGCCAGGAGTTCGAGAACGGCCGGAAGATCCCCTTCGACGACCGCGAGGTCGCCGGCGACGAGCTCGGCAGCCTCGGCTTCGGCGCAGGAGGCGGACGGTGATCGAGCTCTCTCCGGAACGGATGGCCGAGGCCGCCGGCGCGGAGATCGTGCGCGCGGGGGAGCGGTCGCGCCCCGCACGGGCGACGATCGACTCGCGCGAGGCCAGGGCAGGCGACCTCTTCTTCGGCCTGCGCGGCGAGAACGCCGACGGCGGCGTCTACGCGGCGGAGGTGCTCCAGGCCGGCGCGTGGGGAGTGGTGGTCTCGAGGCCCTATGGGGAGATGCTGAACGGCGAGGAGGGCGGTGGCTGGGTATTCGCGGCAGACGACCCGCTCGCCGCCCTGCAGAGCCTGGGGCGGGCCTGGCGGCGCGAGCTCGGCTGCCCGGCCGTGGGCATCACCGGCTCCACGGGGAAGACGTCGGTGAAGGACATCGCGCGGGCGATCATCCCCAGGCGGGTCCACGCGAGCCCTGAGAACTTCAACACCGAGGTCGGACTGCCGCTAACCCTGCTCGACGCACCGGCCGAGACGGAGGTCCTGGTGCTCGAGATGGCGATGCGGGGGCTCGGGCAGATCGCCGAGCTCTGCGAGATCGCCGAGCCGAACGTGGGGGCGATCACGAACGTCGGGCCGGTCCACCTGGAGCTGCTCGGAACCATGGAGGCCATCGCCGAGGCCAAGGCGGAGATCCTCAAGGGCATCGCCCCGGGCGGGACCGCGGTGATCCCGGCCGACGCGGAGGCCCTCGATCCGCACCTGTCGGACGACATGCCGACCCTGACCTTCGGCCCCGGCGGAGAGGTCTTCGCGGCCTCCTGGAAGCGCCATGACCGCGGCATGCGTGCCACGATCAACGCTCCGAGCGGCTCCGCCGAGTTCGAGTTCGGGTTCGACGAGGCGCACAACCTGGCGAACGCACTCTGCGCGGTCGCGATCGGCGAGGCGCTCGGCGAGCCGCTCGACGCAATGGCTCCGCGCGCGGCGCGGATAACCTTCTCGCGCCTTCGCGGCCAGACCATCGCCCTCGCGGACGGCATCCTGCTCTTGAACGACTGCTACAACGCGAACCCAGTGTCGATGAGCGCAGCGCTCGATCACCTGGCGTCGCTTCCCGCGAAGCGCCGGGTCGCGGTTCTTGGCGAGATGCGGGAGCTGGGGCCCGAGGAGGCCGCCTACCACCGCGACGCGGGCGCGCAGGCCAGGCGCCTGGGCATCGCTCCGCTGATCGGCGTCGGCGAGCTGGCCGGCGAGTACGCGCCCGACGTCCTCGTGGCGGACGCCGGCGAGGCCGCAACGGCCCTCGACGGGATGCTCGAGCCGGGCGACGTGGTCCTCGTCAAGGGCTCGCGCGCGGTCGGGCTCGAGCTCGTGGCGGAGCGCCTCGAGGCCATGCGGCCGGCGGGGGCGAAGCGATGAGCGGGACCGTCGTGATTGTGGCGACGATCATCGACCGCGGCCAGATCCTGATCGCGGGCATGGCCGCGATGCTGATCACGATCTTCCTCGGGCCGAGGTTCATCCAGTTCCTGCGAGTGCGGGAGTTCGGCCAGCAGATCCGCGAGGAGGGGCCCGAGGAGCATCACGCGAAGGCCGGGACACCGACGATGGGCGGGATCATCCTGTTCCTCGCGATCTCCGTCCCCTACCTGGTCCTGGGGCCGCGCGACAAGCAGAGCCTGGCGGTGTTCGGGGTCGCGCTCGGGTGCGCGGCGCTCGGCTTCGCCGACGACTGGATCAAGATCCGCAAGCGGCGCTCGCTCGGCCTCTCCGCCCGCTGGAAGCTCGTCGGCCAGGTCGCGCTGGCCCTCGGCCTGTGGTGGGTGGCGACGAAGAGCGTCGGGCTCGACCCGACGATCCGGGTGCGCATGTTCGACGCCGAGATCTACGTCGGCCCGGTCCTCTACGTCCTGTTTGTCTTCCTGGTGATCGCCGGCTCCTCCAACGCCGTCAACCTCACCGACGGCCTCGACGGCCTGGCCGCGGGCTCCTGCGCGATCGTCCTGCTCGCCTACATGGCGATCACCGTCACCGACGGGCAGGAGGGCCTCGCGCTCCTCTCCGCGTGCCTGGTGGGCGCCTCCGTCGGCTTTCTGTGGTTCAACGCGTTCCCGGCGTCGATCTTCATGGGCGACACCGGCTCGCTCGGGCTCGGCGGGGCGATCGGCGGGTTAGCCGTGATGACTCAGACCGAGGTCCTGCTGATCATCCTCGGCGGCATCTTCGTCATCGAGGCGCTCTCGGTCGCGATCCAGGTCATCGCCTTCAAGTCGACCCGCCGGCGCGTCTTCCTGATGGCCCCGCTTCACCACCACTTCGAGATGATGGCCTGGTCGGAGACCAAGATCATGCTGCGCTTCTGGATCATCGCCGCCGTCTGCTCCGGCATCGGCTACACGCTGTTCCAGAACTCGCTTGGTGGGTAGCGCTTCCGCGTCCAGAACACGTCCGTGCGCAGGGGGACCTGCACGAGGCCGTTCTCGATCGGAGCGTCGTCGCGCTCGAACAGGCCGTCGATCTCGCCGAGCACCTCGGCCTGGCGCTCCGCGCCGAGACTGGCGATGTAGCTGCGCGAGGCCATCGTCTCGATGAAGTCCTGGCGGCTGAGCTCGTGGGAGTGCTCGAACGCGGCGTAGGCCAGGGGCTCGAAGAGCTCGTCGGTCTCGAAGATCTCGTGCCAGTGCATGTACGTGTGCCTGTGGAGCCCTGAGCGGTCGAGGCTCTGGTCCTCGAGCAGGTCGGCAAGCGCGTTGAACCACGAGCCCTCGCGGATCTCCCACGGGCTGGTGTTCCAGATCAGCGCCATCCCGCCGGCGGGCTCCAGGACGCGGGCGATCTCGGCGAGCGCCTCGTGGTCGGAGAACCAGTGGAACGCCTGGCCGGCGAACAGGGCGGCGGCGCTCCCCGACTCGACCGGGATGGCGTGCGCGTCGCCGGAGAGCGCCTCCGCGCCGGGCACCGCCTCGACGAGCTGCGCGAGCATGCGCTCGAGCGGCTCGACGGCGATCACGCGCGCGAAGCGGGTCACCAGGTCGCGGGTGAGCTTGCCCGTGCCCGCCCCGAGGTCGACGACGGTGGCGTCGCCCGCCAAACCGAGCTCGGCGATTGCCCGCTCGAGCGCTGCAACCGGGTAGCCGGGGCGGCCCCGCTCGTAGGCCGTCGCGGCCGAATCGAAGGACTGCGCCTGGTGGTCGATCTCCACGCACGAATGGTCGCAGCCGGGCGGGGCGGAGGGGAGGGCCGTCGCGGCGCGAACCTACTGACGTGGTGCGCCGTTCCACGAAGCCCCGCCCGCCGCTGCCCGACGGCCCGTTCCTGGTCGTCGGCCTTGCCCGCTCGGGGCAGGCCGCGGCGCGCCTGCTGGCGGCTCGCGGCGCGACCGTCCTGGGCGCGGACTCCGGCTCGCCTGCCGGCGCGGAAGGGTTGCGGGGCGCAGGCGTCGAAGTTCACCTGGATGGTGACGGAGTTGGACTGCTCGATGAGACGCGTTGCGTGGTCAAGAGCCCGGGCGTGCCTCACGAGGCCCCGGTGATCGCGGCCGCCCGCGAGCGAGGAATCGACGTGATCGGCGAGCTCGAGCTCGCCTGGCGCGCGTTGCCGAACGCGTTCGTCGGCGTCACCGGCACGAACGGGAAGACCACGGTGACCGAGCTCCTCGGCCACCTGTGGCGCGAGGCGGGAGAGCCGGTCGCCGTCGCGGGCAACGTCGGTAAACCGCTCAGCTCGCTGCCCGGCAGCGTCGACCCGGAGGCAACGGTGATCTGCGAGTGCTCGAGCTTCCAGCTGGAGGACGCGACCACGTTCGCGCCCGAGTGCGCGGTGCTGCTGAACGTCGCCCCGGACCATCTCGACCGGCACCGGGACCTGGCCGACTACACGGAGGCCAAGCTGCGCATCTTCGCCCGGCAGGTCGAGGAGGACGTCGCGGTCTACGACGCCGAGGACCCGGCGCTTGCCGGACACACGGTGGGCGGTGAGGCCAGGCGGATCGAGCCGGAGGACGCTGCCGAGCTCGTCGACTCCGCCGCGCTCGCGCTTCCCGGCCCCCACGGGCGCAGCAACTCCCTCGCGGCCGCCGCGGCCGCGCAGGCCATGGGCATCGGGGCGGACGCGATCCGGGCGGGTCTCGAGAGCTTCAACGGACTCGAGCACCGGCTCGAGCTGGTCGCCGCGATCGAGGGCGTCTCCTACGTGAACGACTCGAAGGCCACCAACGTCGCGGCCGCCGTCGCCGCACTCGAGTCGTTCGCCTCGGGCATCCACGCGATCTTCGGCGGCAGCTCGAAGGGCGAGTCGTTCGAGGGCCTCGCCGCACCGGTTGCCGAGCGCTGCCGCGCCTGCTGGCTGATCGGCGAGACCGCCCCTGCCCTGGAGCACGACCTCGCCGGCGCCGGCGTGCCCCTGCACCGCTGCGCGAGCCTCGAGGACGCCTTCTCGGGAGCGTCTCGAAGCGCACAGGCCGGCGACGTCGTCCTGCTCGCGCCGGCCTGCGCCAGCTTCGACCAGTTCCGCGACTACGAGGAGCGCGGGGAGCGCTTCCGCGACTTCGTCGGAGGGCTGGGGCGATGAGCGCCACGCGCGTCGCCCGGCTCAACCGCTTCGGTCCGCGCTCGAAGGCGGGCGCCCCGCCCGTCGAGTACTCCCTGCTGCTCACGGCCACGCTCTGCCTGCTCGCGTTCGGCGTGGTGATGGTCTTCAGCGCCAGCTCCACGACGTCGCTGCTCGGGACCACGGGCGACAGCGCCTACTACCTGAAGCGCACCCTGGTCTTCGGGGCGTTCGGGCTGGTGGCGATGAAGCTGCTGTCGAACGGCGGCATCCGCGCCGTCCGCGCGATGACGCCGCTGTTCGTCTTCGGGTCGTTCTTCCTCCTGTTCGCGGTGATGCTTCCCGGCGTCGGCACGAGCGTCAACGGGGCTCAGCGCTGGATCTCCGCCGGGCCGGTTCAGATTCAGCCCTCCGAGCTGGCGAAGCTGTCGCTCATCCTCTACGGCGCCAAGCTCCTCGCCGAGCGGCCGAAGATGACGCGGTCGGTTCGAACGCTCACCCCGTACCTGACGATGGTGGGGTTCGGCGGCCTCCTGATCGTCGCCGAGCCGGACCTGGGGACCGCGATGGTCCTCGTCTTCGCTACCGCGGCGATGCTGGTTGCGGCGGGCGTGAAGCCGGTCGACCTCGGAAAGCTCGCCGCCGTGATCGCCCTCGTGCTGCTGATCGCGGTGCTGGTCGAGCCGTACCGGATGCAGCGTCTGACCGGGTTCCTGAACCCGACGAGCGACGCCGGTGGCGCCGGCTTCCAGGCGATCCAGGCGAAGATCGCGCTCGGGTCCGGCGGGTTCTTCGGCGTCGGGCTCGGCCAGAGCCTGCAGAAGGCCTTCTTCCTGCCCGAGGCCCACACGGACATGATCGCCGCCGTGATCGGCGAGGAGCTCGGGTTCGCGGGGCTGCTGGCGCTCGCCGGCCTCTTCGGCCTCTTCGGCTATGCGGGCCTGCGGACCGCGCAGCGGGCGAAGGATCGATACGGGAAGCTGCTCGCCGCGGGCGTGACCTCGATGATCATGGTCCAGGCGCTCGTCAACCTCTTCGCCGTGCTCGGCCTCGCGCCCCTGACGGGCGTGCCGTTGCCATTCGTCTCATACGGAAACTCGAGCCTGCTCGTGACGCTCGCCGCCGTCGGCCTGCTGCTCGGGATCGCCAAGAACCCGGCCGCGACGGCCGCGGGCGGTGCGAGACTGCGCGTGGTCGAGGGCGGACGCCGATCCACCGCCACGCGTACCGTGGCGACGAAGAGGACACCCACCCGTGCCAAGAGTCGCGATAGCCGCCGGAGGAACAGCGGGGCACGTAGTGCCCGCGCTGGCGGTCGCCGACGCGCTTCGGGCTGAGGGCGCCGAGGTCACCTTCCTCGGGGCGCGCGGGCGCGCCGAGGAGGAGCTGGTCCCGGCGGCCGGCTACGAGATCGACCTCCTGAACGTCCGCGGCATCGATCGCTCGTCGCCACTGCGGGCCGCGGGCGCGGTCCGCCTTGCCGGGGCGGCCGTTCCCGCGGCGCGCAAGGCCCTGAAGAAGCGTGGGGCGGAGGCCGTGCTCGGCGGCGGCGGCTACGTCGCGGGACCGGCGGGCATGGCGGCGTTGGCCATGAGGCTGCCGCTGGTCCTCTCGGAGGCCGACCGGCACCTCGGCCTCGCCAACCGGCTTCTCGCCAGGCGGGCCCGCCGGATCTGCCTGGCGTTCGCCATTCCGGGGCGCGATGGCGATCGCTACCTGGTCACGGGTCGTCCGGTCCCGGCCGCGATCGGCACCGCGGACCGCCAGGCGGCCCGGGAGCGATTCGGGATCCCCGCACCGGACCGCTGCCTGCTCGTATTCGGCGGCAGCCAGGGCGCGCGCTCCATCAACTACTGCGCGCTCGACGCCTTCGTCGGCGGCGACGGCGTACCGGCGATTGCCGCCGGCCGCGACTTCCACGTCCTTCACATCGCCGGCTCGCGGGACTACCAGCTCGCCACCGAGCGCGTCAGCCTCGCGCGGGGAGTCGAGCGCTACACCCTCCTCGAGTACGAGGCCGGCCTGGCGGACTCGCTGGCCGCCTCCGACCTCGTCCTGGCGCGCTCGGGCGGCTCCGTGTTTGAGCTCGCCGCGGCCGGCAAGCCCGCGATCCTCGTGCCGTACCCCTTCGCCACCGCGCGCCACCAGCACGCGAACGCCGAGTGGATGGCCGCGGCCGGCGCCGCGGTGGTGGTGGAGGACGACGAGCTCGATCCCGCGCGCGTGGCCGCCCTTGCCGGAGAGATTCTCTCCGACCCCGCGCGGCTGGAGGCGATGTCCAAAGCGTCGCTGTCGCTGGCGCGTCCCGACGCCGCCGCGCGAATCGCCGCCGAGCTTCTGGCAGCAATCTGAGCGATGACCGACCTGACCGGCCGAAAGCTTCACTTCATCGCCATCGGCGGCGCCGGGATGAGCGGCCTCGCGCTCGTTGCCCACCGGCGGGGTGCCGAGGTCACGGGCAGCGATCGCGCCGAGAGCACCTACCTCCAGCGCCTGCGGGCGGCGGGGCTCGAGCCGCGCGTGGGGCACGACGCCAACTCCGTGCCGCCCGAGGCCGAAGTGGTCGTCTCCTCGGCGGTCGGCGAGGAGAACCCGGAGCTCGCCCGGGCGCGGGAGCGAGGGCAGCGCGTGATGCATCGCGGTGAGCTCCTGGCCGAGCTCTGCGCCGGAAAGCGGCTCCTCGCCGTGGCCGGCACGCATGGCAAGACGACGAGCGCCGGAATGCTTGTCCACGCGCTGCGGGCCATGGGGGAGGATCCGGCGTTCTTCCTGGGTGGCGAGCTGCCGGGTGCGGGCGGCGGCGGCGAGCCCGCGAACGCGGCGTGGGGAGCCGGCGAATGGGCTGTCGCTGAGGCCGACGAGTCCGACGCGAGCTTTCTCCAGCTGCGGCCCGAGGTCGCGATCGTCACCAACGTGGAGCTCGACCACCACGCGCGCTGGCACTCTCGAGGCGAGCTCCTCGGTGCCTTCGAGGACTTCCTCGCGCCGGCGACGGGCGTCGCGCTCGGCGCGGCAGGCGATCTCGACGCGCTCGCTTCGGGAGATCGGCGGACAGTTCGATTCGACGCCCTCCGCCCGGGCCCCGAGGCGCTCGGGCTCGCGGTGCCCGGCGCGCACAACCTCGCGAACGCCCGCGGGACCATCGCCGCGGCGGAGCTCTGCGGCTTCGACGCCGAGGCCTACGCGGCGGGGCTGGCCGGGTTCCCCGGGATGGTCCGCCGGCTGGAGCGCAAGGGGCGCCATCGAAGCGGCGCCCTCGTCTACGACGACTACGCGCACCACCCGACCGAGGTGCACGCCGGTCTGACGGCGCTGCGCGACCTCGCCCCCCGCCGGCTGATCGCGGTGTTCCAACCGCACCTGTACTCCCGCACCAAGGCCCTGGCGCCAGGGTTCGGCCAGGCGCTGGCGGAGGCGGACATCGTGGGGGTGCTCGACGTCTATGCCGCGCGCGAGGAGCCGGTTGGCCCCCTCGCGGGGGTCAGCGGCCTGGACGTGGCGCGCGCCGCCGCGGACCGCTCCCATGGCCGCGAGGTCATGTGGCTTCGCGACCGCGAGACGGCGGCGCGGGTCCTCGACGGCCGGCTCGGCGAGGGCGACCTCCTGGTGACGATCGGCGCCGGGGACATCTCCCAGCTTGCGGATGCGCTCGCGGAGGACGGGACATGACGGATCTCCCCGCGGGAGTGCTGCGTGACCACCCGCTCGAGCGCCTCACCACCATTCGCGCCGGTGGACGCGCCGACCTCTTCGCGCGCCCGAGCGCCGAGCCGGAGGTGGTCGAGCTCCTCGCCTGGGCGAAGTCTCAAGGAGTCGAGGTAGGAGTGGTGGGCTCGGGATCGAACCTCCTGGTATCGGATGAGGGATTTCGCGGCATGGTCCTGAAGCTCGACGGAGAGCTGAGCGCAATCGAGCGCCAGGGCGCGCGGATCCTCTGTGGCGGCGGGGCACGCCTGCCTTCGGCCGCCGCGAAGGCCGCGAACTGGGGCCTCTCCGGCCTCGAGTTCGGGATCAACATCCCCGGGACCGTCGGCGGCGCGGTGCGCATGAACGCCAACGCCTACGGCGGCCAGCTGGCCGAGGTCCTGGAATGGGTGAGCGTCTGTACCGCGGACGGCGCGGAGCGCCGCACCCCCGATGCGCTCGGCTTCTCCTACCGCCGGTCGAACCTGGGGGCCGGGGAGATCGTCTCGTCGGCGTCGTTTGCGCTCAGCGAGGGCGAGGTCGCGGACATCAAGGCGACCCTCGCCGGCATGCGGGACAAGCGGCGCGAGGCGCAGCCCTCCGGCATCAAGACGTTCGGCTCCACCTTCAAGAACCCCGACGACGAGCGCGCCGAGGGGCGCTCGGCCGGCCAGCTCCTCGAGGCCGCCGGGTGCCAGGGCCTGCAGGTCGGCGGTGCGCGGTTCTCGCCGAAGCACGCGAACTTCGTCGAGAACGCCGGCGACGCGAGCACCGCGGACGTTCTGGCCCTGATGGCCGAGGGTCGCCGCCGGGTGCGCGAGCGCTTCGGGGTGGAGCTGGAGCCCGAGGTCCAGGTGCTGGGAAACGTCGAGTGGCCCACCGAGTTCGGGACCATGCCATGAGCGGGGCGTCGACGCCGGCCGGCCGCCGCCGGACCGCGGCCCGCACAGCCAAGGCGACGCCCCGCAAATCGGCCAAGCCGCGGGCGGCCAACGGGCCCGCCAAGCCGCGGGCCTCGGCCAAGCCTGCCAAGCCGAAGACCGCGAAGGCTCGGGGGACGGCGCGCAAAGCGGCCGCGGCCGGCCGCGGCGCCCGCTCTTCGGGCCCGCGCCGTCCGCGCCAGGTCGCCGTCGCGGGCCCGAGCCTCGTGGAGCGCCTGCCGAGCCTCCCGCGGATCTCGCTGCCGAGGCTTCCCTCGCCGCGACTCCCGCACCCCTCCATCGCGGGGCTGCGGGAGATCCGCCTGCGGCGATTCCTGGTGGTCGTCGTGATCAGCGCCGCGGCGCTCTTCGCGTTCTACTTCGGCTGGTTTCGGGACTCCTCTCTTGTCTCCGTCAAGCACGTAACGGTGAAGGGGGCGTCGAGCGCCGACAGCGACCAGGTCGTGAGCACACTCACGGACGCCGCCAAGGGGATGAGCACGCTCGACGTCGATCAGGCCAAGCTCGCCGCCGCGGTCGCCTCGATTCCCACGGTGGAGTCGGTCAGCGCCGACGCGAGCTTCCCGAGCAGCATGACCATCGACGTGACCGAGCGCCCACCTGCGCTCATCGCAAGCGACGGCCACACAGAGACCCCGGTCGCGGCGGACGGCACCATCCTCACGGGACTGGAGCTGCCGAAGAACGAGGCCGCGAAGCTTCCGGTCCTGCAGGTGGACGAGGTGCGCACCAGCGGGACGCTCGGCGGGTCGCCGCTCTCAAAGGCGCTCGTGATCGGCGCGGCGCCGGCGCCGCTGCGTCCGTTGATCGAGGACGAGAAGGTCCAGCCGAAGCTTGGCGTCGTGGTCACGATGAAGGGCGGCTTCAGGATCGAGTTCGGCTCCAGCGAGCTTGCCGGCCGCAAATGGGCGGCCGCGGCCGCGGTGCTGGCGGACCCAAAGCTTGAGGCTCTGACCTACGTTGACGTCAGGGTTCCGCAGCGACCAGCCGTGGGAGGGTCCTGAGAGCAACCCTCTACCGAGGGTCGAGAGTTGGAGACGCCACGAAAGTCTCGACTCCTGCTTCAGGGTTTAAGGTTTGCACGATTCCGTGCCGGAGCGGTTCGCCTCAATTGACACGCGACCGCCGATGTCGTACGGTCACCCGCAGATTCAGGGATGGCTTGGGGACAAACCCTCGACTATCCCTTCACTCTCGGACGGCAGATGCCGACAAGAACCCGGGAGAGACAGGCGAGAGAAAGCGGTCAAGCAAGCATGGAATCCTCGTACCTCGCGGTGATCAAGGTCGTCGGATCCGGCGGCGGCGGTACCAACGCGGTAACGCGCATGGTCGACGCCGGACTGAAGGGCGTCGAGTTCATCGCCATCAACACCGACGTCCAGGCCCTGCAGGCGTGCGAGGCCGACATCAAGCTGTCGATCGGCCACAACCTCACCAAGGGGCTCGGCGCGGGCGCCAACCCGGACGTGGGCGCGGGCGCCGCGGCCGAGTCGCGCGACGACATCAAGGAGGCCCTGAAGGGCTCCGACATGGTCTTCGTCACGGCCGGCGAGGGCGGTGGCACCGGCACCGGCTCCGCTCCCGTGATCGCCGAGATCGCCAAGGAGGAGATCGGGGCGCTGACGGTGGGCGTGGTCACGAAGCCGTTCGAGTTCGAGGGCAACCGGCGGATGCAGCAGGCGCTCGAGGGCATCGACAAGCTGCGCGCCAAGGTCGACACGCTGATCATCGTCCCGAACGAGAAGCTGCTCCAGGTCGTCGAGCGCCGGACCTCCGTGCAGGAGGCCTTCCGGATGGCCGACGACATCCTGCGCCAGGGCGTGCAGGGCATCACCGACCTGATCACGACCCCGGGTCAGATCAACCTCGACTTCGCCGATGTTCGCACGGTGATGTCGGAGGCCGGCTCGGCGATGATGGGCATCGGCTCCGCGGCCGGCGAGAACCGCGCCGGCGAGGCCGCGAAGATGGCGATCTCATCGCCGCTCATGGAGCAGGGCATCGACGGCGCGACCGGGATGCTCCTGAACTTCACGGGCTCGGACGACCTCAACCTCTTCGAGGTGAACGAGGCGGCCGACATCGTGGTCTCGACGGCCGACAAGTCGGCGAACATCATCTTCGGGACCGTGATCGACCCGACGCTCGGCGACGAGATCCGCGTGACGGTCATCGCCACCGGCTTCGAGGGATTCGAGACCCTGGCCCGCAAGCCGATCCAGGTTCGCGACCGGGCTCGGCGCCGCTCGGTTCCCCCGATGGCCGATCGCGAGCGCCGCGAGCTCCAGGTGTCCGACAACGACGTCGACGTCCCTGACTTTCTGAAGGGCAGATAGCCCTTCAGAAGATCCAATAACTCCGCCGGCTGCTCTGCTCCCGCCGGAATATCTTGTCCGCGGCTACGCCGCGGACATTTTTTCGTGCTCCCGCGTCCGCTGCCGGCGGGCTAGGGTCCCGACGGTTGAACTCCTTGAAGCGCACGCCGCTCTATGACCGACATGTCGCCGCTGGGGCGAAGCTCGTCGACTTCGCCGGCTGGGAGATGCCGGTGCAGTACGAGGGCGTGCGCGCCGAGCACCTCGCGGTGCGCTCCGGCTGCGGCGTGTTCGACGTCTCGCACATGGGCGAGATCGAGACGTGGGGGCCCGACGCGCTGGAGTTCCTGCAGCGGGTCCTGTCCAACGACCTCAGCAAGGTCGAGGTCGGCGGCGCGCAGTACTCGGTCCTCTGTCGCGAGGACGGCGGGATCCTCGACGACCTCTTCACGTACCGGCTCGAGGGCGACCGCTTCCTGACCGTCACCAACGCCGCCAACCACGCTTCCGACTTCGAGTGGTTCGAGCGTCACTCCGGCGACCTCGAGGTGAACGTCGCGGATGCGCTCTCCAGCTACGCGATGCTGGCGGTGCAGGGCCCCGACGCACGGGCGATCGTGGCCTCGGAGGCCGACGGCGAGCTGCCGCCGCGCATGCACATGGCAACGGTCGACCTGGCGGGCGAGCGGGCCTTCGTCTGCGGCACGGGCTACACCGGTGAGGACGGGGTGGAGGTCCTGATCGATCCCGGCGTCGCGGGCGAGCTCTGGGACGCGCTCCTCGACGGCGGCGCGACTCCGGTTGGCCTCGGCGCCCGCGACACGCTGCGCCTCGAGGTCTGCTTCCACCTCTACGGCAACGACATGGACGCCTCTCGGAATCCGATCGAGGCCGGCCTCGGCTGGTGCTGCAAGGAGGACACGGGCTTCATCGGCTCCGAGGCGGTGGCCGCGGCGCGCGCCGAGGGAACGGCGGAGAAGCTCGTGCCGTTCAAGCTCACCGGGCCAGGCATCGCGCGGCAGGGCAACGAGATCCTCGACGGCGAGGGCGCGCGGGCCGGAACTGTGACGAGCGGAACGCTCTCCCCGTCGCTCGAGGTCGGCATCGGGATGGGCTACGTCCGCGCCGAGCTCGCCGAGCCGGGGACCGAGCTCGAGATCGACGTGCGTGGCCGCAGGCGCGGCGCGCGCGTAGAGTCCAGGCCGCTGTACGACCCGAAGGCGAACGACTAGGAGGACCGCTTGGCCGAGGAGAGCTACCCCGACGACCTGAAGTACCACTCCGAGCACGACTGGGTGCGGGTTGAGGGCGACGAGGCGACCTTCGGCATCACCTGGTTCGCCCAGGACTCGCTCGGCGAGGTCGTCTTCTACGAGCCGCCCGAGGTCGGGACGGCGGTGCAGAAGGACTCGAGCTACGCGGAGGTCGAGTCCGTGAAGGCCGTTTCCGAGGTGATCGCCCCGCTCTCCGGCGAGATCACCGCCGTCAACGACGACCTGGCCGACTCGCCCGAGCAGGTCAACGAGGACCCCTACGGCGCCGGCTGGCTCGTCAAGGTGAGTGTCGGCGACGCCTCGGAGCTCGACCAGCTCCTCAGCGCGGAGGAGTACATGAGGCTCCTGCAGTCCTGAGCCGCCGGGCGTCCTTGACGCTGCGCGCCCGGGGCGGATAGGGTCGCCCCGGGTGTCGGAGCCCAGGAGGCGTTTTGATCGTGCCGAAGTTTCCGCGACGCCGGGTGGCCGGCACCGCTCTCGTACTGGTTGGCGCGCTGGCCGCGGCTACCGCCTTCGCCCACGGTGCCGGTCCGGTCGAGGGCGCCAAGTACTCGGGGCCCGTGAAGGGCACGCAGACTCCGACGACCATCACCTTCAAGGTCGCCGGGAACGGCAAGAAAGTGAGGGACGTGATTCCTCACCCGACGTTCCCGCTCAAATGCGGAGCGTTCGGGGCGACGAAATACGTGTCGAAGTCGGCGAGGATCAAGGGCGGGAAGTTCAAGGCCAAGGTCAGCTTCATTACCGACACCGGGGCCCAGCTGCCCGCCGGGACGGTCAAGGGCAAGTTCGCCGAGCACAAGCGCGAGGCTGGGACGTTGACTCCGATCAAGGCTGTCGGGAGCGCGTGCCTCGACACCTTCGACTACAAGACGAAAGCGGGCAAGTAGCACGAGGTTGTGCCCGGGCGGCGCAGGCCGGCCGCGCCGTGGCTCTCACTACGATCAGGGCGTGAGCCGCTACACGTCCGCAACCGATTCCGACCGCGAGGCGATGCTCGCGGCGATCGGGGCGGGCTCGATTGACGAGCTCTTCGCCGACCTGCCCGAGAAGGTTCGCCTCGACCGCCCGCTGGAGATCGCCGACGGCCTCGCGGAGACCGAGGTGGTCGACCACCTGACGCGCCTGGCTGCGCGCAACGCCGACGCCGACTCGGAGCTCTGCTTCATCGGCGCGGGGATGTACGACCACTACTCGCCGGCGATCGTCGAGGCCATCCAGTCGCGCTCGGAGTTCCTGACGCCCTACACGCCCTACCAGCCGGAGGTCAGCCAGGGCGGGCTGCAGGCGATGTTCGAGTTCCAGACCGCGATCTCCGAGCTGACCGGGCTGCCGGTCGCGAACGCCTCGCTCTACGAGGGTCCGTCGTCGGTGGCCTCCGCGGCGTACCTGGCGATTGGCGCCACCAAGGGCCGCCGGCGTTTCGTGGTCTCGCGTGGGCTTCACCCGCATTCGCGCCAGACGCTGCGCACCTACTCGGTCGGCTTCGGAGCGGAGGTCGTCGAGGTCGGTCTCGCGAACGGATTGACGAATGCCGAGGAGCTCGTGGCCGCGATCGACGACGACACCGCCGCGGTCTTCGTCCAGAACCCGAACTTCCTCGGCGCGGTCGAGGACCTCGAGGCGCTCGCCGCCGCCGCGCACGAGAGGGGCGCGCTCTGCGTGGCGTCCGTCGACCCGATTTCGCTCGGCATCCTGAAGACGCCGGGAGAGGCCGGCGTGGACATCGCCCTCGGCGAGGGACAGCCCCTCGGCGGGCGCCTTGACTTCGGCGGGCCGTCGTTCGGCTTCTTCGCCTCCACCGAGGAGCACCTGCGCCGCATGCCGGGCCGGATCGCCGGGGAGACGCGCGACGCCGACGGCCGCCGCGGTTTCGTGCTGGCGCTGCAGACCCGCGAGCAGCACATCCGCCGCGAGAAGGCCACCCACAACATCTGCACCTCGCAGGCGCTGAACGCCCTCGGCGGGATGATCTACCTCGCCTGGCTCGGCAAGCGCGGCATGGTCGATCTCGGCGAGCTCCTGGTGCGGCGCAGCGCCTACGCGCGCGAGCGCTTCGCCGACATGGAGGGAGTCGAGCTGCTCCACGACGCGCCCGTCGTGCGGGAGTTCGCCGTGCGGTTCGACGCCGACGTGCCGACCGTGCTTGACCGCTGCGCCGAGGACGGGATCGCGGCCGGCTACTGGCTGGGCAGCGAGTACGACGAGTACTCCGACGGCCTGCTCATCGCCCTGACGGAGCGGCGCTCCGTGGCGGACATCGACCGCCTGGCGGACTCGCTCGACGTCGCGATCGCCGAAGCGGATGGCGCTTTGTCCCCGGATGGCGGGGACAAGTCGCCGGCTCCGGAGGAAGTTGTGTCATGAGTGAGACCTCCCCCGGGGCCGGCAGTCCCTCGCCGCCCTCAAACGCCGACGTCCCGACCCCGCAGCAGCGCGACCCCGTCGTGACCATCTTCGAACGCTCCGTCAAGGGCCGCCGCGCCGCCGTCATGCCGGACGCCGACGTCCCGGAGACGCCGATCGAAGAGCTCATCCCCGCGACCCTGCTGCGCGCGAAGCCCGCGGAGCTCCCCGAGGTCTCCGAGCCGGAGATCGTCCGCCACTACAACCGCATCTCGCGGCGCAACTTCGACCTCGACACCGGCCCATACCCGCTCGGCTCCTGCACGATGAAGCACAACCCGCGGGTCAACGAGCGGGTTGCCGCGCTTCCGGGCCACGCCCGGCTTCACCCCGCTCAAGACGCGAAGCGCGCGCAGGGGGCGCTCGAGCTGATGTGGAACCTGGAGCGCGAGCTCGCCGAGCTCACCGGCCTGCCGCACGTCTCGCTCCAGCCCTCGGCGGGCTCGCACGGCGAGCTGGCGGGCCTGCTGCTCACCCGCGCCTATCACGCCGACCGTGGCGAGGAGCGCACGAAGGTGCTCACCCCGGACACCGCCCACGGCACGAACCCGGCGACGGTGACGATGGCGGGGCTCGAGGTGGTGAAGGTCGCGACCGCGGATGACGGCGGGGTCGACCTGGACGACCTGCGCGCCAAGGCCGACGAGAACGTCGCGTCGCTCATGCTCACCAACCCCAACACGCTCGGGCTCTTCGACCGCAACATCACCGAGATCGCCTCGATCGTCCACGGCGTGGGCGGCACCCTCTACTACGACGGCGCCAACCTCAACGCGATCATGGGCCGCTCCCGGCCGGGCGACATGGGGTTCGACATCGTCCACCTGAACCTCCACAAGTCGTTCTCCCAGCCGCATGGCGGCGGCGGGCCGGGTGCCGGGCCGATCGCCGTCGCCGACCGCATCGAGCCCTACCTCCCGGTGCCGCGCATCGTGCGCGTCGAGGGCAGCAACGGCGCAAGCGCGCAGCCGCGGTTCGAGCTGCGTGCCAACGCCGAGAAGTCGATCGGGCGGCTGCGCGGCTTCCAGGGCAACTTCGGGGTGTTCGTGCGCTCCTACGCGTACATCCGCAGCCTCGGCGGCGACGGCCTGCAGGAGGCCTCGGAGACCGCGGTGCTGAACGCCAACTACCTGCTCGCGAAGCTCCGCGAGGGGGCGGCCGCTGACAAGCTGCCGCTGGCATTCGAGCGCACCCCGCTGCATGAGTTCGTCCTCTCGGGCGCGCCGGCCAAGCGCGAGCTTGGAATCACCACGCTCGACGTCGCCAAGCGCCTCCTCGATTTCGGCTATCACCCGCCGACGATCTACTTCCCGCTGCTGGTGGACGAGGCGCTGATGTTCGAGCCGACGGAGACCGAGACGCGCGAGTCGCTCGACGAGCTCGCCGCGGCGATCAACACCATCCTCGAGGAGGCCGAGCGCGATCCCGAGATCGCCCGCAACGCCCCTTACACCACTCCGGTCCGCCGCCTCGACGAGGCGACGGCGAGCCGCAAGCCGGTGCTTCGCCAGCCGAATCCGTAGCCCGCCGGCCCCGCTGCGCCGATTGTTGGCGCAAATTACGCAAACCCACCTTGCAGGCCCCATGGCCCCGCGCTAGGTTGCTCATCACCAAGTCCTCATCGGAGATCGCAAGATCGAAAACGGTGAGTCAGGCGAACTGCAAGGAACGCCGGGCCCGACGCAAGGAAGGCCTCAGGGGCGCCGCAAGGCGAACCGAGGTTCACCGGATGAAGGCGAGGTTTGGAGTGAGGCCCGGTTCGCCGGGCCTCCTTCTATTGGGGGGTGCGATGGCCTAGAAGGCGCAGAGGCTGCCCGCGCTGATGTTGAGGGTGGTGATGCGCCGGGTGACTGCCGTTTTCGCACCGGCCCGCTCCCATTCGAGAGTGGGATTGATGTCCGGGCCGCATCCTTCCGGATAGGCGAACGTGAACGAGTTCGCCCCCTGGCCTGCGAACAGGATGGCCCCGGGCTTGAGGACGGATCCCGAAACGACGCGGAACTTCGCTTTGCCCTTGGCCATGTCGGCGCTGACGATCAGCGAGTGCGGGCCTGGGGCCAGGTTCAGGTGTCCAATGGCGCCGGGTAGCGGTGTCCAGTGAGCGGGCACCGTGGCCTTGCCCATGCTCTCCCAGTTCTGGCCGCCGACGTCGCCGACGATTCCTGGGTCGCCGCCCGCCATGACCGTCGCCGGCACGGCGATCGCCACTCCGGCGCCGAAAGCAGCCAGCACCTTCCACCGATTTCGCATACGCCTCCCTGGGTTTGTGATCCGACGGGGGAGACTCTATCCCGGTTTCGGGAGCTTCTGCTTGAGCTCGAGGACGGGCTTGAAGAGGTCGCCGTGCTTCTTCACCCGTTTCAGGACGTCGGTCGCCTCGAAGCGCAGGAGATTCGGGTCATCCCCCTTCAGCGCCCGCTCGACCTCTGCCCAGGTGACGGGGGTCGAGACGGTGGGGTGGTCGCGGCGGCGAAGCGAGTAGACAGCGACCGTTGTCTTCGCCCGGTCGTTCTGACTCCAGTCGACCAGGACCTTGCCCTTGCGCAGGTCCTTCTTCATCTTCGAGACGACGTGCTCGGGATCGTCGCGCTCCAGCGCCTGCGCGACCGCGTGGGCGAACGGCTTGGTCTCCTCGTAGGTGACCTTGGTGTTGAGCGGCACGTAGAGCTGCAGCCCCTTGGAGCCGGAGGTCTTGGGGAACGACTCCAGGCCCAGGTCCTCGAACATCGCCCGGATCGTCAGGCCGACGCGGCAGCAGTCGAGGATGTCCGCGGGCGGGCCGGGGTCGAGGTCGAAGACCAGGAAGGTGGGGCGCTCCACGTCCTTGGCCAGCGAGAGCGACGGGTGGAGCTCCAGCGCGGCGAGCTGCGCAAGCCAGATCAGCGTCGCGCGGTCGTCGCAGACGACGAAGTGCAGGAGCCCCTCGTTGCCGAACTCGAGCGGAGCGGTCTTGACCCAGTCGGGCGTGTGCGAGGGGGCTCGCTTCTCGTAGAAGCTCTTCTCCGCCGTCCCGTTCGGAAAGCGCACCCGGGTGAGGGGGCGGCCGGCGAGGTGGGGCAGGATCACCTCGGCGATCCGTGCGTAGTAGTCGATGGCCTCACCCTTGGTGAAGCCGGTCTTCGGCCAGAGGACCTTGTCGAGGTTGGTCAGCCCGACCCGGCGCCCGTCGACGTCTACTTCGCGGCTTTGGCCTTGCTTCGCGATCGCGACTTCGGCTTGGAGGCGGAGCTGGACTTCGACTTGGCGGTGGACTTCGACTTCGACGACGAGCTCTTGCTCTTCGACGTGCCGCCGTTGGACTTCCCGGCGGCGAGCGGCTCGCTCTTGACGGCCGCGAGGCTCTCCTCGAGGGCGGCCATCAGGTCCGGTGCGCGCGTCGGCTTGGGCTCATCCGAAGCGGCCTCGACGACGTCCTTGCCCTCCGCCTTACGCTCGATCATCGCGAGAAGGTCCTCGCGGTACTCGTCGCGGTACTTGTCCGGCTCGAACTTCGACTCGAGCTGGCCGACGAGCTGCTTGGCCATGTCGAGCTCGCGCTTCTTCGGCTTCTCGACGTCCTCGGGGACGATCTCGCCGAGCTCCTCGGGCACGACGACCTCGTCGGCGAAGCGCATGGTGGTCAGCGTCAGCACCCCGTCCATCGGCCGCAGCGCGGCCAGGCTCTCGCGGTTGCGCAGCACGAAGCGCCCGACCGCCACCTTGCGCTCGTCCTCCATGGCCTTGACCAGCAGGGCGTAGGCGCGCTCGGCGCCCTTGTCGGGGCCGAGGTAGTACGGGTGGTCGAAGTAGATGGGGTCGATCTCGTCCAGGGAGACGAAGTCCTCGATCTCGATGGCCTTCGTCTTCTTCGGATCGAGCGACTCGAGCTCGTCGCGGGTGATCACCACGTACTGCTCGGGGGAGATCTCGTAGCCCTTGACGATCTCCTCGTAGGCGACCTCCTTGCCGTCCGATTCGGCGACCCGCTTGTGGCGCACGCGCGAGCCGTCGGACTGGCGCAGCTCGCGAAAGCTCACGTTCTTGCGAGCGACGGCGCTGTAGAGCTTCACGGGCACGTTCAGAAGCCCGAAGCTGATCGATCCTGACCAGATTGCGCGAGGCATAAGAGTCAGTTTCCCAGGTTCGCCGCGGAGTATTCAGGCGCCTGCGCCTGGTTGCGATCTTGCTTGCGGATCCGTGCCTGCATGCCTGTGAAGACCGGCGCGCGCCCGCGAATTCATCGGTCTGGCCACCGAGTGGACGAAAACGCCACCCCACGTGTCGAAACGGTCCACTCGGCGCGGACCTCCCGCGCGGCCGGGCGCGTAAGAGAGGAGATGCGCTGCGTCCGCGCGATTCCCGTGTGCCTTGCTGCCGCATGGCTGCTCGCGGGCTGTTCGTCAGGCGCCGGCCGGGGTGCGAGCGGCCGCGCCTCGTCGACCACTCTCTCGCGGACACCCGGGTGTCCTCAGAACCGGCACGACAACCTGACCTGCGACTTCCCGGCGAAGCCCGCGGACGCCAACCTTCACTACTGCCCGCTCGGAGAGCGGGGCGGCGGATACGACGTCTGGATCCGAAACATCGACTGTCGGACCGTGCGCCGGACGCTTCCGAAGTTCGGCGTCGCACCGCCGCGAATCCACGGCCGAGATCCCTACCCGTACAACGACGACGTCGGCTTCTTCCGCAACGAGTTCGGCTGGGTCTGCTGGTCGACCGAGGCTCGTCAGGAGGCACGAAACGTCTGCTTCCGAGGCAACCAGTTCGTCATGTTCTCGTTCGCGTAGGGGTCCAAGCTTCTTTCGATTGCGTCCGGGCCTTGCCGTACCATCGAACATATGTTCGTCCACGGCCACCAAGACCAAGCCCGTCACACTCCAGGCACACAACGGTTCCGCGGAACCGTTTTCCTACTTGGAATCAAGTAGGCGTTAACTGCCGGAAGTTGGTGTCGAGCAACACCAGCCCTCAACGCGCGGGAACGGGACCGGACCGGTGGCCTTCGGGTCGAACTCGTGGGAGATGTCGTCGATCGCGTGGAGCCTGCCGCGCCCGTCGGCACTTACGAAAAGCCATTGGTTCGCCGCGGGCCAAGGGACGAGGATCGACGTGGCGTCGGGCGACGGGACAGGACGGCCGAGACGACTTGGCGCCGAGAACAGGGTTTGTCCCGCGAAGGTCCTCCCGTCGACCCTTCCGGCGACGATCGTGCCCTGCTTCTGGCCGAGGCCAGTGAGCCCGCGCGCTTCTGATTCCGCGGGCGACGTACTCCGCACCCCGCGTGCGTGCCGGTCCTCAAGTGAGGCGACCACGAGGTGCGTATTCGGCAGCGCGGCGACTGAGCGAATCGTCTGGTCGTCCGAAACGCGCGAGACCGTGGGAGTTCCGCTGCCCCGGTACGTGAAGAGGGCGCGCGGAGTCACCGCGACCAGCTGCCGGCCGTCCGAGGACCAGACGAGCTCGGAGGGCGTCGGCAGCGGAGCGGAAGTCCACAGCGTCTGCCTGGTGTCGGTGTCGAGGACGACGATCCGGTTGGAGGTGTCCACGTAGGCGAGGACGTTGACGCGCGGGCCGTACTGGACCGGGGCCGGGGTGGGGTGCGCGATCGGGCGCCAGGCGGGGGCCACCGGCGCAATCGCACTCTCGAGCTGCGCGTGGAAGCTGGCGTCGCCCGCCGCCAGCCAGAGAGAGTCGCCGCTTCGGTAGGCCACCCGGTTGCCGGCCGGTGACCAGGCCGGGTCGCGGATCTCATGTCCCTGGATCGTCCAGTGGAAGATCCCCGTGGGCGTGACGGCAGCGAGCTGGCCGGGACGCGCCAGAGCCAGGTACTTGCCGTGGGGCGACCAGCTCGCCTGCCGGTAGTCGCCCAGCAGCCGTTTGGATCCGTCCTCGTTGATCACCCACGGCCCGAGCGGCGATTCGACGACGAGCGAACCCGGGGCGGGGAGCGAGGTCAGCGCCGGCTTGGCGTTCTTCTCGCCGATCCCGGTTGCGTTCTTGACGGCGGTGACGACCTTCGCGCCGGCCGGCGTCAGGACGAGCGCGGCGAGCGCGCCGATCGTCGCCAGCGCCACCAGCAGGCGGCGTCCCGTCACCGCCCGCCGCGGCGCCGCGATCCGCTCCGCATAGGCGGCCTGGACGACGCGCCAGCTCCGCTCGCGAGCCTCGGCTTCGCCGTCGAGCGGCGTCTCGGTGAGCAGGCGCGTGAGGCGCTCGTCGTTCATCGCTCGTCCTCCAGCTCCAGGGCAAGCCGATCGAGCGCCCGGCGAAGCCGCGAGTTGACGGTGCCGCGGGGCAGCCCGAGCGTCTTCGCGATCTCGCCCGGCGTGAACTCGAGTACGTGGCGCATCACGACCATCGCCCGCTGCTCGGGCGGCAGCTCCTGAAGGACCGCCACGACGTCTTCCCCGAGCGGCGGAGCCAGCGCGCGGTCGTCGGGCGCGGCGGCGTCGCCCGCCAGCTCGGCCCCCGTCTCCCGCCGCAGGGTCCGCGCCCTGGTCCAGTCGATGGAGCGGTTGACGACGATCCGGTGAAGCCAGGGGCCGAAGGGCCGGCGCCGGTCGAAGCGGTCGAGCGCGCGGATCGCCGCGAGAAACGCCTCCTGGGCAATGTCCTCGGCGGCGGCCGCGTCGTGGACCACGAGGTAGGCCGCCCGCCACGCCTTCGGCCAGTGCAGCCGGAACAGACGCTCGAGGGCCTCTTCCGATCCGTGCTGAGCGCTCCGGATCAGGTCGCGCTCGGCGAATTCGCCCTCCTTGCGGAGCGCGGGCCTCGAACGCCGGAATGCGAAGCGATCCTCAGCGGCCATGACGCTCAGGCTCGATTCTCCACCTGAGGCGACCGCGATGCGCACGCCGGCGACCAGGCTCGTCACCGCGGACGGTCGCGCGCCGGCAGCGCGAGCCTCGTGAGCCGGAAGACCGCGAAGCCGAGGTGGCGCGCCCGCCGGTCGGTGAGCGGGCCGGGCGGCAGCTCGACGACGAAGGAGCTCGTCCCGGGGAAGTGGTGGTTCTGCCAGTTCGGTGCTGTCCCGTGGAGCCAGTGGAGGTGCCGGAACGGGATGCCGGAGAGCCGTGCGTATCGCCTCGCCGCCGGCACGCTCGGACCCCAGGCGCGGACCATCGGCTCGGCCTCCTGGTGGAACCAGATCGTGATCTTCGGATGGACGAGCCGGATGAGGTGGGCGACCAGTCGCGTCTCGGGCTCGGAGAGCGGGCGCGGGCCGGAGTACTCGGGGTCGTAGCGGCCGCCGATCGGCCGCCAGGAGTGCGGGAAGTTGCGGTTGAGGTCGACGCCTCGTCCGTTGAGGCGCGTGCCCTCGCGCAGTCCGTCCGGGTTGAGGTTCGGGACCGCCCAGACGCTCGCGTACGCGGGGCAGCTGATGATGCGATGGACGGCCGCGCGCCCTGCGCACTCGTCCCCGTGGATGCACCCGACCACCAGGACGTTCGGCGGTGGTCGAACGCCCCAGGCCGCGGAGCCCCACGCCTCGACGCGGATCGCCCTGCCCTCCGTCGAGCGTCCGAGGATGCCCTTGGCGTGGCCGCCCGCGAGGCCCGACGCGACCCGCAGGAGCGGCGCCAGGCGCGCGCGCATTCGCTCGGGGTGAGGCGGTGCGGACGCCGCCGCCGCGGAGCTCGCCGCCGCGATGGCGACGAGGGTCGCAGCGACACGCGGTCCGGTTCGAAGGCCCATCGCACTGCATACGGGCGCGAGCGTGCGCGCGGTCCCGACCTCCTGCGGGAAACGGCAACCTGGGTGCCGGAATTCGCAGATGGTCGAAGTGCGTCGGCGCCTGGCGGATAATCCCCGGGTGCTCTTCGAGCTCGACCGGGTGTCGCTGCGCCGCGAGGGAAAGCTCGTGCTCGACGGGCTCGCCGCGGGGCTTCCCGAGGGGGCGAGCTGCCTCGCCGGCCCCTCGGGATCCGGGAAGTCGACCGTCCTGCGCCTTCTGAACCGGTTGAGCGATCCGGACGAGGGGAGCGTCCGCTATCGCGACGGCGACGTGCGCGAGCGCGAGCCGCTCGAGCTCCGCCGGGAGGTGCAGCTGGTTCCGCAGCTGCCGGCCCTCCTCGACGGCACCGTTGAGGAGAACATCCGGTTCGCCGCCGCACTCGCCGACATCGAGCCGGATGTCCCGCGGCTCCTCGACCTGGCGGGCCTCGACGAGTCGTTCGCCGAGCGCGACGGCTCGAAGCTCTCGGTCGGAGAGCAGCAGCGGGCGATGTTCGCGCGTGCCCTCGCCCTGGAGCCGAAGGTGCTGCTTCTCGACGAGCCGACCTCCGCGCTCGACGGCGTCGCGCGCGATGCGGTCGAGGCCACGCTCCTGGACATGCGCGAGCGTCTCGGGATCTCGACCGTGCTCGTCACCCACGACCTTGAGCAAGCGCGGCGCATGGCGGACTGGGTCGTTCGGATCGAGGCCGGCCGCGCGATCGCGTCTGGCCCCGTGAAGGAGCATCTGGCGACGTGAGCACCTCGATCCAGGTCAGCCTCGGCGAGGTCGCCGCGTCGCTGGTGCTCGTGGCGATCGCGGCCGCGGTCTCCTACTGGCAGAAGGCGGACCTCGAGGAGGACATCGCCGTCGCGGTCGGCCGGTCGTTCATCCAGCTGTCGGCGATCGGCTACGTCATCAAGGTGATCTTCGACCAGGACCAGCTCGTCTTCGTGGTCGTCCTGCTGGCCGCCATGGTCCTGTTCGGCACGTTCACGGCGCGCAGCCGGGCCAAGCTCGTGCCGGGCGCGTTCTGGCCGATCTTCATCGCCCTCGCGATCGCGGCCACCGGGACGATCTCGCTCGTGGTCGGGCTGGGGATCTTCGACGCCACGCCGCGCTTCCTCGTTCCGGTCGGCGGGATGGTGATCGGCAACTCGATGACCGCCTCCGCGGTCACCCTCAACCGCCTGGGCGACGAGATGCGGTCACATGCGCGTCTGATCGAGGCGACCCTGGCGCTCGGCGCGACCTCGACCGCCGCGGCGGCGCCGATCGTCCGGCGCAGCCTGCGCTCCGGGATGATCGCGTTGATCGACTCGACCAAGACGACCGGCATCGTCTTCTTCCCCGGGACCATGGTCGGAAGCCTCCTGGCCGGCGCGAGCCCCACCGACGCCGTCCGCCTGCAGCTCATCCTCCTGTGGGTCCTGCTCGGCAGCGTCGCCCTGGCCGGCCTCGTGGTGATCACGCTGGCATACCGCAACTTCTTCACTCCCGCCCAGCAGCTGCGCGAGCCACCCGCGCCCTAGGCCGAAAGATCGGTCCACCCCGAAATGAACAATGGGCGGCGTGTGGCGGCCGCTCCACATCACCGACAAGAACAAGCATCAGTACGGGATCGTCCTCGCGCTGATCCTCACCTCGCTGGTCTTTCAGCTGGCGGCGCCGGACAGGGAGTGGGCGCGGCTGACGACGATCGCGCTTCAGGGCCTCACCCTGCTCAGCGCGCTCCGCACCTCCGGGATGCACCGGGCGGTGTTCAACGCCGCCGCCGTCTTCGTCGGGCTCGCCGTGTTCGGCGCGATCGCGTCCGCGATCGGCACCGGGGGAATCGGCACGACCGCGCCGCGAATCGAGACCCTGCTGCTCGTCGCCCTCGCGCCGTTCGCGATCGTGCGGGGCATCGTCATGCAGTTCCGCGAGGCGCACCGGGTGACGATCAACGCGATGTTCGGCGTCCTCTGCATCTACCTGCTGCTCGGGATGCTCTTCGGCTACGGGTTCGCCGTCATCAACCAGCTCGACGACGGCGGCTTCTTCGCCTCACACTCGGAATTGGGCACCCTGCACATCCCGATCTTCCTCTACTACAGCTTCACGACGCTGACCACGACGGGCTACGGGGACTTCGTCGCCGCCACGGACGTGGGGCGGTCGCTCTCGATCGCCGAGGCGCTGATCGGCCAGATCTACATGGTCACGATCGTCGCGGTGATCGTGAGCAACCTCGGGCGCCGGGACCCGCGAGACCAGTCGCTCAGATAGCCCGGGCGGGGGTTCGAGCGGGACTCAGGTCAGACAGAATGCGCTGATGCGCATCTTCAGCGGCATCCAGCCGACCGGCCGCAAGCACCTCGGCAACTACATCGGCGCGATTCGCCAGTACGTCGAGGGCCAGGACCGCGGCGAGGCGATCTACTGCATCGTCGACCTGCACGGCACGACCATGCCCTACGACCCCGCCGAGCTGCGCCGCTCGACGCTCGACGCAACGGCGATCCTCATGGCGGCCGGGATCGATCCGGAGCGCTCGATCCTCTTTCGCCAGAGCGACGTTCAGGAGCACAGCGAACTCACATGGCTCCTGAACTCGGTCACCGCCTGGGGCGACCTGAACCGCATGCACCAGTGGAAGCAAAAGCGCGAGCTCCTGGAGTCACAGCCTGGCGCGTTCGTCTCGGCCGGCGTCTTCAACTACCCGATCCTCATGGCAGCCGATGTCCTGGTCTACCGGGCGCATGACGTGCCTGTTGGCGACGACCAGCGCCAGCATGTCGAGCTGATGCGCGACATCGCCGAGCGCTTCAACGAGCGTTTCGGCGAGATCCTCGTAGTCCCCGAGCACCGGATTCCGAAGGTTGGTGCGCGGATCATGGACCTCCAACGCCCTCAGGACAAGATGTCGACGACGGGTGGCTCGCCGCAGGGAACCGTCCTGGTCCTCGACGACCCCGAGGTCGTGGCGAAGAAGGTCCGCAGCGCCGTGACCGACTCGGGGAGCGGCGTGCGTCGTGGTGAGGGCAAGGAGGGGATCGCCAACCTCATCGAGATCCTGGCCGCGGTGCGTGGGGTCGAGATGGACGCGATCGAGGCGGAGTTCAACGACTCCGGTTACGGCGACTTCAAGGCAGCCGTGGCCGAGGAGGTGGTCGCCTACCTCGAGCCTGTTCGCGAGCGTTACGGCGAGCTTCGCCCGGACGAGTCCGGCTTGGAGGCGACCCTCGCCGCCGGGGCCCAGAAGGCCCGCGCGATCGCGTCGGAGACGGTCGCCGACGTCCGCGAGGCCATGGGGGTCGGCCCACCCCGGTAGGAGCCGCGATGGCGGTAGACGTCGAGACGCGAATCGAGATCCGCCGCCCGCGTGCCGAGGTGGCCGCATACGCGGCCGATCTGGACAACGCCACCTCCTGGTACGAGAACATCGTTTCCGTCGACTGGGAAACCGAGCCGCCGCTGCGGGTTGGGTCTCGAGTGGGCTTCGAGGCGAGGTTCCTCGGCCGTCGGCTCGCATACACGTACGAGGTCCGCGAGCACGTCCCGAGGCAGCGCCTGGTGATGAGCACCTCGCAGGGGCCCTTCCCGATGGAGACGACCTACTCGTGGCTGGACGCCGGGGACGGCACCCTGATGATGCTGCGCAACCGCGGGGAGCCGGCGGGATTCTCGCGGGTGGCCGCTCCGCTGATGGCGGCCGCCATGCGGCGCGCCAACCAGAAGGATCTCGCGCGCCTGAAGGACATCCTCGAGGCCGATTCCCCACCGCGCGGGTAGCGGCCGGGCCGGCCTCTACGCTTCACGCACCGATGCGAGCCGCCGACCTGACGCTCGATCTCGACGCTTTCTCGGGGCCGTTCGACCTGCTCTTGGCGCTCGTCCTCCGGGAGGAGCTGAGCCTTGCCGAGGTCGCGCTCGGCGAGATCGTCGTGGCCTACATCGAGCACCTCGACGAGGAGGGTGACCTCGATCTCGAGGCCGCGACCGAGTTCCTGGTGCTGATCGCGTCGCTCCTCGAGCTGAAGTCCAGGCTGCTGCTGCCGGCGCCGGAGGAGGACGCGGCGGAGCTGCTCGGCCCCGAGGAGGCCGCCGACGAGCTGCTCGCGCGCATGCTGGAGTACCGGCGCTACCGCGACGCGGCCGCACACCTGACCGGCCTGTTCACGGCCGGCCGCCGCTACCTCTACCGCTCGGCACCGCCGCCGCCCGAGTTCCGCCGCGCGTCGCTCGAGGCCGCGACCCACGTCTACGAGCCGGTGAGACTGGCCGAGGCGCTCGGCGGGCTCCTGCGCGTCCCGCCGCGGCCGGACACCAGCCACATCCGCCCGACCGTCTCGATCGAGCGTCGCCTCGGCGTCCTTCGCGATCTGCTTCGCCGCGGGCCCGCGTTCGACTTCGACGAGGCGTTCGGCTCCGAGGACCGCCTCACGCAGGCCGTGACGATCTTCGCCTTGCTCGAGATGCACAAGCGCGGGGAGGCCACGTGGGAGCAGGACGAGACCTTCGGGCCGATCCGGGTGACGTCGCGATGAGCGAGCGCGGGGCCTCCCTTGAGCACATCGTCGAGGCGCTTCTATTCCTCTCCGGCGAGCCGGTGACCACGGCGGAGCTGGCCGAGGCATGCGAGGTGGCCGAGGCCGAGGTTGACCGCGCGATTGACCTGCTCGGCGCGGCGCTGGCCGAGGGCTCGCGGGGCATCGTCCTGCGCGAGGTCGCGGGCGGCTGGACGCTCGCCAGCGATCCCGCGGCCGAGGCGGCGGCCCGGCGGCTGCTCTCCAAGCCGAAGACCCCGCCGCTCACCCAGGCGCAGGCGGAGACCCTCGCGATCGTCGCCTACCTGCAGCCCGTCTCGCGGCCAGAGATCGCCCGTATCCGCGGCGTCTCCTCAGAGTCGGCGGTGGGCACGCTGCACGAGCGGGGCCTGATCGAGGAGTCCGGGCGCTCGCGCTTTGGCGCGGTGGTGTATCGCACGACGCCGCTCTTCGAGCGCCTCTTCGGGCTGACCGGGTTGGATGCCCTGCCCGACCCCGCGCAGTTCGACCCGACGCCGGAGGACGAGCGCGAGCTGCGCGAGAGACTCCTCCGCGCGGGCGAGCAAAGAACGACCGCGTAGCCTTCTCGCATGCGGCTGGCGCGCTACCTGGCGCACAGCGGCGTGGCGTCGCGTCGCGCCGCCGAGGACATGATCCGCGCGGGCCGCGTGACCGTGGCCGGCGCGCAGGTCACGGACCCGGCTCGCGACGTCGACGAGTTGAGCGGGGTGGAGGTCGACGGCGAGGGGGTGGCGCCCGAGCCGCGCGAGGTCTGGGCGCTCAACAAGCCGGCGGGCGTGGTCTCGACCGCCCGTGAGCAGGGCGCCCGCCCCGCCGTCGTCGAGCTGGTTCGCACGGCCCGCCGGCTCTACCCCGTGGGCCGGCTCGACGCGGACTCGACCGGCCTCATCCTGCTCACCAACGACGGCGAGCTCGCCAACCGCCTGACCCACCCTCGCTACGAGGTGCCGCGCGCCTACCGGGCGAAGCTGCGCCGCACGCTCAACGACACCCAGCTGCGGCGCCTGCGCCGCGGCGTGGAGCTGGACGACGGCCCGACGGCGCCGGCGCGCGCGAGGCGAGTCTCCCCGCGTGTTCTGGAGCTGGAGATCCACGAGGGCCGCAACCGGCAGGTCCGCAGGATGCTCGAGGCGGTCGGCAACGAGGTCGTCGAGCTGCGGCGCGTGCGGTTCGGGTCGCTGGCCCTCGGGGAGCTCGCCGAGGGGCAATCCCGCCGCCTCTCGTCCGCCGAGGTCGACCGCCTCTGGAAGGATGCTGGACGTGAGCGATGAGCGACTGTGGGCGGTGCGTGGCGCCACCCAGCCGGACGAGAACACGGCGGACGCGATCCTCGGCGCGACCGAGGAGCTGATGCAAACGCTCCTGGAGCGAAACGAGCTGCGCCCGGAGCGGATCGTCAGCTGTATCTTCACCTGTACCGACGATCTCGACGCCGACTTTCCCGCGGTCGCGGCACGGCGTCTGGGGCTGGACACGGTGCCGCTCCTCTGCGCCCGGGAGATCCAGGTTCCCGGCGCGATGGAGCGCGTGATCCGCGTGATGGTCCACTACTACGCGCCGGCCGACCACGAGCCGGCCCACGCCTACATGGGTGCTGCGCAGGCGCTCCGCTCCGACCTCCACTCGGCGCAGTAGGCCCCCTATCCTCGGACCCCATCGTGACCGTCACCTTCGCCCAGAAGCTGGCTCGCCTGCCGCACTACGAGGCCGGACTTGCCCATGACGCCGCCAAGGAGCGGTTCGGAGTGGAGGACGTCGTCAAGCTCGCCTCGAACGAGTCGCCTTGGGGGCCGCACCCGGCGGTGATCGACGCCGTGGCCCGGGCTGCCGCGGGGTCGAACCGCTACCCGGAGCAGTTCTCGCCGACGCTGCGCAGCCGGATCGCCGAGCGCCACGAGACCGAGGGCGGCAAGATCGCCGTCGGCAACGGGTCGTGTGAGCTCCTGCTCGCCGCCTCCGAGGCGCTCTGCGAGCCGGGCGCGGAGATCGTCTTCGCGTGGCCGTCGTTCTCCATGTACCCGCACCTCGCCGCGCTCTCCGGCGCGCGGGAGATCCGCGTGCCGCTGCGCGAGGACGGCACCCACGACCTCGAGGCGATGCTCGCCGAGGTCACCGTCGCCACCCAGATCCTCCTGGTCTGCAACCCCAACAACCCCACGGCGACCCACATCCCGGCGAGCGAGATCGCCGCGTTCCTCGAGAGCGTTCCGAGCCACGTGACGGTCATCCTCGACGAGGCCTATGCGGAGTTCCAGCTGCACGACGATCCGGACGCCGGCGCGGACCTCACCAGGCGCTTCGCGAACCTGATGGTCCTGCGGACCTTCAGCAAGGTCTACGGGCTCGCCGGCCTGCGCTGCGGATACGCGATCTGCTCGCCGAAGCTGCGCGCCGCCGTCGACGCGGTGCGCCAGCCGTTCAGCGTCACCCTTCTGTCGCAGGTGGCGGCGGCGGAGGCGATCCGCCACCAGGACGACGTCGACCGCCGCGTCGAGCAGACGATCGCCGAGCGGGTCAGGGTCGAGTCGGGCCTCGAGGAGCTGGGGCTCGAGACCACGGAGTCCCACGCCAACTTCTCCTGGATCTCGCTCGGCGACGCCGACGAGGACGACGTGGTCCGGCGGCTTGGCGAGGCGGGCGTGATCGTGCGAGCGGGCGAGGCCCTGGGTGGCCCTGGCCACATCCGGGTCAGCTACGGCACCGGCGAGGAGAACGCGCGCTTTCTCGCCGCGCTTCGCGACGTACTCGCGTCGACGGAGTAGGCTCGGTCCGTGCGTTCGGGGTGGACGTGGCGGGTCATAGCCTCGACGGCCGTCGGGTCGGCGGCGATGCTCCTGCCCGCGTCCGCGCTCGCCGACGTGAACCTCGGCTCGATCGGCGGATTCACCTACTTCGAAAACACGGCCATGATGTTCCCCCACGGCGGCGTGTCGCGGGTCACGGCGGTCTGCCCGACGGGCTCCGGTCACGTCGTGGGCGGCGGCTTCGACGCCGACACGGGCTCGGCGGTCGGGCTGGCCCTGGAATCGGCTCCCGCCGACGGACCGGACGGCGACCGCAAGCCCGATGACGGTTGGCGCGCCTCGGCGTTCGACACACGAGCCGTCAATGCCGAGGTGGCCACCATCGTCGTCTGCGCCAAGACGAAGGTCTCCTACAAATCGGCCACCAAGAAGGTGAAGAAGGGCAAGCGCGCCAAGCTGACCGCACACTGTCCCGCCGGGACGAAGGACACCGCGGGCGGCGTCGCAACCGGCGACTTCGATGCGGTTCAGATCAGCTCCAGCTTCCCGTTCGACAGCGGGGATGCCAACAACAGGCCGGAGGACGGCTGGTCGGCGCAGGTCTTCAACCGCGCCGGGTCGGCGACGGTAACCGTCTGGGCGGTCTGCGCGAAGGGGGCCAAGGTCGCCTACGTGGAGTCCAGCGTCTTCCCGCTCGATCCGGGAGCTCCGAGTGAGGTCGCGCTCTCCGTGGTGGACGATCCGCTCCACATCACCGGCGGCGGGGTGTCGTACCCCGCCAAGCTCTCGACGCCGGAGACGCGACTGACCGCCACCGTGCCCACCGACGCCGCCTTCGACGTGCCGGATGACACGGTCCCCGACGACCGCATGACCATCGACGTCGCCAACGACAACCCGTTCGCGGGGGGCAGGATCAATCGCTTCGAGGTTGCGCTGGGCGAATGAGTCGCCGCTGCACCATCGGCGCCCTCGTGGCTGCGGCGAGCGCCGTTGCCGCCGCCGGCGCCCTGGCGGTCAACCTCGGCGACGCCGGGGGCGTGAGCTACCGGTATCACGAAGATCACGCAGGGGCCGGCCAGACCGCCGACTCGCTGGCGCGCTGTCCGAAGGGGAAGTCGCCGACCGGAGGCGGGTACGACCTGTTCGCGGCGATGGGCCTGAGCCAGTACGAGTCCGCCGCCTCCAGGCCCTACGACGGCCCGGACAGGGGCCACGCTCCCGACGATGGCTGGGAGGTCCGCGGTCAACAGGCGGCGAGCGGCGCCACCGCCGGGTCGTTTGCGATCTGCGCCAGGGGCGAGCACCGCTACGTCGCGAAGGGCCGGAGCGCCGAGGACCTCAGCCGGGTCAGGGTGAAATGCGGAGGACGGCGCTGGCACGTGACCGGCGGGGGCGGGGCGCTCGGCAAGCCCGCGAGCTCCACCCTGATCGCCAGCTTCCCGATCGACGGCGGCGATCGAGACACCAAGCCTGATGACGGATGGGAGGCCTGGGGATACGCGCCGGTCGACGATCGGCTCCGGGCGTTCGCCGTGTGCTCCCACAGCAGGCCCGCGTATCGCCAGGACACCGAGAGCCTCGACCCCGGCATGGGGTCGCGTCTGTCGGCCATGTGTCCCGTGGGCCACCACCTGCTGGGAGTCGGTGGGCGCGCCGGCGGCGCCCCGTCCCAGACCGCGGTCGTGCAGCTCGCCACGCCCGACGACTTCAACCGCGACGGTGTCTACGACGAGGCCGGCGCGATCTTCGCCGAGAACGCGCTTTCCGCGACGACCGCGGCGGAGAGCACGGCGTACGCGATCTGCACCCGCTGAGCCGCCGCTCTCCGCGATTTGCGGAATTCCGGCTTCCGTGGTAGAAAGGCTGCGATGACCGAGGCTTTCTCGCCGGCTCTTCCGATCGCTCGCCCGAGCGCGCCGGCGTTTGCGTGGTCGTTTTACTACTGGCGATTTAGCTAGGCGTCCGGCTCGGCCGTAGCGGCCCCACCTAGCAGGAGAAGAACCGCCGGATGCCCCTTGCGCCCTTACGTGGAGCGCTTCACCGACCCGCAACCAGGCTCAGGAACGATTTCGGAAGGCTCAGAAGACAGATGACACCAATCAACGAAGAGGCGCACTACAAGCTTGCCTCATCGCGGTTCCGCACCGAGCGCACGGTGATCGACGTGCACGGCCGAAGGGTCGGTGGCGAGCACTTCGCGCTGATCGCGGGGCCCTGCACGGTCGAAAGCCGGGAGCAGACGCTCGAGACCGCGCGCTCCGTCGCGGAAGGCGGTGGCTCCATGCTCCGTGGCGGCGCCTACAAGCCGCGGACCTCGCCGTACTCGTTCCAAGGACTGGGCGTCGAGGGCCTGCGGTTCCTCCAGGAGGCGAAGGAGGAGACCGGTTTGCCGATCGTCACGGAGCTCATGGACGTCAGAGACGTCGCGGACGTCCTCGAGGTTGCCGACGTCATCCAGGTCGGCGCGCGAAACATGCAGAACTACGCGCTGCTTGCCGAGATCGGCCGGACCCGGATCCCCGTGTTGCTGAAGCGTGGGCTCTCCTCGACCCTGGAGGAGCTCCTCATGGCCTCGGAGTACGTGCTGAAGGAGGGCAACGAAGACGTCATGCTCTGCGAGCGTGGCATCCGCACCTTCGAGACCGCCTACCGCTTCACGCTCGACCTCCTGGCCGTGCCGGCGCTGAAGGAGATGACGCACCTGCCGGTGCTCGTCGACCCGAGCCATGCAGCGGGGCGCCGCGACTGGGTCGGCCCGATGTCGCTGGCCGCCGCGGCCGCGGGGGCGGACGGGGTGATCGTGGAGGTCCACGACGACCCGGACACCGCGCTCTGCGACGGGGCGCAGTCCATAGCCACGGCCGACTTCGCCGACTACGCCGAGCAGCTCCGGCGCGTCGCCGAGATCGCGGGCAAGGAGGTGTCGATGGCCGTCTGACGGCCGTCCGGGGCATGGCTACGACACCTTCCGCCGATATCGGTCGCATTCGCGACCGGCGCATCGAGGGCATCGACCCCCTCCTGCGCCCGACCGAGCTCCTGGACCGGCTGCCGCTGCCAGACGAAAGCGCGGCACTCGTGGTCTCCAGCCGCGAGGCGGTCGCGGCGACGCTCCACGGTGCCGATGACCGGCTGCTCGTCATCGTCGGGCCGTGCAGCGTCCACGACACCAAGGCCGCGCACGAGTACGCGACGCGGTTGGCGGAGAAGGCCCGTGGCCTGGAGGAGGACCTCCTCATCGCCATGCGGGTCTACTTCGAGAAGCCCCGGACCACCACCGGCTGGAAGGGGATGATCAACGACCCGCACCTCGACGACTCCGGCGACGTCAACACCGGCCTCCGCATGGCGCGCGGCCTCCTGCTGGACGTGCTGGGCCTCGGCCTCCCCGTCGGCTGCGAGTTCCTCGACCCGATCACTCCGCAGTACATCGCCGACACCGTCTCCTGGGGCGCGATCGGCGCCCGCACCACGGAGAGCCAGATCCACCGCCAGCTCGGCTCGGGCCTGTCGATGCCGGTTGGCTTCAAGAACGGCACGGACGGCAACGTGCAGATCGCCGTCGACGCGGTCCGCGCCGCGTCGGTCTCCCACGCGTTCACCGGGGTCGATCCAAGCGGCTCCGCGGCGATCATGCGCACGACCGGCAACCCCGACTGCCACGTGATCCTGCGCGGCGGGCGCGACGCTCCCAACTACGGAGCGCAGGAGCTGGCCGGCGCTCTGGCCAAGCTCGTCGCTGCCGGGCTGGAGAAGCGGGTCGTGGTGGACGCCTCGCACGACAACAGCGGGAAGGACCCGGCACGTCAGCGGCAGGTCGCCGCCGACATCGCCGAGCAGGTGGGGGAGGGAAGCGCCGCGATCGTCGGCGTGATGCTCGAGTCCTTCCTCGTCTCGGGCCGCCAGGACCTGGGCGCCGGCGAGCTGACCTACGGGCAGTCGATCACGGATGCCTGCATGGACTGGGAGACGACTTCCGAGGTGCTGGACGAGCTGGCCACCGGTGCTCGCGCGCGGCGCGAGCGCGGCTGAGCCCCCGCCGCCGTGAGGGTCGCGGTCCTCGGCGTCGGGCTGATCGGCGGCTCGATCGGGCTGGCGGCACGCGGGCGCCTCGGCGCCGACGTGCGCGGGTTCGACCCGGAGGCCGCCAACCTCGAGCGCGGGCTCGAGGTCGGAGCGCTCGACAGCGCCGCGGAGTCCGTGCGCGCGGCGGTTGCCGAAGCCGACCTGATCTTCTGCGCCGCGCCCGTGCGCGCCCTTGGCGCGCTGGTTGCGGAGGCGCTCGCCGAGAGCCCTGACGACGCCGCCGTAACCGATGTCGGCTCGACCAAGCGCGAGCTGCTCGACGGCCTGGCGGCGGTTCCGGGAGCGGCGCGATTCGTGGGTGGTCATCCGCTCGCGGGTGCGGAGACCGCCGGCGTGGACAACGCCCGAGCCGACCTCTTCGACGGTGCACGCTGGTACCTCACCCCGACCGAGCAGGCCGGCGACACCCACTACGACATGGTGCAGCGCGCGATCGCGGAGCTGGGCGCGCGCCCGCAGGCGATCGACGCCGACGCCCACGACCGCATGATGGCCACGGTCAGCCACCTGCCGCACGTGCTCGCGAACGTGCTCGTCCAGGAGGCCGCCGCGGCGCTGGGCGACAGCTCGGATCGCCTCCCAGAGGTCGGCCCGAGCTTTCGGGACAGCGCGCGGATCGCGGGCTCGAACCCGGCGATCTGGGCCGACATCTTCGCCACCAATCGAGAGGCGGTGGCGGGAGAGATCGACGCGGTCTCGCGCCGCCTGGCCGATGCCGCCGCGCTCATCCGGGCGGGCGATCCCGACGCGGTCGGCGCCTGGCACGCCGCGGCGCTCGAGGACCGGCGGGCGCTGCTGGAGTCGGACCTCGCGGGCGGGCCGCTGCGCGAGCTGCGGGTGAGCGTTCAGGACCGGCCGGGCGCCGTGGCGGGCATCGCGCTCGCGCTCGGTCGCGAGAACGTGAACATCGTGGACATGGCGCTCTACCCCACGGCGGACGCTCGTTCCGGCGCGATGTCCCTTTGGGTTGCCGGCGAGGACGAGGCTCGCCGCGCCGCCTCCGTCGTGCACGGGCTCGGCCACGCCGCCGCCATTCTCGGCGGCGACGGCTGAGCGGATGTCGTCGTCGCGGTTCGGCCCCGGTCCGGCGCTCACCGGTCTGCTGCGCCCGCCCCCCGACAAGTCGATCTCGCATCGCGCCGCCCTGCTGGCGGCCATGGGGGAGGGCGAGACGCCGGTCGGCGGCTACCTCGACGCGGCCGACACCCGCTCGACGCTGGCCGCGATCGCCGCGCTCGGCGCCGGCGTGAACGAGCTCGGCCCCACGCCCGAGGCGCCGGGGGGCGTAAACCTCGAGATCCGCGGCGTCGGCCTGCGGGGACCGAAGGCAAAGGGGGACTCCTCCGATCCCGTGCGCATCGACGTGGGCAACGCGGGGACGCTCCTTCGCCTCCTGCCCGGCTGGCTCGCCGGGCAGGAGCGCGGAAGCTGGACGCTCGACGGAGACGAGTCGATCCGCCGCCGGCCGGTGGACCGGATCGCCGAGCCGCTGCGGGCCATGGGGGCGGTCATCTCGTGCAGGGAGAACCGCCTCCCGCCGCTGGAGGTCTCGGGCGCGAAGCTCCGGGGCACGAGGCACCGGCTGGCGGTCGCAAGCGCCCAGGTGAAGTCGTGCATCCTCCTCGCCGGCCTGCTCGCGGAGGGTGAGACGGAGGTCACTGAGCCGTCGCCGTCGCGCGACCACACAGAGCGCATGCTGCGGGCGGCGGGCGTGGCGGTCACCGCGGAGGACCTGCGCACGCTCCCTGGGCTGGGTGGCCCGCCGGAGCGCCGTCTGCGGATCGCGCCGGTCGAGCGCCTCGAGCTCGGTCCCATCGTCGTGCCCGGCGACTTCTCATCGGCCGCGTTCTTCGCCGTGGCGGCGGCTCTGGTGCCCGGCAGCGACGTGCGCCTGAAGGGCACCGGCCTGAACCCGACCCGCGCAGGCCTGCTCGGAATCCTCACCCGGATGGGCGCGGACATCTCGGTGGAGGACGAGACTCGCGCGCCCGGCGGCGAGATCGTCGGGACGCTCCACGTGCGTCGCGCCGGCCTCAGGGGGACGCGGGTGGATCCGGCCGAGGTCCCGATCACGATCGACGAGCTGCCGCTCGTTGCGCTCCTCGGCTGCTTCGCCGAGGGCGAGACGGTGGTGAGCGGCGCAGCAGAGCTTCGCCACAAGGAGTCCGATCGGATCGCCACCGTGGTCGGCGGCCTAGCGGGGCTCGGCGCCGATATCGAGGCGCGGCAGGACGGCTTCGCCGTGACCGGTACCGGCGGCCTGCGGGGCGGGACCCTCGAGGCCCACGGCGACCACCGGCTGGCGATGCTCGGGGCGGTCGCCGGGCTTGCCTCGAAGGACGGCGTCGAGGTCGCCGGGATGGACGCCGCCGCGGTCAGCTACCCCGGCTTCGAGCGCGATCTCGCGTCGCTGACGAGCACCTGAACCCTCAACCAACCCTCAACCGGGTCTGACCCTCTTTAGGTTTCGAGCGCGATCGCGCCCTTCCAGCTGGGCACGAAAACCCTCAACCACCCTCAAGGGGGTCTGACCCCGTTTAGGCGCTGGGGTGGCCCTTGCCCGGCCAGGGGGAGAGGAGCAGGAGGAGCCGCGAGTCTTCGCCCGCCTTGACCTCGCGCCGCTCGTTGGGGTCGAACTCGGCGAGGAAGCCGGCGCGGCCGTCCGTGCTCTCGCCATCCGAGTCGCTGATCGATATCGCTCCCGAGATCAGGAGCAGCCACGCGCGCTCGTAAACCTGATGCTCCTGAAGCCGCTCGCCCGCGGGGAGCTCGATCAGGATCGCCCGGCCCTCGCTCTCGGAGTCGAGAACGACCGGCGCGTGCGGCGCGACTTCCATTTCGCTCAGATTCCAGCTGCGCATCTCTGGTGCAGCTCAACTCTATCCTCGCGCCATGGTCATTGCCATCGACGGGCCTGCCGGAGCCGGGAAGTCCACCGTTGCGCGGGCGCTTGCGGAGCGTCTCGGCTTCACGTACCTGGACTCGGGCGCGATGTATCGGTGCGTTGCGCTGGCGGCACTTCGCGCAGGCACGGACCTCGACGACGCCGAGGGGCTCGGCACGATCGCAAGGCAGGCCCAGATCGGTCTGGGCGACGGCCTTGTGAGCCTGGGCGGCGAGGACGTCAGCGCCGCGATCCGCGAGGCGCGGGTAACGGCGGCGGCCTCGCGCGTCTCGGTCCACCCGGAGGTCCGGACGGCAATGGTGGATCGACAGCGGGGCCTGATCGGCGAGGGCGGCTGGGTCGCGGAGGGGCGTGATATCGGCACCGTCGTTGCGCCCGACGCGCCCCTGAAGGTGTTCCTGACGGCCTCCGGCGAGGAGCGCGCTCGGCGCCGCGCGGCGGAGAGCGGCGAGCACGTCGCCGACGTGCTCGAGGCGCAGGCCGACCGCGACTCGCGTGACGCCGTACGTGACCACGGCGCGCTGCGCGTCGCCGACGATGCGGTCGAGGTCGACACCGACGGCATCGCGGTCGACGAAGTCGTGGACAGGCTCGCGAGGATCGCCGGCGAGCGGGGGATCTCGTGAGCCCACGTCTTCCGGAGGTCGCGATCGTCGGCTTCCCCAACGTCGGCAAGTCGACGCTGGTGAACCGCCTGGCCGGCAGCCGCGAGGCGGTGGTGCATCCCGAGGCGGGCGTTACCCGCGACCGCAAGGCGCTCGATTGCGAGTGGAACGGCGTGCGCTTCCGGCTGGTGGACACCGGCGGCGTGGACCTGGCGGACGACGGCGAGCTGGCCCGAGACGTGCAGTCGCAGGCGCGTCAGGCGATCGCCGAGGCGGCAGCCGTGGCGCTGATCGTCGACGCGCGCGCCGGCCTGCGCCAGGGTGACGCCGAGGTCGCCGACATCCTGCGGCGCGGGGAGACTCCCGTCGTGGTGGTCGCGAACAAGATCGATCGGGTCGAGGACGAGGCGCTGGCCGCCGAGTTCAACCGGCTGGGACTCGGAGTCCCTTTCCCGGTGTCCGCGGCTCAGGGACTTGGCACCGGCGACCTTCTCGATCGCATCGCGTCGGTGGTCGCCAACGGCGCGTCACACGTCGACGACGACGAGGCGCGCGTCGACCTGGCCGTGATCGGCCGGCCGAACGTCGGAAAGTCGTCGCTGGTGAACGCGTTTCTCGGGGCCGAGCGGGTGATCGTCTCGCCAATGGCGGGGACGACGCGCGACGCGATCGACACCGATGTCGAGGTGGAGGGGAGAGCGGTCCGGCTCGTCGACACCGCCGGCCTGCGGCGCCGCTCCAAGGTGGCGGGGACGGTCGACTATTACGCGCAGATCAGGTCGGAGCGGGCCGCGGAGCACGCCGACGTGGCGCTGGTGGTCTGCGACGCGGCCGAGGGGGTCACGTCCGAAGACCTCAGGGTCGCCGAGCTGGCGATGCGCTCCGGTTGCGCCACGCTGGTGGTACTCAACAAGTGGGACATCACCGCGACCGACCTTGACGACGCCACCGCGCGCCTGGACCGCCGCCTCCGCCAGCGTCCTCCCGTCGTGACCGCCTCGGCGAAGAGCTCGCGCAACGTGCCGAAGCTCCTGCGCCGAGCGCTCGACCTCGCCGACCGGCGCGCCGACAGGATCCCGACCTCGGAGCTGAACCGCCTGCTCGCGGACGTGGTGGCCAAGGTGCCGCCACCCTCGAAGCGCGGCAGGCGTCTTCGCCTGTACTACGCCGCGCAGGTGGAGCGCCGCCCGCCGCGGTTCGCGATCCAGGTGAACGACCGCCGCCTCATCTCCCGCGACTGGGCCTTCCATCTCGAGAACCGGCTTCGCGAGGCTTACGGCCTCTGGGGCGTCCCGCTGATCATCGACTACGTGCCGAAGGACCGCAACCGGTGAGTCCGCGGCCATCTCTGCCGGGCCTCGACGCGAGTCGCAGGCAGCCGGCAGGCATCGCCGTCCTCGCGATCCTCGCTGTGGCCTTCGTGGTCGCGATCGTCGTCCTCGCGGCGGGCGGCGGAGGCGGCACCGGCGGCGCGGCTCACGTCGTGCCCGCCGACGCGCTCGCCTACGCGCAGGTCGACACGGACCCGGGGAGCTCCGCGAGCAGATCCGCGGCACGCATCGCCAGGGCGCTGCCGATGCTCTCGACGCAGGTCGTGGGGAGGCTTGGATCCGGCTTGCAGGCCATCCACGCGGCCGGCGTCGGCTCCGACGGCCCAACCGCCGGTTGGCTGGGGGACCAGGTGGCCGTCGCCGTCCTCGGCGGAGCCTTCCCGACGGCGACCGTGGAATTGCTCTCGGTCGACAACCAGAGGGGCGCGGACGGCTTCGCGGCGACGCTCACGCGCGACAAGACCCCCATCACGTACCGGGGCTCGAGCGTGTGGAGCGGACGGCGGGGGACGGCGGCCGTGGCCGGTGGCTTTCTCCTCTACGGGCCGGCGAAGCAGGTGAAGCGCATGATCGACACGTCGATCGGCGACGGACCCTCGCTCTCGGGGTCGGCGACCTTCGCTGCGGCCACGGGCGGCCTGCCGGGCGACGGTCTCGTCCTCGGCTACCTGTCCACCAGCGGCGCGGCGGGACTGCTCGGGGATTCCCTGTCCTTCCTCGACCCGCTGATCGCGGGCTCGGGGCTGCACGGCGTGGGGTTCTCGGCGGTGCCCACGGACACCGCGCTCGAGGTCACCGTCCGCAGCGCGTTCGATCCCGCCGGCCATGGCGCGCCTCCGCTTGCCGGCCTCGAGACGTTCGATCCAAAGCTTCCCGAGAGGCTGCCGGCCAAGTCGCTTGCCTACGCGGGCGTTGGCACGAGCGGCGCTGCGCTGCGCGGGTCGCTGACCGGCCTGGCCGGCGTGGGGAGCGCCATCTCGAGCGCGTTCCTCGCACTCGTTCCCGGGAAGAGCTCGAGCAGCCTGCGCGGGCTCAGCGGCGTCCTCGGGAAGGAGACCGCGGTGATCGTCCAGGGTCGCACGGGCACCTCGGCAACGGGCATCGCCCCTCCCGGGGTGGGGTTGGTCTCGACGGGCGTCGACCCCGACAAGGCGAAGGCGGCTCTGCGCGGAAGGGCCGCTCGCAAGCTGGTCGGTCGGGTATCCGGCACCACGTTGCGTGTGGCCGGGGACCGCCGCGAGCTCGCTGCCCTCACGAAGCCGAAGGGGTCCCTCGACACCACCGCGGGCTACAGCAACGCCATGGTGGGCTTCTCGACGACGCCGACCATGCAGGCGTACCTCGACGTCCAGTCGGTGGTGCCGCTCTTCGAGGCTGCCGGGCTCGCAGAGAACCCGGCCTACGCGAGCTTCGCGACCGAGATCCGCCGGCTCCGCGCCCTCGGACTGGTAGTGAGCTCGGATAAGGACTCGGTCACGGTCCAGGCGCGGCTGACGATCGCCACCGGTGGCGTGTCGCCCACCGGTTCCGACTAGCGCTGAGCGACCCGCGCGCTGCTACTGCTGCTGCGTCGGCTCGGGGTCGGCCGGGGGGCGCGCTCCAGGACTGCCCAGCTCGTGTCCGGCGATGCCGGTTGCCCGGTCCACCTGCTCGGTGACCTCCGACGGGTCCGCGACCCCGAAGAAGACGAAGTTGTAGTCGTCGCCTCCTGCCGTGTCGAAGTCCACGTCGCCGACCTGCAGGATCCGCTGGAAGAAGCCCTGGGTGTAGTTGACGTTCTGCACGCGCTCGAGCCGCGTCTCCTGGATCTGGCGGCTGACGATCCCGCGCTGGATGTGCAGACGGCGGTTGGTGATCGTGTAGCTGGTCGTCACCCGCTTGATGAACCCGGCCAGCAGGGTCACCGCAACGCCGATGACGGCGACCGCGGCGACAACGCCGGACTTGACGTCACCGCCGATCTTGGTCACGAGCGCCGCGATCAGGGCGACGACGACGGTGATCAGGAGACCCTTCGCGTAGAAGGCGAGGATCGCCCGCCAGGACGGGTGTCCCTCGAAGAGGACCTGCTCTCCGGGGCTGAGCTTTGGGGCCATGTGGCGATGATATGCGCTGCGAGAGCGTCCGGACGCGCGCCTACGGTCGGGATCGATGGCGATCGCGAAGGTGGAGCCGCTCACGACCGCCCGTGCGCTGCGCGGGCCGTTCGACTACCGGCTTCCGGAGGCCATGGACGGCGTGAGCGTCGGGACCGTGTTGCGCGTTCCGTTCGGGCCACAGCGGATCCTCGGGGTCGTCGTCGAGCTCGCAGACCGCAGCGAGCTGCCTCCGGAACGGCTCGCCGAGCCGCTCGAGGCGCTCGAGGCGGGGGCGACGCCGGAGCTCGTCCGTCTCGGCCAGTGGGTGGCCCGTGAGTACTGCTCGACCCCGGCGCGCGGGCTCGGCCTCGTGCTGCCGCCCGGCACCGGCGGATCGGCGGGCCGCCAGCGTCCGGCAACGGACCGGCACGTCGAGCTCACCGACCCGGGACGGTCGGCGCTGCGCGACGGCGAGCGACTTGGCGCCAAGCAGCGCGCCGCCCTCGAGTCCCTGGAGGCTTCGGGCGGCTCGATGCCGGCGCGGTCGCTCGAGGCGTCGTCGGGCGCCTCCGGAGAGACCATCAGGCGGCTCGCCGGGCGCGGGCTCGTGGAGCTCCGTGTCGTGGAGCGCCGCCGGCGGCCGGCGTCGGCGGCCGTCGGCGCCGTCCACGACCGCGTGACGCTGAACGCGGCTCAGGTCGCCGCGGCGCGCGCGGTCGTCGCCGCGATCGACTCGGCCGGCCCCGGCGAGCTACTGCTCCACGGCGTCACCGGCTCGGGGAAGACGGAGGTGTACCTCGCGGGCGTCGAGGCCGCGCTCGAGCGCGGCCTCGGAGCGATCGTGCTGGTTCCGGAGATCGGGCTCACGCCCCAGGCGCTTCACCGCTTCCGCTCGCGGCTCGGCGAGAACGTGGCGGTCCTGCATTCGGGCCTCACGCCGGGTCAGCGCTTCGACGAGTGGCGGCGGCTGCGCTCCGGTGCCGCCCGGGTGTGCGTCGGGCCGCGCTCGGCGGTCTTCGCGCCGATTGCAGGCCTCGGCCTGATCGTCGTCGACGAGGAGCACGACGCCTCCTACAAGCAGGAGGGCGACCCGCGCTACGACGCGCGCGACGTGGCTCGCCACCGCGCCGAGTCCTGCGGCGCGGCGCTCGTCCTCGGCAGCGCCACGCCCAGGCCGGAGACCTGGCACACGACCCATCGGGTAACGCTCGCGGAGCGCGCCGACGGACAGCCGCTCCCGCCCGTGGAGGTGCTCGACATGCGCGCCGCGGGCGGCACGTCGTCTCCGCTTCACCCCCGCACCCGCGAGGAGCTGGCCGCTCTCGGCCGTAGCGGGGGCAAGGCGATCGTGCTCGTCAACCGGCGGGGCTTTCAGCTCCACGTCTCATGTCATGCCTGCGGCCACGCCTGGAAGTGCCCGCACTGCGACGTCTCCCTGGTCTCGCATCGCTCCCCGGACGCGCTCCGCTGCCATCACTGCGGCCACGTCGAGGGGCTGCCCGACACGTGTACCGCGTGCGGCGCCGTCAGCGTCGGGCACCACGGCGCCGGCACGGAGCGGGTCGCCGACCTGGTGGCGGAGGCGGCGGGCGGCCCGCCGGTGATCCGCCTGGATTCCGAGACCGCCAGGCGCGAGGGCCACCTCGGCATCCTCCGGCGCTTTCACGAGGCGGAGTCCGCGGTCCTGGTCGGAACCCAGATGGTCGCCAAGGGACACGACTTCCCGGACGTTGTGCTCGCGGTGGTGGTGGACGCGGACGCGACCCTCCGCTTCCCGGACTTCCGCGCCGAGGAGCGGGCATTTGCGCTGGTCGCCCAGCTCGCGGGGCGCAGCGGCCGTGGTGCCGGCGGCGGCCGGGTTCTGGTTCAGACCCTGGCGCCGGACGCCCCGGCCATCGCCCACGCCGCTCACCACGACGCCGCCGGCTTCGTCGCCGGCGAGCTCGAGCGCCGGCGCGCGCTGGACTACCCGCCGTTCGCGCATCTCGTACGGGTGGAGCTCGCGTCCGAGCAGGCGGATCGGGTGGCCGCGGAAGCGACGGCGCTCGCCGACTCGCTGCGCGACCTGCTTCCGGCAGGCGCTCAGCTGCTGGGTCCTGCGCCGCGGTTTCGGCTGCGGGGCCGCCACCGCCGCCAGCTCCTCCTGAAGGGCACCGAGCGCCGGCCGCTCGTCGACGCGGTCCGCACAGGAGTGGAAGCCGCGGTTGGCCGGCGGCTTCGCGACGTCGCGATCGCAGTCGACCCCGACCCCTCATAAAATCAGCGCGTGAGCGAGAACGAGACCCTCGAGGGCGAGGAGGCCGTCGGGACACCCCCCGCCGACGAGCTCTCCGAAGAGATCCGGCTGCGCCGCGAGGAGGCGCTGTCGCACGTGGTGAAGTTCGGGGACCCGGTTCTGAAGTCGCGTGCAACCGAGGTGCGGGAGTTCGGTGCGGAGCTGGAAGCCGAGGCCGAGCGGATGATCGCGGTCATGCAGAACGCGCTGGGCGTCGGTCTGGCGGCCACCCAGCTCGGGGTGATGCGGCGTCTCCTCGTCTTTCAGGCCGGCCACGACGCCACGCCGACGGCGATTGCGAACCCCGAGATCGAGTGGCTCTCCAGGGAGACCGTGATCGCGGAGGAGGGGTGTCTCAGCCTGCCGCGGATCGTGGTGGACGTCGATCGGCCCCTCCACGCGCGGGTGCGCGGGGTCGATGCCCACGGGGAGCGGCTCATGATCGAGGCCTCGGGGTTCGAGGCGCGCGTCCTCCAGCACGAGATCGATCACCTGAACGGGGTTCTGATCCTCGACCGCACCGAGCGCGAGCAGCGCAAGGGCGCCCTCCGTGCCCTCCGCGAGGGCGGCACCTACGTCCCGCCGGGGAGCGAAGAGGATGAGCTCGGCGAGCCGCCGGCGTCGGCGGAGGCCCACGGCGACGCCGAGGCGAACGGCGGCGCCGCAGACGCACCTTGACGCTGGCCTACATGGGGACGTCCGCCTTCGCGGTCGACGTCCTCGAGCGCCTCGTCGCCGCGGAAAGGACGCCGGCGATGGTCGTGACGCCGCCCGACCGCCCCAAGGGCCGCCGGCGCCGCCCGTCTCCGTCACCCGTGGCGGCCGCCGCGGAGCGCATGGGGCTCTCCGTCCACCGGACGGCCGACGTGAACGAGGAGGAGGTTCGCGAGGCGCTGCGCGGCGCCGGGGCCGATCTCGCGCTGGTCTGCGCGTTCGGGCAGATCATCCGCGAGCCGCTCCTCTCGGACGTCGAGATGCTGAACGTCCACCCGTCGCTCCTGCCGCGCTGGCGCGGCGCCGCGCCGATCGAGCGCGCCATCATGGCGGGTGACGAGATGACGGGCGCGGCGATCGCCAGGGTCACCGCCGGTCTCGACTCGGGGCCCGTGGCTTTGATCCGGGAGCTGTCGATCGGGCCCGGAGAGGACTATGGCTCGCTGGCGGCGCGGCTTGCGGAGCTGGGCGCCGAGCTCGCCGTCGAGGCCCTCGCCCGGCACGAGCGAGGTGAGCTCGAGCTTCAGGAGCAGGGTGAGGATGGCGCGACCTACGCGCAGAAGGTCGAGCCATCCGAACGCCGCCTTGACCCGTCGCGAACGGCCGCGGAGCTCGCGCGTACCGTGCGTGCCCTCACCCCGCACATCGGCGCGCACCTCGAGCTCGCCCAGGGCGAGCGGCTTCGAGTCACCCGCGCCGCCGAGCTCGACGGGGGCCCGCCCCAGGGCCGTCTGGCGGCAGACGCCACGGGAATCGTGCTCGGATGCGCGACGGGCGCACTCCTCCTCCAGCGCGTGAAGCCGGCCGGCGGCCGCGAGATGAGCGCCGTGGACTACCTGCGCGGCCACGCCCTTCCGCAGCTTCCGGGCTGATGCCGGGCGCCGCGCGTCGCGTCGCCTTCGACGTGGTGCGCCGCACCTTCGAAGGCGGCGCGTACACGGACATCGCGTTTGCGAGCGCCGCCGCGCGCGGGGGCCTCGAGGGCCGCGAGCGCGCCCAGGCGCAACGACTGGCCTACGGCGCGGTGCAGCGCCGCGGCACTGCCGACGCGCTCATTGCGGAGCTCAGCGGCCGCCCGGCCGAGCGGGTCGAGGCGCCGCTGCTCGCCGCACTCCGGATTGGCCTCTTCGAGGTGCTGTTCTCGGAAGGCACTCCCGACCACGCGGCCGTCAGCGAGGCGGTCGACCTCGCGAAGAGCGCCGGGTCCCGGCGTGGCGCAGGCTTCGTCAACGCGCTCCTGCGGCGCGCGGCGCGCGAGCGCGAGGCCATACTCGGCGGGCTCGAGGCCTCCACTCCGGCAGGGGCCGCAAGGGCGCTCTCCTACCCGCAGTGGCTCTCTGAATTGTGGTGGGAGGAGCTTGGAGCGGACGGGGCAAGGTCGCTGATGACGGCGATGAACGAGCCGGCAGAGACGGCGCTTCGCGTCAACACCCTGCGCGCCGACGCCGAGACGCTCGCCGCGGCGCTGGCCGAGGAGGGCGTCAGGCGGGCGGAGCCGGGCGTGCTCGGGCCGCCGGAGGCCATGGTCGTAAGGGAGCGGATCGGGCCCGAGACCTCCCGCCGGATCGACGCCGGCGAGCTGGTCCCGCAGTCGCGCGCCTCGCAGGCGGTGGTTGCGCTCCTCGACCCGCAGCCGGGGGAGCGGGTCCTCGACCTCTGCGCGGGATCCGGGATCAAGACCACGGCGATCGACGCCCGAATGCGGGGCGAGGGGAGCGTCACGGCCGTGGAGCTCGATCCCGCGCGGGCCGAGCGGGCGCGAGAGCTCGCCGCTCGCCTCGGCGCGCGTTGCGTCGACGTCGTGAACGCCGACGCCCGCGAGATCGACCAGGGCGCTGAGTACGATCGCGTTCTCGTGGATCCGCCCTGCACAGACCTGGGAACCCTTGCGGCGCGTCCCGACGCGCGCTGGCGAAAGACGCCCGAGGCGGTTGGCCGCCTGGCGAAGCTGGGCGCGGAGATCCTCGCGGCGGGAGCCGCGTCGCTGCGCCCCGGCGGCACCCTGGTCCACTCGACCTGCACGATCTCGAGAGCCGAGAACGAGGCGGTTGTCGCTGGCTTCCTGGCGCGGGCCGCGGAGCTGGAAGCGGACGCCCTCGGCTCGCTGGCGCCGGAGCTCGCCGCCGCCGACGAGCGGTTTCTCCTGACGAGACCCGATCGCGACCGGACCTCGGGCTTCTTCATGGCCCGTCTGCAAGCCTCCAGCTGATGGCTCCGAAGCTCGAGAAGCGACCGACCTGCCCGGGTTGCGGCGAGCCGTGGCTGCGGCCGACGCAGCTTCCGGGTCGCTACCGCTGCGTCTTCTGCCTCCACCGCTACGAGCTCGTGTCCCAGTGCCCGAACTGCGGTGAGCACCAGACGATCGTCCGGATGAGCACCTCCGAGGACATGCTCTGCCAGCACTGCGGCCACTCGATGCTGCGGGCGATCTAGTTGAGGAGAGGAGCCTGATGTCTCGAGAGGCGTTCAGCGGCAGGCGCGTGGCGCCGTCGATCCTCGCGGCTGACTTCTCGCGGCTCGGCGCCCAGGTCAAGGAGGTCCTGGACGCGGGCGCCCGGGTGATCCACGTCGACGTGATGGACGGCAGCTTCGTCCCGCCGATAACGATTGGGCCGCTCGTGGCCGGCTCGCTCGCGGAGCTGGTCCACGACGCCGGCGGGGTCCTCGACGTCCATCTGATGATCGACAACCCGGACCGCCAGATCGACGAGTTCGCTCGCGCCGGCGCCGACTGCATCACCGTGCACGTCGAGGCCGACCATCACGTCCACAGGACGGTCGGGGCGATCCACGAGGCCGGCTGCCTCGCCGGCGTCGCTCTCAACCCCGGCACGCCCCCGGAAGCGGTGGGCTGGGTCGCCGAGGACGCCGACCATCTCCTGTGCATGACGGTGAACCCAGGCTGGGGCGGCCAGGCCTTCATCTCGAGCTCGCCGGCGAAGGTGGCCGACCTCCGGAGCCTCTCCGACCATCCGGCGATCGAGGTGGACGGCGGGATCGACGCCGACACCGTGGGCAGCGTCGCGGCGGCCGGCGCGTCGCTCTTCGTCGCCGGGTCGGCGATCTTCTCGAAGCCGGACCCGGCCGCGGCCTACGCAGAGATCGCCGCCGCCGCCGGCGCGGAGTAGCCCGCGGCGCCCCTACGCCTCCTCCGCGGCCGCCAGCGTCGCCTCGATCTCGGCGGGCGAGTCGGGCCGGACTTCGTCGCCGGGGACCGCCACCGGGTGCCTGTACAGGAGGTAGAGGAGCGTGGCGAGGGCCGCGGCGGCGCCCGCGAACCCGATCTCCACGCGCCGGAACTCGTCGAAGACCGGCAGCAGGTTCCAGACGAGGAAGGCGACGGCGCAGCTGACCCAGCACCGCGCGGCGCGGCGCACCTGGCCCTGCGCGACGGCGGCCTGGTTCAGCGTCGCCGCGGACAGGTAGAGGCCCATGCCGACGCTGACCAGGATCAGCGCGAGGCGGTCGTAGGAGAACTTGTCGCCGAATGCGACCTGCATCAGCTGCGGGCCGATCGCCGCGACGACGATCACGACGATCACGGCGAAAACGGCAATCGCCTGCAGCGTCCCGTGGATCGACATCCGGAACGCGGTATCGCCCTCGGTTCCGCCGCGCGAGCGCAGGCGCGTGAGGTGGGGGAGGAGGCTGGTGGCAATCCCCTGGAAGAGCAAGAGCGGCGCCCGGGCCACCATGAGGACGTTGAAGATGTAGCCGGCCGCGGCCGCGCCATCCGCCGCGTGCACCAGCAGCGGCCCGCCGTTCAGGAACGTCTGCTCGCTGAGCATGATCAGGAGGACCGCGGAGGCGAACGTGCCGCCGTGGGCCAGCGTGAACTCGCCGTCGCCCTCCGTCGTCGAGAGGCGCGCCCCGGCTTCCACCCTGCGCTGGTCGCCGACGAACGCGAGCGGCACCACGATCAGGCTGAGCAGGGGGGCGAACGCGATGCCGACCGCGATGGCCGTCTGCCCGCTGGCGGCGCCGACGACGACCGCGAGGGCGAAGATCATGCGCCCGATCGACTCGTTGAGGAGGACGCCGGCGAGCAGCGTGAAGTGCCGTGTTCCAGCCAGGAAGCCCCGGGCGTAGTAGCTGGCGCCGTAGGCGACGGTCGCGACCACGAGGACCCAGTAGAGCCCGCTATTGCCCTCCAGCAGGTGGTCCTGCAGCGGATCGCGAAGCACCAGGGCGAGGGCTGCCACACCGGCCGCGATGGAGAGCTGGATCTTGGCGGCGACCCTCATCGGCTCGCCGATCGAGAGCCCGCGCTCGATCCGCTCCGCGAGCGTTCGCGAGAGCAGCTGCTCGACGGGCCGGTACAGGACCGACACCGCGATGATCACCGCCGACCAGAGGACGACGATGCCGCCGTACTCCTCCTTGGAGAGGCGGTGGGAGGCAATCGCGAAGTACGCGTAGGTGAGAAGCCCGGCGGTCCCGATTCCCACTGAGAGCAGGCCCGCCGTGCGCCCGTATTGACGCGCCTCGGCCCCGGCACGCGCACTGGCGTCCATCAGGCGGCACGGTAGCGGTCGGACGCCCGAACCCGCGCACGAGCAGCGGATCCCGCCGTGCCCGCCCCGCTTGCGCGGGGGCGTACACTTGCTGTTGACTGACCAGTCAATCAGTGGCAGCGAAACCGAGGAGCGCCCCGGAGTTGTCCGAGCCCACCGCCACCGAACAGGATCGCCTGCACTCGAGGCACGCCATCGAGCTTGCGGAGCAGGGCGCTGGATCGGTCAGTCCGAACCCGCTCGTCGGCGCGGTCATCGTCAGGGACGGCGAGGTCCTCGGCGAGGGCTTCCATGCCCGCCGCGGCGAACTCCATGCGGAGCGAGCGGCGCTTCGCGACTGCGCCGAGCGCGGCAACGACCCGCGCGGGGCGACGATGTACGTCTCGCTCGAGCCCTGCGCCCACGAGGGGCGCCAGCCGCCGTGCACCGACGCGCTGCTCGAGGCGGGTGTGGGCCGGGTCGTGATCGCGGCCGATGACCCAAGCGAGAAGGCGAGCGGTCGTGGCCCGGGCATCCTTCGCGACGGCGGCATTGCGGTGGAGTTCCTCGACGGAGCGGAGGCCGCTGCGGCCCGGCTCCAGAATCAGGCGTTCCGAAAGCACGCACGCACGGGCCGGCCTCTCGTCACCTTCAAGGCCGCGGTGACGCTCGACGGCAGAACGGCGACGACCGAGGGCGACTCGCGGTGGATCTCCGGCGCCGACAGCCGTGAGCAGGTGCACCGCTGGCGGGCCCGCAGCGACGCCGTGGCGGTCGGCATCGAGACGGCGCTCGCCGACGACCCCCTGCTGACGGCGCGGGACGTCGGCGCCGAGCGTCAGCCCGCGAGGGCGATCTTCGACAGCGCGGCCCGGCTTCCGCTCGACTCGAAGCTGGTCGCGAGCGCCGGCGACGCGCGCCTCTTCGTCGTCGCCGGTCCCGACGCGCCGGCCGCGCGTGTGGAGGCGCTCGAGAAGGCCGGGGCGGACGTGATCGTCGCCGGCGGCGACCGCGTGGAGCGAATCCCCACCGCGCTCGCCGAGCTCGGCCGACGCGAGGTGACGTCTCTGCTCCTGGAGGGGGGCGCCACGCTGGCGGGCTCCTTCCTGGACGCGGGTGAGCTCGACGATCTTCGTCTCTTCATCGCCCCGCTCCTGGTCGGGGGTTCCGAGGCCGCCCCGATCGCCGGTGGCCGTGGCGTGCCGGAGATCGCCGCGGCGCAGCGCGCACTGGCAATGGCCTGGGAGCGATCCGGCGAGGACCTGCTCGTCCGCGCCCGGCTGCGGGAGTGGTGAGCGATGTTCACGGGAATCGTCACAGAGCTTGGAGCGATCGAGTCCGCCGACCGCGCCGACGCCGGCGCGCGGTTGCGGATCCGCGCCGAGCTGACCGCCGGCCTGCGCGAGGGCGACTCCGTGTCGGTCTCCGGCGCCTGTCTGACCGCGGCCGCGGTCGGGGACGGGTGGTTCGAGGCCGACGCGATGAACCAGACGCTCGCCCTGACCACCCTCGGCGACCTGCAGGCCGGCGACCGCGTGAACCTCGAGGCCGCCCTGCGCGCCGGCGACCCGCTTGGCGGTCACGTCGTCCAGGGGCACGTGGACGGCGTTGGCGCCGTTCGCTCGGTTGAAGCCGACGGTTTCGCCCGGCGAATCTGGATCGACGCGGCGCCCGAGGTGCTGCGCTACGTCGCCGAGCGCGGATCGGTAACGGTTGCCGGGGTGAGCCTGACGGTCGCCGCCCTCGATGCCGCCGGCTTCGAGGTCTCCCTGATCCCCGAAACGCTCGAGCGGACCACCCTCGGGGCGGCGGAGGCCGGCGCGCGGGTGAACCTCGAGGTGGATGTGCTTGCCCGCTACGCGGAACGCCTACTCATTAACGTGAAAGAAGGAGAAGGTACGGATGGCTGAGTCACAGACTTCGGCAACCAAGTTCGCCACGATCGAGGAGGCCCTCGACGAGATCCGCCGCGGCCGCATGGTCGTCGTCTGCGACGACGAGAACCGCGAGAACGAGGGCGACCTCACGATGGCCGCCCAGTTCGCGACGCCCGAGGCGATCAACTTCATGGCGAAGGAGGCGCGCGGGCTGATCTGCCTGACGCTCACACCGGAGCGCTGCGACGACCTCGACCTCGACCTGATGGCCGCCAAGAACGAGTCCGCCTTCCAGACCGCCTTCACGGTCTCGGTGGAGGCCCGTGAGGGCGTGACCACCGGCATCTCCGCGGCGGACCGGGCGCACACGATCCAGGTGGCGATCGACCCGCACTCCCGCGCCGCGGACCTCGTCCAGCCGGGCCACGTCTTCCCGCTGAAGGCCAAGGACGGCGGAGTCCTCGAGCGCGCCGGGCAGACCGAGGCCGCGGTCGACCTCGCGCGCATCGCCGGCCTCATTCCCGCCGGCGTGATCTGCGAGATCATGAACGAGGACGGGACGATGGCCCGCGTCGGCGACCTCGTGCCCTACTGCGAGCGCCACGCCCTGAAGATGATCACGGTCGCCGACCTGATCGCCTACCGGCGCCGAACGGAGCGGCTTGTCGAGCGGGTGGTCGCCACCAAGCTGCCGACCGTGTTCGGCGACTTCACCGCGGTGGGCTACCGCTCGCTGGTCGACGACAAGCACCACGTCGCGATGGTCAAGGGCGAGGTCTCCGGCGAGGAGGACGTGATCGTCCGGGTGCACTCCGAGTGCCTCACCGGCGACGTCTTCCACTCGCTGCGCTGCGATTGCGGCGAGCAGCTGGAGGCGGCGCTCTCGATGATCGAGGCCGAGGGACGCGGCGTGCTGCTCTACCTCTCCCAGGAGGGGCGCGGCATCGGCCTGCTCAACAAGCTGCGCGCCTACCGGCTCCAGGAGGACGGCCTGGACACTGTCGACGCGAATCTGAAGCTCGGCCTCCCTGCGGACCTCCGCGACTACGGGATCGGCGCACAGATCCTCGTCGACCTCGGGCTCAGCTCGATCCGCATCCTCACGAACAACCCGAAGAAGATTCTCGGCCTCGAGGGGTACGGGCTCTCGGTGAGCGACCAGCTGCCGATCCAGTCCGTTCCGAACCGCCACAACGAGGACTACCTGCGCACCAAGCGCGAGCGCCTCGGGCACACGCTCCATCACCAGGGCCTGCCTCTCGACGAGGAGCTCCTACACGACGAGCGCCAGCACGACGCCGAGAAGCGGGCGCTTGACGCCGAGGAGGATTCGCATGCCGGAGGGTGAGTCGGGGGAGTTCGCCGTCTGCGTCGCGACGTTCTATGAGGAGCTGGCCGAGCGTCTTGTGAACGGAGCCGTGGAGGGCTTCGAGGAGGAGGGCATCAGCCCGGCCTCGGTTCACACCTTCGAGGTCGCCGGCGCGTTCGAGCTGCCGCTCGCGGCGAAGTGGTGCGCGGAGTCCGGCCGCTTCGCCGGCGTCGCCTGCCTTGGCGCCGTGATCCGCGGCGAGACCGACCACTACGACTTCGTCTGCCGTGAGGCGGCCGCCGGAGTCCAGCGAGCCGCCCTCGATACCGGGGTTCCCTGCGGCTTCGGGGTCATCACCTGCGCGACCATGGAGCAGGCCATCGCTCGCGCGGGCGGCGGCAAGCGCGACCAGGGCCGCAACACGGCCCGCGCGGTGGCGGGGATGGCGAAGCTCCGCGGCGAACTCCGCTGAATACCTTGCGGACGGTTTCGCCGCCCTTACATGCTGCTTTCGGGCTAAAGCCCCTCATGCACATCCCTTGCGGACGGCTTCGCCGCCCTTACATGCTGCTTTCGCACTTAAAGGTGCTCAATTACAATCACTTCATGGCAAAGGTGTGCTTCAACTGCGGCAAGGGCCCCGCGTTTGGGAACTCGCGCAGCCACTCGATGGTCGCCACGCGGCGGCGCTTCGATCCGAACCTCCAGAAGGTGCGGATCGATGACGGCGGTCGGCCGCGGCGCGTCTACGTCTGCACCCGCTGCCTCAAGGCCAACAAGGTCACCAAGCACGCGTAGTCACCCGGTGACCCGGGTGTAGATTCCGCCCGCGGATGCCCGACTCCTCGATAGAGCGCTTTCGCCGCGTCGTCTCCGTGGCCTGTGCCCAGCTCGAAGAGCGCCGCCGGGAGATCAACGACCTGAACGTGTTCCCGGTCGCCGACGGCGACACCGGCGACAACATGGCGCTGACGATGCGCCACGTGCTCGACGAGCTCGACCGCCTCGAGCGCGAGGCCGGTGGGGACCCGCCGCGCCCCGAGATCGTGCGCGAGGTGGCGCGTGCCGCGTTGATGGGGGCGCGCGGCAACTCCGGCGTCATCCTCAGCCAGATCGTGCGCGGCGCCGCGGAGGAGCTGGCCACGCCGCCGGGCCGCCTGATCGACCCGATGCTCGTCGCCGCGGCGCTCTCCAACGCGGAGCGCGCCGCGTACGCCGGAATCCGCGATCCCGCCGAGGGCACGATGCTCACCGTCATCCGCGAGATGGCCACCGCGGTGTCGCAGCGACTTGCCCACTGGGAGCAGCATCGCCTCGCGGCGGATGCGTCGGACGACGAGCAGAACGCGCTCCTGGGCGAGATGCTCGCAACCGCGCTCGCCGCGGCGGAGACGGCCGTGGAGCACACGCCCGAGCAGCTTGCGGTTCTCGCCGAGGCGGGCGTCGTGGATGCCGGCGCGCTTGGCCTGGCCGTGATCGTCCGGGGGCTGATCGCCGGCCTCGCGGGCGAGGCTCTCGAGCTCCCCGAGATTCCCCACTACGCGCCCGCGCGAACCATCGACGTTCACCACACCGGCTCCCGCTACCGCTTCTGCACGAACTTCATCGTGACCGGCGAGGACCTCGAGGGCCGCACTTACATCCCGCTCCTCGAGGGCATCGGCGACTCGGTCCTGGTGGTCGGTGACGAGGCGACCCTCAAGGTGCACGTCCACACCGACGACCCCGAGGCCGCGAAAGCGCTCTTCGCGGGCGCCGGCGCGATCGAGCGCGAGGACATCGCCGACATGACGGCGCAGATCGCGGAGCGCGACGCGCGCCTGGCCGCGTCCCGAACCGGCGTCGTCGCGATCGCGAACGGCGAGGGCCTGGGCGGGCTCTTCCAGGAGCTGGGCGCCGTCGTCGTGGACGGGGGGCCGACGCTCAACCCGTCGACGAACGACATCCTCAAGGCGATCGAGTCGGTCGCCGCGCGCGAGGTGCTGGTCCTGCCGAACTCCGCCGACGTGGTTCTCGCCGCGCGCGGAGCTGCCGAGCTCGCCAGCAAGGAGACGGTGGTGGTCGGGTCCGACTCCCAGCAGGGAGCGCTCGCCGCGCTTGTCGAGCTGGATCCGGACGCCTCGGCCGCGGAGAACGCGCAGCGCCTCGAGGACGTGCTCACGGAGATCCGGACGGGCAGCGTCGCCCCGGCCGTCAAGGACGACGCGGACGGACGGTTCGCGGCCGGAGATTGCGTCGGCTTCGAGGGGGAGGAGGTCGTGGCCTGGGGGGCGCCGGCAGAGACCCTCAACAGGACCCTCGGCCTGGTGGCCGACGGCGCGGAGATCGTGACGGTGATCGCCGGCGAGAAGGCGCCGATCGAAGCCGGGGAGATCACGGCGCCGGACGGGGTCGAGCTGGAGACGCAGTACGGCGGCCAGCGCCACTACTACTGGCTGATTGCTGCGCAGTGAACGCCTCGCAGACTCAGACTCCAACCCTCCACCAGCTGCGCCTCTCGCATTTCAACGAGAAGGCGCGCTGGACCCTCGACCTCAAGCGGGTCCCGCACGTCCGCCGGACTTACCTGCCCGCGTTTCACGTGGTCAACGCGATGATCCTGAACCGCCAGCAGACGATGCCGATCCTCGACCTCGACGGCGAGCGGATCGGCGACTCCGCGGACATCGTGGACGCCCTGGAGCGGCGCAACCCGGACCCGCCGCTCTACCCGGACGACCACGACGACCGCGAGAAGGCACTGGAGCTTCAGCGCTACTTCGACGACGACCTCGGGCCGGACGTTCGGCGCGTTCTCTTCTTCCACGTCCTGCGCGAGACCCCCGGCGAGCTGCGCGACACGTACACCCTCTCCGCCGGCCGCGCGGCAAAGGCCGCCTACGACGTGATGTATCCGCTCACCAAGGTCGCGATGCGCCAGTCGATGAGCGTGAGCGCCGAGGAGACAGAGCGTTCCCTCGAGCGCACGGTCGCCGCCCTCGACCGAATCGAGTCGGAGCTCGGCTCGGGCGAGCACCTGGCGGGCGGGAGGTTCAGCGTCGCGGACCTCACCGCCGCCTCGCTCCTGTTCCCGCTTCTTCGACCGCCCGAGTTCCAGTACCCCTACCAGCCTGCCGCCCCGGGCCTCGATGCGCTTCGCGGCGAGCTGAGCAGCCGCCCCGCCTGCGAGTGGGCGCTCGAGATGTGGCGACGCCACCGCGGCGAGTCGGCCGAAATAACCGTTTGATCCGCCGGACCGCGAGCTGCCGCTTCTCGTTTGCCCGCCGCCATAAGCGGGAAGCGAACAACCGTGAGGGGAGGATGCACGCGGTCGGCGACCTTGGCCACGGTGGCGGCGGCGGTGATCGTGATCGCCGCCGCCTGGATGGCGATCGCGGCGGCCGGAAGCGACCGGGCCGGAACGGCCGTGGTCTCCGGTCGGCTGATCGACAGCTCCGGCTCGTCGGTGGCGGGTCGCGTTGTCGCCTACCCGAACATCCTGAGCGGTGAGTCGGGGCTTGTTCGCGCTCTCGGCTCCGCCCGGACCGACGATGCAGGGCGCTTCGAGATCCGCAGCGACGACCTCACCCCGCTGATCGCGGCGGCGTCACGCAATGGCGGCGTCGCCAACCTGACCCTGCTTGCCGATTCGTCGACGAGAACGGGCGCCGCGTTCACCTCGATCAGGATCCCGGTGGACGCAGCACGCAGCGCGGGCGAGATCGAGCCGGCGGCCACGCGGATCGAGCTGAGGCCCGACCCCCAGGCGGCCAAGCGCGGGCATCATTGCCCGCCCGCGGGGACGGTTCGCCGGCGCATCGTTCATGTCTGGCGCCACAAGGCGGCGATCGTCGGCGAGCTCAACAACGCCTACTCGGACGGCACTCACGCCCACTGGGTCTACGGACGCCAGGCGGACACCGTGGCGGGCAGCGGCGTGCGGGTCGAGGGCGGCGGCTGGAGCGCGGGCGGCAGCACCACCATCCAGAACACCGAGTCAGCGGCGGTCGGGCAGCACCTCGATCACAAGGCGTCCTGGATCATGAAGACCGACTTCGTGGTCAAGGAGGGCAAGGGCGTGTACTGCGACCAGCAGCACCACCGGCACGTGAGCCACGGCGTCGCCGCCACGAGGTGGGTCGGCGGACTCAAGCACGTCCCCGGGAATGGGCTTCACCGCTGCAGCCGGAAGGACGCGTTCGTTCGGAACACGGACTTCAGCCGCGACTCCAAGAGCGCGTTCACGTGGCGACGCGGGATCCGGCTGCCGTTCATCTCCCTCTCGACCCGCTCCGGATATTCCCAGTGGGTGCACCTCCACGTGGCCTTCGGGAGCAGGCGCCACCACTACATCTGCGGCCGGCACGGTCGCCCGCCGACGTCCTCAAAGCGGATCTTCTCCGGCGCGAGGTAGCGATGAAGGTCCTCGCCGGACCGGGGCTATCGCCTGAATAACTTGCGGACGGCTTCGCCGTCCTTACATGCTGCTTTCGGACCTAAAGGTCCTCACCGGATCGAGGCTATCGCCTGAATAACTTGCGGACGGCTTCGCCGTCCTTACATGCTGCTTTCGGACCTAAAGGTCCTCACCGGATCGAGGCTATCGCCTGAATAACTTGCGGACGGCTTCGCCGTCCTTACATGCTGCTTTCGGACCTAAAGGTCCTCACCGGATCGAGGCTATCGCCTGAATAACTTGCGGACGGCTTCGCCGTCCTTACATGCTGCTTTCGGACCTAAAGGTCCTCACCGGATCGAGGCTATCGCCTGAATAACTTGCGGACGGCTTCGCCGTCCTTACATGCTGCTTTCGGACCTAAAGGTCCTCACCGGATCGAGGCTATCGCCTGAATAACTTGCGGACGGCTTCGCCGTCCTTACATGCTGCTTTCGGACCTAAAGGTCCTCACCGGATCGAGGCTATCGCCTCTATTTCGACCGGCCAGTCGAAGGGGAGCTCGGCGACGCCGATCGCGGAGCGGGCGTGCTTGCCCGCGTCCCCCCAGACGTCGAGGACGAGCTGGGAGAAGCCGTTGACGACGGCCGGAAGCTTGTTGAAGCCGGGTGCCGCGTTGACGAGGCCGAGGGCCTTGACCCACCCGGTGACCCGGTCCAGGTCGCCGAGCTCCTGACGGAGCGACGCGAAGATGCCAAGACCGGTGAGCCGCGCGGCCTCGGCCGCGTCATCGACGGAGACGGCGTCGCCGACCTTGCCGCTCACGAGGGTCCGGTCGCCATCGACCGGGCCGTGTCCGGAGACGTATGCGTGCGGGCCGTCGACCCGGACGAGCTCGAACTTGAACTCGACGCCCGCCGGCGCGGCGAACGGGGTCGGCAGCTCCAGGCCGAGCTCGGCGAGGCGATCGTCGATCCGTCCCATCGGCCGCTAACTCTAGCCTTGGGAGAGATGGCTTCGCGGGCCCTCCAAGCGGTTGCCGACCCGCCGACGGGCGAGGTGCGCTCGATCGGGACGGGCGAGCCACTCGACCGCGCGGGGATGAGCGGCGTTCGCCTGCGTTCGATCCCGCGGCCGGCGAAGCTCGAAGCGCCGCTCACGAGCCTGCGGGGCGCCGGCGAGAAGCTCAGCGCCACCGCGGCGACGATCGGCATCGAGACCGTTGGCGACCTGCTGGCGCACGTGCCGCACGGCTACCGCGACCACTCGACGGTCCGCAAGCTCGGCGAGTTGCGACTTGGCGAGGAGGCCACGGTGATCGCCGAGGTGCGCAGCGCGCGCGTCAGGCCCACCCGCCGCCGTAACCTCCGCATCGTCGAGGCGACGATCGTGGACGAGACCGGGCCCCTGAAGGCCGTGTGGTTCAACCAGGCCTGGCTCGCCGAGAAGCTGCGCCCCGGCGTCCACGTCCTGCTCCACGGCAAGCTGGACCGTCAGGGGCTGCGGGTCTCGAGCCACGAGATCGTCGACCGCGCGAAGGGCGCGACGGGGATCCACACGCTGGGCATCGTGCCGGTCCACTCGGCCACCGACGGCCTGCCCGCGAACCGGTTGCGCGACTGGGCGTGGCAGGCGATGCCGCTCGCCGTCGACGAGGTCGAGACGCTGCCTGCGGAGCTCCGTGCGCGCCGGGCGATGCCTCTGGCGCGCGACGCCGTCCGGGCCGCGCACTTTCCCGAGTCGCGCGGTGACGCGGGGGTCGCGCGGCGGCGGCTGGCGTTCGAGGAGCTCTTCCTGCACCAGGTCGCGCTAGCCGCGCGGCGGGGGCGCGAGCGCGACGACCGCCCCGGGGTGCGCCTGAGCCCGCCGGCGGAGGGCGTCTCGAGCTGGCTCGACTCCCTGCCCTTCGAGCCCACGCGGGGACAGCTACAGGCCCTCGACGAGATCGACGGGGACCTCGGGTCGGGCCACCCCATGCAGCGCCTGCTCATGGGCGAGGTCGGCAGCGGCAAGACGCTTGTCGCGCTGTACGCGATGCTGCGCGGGGTCGAGGGGGGCTACCAGGCGGCGCTGATGGCGCCCACCGAGACGCTCGCCGAGCAGCACGCGCTCACCCTCGACCGCCTGCTCGGCGCCGCGGGCGTGCCGTTCACCCTGCTGACCGGCGCCACGCCGGCAGGGCGGCGCCGCGAGGTCCTGGGCCGTTTGGCGACGGGCGAGCTGTCTCTGATCGTCGGGACCCACGCGCTCCTGGAGCCCGACGTGCGCTTCGCGCGCCTCGCGGTAGCTGTGGTCGACGAGCAGCACCGCTTCGGCGTGCGCCAGCGGGCGATCCTCGCAGCCAAGGGCCCCGAGGCCGAGGGACGGCGGCTGGGCCCCCACGTGCTCCACATGACCGCCACGCCGATTCCGCGGACGCTCTCGCTGACCGCGTACGGCGATCTCGACTCGACGACCCTGCGCGAGCTGCCGGCCGGCCGGAAGGAGGTGCGGACCTGGGCGGTGGGGGAGGAGAAGCGGCCCGGGGCCTACGAGTTCATCCGCGCGCGGCTTCGCGAGGGCCGCCAGGCGTTCGTCGTCTGCCCGCTCGTCGAGGGCTCGGAGAAGCTCCAGGCGAAGGCCGCTGACGAGGAGGCCGAGCGGCTCCGAAAGGGCGAGTTTGCCGACTTCACGGTTGGGCTCCTGCACGGGCAGATGACGTCCCGCGACAAGGCAGAGGCGATGAGCGCCTTTGCCTCCGGGGAGACCGACGTGCTGGTGGCGACCACCGTCATCGAGGTCGGCATCGACGTCCCCAACGCAACGGTGATGCTCGTGGAGGGTGCCGAGCGCTTTGGCCTCTCGCAGCTGCACCAGCTCCGAGGCCGGATCGGCCGGGGCTCGCACGAGTCGCATTGCATCCTCTTCGCGGACGCGCAGTCGGATCTCGCGCGCCGGCGCATCGAGGCCATCGCGACCGAGCGCGACGGCTTCAAGCTGGCCGAGGTCGACCTTGCGCTGCGCGGCGAGGGGGAGCTCCTGGGCACCCTGCAGAGCGGGTTGCCGAGATTTCGCGTCGCCGTTCTCCCGGACGACCTCGAGCTCCTGCTCGACGCCCGCCGGGAGGTCGCGGCGCTGCTCGAGCTGCACGGGTCGCTGGACGTGCCGGAGCTCGAGCTCCTGCTCGCCACGGCGCGCCGGCGCTTCGGCGACGAGCGTTTCGAGCGAATCGCCGCGTGAGGGTCGTCGGCGGCGAGCTCGGGGGGCGGCGGATCGCCTCGCCGCCGGGCCGGACGCGAGAGGTGCGACCCACCTCCGAGCGGGCCAGGGAGGCGATCTTCTCGGTGCTTGGCGACGTGACCGGAGCGATCGTCCTCGACCTCTTCTGCGGCACGGGCGCGCTGGCCGTCGAGGCGCTTTCACGGGGCGCCGAGCGCGCCGTCCTCGTCGATCGCGACACCAGGCTGGCGCTTCGGAACGTTCGCGAGCTCGGCCTCGACTCGCGGGCGCGGCTGGTTCGATCCGACGCGCTGGGGTACATGCGCCGCAGCCGTTCCCGTTTCGACCTGATCTTCTGCGATCCGCCCTATAGACTCGCCGACCGCCTTGAACGCGACCTCGACCCGCTCGTCCGGCGGCGCCTTGCACGAGGCGGCCGCGTGATCCTCGAAAGCGGCGCCCGCCGTCCGCTTCGCCTGTCGCTGCCGCTCCTGCGCGAGCGTGCGTACGGCGAGGCTCACGTCGCCGTCTACCAAGAGGACGGGCCGTGATGACCAACGGGGGCACCGCAATCTGCCCTGGCAGCTACGACCCGGTCACCAACGGCCACCTGGACGTCATCACGCGCACGGCGAACGTCTTCGACCGCGTCGTGGTCGGCGTCGTCAACGCCCAGGTCCGCAAGTCCGAGCCGGTGTTCAGCGCCGAGGAGCGCGAGCAGTTCCTTCTCGATGCGACCGCCGGCCTGGAGAACGTCGAGATCCGGGTCTTCGCGACGCTGCTCGTGGATTTCGCGCGCGAGGTCGGGGCGAGCGTGATCGTCAAGGGTCTGCGGGCGATCTCGGACTTCGAGTACGAGTTCGAGATGAACCAGCTGAACCGCAAGCTCGCACCGGACCTCGAGTCCATGTACGTGATCGCCTCGCCGGCGTATTCGTTCCTGTCCTCGACCGGGGTCAAGGAGATGGCCACGTTCGGCGGTGACGTGAGCGATCTCGTGCCGGCACCGGTCGCGGAGGCGCTGAAGTCCCGCGTGCGGCGCTGAGACGTTCCCGGTGCGTGGGAAGGGTCTTGCAGCCAGGCGCCGAAAATGCCTTCGTACGCAGCAACTTCCTCCCCTGCCCTAAGCTAGGCGCCTTCCCATGGACGTCCTCGTCCTCATAGACAAACTCGACGATCTGATCCACAACGCTCGGCCGGTGCCGCTCACCGACCAGGTGCGTGTCGACCGTGAGGAGATCTACGACCTCCTCGACCAGATGCGTGCCACGATCCCCGAGGAGATCAAGCAGGCGCGGTGGATCGTGAAGGAGCGCCAGGAGATGCTGGCGGAGGCGAAGCGCGAGGCCGAGCGCGTCGTCAAGGAGGCGCGCGACCAGCAGCAGCGCCTGATTTCCGACGAAGAGGTCTACAAGCAGGCAGAGCGCGCCGCCGAGGAGATCATCGAGGACGCCCGCGAGACCGAGCGGGGCATTCGCCTCGGCGCGGAGGACTACGCCGACGAGATCCTCTCGACCCTCGAGGTCAACCTTCAGAAGTTCCTCGCCGCCGTGCAGCGCGGACGCGACCGGCTCGCCGGCCGCGAAGAGGAAGAGCCCGCAGAAGTCGGCTAACCGACGCGGCCGCGCGGATGGAGCGCGACCCGCGGCATCCCGAGATCCGGCTTGCGCAGCCGGAGGACACCGACGGCATCGCGGCGGCGATGGCCCGCGCCTTCGCGGACGACCCGGCGCTCGGCTTCCTGCTCGGCGACGGCCGGCGGGAGGAGCGCCTCGAGCGGTTCTTCTCGGCGGAGCTTCGCCTGGTCGCCTTCCCGCACGAGATCGTCTGGACGACCGATCGGCTGCTCGGTGGGGCCATCTGGGCGAAGCCGGGCCACTGGCGCGTACCGGTGGCGGCGTCGGTCAGGGAGACGCCCGAAATGATCGGGGTGTTCGGTCGCAGACTGGGGCTCGCGCTCTGGACCCGGCTGCGCATGGAGCGCCTCCATCCCGGCAAGCCGAAGAGCTACTACCTCGCGGCGATCGGGCTCGATCCGGCTGAGCAGGGGCGCGGGATCGGCGCCGCGCTGATGCAGCCGATGCTCGACCGCATGGACTCCGAGGGCGTTCCCGGCTATCTGGAGGCGTCGACGACCCGCAGCCGCGCCCTGTACGAGGGCCTTGGTTTCGAGACGACCGGGGAGATCCGCCTGCCGCGAGGCGGACCGTCGATCTGGCCGATGTGGCGCGACGCGAGGTGATGAGGAGAGCCTCGGCGATCGTGCTGCTCGGCGCGGCGCTTGCCTCGTTTTCGCAGCCGACCGAAGCGCCGGCGGACACCGGGCCGGCACGGCTCCTCGCGGCGAGGTGCCCGCGCCACTACGCGCTGCCCCTTGGTCCCTTCACGCACCACAGAATCGCCGCGGCCAGGCGGGGGGTTGCGATCATCGGCGGCAGGCGGCGCCGGCTCGATCCGCCGATCGACTGGCGGCAGAACCCGTTCCACTCGTATCCCTGGCAGAAGAAGCTGAACGAGCTGACCTGGATCGAGCCGCTCATATACGCGGACCTGAACGGCTCGCGGCCGGCGCTGAAGCGTGCGACACGGGTGGTCCTCGACTGGATCCGTCAGAACCCGAAGGCGGATCCGCAGGGCTTCCGGACCGCATGGGAAGGCAAGCGCGCCGGGGAGCGCCTGGGCGTGATCGCGTTCGTCGGACGCCGCGCCGCGTGCCGGGGCCTGCTCAGCACCGGCGAGGTGCGGCGGATCGTGGACGCGGTCGAGGTGCACGCCGCCTTCCTCCTGCGCGACGCGTCTCGCGGGGGACAGGTGACGAACCACGCGCTGTTCCGCGACGAGGGCCTGCTGGTCGCGGCGCGGTATTACGGCTTTCTTCCCGGCGCGAGCCACTGGCGGCGCACGGCCGTCCACCGTTTCGAGGCGGGAATCGCGAAGCTGGTCGATCGCGGGACCGGCGTCGATCTCGAGCAGACGCCGGGGTACGAGCAGAAGATCGTCGAACGCGTACAGGCCTTTCTGCGCCCCCTCAACCGGCCCGCGCGCGGCCTCGAGCGCCTGCTGCGGCGGATGAAGAGGGACGTTGCCTGGTTCACGATGCCCGACGGCGACATCGTGCCCATCGCCGACACGCCGTTCTACAAGCGCTCGCCGCGCTACGCCCGGAGCAGGGCGAGGCGACTGATGGGCCTGAGCCCCTTCCTTCGCGACGGGTTCGCCGTCGCGCGCCGGCACCACTCCTACCTCGCAACCACGGCGGGCTACCACAGGGCAGCCCACAAGCACGCTGACGAGCTGAGCTTCGACCTCTTCGACGCCGGCCGCCGCGTGATCGTCGACTCGGGGCGCCGTGACCACACCCAGGTCGCCAAGCGCCTGCCCGGCCCCAATTCCACAGCGGCGTTCACGAGGAGCTCGTTCGCGCACTCGACGCTGGTGGTGGACGGCAGGAGCTTCAACCTCAACCGCCACCCCTACGGCTCCGGGCTCGACGCGCAGGGGAGGGGAGGCGGCTGGTTCGCCGTCCTGGGCCACAACCCGCTGCTCCGCACCCAGGGAGTCCGCCAGCGGCGCCTCTGGCTCTACCGGCCGGGCAAGGCGCTCGTGGTCGTCGACACGCTTCGCGCCCGCCGGCGCCACACCTACAGCCGGTTTCTGCAGATTGCGCCGAAGATCCACGCCGCCAAGGCCCATGGCTTCGTCCGGCTTCGCGCCCGGGCCGGCTTTCGCGGCGCGATCTGGACCTCGAAGGGGTCTGTGAGGCTCTACCGCGGCGATGTCAAGCCGCTGCGTGGCTGGTACGTGCGCGGCGGCTACCACTCGCTCACTCCGCGCTACACGGAGCGGCTGACGACCAAGGCCCGCAACGAGACGCTGATCTCGGCCATCGGCCTGACCAAGCGCCCAGTCCGTGCCAGGGCCGCCGGCCACAATTCCTACGTCGTCCGGGTGCCGGGGTCAAAGCCGGTGAAGATCACGGTCCGCCGGCACGGGCGCCGCCTTCACGTGCGGGCGGCGCCGCGATGAGCGACGAGGCGCTGCGCGCCGGTGTGGCCGAGGTTCTCGCCGACCTCGGGCTGGCAGCCGGAGAACCGGGCCTCACGGCGCTGCCCGGCGGAGCGTCGCGCCAGACGTTCCTGGTCGAGGCTGGCGGCCGGACGCTCGTCCTGCGCCGCGACCCGCCGGGCTCACGCTCGTTCAACCCGCTCTCGCTGGAGGTCGCGGCGATGGAGGCCGCGGCGGCGGCGGCGGAGGTTCCCCTGCCGCGAATCCTGCGATTCGAGCCGGAGGGCGGCGCCTTCGAGTCCGCCGGAATCTTGATGGAGCGGGTGGAGGGCACGTCTGTTGGTCCCCGCCTGCTGCGCCGCGACGACTACGCGGCGGCGCGAGAGCGCATCCCGGCCCAGCTGGCTCGCGCGCTCGCCGGGATCCACTCAGTGGACGCGGCGTCCGTTGCGGGCCTGCCCGGCGACCCTGATGCCAACCCGGCGCTGGCGGCGTGCGAGCTCTGGGAGGCGGCGCTCGACGATTGGGGCCGCCCGCAGCCTGTCCTGGAGGCCGGCCTTCGATGGCTGCGCCTGCACGCTCCGGAACCGGGCGAGCAGGTGCTCGTTCACGGGGACTTCAGGCTCGGCAACTTCATCGGGTCGGCGGACGGCCTCGAGGCGATAATCGACTGGGAGCTCTGCCACCGCGGCGACCCGTGCGAGGACATCGCCTGGCTGTGCATTCGCTCATGGCGCTTCGGCAACGACGACCTCCCGGTGGCCGGCATGGGGGAGAGTGGTGCGTTCCTGGACGCGTACGAGGCCGCGGACGGAGTGCGGCCCGACCCCGACAGACTGCGTTGGTGGGAGGCGATGGGCAACGTCAAATGGGCGGTGATCTGCGCTCGCCAGGCCCAGGATCACCTGGCAGGGATCAGGCGGAGCCACGAGCTTGCCTCGCTCGGAAGGCGGATATGCGAGCCGGAGTGGGACCTCCTCGAGCTCCTCGCCCCGGAGGAGGCCTGATGCAGGACCGGCCGAGCGCGCCGGAGCTCCTCGACGCCGTGGCCGAGTATCTATTCGGCGAGCTGCGGGCCGAGGTGCCGGGTGAGCAGCGCTTCAAGGTGCTGGTGGCCGCGAACCTTTGTGCGGTCGTGGCGCGGGAGTTGCGCGCGGGGAACGCGCCGAGCACAGCGGACCTCGAGCTCTTCGGTGAGCTGCTGAACGATGCCGAGGGCGCCGACGCCGCCAACGTGGAGGAGGCCGCGGAGCTCCTCGCTGCGCGGATTCGCGGCGGTGAGATGGACGAGCGCCTCCCGGAGCTCCTGGTGGTGCTCCGCGCCCACGTGAGCCGCAAGCTCGACGTCGCGCGGCCCGGATACCAGGAGGGGAATCTGTAGAGTTGGCCCCGGATGATGGGACCGGGCGGGGGTGAAAAGTGGCTGCTGAGGCGCTGAAAGTTGATTCAAAGCGGGTTGTCCACGAGACGGTCGACGACGAGACGATCATCATCGACCTGGAGTCGGGCTCGTACTTCAGCCTGACCGGATCCGGGCCGGAGATCTGGCAGCTGATCGTCGCCGGGGCAAGCCTCGAGCAGGTCGCCGCCGAGCTCCGAAGCCGCTATCCGGACGCTCCGGACGGTGCGCTGTCAGAGCTCGTCGACAACCTCGTCGCCGAGGAGCTGGTCGTCATCGGCGCCGACTCTGGACCCGTCGAGATCGAGTCCCGGCCTCCGAACGGCCCCTTCGCGCGGCCGGCGCTCCGGAAGTTCACGGACCTCCAGGAGCTCCTGCTGATCGACCCGGTTCACGAGATCGATGAGACAGGGTGGCCGCACGCCCGGCAGCCCTGATCTCGCCGCACCGCGCCGCCTGGGAGGAGCTCGAACACGGCGCTCGCGAGGCTGAGGAGGCCGTCGGCGTCGAGGTGCGCTCGATCGCCATCGGCGACGTCCGCTTCGAGCTGCGCTTCGCCGGCGGGGCGATGCTCAAGGCGCTTTACCCGGCTCTTGCGCATCTTCAGCGCGAGCCCTCCGGAGAGGCCAACGTCAGAGTCACTCTCTGGGACACGCGGACCAGTGGCGTTCCGCCGCCGGCGTCGCGATTTCAGCCCGGGGACGTCGTCAGCCGGGGCGGCGAGCTCGGCGCCGGTGGCGACCCTGCGATTCAGGTTCTCGCCTTCCCTGGTCTCCCTGTGGTCATGGTGTGGGACGCGGAACGGGAGTCGGCCGTCGTGTGGGCTGCGGACGCGGCGGTGCTGCCAGGCTTCGAGCGCGCGAGCCCGTTGCGAACGCTCCTGCAGTGGGCACTGGAGCCGTACGAGATCTACTTCGTTCACGGTGCGTGCGTCGCCAACGACGACATCGGCGTTCTGATCGGCGGCTTGAGCGGCGCCGGCAAGTCGACCACCTCCGTCGCCTGCATCAGGCTCGGGCTCGGCTTCGTGGGGGATGACTACGTGGCGCTCGCCGGCGCCGACGAGCCCGTTGCCTGGAGTCTCTACTCCACCGCCAAGCTGGACGAACGCAGCGTCGAGCTCCTCGACGGCCTCGAGGACGTGCCCCGGGGCGTACCCGGCGACAACCCCCCGAAGGAGACTCTGCTGCTCGACCAAGCGCCGGAGGCGCGCCTTCTCCACGGTGCCCGCCTCGGCGCGGTTGTCCTTCCCGCTCGCTCGGCCCCCGAAGGGCTGCGCCCCGCGCGCCCCGCGACCGCCCTCCGCACGCTTGCGGCACCGTCCGTCCTGCAGATACCCCGTGACGCGCAGGCCGCCATCGGTCACATGTCGGGATTGGTGCAGAGGCTCCCGGTCTACGAGCTCGGCCTCGCGGGCGGCCCTGCACACGCGGCAAGGCACGTCGCCGGCCTCCTCGAAACCCTGGGCGGCAGGTGATGGGCGAGCTCGTCAGCGTCGTGATCCCTGCGTACAACGCCGGGCGCTTCCTGGCGGAGACGCTGGAGAGCGTCTTCGCGCAGACCCATGAGCCGCTCGAGGTGATCGTCGTCGACGACGGGTCCACGGATGCGACCGCGGACATCGCCCGCCGCTTTCCGGTCAACCTGTTGAGCGGCTCAAACGGCGGGCGCTCGGTGGCGCGCAACCGGGGAGTGGAGGCATCCGCCGGGCAGTTGATCGCGTTCTGCGACGCGGACGACGTGTGGCTGCCGACTCGGGTGGAGAGGCAGGTCGAGCTGCTTGGCGAGAATCCTGACGTCGACATCGCGTCGTGTCTCATCGAGGTGTTCGTCGAGCCGGGAATCGATCCGCCTTCGTGGCTTCGGCCGGTCGACCTGGAGACTCGGCGCGGCATGCAGCCCTCCGCGCTGTTGGTCCGCCGCAGTCTTCTCCGTCGGGTCGGCCTCTTCGATCCCCAGTACGTGATTAGCCAGGATGCGGATTGGATCGCGCGAGCCCTGGGCTCCGGCGCGAGCATGGGATTCGTGGAGGAGGCTCTCGTGAGATACCGGATCCACGACCAGAACAGCGTCCACGACCGCAGGCTCGTGTGGACCGAGACGTTTCGTGTGCTGAGGAGCGCCGCGGCACGCGCGCGGGAGAGAGGTGATTCCCAGCTTGACAACGTCTGACGTCTCCGTCGCGATCCCGGCGCGCAACGCGGCTCGCTACCTGGACCAGGCGATCGCGAGCGCGCTCGGGCAGAGCTCACCGCCGCTCGAGGTCATCGTCGTCGACGACGGGTCCACGGACGAGACGGCGGCGGTTGCCGCGTCCTATGGCGCTCGCGTTCGGCTGGTACGGCGCGATGCGGGCCCCGGCAACGCAGGCGCATCCCGCAGCATTGGGGTCGAGCACGCGAAGGGCTCCGTTCTCGCGTTCCTCGACGCCGACGACTACTGGGAGCCGGAGTGGCTTTCGCTCGGTGTGGCCGCCCTGGATGAGAGGCCGGCCCCTGACCTCGTCTTCGGTCGGATGCGAGAGTTCATCAGCCCGGACCTGGATCCCGAGGAGGCCGCTCGGCTGGCTCCCGCAGCGGTCGATCGCCCCGCCTTCTATGCCCCCGGCATGCTGGTGCGACGCTCGACCTACGAGCGGATCGGCGCGTTCAACACCGAGAACCCCGGTGCCGAGTTCACGGACTGGCTGCTGCGTGCGCGTGACCTCGGGCTCAACGAGCTCGTCCTCGACCGCGTCACAGTCAACCGTCGTCTTCATCTGACCAACGCGACGCGCGTCCATCGCCAGCAGTTGCGGGACCATGCCGTCGTGATCAAGGCGTCGCTCGACCGGCGCCGGGCGAGCGGCGCGCTGTGATCAGCTTCTCCCGGGAATGGCGGACGTTCGCGGCCCTCTTCCGCGACTCGCGGGCGACCGTGGCCGCGAGCATGGCCGTGGCCCTCCTCCAGGCGGCCTCGCTGATCCCGATCGCGTTGATCATCCGCCACGTCTTCGACGTCCTGATCCCTCGCGGGGACTCGGGAACGATCATCGTCAGCGGGGCGGTGGTGCTCGGCCTCTTCCTGGTGAACGGCGGGCTCGGGCTCTGGAGCCGCTACCGGGTCCTCGTCGCCACGAAGCGCGCCGTCACGAGGCTGCGCCTCAGGCTCCTCGAGAAGCTCTACTCGCTGCCGCGCGCCTACTTCGACCGCACCGACGTCGGCGTCCTGCACGCGACGCTCGTGCAGGACACGGAGCGCGTCGACGTGGCCGCCAACGTCTTCATGGGCCAGGTGCTGCCGGCCTGGATCATCTCGGTCGCGCTGATCGGCGTCCTGGTCATCGTCAGCCCGTTTCTGATCCTGTTGCTGCTCGCGATCGGCCCGGTGCTCGTGCTGCTCGCGCGGCGGGTTGGGCGCGCGGGCCGGCGTTGGGCCTCGCAGTACCACTCCGACTACGACACGCTCGGGTCCCGAGCTCAGGTCGCCCTGCGCGCGATCACGCTGACCAAGGCGCTCGGCGCCGACCGGGGCGAGCTCGAGGCACGCCGGCGCGAGGCCGAGGCGGTCGAACGCTCCGGCCTGGCGATGTCCTGGTTCCTGGCCGCGTACACGATGGCCCAGATGACGATCGCGGCGATGGCGGCGGTGATCGTCCTGATCGTCGGTGGCGCCGCCGTCGCGTCGGGCTCCATGTCGCTCGGCACGCTGCTGGCGTTCTACGCCGTCATCGCTCTCATCCGCGGCCAGCTGTCCACGCTGGCTATGGCCACCCCGCTGCTGGTCGCCGGCAGCGATTCGCTCGCGCGCATCCAGGAACTGCTCGACGCGCACGAGCCGCAGCCGTACTCGGGCGGTCGCAGCTTCGAGTGGAGCGGCGCCCTTGCCCTGGAGGACGTGCGGTTCGGCTATGGGGAGAACCTCGTCCTCGACGGGGTCGACCTGCACGTTGAGCCCGGCGAGCGCGTCGCCCTCCTCGGGCCGAACGGGGCCGGAAAGAGCACAATTCTCTCGCTGCTCCTTGGTCTGTACAGGCCGTGGGAGGGGCGCCTCACCGCTGACGCCATGCCGTACGACGAGCTCGACCTCGACGTTCTGCGACGCCGCCTCGGAGTCGTGCTCCAGGACCCGATCATCTTCCGAGGCTCCGTCTTCGACAACGTCCGTTACGGGCGCGAGGCGGCGGGGGAGGACGACGTTCGCGTTCGCGCGGCGCTCGACCTGGCCGGCGCGATGCCCTTCGTGAGCGCGCTCAAAGACGGGCTGCACACCCAGGTCGGCGACGAGGGCGAGCTGCTCTCCGGCGGGCAGCGCCAGCGGCTCGCGATCGCCCGCGCGCTCGTCCGGCGCCCCGCCATGGTGATCTTCGACGAGCCGAGCGTGCACCTGGACGAGAGCGGGACGCGCGAGCTCCTGCAGGCGCTGGGCGGCCTCCACGGGCGGCCGGCGATCCTGGTCGTGACGCATGACCCGGTCGTGGCGACCTTCGCGGATCGCTCCTACCTCCTGCGTGGCGGGCGGGTGACCGAGGGCGGGGTCCCGGCCGGCTACTCGGGCGCCATGTCCCCGTGAACGCCCAGCTCCCCAGCGACGCAGCCTGCTGGCCGACCCCTGAGCGCGAGCTTCTGCTGGGGGCCGGCCTCTGGGAGCGCGAGCGCGCCCTTGCGGCGTGGACCTCCTGGCGGCGAAGCACGCCGCTCGACGATCTCGAGGGCCACACCTCCCAGCTGTTGCCGCTCGTCTACCGCAACCTCGCCGAGGCTGCCGGCGACGACCCGGAGTGGTCCCGAGTCCGCGGGATCTACAGGCGCTACTGGTCCAACAACCAGCTTCTGCTGCACGACGCCCTCGGCGTCCTGGGGAGGCTTCAGGGCGCCGGCGTTCCGACGCTGGTGCTCAAGGGCGTCGCGCTCTCACGCATCTACTACCCCGACGCGGGGTGTCGCCCGATGGTGGACGTCGACCTCCTGGTGCCGCCTGACCGCCCCCTCGAGGCGATCGCCCTTCTCGAGGGCAGCGGCTGGGAGAGCGCCATCGACGGGATCGCGGACGGCCTGGAGACGCGGCACAGCGCCTCCTTTCATGGCTCGCGCGATGGAAGCGACCTGGATCTTCACTGGAACGTCTTCTGGCAGCCCACCGACGAGACGGACTTCTGGGAGCGTGCCGTCCCGCTCGAGCTCTCCGACGAGGTCAGCACGCTGGCGCTTTCGCCGACCGACCAGCTCCTTCACGTCCTCGCCCACGGGACCTACTGGAGCACTGTGACGTTTCGCTGGGTGGCCGACGCGATCATGCTCACCCGCCGGGCAGAGGTCGACTGGGCCCTCTTCGCCGCGACCGCCCGCAGGCACGAGGTCTCCTGGGGGCTTGCCGACATGCTCGCCTACCTGCGCGAGCGGTTCGGCCTTCGGGTGGAGGACGGGACGCTGGCGGAGCTCCGGGCGATCCCGGTGTCGCGCAGTGCGGCGCGCGGGCACGTCGCGCTCGCCTCGCCCACGAGCATCACGCGCGAGCTGCGAGCCAACTGGGACCGCTACGCCCGCGTCGCCCGAGCGAACGGCCGGCACGCGACGCCCTGGGGATTCGCGGCGCACCTCCGGCTGGTCTGGAACGACCCGAGCTACCTGCGACTCGCCGGACGGGGCGTGCGGCGCCTGTTCCGCGGGCCGCCGTCCTGGGCGCGGACGACCTAGCTCGGGAGTTACCCCCCGCGCTGGTGGCGTTTCGTGGCCTTTTTGTCCGCCCGAATAGTCTGGAGCCCCGGCGAGCGAGGACTGGAGGATGCGGATGAGCGAGCGGTGGTTTTCCGAGGAGGAGCTCGGCGAGATGGCGAGGCCGACGATGGAGCGGGCGGTCGAGGCGATCGAGGCGGGTGACCTCGACGCGGCGAAGCAGCTGTGCGAGGCAATGAAGCACGAGTCGCAGTTCATGCACGACCTGCTCGTCGACGGCATCGCGGGGCTGATCTCGTTCGTCAAGGAGCGGCTCGGTGACGACGGCGTGGAGGAGGCCTGGACGTACTCGTTCGAGCGCAGCTGGAAGCGCCCGGTGGAGACGATCGCCAAGGCCGATCGCAAGGTCATCGCGGAGGCCCTGGCGGCGACCTGGCGCGCGCACTCGACCAGCGGCGTGGGCCGGAATCCGGGGGCGTTCGCCATCGACGAGGACGACGAGAAGATCACCTTCACCATGAACCCGTGCGGCTCCGGGCAGCGGCTGTGGCGAAACGGCCGCTACGGCCCGGACGGCTTCGGCGTGACCGACGCGGCACACGACTGGAGCTACGAGCGCGAGGGCTTCCCGCTCTACTGCACGCACTGCGCGTTCATGAACGAGGTGCTGCCCATCCGCTGGATCGGCTACCCGGTCTACCCGTCGGACCCGCCCCGGGACTTCGACCACGATCCGTGCACGTGGTACTGGTACAAGGACCCCGCGGACATCCCCGAGACCCACTTCGCGCGGTACGGGGAGTCGAAGCCCGCCTGAGCCTCAGCTGCTTCGCGTCAGGGAGAAGGTGTTGAGCGCCGCGCCGCCGTCGATGGCGATCGTCTGGCCGGTGACGTAGCCGGCGTCCTCGGAGGCGAGGTGGGAGACGAGTGCCGCGACCTCGGACGGCTCGGCCATGCGGCCCGCGGGAAGTGTCGCGCGCAGCCGCTGGAGGATCTCCTCGGGCATCGCGAGGACTTTCTCGGTGGCCACCATGCCTGGGAGGACGGCGTTGGCGGTGATCCCCCGGGCGGCGTTCTCGGCCGCGACCGTCTTCACCATCCCGAGCAGGCCCGCCTTCGACGCCGAGTAGGCGACCTGGCCGGGAAGGCCGCTGACGGCGGCGGCGCTCGAGATCACGACGATCCGCCCGTAGCCGCGCTCGCGCATGCCGGGCAGGCACGCCTGGACGACCCGGAAGGCGCCCGTGAGATTGACCGCGACGTCGCGATTCCACTGCTCGGCACTCATCCGGTGGGCCGGCGCGATCGTGTCCGTGATGGCGGCGTTCGAGACACAGACGTCGACGTTGCCGAGGTCGGGGAGCCCTTCGGCGGCGAGATCGACCTGCAGGTCGCAGCCCTCGGCCCGGTCGAGGGTGACCACCTCGAGGCCATCACCGCGCAGCCGTGCCGCGATTGCGGCGCCGATGCCCTGCGCGGCGCCCGTGACCAGCGCTCTCCCTGCGGACCGGGCCTCCATGGGCCGGACCCTATAGGCCCGCTAGAGGTCGGTTGCGTGGGAGCCGGCGCGGCCCGCGTCGGTCTTCTCGTAGAAGCGATCGAGGCGCTCCAGCGTCTCGTCGGGGTCGGCGCACGTGTAGGCGTTCCACGCCTCGGTGCGGAGCTGGAAGTCGAGCGGCTGGCCGATCACGTCCAGGATCGTCTGCTTCGCGGAGCGCACCGCTGCCTGCGAGTTGCGGAGGATCTGCTGCGCGACGGCTTCCGCCTCCTCCATCAGCCGCTCGTGCGGCACGACCTTGGAGACCATGTTCGCCGCCAGCGCCCGCTGGGCGTCGACCGGCTCGGCCGTCAGCAGCATCTCGAGCGCGATCCCCGTCCCGCAGGTGTTGACCAGGCGGACCAGCCCGCCGTCGCCGTGGTGGAAGCCCCGGCGCGCCTCGAACGACCCGAACATCGCGCGCTCGGAGGCGATGCGGATGTCGCAGGCAAGCGCGGTCTCGAGGCCGCCGGCCAGTGCCCAGCCGTTGACGGCGCCGATGATGGGCTTCGGGATCCTGTGCATGCCGCGTGTGAAGCCGTTCAGCCCGAGCTCGACGATCTCGCGGATCTCGTGCGGAGAGGCCTTGGCGATGATCGGCGGGATGTAGGTCTTCAGGTCGGCGCCCGCGCAGAAGGCCTCGTCGCCGGCACCGGTGAGGATGGCAACGTCCACGGCGTCGTCGCCCGCGAAGTCAGCCCAGGTCTCGATCATCAGCCGGTGGACGTCCGGGTCGATCGCGTTGCGCGCCTCCGGCCGGTTGATCGTGACGTACGCGATCCGGTCGCGCTTCTCGTAGAGGACCTTGGACATCCGTTCTCCTTACTCGTAGACGGCTCGTATGACAGCTAGATCGTCAGCCTCCCAGACGACCTCGCCCTCGCACCACTCGGCCTGGTCCGCGGCGGGGCTCGGCATGTCGAAGCCCGCGGTGAGCGTGGCGATCCGGCGCTCCGGCGGCACCGCGACGACATCGCCGAAGACCAGCGCCCGCGACTGCTCGCGGACCCGGCGGAACAGGTCGAGCTTGCCGTCGGCGTCGAGGTGGTGGATGGTGAGAACGGAGATCACGAGGTCCCACGGGCCGTCGGGAAGCGGGTCCTCGATCCGCCCGAGGCGCATCTCCTCCCAGCCGAGCTCCCGGGCCTTGAAGACCATGCCGGGGCTGGAGTCGATACCGGTGATCCGGGCCTCCGGGTACGCCTCCCAGATCCGCTCCGTGGTCTCCGCGGTCCCGAACCCGAGCTCGAGGACGCGCTTGGGCGGGAACGGGATGGCGGCGATCGTCTCCCGCTGCAGCTCCTCGTAGCGGGGGACGTCGGCGCGGATCATCTCGGCATACGTCTCGGGCTCGAAGTGGAACTGTTCGGCGCCGCTACCCTCGTTGTCGGGACTCATGACCTCGAAATATCACATCGATCTGTCCGCGCTTGCGCTCTCACCCGGAGAGGGGAGGCGCCTGGAGGGCTCGCTGGTCCCGGAACCCGTCGAGCTGGGCGGAGAGCGCTACGCGAGCGGCGAGCCCGTGGAGTACCGCCTCGAGGTCTCCCGCACGGCAAGTGGGCACGCCTTCCACCTGCAGGCCCGGGCGAGCCTGCGCGGGCCGTGCATGCGCTGTCTGACCGACGCCGAGGTGGAGGTTGCGGCGGACGCGCGCGAGGTCGACCAGCCGGGTGGCGGCGACGAGGAGCTCTCGAGCCCGTACGTCGACGGCGACCAGCTCGCCGTCGGCGGCTGGATTCACGACGCGCTCATCCTGGCGGCGCCGGCCAAGCTCCTGTGCCGGCCGGACTGCGCCGGCCTGTGTCCGGTCTGCGGCGTGTCCCTGAACGACGCCGACCCCGACGCCCACCGGCATGCCGAGCCGGAGGGTCCGTTCGCGGGCCTCGGTGACCTCCTGAACCAGTAGCGCCGCTACCATGCGCGCTCGCCATGGCCGTCCCGAAGAAGAGAACCTCGAGCGCAAGGCGCGACAAGCGCCGTGCCACCCACACGGCTGGCCTGACGCGCACCAACGAGTGCCCGCGCTGCCACAGTCCCCGGCTGCCGCATCGGGTCTGCCCGGTCTGCGGCACCTACGCGGGACGCGAGGTCGTCTCCCACGAGATCGGCGAGGCCGACTCGTCTCCCGCCCGCGAGCCCGCGGAGTAGCCGCGTGAGCGAGACCCCGGTGATCGTGGCCCTCGACGGCCTTGGCGCCGAGCAGGGGCCGCAGGTCATCATCGACGGCGCGCGGGCGGCGGCGAGCGACGGCATCAGCGTGCGGGTCTTCGGCGACCCCGCGCAGCTCGACGGTCTCGACGGAGAGGCCGGCATCGAGGTCATGGAGGCGACGGACCGGATCACCAACCACGATGAGCCGGTGGCCGCGGTTCGCTCCCGGGAGAACGCCTCGATCGTGCGAGCCACGGCCGATGTGGTCGCCGGGGGCTCAGATGCCCTGGCGAGCCCCGGCGCCACGGGCGCGACGATGGCCGCGGCGACGCTTTCGCTGCGCCGGCTCCATGGCGTGCGGCGGCCGGCCCTTGCCGCTCAGGTGCCGGCGCCGAGCGCCGTCGGCTCGCCCACGCTGTTCCTCGACGTCGGCGCAAACACCGACGCCCGGCCCAACGACCTCGTGCAGTTCGCCTTCCTCGGCGCCGCCTTCAGCCAGGCCGTCCTCGGGGTCGACCACCCCCGCGTTGCGCTCCTCTCGATCGGCGAGGAGGCGAAGAAGGGCACGGCTGACCTGCGTGAGGTCCACGCGACGCTGAGTAGCGCCGACGGGATCGACTTCGTCGGCAACGTGGAGGGGCGCGACCTCCTGACCGACGCGGCCGACGTGGTGGTCACCGACGGCTTCACCGGCAACGTCGCGCTGAAGACGATGGAGGGAACCGCGCGCGCGGTCGCCGACGGCGTCGCCGAGGCGGCGCGGTCGAACCCCGTCGCGCTCGCCGGCGGCGCGCTGCTTCGGCCCGCGCTCGGTGGCCTGCGGCGGCGCATGGACCCCGACCAGACGGGCGGGGCAATCCTTCTCGGGCTCCGAGGCGTGGCGATCGTGGGCCATGGCAGCTCCGGTGCGGATGGCGTCGCGAACGCCATTCGCCTTGCCGCACGCACCGTCCGCGAGCATGCCGTGGAGCGCACCGCCGAGCTCCTGGAGCGAGGTGGAGCGACTCGGGCGTCGCTTCGCGATGGTTGAATTCAGCGAATGAGCGTTTCCAACGAAGAGGTCATGGCAAAGGTGCGCGAGCATCTCGCCGCCGAGCTCGAGGTTCCCGAGGACCGGATCCAGGAGGGCACCCGGTTCAAGGAGGACCTCGACGCCGACTCACTGGACCTCTACGAGCTCGTCATGGAGCTCGAGGACACGTACGGGATCAGGGTCTCCGAGGCGGACGCCGCGCAGATCAGGACCGTCGGCGACGCCGTCGACTTCGTCGCGGAGCGCATTCCCGCCTGAGCGAGCGCCGCATGCCGAAGACGGCCAAGACGAGTCCCCAGCCGGTCCCGAAGCCCGAGCACGACCCGCGGCAGCTCCTCGACCTCTTCAACGCCCTCCCGGAGGAGCTTCGGGGCAGGGCGCTGGCCCACTCCTCGTGGGTGAGGCATCGCGCCGACTCCTACGGCCGGCTGGCTTTCCTGGGCGACAGCGTGCTTGGACTGGCCATCGCCGAGCACCTCTTCAACCGCTTTCCCCGCTCGGACATCGGACGGCTCACCAAGGTCCACGGCCAGGCGGTGAGCGGGCGGGCGTGCGCAGACGTGGCCGACGAGCTCGGCCTACCGCAGATGCTGGAGACGGCCGTTCCGCCGCATGTCGATGGCGGCATCGACGTCGAGGCGCTCCTGGCCTCGGAGCGGGCGCTCTCCTCGGTGTGCGAGGCGGTGATCGGCGCCTGCTATCTGCATCACGGCTACGAGGCGACCGCGGACGCCACGGTTGCCGCCTTCGCCGAGCAGATGGACATCGCGTCCGAGCAGCTGCTCGACTTCAAGTCGGCCCTGCAGGAGGCGCTCGCCCGCGACGGCTCGCGCGTAACCTACGCCGTCGCGAGGGAGGCGGGACCGCCTCACGCGCGCGTGTTCGAGGTGACGGCCAAGGTCAACGGGGCCGTTATCGGGCAGGGCGAGGGCCGCAGCAAGAAGGCCGCCGAGCAGGCGGCCGCGGCCGAGGCCCTCGAGCGCCTCGCTCGCTAGCAAGTCCAGCCAGGAAGCGGCGCGCCGCCGCCGAAAACACACTTTGAGAGCAGCGAGAAAAACGCGTCCGACGCGCCCGCGAGCCTTCCGGCACCAACGGGCGCATGCGCCCAGCTTTTCATGCATCTGAGCTCGATCACCATCAAGGGCTTCAAGTCGTTCCCCGAGCGGACGAAGCTCGTCTTCTCGCCCGGCGTCAGCGTGATCGTCGGCCCGAACGGCTCCGGCAAGTCGAACATCACCGACGCCGTGCTCTGGGCGCTGGGCGAGCAGAGCCCGCTCACCGTCCGCGGCCAGTCGATGCGGGACATGATCTACGCCGGCGGCCAGGGCAGGGGACCCTCCAGGTACGCCGAGATCGAGGTCGTCCTCTGTGGTGACGACGAGTGGCCCGCCGCAAACCCCGACGGTGCGGACGCGGAAGCTCGAGAAGATTGCTCGGGGCGTAGCCCCGAGCAAGGTATTCAGGCGGGAGCGGAGCAACCGTCGGGCAGTTATTTCGGATTTTCGGAAGTGGCCATCCGCCGGCGGCTGGACCGGGACGGCGAGGGCGCCTACTGGATCAACGGCGCGCGGGCGCGGCTTGTCGACGTCGTCGAGATCCTCTCCGACGCCAACCTGGGCCGCGAGATGCACTCGGTCATCAGCCAGGGCAGGGTGGAGGAGATCGTCAACTCCCGCCCGCGCGATCGGCGCTCGCTGGTGGAGGAGGCGGGCGGTCTCGGCAAGCACCGCAAGCGCCGCCGCCGCGCTCAGCTGAAGCTCGAGCGCACTCAGGACAACCTCGACCGCGCGCTTGACGTCGAGCGCGAGGCGCGCTCGCGCCTGCGCCCGCTGAAGCGCCAGGCGCGGGCCGCCGACATCCACGCCCGTCTCGAACGCGAGGGCGCCGAGCTGCGCGGGAGGCTGGTGGCCTCGGAGCTCCGCGCACACACCGACGCGCTCGCGGGCGCCGAGAAGGGCGCCGCCGGCGCGCGGGACTCGCGCGAGGCGCTCGAGGCCGAGCTGGCCAAGGTCAGCGAGCGGCGGACGGCGATCGAGGAGACCCTCGCGGCGCGCGACCGCGAGCGGACGGAGGCCTGGGGACGGCTCACGGCGATTCGTGCCGCGCACGAGCGCCTCACCGTCCGGGCCGAAGCGCTTGCCCACCGGCGCGGCGAGCTCGCCGCGGACCTCGCCGCCCGTCGCGAAACTCTCGGGGCGCTCGCCGACGAGGTCGAGGCGGGGCGCGACGAGCCACTCGCGGCTCTGTTCGACGCCGCGGGCGAAGCTCTGGGCACCGCCGGCGACGCGCTCACACGCGCGCGCGCCGGAGCCGACGACGCCGCCCGCGCCGCCGAGGTCGCCGGGATGCGGCGCGCCGCTCTGCGCGCGGCGACGGCCGCCGAGCGGGCCGAGGAGATCCTGGCCGAGCGCCGCCAGGGCTCGCTGGAGGCTCCGGTTGCGTCGCTGGAGCAGACGCTGGCCGAGCTGGACGCGCTGATCGCCGCCGTCGCGGATGCGCGCGACGCGACGGGGGAGCGCGCGGCGGCCCTGGAGAGCGCGGCGCTTGGCGCGGACTCGGGCGACGACGTGGGGGCAAGCCTTCGCAAGTGCTCGATGGAGGAGGCCGAGCTGCAGACGAAGCTGCGCGCGCTCGCGGACTCGCTCACCGAGGCGGAGGTCCGTGCGGCGCAGCTTCGCGACCGCCACCGCGAGGCCGGCGAGGAGCTCGGGCGGATCGCCGCCCTGCTGGAGCGCGAGTACCCGATCGCGGAAGCGACGATCTCGGACGACGAGCGGCTGGAGATCGAGCGGGGCCTGGAGCGGGTCGCCCGCCGGCGTGAGCAGCTCGGACCGGTCAACCCGCTCGCCGAGCGCGAGTACGAGGAGGCGCTGGCCCACGTTGGCGAGCTGAGCGAGCAGCGCGAGGACCTGGAGAAGGCGCTCGCCGAGCTGACGGGCCTCATCTCGGAAACCGACCGCAAGATCGAGAGCGCGTTCAACGAGACCTTCGACGCCGCCCAGAAGAACTTCGAGGACCTGATCAGCCACCTCTTCCCCGGCGGCCGCGGCAGGCTGCGGCTCGTTGACGAGAACACCCCGCGCGCCGTGCTGGGCGGGGAGAGCGCGAGCGCGGATGGCGGCTCGGAGACTGAGCAGTTTGCTCGCAACCCCGCCGGCGCGGACGCGGAAGCTCAAAGAGAAGGCCCGACCCGAAGGGGAGGGCAATTTATCGAGGCGGGAGAGGAGCAGTCGGAGGGTGGTGGTTTGGGCGTCGAGATCGAGGTGACGCCCGCCGGCAAGGCGATGCGCCGCCTCTCGCTGCTCTCCGGCGGCGAGAAGGCGCTGGTGGCACTCGCCTTCGTCTTCTCCGTCTTCCTCGCCCGCCCGTCGCCCTTCTACATCCTCGACGAGGTCGAGGCGGCGCTCGACGACGCCAACATCGACCGGTTCCTGCAGCTGGTCCGCCGGTTCTCCGGTCGCGCCCAGTTCGTGATCGTCACGCACCAGAAGCGCACGATGGACGCCGCCGACGTCCTCTACGGCGTGTCGATGGGCGACGCCGGCGTCACCAAGGTCGTCTCGAGGCGGATGCCGCCGCAGGACGAGCAGAGGCTGGACGAGCGCCCCGACGAGGCCGAGGCGGCGTAGCCCCGCGCGTCTTCTCCAGCCCCCCTGCGACATGAACTCGCAAGAGGGCGCCGGGCGGCAGCGCGGCCGGCGCCACTAGCCTGCCGCGCATGGCCACCACCTGGCAGGAGTCCTTCGACCTCGGCGATCGCGAGGTGCCGGCCGGAGCGCAGGCCGAGGCCGAGGAGGAGCGCGCCGGGCGTTTCAGCCGGCTGCGCGAACGCCTTCGCCGCAGCCGCCAGGCGCTCGCGGCTGAGCTGACGGCGAGCGTTCTGGATCGCCTCGACGACGCCGATTGGGAGCGGCTGGAGGAGGCGCTCATCCTCGCCGACGTCGGTGCCCGCACCACGGCGGACATCGTGCAGAAGCTCGAGCACGAGGTCGACGCGGGCACGCTCGCCGACCCGGAGGCGGTCCGCGAGCGGCTGGTCGAGCTGCTCGCGGAGGTCGCGGAGACGGGCGAGCGGCGCATCGACCTCTCGGCGAGCCCGGCGGTGATCATGGTGGTTGGCGTCAACGGCACGGGGAAGACGACGACGATCGGCAAGCTCGCGGCGCTCCTGAAGGACGAGCTCGGCCTGGGCGTGGTCGTGGCCGCCGCCGACACGTACCGCGCCGCCGCGATCGAGCAGCTCGAGACCTGGGCGGGACGGGCCGGAGTTGAGATCGTGCGCGGGGTGTCCGGCGGGGACCCGGGCGCCGTGGTCTTCGACGCGATCGCCGCCGCGCAGGCGCGCGGTGCGGACGTCGTGATCGCCGACACCGCGGGTCGCCTCCACACGCACTCGGGCCTCATGGAGGAGCTGGCCAAGGTGAAGCGGGTTGCCGCGAAGCGGCTTCCCGACGCTCCGCACGAGACGCTGATCGTCATCGACTCGACCACGGGCCAGAACGGCCTGCGCCAGGCCCAGGCTTTCGCCGAGGCCGTGGACCTCACGGGCGTCGTCCTCACCAAGCTCGACGGCACCGCCAAGGGCGGCATCGCCCTCGCCATCGCGTCCGAGATGAACCTGCCCGTGAAGCTGATCGGCGTGGGGGAGTCCCTGGAGGACCTGCGTCCGTTCGACCCGCACGAGTTCGCCAGCGCCCTGCTCAGCGAGTAGCAGACGAACCAAGCCTTAACCTCCACGAGCTACATGAATCACCTGCGGACGGCTTCGCCGTCCTTACATGCTGCGTTCGGGGCTAAAGCCCCTCATCTGAATGTTTGACCAACTCTCGGATCGCCTTCAGGAGTCGCTCTCCGCAGTCCGCTCGCGCGGGACCCTCACGGAGGCCGACGTCGACGCCGCGATGCGCGAGGTGCGCCTCGCGCTGCTGGAGGCCGACGTCAACTTCAAGGTCGTCAAGGAGTTCACGACGGCCGTGAAGGAGCAGTGCCTCGGCGCCGACGTCCTCGAGGCGCTCAACCCAGGCCAGCAGGTCGTGAAGATCGTCCACGCCGAGCTGGCGAAGCTGATGGGCGGCGCCAGTCGCGACATCGCGATGTCGCCTTCGGGCACGACCGTGATCCTCATGGCGGGCCTGCAGGGATCGGGTAAGACGACGGCCTGCGCCAAGCTCGCGAAGCTGCTCGCCAAGGACGGCAAGAACGTGGCCCTCGTCGCCTGCGACACCCAGCGCCCGGCGGCCGTGGACCAGCTCGTCACGGTCGGCGAGCGGGCGGGGGCCACGGTCTACGAGCGGGGCACGGAGCCGGACCCCGCCGAGATCGCGGCCTGGGGGCTGGGCAGGGCGAAGCAGGAGTCGAAGGACGTCCTCATCGTCGACACCGCGGGCCGCCTGCACGTGGACCGGGACCTGATGGACGAGCTCGTGAGGGTGCGGAACGCCGTCAAGCCTCACGACATCCTCCTGGTGCTCGACTCGATGACCGGCCAGGACGCCGTGAACGTCGCCGAGTCCTTCGCCCAGACGGTCGAGTTCGACGGCACCGTCATGACCAAGCTGGACGGCGACTCGCGCGGCGGCGCGGCACTCTCCGTTCGCGCCGTCACCGGCAAGCCCATCCTCTACGCGTCGATCGGCGAGGGCCTCGACCAGCTGGAGCGCTTCCACCCGGAGCGGATGGCGTCGCGGATCCTCGGCATGGGCGATGTGCTCACGCTGATCGAGAAGGCCGAGGAGGTGCACGACCAGGACGAGGCGGCGGAGCTCGAGCGCAAGATCCGCCGCCAGGAGTTCACCCTCGACGACTTCCTGAAGCAGATGAAGCAGGTCCGCAAGATGGGCCCGCTCACCAACGTCCTCGGGATGATGCCCGGCATGGGCGGGGCGATGAAGCAGCTGCGCGGCGTGAAGATGGACGATCGCGAGCTCGACCGCCTGGAGGCGATCATCCTCTCGATGACGCCCGCCGAGCGCGCCCGGCCCGACATCATCGACGGCTCGCGGCGCAAGCGAATCGCGACCGGGTCGGGCACCACGGTTTCGGCCGTGAACCAGCTCGTCAAGCAGTTCGGCCAGATGCGGAAGATGATGGCCTCGCTCGCGAGCGGTAAACGGTTGGACCCGCAGCAGTTGCTACGGGGCCTGTAACCGCCAACCCGCTAACCTCGCGAGCCGCAAATGGTTCGAATGAGGCTCAGACGCGTGGGTTCGCGCAAGAACCCCAACTGGCGCATCGTGGTCGCCGACCGCCGTTCCCCGCGGGACGGCCGGACGATCGAGACGATCGGCCACTACAACCCGCGAACCGAGCCCTCGGTGATCGAGATCGACGCCGAGCGTGCCCAGCACTGGCTGGATCACGGCGCCCGGCCCTCCAAGAGCGTCGCCACGCTCCTGCGCGCCAAGGGCATCCAGGCCACTGGCTCCTAGTCCCGTGGAGGCGTCCGACGAGCTTCTCGGGCCCGACGACGAAGTCGGCGACCTCCGCGACCTCGTCGAGTTCGTCTGCCGCTCCCTGGTCGACGATCCCGACGCCGTCAGCGTGGAGGAGATCGACGAGGATGCCGACCTGATCTTCGAGGTCAAGGTCGAGGGCGACGACCTGGGTCGGCTGATCGGCCGCGGAGGCAAGGTGGCCGGCGCGATCCGCACGGTCACCAAGGCCGCCGCCCGCGCCGGCGCCGAGCACGACCGGCGGGTGCTGGTCGAGTTCGTTGAGGATTGACTTCTTCACGCTCTTTCCCGAGGCCTTCGGCTGGTTCCTCGGGCAGCGCCACGTGGCGAACGCGATCAGTGCAGGCAGCGAGGCACGGCTACTCGACTATCGGGCGACGACGCCGCTGTCCGGCCGCCAGGTCGACGATTCGCCGTACGGGGGCGGTGCCGGAATGGTCCTGCGCGTGGACGTCGTCGACGCCGCTCTCGAAGCCGCCTACGGCGACGGGGCGCGCCCGGAGCGCATCGTCCTCCTGACGCCCGCCGGCCGTCAGTTCGACGACGCGCTCGCCGGCGAGCTGGCCGGCGAGCAATCGCTGGCGCTCCTGAGCGGACGCTACGAGGGGGTCGACGAACGCGTGCGCGAGCACCTGGTCACCGACGCCGTCTCCGTCGGCCCGTATGTCCTCGCGGGAGGGGAGCTCGCCTCGATGGTCGTCGCCGACGCCGTGCTCCGCAAGCTTCCCGGCTCGCTCGGCCACGCCGACAGCGCTGTCGAGGAGTCGTTCTCGGCGGCGCTCGGCGGCGCGCCCGAGTACCCGCACTACACGCGCCCGGCCAGCTATCGCGGCTGGAGCGTCCCGGAGATCCTGCTCTCGGGCGACCATGCCCGGGTCAGGGAGTGGCGTCTGGAACGCAGCCGCGAGCGCGGCTCGCCCTCGGGGCCTGGCTCTTAGTTACCATTCGCCGCCGCGCGGCTTGCCTCGTGGCTGATCGCCCGTCCAGCTTTGGGCGGGCGGCTTTTCGTCCGCGCCCCAAAGATCGTTCTGACCATGAGCACCATCATCGAGAGCATCGAGAACCGCGCCTTGAAGAAGGTCCCGCGCTTTGCCGCCGGCGACCGGGTGCGTGTGCACTTCCAGGTCGTGGAGGGCACCAGGCGCCGGACCCAGGTCTTCGAGGGCATCGTGATCTCGCGCTCCGGTGCCGGTGTCCGCGAGACGTTCGTCGTCCGCAAGCAGTCCTTCGGCGTGGGGGTCGAGCGCACGTTCCCCCTGCACTCGCCGAAGATCGAGCGGCTCGAGGTGGTCGCGCGCGGCGACGTGCGGCGGGCGAAGCTCTACTACCTCCGTGGCCGGGTGGGCAAGCGCGCCCGGGTCGCCGAGCGCCGCTGGGGCATCGAGGACGACCTCGTCATCGCCGAGGAGGAGCCCGCACCGATCGACTCCGAGGGCGTGCCCCAGGAGGAGGCGGACGTCGAGGTCACCGCGCCCGAGGGGGAGGAGGCCGAGGAGGCCAGCGCCGAGGCCGAGACCACCGAGGACGCTCCTGCCGAAGAGCCCGCATCCGAATCCGGTGAAGACACCGACCCTGACGATGCGGACGCGGGAGCTCAAAACGAAAGCTCGTCCGGAACGGACGAGCAAGATATTGAGGCGGGAGCGGAGCAATCGTCAGGCAGTGATTCGGGAGCGGAGCAGCCGTCGGGCAGTGATTCTGAAGCGGGAGCGGAGCAATCGTCAGGCAGTGATTCGGGAGCGGAGCAATCGTCAGGCGATGATGAGGGGGAGGAGGCTTCGGCCGAGGCTGAAGCCGAAGAGGCCACCTCCTGATGCCTCGGCCAAAGGGCACCCTTGGCGCCCTTGTCGAGCTCGTCGTAATCGTCGCTCTCGCCATCGGCCTGGCGCTGGTGATCCAGGCCTTCGTCGTCAAGCCGTACCAGATCCCGTCCGGCTCGATGAAGCCGACTCTCGACGTCGGTCAGCGGGTTCTCGTCAACCGCTTCATCTACCACCTGCACGACCCGAGCATCGGCGACATCGTGGTGTTCCACCCGCCGATCTCGACCGACAACGACTTCCGCGGCCCCGAGTGCGGCGTTGTCCATCCCTCCAGCGAGGCCTGCCCGCAGCCCAACCCGCACGAGTCCTCGGCGAACTTCATCAAGCGCATCGTCGCCGGGCCCGGTGACACGCTCGCCGTCCGCCACGGCCACCCGGTGGTCAACGGGGTCGTCGACAAGGACGAGAGCTACATCAACCCCTGTCCTCCGGGCGGCGATTCCTGCAATTTGCCGAAGCCCATCACCATTCCGCCGGACCACTACTTCATGATGGGCGACAACCGTGGGGACAGCGACGACAGCCGCTTCTGGGGACCCATCCCGCGATCCTGGATCATCGGTGAGGCCTTCTTCACCTACTGGCCTCCCGACCGCATCGGCCTCCTCTGAGCCGGCCCCGACCCCCGAGGAACCGAGGAAGCGCTCGCGCGCGGCCGTGAAGCGCCGCCGGCGCCAGGCCGCGAAGCTCTTCAAGTTCGACCGCTCCCTCGGGACGCGATTCGTGGCGGGCGCCGACGAGGCGGGGCGCGGGTCGCTCGCCGGCCCGCTCGTGGCGGCCGCCGTGCTGATCGACTACGAGAACCTCGGCATGCGCGACCGGCGCGCCCTCGGCGAGCTCGACGACTCCAAGAAGCGGACGCCCGAGGAGCGCGAGGAGCTCTACCCGTACGTTCTGCGCGCGGCCACTCGGGTCGCCGTGGTCTCGCGCTGCGTGCCGATGCTCGACGCGCGCGGCCTTCACGTGACCAACCTGGCGGCCCTCGGCCGTTGCCTGGAGCGCGTCGCGGTTCCCGGCGCCGCGTGCCTCTCCGATGGCTTCCCGGTACGCGACTGCGCCGTCCGCCACCAGGCCGTGATCGACGGCGACGCCCGCAGCGCGGCGATCGCCGCGGCCTCGGTGATCGCCAAGGTCACCCGCGACCGCCTGATGTGTCGCGCCGACGGCCATTACCCCGGCTTCGGCTTCGCCGAGAACGCCGGCTACTCGACGCCTGAGCACCGCGCCGCGGTGCTCGCCAACGGCCCGTCGGGCCTGCACCGCCGCTCGTTCCAGTCGGTCGCCTACTCGCAGCTGCGCCTGGGCTAGAAGGCCGCCTCGATCCAGTCCCACTCGAGCGCCACGTCGCCGGGCCCGAGGACGATGCCGACGACGTCGAACCGCAATCGGGAGTGACGTGGAACGCGGCTGCGGTTGGCCGCGAGCCAGGCTAGCGCGAGCGAGCGGATCTTCAGCTGCTTCGAGCGGCCGACGGCCATCGCCGGGCGCTCGGGGCCGCGGCGGTTGCCCGCATGGCGCGCCTTGACCTCGACGAAGACGAGAACTCCCCGGTCGAGCGCGATCAGGTCGAGCTCTCCGCGCACCCCGGGAGCCCGGGCGTTCCGGGCGATGACCGTTGCGCCGCGGCGCTCGAGGGCGCGCGCCACGAGCTCCTCGCCGGCCTGTCCGGTCGCCTGTCGCGCGGCGCTCATGCGCCGAAGCTAGGCGGCCTGTTCGCACGGAACGCGCGCTGACCGCGTCGAGCTTGCGCCGCTCGCCGACGCGTTCCACATTTGGCGCGTCCAGCGCAAGAGCGGTCCGCCGCCGGCGCCTAGGTTCGCGGCGTGCTCGCCACGGCCAGGACGTTCACGTTGCTCGGCGTCGACGCTCATGGCGTCGGCGTCGAGGTTCACGTGTCGCGCGGCCTGCCGTCGTTCGGCCTGGTCGGGCTGCCCGACGCCGCCGTGCGGGAGTCGCGCGAGCGCGTGCGGGCGGCGGTGTCCAACTCGGGCTTCAAGTTCCCGGACACCAGGATCACGGCCAGCCTGGCGCCGGCCGGCCTGCGGAAGGGCGGGCCCGGCCTCGATCTGGCGATTGCCGCCGCGCTGCTCGGCTCCTCCGGGCAGCTTGACGTCGACCTGCGTGGCTTCGCGCTCGCGGGCGAGCTCGCCCTGGATGGCTCGATCCGGCCGGTTCCGGGGGCGCTCGCCATGGCGGAGGCCGCGCGCCGCGACGGCGTGCTGGCGCTTGTCGTGCCAAGCGCCAACGGCCCCGAGGCGGCCCTCGCCCGCGGCCCGCGGATCGTGCCCCTCAACCACCTGACCGAGCTGAAGCTGCTCGGCGGGGAGGAGGAGCCGAAGCCGCCCGAGCCCATGCCGCTGAACGGCGACGTCGCCGCGCACGGCCTGGATCTCGCCGACCTCCGCGGCCAGGCGCCGCTTCGCCGGGGGCTGGAGGTCGCCGCCGCGGGCGCCCACAACATCCTCGTCGTGGGCCCGCCCGGGGCTGGGAAGTCGATGGCGGCGCGCCGCCTCCCCTCGGTCCTCCCGCCGCTGCAGGACGCCGAGGCCGTGGAGGTCCTGCGGATCGCCAGCGCCTGCGGGCGGTTCGTCACCGGGTCGCGGCGCCGGCCCTACCGGTCTCCCCACCACACGATCTCGGCGGCCGGGCTGGTGGGCGGCGGGACCCCTCCGCGGGCGGGTGAGGTGACGCTTGCCCATCGCGGCGTGCTCTTCCTCGACGAGCTGGCCGAGTTCTCGCGCGACGCGCTGGAGGCCCTTCGCGAGCCGCTGGAGAGCGGCTCGATCGCGATCGTCCGCGCCGGGCACGCGGTCGAGCTCCCCTGCCGCTTCATGCTGGTCGCGGCAGCGAACCCGTGTCCGTGCGGCCACGGGCCGGAGTCCGACGAGTGCAGCTGCACGGAGTTCCAGGTCCGTCGCTACGAGGCGCGTCTGAGTGGCGCGCTTGCCGACCGGATCGACATCCTCGTGCGGGTCGGGCGTCCGGACGCCGGCGACATCGGCGCCGACGAGGGCGAGGACTCCGCCTCCGTGCGCAGGCGCGTCCGGGCCGCTCGCGACGTGCAGGCGGACCGCCTCGGCGAGGGCCGGGCGAACGCCGAGATGAGCGCGCGCGAGACGCGGCAACACGCGCGGCTCGAGGCGGAGGCGGCCGGGATCCTGGAGACCGGCTACGAGCGGCTTGGCCTGAGCGGCCGGGGATACGACCGCACGCTCCGCCTTGCCCGGACGCTCGCCGACCTCGACGGCGGCGCGGAGATCGGCGTGGACCACGTCAGCGAGGCGCTCAGCCTGCGCCGGCGGGGCCGAGGATGAGCGCCGGGCACCTGGATGCGTGCGACCCTTGCCTCGCTCTGGTCGAGGAGTGGGACGACCAGCGGCTTGGAGACTGCTGGGCCGTGTGCCGCTGCCGGCCCGACTACCCGACGCAGCTCCTCGAGCTCGACGAGCGCACGCCGCCGGTGCTCTTCGGGCTCGGCGACCGGGTGGGCCTCGCCAGGCTCGACCGCGGGGTAACCGTCACCATCGTCGGGTCGCGCCGCGCCACCCGCTACGGCCTCTCTGTCGCCGGCGAGCTCGGCAAGACGCTCGCCGCCGCCGGGCTCACGGTGGTGAGCGGTATGGCGTTCGGAATCGACTCCGCCGCTCACGAGGGCGCGCTGGACGCCGAGGGGTCTACCGTCGCCGTCCTGGCGGGCGGCCCTGACTTGGCCTACCCGCCGAGCAAGCGCGCTCTGCATCGCCGGATCGCCTCGTGCGGGGGCCTCATGGTCTCCGAGCGCCCGCCGGGCATTCGCCCCGAGAAGTGGGCGTTCCCGGCCCGCAACCGGATCATGGCCGCGCTGGGGCGCATGGTGATCGTGGTCGAGGCCGCGCTGCCGTCGGGAACGATGATCACCGCCGAGGAGGCCGCCCGCCTCCACCGCGATCTCGGCGCGGTGCCGGGTCCGGTCACCTCGCGGACGTCGGCGGGGACCAACGAGCTGATCCGCGAGGGGGCGGCGCTCGTCCGCGACGCCCAGGACGTGCTCGACGAGATCCTCGGAGTCGGAGCGGTCACCGCGACGCGCACGGGCCCTCCCCTCGACGAGGAGCTCGCCGCGGCGCTCAGCCTCGTCGAGCTCGGCAACACCACCGTCGACCTGGTGGCGAGGGCCGGGTCGGGAGATCCGCGCGCATGCGCGATCGCCCTGGCTCGGCTCGAGCTCATGGGCTACGTGACGGGCGGCGCCGACGGTATGGTCGCGCGGACGTCGCTCCTGCCTCCGGCGCCCGGATGACGGCGCGCCGCTGAGCGCGATACCGTGGGCCGCGGTCGGCCATGAGCGAAAAAAACCTGATCAAGAGCTCCGAGGCCGTGGTTGGAGAGCCAGTCGTGGCGGCCGGCGTGTTCAAGCTCCACGAGGACATCGCGGCGCTGTTTGCCGGCGGCGTCGTCGGAGCGGCCTTGCCCAGCTTCGCCCACGGCGCCGGGTCGAACGCCGAGTCCGACCTCGGCACGGACACGGCCCGCGCGATGGTCGCGAAGAAGAAGGGCCTCACTCCGGACATGGTCGTCGCCGTGTCCGATCGTTTCGTGCACGTCCTCTCCGTGCCGTCGACGTCCGCCAACCCCGCGAACCCGCTCGCCGAGATGGGGCTTGCCGAGCCGGGCCCGGAGCTGATGCGCTTCGACCGCCAGAGCGCCAGCATCGAGTCAAAGGTGCACCTCCGCAGGGTGTACCTCAGGCTCTCGGATGAGGACAACAAGCTGGGTCTGGTGAGCGCCCAGACGAAGTCGATCGCGGGCGGCAAGGAAGTGGCCAAGGCCCTCGAGGCCTAGTCCCGACCGCAGTGAGCGTCGCCCCGACCGTCCACACCGCGCTCTCGATCGCCGGCTCGGACTCCGGTGGCGGCGCCGGCGTCCAGGCCGACCTCAAGGCGTTCGCGCGGTGCGGCGTCCACGGGACGACGGCGATCACCGCGATCACAGCGCAGAACACGATCGGGGTGGAGGCCGTCCTGCCGGTTCCCCCGGAGATGATCATCGCGCAGGTCGAGGCCGTCACCTCGGACATTCGCGTCGACGCCGTGAAGGTGGGCATGCTCGCCGACGAGACGACGATCGAAGCCGTCCTCGACGCGCTCGAGATGGTCGACGACGTGCCGGTCGTGGTGGACCCGGTGATGGTCGCCGAAAGCGGCTCGCCCCTTCTCGACCCGAACGCCAAGGCGGCCCTGATCGAGCGCGTTCTGCCGCGGGCGACGGTGGCCACGCCGAACCTCCCCGAGGCGCGCTCGCTCTCGGGGCTGCCCGCCGAGGCCTCGGCGGAGGAGCTTGGCAGGGCGATCCTGGCGCTCGGCCCGGCCGCCGTGATCGTGACCGGTGGCCACGCGGAGCACGGCACGGATGTCCTGGTCGACTCGGGCGGCTCCATCCACATCGAGGGGCCGCACTACCCGGAGGGCGCCAGCCACGGTTCGGGCTGTACCCACTCCTCGGCGCTGGCCGCCGTGCTCGCCCAGGGCCGCGAGCTGGAGGAGGCGGCTCGCTGGGCGCGCGAGATCGCGGCGGAGGCGGTTGGCAACGGCCTGCGGGGCGTCGGGCGCGGCACCGGCCCGGTGGACGTCTTCGGCCTGGCCCGCGCCGTCGCCCGCCGCTGAGCCGGCTGGAGGCGCGCCTCTAGACTGCGGCGCCTGATGTCTGAGCCCTCCTCGCTTCCACGTCCACGCTCCTCGGCCGTCTTCGACGGCCCCGAACGCGCCCACGCGCGCGCCTACATGAAGGGTGTCGGCTTCGACGACGATGCCCTGTCGCGGCCGACGATCGGCATCGCGAACACGTGGGCCGAGGCCAACTCGTGCAACTTCCACCTCCGCGGCCTCGCCGAGCACATCAAGCACGGCGTGAAGGCGGCCGGTGGGACGCCGATGGAGTTCAACACCGTCGCGATCTCGGACGGGATCACGATGGGCACGCAGGGGATGAAGGCCTCGCTCGTCAGCCGCGAGGTGATCGCGGACTCGATCGAGCTCATGGCTCGCGGCTTCCAGTTCGACGCCGTCGTCGCGCTGTCGGCCTGCGACAAGACGATCCCGGGGGCGGTCATGGCGCTCGTGCGCCTCGACATCCCGAGCCTCATGCTCTACGGCGGATCGGTCGCTCCCGGCCGCTTTCACGGCCGTGACGTCACGATCGTCGACCTCTTCGAGGCAATCGGCGCCCACGCCGCGGGCGACATCTCCGACGAGGAGCTTCGCGAGCTGGAGGACGTGGCGAGCCCGGGCCCGGGCGCCTGCGGCGGTCAGTTCACGGCCAACACCATGGCCTGCGCCTTCGAGGCCCTCGGGATCTCCCCGGGCGGCTCGGCGATGGTTCCCGCCGTGGACGACGAGAAGGCGACGGTGGCGGAGAAGATCGGCGAGCTCGTGATGGACGTCCTGGCCGCCGACCGGCGCCCGAGCCAGATCATCACGCGCGACTCGCTGGAGAACGCGATTGCGATGATCTGCGCGTCCGGAGGCTCCACGAACGGCGTGCTGCACCTGCTCGCCGTGGCGAGGGAGGCGGGCGTCGAGCTCGATATCGACGACTTCGAGCGGATCTCGCGATCGACGCCGCTGCTCGCCGACCTGAAGCCCGGCGGCCGCTTCGTCGCGACCGACCTCTACCGCGCCGGCGGCGTGCCGCTGATCCTCAGCCGGCTCGCCGAGCTGGGAATCCTGCACGAGGACGTCATGACGGTCACCGGCCGGACGATCGGCCAGGAGGCCGCCGCCGCCCACGAGGCGGACGGGCAGGAGGTCGTCCTCCCGGCGTCCAGCCCGCTCAAGCCCGAGGGTGGCCTCGCGATCCTGCGCGGCAACCTCGCCCCCGACGGAGCGGTCGTGAAGCTCGCGGGCACCGAGCGCAAGGGCCAGACCGGGCCGGCGCGCGTCTTCGAGTCCGAGGAGGAGTGCTTCCGCCAGGTCAAGGACCAGGGCATCAAGGCGGGAGACGTCATCGTCATCCGCAACGAGGGGCCCGCCGGAGGGCCGGGGATGCGCGAGATGCTCCAGGTCACGGCGGCAATCGTCGGCGAGGGCCTCGGGGAGGAGGTCGCCCTGCTCACGGACGGCCGCTTCTCCGGAGCAACTCGCGGCCTGATGGTGGGCCACGTCGCCCCGGAGGCGGCGAAGGGGGGCCCGATCGCCGCGCTGCGCGACGGCGACGAGGTCACGATCGACGTCGAGGGGCGGCGGCTCGACGTGGCGCTGAGCGACGAGGAGATCGCCGAGCGGATCGCCGCCTACCGCGGGCCCGACCCGCTCTACGCCAGCGGGGTCATGGCCAAGTACGCGCGGCACGTCGGCTCGGCGTCCGAGGGCGCGATCACAACCTAAACGGTGTCAGACACCCTTTAGGTTGCGCCGGTACTCGTCCTCGAGCATCGCGTAGACGAGCTCGCTGGCCCACTCGCCCTTCACCCACTCGTTCTCGACGAGTTGGGCCTCGCGGCGCATGCCGAGGTGCTCCAGGACTCGCGCGGAGGCAACGTTGCGTGCGTCGAGTGTGCCGATCACCCGGTGCGCGCCCATCTCCTCGAAGGCGAGCGCGAGGATGATGCGAGTGGCCTCGGTCGCGTAGCCATGTCCCTGGTGATCGGGATGGATCGTGTAGCCGAGTTCGGCACGGCGATGCTCCGTGCTCCGCCAAGCGAGGAAGCTCTTGCCGACCACCTCGCCTGTGGAGCGGAGGGCTATTGCGAGCTCGAGGAAATCGCCCTCGGCCTCCGCGGTGCCCGCCGCGACGTAGCGCTCCATCCGCTCGGCCACCTCGTCCCTGCTCCGCGGCTCGTTGTAGAGGTAGCGCGAGACGTCCTCGCGGGACTCGAACGCCAGGACGGCGTCGATGTCCTCCGGCTCGAACGGGCGGAGCTCGAGGCGCTTGGTGCGAACCGGGTAGGTGGGCCGCAGCGGCCTCAAGCCGCTTCGCCCAGGAACTCTTCCAGCTCGCGGTTGAAGCGCACCGGGCGCTCGGCCATGGCGCAGTGCCCGGTCTTGTCGTAGATCGAGGTTCGCGAGTTCCGCAGGCGATCGCCGTAGCCGGCCGAGTCGGCGGGTGGCACGACGTGGTCGTTGCGGCCCCAGACGATCCAGGCCGGCGTCTCGACCTCCTGGAGCCGGTCGAGGAAGTCGTAGCCGTTCAGGCCGGCGACGGCGGGAAGAAAGCCATCGGTCCCGGGGCCGGAGTGGACGAACTCGTAGATCAGCTCGTAGCGAAGCTCGAGCGGGGCGTAGAAGACCTGAGCCATCAGCCAGTGACGAAGGCCGGGACGGCGCAGCCTGCGCTCGTCCAGACCGAACAGGCGGGGAGTGACGATGGCCATCATGCGGGCCGCCGTGACCGCCGGTCCGCGGACCGCCCTGGCGTGCGAGATCCCGGCCGCCGAGATCAGGACGAGCTTCGAGAACCGCTCCGGCTCCTGGATCAGGGCCTCGGCCGCGATGAACCCGCCCATCGAGTTGCCGACGACGGCGGCATCGCGGACGCCGAGCGCCTCGCAGAAGTCGTGGAGAAGGCGGCCATGGCTCTCGATCGAGATCTCCCACGGCGGCATCGGCGAGTGCCCGAAGCCCGGCAGGTCGAGGGCCAGGACCCGGTGGTTGCGGGCGAAATGAGGAATGTTCTCCAGCCAGTTCTGCCAGCAGCCGCCCAGGCCGTGCACGAAGACGATGGGCATGCCGGTCTCGTCCTCGGTCGGGCCGAGCTCGACGTAGTTGACTCGAGCGGGGCGGGCGCCGGGCTGGGTGGAGGGCGTGACGTCGATGGAGCGCAGGTGCTTGCGCCAGTCGATCCGGAGCCACTCGGGGTCGGGATCGCCGTAGGGATCGGGGCCGGCGGCCGGAGTTGGGTCGAGGAGCGGCGCGAACGGGGGCGTGAACAGCCAGACCCGCTCGAAGTACTCCCGCGCGGCGCCCGTCGCCTCGGGCGACTCCGGTCCGGTGCTCGCGGGCCGCTCGTAGGTCTCGGTGGTGCTCATGCGTATCCCATTCTCTCCAGGATGGGGATCTCGTGGATCTGGGGCGGCTGGAGGTGGTCCCAGAGGATGCCGCGCGGCCGCGGATACTGGCGCTCCACCTCGATGAGGGTCCGGGGGGTCGCGATCAGGTCTACCGGCAGGTCGTGGTCGATCGTCTTCAGGTGCTCGCGCAGGATCTGAATGGGGTGGACGGTTGTCGCCACCGTCGTGTGCTCGTCGATCTTCCCCGCGTCGATCAGCAGGCCGTACTCGAGGTCGGAGAACCCGCCACCCTTGCCGAGGCGCGCGCCGGTGAGGTTCACCGCCACGGAGCCGCAGAGGACGAAGTCGACCTCGGGAAGCTCCTCCAGGGCGACGACGCGACCGTGGCGAAGCGCTCCCTTGATCGTCGCGGCCTCGCGGGTCTGAGCCTTGGTGAGCTTGCGAGGGTCGAGGAGCCGGAAGGGGTGGCGGTCGCGAAGGCGCGGTACGGCCATGATCAGCTGCTTGCCGTCCTCGAGGGCCATGCGGCGGACGTGGGTCTGCGGCGAGTCCGGATTGGCCTTCACCACCTGGGCGCGCTTCCAGGTGCGGTGGGTCGCCAGCTTCTCCGCCGCGAGCTTCGCGCCGGCGAAGTTCGGGATCCGGCCCTCGGCGCCGGGGAACCGCGAGACGCCCTCGCGGTCCATGGCCTTCCAGATCTCCTTGCGTACGGCGTCCTTGGAGCGCATGCTCGGAAACATATTGGCGACAGGGCTGAGGCGCGCGAGTTGCTTCAATGGGAGGCAGGATGCCTTCCCACCGGACATCCCTCGCCGGCCTGCCCGCGCCTGGAGAGGAGGACTCGCAAAACGGCGAGCTTGCCGCGCCCGAGGAGCGCTCGCCCCGCCGCGAGGACCGGCGCGACCTCCTGCCCGCGATCGAGCCGGAGCGAACGCTCGACGATTGGGGGCGCTCGGAGCGGGTGGAGGGCATGTTCGACCGGACCCTCGTCGAGTTCTTCTACCGGTACTGGTTCCGGGCCGAGGTCGAGGGAATCGAGAACGTGCCGGACGACGGCGGGGCGCTCCTGGTCTCGAACCACTCGGGGGCGCTGCCGCCCGACGCCGCGGTGATCGCGAAGGCCATCCGCGAGGAGCATTCACGCGCTCGGCCGCTTCACATCACGGTCGAGCACTTCTTCAAGGGCTACCCCGGCTTCTCGATGCTGATCCCGAAGATCGGCTGCGTCGCCGCGCACCCGGCGAACGTCCACCGGCTCCTTTTCGACGAGCGCCAGCTGGTGCTGGTCTTCCCCGAGGGCCGCAAGGGCACCGAGAAGCTCTACCGCGACCGCTACCGGCTTCGCCGCTTCGGCCGCGGCGGCTTCGTGGAGGCCGCGATGCGCGCCGAGGCGAAGCTCGTGCCGGTCTGCGTCGTCGGGGCAGAGGAGGCGGCGCCGATCTTCGCGCACGTCAACTTCATGCAGCGTGTCACCGGGCTCCTCTACTTCCCGATCACGCCGAGCTTCCCGTGGCTCGGGCCGCTCGGCATGCTCGGCTACCTTCCGGCCAAGTTCAAGATCCGGTTCCTCGAGCCGATCGACACGCTCGAGCTCGGCGGCGCCGACGCCGTTCACGACAAGGCGCTCGTGCAGACCGTCGCGCAGGAGATCCGGGCGCGCATCCAGGAGAACCTCCACGACATGATCGCCAAGCGGAAGTCGGTCTGGTTCGGCTAGGGCGCCGCAGCTGATGGAACCCGCCCGCCGCATCCTCGTCACCGGCATCTCCAGCTACTGGGGCGGCCGCCTCGCGCAGGCCCTCGAGGGCTTCGAGGACATCGAGACGATCCTCGGAGTGGACGAGGACGAGCCCACGCGCGAGCTCGAACGGACCGAGTTCGTCAAGGTCGGAAACCGCCACTCGCTGCTGCAGCGAATCGTCCGCGCCGCGGAGATCGACACCGTCATCGACACCAGGCTCATGGTCAACTCCGTCAGCGCGAGTGCGCGCTCGACGCACGAGAACAACGTGATCGGCACGATGAACATCCTCGCCGCGTGCGAGGGCGAGACGTCACCCGTGAAGCGCTTCGTCTTCAAGAGCTCCGCCCACTGGTATGGCTGCGAGCAGGACGACCCGGCGTTCTTCACCGAGGTGATGGGCCGCAAGCACCCGCCGCGGACCGGGCTCGAGCGCGACATCACGGAGGCCGAGCGCGCGGTCGCGGATTTCGCCCGCAGGCGCGCGGAGGTGGCGGTCACGATCCTCCGCTTCAGCAACGTCCTCGGCCCAGACGTCGACACGGCCTTCACCAGGATGCTTGGCCTTCCCGCCGTCCCGATGGTCCTCGGCTTCGACCCTCGCACCCAGTTCGTCCACGAGGACGACGTGGTGCACGCGCTGGAGCACGCCGCCGTGAGCGAGGTTCCGGGGGTCTACAACGTTGCCGGCGACGGGGTCCTCGCGCTGAGCGAGGCAATCAGCCTGGTCGGCAAGTTCGCCGTGCCGGTGATCCCGCCGTTCGGCGCCGGGCTCCTGTCGGCGCCCCTGCGCCGGCTCGGCGTTCGGGTCCCGGACGAGATGTGGAACCAGCTGCGCTTCGGCCGTGGCCTCGACAACCGCGCCTACAAGGCGACCGGGTTCGAGTACGGCTACACCACGCGCGAGACCGTGCTCCGCCTTGCCGAGCACATGCGGCTCGCGGGCGTGATGCACGGGATGGAGGACGAGTACCACTACGAGCGCGAGGTCGAGGACTTCCTGCGCTGGAGCCCTCACGTGCGGCGCAATCGCGGCGCCGAAGGGGACCGCGAGCCACTCGGCCTCTAGCGCCGGCGACGCCGCAAACCGATTTGCACAGGCGCGAGCGGCCCTTGCGCCGTGTGCGGCGCTCCCTAAGATTGTGGTGTGGGTCGCAGAGTGCAGATTGCACTCGTGGGAGTGCTGGCGTTGCTGATCGCGGCGGCGATCGCGGCGTATGCGTGGGATCGCGCCCAGGCGAACGACATCGCCGACGGCATTCGAGTCGGCGGCGTGCCGATCGGGGGCCTCAGCGAGAAGCAGGCTCGCCACAAGCTCCGCAACGACCTGGTCAGGCCGCTCGAGCAGCCGATCACCGTGAAGTTCGCGGGAGTGCACTACGTGCTCGGGCCCAGCCGGCTCGACGTCCGCGCGGACATTCCCTCGATGCTGGACGCGGCTCACGCCGCGAGTCGTGAGGGCGGTCTGCCATCGCGCCTGTGGCGCGAGGCAACGGGCGGCGACGTCAACCAGAACCTGCCGGCCCACGTCGGCTACTCGCGACAGGGCGTCAACGAGTTCGTCGACGAGGTCGCCAAGCAGATCGATCGCGACCCAACCGAGGCGTCGGTCCAGCCGGCAGCGGGCTCGCTGAACCTCGTGGCCGGGAAGGACGGCGTCAGCGTCGACCAGTCGAAGCTCACCCATCTGCTCATCCACGAGCTGGGGTCAGGCGACCGCCGGCGGGTGATCGCCGCTCCCGTCGAGCGCACCAAGTCGGCGGTCACAACCGCGGACCTCGCGCAGAAGTACCCGGTGTACCTCACGGTGGACCGCGCCAACTTCCAGTTGAAGCTCTGGGACAACCTGAAGCTTGCGAAGACCTATCCGATCGCCGTCGGCATGCAGGGGCTCGAGACTCCCGCCGGCACCTACACGATCGACGACAAGCAGGTCAACCCGTCCTGGCACGTTCCGGACAGCGCGTGGGCGGGGGATCTGGCCGGCAAGGTCATCCCGCCGGGGCCCGACGACCCGATCAAGGCCCGCTGGATGGGCTTCTACAACGGTGCGGGCATCCACGGCACCGACGAGATCGACTCGATCGGCAGCGCGGTATCGCACGGATGCATACGGATGATGATCCCCGACGTCGTGGATCTCTACGACCGAGTCCCCCTCGGGACGCCGATCTATATCGGCGACTGACGCCGGAACGCTTGCAGCGGCAGGCGTGCGCGGGCCGGCGGCGAAACGGCACTGACTGTGGACCGAGACTGGGAGGACGCAATCGCAGGCTTCGAGCGGGAGCTCGAGTCGCGGAGCCTGTCGCCGCACACCCTTCGTGCCTACCACGGCGACCTCGGTGAGCTCGGCGAGTGGGCGAGCGGCCGCGGAACGCCACCCGGCGAGCTGGCCTACCGCGACCTGCGCGGCTACGCGGCGGCGCTCTCGGAACGCGGGCTCGCGAGGTCGAGCGTGGCAAGGAAGCTCGCCGCCATCCGGGCGTTCGGCGACCACCTGGTGAAGACCGGGGGCGCCGCGCAGAACGCCGCGGAGCTCCTGCCAAGCCCGAAGCGAGGCTCGCGCCTGCCGCGGGTGCTCTCGCCGGACGATGCCGCGAGGCTTCTGGACCGCGTGCCGGCCACGAACCCGCTCGCGGTCCGCGATCGCGCGATGCTCGAGCTCGCCTACGCCTGCGGGCTGCGCGCCGAGGAGGTCTGCGGACTGGACGTCGGCGACGTCGAGTTCGAGTCGGAGACCCTGCGGGTGCGCGGCAAGGGCCGCAAGGAGCGCATCGTGCCGATCGGCGAGCCGGCCCAGGCCGCTTTGCGGCGCTACCTGGACACCACCAGGCACGCGCTCGAGGAGCGGCCGGACGAGAAGGCGCTCTTCCTCTCGCGCCGGGGGCGGCGCCTGCATACCTCCGACGTCAGGCGCCGGCTGGAGCGCTGGGTGCGCGAGGCCGCGATCGCGGGAGGCGTCTCCCCGCACGTTCTCCGTCACTCCTTCGCGACACACCTCCTCGAGGGCGGGGCGAACCTACGATCCATCCAAGAGTTGCTGGGCCACGCCAGCGTCTCGACCACACAGATCTACACGCGCGTCGAGCCCGGGCGTCTGCGCCGGGAGTACGCACGAGCCCATCCGCGCGCATGAAGATCGCCGGTATAACCTTCCACGGAGCCTAGGCAGGGAAGTCGAGCATGGAAACCAACGTCAAAGCCGTTGAGTTGCGTGATCTGTGGCGTCGCTACAAGCAGGACGGCGATGAGCGCGCCCGCGAGCGACTTGTCGTCGCCTACTCGCCACTCGTCAAGTTCATCGCCGGGCGCATGGCGTCGAGCCTTCCCTCGCACGTCGACGAGGCGGATCTCGTCTCCTACGGCCTGCTCGGCCTGATCGGCGCGATCGAGCGCTTCGAGCTCGAGCGCGAGATCAAGTTCGAGACCTTCGCCGTCGCGCGGGTCAAGGGCGCGATCATCGACGAGCTTCGGTCCCTCGACTGGGTCCCGCGCTCCGTGCGTTCGCGCGCTCGCGACATCGAGAAGGCCAACGCGGCCCTCGAGGCCGAGCTCGGCCGCCCGCCGACCGACACGGAGATGGCCGCCCAGCTCGAGATGGACGTCGACGCCTTCAACAACGCTCTGCTCGAGATCGCGAACTCCTCGATCCTTGCGCTCGACGACCTCTGGACGTTTGCCGACCCCGAGGGAGGCGGCGGACAGATCTCCGTCCTCGACACCATCCGCGATCCCGCCGCGGCCGACCCCGAGGTGGAGGCCCAGACCGGCGAGCTGAAGGACCAGCTCGCCGACGCGATCGAGTCGCTCCCCGAGCGCGAGCGGCTGGTCGTCGCCCTCTACTACTACGAGAACCTCACGCTCCGCGAGATCGGCGAGGTCCTCGGAGTCACCGAGTCGCGCGTCTCGCAGCTGCATACCAAGGCGGTCCTGGCCCTCCGTTCCCGCTTCCCGGGTTAGGCACGCACTCGTCACAACCCTAAAGAGGGTCTGACCCCGTTTAGGTTGTGGCGGAAGGTGCGCGTTTCGGCACCTGTCATCGCAAAGTGCAGGAGTAATAGGGTGCGGGTGAGATGCCCGCGAAGCCGCCGGACCGGATCCGCAACGTCGCCCTGATCGGCCACCGAGGGTCGGGGAAGACGAGTCTCCTGGAGGCCCTGCTCTTCGAGGCGGGGGCGATCAACCGCCTCGGGAGCGTGGATGACGGGTCGGCCGTCGGCGATTTCGAGGAGGACGAGCAGGAGCGGGGCATGTCGATCGGGGCGTCGGTCGCCTCGTTCGAGTACGACGGGCGCAAGCTCAACCTGATCGACACGCCCGGCGAGCCGAGCTTCATCGCCGACACGCTCGGCGCCCTGCGCGTCGTGGACGCGGCCGTGGTGGTCGTGAACGCGGTGTCCGGGGTGGAGGTGGGCACGGAGCGCCTCTGGAACCGCGCCGCGGAGGAGGGGCTCCCGCGCCTGGTCTTCGTGAACATGCTCGACCGCGAGCGTGCGGACTTCTTCCGCACCCTGGACTCGCTGAAGGCCGCCTTCGGCCCGCACGTCGTCGTCACGGAGATCCCGATCGGCTCCGAGCACTCCACCAGCGGGGTCATCGACCTGATCGACATGAAGGCCTACGAGTACTCGGGCGAGGACCGCGGCAACTCGTCCGAGGTGCCGATCCCCGACGAGCTGCAGGCACGGGCGGAGGAGTACCGCGAGAAGCTGATGGACGAGGTCGCCGAGAACTCGGACGAGCTCATGGAGCGTTACCTCGAGGGCGAGGAGATCTCACACGAGGAGATCGTCACGGTCCTGAAGAAGGGCGTCACCGAGGGCCACCTGTTTCCGGTCACGTGCGGGATCGCGACCAAGAACATGGCGACGAACCGGTTGCTAGAAGCCCTGGTCGAGGACGTCCCGTCGCCGGCCATGCGCGGTCCGGGCAAGGCTCTCGACGCGGAGGGCGAGTCGGTCGAGGTCGAGAAGGACCCCGATGGCGACCTCCTCGTCTACGTCTTCAAGACCACCGCCGACCCGTACACGGGCCGGATCAACCTGCTGCGGGTGGCCAGGGGGTACTCCGCTCGGACTCGCACGTGCTCAACACCACGCGGTCCGAGAAGGAGCGGATCGGCCAGCTGGTGACGCCACTCGGGAAGGAGATGAACTCCACCGACGAGCTCGGGCCCGGCGACATCGGAGCGGTCGCCAAGCTACGCGAGACTCGGGCGGGAGACATCCTCGCCGAGAAGAACGGCGGGATCCGCTATCCGAAGGTGGAGCTTCCGGCGCCCGTCATGGCGTTCGCGTACGAGCCGAAGTCCAAGGGCGACGAGGAGAAGGCGGCCAGTGCGATTCGCCGGCTCACCGAGGAGGACCCCACGCTGGACGTCCACCGTGACCCGGAGACCGGCGAGCAGATCATCGCCGGGCTCACGCAGGTCCACGTCGAGGTCATCGTGGACCGCATGAAGCGGCGCTTCGGCGCCGAGATTGCGCTGAAGCCGCCGCGCGTGCCCTACATCGAGACGATTCGCAAGCCGTCGAAGGGCCACGGGCGCTACAAGAAGCAGACCGGCGGCCGCGGCCAGTTCGGCGACTGCCACATCGAGATCAGCCCGGCCGAGGCGGGCGTCGGCTTCGAGTTCGAGAACGGGATCAAGGGCGGCGTGATCCCCGGAGGCTTCATCCCGGCCGTCGAGAAAGGAATCGAGGAGACGCTTGCGGACGGCGTCATCGCCGGGTACCCGATGAAGGACGTCCACGTCCGTCTCTACGACGGCCAGTACCATACGGTCGACTCGTCGGAGATGGCCTTCAAGATCGCCGGGTCGATGGCGTTCAAGCAGGCGGCCGCCGAGGCCGACCCGTATCTGCTCGAGCCGATCATGGAGATGACGATCTCGGTTCCGGAGGACTCGGTTGGCGACGTGATCGGGGACCTCAACTCGCGGCGCGGGCGCCCGCTCGGCATGGAGCCGAAGGGCTCCGCGACCGAGATCAAGGCCGAGGTGCCGATGGCGGAGGTGCTCGACTACGCTCCCGACCTTCGCGCGATCACCGGTGGTCGCGGTGAGTACACAATGGAGTTCCTCCGCCACGAGGAGATTCCCTCGCACGTGGCGCAGAAGGTCATTGCCGCAGCGTCCTCGGCAGACGACGAGTAGTCACCGAAACGTTCGCTACCTTGGCGCCCGTGCCGGAGCACGAGCCCGTCGAATTCGAGACATGCGACGTCTGCGAGCGCACCCTGCTGATCGGCGAGCGCTCGTGGCGCTACCTCACGCCCTCGAGGGAGCCGCGAACGGTCTGCACGCTCTGCAAGCCGCGCGCCGAGGCGAGCGGCTGGGTGCCGGAGGCTCTCGCCGGGACCACGTCGTGGCCGGGAGAGCGCCAGCGGGGGCGCCGTTTTGCGCCGGGACGCCGGATGGCCGACGCCGCGGCCCGCATACGGCGAGCCCCCGGCCCGATCACCCCGCCCCCGGTTGACGAGCCGTCGCGATCGGACGAGGAGGACGCCCTAGCCGCGCAGATCGCCGAGTTCAGGGCCAGCGAAAAGGCGCAGGAGGGGGCCGAGCGCGCGGCGGCCGCGGAGGCGAGCGAGCCGCCGAGCCACCCGGTCCGCGAGTCGGATCTCCCCGAGCAGCTGACCGACGAGCAGGTGGTCGGCCGGGCCCTGCGGATCTTCAATGACAGCGAGGCGATGCGCCAGGCCGGGGGGCTGCGGCGGACGCTCGGGGACCCCCAGGTGTCGGTGCGACCCGCGGGCGAGGAGCGCGACGCGGCCGTCATCATCATCGCCTGGGACCTCTCCTGGTACGAGTGGGAGGTGGAGGTCGGCGACGGGCGCGCCGAGGTGACCGAGGTGCGCAAGGGCAGCGAGCTCTCGGAGCTCGGCGATTTCGACCCCGACTGGAACGCCTCCCTCGACGATGAGGACAGGGTCATCCTGGCGCCGGCATGAGCGGGGCTCCGCGGCGGGTGGTCGCGAACTTCGACGGGGGCTCGCGCGGAAACCCGGGGCGGGCGGCTGTCGCCGCCGTGGTCACGGATTCGGACGGCACCGTCCTGGCGCGCCGGGGCGAGTCGATTGGGATCACGACCAACAACGTCGCCGAGTACAGGGCGCTCCTGCTGGCCATCCGGCTTGCCGGCGAGCTCTCGCCGGCGGAGGTGGAGCTCATCGGCGACTCCGAGCTCATCGTCAAGCAGGTGCGAGGCGAGTACCGGGTGAAGGACTCCGGGCTCAAGCCGCTGCACGCGGAGGCGGTTGAGGCCCTTGCCAAGCTTCCCGCTTGGTCGATTCGGAGCGTGCGGCGTGAGGAGAACGCGGCCGCCGACGGGCTCGTCAACGAGACCCTGGATAGAGCGCGCGCCTAGCGCGGCAAATCTAAAGATCGGGCGCGGCCGTACCGATAAGTGCCGGGATGGACCGCAGGGTCGAGCCGGTACGCGTACTCGGCGTGCTCTTCGTGGCAGGCGCGACACTTGCGCTGGTGTCGGTGCTGCTGCCGCATCCCCCGATCAAGCTCGGGCTCCTTGGCGCGGTCATCGCGACCGCCTACCTGCTCGGAGCGATCATCTACCGGTACGCCGACGAGGTCTCGGAACGGCTGATGAACGTCATCCTGTTCTCCGGGCCCGTGCTCATCGCCCTGGCGATCTACAGCGCGGGGGTCACAGGCGGCGTCTACGGATCCCTCTTCTACTGGGTGGCGCTCTTCGCCGGGCTGTTCTGCACGCGCCGGATGGCGATCGCGCACGTGGTCTGGGTCATGAGCGTGAACGCGGTTCTTCTGACGCAGCTCGACGACCCAGTGGGCTTCTCGCCCATCACTCGCTGGCTGCTGATGGCGTTCTCCGTCTCGGTCGTCACCGCGGTGACCAGCTGGATCGCCGCCGAGCGCCGGCGCATCGACGCCGAGCGCCAGGACCTCCTTGCCGAGACCGACGCCCTCGCCAATACCGACGCCCTCACCGGTCTGCCGAACCGCCGCGCCTGGGAAGCCACGATCGCGCTTGCCGCCGAGCAGGCGACCGCCGGCTCGACTTCGATGTGCGTGGCGCTGATCGACGTCGACCGCCTGAAGGTGGTGAACGATCGCGACGGCCACGCGGCGGGCGATCGGATGCTCCAGGAGGCCGCCGGTGTCTGGCAGGAGGAGCTTCGCGGGCGCGACTACGTCGCGCGCTACGGGGGAGACGAGTTCGGCGTTCTCCTGCGCGATTGCGACCTCGAAGAGGCCCAGCAGGTGGTGGAGAGGCTGCGCCAGGCCGCTCCTCCCGGCCACTCGTACTCGGCGGGCGTCGCCGGCTGGGACGGCGAGGAGAGCCTCGACGATCTCGTTGCGCGCGCGGACCGCAGCCTGTACAGCGCGAAGGCCGCCGGACGCGACCGGCTCGCGCTCGCGAGCGCCTAGGCCCACGCGGCCACCGGACGGGCGGCCGCGTGGGCTCGGCGTTCGAGCTAGGCGCCGGCGATCGCCGACAGGAGGTTCGCGTTGAACGGCTGCGTGCCCGGCACGAGGTTCACGCCGGAGAACGAGCTGTTCGCGTGCATGTAGGCGATCTCCTTGCTCAGGTCACCCACGCCGTTGCCCCCGGGGGTGGGGAGGATGTCGAGCGTCGAGAGGATCCCGATCGCCTGGCCGGAGCCGTTCATGAACCCGCTGCCCGAGTCGCCCGGGATGCCGGGAGAGACGGTGTAGACGGTGTGGCTCCAGTCGCTCGCCGCGCTCTGCACGACGATGCCCTGCTTCGGGCTGAGCTTGGTGACGCCACCGCGCAGCTCGGAGTTGCCGTAGGTGTAGACGGTCGACCCGAGGCCGCCCGCCTTGCCGACCCCCGTTGGGCCGCCGAAGCCGGGAACCGAGGGGTTGACGTTCGCCACGTCGGCCGGATCGACCTTGACCAGCGCGAGGTCGTTGAACGCGCAGGTGTCGGCGTCGGCCTCCCCCTTGGCCTGCATCGTCAGCCACGAGTTGTAGACCAGGGTCCCGGGGTGCGAGGCCCCCGTGATGTCCACGGGCGTGCCCAGCGGGAGCGAGCCCGACGTGCAGCCGTTGGTGTCCGTCTGGCCGCCTGTGCCCGAGCAGTGGGCCGCCTGGCCGACGTAGACGCTGGAACCGTCCGAGTAGATGAAGTTCGCGGTGCACTGCGCACCGTTCGTGAACACCTGGACGCCTGGATGGATGGTCGCGGTCGAGGCCGGCGCCCAGGCGGATGCCGAGGCGGGCACGAACGCGACAAGAGCGGCGATTGCGCTCGCCGCCATGAGGCACTTCTTGATCACTTCTGTGACTCCGTTCAGTCGCGGCCGTCCGTGGCCGAGCATGAAGGCGCGAGGCTCCGTCCCCGATCCCTATCCCGCCCGGAAATCTACCCAAGCCCCATCCCGCTGGCGCCGGTCGAGCCCGACCTATAATCCGCCCCGCGCGGCTGTAGCTCAGTTGGCTAGAGCGTCTGCTTGCCATGCAGAAGGTCGAGGGTTCGAATCCCTTCAGCCGCTCTTTCCAGCGCCCTTATCGCGCTCGTGGCAAGCCCGAGGCAGCCCCGGACCCCCCGCGGGTGCGAGTGGTAGCTGAGCTGGTAGCAGCGCGGGGTGCGGCCGCAGGCGTCCACCTACGCTGCCGGCCCTCGCGCGAAGCGCCAGCGGCTCTGCGTAGCCGCCTAGCCCCTCTGTCACATGCGGGCGCGTTGCTCGTCTATCTGCGACCGAGCAAACGGGCCAACAGCCCGGGGCGACGTGGCTCGATCTCTTCACGAAGCGGCAGGCGGCCGTCCCCTCGGGCGCGCACGACGCAGTCCGTATGTGCGTGGCGGCGCCGGGAGGACTCTCCGTCGGGTAGCACCAGCATGTGATCACTCAAGGCTGGCAACAGGCCGCCGCAAAGCGGGCAGCGGTAGGTCGCTGGCTTGCGGTTGGCGGCGGGGCGCACCCGGTACCAGCGAGCCTCGCGAAAATCCTCCATATCGCCCCGTTGGTCTAGCGGATCTGGGGTACCGGAGGGCTTCGGCTCTCCACGGTCGCGGTTCGCGCAGTGCGAGAGTGGGAGCGGGCCCCGTAGTCAACCCGGCGACCCCACCGCTGAGCGGGGCGGGAACCCGGCGGAATTCCATAGGCTGGGGAAGATGGACCTGGAGGCCGCGCGCGAATTTATGCGCGAGCACCATCGTGCCGTGCTCGCCACGAGGTGCTCCGGCGGCATCCAGCAGAGTCCGGTGCTGGTGAACGTGGACGCCGAGGGACGGGCGATCATCTCTAGCCGGGAGACCGCGTACAAGGTCATCAACCTGCGCCGCGACCGGTGGGCGCAGCTCTGCGTCTTCACCGAGGGCTTCTTCGGCAAGTGGATCTACGCCGAGGGCCAGGCGGAGGTTCTCTCGCTGCCCGAGGCGATGGACGCGCTGATCGACTACTACAAGCGCTTTCCCGACGAGAACCCCGACTGGGGCGACTATCGTGAGCGGATGCGCCGAGAGAAGCGCGTGCTGATCCGCGTAGCTCTCGAGCGCGCAGGCCCGGACCTACAGGGCTGACAGCCTGCCCACCTTGGTCATGGTGTCGCCAGTCCTCCGCTTGCATCCAGCCGCGACAGCGCGACACGGGCGCTGGAGCGCAAGCGGGGCCGCCTCCTCGGCCAGCCGCAACCGGCTGTCGACGATCACGCCGCGCTCTGCCTCGATGAGCTTCTCCGCGCGTAGACGGTTCAGAGCCGTGTACAAGGTTCCAGCGCGCAGTTCCACGCGCCCCTTCGAGATCTGCTTTACGTCGGTGATGTCAAGCGGCTCGTCGACCCCTGTCGGCAGGCGATTGCGTCGGTCCGCTAGACGGCGGAGGCGATAGAGCCCTGGTCGGTCAGCGGCGGGTACGCCAATTACATGCGGGCGAACGAGCCGATCGCGCGAGTCCGCGCGGCCTCCGGCGCCGAGCAGTTCGAGCGCCCCAGGCGCTGCACTCCCGCTACGACCTGAGAAATGTCCTGCGTCGGGACCAGAACATCCCGCCTTCGCGCGGTTGTTGACACGCCCATTCCGCGGCGCTAGCGTTCGCCGCGGTCCGGCGGTTCGCGGTGCCGGGTTGTTCAAGAGAGGAGCATGCGATGGGCGCAGAGCAGATGACCGCGCTGGTCATCGAGGCCGAGGACCCGCTCGACAATCGCTTCAAGTTCGGCAGGAGCGGCAAGGGGGAGGTCAGCATCCTGGTCGAGGCGAAGCCGAATCCGATCTACGTCGCGCGTAACTTCAATCTCGACAAGGATCACTGGCCCGTGGTGGGGATGGAGCTGCCGGTGACGATCGATCCCGCCGCCCCGGAGAAGTTCGAGATCCGCTGGGATGAGGTCCCGGGCATGGAGCAGCGCGCCCAGGCCAACGATCCGACCCTCGCCGACCCGGCCGAGGCGAAGAAGAAAGCGCAACAGGCGCTGCTCGCATCGGGCGCGGTTGGGCCCTCCGGGCCGTACGCGCCGTCGGGCGCGGTCCGCGAGACCGTCGTCAAGGCGCAGGCCGCGTCGGCCAAGGAGGGCGACGGCATGCCCGATCACTGGCGGGAGTCGCTCGATCAGGCGGCCAACGAACCCGCGCCGGCCGGCAAGACGCGCGCCGTAGTCCTCTTCGCGGCAAGCGAGGCAACCCTCGTCACCAAGGACGGGCAAGCCGACGGGACGGGCGGACATCTATTCAAAGACCGCCACGGCAAGCACAACGTCGTCCTTGCGGTGACCGTCCCCGGCAGCGAGCCCTACGCCGTCTACAAGCCGAAGTTCAAGCACAAGGGCGGGAAGGGCGTCGCGCTTGGCGCCGGGATACCGGCCCTCGTCTCGTCGAGCGATCCAACCGACGTCGAGATTCTCTGGGACGAGCTCCCCTCGGTGAGGGAGCAGGTCCGGGAGACGGTGGCAGAGGCGACTGGAGTGATGCAGGGCCGCATGGCGGCCGCGACCCAGCAGATGAATGAGGCCATGCGGCAGGCCAGCCCGCCACCGGCCCCTCAGCCCGGCGAGGCGAACGCGCCGCAGGTACCCGCGGACACGCCCGGGGTCAGCCCTCAGATGAAGGAGATGATGCTGAAGAACGCAAAGATGGCGATCTCCGCGGCGCCGAACGATCAGATGCGCCAGATGATCATCGAGCAGTACCGCCTCGCTGGGATCCCGATCGACGAGAAGGGCAAACCGCTCAAATAGCAGCTGGCTCCGGAGTTCACCTGCAGGGCACGCGGACGCCGGTCCGGACGCCCATCGTTACGGCTACGTACCGCCGCCGGCGTCTGGATCTCGACCGACGCGGGCGTGGGGAGCAGGTCACACCGACACCAAATACGTTCGTCTCTTGCGGCCACAGAATCTGCTTGGCTCCTTGGACGAGCAGAGGGCTACCGAGGAGAGACGGCATGAACATCGAGTTCCTCTCGACCGTGGCGGTGATCGCCCCCGATCCGCCCGCCAGCCGCAAGCTGTATGTCGATGCGCTCGGGCTGCCGCTCGACGGCCACGGCGGCGACTATCACCACAGCGAGCAGATCGACGGCTGCAAGTCCTTCGGTATCTGGCCGCTGTCCCAGGCCGCCGAGGCGTGCTTCGGGACCACGGGGTGGCCGGCGGAGCGGCCGGTGCCGCAGGTCAGCATCGAGTTCGACGTCGCGGACGCCGCGGAGGTGGGTCCGGCGGCATCGCAGCTCGAGCAAGCCGGCTACGAGCTGCTGCACCCAGCGCGCGAGGAGCCGTGGGGTCAGACCGTGGCCAGGCTGCAGTCACCGGAGGGCGCGATCGTCGGGATCTCGTACGCGCCAGTGCTGCACGAGGACTGACCGGAGGAAGCGACATCGAGGTCCGACTTCCGCATCGGGCCCGGACCAGCACTCTTGCTCGGCGGCTAGACAAGACACTCCCTCGTCGCGCAAAGCGGGCGCCGGGAGGTATGCCCAGCGGCAAGCCAGGCGTGCGCGCCCCGTGACTCAGAGAAGGAACGGGATGATCGCGTGCACACGCGCCTTGTACCGGGTGTAGGCCGCGGGAAAGTGGCTACTCAGGATCCGCTCCTCTTCCCGGGCCTTCCACCAAAACGCTCCGCAGATCCCAGCGAGCACGACGAAGCCGAAGGGCCGTCCGTAGTTGATCGCGGTGCCAAGCCCCATTGCGATCAGACCGGTGTAGATCGGGTGTCTCGCCAGCGCGTAGGGGCCGGACTCGATCAGCTCATGGTCTTCCTTGAAGGTCACCTCCGCACTCCAGTTACGTCCCAGCGCAACCCGAGCCCAGACCGTGAACGCAGCCCCCGCGAGGACGATGCAGTCGGTCACGACACCCAACGCTGTCGTCGTTTGCCACAGCTCCGTCTGCGCAGAAACGTGCAGGAGTCGCGCCGCGAAGAACAGTCCCACGATCAGAAGAGCGGCCACGAGGCGGTAGGAGACCCAGCCTCCGCGCTCAACTGTCCGCTTGGTCGTGAACGCCATGGCGATCCAAACGACCAGCCAGGCAACCCAGCAAACCTGAATGAAGAACCACGTCGGATCGTTCATCTCTCGTGTCCGGGGTCCGCGCCGGTGGGTAGAGCCTGATTGTCCCGTCGAAGTGCGGGCACCCACTGTCCCCCTTAGGGCCGCTGCATCTCGCGCGAAGGAGCAGGCTTGCTCTGGCGCGGGCAGCTCCGCGGCTACGCGACCGTCATTTGGAGGCGCGTCGGACAGACTCGGTGCGGATCTCTTCGAGGGAGGCCGCGACGGTCGTTTCCCAATGGGGCGCAACCCGGCCTGCCCACCACTCGCCGAGTCGCCACAGGTCAGTGCCCATCTCGCCGCTGTACTCGAACGCGGTGCCACGATCGACCGCACGAAGCTGGTAGGTCTCAAGGACGTGCGGAACCGGCCCCCGTACAAGGCGGAAGTCGACTCGGTACGGTCGCTCGAAGCGCACTGTCTCGAGCGTCGTCGCAGTGAGCCCGCCACCCACTCGGGTGAAGTGCTCCGCAAGGGCAAGATCCGTCCCGCGCTCGAGCACACGCAGCTTGTGCTCCATCGCCCGGGGCGTCTTCCCCAGGTAGGGCGATGCGATCACGTCGAATACCGTCTCGGGGTCGGCTTCGATGTGCAGGGTGATCGGTCCGAGGCGCCGGAAACGGCGTCCGAGGCCGAGGTCTACGGTCAGAGCCCCGCGGACGACAAGCGCATAGGCGAAAGCGACAGCGGAACCTAGCAGCGAAGTTCGAGACAGTGTTGTGCGCATGAGCCAAGCCTACGACGCCCCTGGTCGGGCGCCACCTTCGCCGCTCACCGAGGGTGAGGAATGGACGGTTGAGCAACTCGGCGCTCTCCGACGAAGGGATTACCGGCCATCGGCCTGGGCCGAGTTTCTTCACGCCTCCATCCGCCGGTCGGCCACCACGCGCCGCGGCCGGCCCGGCCTTGCCCGGCAGTCCCGACGCTGGCGGATCGTCGGCGCTGCTGCGTGGATCGGGGCTTGTGGGCTTATGAGATCAGGCGGCACGAGCGCCCCCAGGGTCTGGCGGGGCCTTGTCTGGTGGGCCGGCGTAAGCCAGATGCTCGATTGGCACCTCGGCATGGCCGAGGGCGCCGACGGTGTGGCGCGCGAGCGACTCACGGGTGCGGATGCGCTGACCCTTATTCGCCTTTGGCTGGTGCCCGTTCTACCCGAGGTCCGGGAATCGCGGCCAAGTCTTTGCGCGATCATCCTCCTCGGCGGGATCACAGACTGGCTCGATGGGGTGCTCGCCGGCGATCAAGCTACCCGGCTTGGCCGGGACCTCGACACGGCTGCGGATCTGTGCTTCTTCGGTGCCGCAACGCAAGCGGTCCATCGCGCGGGGCGCCTGCCAGACTTTGCGGCGGCAACGCTCGGTGCCCGCTATCTGACCGGTCTGGTGCTCGGCGTCTTGGTCACCTTCCGAGAGGCAAGACGCCCGGCAATCGCTGCAGGGCGCTGGGGCGCGCCACTTCGAGCCGGAGGACTAGCGGTTGCGGCGGCTGGCGCACATCGGTCAGGAGGCGCGCTATCGGTTTTCGGCTGCGCTGCTCTTCCCGTATGGCGTTCGCGCCCAAGGTCTAACTGATTCGCCTGCGAAGCCGGGCCCAGAGGGCCGCCCTCGGATTTTCAATCGTCGGTTGTTGGCCCGCCACAGCCGGCCTTCGCGACCGGACGGCTGGTCCTCGCGCGGTGCGACAGCGGAGCAGCGAGCGCCAGAAACCGCTCCGACGAGTCAGTCGGGATGACCGAGGATGTTGACGACAACGCCGTTCGGGTCGCGGACGAAGAAGCGCCGAGGGCCCCACGACTCTTCGGTCAGTGGGTGGACGATCTCGTAGCCGCGCCGGCGGGCTTCCGCGTAGTAGGCGTCGACGTCGTCGACGGCCACGGTCATCACGGAATCCTCGGGTGCGGAGGCGTCCCCGGACACGAGGCTGACCTGGATCGCCCGGTCCTCGGGAGAGCGAAAGCTCGCGACCCAGCCGAGGTCGAACTGCTTCTTGAGGCCGAGGAAGTCGACGTAGAAGTCGTGACCAGCGCCTGTCTCCGCGACCTTGAGGTTCGGAACGATGCGATAAATCACGTCGTGCCGGACCCTACTCCGGGGCTACAGGCTCCTGCAAGTCGCGCAATGCGACAGGGGATTGCGTCAAGCCAGGGACCGCGCTGGGACGCCGACCGACGTCAGTCGCAGCACTCGTCGTCGCAGGGCTCACGGGGGATGATCGCCGGGGCGGCGCAGCACCCCTCGCCGCGCCAGATCTCGAGACCCTCCCTTACCGCGACGCCGGCGATCGCGAGCGCGGCGATCGGGTCGAGCCACCACCAGCCGAATAGGGCGTTGCCCGCCAACCCGAGGAACACCGCGCCGGCCAGGTAGGCGCAGAGCAGGTTCTGGGCACCCTCGCCACGGGTGGCGGATGAGCCCAGCGTCTCGGCGAGCCTCTGCTTCGCGATCCCGAGGAACGGCATCCCGACGAGGCTGGTCGCGGTCAGGACCATCCCGAGGATGCTCGTCTCCGGGCGGGCGCCGCCGGCGAGGTGCTGGAGGGCCTCGTAGGCGACGTAGGGAGCGAGGATGAAGAACTGGATTGCGACCAGCTTCTGCGCCCGCTCCTCGGCGGCGTGCGAGTGAAGCCGGTGGCCGGTGAAGCGCCAGACGATGACGAGGCTCGCGAACCCCTCGATCGCCGAGTCGAGCCCGAACCCGATCAGCGCGATCGAGCCCGCCGTGATGCCGGCGAGGATCCCGATCGTTCCCTCGGCGCCCATCCAGACGAGGCTGAGCCAGGAGAGCGCGCGTGCTCGACGCGCGGCGGCAAGCCACTCAGCGTCGGGCTCGGGCCGCGCCGGAGACGCTCGATGGGAGATCGTCGGGAGTGCCGTCTCGCTCATGCGACGCCCTCGGCGGCCAGCGTCGCCGCCACCAGCTCGCTTCCGCGCTCGGTGAGCGAGTACATGACCATCTTGCCGTCGCGGCGGCTTGCGACGAGCCTCTGCGAGCGCAGCTGGCGAAGGTGATGGGAGACCAGGTTCTCGGCCCGCTCGGCAACCCACGCCAGGTCACATACGCATAGCTCCCCGCCCTCACTGAGGGCCGCTGCGAGCATCAGGCGGGTGGGGTCGGCGAGCGCCTTTGCCTGTCCGGAAAGGCGGTCCGCCGTCTCGACGCTGAGCCTGCGCGAGCGCAGGCTCTCGGCCTTCTCGAGGTCGAGACAGAGGATGTCGCAGCGATCGTCAGGCAATGCCCACACATCCTAACGGTCATTGAGATGTTGCGGTGGCGCATACCGACCGCAACCGGGCACTCGCTTCTCCAATCGCGTGCGAGCATCTGCGGGGCCGCGCCGTCGCCATGCGGCGGCGGACCAGCAGGATGGTCACTGCTACCAGTCGCGTCGCGTCCAGGCGGCCCGAAACTGGTAGCACGACTGGTAGCAGCACGGCCACAGACGGCATGCGCAAGCCATTTGGCGGGGGTTTTCAACACATCAGCCGCTCTTTCCAGCGCCGTTCGCAATGTTGCGCCAGGCGTGATCTGGCGCAACAGAGTCCGTGATTCGGGCGCGACTGGTAGCTCGGCCGGTAGCAGCGTCGAGTGCGACCCTAGGCGTCTACCGGCCGCTCCCGCTCTTCGCGCGCAAAGCGGAAGCCGCGTCTTAGCTCGAGACGGAGAGCAGTGTCTTGGACGGTGCTGAGCGCTCTTCGATGGCTTGGTGTACCGCGTTGGCACGGGCTAGGGGCTCGATCGCAGGCTCCGGCTCGCGCAGCGCACCCCGGGCGACCAACGTGGTGACGGCGGCGAGCGCGTCCGAAACCAATCCCGGGCGCAGATCGGCGGTGCCGCCGACATTGAGCCCAATCAGGGTCCGCGTATTCATCCAGGCGTCGTCGCCAGAGATCGGCGGATCGTCGCCGCTGGCATTTCCGAGGATGACGTGGCGCCCGAAAGCCGCCAGCCGGTCGAACGCCGTCGTGCGCAGGGCACCGCCGACCGGATCGATGACGACATCGACAGTACCGTCCTCGCTGAGTTGCTCAAGGCGGGCGTCGAGCTCCTCGGCGATGACGACTTCACTGCATTCCGCGGGTCCTCGCTCCGGGTCGTGGTCGACGACGCCGACGATGAGCGCGGCAGGGTGAAGCGCGGCAAGACGAGCGGTGGTGGCGCCGAGTCCGCCGCTGACGCCGAGCACCAATACTCGATCGCGTTGCTTGAGGGCCGACAGATGGTGGAGTGCGATCCAAGCAGCAACGCCGTTTGAGATCACGGCGGTGATCCGCTTAAGGTCCGCGTCTTCGGGCAACGGGGCGACCATAAGCTGATGGGCGACTGCGACCTCGGCATATCCCCCGGCACGCTCGGTGCGCCCGAAATCATTCAGCAATGCGGCGACCGGCTGACCGGAAGGGAGCCCTTCGACGTCGGGCCCGACGGCGCGGATGCGGCCGGTCACTTCGATGCCGGGCACGAACGGCAGCCCGAGCGGGAAGGCGCCGGAGCGCAGCATGGTGTCGACAAAGCCAACCCCCGCGTACTCCACATCGACGCTTACTTCGCCTTCGTCAGGCTCTGGAATCGGCCGATCGACGAGCCGAAGGTTCTGCGGTGGCCCAAACTCCTCGACGGCGACGGCGCGCATCATGGACGGGCTCACGACCTCGCCTCCACGGCAATGCCCAACTCCTCGAAGGTTTCTCTTGCCACCCGGAATCCGTTGACAGCTCGAGGATGACCCGCATAAAGGGCGACGTGGAAGATGGCCTCGGTGATCTCCCGTGGCGAGACGCCTACGTTCAATGCACCGCGAAAGTGCACTGCCAACTGCGCTTCCGGACAGATCTCTGCAGATGACCGTCGTATGCGCTCGGCAGCCTCTTGATCCTGAGTCTCTTGCATGAGCTCAATACCGAGAGCATGTCGGTCGGTCTTCGAGTTCATATGCGCTCCTTTCGCAAGAGCAACTCGCGATTCGGGTGCTTTCATCCTTGCAAATTCTTCCAAGCAGGCTCCTAGGTACATACAAGGGAACGCGGTCGCCCGCCCGCATCCACCTGCATGGGTTCGCGGTCCATCTCGCCCGTTGGGGAAGCGCCGAGACATCAGCTCGCGCTTCCGCTCCTCGTCCGGACCGAGTCTCGGACCGACCATCGACGCGCTCGCTCTCCTGCTGGCCAGGTAGCTCGTTCAGGACCCTCGCGCCGGGACGCGGGTGACGACCTGCTCGGGCTGCCCGCAGCGTCGCCCTGAACCCCGATCTCGCCCGCGTGAAACTGGGTGCCGCCCGATGGTGCGTGTGATCGTGTTGACGCCGGTCGTGATCCCGGTCTGGTCGGCCGGCATGGCCTCGACGATCAGGTTGGCGCGCGCGGTGCGGACCTGGCAGCCGACCAACTGGCATCTCAGCCACAGAGGCCGGAAGGCGTTCCTGCGAATACTCGGTGAGGAACGTCTCAACGAAGGATTGGTCTGGATCTCTGGCGGCGGAATGGACGTTGACACAGGCCAATCAAGCTGTGACCGTTGAGCCTCTGGTTATCGAGTCACCCCGCAAAAGGAGAAGCGCAAATGCAAATGTCAAGATCATCTGGAGCGCAGCGGCGTCGGTTGCCGGTCATCGCATCAAAGGGCCGCGTGAGCCAACACGGTCGTATGAACCTGCCGCGCGGCCTGCTCGCCGGCACCCTCGCCGCGCTGATCCTGACCTGGGGCATGTTCGCCCTGAACCCAGGCGCCTGGCCAGGGCTCGTGTCGCCGATCGCGCAGAGCGCCGTGATCCTGGCCTTGGTCGTTGTCACCGCGAGAAGCCGCCGGGTCAAGGTCCTGATCGTGCGGGCGGTTCAGCGGTGGACCCTGAACCCGCTGATGCGCCTGCTGTTGCGCGTCGGCGTCAACCCGCTGGGGCTGGCGATCCTCGAGACCCGGGGCCGCGTGTCCGGGCGGCCGCGCCGCACCCCGGTGGGCAACGGCCGACAGGGCAGCACCTTCTGGATCATCGCCGAGCACGGGACCCGCGCGGGGTACGTCCGCAACATCCAAGCGGATCCGCGGGTCCGGGTGCGGCTACGAGTTGGGTGGAGGTATCGCTGGGTGCTCGGTATCGCTGAGATCGTGCCCGACGACGATGCGCTCGCCCGCCAGCGCCGCATCATCCGCTGGCACCCCCTGCGTGCGCTCAACGCGATCAACGTGCGCGTTCTCGGCGCGGACCTGCTGAGCGTGCGGGTAAAGCTGTTGCCTGACCAGGATGTCGTCCCCGAGCATCGTTCGCGGGTCTCGCGCGAACACACGAGTAGAGGACTGACTCGTGAAGGCGCTGCGCGTGCTCGTGGCGACGCCGCCCATCGCCCTCACTCGGAGCGCGTCTCGAGCGAGTGATAGGCGTCGCTGAGGGCCGCGATGCCGCGCGTGGCGCTTGTCTGGTGCAGGGTTGCGTATCCGACGACGAGTGCCGGTGGTGCGACTTTGCGGTCGGCCCAGTTCCGTGCAGCGCCGTCGACTTGGACGCCATGCTGGCGCGCCGCCTTGATCAGGTCGTCCTCGCGAAACTGCCGAGGCAGCCGAACATACAGGTGAAGGCCGGCGGCGATGCCGGCCGGCGTGGCGTCGGGCAGGAAGGCCGCGAGGGCATCCAGCAGGGTGTCGCGCCGACGTCGATAGATCGGTCGCACGCGACGCAGATGGCGCGCAAGGCCGCCCTGGTCGATGAACCGAGCGAGGGTCAGTTGGCCGAGCGTCTCGGTCGCGATGTCGTCGAGGAACTTCGCCCGCAGCAGATCGCCCATCAGCCAGTCCGGTGCGGCAAGCCAGCCGATCCTCACGGCCGGGCTGAGCACCTTGCTGACGCTTCCGCCGTAGGCGACGTGTTCGGGGGCGATTCCTTGGAGCGCGCCAACCGGGCTGCGGTCGTAGCGGAACTCGGCGTCGTAGTCGTCCTCGATCACGAGCGCATCGGTGGCCCGGGCCCAATCGATGAGCTGGACCCTGCGGTCGGAGGAGAGGACCGCGCCGGTGGGGTATGAGTGGGCCGGGGCGAGGAGAACCGCGCCGACCGAAAGCATGCTCAGCCTGCCGACGTCGATGCCGTGCTCGTCGACGGGTACCGGGATCGGCTCCAGGCCGGTTGCCCTGATCAGGCGGCGGTGGAACGAGAAGCATGGGTCCTCGACCGCGACGCTCGCCACTCCACGATCGCCTAGCGCACGGCAGATCAGTGTCAGGGCCTGGGAAAAGCCGCCGCAGACGAGGAGTTGGGCCGGGTTCGCGCGCACGGCGCGAACCCGGCCCAGATAGCCGGCCAGCGCGCGGCGCAGCTCGATGGCGCCCTGTGGCGTCGGATAGCCGAATGCCGCGTCTGGCTGGGTGCTCAGCACCGTTCGATATTGCTTTAGCCACTCGCGGCGAGGAAAGCTCGCCGGGTCGGGGAGGCCGCTGAGGAAGCGGACGCTGACGCCGTCCTGGCGCTCACGCTCGGGGCTCGTGGGGCTGGCTGTAACTTCCGTCGCCCTCACGCGGGTGTTGGACCCTTGGCGCGCCTCGAGGTAGCCCTCAGCGACGAGCTGGCCATACGCCTCGACGACGACGGAGCGCGCCACCGCCAGCTCATGCGCGAGCGTCCGCGAAGGCGGAAGTACCGAGCCCGCCGGCAGGCGACCCCCTTGGATGGCGTCGCGCAGCCCCCGTTCGAGCTGGGCGCGTAGTGCGCGGGGCTGGGAGCGATCGAGGGTGACCAGCAGGTCGGCGGGGAATGCCTCGGCCGGCGCCTGATTGGCCTGTGATTTAGGCGCTGAAATGGATCGTGACACAGGCCAATCGAAGTGTAACCCTTGCGCCTGTCGAATCTCAACCACTCGTTGAAGAGGAGCAGAGCAATGGCAGAATCATCTGGACGGAAGCACCCTCGAGTGCTGGTCATCGGCTCACAGGGTGTCCTGGGCTCGCTGCTGGTTCGCGCATTCGCCAGCGCGGACTGGGACGTGGTGCGAGGCGGTCGCCGGCCCGACGAGCAGGCCGGCTTCCGTCACGTCGACCTCGATGAGCCCGAGACCGTGGCCCGAGCGATCGGGAACGTGGACGTCGTCATCAATCCGGTGCCCGACCGTGGGCTGCGGGCCGAGAAGGCCGTCCTTGACCGAGGTGGGCTGCTGCTGAACCTCTCGGCGATGCCGGCCGAGGCGGGCCGCCAGCTGGCGGCGGAGACGAGGATCGCGCGAGGCACCGTGGTGATGAACGCCGGCATCGCCCCGGGGCTCACCAACCTGGTCGCCGCCGAGCTTCTCGCCGACCATCCCGAGGCCGACGAGGTCGAGCTCGCGTTCACCGTCTCGACCAAGGGCACGAGCGGCCCGGCCGGCGGCGACTTCGCCCATCGCAACCTCACCACTCGCGGACGCCACCGGACAGCGTTCATTCCCCTGCCCGAGCCGTTCGGCAACCGACGCTGCCTGGGGTTCGCCGAGGGGGATGCCGGTTGGCTCGGCGCGGCTGCCGCGGATCGAGCGGTCAGCCCCTACGTTTGCCTCGCCGAGAGCAGCGCACACCGCGCGATGCTGCTCCTCAACGCGGCGGGGGTCATTTCCCGGGTCCCCCGCGCCGCCTTCGGGTCCAACCCGGCCACCGATGGCGACGAGGCAAGCCGAGAGCCCGTGGCACATTGGGTGGCGGTTCTCGAGGCGGGCAGACGGATAGCCGCTCGGACACTCGAGTGCCGGGGCGACTACTGGAGCGCGGCGGAGAGCGCCGTCATCTTCGCCGAGGCGTTGGTCGACGATGGCGGGGGCGCTCAGGGGCGGAACGGCGTCTTCGGTCCGGAGGATCTGCTCGCGCTGGACACGCTGACGGCTCCCCTGCGCGCGGCCGGGATCTCCGTGGTCGATCGGGAGGTGAACGCGAGTGCAGCCTCCGGAGGGCTCGCATCGATGTCATCGGGGAAGACCTGATGAGGTCGCGCCGCCGACCGCTGCTCCTCGCCACCGCCGTCGTGCTCGCGCTCGTCGCTCTCGTGGCCGTTGCGCTCGCGGGTGGCTTCGACACGATCACGACCAAGCGCGTTCGGGGCAGCGGCACCAGGGTCGTTCGCGTCGAGCTCGTCGACGCCACCCTCGGCTTCGACGTAACGCCCGATGTCATCGAGGTCGACCCAGGGACGCACCCTGGTTCTCCGGGTCATCAACGACGGGGATGAGATCCACGACCTCGCGCTTTACGGCGGCGCGACACGCACGAGGTTGCTCGACCCGGGCGAGGTCACAGCGGCTCGATGTCGGCACCGTCACCGAGGATGTCGAGGCCTGCTGCACGGTGTCCGGCCACAAGCTCTTCGGGATGACGGTTGAGATTCGGGTCGCCCACGCGCCCCGGGCGGGCGCCGGTTCCTAGGCCGGCCGGCGGTGGCTCGATGCCTTCGCCGCAGGGCTCACACACCTGCGGACTCGGGAGCACGGACGCGCTTCTACTGTGCGAGCGTCACCGCCGGCGGCCAGCAGGCGCTCGGTCCGGACGCGAAGCAGAAGCGAAACCTGGTGGTGCGCTGACGCCTCCTCCCGCGTGCGAGCAGCAGCCCGGTCACGCCGGTCGCATCAACGCGCGGCGGCGACCAGTGGGATGGGCTCTTACTACCAGTCTCGCTCGCCGCCGAAACGCCAGAAATTGGTAGCAGACCTGGTAGCAACCAGCTCGAACACCGCATGAACAAGCCACTTGGCGGGGATTTTCAACACATCAGCCGCTCTTTTCGGATCCCAGTCAGGACCTGACCGGTGGATGGTTCCCCTGCGTCCGCGATCCCGGGTGCGAGTGGTGGTTCAGCCGGTGGCCGACGAGGCGACGAGCACCTCGGAGCTGAGCCCCCAGGCGCTGACGACGCTTCGATGGTCTGTCGCCCAGTCTTCCGGCGAAAGCTGCGGGGCCAGGTCTATCGGCCTGCACCCGCCGACGATGGCGGGCCAGCGCGACCAGACGCGCTGCCACGCGCGCGAGACGAGCCCCGTCGACCACCGCTCACCGTGAGTGAGGCTGACCAGACACAGCTTCCCGCCCGGAACGAGCACGCGGCGGGCCTCCGAGATGACCGCCGCAGCCTGCTCGTCGCTCAGCAGGTCGAGAACGTAGTTCGCGATGAAGCGATCCGCCGAGTCAGGCGGTTCGGGGATCGTCCTCGAGCCGTCGATCAGCTTGACCTCGGCCCGCTCCGACCACGGCCGCAGTCGCTCGGTGGCGATCGCGACCATCCGCGGGCTGATGTCGATGCCGAGATAGCGGCAACCGGCCGAGAGGCGTCGCTCGAGCATGGCGGCTGCAAACGCCCCGGTGCCGCAACCGAGCTCGACGACACGACTAGCCGCCTCGAAGCCGGCATCCGCGATCAGGCGCTCCGTCGCCGGCCGCTCGTAAAACGACTGCCAGTCCTGGAATCGGCCGATCCGATCGTAAGTGCGTGCGACGCGGTCTGGCGCCAGCACGCTCATCCCGGCTTGGTCGCGACGTAGAGGTGGACGCTTCCCCAGCCGCCGATCTCTCGCTGGCGCACCCGAAAACCGAACTCGCCCAGCTGCCGATCCATGTCGCGGATCAAATCACCGGAGCGCTTCCACATGCTCACCAGCGCGGTTCCGAGCCGGTTGCCGTCGCTGGGGTAATTGACGTCGATCAAGATCAGGCGGCCTCCGGGGCGCAGCACGCGCCGCAGCTCCGACATCGCCTGCGCGCCGTCCGGATACCCGCTGAAGGACATCGTGTTGACCACGGTGTCGAAGCGGCCATCGGCGAAGGGAAGCGATTCCACGTTGGCCTGCCGGAGCTCGGCATGGATGCCGGCCCGGTCGAGGTTGTCGCGCGCGATCGCAACCATCTTCGCGTTCAGGTCGACGCCGCTGGCCTGCACCCTTCCCGCGTAGCGAGTTAGGAGCCAGCCGGTGCCGAAGGAGACCTCGAGCACGCGCGGACCTTCGATATGCGGGAGTGCGTGGCAAAGCCAGCGCCGCCAGATCGGCAGCAACCTGACGGCCAGGTCATAGACGCGAGCGAACCGCGAGTAGGCACGATCGAAGGACTCGGTGAACCGACGCTTGTCCCGAGGTTCGGTCGAGTACCGCGGCGAGGTCATCGACGGCATTATCGATGTGAGTGACCAGCCTCACTCCGCTGGTGCTTCATATGAAGCGCATCGCGGCCGTGCCGGTTGCATTGGATGTAGGGGCGCGATCTGGGCCACCGATTTCAAGACACGAGT
>CAVUAD010000005.1:0-603960 GCA_963739355.1 uncultured Actinomycetes bacterium | reverse complement strand
GTCGACGCCAGGGGCGGTGGCGGGTCGGAACGCAACGGGCCGCGCCACCTAGTGAGCAGAGCGCTGCTTTGAACGACCAGCGGTAGCAACCGGCTGAACGGCAACACTCCTGCTTCGCGCGAGGACCCTGAAGCGCCCGAGGCGAATAAACCGGATAGTTGCTTCCCATGTCAAAGCAGCACTTTCTGCTTTCGCGTGCATGCAATAGCCAGTGCCGACCCGAGGAAGACGCAGAGCTCTCCGAACTCTCCCCGAACATTGTCGGCGCCGGGCCCAGACAAGCCTGGCGCGCCGCGATTAACGAGAACGCACCCCCAAGCGGGGGATTCCTGAGCTCGGCAGGCCGCTGCTGCTCGGAGGTGGGCGCCCCGAGCTCGCTTCACACGCGAGAGGTCGCTGGTTCGAAACCAGCCGCGCCCATGGCTTGAACAAGCCAACCGGCCGCCGACGCGAGCGGTCAGAGGCGCGCCAGCGACCAGTCCTCCGAACACTTCCGAACATCCGATGATCGCTCGCTAGCGACGCGTGCGCTCACCTCGAAGCGGCGCTGTGCTCCGAGTTCGTAGCCACACTGGCCGCTTCTCGTTTTCTCGCTTTGCGGAGGTGCATGCCGTCGGGTCCGCGTCTTATCGGAAGCGACAGCCCGCGCTGAGTCAAGGTCAGCGCGAGGCCGATCTCAGGCCTCATCGCCCTCGCCGGGCCGAACGATCCCCGACTCGTAGGCGAGGACCACGGCCTGGGCGCGGTCGTGGAGGTCAAGCTTGGAGAAGATACGCGCGACGTGGGTCTTGACGGTCGCCTCGCTGACCACGAGCCGGTCGGCAATCTGGGCATTGGTGAGACCGCGCGCGACCATCGCGAACACCTCGCTCTCGCGGTCGGTGAGCTCGTCGTAACCAGGCGGCGGCTTCGCCTGCGGGTCCGGCATGCCCGCGAAGCGCTGAACCAACCGCCGGGTAACCGCGGGGGCGAGAAGCGCGTCCCCGGCGGCCACGGCCGCGACCGCGGTGGCGAGCTGCTCCGCCGGCAGGTCCTTGAGAAGGAAACCGCTGGCCCCGGCCCTCAGCGCCCCGTAGACGTATTCGTCAAGGTCGAAGGTGGTGAGCACGAGGACGCGCGTGTCGACCCGTGTCGGCCCGTGAAGCAGTCGCCGGGTCGCTTCGATGCCGTCCAGATGCGGCATGCGAACGTCCATCAGCACGACGTCTGGGCGGACGCGCCGCGCGGCCTCGACCGCCTCGATCCCGTCGGCGGCCTCCGCCACCACCTCGATCTCGTTCTGCTCCAGGATCAGCCGAAAACCGGTCCGGATCATCTCCTGATCGTCGGCAATCAGCACCCGGATGCTCACTGGCGCTCCTCCTCGAGCGGCAGGCGAGCGCAGACGCAAAAGTCATCACCCTCGCGGCCGGCTTCGAGGGTGCCGCCGTAGAGCACCGCTCGCTCGCGCATGCCGATCAGACCGTGTCCGGCGCCCCCGCCGTTGCTCGGCTCCGGCGGAATCGCGTTTCGCAGCTCAAGCTCAAGCTCCCTTGATCGGTAGCGCACCGACAGGGCGGCCGGACCCGCTCCGTGCTTGATCGCGTTGGTGATCGCCTCCTGGGCGATCCGGTAGGCGACGAGGTCCACCCCGGCCGGAAGCGCCCGCACCTCGCCCTCGCGCTCCGCGCTCAGCTCGAGGCCCGAATCGCGCGCTCGCTCCACCAGCTCGTCGAGCTCGGCGAGCCCGGGCTGTGGCGCCACGACAAGGCCCTCGGCATCGCTTCGGATCAGTCCCAGCAGTCGCCGCATCTCCGCCAGCGCCTGGCGCGATGTTGCCTCCACCGAGCGAAGTGTCGACTCGCTGCGCTCCGGCTGGGAGCGAACCAGCTGCCGCGCGGCGCCCGTCTGTACCACGACCACGCTCATCGTGTGAGCGAGGACGTCGTGCATCTCCCGCGCGATCCTCGCCCGCTCCTCGGCGACCGCCTGCTCGCGCTCGGCGGCGCTCATCGCCTCGGCGCGCTCTGCCCGGTGCTCGAGTCGCGCTGCAACCAGTCGGCCGCTTCTCACCGCGTAGCCGCCCAGCCATGCCCCGCCGCCCAGCAGCAACGAGAAGGCATAGTCGCCCGCACCCCGGCCACCCTCGAGCGCCAGCGCCATCCAGGCGACCGACTGCCCGGCCACGAGACCCGCAAGCGCCACGCTGTCGTCCTCCGCGTGGGCCGCGATCGAGTAGATCGCCACCAGCAACGCGATCGCCACCGCGATGCTCTGCTCGGCTTGCCCCCCGGCGAGCGCCTGCGCCGCGTAGGCGGCGTAGACCGTCGCCGCGGCCGCGACCGGGGCTCGACGCCGCCACGCCAACGGCAGCGTCATCGCAGGAACGGCGACAGCCGCGGCTTTGTCGGACCCCGGGAAGTTCCCCGAGGCGAGCACCTCGAGCTCGGCGATGACCGCGAGTGCGAAGGCCACCAGGCCGTCGGCCGCGAACGGCGAAATCGAACCAATTCGGCGGGCGATCGCGGAGCGCATGTCGCGACCGTAAACGAGCGCGAGGCGGCTCACATCGCGCGCCGGGATGACTCCGCGAGCCGACAGATCATCCCGCCGGTGTACGCCGGTTCAAGTCGTTGGCCGATGACGCCGCGTTCGCCGGCGCGTAGCTTGGCTTTCCGCACAACTCAACCACTGGAGGTAACAAATGTTCAAGCGACAGACCCTGATCCCGCTCGGCGCTCTGCTCGTCGTCTGTTTCGTCGGGGCCGGCCTGCTGAAGGACGAGAACTCCGGGGCGCTTGGCGTGCTCAGCTACGCCGCCTGGTTCGGGTTCCTCGCCCTGGTCGTGTTCTTCATCGCCGTCGCTGTGGCGACGATCGTGCGCAACCGGCGGCGGCTCGACGGCAGCCGGTCGTAGCGAGAGGCGAAGGGATGATGCAGGCGGGCAGCCCGAGACGGGCTGCCCGTCGTCGCGCGAAGGCGGAGCGCGCGAGGGCTCATTTCCACCCTGGCACGTGCCCCGCTTGCTCGATCCACATATGCATCTCCGGTTCCTGCGCCTCCTCCAGGGTCGTGACCTTGACGTAGCGGGACCGGTCTCTATCTCCGAGCGGCGGGGGATTATCGAAGTCCGCGCCGCCGAGGAAGACGACGTTGACGGAGACGTCGTATGCGACCATCTCGATAACCCACCCGAGCTCTGGCAGCCCGTAGTACGCCTGCTTCCATTTGATCGCGTACTGAAGTCCGTCGATGGCCTCGCGGACCATCTCATCCACCCGCTTGACGATGGGATGCAGATCCGGCATCACGCGCCGGATCCAGTCCTCGATCTCGGCGTGGCTATCCGATGGCTCGGGTGGCCTTCGCGTCGTACTTGGCTTACGTGTCTTCGGCATCCCAAGCTCTCCTTCAGGGCCTCACTTCGCGAGTTGGACAGCGCCCTCAATACCACCTCAAGGCCCATGACGCCTGCTGCTCGAGTCGTGCATCTAGGTCCCAGTCCGCGGCGCCCAAGGAAACGCGGGACCCGTGCCACATAGCGGCGATAACGCTCGCCGAACGCCTGCGCAAGGTGTGGCTCCTCGACGACAACGACCCAGATCCGCAGGGCCCTCCGACAACGCGGCGACCGCCAGCGTCAGCGTCGACCTTCCGACCACGCCGATCCCGATCACGGCGGCGATCAGCCCCCCATACTGCGGGTTGCGGCTGATCTCGTAGACACCGCCCTCGATCAGGCCGCCCCGATCGACTCCATAGAGCCGCGCCGAGGAGCCGAACGGCAGCGCGCTCGAGGGCGGCGAGCCCCAAGCCACCGACGATGAGGATGCTTCCAGCGACGACCGCGATCCCCAGCGGCAGCCCGATCGGCCATGGGCGCAGCACCAGCGCCAGCGCCGATCAGGGCTCCCGCGAACACGTAAAGCGAGCTGATGCCCAGCGCGGTAGCCGCCGAGAGCTCGTCTCCCCGCGTCGCCACTGGCGGCGAACGAGCCTGGCGACGTATACGAATGCGACCGTCGCTGCCGCGACCAGGTCATGAACGCGATCATCTCGCTCCTGCCCGCTTCGAGGTGCCGCTTGTCGCGCAGAAACGTCTCGCGGCAACGCTCCGAGCAGAAGCGGTAGCCGCGACCGCGGTGTGTCGCCGCAGCCCCGCGGTGCGCGGATCGAGCGCCACCCTGCAGACCGGATCGATCACCAACGCCGATGCACGATCGTGACACCGCGCCGCGAAGATGCGAACGTCCTCGCCGAGGTTGCGAAGCTGCACCGGCCCGCGGTCTTCGAAAGCCACACCATCGATCTCGCCCGCATGCTCGCGGACAGCCGCACTGACCAGGACCTCACCACCCGCGGCGAGGTCGCAGATGCGCGCCGCGACGTTCACGTTGCGCCGAGCCAGTCGCCCGATCGCTCCACCGCGGGCCCTATCGATGCCGACGCCGATCACCGGATGCTCGGCTGCGCCATCTCATGATTTGAGAGATCGAGCGCGACGCGAACCGCCGCGACCGGATCGTCGAGGCGAACATCAGCGCATCGCCGATCGTCTTGACCTGCTCGCCGCCATGGCGAGCGAGCAACTCGCCGGCGTGGCGCTCGAAGTCCGCGGTCACCTCCGCCGCGCGCTCGTCGCCGAGCGCATCGGTCAGCGCGGTGAAGCCGCGATGTCGGCGAAGAGGAAGGTGTGACCCTGCGGCCGCACACGATCGGCCGGCGAGCCCGAAGCTCCCGCGACCTGCAGCAGCTCGCCCGCGCTGCGGTGATCGACCTGCAGCGTCGTGTGCTCGATGCTCGAAGCGCTCGACGAGCAGTCGCTCGAGCGTCGCGGCGGGCCGCGTGGCAGTCGTCGCTCGCGGTCGACGCAGGACGTGCGCCGAGAGGGCCGGGAAGCCGGAGCTGATCTCCCAGACGTGCAGGTCGTGCACCTCGTGACCACGCGCGGATTGCGCCATCGAGCGCGGCCGATCTCGTCAACGTCGACGTCCCTCGGGCGCGGCCTCGAGGAAGACGCGGCCCGAGGCGCTGCAGCAGCCCGTAGGCGGCCCGCAGCATGATCGCGGCGACGATCAGCGAGGCGATGCGCGTCGGCGCGAGCGAAGCCGGTCGAGCAGGATGATCGCGCCGGCGACCGCCGTGGCGATGAACGCGTACGAGGTCGGTGAGGATGTGCTGGAAGGCGCCCTCGATGTTCATCGAGTGCGCGGTTGGCCTTCGCCAGCGTCCAGGTCGCGAGCGAGGTTGACGGCGATGCCGACGAGCGCGACGACCAGCACCGGCGCCGCCGGCGACGTCTGGCGGCTCGATCAGGCGGCGGACGCCCTCGTAGACGATCAGCAGCGCCGAGCACGAGCAGCGTCGCGCCGTTGACCTGCGCCGAGAGGATCTCGACGCGCTTGAAGCCGAAGGTCATGACGCCCTCGGCGGGCCGTGCGGCGAGCCGGATCGCGACCAGCGAGAGGGCGAGCGCGCCGGCGTCGGTGAGCATGTGCGCCGGCGTCGGAGAGCAGCGCCAGCGAGTGGGCCGAGGATCCCGACGACGACCTCGGCGACCATGAAGCCGACGATGCAGCGCGAGCGCGACCAGCGAGCTTGCCGCTGTCGGCGTCGCCCGACGACGCCGTGCGAGTGGCCCTCGTGGCTGTGATCGTGGCTGTCGTCGTGGCCCATCTGGACGGTCCTACCCGCTTCGCGCAGCAGTCCTCATCGCACGCCGTTCAGCCGCCAGCCGTCGAGGCTCGGGCGCTCGACGCAGCAGCCCTCGCCGCGCCACGTCTCGCTGCCCCTCCTTCACCGCCAACGCCGCCGAGCACCAGAGCGCCACGATCGGGTCCAGCCACCAAGCTCCGAACCGCCGCGTTGACCGACCAAGTCCGACCAACACCGCCGCCGCCCTGTAGCCGCGCACAGCAGGTTCTGCGTGCCTTCGCCATGCGGTCGGCCCGCGAGCCGAGTCGGCGCGCGACCCGCCGCTTTGCCTGAGCCGAGCAGCGGCATGCCGACCAGACTCGAGGCGGTCAGGAGCATGCCGAGCGGCTCACCTCGGGGCGCGCGCCGAGATCAGGTGCGAGATCGCCTCATATCCCACGTACGGCGCCAGCAAGAAGAACTGAATCGCGACCAGCTTCTGGCTCGCTGCTCCTCGGCGAGGGACAGATCCGCGCCCCTGTGAAGCGCCAGATGATGATCCCGCTGGCGACCCCTCGATCGCCGAATCGACGCCGAACCGACCAGCGGCAATCGAGCGGCGACGATCCCGACGAGAGCCGCCCCGCCTCGCAGCCCATCCAGACAACCCTCAGCCAAGAAGCGCGCGGCCACCGCTGCGGCGAGCCACTCGTCGCTTGGCGGCGCCGGTTTCTCCCGCCGATGCGAGGCAGGTCGTGACGACGACCTCGCTCAAGCATTCGCCTCCTGGCTGCCGCCAGCTCGCCCACCAGCCTGCGACCGCGCTCGCTGAGCGAGTAGAGGACCATCTTGCCGTCGCGGCGACTCGTTGCCAGGCCGGTCTGGCGCAGGATTCGCAGGTGGTGCGAGACCAGGTTCTCGGCCCGCTCGAGGATCCAGGAGAGGTCACAGACGCAGGCCTCGTCGGTCTGCGCCAGGGCCCAGGCCAGCGTCAGCCGGGTCGGTCACCGAGCGCCTTGCCCTCGGCGGCCCCGCGGGTGGCTTGGATCGAATCGAGACGAGCGTACGCAGGACCTCTGCCTTCTCGAGGTCAAGGCAGAGCAACTCACAGCGGTCATCGGCATGAACTCATCCTAACGAGCGTTGAGATGTTGCCCTGAGTTGAGCTACTTCGACTGTTCGCGGCCAGGCCGCCCTCCCCTCGTCGCGTAATTGCCAGAGCACGGCCAGTAAACGCGGAGCCGCCTCGCCCCCGCTCTCAGAACTCTCGTGAACACCCATGCCACCCATCCCGCACCACCCTGGCGCCTCCCGGCCACCGAAAACCCGGCCACGAGCAAGGGGATGCTGGCACCGATAGAGCGCCAGTGGCAGCGCCTGGGTGTCACGATCTCGCTTCACACGCCAGAGGTCGCTGGTTCGAAACCAGCCGCGCCCATCTAATCAATCCCTGCTCACCTACCATCGCCCGCCTCATCCACAGCGGATAAGGTCGGTGACGCACCGCGAGGAGGTCAATTCTGCGTTGTTTACTTCCTCGATCAGGAGCTGATGCGAAATGGCTGAGTTCCCCGCCCCCAGACAAGGCATCGTGTTGACGCACTTCATCGTGTCGGACGACGTCGAACGTTCGCGGCGCTTCTACACAGAGGTGCTTGGCGGCAAGACGGTCCGCCTGGGCGAGCCGACATACGTCGAGCTCGCCAACAGCTGGATCATCATCAATGTTGGCGGCGGCCCCACCGACGACAAGCCAACCGTCACCCTCGAGACTCCCAGTGCACCCCGATCGGGTCAGCAGCTTTCTCAATATCCGGGTTGCGGACATCGAGGCGGTGTACAAGGAATTGAGCGCGTGGGGCGCCGAGTTTCTCACTCCGCCGATCCCGCGTGAAACCGAAATCCGCTGCTACATCCGCTACCCGGACTGCTACCTGATAGAGGTCGGCCAAACTACGGTTACGCTGCCTATCCCGTGACCTGGACCCCACCGGTCGTCACGTCGATCACGCCCCGAGCTCATACGTCTCACCCTCCAGCTGCCTGACCGCCGTCGATGTGCAGGATTTCGCCGGTGACGAAGGTGGCTTGTTCGAGGTACTCGATCCCGTCGACGACGTCCTGATCTCGCCCAGTCGGCCGACGGGGTGAAGATCGGCCATGCCGTCGTACGGTTCGGCGGCTCGTTCATGGCCGTCTTGATGACCCCGAGAGAGACCGCATTCACCCGGATGCCTCGGCGGCATACTCGATGGCAAGCGAGCGTGTCACAGCGTTCAGCCCGCCTTTGGTCAAGGCGGCCACGAGCGCGGATGGGCGTCGCTTGCTTGGGTGGTCGACGAGGCTGGTGGTGACGTTGACGACGTGGCCGCCGCCCTGGACGACCATCGCTCGTATCGCGCGCTGGGTGATGTGGAAGAAACCGGCCAGGTTCACCGCCGTGATCGAGCTGAAGTCGTCGGGCGTGTATTCCGTGAAGGGCTTGCCGATGAATATCCCGGCGTTGTTGATGAGCGTGTCGATTCGGCCGAACCGGTTGAGCGCCTGCTCCGCGACGCGCTCGGCCGTGGTGGCGTCACCGATGTCGCCCTGCACGGTTAGGTAGCCGGACTCGTCGGACGGACGGATCGAGCGCGAGGTTCCGACCACCGCATAGCCGGCGGATCGGAACGCGGCCACCAGGCCCGCGCCGATGCCCTGCGACGCGCCCGTGATGATCACGACCTTCTGGGGCTCGGACGGACTCATCCGATGAGATAGTGGCAACTCTGATTTCGCGGCATGCGGCGAGCGGTCGGATGCCCATGCGCAGCCAATCGGGTGGCGGTGATCAAACGCTCACGCCGCAATCGGGCCTCGCGCCTCGTCAGCTGTGGGAAGCTTGCCCGCGTGCCCTGGCTTCCCGAGCTGATTTCTGAATCGACCAAAGTGCAGTTCCTGGAGGACCAGCGGCGTCAGCGGCGGCTCGACATGGTGCCAGCGACCGTTCCGTCCTCGACCCTAACCGAACCCCGGATTTCGAGCGCTCAGGTTGGGCGCCCACCCGCTCCGGGTGCCCGATAGAGAGCACATCCGCGTACATCGACGTACATCCAGTTACATCCAACCCGCCTGACGACGCCCATCCGTGCCTGCGGCGCCGCCGCTTCACACGCGAGAGGTCGCTGGTTCGAAACCAGCCGCGCCCATATAAAGGGCTTGATCAAGCCATTTTCGGATCGCCGCTTGCGTTGTTCGTAGTCGCGCTAGCGCCGCTTGGTGCAAGCGCAACGGTGGCGTCGTCCAACGGGCAAACGGCACCGCCACGACGCGGATCACGGTCTGCCAGTGGATTCCGAACAGCCTCGGGACCTAGCCGCCGCCTCGGATCAGCCAGGACCTGCCGCACTCGGCACAGCCGACCCAGGTGCCGTAGCGCGTGTACTCGAATAGTTGGAGATGTAGTGGGTTCGCATGACGACAAGCCTCGGCCGCCGTCTGCGCTCGGCCTGGGCCGAGTCCCCTCTTGCTCGTTTGATCTGGCATCGCGGCGTTTGTGATCACCGTTGTTCTCCTCTCTTCTTGAGCGACCATGCAATGGTGGCGAGGGGTCGCCCAACACATGGGAAACCGCGCACAAGGACTCGGCAAAGTCTTCGTGACCTACCGTCAGAGGGGCGGGATGCCACTTACTCCGTACAGAGTCGGGGTCACGGGCTTGAAGGTGCGACGGAGGAGTGGCGCTTTCGCGTCGTGATTGCAAGAACGTCCGGACGGGGCGCTGCGGTCCACGGGCGGCGGCGACTTCGCGCTGGCCCGGTATTGGATCTTCAATAGGCGCGGCGCACCGTGGAGACACCCCCCCCGGTGGCCCGGGAGCGCCCTGACGGATTCTCTCTTGAACCTCCCGCCTAGATAGATCCGACGCTGTCCGGCCAACGCAACAACCGGGTGCTCGCAGCTCTTCGTCGCTGGCTATCGCCGCCGCCGCTGAGCCGGTGTCGTCGATAGTGAGCCCGATCCGCGTTTGTGCGTCCAGCCGCGCCGACGACCCAACTTCGGCAACGACAACAGTCACGATGCCGCCGGCGGGATCGTCGCGCTCTCGAGCGGGAAGCTGGTGGTGGCGGGTCAGGCGCGGCCCTTTGGCGAGGACAGCGACTTCGCCCTCGCCGCCTACGCTCTCTCCGGCGGTCTCGACGAGGGGGACTTCGGCAAGCTCTACCTGCGGACGACCGACTTCAACGGCGGTGATTACGGGGCCAACGGTCTCGCCAAGGCTCCGGTCGGCAAGTTCGTCGCCGCGGGGTACGCGGAGGCACCGGCCTGCAGCGCCCGCGTCAAGATCGCCGTGGCGCGCTATACGGCGAAGGGCCGACTCACCCTGGACCTTCGGCGGCGACGGCAAGGTGACGACGATATCGCGCCCGGCGATGACGACGACATCGCTCAAGGGGTCGTAGTCTACCGGAAGGGCAGGATCACGGTGGCCGGGTCAACCGAGCCGGCGTCCGGTCCGACCAGCTTCGTCCTCGTGCGCTACCGAGCAGCGGCAAGCTCGACAAGAGCTTCGGCGGGACGGCATCGTCAAGACGCACTTCCCGGCCAGCGATTCGGACTTCGCGACGGCGATCGCGAGCGCGAGCCACGGGCGGGTGGTTGTCGCGGCACCTCGTTCCAGCCCACCGTCGAGCTGTTCGCCGTGGCTCGCTACCTGCGCGACGCAGGCGCGATGCGAGCTTCTCCAGCGACGGCCGCCAGACCACCGCGATCTGAACCGTCGCCAGCGCTCACGCTGTTCTGGTTCAGCCCGACGATGGAAAGGTCGTCGTCGGCGGCACGTCCGGAGTGTCGGGCGGCGACTTCACGCTCGTCCGCTACCGCGCGAACGCACGCTCTACCCTGGATTCAACGGGACGGGGTCGAGGCAGATTCGATTTCCACTGGCCCAATCGAGCGCATCTACGCGCTCGCCCTCGCGACAACGGGAGGATCTGGGCCCGCGCACCCAGGCGATGACTTTGCCGCACTCCGGTTCAGGTCCACCGGTGGCTCGATCCCGCCTTTGCGGGCTCCGCGCCACCTCGATCGACTTCGGTGGCTGAGCGATTCGGCCTTTGCCCTCGTCATCCAGCCGCGCACGAATGGCAAGCCGGTCCTGGCGGAAGCTCCTACCAGGGCGTCGCCACCGGCGTAGACTTCGCCCTGGCGCGCCTACTGCCATAGCATCCGCCCTGCCACTCGTCCAGGCGCCGTCCAGCGGCAGCCTCCGGGCGGCGTTCGCGCCTCGGAGAGGAGCTTAGGTGGAAGCAGAACCGAGGAAGGCAACCCGAGTCCCTGATCGCTAGGCCGGAGAGGCAGCGCTGCCGAGGCCTGCCCTCGCTTCACACGCGAGAGGTCGCTGGTTCGAAACCAGCCGCGCCCATGCCCGGCGAGGCCTTGTCGAACTCTTGGGCAATTGGCCTTGCATTCCGGGGGGAGAGTGGAATATGCTGCCCGCGCGTTTGGTGGCGGATGCCACTAGACGATCGAGGAGAGTCAAAGGCATGATCAGCCAGGGACCCGATTGAGCTCTACGGCGAAGCGACTCGCCGGAGTCCTGCTTGTGGCCGCGCTGGTCGCGAGCGCGATCGTTTACTACGTATCAGGCCTGCTGCGCTCGCCGACTCCGATAGCCGCCGCCCAGGTTTCGCCGCACCGCGCGCAGCTCACGCTCGGGACGACCCCGGCGGTCGGCAAGCTCGGCGCCAACAAGAGCTGGGTCTCCTATCTCGTCCGCCGCAACGGCCACTGGGACCACACGACCGTCTTCAACGTCCCGGCTCACTCCCTGGTCCACGTGACCGTCCTGCAGTACGACGGCGACAGCGGCCTGCGAAACCCCTTCCTCTCCCAGGTCCAGGGGACAGTCGGCGGCACGATGGTGGTCGACGGCAAGACGATGGACTCGATCAAGCCCGACACCGCCTCGCACACGTTCACGGTGCCACAGCTGGGGATCGTGGTTCCGCTCCGCGGGGTGGCCGACGACGCCAAGCACCAGTGCGCGGAGATGCCCTGCTCGCTCAAGCAGGCGCACGAGACGATCAGCTTCACGATCCGGACCGGAGCTCCGGGCAGGTACCACTGGCAATGCTTCGTGCCCTGCGCGGCGGGCTTCCTCGACGGGTTCGGAGGGCCGATGCAGACGATCGGCTACATGGACGGCTTCCTGCACGTGGTCTGAGCCGGACTGGCGATGCAAGAGCCTCCAAATCCACGGCGGGCGTTGATTGTCGCGATCGCCCTGAGCATCGCCGCGACGCTCCTCACGGTCCTCGTCCTCGCGCCCGGGCTGTCGCCCGGCAACGGCAGCGAGGAGGCGTCCAGCCAGGTGGTCGACAACACCGTGCTGATCGGGATCGTGACGCCGATCGCGGTCCTGCTGCTCGCATACTTCGCCTACGCGCTGTTCAGCTTTCGCCAGCGCGGCGACCAGCCTGACGAGGGCATCGCCGAGCCGGACGACCGCCGTGTGCAGACGACCTGGCTGGCGACGACGAGCGTGATCGTCCTCTTCCTCGCCGGCTACGGGACGGTGCGGCTCTTCGACGACGGCTCGGGTGGCGGCCAGGGTGCCGACCCGATCGCCAAGCCGTCGGGCGCGCAGCTGCAGGTCCAGGTGATCGCCCAGCAGTGGGCGTTCACCTACCGCTATCCGTCCTTCGGAGGAGTCGAGACCCCGCACCTGGTGTTGCCCGCCGACCGTTACGTCGAGCTCCACGTCACCTCGCTCGACGTGATCCACTCCTTCTGGGCCCGTACGCTGGGCGTCAAGGCCGACGCCAATCCGGGGGTGGACAACGTCGCCTATGTGCGCCCGACCGATACCGGCAGCTTCAACATTCGCTGTGCCGAGCTCTGCGGGCTCTTCCATGGGCACATGTTCGACACAGGCAAGGTGGTCACGGACGCCCAGTTCGCCGCCTGGATCAGCGCCCAGCAACGCGCGTTCGCTCCCGCGACCAGTCAGTTGCCCCCGTATCGCACTCACTACCTGCCGGCGCCGAAGAGGAGGGCTGGGTGAACGCGCAGGTCGAGCCGCGCCCGCTGTGGCGCCGCGTCATCGGCTTCAACCTCCTGACCGGGGTTGTGCTGGGTGTGGCGGGCTTCTACGTCGCCTGGTGGCTTGGCCACCAGATCCACGCCACCAGCCTCGAGTACGTCGCCGACACGAACCAGAACGACGTGGCGCTGATGCTCGGCTACATCGGCTTTGCCATTGGCTTCGTCGTCGGGCTTGGCTTCGCCCGCTACCCGCTCGCGCGGCTTGCCGGCCGCGCGCCCTCGGTCCGTGAGAACGAGGACGACGAAGGGATCGGCCAGTACTTCCGCCTGTCCACCGACCACAAGGTGATCGGCAAGCAGTACCTGATCGGGATCGGCGTCTTCTTCTTCATCGGCGGGCTGAACGCGATGCTGATACGCGCCGAGCTTCTGCGGCCCTCCCCGCAGCTATGGGGCGCCGGCAACTATCTCACGCTCGTTGGCCTGCACGGAACGATGATGATGGGAATCATGACCTCGGGGGTCCTGGGGCCCTTCGCCAACTACTTCGTGCCGCTGATGATCGGCGCCCGCCGCATGGCCTTCCCGCGACTCGAGGCGCTCAGCTTCTGGCTGCTGATGGCGGCCGGCGTGATCCTCGTCTCGACGATCTCCTTCGGTGGTTTCCCGACCGGGTGGACCGGCTATGGGCCCCTCAACGACGAGGCCAACTGGGGCTTCGACTCCTACATCTTCTTCTTTGCGCTCGTCGGGATCTCGATGACCCTCCTGGGGCTGAACCTCATCGCGACGATCGTCACGATGCGAGCCCCGGGGCTGACCTGGGGACGGCTGCCCATCTTCTGCTGGGGGGCGATTGCCACCTCCGGCCTGATGGTGCTGGCGGCGCCGGTTCTGATCGCGGTCCTCCTCATGGTCGGGCTCGACCGCGGCCTGCAGACCTCGTTCTTCATCACCAGCTCCGGTGGTAGCCCCTACCTGTTCCAGAACCTCTTCTGGTTCTTCGGCCATCCGGAGGTGTACGTCCTTGCGCTGCCCGGCTTCGGGATCATCCTCGAGATCCTTCCCGTCTTCGCGCGAAGACCCCTTTGGGGTTACCGCCTCGCCGTCTCCGGGATACTCGGCGTGGGACTGTTGAGCTTCTTCGTCTGGCAGCACCATCTGTTCGTCAGCGGCATCAACTCGGCGCTGCGGCCGTTCTACATGCTCTCGACCGAGATCATCTCGGTGCCGACCGGACTGATCTTCCTGTGCGGAATGGGAACGCTGTGGAAGGCGCGCACGAGGTTCACCGTGCCGATGCTCTTCTGCCTGGCCTGGTTCTTCAACTTCTTCATCGGCGGCATCTCGGGCGTCTTCCTATCCGACGCCCCAAGCGATGTCAGCACGCACGGCAGCTTCTTCGTCATGGCCCACTTCCACTACACGATCATGGGCGGCCTGATATTCGCCTTCTTCGCGGCGATCTACTACTGGGTCCCGAAGATGATCGGCTTCGAGTTCAACCTGCGGATGGCGAAGATCCATTTCTGGTCGATGTTCATCGCCTTCAACTCAACCTTTGCCCCGCTGTTCGCCCTTGGCGTGATGGGCATGGCGCGGCGCGTCTCGACCTACCCGTCGAACCTCCAGCCCCTCAACATTTGGGTTTCGGTTTCCGCATTCGTGCTCGGCGCCTCGATGCTCGTGTTTCTCTTCAACGCCGTCTACTCGCTGATCTTCGTTCGCAAGCCGGCCGCGGCCAACCCCTGGGATTCGAAGTCGCTGGAGTGGCAGCTGCCGACGCCGGTTCCTGCCCACAACTTCGACACCATCCCCGTGATCGACTCCGACCCCTACGACTACGGGATGGCGCCGACTCCGCCGCCCGCCGAATCGCCCGCGCCGGCCCCGGGCTAGAGCCATGAGCGACGTCGCACAAAACCCACCCGATCCGCTCGCCGAGCCGCCCGAGGTTCACGAGCGCAACCTCTGGATCGGGGCGCGGATCATCGCCGGCACTACGATCATGTTCTTCCTCGCCTTCGTGTTCGCCTACTTCTACCTGCGCTCGCTCAACAACGGCGGTCACTGGCGCCCGGACCGGGTCGATCCGCCGGGCGGATACGGAACGGCGATCGTCGTGCTCTTCGCCGCGAGTGCTGGCTCGTTCCTCTACGCGGCGCGCGCGGGCAAGCGCGGGGCGGCCTGGATCCCCGCCGCTGCCGCGGCGCTGGTCCTCGGCCTCGCAGCCTGTGTCGTGCAGGTGTTCGAGTACGCCAACCTCGGATTCGGCCCCCAGGACGGCGGCTACGCCAGCGTCTTCATGGGCTGGACGATCATGTTCGTCGTCTTTGCCCTGCTGGCCCTGTATTGGGTGGAGATCGTCGTGGCCGAGGGGATTCGCAACCGCGCGCGAGCCGCGGACGGTTCGGCCGGCGAGCTTCCCGCCGGGCTCGGCGACGCCGCTTTCTACTGGGCGCTGCTCGCGACGATCGGCGTGCTCAGCTGGTTCGTCCTCTACCTGCTCTGAGACGGCGGCAATGCCGGTGTCACCAGGCGCACTGAGCTGGACCGCCGACCCGGCGCTCGGCTGGGTGATTGCCGCCGCGTGGCTCTACTGGCTCGGAGGCAGGCAACTGTCGCGGTCCGGTGGAGCGGTCGGCCGCTGGCGCACCGCCTCCTTTGTCGCGGGCCTGGCGACGATCGTCGTCGCTCTCGACTCGCCCATCGACGGACTCGCCGACAAGCTGCTCTGGGTCCACATGGTCCAGCACGTGCTTCTGCTGATGGTCGCTCCCGCGCTGCTCGCCCTGGCCCGGCCGTGGAACCGGATGTGGCACGCCTTCCCACTCGATACTCGCCGACGTGTCGCCCGGAGCCTCGCGACCGGGCGCTTCTCGGCGCCGCTTCGAGGCGCGGCTCGCATCCTCGCCGATCCCCTGCCCTCGTGGCTCGCCTTCAACATCAACCTGATCGCCTGGCATCTCCCGTTCGCCTACGACGCGGCGCTGCGCTATCCGCCGGTCCACGCCGCCGAGCACGCCATGTTCTTCGCCACCGGCCTGCTCTTCTGGACTCGCGTAATCGACTCGCCGCCCTGGCGCTCCCGCCTCACGCAGACCATGCGCGCCGCCTACGTCGGCGGCGCTCTGGTGATCAGCTGGATGCTCGCGATCGTGCTGGCGCTCTCGACCTCCCCTCTGTATGCCCCCTACGCGGAGCTCGCCGGCAGACCCGGCGGGATCACCGCACTCGCCGACCAACAGCTGGCCGCCGGGGTGATGTGGGTACCCGGGTCCCTACCCTTCACCATCGCGATCATCGTGATCGCGTTCCGCTGGCTGGCGCCCAAGCACTCCCGCCCCGCCCCACCACCGGCCGGCTCGCTGGCCGCGAACCAATAGAACGAGGAGGACCATGCAGACGCTCACGCTCGCCACCTCGATCGCAGCTCAGGGAGTCCTTACCTGGGCAGTGCCGCTCGCTGTGCTCATCGTGCTGCTCGTGTGGTACGTGCTGCTGTTGCGGCACCGCCATCCTGAGTGAGGAGGCGTGCGGGCGTCGCAATCGCGCTGCTCGGCGCGACGGCGGCGGTCACCGCGGTCGTCCTCGTCGCCCATGGCGACTCCCGCCCTGACGCTCCCGCTCCTCGTCTGCTCGGGCAGGCGACCTGGCCCCCGGGCAGACGGACGGCGCCGGGGTTCACTCTGCCGGACCAGGCAGGGCGGTCGACGTCGCTGTCATCGCTTCGCGGACAACCCGTGCTGCTTGCCTTTCTCAATTCGCGCTGCCGGGGAGCTTGTGCGCGCGAACCACGCGCCATCGCCACGGCGCTCCGTTACGTGCCCCGGCGTGAGCGTCCGGTCGTGGTGGTGGTCGGGGCCGACCCTCAGCACGACTCCCCCGGCTCGGCGCGAGCCGCGATGAGGCGCTGGGGCGTCGCCGGCGAGACGAAGCTGGCATTGGCTGCTCGGCTCCCGGTCGCGCCTGGCCCCGGTATTCAGCTCTTACCGGATCGCCACCACGGCCGGCGCGGTCCGCACTCCCGCCGTCTACCTGATCGATCAGGGTGGCTTCGAGCGCGCCGGAATGCTCTACCCATTCCCACCGGGCTGGCTGGCCGAGGACCTGCGGGCGCTCGCCCCCGGGAGCTGAACGAAAAGCCACGTGGCGGGCGTCGCCGAGAGGCGCCTCGCGCAATACTTGGAAGACGGTGCGTCCGCCGCGATCGTGTGAGCGGGCGGGCCGCAGGCGGCAAAGGCGATGGGAAAAACGACCCGATGAACGCCCCCTCGAACACCGGCTCGGCTCGGGCCTTTCGGCTCGCATCTCCGCGGCGGTGGTCGCGGTGGTCGCGGCTGCGATCGCAATCAGCGGCTGCGGTGGCAGCGGTGGCGCCACGGCGGCTCAGGGTGCCAAGAGCACGGGCTCGACGACGTCCTTCGCCGGAATCGCCGCCACCCCGCGGCAGCCGGCCCCGCCGCTGTCCCTCTCCAACTCGCTCGGGCAACCGGTCAACATCCGCCAGTACCGAGGGAAGGCAGTGCTCGTGACCTTCATCTACGACCACTGCCCGGACATCTGCCCGCTCATCGTCGGCAACCTCCACACGGCCCAGGCGCAGTTGGGATCGGCCGCCAAGGACGTCCAGATCATCGCGGTCTCGGTCGACCCGAAGGGCGATACGCCGAAGACGGTGAACGCGTTCCTGAAGGCGCACCGGATGACCGGGCGGATGCAGTACCTCATCGGATCCCGCCGGCAGCTCGAGCGGACCTGGAGCGACTGGAACATCGTCTCGAAGGCATCGAAGAGCAAGAAGAATCCGGATGCCGTCGAGCATTCGGCCCTGATCTACGGGATCGACGCCTCGGGCCGAATCACGACCCTCTACCCGGCCAACTTCAAGCCGTCGCAGATCGTGCACGACGTGCCGATCCTGGCCTCCCGGTAGGAGGAGACAGACCATCAGTCGGCTCTGGCTCGGGTTGGCGATCCTTGCGGTCGATCGGCGCGCTGATCGTCGCCGAGCTGCTCAGCGGGACGTCGAGCGGCGTGCGGGGCCGGCCTGCACCGGCGCTGCCGCGGATGTCCTCGTCCCGCCCCGCGCCACCCTGGGCACCCTTCGCGGAGAACCTGCGGCGATCAACTTCTGGGCGAGCTGGTGTACGCCGTGCCGCCAGGAGGCGCCGGTGCTGGATCAGCTCTCCCACTCGCTGCATGGGCAGGCGCGGCTGGTCGGCGTCGATTGGACCGACGGCCTCTCCGGCGCCCGCTCCTTCGTGAGCCATTACTCGTGGAGCTTCCCGAACCTTCGCGACGCCGACGGCGTCGTCGGCAACCGCTTCGGGATCGTGGGCTTGCCCACCACCTACATCCTCGACTCCCGCGGAGCGATCACCCAGGTCCTGCAGGGACCCCAGAAGCTCGCCACGCTTCGCGCGGCTCTGCGCTCGGCGGACTGAGCGCGGCGACCCCGGAGCAGGCGCCGCGATCCATCTTACCGAATTCTTACCGGCCGCTTGGTTTACGGCTTAACGGGGTAATGGGAAGGCTTGTCAGTGGAGCAACCACTGGAGCTGAGAACGATGACGATCGCATCTGCAATCGCCCTCAACGCCGTCGCGGCAGCCCTTCTCCTCACGCTGCTGTTCGCGACGATGCGGCTTCCGCACCTCGTCGCGGACAGGCCGTCGCAGACACATCTCAAGCGCGCAGAGCGACGTGCTGCACGGCACCCCGCCGTAGGTCTGGGCGCCAGGGCCCATTCCGGGACCCGACGCCCCGAGCCGGCCTACTCGGCACAGCGCGCTAGATCACGACGTCGATCGCCATCGCCGCAAAGAGGACGGCGAGGTAGAGCAGCGAGAAATGGAACAGGCGCCCGGCGCGGCGCTGGGTCGTCTCGCGAACGAGTCCCACCGCGAGGCCGATGAAGATCGCGTCGAGCGCCAGCGCAACAACGAGGTAGACGTCGCCGACCGCGTGCCAGAGGAATGGCAGAAGCGTCGTCGTGGCAAGCGCCAGCGAGTAGGCCAGGATCCGGCGTGAGGTCTCGCGGTCGCCGCGGACGACGGGCAGCATCGGGATGCTCGCCGCCGCGTAGTCGCGCTTGATCAGCAGCGCCAGCGCCCAGAAATGTGGTGGCGTCCAGAGGAAGATGATCAGGAACAGGGAGATCGCGGGCAGGGTCAGGTTGCCGGTCGCCGCGGCCCAGCCGACCAGGGGAGGCACGGCGCCGGCGGCGCCTCCGATGACGATGTTCTGGACCGTCCAGCGCTTCAGCCAGCGCGTGTAGACGATCACGTAGAAGAGGCCGCCGACGAGCGCCAGCGCAGCGGTGAGGACGTTGACGAGGCTGCCCAGGAGGACGAACGAGAACGCCGAGAGGACGAGCCCGAACTCCAGCGCGCGGGGCGCGGTGATCCGCCCGGCAACGATTGGCCTGTTGGCGGTCCGCGCCCCCATCAGGCCGTCGATGTCGCGGTCGAGGTAGTGGTTGAGCGCGCTCGCTCCGGCAGAGGCGAGCGCCCCGCCGGCGAGGAGGACGACGAGCTGACCGAGCTCGGGCATTCCCCCGGCGCCCACGAACATCCCGGCGGCCGCGGTGATCAGCAGCAGGATCATGATCCGAGGCTTGGTCAGGGCCAGATAGTCCCGCCAGGCGCCGGGAGCCACGGGCTCGCCGCGGAACGCGGCGGCCGCGCTGAGCAGCGCCGCGGCGAAGGCGAGCCCGCCGAAGGCGAGGTGCAGCTGCGACCGCCCATTCTGGATGCCCGGCGCGGCCACGAAGGCGCCGAAGGCGCTCTCCAGCCCGAACAGCCCCAGAGCCGCGGCCGAGGCCACAAGCAGCCCGCGGTGCGCGATGGCCGCGGCGAGGACCACTGCCGCCAGCGGCGGGACGGCGATGACGGCCGCCGCCGTGTGGGGAACACCGAGATGCATGGCTCCGCTGATCACGACGAGCCCGGTCGTGGCGGCACCCGCGAGCGCCGCCAGTCGCAGCCATGCACCGGCAGCGGGCTCGCCGACGTCGGCGATATCGCCCCGCACGGCTCTCGCCGTCGGTCGTCGCGAAGCCTCTATCGCTTGCTCGGTGAGTCCCACCGGCTCCTCGGGGAACGCATGCCAGCGGCGAGCGGGTCGCCCGCCGCCGCAAGTATCGCCGCGCACGAGTGGACTGTCAAATGTCCGGGCGGGAGCCGAAGCACCAGCCTCATCCGGGTACCCGACAGCAGCTCCCGCGATGCGCAACGAAACCCTCGTCCTGGTGTAGCGGTACGCATAATCGATGACGGGCTGAAGATCGAGGCCGGACCCAACCCTGGGGGACCCGCACCGGATTCGCGTGAGGTGGCCGGAAGAGGCGACGCCTACGGGCCCATCCGCGCTGTCCTGCTCTCCTTCCTCGGCGCGCTTGGTGGCGCAGCGGAGGGCTCGCCGCGAGAGTTCTACGACCGACTCTGCCTCGGCGTGTGCGAGTTGACCCCGCTGACTCGGTGTGCGCTCTTGCTGTACGACGAGCGCGAGAAACGAGTGAGACCAGCGGGCAACCACGGGATCGACGAGGCGACCATCCACGAATTGCACGGCACCCTTGGCGAAACCCCGATCGCAGCCCAAGCCTTGGCGGAGGATCGAGTCGTGATCAGCTCCGACATGGCGGCGTCGATCGCGCCGCGCCACCGCGAGCTGCCTGGGGTGCGGGAGATCGCCTGTGTCCCGGTGGCGGCCAAGGACCGCTGGCTGGGCGTGATGCTCTGCGACCGCGGCGGCCTCGCACTCGACCTCGACCCGGCAAACCGCGACCTCATGTGGGCGGTCGGCAAGACGGCAGCGCTGGCGGCCAGCACCCGAATCGGGTTCGAGCAGCGCCAACGCGCGAAGCTTCTCGCCGAGCGGGTCACGCTCGCTCGCGACGTGCACGACAGCGTCATCCAGAGGCTCTTCGGACTCTCCCTCGTCCTCGATACCGAAGGGGATCTGGGGACCGCAGAGCGCAGGCGCGCGGCCGACGAACTGCGCTCGGCCATCGACGATTTGCGATCGGCCCTGCAGAGGACCGGCGACCCCCCCAGGCCCGCGCCCAGCTCTTCGCTGCATGAGGAGTGCGAGCGGCTCCTCGCCCACTACCCGGACCTGAAGCCGAGGCTTCGGTTGGATGCCGATCCGCCGCCCGACTTCGAGCCGCTGGCTCAATCGGTCCTCGCCGAGGCTCTCCACAACATCGGCAAGCACGCCGCCGCGACAGACGCATCCATAGAGACCACCGCCGGCGGCGACGCATTCAAGCTCGAGATCAGCAACGACGGTGCCCCGAGCCGCGTCAATGCCGGTGGCGGCGTCGGCCTCAAGCTGGCCGCACTCGACGCGATTCAGAAGGGCGGCGTCCTCGAATTCGGTCCATACGGGAACGACCGGTGGCGCGTTCGCCTCGTACTGCCCATGTCGACGGTGAAGGCGGCGACATGAAGGGCGGCGGCGATGTCTCGGTGCTCGTCGTCGACGATCACGAGGTGGTGCATTGGGGCTTCAAGCTGTTGCTGTCGAAGCAGCCGTGGGTCAGCTCCTGCGGGTCCGCCTTCTCTCGCGATGAAGCCCTGCGCAAGCTCCGCGCCGGCCCCGTCGATGTCGCGCTGCTCGATCTGGTCCTCGGCAGCGAATCGGGCGCGGACCTGTGCGGGGAGATCCGCTCGATCTCACCGCAGACCGCGGTCCTCCTGATCTCCGGCGCCGGCCGCATCTCGCCGGCAGCCGCACGGGCTGCCGGCGCAGCTGGATTCGTCTCCAAGGATGCGAGGGCGGCGGACGTCACCGCCGCGGTGCGGATGGTGGCACGTGGCATGACGGTCTTCGAACCACTCTCCGAAGAACCGCCCAGTCCGGAGTTGACACGACGCGACCGCGACGTACTGGAGCTCCTCGCCGGCGGCGCAACGAATCGCGAGATCGCGCGTCGTTTGCACCTGTCGCCGCACACCGTCAAGGACTACACGAGCGCTCTCTACCGCAAGCTCGACGTCCGCAACCGCGCCGAAGCGGCGCGTCACGCGGAGCGCCTGGGCCTCAGCAGAGGCTAAGCGCCCCCCCGCTCGTCGTCACCTCACCCCCCGTTCGGGGGTTCGATCCTGCGCTGCCGCTAACCGGACCTGCCGGAGCCGGTAGTCCTGACCGATGCGAACTGCCTTCTTGTTCCCCGGCCAGGGCGCCCCCGCAGCCGATTGGCGCAGCCTCGTCGCCGAATACCGTCCCGAGCTCCTCGCGGAGGCGACCGCAATACTCGGCTGCGATCCGTTCGAGCGCTTCGGCGATGGCACGCTGTTCGACCAGCTCGCGATCCTCTGCGCCTCCCTCACCGCCTTCGAGCTGACCCGGCCCTCTCGCGCGGCGGTCCACGCCGGGCACTCGCTGGGCGAGATCGCGGCGCTGACCTGCGCCCGCGTCTTCGACTGGCGCGACGCCGTCCGGCTGGTCGCCAAGCGAGGACAGCTGATGGCGGAGGCCGCCATGCGCGCCGGAGACGGCGGGATGCTCGCGGTCGGCGCGCCGGCCGAGCAGCTGACCCCTATCGAAGGCTGTCCCGGCCTCTGCGTCGCAAACCTGAACTCGCCGACCCAAACGGTGCTTTCCGGTCCGGTCAGCGAGCTCCAGCTTGCCGCCGAACGCCTCCGAGGGCAGGGCGTGCGCACCAAGCGCCTGCCGGTCGCGGGGGCCTTTCACTCGCCTGCCATGCGGCCGGCCGCCGAAGCCTTCGAAGCGGTGTTGGAAGACACGGTCGTCGCCGAGCCGGCCGTGCCCGTCCTCAGCAGCAGGTCCGGACTTCCCTTCCGCGAGGTCCGGACGGAGCTTGCCGCCTCGCTCGTCGACCCGGTGAGGTGGATCGACGTCGTCGCCTCGCTCGAGGCGCACGGCATCGAGCGCTGCATCGAAGTCGGACCGGGCCGTGCGTTGAGCGTGCTCGTCCGTCGCACGGCACGAACATCCATGGACGCGAGCCCCCTGGCGGTGCCGGAGGCCACGAATGCTTGAGGCCGCCCACCCGAGCCGGCGCGACACGGCGCGCTCGGTCGCGACGACGGCCTCGATTGCATCCATTGGCACCGCGCTCCCTCGTCGCGTGGTGACGAGCAAGGAGATCGCCGCCCGGATCGGGGTCGAGCCGGGGTGGATCGAGCACCGCACCGGAATCCGCGAACGGCGCCACGCAGGTCCTGACGAAAGCCTGACGGAGCTCGCGACCGCGGCGGCCGAAAGGGCGCTTGCGGCGGCCGGCGTGGCAGGCGCAGACCTCGACCTGGTGCTCGTCGCCACATCGTCACCCGATCGAACGCTTCCGAATGCGGCCCCGCTTGTCGCCGGCGCGATCGGCGCCGGCTCGGCACTCGCCTGTGATATCGGCGCCGCCTGCACGGGCTTTCTCAGCGGGCTCGCGCTCGCCACCGGCCACATCGAGAGCGGACGCGCGCGTCACGCGCTCGTCGTCGGAGCCGATTTCTGCTCGCGCTTCGTCGATCACCGCGACCGCAAGACCGCGGGACTGTTCGCCGACGGAGCCGGCGCCGCCGTGATCTCTGCCGGCGGGGCGGGGGCGATCGAGATGATCGAGATGCGAAGCGACGCGAGCGACGCCGAGTGTCTCGTGCTGGGCCCTCCCGACCACCTCATCAGGATGCGGGGCCAGGACACCTTCCGCGCGGCGGTCGACGGGCTGAGCGGGATTACCGAGGAGGTGCTCGCCGGGAGCGGCCTGGTGATCGATGACGTCGACCTCTTCATCTACCACCAGGCGAACGCACGGATCACGGCGGCCGTCGGCGAGCGGGTCGGCCTTCCCGCCGACCGCGTCGTCGACTGCATCGAGACCCTGGGCAACACTTCCGCGGCGAGCCTTCCCCTCGCGCTCAGCGAGGCGGCCGCCGACGGAAGGCTGCAGCCGGGCGCGCGACTGCTGCTCGCCGCATTCGGGGCCGGGTTCCTTTGGGGCGCCTGCCTCACGACATGGGGCGGCGAGGTCGGATGACGCGGACCGCGCTCATCACCGGTGCTTCCCGCGGGATCGGAGCCGCAACCGCGCACGAGCTCGCACGGCGCGGGATGCGCGTCGCGCTCGTGGCACGTGCGTCGGAGGCGCAAGCCGAGGAGGTCGCCGCGGCCGTGCGCGGCTCCGGCGGCGAGGCCGTGGTCGTCTGCGCCGATGTGAGCGACCCGCTGGCCCCCGAGACGGTGTTTGGGGCGCTCGAGCGCGACTGGGGCCGCGTCGACGTGCTTGTCAACAACGCCGGGATCACACGCGACTCCCTCTCGCCGCGCATGGCGGACGAAACCTGGGACGACGTCCTCGCGACCAATCTCTCGGGTGCCTTTCGGATGACGCGCCGCGCGCTCGGGCCCATGCTCCGCGCGCGCTGGGGGCGAATCGTGAACGTGGGTTCCATCGTCGGCCGCCGCGCCAACCCGGGACAGGCCAACTACGCCGCCGCCAAGGCGGGCCTCGAGGCGATGACCCGGACGGTTGCCTCTGAGGTTGCGCGTCGTGGAATTACCGCGAACGTCGTCGCGCCCGGTCTGATCGAGACGAGGCTGACCTCCGGGAGCCTCGCTTCCGGGCTCACTGACGCGATTCCCGCCCGGCGCGCGGGCCTTCCCGAGGAGGTCGCCGCGTGCATCGGCTTCCTCGCCTGCGACGAGGCCTCATACGTGACCGGGTCGACGCTGACGGTCGACGGCGGACTGACCGCATGACCACCGCTCGAGAAATCAACCGAAAGGACAGTGACATGAGTGAGACGAAGACCGCAACGGCGGCCGAGCTCGAGGCCCGCATCCGAGGTGCCCTGGTCGAGTTCGGCGCCGAGGAGTCCCAGATCAGCGCCGAGTCGACATGGGAGGAGCTCGATGTCGACTCGCTCGACCTCGTCGAGCTAGCGCAGGTGATCGAGGAGGAGTACGGCGTCGAGCTGCGCGAGCAGGACATGTTCGAGATGAAGACCGTTGGCGACGCCGTGAAGCTGGTCATCAAGGAACTGCCCTCGGCATGAGGCCCCGGGTCGCCATCACCGGCGTCGGCGCCATCACCCCGCTTGGCGTCGGCGCCGAAACCCTTCTCAGTCGCTGGTGCGCAGGCGATGTCGGCATCGAGGACGGCGTCGGGGTGTGCTCGGCTTTCAACGCCGAGGAGCTCCTCACGAAGAAGGAGCGGCGTCGGGCGGATCGCTTCACACAGCTCGCGATCGGCGCCGCTGCGGAGGCCATCGACCAAGCCGGCTGGCCCGGAGGGTTGCCGTGCCCGCCTGAGCGGATCGGCTGCCTGATCGGCACCGGGATCGGCGGCCTCGCCACCATCGAAAGCCAACACGACGTCCTGCGCGAGCGTGGCGGCGAGGCGCTCTCGCCGCTCGCGGTGCCGTTGATGATGGCCAACGCCGCGAGCGGCACGGTCGCCATGCGCCATGGGCTCAAGGGCGAGAGCTATGGGACCGTCTCCGCCTGTGCGGCGGGCGCGCACGCGGTGGGCAACGGCTACAGGCTGGTCCGCCACGGAGTCGTCGAAGCCTGTGTGGTCGGGGGGGCCGAGGCGAGCATCACGCCACTCGCGCATGCGGCCTTCGCGGGCATGGGAGCCACGTCGAAGAGCGGGGTCAGCCGTCCCTTCGACCGCCGCCGGGACGGGTTCGTGCTCGCCGAGGGCGCCGGCGCGCTCGTGCTGGAGAGCGAAGGCCTCGCTCGTGCCCGCGGCGCGGAGGTCCTCGGCTGGATCTCGGGCTACGCGGCGACGGCCGACGCTCACCATCTGACGGCGCCGCAGCCCGAGGGCGAGGGCTCGGCCCGGGCTATCGAGCAGGCGCTCGCCGACGCCGGCTGGGAGCCGGCCGACCTCGACTACGTCAACGCACACGGCACCTCGACGCCACTCAACGACCGGTCGGAGACGATGGCGCTGAAGCGGGCGTTGGGCGACCATGCGGCGGCGCTGCCGGTCTCGTCGACGAAGTCCGCAGTCGGGCATACCCTCGGGGCCGCCGGCGCGGTCGAAGCGGCCGTGACCGTGCTCGCCTTGAAGCAGCGCGTCGCGCCGCCGACCCTGGGCCTGGACGAGCCGGACCCGGAGCTCGACTTGGACTACGTTCCAGACGGGCCCCGCCCCCTCCGCGAAACCGCGCGACCGCTGCGCGCGATCTCGAACTCGTTCGGCTTTGGCGGACACAACGCGGTCCTCTGCCTCGAGGCGGCCTAGGTGGCCGGGGCGACAGCCACCGACGTGCAGGCCGCGCCGGCACCGCCCGACGAGCTGCCACTCGCACGGATCGAGGCGCTGTGCGATCCGGGCACGTTCCGGGCGGTGCGCAGCGGCGTCAGCTCGATCGGCTCCCGGCGCAGCCAGGCGGGCGACGGCCTGCTGGCCGGCAGCGCCGCGATCGAAGGCCGGCCGGTCTTCGTCTACGCGCAGGATCCGACCTTCCTCGGAGGCTCGCTCGGAGCCGAGCACGCAGCGACGATCGTCCGCGTCCAGGAGTCCGCGCGCCAGTCGGGGGCGCCGCTGATTGGCCTGATCCACTCCGGCGGCGCTCGCATGGACGAGGGCAGCGCGGCACTCGATGGCTATGGCCGGATCTTCACCGAGCACGTGCGCAGCCACGGCTGGATCCCGCAGATCTCGGTCATCTACGGCACCTCAGCGGGAGGTGGCTGTTACTCGCCCGCGCTCACCGACGTGGTCGTCATGTGCCGGGAGGCGAACATGTTCCTGACCGGTCCGAAGGTCGTCGGAGAGGTGCTCGCCGAGCACGTCGGCAAGGAGCAGCTCGGCGGCGCGGCGGTGCACGCCTCGAACGGCGTCGCGACCCTCCAGGCCGAGGGCGAAGCCGGAGCTGCCGCACTCGTCCGAGCCCTGCTGTCGTACCTGCCGCAAAACAGCGACGAGCCTCCTCCCCAATCCCCCTCCGCGCCCGCACCGCACCGCGACCCCGGCTCGCTGGTCCCTTCCTCGAAGCGCCGCGTCTACGACGTCGGAGCGGTTGCCGAGGCGATCGCCGACGCTGATTCGGTCCTCGAGCTGGCGCCGGCCTGGGCGCCAAACCTGTTCGTCGCCCTCGCCCGGCTGGGGGGGCGGCCAATCGGCGTCCTCGCCAACCAGCCGCGGCACCTTGCCGGCGTGCTCGATTCGGCGAGCTCCGAGAAGGGCGCCTGGTTCATCGACCTCTGCGACCGCTTTGGGATCGCGCTCGTCGTCTTGGAGGACACGCCAGGCTTCATGCCCGGCACCGTTGAGGAGCGGCGCGGCGTCATCCGCTACGGCTCGCACCTTGTCCGCGCTTTTGCGGGGGCGACCGTGCCGCGGGTCACCGTGGTGCTCAGGAAGGGCTTCGGCGGCGCCTTCATCACGATGAACTCGCGGGCGCTGGGCGCCGACCTCGTGCTTGCGTGGCCGACGGCCGAGATCGGGATCATGGCGTCGTCGCAGGCGGTCGGCGTCAAGCACGGACGCGAGCTGGCCGCGGCGGAGCACCCCGGAGAGCTGCGCGAGCGGCTCGCCGACGCCTATGCGGCCGAGCACACGACCGTCGAAGTCGCGGTCGGGGCCGGCATCGTCGATGAGCTCGTCGAGCCGGCACAGACGCGGGAGCGGCTGATCGCGGCGTTCGGGGCCCTCGGGAACAGGAGGCGTTCGCGATGAGCGCCGTGCAACATCTCGCTGCGGCGGCCCGACCCGGCACAACCCGATGGGCAGCGCTGGGCGACAGCTTCACCTGCGGCACCGGAGAGGAGGAGCGCGCGTGGCCCGAGCTCTTGCTCGAGAGCTACGACCGCCCGCTCGACCTCCAGCTGCTCGCGCGGGCCGGCGCCACCGCAGCGGACGTCGAGAGCGAGCAGCTCCCCTGCGCGCTCGCGCAGGGCCCCGACCTCGTGACGCTCGTCTGCGGTGGCAACGACGTCATCCGATCGGTCCGGCCGGAGCTCGCCGGCTTCGCCGCCTGCTACGACGGGATGCTGCACGCGCTGCGGCAAGGCCTGCCCCGTGCGGTGCTGGTGACCGCGACCTATCCCGCGGTGGCTCCGCCGATGCTGCGCCCGCGGACGCGCGGGAGGATCGAGCGAGGCCTGGCGGAGCTCAACAGAAGCATTCGCGAGAGCGCCGATCGCCACGGGGTCCATTGCATCGAGCTCCACCGCCACCCCGGGCGCGCCGACCGTGGCAACTATGCGACGGACGGACTCCATCCTTCGGATACCGGTCACCTCCGCGCGGCCGAGACGTTCCGGCAGGCGCTCGAGGAGCTCCTGCCCCAACCCGCAACCTCGACCCATTGGAGGAGTCATGAGCGGTAGTACCCAGATCGAGCCTCGCGCCGACATGTTCGCGCTGCCCTTCGAGCAGCTCGAAACCGGACTCGAGCACCGCAGCGAGCCGGTGCCGGTTCGCGCCGAGGATGTCGTCGCCTTTGCCGGGCTGACCGGAGACCAGCACCCGGTTCACGTCGACCCGGACTGGGCTGCGACGAGTCCGTTTGGCAGGCCGATCGGACACGGCCTCCTCGTCCTCTCGATGGCCGTTGGAGCGTTGCCGCTCGACCCCGAGCGGGTCGTGGCGCTGCGCCGAATCAGGGAAGCGACCTTCAAGCGACCGGTCTACGTCGGCGAGGCGATCTCCATGCGCGCGCGGATCGCCGAACTGCGCAAGCTCGACGGGGTCTCGGGGCTCGTGGCCTGCGAGTGCCGCGTCGAGGGACCAGACGAGCGGCTGCGGGTGCGGGCGATGGTCGAGCTCCTATGGCGACGCGCAGACGCCGCTCGTGGAGCCCCGGCGATCACAGAGCACGCGCCGCGGAGCGCCTCGACCCCGGCGACGAGCCTCGACCCGGTGCTCGTCGCCGAGGATGGAACCGTCTCGCAGGTGCTCCTGTGAGCGCCGCGGCTGCACCGCTGCCGGCCCAGGTGGCAAGCGCCGAACCTCTGTCGGGCAAGCGCCTGCTCCTTACCGGCGTGATGACGCGCCGCTCGATCGCCTTCGCCGTCGCCGCGCGTGCGCAGGCACTGGGCGCGGAGGTGCTGCTCACCGGCTTTGGGCGTACGCGCCGGATGACCGAGCGCTCGGCTCGGGCGCTGTCCCCAGTCCCCGAAGTGCTCGAGCTCGACGTCAACGAGCCGCATGATCTGACGCGCCTCGCCGAGCAACTCGGCGAGCGTTGGGGCACGATCGACGGCCTCCTGCACGCGATCGCATTCGCGCCCGCCGACGCGCTCGGTGGCGCATTCCTCGAGACGCCTGCCGAAAGCGCCGCGCTCGCGTTCCAGACCAGCGCCTACTCGCTGAAAGCGCTCGCCGAGATGGCTGCCCCGTTCATGCCTCACGGCGGCTCGATCGTCGGCCTCGACTTCGACGCGAGTGTCGCTTGGCCGGCCTACGACTGGATGGGCGTCGCCAAGGCAGCGCTCGAGTCCGTCAACAGGTATGTCTGCCGGGACCTCGGCCCGCGGGGCATCCGCTCAAATCTCGTGTCCGCGGGTCCGATCGAGACAGCGGCCGCGAGTGGAATTCCGGGCTTTTCCGAGCTCGCCGGCGAATGGGGCGCGCGAGCGCCACTCGGCTGGGACCCGAGGGACGCCGAGGCGGTCGCGGACGTCGTCTGCTTCCTGCTCTCCGACGCCGCCAGGGCGATCTCCGGGCAGGTCCTCCGCGTCGACGGCGGCTTCAGCGCGGTCGGGATCGGCTCCACCTAGACCGCGGATAAGGCCAGCCGTCGGGGATCACGATCCGCGTGCCGGACCGCTCGAGCCGCTCGAGCTCCTGGGTCACGATCGCGCTGTTTGCGAGCTCGAGCTCACCCGCGAGCTCGAAGGTCGCGGTCCCGGCCTCGCGCGAAGCAGCAAGGGTCAGACCGCCGCAAAGTCAGTATGAAGCCGCTAGGCCAAGACCTCCCCGCCGCCGCGCTCCCAATTTCGCCCGAACATTGTCCTGAGGTTGTCCACGGGGATGGCGTGTGGCCGCGGTTGCCTCGCCCGCGGCGGTGAGCCTCGTCATCATGGTCCTCGGCGTATCCAAACGGCGCGCCCGCGAGCGCGCGCTGGACGAGCAGGAAGCCTGCCTGAAGCAGCCGCTAGGAGCCGTCGCTCCTCGGCTCCTCTGACGCAGCGCCACGATCGGAGCCGAACTCGATCCGTCCCTCGGTCGCCCACGCGTTCTTGTCGAGGCTTCCGGTCGGTGCCGCTGGAACTGGTCCCGTGAGTTCCTCGTCGTGGACCATCGGCTGGGCGTCAGGGTATGGACCTCCGCCAGACAACCCCCGGTTCGTCCACCAGGCAACTACCGCAAGGCACAGTGCGGTGAGGAGAAGTCCGAGCAACGTCGTCGTAACACCCGGATCGACGTCCTGGTGCTTCTTCAAGTCGTTGCCCGTCGCGATCCCGCCGGCGACGAATGCGAGACCGGCTCCGAGGAAGAAAGCGCCCCAGGGCAGCGCGGTCGCCAGATAGACGTCTCGCCTGGTCGCCTCGCCTTGGGAGAACCGCTCGTAGACCGAAGACCGTCGCCGGCGCAGAAGGTAGACGCCGATGAGCGTGGGGATAGCTATGAACAGCGCGACCACCAGCGGGGACCCGTCAGCGCGGGGCGAGCGAGCGATCCCGTCGCCGAAAACGCTCTCCAGGACGGACCTGAGAGGCCCGGCCATGCCCGCCCAGACTGCGGCCGCCGCACCGAACGCGATGAGGAACCAGAGGATCTTGTGGAGGCGAGGGATGACGAACTTGATCAGCCCCCAGGTTGCCGAGAAGATGAACTCGATCATGCCCGGACCGGCTGGGGCGGAATAGCCCGCGGTGCCGGCTTTGCCCCATCAGCCTCTCCTGCCGACTGTGCGTGTCCTGCCACTCGGCGCTGTTGATGCTCGCTTCAGCCCCTACCTCGGCTAGAGTGGTCGATCGCCCCGGAGTTCTACGCTTCGGTTACGCCACTACGTTGCAGCATCGAAGTCGCTCATGCCTATGCCCTCCTCTATTGCGGGTCCCCATCCCCACCATGCACCCTACCGCGCTCAGATTCATGCGCCCGCGGCGTCTACATATCCGAGCTTCGGGGCACGCGGAGTAGGGTTGGCTCCCGCGACGGAAAGGGAGGACATGGAGGACCCAGACTCAAGGGAGCTGCCGACGATGCGAGAGGCGCTGCCTGGACAGGACAGCTCACCCCCTCGGGATCGCCCGATCCCTCCCGCCTCACCTCCCCCCGTTGCGATCACCAACGAAGAGCTTCCCGCCGCACCGGGGCGCAAGGAGGTCGTCTCAGAGGCCGCGATGCCGAAGGCTCGCCTCGGGTTGCTCCTGGTCGGAGCGTGGCAGGTATTTTGGCTCCTGATGGCGGTAGCTGCGGCCCTTGTGGGAAACATCGGGGCGATCTTTGTCTTCGTCGCGATGACCCTCCCGGCCAGCTTCTACTGGCGCCGGAAGTACTCGCGCCGGGCCGACCAGACAGGCGCTAGCCCCCCCGGGGTCCTCGCCGGCTGCGTCCTGCCGATCCGGGACGCCTGGGCGGAGTGGCGTGCCTCGAAAGGCGCGGGCCGGGGGAGCCGGGTGTGACCTACTCGCCGCCGCAGTTGGCACACCGCATGCCGCGCATCGCCCTGCGCCTGAAGATCCGATAGCCGCGACAGCTCGCGCAATAGCGCGCCTCGTGGGTGCCGTTGTTGAGCGGCGCAATCTCCGTAAGCCGTTCCATCTCGGCGTCGTCGCCCGTGCTGCGGGCCAGATCGAACGCCTCGGCCAGCTTCAGCTCGGCCTCGATCGTCGCTCCGCTCTCGATGAGGATGCGCGCCCGGAGCCCCAGCGCGTACTCAAGCGCGACCGGCGCGCCGATCCGCCGCGCGATCTCCTCCTGCTCGACGGAGCGACTGTCCGCCGCTTCGAAGCCGTTCAGCTCGATAAGCGCGTTCACCTCGTTGCCAAGCGCCTGGCACAGCCCATCGGGGTCGCGAATCCTGCGTCGTATCTCCACGACCTGGGAGAACATGATCAGTGCCTGGTCTGGCCGGCCCGCCTCGGCCCAGTGAATTCCCTGCCCCTCCAAGGCGTGCGAGACGCCACCTTCGTCCCGCAGCTCACGAAACAGTGTCTCCACCTCCTGAAAGAGGTTGATCGCCACCGGATCCCCTCGGTCGAGCGCGATCCCGGCCCGGTCGAGGCGGGAATAGGCGAAGGCACCGAGGTCCCTGAGCTCCGAATACATCCGCTCGGCCTGGTCGACCAGCTCCTCTGCCTCATCGAGTCGCCCTCGCCCAACCAGGACCTTGGCGCGCGAGGTAAGGGCGCCCGCGAAGCCCCCGAGGTCGCGAAGCTCGCGGTAAACCTCGCCGGACTCGATCTGGAGATCCCAAGCGAGCTTCACGTCCCCCATCTCGAACGCGATCCCTCCCTTCGCGTTCAGGGTGGCCGCGAGGCCGGCCAGATAGCGAGTCTCGCGGCAGATTCGCTCCTGCTGGTTCAAGAGGGCCCAGGCGTCCTCGAACGAGCCCATCGCGGCCAACGCCGAGGCTTGATCGCCTAGCGCCTCTTGGCGGCCGATCCGATCTCCGAGATCCGCGCACGTCTTCTCCTTGGCCTGGAACAGCTCGAGGGCGCGCGCGCAGTCCTGCCTTTCGAGGAACCAGTCACCCTGAGCGCCCAGGCTGAGCGCGACCAGATGCGCATCGCTGAGCTCCCGAGCCAGCCGCTCAGCGGCGAGAAAGCCCTCGAGCGCCTCGTCGACCTTGCCCTCGGCTGCATCTCGCCGGCTCCGGCCGATCATCAGCGGGATGAGGGCTCGCTTGTCACCCGCCTTCTCCGCGAGCTCCCATTGCCGAGCAAACAGCTCCAGGGCCTCGTCGCGGCGTCCCTGTGTGTGGAGCAGACCCGCCCTCAGCCCCAGCGACTCTTGGAGGCCGGCGCCGTCGTCGAGCTTCTCCGCGATCGCGTCGTGGCGCTCGAGCAGCGGCAGCACCTCCGCCCCGTCGCCGCTGAGGCGCTTGACCTCGGCGAGCCCAACCAACGCGGACACGAGCACGCGAGGCACCTGTTCGGCGCCTGGATTGCCGACGATCGCCGTCAATACCCCGGCGGCGGCGGTCAACTCGTCCCTCCCGCGGAGGACCTCGGCGGAAACCAGAGCCTCTTCGAGGCGCCTGCGGTCCGCGTCTTCGGGCGGAGGCTTGCCCAGGAGCGCCGCAGCCCTGTGGTGGCTCGCTGCCTCGACCCTCGTCCACAGGCGCTGAAGATCCTCCTGTCGCTCGCGGTGCATTGGCTCAAGCCACTCCGGTGAGCCGATCAACTCCGCGAGCCGGTCCCACTCTCCTGCCTCCGCGAGCTGCCACGGGCCCTCCAGAAGCGACTGGTCGGCCGGACCACGGCCGATCATGTAATCCGCGATCCGAAGGCGAGCGCGCCGCTTGGCTTCCGCGTCGCGCAGGTATCGAGACTCGACCGCGTCAGCGACGAACGAGTGGCTCAGGCCCACAAGGCCGCCGCGATCGAGCAGGATGTCTGCCGCGCCGACGAGCAGGGGCGACCATGCGGCGCCGGGGAGGGGATCCTCCGCCGTTCCCAGCAGGTCGAGCAGGACCGGCTCCGCAAGCCCTGAGCGCGATGCCCATAGGAGGCCGAACGACTCGGAGACCAGACCTGGCCGCATCGACTCGTAGTCACGCTCGAAGCGGGCGAGGACGAGGTCGAACAGGGCTTCGACGGAGCCGGCGGCGAGGAGCTCTTCGATCCGGCGGTCGAGCCCCTCATGGTCGCCCCAGATGCGGAGCTCGTCGAGCAGGGTGCGCAGGTACATCGGGCTGGCCGACGCCGGATGGGCCGCGATCCGCTCCGCCCTGGCGGCGCTGAGCTCCTTCGCGTGATGCCCCAGATAGAGCTGGATGAGTCGAGCCCGCTCGGCCACTTCGAGGCCGCCGACCGTGAGCGATGCTGCGCTCCATCCGAGCCGCCGGACCGAGTCCTCGACGGGGCCGGCGAGGGTGGACACGATCAGACGGGCCCCGTCCGGCATCACCGGGGGAGGAACGCCAGGTCTCGGGCGCCGGGCCGATCCACGAGCTGATTCAGACCGTCGATCACCAAGACCACACGTCGCTCGCTCGCCGCTGCCCCGAGCACCCTTGCGAACTCCGCCCGGATCTCGTCCACGCCCTGAAGATCCGAATCCGCGCTGACGCCGGCCTCCGCCGCGAGCTCGGCGGTCAACCGCCGCAACAGCAGCTCGGGATCCGCGCTCACCTGAGAGCAGCCGACGAAATGAACGATCGTGAGGTCGTCCGGGCACCGCTTCCGGTGGTGGGCCGCCCAGCTTGCGAGCAGCGACGACTTTCCGAATCCCGAGGGTCCGAGCACAGCAAATGCCGGTGCGGCGCCGCTCTCGACGAAGTCGTCAAGCGCCTCGAAGTGCTCCGGCCGCGCGACGTAAACCGACGTGCGTGCGGCGAGCAGCGCCTCGTGCTGGGCTCGAGTGGTCAGCAACGGATTCGCCCCGTCCTCGGGGAAGAGACTGTCGATCGTTTTCGTGAGGTCTTCCAGCACGAGCTCGCCGAGGTGCTCGGGGTCGCGATAGTCGGGGCGCACCGGATAGCCGGACGCCGAGATCCTGCGCTTCAGACCTTCGAGGCGACCGGCTCGCTCTTCTGCGTCGGGAAGACCAGTGGCTCGCTCGTCGAACTCCTCAGGCGCCTCCGCCCCAGCACGCGCCGTGTACGCGGGATCTCGCAGGTAAAAGAACGCCTGGGTGTCCGCAGCCGGCTGCGACAAAGCGCCGCTCTCGAACTCGATCTCGGTCACCGAGCGCCCTGCTTCTGAGGCCAGCCATGGGTAGCGCTCGATGAGGTCCTGCGGAATCTCGTCTGGAATCCAGCCGAACCGCTCGCCGAGCAGCCCGATGAAGAAGGGGCGGCAGCGGTCGATCTGGGAGAGGCAGATCGGCAGAACCCGCCCCTCAGCCGCCTGCTCGTCGGTGACGCCCCAGCGCAGGTCGACCTCGCTCCATACGACTCCTCGCTTCTCGCAGAGACGCCGTAGCGCTGGGAACACGTGCCGGATCAGGTGGTTGCGGTCGGCAGCCATGTCCCGGAAGGTCGACGAGACGAATAGCCGGAGGGCGCGCTCCTGCTGCGGCGACAGCGAATCGGAACCTCCCCCGCTCCCCCCGGTGCCGATCGCTTCGTCTCTCACCATGCCCGAGTCTAAGGTCGGACGAGGGTGCTCGCAGGCGGACGAGGTCGTATCGGGCGACTTCCGTGCGGAGCTCGGCCCCGTGGCGCGGATCGATGAGGCCACGGCCTTCGAGGCGGTTGCTGTCCTGCCGGGACGTTTGCGACGCCAAGCGCCCGGCTCCACGCGGCAGTAGCCGATCAGCGAACGATCCACGCCGTCGCGGCAGCCGGATTCGCCGTCTCGAAGGTCGCCGCGAACCAGGAGGTGCTGAGTGGGCTGATCCATCTGGGCGACGGGGCCGGTGGAGGCGTGCGCGTCTGCACATCCAGGCACAGCTGCGATGCCCCCTAGTCGACGAACGCCATCAGCTCGCCGAGCCCTGTGAGCTCGAATACACGCTCGACAACCTTGGGACCGCGTCGAAACTGCAGCTCGCGCTGGTCGTGGTTCGCCCGCCGAAGCGCGTGACACAGAACGGCGATGCCGGACGAGTCGATGAATTCGAGTTGGCTCAGGTCGATCAAGATCGGCGTGCCGGACCGCTCGAGCCGCTCGAGCACCTGGGTCACGATCGCGCTGTTCGCGAGCTCGAGCTCACCCGCGAGCTCGAAGATCGCGGTCCCAGCGTCGCGTGAAGCAGCAAGGGTCAGACCGCCGCAATCGAACTGACTGGTTGCGACATCCACCGTCAGCGGCGACGGTAATCACGCCAGGCGAGGTAGGCCTCGACGGCGAGCAGGAGGTCGATTGCTACCAGTCCGGCTGCGAGGAGGAGCCCTTTCGACATGTCGGCGACCCTAGGAGACCACCGGCGGTTCGCCAAGGGCGGCGGTGAGCACGCGAACAATGCCGTTTGGCGGTGGGCGTGGATTTGTCAGTGAAGTGACAGCTCGATCGCAACCACGGAGTCAGACCCCCCTCCAGTGGCGAGACCGCCAATGCCAGGCTGGACTACGGAGCTGCCGGCGGCCCCGCTCGTCCCGCATTCAGACCGGGGTCTGTTGGTGGACGGCGAGTCGCCACGCCCCGTCTTCGCGAACGTAGGTGCTGTTGAAGAGCGCGGTGTAGGGCTGGCCGCCGTCGCGTTGGGCGGTTGCACGGTAGGCGACGACAGCGGCCCCGTCGCCAAGGTCGAGAACACGCTCGCCAGAGAGCTCAAACGACGCCCACGGGGAGCCGCCCATCGATTCGACGGCCTCCGCTCGTTCGTCGAGCACGATGCCGCCTGGGAGCAGCATCAGGACGCTTGCGGCCAGATTCTGGGCGTAGAAGCGAACGGCCGCCTCGGGGCTGGTCGATAACGCCTCCCACCCCTCGCGCTCGAGTCGCAGAAGCTCTTCAGCGGGGTGCATATCGCTTGGGATACCCGTCTGCGCCGGCCCCCAAGCCGGAACAACGCGCAGCGAAGAGCCGCCGACCGCTAGGACGCATCCGCCAGCTCCCGGTACTGGCCGGGCGGCGTCCCCTGCAATACCCAGGCTCTCTTTTCGCGGCGCAGGATTCCTCGCTCCCGCAGGCCGATCAGCGCCTTGGTCACGGAGGGACGGCGGGCGGCGGTGAGCTCGCTGAGAAGAGCATGGGTGAGGGGCACCTCGATCACCACCGAATCTCCACGCACTCGCCCGAAGCGATCGGCCAAATGCCAGAACAGCATGTGGAGCCTCGTCTCGACACGGCGCTCACTGACGATGGCGATCGAGAGCGCCAGGTAGCGCGACCGCAGCAGGGCCCGGCCAGTCAGGGCCGCGGCGATTTCGGGAAATGGCGCGGCGCGCCTGCTGAACTCCTCGTCCAGCACGGCGACCCGCGCCTGGGTGATCACGTTCCAACTCGTCGCCCGCGGGACGCTCCCCCAGTCAGCGATTCGCTCCCATGGGCGCAGGAGATCGCCTGGACCGATGAGCTCGGCGCCGTAATGCTTGCTGCTTCCGACTCGCCTGCACAGAATCCCCGCGAGCACGAACAGGCCGAATCCACCCTCCGCCGCGGGCTCGGATTCGGGCTCCCATGCGCCCGGCGAAAGCGCCCGAGCGCGGGCCAGACAGGCGCGTTCGGCGAGGATCTCCCTCGCCGGCTCGAGCTTCGTCGCGAGGTCCGGATCTTCGACGAGCAGGCGGACGGTCGGCGTCGCGGGCCGCGTGGAGGCGCTCTCTTGGGGGTCGATCGACTTCACAGGGCTGGGTATCGCTCGTCGCCGGGGAGGAAGCGAGCATTCCGTAATCGTGGTCTCCTCGGCGAAGGCCACCGAGAAGATTGTCAGAGCCCTTACGCTGGTGCGGGAAACCGGCGCAGCCGACTCCCACCGGCCCCTACGTTCACCTGATGAGACGCAGTCGGGACCAGGGCGCGGATCCGGCTCGGATCGTGAGCTTTGCTGGGGTGCAAACGCGGGTGCGAGCCCTGCGCGCGCACCCAATCTGGAGCCTGGTGGCCTCCGGCCGCGGCCTGATCGGGCTGTCCTTGTTCATTGGGGTCGGCGCCGGGCTCGGAGCGATCGTTTTTCGAGCTTTGATCGTCGCGGGCACCGAGCTCTTCACCGGCCACCACGACTTCAGCGCCGCCGGGTACGCGGCCAACCCCCACATTCCCTGGCTCGGGGTCGCGTTCGTGATCGTGGCGCCGATCGTCGGCGGGTTGTTCTACGGGCCCCTCGTTGCCAGGTTCGCGCCCGAGGCCCGAGGCCATGGCGTCCCAGAGGTGATGCTGGCCGTCGCCGGCAACGAAGGACGCATTCGGGCTCGAGTGCCGTTCATCAAGAGCGTTGCGTCGGCGGTCTGCATCGCTTCCGGCGGTTCGGTGGGCCGCGAGGGTCCGATCACCCAAATTGGCTCCGCCCTGGGCTCGATCGCCGGCCAGCTGACCGAGGTGACGCCGGAAACTCGGCGTCTGCTGGTGGCCTGCGGCGCCGCCGGCGGAATCTCGGCCACATTCAACGCGCCGATCGCCGGAGTCTTCTTCGCCCTCGAGCTCATCCTCCGAGACTTTCAGGCCCGAGCGTTCGGAATCGTGGTTCTCAGCTCGGTGACGGCCACTGCAGTCGGGCGGATCGCATTCGGCGACCACGCCTTCCTCCGCCTCCCGCATTTCCATGTCGTCTCCGGCTTCGAATACCCGCTCTACGGCGTTCTTGGGATCGCCGCAGCCGTAGTCGCCATCACCTTCGTGAGTGTCCTCTATCGCTTCGAGGACTTTGCCGACCGGGTCTGGCGGGGCCCGGAGTGGCTTCGCCCCGCAGTCGGCGGCCTGGCGCTGGGAGTGGTGCTCCTGGCCCTACCGCAGATGTACGGCGTCGGATATTCCGTGCTTCAGAACTCGATCGCCGGCCAGTACGTCGTCGGCCTGCTGCTGCTCTTCATGGCGGGAAAAGTGATCGCCACCAGCCTCACGATGGCCATCGGAGGCTCGGGCGGCGTCTTCGCCCCGGCGCTCTTCATCGGGGCCACCCTCGGCACGGCGTTCGGCATCGGTGCCCACGATCTGCTTCCGTCGCTGACCGCTCCGCCCGGCGCCTACGGGCTCGTCGGCATGGGGGCCGTCTTCGCCGCCGCCGGGGGAGCGCCGATCACTGCGGTGATCATCGTCTTCGAGCTCACCGGCGATTACTCGGTGATCCTGCCGCTGATGATCGCAGTGGTGGTGGCCGAGGGCCTCGGGCGACTGCTGAGCCCATCGACCATCTACACCCGCAAGCTCCTCCGCCGTGGCGTCGACATAGACGAGCTCGCCGGCACGGGAGAAGCCGCGATGCGCAGGGCGGATGTAACAGCTCGGACGAAGCCCTTGGCAATGGCGCCCCGCGGCGGTTACACCACGTGAATGACTCACGAGACAATCGGAGCCTTGGGGGCCCTTCTCTTGATCGGAGGAGCCTGCGGCGCCGTCATCTGCTTCATGCTCGGAGGTATCTTCGAAGGAGCCGGGATCTCTCCACGGATCTGGCTCGCCGGGGCGGTCACCTCGATCGCGCTCGTGGTCCTTGCCTTCGCGGACCTCCTCTACACGTCGACCGTGTCGAATACCTGAGCCACTTGCCGCTCCTGATTGCATCGGGATCCGCCGCGTTGGCAGTGCTTCTGTACGCGATCGCCGGCCACCAGCCGATCGGCTCGGGGGCGTACATGGTCGGTTTGGGCCTTGGGCTCCTGACCATGGCCTCCGTTGTGATGCGCCCCGATCGAACCCGATCCCGCCGATGAGTCCTGCACAAGAAGATCGACAACCGCGCGGGTAGCGACCGGGTCATCGGCATTGGCCGCCGCAATCCGCAGGGCGGCGAGCCCCTCGACGTTTCTACACTCTTGCCGAATGGGCTTTCGAGCGGTCAGTCCCGACGAGTTTCGATGGATCACGCGCCCGCATGAGCCAGGCGAGCCGGCGCGGCACGTGACGGAGCTGAGCGAAGCCGCGGGGTTCGTCCACGGGCGCGCAAACATTTGGCGGTACGAGCCGGGGGCGGCCGGGCGCCGCCACCGCCACAAGACACAGGAGGAAACCTTCGTCGTCCTGTCCGGGACGCTGTCGATGTATCTCGGGGACCCGCCCGCGCGACGCGATGTGAGCGAGGGTGGGCTGATTCACGTCGCCGCCGAGACGCCGTTGCAGACCGCTAACCACGGCACCGCCGACCTCGTCGTTTACGTCCACGGCTACCCGCCGGAGGAGGAGAACGCGGAGCTACTCGAACCGGCCGTGTAGCCGCGCCCTACCTCGAGACCGCGAGGAGCGTCGTATTCATCCAGGCGTCGTCGCCGGAGATCTCGCCTCCCCGGGCCTGGCGACCCGGATCTCAAGGTTCATGCCGAAGAGCTTGTGGCCGGACAGCGTGCACCAGGCCTGGAGGTCCCCACCGACGATTCCGACGTCGAGGCGCTGCGACTCGCCGGGCTCGAGCATCCTGGTGCGGATCGCACCGCCGTAGAGCGCGAGATCGTGGACCTCGTCCCCGTCGTTGACAACCCGCAGGACCAGGTGCGCTCCCGGGTCCACAACGACGACGTCGGGGGTCACATCGAAGCCGAGAGCGGCGTCGACGAGCCCGACGCGAACGACCCTGACCCCGCTGCCGTGAACGCGCTTGGTCGTGATCGCGTCGAAGTCACCCGCAAGCGCAACGGCGACGAGAGCGACGATCGCGAGGACGACGACGGTGGTGGCAACCAGCAACCGCCGGCGGCGCGACCTCATCGCGTCTTTCCCGATGTCGACGCGAGCCCGTCCGAGGCTTCGGCCGCATCGACCTCCCGGTCGATCACGGAGATCCCCGCAGCACGCAGGGGAGCCGTCAGCCGGTCGAGGGCGACGAGGTCCTCCGGGCCGAAGACGCCCTTCCGCCCCTGAGCGTCCCCGCCCTCGTCAACCAGCGCCTCGGCGAAGACCACGGCGCTCTCCGATGCGCCGCGATAGTCGCCTCGGCACTCGAGCGTGCGCGCGGCGATCCGTCTGCCCTGCTGGAGGACCGCCACCCAATGGGCCACGGGCTCACGGCTCGCGTCGTGGCCGTTGGCGGTGGGATTGGAGCCGAAGACGGCGCGCGGGAGCCGTGAGAGAACCCCCGCCGTGTTCAGGGCCAGCATCGCGCGGTGCACGCTGCTCTCGGCGAGGCAGACGTAGGGGCTGACCACCCGGTCGCCTGCGGCCGCGCCGAGCCAGCCGGCATCCGCCTCTGCGAACCCCAGACAGCGGCGCCTGCCAAACGGCTCGGGCAGGGGAATCAACGCCGTCCGGTGGCGTCCGAGAGCTGTCAGGTTGCGGTGGGCGAAGTCGCCACCGGCCGTGCCGCTCGTGCCCTTCGTCGATACGGTGAACGCGAGCTCGATCTCGTCGGCCTCTGGGTGAGCGGCCAGCAGGTCGGCGGCGATCAGGTTGGTGAGGCCGGGGGCGATGCCGGCGTTCATCACGACGGTTCCCCGTGCGGTCGCCGTCTGGCTCGCGAGATCGCGTCCCGCTTCGGCCGGCATGGCCGAGACATTGATCAGCAGCCCGCCGCGGTCGAGGACGATCCGCTCGGCCCGAAGGTCAGGGTCGGGCACGGGGTTGACGACGACATCTACGTTTCCGACCGCGGCGGCCACGGTCTCGGGCTCATCGAGGTCGATGTGACGAAAGTCGGCCTGCTCGCCGGGGCGGCGACCGCCGCGCACGACGGCCCAGCCTGCACCGGCGAATGCGCTGCTGAGCAGTGCTCCCAAGACGCCCTGGGAACCGATGATCAGCACTCGAGGCTGCTTTGCTGCGGATGATCCTGCCATTGCGTTGCTCCTTTTCGATTGGTGGCCGCGAAGACCAGGGACGTCAAGGGTTACACTCTGATTGGCTTGTGTCACGATCCATTTCAGAGCAGAAAACACAGACCAATCACGCGACGAGCGCGGCATTCCCACCCGATTTGCTGATCGCTCTAGATCGCTCCCAGCCGCGCGCGATCCGCGCCCAACTGGAACGCGGACTGCGCGACGCCATCCAACAGGGACGCGTGCCGGCGGGCTCGACGCTTCCGCCTTCGCGGACGCTCGCGCGTGAGCTTGCGGTTGCGCGCTCCGTGGTCGTCGAGGCGTACGGCCAGCTCGCCGCCGAGGGCTATCTGGAGACGCGTCAGGGTTCCGGCACACGCGTGCGCTCGACGGACGTCGCACCCAGCCCCCAGGGCGCTGAGCGTGAGCGACAGGACGGCGTCAGCGTTCGCTTCCTCAGCGGCCTCCCCGACCCGGCGAGCTTTCCTCGCCGCGAGTGGCTGAAGCATTACCGAGCGGTGTTGAGCACCGAGCCGGATGCGGCATTCGGCTACCCCACACCCCAGGGCGCCATCGAGCTGCGCCGCGCGCTGACGGCCTACCTGGGGCGAGTCCGCGCCGTGCGCGCTACCCCTGGCCAAATCCTCATCTGCGGCGGCTTTGCCCAGGGCCTGACGCTCATCTGCCGTGCGCTGCGCGATCGTGGAGTCGCGGGCATCGCCGTCGAGGACCCTTGCTTCTCGTTCCACCGGCGCCTGATCAGGGCAGCGGGGCTCGAGCCGATCCCGGTGCCCGTCGACGAAGACGGCATTGACGTCAGCAGGCTGAGCACGCTCTCGGTTGGCGCGATTCTGCTCGCCCCAGCGCACTCGTATCCCACCGGCGCGGTCCTCTCCTCCGAACGCAGGGCCCAGCTCATCGATTGGGCCCGGGCCACCGATGCGCTCGTGATCGAGGACGACTACGACGCCGAATTCCGCTACGACCGCAGCCCCGTGGGCGCGCTACAGGGAATCGCTCCCGAGCATGTCGTCTACGGAGGAAGCGTGAGCAAGGTGCTCAGCCCGGCCGTGAGGCTCGGCTGGCTCGCCGCGCCGGACTGGCTCATGGGCGAGCTGCTGCGCGCGAAGTTCCTCGACGACATCGCGACCGAGACGCTCGGCCAGCTGACCCTCGCGCGATTCATCGAGGAGGGCGGCCTTGCGCGCCACCTACGCCGCGTGCGACCGATCTATCGACGCCGACGCGACACGCTGCTGAATGCGTTGGCGACGTCCCTTCCCGAGGCGACGCCGAGCGGCATCGCCGCCGGGCTGCACCTGTTCGTCCGGCTGCCGCGGCAGTGCCGCGAAGACGAACTGATCGAGGCGGCAAGCCGACACGGCGTCTCGGTCGACGGCGCCGCACGGAACTGGGCCGACCGCAAGGCCGCTCCACCGGCGCTCATCATCGGATACGCAACCCCGCACGAGGCAAGTGCCGCGCGCGGCATCGCCGCCCTGAGCGCCGCCTATCACTCGCTCGAACCGGGCCCTGCGTGAACTGGCCGCTGCCCCCGGACCGGCACACGCTCGTGGAGCGCTGGGAGCTATGGGCGCCCGCGCTCACGCCCCTACGTGGCCAGGACGCCTATCCGCTCCATCGCGACCTTGCGGCGCGGATGCGCCGCGCTCTCGTTCGAGAGGACCAGCGTCGACGCGCCTAGGCGCCCTGCGCTAGGTGCCGGGGTCGACCCGGAAGCGGCCGGCCTGGGGGTGCGCCCTCTTGAAGAAGACCGCGGTCTGCGCCTTGATGCCCCAGCCGTGGGGCAAGCTGCCGTCGGGGCGGCTGAGGAACTTCGTGAACAGCTTGGAGGCCTTCGCGCAGCTCACCTGCGAGCGCGACGGGATGTAGAGCAGGTAGTTGCCCGCCGGGAACCTCAGCGGCCCGATGCGATCGTTGTGCAGGACCTTGAAAGCGCCGGGGCAGCGGGTGCCGAGCTGCGGGCTGTGATGGTGGCCGCCCCCACCGCCGCCGCCATTGCCCTGCCGGGAAACGGAAAAGCGCCGGTTGCCGTGATGGGTGAACGCGGCCTTCCCACGCGCCTTGGGCACAACGGCCCAGTGGTCGGGAAGGTTGCCGTCGTAATCCTCGAGGAATCGGGTGAACTGCGACGAGGCCTTCGTACAGCTGAAGCCGCCGGCAACCTTGACGTCGTAGGTCCCCTTCGGCAGCACGGCCTTGCCGATCTTGTCGTTGCCGAGTACGCGGAACGTCGGGCACGGGCTCGAACCGCGCGCCACGCCGCCGGCGGGTGAGATCGCGAGCGCTGCCGCTGCCGCTGCAAGCACCGCCGCGGCGGCGAGCCCGGTCCGGCCTGCCGACTTCCATGTCCACGCCACGTCGCTGACCCTACTCCTAACGTGGTCGTGCCCCCGCCTCGCTATCGGTTATCGCCGCAACCGTTACAAGGGAGGGCTGGCTCAGCCCACCCGGTACCTGACGTGCGTTGCGTTGGGCGCCGCGAGGACCCTGACGGGCTCGAGCTTCGGGCGGTAGTCGCCGAGGTTGTCGAAGAGGCGTTCGCCGTCACCCAGCAGGACCGGGATCACCTGGAGGTTGATTTCATCGATCAGGCCGGCTCGGAGGTACTGCTGCGCCGCGCTCGCGCCGCCAGCGATGGAGATCTCCGTCTCGCCTGCCGCGGCGCGCGCCTGCTCCATTGCCGACTCGATCCCGTCGGAGACGAAGTGAAAGGTGGTGCCGCCCTCCATCTCCACGGGCTCGCGCTCGTGGTGCGTGAGCACGAAGGTGTCGCAGTGATAAGGCGGGTTGGGACCCCACCAGCCGTTCCACGACTCGTCGCCCCAGTCGCCGCGAACCGGCCCGAACATGTTGCGGCCCATTATCACCGCGCCCACCTCGCCAAGCATCTCGTCGTTGACCAGGCGGTTGACGTCCTCGCCCGGCGCGCCAGTCGCCTCGTCGGGCAGGTCCAGGTGCCAGTGGTGCAGGTCCATCCCGCCTTCGCCGAGCGGATGGTCCGCGTCCTGGCCGGGCCCCGCGACGTAGCCGTCGAGGGACATGCTCATGGTCAGCTTCACCTTTGACATGGGTCTCCTTCCGAAGCTCTTCGATCGATCCTAGGACCGCGGCCTCCGGAGGATCTCATCGGTCGAAGGACCAGAAGCCGTCGGCGCCCACCGGATCCTGGGTCGCGACGCGGCCCAGGCTCTCGCGAGCGTCGTCGAAGTCGACGTTGCACATCACCGCGACCTCCTGCGTGGAGACGGGGATCGCCGACCACTCCAGCACCTCGCCGACGTCGGAGGGCAGCTCGCGCCGCTCGAGCCCGGGAACGAGGTTGGCGAGGATGGTGTTGTAGACGGGGAACGGCTGGAAGCCCGGGACGGCGATGGTCACGCCGTCCTCGAGCCTGGTGATCTCGTAGCTCGGGCAGCTGTAGCGGCGCCCTCCCGACCAGTTCGCGAGCTTCTCGTCCAGCACGCGGGCCGCAGGACGCGGACGGCGCGCGCGTTCCTTGTCCTCGGCGAGCGCCGTCGCCGTCGTGTGCTCCGAGGCCCAGCGATTCAGATCTCCGGGATCGACCCCGGCCTCGGCCGCCGCACCCAGGATCACCTCCTCGCGGTCGATCTGCTCACCGCTGAAGTGCCGGACTCTCAGGCGGCGCAGGAGCGAGCGGGCCTGGTGGGGCTCGCCGAACTCCCGCGTCGCGACCACGGCGCGGCACGCCCGGCCGCTGCCGGGGACGTACTCGCGCACACGCGTGTCGATCGGCATCCGGTAATCGTGCGCGATCTGCTTCGTCGACTCGGCGAGCTTCTCGGGTGTGGAGCCCTTCTCCTCCTGCTCCGCGACGTCCTCGGCGAGGACGACCATCCTGGGCGTCCAGCTGATCGCGTCGCCGTAGAGCCAGCGAAGTCGCCGCCGAAACGGCTCGGCGCTCCAGGCCCACGGGCAGAGCGGGTCCGTGAACTCGTCGATGTGGACGCAGTGGTCGATGGCGCGACCGTTACAGATCGCGAAGCGCGGGGAGCAGCTCGCGCTCGGCCCAGGAGATGAAGCCCTCCTGGTGGTCCCCCCCGATCTGGACGAACGCGAGCTCGGTGAAGCCCGCCTCGATGTATGGCTTCGCCTTCTCGACGTGCTCAGCCACGTCGGGGCCGCAGGCGAGCTGCTCGGCGACATCCTCGGGTGTCACGAACTGGGTCGCGCCCTCGAAGGAGTTGGGATTCGGCAGGTCGGCGTTCACTTTCCAGCCGAGCCCGAACCAGCGAAACTGCTCGTGAGCGCGCTGGATAGCGGCCCCCCGATCGGAGTCCCAGCACACGGCGAGCTGACCGATCCGCGGCTTTCCGGAACCGCCGGCGGAGTCGAACATGTCGCCCAGCTCGGCCTTTGGCTCCACCGCGATCATGGCGTCCGCGTACTCGCCGGCGAGCCTGCAGGAGTCAGGGCCCGATACCGCGATGCCGACCGGCACCCGCTCGTCCGGAAGGTCCCACAGGCGCGCCGTCTCCACGTCGTAGTGGCGGCCGCGGTAGTTGACAGGATCGCCCCCGTCGAACAGCGCGGAGATGATCTCGACGGCCTCGCCGAGCATCTCGTGGCGCATGCCCACCGAGGGCCAGCGCTGGCCGACGACGTGCTCGTTGAGGTTCTCGCCGGCGCCGAGGCCCAGCCGGAACCGGTTGCCGGAGAGGATCTGCATGGTCGCCGCCTTCTGCGCGACCACGGCGGGGTGGTAGCGCAGGATCGGGCAGGTGACGTAGGTCATGAGCGGGATGCGCTGGGTGGCCTGCGCGGCGGCGCCCAGAATCGACCACGCGTAGCCGGAGTGGCCCTGCGCCTCGAGCCAGGGCTGGTAGTGGTCGGAGATCACCGAGAAGTCGAACCCGGCCTCCTCGGCCCTCGCGACGTCGCGAACCAATCTGGTCGGGCCGCGACTGCTCGGTCATCATCGTGTAGCCGAAGTCGGTCATCGCACTGCGGTTACCCGGGTGCGACGCTGTTATGCGAGCCGCAGGACCGAGGCGGCGAGGAGGCCCGTGGCCGCCGCGCTGAGACCGACGGCCGGCCACGCCCCGATGGCATGGCCCAGCGGGTGCGAGGCGACGAAGAGGACGAGAGCGCCGGCGAGGAGCGCGGCGGTGGGGCCGCGCCCCGCGATCGGCAGCGCCTCGCGGGCACACCACCATCCGCCCGCCAGGAGCACCAGCCCGCCGAGCGCGCGCACTCCCGTGAGCTCGGCAACCGCGAACCCGGCGACGAAAGCGCCGGCCGCGGCGAGGGCGATTCGCAGCTCGGCGGACACGCCTTCACGGTAGCCGGGCCAGCCCGCGTTAGGATCGACGCGTGAAGTTGCCACCGCTGCTCGCGGATCGCCCGGTCGCCGCCCAGGTCGTCTTCGCGGTCGTCATCCCGGCCGCCTACGGAGCCCTCACCGGATACCTGCTCGGTCATTCGAAGGGCTGGTACGTGATCCTCAGCGTCCTCGCGGCCATCGGCGGCGTGGGCGCGGGCTTCGACCACCTCGGCGCGGCGGCCGGAGCGAAGCGGGGGGCCCTGGGCGGGGCGATCTTCGGCCTGGCGGTCGTGATCGGCCACGCGATCGACGCCGGGCCTGCGACGGTCAAGATTCCCCACCCGGCGATCGCGCTGGTGGCCTTCACGGTCTTCTTCGGAGTGATCCTGGGAGCGCTCGGCGGGTATCTGCGCGCCGGCGTCGAGCCGCCCGCGCAGTCGGCCTGAGGACGAAAAGAGGCCGGCGCTCGGTGCGCCGGCCTCTTCGCCTGACAGGTTCCTGATCGGCGTCAGCCGGATCCGCGGCGAGCGACGGCGCCCGCGCGGCTCGCGACCGACTTGCCTGCCGACCTGGCGGCGTCGCCCGCGAACTTCGCAGCCGAGCCGAGGCTCGAGGCGGCCTGTCCCGCCGCGCGCTTCGCCTGCGTGACGGCGTCGCGCGCCTCGTTCTGCTGCCTGGTGGCCGCCGAGTCCTTGCCGGCCGCCGACGAGTCCTGGCGCTCCTCGTTGCGCTTGCGCGTCACGGCCGCCTTCTGGGCCGCTGCCGAGCGATCTGCCTTGGTCTGCGCTGCCATCTCGGGGTCCTTTCGTTCGCGTTCAAACATACGGCCGCCCGCAGGCGGCCTTCCATAGGAGTACCCGCTCAGCGAACGGCCAACCGGCCAGGCGCGCTAGGAGCGCGACCTCGCGCGCGACCTCGAGGCTTTGCTGCCCGCTCGGCCGCGCGTGGTCCTGCGCGCGGCCGCCTTGCGCTGGTCGCTGGGGACCTCGGCCCTGGCGACGGCCTTCGCGAGCTGCGGGATCAGCTTCTCGAGGTAGCTCGCCATCCGCTCCTCGTCGCGCCGGATTCCGCGAGCCAGCTTGGCGGTCTCGCGATCGCCGACCGCCTCGGCCAGGGCCTCGATCGCGGTATAGGTCGCGATCTCCTCGGCCTCCTCCGAATACTCGGTCTTGGCGTTCTTCAGCTGCTTCTCCTCGATGCCGGTTCCCCGCAGGGCGTGGAGAGGCCCCTTCGCGGCCGCCGTCGCCTTGCCGACCGCCGTCTGCGTGATGGACGGCTGGCCGCCGAGGGCCTTGATTCGCCGCGCCAGCTGCTTGGAGTGCGACTTCGTCTCGCGCAGGTGCTTCTGCAGGCGCTTCTTGTAGGCGTCGCGCTCGGTCATGCCGATGTGCGCGTTCAGCGCCGTCTCCAGCTCCTGCTCCTTGCCATAGGCCTCCTCCAGATATTGGAGGAGCTTTGCGTCCCTCTCGTTGGCGTCTGCCATGTCGTCTTCCTCTCAGTGGCTGTCGCGGCCCGCGTACCCCCGGGTGAGGCCCGCAATCCCGGGGCCTAGTCGCCGCCGGCCATCGAGCCGTCGCCCGCGGGGACGAGCACGAACACCTCGGCGGCGATGTCGTTGTCCAGGTCGTGGTCGCTCATGAAGGACATGACCCGGCGGCCGAGCGCCTCCTCGACGATCTCGATCGCCCGGCGCTCGAACGCGCCCTGCACGTAGGAACGGGTTTCGCTCACGTGCTCGCTCTGCCCGGCGTCGATGAGGGTCTTCTCCGCACGGGTGAGCGATTGGCCGAGCAGGCAGACGACGACGTCGTCCTTGATGACCGTCCTCGACTTCACCGGCCCGCGCCCGGTGAGCTCCTTGGTCAGGGCCACGAGCCCCCGGCTGATCGCCGAAGCCGGGCTGAGCGTCGCAGCGGATTCATCGCTCGCCGCGGTCTCGCCGCCGGCCATCTCGCCATCGACCTGGGAAGTCACGATTTCACCTCCGATTGAGCCGAGCCATGTGAACGCCGGCGGCAAACTACCCGCTGGAGCCGCTTCTAGACCGGTAGCCCCTCGCGCTGCGGGAGGGTTTCGGAGTAGGCGCGTCGCAGCGCCTCGAGGACCCTCCGGAGCATCCGCGAGACGTGCATCTGCGAGCAGCCGATTCGCTCGCCGATCTCCGATTGGGTCATTCCCTCGACCAGCCGCATGCGCAGCACCCGGCGCTCCTCCTCGGAAAGCACCGGGAGCAGGCCGTCGATGGTCGTCGTGTCCTCAACGTGCTGGAACCCCGCGTCGGAGCTCCCGAGGCGCTCGAGGAGCGTGCTCGAGGGCTCGCCGTCGCCTGCCGCGGGGGCGTCGAGCGAGCCCACGCGCCGGCGGTCGACCGCGTCGAGCGCCTCGAGGACCTCGTCTGTCTCCAGTTCGAGCTCGGCAGCTATCTCCGCGACGCTCGGCGACCTGCCGAGCCGCGTGGACAGGCCGGACACCGCTCGCTCCACGCGCCGCGTCCGCTCCTGGAGGGAGCGGGGCAGCCGCACGCTCCAGACGCGGTCGCGCAGGTGGCGGCGCAGCTCGCCGAGGACGGTGGGGGCGGCGAAGCTGACGAAGGGCTTGCCGCGGTTGGGATCGAAGCGGTCGATCGCGTGCAGCAGCCCCAGATAGGCGACCTGGTCGAGGTCCTCGGCCGACTCCCCCATGTTGCGGTAGCGGCCGGCGAGACTGCGCGCGAACGGCTCGTAGCGTTTCAGCAGCTCGCTGCGCGCCTCCTGGTCACGGGTCTCGTGGAACCGCGACAGCAGCTCCTCCTCGGTCGCCAGCCCGACCGGGACGGCTGCGACGGTTGGGTGAGTGCGGGGCTCCTCCGCAGAGGCGGTGGATGGGTTCACGCGGGCTCCTTGCGTCGAACGGCTCGATTCGGCGGAGTCCGCGCGCCCTGTCGGGGCGACCGTAGTCCACGATGAAAATCCGGGAAGGCACCGTCGTTGGTCAACGCGCCTCTGCTCACATGACTAGCCGCAACCGGCGTTGCTCAAACCCCTGGGGCCGCTCACACAACGCCGGCTCTCAGGCGGCCACCGGCGCCAGGCGGAACACCTCCGCCTCCCACGAGCTGGACTCCACGAAGGCCTTGCTGACGGAGGCGCACACCCGCCGGCCGGTCGCCTGTTCGACGATCTCGCGATGCTCCGCCGCGACCGTCTGCGCAATCGCGTCCCGGGAGGCGCATACCGACTCCGCATGCCCCTCATCCTGGAGCGTGCGCTCCGTCCGCTCGAGCTCCACGTCCACGATCACGACGACCAGGTCCTCGCTGATCCAGACCGTGGCATCCGCGGGCTCGATGCCGAAGCAGTCCCGGTAGGTGCGCCGTATACCGATGCCGATCTGTCGTGGAGCCTCGTCGATTTGCCTCACCTCCAGGGCAATCGCCTCTCTGCGTGCCGGTTCGTTATCCCGGCGTCGAGCGGGTACCCCTCGTGCAGACAGCTAACCGCGAAACACAGGAGGAAGCTCGAATGAGCGGCATCACCGACAAGGTCACCGGCAAGGTCAAGCAGGCTGCGGGAGACGTCACCGGCGACGACTCGCTGCGCCGCGAGGGCCTTCAGGAAGAGGACAAGGGCGAGAAGAAGGACGAGCTCGCCGAGGCCGACGCCAAGGCCGACGAGAAGGCCGACGAGGTCGCCGAGGCCGAGCGCCGCACGTCGTAGCGCGGGCGCCCGGGGCCGCCGCAGCCGGCCCCGGGCGCTGTTCGTGTGCCCGCGTTTGCCCGTCCAGCGCCCCGCCCGACGCGACCCCCCACGCTCCTCGCCGGTACACGTCCCCGCCTGAAAGCCAGCCGCTGCCCGGCTCGCCGCGTAAGCGCGCGGACACGCGGGTTTCTGGCGCGCGGCGCGGGGGTAAGCCGAGAGCCGGGCGGCCAGCCCGCCGCCCGAGGCAGCCGTGCGCCACCACAGGAGACTTCGCTCAGCCTTTTTCGCGGTCGCCGCTTCGCTGGCGATCGGCGGCTGCGCGCGGCAGTCCCCCCTTGATCCCCACAGCAAGGCTTCGAGCGACATCGCGACGCTGTGGTGGGCGATGCTCGCGGTTGCCTCCCTGGTGTTCCTGGGGGCCGTCGCGATGCTGGTGCTCGGGTACTTCAGGCGCGCGAGGCCCGGCCTGCCGTGGGTCGGCGAAAGCGATCGGGCCAACCTCGGGCTGGTCGTGGTCTTCGGCATCGCCCTGCCGGTGGCGGTCCTGGTCGCCCTGTTCGCCGTCGCCGACCTCTTCGTCATCAAGCAGACCGACGCGCCGGCCGCCGGCGAGACGGACCTGACCATCCACGTGGTCGGGCACCAGTGGTTCTGGGAGGTCCGCTACCCGGGCACGAAGGCCGTAACCGCCAACGAGATCCACATTCCCGTCGGCGAGCCGGTGCGGATCGTCGGCACCACCGCCGACGTGATCCATTCCTTCTGGGTCCCTCAGCTCAACCGGAAGATCGACCTGATTCCGGGCCGCACCAACACCGTGGAGCTGGACGCCGACCAGCCGGCCGTCTACCGCGGCCAATGCGCCGAGTTCTGCGGCCTTCAGCACGCGAACATGGCGTTCGCGGTATTCGCGCAGCCCCGTCCGGCCTTCGAGCGCTGGCTGCGGAACATGGAACGGCCGGCACCGGCGCCCTCCTCCCGGCGGGCCCGCCGCGGTCAGCAGGTCTTCATGGGTTCTCGGTGCGCCAGCTGCCACTCCATTCGTGGGACCTCCGCCGACGGAACGGTCGGCCCCGACCTGACGCACCTGGCCACGCGCACGGACCTGGCCGCAGGGACCATTCCCAACTCGCACGGCGATCTCGAGCGCTGGCTGGAGAATCCGCAGGCGATCAAGCCAGGGAACGTGATGCCCGACCTCGGCCTGTCGCGGCGTGACGTCTCTGCGCTGGCCGCCTACCTGGAGGGACTGCACTGATGGCCGTCGCTGTGCCTCCCGCGGCGAAAGCGCGCGTCGACCGCCTCGGGCGCATCTGGGCCGAACGTCCCGGCCTCTACGGCTGGCTCACGACGACCGACCACAAGCGCATCGGGATTCTCTACCTGTTCACCGCGCTCGCCTTCTTCGCCGCGGGCGGCGTCGAGGCCCTGCTGATGCGGACCCAGCTGATGGGGCCGGAGCACCACCTGCTGAGTCCGGACGCCTACAACCAGGCGATGACCATGCACGGGGTGACGATGATCTTCCTCTTCGTCATCCCGATGTCGATCGGGGCGTTCGGGAACTACCTCATACCCCTTCAGATCGGGGCCAGAGACATGGCGTTCCCCCGGCTGAACGCCTTCTCCTACTGGGTGTATCTCTGCTCGGGGATCTTCATCTACATCGGCGTGGCCACGGGAAACGCCCCTGCGGCCGGCTGGTTCGACTACGTCCCTCTCGCCGATCGCGCGTTCAGCCCCGGATACGGCATCGATTTCTACGCGCTGGGCCTGATCTTCACCGGCATCTCGTCGACGGCTTCGGCGATCAACTTCATCGTCACGATCTTCAAGCTCCGCGCGCCGGGGATGTCGATCAACCGGATGCCGCTGTTCTGCTTCGCGATGCTGGCGACGTCGTTCGCGCTGGTGTTCGCGCTGCCGGTTCTCTCGGTTGCGCTGATCTTCCTCGAGGCGGACCGACAGCTGGGCTTCCACTTCTACGACGTCGCTCGGGGCGGCGACACGATCCTCTGGCAGAACCTGTTCTGGATCTTCGGCCACCCCGAGGTCTACATCATCATCCTGCCTGCGTTCGGGATCGCGACGTCGATCATCCCGGCCTTCGCCCGGCGCAGGATGGTCGCCTTCCCCCTCGTTGCAGTCGCGGAGCTGCTGGTGGCGTTCATCGGCTTCGGCGTCTGGGCGCACCACATGTTCGCCGTGGGCCTGGCGACCGTTACGGCCGTCTACTTCGCAGCGGCCAGCCTCATCATCGTCATCCCCAGCGGCATCCAGCTATTCGCCTGGATCACCACCATCGTCACGGGGCGGCCGAAGTTCGACACGCCGCTGCTCTGGATCGTCGGCTTCATCGTGCTGTTCATGCTCGGCGGCCTCTCGGGGGTGATGTTCGCCGCCATCCCCTTCGACCAGCAGCTCACGGACACGTACTTCGTGGTGGCCCACTTCCACTACGTGATCTTCGGAGCCGCCGTCTTCCCGCTGATCGGCGGCCTGTTCTTCTGGTTCCCGAAGGTCACCGGCCGCATGTACCACGAGGGCTGGGGAAAGGCGGCTTTCTGGCTCACCTTCGCCGGGATGAACATCACCTTCTTTCCCATGCACATCCTCGGGCTCGAGGGCATGCCGCGGCGTGACTACACCTACCACGGAGGGCTCGGGTGGACGGGCCTCAACCTCGTCGAGACGCTCGGCTCCTACCTGCTCACCGCCGGCCTCCTCGCCGTGGCCGGGAACCTCATCGTGAGCCTCTTCCGAGGGGCGCGGGCGGCGGAGGACCCCTTCAACGCCGCGACCCTGGAATGGGCGACCAGCTCGCCGCCGCCGGCCTACAACTTCGCAGTGATCCCACGGGTGTCGAGCCCGTATCCGCTCTGGGACGAGGAAGATCGCCGGCGCGACAGCGACGATCTTGCCCGCGGCGAGCGGGTGCTGGAGCAGGGGCACGAGACGCCCGCGGTCACGGTGGTCGACGGCGAATGGGACGAGATCCTCGAGATGCCCTCGAACTCACCGTGGCCGCCGCTCACGGCGCTCGCCATCAGCGGCATCTTCGCCTTCGCGCTGCTGGGGCAGTGGCTGGCGGCGGCCGTCTTCGTGGCCCTGACGCTCGCCGTCTTGGCGGCCTGGCACGGAGGGGAGCCGCAACAAGCATGAGCCGCCCCCACTCAAGGGGTCTGACCCCATGAGTCTCCCCCACTCAAGGGGTCTGACCCCTTCGGGGTCGAGGTCGTCCGGCTGGTGGGGGATGGCGCTGCTCGTGGCCACGGAGGCGGCCCTGTTCGGGTCGCTCATCGCGAGCTACTTCTACCTGCGCCTTCAGGCCACGACGTGGCCGCCACCGGGAATCCCCGAGCCCTCGGTGACCGCGCCGCTGATCCTGACCGCGGTCCTGCTGGCCTCGGTGGCGCCGGTGTACGCGGCGGCGCGGGCGGCGGCGGGCGGACGGGTTGGGCGAGCGTGGATCCTGATGGCGCTGGCCATGGTCGTCCAAGGCGCCTACCTCGGGCTTCAGATCCACCTCTTCGTCGGCAACCTGGGCGACTTCAGGCCCAGCGACAACGCCTACGGCTCGATCTACTTCACGCTGCTCGCCCTCCACCATGCCCATGTCGCGGTCGGCCTCGCGCTCGACGCGTGGCTGCTCGGAAAGCTCGCAACCGGCCTGACGAGCTACCGGACGTCCGCCCTGCGAAACGTCGCCCTGTACTGGGCGTTCGTTGCCGTGCTGGGCGTCGCCGTCACCTTCACGATCCTCTTCCCGGCGCTATGAGGGCACGCCCGGCGGACTCCTCCACCTCGCCGCGGATCTGGTTCGCCGTGCTTGGCCCGCCCGCGGCCTGGGCGGTCCAGTTCGGGGCCGGATACTGGCTCGCGCAGGCGAGCTGCGACCGCATCGACGCCCGCTGGAGCGACTGGCACGAGCTGGCGACGATCGGCATCACGGTCGCCGCCGTGCTGGTCGTACTCGCGGCGGCGGCGACGTCGCTGGGCATCTACCGCGGAGCCGATGACGCCGCCGACGACGACGCCCCGCCCGCCGGACGCAACCACTTCCTCGCGATCATCGGGCTGACCGTCGCGGTGCTCTTCCTGTTCATCGTGGTCATGAACGGAGTCGGGGTGAGCGTTCTCTCCCCGTGCAACCAGTCATGAGCGTCCGGCGCAGGACCGCAATCGTCCTGACGGCCGCGCTCGGGCTCGCCGCCATGGCGCTGCCCGCGTCGGGGCAACCGCCGAACGGCATCGTCACGCCCTCCTCGAGGGCTGACCGCTCGGCGCTGGACCGCGGAGCCGAGCTCTACGCCGCCAACTGCTCGAGCTGCCACGGGGTCGACGGCCGTGGGATCGCGAGCCCCCGCCCCGGCGCGGGGGGCATCGAGGGGGCCGGTCCCGATCTGCGCCACGCCGGCGCCCTCGCCGCCGACTTCTACCTGCGCACCGGGCGAATGCCGATCGGACGTCCCGGAGAGGAGCCGGAGCGCAGTCGCCCCTACTTCTCCGACTCCGACACGCGCGCGCTCGTGCGCTACGTGGCGTCGCTGGGCAACGGTCCGCGCATTCCCCAGCCTCATCCGGATGGCGCGAACGTCTCGGCGGGACAGCAGCTGTTCGCCAGTCACTGCGCCGGCTGCCACCAGATCGCGGGCCAGGGCGGCTACGTGACCGGCGCGCGGGTGCCCGCGCTCGACGACGCAACTCCCCGGCAGGTGGCCGAGGCAGTGCGGATCGGGCCGTTCCTCATGCCGAGCTTCTCGCAGCACGACCTCTCGCCCGCCCAGCTCGACAAACTCATCGCCTACGTCGAGTACACCAAGCGCCCCGACGATCGCGGCGGCCTCGGCCTTGGGCACATCGGCCCGGTCCCGGAGGGCATCGTGCCGTGGCTCGTCGTCGGGATCGTCCTCGTCGGCCTGTGCGTGTTGCTCGGCGAGCGCCTGCACCCGCGAGGAGGCCGCGATTGAGGCTCCTGCGGCGCATCTGGCTCGCCCTGGTCCTGCTGTGGGGGCTCGCGCGCGGCCCGCGGCGCGCAGAACGGGTCGTCGAGCCGGCGCGGGGAAACGACCGCGCGGAGCTGGCGGTGATCGCGCTGCTCCTCGGTGTCGCGGCGTTGGCAGTGGCGTTCATCGTGATCTACGCGATCGACCCGCCGAACCAGACCCAGTATCTGGGCCTGGCGCTCGGCGGGGCACTTGCCCTGCTCGCGGCGGCGCTGACGGTCACGGCCGAGTTCCTGGTCGCCGACGAGCAGCTGGCCGAGGACTACCCCGTGGTGGAGGACCGAACGGAGGCCGACCGGACTGCTCAGATCGTCGCCGAGTCGGGCAGCGGCATCTCGCGCAAGCGCTTCCTGGCGGGCGCCGCCGGCACCGCGGGCGCCGCCCTCGGCGGGGCCCTGGTCGTGCCCGCCGCCGGCCTCGGCCCGTTCCTCGACACGGGCTCGCTGTACGACTCGCCGTGGCGCAAGGGGCGGCGGCTGGTCGACGAGACCGGGAAGCGCTACCGGGCCGCCGACATCGAGGTCGGCTCGTTCTATACGGCGTTCCCGGAGGGGGCCTCGCCCGAGGAGCTGGGCTCCCCGGTCGTGGTCGTGCGACTCGCGCAGGCCGACCTCGACCTGCCGCAAGAGCGCTCGGATTGGGCACCGGGCGGGATCGTGGCCTACTCGAAGATCTGCACGCACGCCGCGTGCGCGGTCTCGCTGTATCGCAAGCCCCTCTTTGCGCCGGCCGAGCCGGGGCCCATGCTGGTGTGCCCCTGCCACTACTCCACGTTCGATCCGGCGACCGGCGGGACGGTGGCCTTCGGGCCGGCCGGCCGCGACCTGCCGCAGCTTCCCCTGGAGATCGAGGCCGGCGAGCTGCGCGCGGCCGGCGACTTCTCCGGCCCCGTCGGGCCGTCGTTCTGGGGCGTCAGGACGCGAGGCCCCAATTGAGCCGCGGTCCCGGCATGAGCCGCCGCCTGGTGCGGTTCCTGGACGAGCGGACCGGGTCGGCGTCGTTCGTCAACAAGACCCTTCGCTACGCCTTCCCTGACCACTGGTCGTTCCTGCTGGGCGAGGTGGCGCTCTACGCCTTCGTCGTCCTCATCGCCACCGGCGTCTATCTCACATTCTTCTTCGAACCGTCGACCTCCAGCACCGTCTACCACGGCTCCTACGCGCCGCTCGACGGGCAGGCGATGAGCCGGGCGTACGAGTCGGTCATCAACATCTCGTTCGACGTCAAGGCCGGCCTGCTGATGCGCCAGACCCACCATTGGGCGGCCGACGTCTTTGTCGTCGCGATCGTCCTGCACCTCTTGCGCGTCTTCTTCACCGGCGCGTTCCGCAAGCCTCGCGAGCTCACCTACGCCCTCGGCGTCCTGATGCTGTTCACGGCGCTGCTGGAGGGATACCTGGGCTACTCGCTGATCGACGACCTGCTCTCGGGCATGGGCCTCGCGATCGGCAACGGCGTCGCGCTGTCGATCCCCGTGATCGGCGGCAACCTCGCCGAGGGGATCTGGGGCGGCCAGTTCCCGGGGGCTCCCGAGTTCTGGTCGCGGATGTACATCGCGCACGTGCTGATCTTTCCCCTCCTGATCGGCGGCATGCTGACCGCCCACCTGGCCCTCGTCGCCTCGCGCCATCACGCGCAGTTCCGCCGGCCCCACGTCGACGGCGAGCGCAGGGTCGTGGGGATCCCGACGTTCCCGGGTCAGGCGCCGCGGTCGCTCGCCCTGCTGGCGGCGGTCGCCGCGGTCCTCTTCCTGATGGGCGGGCTGCTGCAGATCAACCCCGTCTGGCTGTGGGGGCCCTACCACGTCGCCAACGGCACGAACGGGGCGCAGCCCGACTGGTACCTGGGCTGGCTGATCGGCGCGCTGCGGCTGATGCCGAGCTTCGACGTGGTGGTCGGCAGCAGGACGCTGGTGCCCAACCCGTTCTGGGGAGGCATCCTCTTCCCCACCCTGCTGGTCGTCGCCCTGCTGGCCTGGCCGTGGATCGAGAGCCGCACGATCGGCGACCGCCGGGCCCACAACGTGCTCGACCGCCCGCGCGACGCGCCGGTTCGCACGGCGATCGGCACCGCGGTGCTGACCCTCGTGATCCTCGTCTTCCTCGCCGGGTCGGCCGACCGCTTCTACGTCTTCACGGGCCTCGACTACGGCACGCAGATGTGGATCTATCGCATCGCGATCTTCACCCTGCCGCCGCTCGCGTTCGTGGCCACGCGACGGCTGTGCCTGAGCCTTCAGCACGCCGAGCGGCTGGAGGCCGACAGCCAGGCCGCCGAGGCGGAGGCCAGGGCGGCCGCCGCGGGTGAATAAACGCGGCGGGCGGCGCGCGGCTCAGCGACCGGCGGCGAGGGGCCCGGCGGGGTCGTCTCCCCCCGCCAGGGCGACCGCGCACTCCAGGAGGAGCGCGTGGACGAAGGCCTGCGGCAGGTTGCCGCGAAGCTGGCGCTGGAGCACGTCGAACTCCTCGGAGTAGAGGCCGGGCGAGCCGCACGCGGCGCGGCTGCGCTCGAACCATCGCGCCGCCTCCACCCGCTCGCCCTGCTGCTGAAGGGCGAGCGCCATCCAAAAGCCGCATACGAGAAAGGCCCCCTCCGCCTCGCCCAGCGGGCGCGAGTCGTGGCGGTAGCGGTAGGCGTAGCCGTTCTGGACCAGTTCGGCTTCGACCGCCCGCAGCGTCGCCACGGTGCGCGGGTCGTCGGCAGGGACCGCCCCGCGGATGCCGGGCATCAACAGCGCGGCGTCGATCCTCTCGTCGTCCGGGCTGCGCTGCCAGCGGCCGGTCGGGTGCACGCAGCGCCGCGCGCACTCGGCCACGAGCGCGTCGGCCAACGCCAGCCAGTCGGCTGCCCGCTCGGAGGTGGTGGCGACCTCGCTCAGCGCGCGCAGCCCCGCCGCACAGACGAGGCGCCCGTGGGCCCAGAAGGCGGGGTCCAACTCCCAGATCCCCGCATCCGGTTCGCGCCACAGCGAGCCGACGGCGTCGGCCGCGACATTCGCGGCGTTCCAGCCGTCGGCATCGAGGCGATCCAGCCGCGCCGCTGCGGCGAGAAGCAGGAGGCTCTCGCCGAACGCGTCGAGCTGCGTCTGGCCACGCACCCAGTTGCCGACCACGTCGGACCCGCCGGGATAGCCCGGAAGGTCAAGCCTCTTCTCGCGCGGCAGCTCGCCCCCCGTGACCGTGTATGCGGGCCGCAGCTTCGCGCCGTGCTCGCGCAATCGCTCCCCCACGAAGCGCACGGCCGAGTCGAGCAGCGGCAGTGCGCCCGCGCGAGCGGCCGCCTGTCCGGCGTAGCAACCGTCGCGGATCCAGACATAGCGGTAGTCGTAGTTGCGGCCCTCGTCGCTGCGCTCGGGCAGCGACATGGTCGCGGCCGCCACCATGCCGCCCGTCTCACTCGTCATCCCCGTCAGCACCGCCTGGGCATGCCTGCTCTCGCGCTCGGCAAGCAGGCCTGAGAGCCTGGGCACCCGCTCCGCCCAGGCTGCCCGCGTTCCGTCCCAGAGCGCGTCCACCGACTCGGGCTCGGCGGGTGCGGACTCGGCGTCCAGGATGAGTGCGATGTCGTGCGACTCGCCCTCCTCGAGGTCGATGGACGCAAAGATCTCGCGGCCGCTGTGCCCGTCCGGCCCGGCCTGGGCATCCGCCAGGCCCAGCACGAGCGCGTGCGCCCCCCCGACCCGCGCCCGCCAGCATCCGTCCACCTCGCGCACGCTGCGCGCAGGGGCTCGGCCGAAGTCCGCCCGCAGGCCCAGGCGAGCGTCCACCCGCGCCGGTCCCGAGACGGCCACGATCCGGCGCAGCACGATCGTCCGCTCCGGCGTGGCCGGAAGAGCCAGAGCCTCGCGGCACTCGATGATCGAATCCTCGGCGGCCCAGCGGCTATGCCAGATGAGGCTGCCGTCCTCGTAATAGCCGCCCCAGACCGCGCGGTCGCGGGGGCTGACGGCAAACACCCCGGCGCCGCCGATCAGCGAGGCGAACACCGCCGGATCGTGCCAACGGGGGAAACACAGCCACGCGAAGTCGCCGCGCGGCCCCACCAGGGCGCCCCGCTCTCCGTCGCCGAGGAACGCGTACTCGCGAAGGACGTGCGGGGCGTCGACCAGCGCGCGCGCGCCCGCGCCCGGACCGGTCACCGCAGACGCTTCAGCGCCACGCCGGCGCCGAGCGCCGCCGCCGCTGCAGTCGCGATTGCGCCTCGGCGCTTGGCCAGGCCCAGCTGGACGGAGCTGCCCTTTGCCTCGTCGTCAAACGGCCCATGGGCGCCGCGATCCGAGTCGATCGCCTCGAACAGGTAGTCCCGCACGGTCCGGAGAGACCGGCTCGTCCGTCTGCTGGGCGTCGATGTTGGTGCGGGCCAGGTACAGGTCCGCGGCCCAGGGAGCAAGCTTGTTGCCGAGGATCGTCATCACGGTCGAGCCACCGACCCAGACCTCACGGCGGTCGTGCGTGGCGGCGAAGAGGATCCCGTCAGCCGCCACCTCCGGCTGATAGACCGGGGGCACCGGCCGGGGTGTGCGCCCGAGCCCCTTCACCCGCACCCAGGTGAACTGGGGAGTGTTGAGGCCGGGCAGATGGACCATCGTCACGCCGATGGGCGAGCGCTCGGCCATCAACTCGCAGCGCAGCGAGTCGGTGAAGGCGCGCAGCGCGAACTTCGCCCCGCAGTACGACGACTGCAGCGGGATCGCGCGATAGGCCAGGGCGGAGCCGACCTGCACGATCTTCCCGCGCTCGCGCGGCCGCATGCGGCGCAGCGCCGCAAGCGTGCCGTGTACGGCGCCGAGGTAGGTGACCTCCGTCGCGCGGCGGAACTCGTCCGCCTCGACGTCCCACACACGGCCGAAGACGGTTGCCATCGCATCGTTGACCCACACGTCGATCGGCCCCAGCTCCGACTCGATGCGTTCGGCGGCATCGTCGACCTGATCCATGTCGGCGACGTCGGTCGGAACGGCCAGCGAGCGAGCGCTTCCCGAGCGGGCACACTCGCCCGTGGCGGCGTCGAGGCCCTCTCCCGCGCGGGAGATGAGCGCCGTGTGCGCTCCTCGCTCGGCGAAGGCGCGGGCGGCGCATCGGCCGACACCGGCCGATGCGCCGGTGACCACCACAACTTTTCCGGCCAGATCCATGGGCCGCGGAGTACCCGCACCGGGGTCCTCTGAGTCCTCACCCGTCAGAAAGCCGACAACGCCGGCCGCCCCTTCCCGGGGATACCTTCCCGGATGTGACCCGTACGCCTCTACTGCGCGCAATGCCCGAGCTCGCCCGAGTGCTCCCGGCAGCCGAACGCGAAGCGGCGGCGCACGCGATCGTCGTGGACGTGACGACATTGGCGCCGGGCCAGTGGCGTCCGGACCGCTCGCTTCCCGAGGCGGTCCACCTGGGGCTGATGATCATCGAGGGGGTAATCGTGCGGGAGCTTCTCGTCGGCGGCGTGCGGAGCCTCGAGCTGCTGGGGCGGGGCGACGTGCTTCGGCCCTGGCAGGAGGATTCCGCGTCGTTTGTCGAGGCCGGCTGGCGGTGCCTCGAGCAGGTCAGGCTGGCGCCGCTTTCCGGCGCTGCGGCGGAGGCGATCTGCCGCCATCCGGAGCTCGTGGACATCGTCGTGGACAGCGCTCTGCGACGGTCGCGCTCGCTGGCCGTCCATGCCGGGATCGGAGCGGTGAAGGGCCTCGACCGCCGCCTCATGCTCCTCTTCTGGCATCTCGCCGAGCATCGTGGCCGGCGCAGCGCGGGCGCCTGCCTGGTGCCCCTGCCGCTGACCCACGAGACGATCGCCCAACTCATCGGCGCCCGGCGCCCATCGGTGAGCGCCGCCCTGAGCGATCTCGCTCAGGCTGGCCTGCTGCGGCGCGTCGAGGCCGGCTGGGAGGTGAGCGGAGACCCGCCCGACGCCGACGCTCGGCTGCCGGATGCGGCGGGCCATGGCCCGCCCGACAGCGCCGCTCTGTAAGGAAGCTGACCCGGCCGTTTAGCCCCCCTCGACGCCGGGGTACCGGATCCCCGTGCCTCAGAGCGTCGCCGATCACATGCTCAACCGTCTTTCGGAATGGGGAGTGAGCCGCATCTACGGCTACCCAGGCGATGGGATCAACGCGACGCTGGGAGCGCTCGATCGCCATACCGACGAGATCGACTTCGTGCAGGCGCGACACGAGGAGATGGCGGCGTTCATGGCCTGCGCGCACGCCAAGTGGACCGGCGACGTCGGCGTCTGCCTGGCCACCTCGGGCCCCGGCGCCATCCACCTCCTCAACGGCCTCTACGACGCGAAGCTCGACCACCAGCCGGTCCTGGCGATCGTCGGCCAGCAGGCCACCGCCTCGCTCGGCGGCAACTACCAGCAGGAGGTCGACCTGCCGGTCCTCTTCAAGGACGTCGCCTCCGAGTACATCGTCAACGTGACCAACCCGGCGCAGATGCGCCACGCGGTCGACCGGGCGATGCGCATCGCCCGGGCGGAGCGGACCGTGACCGCGATCATCGTCCCCAACGACGTCCAGGGCGCCGAGGCGGTCGAGACGCCGCCGCGCAGCCACGGGACCGTCCACTCCGGCACCGGCCACGTCACCGTCCGGGCGCTGCCGCCCGAGGACGAGATCCGTCGCGCGGCGGAGGTCCTCAACGCCGGCGAGCGGGTGGCGATGCTGATCGGCCAGGGCGCGATGGAAGCGCAGGCCCAGGTGCGCGAGGTCGCTGACCTTCTCGGCGCCGGCGTGGCGAAGGCCCTGCTCGGCAAGGCCGCTCTGCCGGACGACCTTCCGTACGTGACCGGGTCGATCGGGCTGCTCGGCACCAAGCCCAGCTGGGACCTGATGATGGGCGCCGACACGCTGCTGATGGTCGGCTCGAGCTTCCCCTACTCGGAGTTCCTACCGGAGGAGGGGGCCGTGCGCGGGGTGCAGGTCGACATCGACCCGAAGATGATCGGCATCCGCTACCCCATGGAGGTCCAGCTCGCGGGCGACGCCGCGGCCACGCTGGACGCCCTGATCCCCCACCTCGAGCGCAAGGACGACCGCTCCTGGCGCGAGGAGGTCGAGTCCGGCGTCGCGCGCTGGTGGGAGCTGACCGAGGCGCGGGCGATGCAGGACGCGGATCCCATCAACCCGCAGCGGGTCTTCTGGGAGCTCTCCTCGCGCCTGCCCGACGGCGCGATCCTCAGCTCGGACTCCGGGTCCGCGGCGAACTGGTTCGCCCGCGACGTGAAGATCAGGGAGGGCATGAAGGCATCGCTCTCGGGAACCCTGGCGACCATGGGCCCGGGCGTCCCCTACGCGATCGCCGCGAAGTTCTGCCACCCGGACCGGGTCGCGATCGCGCTGGTCGGCGACGGGGCGATGCAGATGAACGGCACCTCGGAGCTGGTCACGATCGCCAAGTACTGGCAGCGCTGGAGCGACCCGCGGCTGGTGATCCTCGTGCTGAACAACGGCGACCTGAACCAGGTCACCTGGGAGCAGCGCGTGATGGAGGGAGATCCGATGTTCGAAGGGACTCAGGAGATCCCGGACTTCCCCTACGCGCGCTTCGCCGAGATGATCGGCCTTCGCGGCATCAAGGTGGACGACCCCGACCGCGTCGGCGACGCCTGGGACGAGGCGCTGTCGGCCGATCGCCCGGTCGTGCTGGAGGCGGTCACCGATCCATCGGTGCCGCCGCTGCCCCCGCACATCAAGGTCGAGCAGGCGAAGGCGATCTCGAAGGCGCTGTTGCAGGGCGACCCGAAGGCCTGGGACGTGATCAGGCAATCGTTCAAGGGCAAGGCCGAGGAGTTCCTGGTACGCCGGTGAGCCTCCTGGCGCCCCATCGACCGGGGCTCGCGACCGCGCTGACGCGCGCCGGCGCCTACACCGTCCCCACCGACTCGCCCGAGTCCGACGGGACCCTGGAATGGGACGCGACGACGATGGTGGTCGTCGAGCTCGAGGCCGGCGGCGAGCGCGGCCTCGGGTACACGTACGCGGACGCCTCTGTCGCGGCGCTCGTGAGGTCCGTCCTGGCGCCGGTCGTCGAGGGAGCGGATCCGATGGCGCCCGTCGCAACCTGGGACGCGGGACGCCGCGCGCTTCGCAACGCGGGCCAGGCCGGGTCGGGCGCGATGGCGCTGTCGGCGCTCGACATCGCGGCGTGGGACCTGAAGGCGCGTCTGCTGGGCGCATCGCTTGCGGATGCCCTGCCCCGCCGCCACGACTCCGTGCCGGTCTACGGCTCCGGCGGATTCACCTCGTACACCGACGAGATGCTGCGCGAGCAGCTGCATGGCTGGGCCGGCGAGGGAATCGGAGCGGTGAAGATGAAGGTCGGTCGCAACCCTGATGACGACCTTCACCGCCTGGCCGTCGCCAGGGAGGCGATCGGTCCCGGCGTGGAGCTCATGGCCGACGCCAACGGCGCCTACGGCCCGCGCCAGGCGGTGGACTGGGCCCGCCGGCTCGCCATCGAGAACGTCACCTGGCTGGAGGAGCCCGTCAGCTCCGACGACATCCCGGGCCTGCGCCGGGCCCGCGACAGCGCGCCGCCCGGGCTCGCGATCGCAGCCGGCGAGTACTGCTGGTCGCCGCTCGACGCCTCGCGCCTGCTGGAGGCGCAGGCGGTGGACGTGCTGCAGGCCGACGTCACGCGCTGCGGCGGCATCAGCGGCCTCCTGCAGATCGGAGCGCTCGCGGCGGCGGCGGGAATCCCGTTCTCCGCGCACTGCGCGCCCGCCGTTTCCGCGCACGCCTGCTGCGCCGTCGAGACGCTTCGCCACCTCGAGTACTTCCACGACCACGTGCGGGTCGAGTCGATGCTGCTCGACGGCGTCGTGGGCCCCCGCGACGGACGGATCGAGCCCGACCGCAGCCGCCCGGGCCACGGCCTGTCACTCAGCCCCGACGCCGAAGGATGGTCGGCTTGACCACGATCGACAAGACGGCCCAGCCGCGCAGTCCCGACCCTCGCAGCGGTCCCGGCAGGATGGCCGCGTGGCGGGCCCGCGGCATCGGGCCGGACGGCGGGCACGGGACGCTTCGCCCCGACGGGGTCGACGAGGTCGACGTCCGCTCGCTCGCGCGCGCCCTCGAGAAGGGGGTGCGCGGCGACGTGCGCTTCGACCCCGGCCATCGCGCCGCCTACTCCCACGACAGCTCGAACTACCGCCAGCCGGCCATCGGGGTTGTCGTGCCCCGCGACGCCGAGGACGTCGTCGCGGCGGTCGCCGCCTGCCGCCAGCACGGGGCGCCGGTCGTCTCGCGCGGCTGCGGCACGAGCCTCGCGGGCCAGACCTGCAACGTCGCCGTCGTCATCGATCACTCCAAGTACCTGCGGGAGATCCTCGAGGTGGATCCCGATCACGGGCGAGCCAGGGTCGAGCCCGGCGTCATCCGCGACGAGCTCTCCCAGCGCACGGAGCGCGAGCACGGCCTCACCTTCGCCCCCGACACCTCCACGCACGCCTACGCCACGCTCGGCGGGATGATCGGCAACAACTCGTGCGGGACGCATTCGGTGATGGCGGGGCGCACCGCCGACAACGTCCACGAGCTCGAGGTCGTGACCTACGACGGCGAGCGCTTGCGCGTCGGCGCCACCTCGGAGGAGGAGATCGAGGCGATCGTGGCGGCGGGCGGCCGCGCCGGCGAGATCTATGGCCGGATGCGCGACCTGCGCGACCGCTACGCCGGCCTGATCCGCGAGCGCTATCCCGCCATCCCCCGTCGGGTCTCCGGCTACAACCTCGACGAGCTCCTCCCCGAGAAGGGCTTCAACGTCGCGCGGGCGCTCGTCGGCAGCGAGAGCACGCTGGCCACAGTGCTCGAGGCGACGGTGCGCCTCGTGCCGAGCCCACCGTCGCGCACGCTCGTGGTCTGCGGATACGACGACGTCTTCGCGGCCGGCGACCACGTGCCGGAGATCCTCGAGTTCGGCCCGATCGGGCTCGAGGGCCTGGACGACGTCCTGATCGACGACATGCGCACGCTGGGGATGCACCTCGAGGACCTCTCGATGCTCCCCGAGGGCAAGGGCTGGCTGCTGGTGGAGTTCGGGGGCGAGACCACCGAGGAGTCCGACGCGCGGGCGCGCGAGTGCATGAAGGCGCTCGGCAAGGGCAGGGCCGCGCCGCGGATGGAGCTCTTCGACAAGCGGCCGAACGAGGCGAAGCTGTGGGACATCCGCGAGTCGGGGCTTGGGGCCACCGCGTTCCTGCCGGGCGAGCCCGACCACTGGGAGGGATGGGAGGACGCGGCCGTGCCTCCGGCCGAGCTCGGCTCCTACCTGCGCGGCTTCCGCGATCTCCTCGGCCGCTACGACTACCGCACCAGCCTCTACGGGCACTTCGGCGACGGCTGCATCCATTGCCGCATCAACTTCGACCTCGCGACCGCCGAGGGCCTGCGCAAGTGGCGGCGCTTCCTCGACGAGGCGGCGGGCCTCGTGCTCGAGCACGGAGGCTCGCTCTCAGGCGAGCACGGCGACGGCCAGTCGCGCGGGGAGCTCCTCGAGCGGATGTACGGCCCCGAGCTGGTCGAGGCCTTCCGGGAGATGAAGTCCATCTGGGACCCCGCCGGGAAGATGAACCCGCACAAGGTCGTCGACCCCTATCCCATCGTCTCCAACCTGAAGCTGGGCGCCGGCTACACGCCGGCGCAACCCGAGGTGAAGTTCTCCTATCCCGAGGACGACGGGCAGTTCGCCCACGCCGCGCTTCGATGCGTCGGCGCCGGCAAATGCCGCGACTCTTCGAGCGGAACGATGTGCCCCAGCTACATGGTCACCCTCGACGAGCAGCACTCGACCCGAGGTCGCGCCCGGATTCTCTACGAGATGCTCGAGGGGCAGACCATCACCGACGGCTTCCGCTCCGACGACGTTCGCGAGGCGCTCGATCTGTGCCTCTCGTGCAAGGGCTGCAAGGGCGATTGCCCGGTGTCGGTGGACATGGCGACGTACAAGGCGGAGTTCCTCTCCCACCACTACCGTCGCCGCCTGCGGCCGCGCTCCGCCTACTCGATGGGCCTGATCCCGTTTCACGCCCGGCTTGCGGCGCGCGCGCCGGGCCTGGTCAACGCCCTCACCGGGGCCCCGGTCCTGGGCCGGGCGCTCAAGCGTGCGGGCGGGATCGCCGCCGAGCGCGAGGCGCCGAAGTTCGCGGCGCAGACCTTCACGGACTGGTTCGCGGCGCGCGGCGCGGTCAATCCCGGCGGCCCGCCGGTCGTCCTCTTCCCCGACACGTTCAACAACCACCTGCACCCCGAGACCCTCAAGGCAACGGCTGAGGCCCTCGAGGACGCGGGCTATCGCGTCGTCCTGCCCGCTCGCGACACCTGCTGCGGGCGGCCGCTCTACGACTACGGGATGCTCGACCTGGCTCGGGTGTTCTGGCGGCGAACCCTCGACACGTTGCGCCCCCACCTGCGCGACGGCACCAAGATCGTCGGCGTCGAGCCCAGCTGCGTCGCGGCGTTTCGCGACGAGCTTCCGAACCTCATCGACGACGACCTCGACGCGAAGCGGCTCGCCAAGCAGGTCCTCACGCTGCCCGAGTTCCTCCTCGACGTGGCGCAGGGCTGGGACCCGCCGCGCCTCGAGCGCCGGGCCATCGTCCACGGCCACTGCCACCACGAGGCGGTGATGGGGTTCGACTCCGAGCGGGAGCTGCTGGAGCGGATGGGGCTCGACGTCGAGGTCCTCGACTCGGGCTGCTGCGGCATGGCCGGGGCGTTCGGCTTCGAGGCCGAGCACTACGACGTCTCGGTGGCCGTCGGCGAGCGCAGGCTGCTGCCGGCCGCCCGCGAGGCTCCGTCCGACGCCCTCCTGGTCGCCGACGGCTTCTCCTGCAAGACCCAGATCGAGCAGCTGACCGAGCGGCGCGCCCTGCACACCTCCCAGGTGCTCGCCATGGCTCGGGCCCAGGGGCCTGCCGGGCCGGCGGGGCCCCTCCCCGAATCCGGCTACCCCGATCTCCAGCCCGCCGCGGTCTCGCGCGGGGCGCTTGCCGCGGCGGGAGCGCTCGCCCTCGCCGGGTTTGCGGGCGCCGCGCTGCGGCTACGTAGGCGGGTGTGAGCGGCACCAGCGGCCGGCGCGCGATCCTGGACATCGACGGGACGCTCGTCGACTCCAACTACCACCACGTCCTCGCGTGGTACCGGGCGTTCGCCGACTGCGGCCGAACCATTCCCGCGTGGAAGCTCCACCGCCACATCGGGATGGGCTCGGACCGCTTCGTCGCGGAGGTCGCGGGCGAGGACTTCGACTCCGAGCGCGGCGACCGGGCGCGCGAGGGGCATGCCGAGGAGTACGGGCGGCTGATCAACGACGTCGAGCTGCTCGACGGCGCGCGCGAGCTCGTCCGCTTCCTCCACGGGGACGGCTGGGAGGTTGTCCTGGCGAGCTCCGCGGACGAGCACGAGGTGGAACGCTACCTCGAGCTGCTCGACGCGGGCGAGATGCTTGCGGGCTGGACCAGCTCCGCCGACGTCGACGCCACCAAGCCCGACAGCGACCTCGTCGAGACCGCACTGGACGGCGCCGATCCGGCCGCCGCCCTCATGATCGGCGACACGCCATGGGACGCGATCGCGTCCACGCGGATCGGCGTGCGCTTCATCGGGGTGCTGACGGGCGGGTTCCCGGAAGCGGACCTGCGAGAGGCGGGAGCGAGCGAGGTCCACGAGGGGCTTCCGGTGCTCATCGCCGCCCTCCAGGGCGCCCCGGCCGACGCGGATTCGGGCGGCTAGCGCCCGGGTACGCACCGCCCAGCAAACCGACAAAAGGGGGTTTGGCATGCCACCACGAGGCGTCAAGAAGGGCACCAAGCGGGCCCGCCAGTACGAGCACATCAAGAAGTCGCAGAAGGCGCAGGGCAGCTCCGAGGGCAGAGCGGAGGAGATCGCCGCCCGCACCGTCAACAAGGAGAAGGCCCGCTCGGGCGAGTCGCGCACCAGGTCGCGGACCTCCACGAAGGACAAGTCCTCGGGCCAGCGCGGCGGACAACGCTCGGGCACCAACCGGGCCAAGGGCCGCACACGCGAGCAGCTCTACAACGAGGCCAGGAAGCTGAGCATCGACGGCCGCTCGAGCATGAGCAAGGACCAGCTGCAGCGGGCGATCGCCGGGAAGAAGAGCTAAGCCCCCGGTCGCGATAATGCGCCCATGCCGCGTGGGTATGGGCGAGGAGGCCCGCCATGACCTTCGACGAGGCGCTCGCCTCGGTGCTGGCGCTGGTGGGCGGGCGGGTCGAGGTGCACGTCTTCGACGCTTCGGAGAGCCCGCACCTCGTCGCCACGATCCGCGGGCGCCTGCGCGCCGGCTACTCGATGACCGGCGGCGACCCCAACGAGCGGGAGTCGATCTTCGTGCGTCTCGACGCCGGCGACGAGGAGGGGGCGCTCATGTTCGACCGCCAGCTCTACGAGACCGCGATGAGCCACGGGGACGGCTCGATCACGGTTCGCTTCGGCGGAACGGAGCTCCTGGTCTCCCCTCTGCCCGACCCGTAGGCCGCGGCCCGGCGGCACTCCATACAATCGCCGCGACCATGGGCAACGCCGAGATCAGCACGGACCACGCGCGCGAGCTGCTCCAGCGCGAGCGCGAGCGCATCGAGACCGCCCTCGAGGACTTCGACCGCGACCGGCGCGGCGCAATCGAGGAGATGGACTCCACCCCCGACCAGGAGGAGGACGCCGAGGTCCTCGAGGACGAGAGCGTCGACGACACCCTGGCCGAGCAGCTGCGATCCGAGCTTGCCGCCCTGGAGCGGGCGGAAGCACGTTTGGCCGAGGGAACCTACGGCGTCTCGGTCGAGAGCGGCGAGTCGATCCCGGCAGGCCGGCTCGAGGCCATCCCCTGGGCCGAGCGCACCGCCGAAGAGCAGTCGCGCCGCGAAGGCCGCCGCTAGCCGGCCAGCGCGCCGCGCCGCGGGCTCAAACCGTTTCGGGGAACTACGGAGCCGCCTCCGCGCTGCGCCCTGATGTGAGCCCCACGGCGGGGTGAAAGCCTGGGTTCGTGGGCTTGGCGACCCGAAACCACTCCTCGTGACCAGCTCGGTCACGTACCCGGAGGCCGGCGCGTCCGACGCCGTGACGGCGCCGAGCTTCCTGGCGCCGCTCTGCGCGATCGACGGGAGCCCGGCGGCTCGCGAAGCGGCTCGCCAGGCGATCGAGATCGCCGACCCAGCGGCCGACATCACCCTCGCGGCCGTCGCCTCGGAGATGGGCGCCGCGATCTCAGCGAAGAGCTGGCTGGACTCCCGGATCGCCGGCCGCAGGATCAGGGCGGCCGAGCGCGCCCTTGCGCGGCGCCGGCCGGACATTCGCACCAAGCTCCTGCATGGCGCCGACGTGGGCGCCGCGCTTCTGCGCGAGGCGCGCACCGGCCACGACCTGATCGCGGTCGGCGCCGGCGGCGACAGCCGCATGGCGGGACTGCTCCTGGGCAGGACCTCGGTGAAGATCGCCCACCGCTCCCCGGTCTCGGTGCTCATCGCCAGACGTGGCTCGCGGACGCGCTCGGCCGAGCGGATCCTCGTCGCGGTCGACGGCTCTGGAGAGTCCATGGCCGCGGCGGGCGCGGCGGGCCGGATCGCGGAGCGACTCGGCAGCGAGGTGACGATCGCGCAAGTCCAGGAGGACGAGCAGCCGAGCGTGCTGATCGCCGCCAGCCTCCTTGCCAGGCGGCCGGGAGTCGCGACGGCGACGATGGCCTCGCGCGGCGATCCCGCCGACGCCCTTCTCGAGCTCGCCGGCGTGACGAACGCGACGCTGATCGCGATGGGCAGTCACGGTCGCGGCGGCCTGCGATCGCTCGGCAGCGTGAGCGAACGCGTCGCGGCGCGCGCGCCGTGTTCGGTCCTGCTGCTGCGCTCGAGCACTCTGCCCCCCTCCGACTGACGGCTCACGCCATCTCGGTAGTTCGCCGCTCCAGCTGCGGGAAAGTCCGGTCCAGGTCGTCACCACTTCCCCGATGGCAGTGGGTCCCGGCGCTGATTGGGTTCTCGCAGGGAACCAAACCGAAATCAAGGAGCGATCGCATGGCAACCATCGAGAAGCCGACCACGTACGCCGCGCCCGGAACCGAGGGGAGTCCCGTGGAGGTGAGCGAGCACTACGACAACTTCATCGGCGGCCACTGGGTCGAGCCGACCACCGGCGAGTACCGCGACAACCTCACGCCCGTCACCGGCGAGGCATTTACGACGGTCGCCCACTCTGCGCCCGCCGACATCGAGCTCGCGCTCGACGCCGCGCACGCCGCACGCGACGCCTGGGGGGAGACCTCCACCACCGAGCGCTCACGCGTCCTGAACAAGGTCGCCGACGCCCTCGAGGACAACCTCGAGATGCTGGCGATCGCCGAGAGCTGGGAAAACGGCAAGCCCGTGCGCGAGACGCTCGCGGCGGACCTGCCCCTGGCAATCGACCACTTCCGCTACTTCGCCAGCGTGATCCGCGGGGAGGAGGGCGCGATCTCCGAGATCGACAAGGACACGATCGCCTACCACTTCCGTGAGCCGCTCGGCGTGGTCGGCCAGATCATCCCGTTCAACTTCCCCCTGCTGATGGCCGCGTGGAAGATCGCGCCGGCGCTGGCCGCGGGCAACTGCACGGTGTTGAAGCCCGCCAGCCCGACGCCGTGGTCGATCCTGAAGCTGGCCGAGGTCGTTCAGGACGTGCTTCCCCCTGGCGTACTCAACATCGTCAACGGCCCCGGCGGCGAGATCGGCAAGGCGCTGGCCTCGAACAAGCGCATCGCCAAGATCGCCTTCACGGGCGAGACGGTGACCGGCCGCCTGATCATGCAGTACGCGGCGCAGAACATCATCCCCTCGACGACGGAGCTCGGCGGCAAGTCGCCGAACGTCTTCTTCGAGGACGTGATGGACGCCGACGACGATTTCCTCGACAAGACGATCGAGGGCCTCGTGCTCTACGCCTTCAACAAGGGCGAGGTCTGCACGTGTCCGTCACGGGCGCTGATCCAGGAGTCGATCTACGACGAGTTCATGCCGAGGGTCCTGGAGCGCATCCGCGCGATCAAGCAGGGCCACTCGCTGGACCCGGCGACGATGATCGGCCCGCAGGTGTCCGCAGCACAGCTCGAGAAGGTCGAGAGCTACGTGAAGATCGGCCGCGACGAGGGCGCGGAGGTCCTCGTGGGCGGCGAGCGGCCCGACCTGGGCTTTCGAGCTGGAGGGCGGCTACTACTACGAGCCGACCGCCCTGCTCGGGACGAACGACATGCGCGTCTTCCAGGAGGAGATCTTCGGACCCGTCGTCTCCGTGACGAAGTTCAAGGACGAGGCCGACGCCCTGAGGATCGCCAACGACACGCTCTACGGCCTTGGTGCCGGAGTGTGGACCCGCGACATGTCACGGGCCTACCGGATGGGCCGTGGCATCAAGGCCGGCCGGGTGTGGACCAACTGCTACCACCAGTACCCGGCCCACGCGGCGTTCGGCGGCTACAAGGTCTCCGGCGTCGGCCGCGAGAACCACAAGATGATGCTCGACCACTACTCGCAGACCAAGTGCCTGCTGGTGAGCTATGACCCCAAGGCCCTCGGCTTCTTCTAGGCCGAACGACGATCAGGCTGTAACGGCAACCCCTGAGGCGCTCGAGCTGATCGAGCGCCTCAGGGCGAAGCACGGCCCCCTGGCCTTCTTCCAGTCGGGGGGCTGCTGCGACGGCACCGCCGCGATGTGCCTTGCGCGTGGCGAGCTCATGGAGACCGACAACGACCTCGAGCTCGGGACGATCGGCGGCGCCCCCTTCCTGATCGATCGCGAGCAGTTCGAGCGCTGGGGCCATCCGCGATTCGTCATCGACGTGTCGCCGGGCGAGGCCGGGGGCTTCTCGCTCGAGGGCGCCGAGGGCGTCCACTTCGTGAGCAGGTCTCCGGACTAGACGCCGGCTCGCGCTACCCGCGCCCGACGGCGCAGACGAGGTCGAGGGCGGAGATCACGCCCTCGGGGAAGCTGCCCTCCCCGAAAGCAACCAGCAGGTGCGAGGTCCCGGCCTGGGCGAGCGTCGCGGCGGCCTCGGCCGCGCCCGTGCCGGGTGCGACCGTGATGATTCCCTCGGTCACAGCCTCGCTGATCGGGGTGAGGGGCATGTCGCGCTCGATGTGGGCGAGCAGCCCGCGGTCGGTCGCCCAGCCGAGGCCCTTGCCCGTCCTGCCGTCGACGACGAGGATGGCGTGCACGTCGTGCGCCGCCATGGCGCGCATTCCCGCCCCCAGCGAGGCGTCCGCAGCGATCGTCACCACCCCGGGAGTCATCAGGTCGCGCGCCGTGAGGTGCTCGATGGAGCTGGCCCACGCCCCACCATGAGGGCCCGGCGACGCCTCGGGGGCGGGATCCCCGCCAGAGTGCCTGACCTCGTCGGTCGCCTGGGGCTCGCTGTCGCGGTCGCTCACTTCCTGCCGATCCTACGCCGAAGAGCGCAACGGCCGCGCAGATGCCAGGCTTGGGGCATGTCGGACCCCGGCCCAGGCGACGCACCCGAGCGCGGCGACCTCGCGGACGCCCTTGCACGCCGCGAGCTCACGCGCGACTCGGCACGTCCCGACGCCGTCGCCAGACGCCACGCGGCGGGTGGCCGGACGGCGCGCGAGAACATCGCGGACCTCGTCGACCCCGGCACCTTCGTGGAGTACGGCGCGCTTGCCGTGGCGGCCCAGCGCGGGCGGCGGGGCGCCGACGAGCTTCGCGAGCGGACTCCCGCCGACGGCCTGGTCGCCGGTACCGCGCGCATCAACGGCGAGCTACACGGCGAGCGCGCCGAGGCCGCGGTGCTGGCCTACGACTACATGGTCCTCGCCGGGACCCAGGGCGCCCTCGGCCACCGCAAGAAGGACCGGCTGTTCGAGCTGATCGAGCGGATGCGGCTGCCCACGGTCTTCTTCGCCGAGGGCGGAGGGGGAAGGCCGGGCGACACCGACTACCCCGTCGTCTCCGCGCTCGACACACGCGCGTTTGCCCTGTGGGCACGCCTGTCCGGCGTGGTGCCCCGCATCGCCGTGGTCGCCGGCCGCTGCTTCGCGGGCAACGCCGTGATCGCCGGGTGCTCCGACCTGATCGTGGCGACGCAGAACACGTCGCTCGGCATGGGCGGCCCGGCGATGATCGAGGGCGGCGGCATGGGCAGGGTCGACGCCGACGAGGTCGGGCCGATCGACATGCAGACCCGAAACGGCGTGGTCGACGTGGCCGTCGCCGACGAGGCGGAGGCCGTGGCGGCGGCCAAGCGCCTGCTCTCCTACTTCCAGGGCTCGACGGTGCCCGGCGTCCCGCCCGACCAGGCGCCGCTTCGCGGAATCGTGCCGGAGCGCCGGCGGCGCGCTTTCCCGGTGAGCCCGGTGATCGAGACCCTCGCCGACGAGGGCTCGGCGACGTTCCTGCGCCCCGCCTTCGCGCCCGAGATGGTCACGGCGCTGGCGCGCATCGAGGGCCGCCCGATCGGCTTCGTTGCCAACGACTCGATGCACATGGCCGGAGCGATCACCAGCGACGGGGCCGACAAGGCCGCGCGCCTGCTTCAGCTCTGCGACGCGTTCGGCCTGCCGGTCGTCTCGCTCGTCGACACGCCGGGGATGATGGTCGGGCCCGAGGCCGAGAAGACCGCCCTCGTCCGTCACACCTCCCGGCTGCTGGTCGCCGGCGCCTCGCTTCGCGTCCCGCTGGTCGCCGTGGTGCTGCGCCGCGGCTACGGGCTCGGCGCGCAGGCGATGGTCGCCGGAAGCCTGCACGAGCCGCTGCTCACCGTCGCCTGGCCGGCGGCGGAGCTCGGGCCCATGGGGCTGGAGGGCGCGGTGAGGCTTGGGATGCGCCGCGAGCTCGAGGCGATCTCCGACGAGGCCGAGCGCGAGCGGCGCGTTCGCGAGCTCACGGTTCTGGCCGAGGAGAACGCCAAGGCCCTGAACGCCGCGACGCTCTTCGAGCTCGACGACGTGATCGACCCCGCCGAGACCCGCGACGTGATCGCACGGACCCTTGCGGCCGCGACGGCCCATGGCGAGGGCGGCCCCAGCGACCGGCCGTTCGTGGACACCTGGTAGGCGGCGAGGGGCGCTGGCTAACCTCCTGTCGAATTCGACCGAGGAGGAGAGCATGGCCACTGAATCGCGCGCGACGACCGCCTGGGAGGGCAGCCTCACCAAGGGCCGCGGCTTCACGACCACCGAGGGCGAGGCGATCCCGGCCTTGGAGGTCACGTGGCAGGCCCGGGTCGAGCGCACAGAGGGCACCACGAGCCCGGAGGAGCTCCTGGCCGCCGCCCACTCATCGTGCTACTCCATGGCGCTCGCCCACGGGCTGACGGAGGCCGGCACCGAGCCCGAGCGGCTGGAGACGACCGCGACCGTCACGTTCGTCGCCGGCGAGGGTGTGCGGTCGTCCCATCTCGTCGTCCGCGGCGCGGTGCCGGGCCTCGATGCGGAGGCGTTCGCGGCGGCCGCGGCAGACGCGGGCCGCGACTGCCCCATCTCGGCCGCGCTGAAGGGCAACGTCGAGATCACGGTCGACGCCACCCTCGAATAGGCGGCCTGCGAGCAAACAGTCCGTCTTGCCTGTAAGTTACCGGCAGACCTGCCGGTAAATTGCAAGGAGCCCTGGATGGCAACCACCGAAGACGACCTGCGCCACGTTCTCCTCACGGAGCGCGAGCATTGGGAGGACGGCCCTCCCCACGAGCTCTTCAAGCGGATGCGATCGGAATGCCCGGTCCACTGGACCGAGAAGATCACGGAGTTCCCCCACGAGGCCGGCTACTGGTCGGTCACCACGGCCGACGACATCCACGCCGTCAGCCGCGACTGGCGCACGTATTCGTCCGAGCTGGGGGGCGTGACCGCGATCCGCGACGTCTTCCCGCTCGAGCTCGCGCGGGCGATGTTCATCGGCATGGACCCGCCCAAGCACGACCGCGTGAAGGCGCTCTTCCAGGCGGGCTTCACGCCCAAGCGAATCGCCGCGCACACCGACGCGATCCGCGAGATCACGTGCGGCGTGCTCGACCGGCTCGAGGGTCGCGACTCCTGCGACCTCGTCGAGGAGGTCGCCCAGCCCGTGGTCGCCCGCGTCATCGGCAGCTTCATGGGCATCCCGCCGGAGGACGACATCGTCTGGGCGCGGCTCATGAACTCCGCGCTGGGCGCCGGTGATCCGGACCTCAACCCGGATGGCGTCGAGTCCGTCGTCACCAAGGACATCCCCGAGATCTTCGAGCGCTGCAACAAGCTCATCGAGGAGCGGCGCGAGACCCCCACCGACGACCTCACGAGCGTCCTGGTCCACGCCGAGATCGACGGGCAGAAGCTCGAGCAGCACGAGATCGTCATGGGCTTCTTCCTGCTCGTGGCCGCCGGGAACGACTCGACCAAGGCGACGTATTGCTCGGCGATGAAGGCGCTGATGGAGAGCCCCGACCAGCGCCGGCTGCTGCTCGACGACCCGACCCTCATCCCGAGCGCGGTCGAAGAGGCGCTGCGGATGTTCCCCGCGTTCGCGCACTTCCGGCGCACCGCGACTCACGACACCGAGCTCAACGGGACCCAGATCCGCGAGGGCGACAAGGTGGTCATGTGGTACGTGTCGTCCAACCGCGACGAGACGCGCTACGACGACCCCGAGCGCTTCGACGTGACCCGCAACCCCGAGCACCAGGCGTTCGGCGCGGGCGGCAGGCACTTCTGCCTGGGCACCGCACTCGCACGGCTCGAGCTGCGCATCCTGCTCGAGGAGACGCTCCGCCGCTACCCGGACATCCGGATCGCCGGGCCGACGGCCTACGTCGAGTCCGGGTTCCTCAACCAGCTCAAGGCGCTGCCGGTCAAGCTGGCCTAGAGGGGGCTAGTCGCCTTCCCCTGGCCCTGGCGGGCCCTTGCCCGGCTTGGGGCCCTTGCCCGGCTTCTCGGCGGGCGGGGCGGCCTCCCCTGCTGCGGCGCGCGCAGCGCCGAGCTCCCGCTGGACCGCGTCGGTCTGGTTCGGGATCCGCAGGCGCTGCTCGAGGATCGGGATCGCCTCCTCGGGGCGGCCGGCGAGCCGCAGCGCGTGCCCGAGGTTGTAGAGCGCGTACGCGTAGGTGAGCGAGGAGGGGTCCGCCGACAGCGCCTTCACGGCACGCTGGAGGATGGGCACGGCGCCCGCGAAGTCGCCCCGCTGGATCAGGGCGTATCCCTGGTCGTTCAGCTCCGAGCCGGAGGCGCCGGCGGGGGCCGCGGGGGATGTCGAGGCCGGCTGCGGCGTCGTGCTGGACGAGGTCGTGGACGACGCGCTGCTCGACGTCGTCGCGGCGCCGCTGCCCGAATCGTTCTTGGGGGAACGGTGGCCGCCACCGTGGTGCGACCTGCCGCCGTGGGCGACGGTCCCGGCGGTCAGCTTCGCCGTGCTGCCGCCGTCGCCGCCGGAGCCGAAGATCAGCGCGAGCACGATCAGCCCCGCGACGCCCAGCGCGGCCGCGGCGAGCCAGCGAGGCAGGCTCGGTCGGCTGCGGGCCGAAGCGAACGCCGCGGGAGGCTCATCCGGCGGCGGCGAGCCTTCCTCGGTGGCGGCCTGCGACTGGGTCGGCGGCGCCATCGCGAGCGTCCCTGTCGCCGGCGCGGCCTCCAGCGACGCGGCGATGTCGCGCACCAGCGCCCGGGCGGACTCCGGCCGGTGCTCGGGGTCGGGCTCCATCGAGCGTTCCAGCGCGTTCAGCAGCCGCGGCGGGCCATCGGGCCAGCGTTCGGCCAGGTCGGGCGGGCCGGCGAGGGAGCGGCTGAGATGCATGGCGGGCGATTCGGATCGCCACGGCCGCTGCCCCGAGAGCAGCTCGAACGCGAGCACGCCGAGCGAGTAGACGTCGCTGGAGGCCTCCCCCACCGCGTCGCCCGAGAGCCGTTCGGGGGCGATGAAGTCGAGCGTCCCGATCACCTCGTTCTCGGCGGTGACGCGGGTGATGTCGCTGGCGGTCGCCGCCCCCATGTCGACCAGCTTCACCTGGCCGCCCTCGCCGATGAGGACGTTCGCCGGCTTGACGTCGCGGTGGACCACGCCGCGCGAGTGGGCGTAGTCGAGGGCGTCGGCGAGTGGCTCGAGGATGCCGAGGACCGCGTCGCTGCCGATCTCGCCGGTCGCGATGAGCTCCGACAGGGGACGGCCCTCCACGTATTCCATGACGATGAAGTCGCCCTCGTCCGTGTCGATCGTGTCGAAGACGACCACGAGGTTCGGATGCACGAGCGATGCGCCGATGCGAGCCTCGCGGCGAAGCCGCTTGATGTTGGCCTCGGAGCCGTCGGCGTGCAGCCGCTTGATCGCGACCGTGCGCCGCAGCACGGTGTCCTCCGCCAGCAGCACTGTGGCCATTCCCCCGGATCCGGCCCGGCCGGTGACGCGGTAGCGCCCCGCCAGGAGCCTCCCCCGGGAGGTCTCGGTGGTGGTTCCCATCGCTGGTGCGTACCCGGTCGGCCCCTTTCCTCACACCGGCGCGGGGATCGTGTGTGGACTCTCACAAGGCGTTCGCCTCGCATTTAGGCGGGGCGGGTAATCCCTGGCGAATGCCCGGGCGCCAGAACCGAGCCGACGCCCTCGACGGCCTGCGCGGAGTCGCCGCGCTCGCCGTGCTGGCCTTTCACGTGTGGCTCTACGCCCGCCTCGCGCCGAGCTCGGCCATGAGCTCGCTGGGCGATCATGCCTGGGACTCGGGGCGGCTGGGCCTGGTCCTGTTCTTCGCGCTCTCGGGCTACCTGCTCTACACGCCGTGGGCGCGCGCGGCGCTGCGGGGCCGTCCCGCCCCCGCCCTGCGGCCGTACCTCGTGCGGCGCGCAGCGCGGATCCTGCCCGCCTACTACCTGGCGCTCGCCGGCACGTTCGTCCTCCTGTGGGGCTCGACGGTCCCGGGGGTGCGCCTGCCGCCGCTCGGCTCGCTGCCTCTGTTCGCCGTGTTCGGCCAGAACTTCTCGAGCGACACGGTGATGACGTTCGACCCGCCCACCTGGACGCTCGCGATCGAGGTCAGCTTCTATCTCGTGCTGCCGCTGCTCGGCCGCCTTGCCGCCCGGCCCCGCCACGACGGAGCCGCGCGCAACCCGATCTCCGTCCCGCTCGCCGTGATCGGGGGCGGGCTCGTCTGGAACGCGGTGGTCTACCTCGCGGGACTGCCGCTGCCGTTCGGCAAGGTCCTTCCCGCCGCCCTTCCCTACTTCGGCGCCGGCATGCTCGCGGCGGTCGTGGCCGAAACCCGGCGGCCCAGTCCGCTCGCGGCGCGAGCCCTGGCGGCGGGTGGCGCGCTCGCCGTTGTCGCCGACATCCTCGTCCACTCCGGGCCGATCGGCTCGCCGCCCCTGCTGTTCGCCTCGGAAACCGTCCACGACCTGCCGGCCGCCCTCGGGTTTGCCGCCATCGTCGCCGCGGCCGCGGCTCGGGGGTCGCGAGCGCTCGAGTGGCGGCCCCTGGTCGCGCTCGGCACCGTCTCCTACGGCGTGTACCTGTGGAACGTGCCGATCATCCTCGGCCTGCGTGCGGCCGGCGCGCTGCCCCTGGATCCGGCACTCGCCCTGCCCGTTGTGCTGGCGGCGGCGGTAGCGGTCGCGACCGCGAGCTGGCTCGTCATCGAGAGGCCCGCGATCGCCTGGGCCCACTCGCGGGCCAAATACGCATAGACTCGTTCGCGTGGGACGGATTCCACGCCTGGCAGGAATGGGAGTGACGATGGCCGCGCTGGCGCTGCCGGCGGCAGCGAGCGCGAAGGGGCCGTTCATCGACGGCGTCACCGCGGGCGAGATCACCTCGAACTCCGCGATCGTCTGGGGACAGGCGAAGAAGGCCGGCAAGGTCAAGGCCGACCTCGCGCATGGCCACAGGACCACGGCCGCCACCCTGAAGGCGTCGGCCGGCAACGACTTCACCGTCCAGAAGAAGTTCAAGGGCCTGAAGCCCGGGACGAAGTACTCCTACAAGTTCTGCTCCAAGAAGAAGTGCAGCGACAAGGGGCACTTCGTGACGGCGCCGAAGGCGAGCCAGTCGAAGACGATCCACTTCGCCTACTCCGGCGACGAGTCGGGCGTCGCCGCTGCGGGAGACAAGAAGCCGTACTGGGGCAGCTTCAAGGCCTTCAAGTCGATGGCCGCGGAGGGCAACGACTTCAACATCGACTTCGGCGACACGATCTACTCCGACCCGGAGGTCCCGGGTGCCCAGACGGCCACGACCGTCAAGCAGAAGTGGGGCATGTACCGCAAGAAGCTCGCGGTGCCGAACCAGGTCAAGATTCGGGAGGCGACCGGCCTCTACAACCACTGGGACGACCACGAGTTCATCAACGACTTCACTAAGGCCGAGAACGGCAACGCCATCTACAAGGCAGGCGTCCAGGCCTTCCGCGACTACGAGCCGGTCACCTACACGAGCAAGAACGGGATCTATCGCACGTTCAGGTGGGGAAAGAACCTCCAGGTGTTCTTCCTCGACGAACGCTCGTTCCGGAGCGCCAAGGCGTCTGCCAACAACGTGTGCGACAACGGCGGCTCCCCCGATCTGGCGCCGACCGCGCCGCAATCGGTGCGCACCGCGTTCTCGGGGCTGGTGCCCTCGCTGGCCAACCCGGTCTCGCAGGCCTGCCTCGACGCGATCAACGATCCCAACCGCACATTGCTCGGCTCGCGCCAGTACAACCGGTTCATGCACGACGTGAGCACCTCGACGGCCAAATGGAAGGTCGTGATGAACGAGGTCCCGATCCAGCAGTTCTACGCGCTGCCCTACGACCGCTGGGAGGGCTACGCGTACGAGCGCGTGCGGCTCCTCCAGGACCTCGAGAGCGCCAACGTGCAGAACCTCGTGTTCATGACCACGGATACCCACGCAGCCCTCGCCAACGTGGTCCGCTATCGCACCTATGACAGCGACTCGGCCCCAAGCAACATCCCGTCAGGGACGGCGCCGATCGACACTCCGTACAACGACTACGTGATCGGTCCTGTGGCCACCAAGCCCTTCTCGCAGGAGATCGACGACACCACGGGAACGCCCGGGTCCGGCGCCGCGGTCTCCGCCGCCTTCTTCAAGCCGGCGCCCCCATCCGGGATGGGGATGTTCTGCGCCCAGGGCAACGCCAACAGCTACGCCGAGGTCACCGTCGCGTCCGGCCAGCTCAAGATCGCCTACAAGGACGAGAACGGCAACACGCTGAAGGACACGAACGGGACCGACGACTGCGGTCCGTACACGCTTCCCTGATCAGGCCGGATCGAGGACCACGACGGGGATGCGGCGGCCCTCGCTTCGGTGCTGGTAGTCCTCGTAGCCCGAGTAGAGGTCGTTGACGCGCTCCCACAGCTCGTCGCGCTCCGCGCCCTCGGCGACGCGAGCGGTGTAGCCCGCGCTGTGGCCCCCTCGGCGCAGGAATGTCACCGCGGGGTTGGCGCTCAGGTTGTGGAACCAGGCCGGGTGCCTGGCGTTGCCCGCGTTCGAGGCGACCAGGATCACCCGTGGCCCGTCGTCGACGTAGAGCAGCGGCGTCTCGCGAGGCTGCCCCGACCTCGCGCCGGTGGTGCCCAGCAGCCCCACCGGCTGCCCGACGAACATGCCGAGGCGCCCGCGGCTGGCCTTCAGCAGGCGCCGGTCGATCGGGTTTGCGATCGTCACGGCGAACCAGCCGCCGAAGCGGGTCTTGGCGAAGGCCTCGATGGCCCGCTCCCACCAGCGGAGCTGGCGTTGGCGCGGCTGCGTGCTCATGGGCGGAAGCTATCGCGAACCGGCGCGCCTAAAGCGCCGCCGCGCCCGGTCGATAGGTTGCAGCGATGGAGAGCCGCGTCATCCGGGTCGTCCTCGAGACCGACCGCTACGTCATCTCGGGCGACCTGACCCTCCCGCGCGAGGGGCACCGTAGCCGCCTCTCGGACTTCCTGAACAACGGCGAGCTGGCCTTCGTCCCCCTCGTCGACGTCGAGCTCGCGAGCCTCGACGGCTCCGGCACGCCCCTGCGTCGCGACTTCGTGGCCGTGGCGAGAGCGCACATCCGACTCGCCCACCAAGCCAACCCCTGAGCCCGTCCCTCCTTGGTCCCTATAGGGGGTCATGAGGGACGGGCTCAGCCGGAGGGGTGGAGCCCGGTCTTGTACACGTGCTTGCCGCAGCCCCCGTACATGATCGAGACCGTCGAGCCTCTGGCCACCTTCGTTCCCGGCACCGGGGCCTGCGTCGAAACCTTCAGGCAGCGTCCCGAGTAGCTCGGCTCGCCGACCGACCCGGTGAAGCCCTGCGACTTGTGGCTGAGCCCGGCGGCACGGATGACGCGGACGGCCGCCTGAAACTGCCTGCCGACGACCGCCGGAACGCGGACGGAGCCGCCCCCAAGCTGCCGGCGCCGAAATGCCTCGGAGGAGTGAGCGGCCGCGGTGAGCTCGCTCATCGTCCGGCCGGTGAGCGCCCCGCCCGGGGCCGTGGTCGGTCCTGCCTGCCCGCAGCCACCGAGCGCGGCGACCATTGCCACCATCGCAACCGTTGAGCGCGCAAGACGCATTGGCGGATATCTACCCCTCCGCGTGTGCGCGAACCACGGTTCTACGGGGAGAGGACGATCTTCAGCGCTTCGCGGCGGTCGTAGATCTCGTACGCCTCCGGCGCGTCGTCCAGCGCCATGTGGTGCGTGACCAGCGGCGCCGGGTCCAGGCGGCCGGCGGCGATCGCCTCCAGCACAGGGTCCACGTGCTTGATGACGTTCGCGTGACCGGTCTTCAGCGTCAGCGCCTTGATCCAGATCACGCCCATGTGCAACTCCATCTTCTCCGCATAGACCCCGGTGGCAGAGACCGTCCCGGCCTTGCGCGCCAGCCGGCAGGCGAGATCGAGCGCGTCGGGGTGGCCGACCGCGTCGATCGCCTGGTCGACTCCGCGTCTGGAGGTCGCAGCCTTGATCTCGCCGCGGACGTCGGCCTCCGTGAGGTGAAGCGGCGTCGCGCCGAAGGACCGCGCCATCTCGAGGCGGTCGGGCACCGTGTCGATCGCGAACACCTGCTCCGCACCCGCCGCCTTCGCGGCCTGCACGGCGCAAAGGCCCACCGGCCCGAGCCCGAGAACGGCAACCGAGTCGCCCTCCCCCACCCCGGTCTCGACCACGGCGTGGTAGCCGGTTCCCATGACGTCGCCCGCGAACAGCGCGACGTCGTCGGCCACACCGTCCGGCACCCTGCGAAGCGTCAGGTCCGCGTTGGGAACCTCCAGGAGCTCGGCCTGCGCGCCCTGGAGGGAGCCCAGGGTCGCGCCGTGCCCGAACACCCGGCCGGAGTCGCACTTGTGAAAGTCGCCGCGGCGGCAGAAGAAGCAATCGCCGCAGGCGGTGCAGTAGGTGCCGAGCACCCGGTCCCCGACCGCGACGCGCGTGACGTCATCGCCAACCTCGACGACCGTGCCGACGAACTCGTGGCCGATCGTGAACCCGGCCTCGATCTGCACCCGCCCGTGGTAGATGTGGAGGTCCGAGCCGCAGATCCCGCTCGCCTGGACGCGCACGATCGCGTCGCCGGCACCCTCGAGCACCGGGTCCGGCTTCTCGTCCACCCGGACCTCGCCCGGGGCCTGGAAGGTGACGGCGCGCACCAGCGGAACTCTACGCGCCCGCTCGCCGATCTCCCGGGCTCGTCAGCGAGCGTCGGGGGATCCGAGGAGAACCCCCAACAGGTCGCCGATCTCCCGGCCCTGCGCGAGGGGATGGCGCAGGGGCAGGTCGGCGACGACGTCGTAGCGATTTCGCCGGCCCTCCCGCTTCTTGACGACGTAGCCCTCGTCAACCAGCTCGGCCACGATCCGGTGCGCTGCCCTCTCGGTGATGCCGACCGCTGCCGCGATGTCGCGAAGGCGGATGCCGGGATCGTTCGCAACGCAGATCAGCACGTGGGCGTGGTTTGTCAGGAAGTCCCACGCGGGCCGCGGCGCGGGCTCCGCCGCGCCCACAACACTAGACATGAAATTCATGAACCAATGGTAAACTGAATCCATGAGTGCCAAGCTCGATCAGGCGGGCTCACCTACGAGCAGGCCGTCCAGCTGCGCGAGCTGAGGCAGGAGGCCCAGCACGCCAGCGACCGCTACCGCCTCTACAAGGCGTGGTCGTACTCCCACCCCTCCGACCCCGGCCGGCTGCGCTCGCTCGCGCGGGCGGCCAGCGTTGCCCAGGGCCGCCTCGATCGCCGCGCCGGGATCGGCATGCCGGTGGCGCGCGCCGACGATTCCTGAAAGACTTTCAGGGGAGCCCTCGGCCGCACGGAGCATATGATCGATCTGCCGCGGGCGCACCGGGGTCTGGGACGGAGATGAGATCGGGTTGAGAGAAGCTTCCGACGCTGTGCTGGTCACCGGCTGCTCGAGCGGTATCGGCCACGCGACCGCAAAGCACCTGGCCGCCGCCGGGCACACCGTCTACGCCACGGCCCGCCGTCCCGAGTCGATCGCGGATCTCGCCGGCGCGGGCTGCAAGACGCTCGCCCTGGACGTCACCGACGAGGCGTCGATGAAGGCCGCAGTCGAAGCCGTGGAGGCGGCTGAGGGCACAGTTGGCGCCCTGGTCAACAACGCCGGATACAGCCAGTCGGGAGCGGTCGAATCCATCCCGATGGATCGCCTGCGCGCCCAGTTCGAGACCAACGTCTTCGGCCTCGTGCGGATGTGCCAGCTGGTGCTGCCCGGGATGCGCCGCCGCGGCCAGGGAAGGATCGTGAACATCAGCTCGATGGGCGGCCGCCTGGTCTTTCCCGGCGGCGGTGCATATCACGGCACCAAGTACGCGGTGGAGGCCCTCTCCGACGCCCTTCGCTACGAGGTGAAGGGGTTCGGCGTCCACGTCGTCCTCATCGAGCCCGGGCTCATCACGACCGAGTTCGGCAACGTCGCCGCCGGCTCGCTGGCGGACACCGCCGACGCCGGCGGCGATCCGTACACGACCTTCAACGCGACGGTCGGCTCGGTCACCAAGAGCGCATACGACGGGCCGATGCGCCACCTCGGCGCCGGGCCCGAAGCCGTCGCCAAGGCGATCGAGAAAGCCATCACGTCGCGACGGCCCAGGGCCCGCTACGTCGTCACGGCTTCGGCGCACCTCGCGATCCTGCAGCGACGCCTCCTCCCCGACCGCGCCTGGGACGCGCTGATGGCGAGTCAATTCCCAAGGCCCGGTGCCTGAGCGCACGCATGGTCGTGGAGTGGGAAACTTCCGGGCGGAGAGACTTGAGGGGCAGCAACTGGACAGCTCGGCCCGGATTCCGCGGCAGGTGACCGTCGATGGGCGTTAGCGCGGGCACCGTAACTGAGGCGGGAGGACGCTCCGAGCTCGTCGATCTCGGCGAGCTGCCGGTCATCACCCGCTCGCCGCTGGCGATCTTCTGGATGCGGTTCCGCGAGGACCGGGTGGCGATGGTCGCGCTCGTGTTCCTCGTCCTGCTCATTCTCGTCGCGATCTTCGCGCCACTGGTGGTGAAGCTCTTCGGCGCCCCCGATCCGAATGTGAGCGACCAGGGTGCGATGGACATCTTCGGCACCCCGACGGGCCCAAGCTCGGCGCATCTCTTCGGCGTCGACCAGCTCGGTCGCGACGTCTTCAGCCGAGTCGTCTACGGAGCGCGCGTCTCGCTGATCGTCGCCTTCGTTTCGACCGGCATCGCGACCGTTCTGGGCGTCATCGCCGGGCTCCTCGCGGGCTACTACCGCGGCTGGATGGACACCCTCATCTCCCGCAGCGTGGACGTCCTGCTGGCGATCCCCTACCTGCTGCTCGCGACCGGCCTCGCGGCGGCATGCTCGTTCGGCAGCGGCTGCCTCGGCGGGCTCATCAAGCCGGGGATGCCGGTGGTTGTCGCGGTCATCTCCTTCACCAGCTGGACCTACATGGCGCGCATCATCAGGGGTCAGACGCTCTCGCTGCGCGAGAAGGAGTTCGTCGAGTCGGCGCACTCCGTGGGCGCGTCGGACAGGCGGATCATCTTCCGCGAGATCCTCCCCAACCTCGTCGCGCCCATCATCGTCTACGCCTCGATCCTCCTCCCGCAGGTGATCCTTTACGAGGCGGCGCTCTCGTTCCTCGGCGTCGGCGTGCAGCCTCCGACGTCGAGCTGGGGGCAGATGATCTCCGACGCAACCCCGAACTTCGCCGTGCAGTGGTGGTACATGCTCTTCCCTGGCATCGCCCTGCTGCTTACGGTCCTTGCCTTCAACTTCGTGGGCGACGCGATGCAGGACGCCCTCAACCCCCGCCGCAGAAAGACTTGAACGAGAGAGGGAGCAAGCTATGCAGGCTCTAAAACAACGATCGAAAGGACGCAGCATGCGATCCAAGAAGCTCGGAGCGTTTCTGCTCGGGCTCGTCGCGCTGGTGGCGCTGGCGTCGTGCGGCAGCAGTGGCAGCAGCACGAGTCAGAGCGCCAGCGCCGAGTCGAGCAAGTTCGCCCCGCCGACGGCACCGCCGTCATCGGCGAAGAAGGGCGGCACGCTCACAGTGCTGACCGCGGGCGACGTCGACTACATCGACCCAGGCGCCGCGTACTACCAGTTCACCTACATGATCGACGCGTCCGTGGACCGGACGCTGGTCGCCTGGCCACCGGACGACACCACCACCCCGAAGCCGGACCTCGCGACCGGCGAGCCCGACGTTTCGAGCGACGGCAAGACGGTGACGTTCCACATTCACGACAACGTCCAGTACAGCCCGCCGACTGGTGGCGGAGCCGGATGGAACAAGCCGGTCGTTGCCGCCGACCTGAAGTACGCGATCGAGCGCACCCTGATTCCGGGCGTGCCGAATGGCTATCAGAGCCTGTACTTCAACGACATCGCCGGCTATGACCAGGCGATCGCGGCGGCCAAGAAGGACCCGACCAAGGCCCCGAACCTGTCCGGACTGGAGACTCCAAACGACACCACGCTCGTCATTCACCTGACGCAGGCGTCGTCGCTTGGCCTGATCCAGGCACTGTCGCTCCCGGCTGGCGCGCCGATACCGCAGGGCTACGCGGCCAAGTTCGACGCGCAGAATCCGTCGACCTACGGCCAGCACCAGATCGACACCGGTCCGTACTACATCTCGACCTACAAGCCCGGGACCGAGATCGTCCTCGACCGCAACCCGAATTGGACGGGCCAAAACGAGGGCGACGTGCGCCCGGCCTATCTGGACAAGGTCGTGTTCCAGGAGGGCTTCAGCGACACGGCCTCGGCCGGTAAGAAGATCCTCACCGGATCCGCTTCGGTGAACGGTGACTTCAGCCCCGACCCGGAGACGCTGAAGCTGGCGGCACAGCAGTACCCGGACCAGCTGACGCTGACCCCTAGCGGTGGTAACCGCTATGTCGCGTTGAACACGACGAAGCCGCCGTTCAACAACATCAACGTTCGCAAGGCGGTCGTCGCCGCTTCGAACCGCGAGGCGCTGCGCGCCACTCGAGGCGGTCCGCTCATCGGCGACATCGCCACTCATTTCATCCCCCCGGGCATGCCCGGTTTCGAGCAGGCCGGAGGAGTCGCGGGGCCGCAGGGTTCCGAGTACGACTTCGTCCAGAACCCAAAGGGCGACATGGCCCTGGCCGAGAGCTACATGAAGAAGGCCGGGTCCAGCACCGGGATGTGTGAGAAGAATTGCGACATCACGATGGTGGGCGACAATTCGCCTCCTGGAAGTGACACGGCCCAGGTCGTGAAGTCCCAGCTCTCAGCGCTGGGCTTCAACGTCAACTTCCATCCCGTCGATCACGACGTCATGTACACGAAGTTCTGTTCGTCTCCAGCGAATCAGCCGAACGTCTGCCCGAACGTCGGGTGGATCAAGGACTTCAACGACGGACAGGCGATGATCGACATCCCGTTCAACGGGGGCAGCATCAACCCGGAGAACAACTCCAACTGGCCGCAGCTGAACGACCAGGCAATCAACGACGCCCTCAACAAGGCGAAGCTGATCACCGATCCGAACCAGCGGGCGCAGGAGTACGGAAAGATCGACGACATGATCACGGCGCAGGCGCCGGCGATCCCGTGGGTCTGGGACAACCAGGGCAACATCTCGTCCAAGGATGTCGCCGTGGTCATCAACCAGTTCAACGCCAACACCGACGTGGCGTACACGTCGCTGACGAACCCGTAGTGAAGGTGAGTCTCGACTCACTGAGTTAGCTGGCGAGAGACGGCCCCGACCGGAAGGCGGTCGGGGCCGTCTCGACTCGCCACCCACGCCATGGCTCGATACATCGTCAGAAGGATTCTGTGGGGCGTCGCGCTCCTCGTCATCGTCAGCGCCGTCATCTTCACGATCTTCTACGTGCTGCCCTCGGCCGACCCTGCCGTGCTGCGGGCCGGGCGCAACGCGGACCCCGCCCACATTGCAGTCATCCGCCACGCCCTCGGCCTGGACCGCCCGATCTACGAGCAGTTCTTCGACTACATGAAGGGCGTCTTCTTCCACTTCGACTTCGGCTACAGCTACCGGTACAACGTCCCGGTTCGCGAGCTGATCGTCACGCGCCTGCCGGCCACGACGTACCTCGTGGTGGGCGCCGCGATCCTCTGGCTGCTGATGGGGATCCCGGTCGGGATCATCTCCGCCATCAAGCAGCGGTCCTTCTTGGACCGCTCCACCATGGGCATCTCGCTGGCGCTGATCTCGGCGCCGGTCTTCTGGCTCGGCCTGGTCTCGCTCTATCTCTTCGCGGACGACGTCGGCATCTGGCCGCTCTTCCCCGGCCAGGGTGCGTACGCGACCGCCACGACCTTCGTCGGGCGCGGTGAGGCGCTGATCCTGCCCTGGATCGTGCTCGCGGCCGCGTCGGCGGCGATCTACGCCCGGTACATGCGCTCCAGCATGATCGAGGTGATGTCGGAGGACTACATCCGGACCGCGCGCGCAAAGGGCGTGGGGGAGCGCCGCGTGATCATGCGCCACGGAGTGCGCAGCGCGATCACCCCGATCGTCACCCTGCTGGGGCTCGACATCGGCGTGCTCCTCGCCGGCAACGCGATCCTCACCGAGTCGGTTTTCAACATCCCTGGGGTCGGGCGCCTGCTCTACGACTCGATCAGGCAGACGGACCTGACGACGATCCAGGGCATCACTCTGTTCGGGGCGTTCTTCATCATCACCTTCAACCTGATCGTCGACATCGCCTACGCGTACCTCGATCCACGGGTGCGCTACCAGTGAGCGAGCCGAGCACAGCACAGGCCCCGGCGCAGCCTGCGGCCCCGGCCCGCAAGCTTCTCGAGGTCCGGGACCTCAAGGTCTCGTTCGAGACCGAGGACGGCCTGCTCACCGCGGTGTCCGGAGCCTCCTTCAGCGTCGACCGCGGCGAGACGCTCGGGATCGTCGGCGAGTCCGGCAGCGGCAAGAGCGTGGCGAACCTCACCGTGCTCGGCCTGACGCGTGCGCCTGGGACGAACATCGAGGGAGAGATCTTCTTCGACGGCAAGGATCTCTTGAAGATCCCGTCACGCGACCTCGAGGCGATCCGCGGCAACGACATCGCGATGATCTTCCAGGACCCGCTCACCTCCCTGCACCCCTACTACCGGGTGGGCTGGCAGCTGGTCGAGGCGGTCCAGACGCACCAGGACATCAACGAGGCCGCCGCGCGCAAGCGCTCGGTCGACCTGCTGAAGCTGGTGGGAATCCCGGAGGCGGACCGCCGCTTCGACCAATACCCCCATGAGTTCTCCGGAGGCATGCGCCAGCGGGTGATGATCGCGATGGCGCTCGTCAACGATCCGAAGGTCCTGATCGCGGACGAGCCGACGACCGCCCTCGACGTGACCATCCAGGCCCAGATCCTGCGGCTCATCGAACGCCTTCAGAGCGAGTTCGACATGGCCGTGATCCTGATCACCCACGACCTGGGCGTCGTCGCCGAGGTGGCCGACGAGGTCAACGTGATGTACGCCGGCCGCGTCGTGGAGTCGGGAACGCTCGACGACGTCTTCTATGACCCCCAGCACCCCTACGCGTGGGGGCTCCTGGGCTCGATCGCGCGGATCGACCGGGTCCGGAACATGCGCCTTTCGCAGATCAAGGGCCAGCCCCCCTCGCTGATCGCTCCGCCCAAGGGCTGCCCGTTCCGGCCGCGCTGCCCGCACGCCTTCGGCAAATGCCTCGAGCTGCCCACCCTCGAGGCGCGCGCCGGCGAGGCCGGACATCTCGACCGATGCTGGCTTCCGGGCGACAAGAAGCGTCGGCTCCGCGTCATCGGCGACGGAACGATCGGCCTCGAGGCTCCCAAGGGGGAAGCGCCCTGATGGCCGGCGCCAACGGCACGCCGCTGCTCGAGGTCAAGAACCTCGTCAAGCACTTCCCGATCAAGTCGGGAATCATCATCGACCGCCAGGTCGGCGCGGTTCAGGCGGTCGACGACGTCAACCTGACGGTCCATGAGGGCGAAACTCTGGGGCTCGTGGGTGAATCCGGATGCGGGAAGTCGACGCTGTGCCGCACGATCCTCCAGCTTCTCCGCCCCACCTCCGGCTCGGTTCGGTTCCAGGGGAAGGAGCTCGTCGGGCTGCGCGAGCGAGATCTTCGCCCGCTGCGCCGCGAGATGCAGATGATCTTCCAGGACCCCTACGCGTCGCTCAACCCGCGCAAGCGCGTTGGCGACATCGTCGGCGATCCAATCCAGCTGAACGGCCTCGCGTCGGGCAAGGCGCTTCGCTCGCAGGTCCGGGACCTGCTGGAGCGAGTCGGGCTCTCGGCGGAGCACTTCAACCGCTATCCGCACGAGTTCTCCGGCGGCCAGCGCCAGCGGATCGGTATCGCACGGGCCCTCGCGTTACGGCCCAAGCTGATCATCGCCGACGAGCCGGTCTCCGCGCTGGACGTCTCGATCCAGGCGCAGATCATCAACCTCCTCCAGGACCTCCAGAAGGAGTTCAAGCTCACCTACATCTTCGTCGCGCACGACCTTGGCGTGGTCCGTCATGTCTCCGACCGGATCGCGGTGATGTACCTCGGCAAGGTGGTGGAGATCGGCGACGCGGGCGCCGTCTATTCCAATCCGGTCCATCCCTACAGCCTCTCGCTGCTCTCGGCCGTCCCGATTCCCGACCCGCGCGAGAACGCCTCGCGCAACGCCATGATCCTCGAGGGGGACCTCCCCAGCCCCGCGAACCCGCCGCCGGCGTGCCGGTTCCACACGCGCTGCCCGTTCTGCACCGAGGTGTGTAAGACGGAGGAGCCTCCGCTCATCGCCCATTCATCCCAGCAGCACGCCGCATGTCATCACCCCCTGAACAAGGAGCACCCGGACGCGGTTACGGCTGCGCTCCCCCAGGCGCAGGCCGGATCCTGACGTGCCCCACGGCGGGCGTCGCCACGGGGGGACGGCGCGATGATGCCGGCGCTGGCGCTCGTCCTCGCCTTCGCATTCGTCTATCTGCTGGTGAACGGCCGCATCCTCGCGGCCGGCGTGCTCGCGCTGCTGGCCCTGCCCGGCGTGCTGCTCACCGCGCGGCGCCAGCGCTAACCACGCTGGCCGTTGCGGCCGTGATCGGCGGGTGCACGCCGCCGCCACCGACCGCGATTTCGCCCGGCATCGAGCTCGATCGCTCGCGCGGGGCCACCGTGCACCTGCACGTCCAGAGGGTGGCAAGGCGGGTCGAGCGCCTGCGCGGATTGCGATTCCGCCGCGTTCCCAAGGTCGTGGTCGTGCAGCCCGTTCAGCTCACCCGCATCAGCAACGATCTGCGCAGAGGAGCACTGGCGCGCATCGCGCAGCGGCCAGGCGGAATCGCGACCTACCGCAGCCACGTGCGCGCTCAGGACGGGTTCGAGACGCTCGCGGGCCTGTTGCCGGCCGCCGACGCCACGGACGCCAGCGGCGCGAGCGCCTCGGAGCAGATCGGCGGCGCCTACGACTATCGGCGGCACCGCGTCCTGCTGATCGATCGTGTCGCCGCGACCCACAAGGACGTCGAGCGGATCCTTGCCCATGAGCTCACACACGCGCTCGAGGACGAGCATTTCAACCTTCAGCTCCTCACCGCTCGGGGCTCCAGCCAGCGCGCGCAGGCGCGGCGCGCCCTCATCGAGGGCACGGCGACGTTCGTCGCGACGCGCTACGACGGCCTCTACCTCCACAACCAGTTGCCGGTCGGGCTCCGCCTGGCTGGGCAGCGAAGCGTGTTCGCCGCAGGTGGCAGCACTCCCTTCGCGGTCAAGGCGAACACGATCTTCGACTACGTGGATGGGCCGATCTTCGTGCAGCGCCTGTATCGCCGCGCACACGGGTGGCGCCTCGTGAACCGCGCGCTTCGCGAGCCCCCGCCGACCACCCGCGGCATCCTCCACTCATCGATCTTCCCCCGGCTGGTGAGGGGCGAGCCCGTGGGGCTGCGGCTGGAGAGCCTGCTCGCGCCGGCGCGCACCCGGACGGGGACGGGCGTCGCCGGCGAGGAGGACATGCTGAGCCTGCTGACCAGCGGCGCTCCGGACCAGGTCGCGACGGCTGCGGCCAACGGCTGGCGAGGCGGCCGGTTCGAGATCTGGCGCCTCGCCGGCGGCGACTGCTCGGACCCGTGCATCGGCGAGGACGTCGCGGTCATGGCGATCAGGCTGCGCGCCGGCGCGGATCGGGCGATGCTGAGGGATGCATTCCTCGACTATTCGCTGCTGGCCCGCCTCGGTGACCGCGCCGGCACGCAGACGTGGCACTTCCTGAGCGGCGGCTACGGAGCGCTTCGGGTCACCGGCCGCTCGGCCGCCATCGCCTTCGCGCCAACGCAGGAGCTCGCTTCGAGCGTCGCCGCGCGTGCGGCGCTTGAGGCAGCCCCCTGAACCTTCGCCCGGGCTCTTCCGAACGTCTGCACGGTCCACGGCTTCTCGGGCAAGATCGTCGTCGGCTGAGCCGGGAGCCAGGCGAGGCTAGGCGACCGCGCGGGCGAAGAAGTAGCCCGCGCAGGCGGCCGCGATTCCGAGCACGACGGACGCGGTGACGTAGACGAGCGCCCGGGCCGGCTCGCCGGCGTCGATGTCCAGGAAGGCCTGCACCGAGAACGTCGAGAAGGTCGTGAAGCCCCCGAGAAAGCCCACGCCCAGCGCGGTGCGGCCCGACTGCGAGACCCAGTCCAGCGGCAGCTCCACCAGGAAGCCGAGCAAAAACGAGCCCACGATGTTGATCGCCACCGTGGCCCAGGGCAGCGCGTCGCCATGGAAGGCGCTGGAGATGCCGTAGCGGGCCAGCACACCCACGGCTCCTGCCGCTGCGACTGTGAGGGCCAGGGGCATGCGGGGAACCTACCGGCGCGCCCGGCCAATATTCTCGGTCCATGGTCGTGACGGCCGACGAGGCCAGAGCCAGGATCCTGGCCGACCTGGTCGCCGCCGCCGACCAGGTCGCGCTGGCGCTGGCGTGCCTGACCGAGGCGTTCGAGCAGCTCGACGTGGCCACGGCCGACCGCCTGGAGGCCGAGCTCTTCCGGCCCGCCCAGCGAGCGTTCGGCCGCGCCAAGGCCACCCACGACGGGTTCGCCGGCCGCATCGGCCGGCCCGCCGGCGAGTTCGGCTCACCCTCGGCAGGACTGAGCTCCCAGGGGGTCAAGGTCCTCGTCGAGCGCGCCGTCGCGGCGGTCGCCGAGGCGGACAAGATCATCGCCGAGCTCCAGGATTCGATGATGCCCATCGAGTCCGGCGACGCCGAGCTCCGCGCCGGCCTCGGCGAAGTTCGCGAGCTCCTTGCGCCGGTTCCGGGCTCCGCCGGCGCGCTCCTTCGCGTGCTCGGCCGCTAGCGCCTCCCGGACCCTCCCTGGGTTTGAGCAGAGGCCCCGGCGTGGTATCAGCACGAGCCATGCCGAGAACGAGAAGAGTCGACTGCACCGAGCCGGGCATCCGCCGGATCAGGCGCGGGCGCGGGTTCTCCTACCTCGACGCCGATGGGGATCCGGTGTCCGGCGAGGGCGAGCTCGAGCGGATCCGCTCGCTGGGAATCCCGCCGGCCTGGCAGGACGTCTGGATCTGCAAGCTCGCCAACGGGCACATCCAGGCGACCGGCCTGGACGCCGCGGGCCGCAAGCAGTACCTCTACCACCCCGCCTGGCGCGAGGCCCGCGACCGCGAGAAGTTCGAGCGGATGGAGGGCTTCGCCCGCGCCCTGCCGAAGCTGCGCCTGCGCGTCGCGGAGGACCTCGCTTCCTCCGGCCTCGGCTCCGATCGGGTCCTGGGCCTCGCGGTGCGCCTGCTCGACGTCGGCTTCTTCCGGATCGGCGGCGAGGAGTACGCCGCCGAGAACGAGAGCTTCGGCCTGGCGACGCTGCGCCGTGAGCATGTGCAGTTCGAGCGGGGAGCCGCCGTCTTCGACTTCCCGGCCAAGTCCGGCCGGCGGCGGGTCCAGAAACTGGCCGACCCCGAGTCGCTGCCGGTGCTGCGGGCGCTGAAGCGCCGTCCGCCCGCGGGGGGCGACTCGCTGCTCGCCTTCTGGGAGAGCCGCGCGTGGCACGACGTCCGCTCCGACGACGTCAACGCCTACCTGAAGGCCCACGCCGGCGCCGACTACTCCGCCAAGGACTTCCGCACCTGGAACGCGACCGTGCTCGCGGCGGCCGCTCTCGCCTCGTTCGACCCGGCCGACCTGTCGAAGACCGGCCGCAAGCGGGCTGCCTCAGCAGCGACCAAGCGCGTCGCCGGCTACCTCGGCAACACCCCCGCCGTGTGCCGGAGCTCCTACATCGACGCGCGGCTGTTCGACCGCTTCGACTCCGGCGACACCATCCGCAGGGCGGCCCGCCGGGTCGTCGCGGGCACCGATCCGGACGAGTTCGCCGATCGCGAGCAGATCGAGCGCGCCGTCCTGCGCCTGCTGCGCAAGTAGGCGAGCGCCCCGCCTAGGACTCGATCGGCGCCGGCCGGCCCAGGTAATAGCCCTGCGCGTAGTCCACGCCGTAGCCCTTCAGCAGCTCCATCGTCTCGGCGTCCTCCACGCCCTCGGCGATCGTCTCGTGGCCGAAGTCGCGGGCCAGGCTGACCGTCGCCTTCACGAGCAACTGGTTGGCCGGGTTCGTTGCCAGGTCGCGTACGAACTCGATGTCGATCTTGATGAAGCGGAACGGAAGGCTCTTCAGGTAGGTGAAGCTGCCGAAGCCGGTGCCGAAGTCGTCCAGCGCCAGCCCGCAGCCCAGCTCGCTGAGCTCGCGAGCGAACTCCTGCCCGGCCGCCAGGTTCTCCATCAGCGCGGTCTCGGTGATCTCGAAGACCACGTTCGAGGGGTCGACCCCGGTCGACTTGAGGTCGCGCTTGATCTGCGAGAGCAGGTCGGGGTTGGAGATCGATTCGGCCGAGAGGTTCGCCTCGAGCCGCCGCCCGTCGCGGGCGAGCTCGATCGCCCGGCCCACGACCCATTGGTCGATCTCGGCGATCAGCCCGTACTTCTCGGCGACCGGCAGGAAGGCGCCGGGAGCCACCGGGTCCCCGTCGCGATCCAGCATTCGCAGGAGGAGCTCCGCGCTGGGCTCACCGCCGCGCAGCGGGACGATGGGCTGCGAGTACAGCACCATCCGCCCCTCGTCGAGAGCGTCTCGGATCCTGCCGACCCAGCTCAGCGTGTCGAGCTCGCGCCGGCGCTGCAGCCGCACCTCCATCTCGCCGCTGGTGTCGCGGAACACGACGACGGCGCCGCCGAGGTTGGCGCCGGCAGAGAGCGGAGCCGAGGACGACGACGCGGGAAAGATCGAGCCGTCCTTGCGGGTGAACGCGTCGTCGTCGGTGCGGATCGTCCGCCCCTCCACGCGTGCCCTGGTCAGGTCACTCGCCTCCGGAGGCCGGACCGACCCGTCGGCGCGGCGGTGGTGGATCAGCCGCTCGATCGGCTCGCCGCAAAGCTCCTCCTCGGTCCAACCGAGAAGCCGCGACGCGGCGGAGTTCATCAGGACGAGCTTTCCCTCGTGGTCCACGACGTAGAGACCCTCGGCCATCGTCTCCAGGACCACGGACCGAAAGTCCTCGGCCTGCTTGACCTCGGTGACGTCCACAACGACCAGCCCGATCCCCAGCAGCTCGTCGTCGAGCTCCACCGGGTAGAAGCTCAGGAGCCAGCTCCCGATCTCCTCGGGGGCGTCCGCGCGCGGGAGCTCGAGCTCTTGATTCAGCAGCGGCTGACCCGATCTCAGCACGCGGCGGTACAGAGGCCCGAGGCGCGGCCACAGGTCGGGGACGATCTCCGCGACCGTGCTGCCGACCTGCTGCTCGGCGGGCATGTCGCTGAGCGCGGCGAGAAAGGCGTTCATCCGCAGGAGCCTGAAGTCGCGGTCGACGAGGCCGAAGCCGATGGGCGCGCCAGACTGGAGGGTCTCGAGGAGGGTCAGCGACTCCGCCGCGGCGCGCTCGGCCTCGATCAGGTGCTCCTGGAGCCTGGCCTGCTCGTGGTTTGCGGTCTCGAGCTCGTCGACCTTCTGCACCAGCTTCTCGTTGAGCACACGGAGCTGGCGGCGGTCGAACAGAGCGGGGCCCGCCGTGCGAATGAGCTCGGGATCGACCCCCATCGCCTCGCCCACCACCCTGATCATCTGCTCGGGGGTCGCGGGCTTGGAGAGGATGTGCATCACCCCGCAGGCCTCGGCGACGCGCTTGACCTCGCTGTCGTCGTACGTCGCCGAGCAGAACACCACCGGCACCCCGCCGACGTCCGGGTCCGCGCGCAGGGCACGCACGAACTCGTAGCCGTTCATGCCCGGCATCAGGATGTCGGCGGTGATCACGTCCGGGTGGAGCGAGCGCGCCATCTCGAGCGCCTGCTCGCCCGTGTTCGCCTCGTGCACCTCGTAGCCCGCGTACCGGCACACCATGGTCATCAGGTCGCGATCGGCCGCCCGGTCGTCGAGCACGAGGACGCGGGTCATCGCTCCGCCTCCGCCGCGCCGATCAGCCCTTCGACGTCCCCGACGAATGTCTCGGGGTCGATCGGCTTGGACAGGTAGGCGTCGAACCCCGCGGCGAGCAGCCGCTCGCGGTCGCCGACCATGGCGAACGAGGTGACCGCGGCGACCGGAGTCTCCGAGAGCTCGGCCACCTCCCTCATCAGGCGCAACGTCTCGACGCCGTCGATCCCCGGAAGCTGGATGTCGAGCAGGACCAGGCTCGGCGCGGCGCGGCGAGCTACGGCGAGCCCCTCCTCGCCGCTCCGCGCCAAGAGGGGGTCGTAGCCCTCAGCGCGCAGCAGGTACTCCATCAGGGCCATATTGTCGGGGTTGTCTTCGACAATCAGGACAATCGGCTTCATCGCGGCACGCCTCCGTGCATCTCGAGATCGAAGGTCGTCCCGCGGCCCAGCTCCGTTTCGAAGGTGATCGACGCGTCGATGATGCCCGCCAGCCGGCTGCTGATGTAGAGCCCGAGGCCCGTCCCCTCCTGCAGCGTTGACGCCGATCCCTGCTCGAAGGCGCTGAAGATGTGTTGCTGATCGTCCTCGGCGATCCCGCAGCCGGTGTCGGACACGGTGAAGCAGACGGCCCCGTTGTCCAGCCGGCGGCCCGCCAGTCGCACGACGCCGTCGTCGGTGAACTTGATCGCGTTGTTCGTGAGGTTGATCAGGATCTGGCTGAGGGCCCTGCGGTCGGTGACCACGGTGAAGTCCTCCTCCATGTAGTCGACGACCAGGTCGATGGACTTGTCGATCGCGAACGGCCGCAACCCCTGTGCGATCTCCTCCAGGAGTGGACGGCAGAGCACCGGCTCCGGGGAGATCTCCACCTTTCCCGACTCGATCTTCGCGAGGTCGAGAAGGTCGTTGATCAGCGACAGCAGGTGACGCCCGTTCTCCTGGATCGTCTTCAGTTGCTTGACCTGCTCGTCGTTGAGCGTCCCGGGCAGCTCCATCAGGAGCGTCCCGGTGAAGCCCAGCACGGCGTTCAGTGGTGTCCGCAGCTCGTGGCTCATGCTGGCGAGGAACCGGTCCTTGGCCGCGATCGCGGCCTCGAGGTCGTCGTTCGCCTGCCGGAGAAGCTCCGCCGCCCGGCGGCTCTCCGTGACGTCGCGGATCGCCGCCGTTGCGAGCGTGCCCTCCTCGGTCTCGAGCGGGCTCAGGCTGATCTCGACCGGAAACTCGCTCCCATCCTTGCGAAGTCCCCAGAGCTCCAGCCCCGCGCCCATCGGACGCACCCGCGGCTCGCCGAAGAACTCGCCGCGGTGCCCCGGGTGGCGCGAGCGGTAGCGCGGGGGCATGAGCACCTCAATGGACTCTCCGATCAGCTCCTCGCGCCGGTAGCCGAAGAGCGTCTCCGTCTCGGCGTTCGCGAGGCGGATCTCGCCGGACTCGTTCACGATCACCATCGCGTCCGGGGTGAACTCGAGGACGCGCCGGATGAACCCCACCGCCTCCGCCGGGCTCGAGAACGCATCCGGGCTCAGCAGCCCCCCACCGTCCGCCTCTCTGCCCACAGGGGCTCCCTGCTGAGATTCGGGCATGCCAATGAAATGATCGGCTCGAAGCTCCGTCAGGACAATCACCCCTCTGGGTGAAGGAGGGCGACAAGCCTCGGTATAGGCTGGAACGAGGCTCACGGGATGGGTTCTGCGAGGGGCGACGGCCCTCATGCGGCGGAGAGCACGTCGATCATGATCTAGGAGAGAGAGGCTTGCCAGCGGCCGAAGACATCCGGACCGGCGACCTGCGAGACACGGCGGAGAGGCTGGCGCTGATGGGACGCTGGGAATGGCGACCCGAACAGGGGGCGCTCTTTTGGTCGGACAACCTGTTCCGGATGTTCGGCTTCGATCCGGGCGAGATCGAGCCGAGCCCCACTACGGTCAAGGCCTACGCGCATCCCGACGACGTCGACGCCGTCGCCGCCGAGCGGGACCGGTTGCGGCACTCGGCAAGGCCCGGTCGCGTGTTCGAGTACCGAATCGTCCGGTCCGACCGCGAGGTGCGGCATCTCCGCTCGACCATCACCACGGTGGAGCGCGGCGACTCCCCGCTCATCGTCGGCTTCGTTCAGGACATCACCGAAATCAAGCGCGCGGAGCGCTCGAGCGACATGCTGATCGCGGTAGCCAACACCCTCGGCGCCTGGGAGTCCGTCGAAGCGAGCGGCCCCGCGCTACTCGAGGCGCTGGGCCGATGTCTCGACATGGCGGCAGGCGTGCTGTGGATTCCGGACGACGGGAGCCTGGTAGCCCGTCTCGTCTGGAAGGCCGAGAGCATGGAGCACTTCGATATCGAGCGGTTCGTGGCCGGGCGGCGCGTCCCGCGCGGGCTGGGCCTCGCGGGCGGCACCTGGGCAGCCGGCACGCCAAGGGTATTGGTGAGCGCGTTCGAGGATGCCGCCTTCGAGGAGGGCGGGCCCGCCAGGGCCGCCGAGCTGCGCGGCGGCCTCGCCTTTCCAGCCCTGGAGGGCGACGCCGTGCTGGCCGTGCTCGAGTTCTTCGCGAGGAACCGGATCGTCGCCGACGAGCGCCTGAATCGCTCTCTCATCGGCATCGGGCACGAGCTCGGTCACTTTCTCGACCGGCAGCGCCGCGAGCTGGAGCCGGCAACGCTGACGCCGCGCCAGCGCGAGGTGCTCAAGCTCGCCGCGAACGGTAAATCCGCGAATCAGATCGCGTCGGCGCTGGGCGTGAGCCGCGACACGGTCAAGACCCACCTCAAGAACATCTACCTGCGACTGGAGGTCAATGACCGGGTCTCCGCGGTCACCAAGGCGATGCGCATGGGGCTCGTGGAGTGACCCGGCCTCAGCCCGGCAGGCCGCTGAGCGCGAGCTGCTGGTTGGCGTAGCGATCGTCGCCGGTCAGCTCGCGTCCAAGCCAGGGCGGCGGCTCGAAGGCCTCGCTGGCCTCGTCGCTCGGAAACTCTGCCTCGGCCGTGACCAGGCCCTCCAGCTCGCCCCGGTACACGTCCACGTCGATCGCGATCTCGCCCTCCACCCGGTGGCGCCGCTTGGCGACGCGGCGCCCCTCGGTCAGCGGCCATAGAGCGTCGAACTGCTCGGCGGACAGCTCGACCTCGCGCTCTTCGCGATCCCGGCCGTGCCCGGCCTTGACCGTGAGGATCCGGTCGTCCTCGCGGCGGCGCAGCCGGACCTCGTGGTCGCGCCCAACGGCCAGGTAGCCCTGCTCGATGTCCTGCGCCGCGCAGTCGCCGAGCCAGGCGGGCGGCTCGCCGACCAGGAACTTGCGCTCGATCTCGGTCGCCACGCCTGCAGCATCCCATGGAGCGGTCCGCGCCTAGCCATCGAACCGGGCCGCCAGCGCCGAGTGGTCGCTGAGCCCCGCCTCCCGCCACTCGTGGTGGTAGTCGCACCACGAGGCTCGCAGCCCGGCCGAGGCCAGCACGTGGTCGAGCCGGTGGCCCGACCTCCGGGCCGAGCGCGCGTGCATGACCCACGAGACGTCCTTTCGCTCCCAGCCGTTGAGGGTGCGAAAGACGTCGGCGAGGCCCCAGCGGGAAAGGCCCACCAGAAGCGAGCGCTCGGCCGCATCCCAGCGCTCCTCCAGGCCCGGGTGCTCCGGCGCGAACGTCTCCACCTCGCCGTCATCGGTCTCGTAGCGGGGGGTGTTGAGGTCGCCGCATAGAATCGCGCTCGCGCTCGCTGGGGCGGGCGAGGGCGAAGTGCAGCGCCTCGCAGGTCTCCACCTTCGCCAGGCTTCCGGGGCGGGCCGGCGGCACGTGGGCGTTGTGGACCTCGACCGCCCCGGCCGGCGTCTCGCAGATCGCCGACAGCACGCGCTCGGGCTGCGGGGCGCCGATCGCGGGCAGCTGCGCCAGCGGCCAGCGCGAGGCCGTGAGGTTGAACAGGCGCCTGCCGCAGCGAAACTCCCCGGAGTCGAGCGCGTGCTCGAGCCCAGCGTCGGCCAGCGCCCGGCGCCAGGCGGGCGCCGTGCTCGGGCGAACCTCCTGGAGCGCGACGACGTCGGGCGCAGAACGCACCACCGCCGCCGACTGGCCGGGCTGAAGCGCCACCCGCCCCGCGACGTTCCAGGTGAGCAGCTCGATCGCCACCGCCCCATGCTCGCGCGGCGCCCGGCGCCTTAAGCTCCCGCACCGTGGACGGCGAGCTGCTCACGAGCCCCGAGCGACTCGGCGATCGGCGGGTGGTTCTCCTGGCCGATCGCGAGGAGCTCTCGGCCACGCACTCCTGGTACTCGGCGGGCGAGCCGGGGCCAGACCCGCACGTCCACCACGAGCACACGGACTCGTTCTACGTGCTGCGAGGTGAGCTGACCTTCAGGGTTGGCCCCAAGCTCGACCCGGTGAAGGCGGGGCCAGGGACGTGGGTCTCCGTCCCCCCCAACGTCGTCCACGCGTTCTCCAACGAGAGCGACGGCGACGCCGAGTTCCTCAACTTCCACACGCCCGACGGTGGCTTCGCGGCCGCGATGCGCTCGCTGCGCGAGGGCGGCCCGGGCGGCTTCGACAGCCACGATCCGCCCGGCGACGGTGGGCTGCCGGCCGCCGCGGCGACCATCGCCCGCGGCTTCATCATCTAGTGGCCGCGGGCGCAGAGGGCCGGCTGCGCCGGGCGGGATTCATCGCCGCGGGCGAGGAGGCGGCGCAGCTGCTGGCCTGCGCCGACGGCGACGAGCGCCGCCTCGACGAGCTCGTCGCCCGCAGGCTCACCGGCGAGCCGCTGGCCTGGATCACCCGGCGAGCCGAATTCTGCGGGATCGCGCTGCGGATCGATCCAGGCGTCTACGTCCCCCGCCCGCACACCGAGCTGCTCGCGACGCGGGCGGCCGAGCGCCTCGGTGAACGCGGGCTCGCGATCGACCTCTGCACGGGCTGCGGAGCCGTGGCGAAAGTGCTCGCCAACCGCAGGCCCGGCGCCCGCGTCCTCGCGACCGACGTCGACGAGCGGGCCGTGGCGTGCGCTCGCGCCAACGGCGTCGAGGCGTATTCCGGCGATCTCCTCGACGGGCTGCCGGGCGGGATCGATGGCGCCGCGGACGTCATCACCGCCGTCGTCCCCTACGTCCCAGCCGGCGAGCTCGCGCTGCTGCCCCGCGACACGCTGCGCTTCGAGTCGACGCTGGCCTACGAGGGCGGCGCCGACGGCGCGGACGTCCTGCGACGGGCGATCGCCGGCGCCCCGGCCGCCCTGCGGCCCGGCGGCGCGCTGTTGCTGGAGCTGGGCGGCGACCAGGCCGAGCTCATCGCGGCGGACCTCGAGCGCGAGGGCTTCGGCGAGCCGGCGGTGCTGCGCGACGAGGAGGGCGATCCGCGCGGCGTCGAGGCGACGCTCGAGGCCCGCGGCTAGGAGCCGGAGCCGCGGCGCTGCGGCTGGGAGTGCTGGCCGTGCGAGGTCGAGGGCAGCCGCCCCAGGTTCCCGACGATCAGCGAGACCACGCTGACGAGGTAGATCTGCCCGATCAGGGCCTCGATGATCGACACCGACCGGCCGAGCTCGATGCTCGCCGTGAGGTCGCCGTAGCCGACCGTTGTGAGAGTCGCGTAGGAGAAGTAGAGGAAGTCGGCCGGCGAGCCCTCGATCCCGTGCTGGAAGAAGGGCTCCGAGGCCTCGGAGGCGATGATCGAGTCGACGAAGGTGAAGAAGAGGCCGATCAGCAGGTACACGCTCAGAACGCCGAGGATCGTCCGGACCGTGACCCGCCGGCGGGCCGTCATGTCGTCGATCATCCCCAGGATCAGCGCCACCGGGGCAAACGCGATCAGCATCAGGTTGATGACTCGCGTATCGAGCACCCCGAGCGAGGTGAAGTCCGCCAGCGTGACCGCCGAGACGACCACACAGCCGAGGACGAAGGTGATGAGAAGCCGGTCGAGCCTGCCGTGGATATGGCCGACGTTCAGTGCGACCAGCAGCGTCGCCGCCTGCAGCAGGACGATCACGAACTGCGTCCACTCGCGGTCGGGCGCGGCAAGCTGAAACGCGATCGTCGCGAGGATCAGGGAGAGGACCGCCAGGTATTGCTGGGTGTCGGTGCGTCGAAAGGCCCGGAACATCGGCTTCGACAGTTCGCGCGCGACCGCTTCCCCCCTCCCGCTGCACGGATTCCCGCAGCGGGGCGCCCTGGCGCCCTCGGGGGAACTCCACCGTTTGACAGCGGGCGCGCGTGTAGTCTGCTCGCAGCCGGCGGGATGTCGGCGTGGCTGACTTTGGAGGAGCGAGCATGAGCACAGGGCGGTTTGGGCGTTGGTCTGCGATCGCGGCGGGGGCGGCAGCGCTCCTCGTGCCGGCGGGGGCCCAGGCGGCCAACCCGGCGTGCGGCTCAACGGTGACCCACGACGTCAAGCTCACCGCCGACATGGACTGCAGCGCCTCGAACACCGACGGGATCGACGTCGGCAAGTCCGGCATCACAATCAACCTGAACGGCCACTCGATCACAGGGCCGGACAACAACAGCTACGACGGGGTCGACAACGAGGGCTACGACGACGTCACGCTCGAAAACGGATCGATCACCGGCTACGAATACGGAGTGTTCTTCGAGTACACGTCGGGGTCCAAGATCCTGCACGTCCACGCTGGCGATACGAGCAGCAACACCTACTCGGGAATCAGCTTCTGGTATTCGAAGAACGGCAAGATCGACCATTCGACCGCCACGGCGGGCACCAACGGCAACTATCCGTTCTACCTCTACGAGAACACGAAGGTCAACCTCGTGAACAGCCAGGTCAAGGACGCCAACGCGAACGGTTACGGCGTGTACGACTACTACAGCAAGGCGAAGATCAAGAACGTCAAGTCGAACGGTGGCTACTACGGGTTCTACATCGAGGAGCCGCTCGTCCAGGGCTACACCATCAAGGACAGCACCGCGAACGGCAACAGCTCCGACGGCTTCTACATCTACGAGAACTACCCGACGGCGCTCTACCAGGCGACTCTCACCGACAACAGGGCCAACAACAACGGCGAGTACGGGTTCTACGCGGACGTGACCGCCAAGGGCAGCCGCAACCGTGCCACCGGCAACGGCACCGCCAACTGCTTCCACGTGCCATGCGGTCACTGAAGGCCCTCGCCGCCTGCATTGCGGCCGGTGCTCTGCTCGCGCTGCCGGTCGCGGCCCAGGCCGCGAATCCGGCGTGCGGATCGACGATCACGCACGACGTCAAGCTCACGGCCGACATGGACTGCAGCGCGTCGAACACCACCGGGCTCGAGATCGGCAAGGCCGGCCTGACGGTCGACCTGAACGGGCATTCCCTGATCGGCCCTGACGCCTTGACCGTCTACACGGGCATCGACGACACCGCGGGCTACGACCGCCTGACGATCAAGAACGGCAGCGTGCGCGGTTACGGGGAGAACGTCTATATCGAGTACTCCACGGGATCCAGGATCCTTCACGTTCACGCCGGCAGCACCTCGGCGTACTCGTATTACGGCATCGACCTGGAGTACTCCGCGAACACGGTGGTCGACCACTCCACAGCCGCCATCGGCTACGCGAGCGGCTCGGCGTTCTATCTCTACGAGAACACCGGCGTGACGCTGAAGAACAGCAAGGTGGCCGCCATGCCCAGCTCGGCCACCGGGGTCTACGACTACGAGAGCTCATCGAAGATCGTCAACGTGAAGGCCAACGGGGGCGACTATGGGTTCGACATCGACTATCCGCTGGGCTCCGTGATCAAGGACAGCACGGCCAACGGGAATAACTACGGCTTCTACGTCTCCGACAACTTTCCGACGGTGATCTATCAGGCGACGTTGAGCGACAACAAGGCCAACAACAACAACGCCTATGGCTTCTACGCCGACCTGCCGGCCAAGGGCAGCGGCAACCGTGCCACCGGCAACGGCACCGCCAACTGCCATCACGTGACCTGCTCTCACTGAGCGGCTGAAGTCAGGCCCCACGCCCTGCGTGACGCGGGGCCTGTCGGGGGTACCCGTAATCCGTGACAGAACCGAAGGAGCGCGCCGAGGCCACGGCGCGCGAGAGAATTGCCGCCGACGGCTACGCGCCCAAACGGGTGCGCCCGCCGTTCGGCTGGTACGCGGCGTTCGCAGTGCTCTTCGACGTGCTGTTCGCCTCAGAACTGGAGGACCGTGTTGCCCTCGGCGATATCGGGCGGATCGACGGAGACGCTCACGTTCTCCCCGACCCAGCCGGCGGCACGCCTGGATGACTCGTCGGCGCCGGCCTTGTCCTGACACGCCGTCACGGTCCTACCGCCGTCCTCGGTGCGAAACGCGGCATAGCTGACGAAGCCGGGTACGCCGCCGATCAACTCCTTCACGTCGTCCTCTCGCTGTTCCAGGAGATCGAAGAGCTCTGACGCACCCTGGCCGGCGTAACTCCGAACGACTACATACATCGCCTCTCCTTCTCGTGCTTGCACCTCGGCCGACCCTATCCGACGAGGGCATAGCCGGCGGGCGGGAGCGCCAGCAGCGAGCCGCTTTCGTCCGAGGCGGTTTATCACCCTCAGTCGAGTAGTCTCCGCGCGGTGCCCAGCCGCCTCGTCCTGATCTGCACCGTAAGCGCCCTTTCCCTGGCGATCGCCAGCGTGGCGATCGGCCGAGTCGCAACGCCTCCCAAGCCGCCCAACGGCCAGTGGACGCTCGACGCGGCCTACAGCGCCGCCGAGGCGGGGTTCACCCTCAAGCGCGGCAAGCACAAGGAGAGGAAGTACCAGTTCGCGAGCAACATTCACGCCGAAGCCAGGCCCGCGGGCTCAAGTTGCCCCGACCTCGGCACACCGCTCAAGGTTCTGGGTAAGTTCCGCCTGCGAGCAGTCGGCTCCGCTACATCCTCCCCGGCCTGGGCGGTCGGCAAGTACGACCCGCAGGCACAGGGAAGGGTCGGGACCATCCCGGCAAAGGTGAAGGTCAAGGGCTCAGATCCGGTCGGCGGCAGGGTCAAGATCACCTTCAGCTCCATCTCCCCCCGCGAGACATTTGTGAACGAAATCGACATTCCCGGAGCGAGCGGCCCGCCCTGTGTGGAGGGTTACAGCGACGGTTCACACGTTCACAAGTAGCGGCCGGGCCAAGCCAGCCGACCGGCCGATTCCACGCGGAGGGACTTGCTCGTCACGGCCCGACGTTCCGCTTCTCGCCCAGAGCGATCAGTCGTTAGTAACCGATGCTGAAGCTGAACTTCACCCGCCTCCTGCCACGCTGGCACTGGATCGGCACCAGCTGACTGAAAGGCTCACCTGTCAGCGTGCATGCAAAGCCTGCGGCCATGCACGGCTTCTCACCTGGATCCGACGGGAGCTTGCATGGACCGTGTGCGGCACGAATGACAGCGCTGGCTTCCTGGCAGGAAAGTCCTGTCGCCCTGATGGCGATCGCGAGCTCGGGGTAGCCGCGGAACGACCCCCTCCCCATGTCGGGGCACTCGGTCGCCCGTGGCGGTTTTCTGGATGGCTCGCGGGAGGACGTAGGGGCGTTCGGGTTGACGCCTTGTTGGTGGGGCGGAGGGGTAGGAGCCGAGGTCGCTGTAGAGCCGCCGGCGCTGCAGCCCGCAAACAGCGAGACAAGGAGCGCGGGGTACACGAGGCGCTTCACGTTTCGAGATTATCCCCGCCACTCTCGTGCTGAGCGCCTATTGCGCTCTCCATGGAGCCTGTTGCATAAAGGGTCGCGCCGAAAGTGACCCCTGCCGCCATTCAAGCGGCGTCTGTGCCGGTTAGCGAGCCGTCAGCCGCGGCAAGCGCGTCGTCGTCGTGGCTGAGCTCGGCCCAATTGTTAACGGGGGTCGAGATGACCGCTCAGGAGGTCGCCGGGGGTTTGTGCAACAGGCTCCATTGCGACCTCAACCGGTCACTGCACCACCCCTGACGCTTTGCATCCTTTCACCTGGGTCGAGCGCTGAGGAGCGAAGGCCGAAGGCCGAAGCGGATCAGCGCTCGATTGCGCGCTGAGGCCATCGATCAGATCCGAGAGCTTCTGCGCCGGCGTGCGAAAGCCGAGGGTCTTTCGGGGCCGGCGGTTGAGCTTGGCCGCCACCTCGTCGAGCTCTGCCTGGGTGACTCCCGCGAGGCTTCGGCCCTTCGGGAAGTATTGGCGCAGAAGGCCGTTGGTGTTCTCGTTTGAGCCGCGCTGCCAGGGGCTCTGGGGATCGCAGAAGTAGACGTCGACGCCGCTTTTGACGCTAAAGCGCCGGTGCTCGGCCATCTCGTGGCCCTGATCCCAGGTCAGCGTTCGCCGAAGCTGGGCCGGCAGCGTCGTGATGCTGCCGGCCAGAGCGTCTGCGACCGCCTCGGCTCCTGAGCCCTCGGGCAGGGCGACGAGCTGGCAGTAGCGGGTTGAGCGCTCGACCAACGTCGCGATCGCGCTCGTTCGCCCTCCCATCAGAAGGTCGCCCTCCCAGTGGCCGGGGACGGCGCGGTCTTCGGCTTCGGGCGGTCGCTCGGAGATCATCACCATCTCGGCGATCTTTCCCTGGCCCTGGCGCTTGGAGGACTGCGATCTGGCGTAGCGGCGGCTTCTGCCCCGCCGCAGGTGGCGGGTGAGCTCTCGCTTTAGCTCGCCGCGGGCCTGGACGTAGAGGGCGCGGTAGATCGTCTCGTGGGAGACGTGCATGGAGTCATTGTCGGGGTAGGCGAAGCGAAGCCAGCCGGCGATCTGCTCGGGGGAGAGATCGTCGGCGAGGCACTCTTCGATCACGCAGCGAAGCTCAGGGCAGAGCTCGAGCTTCGTCGCCCGTGGGCGCCGAGCTCGTTGCCAGGCGCAGCGGTCGGCTTGGTGGGCGCGGTAGTGGCCGCGACCGCCACCGCGAGTTATCTCGCGGGCGATCGTCGTGTGGGAGCGGGAGACGGATCTTGCGATCTCGCGGGCGGAGTGCCCGCGGGCGATCCCGCGTGAGATCTCCTCGCGCTCTTCGAGGCTGAGGCAGCGCTCGGCCCGGTGCCGCGGCCTCGGCCGGATCCCTCCCAACTTCCTGAGGTGGAAGCTGACGTTGTGGCCTCCGATCCCCAGCCGGCGGCCGATCTCGCGCTCGCTTAATCCGAGGGCTCGAAGCTCCCAGATTCGTTCCTTCGTTGCTTCGCCTATCCGGACGCCCTTTGGCATCTGCGCACCTCCGTTTGTTGGTCAGCAAAGGCGCTGACTCTTCCGGGTGGTGCGGCGGTGGTTTGAATCCGCCATGCAAAGCAGAAGAATTCCCTCTGCGATCGTCGTGCGATCGTCGTCGCCCTTCTCCAGCGGTCTTTAGCGGTCTCCAGCGGAGTTTGCGATCAGGCGGCTACGCAGGTCAGGCTCGATCGGAACTGCGGGCAAATCGGCCAGATTTGGCTCTATGAGCGGAGGGGGAGGGATTCGAACCCTCGATGGACGAGAAAACGCCCATAACGGTTTTCGAGACCGCCGCATCTGGGGAGAAATCCCTGCAAATCTCCACTTTGCGCGCCAGTGCGCGCCAGAATGCGCGCCAGTTTGCCTTGAAAGGGGTCGCCTACCGCGTCCCGCCGGGGGTGCGCTCGGCCGGCCCGAGCTCGTGCTCGAAGCGGTCGAGAAGCTCGAAGAGCCCGGCGGATTCCCAGGCTCGGTTCCGACGGCCGAGGTTGGTCCGTCGCAGGACGCCCGCCTCCTCGAGCCGGAGCACGGCGAGGCGCGCGCGCTCCTCGCTGCCGCCGAGAAGCCGTGCGGCGGCCTTCACGTCGATGACCGGCTGGGAGGGCAGCAGCTCGATCAGGAGCCGCGTCCCCGAGCCGGTACGGGGGTTGCCGGCGCGCTCGGTCCAGCGCCCCTGCAGCTGCGCGACCCGGTCGGCGAACTCGCGGGCGCCGCTCGCCGCCCGGTGCACGGCGCCGGTGAACACCGTGTACCAGTCGTCCTCGTCGCCGCCGCGCCAGCTGGTCAGCCCGGCGACGTAGCGGTCCGCCTCGCCGGCCAGCGCGAGGCTGACGGGCGGGAGGTACGTGCGCGAGATTCCGCGGCGGCGAAGGACGATCAGGATCACCGCCCTGCCGACACGGCCGTTGCCGTCGTGAAACGGATGAATCGTCTCGAACTGGACGTGGCCGATTGCCGCCTGGATCACCGCGGGCAGGTCCTCGCGGCTGCAGAAGGCGCACAGGTCGGCGAGCAGCTCGGGAACGAGCTCCGGCGGCGGCGGGATGAACTCCGCGCCCCTCGGGCTCGATGCCGCTCCGCCGATCCAGTTCTGTTCCTCTCGAATCAGGCCGCCGAGGCGCTCGTCCCGGGTGCCGGCGAAGAGCAGCCGGTGGACTTCGACCAGGTGCTCGGCCCTGAGCTCGTCCACCTCGCTCGCCAGATCGACCGCTCGCTCGAGGGCCCTGATATTGCCCAGGACGCTCTGCGCGGTGATGTCGCGGACATCGTCCGAGAAGGCGGCTCTGGCGAGCCTTCGATGCGACAGCACAAGACCCTCGATCCGCGAGGACGCGACCGACTCGGCGCGCAGGAGCTGGCGCGCAAAGGCTTCCAGGTTGACGGGCGCGGCACGCTCCTCGTCGAGCTCGCGGCAGGCCAGCTCGGCGTTCGCCGCCGCGGCGGCAACGTCGGAGGCCAGCAGGAGGTCCTGGTCGGCGAGCATCGTCGGCACATAGGCGCGGTAGGTGAAGCCCCGACGGGCTCGGCGCCCGCCGAGTGCGTCCATCCGCGGCTCCCACCGTCGCTCGACGAGGGATCCACGCGGTGATGAGGAACTGAAATTGGCGTCCACGTATCCAAGTTTAACGGGACAACTTTGGATAACTGTCAGCGTATCCCAACCTGGCGTAGGAGGGCCAGATCAGCAGTCTCTCGATCCGCACAAAGATCCGCACAAAGGGTGGACGCAACCGTGGATCGCCGGTCCACCCAGATTTGGCTCCAGCACAGGCGTTTGGGGCCCTCAACCTTTCCGACCCCGCCCTCTCACCATTGTTCGATGTCGGGGTCGGAAAGGTTGAGGTAGAGGAGTTGAGAGAGGACAGGTGGAGGTGGAGTTGGTTGATGGAATTTTGGGGAGAAAAAGGAGAGGAAGGGAAGAATTGGGGGTCAGGAGGTTGGGGGTGGTGATGATGAGAAGAAGGAAACGAAGGCGCTGGAGAGGGGAAGTGTTGGACTAATTGAAGGTTCGTGCGCCTTGAGGTCGTGGAGACGAGCGAGCGAGAGACCAGGGGCGGCGAGAGACGACTTTGCGCGGTCTGCGGAGCGGTGCTTGAAGGTCGTCGGAAGGACGCGATCTACTGCGGGTCACCATGTCGTGCTGAGGCTTCGCGTCGGCGACGCCTTCGGGCAGGAGTGAGCGTCGACGGCTATCCGGACCTCGCGGCCTACATCAACCGTCAGAGGCGCACAAATCTCACCGACCGTCTGAGGGCCGCGGGGATGCGTCCGCGGTGAGGGCGCCGGCCCGACAGCCTCGGTCTCGCGGCGAGGCAGGCAGGACGCTGACGCTGTCGATCGAAGCCGCGGCCGCGACGCTGTCGATCTCCAGGGACAGCTTCGAGCGCCACGTCATGCCCGAGCTTCGCCTGGTGCACGTCGGCCGTCGACTCCTTGTGCCGGTCGCGGAGCTCGAGCGGTGGGTCGATCAGAACATGGCGATCCCGCTTGTTGCGGAGCTTTCCGCATACACGTCCCGGCGTCATCACCGAGGGAGCTTGAACGCGGGCTAGTTTCAGCCCGGTGCCGAGACGACGACGGATGCCCGACGGAATCAGGCTTCGCCACTCCCGCCGCTGCGCGACAGCTGCGGGCGAAGTGTGCGACTGCGAGCCGGCCTTCGAGGCGTGGGTGTACGCCAAGCAGGACGGCCGCAAGGTGCGCCGCTCTTCGCATCGATCACCGAGGCAAAGCGGTGGCGCACCGCGATGCTCAAGCTCTCCTACGATGGCGCCCTGCGGGCGCCGGCGGAGACCGCCTTCCGCGAAGCCGGCGAGCCTGGCTCGACGGCGCCCGACGCGGCTCCATTCGGACCCGCTCCGGCGATGCCTACAAGCCGAGCGCGATCCGCGGCTATGAGCAGGCTCTGCGCCTTCGGCTACTGCCGGCGCTCGGTGCGCACAGCTCTCCGAGCTGACCCGCCCCGACCTTCAGCGCCTGGTTGCCCGCTGGCACGAGCAGGGCCTCAGCGCCAGCTCGATCCGCAACACCATCAACGCCGCGCGGGCCGTTTACCGGAGCACCGACGTCCTCTCGCGACGGCGCGGTGCCGGTCAACCCGACGGTCGGGCTCCGGCTGCCGGCGGTTCGCGGCAAGCGCGAGCGGATCGCCTCGCCGGATGAAGCAACGCGGCTGCTTGCACGCCCTCCCCCAGGCCGACCGGGCCGTATGGGCGACGGCGCTCTACGGCGGGCTGCGCCTGGGCGAACTCCGCGCGCTCGCCTGGGAGCGACGTCGACCTCGCCGGAGGAACGATCGGCGTGGTGCGAAGCCTCGATCCGAAGGCCGGCTACGTCGAGCCGAAGAGCCGAGCGGGGAGGCGTCGCGTTCCGATCGCGTCGGTCCTTCGGGAGCTGCTGATCGAGCACCGGCTGACGACCAAGCGAGACGCCGGGCTCGTGTTCGGCCCCTCCCCCGACCCAGCCCTTCCATCCCGGTGCGGTCAACGCTCGGGCTCAAGACGCGTGGCACGAGCGAGGGCTCAAACCGATCGGCCTTCACGAGTGCCGCCACACCTGCGCCAGCTACTTCATCGCCGCCGGCGTCAACGCCAAGACTCTCTCGACCTTTCTCGGCCACGCGAGCATCACGACGACGCTTGACCGCTACGGCCACCTGTTCCCGGGGTCGGAGGCGGAGGCAGCTGGGCTGCTCGACGTGTACCTCGAGCGAGCGAGCTCGTCGACGCGCATCGCACAGCTGGACTAGCTGGATCGTGGAAGTCGAACCCCAGGACTCAGCGCAAGGCCACGACCTGGACGACGCCACCGCAGCGCCAAGGAGGCCCTGGCGCTCCACGTCGAGGGACTGCGCGAGGACGGCGAGCCGCTCGACGCCGGCGTGATCCGCCGCGAGTTCCCGCTGCCGGCGTGACGCCGCGACAACCGGTCGTCTCGGTTCAACACCGCCAAGGTCAACGACTTGATCAGCAGACGCCCAGGCCCTCATCCGAAGTCACGTAGGGTCGGCCAGATCGCGGCCCAGCTTCCGCGCAGCCTGGAGCACACCCAGACCGGGGCGTGCTGTTCGTCGTCTTTGACCTCGAGGCGGTTGTTGAGGCGGGCGGCCAGTCGGAGCCTCCCGCAGAACTGCGAGAGCTTGCCGCGGCCGAAGCCCACGGCGATCGCCGTCGTCGCGCTCGCCGGCGGCGGCCCCCAGTAGTAGTAACCGTTGTGCCCGCTGTAGGCCTCGGGCAGGCCGTCGGCGGGCCCGTAGTGGTCGACGGCTCCGGCCTCGCCGTAGTTGCTCCCCAGCACGATCGTCTGGTGGCGAGTGGTCGCCGGCAGCGCGTCGTACACGCTCGCGATCTCATGCACGAACGTCGGCCAGCCGACGGTCTCGCCCGCGTCGTAGTTGAGGTTGACGACGCCGGTGTTGTGCAGGTCGCCCACCGTGACGAACGGCAATAGCACGGGGAACGAGGCGACGGTCAGCACGAACGCCGCGACAATCGCCGCCCGCCGCAGCCGAACGCGGCCGCGGCGAAGCCACCCGAGGACCGGCTCGGCGCCGGCGGCGAGCAGGAGCGGGAGCATCCCGGCCAGGTAGTAGGCCTTGCCACCAGCGACGATGAATGTCACGGCGAGGACGAGATAGGCGACGCCGAGCGCGCGCCAACGGCGCATGGCGCCGTCGCGAAGCAGCCGCACCAGCCCCGAGATCCAGACCGGCGAGAGCCAGAGGCTCACGAATAGGAGCTGCTCCGGGACCAGCAGCCCGCGCGGCGTCGACGAACCTGAGCCGCCGCTTGCGATCGACTGCGCGACCTTCAGCTCCGGCCACCCGTGGCTTGCCTGCCAAACGAGGTACGGCATCCACATCGCGACCGCGACGAGGCCACCCGCGTAGAGCCACGGCGACTTGAATGCACCGCGCGGCCCGGCGAGCGCGATCCCGACGACGATCGCGAACATCAGGAACGCGACGAGATCGCTGTCGAAAAGGCCGAGCCCGACGATCACGCCGACGAGGAGCCACAGCCGCTCCTCGCCCGTTCGCAGGATGCGCGCGACCAGCAGGGCGACCAGCGACCAGACGGCGAGGCCGAAAATGGTCGTGTTGAGCGTGTGCCCCCCACCGACCAGGAGGGTGCTTACCGCGACCGCGCCCGCCGCGAGCACCTGCGGGCCGCGACCGCCGCCGAGCTCACGTGCCAGCAGGGCCGTCAACGCGACCACCGAGGAGGCGGCGAGCGCCGATGGAAGCCGGAGCAGGACCAGGGACGTCGGCGCGATGTCCGAGACCAGCCGAGCTAGCAGGGGCACGAACAGCGGCTGATCGGGATAGCCCCAGGCGAGATGCCGGCCGGCCTCGAGGAAGTAGAGCTCGTCGCGGTGGTACCCGTATGCACCCGAGGTCGCAACGAGAAGGGCGGCGAGCGCCGCCGCAATGGCGAGGACCGGGCGCCAGGCGAAGCCGGAGCGCGACATCGGACCACCATGATGGCGCCTTCGCCTCGCCGCGCGTCGGTCCGCCGATGCTCGCGAAGGCTGGTTCCCGGCCGAACTCTCCAATCCGCAGGCGATCGCGAAACAGAAGACAGAGACACTCCGGGTGCGGGCTAAGCGGACGGGGTTCGGCAAGGACTTGCCTTGGTGGGCACTGCGGGCGCCCGCGCGCCTCGGTCGCTCGCGCTCGCGCAAGGTCGTCCCGGAGGTGCGCGCCAGTTGCGCGCCAGTTTGCGCCAGAAAAGTGCCCCTTCAGGCGGTCTCCTGCGGACACCGAGGGAGCCAGATTCGGCCTGATCGGGCCACGAGTTCTGCCTGCAAATGGGCTGTTTCCGGCCCTACGAGCGGAGGGGGAGGGATTCGAACCCTCGATGGACGAGAAAACGCCCATAACGGTTTTCGAGACCGCCGCATTCAACCACTCTGCCACCCCTCCGGATGGAGAGTGCGGAAGGCTAGCGGGAGCGCAGGGCAGGCCAGAGCGCGGTGACAGGCGGTTTCAAAGCTCTGGCACGCGGGTAGCGAGCCGGATCAGTATTGCCGTGTGCCGGTTCGACGGGCACCGGGGAGAGATCCGGGGAGTCGGAGACGCGGCGAGCAGGGCGTTTCGGAACCACTCGCTGCCAATTCGAATTCAAGGAGGTCCGGGGTGGACCACATCGGTTGCAAGACCTGCGGATACGCCGCCAAGGTGATCGACGGCATTCGCCTCGAGCGCTGTCCCGCGTGCGCCAGCGGTCTGGAGCTCATCTCGGCCGAGGAGGCATGGGACCGCCTGCGCGAGCGAGCCCAGATCCTCCGGCTCGAACGACTGCGGCATCACAGCGGCACCCAGATGCAGCCGATCCGTCAGCCGGCCCCCGGCCTGGGGACCGCGGCGCCTACTTCGTGATCGCGTAGCGCAGGATCTCGACGACCTGCTCGGGGGTCTGCGCGACGGCCAGCGCCGCGCGGTCGACCTCCTTCAGCGGATGCTCCAGCTCGGGGTCGTGAAGGGTGATGATCGGCTTGCCGAGCGCCGCCGCGTAGCCGGCGTCGAAGGCGGCGTTCCATTGCTTGTACTGCTCGCCAAAGCGCACGACGACCACGTCGGCGCGGCGCATGAGCGTCTGGGTTCGCACGGCGTTGATGCCGGCGCCCTTGTTGTCGCGCCAGAACTTGTCGGTCTCCTCGCCGAGGATGCCGGCGCCGACGTCGTCGGAGGCGCCGTGGTCGGTCACGGGCCCGAGGAGCTCCACGGGCAGCCCCGCGTCGGCGACTCCCTGCGCGATGCGATCGCGCCAGTCGGTGTGGATCTCGCCCGAGAGATAGACACGCCAGGTGGCGTTCGATTCGCTCATCGGCCGCACCCTAGCGAGGGCGCTGCGCGTGACCGCCTCACACAAGGATCGTTCCCGCGCCGGGTAGCATCGGCGCGATGAGCGGGAGCAACGGCGCCGCGCCGGCCGAGCACCTCGACGTTCTCGTTGTGGGAGCGGGTATCTCCGGCGTCTGCGCCGGGCACTACCTGCAGACCGAGTGCCCGTCCAAGAGCTGGGCGATCCTCGAGGGCCGCGACTCGATCGGGGGCACCTGGGACCTCTTCCGCTATCCGGGCATCCGCTCCGACTCCGACATGTTCACCCTGGGCTTTCGCTTCCGGCCATGGGACGACCCGAAGTCGATCGCCGACGGTCCCTCGATCCTCAGCTACGTCCGCGAGACGGCGGCCGACGAGGGCATCGACCGCCGGATCCGCTTCGGCCACCGCGTCGTCTCGGCGGAGTGGTCCTCGGCCGACGCCCGCTGGTCGGTGGAGGTCGAGGCCGGCGGCGAGAGGCAGCGCATCTCCTGCGGCTTCCTCTTCTTCTGCACGGGCTATTACCGCTACGACGAGGGCTTCACCCCCGACTTCCCCGGAGCCGAGACCTTCGGCGGGACCGTCGTGCACCCGCAGCACTGGCCCGAGGACCTCGACTACTCGGGCAAGCGCGTGGTCGTGATCGGCAGCGGCGCGACGGCGGTGACGCTGGTGCCGGCGATGGCGCCCACAGCCGAGCACGTGACGATGCTCCAGCGCTCGCCGAGCTACGTGGTGGCCCTGCCCGGCGAGGACCCCTTCCCCAAGTTCCTGCGCCGCTACCTGCCCGAGCGGTGGGTCTATTCGATCGCCCGCTGGAAGAACGTGATCATGACCACGGGCAGCTTCATTGCCTTCCGCCGCTGGCCCGAGGCCGCGAAGCGCCTGCTGCGCCGCGGGGTCGAAAAGCAGTTGCCGGCCGGCTATCCCGTCGACGTCCACTTCAAGCCCCGCTACAACCCGTGGGATCAGCGAATCTGCCTGGTTCCCGACGGCGACCTCTTCGAGGCGATTCGAAACGGCACGGCGTCGATCGCCACCGACACGATCGAGTCCTTCACCGAAACCGGCATCCGGCTCGGCTCGGGCGAGACCCTCGATGCCGACATCGTCGTGACCGCCACCGGCCTGAACCTCCTGCCGCTGGGCGACACCGACCTGAGCGTCGACGGCGAGGCGGTGAGGCTGCCCGACACCCTGGGCTACAAGGGCATGATGCTGTCGGGAGTGCCGAACATGGCCGTCGCGCTCGGCTACACCAACGCGTCGTGGACGCTCAAGTGCGAGCTCACCTGCGAGTACGTCGCGCGCGTGCTGAACCACATGGACGCCGGTGGCTACGACACGGTCGTCCCGCGCAACGACGACCCGACCGTGAAGCCGGAGCCGTTCATCGACTTCAACTCCGGCTACGTGCTGCGCGCGATCGAGAACTTCCCCAAGCAGGGCTCCAAGCCGCCGTGGCGGCTCTACCAGAACTACGCGCGGGACATCCTCGCCCTGCGCCGCGGCGAGCTGGAGGACGGCTCGCTTCGGTTCTCGCGGGCAGCGGCGCGGGTGGCCGACGGGGCCCCCGCCGCGGCCTGACCCGGCGTCGCGCTCGCTATCTTCAGCGCCCCCGGAGAGGTGACCGAGCGGCTTAAGGTGCACGACTGGAAATCGTGTGGGCGGGTTATTCCGCCTCGTGGGTTCGAATCCCACCCTCTCCGCTGAAACCACGTCTCCGCCCGGCCCTCGGAAAGCCACGAGGGCTCGGCCGGTCAGGCGGCGAACGTCACTCGGTCGCGCCCCTCGGCCTTGCTGCGGTAGAGCAGCTCGTCGGCCCGCTCGAGGATCGCCGCCGGGCTGTCGCGGAATCTCGACACCGTGGCGCCGAACGAAACGGTGACCGCAAGCGGCGTTCCGGCGCCGGTCTCGATGCTGGAGGTGCGGACGAGCGTTCCGAGACGGGCGCCGATTGCCTCGACGTCGGACGCCTCGGCGTGGGGCAGGAGGATCACGAACTCCTCGCCGCCGAAGCGACAGGCGACATCCGACGCTCGGAGATTGCCGGCAAGGGTGAGCGCAACCATCTTCAGCACTTTGTCGCCGAGCTCGTGGCCGTGCTCGTCGTTGACCCGTTTGAAGTGATCGATGTCGGCGAAGATCAGTCCGGCGGTGGCGCCGTAGCGCCGCATCTCCGAGAGTCGGGCGGGCAGCGCGACGTCGAGGAAGCGGCGGTTCGGCAACCCGGTCAGGGGATCGGAGAGGGCCAGTCCCTCGAGCTCCTTGACGCGGTCCTCGGTTGCGGCGAGCGTCGACTCGTCGGTGAAGAACTCGATCGCGCCGATCACATTGGCGGCCTCGTCATGGATCGGCGCCGTTCGCACGAGCACCGGGACCCGATGGCCCTCGCGATGGTGAAGCCAAACTCGGGCGGTCCGGGGCTCTTCGTCGCGCATCGTCGCGGCCAGGGGGCAGAGGCCGAAGCAGAGGCGGGTGCCGTCCTCATCCACGTGACGGAGGATGTTGTCGAAGCAGTGATGACCGACCACCGCCTCGGCCGGATAGCCCGAGATCCGCTCGCAGCCCGAGTTCCAGAAGCGAATCGTGCGTTGGCGATCGACGATGTAGACGCCCTCGGCGAGTTGGTCGAGCATCGCCGTGAAGGCGTCTGGCTCGGCGAGGGCGCCAATGAAGGTCGGCAGCGCGTTGCCGGAGGCGACGAGGGGAGATTGGTGCATCGCCTGATCTTTCGGCGGAGAATGGGGGACGCGCATCGGGGGCGACCCGGCCTGCGGCTGTGGGTAACTACGCAGTTCGCCCCAGCCCGGCATGACTCACGCGTCGGCCAGAGCGCGGACCAACGCCGTCGCTACGCTCGGCCAAGGGTTCGAATCCCACCCTCTCCGCTGATTTGGTTGCGGGCGCCGGGCGCGGCGCCGCTCGGCGTCAGTTCCAGGTCGACTGGTGTCCCAGCGCGCGGTCAGCTGGTAGATGATCGTGACGTCCAGGATGATCATCAGGAACGCCCACAGCGGGGCGGCCGGGAACCAGACGATCTGCGAAATCGCGTTCACGGTGACCAGCAGGACTCCGGCCCATCGAGCAGCCGTGTTGCCCAGCAGCAGGCCGAGGCCGGTGAGGGCGATGGCGGAGCCGAGAATGAGGTGCACCCAGCCCCAGGTCGTGATGTCGGCGATGATCGCTCCGTGGCCACCGACGACGACGACGTTGTCGTTGAGAATGGCCCCGAGCCCCCACAGGGCGTCGAGAGACCCGACGATGAACATGATGGCGCCCGCGAAGGCCGCCCATCCCGAGTAGTTCTTCCCAGACGTATCGGCTGACTGCATTGCCCTCTCCTTGGGTCGGACGAAAACTTGGCGCTGTATTCGACGCCGGATCGGCGATACCTACACGCCTGGACCCCGGCGCTACGCTCGACCAAGCCCATGGATGCCGCGATCTCAAGACGGCGCTTCCTCGGCGCCGCAGCCGGAACAGCCGCTCTGGCGCTTCCGGGCCGCGCCGGCGCTTGGCCGTCGCTGTGGGCGCTGGTCCCGCGCCGCCGTGTGATCGTCGTCGGCGCCGGCCTCGCCGGCCTCACCGCGGCATATGAGCTGCGGCGGGCGGGCTTCGACGTCACGGTCCTCGAGGCCCGCGACCGCGTTGGGGGCCGGGTGCACACGTTCCGTGGCGCTTTCGAGGCGGGCCAGCACGGCGAGGGCGGCGGGGAGTTCATCGACGACGTCCACCACCACGTCCACGCCTACTGCCGGCGATTCGGGCTTCGGCTCGAGGACACCCGGCGCGGCTTCGCTCACCTCTCCGACGCCGTCTTTCGCAAGGGCCGACGCCACGCCCTCGGCCGGTTCGAGTCGCCAAGAGTGCGACGTGACATCGACCGCTTCTACCGGCGCGTCTACGAGCTGGGACGCCCCATCGACGTGGGCGACCCGGGCGGCACGGCGCCAGGCCTCGACTCCCACAGCGTCGCGCGCCTGCTTGACGACGTCGACCCCGGCCCGCACGCCCGCTTCCTGCTGCGGGGCTTGATCCGCGGCGACTACGCGGCCGAGCCGAACGACCTCTCGCTGCTGTTCTACCTCACGGCGGAGAAGGTCTACAGGCATGTTCCGGAGCGCGGAATCGAGGACCATCGCGTGCGCGGGGGCAACTCCCTCCTCACCCACGCGTTCGCGCATCGGCTCGGCGGATCCGTTCGCATGGCCTCGCCGGTCCACGCCGTGTCTCGCTCGTCATCGCTGGTGAGCATTGAGGCCGCCGGCCGCCGGCACGAGGCGGAGTGGTGCGTTCTCGCGGCACCGCTTCCCGCGGTGCGCCGCATCGACCTGGGCGGAGCCAATCTGGGCCCCGCGCTCAACGGCGCGATCGCCGGGCTCACATATGGCCGCGTCACCAAGACCCTCCTTCAATACGAGCGGCGCGATTGGCGCCGTGAGGGCTTCAGCGGCGACGTTCAGGCCGACCATCCCCCCGACGCGACCTGGGAGGCGACCGACCAGCAGGCGGGCCGCCACGGCATTCTCATCGCATACGCGTCCGGTGAGGCCAGCCGCGCCTTCGAGCCGCTCAGCGACTCTGGGCGGGCTGAGCTTGCCGAGGGGCGGATCGCAAAGGTGTTCCCGTCCGGGTCGGCGAGCGTCGTCGGCCACGCCTCGGTCTCGTGGCCGCGGGAGCGCTACACCGGGGGCTCCTGGCTGGCGCCGAAGCCGAGCGAGGTCCGCGCGCACCTGAGCGCGCTGCGCAAGCCGGCGGGTCGCATCCACCTCGCCGGCGAGCACACGGACGACCTCTACCCGGGCTACATGGAGGGCGCGGTGCGCAGCGGGCGCCGCGCGGCCGCTCAAATCATCCGCTCCGCCGGCTGACGAGCCCGGGCCCGAGCCTCAGGCAGGCATGACGTACGCGTCGGCCAGCGCGCGGACCTCGGCGTAGACCGACTCGTCGCGCTCGGCATCGACCACCGGCTTGCGGATCGAGTCGAGCACCCAGCGCTGCTGCTCGGCGGTGGAGGACGCCTTGCCGTGCAGGTCGATCGCGTAGGTCGCAAAGTCGCGCACCAGCCATTCGAAGACCAGATCGACGACGCCCTCGCCGGTCTCGGAGATCTCGGCCTGTTCGAGCACGAGCTGCCCGTAGGGGACGAGGGTGAAGATCTGCGCCAGGCACTGCTGGAAGTCGAGGTCGTCGCCCATCTGCCCGGGGGTCAGCGGCGCCTCCTGCACCATGGCGACGAGGGCCTCGGCCTGCTCGCGAAAGAGGGCGACGTTCGGGACGTGGGCGAAGCGGTCGAAGACCGGGCGCCAGTCGGGGAAGCCGATCCTGCCGAGGCCGCGGGTGGGGCCCTGGGCGAAGAGGAAGGTGTCGTCGCGCGGGCCGGGGTCGTGGGGTGCCGGGTCGAGCGCCTCGGCGCCGAACAGATAGCGCGGCATGAACTTCAGCACCAGGGCGAGGTTGACGTGCACCGTGCCCTCGAGCTTCGGCAGGCCGCCGACGATGTTCTTGGCGGTCTCGAAGTACGAGTCGCGCTCGAAGCCCTTGGCGGAGATGACCTCGCCCAGCAGGCTCACGATCCTCTCCCCCTCCATCGTCACCCGCATCTTGTTGATCGGCGTGTACAGGAGGTAGCGGCGGTCCTCCAGCGAAGCGTCGCGCACGTAGTCGACCGCCCGGGCTCCGTAGAGCTTGGTCGCGAGCAGGCGGCCGTAGGCCTCGGTGAGGATGCGCCGCACCTGCGGGAACTCGGTCACCCGCTTGCCGAACAGGACGCGGTTCTCGGCCTGGGTGAGGGTCTCGTAGAAGCTGTGCTCGCACATCCCGATCGCGCAGAAGCCCAGGTTGAACTTGCCGACGTTGATGGTGTTCAGCGCGGCCTCGAAGGCGGCGGGGCCCGTGTGCAGGATGTCCTCGGGCGCGACGGGGTAGTCCTCGAGGTCGAAGGCGCTCACGTACAGCTGGCCGTGCACAACGTTGGCGCGCAGCCGGTAGGCGGGGTGGCCGGAGTCGGCGGCGAAGAAGACGTAGCCGTCGGGGCCCTCGACGTCGGTGCGCCGGCCGAACACGGAGACCATCCCGGCCACGTTGCCGTTGCCGATGTAGTACTTGCCGCCGTTGGCGCGAAAGCCCTCTGCGTCGGGCGTGAGCAGCATGTCGGTCTCGTAGATGTCCGCGCCGTGCTCGCGCTCGGACAGGCCGAAGGCGAAGACCGCGCCGTCGTCGAGGAGCTTTGCAGCGCGGGCGCGGGCCGCGTCGTTGCCCGACTGCCAGATCGGCCCGAGACCGAGGATCGTGACCTGCCACGCGTACCAGTAGGGCAGCCCGTAGAAGCCGAGGATCTCGTTGAAGACGGCGTTGCGGGCGGTGTCCCAGCGCTTGTCGGGGTCGCCGCCGGCGTCCTTGGCAGGGGTGAGCAGGGTCGCGAAGGCGCGCTCGGAGCGCAGGAAGTCGATGAAGTCCGCGTACCACTCGTCGCTTCGCATCTCGGCCATCGTGGCCTGCTTGCCCTTCGCCTCGAACCACTCGATCGTGGCCCGGAAGAGGCGCCGGGTGGCCTCGTCGAAGCCAGGCGCCTGGTAGGTCGACGGGTTGAGGAGGCGGGCGGTGGCGACTGCCGTAGAGGGATTCATGCCCTGGAGCCTATTGCCGCGTGATACTCCGGGCGTGGAGCAGATCCGGAATGCCCGTGAGGGCGACCTCGAAGGAGTAGTGAACACGCTCGCGGGCGCGTTCGCGGACGACCCCGCCTGGGGCTGGGCGTTCCCGGGGCGCGCCGAGCAGGAGATCTGGTGGAGCTTTCTGGCCGGCAGCGCCCTTCGCTATCCGTGCACCTGGGTGCGCGGGAACTACGAGGCGGTCGCGGTGTGGCTGCCGCCGGGCGGGAAGGAGCTGACCGAGGCCGAGGAGCTGCTGGCGCCGGGACTGGTTGGCGAGCTCGCCGCGGGGCGCCGCGAGGAGGTGCTGGAGCTCGTGGAGTCGTTCGGCAAGGCGCACCCGCCGGGGCCGCCGCACTACTACCTGAGCCTGCTGGGGGTGCACCCCGACCACCGGGGCCACGGGATCGGCATGGACCTGCTGCGAGCGAACCTCGAGCAGGTGGACGCCGAGGGCGCCCCCGCCTATCTCGAGTCGACCAACCCCGCGGCCAACGACCGGCGCTACGAGAGCGTCGGGTTCCGCAAGATCGGCGAGTTCAGGATGCCCGACGGGGTCCGGACGATCTCCCAGATGTGGCGCGAGCCGGGCGGTGGCTGAAAGGCCACGGTTCGGACAACGATGCCAACGGTTCGGACAACCTGCGAATCCGTGACGGAGGTCTCGCAAACGAGCCGGGGTGAACGCTTCAATACCCTCGTCGAAAGACGGACTCGTCGTCGCTGCTCACACCGGAGGATCTCAACCGCATGAACCGCTCCCAGGGGGGCAACCCCGCGCTCACGATCGTCGTCGCCTGCCTCGCCACGGCGATGCTGATGCTCGACATCAGCGTCATCAACACTGCGCTGTCGAATATCGCCAGCGGCCTCAACACCGGCCTCGACGGTCTGCAGTGGGTGGTCGACGCCTACACCATCCCCCTGGCCGCAACGGTGCTGACCGCCGGCTCGGTGGCCGACCGCTTCGGCCGGCGCAGGCTCTTCGTCATGGGTGTGACGCTCTTCACCGCGAGCTCGGCGCTGTGCGGAGCCGCGAGCGGGATCGAGATGCTCGTCGCCTCCCGGGCCATCCAGGGCCTCGGCGCCTCGATGATGTTCGCCACGGCGCTGGCGCTGATCTCTCAGGCCACGCCGGACCCGACCGCGCGGGTGAAGGCGCTCGCCGCGTACGGCGCCGCGATCGGCGCCTCGTTCGCGCTGGGCCCGTTCGTCGGGGGTGGCCTCACCGAGCTCTTCGGCTGGCGCGCGATCTTCCTGGTCAACATCCCGATCGGGGCCGCCGTCCTTTGGATCACCTGGCGCTCGGTCGCCGAGAGCCGAGACCCGACGCCCCGCCGCATCGACCTCGCCGGCCAGGCAACCCTGATCAGCGGGCTCTTCCTGCTGATCTTCGGGCTGCTCCGCGGCAACGACGACGGCTGGGGCAGCGTGGGGATCCTCGCCGCCCTGATCGGGGCTGCGGCCCTGCTGGTGGCGTTCGTGGTGGTCGAGGCGCGTTCGCGCGAGCCGATGCTGCCGCTGAAGCTGATGCGCCATCCGCGGTTTGCAGGCGCACAGGTCGCGGTGTTCGCGATCTCCTCGTCGTTCTTCGCGGTCTTCCTCTACGTCACCCTCTACATACAGTCGGTGCTGGGCTTCTCGCCCATCCAGACCGGCCTCGTGTACCTGCCGGGGACGTTCCTGGTGTTCGTCGTCTCGGGCATGACCGCGCAGATGGGGGCGAACGCCTCGCCCGCGAAGGTGGCGAGCGTCGGCCTGGTGCTGGTGGGTGCCGGCCTCGGGCTGATGACGATTGTGGGCGTCGACTCGTCGTGGACGGCGCTGCTGCCCGGGCTGCTGGTGACCAGCGTCGGGACGGGACTGTTCAACCCCACTGCCAGCGCGCTGGCGCTGAACGCCCTGCCGCACGAGCAGAGCGGACTGGCCGCGGGCGCCAACGACACCTTCCGCCAGACGGGGGTTGCCGTGGGCATTGCAGCGCTCGGGACCCTGGTTCCGGCCAGCGCGGCGCTCGGCGGCAACGCCCAGTCCTACGTCGACGGGTTTCACCACGCGCTGATCGTCGGGGCGGCTCTCGCGCTCGCCGGCGCGGCGGCGACGGCCTGGCTGCTCATCCCGTCGCGAGCCGGCGACGAGGACGAGGAGCTCCTGGCGGAGGTGGCAGCGCAACCGGAGGGAAGCCCAGCCGGCACCTAGGGGGCACCGCCGCGCGAGGGGGGCGAGAACGTCCCTCCTTGATGCCTATACAGGGCAGTGAGGGACGTTCATGTGGCAGCGCTGGCTGCGAGGCAGTTCAACCGGGTCTCGAGAGCTCAGCTCGAGGCCCTCGGAGTGACCCCCAACGCGGTTGCGCATCGGGTCGCCACGGGGCGGCTCGTGATCGTCGAAGAGGGAGTCTTCGCTTTGGCGCCGGTACTGGCCCACGACGAATGGGGTGGCTGGATGGGCGCGACTCTCACCGCTCCGGGGACGCGGCTCTCGCATGTGAGTGCCGCTGCAGCCTTCGGAGCCTGGGATCGCTCTCGTCCCTTCGAGACGGTGACGAGACCCGGCAATGGGGGACCGAGGAGGCACGGCGGTCTCCTCGTCTACCGAAGCACGATTCTCGTCGAGGACTGCACGACGCTCAACGGCGTCCCCATCACGACCGGGCCACGAACCGTGTTCGACCTCGCGCGGGTGCTCAGAGGTGGCTCGTTCGCACGCCTCGTTCGGGAGATGGTGCGGCTCGAGCACTGCACGGTTGGGGAGCTCGTGGATTGCATCGGCCGCTATCCCCGACGCCACGGGGCGCGGCGACTCGCCGCAACCCTCTCCCGATATTCCGGCCTCGCCCTGGAGAAAGCGCGGAGCGGTGCCGAGGTGCAGGCGCTCGAGACGCTCCGCGACGCCGGCTTGGAGATGCCACGCCTAAACGTGAAGGTCGCCGGAGTCGAAGCGGATCTCAGCTGGCCGCGCCATCACCTCATCATTGAGATAGACGGCGGGCCGTTTCACAAGGACGTTGGCGAGGACGCGCGCAAGGAGGCGATCTGGCGCGCGGCCGGCTGGCGGGTGCAGCGAATCGATTCCGGGGCCGTCTACGACAGCCCTCAGGAGCTGCTCGGGCTAGCGCCGAAACCCTGAGAACGTCCCTCACTGCCCTGTATAGCCATCAGTGAGGGACGTTCATGTTGTCCGGGTCCGCGCCCTCGACTAGCGTGCCCCGCATGGTGGTCCTCGCCCATCTCGATCCAGGCATCTCCATCGACGTCGGTCCCTTCATGGTCATCGTGATCACGGGGGCGCTGGCCGGCACCATCGCCGCGGTAGCGGGAGCGCGCAACCTGCTGCTTCCGTCCGTGGTGCTGGAGCTGATCCTCGGGGTCGTCATGGGGCCGCACGTGCTGGGGGTCGGAGAGGTGAACACCCTGCTGGAGTTCTTCTCCGACCTGGGCCTGGGGATGCTCTTCTTCTTCGCCGGCTACGAGATCGACCTGCGGCGAATCGCCGGCAAGCCGGTGCGGCTTGCTGCATGGGGTTGGCTCCTCTCCCTCGCGATCGCATACACCGCCGGCGGGGTGCTGGCATACGCCGGGATCGTGATCTCGCTGCTCTACACGGGTTCGGCGCTGGCGACCACCGCCATCGGCACCCTGATCCCGATCCTCTCCGACAGCGGCGAGCTCGAGACGCGGTTCGGCAAGTACCTGCTGAGCGCCGGCGCGGTCGGCGAGCTTGGCCCGATCCTGCTGCTGACGCTGATCCTGTCGAGCCAGAATGCGCTCAAGAGCACGCTCGTCCTCGCCGCCTTCGTCGCGCTCGCGGTGCTCGTGGCCGTCCTCGCGGTCCGCTCATCCGGTCGCACGCTGCCGACCCTCGAGCGCAGCCTGGAGCAGAGCTCGCAGCTGATGGTCCGGTGGATCGTCGTCCTGATCTTCGCCCTGGCGCTGCTGGCCGCCGACCTCGGCCTCGACCTGCTGCTGGGCGGCTTCGCGGCAGGCCTCATCGTTCGTGAGCTGCTGCGCGGGCGCGACGCCAAGACCTTCGAGTCCAAGGTGACCGCCGTCGGGTTTGGCTTCTTCATCCCCTTCTTCTTCGTCTACAGCGGCATGAACCTCGCGATCGGGGCGCTGTTCCACGACCCTGCGGGGGTGGCGAAGCTGTTCATCTTCCTTGGCCTCTTCCTCGTGGTCAGGGGGGTTCCGGCACTGCTCCTCTACCGCAAGGTTCTGGACGCCCGCGAGCGTCTGGCCCTGGCGTTCTTCACATCCACACAGCTGCCCCTCGTGCTCGCGATCACGACCATCGCGGACGCCAAGGACCGTATGCGGCCGTCGACCGCGGCTGCGCTGGTGGGAGCCGCCGTTCTGTCCACCCTGATCTACCCCCTGATCGGCCTGCGCCTGCGGGCGGCGGCGCCCAAAGGAACCTCCGAGGCGATCGCCCCGTCGTGAGCATCCGCTTTCGGATCCGCCTGACCTCCGCGATGTGGGTCCCGGTGCTCCTGGTCAACGCCCTGGCTCTTGCGCTCGCCCTTCTTCTGCCCCTGCTCGACAAGAGCCTGGGCAACGACAACCTCCCGATCCCGGTCTCGGCCGCGCAATCGATCTTCGGCGCGCTCGCCGCCGGGATGATCACCTTCACCGGAATCGTCTTCTCGGCGGTGTTCGTCGCCGCGCAGATCCAGACCTCGTCGTACTCGCCGCGCGTCGCCGCCCGCCTTCGCCGCGACCCGGTGGTGATCGCGGGGCTCGCCCTGCCCACGGCCACCGCCACGTACGCGCTGTTCGCCCTCGCCGCGATCGGGCGCAGCACCGACTCCACCGGCCACCAGCTCGTGCCGACGGTGACGGTGATCTTCGGTCTGGTCATGGCGCTGCTGACTCTGGGCGCCTTCGTCGCGCTCGTGCAGCGGGCATTCGAGAACACCCAGATCGGCGGCATCCTGCGCGAACTGATGCGCCGCGAGCAGGCCGTGATGGACGACGTCCACCCGCGCCACGCGGCCGGCGATCCCCCGCGGATCCCGGTGGATCCCGACGCCGCGGAGGTGCGCCATTCCGGGCAGCCGGGGGTGATCGCGGCCGTGGACCGCGACTCACTTCTCGCGCTCGCCGACCAGACGGGGGGATTCGTCGAGGTCGTTCCCATCGTCGGCAACTTCGTCCCCCACGGGGCGCCGGTCCTGCGGGTTCACGGCGGCAGCCGGCCGGACCCGAAGCTCGCGAGCAGGGTGCTGATCGTCGCCCGCCAGCGCACGGTCGACCAGGATCCCGCGTTCCTGCTGCGCATGCTGGTCGACATCGCCATCCGCGGCCTCTCCCCCGCGATCAACGATCCGACGACCGCGGTACAGGCCCTGGACCGCATCGAAACGACCCTCGTCGAGCTGTACGACCGGCAGCCCGGGCCCCTGGGCGTCACCGACGCCACCGGGGCCACGCGCGGATTCGTTCCCTCGCCGAGCTGGAACGAGTACTTCGCGCTGGGCGTGATGGAGATCCGGCACTACGGGCAGGGCTCGATTCAGATCGCGCGGCGTCTGCACGCGCTCTACGCGCGCCTGCTTTCGATGGTCGGCGGCGAGGCGGCCGAGCGGGTCGAGCTCGAACGGCGCCTCCTCGACCAGAGGCTCGACGAACGCTTCCCGGACCGTAACGAGCGACGAATCGTCGCCCGCGCGGACCGGATGGGCCTCGGCGGAGCCCCCTAGGACCGAGCCCGGCTCAGTTCGTCGGCTGCGGAACGATCCGGATGTAGGGCTTGGGCGACTCCCACTCGCCGAAGGTCTCCCTCGCCTCGTCGTCGGAGACCGAGCCGGAGATGATCACGTCGTCGCCCTGCTTCCAGTTCGCCGGCGTCGCCACCTTGTGGTTGGCCGTGAGCTGAAGCGAGTCGACGACGCGGATGACCTCGTCGAAGTTGCGGCCGGTGGTCATCGGATAGACCAGCACCAGCTTGATCTTCTTGTCCGGGCCGATGACGAAGACCGTGCGGACCGCCTGGTTGTCGGCCGGGGTGCGCGCTCCCGCGTCGCCCTCGGTCTCAGCCGGCAGCATGCCGTAGAGCTTCGAGACCTTGAAGTCGTCGTCGCCGATGATCGGATAGTTCGGGGCCGTGCCCTTCACGTCCGCGATGTCCTGGGCCCAGCCCTCGTGCTTGTCGATGGGATCGACCGACAGGCCGAGGATCTTCACTCCGCGCTTGTCGAACTCGGGCTTGATGTTGGCCATCGTGCCCAGCTCGGTCGTGCAGACGGGGGTGAAGTCCTTCGGGTGCGAGAACAGGACGGCCCACGAGTCGCCGATCCAGTCGTAGAAGCTGATCGGGCCCTCGGTGGACTGGGCCTCGAAGTCGGGGGCGGTGTCGCCGATGGTAAGAGCCATTTCTGCTGTCGTCTCCTTGCGCTGGCGGGTTCAACCCGGATTCCGGATCGGGTTTCACGCTAATAGTTACACCTCGCCGCCCTCGGCATGGATTCGGCCGCTGACATGCCCGCCGCTGAGTCCGCCCGGCGCGCGGATATGCTCGCGCCGTGCTTCGCCGTATCGAGGCCCGCATCGGACATGCCGGCCTGCTCATCGGGGTCTTCCTTCTCGGGGCCCTGATCGCCTCGATCGCCGTCGGCATCCTCGGCTCGTCGAACATCTTCTGGGGCGAGCCGGATCAGTACGGAAAGGTTCGAGTGCCAGGGTCGGCCACGCTCCATCTGCCATCCGGCGACGTCGGCGCCAACGCGGCCATCTACATCCCGGGCAAGACGCCGGGCGTGCAGGTCGACGTGCCGATCCCCAAGAGCCTGGGACTGGCGGTGACCCCGGCCGGGGGAGGCGCGGCCCTCGACGTCAGCCGCGACCTCGGCTCGAGCGGCAACACGGGCAGCGGCAGCACGAACGCGATTCGCAAGGTCTTCACCGTTCACGTGCCCTCCGACGGCGACTACCGGGTCAGGGCCACGGGCAGCTTCGCGGGCGTCGGCATCAACGCCCAGCTGTGGTTCGGCCACGGGCCGCCGATACCGGGGACCCTGGTGCCGGTCATCGGCGCCGCCATCTCGCTGCTCGGAATGCTCATCTGGGCCTTCGTGCTGCGCCGGCCGATCGGCTCGCGGCCCGAGGACCTCGGGGACCCCGGGGACCCGGAGCCGCGCCACGTGGCGTACAGCGGCGAGGAGTAGCGCGCTACCCGCGAGGGGGCAGCGGGAAGAAGCCCGAGGTGCGGCGCACGTACTCCTCGTAGCCCGGGCGGCGCTTGCCGATGCTCTTCTCGAGCAGGCCCTTGCCGCTGACGCGGATGAGGAGCGTGGACATGACGATCGGGCCGATCGCCGTCCACCAGGTCCCGCCCGCGGTCAGCGCCACCAGCCATAGGCCCCACCACACGCAGAAGTCGCCGAAGTAGTTGGGGTGGCGCGTATAGCGCCACAGGCCCCGGTCCATCACCTGCCCGCGGTTGGCCGGGTCCCCCTTGAACGCCGCGAGCTGGGCGTCGCCGATCGCCTCGAACGCCAGCCCCACACAGAAGAGCGCGACGCCGGGGATCACGGAGGCGTCGATCGCCGCGACCCGTGTCGCCGTCGCCTGAAGCGGCAGCGAGACGATCATGACCAGCAGGCCCTGAAGGCCGAAGACCATGCGCAGCGACCACAGCGCAAAGCGCTCCTCCCCCACTCGCTCGCGCATCGCCGCGTAGCGGCGATCCTCCTCGGGCTCGTGCAGCTTGCGCCGGACCAGGTGCCAGCCCAGCCGCGTGCCCCACACGGCGGTGAGGCCGAGAAGCAGCCAGCGCAGGTCGGCGCCGGCGTCACCGGCGAGCGCCGCGACGACGGCGACGAGGACGAACGCCGGGCCCCAGATCGGGTCGACGATCGAGACGTCGCGCCGACGCGTCGCCTCGGCCCAGGTGAGAAGCATCAGAACCGCGACGGCGGCGGCGCAGAGCAGGGTGACCTTCATCCATCAGGACCCTACGCGCCGGCCGGGCCGCCGGATGCGTAGGCTCCCCTCCGTGGGAATCGACGTAGGGGATCCGGCGCCGGACTTCACGCTCGACGGCACCGACGGCAGGTTCACCCTCAGCGATCACCGCGGCGAGCGCGTCGTGGTCCTCTTCTACCCGGGCGACGACACCACCGTCTGCACCAAGCAGTTCTGCTCATATCGCGACTCGGGCGAGGACATGTCGAAGCTCGACGCGAAGTTCGTCGGCATCTCGGTCCAGGACATGGACTCCCACCAGGCCTTCAAGACCAAGTACGGGCTCACCACGCCGCTCCTGTCCGACCACGACGCCGGGGTCAGCAAGTCCTACGGCGTCTACTCCAAGAGCTTCAAGATGGCCAAGCGCACGGTCTTCATCGTCGACGAGGACGGCAGGGTCGCGTTCAAGCACTCGAACCCGATGTCCATGACCTACGACAGCGTCGACGACCTCAGCCAGGCCCTGGAGAAGATCGGCAAGAAGGGCTGAGGACCCGGCTCAGGAGCGCCCAGCGCGCTCGAGCCAGGCTCCGTCGGCAAGATTCAGCTTGCGCGCGATGCGCTTGACGTCGCGGGTCTGCGGCTCGAGAACCAAGGTCACGCCCTCGCCGTCGGCTCCGGCGCGACCGGTGCGGCCGACGCGGTGGACGTAGTCCGAGGAGTCCGCGGGCGGGTCGAAGTTGATGACGCGGGTGATGTTGTCGACGTCGATGCCCCGGGCAGCCACGTCGGTGGCCACCAGGGCAGCCACGCGACCCGAATGGAAGCCCGCGAGGGCCTTGGTCCGCTGGGCCTGCGACTTGTTGCCGTGCATGGCCGCCACCTGGATGCCGCGGCCGGCCAGCTTGCGGGCAAGCTTGTCGGCGCCGCGCTTGGTCCGCACGAACACGAGGGTCCGGCCCCCGTCGCTGCGGCGGATCTCGCCGACGACGGTGTCGAGCTTGCTCTGAGGGGAGACCTCGACGAAGCGGTGCTCGACCCGGCCGGTCGCGTGCGGCTCCGGCGCGTAGTCGTGCCTGCACGGGCGGTTGGTGTACTTCGACGCGAGCCTGCCGACCTCGCCATCGAGCGTCGCCGAGAAGAACAGCGTCTGGCGGTCGCGGGGCGTCTCGCCCACGATCCGCTCCACGCCTGGGCGAAAGCCCATGTCCAGCATGCGGTCGGCCTCGTCGAGGACGAGATGGCGAACGGCGCGAAGGTCGATCGCGCGGCGGTCGAGCAGGTCGATGAGCCGGCCGGGGGTCGCCACGATCATGTGGGCGCGCCGGGCCGCCTTGGCCTGGCGCTCGAGTCCGACGCCGCCGTACACGGCGGCGACCCGAAGGCCGAGGCCGCGGGCGAGCGGGGCGGCGGCCTCGCAGATCTGGACGGCGAGCTCGCGCGTCGGCGCCAGCACGAGGGCCGAGGGCCGGTTGGAGCGGGCATCGAGCCGGTCGAGGACCGGGGCGGCGAAGGCCAGGGTCTTTCCCGAGCCGGTGGGCGACTTCACGAGGACGTCGCGGCCACCGAGGATGTCGGGGATTGCCATGGACTGGACGGCGAACGGCTTTTCGAAGCCGGACGCGCGCAAGGTCTTGGCGAGCTCGGGCGATACGCCGAGCTCGGCGAAGGTACGAGAGGGCAAGGGGGTACTCCTTCGAGGCGGCGGGTGCCGCCCTATCGGGTGGAGTTCGAAGAGCTCACCCGATGCGCTCGAAGCGCGCCTGAGGAGGTCGAAAACTCACGGACGACGGTCGTCCGTTGTCGTGAAGGTAGCAGGACGCTGCTAACGTGAACTCCTGTAAGCGGCCGTTGCAACGGTCGAACCTGTGTACGCGCTCCCCGTTCTCGGTGTTATGCCCCCGCGGTTCGCAGCACCGTAATGAAGGAGCCTCATGGCTACAGGAATCGTTAAATGGTTCAACCCTGAGAAGGGTTTTGGATTCATCACCCCGGACGACGGATCGAAGGATCTGTTCGTTCACCAGACCGCTCTCGTCGGCATGGGCCTCGGCCAGCTTGCCGAGGGAACGAAGGTCAGCTACACCGCCGAGCAGGGCGACAAGGGCCCCCGGGCTGTCGACGTCGGCGTCGCCTAGTGGCGACCGGCGAGGCTGAAGCCGAGCCGGGACCCTCGGGTGCCGGCGCGCTTTCGCGCCAGGTGAGCACGGCCATGGCGACGGTGTGGCGTAAGTACGCCACACCGAAGCCCGAGATCGAGAGCACGGTGTCGGGAACGCGGGTGGCCTGCGTCCTGACAGGTGCGGTGGCCGCATTCAACACGGCCATCGCCACCGAGGGCCTCGACGACGACGGTCATGCCGTTGCGCCTCCCACCGTCGCCACCTACAGGCGGGAGGCGATGTACGCGATCGCGAAGGTGACGCACCAGCGCGTTGCCGCGTTTGTGAGCAAGCACGACGAGGGTACGGATACAGCGACAGAGGTATTCATCCTCGACGGACCGCCTCGGGTCCCGGCGGTGTTCTCATCGCCGGCACGACTCGACAACTAACGAACGACAGGAGCAGCCGACATGAGCGACATAACCTCCGATCAGGTCATCGAAGCGGCCCAGGGCCTCGGCGACGACGGGTTCACCCGCGCCGAGCTCGCCGAAAAGCTCGGTGTGAAGCCCCAGGACCTCCAGGACGCCGTCAAGGAGGCCCGGGATTCCGGCCGCCTCGAGAAGACGGGTCAGAACGACGACGGCAAGGGCCTCTTCAAGGCCAAGTAGGTCGACGGCCGGCTGCCGCCGGTCCCGTCGGCGCGGCAAGATACGCGCCGATGACGAACGCGAGCAGAGCCGCCGGGTGAAGACATGAAGGTCGACGCCGGCGGCTACGCCTCCACGGTGGAGGAGGCCGCCGACGCCGCGGTGGCCGCGGAGTCGCAGGGCTTCGACGGCTGGTTTGCCGTCGAGACGCAGCTCGACCCCTTCATCGCCTGCGCGCTCGCGGCCGAGCGCACGCAGCGCGTGGAGATCGGCACCGGGATCGCGGTCGCGTTCGCGCGCAGCCCGATGACGATCGCCATGCAGGCGAACGACGTCCAGCTGCTCTCGGGCGGCCGCTTCATCCTCGGGCTCGGCTCGCAGATCAAGCCCCACATCACGAAGCGCTACTCGATGGAGTGGTCCAGGCCCGCCGCGCGGATGCGCGAGCTGATCCTCGCCGTCAGGGCGATCTGGGCGTCGTGGGCCGGCGACGGCTCGCTGGACTTCGAGGGCGACTTCTACACGCACACCCTCATGACGCCCTTCTTCAATCCCGGGCCGAACCCGCATGGCAACCCGAAGATCATGCTCGCCGCGGTCGGCCCGCTGATGACGCAGACCGCGGGCGAGGTGGCCGACGGGCTGCTGGTGCACGGGTTCTCGACGGAGCGCTACGTGCGCGAGGCGACCCTGCCGGCCCTGGAGAAGGGGTTCGAGAAGGCGGGACGCACCGCCGAGGGATTCGAGATCACCGCTCCGGCGATGGTCGTGGCCCGCGACACCCCCGACGAGATCGCCGAGGGCGTCGGCTTCGTCAAGCAGCAGATCGCCTTCTACGGCTCCACCCCCGCCTACCGGCCCGTTCTGGATCTGCATGGCTGGGGCGATCTTCAGGACGAGCTGAACGCGATGACCAAGCGCGGCGAGTGGGACCGGATGAGCGAGCTGATCGACGACGAGATGGTGAAGGCGTTCGCCGTGGTGGGGACACCGGAGGACGCCGTCGCCGATCTGCGCCGTCGCTACGGCGACATCGCCACCAGGATCACCATCACCATGCCTCCCGACCCCGACCCCGAGCGCTGGTCGCGCCTGTTCGGCGAGCTGCGCGCCGGCGCGCCCGCATGATCGCCCTGGTCACGGGCGCCTCCGCGGGCATCGGCGCCGCCACCGCACGGCGCATCGCCCGCGAGCCGGGCGCCAAGGTGGTGCTGGTCGCCCGCCGCGAGGAGAAGCTGGCCGAGCTTGCGGCCGAGATCGGAGAGGCCACCGTGATCGCGGCCGACCTCACCGACCCCGAGGCTGCCGGGCGGATCGCCGAGCGCGTGGAGGCCGAGCACGGGCGGCTGGACCTGCTGGTCAACAACGCCGGGGGCGCCTGGCGCGGCTCGTTCGCCGAGACCGGCTGGGAAAACGTCAGCCGCCACATGGAGCTCAACTTCGAGGCCGTCGTGCGACTCACCGAGGCGCTGCTGCCGCTGCTGCGCCGGTCGGCACCGAGCGCGATCGTGAACGTGGCGAGCACGGCGGCCAGGGTCTCCAGGCCTCGCTCGGGCGCCTACTCGGCCAGCAAGTTCGCGCTGGCGGGCTGGACCGACGCGCTGCATCAGGAGGAGAAGCCCCACGGCGTGCACGTGGGCATGGTGCTTCCGGGCTTCGTCGCGACCGAGGGCTTTCCCCAGCGCGAGCTCGTGGACCGCAGGGCCACGCGCTGGATCGTCTCCACGCCCGAGAAGGTGGCCGGGGCGATCATGGACGCCGGCCCCGGCGGCAGGGCCGAGCGCTACGTGCCGCGCCCCTACGGGATCGCCGCCGGCCTGCGCATCCTCGCTCCGGCGCTGGTGCGCCGCGCGACCTCGGGCGGCGCGATGACGCCCGACACCGCCGAGCGCGACTAGAACGAGCGCCACCGGGGGTCAGACCCCTTTGTGACGAGACTGAACCTAAAGGGGTCTGACCCCTTTGTGACGAGACTGCACCTAAAGGGGTCTGACCCCTTTAGGTTGGGGGGCTAGCTGCGCCTCGCGGCGAAGAACTCCCGCAGCAGCTCCGCGGCCTCGACGGCCAGCACACCCCGCTCGACCCGCGGCCGGTGGTTCAGCCGCGTCTCGCCGAGGACGTCGAGAACGCTACCCGCCGCTCCGGCCTTGGGGTCTGAGGTCCCGTAGACGACGCGAGGGACCCGGGCGAGGACGATCGCCCCGGCGCACATCGCGCACGGCTCGAGCGTCACGTAGAGCGTGCACCCCGGCAGCCGCCAGCCGCCGAGCGCCTGCGAGGCCGCGCGCAGTGCGAGGATCTCGGCGTGCGCGGTGGGGTCGCGGCGAAGCTCGCGCTCGTTGCCGGCCGCGGCCAGCACCTCCCCTTCGCGCGCCACGACGGCGCCAATCGGCACGTCGTCGTGGCCGCCTGCTCGCTCCGCCTCGGCCAGGGCAAGGCGCATGAGCGTCTCATCCGCGCTATCCATGCGGAGAGTATCGACGCCCTTCCCCACGGACGGGGTGCGACTTTGGAGCGTCGAGCGTGTTAGAGAGGGAAGCGATGAGTCGGAGATGGCGGGTGATCATCGGCGCGCTGGCAGCTGCCGGCGTGCTCGCATACACGGCCGGTGGGGCGGCAGCGCAGGTTGCGACGGCCGCAAGCTTTCCCAACGATCCCGGGCAGGCGGGCGTGGCCGCAGGCTGGAAAGGCGACCAGTGGTCGTTGCTGGGCACGACCGCGGGAATCGACGCGCCAACCGCCTGGTCGAATCTGAGCGCTGCGGGGAGGGCGCCCGGCGCAGGGGTGACCGTGGCGGTGCTGGATACGGGCGTCGCCTACCGCTCCAAGGGATCCCGCTTCGCGCGCGATCCGGACCTGGCGCCACACACCTTCGTCAAGGGCCACGACTTCGTCGACGATGACCACCTCGCGCTCGACGAGAACGGCCACGGCACCCACGTTGCGGCGACGATCGCGCAGGCGACCGACAACGGGCTCGGTGAGGCGGGGATCGCCTACGGGGCGAGAATCATGCCGGTGCGCGTCCTCGACAGCGCGCTGAAGGGCCACGCCTCGGCGATCGCGGCCGGGATCAAATGGGCCTCCAAGCACGGCGCCGACGTCATCAACCTCAGCCTCGACTTCGGACCTTCGGTGCGTTCGTGCTCGGCAATCCCCACAGTGTGCGCCGCCATCGCGCGGGCCACGAGGCGCGGAGCGCTCGTGGTCGCCGCGGCGGGCAACGCCGGACGCTCCTCTCCGGCGATGCCCGCCGCGGCGCCGCACGTCCTCTCGGTCTCGGCCTCGACCGCACTCGGCTGCATGGCCGACTCCTCCAACACGGGCGCCGCGATGACCGCGCCGGGCGGCGGCACCTGCGCCGGCGAGTCGAGCTCGATCGTGCAGTACGCGATGAAGCCGGGGGCGGCGACCGGAGGGAACTACTCGCGATTCGGCTTCGTCGGGCTCAGCGGCACCTCGCAGGCCGCCGCCGAGACCTCGGCCGCGGCCGCGCTGGTGATCTCGAGCAAAGTCATCGGCGCGCACCCCAAGCCCAAGGCCGTGGCAAAGCGCCTGCGGGCGTGCGCGCGGCCGGCGGGCCAGGCGTTCGGCGCGGGCATCCTGGACGCGGGCAGAGCGACGACGCCCGGCGCCTGCTGACCAGCTCACCCAGGATGAACGTCCCGGAAGCCCCCAAAAAACGGGGGCAATACGGACGTTCATGGGTGGGCGCTAGGTGGTGCGAACGATGTACACGCCGCAGGGGGCGTGATGTGAGACCTTGTTCGGCACGCTGCCGAGCAGGAAGCGCTTCGCGCCGGTCATGCCCTTGTTGCCGACGACGATGAGGTCGGCGTTGACCTCCTCGGCGACGTCGAGGAGCGCGTCAGCTGGGTCGCCCTCGCGCGGGTGGGTGTGCACGTCGACCTCGGCCTTCTCCGCCTCGCCGGCGGCCGCATCGAGGATCATGTTCACCTCGGCGCGCGGCCCGGTCTGGTGCTGCACATCGCCCGGAATCTCCACCGACTCGCCGCTCGGGCCCGAGGGGCCGGATGCGTAGGCGCTGACGATCTCGAGCTTGGCGCCGGTCGCCTTCGCGAGCTCGACGGCATGGCGGACGGCGTCGGTTGCGGTGTCGGACCCATCGGTCCCAACAACGATTCGCTGTAGCAAGGGCCCCACTCCTCAGATGCGCTCGGTGACGCGCGCATACTAACCCGCGCGGCCAGCGCCTACGCCAGCTTGACGATCGCGATCACCATCGAGGCGAGGAGGCAGGCCACGAGGACCGCCATGGAGATCCGCCAGCTCGTGGGCACCGACATAGACTAGGCGCCATGAGCAACGTCGAGACCGTCACCGGCATTGTCGATTCCTCCGAGCTCGGGAAGGTGCTGGTTCACGAGCACCTGCTCGCCAGCGACGAGGCGGTCCACGCCCAATGGCCGCACGTCGGGACCGTGATGGAGGACCCGCCGCACGTGGTCGAGCCGGGCGGGGAGTACGGCGTCGCCGTGAAGGCCGCCAACGACGTCCTCGCCCACGGCGTCAAGACGATGTTCGACGCGACCGCGATGCTGCTGGGTCGCGACGTCGGGTTCATGCGCCGGGTCTCGGAGGAGACGGGCCTGCAGGTTGTGTGCTGCACGGGCATCTACACCTACGACTACCTTCCCCACTTCTTCCAGCTGCGCGACGCCGACCAGATGGCCGAGCTCTTCGTGCACGACATCACCGTCGGCTGCCAAGGCACCGACATCAAGGCGGCCTTCATCAAGTGCGCCGCCGACGAGCCGGGAGTCAACGAGAACATCGAGAAGGTTCACCGCGCCGCCGCGCGGGCCAGCGTGAAGACGGGAGCGCCGATCATGGCGCACTCCCGGCCCGCGTCCAACACCGGCCCCCGCCAGGTGGAGATCTTCCTCGAGGAGGGCGTCGCGCCGGAGAAGATCCAGATCGCCCACACGGGCGACACCGACGACCTGGGCTACATCGAGGGCCTGCTGGAGAAGGGCGTGTACGTGGGCCTCGACCGCTACGGCCTCGACATCTTCCTGCCCACCGAGAAGCGCAACGCGACCACCCTGGCGCTGATCGAGGGTGGCCACGCCGACCGCATCATGATCTCCCAGGACTTCTGCGCGACGATCGACTGGTACCCGCCCGAGACCGTGGCCGCGATGACGGCCGCCCCGGGCATGCTCGACGACTGGTCGATGACGATGATCTTCGACAAGGTCCTTCCGTGGCTGCGCGAGAACGGCGTGAGCGACGAGCAGATCGACTCGATCCTCACCGACAACCCGCGGCATTGGTTGAGTGGTGAGGACCTTTAGGTCCGAAAGCAGCATGTAAGGACGGCGAAGCCGTCCGCAAGTGTTTGCCCGTCAATCACAAACCCTGATCCGTCACGCGAACCCGGCGCTCGACGCGGCGGCCTGCGCGGCGATCTACGCGCCACACGTTGCGAGCGGGGTCGCCTCCTTCGAGGAGCAGGCCCCGGGCGAGCAGGAGATGGCGCGCCGGATCGAGCGCTGCTCGGCGACCCACGCCTGGCTCGTCAGCGAGCGCGACGGCGAGGTGGTGGGCTACGCGTACGCCAACCCGCACCGCGAGCGGGCCGCCTACCGATGGTCCGCGGAGGCCTCCGTGTACGTCGCGGCGGGCCAGGAGCGGCGGGGGATCGGCCGCGAGCTCTACGAGGCGCTCTTCGGCCTGCTGAGCCGGCAGGGGATCGTGACGGTGCTGGCCGGCATCACCCTGCCCAACGACGCCAGCGTGCGCCTGCACGAGTCGCTGGGCTTCGCGCCCAGCGGCGTCTTCAGGCACATCGGGTTCAAGGCGTGCGCGTGGCACGACGTCGGCTGGTGGCAGCTCGAGCTGTCGCCGCCGCCGCCGGCGCCAAGGGAGCCGCTCGGGCCGCAGCGCCTCGGATAGCCGATTCCGTGGGGATGCCCGCGAAGCGCATGCGACCGCCGCGCTTCGGGAAGCTCGGGCGAGGACCACCGCACCCTCGCCGGGCACCCCTTGCAGTTGGCCCGGGCCACCGAGCCCGGGCCACCCTATCGAGAACCGCGGCGTTCTCGCGCCTCAGCCTCGGCCTGCGCCGGTTCGGCCAACCGGCGCGATCGCCGTGCTCCGGCGCTAACTTCCGCGATGGGTGGTGACGACCAGCACAGCTCGGGGAGGCCGCAGGGTCCTGGCCACAGCGCTGGCGCTCGCGCTTGTGTGCGCCGCCGCCGCGCCCGCGGCGGCCCGCGACTTCGAGCATCCCGCCGACCACACCGCCGGCGCGGCGGCCCAGCAGTTCGGGATCCAGAATCCCCAGCGCGCCGACACGCCGACCGATCCGGGCTACGACAGCGCCGAGCCAGACGACGCAGACAACGGCGTCGACACCAACATCTACGACGAGCAGTTCGGCCTGTTCGGCTGGCCCTCTCAGCGCTCCCGCGCCACCGCGCTCTACCTGACCGGGCCCAACGCGACGGCCTGCCAGCCCGCGCTGCTGCTGTGCCCACAGGTCTCGGGCTTCAACGCCTCGGGCGCCTGGAAGCTCGACCGTGGCCGGCCCGACACCACGATCGCGATCCTCGACACCGGCATCAAGTGGGATCGCGACTCGCTGCGCCGGCAGATCCACCTCAACGCGGGCGAGCTCCCCGTGCCGCAACACGACCGCGCCAACCCCAGCTCCGACGCCTCGCTGGTGCCCGCGTGCGCGAATTGGCAGCCAAGTGTGAGCAACCCCCACGACGCCAACGGTGACGGGGCGTTCAACGTCCTCGACTATGTCTGCGACAGCCGGGTGAGCCCCTCCGCCGGCGCGCACGGTGCGTCCGGCGTCGACGCGGAGGACCTGATCGCCACGTTCTCGGACTCGAATGACGACGACGCAAACGGCTTCGTCGACGACATCGCGGGCTGGGACTTCTTCGACAACGACAACGACCCCTACGACGCGTCCAGCTACTTCGCCGCCTCGAACCACGGCTCGGGGCGCGCCACAGACGCGGCCGAGCAGGGCAACGAGGGCCAGGGCGGGATCGGCGTGTGCCCGCACTGCTCGCTGCTGCCGATCCGCACCTGGGACACGTTCGTCTCCGACGGCGACACCTTCGGGATGGGCATCCTCTACGCCACCGACAACGGCGCGTCGGTGATCGAGGGCGCCAACGGATCCGTCTACCACTCCGCGTTCGCCGAGCAGGCCTCGAACTACGCCTACGGCCACGGCGTCGTGCAGACGTTCTCCGGCGACGACCTCAACACCGGCAACCACAACTACGCGGCCAACTACGGCCACGCCATGCTCATCCAGGGCACGGTGCCCGACACGATGGGATTGGGCAACGACGCGGGCAGCCAGGTCGCGCAGGCACTCGAGGGGCTTTGCGGCCCGATCCCCCTGCCCGTCGGCTGCCCGGGCACGTCGCTGCCGGTCGGCACGTACTTCCGCGGCGCCAACACCACGCAGTACGGAGGCAAGAGCTCGATCGCGATGGAGGGCTCCACGGGCTCGGAGAACACGGGCAAGGCGGCGGGCGCGGCCGGGCTCGTGATCAGCGCCGCGCGCGACGCGTCTCCCCCGGTCCAGCTTCGGCCCGACGAGACCCGCGAGATCCTCGAGCAGACCGCGGAGCGAGTGACCACGGGCAACACCCTGGGCACCGGCGTCCCGGACCCGGCCGCCGACCCGACCAAGCCGTCGATCGACCAGTGGACGTCGCACTTCGGCTGGGGGCGAGTGGACCTCGGCAAGGCTGCGACCGTGGCCCAGAGCGGCAAGATCCCGCCCGAGGCCGCCATCGACTCGCCCGACTGGTACGCGCCGGTCACCGGCAACTCGCTGGCGATCCACGGGCTGGCGCGGGCGCGCTTCGCCACCGGCGGCGCCTTCCACTGGAAGGTCGAATGGGGAGCCGGCGAGGCGCCCACGAGCTGGAACACGGTCTCCAGCGGCGACTCGACCGCCGACGTCAGCGATTTCGGTGCCGTCGACATGACCGCCGTGCGAGCCGCGCTTCAAAGCTTCAACCCGCCGCCGGACACGGGCGGCCCCACCCTCTCGACGGTCTCGCCCAACCCGTACCGCTCCGAGTTCACGGTGCGCCTGGTGGTGCGCGGCGACGGCATCCCGACGCCCGGCGTCGATCGGCGAGTCTTCACCTCCGCTCGCGACTCGACGCTGCGAAACGGCTTCCCGAAGCGGATGGGCACCGGCGGCGAGGCCCCGATCCGCTACGCGGACCTCAACGGCGACAACGTCCAGGAGCTCGTCGTGCCGACCGAGGACGGCGTGATCCACGCCTACGAGCCCGACGGCTCGGAGCTGCCCGGCTGGCCGGTGCACACCGAGCTCGAGGCATCGGCGGCCGGGCACGACGCCGCGCCCGGCTTTGCGGCGCTGGCCGCCGGCTCGCCGCCGCGCGAGCCGCCGCGCGGCCCGGTGATCGCCGACCTCGACAACGACGGCCGGCCGGAGGTCATCACCACCGCGGGCCAGCGCATCTACGCCTGGGAGCCCGACGGCAGCGTCCGCCCCGGCTTCCCGGTGCGCTCGGAGACGAGCTTCTGCAACCCGGCGAACGAGAGCCAGCCGCTGGTGCACCCCAAGTGCGGGTTCGTGTCGAGCCCGGCGGTGGGCCACCTCGAGGGCCAGGACCAGCCGCTCGACATCGTCGCGCCGGCGCTCGACGGCCACCTCTACGCCGTCGACGGCTCGGGCCAGGCCCTGCCGGGCTTCCCCAAGCAGCTCGTCGACCCCGCGGTGCCCCCGAGCCAGCAGATGATCGCCGAGTCGATCAACGAGCCCGCCGATCGGCGACCTCAACGGCGACGGCAAGGACGACGTGGTCGTCGCCACCAACGAGACGTACGACCCGACCGCGCCCACCGGCAGCGACATCTCCGGCCTGCTCGGCCAGGCCCTCTCCGACGCGCTCGCCAACGCGGCCGGCGGCTCGTCGCGGGTCTACGCGGTCGAGCGGCGCCGACGGCGAGCTTCCTGCCGGGCTGGCCGATCAAGCTGAACGGCGCGATCCAGTCGACGCTGCCGCTGATCGGGCCCGGGCAGGACCCGGCGCTGGTGAAGGTCGGCGGACAGCAGCTCGTGGTCGCCTCCACCACCGGCTCGGCGAGCATCGGCGAGTACGACACCTCCGGCAACCTGGTGCGCGACGTCCAGCAGGGCGCCTACGGCCCGGCGTCCGACGCCACCGACCGGACGGGCACCATCAACCTCTTCGAGTCGGCCTCGGTGGGCAACCTGACGCCCGCGGGCGGACCCGACATCGTCAAGTACGGGTTGAGCCTGACCGACGTCGCGAACCTGCTGCTGGTGGGGCAGAACGCTCCCTACAACCATCTGATCGGCGCCTACGAGGCGCAGACCGGCACGCCGCTGCCCGCCTTCCCGCGCATTACCGACGACTTCCAGTTCCTGTCGTCCTCCGACGTCGCGCGGGTCACGCCGGGCAGCACCAACCAGGTCGTCGCCGGCACGGGCCTGGGCCTGCTGCATGCCTACGACGGCGCCACCGGCACGGACGTGAGCGGCTTCCCGAAGGTGACGGGCGGCTGGCTGTTCGCCCCGGCGGCGTTCTCGAGCGACGGGCGGATGGCGGACATCACCCGCGAGGGCTATCTCTTCCAGTGGAATCTCCCGAACCTTCCGAAATGCCAGGCGGAGTGGCCGCAATTCCGCCATGACCAGCAGGACTCCGGCAACTACGACCGCGACGGGACGCCCCCGTCAACGCCGACGGGGCTCTCGGTGAAGAGCGGAACGCTCACCTTCAAGGCTCCCGGCGACGACAACGCCTGCGGCACGGCGGCGAGGTACGAGATCGTCACCTCGCCGGGCCCGATCGACCCCGCGAGCTTCGCCGGCGCGACGCCGCTGGCGGGTGCGCCGACGCCGCTGGCGGCAGGGGCGACCCAGACGTACGACCTGCCCGCCCACGACCGCTACGTGGCGGTCCGGGCGATCGACGAGGCCGGCAACGTCGGCTGGGACGCCCAGGTGGACACCGGCGGATCGAACCCGCCGCCGCCTCCGGTGCCACCCCGCACGCTGATCAAGCACAAGCACGTCAACAAGACCCACGGCCGTGCGCGCTTCAAGGTGACGGCGCGCGGCGGCAAGCGGCCCTACGCGTTCCAATGCAAGCTGCGGCGCGAGAACCGAAAGCATCAGCCGACCCGGTGGGCTACCTGCAGGCGCCGTGTGCACTACACCGATCTGCGGCCGGGCCGCTATCGCTTCGCCGTGCGCGCGATCGGCGCCGACGGCGCCAGGGACCGCACGCCCTCGCACCGGCACTTCAGGATCCCGCGCCCAACCCCCTGAGGTCGGCAGATGAACGTCCCGGACACCCCTCTCAGCCGGGGCTTCACGGACGATCATCGAAGGCACGCCGCATGAACGTCCCTCACTACCCCGTATAGCCATCAGTGCGGGACGTTCATCGCCCCTGGGGGCTCGATGGGTTAGCAGCCGGGCTTGTTGAGGGTCTTGCGGCCGAAGGGCTTCAGGCCCTTCTGGCCGGCGTAGCCCAGGTGCGGGAGGTGGAAGTTGTCCTCGATCGAGCGCAGCATCGAGTAGTGGTTGTACTTCGCCTTGTTCACCGTGCCCGCCTTGATGCAGGGTGAGAGCAGAACCGCGCCCACGCGACCGCCGCCCGGGCCGGGGTGGATGAAGCCGGGGCTCATGGTGTTCGGGCCCGTGGGCTCGTTGCAGCACGCGGCGGAGTCGGCGTCGGCGCCGGTCGCCTCGGCCTCGTCGAACGTGACGATCACCAGGCCCCGGTGCTTGTAGGCCGGCGAGCGCATGATCCGCGGAATCAGCGTCTTGAGGAACTTGTTCGCGCTCGTCAGGCCGCCCGGCTTGCCGTTGACGCAGGGAGCGTCATGGCCGTCGTTGCACAGGTTGGGCGTGATGAACGAGTAGTTCGGGGTGGTGCGCTCCTTCTTGAGGTCGGTGCGCAGGCGGTTGTAGCCGACGGCGTTCTTCTGGCACGTCGGGAAGTCGATGATCGAGTGGAAGTACATGAAGGGGTTGTGCCGGGCGGCGTACTGATCGCCGTGCCGTGCCGACTGCGTGTCGTCATGGCTGCCGACGGTGGGGTGCCTGCAGGTCTTCGGCTCGCCCTGGGGGGCGCCCTTGTTCATGTCCTGCGCGTACTCGTGCCACGTGTATCCGGAGTCCTCGAGCTGGTTCGCGATGGTCTCCGCTCCGACCGGATACACGCAGCCCGACCCCGTGTACTGGCCGCCGGCGGAGGCGGTGCCCACGAAATTCGAGTAGGTCTGACAGTCGAGCTGGGTCTGCAGGTTCGGCGCCTGCCCGGAGACCATCGAGATGTAGTTGTCGAGGCTGAGGTGGCCCGTCGCGTAGTAGTTCGGAAGCAGCTCGCCGCGCTTGACCAGGTGCTTGGCGAGGTAGGGCGCGTCGGAGTTCCGACCGAACGTGGACTGGGCGTTCTCGTTCTCGAGCACGACGATGAAGACGTGCTTTACGTGCGGCGGGTGCTTCGCCGGCTTCGCGGCTGCGCCAGAGCCGGCGCTCAGCGAGCCCGCGCCGAGCGCGGCGAGCGCCAGCACGACCGCCATGAGCACCCGGCGGCGCATCAATCGAGGCCGTTCTTGAACGCTTGGCGCCAGACCTTGCCGATCTCACGGGCGCGGCCGGGATGGCGGAACACGCGCTCGGGGGTCGGGGCCTTGATCTCGATGCCCAGGCTCTCCGCGTACTGGGCGATTTCGGACAGCTCCGGGCCCTCCACCCTGGCGTTGTCGGGCTTCGCGCCCGGCGGGCAGGGCAGCCCAACTGCGGGAGCGGGGCTCGGCAGGTCCGGAATGTCGTGGTTGGCCTTCGAGAAATCGAAGGTCCGGCCGATGTCCGACGAGTAGCGGTGGCGCTTGTTCAGGTACCCGAGCCCGAAGCGGTAGCTGATCATCTTCAGGATCGAGACGTGAGTCATGGTCGCGTGGCTCACGTGGCCGCGTCGCGCGTAGGGCGAGATGGTCACGGCCGGAACGCGGAACCCGGTGACGCCGAAGTTCTTCGAGAGCTTGCGGCTCTGGCGGTCGTCGGGGACGAACCGCGGGCTGACGTGCTCGTAGAACCCGCCCCACTCGTCGTAGTTGACGAACATCGCGCCACGGCGGAAGTTCGGCGAGTCGAGGAACGCGCCGACGACCTCGGACATGAAGAACTGGCCGACGCGGATGTCGCCGTGCGGGTGCTCGTCGCCCGAGATGCCCTGGTCCTCGCCTGAGAAGACCGGATCGACGAACGCGAGGTTAGGCAGGTTGCCCGCCTCCGCGTCGGCGTAGAACTGGCTGATCGGGCGCAGCCAGGGCGCCACCCGGGCGCCGTACAGAGCGCCGAACGGGATGTCGGAGAAGTAGTAGGCGACCGACACGCCGTGAGCCTGCGCACGGTCGAAGATGGTCTCCCAGTTGTCGCCGAGGCTGCCCGAGGGGATCTCGTTCGAGATCTGCCCGCCGGACTGGGCACTCCACTGGTAGTGGCGGTTCGGGTACGTGGGCCCAAGCAGGGCTGCGAAGTAGCGGTCGTAGGTGGTGAAGGCCTTGCTGAGCGCCGGCAGGTAGGGGAGGTCGTTCTCCTTGTAGTAGCCGAGGGCGAACTCGTCGTTGACCTTGTAGAAGCCGTCGAGCTTGCCGTGGTTGTACTCGGCCCGCGCCCCCTCCCAGGAGTGGTCCGGATCCTTGAAGCCGCAGCCCTGGAAGTCGTTCGTCAGGTGGTGCGTCTTGTGGGTCCCGCCCATCTGGTCCGGATAGCTGAGGCCCGACGTGCGGCCGTCGACATCCGGCCGCCAGCCAAGGTAATGGTCGAAGGAGCGGTTCTCCATCATCAGGACCACGAAGTGGTCGATGGGCATGTTCCGCGGGCTCGGATAGTTCACGCGGTCCTGACGAGAGGCTGCGGCGGAGAGCAGATGGTCGAGCGGTAGGGCCGCACCCAGCCCGACGGCGCCGGCGAGGGCCGCACTGCGCGCGACGAAGTCGCGGCGGCGCATGTGCTCCTCGGGATGCTCGGCCGCGTGGCGCTCCTCGCCCTCACGGCCGTCGAGAGGGCCGCCGGGACGTCGCTCTGGATCCATGGTCATCGCCGTCCCCTCTGGTCCGAGCGGGGAACGCGAACCTCCTCGCAGTCGACCACGCCGTCCTCGGCGCGATCCACCACCGCCACGTCCTTGCCGGGGCCGCAGTCGATGTAATCGAGCTTGCCATCGCGAGCCTTGATCTTGTCGGCCCCCGGCCCGCCGAGCAGGGTGTCGGTCCCGCCCTTGCCGTTGATCACGTCGGCGCCCTTGAGGCCCTTGATGCGGTCGCCGTGCTTCGTGCCGACCAGGTGGTCGGCTCGGTGGGTGCCCTTGATCGTTTTCGCGCTGGGCGACGACGACGGGGCGCTCGGCTGCCCCAGCGCGGCGCCGACGGTTATCGCCGCCGCGATTGCAACTCCCGCCAGCGCGAGGCGAAGGGTCCCGTTCCTCAGCACTCCCACACCTGCAACCTACCCCCTCGCGCCTCCGCCCGCGTCAAGCCGGTGTTAAGGAGCGCTCGCCGGCCGCGAGCTGGCCGCAGGCGGCGGCGATGTCCCGCCCGCGCGTGAGCCGCACCGTCACGGGCACCCCCCTCGAACGGAGGGCCGACGCGAACGCGTCGATCGACCCGGGAGACGACACGCCGAACGCGCCCCCGCCCGGGTTGTAGGGGATGAGGTTCACCTTGAAGGCGTGCCTGGGCTCCAGCGCCGCGGCAAGCGCATGCGCCTGCTCGACCCGGTCGTTCACGCCGGCGAGCATCACGTACTCGACGAAGACCTTGCGCTTGCGCGCGGCGTGCCAGCGCAGGCAGGCCTGGATCGCCTGGTCGAGCGGATAGCGGTCGTTGACCGGCATCAGCTCGGATCGCAGCGACGGCTCGGCGGCGTGTACCGACAGGGCCAGGCGAACCGGCGGCCCCTCGGTGGCGAGACGGTCGATGCCGGGCACCCAGCCGACTGTGGAGATCGTGGTGCGCGAGCTCGCGATCCCCAGGTCGGGAAGGCGCTCGCACGCCTGCAGCACCGCGTCCAGGTTCAGCATCGGCTCACCCATTCCCATGAAAACGGCGTGATCCACCTCGGCGCGCCGGCGGAAGTGAAGCGCTTGGTCGAGGATCTCCGACGCGGTGAGATTGCGGCCGAACTTCATGGAGCCCGTCGCACAGAACGCGCAGGTCAGCGGGCAGCCCGACTGGCTCGAGACGCAGACCGAGCGGCGCCCGTCGCGAAAGCTCATCAGCACCGCTTCGAGCGGGCGCCCGTCGGCGGTGGCGAACAGCGCCTTGCGCGTGCCGTCGCGCGAGGTCTCCTCGGAGCGGAGCTCCAGCGACGTGATCGGCACCCGCGCCGCGAGCGCCTCGCGCAGCGCGAGGGGCAGGTCGGTCATCTCGGCATGCGAGCTCGCGCCGCGCGCGGCCCAGCGCCACACCTGCCCGGCGCGGTAGGAGGGCTCGCCGAGCTCGGCGAGCGTGGATTCGAGGAGCGGCAGGTCCATCGCGTCCAGCGTAGAGAGGCGCCGGCGGCGGGAAGCGGCCGTGGCCCGCTCAGACCACGTGGGCCGGCAGCAGCTCCACGTGGCGCACGGGGATGGTGGCGCGCTTCATGGCGTCGCGGGCCGCGGCCGCCAGCCGGTCGTCGCCGGCCTCGGAGAGGATCAGCACCTTCTCGGCGGGCCAGGTGCGGATGGCGTCCTCGATCGCGAGCGTCGGGTCGGGGTCGCCGACGCGGCTGCGGGCATCGACTCCGGCGGCGGCGAGGCCGGCGAGGGTGAGGACCAGCCGCTCGGCCGCCGCAACCTGACCGGGGCGCAGGTCGGAGGTCCAGTTCGCGAGGCGACCGGACGACGCGGGGGCCACGACCAGCACCTCGGGCTCGCCCGGTCCCGCGAGGTTCCCGATGCAGTCCAGCACGGGGCCCAGCGCGGCCGGGCCGTCGGCGGCGACACCGGCGATCACGAGCAGGCGGCCCACGCCGGCGCCGGGAGGCTCGATCGGGTCGGAGGGCTTGGCGCGGACGGCGAACGTCACCAGGGCCGCGGCGGCCAGGAACGCCGCGCCGAGGCCTGCGGGGGCGCCGCCGAAGACGGTCGCAGCGATGATTGGAACGGTGATCAGGACCACCGCCAGGGGCGCCTGCCAGGCCTTGTCGAGCACCCTCCTCTGCTCCTGCATGCCACCTGTTTTACCCCCTTCGAGCTCGGGGAGCGCAGACGCGCCAATAGGATCGCTGCGCATGCGCCTTCCACTCGCCGACGAGGCCGACTTCGAGGACGCGCGGCGCGGCCTGATCGGCTCGCTCAGCGACCCGGTCGTGCGCGCGACGGGGGGCCGGGTGGTCTGGGACGCCGACGCCTACGGCTTCCTCGACGCGGACTGCCCCGACACCGTCAATCCGAGCCTGTGGCGGCAGAGCCGCCTCAACGCGATCCACGGCCTCTTCGAGGTCACCGAGGGCATCTACCAGGTGCGCGGCGTCGACCTTTCGAACATGACGATCGTCGAGGGCGACCGGGGTGTGCTGGTGATCGACCCGCTGATCTCCGCCGAGACGGCGGCGGCGGCACTCGCCCTGTACCGCGAGCATCGCGGCGAGCGACCGGTCACGGGCCTGGTCTACACCCACAGCCACATCGACCACTTCGGCGGCGCGCGCGGAGTCGTGACCCCGGAGGACGTCGAGTCGGGCCGGGTGCCCGTGATCGCGCCGGAGGGGTTCCTCGAGCACGCGGTGAGCGAGAACGTCTACGCGGGAATCGCGATGGCGCGCCGCGCAACCTACATGTACGGGGCGATGCTCGAAAAGGGCCCGGCCGGGCAGGTCGGCGCCGGGCTTGGCCAGACCACCTCGCTCGGCCGCGTGACGCTGGTGCCCCCCACGCTCGACGTCACCCGCACGGGCCAGGAGGAGACCGTCGACGGGATCCGCATGAGCTTTCAGATGACGCCCGGCACCGAGGCTCCCGCGGAGATGAACTTCCTCTTTCCGGACCAGCGCGCGCTGTGCATCGCCGAGAACGCCACGCACAACCTGCACAACATCCTCACGCTGCGCGGGGCGCTGGTGCGCGACCCGCGGGTGTGGGCCGCCTATCTCGACGAGGCGATCGGGCTGTTCGCGGGCAGCATCGACGTCATGTTCGCCCAGCACCACTGGCCGCGCTGGGGAAGGGACCGCATCGTCGACTTCCTCGCCAAGCAGCGCGACCTCTACGCCTACATCCACGACCAGAGCCTGCGCCTCCTGAACAAGGGCCTGGTCGGCGCCGAGATCGCCGAGCGGCTGGAGCTGCCCGAGAGCCTGGAGCGCGAATGGCACTGCCGGGGCTACTACGGCTCGGTCAACCACAACGCGAAGGCCGTCTACCAGCGCTACATGGGCTGGTTCGACGGCAACCCCGCTCACCTCTGGCCGCATCCGCCGCAGGCGGCGGCCGAGCGCTACGTGGAGCTCGCCGGCGGTGCCGATGCTCTCCTCGTGAACGCCCGCACGGCCTTCGACGCGGGCGACTACCGCTGGGTCGCCGAGGTGGTCAACCACCTCGTCTTCGCCGACCCCGGAAACGACGAGGCGAAGGAGCTTCAGGCGCAAGCGCTCGAGCAGATGGCGTTCGGGGCCGAGAACGCGACCTGGCGGAACTTCTTCCTGATGGGAGCGAGGGAGCTGCGCGAGGGCGTGGCCGGCACCGCGACGAGCACCGCGGCCCCTCCCGACATCGTCGCGAACCTCACCGCCTCGCAGCTCTTCGACGTGCTGGCGATCAGGATCGACGGGCCGCGAGCGGCGGCGAAGCGGATCGTCCTGCGCTGGCGCTTCACCGACACCGGCGAGGAGTTCGAGCTGACGCTGGAGAACGGCGTCCTCACCCACCGCTCCGAGCCGCGCGAGGCCGAGCCCGACGCGACCGTGATCGTCACCCGCACGGCGTTCGACGGCATCATCACCCAGACGACGCCGGTCGAGGATGCGCTCGGCTCGGGAGAGCTGCGCGTCGAGGGCGACCCCATGAAGCTGGGCGAGCTGCTGGGCCTTCTGGACGCCCCCGATCCGGCCTTCCCCATCGTCACTCCCTGACTCCCTGATTAGATACGTCGCATGTCCACCGCAACGATGCACACGAATGCCGGCGCCATCCAGCTCGAGCTCTTCGACGAGGATGCTCCGAAGACGGTCGAGAACTTCCGCAAGCTCGCGGGCGACGGGTTCTACGACGGCCTGGTCTTCCACCGCGTCATCTCCGGGTTCATGATCCAGGGCGGTTGCCCGCAGGGCACCGGCACGGGCGGCCCCGGCTACACCTTCGAGGACGAGTTCAACCAGAACAAGGCGGTCCGCGGCGCCCTGGCGATGGCCAACGCCGGGCCGGACACCAACGGCTCGCAGTTCTTCATCGTCACGGCGGACGCGACCCCGCACCTCGACGGCCGCCACACGGTCTTCGGCCGCGTGACGTCGGGCATGGATGCGGTCGACGCCATCGAGGGATCGCCCACGGACGGGCGCGACAGGCCGGTCGAGCCCCAGGTCATCGAGCGAGTCGAGCTGGACGACCAGGGCTGATGCGGCTCCTTGCGGCGGCGGGTTTCGCCGCCGCGCTCCTGGCCGGGTGCGGGAGCGGAACCTCCACCACGGTCGTCTCGAACAGCACAGTCACGCACACCGTCACGACGGGTGGCACCGGCTCGACGACCACCGCGCCCACGACGAGCACCACGTCCGCCGCCAGGACCGTCCACCTCGCCACCTTCACGTCCCCAAGCGGGAACATCGGCTGCGTGCTGACGAAGCAGTCCGCCCGCTGCGACATCAAGGAGCGCTCCTGGAAGCCGCCGCCCCGGCCCTCGAGCTGCCCGCTCGACTACGGGCAGGGGCTCATCGTCGCCGGGCCGAAGAAGGCGACGCTCGTCTGCGCCGGCGACACCGCTCTCGTCGGCACCAAGCCCCTCCCCTACGGGGACTCGAGCCAGGTCGGCGCCTTCCTCTGCACCAGCGAGACGACGTCGATGAAGTGCGGCAACACCGACACGGGCCACGGGTTCGAGCTCTCCCGCGAGGGCTACAAGCTCTTCTAGGTCAGGTCTCTTCGGGCTCGAGCGGCAGGCAGACCTCGCAGAAGTCGGCGCCGAACGGGGTGAGGTGGATGCTGCGGCGCACCGTCCGCGCTCTCCCGGCCTCACGCAGCGCGGCAAGCACCTCGGGCTGCGCCTCGAGCACCTGGTAGCGCATCGAGTCGGACACGGGCTCGCGCGAGAACCAGACGAGGCCCAGGCGGAAGAGGTTGTTGAGGTATGCGTGGACGCGATCGACGTGGCGGCAGCCCGCCTCCGCGCCGATCATGTTGAAGCCGGCGCCGACGAGCTCCGAGCCGACGAACACAAGGCCCACGGTGCGCACGTCGACCGCCGGCTGCGGCCCTCCCTCCGCAAGCAACCGCAGGATGCGGCCCTCGTCGGGAGTCACCTCGCTGAGGATCCTGGCGAACGCCGGGTGGGTGTCCTCGTCGTAGTCGACGTCCGCCGAGCGCCGAAGGAGCTCCGCGCCGCGCTCGCGCAGCGAATCGGCGTCGCTCGGCTCCTGCCGGTCGCGGGGCGCCACGAAATCCGAAACCGCGTCGGGCACGCGGCTGCCGTCGGCGTCGACGACTCCGAGGAGGCGCCGTGCGTAACGGCGCACCTCGTCGCCGACCTCGTCCAGGATCTCGCCCGGAGGCTCCCGGTTGGCCGCAGCGCGCAGCACGCGCGAGGTGGCTCGCGCCGACGTTCCGGCGGCCCACTCCGCCGTGTGGACCCAGGCCGAGCCGTAGATGCGCGCCAGGCCGGGGATCGACCGGACCATCTCGTCGCGACGCGAGCCGTCGCCGGTGCCGGCGCCACTGGCGCTCATGAGCCGCCCCAGCAGATCACACACCGAAGACTCCCAGGTGAACGAGGCCCGCGCCGAACCCCAGCACGGCGCCGTGGGCATAGAGCATCCACTCGTCCTCCTTGATGGCCGAGCGCAGGAGCTCCACGAAGTCGGGATAGGACATCTCGCGCATCCGGCTCGCCAGCAGCGATCTGACCCGCTCGGACTGCTGCTCGGAGAACTCGGGGTCGGTGAGCGGCGCCATCGTGAACTCCACCGCCTCGGTGGCGACGGATTCCCGGATGGTGTCGTACTGGCGCGCACCCATGGCCACCCGCACGGCGCCACGGGCGGGGCCGGTCGCCTGGTCAACCGCAGGCTTCAGCGCCGTCTCGAGCATCTGCCGTGTGCGGTCCGAGCGAGGGCCGTTCAGCAGCTCGTCGCCGACGTTGCCGAGCGTCACGACATCGTCGGCGATGATCCGCGAGTACACGTCGGCGACCTCCGAGCGGCGGCGCAGGAACAGGCCGTGCAGGCGAAACGGGCCGATCTGCCGCGGCTCCACCGGCTCGAAGATCACCTGCATCCCGAGCAGGTTCGTCAGCCAGCCCACGACCACGCCGCACACCGGCAGCACCCACCACAGCGGCAGCCAGTGGGTGATGAGCACCACGGGGATACCGAACAGGAACCCGAAGAGAAAGCCGAAGTTGATCATCAGCTTCAGCTCGCGCTGGCCCACGTCAAGGAACGCGCGGGTCGCCAGCTCGGGTCGCGCCTCGAACTGATGGATGACCATGAGCTTCACGTCGAGGAGCTGGTCGATGTTGCGCCCGATCTCCTGGGTCACGTCGCGGACGATCTCCGGCAACTGCGACTCCACCCGGGCGTGAACGGCCTCGCGAACGCGCGGCGGCAGGTCGTGCCAGAGCTGCGGCTGCTCGCGCTCCATGATCCTCTCGACCACGTCGCGGATGTCGTCCTGCGCGGTGGCGAGGATGTGCTCGGCGATCTTGTCGGGCTCCAGCTGCTCGTAGAACTCGCCCGGAGTCCCGAGCTTCGCGAGGCCCTTGTCGGCGGCAATCGACCCCATCTTCGCGGCGCGATTGGGGATGATCCCCTGCCAGCCGACCCCGCCGTGCAGAATTCCCGGGATCTCCTGCATCCGCCGCGGCAGGAGCTTGGCGAACGGCGCCAGCCCCGGCACCCGCCGGCCGTGGAAGCGAAGGGGGTGGAAGAGCATCCACACACCGGTCCAGTTGATCACGTAGCCGATGGCGGCCGTGAACAGCGGAATCGTGACCGCCTTGACGAGGTCGCTTCCGTGGAAGATCGGAAGGAAGAAGCTGAGCGGAGGGGCCGTCATCGTGCTGGCGATAGGGACGGCGGGCCTGCCGGCACCCCCCGTCGGAACGAGACGAGACTAGACCAACGCCGCCGCTCAGGCGACGATTGCCGCGAGCGCGTCGTCGCGGGTCTCGTAGAGCCCGAACGCGTCGTCGAGGCCGGTGATCTCGAGGATCCTGCGCGCCTGGTCGGCGGCGCAGCACAGCTCGAACCGCTGGTCCTTCTCACGAGCACGGGTACGCCCACTGACAACGACGCCAAGGCCGGTGGAGTCGATGAAGGAGCAGTCGCTCAGGTCGATCAGGATGGCGCCGACGCTCGAGCTCAGAGTCTGCTTGAGGGTGTCGTCGAGCTGCGGCGCCGTGGCGGCGTCGAGCTCACCGACGACGGATACGACCTGTACCCCGTCGTCCTGCGGCTCCAGCTTGACTTCGAATTCGGCGATCACTCTCAGGCCCCCGGCGACTCCTTGGTGTCGCCAGCGCACACTCTACCGCTGAGCGGTATCCCACCCTGCCGTGAAGGGGATCCTGCTGCTCGTCCGGCGGCTCCGGCTCGTCGATGTCCGGCCGCGGAGCGACCGGGTCATCGACCGGATCCGGCGTCGGCTCGCCTCCGGGCGCCTGCTCCGGCTCCGGGCGCTCGGCCGGAGCGGTCGGGACCTCGGGCGAGTCGGGCGGCTGAGGGATTGGTGTCTCGGCGCGTATGGCACCGGCCATGGCGGGCCTCCTTCTCGGGGTCGGGGGTCTGGCTCCGACTACCCGCGCCTCGCCGCGGCCAATCGAGCCGGAGCCGCGCCCTCGTCCTCGCCGCCACGGCCCGGGAGGCGCATGAGCGCGATGGCGGCCGCGTCGTCGGCGAGCTCGTCGGCCTGGCCCGTCAGGGCCTTCTCGATCCGCTCGACCACGTCCTCCGGGCCCGCGGCGCCGCGCAGGCGATCGGCCAAGCCCTTCTCGCCCAACAGGCCACCCTCCATCCGCGCTTCGATGATCCCGTCGGTGTAGATCACCAGCTGCTCGCCCGGCCCGAGCGTTACGAGCTCCAGGCCCCAGCCCGCCTCGGGCAGGGCACCGAGCAGCGCTCCGGGGCGGCAGGCCTCGGAGACCTCCTCGCCGCGAATGATCAGCGGCAGAGGGTGGCCCGCGCAGGCGATCACCGCATCGGCGGAATCGTCCGGCTCGTCGGACAGCACGACGATCACGACGCTGCACAGGGGCTGGTCGGAGCGCGAGCACAGATGGGTGTTCAGCACCCGCAGCGCCTCGCGCGGATCGCCCGTGATCGTCAGCGCGGTGCGCAGGGTATTGCGCGCGACGGAGGTGAGGGCCGCCGCCCGGGCGCCCCTGCCCACCACGTCGCCCATCATCACCATCCAGCCGTTCTCCACCCGGACCGCGTCGTAGAAATCCCCGCCGACGTCGTTCAGCTCGCCCGCGGGCCGGTACATGGACGCCAAGTCCCAGCCGTCGATGCGGGGCAGTGCATCGGGCTGGAGCGCCTGCTGGAGGGTCGACGCGATCTCACGGCGCATGCCGGTCATGCGGGCGACCTCGATCACCGAGCTGAGCCGTGAGCCAAGGTCGGCGGCGATGTCGAGGTCGGCTTCGCCGAACGGCCGGCCGCCCTCGATGTTCGCGAGCAGCAGAACGCCCAGGTTCACGCTTCCCGAGCCGATGGCGGCCGCCACCGCCTCGCCCATGCCCACCCGGATCATGCGCGGCCCGCTCTGCGCGATCACCTCCGCGATGTCCGCTTCCGAGGGTCGCAGCTCCTCCTCGGAGCCCCCGGCAAACCCGGCGGTGTCGACCGCCCCGGCGCGATCGGTCAGGAGGATCGCGCAGCCGTCGGCCAGGGCCGGCGTCGCCGCCTCGGCGACGCGGCCCAGGGCGGTGCGGTAGTCGCTGGAGTCCGCCAGCATCACCGCGGCCCGCGACAGCACCCGCTCGCCGAGCTCCGCCCGCTTCGCGGCGGTGATGTCCTCGATCGTGGTGACCACGTAGAGGATCGAGCCGTCCGATCGGATCGCGTCCATGGACAGGGCTCCCCACCGCTCGCGACCGCTGTGGTTCTCCGCCAAGCGGACGAGCCGGCTGCGGATCGGGTGGCCTGCGCCCTCCAGCTGGTCGATCAGCTCGGCGCGGGTGAGCGCCGCCCCCTGCTCGTCGAACAGGCCAAGGCGCGAGTCCAGCCACTGGGTGTCGCTGCCGACGGCTTCGGCTCCGCTCGCGAGGCCCAGCCACTCGGCGCACACGTCGTTCGCGTAGACCAGCTTGCCTCGCCCGTCTCGCACCGAGACCGACTCGGGGATTCGCTCCAGCACCGCGTCCATCCGGCGCTCGACGCTCTCGAGGTCGGAGAAGAGCCCCGCGTGGTCGAGGGCCAGCGCCAGGCGGCTGGCGAGCACCCGCGCGAAGGCCAGGTCGTCGGAGCTGTAGGAGCGCCCGGACCAGGCGACGACGAGCGTCAGGGCGCCCAGCAGGCGCCCTCGCGCGGTCATCGGCACGACCGCGACCGAGCGAAGCCCCAGCGCCCGCAGGTAGCGCAGGTCGTCGGAGCCATGGGAGAGGATCTCCTCGTGGCCGGGCCGCACCCGCGGCATGAACATCGGCTGCAGCGGGATTCCGAATTCGGGATTGCGAAGCCACCTGGGAGTCGAGGGCTCGCGCGTTCGCAGCCAGCGCTCGACCTCGCCGCGATCGGGGTGGCCGCCCGCCCTGGCTCCCACCCGGGTCACGGCGCCCTCGCGGATCGTGTCGATCATGCAGAAGTCGGCGGCCTCCGGGACGATCTGGTCGAGCGCGTGGGACAGCGTCGAGTCGAGGGAGAGCGAGCCGTCGGCGACCGCGCTGATCTCGTCCAGCAGCGCGAGCCGCCCGGAGAGGTTCGCCAGCCGCTCCCAGCGACGGGCGATGTAGACCGCGAACGCCCAGGCGAAGGCGACGCCGGCCAGCCGCAGCCAGTAGTTGGGCGGGCTGGCATGGCCGTTCCAGACCGGGCTGGCCGCCGCGGCCGCGAAGGCGAAGGCGCCGACGACGGTGGTCGAGAAGACTGCGAAGCCCGCCGCCGCGAAGATGGCGAGCGTGTACCCCAGCACCAGCGGCGCCTCGCCCTCCAGCAGGACGTCACCGACGACCAGGATGGAGAGGATGGAGAGCCCGAGCGCGATCCCCACCCTGGGGTCCGCGGTCGCCTGGCCCGGCCGCAGCCGTCGGACGATCCGCCGCGCCCGCGAGGGTCTCGTTTCGGCCAATGAGCGATAGCCCAGCCCCCCGGATCGCAGCCCTGACCCTGGGTCTTGCGCTCCTTGAACCGACATCGCTGCGACTGTAGCCGCAAGCGGCTATCGGGGACTTAACCGGCGCCCGGGCGACACGCCTGTTGTTTTGCGACTTCGCACATGGGGAAGCGAAGGTTTCGTGGGGTCGGTGATGAATCGAGTGAGTATGCTCGGAGCTCGGAGAGCGCCCTCGGGCGGGGGCACCTCTCCTCGGGCTACCTCATGACCGATCCGGCAGTTCATCTCGTCGTTCCCGCACTGCCCGAAAACGTCGGACTGATCCGGCACGCGCTCAGCGGATTTGGCGACGCACTGGGCATGGACGAGGAGTCTTCGTCCAACCTGAAGACCGCCATCACGGAAGCGTGCAACAACGCGGTGATCCACGCGTACGACGATGGCAACGACGGTGTGCTCGACGTGACGGCGGGCGAGCGCGGCGCCGCCCTCGAGATCACCGTTCGCGACTTCGGCCAGGGCTTTCAGCCGCGCATCGGGTCCGAGACGCACGGGCTTCGCCTCGGCCTGCCGCTGATCGCGGCGATGACCAGCGGATTCGAGCTCAACTCCAGCCCCGGCGGCGGCACCACCCTGCGGATGCTGCTGCCGCTGAGCGCCGCGGACGCACAGAGCGACGCCGAGCCCGCCGAGCGGCCTGCTCCGGCCGAGCCCGGCTACGCGGTGCTGAGCGTCGGCGATGACGACCTCGCGTCCGTGATCGTCAGCCGGATGATCGCCTCGCTGGCGGCGCGCGCGGACCTGTCGATCGACAGGCTCTCGGACGCGATGCTGCTGAGCGACGCCATCTCCAGCGCCGGGGGGCAGCGCTTCCTGGAGGGTCGCACCCGCGTCGCGGTCGCGGAGATCGACGGAGTGGTCTCGGTCAGGGTCGGCCCCCTCGGAGAGGGGGGCGGCGAGAGCCTGCTGGCGAGCCTGGAGATCCCGGCGCTGAAGGCGTCTCTCGCAAAGCTCGCGGACGACGCCGCGGTCGAACGCGACGAGGGCGGCGAGCACCTGGTGCTGCGGATCGCGGGCGGCGCCGCCGCCCGCACGTCGGCCAGCGGCTAGCCGTCCTCTTCGCCGGCGCCGCCCGGGGGGGCGTCCAGCTCCTCGCGGAGCCGGGCCAGCGCCCCGCGCAGGATTCGCGAGACGTGCATCTGCGAGTGGCCGATCCGCTCGGCGATCTTCGACTGCGTCAGGTCCTCGACGAAGCGCAGGCGCAGCACCACCCGCTCGCGCTCCGACAGCGCGGGCAGGACGTCGGCGATCGCTGCCCACGCCTCGACGCGCTCGAAGCCCTCGTCCTCCGTGCCGAGGGTGTCGCCCAGAACGGCCTGATCCGGCTCGGCGGAGCTGATGGGCGAGTCGAGCGAGCCGGTGCGCCGTGCGCTCGCTCCGGCGAAGCCCTCGAGGACCTCCTCCGAGCTGATACCCATCTCGTCGGCGATCTCCTGGATGGTCGGGGGCCGCTCCAGCGCGCCGGTGAGCTTGGTGACGACCTCGTCCATCTTGCTCACGCGCTCCTGGAGGCCGCGCGGCAGGCGGAGGTTCCACACGCGGTCGCGGAAGTGGCGGCGCAGCTCGCCAAGCACCGTGGGGGTCGCAAAGCCGAGAAACGGGATGCCGCGGTCCGGGTCGAAGCGCTCGATCGCCTGCACCAGCCCCAGGCTCGCCACCTGCACGAGGTCGTCGACCGGCTCGTTGCCGCTGCGATAGCGCAGCGCCAGCCCCCGGGCGAACTGCATGTAGCGGTTGACGAGCTCCTCGCGCACCGTTGGATCGCGCGTCTGGTGAAAGCGCCGCAGAAGCTGCTCGTCGCTCGCGAGCGCCTCGCTGGTTCGCGGCGGGCGAACCTCGCCCCTGGGGCGGTTCTCGCCGCCGTCTTCCCTCTCTGTCGCGGTCATCGCAAAAGCTCCCGGGCGGCCGGGCGCAAACGGCGCCCGAAAAAGGTCAAGCCCCGGCGGTACGAAACCTGCACGGGGCCTGACCGGAGGGCGCGGGGGACTCCGGGGGGGATCGTCTCCCGCGCGTTCGCGTCATCCCTGACGGTGGCTGCCTCGATCAGGGGATACCCACCATGCGCCGACGTCAAACGGGCCACCGGCGACGCGGTGCGCCGGGGTCTCGAAGATCGCGAAGTCAGGAGCCCAGCTCCGGCAGGTGTCGCTCGGCGTGCTGCGCCAGGGTCCGGTCGACCCACCGGCGCTCCTCGGCGGTGGCCATGCGGTAGCGGCCGAGCAGGAGCTTCTGGTCGTCGAGTGGAAGACCCGCGATCTCCCAGCTCGCGACGAGCCGTTCGAAGAGGATCTCGGCGCGCCGCTTTGCGGCGTCCTCCGCGGAGGCGGCGGCGCTCGCGGGCGCTCGCCGGATGGCGCGAATCGAGCCGGGCGAAAGCTCGCCTCGCACTCTCAGCACATTGCCCTCGTCGTCGGGATAGGCGACGAGCTCGATCTGCTTGTTGTGCCTCTCTGCCCCGCGCTTCCGGCCCACGGCAGGAATCTAGCTGGAAGCGCCTCCGAGGCTGCTCGCTAGCGGCGTACGCGCCCGGGCTCGTCCTCGGAGCGCGCCCGGCCCACGTCGCGCGGGCGCGAGATCGGAGGGAGGTCGAAGTGCCCGAAGACGCCCGTCCCGCCGCCCGGGAGCCGTTCGATCGCCAGAGATGCGGTGTGCGAGGCCATGAGGGCGATGCCGAAGCCGAGCCCGCGCCTGCCCTTGTTGGGGCTGATGCCGACGCCGTCGTCCATCACCCGCACCAGCAGGCGCCCGTCGAAGGTGATCTGGGCATCCACGGTGACCAGGCCGTCATCGTCGCCCGGGTAGCCGTGCAGGACGGAGTTGGCGACCGCCTCGGAGACGAACGACTCGACCTCGACGATCGGCCCGCCGACCTCCCGCGTGTACGCGCTCACGGCGTGGCGCGCCTTCGGCACCGACTCGGTGCGAGCCGGCATGACCAAATGGAGAGGCGGGGGAATGACCCGCCTGGCACGAGTCATCTGCGTCGCCAGTACCCCGGCGGCCCCTGCCTTATGCGTGCGCACGCGCGGCTGTGCAAGCGTCATCATCGCCAATCGCCTGCCGGCACGGCCCTGCGCCCGGCCCTATCCCGTGGCCACCTGCCATGAGTCGGACCTACCCGCGGCGAGCGCAGGCAAACGAAGCGGCGGGCGCTGAGATACGTTCGGGGCCCATGGCGCGTCCCACGATCGCCGTCAGCGCCCCCCTTCCCGAGCCCGCGGAGGCGATCCTGCGCGACGGCTCGGACGCACGATTTCCGAGCGGCGCCGCGCCGATGAGCCGCGCGGAGCTGCTGGAGGCGGCCAGTGGAGCGGACGGGCTGGTGGCACTCCTCTCCAACCTCATCGACGCGGAGCTCCTCGACGCCGCCGGCCCGGGGCTGCGCGTCGTGGCGAACGTGGCCGTCGGCTACGACAACGTGGACCTGCCGGCGGCGCGGGAGCGAGACGTCGTGATCACCAACACGCCGGGCGTGCTGACCGACGCCACGGCCGACCTGGCGATGGCCCTGATCCTGGCCGTGACCAGGCGCGTCGGGGAGGGCGAGCGCCTCATTCGCGGCCAGGCCGAGTGGCGCTGGGGGCTCGACTTCATGTTGGGCCATGGCATCCAGGGGGGAGAGCTCGGGATCGTCGGCATGGGCGCCATCGGCAGCTCGGTTGCCCGCCGGGCCCGCGCCTTCGGCATGGAGGTCTCCTACTCGTCGCCGCGCCCGGTCCCGCCCGCCCGGCTGGGCGGCCTCGACGCCGTCGAGCGCTCGCTGCCCGACCTCCTTGCCACCGCGGACGTCGTCAGCATCCACGCCCCGCTTCGCCCCGAGACCCGGCACCTGATCGGCGCGGCCGAGCTCGCCGCGATGAAGCCGGCGGCCTACCTGGTCAACACCGCGCGCGGGCCAATCGTCGACGAGGGCGCGCTCGTCGAGGCGCTTCGCGACGGCCGCATCGCCGGCGCGGCGCTGGACGTCTTCGAGGAGGAGCCGCGGGTTCACCCCGGCCTCCTGGAGCTCGACAACGTGGTGCTGCTGCCCCACCTCGGCTCGGCAACAGTCGAGACGCGAACCGCGATGGCCGAGCTCGCCGCGCGAAACGCCGTGGCGGTCGCCGGCGGCGGCGAGGCGCTGACCCCCGTCGGCTGAAATTTCGTAAGTTAGGCGGGGATGGCAGGGCTCGCGCGCATCGTCACCGGACGCCGCTCCAAGTGGGCGGTTCTCGTCGCCTGGGTGGTTCTGGTCTTCGCGTTCGCGCCGCTCGGCGGGAAGCTCTCGAACGTCACCAACAGCCAGACGCAGACGTTCCTGCCGAAGAGCGCCGAGTCGACCGAGGTCCTCACCCTCCTTCAGAAGAGGTTCTCCAGCGGCGACACCGCCAACGGCCTGATCGTCTACCAGCGCGACGGCGGGCTGACGGCGGCCGACAGGGCGAGGATGGCAGCCGACGCCAGGACGGCGGCGAAGGAACTACCCCTCACCGCCCCGCCCGTGGTGCCGTTCTCGAACACCACGAAGCCCGGCCTGGTCTCGGCCAATGGCGACGTGGCCGTGACCTCGCTCAACGTCCCCGACAACCAGGACAAGCTGAGCGACTGGGGGCAGAAGCTTCGCGACATCGCCGACCCGCCCGAGGCCGGCTCGAGCGTGTACGTCACCGGCGACCTGGGCTTCAACCGCGACGCGGAGGAGGTGTTCGGGTCGATCGACACGACGCTGCTGCTGGCGACGGTCCTGCTGGTGCTCGTCCTGCTCGGAGCGATCTACCGCTCGCCGCTGGTGGCGCTGATCCCGCTGATCGTGGTCGGCGTCGCGTACGCGACGGTGCAGGGGCTGGTCTACCTGTACGCCAAGACCGGGGCGACGGTGTCCGACAACGCCACGTCGATCCTCGTGGTGCTGATGTTTGGAGTGGGGACCGACTACTGCCTGCTGCTGGTATCGCGATATCGCGAGGAGCTGCGAAGGCACGAGGACAAGCACGAGGCGATGCAGAGCGCGCTCACCCGCGCGGGGCCGGCGATCCTCGCCAGCGGGCTCACGGTCACGCTCTCGATGCTGGTGCTGCTGGTGGCCGACGTCGGCTCGACGCGCACGCTCGGGCCCGTCGCCGCGATCGGCGTGTTCACGTCGATGCTCGCGGGCCTGACGCTGCTCCCCACCCTGCTGGCGATCGGCGGGCGGCGAGGCTTCTGGCCGCGGCGCCGGCTCGTCGCCTATCAGCCCGACGCCGCCGGCGACGCGAGCAAGCCGGGCCTGTGGAGGCGGATCGGCGACCGCGTCCTGGAGCGCCCGGGGCGGGCGCTCGCCGTGACGCTCGCCTTCTTCGCGGTGGGGTGCGTCGGCCTGCTGAGCTTCAAGGTCGACTACTCGACGACCTCCTTCTTCAAGAAGAAGGTCGAGAGCGTCGACGGCTTTCGCGTGATCGAAAGCGCGTTCCCGGCCGGCCTGCTGAACCCCACCGAGGTGCTGATCCAGCGCTCGGACGGCAGCGCAACGCCGGCCGACGTCGCTGCGGCCAGGAAGCTCCTGCAGGGAGTGGACGGAGTGGCCACCGTGGCCCCGGCCGGACGATCCGACGACGGGAGCATCACCGAGCTGCAGGTGGTCCTCTCCGGCGATCCCTACAAGGCCTCGGGCCTCGACGTCGTCCCCCGCATGCGCGACGCCCTCGCGGGCCTGCCGCCGGGGGCGCAGGGGCTGGTGGGCGGCGGCAGCGCGATCAACTACGACTTCGACAAGTCCAACAAGCGCGACCTCAGGCTCGTCGCGCCGCTGGCGCTGCTCGCGATCGCCGTGATCCTCGCGATCCTGCTCAGCTCGGTCGTCGCGCCCCTGGTGCTGATCGCGACGGTGGTGATCTCGTTCCTCGGCACCCTCGGGTTCGCCATGCTCTTCATTCGCTACGTCGTGGGCGACGCCGGGATCGACTCGTCGATACCCACGTTTGCGTTCATATTCCTGGTGGCGCTGGGGATCGACTACACGATCTTCCTGATGAGCAGGGTGCGCGAGGAGGCACGCGAGCACGGCACCCGCGAGGGCACGCTGCGCGCCCTCGGCGCGACGGGCCCCGTGATCACCAGCGCCGGGATCATCCTGGCCGGCACCTTCTCGGTGTTGATGACGCTGCCGGTCACCTTCACTTTCGATCTGGGATTCATGGTGGCCCTGGGCATCCTGCTGGACACCTTCGTGGTGCGGACGATCATGGTGCCCGCCGCCGTGGAGCTCATCGGCGACCGAATCTGGTGGCCATCGACCGCCAAGGGCGGCTCGCACCTGTTCCACGACGCCGATCCGGAGATCGACCCGACCGCCGAGCCCGCCGAGGGCTGAGCGGCCTCAGGCCTCGGCCAGGTCCGCCAGGCGATCCGCCAGGCGGCCCATCCCGAGCTTGCGCGCGGCCTTCGCGGCCTTCGCGTAGTCGGTCGGACGGTCTGGCGGGCGCTTCACGCCGGCGTCGCGCAGCGTCGCCATGTCCTTGTAGGCGAGGAGCTCTTCCTTCGCCGACAGGGCAGCGCGAAGGCGCGGCGTGCCCTCGCGCAGGGCGCCCTCCATCGCGGCCTCCAGCGACCCGTGGCGGCGCAGCAGGTCGGCAGCCGTCTTCTCCCCCACTCCCTTGGCGCCGGGGATCCCGTCGGAGGGGTCGCCCCGCAGGGCGATGAAGTCCGGCACGAGCGCCGGGGGGATGCCGTAGCGCTTGACCACCTCGTCGGGCCCCACCACCTCTGCCCCGCGGGCGCCGGTGCGGGTGTAGAGCACGGTCACCGCCTTCGTGGCGCACTGGAACATGTCGCGGTCGCCGGTGAGGATGAGCGCCCTCCCGCCCGCCTCCTCCTCCAGGCGCGCGTAGGTGCCGAGCAGGTCGTCGGCCTCGAGCGAGTCGTGGTCGGTCACCTCCCAGCCGAACGAGCGGAAGAAGGGCTTGGCGGCCGCCCACTGCGGGACGAGCTCGTCGGGCATCGGCGGGCGCTGGGCGTGATAGCCGTCGTAGAGCTCGACGCGGTAGGTCGCGGCGTCGGGGCCGAAGCACAGGGCGACCGCCCGCGGGGAGTGCTGCTCGACCTCGCGCAGGATCAGGTTGGCCGCGCCGAGGATCGCGTTGACCGGCTTGCCGTCGGCGCCCTTGATCGACTTGGGCAGGGCGTGGAACGCCCGGTAGAGCATCGACGGCGTGTCGACGGCCAGAAGCGGTGCGGAGCTGGGCACGCCCGCACGGTATCGGGGCGCGTCGCGCCGAGCGGGTCGCGTTCCGCTCAAGCGCTCGAGCACGGCGCAGCGGCAGCCGACCGCAATGAGGGTGGCGGCATGGTTCCGCGGAACCTCACGTCAACCCGCCACGAACGGACCAATCGGCATCGTGGCGCTTTGGTGGCGGGTTGACGTGTCCGCCAGAGGCTCCCCGCCGCCGCGGGGCGCCGCGCCCGCCATGGGCCGCGCGCGCCTCCACCTACCCGTAGTTCCAGGCCCGGCGGACGGGCAGGGGCGGGTCGTCGGTGGAGCAGTTCTGCTCGCCGGGGAGCGGGTCGGACGGCGCGGCCAGCTGCGGCGGCTCCAGCAGCCTCGGCTTCTTCGTCAGGAAGGGCGCGAGCGTATTCGCGTTGGCGTCGCGGAAGGTGCAGGCGGGCAGGTTCCATTTCGCCTCGATCGTGGCCATGATCGAGGTGTGATCGCACACGGTGTCGCACACCGAGCGCGGCCGCGAATGCGGTGAGGCGACCACGGCGGGGACGCGCGGTCCGTAGATGCTGTAGCCGCCGGGCGCGTCGCCAGGCCCCGTCCTGGGCGGGATATCGTCGGGCTTGATCGCCCTGGGCGGCGGGACGTGGTCGTAGTAGCCGCCGTGCTCGTCGTACGTCCACACGAAGAGCGTGCGCTTCCAGGCGGGCGACGACAGCACCGCGTTGACCACGGTGGCCGAGAAGTTCTCGCCGAGCTGGATGTCCTGCGGGTTCTCCTCGTCGCCACCCTGGGCTCCAACCGGCGGGGCCTTGGCGCGGATCGCGGCCGGAGTCGCCTTGGCAAGTCCCCCGCCCACCTCGCCCGCGAGGCCGAACTCCGGATCGACGAAGCTCACGGCAGGCAGGGTCCCGGCCGCGCAGTCGGTGAAGAACTGCGCGATCGGCGCCAGACCCTGGGGGTGGCTGCTGAGGATCGACGGGATCACCGCCGTCCCGGGCAGGTCGGTGAAGTAGTTGCGCCATTCGATCCCGTGCTGGTTGAGGCGGTCGAACAGCGTGCCGTTGGCAGGCGGCGGGTCGTGGAGGATCGCGTTCGTGTCCGTCGCGATCAGCCCGAAAGCCGTACCGCACAGCATGAAGCGGCGGTTGGGATACGTCTGGCACGGGGCCGAGCCGAACCAGCGGTTGGCGAGCGTGAACTCCTTCGCCAGCGAGTAGTAGAACGGCAGGTCCTCGTCGGTCCAATAGACCATCGACTGCGGCGCGGTGTTGGCGAACCCGTTCATCAGGCCGCCGTTGATCTGCTCGTGGGTTGCGTTCCAGCTCTGCGTGACCGACGCCTGGCACTCGCTGGTGGCGCGGAACGGCAGCACGTAGCCGTCGCCGTAGGGGTTGCGGTTGTTCGGCACGCCATGGCGGTTGAAGTGAAAGCCGTCGGCGTCGGGCTGGCCGAGGCGGGGGAGCATCCCGAAGTAGCAGTCGAAGGAGTGGTTCTCCATCATCAGCACGACGATGTGGTCGAAGGGCAGGTCGCTCGTCGGCTCGCCCGCCGGGCGCGAGGGGTCGGGCAGGCTGTCGGGCCTGCGGATCCCGTGGTGGTGATGGTGGTGGGCGTGGGACGACAGCAGCGTGGCCGCCGCGCGCCCGGCCGGGCTCAGGGAGAGCGCCGCACCGGCGCCGGCGCCCAGAAGCCGCCTGCGGGTGAGAGGCGAGCGGGGCTCCACGCCGCCAGTATCGCGCCTGCCGGCCGGTTTCGCGTCAGGCGCCGATGTCGACCGGGGCGCCCAGCGGAAGCTTGGAGATCAGCTCCTCGAGGTCGTCCGTGGTGGCGTGCAGGCAGCCGTCGGAGATGGCTCCGCCGACCGAGTTGTCGGGGCTGCCGTGGATGGCGATCTGATCGCCGCCCGTCCAGCCGGCGGGGAGATTCGGCTGGTGGGCCGAGAGCGCCAGGGCGCAGCACCCGTACACGGGGTCGAGGCCGCTCTGGATCTCGTCGGTGACCGAGAAGTGCCCCGTGGGCGTCGGCGAGGTCGAGCGGCCGATCGCGACGGTGAAGGAGCGCACCACGTGGCGGCCACGAAGGAGCTCCGCGCGCTGCTTCGAGAGGTCGACCGACACCGACCAGGGCGTCGTCGCCTCGCCGAGAGCGGGGCCCAGATGGAGCCAGCCGAGCCGGCCGTTGTCGAGGGCGCGCGTGGGCACCCCCACCCAATCGCCGCGGCGCGCGACGACGGAGAAGGTGGTCACCGAGCCGAACTCGTCGCGCGCGGCGGCCGTGGCGACCACGGGCCCGCCGGGCGAGGAGTGGATCTCGGCGCTACGGGCATCGCGGACCCAGACCAGACCGTGGCGAACCGGCGCGCGGCGAGCGGGGGCCGCAGCCCGGCCTGACCGAAAGACCCGGCGAGCCATGGCGGCCACGCTCGCGCGCGTTGTTCGCACCTGTTGATGGGTTCGCACCCGATGGTTCGCCCGGAGCCCCGCCTGGTCAGCGGCCTTCGCCTCCGCGGGCTGCGTGCTGAGTGCAGGCGCCGTGACAACGGCGCCGCCCGCGACGGCAAATGTCGCGAGCACCGCGAGGGCAAGCGAGGCGTGATCCCGGAGGCGTCCCATGTACTTCCGGTCGAGCCGCCGCGGCCATCACTGCAACCGCCGCCCATGCCTTGGACGGACGTACGAGGCACGCGGCGCCTCGCCGGGAGCCCGGGGGCAGGAGTAGATCGGCCCCGCTCGGGTACCCGAGGTGGGAACGCGACGAAGGAGACGGGAGATGTCGAACGCAAAGAGCTATCTGGGACGCAAGGCCGCGAAGGCAACCGTGCGCCACACCGTGCGCGGAACCGCGTCGAAGGCACGACGTGACCCGCTGCGCGCCACGACGCTCGTCGCCGCGGGCCTGGCGGCCGGCGCCGTCGCCGGCTGGCTGATCGCCCGCGCGAGCTCCGGTTCCAATGCCGAGCCGTCCTTCGCCGACGCTCCAACCCCGCCCGCCGCGGCACAGCCCGGACCGCAGCCGGATCCGGAGGTCGCCGGCATCGCGACCCCGGCGTAGGACCCCCAACCCTCGGCGGTGTTTATGCGCGCAGCTTGTAGCCGCTCGCGAAGAGCCGCAGGTTCATCGCGAACAGCGCGACCGTCGCCGCCGTGAGCGCCACGAGCGACAGCGCGATGTTGACCTCGGTGTAGCCCAGGAACCCGTAACGGACCAGGGCGATCATGTAGTAGACCGGGTTGAAGTGGGTGATCGTCTCGAACGGCTGCGGCAGCAGCGCGGCCGAGTAGAACACGCCGCCCAGGAAGATCAGCGGCTGGAGCACGAAGGTCTGGGCGATCGCGACGTCGTCGAACTGCTCCGCGCGCACCCCGATCAGCACGCCGAGCTGGGCGAAGAAGAAGCCGACGAGGAACAGCCCGGGCACGAGGACCAGGACGTGGTCGACCGGGAGACTGACCAGCACCGAGGCCGCGATGAAGGTCAGCACCGCGACCACCATGCCGCGCATGAAGCCGCCCAGCGAGAAGGCGAGCAGCAGCTCCAGCGGCGAGGCCGGCGACGAGAGCTGGTCCTGAATCGCCCCCTGGAACTTCTGCTGGAGGATCGACGAGGCGTTGTTCGAGAACGAGTTCATCGCCCAGGCCATCATGATCAGCCCGGGAATGACGAAGACCACGTATTTGAAGCCGTGGAGGGTGTGGATACGCGAGCCCAGCGCGGCGCCGAAGACCGAGATGTAGAGGAACGTCTCGAGCAGGGGCGCGCCGATCGTCTGCTTCTTGATCTTCATGAAGCGGTTGACCTCGCGGCGCCAGAGGGCCAGGAAGCGGATCTGGCCGGTGGTGAGCCGCGAGCGCGAGCGCTCCGCCGCCGCGGTCGCCGCCTCCATCAGACGACCTCCTCGAGCCGGGAGCGCGAGAGCTCCTTGCGGCCCACGAGCTCGAGGTAGGCGTCCTCGAGGTTGCCGACCCCGTAGCGGACCGCCAGCTCGTCGCTCGAGCCCTGTGCCGCGATCTGGCCGTCGTTGATGAAGGCGATGCGGTTGCAGAGCTGCTCCGCCTCCTCCAGGTAGTGCGTCGTCAGCAGGATCGTCGTCCCCTCCTCGTTGATCCGCTGCACGTAGTGCCAGAGCTCCAGGCGCAGCTCGATGTCGACGCCGGCCGTGGGCTCGTCGAGGATCAGCAGGCGCGGGCGGTGCATCAGCGCCCGCGCCAGGATCAGCCGGCGCTTCATGCCGCCCGAGAGCGTGCGGGTGCGCTCGTCGCGCTTCGCGGTGAGCGAGAACGTGTCGAGCAGCTCGCGAGCGCGCTCGCGCCGCTCGGCGCGCGGCATCCCGAAGTAGCCGCCGTGGTAGTCGAGGGTCTCCTCGGCGGTCAGGAACCAGTCGAGGTTGAGCTCCTGCGGAGCGAGCCCCACGGCCTGGCGCGCGGGCGCGTAGTTGTCGATCGCGTCGTGGCCGAACACCCGGATCCGGCCCGAGGTCGGCTGTGCGAGGCCCGTGGTGCAGTGGATGAGCGTGGACTTGCCGGCGCCGTTTGGCCCCAGCAGGCCGAAGAAGTCGCCCTCGCCGATCTCGAGCGAGACGCCGCGAAGGGCCTCGACACCCGTCGGGTAGCGCTTGACAAGGTCCTCGACCTGAAGGGCGGGCTCGCGGATCACGCGTGCCAATTTAGGGAAGGACGCCCGCGCGCCTCCTCTAGCTCGCCGGCGAGACCAGCAGGCTTGCGCCGATCGCTCCGCCGAGGTCCCCGAGCGCGGCGACCCGCAGCGCCGGCGGGTCGCCGTCGTTGAAGAGGTGGGGCATCATCGCCTTCTCGATCCGCGCGAGGGCGTCCTCGCCGAAGCGCACGCCCATCCCGCCGCCGAGGATCACGGCCTCGACGTCCAGCAGGTTCACCGCTGATGCGATGCCCACGCCGATCGCGTCCTCGGCCCGCTCGATCAGCTCCTTGGCGAGCTTGTCGCCGTGCTCCAGCGCGCGCGACCAGATCCCGCTGCTCAGCCGGTCGCGGTCGTGCTTCTCCATCAGCTTGAACAGGTCCGTCTTCGTGCCCTCGTCGTGCTCCCTGCGCGCCTTCGCCTCCATCGCCGCTCGGCCGGCGTACGCCTCGACGCAGCCCTGCCGCCCGCAGGGGCACTGCGCGCCATCGCGCTTGATGACCATGTGGCCGAACTCGCCGGCGCTGCCGCGGCCCAGCCACGGCTTGCCGCCGAGCACGAGCCCGCCGCCCACGCCGGTTCCCCAGAACACGCCGAGCAGCGAGTCGTAGGGCCGGCCGGCGCCAAGGTGAAACTCGCCGTCGGTCGCGACCTGCACGTCGTTGCCGACCTTCACGCCCGGTCCCAGCGCCCTCGAGATCGAGTCGCCCAGGCCGAACTCGCCCTCCCAATCCGGGAGGTTCCGCGCCGACTTGACCACGCCTGTCTGGCCGTCGATAAGGCCCGGCGAGCCCACGCCGATGCCGCCCAGCGCCTCGGTGTGCACCTTCGCGCCGTCGGCCGCCTGGCGCATGGCCTCGACGATGGCGTCGGCAACCGCCTGCGGCCCGCCCTCGGAGGGGGTCGGGTGACGAGCCTGGCCGATCACCTGCTGCATGTCATCCACCACGACCGTCTGGATCTTGGTGCCGCCCAGGTCGACTCCTCCGTACGCCTTCATGCCGAGAGCCTATTCCTCAACGGCCAAGGGCCAATCGCGCATGGACTCGATCGCCCAGTCCGCCCCGGCTTCGCGCAGCCCGTCGACCGAGTAGGCCCCCGAGGCGACGCCGACCACTCGCAGGCCCGCGGCGTGCCCGGCGGCCACGTCGCGCGGCGTGTCCCCGGTGGAGACGGTGCGGGTCATGTCGAGCTCCCCGCCGGCGGCTTCGCGGCCGCGCTCGAGCGCGCGGCGGGTGAGCTCGGCGCGGTCCGGCGAATCGGAGCCGTAGCCGCCGAAGGAGAAGAACCGGTTCAGCTCGCCCCGGGCGAGCTTGATGTGGGCGGCGGGCTCGACGTTGCCCGTCGTCAGGCCGAGCAGCCAGCCGGCGTCGCGCAGGCGCTCCAGCAGCTCCGGCACGCCGTCGAGCACGCGGTAGCCCGGCGACGCCTGCACCTCCTCGGCTAGGTGGTCGAGGCGGCGCTGCATATAGCGCTCCAGCTCGCCCGGCTCGGGCTCGTGCCCCAGGTAGGCGACCACCAGCTCGCGCCCGACCTCCGGGTCGGGCACCCCGCGGCCGGTGTGCGCCGCGACGTCCACTTCGACACCGCCGAGCTCGAGGAACGCCCGGTGCCAGGCCCGGTCGCTCGAGCCGCCGCTCTCGATGAGAGTGCCGTCGATGTCGAAGAGGACGGCGCGCGGCCGGTCAGCCATCGCCGGCGCGGGCGGCGCGGTAGCGGCGGATCAGAGCGTTGGTGGAGCTGTCGTGGGCCAGCTCGGGCTCGTCGCCGGCCTGGAGCTCGGGGACGATCGCCTTGGCGAGGGCCTTGCCCAGCTCCACGCCCCACTGGTCGAAGGAGTCGATGCCCCACACGGCCCCCTGGGTGAAGACGCTGTGCTCGTACAGGGCGACGAGCGTCCCCAGCGTTGCCGGGTCCAGGCGCTCGGCGAGGATCGTGTTCGAGGGCCGGTTTCCCTCCATCACCCGGTGGGGGACGACCTCGTCCGGCGTGCCCTCGGCGCGGACCTGCTCGGGCGTCTTGCCGAAGGCGAGCGCCTCGCCCTGGGCGAAGACGTTCGACATCAGCAGGTCGTGGTGCTCGCCGAGCGGGTTCAGCGATGCCAGGAAGCCGATGAAGTCGCAGGGGATGAGGCGCGTCCCCTGGTGGACCAGCTGGTAGAAGGAATGCTGGCCGTTGGTGCCCGGCTCGCCCCAGTAGATCGCGCCGGTGTCGTAGTCCACGCGCGAGCCATCGAGCGCGACGTGCTTGCCGTTGGACTCCATCGTCAGCTGCTGGAGATAGGCGGGAAAGCGCAGCAGGTAGCGGTCATACGGGAACACCGCCATCGTCTGGGCTCCGAAGAAGTCCGAGTACCAAACCGCCAGCAGGCCCATGAGCGCGGGCAGGTTGCGCTCGAGCGGGGTCTCGAGGAAGTGCTCGTCCATGGCGTGGAAGCCGGCCAGCATCTGCTCGAAGGCGTCGGCGCCGATGGCGAGCATCGTCGAGAGGCCAATCGCCGAGTCCATCGAGTAGCGGCCTCCCACCCACTCCCAGAACCCGAACATGTTGCCGGTGTCGATCCCGAACTTCGCAACCTCCTCCGCGTTCGTCGACACCGCGACGAAGTGGCGGGCGACCGCGGCCTCGTCGCCGCCCAACCCGGCCAGCGCCCAGTCGCGCGCCGTGCGGGCGTTGGTCATCGTCTCCAGGGTGGTGAAGGTCTTCGAGGAGATGACGAAGAGGGTCTCGGCCGGGTCGAGGTCGCGCGTGGCCTCGGCGAAGTCCGTGGCGTCGACGTTGGAGACGAAGCGGAACGCCATGTCGCGCCGCGAGTAGTGGCGAAGCGCCTCGTAGGCCATCACCGGGCCAAGGTCCGACCCGCCGATGCCGATGTTCACGACGTTGCGGATGGCCTGCCCCGTGTGCCCCTTCCACGCCCCAGCGCGCACCGACTCCGTGAAGGCCCGCATGCGGTCGAGCACCTCGTGGACCTGCGCCACGACGTCGGAGCCGTCGACGATGAGCGAGCGCCCGCGGGGCATGCGGAGCGCGATGTGCAGCACCGAGCGGTTCTCGGAGACGTTGATGCGCTCGCCCGTGAACATCGCCTGGCGGCGGGCGGCGACGCCGGCCTCCTCGGCGAGCGCCCGCAGCAGCCCGAGCGTCTCGTCCGTGACCCGGTTCTTCGAGTAGTCGAGGAGGAGCCCGGCGCCCTCGGCGACCATGCGCTCGCCCCGTTCCGGGTCGCCGGCGAACAGCTCGCGCAGATGGCGGTCGCCCAGCTCGGCCCGGTGTGCGTTCCAGTGCGCCCCACGAGCTGAGCTCGCGCAGGCGGCTCATGCGGGCCTGGGGGCTGCGCGATCAGCCACGTTGCCTGGCGATCGACTGGAGGAGCTCCCTCCACGAGTCGTCGAACGACTGCGCGCCCTCGCGCTGGAGCTTTGCCGCGAGCGCGTCGGTGTCGACGCCGGCCTCGGCGAAGGCGGCCAGCTCCTCCTCGGCGTCGCCGCCGTCCGCCGGCAGCGGCTCGCCCGGGTCGCCGTGATCGGCGAGGGCGAGCAGGGTCTTCTCGGGCATCGTGTTGATCGTGAAGGGCGAGGCCAGCGCCTCCACGTAGAGCGTGTCCGAGGCGTTCGGGTCCTTGGTCCCGGTGCTGGCGAACAGCAGCCGCTGCGGGCGGGCGCCCTGGTTGGCAAGGCGCTGCCAGCGCTCTGAGTCGAGCATCCGGCGGTAGGCGCCGTAGGCGCGCTTGCCGACGGCGACTCCGAGCCGGTTCTTCAGCTCGTCGGGCACCTGTTCGGCCACCGCGGCGTCCCAGCGGCTGATGAAGATCGACGCGACCGAGTGCGCGGCCGGGTCCAGCCCGGCCGCGATGCGCCGCTCGACGCCGCGCATGTAGGCGTCGGCCGTCGCCTCGTACTGATCGGAGGAGAACAGCAGCGTCACGTTCACCGGGGTGCCCGAGAAGATCGTCTCCTCGATCGCCCGGCGGCCGGCGTCGGTCCCGGGGATCTTCACGTAGAGGTTGTCGCGCTCGGCCTTCTCGTGGAGGGACGCGGCCTGGGCGATGGTCGCGTCGGCGTCGTCGGCAAGGAGCGGCGAGACCTCCAGCGACACCCAGCCGTCGACCCCGTCGGTGCGCTCGTGCGTTGCCGCGAACAGGTCGGCGGCGCGGCGCAGGTCGGCGATCGCCAGCTCGAAGAACGTCTCCTCGTCGGTGCGGCCGGCGGCGTGGAGGTCCGCGACCTGCTCGTCGTACGCGCTTCCCTGCGAGATGGCCTTGTCGAAGATGGTGGGGTTCGAGGTCAGGCCGGTGACCGACAGCTCCGCGATGTAGCGCTCCAGCGTGCCGTCGTCGAGCATCGTCCGGGTGATGTTGTCGACCCACAGGCTCTGCCCCATCTCGTGCAGGCGGGCGGTCGGCTTCGCGCTCACAGCAGCTCCTTCACGCTCTCGGCCACCTTCTCCGGGGTGAATCCGAACTTTGCGGTGACATCCTTCAGGGGCGCCGACGATCCAAAGGTGTGCATTCCGATCACCTTGCCGGAGCCCACGTAGCGCTCCCAGCCCAGGCCGGACGCCTGCTCCACGGAGACGCGCGCGGAAATGCCGGGAGGCAGCACGCTGTGACGGTACTCCTCGTCCTGCGCGTCGAAGAGGTGCCACGAGGGGAGGCTCACGACGCGGGTCGGGATGCCCTCGCCGGCCAGCTGCTCGTGGGCCTCGAGCGCCAGCGCCACCTCGCTGCCGGTGGCGATCAGGATCGCGTGCGGCGGGCCGTCGCCGGGATCGGCGAGCACGTAGCCCCCGCGGCGCAGGCCGTCGGCAGGCGCGTAGCGGGAGCGGTCGATCACCGGGAGCCCCTGCCGGCTGAGCACCAGCGCGGTGGGCCCGTGACGGACGTCGATGGCCACGCGCCAGGCCTCGACCGCCTCATTGGCGTCGGCGGGCCGGATCACGTTGAGCCCCGGCACCGCGCGCAGCGAGGCGAGCTGCTCGACCGGCTGGTGCGTGGGGCCGTCCTCGCCCAGCCCGATCGAGTCGTGCGTGAAGACGTGCACGACCGGAAGCTCCATCAGCGCCGAGAGGCGGATGGAGGGACGGGCGTAGTCGGAGAAGGTCAGGTAGGTGGACCAGGCGGGCCGTAGCTTCGACAACGCAAGGCCGTTGGAGATCGCCGCCGACTCGTGCTCGCGGATCCCCAGGTGCAGCTGGCGCCCGCCCGGCTCGTCGCGCTCGAGCGCCTCGGCGCCGTCGAGCCCCATCGAGGTCGAGCCGGTGAGGTCGGCCGAGCCGGCCACGAGCCACGGCACCGTCTTGGCGAGGGCGTTCAGCGCGGCGTTCGAGGCCTTGCGCGTGGCCACCGGGTCACCGCCCGCCTCGAAGCTCGGCAGGCCGGAGTCCCAGCCCTCGGGGAGCTCGCGGCGCTGCATCTGCTCCAGCTCGGTCGCCTCGTTCGCGTGCTCGCCGCCGTAGCGCTCGAAGAGCTCCTCCCAGCCCTGCCGCGCATCGGCGCCGCGCGCGCCGATGCCCGCGGCGAAGTTCTCGCGCACGCCGTCCGGGACCAGGAACTGTGCGTCCTCGGGCCAGCCGTACGCGCGCTTGGTCTCGCGGACCTCCTCCTCGCCAAGCGGCTCGCCGTGGACGGCGGCGGTGTCGTGCTTGTGGGGCGAGCCCCAGCCGATGTGGCTGTCGACGACGATCAGGGTCGGGCGCTCCGACTCCGAGCGGAATGCCTCGAAGGCCTGAGCGATCCCGTCGCGGTCGTTGGCGTCCTGCTGGTGGACCACGTTCCAGCCATAGCCCTGGAAGCGCTTGGGCACGTCGTCGGAGTAGGTGAGGCTCGTCCGGCCGTCGATCGAGATGTGGTTGTTGTCGTAGATCCAGCAGAGGTTCGACAACCCGAGGTGGCCGGCGATCGACGCGGCCTCGTGCGAGACCCCCTCCATCAGGCAGCCGTCGCCCGCAAGTGCGTAGACGTCGTAGCCGAAGAGCTCGAAGCCCGGCCGGTTGTAGCGCGCGCCCAGCCAGCCCGAGGCGATCGCGATGCCGACGCTGGTCGCGACGCCCTGTCCGAGCGGGCCAGTGGTCGCCTCGACTCCCGACGTGATGCGGTACTCGGGGTGACCCGGCGTCTTCGAGTCGAGCTGGCGAAAGCACTTGATGTCGTCCAGGCTCACCGCGGGCGTGCCCTCGACCTCGTAGTCGGGATCCACCGCCTTCACGCCCGTCAGGTGAAGCAGCGCGTAGAGCAGCATCGAGGCGTGACCCGCCGAGAGGACGAAGCGGTCGCGGTTCGGCCAGATCGGGTCGGCGGGGTCGAAGCGCAGGAACCGCTGCCACAGCACGTAGGCGAGTGGGGCCATCGCCATCGGCGTGCCGGGATGGCCGGAGTTCGCCTTTTGGATCGCGTCGATCGCGAGCGTGCGGATCGTGTTGACCGAGAGCTCGTCGATGTCGGCGCCGGTCTTCTCGTAGGCGGCGCTCATCCAGTCCGATACTAGGCGACGAGAAACCCTTGGTCCCGTCCGCCCGATGTGAGAGGGTCGCGCCCGCATCAAACGAGTCAAAGGGGTTGAAGATGCAAGAGCAGGGTCGTGACACCTGGGCGCTCACGGGAGCGCTTGCGGTGGTAGGAGTGGTCGTCGCGTTCACGGCGATCGGTGGAAGCACGCCGGACGGCAACGCGTCCGCCTCGAATGTCGTGTCGTTCTACTCGGACAACGGCGGGAAGGAGATAGCCGCTTCGATCGTGCTCGCTCTGGCGATGGTGCCCTTGATGGCCTTCACCGCAATTCTCAAGCGGCACCTGGATGCCGCGAGCCCGGTCGGCAGCGTGCTCCCCACGTTCGCCCTCATCGCCGGCGTCGTCAGCGCCGCGGGCTTTCTCACCGCGGCGACTCTCCACTTCGGGCTCGCCGACTACGCCGACGACATCTCGCCGGCCGCCGCGCAGGCGATCAACGCCATCGACTCGGACTTCTTCCTTCCGTTCGTCGTCGGTCTCGGCACGCTGGTCCTCGCGGGCTCCCTCGCCGCCCTGCGGACCAGGGCGTTCCTGCCTCGCTGGGCGGCGATCCTGGGCATCGTCATCTTCATCCTCAACTTCACGCCCATCGGGTTCGTCGCCTTCATGTTCTCTGGACTCTGGATCATCGCCGTCAGCATCGTGCTCTACCGCCGCGGCCGGCCCGCCGTGACCCCGGCCTAGGGCGCGGTCAGCCGCAGGCCGCGGCGTCGGCGATCACGAGCGAGTCGTCGGCGTGCAGGCGGCCGGCCGGAATCGACTCGTCTCCGGCCATGAGCTTTCGCAGGGGCTCGCGCTTGTCGGCGCCGGCCACCAGCCAGATCACCTGCCGGGCGCGCCGCAGGCGCGGATAGGTGAGCGTCATGCGGAGCCGGCCCTGGTACTCGGTGGCGGTCATCGCGACGTCGCGATCCGTCACGTCGAGCACGGCGTCGCCCGGGACCAGCGAGGCGAAATGCCCGTCGGGGCCTATGCCCAGGTGCACGAGATCGAGCGGATCGGGAAGCTCGGTCGCGTAGCGCGCGGCCGCCGCATCGAGGTCGTCCTCGCCGACCGGCATCGGGCGCAGGCGTTCCTGAACGGCGGGCGGGAACGCCAGCACCATGTGCGTCAGGTTGCGCTCCGGATCGCCGGCCGGCGCCACGCGCTCGTCGACCTGGAAGACGGTCGTCGCCTCCCAGGGAAGCTCGGCTTCGGGGAGCGCCGCGAACATCGGTTGCGCCGTCGTGCCGCCGCTCAGCGCCATGGAGAACGATCCGCGCGCGGCGACCGCCTCGCGGCCGGCGGCCGCGATCAGCTCAGCGGCCCGGCGGGCGGCGATTTCGGCGTCGGGGTAGCGCTCGAGGTTCAACTCGCCTTCTCGTCGTGGCCGCCGAACTGCTTGCGCATTGCCGAGAGAACCTTGTCGGCGAACTCGTCCTCGCCTCGCGACGAGAAGCGCGAGTAAAGCGCCGAGGTCAGCACCGGCGCCGGGACGCCCTCGTCGATTGCCGCGATGGAGGTCCAGCGGCCCTCGCCGGAGTCGGACACGCGGCCCGCAAACTCCTCCAGGTCCGGCGAGGAGCGCAAGGCCGAGGCCGTGAGGTCCAGAAGCCACGAGCCGATCACGCTGCCGCGCCGCCAGACCTCGGCGACCTCGGCGACGTCGATCTCGAAGCGGTAGTACTCCGGCTCCTCCATCGGCGCCGTCTCCGCGTCGGCCTCACGGGTCTTCAGGCCCGCGTTGGCGTTGCGGATGATGTTCAGGCCCTCGGCGTAGGCGGCCATCACGCCGTACTCGATGCCGTTGTGAACCATCTTCACGAAGTGCCCGGCGCCCGTGGGGCCGCAGTGCAGGTAGCCGTTCTCGGCGCGTGAGGGCTCGCCCTCCGTGCCCGGTGTGCGCTCGGCGGACTCCACACCGGGCGCGATCGTGGCGAAGATCGGGTCGAGGCGCTCGACGGCGCGGTCGGGGCCGCCGATCATCAGGCAGTAGCCGCGCTCGAGCCCGAAGACACCGCCGCTGGTGCCGCAGTCGACGTAGTCGATGTCGCGATCGGCCACCGCGGCGGCGCGCCGGATGTCGTCGCGGTAATAGGAGTTGCCGCCGTCGATGATCGCGTCGCCCGCCTCCAGCACGGCGCCGACGCTCTCGACCGTCTTCTGGGTGATGTCGCCGGCCGGGACCATCACCCAGACGGCGCGGGGCGCGTCGAGCTTCGACGCGAGCTCCTCCAGGGAGGAGGCAGGCTCGGCGCCCTCGTCGGCGAGCGCCTTCACGGCGTCCTCGTTCACGTCGTAGACGACGCAGCGGTGCCCGTCGCGCATGAGGCGGCGCACGATGTTCGCGCCCATGCGGCCGAGGCCGACCATGCCAAGCTGAGATCCTTCGCTCACGGTTCTCCTTCCGGGGTACTCCACTAGCCTGACCGACCGAGCCGGATGACGTCGACTGCCAAACGCAAGGGCGGGTCAAAGCCCTCCACGGATTGTCTCGTGATCTTCGGGATCACGGGCGATCTGGCGCGGAAGATGACCTTCCGCGCGCTCTACCGCCTCGAGAGCCGTGGGCGGCTGAAGTGCCGGATCATCGGCGTGGCGCGCGACACCTGGACCATCGAGCAACTCGACCAGCGCATCCGCGACAGCCTCGAGACCGAGGTCGAGGACCTCGACCGCGACGTGCTCGAGCGCCTGCTGAAGCGGCTCACCTACGTCACCGGCGACTACTCCGACGCGAGCACCTACGAGAAGGTGGGCAAGGCGCTGGAGGGCGCCGGCGATCCCGTCTTCTACCTCGAGATCCCGCCGTCGCTGTTCGCAAAGGTGGTCCACGGCCTTCACGACGCGGGCCTCACGAAGACCGGCCGCGTCGTCATCGAGAAGCCGTTCGGCCACGACCTCGAGTCCGCCCGCGCCCTCAACGAGGACCTCCTCCAGGTGCTGGACGAGTCGCAGATCTACCGGATCGACCACTTCCTTGGCAAGGAGCCGGTGATGGACATCACCTACCTGCGCTTCGCCAACACCCTGCTGGAGCCAGTCTGGAACCGGGGGCATGTGTCCCACGTGATGATCTCGATGGCCGAGAACTTCGGTGCGGAGGATCGCGGCGGCTTCTACGACCCGGTCGGGGCGCTTCGCGACGTCGTTCAGAACCACCTGCTCCAGGTGCTGGCGCTGGTCGCGATGGAGCCGCCGCTGGCTCACGACCCCGACCCCATCCGCGAGCAGAAGCATTCCCTGCTGCGCTCCGTGCGCGCTGCCGACCCCGATGCATACGTGCGCGGGCAGTACCGGGGCTACCGCGACGTCAAGGGCGTGGACCCCAAGTCCAGCACGGAGACCTTCGTGGCGCTCTCGCTGGCCATCGACTCGTGGCGCTGGGACGGAGTGCCGTTCTTCATCCGCGCGGGCAAGTGCATGCCGGTCAGGCAGACCGAGATCCGCGTCGTCTTCCGGCGCCCACCGCGGATCGGCGTGGGCAGCGGCGGGCATCCCGACCCCAACCAGCTCGTGATCCGCCTGGACCCCAAGCCTGGGGCGCGCCTGCGCTTCCTGACCAAGGCTCCGGGCGTCGACGACTTCGAGCACGCGAACTTCGAGACCCTGTTCGAGAAACGCCCGGGTGAGGACCCCGAGCCGTACGAGCGACTGCTCGACGATGCCCTGCTGGGCCGGCAGGGGCTGTTCGCGGCAGAGACCTCGGTGGAGGAAACGTGGCGGATCATCGCCCCGCTGCTCGAGAAGCCTGGGCGCGTGCAGCCGTACGAGCCCGGCACCTGGGGGCCCGAGAAGGCCGCCGACATCCCCCGCGGCTACGGCTCGTGGCGCGACCCCTGGCTGCCGGGGGCGGGCTAGATGATTGATTCTAGGCGCGCTGGCGAGCACGCACCCGCAGCATCAGCGCGACCGTCGGGCAGGCCTCGACCGCGCGCTGCGCATGACCGGCCTCGCCGGGCCGGATCGGTCGGTCGTCGACGATGGGATAGCCCCAGTCGTCGAGGGTGATGCGCTCGGGGAAGAGCTCCGCGCACAGCCCGTGCGCATCGCATTCGATCGGGTTGACCTCGAGCACGACCTCGGTCTCTTCGCCACGCGGGCTCATCGCGTGCCGGCCTCCTGAAGAATCGCCGCGGCCGCGACGCAGCCGTCGCCGGTCTCGTGGCGGGTGACGTCGCCGGCGAAGACGGCGAGCGCGCTGGTGATCATCCGGACGGCCCCGTCGGGATGGTGGCAGGCGCCGCGTCCGTCGACCTGCCCGCCCCAGTACTCGACCCAGCGGAAGGCGCCGGGCCGGGCCACGCCCTCGGCGATCTCCTCGAGTGCACCGGCCATCGCGGGAAGACCGAACGCGCAGGGTCCGCACTGCCCTGAGGAATGGTCGGCGAGATGGCGGGCGATTCGCGCCGTCTCGCGCAGGCCGCAGTCGCCGGCGGAGAGCGCGTAGACCGCGCCCGGCCCGAGCGTGCGCCCGAGCTCGCGCATGGCCGCGTGTCCCAGCCTCAGGTCCAGTGCGAGATCGGGTTCGACCCAGGTGCCCGCGTAGCCGCCCACCAGATATGCCTGGACCGGCCCGTTGGCGCCACCCGCGGTCTCCAGGAGGACCCGCAGGGGCGTCCCGCCCTCGATCTCGTAGACCCCGGGGGAGCGAACCGCGCCGGAGACTGTCACGAGCGCCGTGCCCGGGTCGTCGGCGGTGCCGAGCCCACGGAACCAGTCGGCGCCCCGCGTCGCCACCAGGGCGAGGTGCGCGAGGGTCTCGGTGTTCTGGACGAGCGTCGGCCGCCCACCGAGGCCGCGCTCATAAGGGCGCGGCGGAGTGAAGGTCGGCAGCGGCCGGCCCGTGTTGAGGTAGTTGACGAGCGCCGTCTCCTCCCCCGCCACATAGTCCTGCGGGACCTCCGCGACCTGCGCCGTCACCGCGTCGAGACCGGCGCGCTCGGCGATCGCGCGCTCGACCGCTTCCAGCGCCTCGGGCGCATCCGAGCCGACGCACAGGATCGCCTCGTCGGCCTCCACCGCGGCCGCGGCGACCGCGAGGCCGTCGAGGACCAGGTGGGGCGAGTGGCGAAGCAGCGCGGTGTCCTTGACCGAGTCCGGCTCGCCCTCGGCACCGTTGCCGATGACCACCCTGCGCCGGCGCCGGGGCGCCGAGGCCACGGCGCGAAGCTTGATCGCCGTGGGAAAGCCCGACCCGCCGCGGCCGCGCAGGCCGCTGGCCTCCACGGCGTCGATCAGCTCGGGAGCGGCTCGCCGCGACACGCTCAGCGGGCCGTGGAGCTCGCGGTGCTCGGCGAGTGTGAGGGGGCGATCCGCCAGCCAGCCGGCCAGCAGCCTGGGCAGGGATCCGGCACCGTCCATCAGCTGCTCCCGCCCGATGTGGGCCGCGCGCTGAGCGTGCCACTGACGCTGCTGCCTCCGCCGATCGCCAACTGCATGTCGAGACGGGCCGATTTGCCGTCGGCGTCGGTCACGTCCGCCTGGATGCGACTGCCGTCCAGCGAGCTGACCGTGCCCTGGTACTCGAGCGGCTGGCCCTTGGCGCCCACCGAGACCTTGCTCGACGTCATCGACACGCCGCCGCCGACCAGTGGCTGGCCGAGGATCTGGACCTCGGCCGTCCCCTGCTGGGAGCCGCGCAGGAAAGCCCGTATGTCGACGTCCACCATGCCGGCGCCGGCCGATCGCTGGATCGCGCGGCCGGCGATGCGGGTCTGGAGGGGCAGCGACAGCTGGGATGGCGCCGTCGAGCCCGGCTGCTTCGCGGCGACGGGGGTCGCGGCCGCGCCGCTCGCCGGCGCAGAGAAGCCGGTGAGGATCGTCTTCGGGGTTCCCGCCCGCGCGGCCCAGTTCGAGCCGAAGGGCCCCTGCGCCGCCCAGACGGAGGTGGCGATCACGGCGATGCCGATCCCGCTCCAGGCGAGCGCCCTGACGTTCGCCGCCTCGGGCCGGATCGTGGCGATGCGCGATCCCACCGCGATGATCACGGCGGCCAGGCAGGCGACGCTGATCGCGACCATCCAGGGCAGGATGGTGTCGGTGCCCGAGCCGAGGCCGTGCACCAGGGCGATCGGCCAGCAGGCGTAGGCGGCCCAGTGGACGGCGCGCCAGGTGCGGTAGCCGATGTGCCGGCGCAGGATGCTCGTGATCGCCAGCGCCAGCAGCAGGTCGAAGGCGAGGGCGCCGAGGCCGATCCAGATTGGGCGGTAGCTCGACAGGAACGGGACGAAGGCGTCGCGAATGCTGATCTGGGTGAAGCTGTCGAGGACGGTGGCGAGCACGTGGATGGCCACGACGACGACGGCGAGCAGGGACACGACGCGATGCACGCCGTCCACCACGAACCGGGGCCAGCGCTCGGAGGTCCAGCGCGACAGGTCGACGACGCCGAGAACGACGCTGGCGGTCAGCAGGATCAGCGCGACGATCCCGGCGCCACGGGTCGTGTACCAGTAGGCGCTCGGCCCGGCGGCGAGCGGCAGGCTCACGCAGCCTCCCCGGGCCAGCCGCCCACGGCGACCGTTTGGCCCTCGAGCGCCACCAGGCGAGCGGGGACGCCCAGGCCCGCGAGCCACTCGGGCGCTTCCGCGCCCATCACGATGGCGGCCGTGCTCGCCGCGTTGGCGTCGACGCACGTTCGCGCGGCGACGCTGACGGTGCGCCACACCTCATGGGCCGGGGCGCCTGTGCGGGGATCGACGATGTGGTGGACCTCGCCCGAGGCGGTCTTCCAGCGGCGCACGGTGGTGCTGGAAGTCGCGAGCCCGCCATCGCAGACGCTGACGGTCTGCCCCGGGGCATCGGCGCCCGCGGCGTGATCGTGGGTGACCCGCACGCGCCAGCCACCCTGCGGAACGCCCCCGGCGATGGCGAGGTCGCCGCCCAGGTTGACGAGCACGCCGGAGCCGGTGCGCTCGGCGATCGCCGTCGCCGCGCGGTCGGCGCACAGGGCCTTGGCCGTTGCGCCGAGGTCCAGCTCGACCCCCTTGGGGACGCTCACGGTGAGCCGTCCGGCGTCGACTCGCACCGCCTGCCAGCCCGGAACCCGCCTCGCGCGAAAGGTCACGGCGGACGCGCTCTCGCCGATCGCTGCGAAGTCGCGGTCGTAGCCCAGCGCGCGGAGGGTGCCCCCGACGGTGGGAACGACGGTTCCGCCGGTGGCGGCGGCCACGTCGAGGGCCGCTGCCACGGCCTCGGCGCACAGCTTCGAGCAGCGCACCGGCTCTCCGGCCGCCCGGTTGATGGCGGCGATCTCGGAGTCGTCGCGAAAGCGGCTGCAGGCGGTGTCGATGGCCCCGAGCTCGGCGCGCAGGATCTCGGTCGCCTCGGCCAGCGCGGCGGCGTCGGTGACATGGACCTCCGCGCTCGTGCCGATCGCCGGAAACGACGCGTGGGCGCCGGCGCTCACTCAGGAGCCTCCGGAGACCACCGCGGGGGCGGCGGGGACCGGGGCCGGCGCAGGCGCCTGGGTGGGCGCCTGCGCGGGGGGCGCCACCGTCGGCGCGGGATCCGAGCTGGTGGAGCCCGAGCTGCCGGATTGCGCGCGAAGTGGCTCCTGGGCGAAGTTTCCGCCGGAGGAGGCGGAGGAGGACCCGCCTCCCGAGGCCGTGGAGGTGGAGGGGGCCGACGGCGCGGCCGAGCCGCTCGACTTGCCGGGCTTTGCCTGCGCGACGAAGGCGGAGAACCCGCCCACGAGTGCCAGGCCGGTCACGGCGATGCCCCGGCGAAGCCGAGACAGGCGCCAGAGCCCGGCGTCGCGCGAATCGCCCTGCGGTGCCTGCTCGCGGTTCATGTCTCCATATTCGGCGCGCACCCTAAGAACGCCGTATGCCGTGGATGAGAATGCGCTTACGAAGGGCCATGGAAGTGCAGCCAGGAGCCGGCGAGCGAGAGCGATGCCACGGCGAGTGCGACCCCGGTCACCAACGAGCCGCACACCAGCGCGATCCGGGCCGACGAGCCCGCCACCCGCGCAGCCGGCGCCTCGCGACGCCAGTCGGCCGCAGCCTCCCGGGGGACCTCGAGGATGTGCCCGAGCACGTGCAGCGACATGAACGCGAGCCACGCGATGAAGCTCGCCTTGTGCAGAAGCAGCAGCCGCCCCGTGTCCGGCCCGTGAAGCAGAAGCGCCACGCCGCTGGCCAGGACCAACACCGTGAGCAGCACGGAGAACGGCGCCGTTGCGCGCAGCCAGGCGGCAGGCGGGCCCTTCTCCCGGTAGGACGGGACCCCGGCGTAGTAGCGGCGCGAAGCGATAGCCGGTGCTCGCCAGCTTGAGAGCGACCGGGGGGATGAGCAGGACACCGATGAAGATGTGCTCGGCCAGGAGCGACCCGACCGAGAGGATCGTGAGTCCCTCGGCCGCGAGGGCGGCGAGGAGCACGACCCCGACCATGGCTGTCAGGCGTGAGTTCCCGGTGGTTCCACCGCGCATTCCCGCGATATTGGGAATCGCCCATAACGGCGGCCTCAGGTTCTCAGAAGGAAACGCTTAGGACGCGCAGGGGGTGCCGTCGCCGGCGTGGCCGGTGCCGTCGCACAGCTGGACCTTCGGCGGCTGCCAGCCGCTGCCGTCGAGCACGCCCTTGCGCGCCCCGGCGAGGTCGTACAACCTCCAGATCAGCCTGAAGTGCGAGCCCGGCGGCGGCGACGGCAGCCAGTTGCGCTGCTGGGCCTTGCTCGCCGGCTCGTCGTGCTGGACGTAGAGGTCGATCGACCCGTCCGGATTGCGCCTCAGATTCGAGCGGTCGTTCAGGACGTAGCGGTTCAGCGGGTTGCGAACGAAGAACCCGTGGCCGTTGTAGAGGGTCAGCGACCAGAAGGCCTTCACCGGGACGGGGAGGCTCGACTTCGGGATGTGCAGCACGTAGCGGTTCGAGCCGGTGAGCAGCCCGAAGTGGTCGTCGGCGAAGGTGAACGGGTAGACGGCGACGTTTGCCCGCTGACCCCCCACTCCCGCCTTGTCGCCGACCGCGCGGAGCTCGTAGTCGGTGCCCCAGTTGCCGAGGTCGCCGACGAGGTAGCCGTCGTGGATCGCGCTCCCGGAGAAGTAGAGCGACACCAGCGAGGCCTGCACGTTCGCCGGCCCCTGGCCGACGGCGTCGCTGAGGCCCTGAAGGGTGTCGGCCGAGAGGTTCGCGTCGCGCGGGTCGAGCCCGGGCCCGATTCCGACGGGCGCGAGCTGCGCGAGGATCGGGTCGTCGCGGGCGGGCGGCGGGAACTTCTGCATCTGGCGCCCCAGCGCCGCGTAGAAGTCGAGGGGATCGTCGCCGGCCTGCGTGCCCGGGATCGTCGCCTCGGAAGCCGTCGTGTCGGGATGGCGCGGCGGGCGCCGGTGCCAGCCCTTGCCGAGCTTCGACAGCGGCGTGATCGAGTAGCGGTTCTGGATCGCGTGCACCGGCCTGAGGTCCGACTTGTCGCGGACGTAGGTGCGCCCGATCACCCACACGCGGTCATAGGGCGAGCGCACGCGGGTCACGCCCTTCGGCAGCTTGCCGTGGAAGCCGGGGCCGGTCACGGCCCAGTCGCCACCGCCGGTGACCCGGATGTCTCCCGGCCCAAGCGGCTTGTGAGCGGTGCTGACGTTGAAGAAGTTGTTGGTCCACGGGTCGACGAGCTCGAACTCCCAGAAGCGCCCCTTGATCGGGGGCGCGTGCAGGACCTGCGGCTGCTTGCGCAGGTCCAGCCAGGCCATCGAGTAGAGCGTGTCGTTGTTCGGGGCGACGACCGTGTGCTCGTTCGCGTTGGCCAGCCTGCGCACGTTCGAGAACTCGTTCGGCCGGCCGTGCCCGAGGCCATCCGGGACGTTCACACTGGTGGAGCTCCTGAAGATGCGCTGGGTGTCGAGCAGCGGGATCCCGTACTGGTAGGCCGCCGTGCCGAGCGCCAGCCCGTTGTCGTAGTCCGGCGTGGTCGCGCCGGCCCCGGCGGCGGAGACGCCTGCGACCGCCGCGCAGGCGGCTACGCAAACGGCGGTGATGATCCTGCGTGAGGTGCGCATCATGCGGTCCCGAGCGCCAATCCATCGGCGCTCGCCGGGGAGCTTACGCCGTCCACCGAGCGGAAGCTAGAGCGAGGCGAAAACGGGTACCCCGCCCGCATGAGAGAGAGGGCGGGCGAGGGAACGCCCGGGACCGGGCGCGTGTGGAGCGCGGTGGCGCGCGGGATCGTGTTCCTGCGCTACCTGATCCTTCCTGCCTGGGTCGTGCTCGCGGTCCTGGCGGCGACCAGGCTGCCCTCGATCTTCGACGCCGGCTCGGGCTCGATCGGCGACCTCGTCCCGAATGACTCGGCGGCCCTCTCCGTCGAGCGGCAGGCGAACCAGACCTTCGGCCTGCCCCTCCTCAGCCGCACGACCGTCGTTGCGAGCGAGCCGGGCGGCCTGAGCCCACGCCAGGTCTCCAGGGCAGTCGACCTGGTGACGAAGATCGACGAGGGCAGGGACCGGGGCGCCCCGAACCTCCTCGGCGCGCTGCCGCTGGTGAACGTCGACCGGCTCTCCGCCGGCAACGCCCCACGCACCATGGCGATCTATCTCTTTATCCGCCCGAGCCTCCCGGAGGGCGGCCAGACCAAGGTCGCCGAAGCCTTCTCCAGCACCCTGTCGAAGCGGGCTGGGATCGGCACCGTCGACGTGACCGGGCCCGTTCCGGCCCGTTACCACGACGCGACGATCGCCGAGGACAACCTCACCTGGGTGGAGCTGGCGACATTGCTGCTGGTGGTCGGGATCCTGGGGTTCTACTTCCGGGCGCCGGGCATTCCGCTGCTCGGCCTGGCAACCGTCGGCATCGCCTACCTGATCTCCGGCCACGTCCTGGGCTGGCTGGGACAGACCCGCCACTTCTCCGTGCCCCAGGAGGTCGAGCCGGTCATGGTCGCCCTCCTCTTCGGCGTGCTCACCGACTACGTCGTGTTCTTCTCCTCCGGGTTTCGAGCACGGCTGGAACAGGGCGTGCCGTCCCGGGAGGCCGCGCAGGCCGTCACCGCGGAGCTCCTTCCGGTCGTGCTCACCGCCGGGCTGATGATTGCCGGGGCGACGCTGACCCTGATGCTCTCCGGCATGAAGTTCCTGGAGGTCTTCGGGCCGGGCCTCACCGTCTCGGTCATCGTCGGAGTGGCCGTCGCGCTCACCGTCGTCCCGGCGGCGCTGGCCGGCATGGGCCCGCTGCTGCTCAAGCCCGGGCGCGGGACCCGGGCCGGCGACGAGGCCCCGCACAGCGCGCGCGAGTCGCTCGCGGTGCGGGCGGCCGCCCGCTTCCCGGCGGCGATCGCCATGTTCTGCATCCTGATCCTGCTGGCGGGGGCGAGCGGCCTGCGCAACCTGCGCCTCGGCGACCCGGTGATGCAGGGCCTGCCCGCCTCGACGCAGGAGCGCCAGGGCTTCGAACGCGCCTCGGCGGCGTTCAGCCCGGGGGTCCTCGGCCCCACCATGGTCGTCGTCCGCGGCAACGACATCGCCTCCCGTCGCGACGCGCTGGCCGCGCTCGAGAGCCGCCTGCGCACCGCGCCCGGGGTATCCGCCGTGGTCGGGCCCGCCGACCAGCCCGTCGAGCACCCATACGGAGTCGTGGTCTCCAAGGACGGCAGCGCGGGGCGCTTTCTGCTGATGTTCGACTCCGACCCGGAGGGGGCCAACGCGGCCGACTCGCTGTCGTGGATCCAGTCGCACATGCCGTCGATGCTGGCCGCCGCGGGCATCCCGAACGCGAAGGTCGGGTTCGCCGGCGACACGGCGATCACCCAGGAGCTGACCACCGACACCGCGCAGGCGCTGCTGCGGGTGGCCCCCGTGGCGCTGCTGATCCTGCTCATCCTCGTGTGGGCCCTCCTGCGCACGCTGGGCGCCCCGCTCTACCTGGTGGCGGCCAGTTGCCTGGTGGTCGCCGCGGCGCAGGGCATCACCGTCTACCTCTTCCAGGATCTCCTGGGCTACGGCGAGATCGCCTTCTTCGTCCCCGTCGCGACGGCGATCCTCTTGGTGGCGCTGGGCTCCGACTACAACGTCTTCCTCATCGGCAGGATCTGGCTCGAGGCCCGACGGCGCGAGCTGCGATCGGCCGTGCGCTCGGCCGGCTCGCGGGCCGCCAGGGCGATCGCGGTGGCGGGGGTCATCCTCGCCCTCTCGTTCGCGGCCACGGCGATCATCCCCATCCTCGCCTTTCGCGAGATCGCCTTCGCCATGGCCGTCGGGCTGCTCCTCGACGCGTTCATCGCCCGCCCCCTCCTCATCCCCGCGCTGGTGACCATCTTCGAGCGCGGCAACGAGAACCTCGGCGAGAGCGAGCGCGAGCGCCGGCGCGAAGCCCCCGCGGCCGACGCATCGACGGTGGGCGGGGCCTAGCGGGCCGCGGTCCGTTTTCCGGGCCGACGCAGCGGGTAGTCAGGGGTCATGGACATCGCATTCCTCGCGCTCCGGCTGGTGGTAGGGACCCTCTTCGCCGGGCACGGTGCGCAAAAGCTGTTTGGATACTTCGGCGGCGGCGGCCTCGCCGGCACCGCGGAGAACTTCCACAACATGGGCCTGCGGCCCGGCTGGCTGCACGCCCGCGCGGCGGGCGCCATGGAGCTCGGCGGCGGGGTGCTGCTGGCTCTGGGCCTGTTCACTCCCCTTGCCGCCGTCGCGATCATCGCCGTCATGACGGCCGCGATCGTCACGGTCCACGCCAAGAACGGCCCGTGGGTCACGCAGAGCGGGTACGAGTACAACGTCGTGCTCGTCGCCGTCGCCTTCGCCCTGGCCGCCTCGGGCGCGGGCTCGTGGTCGCTCGACTCGGCCCTCGGCATCGACATGTCCGGAGTGGGCTGGGGCATCGCCGCCCTCGCCTCAGGCGTCGCCGGCGGCCTGATCGCCGTCGCCCAGGGGCGCAGCGTCGGCTCGCGCGCGCATCGCCACGGAACCGCGCACCAGGTCTCATAGGCGACCTCACCCATGGCGGCGCGGGGGTGGCGCCGAGCGCTCGAGAGGGATAGGCTCACGAGAGTCTCGTCCAGTCCTCCGAAAACGAAACGGACAGGTGCTGGATATGGAACTCGGATCGCGACGCAGGTTCCGCTCTGCCCCCCTGCTCATCGTGCTGCTCGGCGTCATCGCCGCCATGGCGGCGGCCGCCCCGGCGCTGGGCCATCACCGGGTTCTCCGTGTCGGCGCCTACCACGGCGTCAGCGGCCAGTTCAAGACCATCCAGTCGGCGGTCGACCACGCCAGGCCCGGCGACTGGATCCTCATCGGGCCCGGCGACTACCACGAGCGCAATGATCACCTGAACCGGCCCAAGGGCGACGTCCCGCCCAGCGGCGTCCTCATCAAGAAGGACCACCTGCACCTGCGCGGCATGAACCGCAACAAAGTGGTCGTCGACGGCACCAGGCCCGGTTCGCCGAACTGCAGCTCGAAGAAGTCGGACCAGGACTTCGGCGACAAGGCGAAGGGCGCGGCGGCGCCGCTCGGCCGCAACGGCCTCGTCGTCTGGAAGGCCGACGGCGTCTCGATCGAGAACCTGACGGCCTGCAACTTCCTAACGGGCTCGGGCAACTCCGGCAACGAGATCTGGTGGAACGGCGGCGACGGCAGCGGCAAGATCCGCCTCCATCGGTTCGGGGGCAACTACCTGAACGCGACCTCCACCTTCTACCGCGGCACCGACACGGCGGCCGGCTACGGCCTGTTCACCAGCAACGCGCGTGGGCCGGGGATCTGGGCGCACGACTACGCCTCGAACTTCGACGACTCCAACTACTACATCGGGGGCTGCCGGCGGGTCTGCAACCAGACGATGAACCACGACTGGTCCGAGTACTCGGCGCTGGGCTACTCGGGGACGAACTCCGGCGGCAAGCTCGTCATCAAGAACTCCGAGTTCGACCGCAACAAGGACGGCTTCTCGACCAACAGCCAGAACAACGACGACTGGCCCTCGCCCCAGAACGGGCATTGCCGCAAGGGGAAGAAGAGCCCCATCACCCACACCGTCTCGTGCTGGGTCTTCATCCACAACTACGTGCACGACAACAACAACCCGCAGGTGCCCGGCCGCGGCGCCGCGAGCGCCGGGCCCGTGGGCACAGGGATGTCGATCTCGGGAGGGCGCTTCGACACGGTCATGCACAACCGCTTCGTCCACAACGGCGCCTGGGGAGTGCTGCTGGTGCCCTACCCCGACGACGAGACCCCGCCCCCGGGCGAGCACTGCCAGGGCGGCACCTCCGACACGATCCTCTCGGGCTTCGGCTTCACCTGCACCTTCGACGACTGGGGGAACCAGCTCTTCCACAACAAGTTCAAGGACAACGGGTTCTATGGCAACCCCACGAACGGCGATATCGGCGAGCTGACGCTGATCGACGGCAAGGCCATCAACTGCTACCGCGGCAACACCACGCCCGACGGCACCTCACCGCCGACGGCCCAGCAGACCAACACGGACTGCGGGCAGACCGGCACGGCGAACAACAACCTCGCCCTGCTGACCGAGGCCGCGTGCGATTCGGAGGTCGACGTCACGCTCTGCGCGCCGACCGACCACTATCCGCGGGGCACGAAGGTGATCATGCATCGGCTGCCGACGGGCAAGCTCGACACCATGCCGAACCCGTGCCGCGGAGTGCCGGACAACCCGTGGTGCCGCAGTCGGCGCTGACCCCGGCCGACTAACGCCCCCGAACGCATGGCCGATCGATCGCGCCGTCGAGGCCGCGAGGTCTAGGCTGGGCGGATGCGCCAGGTCACCTGCACCCACGCCGTCCTCGAGGTCGTCGACGGCGAGGAGCCGACCCCCACCGCCGGGCAGGTTCGCATCGAGGTCGAGCGCTGCGGCATCTGCGGCTCGGACCTGCACGCCCGCAGGGGCATCGACGAGTGGGCGGAGATGACGGAGAAGCTGGGCTACGACCGCTTCGGCCACTCCGATCAGCCCATCGTCTTCGGCCACGAGTTCTCCGGGCGGGTCGCCGAGTACGGCCCGGGATGCTCCGCCGGCCTTCCTTCGGGCTCGCCGGTGGTGGCATTGCCGCTCCTGCGCAACCCGCACGGCATCGACACCACGGGCCTCTCGATCCACGCGCCCGGCGGCTATGCCGAGCAGACCCTCGTCCAGGAGTCGCTGATGCTGCCGGTTCCCAACGGCCTTCCCACCGACATCGCCGCGCTGACCGAGCCGATGGCCGTGGCGTGGCACGCCGTGCGTCGCGGCGAAATCGGCAAGCGCGACCTCGCCATCGTCATCGGCTGCGGCCCCGTCGGCCTGGGCGTGATCCTCTGCCTGAAGGCGAAGGGGGTGCGGCGCGTCGTCGCCGCCGACTTCTCCGCGGGCAGGCGCGCGATGGCACAGGCCTGCGGCGCCGACCTGGTCGTCGACCCCGCGGTCGAGTCGCCCTACGAGGCCTCGCGCGACGAGCGCCACCTGCACGGCGCCACCGAGGCGCTCGACCTCGCCGTCGACACACGAGAGCGGCTGGAGAAGCTGCCGGTGAGCTGGTGGCACACCTGGCGGGTGGCCGAGAAGCTGGGCGCCGGGCCCAAGCACCCCGTGATCTTCGAGTGCGTGGGGGTTCCCGGCGTCATCGAGAGCATCATCGACGGCGCGCCGCTCTTCTCTCGCGTGGTCGTGGTTGGCGTGTGCGTCGGCGAGGACCGCTTCACCCCGGCGATGGCGATCAACAAGGAGATCGACCTGCGCTTCGTCCTCGCCTACACCCCGCTGGAGTTCCGCGACACGCTCCACATGCTGGGCGAGGGCAAGCTCGACCCTCGGCCCCTCGTGACGGGCTCCGTGGGCCTCGACGGCGTCGACGCGGCCTTCACCGCGCTCGGCGACCCCGAGGCCCACGCGAAGATCCTCATCGATCCCCGTTCGGGCGCGACTGAGCCCGTCCGGATCTAGGCGCCCTCGCGCAGAACCGCCTCGCCGGTCTCGGCGAGGCGCTCGACGAGGTCGGCTGCGCGCACGTTTCCCGGGTTGCCCTGCAGCCTCGAGGAGGCCGACGCCAGGCGCTCGCCAAGCGCCTCGTCCCCCAGCAGGCGGTCGATCGCACCCGACAGCTCGTCGTCGGCGAACCCGTAGGTGTCGAGCCGGATGCCGAAGCCGGTCTCGTCCACCCGCTGGGCGTTGTCGTGCTGATCCCAGAAGAGGGGCAGGGCGATCATCGGCTTGCCGAAGTGCATCGCCTCGGTGATGGTGTTGTTGCCGGCGTGCGTGACCACCAGGTCCACGTGCGGCAGCACGGCCACCTGCGGCAGGAACTCCTCGCCGATCATGTTCGGGGCCAGCTCGTAGGAGTCGTGCTGCGGGCCCTTCGAGACCACGTAGCGGTGCGGGGTGTTGCCCAGGGACTCGACGAGCCGCTCCATCAGGGGCACGTCCCCGGACCCAAGCGAGCCGAGGCTGAGGTAGATGAGCGCCTCCTCGCCCGCCGCGATCTCGGCGGGCGGGCTCCAGTCCGCGTCGGATCCGCGCACGCTCGACTCGAGGCGATGCCAGGTCGGCGCCAGGGGCTCGGAGCGGCGGTAATCCAGCTCCCGCGGATAGACGTAGAGGTTGAGGAACTGCGAGGTGTGGATGAACTCCCCGGCGGGCAGAGGCGGCGCGCCGCGGCCGGCGCAGAACTCGCTGAAGGCCCGCTGGACCTCGCCCGTGGCCCGCTCGTACTCATCGCGGAACGCGGCCCAGCCGGAGCGGTCGGAGTCGGGCAGCCCCGAGTAGGGCGGCGGCACGCTCGGGTCGCGCAGCTCCAGCGGGTTGCAGGAGACGATGCGCGCCCACGGCCGTCCCGAGGCCAGGATCGCCGGGAACGAGCAGACGTTGTCCTCGACGATCGCGTCGGGCTCCAGCTCGGCGAAGATCTCGGTGAGCCGCTCGTCGGCGAACGTCGCACCGTCCACGAGCGCCTGCCAGGTGGGCGCCATGAAGTCGGCGAGCTGCTCGAAGGTGGACTCGCGGAACACCGGCGCGGTCTCGCGGATGAAGTCCTTCCAGAACTGGCCGGGCTCCTCGGGCACCTCGGGCGCCGGCGCCAGGCGCATCAGCCGCTCCTCGAACCCGCGCGCCTCGAGCGTGCCCGCGAAGGATTCCTCGACCACGAACACCACCCGGTGCCCGCGGCTCTGGAGGACCTCCGCGATGCCCACGCAGTTGTTCGTCGGCCCGAAGGCCCCCTCCGGGAAGAAGACCACGGTGCGAGCGCTCATGCGCCCAGCCTATGCGCACGCGCCCGGCGATGCCCGGCGCGCGGCTCTATGCTCCGGAGTCCGGAGAGGTGCCGATCATGGATGAGGTGGCGCGATGAACAGGCCCATGGGCATTCGCGGGACGCTGGCGATCTGCGCCGCGGTGCTTGCCGCGACGCTTGCCGCGAGCCCGCCGGCGGGCGCCGTCAGCATCAGCGGCCTGCGCAACTCGCGCTACTGCGAGATCTTCACGATCACGACCTCGCCCTCGCTCACGGCCAAGGTGTGGAACACGATCGGCCAGAGCCCCTGCCCCATCGCCTGGTGGGACAACCTCGATCCCGCCGCGCTCGCCGCCGACGCCGGGGTTCCCCTCGTCGTGTTGAACGGCCCGCGCCATTGGGTGATCGACGGGGCCTCGGAGCCCAACCCCGGGCCGATCGGGACGTTCGCCGGCCAGAACCTGCGCCAGGCGGCGACGATCGACCTCACCAAGGTCGGCATCGTCCACCCCCCGCCGTATGCGACCGTGACCATCACGCGCGACAACACCTGGCACTACCGCGCGGGCTCCAGGGTCTACGACCTGATCCGCCCGAGCGGGCGCGTCTACCGGATGCAGGCCTACTCCGACATCGTCGATCCCACCATGACCATGTCGGACCTCGCGAAGCTCGGCTCCACCCTGGCCCTGCCCGACGGCTGGCGCTTCCGGATCACGCGGCTCCACAAGAGCCTCGACATCACCGCCCGAGGCAGGGCCACCATCCTCCAGGACGAGCTGCAGGACACCTACCAGCGGCTCCCCAAGCGCTTTCACGCAAAGCCCGCGCGCTGAGCGTCGCGCCGCGGCGATTCTGCGCGCCCCCAGCCGGGTAGACGAACCTCGAAACCAAATCACGGAGGAAGCCACGCATATGAGCGCCCGAACGACGACCGACATCATGGCCCCCGAGGCCTCCGAGGCCCGCGAGCAGGTGATCGAGCTCCTGAAGAAGGCCTACTGGATGGAGATCGAGACGGTGATGAGCTACATCGCGAACTCGGTGAACCCGGACGGCGTGCGCGCGCAGGAGATCCGGCAGTCGCTCGAGCAGGACATCGGCGAGGAGCTCGGCCACGCCAAGCTCTTCGCCTCCCGCATCAAGGAGCTCTACGGGGTTGTGCCCGGCTCCGAGGACTTCGCCTCCGAGCAGTCGTCCCTGCAGCCGCCCGACGACCAGGTCGACGTCGTGCACGTGATCCGCGGCGTGATCGAGGCCGAGCGCGGCGCGATCGAGCACTACAGCCGCATCATCGAGGAGACCGACGGCATCGACCCGGTCACCCAGGACATGGTCACCGCCATCCTCCACGACGAGCAGGGCCACCTGCGCCTGTTCGAGGGCTACATGCGCGAGTACGAGAAGGAGGGGCTGGCCTAGCGCCCTCCTTCGCACCGGGCCGCCACGCCCGGCGCAACCAAACATGCCAGGCCGGGGTGTCCGGCTTGCCAACATCGGCTGAGGTGAACGCCTGATGCCACAGCCGATCGAGAGCAGAAGGCGCTACATGCCCGGGCTCGACGGCCTGCGCGCGATCGCGGTGCTCGCCGTCGTCGCCTACCACCTCGGTCTTGGCTGGGCGGGCGGCGGCCTGCTGGGCGTGGGCATCTTCTTCACCCTCAGCGGCTATCTGATCACCGACATCCTGCTCGGGCAGCTCGACGAGCAGGGATTCGTGAGCCTGGGCTCGTTCTGGCTCGCGCGGGCGAGGCGCCTGCTGCCGGCCCTGTTCCTGATGCTCATCGTGGTGATGGCCTGGGTCACGACGATCGGGCCGCACCAGCCGCCGGACTTCCGCGGCGCGGTGGCCAGCGCGGTTGGCTACGCCAACAACTGGTGGCTGATCTTCCGCCACGTCTCCTACTTCGCGCAGTTCGGAACGCCCTCGCCGCTCGGCCATCTGTGGTCGCTCTCGATCGAGGAGCAGTTCTACCTGCTGTGGCCGTTCATCCTGCTGGCGGGCGTCCGCCTGTTCCCGGCGGCGACGGGCAGCCTGCGATCGCGCCTGGGCGGCGCCATCCTGGGCCTCGCGGTCGCCTCCGCCGTGCTGATGGCGGCGCTGTATGACCCGCACGCCGATCCATCGCGCGTGTACTACGGCACCGACACGCGCGCCCTCGAGCTGCTGTTCGGCGCGGCCCTGGCGACCGTCTGGCCCAGCCGCCACCTGCTGCCCGGAATCGCCCCGAGCGCACGGCGCATCCTCGACGGCGCCGGGGCCGCCGGGCTGGTCCTGATGGGGGTGATGATCTGGCGCACCGGGCAGTTCTCGCCGTTCCTCTATCGCGGCGGCTTCGTGGTGCTCTCGCTCGGCACCCTGCTGGCGCTGGCGGCGCTGGCCCACCCAGCCGCGCGGCTCGGCTCGATCGTGGGTTGCGCGCCGCTTCGCTGGATCGGCGAGCGCTCCTACGGCATCTACCTGTGGCACTTCCCGATCATCGTCCTCACCACCCCCACCGGCGCCGACGTGACCAGCCTGTGGCGAAACGTGGCCCAGGTCGCAGCCACGTTCGCAGTCGCGGCGCTCTCGTGGAAGTACGTGGAGCAGCCGATCCGCCACGGCGCGCTGCGGCGCCTGCGCGTCCGCGCCCGCGAGGGCGGCCTGGGATTGGCGCAACTAACGCGGCCCGAGTGGGCGGGCCTCGCGGCGGGCACGGTGGTCACGGGCCTGGCCGTCGCGGGCCTGGCCGGCGTCGGCGTCGGGCCCGAGGACGCGGGCGCGCTCGCCGGGCCGACCCAGGTCCACCAGACCTCACGGTCGGCCACGCCGGCAACCACGATCGACCGCAACCGGGTCGCGTGCAAGTCGGTCGTCCACATCGGCGACTCAACCTCGCTCGGGCTCGTCTCGGCCAACTACCTGCCCCAGCCGCGAATGCGAATGGACGCACAGTACGGGCGCATCGGCGCGACCACTCAGCACTTCGAGATCGACGCCGGGCAGTCGATCTACGAGACCTTCGAGGGCAACCCCAACGCCCACGACATCGCGCGGGGCTGGCGAAAGCGCGGGTTCGGCGGCTGCTGGGTGTTCGCGCTCGGCACCAACGAGGCGGCGGACGTCGCCGTCGGATCGGTGGAGGACGACGGCCAGCGCATCGGCCGCATGATGTCGGTGGCGCACGGCCAGCCCGTCCTCTGGCTGACGGTCAAGACGCTGGTTACGAGCGGCCCCTACGCCGAGCCGCGAATGCAGCAGTGGAACCACGCGCTCGTGAAGGCCTGCCGGCGCTACCCGAACATGCGCGTTTACGACTGGGCCGACGATGTCAGGGACAGCTGGTTCATCCAGGACGGCATCCACTTCACCACCCCCGGCTACGCCGCCCGCGCCAAGTTCATCGCCCAGGCCCTGCTCGACGGCTTCCCCTCGGGCCAGGACGTCGCCAGGCAGCCCGGCACGAGCTGCGTGATCCACCCCGACGTCCCTGCGCCCAGGCACTCGCGCCGCGACCCTGGCCAGGTCAAAGCGTCCAGGCATCGCCAGAAGGCCGCCGGCGTCGGCAACGCGGGCTAGCATCCATCCCATGAGACGACTGAGCCAGGGATGGGCTCTCTCCAAGAAGAGCTGGTCGGTGCTCAAGGAGAACCGCGGACTCGCCCGGTTCCCGGTGTACGGGGGGATCGCGTCGATCCTCGCGCTGGCCCTCCTCGCGGGGCCCGGCGCCTACCTCTTCCAGAACGGCGACGTCGCCCCCGGGGCGCCCCTCGTCCTCCTCGGCATCTACCTCGCGACGTTCGTCGGGGTCTACTTCAACGTCGGCCTGGCCGCGGCCGCCGACTCGATCCTGCGCGGGCAGCCGGCGGGGTTCGACGAGGGCATGGCCGTCGCCCGGTCGCGGATGCGCGCGATCGCGGGGTGGGCGGCGCTGTCGGCCACCGTCGGCGTCGTCCTCAACGTGATCCAGAACGAGACCGGCATCCTCGGCCAGGTCGCCACCCGCATCGTCGACGTCGCCTGGACGCTCGTCACGTTCCTCGTCATCCCGGTCATCGCCATGGAGGGAACGGGGCCCACCCAATCGCTCAAGCGCTCCGCGTCGCTGTTCAAGCAGAAGTGGGGCCAACAGCTCGCGGGCAACCTCGCGATCGGCGGCGCCGTGGTCCTCTTCGGCATGATCCCGGCGATCGTGCTGGTGGGCGCGGGCTTCGCGATCTGGAGCACCGCCAGCTTCGCGGGGGCGCTGCTCTTCGTCATCGGCGCGGGCGTGTTCGTGGCGTCGATCGTGATCGCCAGCGCGCTCAGCGGCATCTTCGGCGTCGCGCTCTACCGCTACGCGGTGGACGGCGAGGCCATCGGCGGCTTCACGCAGGGCGAGTTCGACTCGGCCGTCCTGCGCAAGGGCACCGCGCCCCCCTCGACGATCTAGCGCGGCGCAGTAACGCTGCATAAATCGCCGTTTCGCGTCCATCGTTAGCGAACGGTCCATGGCTGTTTCGGACGAAAGGGGGTGACGATCCGGGCGCGGGCCATCGACTCGACGACGGCGCAGGCGGGCCCGCGGTGGACCTCCTCGATTCGCCGGGCGAGGGCCTTCAGCCAGTCGGGATCGGGCGCGTCAGTCCGCGGCCACCGAGCCGGCGCTGCAGATGCCGCGCTTGCCGAGCTTCATCGGCGCTGCCCTGATCGTCGTCTTGTCGGCGCCAGTGAAATCGGCGACGAACGCGTACGCACCGTTGTGGCTCGACCGGGCCGCGTCGAGCACCTTGTGGGAGCCGTTCGAGTAATGAGCCGTGAGCTTCATCCTGCGGTTAGCCACGCAGGCAGCTTTCGGAGACTCAACGCTTCCGTACTCGTAGAGGACATTGGGAGGGCCAGCGGGGGCGCCCGTGGCCGTGATCGACGTTGAGTAATGCCTCGCCTGGGCCGCGGCGGAAGCCACGATCAAAGCTGCCACCAGTGTTGCCGCAAGCCCGATGCCTTTCCGCATCTCGGGCTCCTTTCGTTCGACTCGTTGTGGCGACCCTACAGGGCCTCTTCAGCGACATCGCTCCGCCGTACCGCGCGACGGCCCACATATGCGCGTTCCCCGCGAAGCGCTCAGCCGCTTCTCGTCCATTGCGACAGCCCCCAGAACCGCGACGGACCCCCTGGGCGAGCCGTGAGCGGCATGGCCCATGCGCGACAATTCGCGGGTGCGCGAACGGCTCAAGATTCCTGGCGGCGGCTTCCTGGAGCTCCTGCTGATCGTCGCCGTCGCGGTCGGCTTCGCGCTGGTCTTCCAGGCCGAGATCGCCAAGCCGTACCAGATCCCATCGGGCTCGATGGAGCCCACGCTGGACGTCGGCCAGCGGGTGATCGTCAACCGGCTCGCCTACCACCTCGGCGACCCCGCCGTGGGCGACATCGTCGTGTTCCACCCGCCGGCGGGCTCGGAGTCCAACACCTGCGGCGCGCCCGCGGGACGGCGCCAGGCCTGTTCGGTGCCCACGCCGGGGGAGTCGAGCCAGACCTACATCAAGCGGATCGTCGCCGGCCCCGGCGACCGCCTCAGCATCAACGACGGCCACCCGGTCGTCAACGGCGTCCAGGCGAAGGAGCCGTTCACCAACCCGTGCGGCGACGCGTCGCAGTGCCACCTGCCGAAGACGATCACGATCCCGCCGAACGACTACTTCATGATGGGCGACAACCGCGGTGACAGCGACGACAGCCGCTTCTGGGGGCCGGTTCCCCGGAGCTCGATCATCGGCAAGGCGATGATCACCTACTGGCCTCCCGACCGGATCGGGATCTTCTAGGCGGCTCAGCTAGAGCGGCTTGTAGTCGCGGCAGGGCTCGCCGCGAAGGCCCGGGCAGGGCGGCAGCGCGGTGGGGACGTTCACCCCGGGCACGACGGGCAGGGTGAGCTTGGAGCGCATCCGCTTCGACGAGCCGATCTTCACCTTCGCGGTCCCCTTCGGGTCGGTGTGCGCAAACGACCAGATCGGCTGGTTGCCGTTGGGAGCCGCGACGCTCACGCGGATCCGCGAGCCCTCCCGGTAGGCGTGGCCCTCGTAGTAGAGGGGGATCGTGACCGGCACGAAGCGATCGGACGGCAGCGGCCGGACGTCCTTCTTGCGCAGGCTGAGCACCGGCTCGAGGGGCCTGGACTTGCGGGGGTCGAGCTTGCGCTCGTTGGCCCGCACCCAGCCGTTCTGCACGAAGGTCTCCTTGCCGTCGGGCCGCACCTCGGTGACCGTCGCCTCGAGGTCCACGTTGGGCTTCGAGGAGCGGACCCAGGCGCGCACGTAGCCGGCGCCGACCACCGTGGTGTCCTGCTTCAGCTTGGGGCTGAGGTAGGCGACCGCGTTTCGCTTCGGCGCCTGGTCCCAGTGATACGGCGGGGTTGCCGTCCACAGGCCGTCGGTCCCGCCCGCCGTGTCGCCGGTGAAGTCGGTGGGCGCCAGCGCGTGGGCGTCCCACTTGAACCCGTCGGCCGACGGATGCTTGGCCGGCTTGGCGCCGAGCTTGCCCCCGCCTCTCAGGAACCAGCTGTGCGCGCGGGCCTTGGGGATCGGGAACTTGCTGAAGGACTTCTCGAAGCCGGGCAGGGGGAAGCCGGGCTGCGAGCCGGCGCCGTTGTCGAAGAGCACACGGATCGGCCGCAGGTCGTCGAACGCTGCCTTCGCGGCGGCGTAGGTCGGCTGGAGCTGGATCGGATCCAGGGGCAGCGTCACGCCCGTGATCCCCATGGCCTCCTGGTAGATGACCGGCGCGCCCGCCTGTATCTGCAGGGAGTCGGTTGCGGGTAACTGCTTGGCGACGTACAGCTCGAGGAAGTCCGACCAGCGGTTGAACGTCTCCGGGTCGAGCGAGTCGACGTGGGTGCCGTTGGTGAACGTGAACCACTTGCGCCTGGTTCCCGTCATGTGCTCGGCGAGCGTCGGGCAGTGACCGCCGGTCTGCTCGTCGGTCCACTGGCAGGCCATGTAGACGGGAACGTGGATCTTGTGGACGAAGGTGACCGGCGCGAGCGGGTCGGCGACCTTCGGCTTGTAGTGCTGGTTCGCGCGGATCTTCTTCAGCAGGTTCGGAGCCTCGCCGTGGAGCGCCTGGTTGGCGGCGCAGGTCGAATCGCCGTTCTGGACGCGCTCATATGCCCAGGCCTGGCCGCCGTCGGGCGAGGCCGGCTCGGCGTCGTGGATCCGCTCCTTGGCCCAGGCGACCGCGAACCCCGTATTGAGGACGCCACCTGGATAGAGGGTCGTCTGCGTGTTGTCGATCACCGACATCGGCGCGATCGCGGCGAGATCGGGCGGGTTGGTGGCGGCGGTGAAGAGCTGGCTGATGCCGCCGTAGGAGATGCCCATCATCCCGACCTTGTGGTGGAGCACCCACGGCTGGTGGGCGACCGTCTGGACCACGTCGTAGCCGTCGAGCCCCTGGAGCGGCTCGAAGAAGTTGAACGCTCCGCCCGAGCAGCCGGTTCCGCGCATGTTCACGTCGACGACCGTGAAGCCCATGAGGTTGGCGATGATCGAGATCCCGCTCTGCGGGCCGGCCGGGTCGGCGTAGCCGTAGCCCGAGTACTCGATCAGCGTCGGCGTGGGAGCGCCCGAGGGGATCGTGGGCGGGTGCAGGCCCGGGACGACCGTGGTGATGTCCGTCGGCGGATGGACGTCGATCGCGAGCTTCGTCCCGTCGCGGGTCTTCAGGTATCCGTAGCCGCTTGTTGGGATGGTCTGGTCGTAGACCTTCTTGCTCGGTGGAGCCGGCCGGTTGGAGAAGACGCGCAGGGCCTTCGAGCGCTTGCCGTGCGATCCCAGCCGCACGCGGTAGCCGCCGCCCGGCTTCACGTTGCGGAACAGCACTCCGCCCAGCGCGGTCGCGCGCTTCGTGGCGATGGTGTCGCCGGCGCGGTCGAGGAGCGTTGCTGTTGCCTTCGGCTTCAGGCCGGTGGCGTAGACCTGCTTCGCACTGCCGTGTGCGTCTACGGCCGGCTTCGCGTTCGCGGGCGATGCCCAAGCCTGCCCGGCGCCGGCGATCGACAGCACCGCAAGGAGCGCGGCCGTCCGAAACCCGCTGCCAAGAGACCTACCCCGAGTCCTCATGGGCACGGTTGTACCAGTGACGGGCGGGGCCCGTCGCAGTTCCCTCCGGCGCGTCCAGGCCGCGAGGCCTCGCACGACCCGGGGCGGTATATTCCCGGCCGCAATGGTCAGCCGGTGCGCAGGGCACCAGCGGCGGGCCTCGTAATCGCGGGAAGGGATCCACATGCCGGTCAGGGGTTTCAGCAGGGTGAGGACATCCACCATCGGGCTCGCCGCCGCGGCGCTCGGTGCGCTCGCGCTCTTCGCGTCGCCCGCGAGCGCGCTGACGAAGGTAAGCGCGACCGCCGTCCCCGGCCCCTCGGGCATCTACAAGGCGAAGATGCAGTGCCCCTCGGGGCAGCGCGCCATTTCCGGCGGATTCAGGTCCAACCAGGGTGACAACTTCCCGGTCTCGCGCGCGATCCGGCCAGATACCTGGCTTGTCAAGGGCTTCGATCCGAACTTCACGGGCTATGCCTACTGCAGCAAGACCATGCGCATTGCACACGCCACGAAATCTGTCGACGGCAACGACGAGCCCACCAACACGGACTCGGGCGCCTCCTGCCCCTCCGGGACGACGCTCGTCTCCGGCGGCTACCGGATGAGCGATCCCTCCTCACGTGGCAACGCGCCGATCTACAGCTCCTTCCCCGCGAGCGGGAAGAAGTGGTCGATCGTGGGCCTGCTCGACTCCCCGGGCACGCTGAAGTCGTTCGCATACTGCGCGAAGGACGCGGTCGACGTCCGCATGCGCACCTCGAAGGCGACCAGTCCCGGCGGCGACGAAGATGTCACGGTCACGGCCAAATGCCATTCGGGCGAGGAACTTCTCTCCGGAGGGTTCCACACCACTCCGGAGCCCGACTGGGACAACTCGGCTGGCCCGGACACCTTCTTCTCCGACTCGTACTCCTCGACGGCCGGCGCCTGGACCGTCAGCGCAATCGACTACAGCTCGTTCGTTGGCGGCCACGTCACCGCGTACGCCGTGTGCGCCTCGTAGAGGCAGACGGCGAACCGCACAGCTGTAACGACGAGGGGCCCGGCGCGCCCCGGGCTCAGCCGATGTTGAACGACTTGCGCGCGAATACGAGGCGCCCGTGGTAGGCGCCGTTCTTCTTCGTCATCACGAAGGCCTGGGCGTACCAGGGGCCGGCGCACCACTGGGGGGTCTCGTTCACGTACCAGTCCATGCCGATGTCGGGGCGCCATTTGGTGACGGTGTGCTTCGGCTTGCTCAGGCCGACGGTGTCGATCGCGATCGTGTTGCACTTGCCCGCGGGGGGCGAGCCCATGTAGGTCGCGTAGTAGTTGACCCACTCGCCGTTCTTCAGGTTCGGCAGCGTGCCGATGAACTTCGCCTTGATCTCGTTCGTCAGGCCCACGTTGCTCAGCTGGAAGTGCCCACTCGGCTTGTAGGGCGGCGGGCTGGCGGCTGGCGCCCCCGCGGGCAGCGCGACGACGACAGCGAGAACGGTGGCCGCGATCCAGCGGCCGAAGCGACACCTCATGGGTTCCTCCCGGAATGGCCTGTGGCGCAACCCTAACGCCGACGGCGGGCGCGGCCAGGGGCGCCGGTTCGGGAAGCTCGACGCCCTCGCGGCAACCGTCAGTCGTAACGGGCCAGAACCTCTCGGGCCTCCGCGACCCCCATCCCGGCGCCGAGGCAGGCCATCAACGCGATCCTCGCCGCCGGCGCCGACAGCGATCCGGCGCAGGCGATCGCGCTCGCCCGCAGGTCGCCCTCGGCCCCGTCGAACCCGTAGGCGTCGTGGAGGATCTCCCCCCGCCACGGCCGCGGGACCGCCACGACCGGATGTTCCTTCGCGATCTCCGCGGCAGCGCGCAGGAGCTCCGGCGGGGCGTGCCCCGCCCCCAGCACCACCAGCACCAGCCCGGCGCAGGTCCCGGCCATCGCCGTCGCCGTTGCCGGTGAGGTGCCGAGCGCGGCGGTGAGGATCTCCACCCGGGCCTCGAGGTGATCGACCGCGACGGGCTCGTGGCGCGCGGGGCGCCGATCCACCTGGACGCGGCCTCCCGCCACTCGGCCGATTGGCCCGCCCTGCGGAGACTCGAACGCGTCGAGATCGGTGCTGTCGGCCTTGCGGACGAAGCGCGCCGCGTGAACCTCACCGGCGAAGCCGACCAGCGCACCCAGGCCCATCGCCGCGGGGCTCGTCGCGACCGCGACCGCGTCGCGGAGGTTCGCAGGCCCGTCGGGGTCCGGCATCGACGCGGTGCGCATCGCGCCGGTAAAGACGATCGGCGCCTCGCCCCCATACATGAGGTCGCACAGAAACGCCACCTCCTCCAGCAGGTCGGTCCCGTGAGTCACCACCACGGGTGTCCCCGACGCCGCGACCTCGACGGCTCGGCGGCACACCGCGAGCGCCTCGGCCGGGGTGAACTGCACGCTTGGCAGCGTTGTCAGGACCTCGGCTTCGACGTGCTCCCCGGCGGAGCGCCTCAGCTCGTCGATGACGTCGGGCGACGGCCGCGCGGGCGAGCCCGACATCGCGATGGTGCCGCCCGCGATCAGCAGCCGGACCGAGGGCGCGACTGAGTCAGGCGCCATCGGACATCAGGCGAAGGAAGCGGCCGACATCCACGTTGCCCCCGGAGAGGATCACGCCGACCCGCAGCCCCTCGACATGAACGAGGCCCGAGAGCACGGCGGCGAGCGCGCTGGCGCCGCTCGGCTCGGTCACCAGCTTGTGGCGCTCGAACAGATGGCGCATGGTCGCCACGATCTGACGGTCGTCCACGCCGACCACTCCCTCCGCGAGGGCCCTGGCGATCGCATACGTCAACGCGCCGGGCGACTCCAGCTGCTGGCCGTCGGCGATGGTCTCGGCCATCTCGACGCGCGCCGGGGCGCCGGCCGCCCACGAGGCGCTCCACTGCCCCATGGCGCTGGGCTCGACGCCGATCACGCGCGGAGGGGCGGCGAGCGCGCTCGCCGCCACGGCGCCGCCCGCCAGCTGCCCGCCGCCCCCGGCGGGGATCAGGATCAGGTCGAGCGGCCCGGAGTCCTCCAGCAGCTCCAGGGTGGACGTGCCCGCGCCGGCGATCGTGTCGAGCTGGTCGTATGGGTGGACCAGAGCGAGGCCCTGGTGTTCGACCAGCTCCCGCACGAGAGCATCGCGATCGTCGATGTAGCGGTCGAACTCGATCACGCGGGCGCCGTAGCCCTCGGTGGCCAGGCGCTTCGACGCCGGCGCGTCGAACGGCATGAAGATCGTCGCCGGCACATCACGCAGCGCGGCCGCGATGGCGAGCGCCTGGGCGTGGTTGCCGGAGGAGGAGCCGACCACGCCACGCGCGAGCTCGGCGTCGGAGAGCAGCGAGACCGAGTTGAACGCCCCGCGGAACTTGAACGAGCCCCCGCGCTGGAACTGCTCTGCTTTCAGGAACACGCTCGCGCCAAGCCTGTCGTCGAGGGCGCGACTGGTGAAGACCGGGGTGCGGGTGGCCACCCCGTCGAGGCGCCGCGCCGCAGCGGCCACCCGATCCGGATCGATGGGGAGGCCGGAGCTCATCGCGCTGACCTGTGAGGCTCAGCCGGCGTGCGGCGCACCCACGTCAGCCGGCCAGCTCGTCGATTACGTCCTTGGTGTGGGTGATCGGCAGCTGGTTGCCCTCCAGCTCGATCCGGGATTCGCCCTCCCCGATCAGCTCGAGCACCCGCACGTGGAACCGCTGGTGGACCTTCCCGCCTCGCCGCCGGCCAGCCCTCCGGCGAACAGGCCACCCGAATGGCCGCGCGGGTTGAACTCTCCCGCCGCGAGGACCTCGTCCTCGACGCCGTGCTTGGTCAGCGCCGCGTGCACCAGCTCGATCATCCGCTCCTCGGACATCGGCTCCAACCTTCGCACAATCGCCGTGGAAGATTGGATTTGGCGTCCCGCCTGGCCACTTGGCCGAGCGGCGTCGCCGCCGGCCCGGCATCCTTGGCGCGATGGCCTCCGATGCGGCAACGATCCGGGCGGGCGAGCGCGAGGTGCGGGTCTCCAGCCCCGACCGCGTGATCTTCGAGCCGACGGAGCGAACGGGCGCGATCACCAAGGTGCAGATCGCCGAGTACTACGTCGCCGTTGGCGACGGCATCATGCGCGCTCTGCGCGAACGACCGACCACGCTCGAGCGCTGGCCGAAGGGCGTGCACGAGGGCATGACCATCTCGACCCGAGAGGGCCACAAGGGCGATGCCTTCTACCAAAAGCGCATTCCCAAGGGCGCTCCCGACTATGTCGAGACCGCGCGCATCGAGTTCCCCTCGGGTCGCAGCGCCGACGAGGTCTGCCCCACCGAGCTCGCGGTGGTCGCCTGGTGCGCGCACATGGGCACGCTGACGTTCCACCCCTGGCCCGTGCGGCGAGCCGACGTCGATCACCCCGACGAGATGCGGATCGACCTCGACCCGCAGCCTGGCACCGACTTCGACGACGCCGTCCGCGTCGCGGGCTGCGCGCGCGAGCTGCTGGGCGACCTGGGCTACCGCGGATTTCCGAAGACCTCGGGGGGCCGCGGACTCCACATCTACGTGCGGATCGAGCCCCGCTGGACCTTCACCGACGTTCGGCACGCGGCCATCGCCTTCGGGCGCGAGCTCGAGCGGCGGATGCCCGGTGAGGTCACGACCAAGTGGTGGAAGGAGGAGCGCGGCGAGCGCGTGTTCGTCGACTACAACCAGAACGCCCGCGACCGCACCATCGCCTCGCCCTACAGCGTGCGGCCGAAGCACGGCGGGCCCGTCTCGGCCCCGCTCGACTGGGACGAGGTGACCGAGGTGCAGCCCGAGGACTTCAACGTCGAGACGATGCCGACGCGCTTCGCCGACGTCGGCGACCGCTTCGCCGAGATCGACGAGGTCCAGCACTCGCTCGAGCCGCTGCTGGAGATGTATGAGCGCGACGAGGCCGGCGGCGAGGGCGACATGCCCTACCCGCCCGACTACCCGAAGATGCCCGGCGAGCCGAAGCGCGTGCAGCCGTCGCGCGACCGCGACCGCAAGCAGTAGCGGCAGCCGGGATCAGTCGCCGGCCGCCGGCGACGACTGATCCCGAGTTACCGGCTAGCCCTTCTTCGGGATGATCCAGGGCTCGGCGCCATGGGCGAGGTCGCGGGCGCTGAGGTAGAGCGTGCCTCCGAGATTGACGATCGGATATGGGAACCCGCCGTCGACGCTGCCCGGGACGAATTCCTTGGCGAGCTTCGTCCCGGTGTCGGTCCCGTTGGAGCGCCAGAGCTCGGAGTCGTTGCCGCCCTCGTCGCGCGCCGCGAAGTACAGGGTGTTGCCGACCGACTCGAGGTCCTCCGCGAACGAGTCCCCGGTCGGGTTGATGTCCTGGACGAGGTTGGCGGTGGTTCCATCGCTGCGCCACAGCTCGAAGCCGTGGTTGGCGGCGCCATCGGTGGCGCCGAAGTAGACGAACCCGTTCATCGTCGTGAAGTCGGTCGGGGCCGAGCCACCGGTTGGGTTGATCTCGATGTGCTGGGTGGTCTCGCCGTCGGTCACCCAGAGGTCGAGCCCGCTGACGCCGTCGTCGGCCCTCAGGAAGACCGTGTGCCCAAGCTTTCCGAACGGGTTCAGGAAGAGGTCCAGCGAGCCGGCGCCCGGGGTCGGGTTGATGTTGGCCACCATCGTCGTCCCGCTCTTCGTCCCGTCGGTCTTCCACGGCTCCACGCCGTCGGGGCCGTCGTCGGCGCCGAAGAAGATCTCGTGCCCGGCCTTCAGCAGATTCCCCGGGGCCGAGCTGATCGCTCCCGGCGCGATGTTGCGGAATAGCTTCGTCCCGGCCTTCGTGCCGTCGCTCCTCCACAGCTCGTTCCCATGCGTGCCGTCGTTGGCATCGAAATAGAGCTTTCCGCCGAGCTTTGCGTAGGCATAGGGATAGCCGTCCGCTGGGCCGGGCCCGATGTCGCGGACGAGCTTCGTCCCCTGCTTGGTGCCGTCCGTCCTCCAGAGCTCGAAGCCGTGCGTCCCATCGTTGGCTGCGAAGTAGAGCCTGCCCTTGAAGGAGACGAACTCGTCGGGATCCGACCCGTCGGAGCCCGGGTTGATGTCGCGCACCATCTTCGTCCCGTGCCGCGTGCCGTCGCTTCGCCAGAGCTCGTATCCGTGGTGGCCGTCGTCGGCCGCGAAGATCGCCATGTGCGCGTAACCGGTCAAAAAGTACGGCTCCGAGCCCGGCGATCCCCGCTGGATGTCGCGCGCGAGCTTCGTCCCCTTGCGGGTCCCGTTGGTCTTCCAGAGCTCGTATCCGTGGCGGCCGTCGTCCGCGACCATGAACACGTGCTTCCCGCCCTTCGCGAACTCCTCGACTCCGTGGTTGATGTCCTGGGACTCGACGCCCGGGTCGATGTCCTTCAGGAGCTTGGGGGCCGGCGCGGCTGCCGACACCGAGGCTGGGGCGAGCGACGCCAGAAGCGCGATTGCCACCACCAACGCGAGCCCGGGTCCCTTCGACCACATGAGAGCCGCCCTTTCCGTCGCGGAGACCCGACCCTACCGCAGGCGCGCGGCCCCCTAGGAGATCTTGATCGAGCCGGACTCCCGGCTCTTGCAAACCTTCTTGCCGCTGTCGAACTTCAGCTTCTTCACCTTGGCGAAGTACTTGCCGTTCTTCACCTGCGACCTGGGAACCTCGATCGCGAACTTGCCGCCGTTGCCGGTCTTGTCGGTTCCGAGGTTGTGCTGATTGCCGTTGTGCGTGCGGATCAGCTTGACCTTGCGCTTCTTGACGCACTTGCCCTTGGTCGAGTCGATCACGCCCTTGAAGGTGCGCGTCGACGACGTGCTCTTCAGCTTGAACGAGGTGAAAAAGGTCGGGTACTGGGTGGTCGAGGCCGAGGCGATCGCCGGCACCGCCAGCGCGGCGACGACCAGGGCGACCAGGGCGTTGCGAAGACGCGGCGTCATGCCGCCAACACTAACCGCTGCGGCGGTCCTCGCCGGCGAAGCGAGAGCTGCGTGATGAACGAGGGCTCGCTGGACCGCGCCCTACGCCTTCAACTTCACCGCGAGCCTCGTCTTCTTCGAGTTGCCGGCCGCGTCTGAGAGCACCACCTTGATCTTCGCCTTGCCCTTGCTGCCCTTCTTCAGGGCCTTGGCGATCTTCTTCGCGTCCTTGGACTTCTTCGGCTTCAGCTTCACGGTCGTCTTCTTGCCGTTGGAGACGGACTTCGAGACCGGCTTCAGCTTGTAGGACCTGCTCTTGGCCTTGACGCTGCCGGTGGCCTTGGCCTTGAGCTTCTCTTTGGCCCTGACCTTGACGGCGACGACGATCTTGTGCCCACGCTGCTTCTGGGTCTTGGCTGCCGATGCCTTGCCGTCGATCTTTGTGTCGACAGCCCCGCCGCGGTTGAAGTGGGTCAGGGTCCTGGGAATCCCACTGGCCGTATAAAGCGAGCTGTCGTCCGGGCTCAGCGCGATCCCGGCGAGATCGTAGAGCTCGTAGTCGGCAAAATTGAGGGAGGCGCCGGGGGTCAGAGTGCATGTGCCGTCCAAGGAGGGGTCGCTGCTGATGCAGCCGCCGAAGCTCAGCTCGCTGCCCGTTCCTCGGTTGAAGGTTATGACCGAACTGCCGTACGTGCCGCCCAGGTAGACGCTTTGGCTGTCGTTGCTGATCGCCAGCGGCTCCGGAAACCAGGCGGGGCTGCCTTGGCCATCGGAGGTGGTGCCGGGGATGTGCGTGCAGCTCGTGTCACCCTCGCCACTGAGGCAGCCGTTGAAGGTCAGGGTGCCGTTGCTCGCCCGTGTGAATCGAGCCAGCCCGTGGTCGTCATTCGTGACCGCATAGAGCGCCGTGCCGTCCGGAGTCACCTCGAGCGACCAGACGGTGCTGAGCCCGTTGTCGCCGTCGGTGCCGAGGTTGGCACAGCCGGGGACCGTGCCGCCCGCGACGCAGCTGCCGAAGCTGACCGAGCCGTTCGCGGGGTTGCGGACGAAGTGGACCACGGCGTCATCGAGGGAGCCCGCCACGTAGACGGACGTGTCGTCGGGGCTGACGGTCACGCCCTGGGGCCAGTTGACCCCTGGCGCCTGCGTGTAGTCGACGAACCCGAGCGAGCCGTCCACCGGGGAGCGCGAGAGGCGGATCAGCGTGTCGTCGGTCGAGGAGACGGCGTAGGCGGACTTGCCATCGGCGCTGACCGCGATGTCCTCGGTGCTCTCCATGCCGGTGTGGAAGGAGTCGAGCGCGGGGGCGGTCGTGCAGTTGCTGATCCCGTCGTCGCCGCTGATGCAGTTCAGGAAGCTGACCGCGCCAGTGACCGGGTCGCGGGAGAAGCTGGCGACCGCCGAGTCGTAGGCCGAGGCCGTATAGAGGTTGGAGCCGTTGGCATCCTTGGAGATCGCCAGCGCCACCGGCGCTCCCATTCCCGTGAGGGCGCCGCCGGTGGTGCTGTAGGCGGTCAGATGGCAGTCACCCTGGTAGTTGGTGGAACTGCTCAGGCAATCCTCGAAGGTGAGCTCGCCGGTCGCCGGATCGCGGCTGAACCAGGTGATCGCGGAGTCGTTCTCGGCGAGGACGTAGACAAAGCGGCCGTCAGGGCTGACGACGACATCGGAGAGGTTGCGCATGCCGAGGCTGGTCGAGGTGCCGGTGCTCGCGCAGGCCTCCGGAGCCGCCTACGCAGTCCTGGTAGGTGAGGTCGCCGGCGGCGGCTCCGGCCGCGGGCGCTCCCACGAGCGCGGCGGTCGCCGCGATGAGGATCCCCACCGCTCGCAACCAGTTGCACGACCGCTCCCTGCGCACAACGTCGAAGCTAACAGCCCTCCTAGCAGCGCCGGCGGGCGTTGGTCAGAGTGCTGACACCACCCGAGTTCTGGTTAGCCGGAAGGCTTTCGGACCCTTCGTCATGCAGCTTCCCCGCTCACTTGCCGGCTGAGCCCGAATCGGGCAGATACAGATATATAGTCTGTTCGCCAGTCGCTGAGACGCGTAAGCGAATTCAAGGAGGGCGGCAGGATGGCAAGGGGCAGAACCCTGGTTGGTTTCCTTTTTGTGGCGCTTGCGGTGCTGACGGTCGCAGTTCCCGCGAACGCCTTCAAGCCGAAGTCGGGCAGTTGGTTCTCGGCTGCGGTCGACCCCAATGACGAGAACAACCTCTCCTCGGTCCAGTTCAAGGTGGCCAAGGGCAAGAAGCTGAAGAAGGTCACGATCTTCTGGCGCTGTGGAAACCGGAGCGGCTATCACAACTTCAGTAACCCGCCGATCCCGATCGCGATCAACAAGAAGAAGAAGTTCAAGCTGATCGGGGCCACCACGCCGCCGGCCGGGCAGTCCACAAAGGACTTCGAGCTCAAGGGCAAGTTCACCTCGCGTAAGAAGGCCAGGTACTCGATGAAGCTCAAGGGCTGCGGCCCGAAGACGACAGGCAAGCTCACTTACGCCGGGAGCTAGTTGTCCTGACCCAACACGTCGTGAACACGACTGATCAGCGGCCGGTCCCCGATCGCTGAGTGGGGTCGCTCTTCGTTGTAGTCGCGCAGCCAGCGGCTCGAGCGATCGTGAAGGCAGCGCCGATGGGGACGGTTAGGTGTCGCCTCGTTCGCGCCGGGCTCAGAAGGGGACCCTCTTGGAGTCCTTGATGATCCGGAGGGTGGTGTGATCGCCGTGGCCGCGCTTGCCGTCGATCCGCTTGATGATGGCCCTGGCCCGCACGGAGCCGTGCTTGGCGACGCGCCGCCGGATGCTCCGGGTCACCGGCACGTGTATGCGCTGGGACCTGCCGAGGGAGAGCGTCTTCTCCTCCCGTCCCAGGACATGGCCGTGCATGTTGCGGATGACCACCGCGTAGCGCCCCCGGCCGTGCTGCCCGTGCTTCGTGCCGGCGTAGTGGTGCACGTACGCCACGGCCTTCCCCTTGCGGATCGGGGCGGCCGACGAGCTGAACCGCCCGGCGGTGGTGCTGTTCGCGTCGGCGAAGGTGCAGGTCTTCCCGTCCGTCACGGCGACGATGTCGGCGTCCGAGCCGTGCTCGGAGAGGACGTCGCAGGTGAGATAGGCGTCACCGACGACCGGGTCCACGGGGATCCAAACCCAGGTGCCGCTGCTGACCCCCGGACCCTGGATGTCGTTGTCGATCAGCGGGTTGATCGCGGGGGGGCAGTCCGAGAACGGGTTCCGGGTCAGGGTGATCGATCCGACGTTCCCAGGCTTGAAGGTGAAGGCCGTCTCGGTCTGGCCGGGGAACGGCCCGGTCCTGCACCCGGCGGGCATCGTGTTGCCCCTCCCCCACAGCGACGTCCCGATCAGCGACGCGGACTGCGACTGGTTCTTGAGGACGAACGTGTCGCTGCCGTAGGCGGAGGTGACCGCGAACGAGAGCCCCACCCCAAGCGCGCCAATCGCGACGGCGACGCGCAGACCAGTCCATCCATTCATCGCCGGAACACTATCGGGGCAACGGACCTTCATGAACGTCACGGCGCTGCCCCGGTCGCCCGGCCGCCTTCGAGATCTGAGGTCCGCCTCAGGTATCGCGCCTCAAACCGCGACCGTCACGGGAAAGGTGATCACCCAGATCAGCGTGCCGAAGAAGAGGAGATATCCGAGTGCCAGCAGCGCGGTGCGGTGACCCGGGCCCCGAAGCTTGGTGCTGATCCCGGCGAAGAACAGCGCCGCGGCGAAAAGGACCACCGCGAGCACATAGTTGTCGGAGCGCTGGTTCGACTGGCGGGCAGCCGCGCCCTCGCTGTCGGCGGTGGCGAGCAGTTCCTTGGCTTTCTCGGCCTCGGCGAGCTTGTACTGCGGCATCGCAAACGGTGTCGGCGGCGCAGCCGGGTTCTTCAGCGGATGAGTCGCCACCCAGGCGCGCATCGCAGGCTTGAACTCGGGGCGGAAGCGCTGGAAGTAGAAGCGGACCAGGCGCTGGTCGTCGTTTGCGTAGGCGTTCACCCACTGAGTGAATGTGAGCACGTCGACCTGCGTCTGCTGGCCGGCTCGGGTCGAGGCGGCCGTCGATTCGACTCGCGCCGCGTTCGCGTTGCTGAAGTCGATCGCCTGGACGCCGCTCCAGCGCGCGGACTGGTACGAGCTCCAGGCCGTCGCCACCGCCGCGAAGGCGAGCAGGATCGTGGCGAGCAGCTCCAGGTGAAGATGAACGCGCTCGACGAAGCCCGATTCTGGGGCGGCTCCATCATCTCCTTGGTCAGACTCGGCCAACGGCATCCCTCGACCCTACCGTCGCCGGCCACCAGGCCGCGGGCGCCCCGTGCACCGGACCGAGCCCCTGGCGATTGTGCCCTTGCGGTTGAACTTGACCTTGAACGCCGGCTCTTCCTCATGGACGCGGGCGATGGTTCGGTGACGCCCAGGGCGCTGAACAGGCTGCATGCACCCTGAACAGGGACCGGCTCGCGATCACGCGAACCCGCCGCCTTGCAGGGGGTTGCTCGCCAGGAAGCTGGGAGCGCGCCCGACAGGATTCGAACCTGTGACCTTCGGTTTCGTAGAACCGTAGGTCCGGCTCCGCGACGCGACTCTGATCCTGGCTGTGGTTGGGGGCTTTGGCCGCATGCAGAGCCAATTCGGATGCGCCGGTGTTCCCCGCATTGATCCGGCACTTACCGCTTCTCACGGGGGCGGGACGGGGGCGCGCGACCCGCCGCGGGGACTCAACCGACCGGAACCAGGTTCCAGGACCAGGTGGCGGTATTGGTCCCCACGAAGTGGCTGCCGTTGCCCAGGGTGTAGTCGTAGTCGAACTTACAGCTGTCAGTGCCGGCGAGGCTGCCGTCGGGCTTCACGACATAGCTGCCGCCCTTCAGACGGCAGTCGTCGTCGTAGTCCCGCGGCAGGATCGCCGGGAATACCGGGGAGCGATCTCCGTTGTACGGGCCGGGGGTTGAGGTGGAGGTGCAAGTCCCCTCGAACTTGAGGTCGCTGGCCTCGTCGCCGAACGTCGCGTACTTCGTTCCGGGCGAGAAGTCGCGGTCGGGAACGACGAACGCATAGCGCTGTGTCGAGACGCCGGCAAAAGGATTGATCGCCTTCTCCCCGGACCCCTGGCCGCTGCAGTCCTCGCTGTCCGAGCCGTCCTGGTAGCTCGTGGTGTCGTTGCCCGACCACTCGAGGGAGCCCGAGCTCTCGTAGTGCCAGGGCCTGCCGGGGCCATAGGGGAGGTCGCCGGGCTGCCTGGTCAGAACCAGGTCCCCGCTCATCGCGCCGCTGAAATCCTCCGCTCCGACCAGGCCCTTCCCCGGGTTCTCGGAGTTCTGATCGAGGCTGAAGCTGGCGGTGAACGTGCCCTCGTACCGCTGTGGCCACGGGCCGCCGCCCGGATCCGAGGATGACCCGATCGTCAGTTTGCGCGAGGCCTTGCAGTTGTTACCGCCCTTCTTCTCCTTCTTGGCCTTGCTGGCGCAGGCGATCACGTACCAGTCGCCGTCGCTTCCACCCAGCTTGGTGCCCACCTTCACGGTGGTGGACTTGCCCGGCTTGACCTTCGGAACCGGCTTCTTGCCCGGGAGCTTGTCGTCCTCCGTGGACTTGCTCTTGTCGGACGAGAGATAGAGGCTGATCTTGGACTTCTCGGCCTTGGCCTTGCCCACGTTCTTGACCTTGGCCTCGACGGTCGCGGCGTCTCCGTCCTCGGCCTCATGCGGTACGCCATCGACCTTCTGCATCTTCAGATCCGGCTTCTTGCCGCCGCCCTTCTTGCCGCCGGCCGCAGGCGTCACGATCGCGGCGGCCGCCAGCAGGGCCGCGAGCATGAATGCGACGCTCGCCCGGTTGAGCATCAGCCTCCCCATGGCAAACGAGCATACCCCCCAACGCGCGGGAGTTCAATGGGCCGAGCGGCCCATCCTCAGGCGGCTGAGCCCAGCGCCTCGGCGCTGCACAACGCCAGAAGATCTGGCTCTGCCATTGGCCTACTCCTTTTTCCCGGCCCCGGGCTCACTCAGGACGAGCGCCGCGCGCGCTTCCGTCAGGTCAAGTTCGTCGAGGACCGTCTCGATCAGCTCGGCCAGCTTCGCGCCCTGCTTCTCAGCCCAGCGGACAGCGGACGCCTGAACCCCGTTCCCACCGCTCGGCGTTCGGCTCGTATGGCCAGGCTCATTCGAACCGCTGACGGAGCAAACGGCGGGGGCGGTACGGGGGCGGACTTCATCAGCCCTGAAGTCCGGCTGAAGCGGAAAGTGGCGACTACCGGCGGTTTCCTCAACGCGCCCGACAGGATTCGAACCTGTGACCTTCGGTTTCGTAGACCGATCGCTCGGCGTGACTGGACCCGCATGGTTATGCGGTTTGCGACCCCCCCTTCGGCGCGTGTAGCCGTTCTGTAGCAGCGGAGGCGCAACAAGCGGCCGAATCCAGCCGAGTCGCCCGCGGACGCTTGTTACAGGTGCCGCCGCGTGCCGTACGCGGCCGGACCGTGCCGCTCCGTGCAGATGGCGGAGGCAACGGGCGGCGCGGCATCGAAAGCCGTTTCAAGTCTCGTTGCTTCGCGCCAGCGAAGGAGCTGTCCGGGGCGGGCACCAGGGCGGTGAAGCCAAAGCGCCTTTGGCTGTTCACCGTTAAGCAAAGGAAACCGCCGAAACCTTTGGTAGCGTCCTACGCATCCCAAGCAACTTTGGTTGAGTGATGGCGACGTCAGGAAAGAGCGAGCGGGCCGGTCGGTTCCTGAAGGTCGACGCCGACGGCGGCTGTCCGATGAAGTCGCATTGCGCGGATTCTGGCAGGTCGGCGCCCCGTCGCCCTCACCGATCGGGGAGGGCCCAGAACGCCGCCCTGTGCCTCGGCCTTTCGCTCCGGAATACCCGAAGAATGGCCGGGCCTGGCAACTGCGCGATGGTTCGGTGTCGCCCTGGGCGCTGGGCAGGCTGCATGCACCCTGAACAGGGACCGGCTCGCGATCACGCGAACCCGCCGCCTTGCAGGGGGTTGTTCGCCAGAAAGCTGGAAGCGCGCCGGACAGGATTCGAACCTGTGACCTTCGGTTTCGTATTTGCCCAGGATCGCGGCTCGAAGGGGTTCCGCGGTTTGCTCGGCTCCGCTTCCCTCGCCTGAGGTGCTCTGACCTAGACCGCGTAATTACTGCTGGATGACTTGTAGCCGTTGTTGATAGTCCCCTCATTAGGGTGGTCCGGGTTGGTACCCTCATCCCGTGTCGCCAGCGACAGGCCCGCGCAAGGGTAGACGGGGTAGTGCCGAATCCGGGGACGGTGGGCGCGCCAAACGGTCTCGCCTGGACCCGGACGCCCGACGCGAGCATCTCATCCGGACCGCTATGACGGTCTTTGGGCAGCAGGGCATCGCGGAGACTTCGGTGCTCCAGGTGACCCAAACGGCCGGCGTATCCAACGGGACCTTCTATCGCTATTTCGCCGACAAGGAAGAGCTCGAGTATGCGATCGGCGGCCTCGTCCTCGCCGAACTGGCCCAAACCCTCGAGGAGATGCAGCGGGATGTGAGCGGCGCCGAGCGCATTGCGATCGGTGCGTTCGGGGTGATGAGAACGGTCGGCTCGAATCACGAATTGGGTTCGATCCTGGCCGAGTACTTCGAGAAGCGAAATGCGGTTATCCAGGACGCAGCAGTACAACTCGCGGACCACATTCGCGAGGGCGGAGAGTCCGGCGAGTTCCCCGTGCACGAGCCCTCTCGGTACCTGGTCGGAGTGTTCATCGCGATGTTCGGAGTCGGTGCGCGCTCGGCTCTGGCCGGGCAAGACCCAGACGACGTCGGTGACTTCATCGCTGCCGGACAGCTGCGACTGCTCGGCGTCGCGAGGAGGCGCGCGACCTCAGTCACGCAGACGGTGCGCGGGCGAATGGGCACGTGGGAGCCGCCGCCCGTGAGCGCGACGCTGGACCAGGCCCATGCGGACCCTGCCGCTGATCCTGCCTGACGCGAAGGCCGTCCGCGCCGGCTCAGACGAGTCCGGCGTAGCTCGCGCCGTCCAGGTGGATCGCGTTGCCCGAGACGAAGCCCGCGGTATCGCCGCAGAGAAAAGCGCACATCGCCCCGAACTCCTCGGGCCGTCCGAACCGCCGGGCGGGAAGCGCCGCGACGATCTGCTCGCGTGCCTCCTGGTAGGTGATCCCCTGGGCTTCGGCTGAGCGCCTCGCCATGAAGACCTGCCGATCGGTGTCGAATCGCTCCGGCAGCATCGTGTTGATCGTCACGTTATCGGCGGCGACCTCCCGCGCGAGCCCCTTGCTTACCGCCAGCAGCCCGGCGCGGGGGGCGCTCGAGAGGGCCATCAGCGAATGTGGGGTCGTCACCATCGCCGAGCCGACGTTCAGGATTCGCCCGAATTGTCGCTCCCGCATGCCCGGAAGGACGGCGCGGATCGTCATCAGTGCGGCGGTGAGGTTCGAATCCAGCGCGGCCGCCCAATCCTCCTGTTCCCATTGCAGAAACGCTCCGGGCGACGGCCCAGCGTTGTTGGTGAGCAGGATGTCGGCTTCGGGACAAGCGGCGATCAGTGCCTCACGGCCGGCCGGATCCGTGACATCGGCAACGACCGGGTGGACGCGCACCTGCGGGAACCGCGCCGCGAGCTCCTCGGCCGTTGCGTGCACCTGCTCGGCCTCGCGGCCGTTGATGACGACGTCCACCCCTTCGGCCGCGAGCGACTCCGCACACGCACGGCCGAGGCCGCGGCTCGAGCCGCAGAGGATCGCGCTGCGGCCCTCGATTCCCAGATTCATTGAATGCCCTCGTCCTTCGCTCGATTGGTGGTGGCAGACGCGCGTCTTGATCAGGAGCGGGCGGGCTGCGGCTCCTCACCGGGCGCGGCGGGGGCGCTGGGCTCGATGCCCTCGAACTCGGACGCCTCGACGAACCATTCCGGCGTCGGAAGCGGGCCCCAGGTCGCGATCCCGCGGGGATCCGCGAGCGACCAGCCGACCGGCTCCACCTCGGGGTCCAGGAGTTGGTACCCGTGGCTGACGAGCTCGACCCGATGACCGTCGGGATCGCGGAGGTAGAGGAAGCTCTGGGGAGCGGCGCCGTGACGGCCGGGGCCGTACTCGACCGCATCCCGCCGGCCGCTCGCCGAAGCCAGATCACAGACGCGCTTGGCAGTCGTGCTGTGATCGTGGACGACGAACGCGAAATGATGCAACCGCGGGCCGAGGCCGCCGACTCCAACGAAATCCAGCAGATCACCTTTGCGCGCCAGGAAGGCGCCGACCAGCATCGCGTCGGGCGTACCGTCCAGGGTCACGTACTCGGAGAGACGGAAGCCGTTGTCGGCGTGGAACGCCGCCCAGGACGAGACGTCCGGCACGTGAACCTGGAGGTGATCGATCCGGGCGGCGGCCGCACCGCGAAGCCGGTCATCGTCGAGAAGCATGCGTCGCTCGACAGGCATCGACGCGCACAGCTCCATCGGTACACCAGCCACATCGGAGAACTGCAGCGTGCGCCCCTGATGTTCAGGCTCCGCCCACTCGCACTCGGTGCCCTGCGCCGTAAGCGCCTCGTGCGCGGCGTCAAGATCGCCGTCGGAGGCAACGCGGAAGCCGAGGCGCCCGGCTGAGGGAGCGTCCGCTGCGACGAGGACGAGGCTGTGATGCGCAGCCTCTTCCACACCCCGCAGGTAGACGCGCCGATCGTCGGCCGCGGAGGGCACGAGCCCGATCAGCTCCTCGTAGAAGGCGCGACTGGCCGCCAGGTCCTGTACGTGCAGGACGACGTGGCTCAAGCGGGTGATGTTGAACGGCGGCGGAGCCGCCGGCTTCGGAAGTGACATTAGGTCCTCCTCGGGTTGATGACCCGGCGGCGATCGGCAGGGTCGAATGGATGCCGTCTGTCGGCGGCGGTTACAAGATGTGCAGCGGCGACACGGGACGGCCACGGAGGAGAGGGCTTCATCGCGCAACCTCCTGCTCCGTGCCAAGCAGCGTCGCGATCTCGGTCTCGAACTGCTGAACCTGGGGCTCGTCGCCGGCGACGCTGTGGATGTGTCCGTCAGGCCGGACCAGGACGCCGATAGAGCCGGCCAGGCCGACCGCCTCCATCCACTGATCTACATCCGGCCCGGCGGGGTCGAGCCGGACGACCGTGGCGCCGAGTCCCGCGGTCAAGCTCGGCGACGCGACATCGCCGAGGAGCAACACCGTGAACCGGTGTGGATCGAGCAGATCCAGCACCGACGCCTGCTCGCCATCGATCTCGAGCCACCCGTGAGGCAGACGCCGGCCTGCGACGGCACGCGGTGAAAAATCACTGACCTCCGTGATTGGCTCGTCATCGGGGTCGTAGGAGAAGCCGAGCTGCAAGGCCAGGCTGTCGAAGTGGCCTCGTTGATCGGCAACGGCCGAGCTGATTTGCTCGGCACGTCCTGGTGCTGCCAGCCACTCGGCAAACCGCGGCGCGTCCTGCTCGAACGCCGCTCCCTCGTCGACGGCGGTAATCAACGAGGCGAGCGCCTGAACGTTGACGAGGCTCTGATCGGCGTTGCGACGCGCGACCGGCTGACGCTCGCGCTCGTAAGTGTCGAGCAGCGGATCCGCCGCCTCTCCCGCGACCACGGCGGCAAGCTTCCAGGCGAGGTTGTGAGCGTCCTGCAGGCCGCTGTTGAGACCGAGGCCACCGGTGGGTGGGAACCGGTGCGCCGCGTCGCCGGCGAGGAAGGCGTTGCCGACGCGGTAGGCGTCGGCGACCTCGACCCGCATCTTCCACGGCGTTGCCGTGATGATCTCGAACGGGACATCAGCGGCGCCCGGCCCGAGCGCCTCCCGCACGAGCTCGCGCACACGCGCGGGCCCGAAGGCGCTCATGTCGATCCGGCCGGGGGGCTGCACGATGCCGTACGTCCACAGACGATCCGGCAGGTACGCCAGTAACGTCCCCTTCAAGGGCGGTCCGAAAAGCCAGTGGAGGACGCCGGGGCGCGCACGGACGACGTCGGTCAGATCAGCTTCGAAGGTGATCGTGAGAACCGACGCGAGGTCTCCGAGGCCGGACATGCCAATCCCGAGGTGCTCGCGCACGGGGCTGGTCGCGCCGTCGGCCCCGACGAGATATCGAGAGCGCACGGTGATGTCGCCGTTAGGCGCCTGGACCGTCGAGAGGAAGTCGCCCTCCTCGATCGACGCTCCGGTCCATGTGTGCCCGCGGCGGAGATCCACCAGCGGCTCCGCCTCGAGCCTCTCGAACAGCAGCGCCTCGAGCGCAGGCTGCGGGATGTTCAGCAGCGGGTATGGAGTCACGGCGCGGACGTCGTCGTCCTGGCGCTCATACGCAAGCGTTCCGAAGCAGTGGCCGGTCAACGTGGTCACGAACCGGACTTCGCTCGTCAGCTCCGGCGGGGCCGCGGCCGCCTGCAGCTCTGCATACGTGATGTCGAGCTCTTGGAGGATCTCGATCGATCGCGGATTGACCGCATGCGCTCGCGGCAGGGTCTCAGGCTTCGCCCCCCGCTCGAAGACGACGACGCGGACGCCCCGCCGGGCCAGCATCAGCGCCAGCGTCACGCCGACGGCGCCTCCACCGGTGATCGCCACCGGGAGGTTCTCTTCTTGTCCCATCGTCTCTCCGGCTGGATCTCGCGTTCCACCTCGCACCCATTGGCGAGTGATCGCGCAGCACCGTACCAGTTACTGAGACTACTGTCAATAACTAGACTTAACTCATTAGGCCCGGTCCCAGCAAGCCGTGTCGACATCGGGCGGCTTCGCGTCTGGCTTGGCGCTGAGCGCCCCCTACTGGCCGCGGCCGGTCGCGGCAGTGGACGCCCGCGCGTCGTGAATCGCAACGAGATAGACGACGTCCTCATCCGAGTCCTGCAGGTACAGCAGAATCATCCAGGGCCAAGGACCGAGCACGAATCTGGTTCCACTCCACCGCCCCTCGAGCGCTCGCCCGGCAAGCGGGAAGTCCTCCAGGATTCGCAGCGAGGAGGCAACGCGGGTCCAGGTGTCGGCGGGAAGGCCGAGCGACGCGATCGCGTCGTCGCCGTCTCTCCGCGCCCGCGGAGTGACCAGGAGCCGCGCCACTTACGTCAGTTCGTCGAGTGAAACGCCCTCGCCCCCGCGCGCCTGTTCGATCCCCTCCTGGGTCCGCTCCCATGCCCCGGGAATCGCGTCGAGAAGCGTCGCGATCGTGCGGGCGTCCGGGTCGGCGGCATCGAGCGCATTCGAGAGCAGCGACCGCGCCAGCGTTCCCTCTTGCACGTGCGCGCGCTCGGCCATCAGAGAGAGCTTGCGGGCTTGCTCGTCATCGAGGACGACATTGACACGGGACTTGCCGGAGGCCACTCGGCAACCATACACACCCCAGCACACGATGTGTTGAGGCAGCGGTTGGCCCACTCACGAGAATCTCCGCCAGAACCTCTGCGTGTAGGTCAGGTCGCTCAGGCGGCGACAAAGCGCATGTCCATGCGGTCTGCTCCGATTTCCGAGGATGCGCCCGACAGGATTCGAACCTGTGACCTTCGGTTTCGTAGACCGACGCTCTATCCAACTGAGCTACGGGCGCGGATGCGGGCTCTTGCCCGGGCGGGGATTGTAGAAGCCGGGGTCAGACCGGCACGGGGCCGGGGCTCAGGACGTCCGGGTCGTGTCCCGGGCGGACGACCGCGCCCGCGTCACGCAGCGCCTTGAGCCGGTCGGCCGACTCGGCCTGCGCGTCGAAGTCGTCGGCGAACATCGGAAACCGGTGGTCGTCAAGGCCGGCGGCGTAGTGGGTGACGTCGCCGCCGATCACCAGCCTCCCGCCCACGCGGACCGACTGGTGACCCGGGGTGTGGCCGGGCGTGAGCAGCAGCTGGACGGAGCCGTCGCCGAGGAGGTCGTGGTCGCCGTCCACCAGCTCGACCCGGTCGCCGATGTCGGCGTAGTCGCGGGGCAGCAGGAAGTTCTTGGCGACGGCCTCCCGGTCCCGGCCGGCCTCCCACTCCCGCCGCTGGATCGTGATCGGTACCGACTCCGGCAGCAGCTCGAGACCCCCCGCGTGGTCGAAGTGGAGATGCGTGAGGACAACCCTGGTGAGCGTTGCGAGGTCGAGCTGGTCGCCGAGGCTCTCGTCCTGCTCGAGCTCGAAGAGGCCAAGCGCGTCACCCGAGCCGTAGTGGCCGGCGGGGTCGGCGACCGCTCCAGGGTTGAGGCCCGTGTCGACCAGGACTCGCTCGGACTCCGTCTCGATCACGTAGGCCGGGACCGGGAAGCGCGCCTGGCGCTCCATGTCGTCGTCGCGGCGCCAGATCCCGGCGGGCGACGTGAACCACCCCACGTTCAGCATCTCGACCTTCACGCGGGCCAACCTACAGCGCAGCCGGCGAAGACCGGGCGCGGGTAGTCTCGCGGCCGGATGGCCGAGCGAACCACTCGCCTCTCAGCCTCGGACATGTCCTCGCTCCTCGCCGAGCGGGGACCGATTCACGTCAACGTCGGCGGGACGGTGATCGTCGCGGGCAAGCCGCCGGCCTTCGACCGGGTCCTTGCCCATGTCGACGCGCGGCTCAACCTGGTGCCGCGCTTCCGCCAGCGCGTGACGAAGGTGCCGGTCGGGCTCGCGAACCCGGTGTGGTCGGACGACCCGCGCTTCGACCTCGGCTGGCACGTGCGCCACGCCGCGCTGCCGAAGCCGGGCAGCCTCGCCCAGCTGCGCGAACTGGTCGGCCGGATCATGTCCGAGCCGCTCGACTTCACCCGCCCGCTCTGGCAGATCTACCTGATCGAGGGCCTCGAGCGCAAGCGCCACGCCTACGTGTCGAAGACCCACCACGCGCTGGTCGACGGCGTCTCGGCGATGGACGTCGGCACCCTGCTGGTGGACGTCTCGGCCGACGGCACGGAGATGCCCGTCCCCGACGCCCCGTGGGCTCCGGACGAGCCGAGCCCGCGGATGCTGGTGACCGGCGCCGCCACGGAGCGGCTCGCCGCTCCGCTCCGCGCGGCCCGCAGCGCGACGCGCTCGGCGCTTGCGCCGCGGGGAACGGCGCAGCGGATGCGCCGCACGGCCGAGGGCTTCGCGAGCCTCGCCGCCGGCGGCCCCAGCGCACCCCAGACGTTCCTGAACCGCGAGGTCGGGCGCGACCGGCGGGTCGCGTTCGTGGCGACCGAGCTCGAGGCGCTGAAGCGGGCGCGCGGAGGGAGCGGAGCAACCGTCAACGACGTCGTCCTGGCGATCGCCGCCGGCGGCCTGCGCCGCTTCTTCGAGCGGCGCGGCGAACGGACCCCGGAGCACCTGGTCGCGCTCGTCCCCGTGTCGGTCCGGCGCCCGGACGAGGACCTCGAGCTCGGCAACCGGGTCGCCACGATCCTGATGAGGCTGCCGCTGGGCGAGGCGGACCCGCGGCGGCGCCTCGAGCTCGTGAACGCGGAGATGACTCGCCTGAAGGCGTCCGAGCAGGCGAGCGCCGCGTCGCTGATCATCGAGGCGACAGGCTTCGCGCCGCCCACGATCAACCGCGTGCTCGGGGGAGCGATCTCCCGGCCGCTCACCTGGAACCTCGTCGTGTCGAACGTGCCCGGCCCGCAGGTCCCGCTCTTCCTGCTCGGGCGGCGCATCGAGGCGATCTACCCGTTCGTGCCGCTCTCGCCGCAGAACCATGCGCTCTCGATCGGCCTGCTGAGCTACGACGGCGGCGTCAACTTCGGGCTCGTCGGCGACCGCGACCTCCTCCCCGACCTCGACGACCTCGGCGACGACCTCGCCGCGGCGGTAGCGGATCAGCTCGCCGCTGCCTGAGGGCTAGTCGTGGATGTCGACCGGCGAGCCGATCGGCACGTGCGCGACGAGGTACCGGACCTCGGGGTTCGCCGCGTGGACGCACCCGTGCGAGATCGCCTCGCCGAGGGCGTCGTAGCTCCCGTGGATGGCGATCCGGTTGCCGCCCATCCAGCCGGACGGGAGGGCCGGCTGCTGGGCTGTGAGGGCCAGCGCGCAGCAGCCGTAGGACGGGCTGTGAAGCCCCGTGAAGGTGTCGGTCACGGCGAAGCGGCCAACGGGCGTGTCGGTCCCCGGCGCGCCGATCGAGACCGCAAACGACCGTTTCTCATCGCCGTCGACGAACAGCGTCGCGCGGCGAGCGGAGAGGTCGACGTCGACTCGCGAGTAGGTCACGAAGTAGCCCAGCCGGCGTGGATCGAGCTTGACCCACGCGAGCTGCCCGTTGGGGACATCGGGAGTCATCACCTGGGCCCAGCCGCCCTTGGCCCGGGCGACGGCGAACGTGGTCCGCGACCCGAAGGCGGTGTGGGTGCGGACCTTCGTGACGACGCTTCCTCCGCCTCTCTCCGTGAGGAGCTTCGCGCGCCGGTGGTTGCGAACGTAGAGGACGGCGCTCGCGCCATCCGGGAGGCCGGCGGTCAGCTGCGCGGACGGAGAGCGGAACGTAGCCGAGGGCGGCCGGAGCGTCGGGGCGCTGCCTGCCTCCGTCGATGCCCCGACCTTGGGCACCTGCACCGTGACGGTCGCCGCCTGGCCCTGCCCGCCTTCGCCGCCCGAGAGCCGTAACGCGAGGACCGCGGGCGCGACCAAGACGACGATGCCGGTCACGACCCACATTCGCCGTTTGATCGCGAGCGTCATCACTCCAATGGTCCCACCTGGCGCCACCGCGCATGCTTCCGAGCGGAGTAGATTTCGGGGCGGCGGCCAAGGATGACGGACGCAGCGACGAGCCAAGCCGTGAGCCCGCAGAACGCGGAGGCCACGGCTGCGTGGGACGGCCCGCTGTTCGACCGCTTTCTGGAGTTCCGCGAGATCGTGACCACCGGTCTCGGCAACCACGGCGACGCAGCGCTGGCGCTGCACCCGCCGCAGGCCGGCGAGTGTGTGCTCGACATCGGCTGCGGCTTCGGCGACACGACACAGCGAATCGCCGAGCTCGTCGGGCCCGAGGGCCACGCGACGGGCGTGGACGTCGCGCCGCGCTTCGTCGAGCGGTCGCGCGAGGAGGCCCGCGACGCAGGCGTCGAGAACGCGGAGTTCCGGGTCGCCGACGTGCAGGTCGGCGACCTCGGCGGGCCATACGACATGGCGTTCTCGCGGATGGGCGTCATGTTCTTCGCGAGCCCGGTGGCGGCCTTTCGCAACATCCGCGCCTCGCTGCGCCCCGGCGCGCGCCTTGTCGTGGTGGTCTGGCGCCGCCGCGAGGACAACGACTGGCTGTACCGGGCTCAGGTGACGACCGAGAAGATCGTCGAGCGTCCCGAGGAGTACGACGACCCGACCTGCGGGCCGGGCCCGTTCTCGATGGCCGGCGCCGACACCACCACCGACATCCTCACCGGCGCCGGGTTCGAGGACATCAGCCTGCGGCGCTGCGACCTGCCGATCATGATCGGCCGCGACCTCGACGAGGCGCTCGCGGCGGTCATGGCGATCGGCCCGGCCGGTGAGATCCTGCGCCTGCAGGGCGACCGCGCCGCCCACCTCCACGACGATGTCCGCGCGGCCCTTCGCGAGGCGCTTGGGGAGTTCGTCGTGGACGACGGAAGCCTCGTCGGCCCGGCGTCGACCTGGATCGTCTCGGCAGTCAACCCGCGCTGAGCCGCTAGGCGGAGTCGACCGCCATCACGAGCAGCGCGACGTCGTCGACGGCGTGCTCGTCGGTGAAGCGCTCCAGGAGCCAGTCCGCGCAGCGGTCGGGCTCCGTTGGGGCCTCGGCGAACGCCGCCCTGAGCTGCTCGAGGCTTGCCTTGATGTCGGTACCCCGCCGCTCGATGAGCCCGTCCGTATAGAGGAGCACGAGGCTCCCCGGGGGTAGCTCGACGCCGTGGCGGCGAAACTCGACGTCGCGCAGGATCCCGAGCGGCGGCGTCCCCTCTCCGTCGAGCGCATCCACCCTCTCGCCGGGACGCCTCAGGAGCGCCGGCGGATGGCCCGCGCGCACGTACTCCGCCAACCCGCTTGCCGGATCGAACTGCAGGTGGAAGACAGTGATCATCTCGGGCCGCTCCGACTCCTTGATCAGCCGGTCGAGGGCCTCCATCGCCTGCGCCGGGCGGTAGCCGTCCATGACGAACCCGCGCAACGCCGGGCGCACCCTCCCCATCGCCGACGCGGCGAGGATCCCGCGACCCGCCACGTCACCGATGGTCACGCCGACCGCGCCGTCGGTCGCGGCGACGACCTCGTACCAGTCGCCGCCCACCTCGGTGCCCGGCGCCGCCGGCTGGTAGCGCACGGCGATCCGCACGCCGTCGAGCTCCGGGAGGGACTGCGGCAGCAGCGCGCGCTGGAGGGTGAGCGCCGCCGTGTGCTCGCGCTGGTAGAGCAGCGCGTTCTCGATGGCCAGCGCGGCGCGGCGGGCCAGGTCCTCGGCGAGCGCGACATCCCGGGGGCCGTAGCTGCGCGCCGGGTCCGAAGCGACGAGGGTGATCGCTCCGAGCACGCGGCCGTGCGCGCGCAGGGGCACGATCATCACGGACGCAAGCCCGAGCTCCCGCATCATTCGCAGGTGGTCCTCGTCGACGGCGCCGGCGCGGAGCATCTCGTCGGTGACCTCCGGATAGACCTCCGTCTGGCCGGACCTGACCACATGCGGCACCCCGGTCTCCGAGTTCGGGTCGACCGGGTAGCGGCGGCGAAACTCCTCGGCGACCCCGACCTGCTCCGGGTCGACGTGCGCGACCGCGACGTTCCTGAGGCTCCGGTCCTCGTCGACGAGCTCGATCCCGCACCAGTCGGCGATTCGCTGCACGGCAAGCGCCGCAAGCTCGCGAAGCGTCTCGTCCGGGTCGAGCGACCCGGCGAGGAGCTCCCCGGCCTCGGCCAGGAACCGCTGGTACTCCTCCTCCTGGCGCTGTGCCTCGTAGGCGCGAGCACGATCCAGCGCAAAGGCGGCCTGCTGCGTCGCGGCAAGGAGGAAGGCGCGCTCCTCGGCGTCGAAGATCCGCTCCTCGTCGAAGCTCAGCGCGAGGGCACCGAAGGGCTTCCGGCCGGTGGCCAGCGGGAGCACGGCGAGCGCGCCGAAGCGCAACTCGGACCGCTCCAGGCCGGAGAAGCGATCGCCGAGCTCCTTCGCGCCGCTGGTCCAGATCGGCGCGTTCTCGCGAACCGCTCGGGACATCGGCACGTCGGCGGCAAGCGGGAACCGGCTGAAGCGAGCCAGGGCCTCGGGCGTGTAGCCGGAGGTCCGCCGGAGGATCACCGCCTCGTTCTCGCGATCCACGTCGCCGATTGCGCCGGCAACCGCTCCGAGCGCGTCCACGGCCTGCTCGAGCATCAGGTCCATGACCCGCTCGGCGTCGAGCTCGCGCGCGAACGCCGCGGTCACGCGCTGCAGCCGGTCGGCGAGCTCCAGCGAGCGGTGGTGGCTGGTGACGTCGCGGGCGATGACGGAGGCCCGGACAACCTCGCCGTCCCGCCCGCGGATCGGGGAGATCGACAGCGAAACCGTGATCAGGCGCCCGAACTTCGTCACGCGCTCCGTCTCGTAGTGGTCGACGCGGTTCCCGGCGAAGACGCGATCGATGATGTCCTCCTCCTCCCCCGAGCGACTTGGCGGGATGAGGATCGAGATGTGCCGGCCGATCGCCTCGGCGGCGGTGTAGCCGTACATCCGCTCGGCCGCGGGGTTCCAGCTGGTGATCAGGCCGTGGGAGTCCTTGCTCAGGATCGCGTCGTCTGAGGAGGCGACGATCGCGGCGAAGAACTCCGCGGTCGAGTCGTCGTGTCCGGCGGCGGCCGGCTCAGGTTGCGCCATCGGGCTTGGCCTTCACGACGGCGGTGATGGCTTCCTGCTGTGTCGCGTAAGCAGGTACCCGTCCGCTGAGCTGCGCGAGCTCCAGCAGGTTCTCGATTGGCGATTCGGGACGAACGACGACGGCAAGACGGGAGCCCAGGTCACGCACGGCGCTCAGCACGACACGCAGGCCGCTCGAGTCCATGAACGGCACGTCGACGAGGTCGAGGACGATCGGGCTTTCGTCCCAGGCGTCGGCGGACAGAAGCGGCGCGGCCAGCTCCTCCGCGTTCGACAGGTCGACCTCGCCGCTGGCGCGCACCAGGGTCACGCGCCGCCCCCCGGCATCGCGGACGTCCACGATGACCTCCAGGCCCTGCGGGCTCACAGCGCCTCCTCCACGCGAGCAGGGTCGAGCTCGAACCCCATGGAGACGGTCGTCCCGCCATCCGCCGAGTCGAACCGGACCTCGTCCGCGGACCGCGTGATCAGCGAGACCCCCATGCCGAGCCCCGGACTGTCGAGGTTGGGCTTCATCCCGATCCCGTCGTCGCTCACGGTCACCACGAGGCGATCGCGCTGGCGTTTCGCCCGGATCGTGATGGTGCCGGGCTCGCGTCCGACGAAGGCGTGAACGACGGCGTTGCCGACCGCCTCGCTCACGGCGAGGGCCACGTCGTACTCGCTGGCGCCGAGCTCCCGCGCCAGCGCGACCACCAGGTGGCGTGCCTCCGTGACGCTCTCGGGCAGACCTGCAAGGACGACATCGACGTCGGAGCGCTTCATGCTCTCCGCGGTCATATACCGCACAACCTATATCTCCGCTGCAAGGCGGCGCCCTCGCAAGGGGCGTGAGCCTTTCAGCATCGGGTAGTGGCAGGGTATGGACGCGGCAGGGAGCGAGCCCTTAATCGTGAAGTACCCCGCCGAGCCCGAGAGCGTCACAAGGGGGCGCCACCGGGTCAAGGCGTACGCCGAGAAGATGGGCGTGGAGAACGTCGATGACCTCGCGCTCGCCGTCAGCGAGGCGGTCGCGAACGCCGTCGTGCACGGCTACCGGCGAGGGCGATGTGGTTCGATCGAGGTCAGGGCGGAGGTACTGGTCCCCGACCTCCTCCGCGTCACCGTCACCGACGACGGCGACGGGATGATGCTCGACCCGGCAAACCGCGGCCTCGGTCTCGGCCTCTCGCTGATCGGCTCGCTCAGCTCGGGCTTCGAGGTCCGCCCGGCCCACCCTCACGGGACCTCGGTGCGAATGCACTTCCCGCTCGAAGTGGCTTAGCTCCGCTCCCTGAGCCCGCGGATCAGCCGCCGACGAGCGCCTGAAACCCGCCGTCCCCAGGAGTCTTGCGCTTTCCGGCGAGGAGCGGAGAGGGAGGGATTCGAACCCTCGAGAGAGCTTGTCGCCCCCTACTCGCTTAGCAGGCGAGTGCCTTCAGCCACTCGGCCACCTCTCCGGGCGTGGTCGGCCAATCGTAGTAGCGGCTGCTCTGAGAAGCAGGGCAGCTCAGGGCTGGAGGCTGAACGGCGGATAGCGGTCCGTGATCAGCAGCAGCGTGTACGCGGCCACGCGGTTGTGCCAGCGGATCACGCCCTCGATGTAGCCGAAGAGCCCTCGCGGGTAGCGGCCGGTGAAGAGGATCGCGAACCAGGCGAAGATCGCCGCGAAGAACGCCCCGATGGTGAGGAAGAAGAGGACGATGTAGTGGGGGATCGCGAGCAGCCACTTGATCAGCGGCATCCCGCGGGCGAGGTCGCGCTCGGCGTCCGGATACGGGAAGTCGAGGTGGACAGCCTGCTCGTCGTCCGTAGACGGGTAGCGGTCGTCCATGAGGGCGAGGTACACCGCGATCCGGTTGCTGAACCGGGTGATCTGAAGGTTCCAGTCGTACCACCAGCGCGGGTACTTCTTGCGGAAGAGCAGCATCAGGAGCACGGGAATGAAGAGGATCGCGACCCCGCTGCTCACGTAGTGGGCGCCGTGGTCGCCGAAGCTCGCCGAGTAGCTGCCGCCGGAAATCGTCTCCGCGAGGATCGCGATGGGGATCGCGGCGAAGATCCGGAATGCCGAGCTCAGGCGGTTGAGGCTGCGCTCCGGGTACTCGACCGAGAAGGTGAGCGGGTAGTTGTGAAGGCCGGAGCCGGGAGGCGTGGCCGCGGGCGGTGGGGGCGGGGGGATCGAGCTTTCCACGATCGACTGCTTTCGGCGTCGCGCGGCGCGTTCCTCCCCCGGCCGGATACGCTCGCCGCAAGTTGAGCCCGCGCGTGACCGAGTCGAACGCCGCCGCACTGCACGCGCGCTACGAGGCCATGTTCGAGGCCATTCCCGCCCCGTTCGCGTTCGTCGACCTCGACGCGTTCGACGCCAACGGGCGGGCGATGCTGGCCCAAGCGGGCGGCCTCCCGATTCGCGTCGCCTCGAAGTCGGTGCGGTCACTGGCGCTGTTGCGACGGGCGCTGGAGCTGGACGAAGGCTTCAGAGGGGTTCTCGCTTTCACCCTCCCCGAAGCGCTTCACCTGGCGAGCCTCGGATTCGACGACGTCGTGGTCGCCTACCCAACCGTCGACCGCGTGGCCATCTCGACGGCGGCGAAGCTGGCGGCCGGCGGCGACGTGAAGCCTCCGGTCCTGATGGTCGACGTGGTGGCGCAGCTCGACCTGATCGAGGCCACGATCGGCAGCGGCCGCTCGCAGCTGCCGGTCTGCATGGACCTCGACGCCGGCTACTGGCCGCTGCGCGGCCGGCTCGCGCGCATCGGCCCGAAGCGCTCGCCGATCCACTGGCCGTGGCAGGCAAAGCGGCTCGCCCAGGAGATCCACGGACGGCCGGGGACCCGGCTCGCCGGGGTCATGGCCTACGAGGGCCAGATCGCCGGCGTCGGCGACCGCGTACCCGGCAGGCCACTGCGCAGCGCCATGATCCGCGCGATGCAGTCGCGCTCCGAGGGCGATCTGCACAGGCGGCTGCCGGCGCTCCTCGAGGCGATCCGCGACGTGGCCGAGCCGGGCTTCGTGAACGGCGGCGGGACCGGGAGCCTGGCTCGCACGGCCGCGGCGGGCACCGTCACCGAGCTCACGGCGGGCTCGGGCTTCTACGCGCCGACGCTCTTCGACACGTACCGCTCGCTCGACCTCACGCCTGCCGCGTTCTTCGTCCTGCCCGTCGTTCGCCGCCCCGGGCCGGGGATCGTGACTGCGCTCGGCGGCGGGTACCTGGCCTCAGGATCCGGAGACCGGGCGCGCCTCCCGCAGCCCTACCTCCCAATCGGCCTGAACCTCGACTCCGACGAGGGCGCCGGCGAGGTCCAGACCCCCCTCCTCGGCACCGCCGCCAAGAAGATCCGCGTGGGCGACCGCATCTACATGCGCCACGCCAAGGCCGGTGAGCTCTGCGAGCGCTTCAACACGCTCTACCTCGTGTCCGGCAACGAGATCGTCGACGAGGTCACCACCTATCGCGGCGACGGCCACGCGTTCCTCTAGCGCCCGGTGTCAGGCACCGAGGACGCGCTCGGTGTACTCGTTGGCGAAGAGGCGGTCCGGGTCGTACCGCTCGCGGATCGCCAGGAAGTCGCCGAAGCGCGGGTAGAGCTCGGCGAGCGAGGCGGCGTCCTGGAAGTGGCGCTTGCCCCAGTGCGGGCGCCCGCCGAATGAGCGCATGATGGCCTCGACCTCCTCGAAGTAGGCGCGCCACTCCATCCCGCGGTACTGGTGGACCGCGATGTAGGCGCTCGGGCGCTCGTACGTGGGGCTGAGGAGGGCGTGGTCGGCCGCGACGACGCGAAACTCGATTGGGAAGAAGACCTCGATCCGCTCGCCGCGGATCAGGTCGAGGACCCGGCGCAGGGCCTCCGGTCCGTGCTCGCGCGGCACCGCGTACTCCATCTCCGTAAAGCGCACGCGCCGGTCTGTGGCGAAGATCCGGTAGCTGCGGTCGCGGCGCTCGGAGTGCGACAGGAGGCGGGCGGCAACCCTCGCCATCCGCGGGTTCATGCCGGGGAAGCGCCGGCCGGTGCGGGCCAGCAGGTCGAGCACGTAGTTCTCGAGCAGCACGTCGTTGAGCCAGGCGGCGGCGCGGTTCGGCGGGTTGGGCGGCTCGTCGGTGCGGTTTCGCTCGATCACGAGCGCCGTCTCCGTGTAGGGGAAGACGAAGAGCTCGAAGTGGTCGTTCGCCTCGACGACCTCCTCGTAGCGGTCGAGCACCTGGGCAAGCGGCTGCGGCGAGTCGAGGCGGTGCAGCGTGAACGCCGGCACCGTGCGCAGGGTGACCGCGGTGATCACGCCCAGCGCGCCCAGCGAGACTCGCGCGGCGCGCAGCTCGTCGCCGCCGTCGAGCTCGTGGACCTCGCCGTCGGCCGTGACGAGCTCGACCGCCTCGACCTGGGCGGAGATGTTCCGCAGGCTGCCGCCGGTGCCGTGGGTGGCGGTGGAGATCGCCCCGGCCAGCGACTGGACGTCGATGTCGCCGAGGTTCTCCATCGCCAGGCCGAGACCCCAGAGCGCCGGGTTCAGGTCATGAAGCGCCACGCCCGCCTCGACCCTGACGCGGCCCGTTTCGCGATCGGCCTCCAGCACGCTGCCCATGCGCGCGAGCGAGATCATCGTCCCACCGGTGAGCGCGGCCTCGGTGAAGGAATGGCCCGAGCCGGCGACGCGAACTCTCCGCCCCGCCTCGCGGCTGCGGCGGATGACCTCGATGAGCTCCTCGCGTGTGCCGGGCGAGACGATCTCGGACGGTACGCAGGTCTGATCCCCGGCCCAGTTTCGCCATTCGCCGCTCATCGCCGGTGAGCCTAGATGAGTGATCCCGGGACCCCGTGCAGGCGGCCTCGTCCACCATCCGTCCACCGGCGGTCCGCCCTCGGCGCGCGGGCTCAAGCGCCAAGTCAACGGCTCCGATGAGACCAGCGTGAGTCGTTGCGCGGCAAGACGGGCGTTCGGCGCGTGGCGCTGGCCGCTCCTCATCCTCTGGGGGCTGGTGGCGCTGTGCCTGCCCGGCGGCGCGGTCGCGCAGCACGGACACCACCACGGCGGCGGACATCACGGCCGCCATCGCCATCGCCACCACCACCGACACAAGAACCCGACGTACGCGCCTCCAAAGGGCAAGACCTTCAGCGGGATCTCCGAGACGCGCGTCGGCAACGCTGACCTCAACCGGTTCACGAAGCAGGTTGGCGCCCACCCGGCGGTGGAGGAGGACTTCTTCAACTGGGACACGCCGCTCAGCACCGGGGCGCTCGACCGCTGGCGACAGACCCGCACGCGCGGCATTCTCAGCCTCTCCACCGCGCCCGGCGACGGGCCCGAGGTGATCACGCCGGAGCAGATCGCCGAGGGCCGCGGCGATCACTACATCCTGCGCCTCAACCAGTCGATCGCCGGCTCAGGACAGGTGGTCTACATCCGGCTGATGCCGGAGATGAACGGGGCCTGGAACCCCTACGGCGCCGTCAACGCCGACGGTTCGAGCCGCGGGCGCGACCACTCCACGGCGCAGTACCGCCAGGCCTGGCGGCGCTTCTCCGTCATCGTCCACGGCGGCTCGCTCAAGAAGGTCAACGGGCAGCTGCGCCGCCTGAAGATGCCTCGCCTCCTGCGGGCCTCGTCCAACCGCGCCCGCATCTACAAGCGCGACAACGTCTCCAAAGGCCTCGAGAAGCCGAAGGTGGCGATGATCTGGAACCCCCAGACCATCTCCTCGCCGGACGTCAAGGGCAACAGCGTGAAGGCGTACTGGCCGGGCGCCAAGTACGTCGACTGGGTAGCCGCGGACATCTACGGGAAGTACGCGACGCCGGGCATCAAGAGCGCGCTCTCGAGCTTCTACAAGCACTACCGGGCGTTCCCGTTCGCGATCACGGAGTACTCGCCCTGGGATCGCGACGGAAACGGGCAGTTCGTCCGCTGGCTGTTCAAGTGGGCAAAGCAGCACGAGCGCACGCGGATGCTCGTCTACTACCGCTCCGTCTACTTCGGCAGCCCGTACGACATCGAGCACTTCGACAGGTCCCGCAGCGCCTTGCGGAAGATCCTCGACTCCCGGCGGTACATGCAGTACGCGCCCGGCGCCCGAAAGCACCGCCGCCGCCTCCACTAACTACGCTGACCCCACCCTCGGAGGGGTGGCAGAGCGGTTGAATGCGGCGGCCTTGAAAGCCGTTAGAGGCCCTTCGGTCTCTCGAGGGTTCGAATCCCTCCCCCTCCGCTGCGGGTAGCGACCCGGATCAGAACTCGGGCCGCCAGCCCGCGGTGTCCCTGAAGCGCTCGTTCGAGATCCGCTCGCCGTCGCTCACCACGTTGTAGACGCCGCCGGGGATCTCGGTGGCGGCGGCGATCGCGCTTCCCGCATCCTCGATCCGGAGCGTCGCACCGTAGGCCGCCCAGTGCTCGTTGGGCGTCTCCTTGCCGATGCTCGGCCCGTAGAGCACACCCAGGCGCAGCACCACGCCGCGCCTGCCGTCGCCGTCGAAGCGCGCGACGTGGCGCTCGGCCTCCAGCGCCGAGCGCAGGATCTCGAGCACCGGGTCCGCCACCGGCGTCGATTCGTCGGCTTCGCCGCTCTCCGGATAGACGAACGCGATGCTCGGAAACAGAAACCACTCGACCGACGCCGCGAGGGCCGCGTCGACGAGGATCGGCGTCGCCCCGGCGCGCAGGCGGTCGGTGTCGCGCCAGGCCTCGCGATCGCCCAGCCGCTCGGGCGGCGGAATGCGGGTGGCGAGGTGCAGGATCGCGTCCTTGCCGGCGACCGCCGCCGCCACGGCCGCGGGGTCGAACAGGTCGAGCTCGCTGCTGCCCGGAGCGTCGACGGTGTGCCCGGCGTCGCGCAGCAGGGGAATCGCGGTGCTGCCAAGAACGCCTGACCCGCCGGTGACGAGTATGCGCATGGTCTTCTCCTTTCCTCGGAAGCCAGGTTCTACACCTGGGACGAACGGACGCTCTCGGAATCGACATTCACAGGGCGCGTTCACCAGCGGGACTCGTTCTGCCCGCGGACCCGGTGTAGGGTCGGCCATGGAGCAGGAAGAGCAAGCCGAATGGAGGCTGGATGAGTACGAGTAGACGCGGGACCAGGCTGAAGGTCCTGACGCTCGCCTTCGTGACGGCGGCGCTGATCGCGCCGCTTGCGTTCGGGCACGGAGGAGGGAGCAAGTTCGGGTCCAAGCTAACCAGGGACACGCAGCCGTCGAACGGCGCGCCCGGCTTGAAGTGCGAGCCCAAGTCGGACCAGAAGTGCACGTTCATCCTGAACGAGGCCTACGCGCCGCCCAACCCGGACGGCAAGCAGAAGGCGCCGAAGGACGGGACGATCAACAAGGTCAAGCTCATCGCCGCGACGTCGGGCAAGTTCAAGCTCCAGGTCGCGAAGGTGAAGAAGAACGGGAAGGCCAAGATCGTCGAGAACGGCGGGAAGATCGCCTACGACGGCCAGCCCGGCAACGGCATCCACTACAAGATCGAGAAGTTCAAGGTGGACATCCCGATCAAGAAGGGCGAGTACCTGGCGGCGAGGGCCAAGAGGATCAGCTTCGTCCGCTGCAGCTCCGGTGGCGACAACACGCTGATCTACCAGCCCGCCCTCGGACGGGACAAGTTCGAGAAGCCCTCCGGCAGCGACGGGTGCTGGATGCTCCTCGAGGCCTTCTACAAGTAGGCAGCGGCGAGTCTCGGAGAACGAGAACGAGCCGGGCGACGCTCTCGCGCCGCCCGGCTCGTCTCTTTGTCCCGCTAGCTCCTAGAGGTGGAGGGTCTTCGAGACCAGCGGCAGGCAGTTGCCCTTCGCGTTGACCGTGGCGAAGTACTTGCCGTGGGCCTGGCCGGAGTTGCCGGTGTCCCAGGCGCCATCGTCCTCGGTCGTGTCCTTGAGCCGCTGGCCGTGCGGGCCGTGGACGGTGACCGTCCGGTTCGCGAGGCACTTGGCCTTCGAGCTCTTGATCTTGCCGGTGAAGCCGTCGCCCGTGTAGTGGATCGTGAGCTTGTCCTGGGCGGGGCTGTGCGCGCTGGCGACGCCGGTGGCGCCAACGGCGACGCAGAGCGCGGCGACGAGGGCGGTGAGGGCGTTGCGGGTCTTCTTGACGGTCATGCGTTCTCTCCTGATCGGGTGGTTGGTTGATCCGGAGTGCATGATCGGGCCGAACAGGCCGCGCGACCAGTGCCCCTAGGGGTGAACTTCGCCACCCCCCGCCACCCCCCAAGGGGCGTCGTCCCGGAGCCCGGGCTATAGAGGGGTGTGTGGGACGACGTGCGTGTTGCGGAGGTGGCCGGGCGGCAGTTCAACCGGGTGTCGCGTGCCCAGCTCCTGAACCTCGGCATGAGCATCCACGCCATCGAGTGGCGGCTGGAAGCGGGTCGGCTCGTGGGCACCGAAGAGGGTGTGTTCGCAATCGCACCGGCACTCGAGCACGACCCCTGGGGCAGGTGGATGGGCGCCACCCTGACGGCCCCCGGAACCGTGCTCAGTCGGTTCAGCGCGTCGGCGGCGTGGGGGTTCTGGTCGTTGCCCCGCGAGTTCGAAACGGTGACGCGTCCGGGGAACGGCGGCCCGCGCCGCCACGGCGGGATCGTGGCTTACCGAAGCTTGACGCTGGCGGGCGACTGCACGCGGCTTCGAGGGATCCCGATCACGACGGTGCCGAGGACGCTGGTGGATCTCGCGGGAGTGGTGAGCGCTCGGGCGTTGGCGAGATCGGTGAGGGAGGCCATCCGCTTGGAGCTCACCAGCTTGGTGGCCGTCGGCGACGCCCTCGGGCGCCATCGGACCAGGCGCGGCGCGCGGCGCCTGGCCGCCACGCTGGCCCGGTACAGCGGTCTCCCACTCGAGCACGCGCGCAGTGGTGCCGAGATTCGCGCTCTGGAGATCCTGCGTCAGGCGCGCAGGCCAATGCCGGAGCTCAACGTCAGGCGCGCCGGCGAGGAGGCGGATCTCAGTTGGCGGTCGCTTCGACTCATCGTCGAGATCGACGGTGGCCCGTTCCATCTCGATCTCGGCGAGGACCAGCGAAAGCAGCGAGGGTGGGAACGCGCGGGCTGGACGGTGCGCCGCCTGAGCGCCGAGGACGTCTACGAGCGCCCGCAGCGGCTTCTCGCCCTCGCCCCCACCGCGAACGTCCCGGAGACCCCTGCATAACCCGGGCTCCGGGACGACGCGCCGTTTTGGGGGCCTCGGGCATAGCGCTATGCTGGCCCGAGTCGAGTGCCCCCGGCGGCGATGCTCGTGGGCTAGCAGGGGAATTCCACTCGAAGGGGTTCCCGTGCGGAGCCTTCAGACGCTGAGAGCCAGCGAAGTCGGGACAAACGGCTCCAGCGAATGAAGGACTGGATGAGTCGATGACGACCCGCGGAACGGATGGCAAGCCCCCACGCGTCGCCGGCGAGGAGGAGCTGTTGCGGCGCTACGCAGCGAACCGCGACCCGGCGCTCCGGGACGAGCTCGTAGAGCGCTACTCGAGCTTTGCCCGAGCCATGGCCCGCCGCTACGAGGGCCGCGGGGAATCGCCCGAGGACCTGTTCCAGGTGGCCTGCATCGGCCTCGTGCACGCAATCGATCGCTTCGACCCGGCGCTCGGGAAGTCGTTCCTCTCGTTCGCGGCGCCGACGGTGCTTGGCGAGCTCCGCCGGCATTTTCGCGACAAGGTGTGGCCGCTCCGCCTCCCGCGGAGCCTCCAGGAGCGGACACGACGCGTCGAGCGGGCAATCGACGTCCTCACCGGAAGCCTCGGGCGCTCCCCGACGCTGGAGGAGCTGGCCGAGCAGCTCGAGATCTCCAGAGAGGACGTGCTCGAGGCCTTCGAAGCCGCCAGCCGGCGGCGCGTGGGATCGCTCGACGCTCCCGTGGTAACCGACGGTCAGGACACCGAGGCGCTGATCGCCCTGCTGGGCGAGGACGACTCGAGCCTGGAACAGGTCGACGACTCGGTCACCCTGAACATGCTGATTCCGGCCCTGCGAGCCGAGGAGCTGGCGATCCTGCGGATGCGGTTCGTCGACGGGATGACCCAGGCGCAGATCGGCGAGCGCATCGGGCACTCGCAGATGCACGTCTCGAGGACGATTCGCGGCGCGATCCAGCGACTTCGCGACGCCTACCGGGGGAGCGTCTAGGGCCCTGGCGGAGGCGGAGCAAGCGCGATGGAACGCGCCTTCACCCTGCGCGGCTTCCGGCGCTTCGCCTCCTCGGGACTGAACCGCCCGGTCCGCGCGGGACGGCCGGTCGCGTCATCCGTCTTCGCCGGCTGGCTCTCCGAGTCGAGCAGCTTCTGCCCCCGCTCGTCCTCGGGTCTCTCCTCGTCGAACACTCGCGCTCCTCTCATCGTCTGCGCTGAGTTCGATCAGTAGAAGGGGTTTCCTCTGACGCACCGGTCGAAACACGCCTTACCGACGGGCGGCCGCTTGCACCGTCGCCGGCCTGGCACAGACCGCTCCGTCTCCATCTGCTGAGGTGTTGGGAGGGTGATGAGGAGAGTCGGCAAGCCTGGATGCAGGGTGAGGCTGCTGGCGCTCGCATCCGTGTCCGCCGCGGCTCTCGTCTGGGCCGCCGCGGCCTTCGGCGGCGGCGGGATCGGGCTGCCGGGCAGCGGCGGAGGCCATCACCGCCACCGGCACCAGCACCATCACCGCCACCGCCATCGCCACCGTGCGTTCCACCACGGCGCGTACCTGCCACCCGCCGGCCGGGCGTTCCACGGCGTCTCCGAGACGATCGACGGACCGCACGGCGTCCACCTGTTCGCGCAGCAGGTCGGCGCGCACCCGGCGGTAGTGGAGGACTTCTACCACTGGGGAACCCCGCTCAGCTCCGGGGCGCTCCACCGCTGGCGCGTGGAGCGCTCGCGCGGCATGCTGAGCCTGTCGACGACGTCCAGCGACATCCCCGAGATCCTCACCCCGCGCCAGATCGCCACCGGCGTCGACGACCACTACATCGTCCGCCTGAACCAGACGATCGCCGCGTCCCACGAGGTGGTCTACATCCGGCTCATGGCCGAGATGAACAGCTTCTACAACGTCTACAGCGCCTTCAACTCCGACGGTAGCCGCAGGCCGGGCCACTCCACCAAGTGGTACCGGAAGGCGTGGCGCCGCTTCGCGATCATCGTCAGGGGCGGCCGGGTCAGCGCGATCAACCGGAAGCTCCATGCCCAGGGCCTGCCCCGGCTGCTCCGAGCCGCCGGCAACCACTCACCCGTCTATCGCGCCGAGCACGTGCGCGACGGGCTCCGCCATCCGAAGGTGGCGATGGTCTGGAACCCGCAGACCATCTCGAACCCGGACATCCACGCGAACCGCCCGGCCGCCTACTGGCCAGGCCGCAGGTACGTGGATTGGGTGGGCGCCGACATCTACTCGAAGTTCGCGACCCCCGGAGTGAAGACCGCCCTGCGCAAGTTCACGGACCGGTACGCCGGCTTCCCGATGGTCATCGGCGAGTACGCGCCCTGGGACAACGACTACAGGGGCAGGTTCACAAATTGGCTCTTCAAGTTCGCCCGCCACCACCGGCGGGTGCGGATGCTCGTCTACTACCGCTCGACCACGGCCCACAACGCCTTCGCGATCTCGAACTACCCGGGCGCCCGCCGCAAGCTGCGGCGGATCCTGGACGGCCACCACTACAAGGCGTACCCCCCGGGACTGGCCCCGAAGGGCTAGCGCCCGAAGACCCCGTCGCCGCCTGCGAGCATGGCGGGATGTCGAGCCGGCGCAAGGACGACGAGCGCGGCCGGGGCGAACGGATCCTGCCCGGGGTCTGGCGGTTGCGGATGCCGCTGCCGTGGCCAGGCGTTCCCCACGGAAACGCCTGGGCCGTCGCCGCCGACGGCGGCGTGGTCCTGTTCGACACCGGCTACGCGGGCGAGGACGGGACCGCCCGCCTCGAGTTCGCCCTGGCCCAGTTCGGGTTCGTCCTGGCGGACGTGCGCCTCCTGGTCTGCACGCACACCCACTCAGACCACTACGGGCTGGCCGGGCCGATCGTCGACGCCGCCGGCTGCGAGCTGTGGCTTCATCCCGCCTGGGGCCACATCCGGGCGATGGCCGACGACCCCGAGGGGGCGCTCGAGCGGCGCATCGAGGTCGCTCGCCAGAGCGGGGTCCCCGCGAAGGCGCTGGCGCGCTACCAGGAGTCGCGCCGCAGCACCGCGACCGGAGTCGCCCGCGTGATCGGCCCGGACCACGAGCTCGTCGACGGGGTCGAGGTCCACACGGACCTCGGGGCCTGGCGGGTCCACGAGACCCCGGGGCACGCCCCGTCGCACGTCGTCTTCCACCAGCCCGACCGCGGCCTCATGATCTCCGGGGACCACGTGCTGGGCCGGGTGTCGCCGTTCTTCGACTACGGCCACACCCCGGATCCGGTCGGCGAGTTCCTGCAAAGCCTGGAGACCGTGGAGAAGCTCGAGACGAGCCTCTGCCTGGCGGGACATGGCCGCCCGTTCCGGGACGTGCCGGCGAAGGCCCGCGCGAACCGCGACGTGGTGGAGGCAGGCCTGGAGCGGGTGCGGGGCGCCTTCGGCGAGGGCCCGCGCACGGCGTTCGAGGTCGTCGGCGAGCTCGTCGGCGCCGAGAACTTGAACGCGGCAAGCGCCGCCTGGGGCCTGCAGATGGCCCTGGCCTACATCGACCACCTGACCCTGCGGGGGGAGCTCGCCGAGGTCGAGGGCTCGGACCCGCGCCGCTGGTCCCCGGACTGACCCGGCAAAGTATCCTGCGGCTCAGGTCCAATTCAGGGCCGGATCGATGGGAGGGTCCCCAGGTGGCAAGAGCATTCGGTAAGCGCGGGTTGATCGTCTGCCTCGTGTCCGTGGTCGGCGCGGGCCTGGCGGGCCCGGGAACCGCCGCCGCGGCGTCGTTCAACAGCAGCACGATCAGGGTCAACAGCTCGCACGGCTACGACATCACGATCGTGGGCAACAACCAGGCGTACGGCTCGGGCAGGTTCGTCGGCCTCACCACCCACAAGGGACACGCCTACGCCAGCTACAACACCGGCGGCACGAGCACGGCGAGCCACGTCAAGGCCGACCTCGGTGACTTCGGCAAGATCGATCTGAGGTTCCACCCGAAGGACTCGATCCACCCGCCCCTGCCCGGCCCCAAGTGCCACGGCAAGTACAAGCGGACGACCGGCATCTGGAAGGGCAAGATCAAGTTCAAGGGCGAGGACGGCTACACGAAGGTGTCCGCCAAGTCCGGCGAGGGCAACTACACCATCAACGGGGTCACGTGCCCGGGCGGGGGCAAGACCCATAAGCACGTCCACCTCCACGCCCAGGCCTCGGGCGCGATGTTCGACGCGGACGTCCGCAAGAAGCCGGGAGCAAAGCCGGAGTTCTCGGTGTTCGTCACCGGCGTCGCGGGATCCGTCTCGATCTTCAGGACGGCGGGAGTCCGCGGCGCACCGGCGAATTTCTCCTACAACGGCGGCTACACGCACGCCACCGTCAAGCCGCCGGCTCCGTTCAGCGGTACCGGGACCTTCGATACCCCGAGCTCCTGGACGGGGTCGCTGAAGGTCGACCTCCCAGGCGCCCCGAACACGGTCATCGCCGGCGCGGGATGGACCGCGTCGCTCGGGGAGCAGAACTCGAAGGGCTTTCAGACCGTCCCCTGACAGCCCCTCCCGCCCGGAACCGCTTCGAGCCCGCCGAGCTCCCGTAACCGGGCTCGCCCCTCGGCCAGACAGCGGTTGACCTTGGTGTGGGTCCAGCCGGTGATCGCCGTGATCTCGGCGTAGGAGTAGCCGCGGGCCTGCAGCACGATCGCCCGGCGCTCGTCGGGCTTCAGGATCGTCAGCGAGCGCAGGCGCTCGACCATGAGCTCGCGGCGCTCGAAGCGCTCGGGCACCTCCGGGTGCTCGCTGAAGAGGCGATCCGGGACGTTGCCGTCCCCGGCGCCCGCCAGCAGGCGCTCGCGAGCACGCCGCACCGCCAGCGCCTCGCGCCTGGTGACGGTGCGCATCCAGGCAAGGAGCGTCGCGGGCGGCAGCGGCGGCGCTTTCGTTAGCAGGATGAGGAGCGCCCGCTGGCAGGCGTCGTCCGCGTCGTCGGCGCACAGGGAAACGCGCCGCGCCGCTGCGCGAATCGCGGACGCATGGCGCGCGAACAGCTCGGCCGCCGCGCGGTGGCGCGCGCTTGCGAGGTCGTCGTCCACGTGAACGACAAGTGCCGCACCGGGAGCCGCGCCCCCTCTATTCTCGGCTGACCGGCCAGCGCCGGAGGAGACCAAAGCGATGAGCACCTGCCTGATCACCGGCGGCGCCGGATTTCTCGGCTCCCACCTCTCCGAGCTGTTGCTCGGCAAGGGTCACCGCGTGCTCTGCGTCGACAACCTCGACACGGGCTCGCTTCAGAACGTCGAGCACATCCGCGACGACGGCTTCGTCTTCATCCAGCACGACCTTACGGAGCCGTTCTTCGCCGACGAGCCTGTGGACTTCGTCTACCACCTGGCCTCCCCCGCGAGCCCCATCGACTACGCCCGCCTGCCGCTGCACACGCTGAAGGTCGGCTCCTACGGCACCCACCACATGCTCGGCCTGGCGAAGATGCATCGCGCGCGCTTCGTGCTCGCCTCCACGTCCGAGGTCTACGGCGACCCGCAGGTCCACCCCCAGCCGGAGACCTACTGGGGGCACGTGAACCCGATCGGCCCGCGCGGCGTCTACGACGAGGCCAAGCGCTACGCCGAGGCGCTGACGATGGCCTACCACCGCCAGCAGGGCGTCGACACGGGGATCGTCCGCACCTTCAACACGTACGGCTCGCGCATGCGTCCCCATGACGGCCGCGCGATCCCAACCTTCCTGCGCCAGGCCCTCCAGGACAAGCCGCTCACGGTGTTCGGCGACGGCAGCCAGACGCGCAGCTTCTGCTACGTCGACGACCAGATCCGCGGCTATGTGGCGATGGCCGAGTCCGAAGTCCACGAGCCTGTCAACATCGGCAACCCGGACGAGTTCACCCTCCTCGAGCTGGCCCAGGTGGTGATCGAGGTCACCGAGTCGCGCTCGGAGATCGTCTACGAGGCGCTGCCCACCGACGACCCGCAGGTGCGCCAGCCGGACATCACCCGCGCTCGCGAGCTGCTCGGCTGGGAGCCGAAGATCGACCTTCGCGAGGGCCTGCGGCTGACGCTCGAGCGCAGCGGCGTGGAACGTCTCGTCGGCACCGCCGAGTAGCCGGAGAACCGGCGCACGCCCGCCGGGGGGCTGGTATTTGTCCCGGCCCGCCGTATGCGACGCCTTCCGCTCATCGCCGCGATCGCCGGACTGGCAGCTCTGGCCGGCGCTCCGGCCGCCACGGCCGCGCCGCTTCGCGTCCAGGTCCTCTCCAACCGCTCCGACCTGATCTCCGGCGGTGACGCGCTGATCGCGGTGCGCGCGCCGAGCGCGAAGACAGCGCCAACCACGCGTCTCACGGTGAACGGCAAACGCCTCCCTGCCGGGGAGGTCCACTGGTGGGGCAGCCGGGGCATTGCCCTCGTCGACGGGCTGCACGTGGGGCGCAACTCCCTCACCGCGCACACGGCGGGCGAGAAGGCAGAAGCCACCATCGTCGATCACCCGAGCGGCGGACCCATCTTCTCCGGCCCCCAGGTGAAGCCGTGGGTCTGCCAGAACCCGGATGCCACCGACGCTCAATGCGACCAGCCGCCGACCTTCTCCTACCAGTACATGTCGTCGCTCACCCAGAGCATGCAGCCGTACGACCGGGGCTCGCCGCCGCTCGACGTCGCCTCGACGACGACGGATCAGGGCAAGACCGTCCCGTTCATCATCCGCATCGAGACGGGCTACCTGGACCGCGACCAGTACCAGTACGCGGTCCTCTTCGACCCGTCCAAGCCGTGGCACGCCTGGGACCCGCAGCCGCAGTGGAATCACAAGCTTCTGATCACCCACGGCGCCAGCTGCGGGATCGACCATCAGAGCGGCACGGCGCCGAGCGTCACCGGCGACACCGTGGGCGTGCCCGGCGCGCCCGCCGTGGGCACCTCCAGCCCGACGACGGCGCTGGGCCTCGGCTTCGCCGTGATGTCGACCGCGCTCGACAACGCCGGCCACAACTGCAACCTCGCGACCCAGGCCGAGTCGCTCGTGATGGCCAAGGAGCACCTGATCGAGCAGCTCGGGACGCTGCGCTTCACGATCGGCACCGGGTGCTCGGGCGGCTCGCTCACCCAGCAGGAGGTCGCGAACGCCTACCCCGGCATCTACCAGGGGATCCTGCCGCAGTGCAGCTTCCCGGACTCCTGGTCCACCGGCCAGCAGCTCGCCGCCTACCACCTGATCCGCCAGTACGTGGAGGACCCTTCCAAGTGGGGGCCGGGAGTGACCTGGGACCCGCTGTCGATCGCCGCGATCGAGGGGCACCCCAACCACGTCAACTCCATCGTCTTCGACACGGTCTACTGGAACGCCCTTGCCAACCCGACCAACCCGTGCGCCGGTGTCTCCGCCGCGCAGCGCTACGACCCGCAGACCAATCCCGACGGCGCGCGCTGCACGCTCGCCGACTACATGATCAACGTCGTCGGCCCCCGCCCGAGGCGCATCTGGTCGAAGCAGGAGAAGGAGGACGGCCACGGTTTCGGCGCGATCCCCCTCTCCGACGTGGGGGTCCAGTTCGGCCTGAACGCGCTGCTCGGCGGCAGCATCACCCCCACGCAGTTCGTCGACCTGAACCGCAAGATCGGCGGCGCGAACATCGATCTCGGCCACACCAAGAGCCGCCTGCAGGCGACCCGGCGCTCGTTGCGGAACGCGTACCGAAGCGGCGGCATCAACGAGACCAACAACCTCGCGGGCACCGCGATCATCGACCTGCGCGGCCCTGACCCCGGCGCGTTCCACGACGCCTACCGCTCGTTCGCGATCCGGGCGAGGCTGGAGCGCGAGCAGGGGCATTTCCCGAGGAACCAGGTCATCTGGTACGGGCAGACGCCGCTGATCGGCGACCCCACCTATACGACCAAGGGCCTCCTGGCGATGGACGACTGGCTCACGGCCGTGGCCAAGGACAAGCGTCACGTCTCGCTTCCGAAGAAGGTGGCGAGCGACCGGCCCAAGGGCGTCCACGACCAGTGCTCGGACATCCCGCACGTGAGCCAGATCACCCTCCCCGGTGTCGGCAAGGTCTGCAAGGACGACCTCGTCCAGACCAAGTTCGGAACGCCCGCGACGGTGGCCGGCGAGAGCATCGCCACCGACACCAACCGCTGCCGGCTCCAGCCGCTGAAGCGCTCCTCCTACTACCCGATCAACTTCACCGGGCCGCAGTGGAAGACGCTGAAGAGGGTCTTCTCCACCGGTGTCTGCGACTTCTCCAAGCCCGGCATCGAGCAGCAGGCGACGGTGCCCTGGCAGACCTATCAGCGGAACGCCCGGGGCTCGAAGGTGATCTACGGCGGGCGCTTTCTGGGCCCGGCGCCGAGCGGATCGGGCACCGGCTGGACGAGCGCGGCGTTCCGGTCGTGGCGCAGCGCCAAGGTCGGCCGCTAGCACTCGGTAGCGTCGCGGCATTCGTTGAATAACTTGCGGACGGCTTCGCCGTCTGACCACATGCGGCGCTCCGCGCCTGACATGCTCGATTCGGGGCTAAAGCCCCTCACCGACACATCTGCTGCTTTCGGACCTAAAGGTCCTCATTCGCAATGCTTCGCATCGCTCACCTAACTGCGACGTTTCCCCCCTATCCCGGCGGGGCGGGCAACACGTGCCTGCGGTTCGCGCGCGGCCAGGCGGAGCGCGGCCATCACGTCGAGGTCTTCACGGCGCCGGCCGCGGGCGAGCCGCCGGACCCCGGCGGAGCCATCGTCCACCGCACGAAGCCGGTCCTCGCGATCGGCAACGCTCCGCTGATCCCGTCCGTCGCGCGGATCGCCGGCTTCGACGTCGTCCACGTCCACTACCCGTTCATCTTCGGCTCCGAGCTGACGCTGCTCGGCCGCGTCGCCAAGCGCCGCCGCAGCCAGGCGCTTCTCGTCCACTACAAGAACCGGCTCGTCGGCGAGGGCCTGCGGGGGCCGCTGTTCGCGGCCTATGAGCACACGGTCGCGCCGGCGCTGATCCGCGCGGCCGACCGGGTCTGCGTCCTCTCCACCGACCACGCCCGCTCTGTGCCGTACCTGCGGAGGACCGCGGATGCCGAGCCCGGGAAGCTCGTCGAGATGCCGAACGGCGTCGATGCCGACGAGTTCTCGCCCGAGGGCGACGGCGACGGCCTTCGCGAGCAGCTCGGGGTGCCCGCCGGCGCGCTCGTGGCCGCCTTCGTGGCGACGCTCGACCGCGCCCACCACTTCAAGCGGCTCGACGTGGCGATCGAGGCGCTCGCCAAGCTCGGCGGCGAGGACACCCACCTGGTCGTCGCCGGCGGCGGTGAGCTGCTCGACGACTTTCGCGCCCACGCCGCTCGTGCCGGCGTGGGCGAGCGGGTCCACTTCATGGGCGCCGTCCCGCACCGCCGCCTGCCGCCGGTGCTGCGGGCGGCCGACCTCCTGCTTCTCACCACGGAGCCGCCGGAGTCCTTCGGCATCGTCCTGATCGAGGCTATGGCCTGCGGGCTGCCGGCGATCGCAAGCGACTACCCGGGCGTCCGCGCCGTGGTCGACGACGGGGCGACCGGCCGCCTCGTGCCGCTCGGCGATCCCGGCGCCGTTGCGCGTGCGCTCGCGGAGATGAAGGCGCTCGGGCCGGAGGGCCGGGCCGGGCTGGGGCGGGCGGGCCGCGCCAAGGCCGAGCGCGAGTGGGCCTGGCCGGCGCTCCTGGACCGCATGGACGACGCCTACGCGGGCGCCATCGCCGCGCGCCGGAGCGGCACCTCGTGAAGCTCCTCCTCATCGCCTACTTCTACCCGCCGTGCACGGACACCGGAGCGCAGCGACCCGCGTCCATGGCGCACCACCTGAGCGCCCTCGGCCACGACGTGACCGCGCTGACAACGTCCGCCTATGGCCCCGCCCCGGCCGGTCCGGTGCGGGTGGTGCAGACCGCGGACGCCCAGCGCTGGCGCGCGCGCCGAGCCGGTCACGAGACGGTCGCCTCGATGTACGACGCGGACAGCTACTCGGGCAAGCCGCATCCGCTCAGCCGCGTCGTGGTCCCGGAGCCGCTGGCCCTGGCGTGGACGCCGTTCGCGCGGCGCCGGGCCCGGCGGCTGGCCGCCGCGGAGCACTTCGACGCGGTGATCACGAGCTCCCCGCCGGAGTCCGTGCACTCGATCGGGCGCGTGCTCGCAAAGGGCGGGGTGCCGTGGGTCGCCGACGTCCGCGACGCCTGGACGTTCGAGCCCCTGCGGCCGCGCTTCCCAACCGCGCTCCAGCGGCGCCTGGACGAGCGCCAGGAGCGGCGAGTGCTGGGAGCGGCGGATGCAGTCGTCTGCGTCTCGCAGCCTGCGGCCGACGATCTTCGCCGCCGCGGGATCGCGGAACCGGTGGTGGTCTCGAACGGCTGGGACCCGGATGGCGCGGCGAAGCGCGCGGAGAGCTCCGGCGTTGCGCTCGACCCGGAACGCGCGTCGCTTGCCTACACCGGCCGGTTCGGAAGCTACGGGCGAGATCCGGCGGCGCTCGTGGAGGGGTTGATGAGACTTGTCAACGAGGATGGCGAGGCCGCGGGGCGGCTCGAGATCGTAGTTGCCGGGCCGCTGACCGAGGGGGAGCGCTCGCTGCTCGGCCGGGACGTTGGGCCCGCCAGGGTCGTGCTCGCCGGGAGCCTGCCGCGCGACCGGGCGCTGGCGCTGCAGGGCGAGGCGGACGCGTTGCTCCTGATCGCCCAGCCCACCCGGACGCAGCTCCTCAACTACAAGCTCTTCGAGTACCTGGCCTCCGGCACGCCGATCCTCGCCCTCGCGGAGGGCACCGAGGCGGGACGCGTCGCGGCCGAGGCCGGCGCGGACGTCGTGAGGGCGGACGACCCGCGGGCGATCGCGAGCGCCCTCGGGCGAGTTGCGCGGGGCGAGCTCGAGCCGCCGCGCCCCGACGCCGTCGCCGCCCACACCTACCCCGCGCCGGCGAAGGCGCTGGCCGCCGTGGTCGAGCGGGCCCGCCGCTCCCCCACCTGACCGAACGTCCCGCAGTCCGGGTTATGCAAGGGTCTCCGGGACGACGCCCCCGAGGGGGCGCGCTACATCGCCGCCAGGGGCTCGCCGAGGATGATCTCGACGGGCTCGGGGCGGCCCAGGTGGTAGCCCTGGCCGTAGTCGACGCCGAGCTTGCGGATGCATTCCAGCCCCTCCTCGTCCTCGACGAACTCGGCGACGGTGTGCAGCTCGAGGCCGCGCGCGATCTCGACCATCGCGCCGACCATCCGCTGGTCGATCTCGCTGCTGGCGATCGAGCGAACGAACTCGCCGTCGATCTTCAGGAGGTCGACCTGGAAGTGCTTGAGGTAGTAGAAGGACCCGAAGCCCGCGCCGAAGTCGTCGAGCGCGAAGCGGCAGCCGAGCTCGCGAACCTTGGTCGCGAGACGGCGCGCCTCGTCCATGTTCGCGACCACCGCGGTCTCGGTGATCTCGAGGACGAGGTTCGAAGGGTCGATCCGGTGCGTGAGAAGCGCTGACTCGATCGCGCCGGGCAGGCGCGGGTCCGCCATCGAGCGGCCGGAGAGGTTGACCTCGCAGACGAGCTCGCGGCCGGCGGCGTTCTGCGCGGCGATGAGGCGAGCGGCCTGGTTGACCATCCAGGCATCGATGTCCTCGATCAGCCCGAAGCGCTCCGCAACGGGCAGCCAGGCGCCCGGCAGGACGATGGACCCGTCGACATCCGTCATGCGGACGAGGAGCTCGACGCGCTGCGCGCCGGGCTCGCGAAGGGGAACGATCGGCTGGGCGTAGACCTTCAGGAGCTCCTCGTCGAGGGCACGGCGGATGCGATCCGTCCAGACGAAGCCGGCCCGCTCGCGGCTGGGCCGGGTCGAGTCGCGCAGGTAGACCGCGGTGCCGTCGCGGCCATCCGACTTCGCCTCGTACATCGCCATGTCGGCCTCCACCAACGCCTCGTCCGGGCCGAGCGCGGCGTTGTCGAGGGCGGTGAGCCCGATGCTTGTGGTGACCCGCGCGGGCTTGTCGGCAACCATGAACGGCTCGCCGCTGATGAGCTCGACGATCTCCCCGGCGATCTCCTGGGCTCGGGCGAGCTCCGTGCCGACGAGCAGGATCGCGAACTCGTCGCCGCCGAGCCTGGCGACCACGTCCGTGGAGCGCACCCGGCGGTTGATGCGACCCGCGATCGCCCGAATCAGCTCGTCGCCGGCACGGTGCCCGAGCGAGTCGTTCACGAACTTGAAGTTGTCGATGTCGAGGACCAGCAGGGCGGCCGGCACGCCGTAGCTCGCGGCGTAGGCGATTTGGCGCTCGAGCTCGGCCTCGAAGTGACGGCGGTTGAAGAGGCCGGTGAGCATGTCGTGGTCCACCAGGTACTGCAGCCGTGACTCGGTGCGCTTGCGGTCCGTGACGTCCTTGAACGTGACCACCGCGCCCTCGCGGTGCGCGACGCCGATCGGCGTCGCCACGTACTCGGCCGGAAACGCGCCGGCGCCCTTGCACAGGAAGATGTCCTCGCCCGCGGAGCGCTCGTCGAGCAGCTCAGGCCGGAAGGGGCAGGCGCTCGCCTCGTGGTCCCGGGCACGGGCCGAGCCGTGAACCACGTCGTGGAAGAGCATTCCCGCGAGGCCGTCGACGTCGCGGCCCAGAATTGCGGCCGCGGCGGGGTTGACGAAGCGAATGGTCCCGTCCGGGTCAAGCCAGCAGATGCCCTCGCCGGCGGAGTTCAGGATCAGCTCGTTCTGGCGGCCCAGGCGGTTCAGCTCCTCGTCGCTCTGCTTGCGCTCGATCGCGTACTTGACCGCCCGGCCCACCGTGAACGAGTCGAGGCGGTCCTTGACGAGGTAGTCCTGGGCGCCGGCCTGAATGGCCTCCATCGCGAAGGTGTCGTCCTCGTCGTCCGTGAGCACCACGATGGCCACGCCCGGCCTGGTCTCCCGCAGGCGGGTGACCCCGGCGGTGCCGGGCGCGTCGGGGAGCGAGGCGGCGAGCAGCACGCAGTCGGCAGCGGCCGCCTCGAGGTCCGCGAGCGCGTCGACAAGCGTGGAATGCGCACGAAGCTGGATCTTGGTGGCCGACCTGCGCCGGATCGCGGAGCTGATCCGCGCCGACCGCGCGGAGTTGTCGTCCACGAGAACTACGGCCGTCAACTCATTCATGTTTCCGTCCCGACCCCGAGCGCACCATGCCTAGACCGTTTCGACCGTTGGCGGGCACACCTTTAGGCAGGCACCAGGCACGGCGGCCGCCTTTATCCTCTCCGCCATGGCAACGCGCCCTGCCTCCGACGTCGATCGCTTCATCGCGCCGCTCGTCGGCCCCGACGACGAACGCCGCTTCACGGACTCCGGCATCCCCGTCGAACGCCTCTATGAGCCCGGCGACGTCGCGCCCGGGCTGGAGGAGAGGCTCGGAGAGCCCGGGGCGTATCCGTTCACGCGCGGCATCCACGAGGGGATGTACAGGGACCGTCTCTGGACCATGCGCCAGTACGCCGGGTTCGCCAGCCCCGAGGACACCAACAACCGCTACCGCTACCTGATCGAGCACGGCTCGACCGGCCTCTCGATGGCCTTCGACCTGCCGACCCAGCTCGGGCGCGACTCCGACGACCCGCTCTGCGACGGGGAGGTCGGGCGCACAGGCGTCCCGATCGACACCATCGAGGACATGCGGATCTGCTTCGAGGCGATCCCGCTCGACGAGGTCTCGACCTCGATGACCATCAACGCCCCGGCGGCGATCCTGCTGCTCCTCTACGAACTGGTCGGCGAGGAGCAGGGCGTGCCCGCCGAGAAGCTGCGCGGCACGGTCCAGAACGACGTCCTGAAGGAGTACGTCGCGCGCGGCAACTACATCTACCCGCCCGAGGCGACCATGCGCCTCACCACCGACATCTTCGAGTACTGCGCCGAGACCGTGCCCAAGTGGAACACGATCTCGATCTCCGGCTACCACATCCGCGAGAAGGGCTGTTCCGCGGTGCAGGAGGTGGGCTTCACGCTCGCCAACGCGATCGCCTACGTGGAGGCCGCGCTCGATCGCGGCCTCACGATCGACCAGTTTGCGCCGCGCCTGGCCTTCTTCTTCAACTGCCACAACAACGTGTTCCAGGAGATCGCGAAGTTCCGGGCGGTGCGCCGCATGTGGGCCCAGATCGTCAAGGAGCGCTTCGGCTCCGACGATCCGCGCTCGCAGACAATCCGCTTCCACACCCAGACCGGTGGCGTCACGCTGCAGGCCCAGCAGCCGGAGGTCAACATCATCCGCGTCGCGCTGCAGGGCTTCGCGGCGGTCTGCGGCGGCACCCAGTCACTGCACACCAACGGCTTCGACGAGGCGCTGGCGCTGCCGACCGAGCGCTCGGCCCGCATTGCGCTGCGCACCCAGCAGGTCATCGCGCACGAGTCCGGCGCCGCGGACACCGTCGACCCCTTCGCCGGCTCGTACTTCATCGAGTCGCTGACCGACGAGATCGAGGCGCGGGCCCGCGAGCTGATGGAGAAGGTCGCCGAGCTCGGCGGCTCGGTCGAGGCGCTCGACTTCATCCAGCGCGAGATCGAGGAGTCCGCGGCCTCCTACCACGAGCGCTACCGCACCGGCCAGGACATCATCGTCGGCGTCAACAAGTACGTGACCGACACGGTCGACGACGTCGACATCCTGAAGGTCGATCCCGACTCCGAGCGCCGCCAGAAGGAGCGCCTCGCCAAGTTCAAGGCCAAGCGCGACCAGGCGGCCGTCGACGCAAGGCTCCAGGAGCTTCGCGACGTGGCGGGCGGCGAGGGCAACCTCCTGCACCCCATCCGCGCCGCGCTGGCGGCCGACGCTTCGATCGGCGAGGTCTGCGGGGCAATGCGCGACGTCTTCGGCGAGTACGCCGGCGGGGCGTTCTTCTAGCCTGATCGGCGCCTACGGGCCCGACCGACCGGGCGCCGAGCGCTCTGCAATCGTCTCAGCGCGAGCAGGAGTCCGCGTAGCCTGCAAGAAACCGTGCCGGATGGAATCAACAGCCAACCGTACGCTCGTGAAATCGGCGCCCGAGCTCTGGGAGCTCGCCGACGACATCGCGCGCATGGAGGACTGGATGGCAGGCCTCGTCGGCTCAGCAGCACCGGTCGACGTGGAGGTGACCGATCGCGACCCCGAGCGCGTGCTTGCCTGGCGCGCGAACGGCGTGAGCGGCTCCCATGCCCGGATCGCGATCGAGCTGGCCGAACGGGGCTTCGGCACCGCGGTGAAGATCACGGCCCAGCATCCGGGCTCCAACCTCAACGGTGCCGGTGCCGCCCTGGAGCGTCTTCTCGATGAGCTCGGATCGCCAGAGCGACGGCCGTTCTCTAGAGGTTGAACCCGCCGGCGTGGAGGGATCAGCCGCCGCGCTCGTGCGCGAGCGCGGCGCGGTGCTGATCCAGAGCCTCGACGGCCACCTCGAGGGCTCCGCCGCCCACTCCACCGCAGTGGGTAGCTTCGCGTTCGCGGTCGCCGAGAGCCTCGGGCTCGAGCCGGAGAGCGCCGCGCTGGTGCGCGAGGCCGCGAAGCTGCACGAGGTCGGCAAGATCTACGTAACCGCCGATGCGCTGTCGAAGCCCGAGGACGAGCTGGACGACGAGGACCGGCTCGTGCTTGCGCTCGTGGCCGAGAACGGCGCCGGCCTGGCCCGCGGGGCGGGCATCCCCGAGACGGTCTGCGAGTGGATCCTGCGCTGGCCCGAGCGCTTCGACGGCACCGGGCCGTCAGCCCTTCGCGGAGAGCAGATCCCGCTGGAGGCCCGGATCATCAACGCCGCCTGCGCGTGCGCCGAGGTCTCCGGAAACGCGGGCCCGCCGCTTCCCGGGCCGGCGGCCGGCGTCATCGGCCGGGCGCTGCGCGCCCTCGGCGGCAAGCGCCTGGACCCGGACGTCGCCGAAGCGCTCGCCAGGGCGCTCAGCTGACGTCCTTGACCCGGGCCACGGGGTGTGAAAGGGTCCGCCGATGCGACGGCAGGGAGGTCGTCAACGTGTCGCGGCGTGGCTTTCGACTCTCGCAGCGCTCTGGCTCCTGACGTGCCCCGCGGCCGCCGCGGCCGCGTCGCTGACGTCTTCCCGCTGGGTCCCCGCCTGGTACGCGCCACCGGCCGGTTTTGGCGGTCGCTCGACGGACGACCAAACGATGCGGATGATTCTCGCGCCTCGCCTCTCGGGCGCCGATCTGCGCGTCCGGATCACCAACCGCTACCGGTCGGATCCGGCGTACTTCGACGACATGCAGCTAGGGATCGTGGATGCCGGAGCGTCGCTCGTGCCCGGAACGCAGCGACCTGTGACAGTCGACGGGGCGAGCGATCTGAAGCTTGACCCCGGTCAGGACGCCGTCAGCGATCCGATCCACCTCGCGATCAAGACCCCGGTTCGGCTTGCCTTCAGCGCTTACCTGCCAGGCAACCAGTCGCCGAGCGCACACGGCGACGCCGAGCAGGTGTCATATCTGAGCCAGCCGGGGACCGGCGACGTCGCCGGGTCAACCGACGGGTCCGAGTTGAGCCGAACGATTCCCGTTTGGCTGGGCATCGAGGGAGTCGACGTCCGCCGCATGCACAGAATGCCCACGATCGTTGCTCTCGGTGATTCGTTGACGGACGGGTGGGGGTCCGGCTTCAACGCCAACGCCCGCTACCCGGACGTCCTTGCCGCGCGCGCCAGGCATCACCGGCCGTGGCCCACGGTCGTCAACGCCGGCATCGCGGGCGACGCCCTGCGCCCGGCCAGCACGGCGGGAACAAGCGCCCTGGCGCGCCTGCGCGCCGACGTACTCGACCAGCCTCATCTTCAGGCGGTCGTGGTCGAGGAGGGAATCAACGACCTGCGCAACAACCGCGGGCTGAAGGCGACCACGATGATCGACGCCTACAGGCGGCTCCTCGCGAGGCTGCACGCGCACGGCGTTCGCGTGATGCTGGCCACGATCGCGCCAACCGGCGGCGAGCCATTCACCGGCGGCTGGGTCGAGCCGCGCCGTGAACGGATCAACGCCTGGATCCGGGGCCTCCCGAAGCGAGAGCGCGTGGACTTCGACCGCATCCTCCGTGATCCGTCCGAGCCGCTTCGCCTGCGACCCGCGTACGACAGCGGCGACCATCTTCACCCGAGCGCGGCCGGCTACGACGCGATGGCCCGCGGCGTACGCCTCGACCGCCTTCTCGGCCACGGCTAGAGCGGCCATCTAGAGTCCGCGCACATGTGGAACGAGCGCACCGTCTCGGTCGTGCTGATGACCTACGCCGAGCGGGACTCCATCCGCGGGGTCATCGAGGGCTTTCTCGACACCGGTTACGTCGACGAGGTCCTCGTGGTCAACAACAACGCGCAGGAGGGGACCGCCGAGGAGGTCGAGAAGACCGCGGCCCGCCAGGTCTTCGAGCCCAAGCAGGGCTACGGCCACGCGATTCGGCGCGGGCTCTCAGAGGCGACCGGGGAGCTGCTCGTCCTTGCGGAGCCCGACGGGACGTTCCTGCCCGACGACCTGGTGAAGCTCCTCGCCTACAGCAACGAGTGCGATGCAGTGCTCGGCACGCGCACCACGCGCGAGCTGATCTGGGAGGGCGCGAACATGGGCTTCGCGCTCAAGTGGGGCAACTGGGCCGTGGCGAAGCTCGTCGAGTTCCTGTTCAACACCAGTCACCTCAGCGACATCGGCTGCACCTACCGGCTCTTCGACCGGCCGCTCGCGGACCACCTCGTCGCGAACATGCGCGTAGGGGGCAGTCACGCCGGCCCGGAGATGCTGATGCTGACGATCACATCAGGGGCCCGGTTCGTCGAGATCCCCGTCAACTACCTGCCGCGGGTCGGCACGTCGTCGGTGACCGGGGACCCGGTGAAGACGGTGAAGCTCGGCCTGCGGATGATCGGCCTGATCCTCCGCTTTCGCCGGGAGGCGCCGGTGCGGCTGCCGCGGCCGGAGGCGTTCAAGGAGCCGGTTCGCAGTTGAGCGGCCCGCAGGCCGACGGCAGGCACTTCGACTCGGTCGCGGAGCACTACGACGCGTCTCTCCCCGAGCACGTCGTCGAGCACTACCTGCGAAAGCGCACCGAGTTCGTCACGAGCCACCACCCCCCTCCCGCCCGGGTTCTGGATGTGGGCTGCGGAACGGGGGCCCTCGCGGAGCGCCTTGCCGCTCGCGGCTACGCGGTCGTCGGCGTCGATCCGTCCGCGCAGATGCTCGAGGTGATGCGCCGGCGGGCGCCTGAGATCGAGGCCGTCCAGGCCGGCGGCGAGGAGCTGCCGTTCGCCGACGGGGTCTTCGACCTGGCCCTCACCGTGGCAACCCTTCACCACGTCGCCGCTCCCCATGCCGTGCGCGCCGTCCTCGCGGAGATGGCGCGAGTCGTGCGCTCCGGCGGCCACCTCCTGATCTGGGACCACAACCCCCGCAACCCCTACTGGCCGTACCTCATGCGCCGGGTGCCGCAGGACCGCGGCGACGAGCGGCTGATCCCGCTTGGCGAGATCGAGGCCGGGCTCGCGGGCGGCGGGGCTCGAGTTGAGCGTGCGCAGGAGCTGGGCCTGGTTCCGGACTTCACGCCGCCCCGGCTCCTGCGGCTTGCCGGTGGGACCGAGCGCCTCGTGGAGCGCGTCCCGGGGCTCCGCCGGCTCTGCGCACACAACGTGGTCCTCGCGCGCAAGCTCTGAGCGCGCGCCTAGTGGCCCGCGCCCTTCTCCGGCGGGTAGACAACGTCCATCTCGAGGGGCATCAGGCCCGGGTAGGACCGGATGCGCCGGATGCGGTACCCGGCGGGAAGGTCGGCGCGCAGCTTCTTGCCGAGCCCCTCGAAGCCGTAGCGAATCGGCTGCACCAGGTTGGGCGTCCTGGCGCTGACCACGAACATGCGGTGGCCCCGCGCCGCGGCGGTCGCCTCGCGTACCTGATCTCCGAGGCGCGGCACCGGGTCGAGGATCGCGAACGGGCGGTCCGTCTCCTCGGGCAGGCCGAGCCTGACCTCGGGGTGTCCGGGATGGAGGTAGACGTCGAGGCCGGTGAGCGGCACCGGGGTCAGGGCGCTGTCGTCGACGACAACGTCCCCGGGCCCGGCGTGGGAGTTGATGTAGTCCGCGGCGGCCTGGAAGTCCGGGCGGGCCCAGCGATCCTGAAGCGTTCTGGCCGTTCCGATACCGAAGCCGGCGAGGGTGAGCGCGATGGCGACCACGCTGACCACCCCCCCGGGCGCGGTCAGGACCGCGCCGATCGCCAGCGCGAGTCCCGGCCAGGACGCGTTCAGGTTCCGGGCGCCCAGCAGGTTCGGACCGAGGGCCGAGTAGATCGCCTCGCCGAGGGGCGTCGCGATGGCGAGCATGACGATCAGCGCCCAGCCCGCGGGAACTCCGCGAACCCAGGCGAGCAGCGGCGGTCGCCGTCGCCTCCAGTCGGCAAGCAGGCGGCCCGCCAGCCCGGCGACGCCGACGACGACGCCGAAAAGCGCGATCAGGGCCGCCGTGGTCCCGGGGATCGATGCCTGCTGGACGTACGGGAACCCGATTGCCCAGTTCTCGATCGACTGCCGCACCCAGGCGAAGGTGAACGGGGAGAGGGCCGAGAGGATCTGCGTCGTGGGGGACCGGGCATCCGCGAGGTACCCGCCGATCCAGGGCGCGAAGAGGATGGCTGCGCCGACGCCGGCGATGAGGACGTTGCGCCGGCGGCCCGGGTGGAAGACCAGGGCCCAGACACCCATCGCGGCGAGCGGGAAGGCAGCGGTGTAGTGGGAGTACATCGCCGCGGCGGCGGCAACCGCAAACGCCACCCACGCCCAGAGGCCGTCGCGCTCCAGGGCCGCGAGCAGCGCGAGGATGGCGCAGAGCACGAGCGCGATCATCAGCGCGTACGAGCGCGCCTCCGTCGAGTAATAGATCATGAAGGGGCTGAGCGCGAACACCGCCGCGGCGACGGCGCCGGCGGCGCGGCCGACCGTGCGAGCGCCGACGAGGTAGACGAGCGGAATCGACGCGGTTCCCGCGATCAGCGAGGGCAGCCTGATGAGATCCGGGTTGGACCCGAGCTTCGAGGAGAGCCAGGCGAGCACGAAGAAGAGCGGCGGGGTGATCTCGTCGTTGGAGTGCACGACAGTGAGCACCTGCCCGAGGCTTCGGCCGCCCAGCACCCACGCCGTCGAGAGCTCGTCCGCGAAGAGGCCCTGTGAGAAGTCGGAGAGCCTGAACACCAGGCCCGCAGCCGTCAGGCCGGCGACCAGCACCGCGTACCGTGAGACGCGGCTCGCCTGGCGGTCGTTGACCGCAAACTGATCGGCAACGCGCTCATTTAGAATCGCGCCCTCGCGTGAAGCCATCGCTCCCGACCGTACAGACCGATGGCTGAGCACGGAGACGCGAAGGTCGTTGTCGTCATGCCAGCCCGCCAGGCCGCGGCAACCCTGGAACGGACCGTGCAGGGCATCCCTCGCGACCTCGTGGACGAGATCATCCTGGTCGACGATTCCTCCACCGACGCGACGGTCGAGCTCGCGCGCGCGCTGCCGGTGCGGCTGATCTGGCACCCCCACCAGGTCGGCTACGGCGGCAACCAGAAGACGTGCTACCTGGAGGCTCTTCAGCGCGGCGCGGACGTGGTGGTGATGCTTCACCCCGACGGGCAGTACGAGCCGGAGCTGATTCCGCGCCTCGTCGAACCCATCCTCGACGGGCGCGCCGACCTGGTACTCGGATCGCGCTTCGCCGAGCCCGGGCAGGCGATCCGGGACGGGATGCCGCGGTGGAAGTACGTCTCGAACCGCGTCCTGACGACCATCGAGAACGCCGCGATGGGGACCTCGCTGTCCGAGCTCCACACCGGCTACCGCGCGTACTCAAAGCACCTGCTCCTGACCGTTCCCTTCCTGAGGAACTCACCCGACTTCGTCTTCGACAGCGAGCTGCTCTTCCAGGCCGCGCACTTCGGGCTGACGATCACCGAGGTTCCCGCCCACTGCCTCTACTTCAACGACGCCTCGTCGGTGGACTTCAGGACCGCCTCGGTCTACGGCATGAAGACGCTGATCACGGCAGCTCGCTTCAAGCTCCATCGTGCCGGGCTGCTGCGCTGCGAGCTCTTCCAGCCGTGACGGTCACCGGGGAGCGCGTTTCCACCAGCGAGGGCGGCTTCAACCCCGCCTGGCAGCGCCACGCCGCCTGCTACGCGCTCTGCGCCCCGCGGCTTGGGACCGGCCGCGTCCTCGACCTCGGCTGCGGCGTCGGTCACAGCTTCCAGCTGCTGGCGCCGCGGAAGACCGTCGGCGTCGACGTGGACGCCGGCGCACTCGCCGGGCAGAACCGGGAGACCGTGCAGGCGGACATGCGCGAGCTTCCTTTCGAGGCGAAGAGTTTCGCGTCCGTCGTCGCGATCCACTCCGTCGAGCACGTGCCCGACCCCCATCGGGTCGTGGCGGAGGCGGCCCGTGTGCTCGAGTCCGGTGGCGTGGCCGCCTTCGCAACCCCAAACCGCCTCACCTTCGGGCGCCCGGACGAGATCATCGATCCCTACCACCACGTGGAGCTCGACCCCGCGGAGCTGAGCGAGCTCTGCGCGCGCTCGTTCCCCACGGTGGAGGTCCTCGGCCTCTTCGCCTCGGAGCGCTATATGGAGCTGTTTCGCGAGGAGCGCGTGAAGCTCGACCGCCTCCTTCACCGCGACCCGCTGCGGCTTCGCCGGCTGGTGCCTCGGCGAGCTCGCCAGCTGCTCTACGACGCCCTGCTCCGCCACCACCGGCCGCCCGGAGACCGCCGGGCCGATGCGATCGAGATCGGCGACTTCCGCCTCGAGCGGAGCGGCCTCGACGCGAGCCTCGACCTCTTCGCGTTCTGCAGCGCCCCGCGGGATTAGCGACTCTCGAGCTCCAGCACCACGAAGCCCGACTGCCGCCTCAGGACCCGCAGGTCGAACCGGCGCGCGATCAGGGCGACGGCCTCCTGCTGGGCGGGGACGAGCAGCGTCACCGGGACGGCCGGGTCCGTTGAAAGGTCGCGATCGGGCTCTCGCCTGGCTACGCGAGCCACGTGGAGTCCGATGTCCTGCATGAGCAGGCGCTGGCCCGGGCGCAGGCGGTCGACGGCGGCCACGAGTGTCGCGTCGGTGGGGTGGCCGATGTAGCTGTCCTCGACCGGATCGGTGAACGGCAGCTCGTTCGAACGGCCGCTGCGCAGCAGGATCTCGTTGGCCAGGTTCGGCGAGAGCAAGATCAGCACCCGGTCCTGCCCCGGCATGTAGGCGTCCAGCAGCCGCTCGCCGACGGGGGCCGCGGCGCTCAGGGGCGGCGGGTGCCAGAGGGCGTGGACGGCGGTGGTGAGCGACTCGCCGCCGGGGACGAGCTTGCCGAGCGCCGAGCGCGGGAAGCGAACCGCGATCGAGGAGAAGGCGACGGCCGTGACGAGAACGCCAACCGCGAGGCCCATCGACAGCCCGCCAAGGCGAGCGCGCCGCGGCGCGTCGAGGGCACCCGAGGAGAGGAGCGCCACCCAGAGGGTGACGACGAGCAGGAGCGGGAGCGAGACGTAGGGGAGCACGTGGTCCAGGGAGCGGTCGACGAAGTACGTGAAGAGCGCGATGCCGAAGGCGTTGCAGCTGCCGAGCGCCATGAACGCGGGCAGCCTGGCCCGCACCAGGTCCGCGCGGCGGATCAGCAGCCACGCAAACGCCGAGGCCGAGAGGAGGTAGGCGGCCCCAACCGCCAGCCCGGCGGCCCAGGTGCCGAAGTCGTAGGTGAACTTCGAGATCGGCCCGAAAAGGAACGAGTGGAAGTACGTGAGGTAGAGCCCGAAGTCCGGGAACGAGCCCGTGAAGATCAGAGTCAGGCCCGAGAGTGCGAGGATCGCGACCGCGGCGGCAACGGCCGCGGCGAGGGCCCGGGGCCAGATCAGGGACCAGCGGCCCCCGCGGGGCTCGAGCGCGGCCTGGATCGCCACGACTCCGCCGAAGGTCACGGCCGTGTAGGCGAGCGCCTCGATCGACCAGATCGCCGCCAAGCCGACCACGGCCGGCTGCACGAATCGCATCATCCGAGAGGTCCTGCCACCCCGCGCCTCGAGCGTCGCGCCAAGCACCACCAGCATCGGGAGGCCGAAGCGAAGCGGCCCGTGCTGAGGGATCGCGCCGATCGGATAGACCAGGTTGTAGATCAGCACCACGACCGCGACGGCCATCGCCGCCCACGCCATCAGGCGGCCGACGCCGGCGAGCCTCAGCACGGCGTAGGCACTGCACATCATCAGCGCAAAGGCGACCCCGTCGAGGAAGCCGAGGGTCCCGTAGCCGATCGGGGCGAGGTGAAACCACGCGGCGAGGAGGTAGATGGGGCCGATCCCGTACTGCGAGGCGGTGTCGACCAGAAGCGGCCTGCCGGCCAGCACCTCGTTCGTCGGGCCGAGCCAGAGGTCGTGGTGGTAGTTGACGATCGACGAGAGCCCGAACGAGTAGCCGATCGGCGGGACCGACGGGCCATTCCTGAAGATCACGAGGTCGGGTACCGCCAGCAGGAGCAGGACCACAGCCAGCACGTCGATCGCGAGCCCGGCACGGCGCGAGGGCTCGGGAAGACGCGTACCGGCGGCGGTGCGCCTGACCACCAGGATCGCGAGCGCGGCGCCCACGAGGAGCGCCGGCACGCTCAGCGACGACGGATCACAGAAGCCGACCAGCAGGGCCAGCGACGAGACCGCCGCGGCCGCCCAGGTCCAGCTCGGCGCCAGCGGGCGCGCGGACGCCAGGCGCTCGCCCCGGCCGGACGCACACGCCAACGCAAGAAGCGCCCACACGGCCACCCAGGCGACGCTCACCGCGGATGCTGCGTGCTTGCCCTCCGGCCCGAGACGCACCGCAAGCAGGCCCAGCGCGAGCGTGCCGGCGGCGAGCGGCGCCAGCGACTCGAGCTCCGCGAGCCGCACTCGCCCGCTCAACGCCCGCAGCACCCTGCCCGCGGCGAGCATCGCGAGCGGCACGACGACGACCGCAGTGAGGGCGTAGGTCAGGCTCTCCGCCCGCTGGTTCTCGGAGATCGGAAACGGCGGGCCAAGCGGCACCGGCGTCGTCGCGGCCTCGATCGCCGTGAGGACGAGGACGAACCCGACGATCGCGAAACAGGCGGTCAGCGCCATCACCGCGGGAAGCGACACGGAGGGACGAGCACCCACTGGGAGGTCGCCGCCTGCCTGCCGCCTCACGCCGGGCGCGGTCGAGGTCCCGTCCATCGGGCGGAGCTTACGAGGGCCGACCTTCGCGCCGTACCTCCTCGCGGTTGCGCAACGCGCGGGCACGGCGTCTGGCATCGCCGTAGGCTCGCGAGTCCTCGAGGACGCTCAGGGCGCCATCGCGTCCATCCCGGCACGGAACTGGGCCGGAGTCACGAGGCCAGGCGTCACCGGCGTCGAGCGGTAGCTGAAGCCCTGACCGAGCCTCAGCGTGTAGTTGCGGCGGCCCTGCGCATCGTATGACGTCGTGACCTGGTTGCCGCCCCACCCCACCAGCCAGCTGTCGTCCGTGGTCAGCCTCGCAGACCCGCAGCACATCGAGGACGTGATCCGCGGATCCGTCAGCTCGCTGACGTAGTGGGCGGTCATCGTTTCAGTGTTGACTCGGTAGCGGACCACGCGCGGCGCGCGTCCGAGGCTGGTGCCGTTGTCGTGGATCGAGATCGTCCCGTCGGGCAGAAGCCGCGGGTCATGCTGGCCGCCGAGCGGATAGGAGCCCTCGGGATCGCCGACAACGGTCAGGCTCTTGGATGTAGGCGTCCCGCCCAGCTTCCACACGATCCTTCCGGTGCGGCGGTTGATCTCGTACACCGCGTCGAGGTGGCGAAACGAGATCAGCAGGTACTTGCCGTTGACCTGTGCGGAGTTCCAGTGGACGACGTCGTAGGGCTGACCGAGGGGGATGATCGCGTTCCACCACCGCTGCGGGGTCTCGGAGAGATCGATGTGATCGCGCGAATTCCACGTCCACACCACCTTGCCCGCAGGCGTGACCTCCTGGAGCTCCGCCTCCCCGACGTCGGCGTCGGAGCTGCCACCGTAGGCGCTTGCGTCCACGTGCGAGTAGGTCACGTGGCCGCCGAACAGGTAGTTGCCGTTCCGCAGCATGAGCAGCTCGTGGAGGTCCGTGCGGCCACCGTCCGCCTGGAGCGTGCGGACGACCTTGCCGTCCAGGTTCCTGATCTCGAACCTGCTGGGCACGTCGGCGAGCGGGTCCTGGGGGTCCCAGGAGATCGTCCTGTCGGGCAGGACCTGGACGTCGTTCGCGCGCCCTCCGGAGTCGAACCACCAGATCGGCGCGCCGTCGCTCGAGAAGAAGGTGGCGTACGGGTCGATCTGGACCCCGAAGAGCTTCGCCCCGCCGGGCCGAATCCGCCTGAAGTGGTACGCCGGGAAGTCCGGCGGCAGGCAGCGCACGTGGAAGCGCCTCGACTTCGCCGTCCTGCGGTGCAGGAACGAGACGGTGAATGCCTCGCCGTACGCGAGACGTCGCGACACCTCATACGACCCTGAACGCCACCGCCCGCTTCCGAGCTGCGACGACCAGCCGGCGACGCCGTGGACGCGGACAGCGAGGATGTCGCCGTCGCACCGAACCGCGTAGTCACGGCGGTTCCAGCCGAAAGCCGGGGTCAGCAGCGCCGCCTCGGGATCGGTTGAGAAGCTCGGCTTCGGTGCCTGAGCACGGTCCGCAGCGGCGCGGGGAGCGAGAACGAGCGCCGCGACCGTCACGAGAACGGCAAGCGCGCCGTGTCGATGTCGTCTCCCCGCTCCCATGGATCTCAGCGGCCCCGTCCCGCTGGCGCTCGCAGTCTATTTGACCGGCGCGACCATGACCCCGGCCGCGCGCCAGGTTGATCCGGGCAGACCGAGCTGGCCGCGGTTACCATCGCCGGACACGTGTCCGGCAAGGGCCCTCGGGCGAACTCTTCCCGCACACGCGCTCCCGCGGCAGGCCCCCTGCTGGCCGCGCTCTTCGCGGCGTCGGCGCTCGCCCTCCTCTACGCGGGACGCGGCCAGGTGATCGCCGGGGACGACCTCTTCTACGCCCAGCGCCTTGCGCAGGGCTCGCTCGGGCACACGATCCTCCATGGCAACGTCTACCTGCTCGCGCTGCCGATGGTCGTCTACAAGGCGCTGTTCGCGACGGTGGGCATTGAGCCCTACTGGGTGTACAGGCTTCTTGCGGCCGTGCTGAGCCTGCTGTGCGCCGCGCTTCTCTACCGCCTTGCACGACCACTCGCCGGCCTGGTTGTGGCCGCAGCGACGGCCGCGGTCCTGGTGGTCCTCGGCCCCGGGGGCGAGGTCATCCTGTCCGGCGCTCGGCTCCCCTCTCTGATGGCAATCGCGTCCGGCCTGGCGGCGTGGCTGGCGCTCGCCCGGGACGCCAGGCGCAGCGACGTCTTGGCAAGCGTGCTGCTCACGATCTCCGTGACCTCGCACCCGTCCGGCCTGGGCTTCCTGGCCGGGGCCGCGGTCCTGATCGGGCTGCGCGGAACGAGCAGGTGGCGAACCGTCTGGGTGCTCGCGGCACCGGCAGCCGCCGTCGTCGCCTACCAGGCCTTCTTCCAGATTCACGGCAGCCCGCGGGCGGACGTCGCGGCGTTGCTCGCGTTCATGCGCGACACGTTCATCTCGACCACTGCCGCGGTGAGCGGCATGGCCCCCCTGATCCACGGGTCGCTGTTCGACAACCCGCCGGCGCAGCTGCTCGCGCTGGCGCTGGCGCTCTTCATTGCCGCGACCGCCGTGGTCAAGCGGCGCGAGCTCAGGACGTTCTTCTGGGCCGGGCTTGCCGCCCTCCTGGTCCTCATGGCCGCGACGAGGCTCGCGCCATACGGCTTCCTGCGCGTGCCCGATGCCGCCCGCTACCTCTACCCGCAGTCCGCCCTGCTCCTGCTCGTCCTCGCGGGCGCCCTCGGCCCGTGGCTGGCGAGCGTTCCTGCGCTGCGCACGCGCCTGGTGGCGGCCGCAGCGGGCGTGGTGCTCGCGGCTGCCCTTGCCGGGAACCTCGTGGCGCTTCGCGACTCAGGGGACGCGCTGCGAAGCGCGTCCGACGAAGCGCTCGGGCAGTACAGCGCCTACGACCTCGACGGCAGGGCGATGGACAGCTCCTACGCGCCGAACCCCTTCCAGCCCACAGTGGCCAACTACCTGGCCGCCGCCGGCGCCTGGGGCGGGGTCGGCCTCAGCCCGGACGAGCTCGCGAGCGCGAGCAACCCGGTCCGCGCGGCCGCCGACCGCGCGCTCGTCGGCGGCCTTGGCGTGAGGCTCCGCCCGGCTCCCGAGGGCCCGGACGGCGCGATGGGCTCGAGGCCGGCGGTCCGGGCGAACGAGGCGCTGCACGTGCGGTCCGGGAGCGGCTGCGTCGAGCTCTCCCGCGCGGCGAAGGACGGGGCGACTCCGCAGGCGCTCGTGACCCTGCCCCGGGGCGGCGCGAGCATCAGGGCGCCGGACGCGAAGGGCACCCCGGTCTACGCCTACCGCTTCGCGAGCAGCACGGACGTCGCCCTGCCGTGGCCCGGCGGATCTCGCGACGCCAGCCTCGACCTTCCAATCGACTCGTCCACGACGCCGTGGCGAGTGCTGATCACCGTGGGCGAGCCGCTGCGAATCTGCGGCCATACGCCGCCGAACACCTAGCTCGTCAGCGGCCCATGGCGTTCATCCCGTGGCGGAAGTCGGCGGCGCTCGCCGCTCCCGGCGGGACCGGATTCGAGCGATAGCTGAACCCCGCTTCGATCTTGAGCGAGTAGATCCGCCTGCCCTGGGCGTCGTACGCGGTGGTCACGGGATTTCCGCCCCAGTCGACCAGCCAGTTCCCCGAGGCAAACAGGCGAGCCGAGCCGCAGCAGACGGAGACAGGGATCCTCGGGTCCGTGAGCGTGTCCACCAGGTGAGCGGTCCCGTTCTTCGGGTTGACCCTGTAGCGGACGACCCGCGGGCCCTCCGGGAGGCCGGAGTTGTTGTCGTGAATTGTGATCGTCCCGTCCGGCTGCAGGCGAACGTCGTGCTGGCCGCCGAGGGGATAGTCGCCCTGCGGGTCGCCACGCACTTCGAGGCTCTTGGCGGTGTGTGTGCCTCCGAGCTTCCACACGATGTTCCCCGTCCGCCGGTTGATCTCGTACACGGCGTCGAGGTGCCGGAAGGAGAGCAGCATGTACTTCCCCGCCGGCTCCGCCGCGTTCCAGTGGACGATGTCGTAGGGAGAGTCGCCCCGCAGGATGAAGTCGTCCCACCAGCGCTGCGGAGTCTCGTCGAGCGCGATGTGGTCGGCGGAATCCCACTTCCAGACGACCTTTCCGCCCGGCGTGACCTCCTGGATCTCGATCCCCGTGGCATCGGCATCCGACTCGCCGCCGAACTGGCTGGCGTCGATGTGCTGCTCCGTGACGCGCCCCCCGAGCAGGTAGTTGCCGTTCGGCAGGAGAAGCATCTCGTGTAGGTCCGTGGTGTCGCCTGGAGTCTCGAGCTTCCGGACCAGATGCCCGTTGAGGTTCCTGACCTCGTAGATGCCCGCGACATCGATGCGCGGGTCCACGGGATCCCACGCGATCGTGCCGTCAGGGAGGATCTCCACGTTGTTCGGCGCGGTGTGCGTGTCGAACCACCAGATCGGCGCGCCGTCGCGGTCGAACACGGTCGCGTATGCCCCGCTTTGAAGCGCGAAGAGCCGCGGGCCGCCCGGCCGGATGTGCTTGAAGTGGTAGGCGGGGTAGTTCGCCGGCAGGCAGCGCACGTGGAAGCGCCTCGCCCCCCCGCCGTCGTGGACGAACGACACCGTGAACGCGTCGTCGTAGCCGAGCGGCACGTCGACGTCGTACGAGCCCACGCGCGGCGGGCCGGCGCCGACGGTGGAGGACCAGCCCCGAATACCGTGTACATGCAGGGGCAGCGTGTCGTCGTCGCAGCGAACCGCGTAGTCACGCTTGTTCCAGCCGAACGCCGGAGTGAGCAGCGCCGTCTGCGGGTCGGTCGAGAAGCTCGGCTTGGGCCGCGGCGCGGCGCCGGTGGAGGCCGCGAGCGCAAGCACAAGCGCCGCCGCAACGATGGCCGCGACAGGAACGCATCGCCTGTTTCTCGTCCCCTGTAGCTTCGATCTCACCCGCCGGCCCTCCTCTCCGACGGCCCGCAGCCTACCCGACCGGCGCGCGGCCGTCGGCCGCGTCGAGCGTCCCGCCATAGAATCCCCGCCCGTGCGCCAGTCCGTCCCGCAGACCGCCGAGGAGAAGCTCGCCCAGCTGCGCGAGCTTCGCGAGCAGGCCATCCACTCAGCGTCCGAGGAGGCCGTGGAGAAGCAGCACGAGAAGGGCAAGCTCACCGCCCGCGAGCGGATCGAGAAGCTTCTCGACCCCGGCAGCTTCGAGGAGCTCGACACCTTCGTGCGCCACCGCACCCACGACTTCGACATGCAGAAGCGCCGGCCCTACGGCGACGCGGTCGTCACCGGCTGGGGCACGATCGACGGGCGGCCCGTCGCCGTCTTCTCGCAGGACTTCACCGTCTTTGGCGGCTCCCTCGGCGAGGTGATGGCGGAGAAGATGTGCAAGATCATGGACCTCGCCGCCAAGATCGGCGCGCCCGTGATCGGCATCAACGACTCCGGCGGCGCGCGGATCCAGGAGGGGGTCGTCTCGCTCGGCGCGTACGGCGACGTCTTCGTGCGGAACGTCCAGTGCTCGGGCGTGATCCCGCAGATCAGCATCATCATGGGGCCCTGCGCGGGGGGCGCCGTCTACTCCCCGGCCATGACCGACTTCATCTTCATGGTCAAGGAGACCTCGCACATGTTCATCACCGGCCCCGAGGTGATCAAGACGGTCACCGGCGAGGAGGTCGAGTTCGAGGAGCTCGGCGGCGCGATGTCCCACAACACGAAGTCGGGCGTGGCCCACTTCGCGGCCGACGACGAGGAGTCGTGCCTGGAGGACGTTCGCTACCTGGTCGGCTTCCTGCCCCAGAACAACCTCGAGATGCCGCCGCGAGCCGAGCCCTACGACGACCCCGGGCGCATGGACGAGGCGCTCGACACGATCGTCCCGTCCGACCCCTCGAAGCCGTACGACATGCGCAACGTGATCTCGGCGGTGGTCGACGACGGGGACTTCTTCGAGGTCCACGAGCACTTCGCGCGCAACATCGTCTGCGGCTTCTCGCGGCTCGACGGCTTCCCGGTCGGCATCGTGGGCAACCAGCCCGCGCACCTCGCCGGCGTGCTCGACATCGAGTCCTCGGAGAAGGCGGCCCGCTTCGTCCGCACCTGCGACGCCTTCAACATCCCGATCGTCACCTTCACCGACGTCCCCGGCTTTCTCCCCGGAACGTCGCAGGAGTGGGGCGGGATCATCCGCCATGGCGCCAAGCTGCTCTACGCGTTCACCGAGGCCACGGTGCCGAAGCTGACCGTCGTGACCCGCAAGGCCTACGGCGGCGCCTACGACGTCATGAACTCCAAGCACATGCTCGCGGACTTCAACTTCGCCTGGCCGAGCGCGGAGGTCGCGGTGATGGGGCCCGAGGGCGCGGTCAACATCATCTACCGGCGCGACATCCAGACCTCGCCGACTCCGGACGAGCGCCGCGCCAAGCTCATCCAGGACTACAAGGCCCACTTCGCCAACCCCTACTCGGCCGCCGAGCGCGGGTACATCGACGACGTCATCGAGCCGCACCAGACGCGCCCGAGGCTGATCCGCGCGCTGCACATGCTGCAGACGAAGCGCGTCGAGCAGCCGAAGCGAAAGCACGGAAACATCCCGCTCTAGGCAGGCGGCGTCGGCGCCGCGCTCGGCGCTTGGGGCAACATCCCGTGCTTGGGACTTGAACCCGGTGGTGACCGGCTCAAGATCACACTCGCGGCAAGGGAGAGCTGTTTGGGAGCTTGCCGCGCGGCAGCATGGGCAAGTCACGTACGAACAGCTCATCGCGCTCGGCTACTCGCGGCACGCGATTGCGCACCGGGTCGAGCGCCGGCGCTTGCACCCCACTCGACCTCGCGTCTACTCATTGGGGCGCCCTGCTGAATCGCGTGAGGCGCACTGGATGGCGGCGGCCCTGAGCGGCGGGCCCGGAACCCTGCTCAGCGACACGAGCGCCGCTGCGCTGTGGACGATCGGCGAGGAGCGCGAACGCACGATCCACCTGACCGTCCCGCCAGGCCGGCAGCTTCGCCAGCCCCTGCTCGCCGTCCACCGTCGATCCCTCACATTCGAGGAAGCGACCGTTCACGACTTCATTCCGGTGACCAGTCCAATCCGGACCCTCATCGACATCGCGACAGTCCTGAGGCCCTGGAAGCTCGAGGCCGCTGTCAACGAGGCAGACAAGCTCGACCTCGTCGACCCCGAGGCGCTGCGGGCCGCACTCGGCGAACGGCGCGGCGTCCGAGGCACTGCGCGGCTCCGCGAGCTCCTTGACCGGAGGACACTTGCCCTCACCGACTCGGAGCTCGAGCGGCGCTTCCTCCCCCTGGCCGCTCGGGCGGGTCTCTCGCCGCCATGCACGCAGCGCTGGCTGCACGGCTTCCGCGCCGATTTCTACTGGCCAGATCTCGGCCTTGTCGTCGAAACCGACGGCCTTCGCTACCACCGGACCCCAGCCCAACAGGCCCGTGATCGCCGCCGCGACCAGGCGTTCACCGCTGCGGGGCTCGTGATCCTGCGGTTCACCCACGCCCAGGTCTTCTACGAGTCCGCCCACGTTGCCGGGACGCTTCGCAGGGTCGCCCACCGCCTAGAACATCGAGTGTGATTTCGACCCGGCCCTGACCGGGTCGACGTCCCAATCGGCGGCCCCGCGGGGTAGGGTCGCGCGGTGCAGACGGGGAGTTCAGGCGATCCGCGGCCGGCGCCGGCCGCGGTTCAGGCATTTCGGCGCATCGACCTGCGACTGGTGATCCTTCTCGCCTTCGCGGGCGCCGCCGCGGTCCTGCTCTACGTCGGGCGCGATCAGACCGTGCGCGGGGACGCCCTCTACTACGCGGGGCGGCTGGGGAGCGAGCCGTTCCTGCGCGGCGTCTTTCACTCGCCCGCCAACAAGTACCTGGTCGCGGCGCCGCTCGTCCTCTACGACGGGATGTTTCACGCCTTCGGCCTGAGCGCCGACCTCCCCTACCGGATCGTGAGCACAGCCCTGGTGCTGCTCTGCGGGTGGCTCTTCTTCGTGCTGGCGCGCCGCCGAATCGGCTTCGCCGCGATCGTGCCCACAGTCCTCCTGCTGCTCCTCGGAACCGGCTGGGAGACGGTGCTGACGGTGATTCGCCTGCCGTCGCTCATTGCCACGGCGGCGGGACTCGCAGCGCTGATTCTGCTTGACCGCGACGGGCCCAGGGACGAGATCTGGGCTGGAGGACTGCTCTCCCTCGCCGTGCTCTCCCACCCCGGAGGGCTGCCGTACGTTGCGGCCGCGGCCGTGATCGTCGCGTGCCGGGCCCGTGAGCGCCGCTGGACGAGCGTGCTGACGGTGGTCCCGGCCATCGTCATCTACGGGTCTTGGTACCTGTTCCTCCGCGTGCCCTCCACGCCGTCGCTTGCGGCCCCAACCGGACTCGGCGACGTGATCTCGTTCGCCGCGCACTCGTGGGTCACGCTCGTCGCCGACGTGAGCGGGCTCGCGATGGTGACCGCGCACCCGAGCTACGCGCAGGCGATCAACCAACTGGCGGCGGGGGCGCTGCTTGGAGCGCTGGTGGTCGTGCTGGCCGTCCACCGGCGACAGGTTGCGCCGCGCTTCTTGGGGCTCCTCCTCGCTCTGGCGATTTCGCTCTGCTCTGCACGCCTCTCGCCCGGCGGTGCCTTTCGAACGCCAGACGCCACGCGCTACCTCCACGCCGAGGTCGTCCTCTTCCTGCTCGTCACGGTTGAGCTGATCAGCATCACCAGGCCGAAGGTATGGGTGCTTGGATTGTCGGCCGCTGCGCTCGGCCTCGGCCTGATCTACAACCTCGACGCGCTGCGCGGCGGCGGTGCAACGGCCAGGTTCAACTCACAGGTCGCCCTCGGTGCGTACAGCGCCTACGACCTGGCCGGCAGCCAGGCCACAAGGAGCCACGCCGGTCGATCCGGCGGCGGCAGCTTTGCGGCGACCGGGGCGAGCCCACGCGACTACGAACGGGCCGCGGACGCCTTCGGCCACGTGGGGCTCTCCTCCGCGGAGCTTTCGACGGCATCTGGCGCCGCCCGGCGAGCTTCGGATTCCGCCCTCGCCCAGGTTCTCGACTTGACCGTGGTGGGTCACGGTAAGCCGCTACCGGCAAGCGGCAGAGCTCCGGTAGCAGTCCCGACGGGCTCGGGACGCGTGGCGCCGTCGCGAGGCCCGTGCTTGACGCTGGCTCCGCCTCGGGCCGGGCAACCGGACGCCTCGATCCGCACCCCTGCTCGGCCGCAGTTCAGAGGCGCCTGGGCCCTTCGCCGTGCCATCGCCCACCGGCCCCTCCAGGTGCCCGTTGTGCCCCTTCTCGGGAAGGCGGTTCCGCGGACGGACCGCCTGCTGATCCGGGGCGACCTGGCTACCACCGCCGTCCTCGCCGGACGCGAGTTCGACCCACCCAGCGCCCTCCTCAACCACGAGGGAACGGGTTCCACGGCGACAGTGGACCTGCCGACCCTTCCGGGCGGAAGGTGGCGCCTCGAGATCGGCGCGGACTCGCCCGTGACGGTGTGCGGGGCGCGGCGCTGACGTGGAGGCAGCGGCGGCCATCGCACGTGTGCGCCGACGCGCCGGCGACGAGCAGCTGGCGATCGTTGCGCTCGCCGTCGCGATGACCGTCGCGGGCGGGCTGACGCTTCAGCTGAGCAGGGGAACGACCTTCACGGTGGACGAGATCTCGTGGTATGCGACCAGCCCCGGGCTGACGCTCCGCAACGCGTTCGACCCCTACCTCGGCCACCTCGTGCTCGTGTCGCGACTCGAGATGCGGCTGGTCCTGGACGCGTTCGGGCCAAGCGCCCTGGCCCTCCGTCTGATCGGCCTGGCGACGACGCTGCTGACGGTCGGCCTGGTCTTCGCCTATACACGGCGGCGCGTCGGTGCCGTCGCCGCGCTGGCCCCATGCCTCGTGCTGCTGGTGTTTGGCGCGGACAGGATCCACGCCCTCACCGGGAACGCGTTCTCGGACCTCTTCAGCGTCGCCTGCGGGCTCGCCGCCCTGATGCTCGTCGCGCGTGACCGCACCCGCGATTTGGCGGCCGCCTGCGTTCTGCTCTGCCTCGGCATCCTCAGCTGGTCCGCGGCGCTTGCCTTCCTCGTCGGGTGCGTCGTGGCAATCGGCGGCCGTTCTGACTGGCGGCGCCGCAGCTGGGTGGTGGCGATCCCGATCGTTCTCTACGCGGCCTGGTGGCTGTGGTCGCGCGGGCTCGCGGGCGGCTCCGACAGTCGCATCGTCGCGAGCAACATCTTCCTGCTGGGGTCGTGGGGCTTTCAGGCGCTCGGAGCCACCACGGCGGCGCTCACCGGCCTGGGCCAGCAGATCAACGGACCGGGCACCGTGGGGCCGTCCGGAGCCGGTCCGGCGCTCGCGGTCCTGGTCCTGCTTGCCGTCGGGATCTCGCTGAGGAGGCGACCGCTGGCGCGAAGCGCCTACCCACCCCTGGCCGTCCTGCTCAGCCTGTGGACGTTCTACGCGCTCGGCGCCAATCACCTGAACCGCGCCCCCGACAGCCCCCGCTACCTCTTCCCCAGCGCCGTGGCCCTACTCCTCGTCGGCGCCGAGCTCGCCCGGCGGGTGCGCTGGACGCGCGGGCCCCTGATCGCCCTGTTTGCGGTTGCCGCGACCGGGGTCGGCGCCAACTACATCCTTCTCCGCCAGGAGGGGGCCTTCCTCCGGGACGTCGCCACGCCCAAGGTCAAGACCATCCTCGGCGGCGTCGAGGCCGCGGGTCCAAACGCCACCCCGGCGGGCTTGGCTCTCGCCTCCGCCACCGTTCTCTCCGAGCTGATACCCGGGACCACCGGGGCCCGGCCGGCCGCCACCCTCTACCTCGACGCGGCCGACACGTACGGCGGCCTCGGCTCCGCACCGGCCGAGGTCGAGGCAAGCCCCTTCGCCCCAGCTGGTGATCTGGCCCTCGTCACCACTCTCGGCCTGCGGCTGACGCCCGCACCCGCCCCGGCACCGTCGCTCTGCAGGGTTGTTCCCGCACCGGCCGGCAACGCGGTTTTCCGGCTCCCGCCGGGCGGAGCGGTGCTCGAGAGCCGAACGGGCGCGACAAGCGTCGAACTCAGGCGCTTCGCCTCCACCTTCGGAGCGCCGGTGGGAGCCATGCCGCCCGGCAAGCCGATGGCCCTGCGGACGCCCAGGGACAACATCCCGGCTCCCTGGTACGTCTCCATCCCGGGCGGACCGGTACATGTCTGCGCTGAGCGTTAGGCGCTTTACCGAACCCCACCTGCTGGCCCTTGCGGGGATCGTCCTCCTCTCCGCGGCGGTCAACGTCTGGTGGGTCCACCGCTTCCGGGACGGCTTCCCGGTGGACATCGACGAGGCGCGCTACATCGCCTTCGGCCTCAAGCTTCATGACGCGGCGTCACCAAGCGCCCTCTGGAACGCCTGGAGCACGCAGCACGCCTTCGGACCCCTTCTCCCCCTTGTGTCGGCGCCCCTCTACACCATCTTCGGGAGGAGCCTCGGCACTGCCTTCGGCTCGCAGCTCGTGTTCTCCACGATCTTGATCGTGTCCTGCTACGGGATCGGCCGGAGGCTGGCGCGCAGCCGCAACGCCGGTCTGCTCGCGGCCCTCGCCGTGGCCTGCATGCCGTGCGTCATCGACTACTCGAGGACCTATCAGTTCGCGATTCCCGCGGCAGCACTGCTGGCGGCGTCGACTTACGCCCTGCTCGCCTCGGAGGGAATGACGATTCCGGCCTGGTCCCTCGCCTGGGGCGCGTTGCTGGGGCTGATGGTCCTGGCGAGAACGATGACCGTCGCCTTCCTGCCCGCTCAGTTGCTGCTGGCGCTTTGGTTCGTGGTCGACCCGCGCCGTGGCCACCCGCGCGCGGATCGCGTCGTCAACTTCATGGTGGGACTGGCCGTGGTCGTCGCGGTGGCCTCCCTCTGGCTCGCGACCAGCTTCGACCAGACGTTCACGTACCTGACCTCGTTTGGGTACGGATCGCATGCGAGCAATTTCGCGAAGTCGGGCTCGCGCCTCGTTCCCGGCTACTGGACGCGCGAGGCCGTCTACGGGATCAGGCTCGACCTCTATCTCCCCCTGGCTGCGGTCTTCGTGACCGGGCTGGTCGCCGGCGGGGTTGGCCTCCTCGCCAGGCGGCGCGAGTACCGATCAGAGCTCGGCACGCGCCTGGCGGACTGGGCCAGGCGCGACTCTTTCGTGGTGACGGCGGTGGTGATCGAGGGCTACCTGGCGCTCACGAGCTCGCGCAACGAGGGGGTCGGGTTTCGAGTTCCCGTGTTGGCCCTGGTGGCGACCCTCTGCGTCTTCGTCATCTGGCGCCTGCCGTCGCCGCGGCTCCGAATCAGCCTGATCGGCGCCGCCTGTCTCGCTTCCGCGATCAGCTTCCTCTCGCAGGCCGACTTCTCGGCGGAGATCTCGCGACCGTGGATGGCCAACGTCCCGGCGATCGGGACCGTGCCAGTGAAGACCGACTCGAGTCACATCGAGCGTTATGTGATTGCGGCGTTCGAGGCGTCCGCGCCTCCGCCCGCACAGCCGTTTCCCGACACCGAGCGGGGCTGGCTCGACGCCTACGGGGCGATCTCGAGGCGGATAGCGGAGTACTCGGCGACTGAGCACGTGCACCCCGTGGTCCTCATGAGCGCCGACGAGCCGCTTCTCAACAACAACGACGTCGCGCTCGCCGCCAGGCTGGACGACCGGCTGGACCTGCCCGTTCGCCTCGCTCCGGTTCCCACCCGGACATCCGGGCCTGCCTGGCGGCGGTCCGTGCTGTCCGCCCCGCCCGCGGCGAACGTCCTCGTGGGTGTCGACCGGCCCGCCTTCGACTATCGCGCGACGCCCACTCCCCAGGCCCTCGACTCGAAGCCCTGGGAGAAGGCGGCTCGCTCGCTCGGATTTCGGTCCATGGGCAGCTTCGAGCTTCCGGACGGCCGGCGGGTGTCCGTGTCCGCGCGGGTTTCCCGCCCGCAGTAACAATCGGCCGATGACAGAGATCGCACGTGTCGAGGTCGTGGTGGTCGAGATCCAGGCACGCGCGGACGCCCGATCGGCGCTCGTCGACCTGCTCGCCGCGCGCCTCGGCCGGCCGGCCGGGGACGTGCCGATCGCCGAGGGCGAGCGCGGCAAGCCGGTGCTCGAGCCGGAGGCTGGCCTGCCGGATCTGCGCTTCAACCTCTCGCACTCCGGCGACCGGGCGGTCTTGGCGCTTGCCGAGGGGGTGGAGCTCGGCGTCGACCTGGAGCGGATCACGCCCCGCAGAGGCCGCGAGTACCTGACGGACTGGACCCGCCGTGAGGCCTACGCGAAGGGAGTTGGCCAGGGACTCGCGGGCGGGGTGCGCCAGCTGGAGTTCCGTGCCCGGGGCGGCGGGAGCTGGAGCATCGTGGACGCGGGACGCGAGGTCCCGGGCTGGCGGGTCCTGGACCTGGAGCTCGGCGAGGGACTGGTCGGAGCGCTCGCCGCGGACTCAGAGGTCCACGTGAACCTGCGGGTCGATCTCCCCGGCATCTAGCGCGGCGAGCACGGACCGGGCGATGCCGAGGTCCTGGATCGCCAGCCCGGTCGAGTCGAACAGCGTGATCACCTCGGGAAGCGAGCGCCCCGCCGCGGTGTGGGTGATGACCGCGCCGATCTCGGTCACCTGGTCGCGAACGACGAAACCCTGCTCGGCCGCCGCCGAGAGCTCGCCACCTCGGGACGCCTGCGCCCACTCGTCGCAGAAGAGCTCGCAGCGGCGCAGCGCGTCGAGCTCCACCTCCGACTTCTCCGCCGCGTCCGCTCCCAGCACCGCGAGGTGCTGGCCGGGACGCAGATCCGCCGCGGTGATCACCGGGTCGTCGCCGGGGGTGACCGTGACGACGACGTCCTGCGAGGCCGCCTCCCTGCGCTCTCCGGTGTGCCAGCCGAGCTCGGCCGCGAGCGCGGCGGACACCTCCTCCCGCGGGTCGAAGCAGACGCCGGGGCCGAACCCCGCCGCCCGCAGGCAGCGCGCGGCCCAGGCGCCGTTCACGCCGCAGCCGATCACTCCCACGCTCGCCGCGCCGGGCGCGGCCAGCACCTGCGCGGAGACGGCGGCCGCCGCGCCCGTCCGCAATGAGGTGACGGCGGCGCAGTCGAGGATGGCCAGCAACTCGCCGGTCTCGGCGCTCGAGACGAGCAGAGCGCCGGCCACGGCGGGGAGCCCGCGTGCGGAGTTGTGCGGGAACGAGGTCACCCACTTCAGGATCGCCAGCCCGTCTCCCCGGGCGGGCATGGCGCGAAAGTCGCCGTTGGGAGGCGCATCGACGTAGACCTTCGGCGGCATCACCCACTCGCCCAGCGCGTGCCTGCGAAACGCCTCGCGCGTCGCCGCCACCGCGGCCTCGGCGTCGACCGCGGCGAACACGGCGGCGGAGTCGAGCACGGGAACGCGTGGCACGAGCCGCAGGTTATTGTGAGCGGGTGAGCGCGAACGGCAAGCGCAGGCCCCCCCGGACCCGGATCGAGATGGTCTCGACGCCCCGCTCCCCGGCGGAGGCCGCCGCGGTGGTTGCGGCAATCGAGCGGTTCCTCGCAGAGACCGCCCCGGCCGGCGAGCCTGCCGTGGAAGTGAGCCGCTGGCAGGCAACCGCGCTGCGCGAGGGGGTCACGGCGAAGGAGTTGACCGGCGGGGCCTGGGGGCATTCGCCCCGATGGAACGAGCGTTAGGAGGACTACATGGCAGTCGTGAAGATCATCGAGCTGGTGGGAAGCTCGAAGACCTCGACGGATGACGCGGCGATGCAGGCGCTGAAGTCGGCGCAGGGCTCGCTGCGGAACGTCAGGGCGGTCGACATCGTCTCGACGGGCATCCGCGGCGAGAAGCTCGACGAGTACCGCGCCCACGTGCGCGTCGCGTTCGTGGTGGAGGGCTCCGAGGTCGACTGAGCGCCGCCACGCCCGGGCTAAACCCAGTAATCCCAATCAGGTTTTTTGTAATACTGCTTGCGTGGAGCCCAGCGCGGTAGAGGCACGCACGGCCGGCGAGCGCATCGCCGCGGAGAGCAAGCTCGACGTCGAGCACGGCAAGCCCCAGTCCGGCAAGGGGAAGGTCGGCTCGCTCGAGAACCCCGAGGTCTACTCGGACGTCCCCGGGCACGTCATCCCCATCCTCGAGCGCGAGTTCGACGACTTCGACACCGAGGCCGCGCGCTTCATGCGCGGCGAGCAGCCCGAGGACGAGTTCATCAAGTTCCGGCTGAAGCAGGGCGTCTACGGCCAGCGCCAGCCGGACACGCAGATGATCCGCGTGAAGCTGCCCCTCGGCGGAGTCAACCCCGAGCAGCTCGACGCGTTCGCCGACGTGATCGAGCGCTGGGTGCCGCTGCGCAAGGGCCACATCACCACCCGCCAGAACATCCAGATGCACCACGTGCCGCTGCCGGACGCCGCGAAGCTGATTCGCACGCTGGGCGACGCCGGCCTCTCCTCCCGCGAGGGCTGCGGCAACACCATGCGCAACGTCACCGGCGACCCCTACGCGGGCGTGTGCGCCGACGAGCCCTTCGACATCACGCCGTACGGCGGCGCCTACGTGCGCTACTTCGTCCGCCACCCGACGGCCCAGGCGATGCCGCGCAAGTTCAAGACCGCCTTCACCGCCTCGGATGCGGACCGCGCGCTGGTCGGCATCCACGACCTCGGCTTCATCCCGCGGCTGCGGGACGGCGTCCGCGGCGTCTCGATGGTGGTTGGCGGCGGCACGTCGATCATGCCCCGCGTGGCGCCGGAGCTCTACGACTTCGTCGAGCTCGACAACGGCGACTACATCAAGGTCACCGAGGCGATCCTGCGGATCTTCGACCGCCAGGAATGGCTGCGCGTCAACCGCGCCCGCGCCCGCATCAAGGTCCTCGTCGACAAGATCGGCATCGATGCCTTCCGCGAGCTGGTGGAGGAGGAGCTCGAGGGCGACTGGGTCGCGGAGCGCGACTTCTCGATCGATCGCCTGCTCTTCGCCGACGACGAGGAGGCAAACGCGCCGGCCGCGCCTGCGTCGGCCTCCAGCCCGAACGGGGATCGCTCCGCCTTCGACGCGTTCGTGGGCTCCAACGTCGAGCCCCAGCGTCAGGAGGGCTTCAGCACCGTGACCGTCAGGGTCGTACGCGGCGACCTGACGCCCGAGCAGCTCCGCGGCCTCGCGCAGGTCATGCGCGAGCACACCGGGGGCTATGCGAGAACGACGGTCGGCCAGAACCTCGTGTTGCGCTGGGTGCGCGACGAGGCCCTCTACGACGTCTGGTCGCACCTCGACGAGCTCGGGCTCTCCACCCCGGGCGCCGACGAGATCGACGACGTGGTCTCGTGCCCCGGCACCGACTCCTGCAAGCTGGGGATCACCAGCTCGATGGGCCTGAACGCGGCGATCTCCGAGCGTCTGGCGACCATGGACGTCCCGGACCCGGCCACGCGCACGGTGCGGATCAACATGTCCGGGTGCCCGAACGGGTGCGGGCAGCACCACATCGGCAACATCGGCTTCTATGGTGCCTCGATCAAGGTCGGCGACAAGACGATCCCCGCATACATCCCGCACGTCGGCGGCAACGGCCCGGGCGTGACGCGCTACGGCCAGCGGCTCAAGCTCCGCCTCCCGGCCAAGCGCGTGCCCGACGCGGTCGAGCGCTGGCTGAAGCTCTACGAGCGCGACCGCTCCGACGGCGAGAGCTTCAACGAGTTCGTAGATCGCGTCGGCACCCCCGCCTTCGAGGACGAGGCGAAGGACCTCTCGATGCCGATCGAGTTCAGCCTCGAGAACCTCGACTTCTTCGTCGACTGGAACCGCTCCGATCCGTACAAGGTCGAGCGCGGCGAGGGAGAGTGCGCCGTATGAGCGTCCCGCAGCCCGCAGTCCGCAGTCCGCAGATCCGGCCGCGTCCGTTGCACGAGGACGCAGGCAAGTATGGGGCCAACGGGAACGGGAACGGGAACGGCAATGGCAATGGGAATGGGAACGGAAACGGCAAGGTTCCGACGATCCGCGGGGTCCCGGTGGACCCCGAGCTGATCTCCGCCCAGATCGAGGAGCTCTCCGCGCAGGAGGCCATCGGCTGGGCGCTCGAGACCTTCGGCGACGGACTCAGGTTCGCGACCTCCTTCCAGAAGACGAGCTCCGTGACGATCGACATCGCGCACCGGCTCGACCCGAGGGCACGCTTCTTCTACCTGGACACGGAGCTCCTCTTTCCGGAGACCTACGAAACCCGCGACCGCCTGGCCGACCACTTCGGGATCGAGTTCGAGTCCTTCAACGGGATCTCGTTGGAGGAGCAGGAGGAGCGTCACGGCGCTAACCTCTGGCGCCGCGATCCGGACGGATGCTGCGGCATCCGGAAGGTCGAGGCCATGCGCGACGCGCTCGAGGGCGCGGAGTGCTGGGTCTCAGGTGTGCGGAGAATCGACTCCGAGACTCGCGCCAGTGCCGCGAAGTTCGGCTGGGACAAGCGTTTCGGCCTCTGGAAGCTGAACCCGCTCGCGGACTGGGACGACAGGCAAATCTGGAATCACATAAAGGACCGCCACGTGCCCTACAACCCGCTTCACGACCAGGGGTACCCGTCGATCGGGTGCATCCCCTGTACCTCCATCCCAGGCGAAGGCGAAGACGCCCGCGCCGGCCGCTGGGCCGGAACCGACCGGACCGAGTGCGGCATCAATGGGTAGCGCCGAGACGGCGCTGGCGCTTCAGCTCTCCGCGCGCCAGACCGCCGACTTCGAGCTGCTCGCCAACGGCGGCTTCGCGCCGCTGACCGGCTTCCAGGGGTCCGCGGACCACAAGGCCGTCTGCGAGACGATGCACCTCGCGTCCGGCGAGCTGTGGTCGATCCCGATCACGCTTGCCACGGACCTCGAGGCATCGGTCGGCGACGTCGTCGAGCTCTCCGCCGCCAACGGCAAGGCGCTCGGCCGCATGACCGTCGAGGAGATCTACGACAAGGACCTCGAGCTCGAGGCGACCAACGTCTACCGCACCACGGACGAGGAGCATCCCGGAGTCGCGGCGATCCGCGCCGAGGGCGCCCGCTGTCTGGCCGGCCCGATCGAGGCCGACGCGCTTCCGGACCACGACGAGGCGTTCATGCGCCGCTACCAGACGCCCGAGGAGTCGCGCAAGGCCTTCGCCGACCGCGGCTGGAAGCGCATCGTGGCGTTCCAGACGCGCAACCCGATCCATCGCGCGCACGAGTACCTGACCAAGGCCGCGCTCGAGATCTGCGACGGGCTCTACATCCACCCGCTGATCGGCGAGACGAAGAAGGGCGACATCCCGGCCGACGTGCGGATGAAGTGCTACGAGGTCCTGATGGAGAACTACTACCACCCGGACCACGTGATGCTCGGCGTCAACCCCGGCAAGATGCACTACGCGGGGCCGCGTGAGGCCGTGCACCACGCGCTGATCCGCCGCAACTACGGCTGCACCCACTTCATCGTGGGGCGCGACCACGCCGGCGTCGGCGACTACTACGGCACCTACGAGGCCCAGGAGATCTTCGACGACGTCGACCTCGCCGAGCTCGGCATCCAGCCGCTGTTCTTCGAGCACACCTTCTGGTGCAACGACTGCGAGGGCATGGGCTCGTCCAAGACCTGCCCGCACCCGCAGGAGTCGCACCTCTTCCTCTCCGGCACGAAGGTCCGGGAGATGCTCGAGAACGGGGAGAAGCCCCCGCACGAGTTCAGTAGGGACGAGGTTGCCGAGATCCTGATCGACGCATACAAGGAGGACGCAGCTACAGATGGCTGACGACAACGGCTTTTGCCTCTGGTTCACCGGGCTCTCAGGAGCCGGCAAGACCACCATCACGAACATTCTCGTCAGGGAGCTCCGCGGACGCGGATCGAAGCTCGAGGTGCTCGACGGCGACATCGTTCGCGAGAACCTCTCCAAGGGGCTCGGCTTCTCGAAGGAGGACCGCGACACGAACATCCGCCGCATCGCGTTCGTCGCGAACCTGCTCTCGCGCAACGGCGTGCCGGTGATCACCGCCGCCATCTCGCCCTACCGCGAGATCCGCGACGAGGCCCGCGAGATGATGAACGGCCGCTTCATCGAGACCTATGTGAAGGCCTCGGTCGAGACCTGCGAGGAGCGCGACGTCAAGGGCCTCTACGCAAAGGCCCGCTCCGGCGAGATCAAGGAGTTCACCGGCGTCTCCGACCCGTATGAGCCGCCGGAGAACCCGGAGCTGGTCCTCGACACCGAGGCGCACTCCCCCGAGGAGTCGGCGCAGCAGATCATCGCGTTCCTGGAGGAGCGCGGGCTGCTCTCCACGGCCTAGCCGCGCCCCGCCGAGCACAACCGAACGCCGCCCGACGTCGTAGGAAACGGCATGGAGGGCTGGACCCGGACATATCGCTTCGCGATGCGGGTCTGCTCGCCATGGACGCGCTCGTGGGGCCGGCTCGAAGTGGCCGGCCTCGAGGCGCTGCCCACGACAGGGCCGGTCCTGCTCGCCGGGAACCACGACTCCAACATGGACCCGGTCACCGTCGGCGTCGCCGCCCTACCCCGGCGCCAGATCCGGGCGCTGACCAAGTCCAGCCTCTGGAAGATTCCCGGCCTGGGGCCGATCCTCAACCGCATGGGGCAGGTGCCCATCGACCGCGGCGCCGGCGACGCGCGCGCGCTCGACCGCGCCATCGAGGAGCTGCGCGGCGGGGTCTGCATCGGAGTCTTCCCCGAAGGAACGATCTCGCGGGGTTGGGAGCTCCGGCCTCGAAGCGGGTTCGGAAGGCTCGCCCTGGCGGTGCCGGAGGCGACCCTGGTCTGCGTGGCGGTGACGGGGACGGTTGACTTCGCCCGCTTCCCCAAGCGGCCGCGGGTGAGGGTGGAGTTCTTCCTGCCGGCCGGTGGACAGCCCCGGCCCGGAGAGGACGCCGCCGCGATCTCCACGCGCCTGGTCGCCGAGATCCGCAGGCGCGCGCCGATCGTCACGGGCGGGCGCAGGCGCAAGGCCGCGAAATGGCGCGCGGAGGGCGAGAGGCGCGCGGGGTCGTGACCGGGTCGCGAGCGACGTAGTGTGTTGCCGAATACGGCCAGCTCGACGGATGTGAGTTCGAGACGGGCAACCTGACCCTCCAGATCATGACCTCGGCAGCCGTGGGCAGGGAGTTCAAGCCAAGCGACCACCTGATCGCCTTCCATGTCGACGACTACGAGGCCGCGCGGTCAGAGCTCGAATCGAAGGGCGTCAACTTCCTGGCCGACACGATCGACTCCGGCGTCTGCCACATCGGCATCTTCCAGGACCCCGCCGGCAACACGCTCTGCATCCACAACCGCTACGCGCCGAAGTAGCGGCGCGCGTCAGTGGTGCGCTGACGCAACGACGAACGAGACCAGCAGCGCCGTGCCGAGCAGGCCGGCGATGCCGATCCAGATGCCCGCGATCGCGAGCCCGCGGCCGTCCTGCCCGCCCCGCGACGCGGCGATCTCCCGCAGGCTCCGCCGCCCCAGGTAGAGCGCGGCGATCGAGCCGAGGCCGAAGATCCAGACGATCCCGACGACCACCGACGCGATCGCCAGGCCGCTGGTCTCCGGCGCCTCGGCAAGCTGCGGCACTCCCTCGGCCGGTTGGTCCACACGGGCATCGTGTCGCCGGCGCCTGAACGCAGGCTAAGGAGAGGAGCTGACTACGGGCGGGCGGGAACTTCGGGCTCGCCCAGGCCGTAGGTGTCGTAGGCGGCCCAGCGCGAGAACGTCTTGTGCGTGGGGCCGTGGAAGTCCGACGACGCCGTCGCCACCAGGCCGAACTCCTCGCAGAGCTCGAGGCAGTGCTTCGTCTGCTCGGGGGTGTGCGGCGGGTAAAAGGTCTCCACGCCGTCGAGGGCGACGTCCCGGACCAGGCTCTCGACGAGGTCGCGGACTTGAACGGGGTCCTTGACGTCCCAGTAGGGGTGCGCGACGACCGCGACGCCTCCCGCCTCGTGGATGATGCGCACCGCCTCCTCGGCGCTCGGCCACTTCCTCGAGACGAACGCCTTGGCGCCCGGGACGAGGTACTCCTCGAAGAACGGTCCGAGATCGGGCCCGGCACCCGCCGCCCTGGCGATGTGGGGCCGGCCGATGGCATCCGCGGCGCCCGCCTTCTCGACGGCAGCCTCGAAGCTCACCTCCACCCCGTGCTCGTTGAGCTTGGCGATGATCACCTTGGCGCGGTCGACTCGCTCCTGCTGCGCCCGGTCGCAGGCCGGCTGGATCCCCTCCACGTCGACCCAGTAGCCGCAGATGTGGAGGTCCTCCGAGTACTTGTGGACGCACGACATCTCGATGGCCGGAACGCACTCGATGCCGAGCTCCTCCGCGGTGGCGAGCGCCTCGGGGACGCCGGCAACCCCGTCGTGGTCGGTCAGCGCCATGACGTCGACGCCGGCTTCCGCGGCCGAGCGGACCACGTCGGCAGGCGCGAGCTGGCCGTCGGACACGGTTGAGTGGGACTGCAGGTCTATGGTCGGAGGCACGATGCTTTCTTTGTTGACCTCGCTTGCGACAATAGCGGTAGTGCGCAGGCTCGGGGAGAAGGTGACGTAGATGCGGATTTCGGCCAAGGCCGACTACGCCGTGCGCGCCGCGTTGGAGCTCGCGGCCGCGCCGGAGGGCGAGCCGGTCAAGGGCGAGCGCCTCGCCGAGGCCCAGGAGATCCCCCTGCAGTTCCTCGAGCATATCCTCCTGGAGCTGAAGCACGCGCGCCTCGTCCGAGCGCGCCGGGGCGCGAAGGGCGGCTACTGGCTCGCCCGGCCGGCCGGCGAGATCACGGTGGCCGACGTGATCCGGGCGGTCGAGGGCCCGCTTGCGAACATCCATGAGGCGGCGCCGGAGGAGCTCCGGTACACCGGCCCGGCCACCCGCCTGCGCGACGTCTGGGTCGCGGTCCGCGCGAACCTCCGTGCGGTTCTCGAGAGCGCCACCCTCGAGGAGCTCGCCGCCGGGAAGCTGCCGTGGCGCCTCGACGCGATGCTGAACGACCCCGAGGCCTGGCTGAAGCGCTAGCCGTCGGCACCCTCGCCGTCCTCGGCAGAAGGAGGCCCTTTGCAGGGACTTTCGTGCCCCATGTGGCCGAAAGCCGGCGTTCCTCCGCCGATCCGCTAGCATGCCGCGCTGACACTCTTGACTTTCCTAGTCAAGAAAGGCGAATAAGCTTTTGTCCGGCGCGCGGATGCCCGCCCCGGCAAGGCGAAGGAGGTCACAGAACAGATGGATCCCGTCGTGGTCGTGCTCGGCCTGGCGATCGGCACGCTCGTCGGCATGACGGGCATGGGCGGCGCCTCGCTCATGACCCCGCTGCTCATCCTCTTCGTCGGCACCGCCCCGGTGACCGCGATCGGCACCGACATCTTCTACGGGGCCATCACCAAGACGGTCGGCGGCTGGGGGCACCTCAGGCAGAAGACCGTCCACCGAGGGATCGCCTTCTGGCTCGCCGTGGGCAGCGTCCCGTCCGCGATCGCCGGCGTCTGGGTCGTCGAGCTGATCCAGAACCGCTACGGAGAGGACGCGGTCAACCACCTGGTGCTCGGGATGGTGGGCGCGGCGCTGGCCGTCGTCGGCGTCGCGACGCTCCTGCGGGCCTGGCTGTTCGCCGACGTCATCCCGGAGCGCAGCGCGATGCACCTCTTCCGTCGCCACATCGTCACCGCCGTGATCACCGGCATCGTCACCGGCTTCGTGATCGGCCTCACCTCGGCCGGCAGCGGGACGCTGATCGCGATCGTCCTGATCGCCGGGTTCCGGCTGACCCCGACGCGGGTTGTCGGCACCGACGTCTTTCACGCCGCCGTCCTTCTCTGGGCGGCGGGCATCGCCCACATCATCGGCGGCAACGTCGACTTCGGCCTGGCGGCGAACATCCTCGTGGGCTCGATTCCCGGCGTGATGATCGGAACGCACTACGCCGTGAAGGCGCCGCAGGCGCTGCTCCGAAACGCGCTCGGCGTGGTGCTGTGCGCGTCGTCGGTGACGCTGCTTGCTGAAGACGCAGCCGCCCACGTCGGTGCTGATCCCCAGCTTCGCGGTCGCCGGCCTCTTCGTCGCCGGCCTGCTGGGCTTCCAGATGAACCTGCACAGGCGCGCGACGGCGCGCAGCGCTCCGGCGGCGGCCTGAGCATCGCGACCGGCGCGCCCCGCGCCGGTCGATCTGCAAGGGGAGCGCGGTAGATCGCTAGCCTTCCGCACTCCTTGACCTTCCGGGTCAAGAAGCTCTCCTGGGCAGGCCCCCGGAGTCCTGATCGATGGACCCAGTCGTCGTCATTCTCGGATTTGCGATCGGCACGCTCGTCGGCATCACCGGCATGGGCGGCGCGTCGCTGATGACGCCGATGCTGATCCTCGTGGTCGGCACCGCGCCGGTCACCGCGATCGGCACGGACATCCTCTACGGCGCGGTGACCAAGACCGTGGGGGCCTGGCAGCACCTCAAGCAGTACACCGTGCACCTGGGGCTGGCCTTCTGGATCGCCGTTGGAGCGGTTCCGGCGTCAATTGCCGGCGTGTGGGTGATCGACTTCCTGAAGCGCCACTACGGCGAGGACCATCTCGACCAGCTGGTCCTGGGGATCCTCGGCGCCACGCTGCTCGTGGTCGGCGTCTCGACGCTGGTCCGCTCGCTGTTCCTGAAGGACGTCATCCCCGAGCGCCACGCGATGCATCTGTTCAGGCGCCACATCGTCGGCGCCATCGCAACCGGGATCGTCACCGGCTTCGTGATCGGCGTCACCTCGGCCGGCGGCGGAACCCTGGTCTCGATCGTCCTGATCGCCGGCTACCGGCTCACGCCCAAGCGCGTCGTCGGCACCAGCATCGCGCAGGCCGCCGTGGTGCTCTGGGCCGCGGGCATCAGCCACTGGATCGGCGGAAACGTGGACCTTGGCCTCGTTGCCAACATCCTCGTGGGCTCCATTCCCGGCGTCCTGATCGGCAGCCGGCTGGCCGTCAAGGCGCCGGAAGCGTTCCTGCGCAACGCGATCGGCGTGGTGCTCATCGTCTCGGCGATCGTGCTCATCACGAAGGAGCACGTGCCGCCGGAGATCTACGTCCCGTCGATGACCGTGGCGATCGTGGTGATCGGCGGCCTGTTCACCTTCCAGGCGAACGTCCACCGCAAGGCCCTCCGCCGCCGGGCGGCCGCGGCGGCGGCTGCCGCCTGACCGGGCGGTCCAAGCCGTGTGGCAGCGATAGGCTGCGGTCATGGACTTCTCCCTGAGCCCCGAGGTCGAGGCCCTTCGCGATCGCATTCGCGCCTTCTGCGAGGAGCACGTCTATCCAAACGAGCTCGAGGCCATGCGCGCCCTCGACTCAGAGGTCACGGTCGCCTCCGGCAAGGCCTACCCGGACATCATCGTCGAGATCCGCGCCAAGGCCCGCGAGGAGGGGCTCTGGAACATGTTCCTGCCGGACTCCGAGTACGGCACCGGGCTCTCCAACCTCGAGTACGGCGTCCTCTGCGAGGAGATGGGGCGCAGTCCCGCGATCGCGCCGATGGCCTTCAACTGCGCGGCGCCGGACACCGGCAACATGGAGATCCTCGCCGAGCACGGGACGGAGGAGCAGAAGGACCGCTGGCTGCGGCCGCTGCTCGACGGTGAGATCCGCAGCTGCTTCTCGATGACCGAGCCAGAGGTCTCGGGCTCGGACCCGACCACGCTTCAGGCCAGGGCCGAGCTCGACGGCGGCGAGTGGGTCATCAACGGCCACAAGTGGTTTACCTCGGGCGCCGTCGGCGCCTCGGTCGCGATCGCGATGGTCGTCACCGACCCGGATGCCCACCCCTACGGGCGGGCGTCGATGATCCTGGTCCCAACCGACGCTCCCGGCTTCAACCTGATCCGCCCGGTGCCGGTGATGGGCCACGACGGCGGACCCGGTCACTGCGAGATCCGCTACGAGGACTGCCGGGTTCCGGAGGCGAACCTGCTCGGCCCCAGGCAGGCCGGCTTCGTCATCGCCCAGGACCGGCTCGGACCTGGCCGCATCCACCACTGCATGCGGGCGATCGGCTCCGCCGAGCGGGCGATCGAGATGATGGGCCAGTACGCGGTGAAGCGCGAGACGCACGGCTCGAAGCTCGCCGACAAGCAGTTCATCCAGGACTTCATCGCCAAGTCGCGCATGGAGATCGAGCAGGCGCGCCTGCTCACGCTCTACGCCGCCTGGAAGATGGACACGCTCGGCAAGCGCGAGGCCCGCCGCGAGATCTCGATGATCAAGGTGGTTGCCGCCAACGTCGTGATGGACGTCCTCGACCGGGCGATCCAGACGCATGGCTCGCTCGGGATGTCCGACGACACGCCCCTGGCCTCCATGTGGCGCTTCAGCAGGATGCTGCGGATCGCCGACGGCCCCGACGAGGTCCACAAGATGGTCATCGCCCGCCGCGAGCTCAACCGCTGGACGCCGCGGGAGGACCGCGCCAGCTCCAATGGCGCCGGCGACGCGGCCAAGCCCGCCGCGGCAACCGCCTGAGGGCCTCAGCCCAGGCGGCGCTCCGCCGCGTCGGCGCCCTCTGCCAGCTTGACCACGACGTTCGCGAACTCCTGGAAGCCCGTGTCGTCGGCGCCGTACTGGCCGGAGGCGTAGCGGGCGTAGACGCCCTCGAGGATGATCGCGAGCTTCCAGAGGCCGAGGGCCACGTAGTAGTCGATGCCGGAGAGGTCGCGCCCCGAGCCCTCCTCGTAGCGGCGGCGAAGGTCCTCGCGTGACGGGAACCCGGCGGCGACCGTCGGCGCCTCGAAGAGCGGCGTGAACTCGTCGCCCGGCTCGGACCAGTAGACGAGCAGCAGCCCGACGTCGGCGAGCGGGTCGCCAAGCGTGCAGAGCTCCCAGTCGACGACCGCCGCCACCTCGCCGCTCGGTGCCAGGATCATGTTGTCCAGGCGGTAGTCGCCGTGGACGATCGTCGCCGGGCCCTGGTCGGGGATGCGAGCCGCGAGACGGTCGTGGACCTCGTCGATCAGCTCGATCTCCCTGGTCTTCGACTTCTCCCACTGGCCGTGCCAGCGACGCAGCTGGCGGCCGACGTAGTCCTCCTTCTTGGCGAGATCGCCGAGGCCGGCGGAGTCCGGATCAACCGAGTGGATCGCCAGCAGCGTGTCGACGACGCGCTCACCGATGGCACGGCGGTCGTCCTCGTCGGGAAACGCCGCCTCGGCTTCGGCCCTGCTGCGGAGGATGGGTCCTTCGACGAAGCCCATGACATAGAAGGGAGCGCCGTTCACAGCCTCGTCCTCGCAGAGGCCGATCGCGGGTGGCACCGGCACGTCGGTCTCCTCGAGCGCAGCGATGACCCTGTGCTCACGCCCCATGTCGTGGGCCGAGGCCAGCCGCTTACCGAGCGGCGGGCGCCGAAGGGCCCAGCGGTTGCCCGCCGTGTCGCTCACGCCGTAGGTGATGTTGGAGCGCCCGCCGGAGATGCGCTCGAACTTGAGCGGCGGCGTGGCGGCGGGGACGTTCGCGGAGAACCACGCCTCCACCCGCGCCCCGTCGATACCGTCCGGCGTCCCCTCGGCCATTGCGCGGGGGAGCCTATGCGAATGCAGACCGCCCACAGCACGCTCGTCGTCGACTACGGCGGCGTCCTCACGACCTCGATCTGGCCGGCGTTCGGCAACTTCTGCGAGCGGCGCGGGCTGGCGGCCGAGAGCGTCAGGGACCTGTTCCGGGCCGACCCGGAGGCGCTGAAGCTGCTGCGCGGCCTGGAGACGGGCGAGCTCGACGAGGCGGGCTTCGAGCCGCGGTTCGCCGGGCTCCTCGGCCTGGACTCGAGCGAGGGGCTGATCGACGACCTCTTCGCCGACCTGCGCCCGGACGCCGCGATGATCGCGGCGGTGAAGGTCGCGAAGCAGGCGGGTCGCGGCGTCGGCCTGATCTCCAACTCGTGGGGACTCGGGATCTACGACCGCGCGCCCACGGACCTCTTCGACGCAACGGTCATCTCCGGCGACGTAGGGCTCCACAAGCCCCAGCCCGAGATCTACCGGCTCGCCTGCGAGCGGCTCGGGGCCCAGCCGGCCGATTGCGTCTTCGTCGACGACCTGCGCGAGAACATCAACGGCGCCGAGGCGGTCGGCATGACCGGCTTGCTGCACCGCGAGGCGGCCGAGACGATCCCGAAGCTCGAGGAGCTTCTCGGCACGCGGCTGCGCTAGGTGTAAGACCCGAGCGCGTTGTTCAGCTCGGCGAGCCGAGCTGCCGGCGGTCTTCGACCGAGGGCGCCGTGGTTGCGCTTGAAGTTGTAGCGCCATAGCCAGCCCTCGAGGGCGGCGGTGCGCTCAGCGCTGTTGCGATAGATCGCTCCGTAGGCCCAGCCGCCGAGCATCGTGCGGATGAAGCGCTCGGCCTTGCCGTTGGTCTGCGGCCGGTAGGGCCGGGTTCTGAGGTGCTTGAGGCCCAGCGCCCGGCAGGCGATCGCATGGACCGCGGAGCGGTAGGCGGAGCCGTTGTCAGTCATCACCGCCTCGACCGTGACCCCGTGGCGGCGGTAGTGGGCCAGGCAGCGACGCAGGAAGCCAACGGCCGTCGTCGCCTTCTCATCTGAGAGGACCTCGACGTAGGCGAAGCGGGTGGCATCGTCGACGCAGACGTGGACGAACTCCCAGCCGATCGTCTGGCGCCGGCGACCCTCGGCGTCGGTGCGGGTGCGCTTGTAGTGCTGTCGCCCGGTGACGCGATGACCGGCGCCGCGTTCGATGCGGCCGAGCTTCTTGACGTCGATGTGGATGAGCTCGCCCGGGAGCTGTCGCTCGTAGCGAACCGCGGGCTCGAGGCCGAGGCGGCCGAGCCGACCCAAGCCTGAGCGCGTGAGGATGCCCGAGACTGTGGTCTCGGCCATCCCCAGGACCTCGGCGATCTCAGCACCGCTCATCCGCAGGCGCCGCAGGGCGCAGATCACCGAGATTCGCTGCTCGTCGGTGCGGTTGTGGACGTGGTGAGCGGCCGAGGGACGGTCGTAGAGGCCGGCCTCGCCTTCGGCGCGCTAGCGGGTCACCCACTTGCGAGCGGTCGGCTCGCTCGTCTCGGCGGCTCTCGCCGCCTCAACGAGCGAGAGGCCCTCCTCAACGACTCGATGGACCAGGAGCCTGCGCTTGTTCAGGCTGAGCGCAGCGTTAGCGTGGAGCTTCATCCGGGGCTACCTCCTTGAGGCTTAGTGGCTTAGGCACCACCAGCCTTCAAGGGGGCCCGGATGAAACAACGGGCTCAGGGATTACAGCTAGTCGATGGCGCAGCCAGGCAGCGTCAGGCGAGCACGGGGCTCTTTCGCAAGGCCCGCCCGGCGGCAGACCATTACGCCGCGGCTGACCTTCGGCGATCCCGCTCACCGTCTATCAGCTTGCGGGCTCGGACGCACGCCTCACACTCCGGAACCGGGGTGACAGTCTGAAGCTCGGCCTCGAAGGTGACCAGGTCGATCACAAAGCAAGCGTTGAGCGTCGCCGGCGATGTGCCAATGAGGTGATGAATGGCCTCCATGGCCATAAGCGACCCCACCGCGCCTGATCCCGCCCCAAGCGTTGCCGCAGGCGGGACGTTACTGGGATCACTATCCGCCAGCTCGCTGTAGAGCGGGAAGTACCGGCGGGCGTGTGTCTCGACGCATTGGTTGCAGGCCGTGACGCCGGGCATGACCAGTGGCCCGACGCGGACCTTCGGCAAGAGCTGCCCTGCCGTCAGGTATGGGGTTAGGGAGGCGACGCAGGCTTCGTTGATCCAGCGCGGAAGGTGATACGGCGGCCAATCGGCCGTAGAGATCAGCAGGTCGACATGCGCGGGAAGATCGAGATCTTCCGGACCTCGAATCCGGCGCTCGACTGGGGTGATTTCCACGCGGGAGCTTCTGCTCAGTCTCGCTTGAGCTGCCTCAACCTTGAGCAGTCCGATGTCCTGTTCGTGAAAGAGGATCTGGCGGTTGAGGTTGGCGAGGTCGACACGGTCATCGTCGATCAGAATCAGCCGACCGACACCGGCGCAGGCCAAACCACTGGCCACCCAACAGCCCAATCCACCACAGCCAAGGACCGCAACGGTGGCCTCGGCCAGCTTTGCTTGCATGGAGTCGGCCGTGGTCCCCTGCGGTGCGAGATCGCTGAAATAGATCAGCTGGCGGTCGTAGCGCTCAAGATCCTGAGCTGAGATTCTCGGTCGGTCGGACACACCCTCGACCGCGCCGGCATCCGCAAGCTCTCGCACGATCTGGTTGGTGCGGCCCGACTCAAGCCCTTTCTCCTCAAGCGCGGCAGCCAGAGTCGCTGTGTTGTGGGCTTGGGTAGTCAGTAAGCCAATTGCCGCTCGCTCGGTCTCGGTCGGGTTCGAAATCACCAGATCGCCGCCCTGCCCGCTACGCATCAGATAGACGTTGCCGTCGCTACTGGCCAGAGGCTGAAGCGATCGCCTCAAGCGAAAGCGAACGGCGGTCGAGGACCGCGCCACAGCCTCGGCGACGCGGTCCTCTCCGTCCACGCTCAGCCGCCCTTGACGAACGACGCAGCCGGGATCACCGGCTTCTCGATCTTGCGAATCTTCACGTTGTCTCACCTCCTCTTCTAGTCGCATCGATGCCTGGCCAGGAAGACGGCTTTGGTATGCCGGGACTCGTCGAGAGGCTGCTCGAGCTTTGCGTCATAGTCGTGCCCATAGACCGAGTGAGCGGACAGCCCCGCGGCCTCGAGGGCGGCAACGATGACGTTGCTCGGGTAGTGACGCTCCCGCTGAACGACCTCCATCAAGAGGTCCCCACCTTCGGTGGATGCCGAAACTCGCCCGACTCCGAGCCCGCCGCTTGAAAGCGTCGGCTCGGTCATCCCCTCCCAGGAAAGTCGGAGCTCGTCGCTCTCCTTAACCGTAGACTCCGCGAAAAAGGTCCTAAAGGTATGGAGCGTGTTGACGTCAAACATCAGAACACCGTCGTCGGCCAGGTTTCGCCTGAAGCCCGCGAAGCAGAGATCGAGCTCGTCTCTGTGAGTCATGTGGTTGAGGACGTCCCCAAGGCACGTAACGAGCTGGAACCGACCCAGACGTGGCAGCTGACGTATGTCGGCGCGGGCGATATTCGCTCGTCCTCCGGCGCGGTGGCGGGCTCGAGCGAGCATCTGTTCGGAGAAATCGCAGGCGGTGACGGACCACCCGCGGTTCAGGAGTGGCTCAAAGCTCTTTCCGGTGCCGCAGGCAACATCAAGAGCAACCCGACCGTTAAGACCAGCCTCTTCCGCCGCCGGCAATAAGGCCCCAACCCACAACTCATAGTCGTGATCAGCTGTGAGTTGGTCATAGAACGGGGCCATCGTGTTGTAGGCGGTCTCGGCATCTGACTGAAGCATTGACTTGTCGGTCATGCTCGTATAGACCCGCCAGAGCAGCCGAACCGTTTCACCGGTGTGCTGAGGATTGACGTCTTAGGCGCAAGATGAGCTGAGCACCTCCATTCAGGCATGGGACTGGGCGCTAGTTGACCGCCAAGCGCGACGTATGGCTCGGCAGTGGGTTAGCGATCCCGACGAGATCGATGACGTGATCCAGGAAGCGCTCGTGCGAATGTGGCGGCATCGAGAGGGTCTCCGCACTCCGGAGCACCAGTCGGCCTGGATCCGGACGATCGTCCAACGCGAGGTCTGGAGACAGCGTTCCCGCCGAAGGTGTGAGCCGCTAGGCCCTGCCGACGAGGGCGTCGTTGACGATGATCCCAATGTGGTGGCGGTTCCGGCGCGGATCGATCTAGTCCAGGCACTCGGCGCACTCAAGCCGTCGGATCGCCTGCTGATCCGACTCCGCTATGAAGAGGATCTCACGCAACCAGCGATCGCCCGGCTCCTTTCGATACCGGAGGGAACGGTTAAGGTTCGCCTCTACCGCGCGCGCATGAAGCTGCGGCGGGCCTATGGAACGGATGAGCACCGACCTACGAGCGATTGACGAGCGGGTGATCAAGGCGATCGCCCACCCACTCAGGCAGCGCATTCTTCAACGACTTAGCGAAGGGGTCGCGAGCCCCAGCGAGCTGGCCGCCGAGTTCGGCGAGCCGCTCAATACGGTCAGCTACCACGTCAAGGTTCTTGAGAAGCACGGGGCGATTGAGCTTGCCGAGACGCGCCAGGTGAGGAGCGTCATCGAGCATTTCTATCGCGCCAAAATGCGCCCAGTGATCGATGAGGAACACTGGTCGCGCCTACCCCTGGCGACTCGCCGGTTGTTCATGGATCACCTCACCCAGCAGCTTTGGGAACACGTGGTCGACGCTGGCAAGAAGGAGGGCTTCGACGACCCGAGCACGCATGTCAGCTGGACCCGGCTGAAGCTGGATGACGAGGCTTACGAAGAACTCAACGAAGCTTTGGTCGCGCTCGTGGAGAGGGCGATGGAACTAGAGGCGGAAGCGGCGGTGCGCCTCGCCAAGTCTCCTAACGACGTCACCCATCGCACTGAGCTGTCCGTCCTTCATTACCACCGAGAGCCTCCCGCCTCGTCGTAAATGGCTGTCCGGGCGGCGGCGGCTCGCCCCCGCCGTCAGGTGAGCGCCGTCGCGTCGGTGCGCCAGGGAGCATGAGCAGTCAACTTATTCTGAGCATTAGCTTTGGCTCTTCGTAACGCGGCTGATTCACGCCGCTCCGTTTCTTACGAGGCAAAGGAGCCTGCTGTTGTCCGACGTCATCGCCGACGCCCGCACTTCAATTGAGAAGCGTCTGAAGGAACTTGAAACCGAGTCTGCGCGTCTGCGAAGGGCTCTTGCTGGACTGCCGGGAAACAATCACTCGGCACCGACACGTTCCCGGCGTCAGTCGTCAGGATCTTCGACGCACTCAAGAGCAGGTCGCGGGATGCGACAGGAACAGTTTCTGAGCGCACTCAAGAAGACCCCCGGCGCGAAAGTCCCGGAGATCGCGAAGCAGATCGGCGTGAGCCCGAACCAGGCCTACGGCTTGGCCAAGCGTCTCCACGGATCGGGTCAGATCAGCAAGCGCCGCGGCGGCGGCTACGCCGTCAAGGCCTAGTCGCACCAGCTCTCGCTGGGGTTCCGCCAGCGCTCCTGTCGGCTAGCCCGCCCCGGCTAGAAGCGTGCGCTCCAGGTACTTGTCGCTGCTCGCGGCGTAGTAATCGCCCGCCCAGTTGGCGCCTGGGCCTCTTAGGGTCAGCGGCGTGACGTCGGTGGCGTCTTTCTGGGCGGCCCGGAAGCGGTAGTGGTCGAGCAGACGCATAGCCTCGACGGCGTAGATCTCAGCCACGCGGGTGTCACTGAAGCAGACCAGGTTGTCTCCGTTCTCGTGCTCGCCCCCCTTTGGCGAGATTCGACGAGCCGGCGAAGACCATCGGGTCCGAGTCGTTGAAATCGACGACTACGAACTTGTTGTGGATGACCTGGCCTGGGCCGCCGCTGATCTCTGCCTTAAACGGCGCCGGCACCTTGTCGTGGAGATAGGCAAAGGGCACGGCGACGGCTTCGTGTCCGGGCGAGGTCACGGCTAACCTCGATCCGCCGTTATCGATCGCCAGGGTTTGATCGGTCCGCTTGAGGCAGGTGAGGGTGACGGTTCGGTTCCGCGGGGCCGCCGAGCGCGGATTGGGCGGCGATTCTGCGATGCGCCGGTCGGCTTCCGGGCAGGCTGGCGCCGCGGCCGGGGAACGCTGTCGGATCGGCGTGGCGCGCGGGAGACGGCTATGGACCGGCGAGGGCCGGCAGCGCCCGCAGGCGCTTGAAGGCGTCGAGCAGCGCCGCGGCCCAGGGCCAGGAGCGCGGCAGCCGCAGCGTCGTCCGCCTGCCCGAGCGGACGACCCGCCCGGCGACGTGCAAGAGGCGCTGGCGAAGCCGCTTCGGCTCGGCCGCCGCGAGCTCGCCGGTCAGCAGGACCGCCTTCGAATGGGCGAGCAGGTCCTGGGCGATCAGCGAGAGCTCGAGCCAGGTCTGGTTGTGGGCGAAGGCGGCGAAGGGCAGGTTGCGCATCCCGGTGTCCTTGCCGGTGCGGATCTCGTCCTCGACCCGGGCGCGGCGGCGGTGGCGAAGCTCGAGCGCGGCGATCTCGCCCTGCTGGTCGGTGAGCAAGGCGGTGTGGCGGTAGCCGTCGGCGTCGAAGATCTCGAACTGGGCGCCGGGATGGGGGCGCTCGCGGCGGACGATCGCCCGCGTGCCCGCGGGCCAATCGCCGAGCTCGATGGAGCCAGTCAGCTCCGCCACCCAGGCGCCCTCGCGGGGGCAGCCGTCGGCGTCGATCGCCTCAACCCAAGCCGATTCCGGCAGCGCGAGGATCGCTTCGCGCAGGCGCTCGTCGAGTGCGCAGCCGACGGAGAAGCGGATGTCGGCCGAGCGGCAGTCGGCGGTGAAGGCGTGCGTTGCGCCGCCGGAGTCGGCGCGGGCGAGGATCTCGCGATCGAGGTCGGCCTCGGGGATCTGCTCGAGCGCCAGCTCGAGGACCTCGAAGTGATCGGCGGCGGTGTTGGCGCCGGCGTTTCCGGGGCGGAGCTTGGCGGCGAGCGCCTCGTCGGTCTCATCGAGATAGCAGAGCAGCGGGTGAAAGCCGAAGCCGCGCTTGTAGTTGCCGGCTGCGTCCTGCTTCTCGGAGTGGGCCGTGAGCAGGGTGGCGTCGACGTCGAGGGTGATCGTCTCCGGCCGGGCGCCGGCCTCCCAGGCGCGCTCGCGGGCCGCGGCGCGGGCCGAGCGGATCCGATCGAGGAGCTCGGCGTCGATCGACTTCAGCACCCGGTGGGCGGTGGTCTTCGAGGCGACCGCGCCGAACAGGACCTCTTGGCCGCGCAGGACGCCGAGGTCGGTGACGCAGTCGCCGCCGTCGGCGATCGCGACCGCGAGGTCGCGCAGGACGGCGCCGGGGTGGTGGGCGGAGCGGCGCTCGCGGGTGGGCGCCATCGCCCGAGAGAGGGCGTCGGTGAGCCCAATCCGGTCGGCGAGCTCGGTGAGCAGAAAGGCGCCGGCGTGGGAGACCAGGCCCGCACCGTCCGCCGTGACTTCTACGGTTTGGGCAGTCGCTTTAGCGTTCACCTTCCGGGTGTCCTCCTGGCTCGTGGAATGGGTCTTCGCAAACCGCATTCTCATCAGCCGGGAGGACGTTCCCGGGGGTGCGGGTCAGGGGCTTATCGGCGGATCGAGGCTAGTGAATCGGCTGCCACGCGGGCTCGTAGGCATAGCCCTTGAAGTCGTCGCAGTTGTGCGTCAGAGATTGCTCGTCTCCGCCGCCGAGGTCACTGCTGACGATGTCCGTGCACGACTCGGAATCTTCGACAACACCCGCGATTCGATCTCCGGCTGGGGAGATGATCGGCTCCGCAAACCGCAGCGGCTGGAACAGAAGGTGTCGGTGCGAACCATCGGTCCACATCGCCATCAGGCTGCCATGGCAGTAGCCCACACACCGGACGTAGGCGATTCTTGAGCCGTCGGGAAAGTAGGTCGGCGCGCCGAAATGGTGATGGCGGTCCGGTGCCCGGAGCAACTGCCGCAGTCTCGAACCGTCCGGCCTCATGCGCGCAATCCCTGGGGAGTAGAGGTCGGGACCCTTGACGAAGACGATGTTGGCCCGGTTTGGTGCCCACTGAGGGCTCGTGGCGTAGCCGTTCCCGTCAGGGCTGTCGGTATGGACCTGCGCATGGAAGATCACCTTGCTATCGCTTCCATCGCTGCTCACCGTCGCGATCGAGAAGTGCGCCTGCGTCAGGCTGGGGGCCACAGGAGAGGTGTTGCGCGCGTAGACGATGCGCTCACCGTGGGGCGCGTAGCTGGGCGAGCTGAGGAGCTTGCCGAGAGGACCCTGACCCCACTACCGACCGTTACTTGACACGGAGCCCTTCTTCATAGAGACGAGAAGCGGCAGGTCTGTCCGCTACTGGCAGGCGCGACCAGCAAGAACGGCCTTACACAAGCGACGTACCCGTCCACGAGCCAACCGCGGGCGTGATGCCCCGGCTCAAAGATGGCGACCTTCCTATCCCTCAGTCGGTAGGCGAGGGACTTCCCGCGTCCAGGAGCCACCGCTTGCCGGCGCCTGTCGGTGCATCCTTCGACCGACAAGTCTCGGCGCGTACCGCTTTACGAAATCTCTGGCGCGACAGGCCGCCTTGGGAAGGCCGGAGTGCTGGGCACGTGGTCAAGGTCAGCTTCGAGGACGTTCCCACCAGGACAGGTGACTCCGAGGTAGGAGCTTCCGCCGTGATCGGCTGGCGTGACTGCGCACGAGCGCGCTTCGCGTGGCCGAACCTGTGCACAGAAGCGTCAACACGACGATGCCGAAGCGGATCTTTGTGTTTGAGGCCCCGCATTCGATTCTACGGGCCAGCAAGCGTTCCGTCACAGGCTTGGCTGGAGCTCCCTCCCCTTGGTCAGGGTGTTCGGTTCGTCGAGCTGTCCAGGAACAATGGCCCGCGCCGAAAGATGTCGCTGATCACGTGGAATCGGTGGCCGATCCGCCGGCGGCGCAGTCCTGCGAAGGACACGTCGCGCCCGCGCCGGCTGAGGGCCGGGGAGCCTCCCCCCAGCGGCAGCTGGCGCCCGTTCGCATCGAGATCGACTCGTCGCGTCTTGCCGGACCGACGGTCTCTGACGAAGACGTCCGCGGCTTGATTTGTATCTCGTGGGACGAGGTTGTCCGCCTCGCTTGAAAACGCGACCGCGCGACCGCTCGGGTCGATCGCAACGCCGAGCGATTGGCCGTCGGCTTGAGCTCCGTGAGAGCCCGTGTCCACTCGCGTGATTCCTCCGGAGGTGACGTCCTTCGCATAGACGTCGACGACGTTGTTGGTGTCTCCCCCGACCAAGTTAGTCGCGCCAGATTCGAAAGCGACCACCGGGCCCCTCGAGGAAACCGACGAGTCGAAGGCGGGTCCGTCGGCTTGGGTTCCTATCGATCCAAGGTCGACGCGCTGTACTCGGTTCTTGGTTCGATTCCAGACAAACACGTCCTGCACTCGGTTCGTGTCGCCTGGCACAAGCCTGGAGCTAGTAGAGGTGAAGGAAACAAAGCGACCGTTCGCGGAGATCGACGGAGCGCTACTGCCACCGATTCGACGGTCTCCTGACGGCGCGGTGTCTACCTGCTCAGTTTTGCCGGTGCGACGATCATGGACAAAGATGTTCTCTTTGCCAGCCTTATCCCCGTGGACCAGATTGGAGGCTCGCGACTCGAAGACGACATATCGACCATTCGCCGAGATCGAAGGATCGTCACTTACGCCGTTTCCGAGCGTTCCAAGAGACGAGACGCTCACAACCCGCGTTGTCCCTGTTCGCATGTTTCGGACAAAGACGTCAGCGACTCCATTGGTGTCGTGCCGAACCAGATTGTCTGCACTCGACGAAAAGGTCACAACGGACCCATCAACGGACACAGCAGAGGCTCCGATTTGACTGTTGCCCGCGGACTGGCCGTCGAGAGGAACGCTGACCAGGCGCATCCTTCCTCGCGGCAGGTGCCGGAGGAATACCTGGACCCCGTGTTCGTTTCTACGAACCAGATCTGTCGCATCCGAAGAGAATGCAACGTAGTCGCCATCTCGTGAGATGGAACTTATGCTGCTGCTGCCATTGGCGTACGAACGGCCGCGCGCCGCACTAACCAGAACCGTCTTCGGCGGCGATCGACCTTCCCCTAGTGCCACGAAGGGAGTTGGAGCCGCCATGGCCAGTAGGAGGCCTGGAACTAGATAGGAATTGCAGCGATATCGAAGCCGGGTGCGTTGAGCGCAAGCGCCACAGAACAATGGAAGGCGAGATTACCGCGGCGACGAAGTAGCGGGCTTAGCTTGCTCGCCAGTTACCTTGTCATTCGAGAGATGCAGAGTCCCCCCGCCGCCATGGCTATCGCTGAACTCGAGATCGGCGGTCTGATCGGACGACTCATCCGAGCCGCTGGTGGGGGCCCCGGTGATCGTTAGCGCGCCGGCGCCGGGAACGTCGACGAACTCGATGTCCTGGCCGCCATTTTCGGTGAAGCTCTGCGTCATGATCGCCAGACGCCCGTCTGTCGAATCGTCCCCGGCTGAGCCCGCATAGACCGACACCAGGGTCTTGCCGTCGCTGACAAGCCAGAAGTTTGTCGGAGTCATCACCTCGGGCGAGAATGGTATCGCCTGTCCCTTAGCCGAGGAGACGTTGGCTTCAATCCGGTCCGGTTCCCCGCTCGGGGGCGCGGTCGTCTGCGTACCTTCGGGTTCTCCCGACGGAAGAGTTGCCTCCGCGGCCTTGGCCTTGTCCGAAGGCAGCGTGACGCCGAACCCCGGCACGTAGGTACCGTTGTCGTCGGACTGAGCGGCAGCGAAGCCCACCGCAGAAACCCCAGCCGCGCCAACAAGTGCCAGGCTCAGCACGACGATCTTGCGTCGCGACCTGCGGACGTTCTGACTCGAGGGCATCGCGTTCCTCCGTTTCATCCTCAGCCGCAACCAAAGCAAATCAGCTCGCGCTGAACGTGCGGGTTAGAGAAGTTGATGGCTTGCCATGCGTCGCCTGGGCTGAGGCCCGCTCCCGCCTCAGAGGTCACGGCGAAGAAGACGTAGTCGGACCCGGGTGCGTGGTTGTTGTCCCAGTTTCGGCGGACAACTGTCCACTGATCGGCGTTGATCGGGTCGCTGGCCGAGTTGTAGTAGATCTCCGGTGCTGGAACCGCAACTCCGTGGAAAGAGATGTAGGCGACGTCTCCTACGTTCCAGCCGTTGCTGCAGCTGCCGGAGTGTCCCGTCGACGGGCAGCCCTGGGCATCCCCATAGTCGTAGTCAAGAAGGCCACCCTGATCGGTTGCGCCCTCAATCAGCGCGCGAGTGCGGGTATCTCCATCCCAGCCAACTTCCGCGTCGGCCCCCGCGGCCGCTCCTTCCGCACCGTAGTTTTGGTTGTTCTCGTAGTTTCGAAGCAGCGTCGCGTGGTACATCTGCTTCTGCCCTGAGTCATGAATCTCTGACGCGATCATCCCCTGCATCGCGGAACTGTTGTTGCCGTAGGCGATGATTGCTTCGCTCCCGGAACTCTTGCAGCGGTGATACGCGTCCGCGGCGGCCTTGAGAGCATGGAGGACGTCTGAGTTTATGAAGAAGTGCCCGGAGAAGTTGAGGACTCCGTAGTCCCCTGACGATTTGTAGGCGCTGCCGAAATCAAGAAGCATCAGGCGTACGTTCGGGCCCTGGTGGTTGGCGAAGTAGCACGCGTCGCTGTCGGCAGCGCTTTGCAGACCGCTGTTGGTTGAGGCGGTCAAGTAAAAGGCTCGAACCGACGAGGGCGGGTCGGCGCTAGCCATGGCTGGAGTGAGAAGCACTGCGGCGGTGACGACTGCAGTGAGTGAGAGTCGGCGAAGCGTGAGTCCTGCGTGCATCTGTCTTCCTGACTGGCTTCGAGGCGGGGGGTTCGGGCGAACCTACAGCGCTGGAGAACTCTTGTCAAGCAACACTGAGCACTCAGGTTGATTTGAGTGGACACCTCGTCTCCTCAGACTCGCGAGCTGGGGTCTCAACGGTCGAGACGTGGTCACTGCGGAGCTCCTGGCCGGCAGCCGATTGGCTGGCCGGTCTCCCGGCGACGGAGCGCAGGTGACCTAGTTGTAAGACCCGAGCGCGTTGTTCAGCTCGGCGAGCCGAGCTGCCGGCGGTCTTCGACCGAGGGCGCCGTGGTTGCGCTTGAAGTTGTAGCGCCATAGCCAGCCCTCGAGAGCGGCGGTGCGCTCAGCGCTGTTGCGATAGATCGCTCCGTAGGCCCAGCCGCCGAGCATCGTGCGGATGAAGCGCTCGGCCTTGCCGTTGGTCTGCGGCCGGTAGGGCCGGGTTCTGAGGTGCTTGAGGCCCAGCGCCCGGCAGGCGATCGCATGGACCGCGGAGCGGTAGGCGGAGCCGTTGTCAGTCATCACCGCCTCGACCGTGACCCCGTGGCGGCGGTAGTGGGCCAGGCAGCGACGCAGGAAGCCAACGGCCGTCGTCGCCTTCTCATCTGAGAGGACCTCGACGTAGGCGAAGCGGGTGGCATCGTCGACGCAGACGTGGACGAACTCCCAGCCGATCGTCTGGCGCCGGCGACCCTCGGCGTCGGTGCGGGTGCGCTTGTAGTGCTGTCGCCCGGTGACGCGATGACCGGCGCCGCGTTCGATGCGGCCGAGCTTCTTGACGTCGATGTGGATGAGCTCGCCCGGGAGCTGTCGCTCGTAGCGAACCGCGGGCTCGAGGCCGAGGCGGCCGAGCCGACCCAAGCCTGAGCGCGTGAGGATGCCCGAGACTGTGGTCTCGGCCATCCCCAGGACCTCGGCGATCTCAGCACCGCTCATCCGCAGGCGCCGCAGGGCGCAGATCACCGAGATTCGCTGCTCGTCGGTGCGGTTGTGGACGTGGTGAGCGGCCGAGGGACGGTCGTAGAGGCCGGCCTCGCCTTCGGCGCGCTAGCGGGTCACCCACTTGCGAGCGGTCGGCTCGCTCGTCTCGGCGGCTCTCGCCGCCTCAACGAGCGAGAGGCCCTCCTCAACGACTCGATGGACCAGGAGCCTGCGCTTGTTCAGGCTGAGCGCAGCGTTAGCGTGGAGCTTCATCCGGGGCTACCTCCTTGAGGCTTAGTGGCTTAGGCACCACCAGCCTTCAAGGGGGCCCGGATGAAACAACGGGCTCAGGGATTACAGCTAGGCCGATCCGCCGGCCAGCGCGGCGACTCCCACCAGCGCGATCACGAACCCCGCCTGGCGCACGCGGTCGAAGCGCTCGCCCAGGACCACGCGCGCGAGCAGGACTGTCACCGCCGAGTACATCGAGCCGGCGACCGACACGAGGGAGAGGAGCCCGCGGCCGGTGGCGAGCGCGAAGAGCGAGTTGGCAACGATGTCGCACAGCGCGATCGCCGTGAGGGCGGGAAGGCGCGAGCGATCGAGCGGAAGCTCTGGCCGGACGAAGGCGGCCGCGATGAGCAGCGTGCCGACGCCGCCCACGCGTGCCCCCACCACCGTCCACGCGGGGTTCGGTGGCGCCGAGAGGTCGAGGCCCCAGAAGAAGACGCCGAAGCCGACGCCCGCCAGAGCCGCCAGGCCCACCGACGCCGCGTTCGCGGAGCGCCACTCGGGATCCGGCTCCCTCGCCACCACCAGCGCCCCGGAGAACGCCAGCACCGCACCCACGGCCGCGAGCGCGGACGGCGAGTCGCCGCCGGCGATCCCGGCCGCCACCGGAACGGCGATCCCGAGCGCGCCGACGGTGGCCACCACCGAGACGGAGCCGAGCGCCATCGCCCGGTAGAAGGCACCAAGGGCGATCACGCCGACCGCGCCGGCGCCCACCGCGTAGGCGGCCTCGCGCGTGGACAGCGCGTCGCCGCCGGCGAGGAGGGCGACGCCCAGCGCCAGCGCGAGGCCCACCGGCTGGGTGACCAGCAGCACGCCGAGCGCCGATGCGCGCCGCGTCTGCAGGCCGCCGAGGAAGTCGGAGACGCCCCACGCCACGCTCGAGCCCAGGGCGAGGGCTACCCCGAGCACGTCTCACCGTTACGCAGGAGGCCGTCGAGGCTGAACCGGGCGTTGACGGTCACCTCGCCGGCCCTTCGGGCGACGAGCTGGGTCCAGTCGCCGAGCGCCGGATCGGCCCGCTCGACGCACGCGGCGCCCGACGTCACCTGCCAGTACGGCGTGTAGTGGATCCGGACGAGGTAGGTCCCCGGCTCCGCCAGGTCCACCGTGAAGTCGCTGGGCCCGAGGTGCGTGAGCGTCGCGGTGCTCCGCGGGACATCGGTCGCCTCCGCGCCGACGATCGGTTGGGCGCGCGCGACCCGGAACAGGGTCCAGTCCGGATTCGCCCAGACCGGCCGCAGGTAGGGCACGCCGGTGCGGATCAGGGCCACCTCGTCCTTGGCCAGGTAGTCGAAGTTGACGTTGGGCAGCGCCACGTAGGCGACGGCATGATCGTCCAGCCAGCGCCGGTAGGCCGCGGGGGTGAGGTTGCCGCCGGTGAACAGGTCGAAGTCGTCGGACTCGAGCTGGCGAAGCCAGCCGCGGGCGAGCGGGTAGCTCGGCGCGAGCAGCGCGCTCTCCCCCCGGTCGCGCGTTGGCGGAACCTCGACCCGCGCGGGCCTGCCGCCGGTCAGCTGGTCGAGCTCGGCAATCAGGGGCGTGTAGTAGGAGGCGTGGACCGAGGGATCGCCCGCCGCGTCCGAGACGTCGCGAAACGGAGCGACCCACTGCCAGTAGAGCAGCGGCACCGCCAGGACGGCCATGAGGAGCGTTCGCCGCGGGATCAGCACCAGCGCGAGCACCGGCCCCGCGCAGAGCGCGCCGAGCCGGGCCACGTTCGCACCGACGGGCGTGTGGATGACGGCGAAGACGATGCACGCGCCCAGGTAGATGGCCGTCCCTCGGCGCAGCCAATCCTCGTCACGCGGCGCGAGGTAGAAGACCGCGATCGCGAAGAGCGGCACCGGGAGGAACGCGGTGGTGGCAAACGGGAACCAGCCGTCGGTGGGAAACGCCAGCGACATCGCGAGGGCCGTGGCGAGCGAGGTTGCGCCGACGATGATCGCCGGTCGCTTCCAGTCGCCCCGCGCCACGGCCGCGGTCGCCATCGCCACGAAGAGCGCCGCAACCGGGCTCGCCAGCGCCGTCAGCGCGCCGAGCCCCGGCGCCAGGGCGGAGCGCCGCCGCTGCAGCGCGAGGAGCGCCCCCAGCCCGACCGCGAGCCCCAGGGCAAACGTGATCCGGCCGGTCAGGAGGTTGGTGACCGTCGCGGCCCCGAACCACTGGGTCGCGAGCCGCGCCCGGTCCCCGTAGCGATGGCGCGCCATCGCGCCGAAGCACCCCGCGGCGGCAACCGCGGCGAGCGCGCCGAGGACGCGCGGGTCGATCAGCGCCCCGAGGGGTGGATAGAGGACGCTGTAGCCGGGCAGGTAGTGCCCCGAGTACCAGAAGTCGTTCCAGACCAGGAAGCCGTGCTGCGCGAACAGGTCGGCACGAAAAGTCTGCGCGGCCAGGTCGGCCGTCGGAGGGGCCCAGATCAGGTAGGCGAGAGAGAGGACCGCGGCGGCAAGCATCGGCGGCGCACTAGCTTATGAGCCATGGCGCCGGTCCCACTCGGAGATCTCGGCGGCAGCATCAACCGCTTCGGCGACGCGGTCTCCACCTTCTTCTCCACGCTCTCCGACATCGGCTGGGGATACCTGGTCGTAGGCCTCCTGCTGTCGCTCCTCATGCAGATCATGCGCGGGCACGCCTGGGCGAACGCGATCCGCGCGGCCTACGAGGGCAAGAAGATCTCCGAGAGCCGGATCGTCGCCTCGTTTCTGATCGGCGCCGGCCTCAACGGCGTGCTGCCGGCGCGCGGCGGCGACGCGGTGAAGATCGTCCTCGCGAAGCGCAGCATCCCGGAGTCGAACTTCCCCTCGATCATCTCGTCCTTCACGGTCCTGGCGCCGTTCGACTCGGGGATCGGGATCCTCGTCCTGCTCTACGCGATCACCCAGGGCCTGCTGCCGGAGCCCCCGCGCCTCCCTCACCTCCCCGCCTTCGACATCGCCTTCTGGGCCGGCCATCCGCAGCTGCTGGCTCTGGCGGTGACTGTGATCGGCATCGCAACGGTCGTCGGCTTCGCCGTGCTCGCGCGGCGAGCCGAGGCGTTCTGGGCCCGGGTCAAGCAGGGGCTCGTGATCTTCACCGACCCGCCCCGGTACGCGCGCAAGGTCCTCGCCTGGCAGATGCTGGGCTGGACCCTGCGCTTCGCCTCCTTCTGGCTGTTCCTGGATGCCTTCCACATCGGCGGCTCGTTCCAGAACGTCCTGCTCGTGATGAGCGTCCAGGCGATCAGCGGGGCCCTTCCGTTCACCCCGGGAGGGGTGGGCTCACAGCAGGCGCTGCTCGTCGCGACGCTTCACGGCGCATCGCGCACGGCGGTTCTCTCCTACTCGGTCGGCCAGCAGATCGCCGTCACCGCGTGGTCGGTCGCCGTGGCGTTCGCGGCCCTGATCCTCGTCTTCCGCATCACGGACCTGCGTGGCCTGATCCGCGAGGGCGAGTCCGCCCAGACGGAGAATGCGAGCGGCTAGCCCTTCGCGTACTCGACGCGGATCTGCTTGCCGCCAAGCTTTGTCCCGTCGAGGCGCTCCAGTGCCTGTTCGGCATGCTCGGAGTCGAGGTCCACGAACGAGAAGCGCTCGAGGACGCGTACGTCGCCGATCGCCTCGGCCGGGATCACCGCTCCCTCGGTGAGCGCCCAGCGCACGTCCTCGTCGGAGATCCCGCTGCGGTTGCCGCGGTTGAGGAAGAGCTTGACCTGCCCCTCGGTGACCGGCGGCGGCTCCGCCTTCGGCTCCGGGCGCTCCGGCCTGGCCCCGTCGCCGTCTTCCGCGACTTCGGCCTCCGTGACGCGCTCGCGCCGGCGGCTCTTCGACGCGTGCTCGCGCCGGCGGGGTCGAGGCGCATGCTCGATGCGCTCCTCGGGCGGCTCCCACTCGTCGATCGCGGTCCTCGCCTCGCGCTCGATCCGGTCGATGTCCTCGCGCTGGGCGGGCGTCACGAAGGTGATCGCGCGGCCCGTCCGCCCGACCCGGCCCGTCCGGCCGATGCGGTGCACGTAGATCTCGGTCACGTTCGGGACGTCGAAGTTGATCACGTGGGTGACGTGCTCGATGTCGAGCCCGCGAGCGGCCACGTCGGTCGCGACGAGGAGCGGCAGGTTGTGGTTCTTGAAGGCCAGCATCACGCCGTCGCGCTGGCCCTGGCTGAGATCGCCGTGCAGCGCCTTGACCTTGAGGCCGCGGCGGCGCAGGTTCTCGTCGAGCCGGGCGGTGCCGAGCTTCGTGCGGCAGAAGATGATCGCCTGCTCAGGGTCCTCGGCCCGCAGCACTTCGACGAGCCGGTCGGGCTTCTCCTTGGCGGGAACCTCGACGAAGGCCTGCTCGATCTTGTCGACGGTCAGCTGCTGCGGCGTGACCCTGATCGTCACCGGGTCGTACATGTAGCGGTCGGCGAGCCGCTCGACCGGCGGCGGGATCGTGGCGGAGAAGAGGGCCGTCTGACGGCCGCCCGGGCACATCCGGAGGATGCGCTCGACGTCGTCGATGAACCCGAGGTCCAGCATCTCGTCCGCCTCGTCGAGGACGACGAAGCGCGCGGCGGTCAGCTGCAGGGAACCGCGGTTTGCGAGGTCCAGCATCCGTCCCACCGTGGCAACGACGACCTGGGCGCCGCCCCTCAACCGGGACGTCTGCGTGGCGACCGCCTGCCCGCCGAAGACCGCCAGCACCTCGATGCCGAGATGCTCGGCGTAGGAACGGAGCGCCTGGGTCACCTGGATGCAGAGCTCACGCGTTGGCGTGAGCACGACCGCCTGGGTGTCCTTCGACTCAGGGTCAAGGTAGGACAGCAGGGGCAGCCCGAACGCCGCGGTCTTCCCGGTGCCGGTCTGCGCCTGGCCGATCACGTCGTGACCGGCCATGAGCTCAGGGATCGCCTGCTCCTGGATCGGCGTGGGCTCCTCGTAGCCGAGCTCGTCGAGCGTGGTGAGGAGCTTCTCGGGAAGGCCGAGGTCCTTGAAGCTAGCCACGATCACCTGCGGCGGCTCCGCCGCCTGACACGCTGCTTTCGGTGCTAAAGCACCTCATCACGCACCTGTGTCCAGGAGGAGCTTGCCGTTGGTCGTGCGCGCACGGAGGTCCTCGTGGGCCTTGGCGGCCTGCGAGAGCGGGTAGACCCCGCCGATCACGACCTCGAGGTCGCCGCTCGCGACGAGCCCGAGGAGCTCCGTGATCCCGGAGCGCAGGAGATCGGGCCTGGTGAACAGATGGACCATCCAGAAGCCGATGACTGCTCGGCTCGTGCGCATCAAGTCGCCGGTACGGACCTCGTTCGGCTCGCCGGAGGCGATGCCGAACGTGACCAGGCGCCCGAACGGAGCCAGCGCCGCCAGCGAGGCGTCGAAGGCCGCGCCTCCGGACATCTCGAGGACGACGTCGACGGGCTTGCCGCCGTTTGCCTCGAGGATCGCCTCCTCGAGGTCGTCGGCGCGCGAGTCGACGGCCGCATCGGCGCCCAGGCGCGTGACGAGCTCCCGCTTCGCCTCGCTCGAGGCAAGGCCGATCACGCGACCGGCGCCGAGGCGTTTTGCCAGCTGCACGGCGAGGGAGCCCGTTCCGCCGGCGGCCGCCTCGACCACGACCGACTCGCCGGGCTCGAGGCGTGCCGAGGTCTTCAGGAGGTTGAGGGCCGTCAGCCCCTGGAGGAGGAGCGCCGCCGCCTGATCGTCCGAGACCTCGTCGGGGATCGGGACCATGGCGGCCTCGGGTACGGCGACCTTCTGCGCGTAGCCCCCGCTGGCGAGTAGCGCCGCCACCCGACGGCCCCCCGAATCCGTCCCGGCCACCTCGCCGCCGGGGATCAGGGGCAGCGTCTGCTTGGCCAGGTAGTCGTCGCGGATCGCGTGGGTATCGGCGAAGTTGACTCCGGCGCGCACCACGTCGACCAGGGCCTGGCCGTCGCCGGGCTCGGGATCGGGCAGTTCGACGAGCCGCATGTTCTCGGGCCCGCCGAACTCTTCAATTTGAACGGCCTTCACGGCCACGCAGTCTGTCAGTCCCCATGTGAAGCCCGCGTCTCGGTGAACACCGCGCTGTGACCGTCGCGCTCCGCCGCGGCCTCGTCGGCGATGACGTGCAGGACAGCGTTGATCAGCGCCAGGTGCGTGAACGCCTGCGGGAAGTTCCCGAGATGCTCGCCCGTTGCGGGCGCGATCTCCTCGGCGTAGAGGCCAAGCGGCCCCGCCATCCCCAGGAGCCGCATGCAGAGCTCGCGCGCCCGATCGTGCTCGCCGATCTCGGCCAGCGCGGAGACGAGCCAGAACGAGCAGATCGTGAAGCTGCCCTCGGGCTCGTCGGAGAGACCATCGTCGGTCTCGTCCAGCCGGTACCGGAGGACGAGCCCGTTGTCCGTGAGGTCCTCGGCGATTCCCATGACGGTCGACCGGACCCGCTCGTCGGTGGGCGGCAGGAAGCGAAACAGCGGGATCAGCAGGTTGGACGCGTCCAGCGCGTCGGTGTCGTAGTGCTGGCGAAAGCACCCGTCCTCGGTAACCCCTCTTCGGAGGATGTCCTCGCGGACGACGTCGGCCTCGCGCGCGTAGCGCCCCGCGTCCTCGCCGTCGCCGTAGAGGCGCGCGAGCTTGGCGCCGCGGTCGAGCGCGACCCAGCCCATCAGCTTCGAGGAGACGTAATGGTGCGGCTCGCCGCGGGCCTCCCAGATCCCCTGGTCGGGCTCGCGCCAGGTCTCCATCGCGCCCTCCACCTGCTCGCGCGCGATGGGCCACAGGCCCTCGGGCAGGCCGTCCTTCACCTTCGAGTGGATGTAGACGGAGTCCAGGAACGCGCCGTAGACGTCGTTCTGGCGCTGCTTCACCGCGCCGTTTCCGACCCGCACGGGTCGTGCCCCGCCGTAGCCGGAGAGGTGGTCGAGGGTGCGCTCGGGAAGCTCGGTCTCGCCGCCGATGCCGAACATGATCTGGGGGTCGGGGCCGGCCTCGCCGAACTGCCGGGCGCAGAACTCCACGAAGTCGCGCGCCTCGTGGTCCAGGCCGAGAGCGTGGAGCGCCCACAGCGAGAACGTCGAGTCGCGAATCCACGTGTAGCGGTAGTCCCAGTTGCGCTCGCCGCCCGGCGTCTCCGGCAGCGAGGTCGTCGCCGCGGCGACGAGGGCGCCCGTCTGCGCGTAGCTCAGGCCCTTCAGCGTCAGCGCGGAGCGCTGGAGGTAGCCCGACCAGTGGTGGTCGGGAAACCGCCCCGCCTGGATCCAGCGCCGCCAGAAGCGCGACGCGACGTCGATCGCCTCGTAGGCCTCCTCGTACGTCTCCGGCGGCTCCTCCTCGCCCCAGGAGAGACAGCAGAACGCGGTCTCGCCCTCCTCGAGAGTCCGGGTGGCCCGCGCCGTCCCGCCGTCCAACTCGAGGTCCAGGTCGCCGGTCAGCCGCAGCTCCACGTCCCCGCCGTCGACCGTCGCGCCGCCGCCCGTCTTCCGCCAGGTCCCGGACTCCGCCCCGTAGTCGAACCGCGGCGTGCAATCCAGCTCGAGAGACGCCTGCCCCTCGAGACACCGTGCGGTCCTGACGAGGATCCGCAGGGCGTGGCAATCGCTGGGGTGGTCGAGGTCGGGAACGAGGAGGAGCGCGTTGCGCACCGCCAACCAGCCGTTTCGCCCCATCCAGTCCGTCCCGATGATGTTCGTGCCCGGGAGGTAGCGGCGGGAGATGGGCGCCTGCACGCGCTTGGGGCCGAAGCGAAAGCGCCCGGCGTCACGGTCGAGGATCGCCCCGAAGACGCTCGGCGAGTCGAAGCGGGGCACGCACATCCACTCGACCGCCCCGCTCGGGGAGAGCAGAGCGCTCGTCTCGCAGTCCGAGAGGAAGCCGTAGCTGGCGATCGGCGGGAACTCCCGCGCCCTGAAGTCGCCGACGGCCATCGGCATAGCATGCCGGGCGCGCGCGACGACCGTCCGCGAAGATCAGATGAGACAATGGGTACTTGCTCAAGAGAACTTGCTGAAGGAGAGGCGAATGGCCACCGAGGAGCAGACGCAGACGGGTGACGGCGCCGTAGCCACGGCCGGGTCGGACACCCTGACGATCACCGACAACCGGACCGGCAGGACCTACGAGGTCGAGATCACGGACGAGACGATCCGGGCGATGGACCTTCGCCAGATCAAGGTGAACGAGGACGACTTCGGGATGATGTCCTACGACCCCGCCTTCACCAACACGGCCTCCTGCCGTTCGGCGATCACCTACATCGACGGCGAGGCGGGCATCCTGCAGCACCGCGGCTACTCGATCGAGCAGCTCTGCGAGAGCTCCACCTACCTCGAGGTCGCCTACCTCCTCACGTTCGGCGAGCTTCCCACGGGCCCGCAGCTGGAGCGCTGGATGTTCGACGTGACCCACCACACCTTCGTCCACGAGGACATCAAGAACCTCTTCGAGACCTTCCGCTACGACGCCCACCCGATGGGCATGCTGCTCTCGGGAGTCGGCGCCCTCTCGACCTTCTATCCCGACGCGAAGCACATCGACGACCCCGAGGAGCGCTACATGGCGGCGATCAGGCTGATCGCCAAGATCCCCACCCTCGCGGCCTTCGCCTACCGCCACAACATGGGGCTGCCGTACGCGTACCCGGACAACGACCTCTCCTACTCGGAGAACTTCCTCTCGATGCTCTTCAAGAAGACCGAGGTGAAGTACGACCCGGACCCGCGGCTGGCGAAGGCGCTCGACGTCCTGTTCATCCTCCACGCGGACCACGAGCAGAACTGCTCGACCAACGCGGTGCGTGGCGTCGGCTCGTCGCAGGTGGATCCGTACTCGGCGGTCGCCGCCGGCGTGGCCGCCCTCTACGGCCCCCTGCACGGCGGCGCCAACGAGGCCGTGCTGCGCATGCTCCGGCGCATCGAGGACGTGAAGAACGTGCCCGACTTCCTCGAGGGCGTCAAGAACCGCGAGGAGAAGCTCATGGGCTTCGGCCACCGGGTCTACAAGAACTACGACCCGCGGGCCCGGATCATCAAGAAGCACGTCGACGAGGTGCTCGAGGCCACGGAGTACAACCCGCTCATCGAGATCGCGACCGAGCTCGAGAAGCGCGCCATGGACGACGACTTCTTCACCTCGCGCAAGCTCTACCCGAACGTCGACTATTACTCGGGCCTCATCTACGAGGCGCTGGAGATCCCGACGGAGTTGTTCACGGTGATCTTCGCGATCCCGCGGACCTCCGGTTGGGTCTCGCAGTGGATGGAGATGAACGACGACTCGGAGCAGAAGATCGCCCGGCCGCGCCAGATCTACACCGGAGCCCTCGACCGCGACTACGTCGCCATCGCCGACCGCGAGGGGCCGGAGAAGATCACGGGTCCGCCGGCCAAGCGCCCCAAGCGGCAGCGCCGCGGCGCCTAGCCCGCCCGCCTGGTCGAGTCATCCGCCCGGGAACGCATGGCTCGTCACCCGTGATGGTCAGCGCCCGCCGATCTAGACTCGCGCCGAAGTGGCGAAGTGGCGACTGACGGTCAGGCACGGGCCGCGTGTTTCCAAGGAGGGCTTCGAGGACCTCGGCGACGCGCTTGACGCCATGCGCGACCACGCCATTGCGATAGCCACCGAGGGCCGCCTCGGAGGAGCCCAGGGATTCCGGGCCTACGAGCCGGACGAACGCGTCGCCGCGCGGATCGAGCTCTCCACCGGTGGGCTCTTCCGGGGACGCGAGGCGGGGGTCGACGTGATGGGTGACGGAGCGCTCGTCCCCTACCGCGGCGTCGTGCGCAAGGAGAGGCTCGATGGCGGCACGCCGGACGCGGCCATCGACTCGGTTCGCGAGGCGCTGGCGTGAGGGACGAGTCGATCCCGAAGGGCAGCTATGCGGCGGGACGCCGGGTGCGACTGCCGCGGGGCGCCGAGCGTCCGATCCGCGTCTACATCAACGGCGTCGAGCAGTCCGAGGGCGACGACTACCGGCTCGCCCAGGGGATGGTGGTCTTCAGCCGCCCGATCGTCAAGGAGGAGAAGCTCTCCGGGCTGCGGTGGCTGTCGATGCTCGTCGGCGTCGTGGGCACCTACCGCAAGAACGAGTCGGTCGACGTGGAGTACACGCTGCGCGGCGCCACCAAGCTCATCTCCGACGTGGAGATCGTGGATTAGCGGGCGCCGACTCGCAACCGGCCCTTCGGTAACTGGGAATTGACGCTCTCCGCGAGCGGCGCGACTACGATCGTCCGCCGAGCAGGGATCGAATCCTTTGGCCGAGCCTTTCCGTCAACCCCAGGTTTCGCGCCGCGGCCTCCTCGGCGCCGGGCTGGGAGCGGGCGCCGCGCTGACCCTGAGCCGCTACGCGCGGGCTCCGTCGACGTCGGCGGCCACGCACCGGAGCTGGCTGCGAAAGCCGGACAGCCTGCCGGACTCCCGGCGGCCGGCCGGGACGCCGACCGGCAGGCTCCCGTTCGACCACATCATCGTCCTGATGATGGAGAACCACTCCTTCGACTGCTACTTCGGCATGCTGCCGCGCCGCGGGCTCCACGCTGCCGACGGGTTCAGTTTCAACCGGCGCGGCCGGCCGTCGAACCGCAACCCCTACAAGAACGGCTACGTGGTGCCGTTCAGAGCGACGAGCGAGTGCCAGGGCGAGGTCAGCCAGAACTGGAACTCGACCCACGCGCAGCTCAACGGTGGGCGCATGGACGGCTTCGCCGAGAACCACCCGCAGTCGATGGTGTACTGGACCGACGAGGACCTGCCCTACTACTACTCGCTGGCGAAGAACTTCACCCTGGCCAACCGCTGGTTCGGCTCGGCGCCGTGCCAGACCTACCCCAACCGGCGCTTCCTCCTCGCAGGCACCGCCTACGGGCTGATCTCGACGGACACCTCGAGCCTCAGCGACCCGCCGCCGCCGAACGGCACGATCTTCGACCGTCTGAACGCGCACGGCATCAGCTGGCGCAACTACTTCGTCGACCTGCCCGCGGTCGGCGTGATCCCATCGGCCCTGTCGTCTCACCCCCAGAGCGCGGCGCCGATCGCGCAGTTCTACGCCGACTGCGCGGCGGGAACGCTTCCGGCAGTCAGCTTCGTCGACCCTGAGTTCGGCGTTGCCGGCGAGGTGGGCGGCCCGCTGGCCCAGTCGCTGCCGGACTCGATCAAGGCGCTCGGGACCTCCACGAGCGCCCAGGGAGGCAGCGAGGAGAACCCGCAGGACATCCAACTCGGGGCGGCCTTCGCAGCGCAGGTCATCGACGCGGTGCTCGCCTCCCCGGCGTGGCCCCGGACCCTCCTCATCTGGACCTACGACGAGCACGGCGGCTACTACGACCACGTGCCGCCGCCCAACGCGGTCCTCCCCGACGACATCCCCCCGAAGCTCGGCCCGGACGACGTCCCGGGCAACTACGGCATCTACGGGCCGCGCGTCCCGACGGTGGTGGTATCGCCGTACTCGCGGCCCGGCAAGGTCTCGAACGTCGTCTGCGACCACACCTCAGTGCTCGCGACGATCGAAGCCAAGTGGAACCTCCCCGCGTGCACCTACCGCGACGCCAACGCGGCCACGGTCGCGAGCTTCCTCGACACCAAGCGCCCGCGTCTCCTCGACCCGCCCGACCTGACGCCGGCGGCCGACCCCGTTCCGGGCGAGCAGAGCTGCTCGACCGACGATCCGGACCTCAGGGTTCATCACAGATGGCACGCCTGAAGAGGCTTCTCTGCCTGGCCGCCCTGGCGGCGACGAGCGCGGTGGCTGCCGTCGCCCTCGCCTCCGGCAGCTCACAGCGGGTTGGGTCCGTGACGGTGGGCGGCTTCGACAGCGGGTCCGCGACGTCCCGGTGCGCCGGCTCGCGCCACCTCTCGCTGATCGGAGCCAAGGCTTCGAGCGGCCCGCGGCGGGGCCTCGTGATCTCAGGATTGCGGCCACGGCCCGGCGCGGCGCGAGCGGCGGCGTCGAACGTCTTCGTCAATCCGGCAAAGCTCGCGGTGACCGCATACTGCTCCCGCGGGCGGCCTCTCGACTTCGCCACGCGGATGGTCGGCGTGCGCGCCGCGAAGGGCGGGAAGCCCGGGCGCCGCAAGGTCACCGTGAACTGCCCGCCGGGTGAGACGCCTCGACTTGCCGGCTACACGGCCCGAGTCTCGCCACAGCCGCAGGGCCCATCGATCGTGGTCAACCGGATGCGCCGCTCCGGGAAGCGAGGAGTCACGGTCGGCGGGGTCAACCGCGGGACGGCCAAGGGGCCGCTCAAGGCAATCGCGGGCTGCAGGCCGGGCGGCTCCCTCGACGCGCGTCGCGCGAGGGTCAAGCTGCCCAAGGGCGGCGGCCGGGCGGCCGCCACGGCGCGTTGCCCGCGCGGCGAACACGTCGTCTTCGGCGGCTTTGAGACCAGCTCGAACGACGGCGCCGGCCCCTACCTGCGGAGCCTCACTCGCCCATCGCGCAACCGCTTGCGTGTCGCCGCCTTCCAGTTCAAGCGGCCGCACGGGACGCTGAAGGCAATCGCGTACTGCGGCTAGCCGAGCGTGGCCACGTGCGGCATCGAGTAGGCTGCGCTCGGCGCCCGATGAGGAACCGGACTCGAGCCGCAGGGACAACGACCGTGGCGCGAGCCGGGGGACGCCGCGGATCCCGCCTGCCCATCGCGGTGCTGCTCACCGCCTTCGCCCTGGTTGCGGCACTCGCCGGCGCCGTCCCCGAGGCCGGCGCTCACATCTACTGGGCGATCCGGGGCGGCACCACGGGCACGACGATCGGACGCGCCAACAACGACGGCGGCGGCGCCAACCCAAGCTTCATCACCGGCGCCACCGGCCCCGTGGGCCTGGCCGTCGATTCTTCCCATGTCTACTGGGCCAACACCTTCGGCTCGCATGACACGATCGGACGCGCGAACCTGGACGGCACGGGCGTCAACCAGGCCTTCATCACCGGGGCGGCCCTGCCGTGCGGCGTGGCGGTCGACGGCAAGCACGTCTACTGGGCAAATTCCAATGGAACGATCGGCCGCGCGAAGCTGAACGGCACGGGCGCCGACCAGAGCTTCATCACCGGAGCCACCCTCCCCTGCGGAGTCGCGGTCGACGGGAAGCACGTCTACTGGGCAAATCAGGGGGTGAGCGGCAGCGGGACGACGATCGGCCGGGCGAACCTCGACGGCTCCGACGCGAACCAGAGCTTCATCACGGGCGCAAGCGGCCCGGTTGGCGTCGCCGTCGACCAGAAGTACATCTACTGGTGCAACGGCAACTCAAACACGCTGGGTCGGGCGCGCGTCAACGGCAGCAGCGTGAACCAGAGCTTCATCACGGGTGCGAACCAGCCTGACCTGCCCGCCGTCGACGGATCCCACATCTACTGGTCGAACGCGGGCGGCTCGACCCTCGGCAGCGCCAACCTCAACGGAACGGGGGTGAACCAGGGCTTCCTGAACGTCGCGAACAATCCCGGCGGCGTCGCCGTCGACGTGCCGTCGAACGCGTTCACCCTTGGGAAGCCGAAGCTGAACACCAAGAAGGGGACCGCCAGCCTGAAGGCGAAGGTGCCTGGCCCGGGGAAGCTCAAGCTGACGGGCACGAACGTCGCCTCTCAGTCCAAAACAGCGACGAAGGCCGGCAAGTTCAAGCTCGAGGTGAAGGCGACCGGCGCCGGCGCGCGCAAGCTCAGGAAGAACGGCCGGCTACGGGTCACCGCCAAGGTCACCTTCTCGCCAACCGGCGGCACGCCCAAGACCCTTCCCAAGCAGCTGACGCTGAAGCTGAAGGGCTAGCTCATGCCCGCCAGTGCGGCGACGCGCTCGCGGTGCTGGCGCGGCGTGCCCAGGAGCTGGGCGCTCACGCGGGCGCGCTTGAGGAAGAAGTGGATGTCGTGCTCCCAGGTGAAGCCGATGCCGCCAAAGGTCTGGATCGCGTTGTGGGTGACCGAGGTGGCGGCGTCGGAGGCGCGGGCCTTCGCCATCGACGCGGCGAGGGGCAGCGACTCCGGCTCGGCGTCGGCCGCCCAGCCCGCGTAGTAGACGAGCGACCGCGACTCCTCGACCTCCCAGAGCATCTCGGCGAGGCGGTGGGAGACGGCCTGGTAGGCCCCGATCGGCCTGTCGAACTGCTCGCGCTCCTTCGCGTACTCGACGGCCATGTCCAGCGCCCGCGCCGCGACGCCGACGAGCTCGGCGGCGAGGACGGTGACCGACTTGCCGATCGCCCCGCCGAGCTCGCCGGGAAGCGAATCGCCGCCTGAGGAGGAGACCCGGAAGTAGCCGCGCGTGGTGTCGATCAGGTCGAGCTTCTCGAGCTCCGCCTCGTCGGTTGGGACGATCTTCGCGCCGTCGCCGTCGTTCAGCACGAGGACGGTTGAGCCCCCGGCGGCGCCGACCACGGGTGGATCGTCGGGGGTGAACGCCGCGGCGCCGCGCGCCTCGCCCGAGGCGATGCCCGGCAGCCACCTCGCACGCTGCTCATCGCTGCCCGCCTCGTCGACAAAGGTCCCGGCCGAGAGGTTGGAGATCCACGGCGAGGGAGCGAGCGCGTAGCCCATCTCCTCGGCAAGGATCACCGCCTCAACCGTGCCCAGGCCCTGGCCGCCATGCTCCTCGGTGAGCGAGATGCCGGGCCAGCCGAGGTCGCAGATCTCCTTCCAGAGAGCGTCGTCGTACGGGCTCTCGGACTCGGCGAGCTCGCGCACCTTCTCCGGCTTGAAGCGAGAGGCCAGGAACTCGCGCGCCGTCGACTTGATCTCGCGCTGCTCGTCGTTGAAGTCGAAGTTCATTGCGTCTGCCACCTACCGAAGCTTCGGCAGGCCGAGGACCCGCTCGGCGACGATGTTCTTGAGGACGTCGCTGGTGCCGCCCTCGATGGAGTTGGCGCGCGAGCGCAGGAAGCGGTACGCCCAGAGGTTGTCCTTGGAGAGCGTTTCCACCCCGCCGACGTCCAGGGCGAGCTCGGTCAGCGCCTGGTTGGTCGAGGACCACTGGAGCTTGGCGATGGAGCCCTCGGGGCCGGGGATGCCGACCTTCATCGTCGCCGTCAGCGAGCGCATTGCGCCGAGGCGCAGGCCCTCGATCGCGATCTTCAGACGGGCGACCCTGTCGCGGATCAGCGGATCGTCCGCGACGCCTCGCTCCTTGGCGAGCTCGACCAGCTCGTGGAGCGCGTTCGCGAGGCCCAGCGCCGCCGACGCGCCGAGGCCCGCGCGCTCGTTCATCAGCGTCGTGATCGCGACCATCCAGCCGTTGCCCACCCCGCCGACCACATTCTCGTCGGGGATGTAGGCGCCCTCGATGAACAGCTCGTTGAACTCGGCCTCACCGGTGATCTGGCGAAGCGGCCGGACGTCGACCTCGTCCTGCTCCATGTCCATCAGGAAGTAGGTGAGGCCCTTGTGCTTGGGGGCATCGGAGTCGCTGCGGGCGACGAGCATGCACCACTTGGCCTCGTGAGCGAACGTGGTCCAGACCTTCTGGCCGGTGATCCGCCAGCCGCCGTTCTCCTTGACGGCCTTCGTCTTGAGCGAGGCGAGGTCGGAGCCGGACTCGGGCTCGGAGAAGCCCTGACACCAGATCTCCTCCGCGGAGAGGATCGGCTCCAGGTAGCGCTCCTTCTGCTCCTCGGTACCGTGGGCGATGACCACCGGCCCGCCCATCACCAGGCCCAGGACGTTGGCCGGCCGCGGCGCCTTGGCGCGCGCCAGCTCCTCGCCGAAGATCGACTGCTCGATCAGCGTCGCCCCGCGGCCGCCGTACTCCTTCGGCCAGGAGACGCCGGCCCACCCGGCCTCGTGGAGCTTGCGCTGCCACTCGCGCTCGAACTCGTACTGGACCTGGTCACCGCCCTGCGGCGACGGGCCCGGATGGTTTTCGTCGAGCCAGGCGCGGAACTCGTCGCGGAAGGCGGTCTCCTCAGGCGTCAGCGTCAGGTCCACGGGCGAGGAAATCTATCGGTACGCCCGTCCCGGGGGCACGCCAAGCCCCTGGCGACTTTATGGCGGTATGCCGCTCGAGGACGACCCGCCGCGGTGCTCTCCCTCCTTCGCCGCTACTTGCGACGTGGCGAGATTCTGTGACATTTGGATTTGCCGCCAATGAGGGCTCAGCCGACCGCGTAGAGCATGATCACCGTCGTGGCGATCCAGCTCGCGCCCGCGAAGATGATCCCAGGGTCGGAGGCCAGGATCGCCGCTGTCGAGCGCGTGTCCTCGCGGTCGTAGATCAGGTAGAGGTAGCGGAAGACCCCGTAGAGGACCGAGGGCGCGGTCGCCAGCATCTTCGAGCCGATAAACGGCGAGTTGACCGCGTAGATGATGTAGCTGATGATCGCCGCGGCGGTCACCATCGACACCATCTGGTCGAGGAACGGCACCGAGTAGTGCTCGAGCACCGGCCGGGTTGCCGGGGCGGCGCCCGCGGCAGGGTGGGTCTCGAGGATCGCCTCCTGCCGTCGCTTGGTGAACCCGAGAAACAGCGCGAGCATCCCCGTGCAGACGAGCAGGTACTGGGACGCGTGAGCGTCGACCGCGACGGCGCCCGCAATGACCCGCAGGATGAAGAGCGAGGCGATCGTCATGACGTCGATGATCACCAGCCGCTTCAGGATCGCCGAGTAGGCGACGGTGACCGCGCCGTACAGGGCGACCAGCCCTCCCGCCTCCAGCGAGACCGCGGCGGCAGCGAGTGCAATCCCGCCCACGGCCAGGACGACGGCCGCGATCACGGCGGTGCTCGCGGACAGCTCGCCGCTTGCAATCGGCCGGCGGCGCTTGTCGGGGTGGCGCCGATCATGCTCCGCGTCGCGAACGTCGTTGAAGAGGTAGCCGGCGCTGGCGATCGCGCAGAACGCGACGAAGGTCAGGACCGCGTCCGCGATCGCCCCGGAGTCGTGGAACTTCTTGCCGAACACCAGGCCCGCGAAGACCAGGATGTTCTTGACCCACTCACCGGGCCGCATCTCGACGAGCAGCGCGCGCGCCGTCGAGCGCTTCGGCGCGGGCTCTGGCTCGGGCACGCTCTCGGGCCGCTCTCGCGCGAGCGTCTCCATGCGGGAGAGGTTAGGGGGTGGGCTGGGCTCCGTCGCCGCCTTCGTCGCGGTTGGGAGCGGCGAACCAGCGGGCGAGGCGCTCCGGGCTCATCACCTTGGACGGCTCGACCAGGCGGCTGAAGCTGTCGCGCAGGTCCTGGCCCGCGTCGGGCTCCGTGGCCCAGCCGCGGAAGATGGCCTCGTTCTCGGGACGCGGGAAGTGCCCCCAGACGAACGACCAGTCGTAGTGCTCCCGGGCCCGCTCGTCACGCCAGGCCTGGTAGCCGTCGAGGCTTGGGCTGGAGCCCGAGAGGGCGTTCGCGACCCACACCGCCTGCTCGACCGCGTCGCCGATGCCCTGCGCCGTTCCCGGGTGCTTGAAGTGGCCGGCGTCGCCGACGAGCGCCCAGCCCGGCCCGCTGGCGCGCCGGAAGAATCCGCGCATCAACGACTCCGGAGCGATCGCGACATCGGTGACGAGCTCCGCCCGGTCGAGGACGGCGGGCGGGATCGTCTCCGGGAAGCGGCGGACGTAGTCGAGGTAGCTGCACGTCCGCTCGGGCTTGGTCCCGACCACCATCTCCGGCGGGCCCGAGACGATCAGCATGTGGAGCCCGTCCTCGACCGCGGCGCTCGTGAGCACGCCGTCGACGGTGATGTGGAACGTCCCGAGGCCGTCGGCCGGGATCCCCTTCCAGTAGCCGTAGGCCATCGACATCTCGCCTCTTGCCGGACGCTCCTTCTCGAGCCCGAGGGAGCTTGCGACCACCGAGCCCCGGCCGTCGGCGCCGAACACCCACGGCGCTCCGATCCCGCGGCCGTCCGCGAGCACGACGCCACGGACCGGGTCGTCGTCGGACCCCGCGCCGATCAGGTCGACGACGCGATTCCCGAACTCGCAGGTCGCCCCCGCCGCGGCTGCGGTCGCGACCCCGGCCTGGTCGAGCGCGATGCGTCGCGGGGCGATTCCGCGGTCGAACCCGTCGATCGGCGTGAACGACCCGGTGGTCTCGTACCCGAAGCCGCGGAAGCGGATCTGGTTCATCGGCACGTCGTGCGCCGCAAGCAGGCGGTCGAGGACGCCGAGCTGCTGGAGGCGCGAGATCCCGTTGGGCCAGATGCCGTGGGTCGAGATGGTGGTGCTGGGAAACTCGTCGCGGTCCAGCAGGAGCACGTCCCAGCCCTGCCGCGTGAGTCCGATCGCGAGCGACGAGCCCGCGCAACGGGCGCCGACGACGATCGCGTCGTGCTGCTCGCTCGGCCTGGTCACGGATCGATCAACACGCCGGGGTTCATGACCGCGTTCGGGTCGACGGCCCGCTTGGCGGCCCGCAGCCCAGCGGCGAACGCCTCGGGACGTTGGCGGTCGTACCACGGCCGGTGATCGCGGCCCACGGCGTGATGGTGGGTGATGGTCCCGCCCGCGGCGATCACCGCGTCCGAGGCGGCGGCCTTGATCGCATCCCATTGCGCCACCTCGTCCCCGCGTCGAGTCGGGGCGATCACGGTGAAGTAGGGCGCGGGGCCGTCGGGGTAGACGTGGGTGAAACGGCAGGAGAGGCGCGGCGACCCGGGACCGCCGGGCGCGGCGCCGCAGGCAAGCGCGATCCCCGTGCGGGCCGCGTCCATCACGGTCGCGTGGAACTCCTCGAAGCGATTCCAGGTGATCGCGGTCTCGAACGTGTCGCTGAGGACCCCGAGCGACACGAACGTGTCACGCAGGTACGGCGCCGCGAGGAACGCGTGGCGCCACGAGCCCACGGGGTCCGCGCCGGGCTCGGCAGCGGGCGGGTTCTCGCGCGTCGCGCCCGCACGCGGCTGTGGCGTCGCCGAGCCCTTCACCTCTCCGGGCTGGCCCCCGTGATCGCCGGCGCACTCCAGGGCGACGTTCATCGGCTCGTCCACCGGGTGGTGAGCCGACTCGAAGCCGAGGACGAGCAGCGCCTTGCCGGGCGGCCCGGCACTCGTCACTTCAGATTCCGTGGCGTCGAGCAGACGACAGTTCGCCGGGTAGAGGCCGGACTGCGAGAGCTCGCGCACCGCCGCCGCGGCCGCGTGGAAGTCGTCGAACGCGACGCCGCAGGAGAGCTTGAACTCGGGCCGGGCCTGCAGGCGCACCCAGGCCTCCGTGATAACGCCCAGGGTCCCCTCGGAGCCAATGAGCATCCGGTCCGGGCTGGGGCCCGCGCCAGAGCCCGGGAGCCGCCGGCTCTCCCACTCCCCAGCCGGCGTGATCGCGCGGACGGACTCCACGAGGTCGTCGATGTGCGTGTAGAGGGTCGCGAAGTGCCCGCCGGCCCTTGTCGCGATCCAGCCGCCGAGCGAGGAGTACTCGAAGGACTGGGGGAAGTGGCGAAGCGTCAGGTCGTACGAGCGCAGCTGATCCTCCAGCGACGGCCCAAGGACGCCCGCCTGGATACGCGCGGCGCGGGAGACCTCGTCCACCTCGAGGACCCGGCTGAGCCTTCCGAGGTCGACCGAGACGGCGCCCGCGTAGCCCTCGCCGACCCGGGGCTCAACCCCGCCGACCACGCTGGTCCCGCCGCCGTAGGGAATGGCAGCGAGGTTGGAGTCCGAGCACCACTCGAGGATCTCGGCGACGTTGGACTCCACCCGCGGGTAGGCGACCACGTCGACCGGGTTGTCGACCTGGCCGCGGAAACCGCGCACGACATCCCGGTACGCCTTGCCGAGGGAATGCGAGACGCGCTGGTAGGGATCAGACGAGCAGAGTCCGGCGAGGGACGCCGGCGGCTGGATGCGCGGCGCAGGCAGTTCGATGGCCTCGAGCGGGACCGGCTCCTCGATCTCGGGCACCTCGAAGCCGAGCCGGTCTCGCACCGCCTGCGCGCCGGCCTCGAGCCCCGCGCGATCGGGCTGCTGCGACTCGAACCCCCACCCCCAATGCTTGCGCCGGTCCATCCCGGCGCACCCTACTCAGCGCTCGAAGGCGCCGATGTCGCACTTCCCCTTCCGCTTGTGGCCGCGCTGGTCGGTCTTCGGGCACTTGGCGCCCTTGTTGATCGCCGGGCTGCCCGCAATCAGGGCCTGGGTCTCGGTCGGACCGCCGTTTGACGCCAGCGGCTCGAGGCCGGGGAAGACCTGGTTGGTCGTGTCGCCGGCGATGTCGGAGCCGACCGGATTGCAGCTGCCGTCGCCGATGAGATTGTGGCCGAGCGACGTGACCGTCCCGCTCGACACATGGCAGTCCTCGATCCAATGGTCCTCGCCGTAGTCCCGATTTCGCGCGAGGATCGAGTTGCGGATGGTCGTCGAGCCGCCGCTCTCGTAGAGCCCGGCGCTGTCGTACGCCGCGTTCCCGCTGAGCGTCACGCTCTCGAGCTTCATCGTGGCTCCCCCGTTGTAGATCCCGCCGCCGTATCCGCTCGAAGAGGCATCGTCCAGGGCCTGATTTCGCGCGATTGTGGAGTTGCGGATCGTCCAGACGTCGCTCTCCGCGTAGATCCCGCCGCCGCCGGCGCCCGTGTGGTTGTCGGAGATCGTCGAGTTCTCGATCAGCACGGGGCCGTGGTTGTTCTCGTCGTAGATCCCCCCGCCGTAGTCGGCGCCGGTCGCACGGTTGCCGCTGATCGTCGAGTTCCGGATCGTGGCGCCCTTGCCGTACAGGTCGATTCCGCCGCCGTAGTCGACGCCCGTGTTGTTCGCGATCGTCGAGTGGTCCAGCGTCAGCTTGCCCTCGCCCACGATGATCGCGGCGCCGTCCTCGGCATTGTTGCCCACGATCTTCGTGCGGCTGATCTTCACCCTCCCGCCGCCGATGTAGGTCGTCACCGCGGCGCCGTAGTCATCGGTGGCGTTGTCGGCGATGAGCGACTTGCGAATGTCGAGCGTCCCGCCGTCCGTGGCCGCGACGCCCCCGCCCGAGTAATACGCGTAGTTGTTGACGATCCGAGCGCCGCTGATCGCGAGACGGCCGGCGCCCTCGTTCCAGACGGCACCGCCGCGGTCGTCGTCGTCGTCGATCGACTGGCCGTTTCTGAGCGTGACGTCCTTGATCGACAGGTCTCCCGCCTTCTGGTTGAGGATGCGCTCGTCGAGGCGCTCCGAGTTGCCGTCGATCGCGGTCTTCTTGGCGCCCTGGCCAACCAGGGTCATGCTTGCCAGGACGTCGAGGTCGCCCTCCACATTGGCGTCCTCGACGGAGTCGTCGACCTCGATCGTGAGCTTGTAGATGCCCTTGCCGAGCACGATCGTGTCGTTGTTGTGGCCCTTCGAGCAGCCGCCGAACTTCTGGTCGTTGTTGGCGGCCTGGATGGCCTCCCGAAGCGCGCACTTGCCCGTACCGCCGGAGCCGAACTCGTCCGCGTGAGTGGTGACGTCGATCGTCGCCGCGGACGCGCCTGCGACCGGCAGCACGCCGAAAACGAGCGTCGCGAGCAGTGCGACCCGGCTACGAGCTCTCAAGACTTCCCTCCCTGGGATTGGATGCACGCCCCGACGACGTGTCTCCCCGATCCTTTCGAACCAGCCCCCGCCTGTCAAGCCGGCGCGCCGGCGGCTACCAGTGCACCCCGCGCATCAGGTTGGCGAAGAGAACCTGGCGGTTGGAGGCCTGCTCGTCGGAGCCGCGCCGGTTTGGCGCCGCACCCGGCTTCTTCTCGCCCCTCGCGGCGCTCGAGTCCGGGAAGAGGTGGTACGCCGTGTTGAGGATGTAGTCGATCGACTTGGGGTTGAGCGCGTAGAGGATCTGACCGAGCGTGCCCATCGGCGTCGCGATCCGCTTGGGCTGGTGGATGATCGCCTCGCAGATCATGTCCGCGGCCTCCTCCGGCGTGATCGTCGGGAAGCGGTCGTACATCTTGGTCGGGGCGATCATCGGGGTCCGGACGAGCGGCATGTTGATCGTGGTGATCTTCACGTTGTCGTCGATGATCTCCGAGGCGATGCAGCGGGAGAACGCGTCGAGCGCCGCCTTCGACGCCACGTAGGCGGAGAACCGCGGCATGTTGGTCTGCACGCCGATCGAGCTGACGTTGACGATGTGGCCGGAGCGCCGCTCGCGCATGATGGGCAGGAGCTTCAGGATCAGCCGCAGGGCCCCGAAGTAGTTGAGCTGCATCGTGCGCTCGAAGTCGTGGGGGCGGTCGTAGGAGAGCGCGATCGAGCGGCGGATCGAGCGCCCGGCATTGTTCACGAGGACGTCCACGTGGCCGTGCTGCTCCAGGGCCTCCAGCGCCATGCGGTCGATGTCCTCGGGGTCGGAGAGGTCGGCCTGGTGGATGTGCGCGACTCCCCCGCCGGCCTCGATCTGCTCCCTGGTCTCCTCCAGCTTCTCCGGCGTCCGGGCGACGAGCAGCACGATGCCGCCCGCGTCGGCGATCTTGAGCGCGGCGGACTTGCCGATCCCGGACGAGGCGCCCGTGACCATGACCACCCGGCCGCGCACCGACTTCTCCAGGGAGACGGCGCCCTGCAGGCGCCGGCCGGCGCGCATGAGCTCGTCGGGGATCTGTTGCTCGATCACCTGCGCGGCGCCACCCACCAGGCCGAGCCTGCCGCGGGCCGCTCCCATGAGCGTCTTGTCGCGGAAGAGGTCGGGATCCAGGTGGCGCTCCCAGTAGTCCCAAAGCTTGCCGGCGTACGCCTCGAGCGGCGGGACGCGGATGTCGGTGCCCGCCAGCGCGGCCTGGGCCTGCCGCGAGTCGAAGTGGGTCGGGTAGTTGACGTACATGAGGACTGAGCGCGGCACGCCGAAGTCCGCCAGCACGCGGTCGACCACCGGGTCGGCGAGCGGCACCGCCGTCATCCCGGCCTTCATCAGCGGCGTCAGGATGTCGACCGCGGCCGCCGGGACCCGCGCCGCGGACTCGGGGGCATGCGCAGCTCGCGCGAAGATGTCGATCACCTCGCCCGCGCTCAGCGGGTTGGGATCGGTGAGGCTGAACGCCTTGCCGTCGAGCCCGTCGACGTGGGCGATGTGGTCCATCGCCGCGGCCACGAAGTCGACGGGGACGATGTTGATCTCCCGCCCCTCGACACCCGGCATCGGCATCCACTGCGGCACCGCGTTGCGGATCCGGCGGATCAGCTTGAAGAAGTAGTACGGGCCGTCGACCTTGTCCATCTCGCCCGTTTGCGAGTTGCCGACGACGATTCCCGGCCGGTAGACGCGCCAGGGCCTGCCGGCCTCCTCGCGAACGACGCGCTCGGAGTCGTGCTTGGTCCGGAAGTACGGATGGTTGTCGAGGTTCTGGGCCTCGTCGAACATGTCCTCGCGCCAGGTCCCCTCATAGAGGCCGGCGGCGGCGATCGAGCTGACCATGTGGATGCAGCCGGCCTCGATGGCGTCGGCCAGCTGGACCATGTGGCGGGTCCCCTCGACGTTGGCGATCCGCTGCGCCTCGCCGTCCGCCTCCATGTCGTAGATCGCGGCGAGGTGGAAGAGGTGGTCGACCTCGCCCGTCAGCTTCTCGAGGTCCTCGGCCGAGATCCCCAGCCGCGACTGGGACAGATCGCCGACCACGCCGACCACGCGGTCCTCGTCGACCTGCCAGCGGCTGCGGAGCTCCGCCAACCGGCCCTTCGAGCCCTCGCGGACGAGCACGTAGATCGTGCCCTCCCGCTTGAGGAGGAGCTCGACGAGGTTGCGGCCGATGAAGCCGGTCGCTCCGGTTACGAAGTACGCCATCTCGATGACCTCCGGGGGCTGGACGCGGTGGGCCGACCTTACACTTTTGGGTAATGGCCTTCCGCATCGCCTTCGACCCCGGGGACCCCGGCCGGCCCGACGTCAAGCTCGGCCGCGCCGCGGGCGCCGAGGCCGGACTCGAGCGGCGGATCATGCGCGAGGGCGTCGAGGTTGTCGCCCACGGCGCGCTGATCTGCCCGAGCTGCGATCTGCCGCTGGCCGCGACCACCGCGATCCCCGCCGGCGCGGTGGTCGCCTGCGGCTTCTGCGGCCACGCCGCGCGCTCGCGAGAGTTCCTCGCGCGTGATGTCTACGACACGCTCGGCAACGAGGCGCAATTGGTGGCGCGCATCGTTTGACGAGAGCCGTTGCAGCCACAGGCGCTTCAAGGGCGGCTGGGGCAGCGGCACCGGCGCCGTCGATCACCAGATCGCCCTGCTGAAGAGCCAGGGCGAGCGGATCTCGCTGGCGATCCTGACCGAGTCCGACCCAAGGTCACGACTACGGCAAGCGCACCCTGAAGGGAATCGCGCACAACCTCCTGCGCGGGCTACCCCGCGCCAGGACGCTCTAGATCAGCTGCGGCGGACCTTCTCGCAGCCGTGGAGCTTGAGCTTCGCGTGCTTGGGGACGATCGCGACGTCGCGGCCCGGGCCGCACGCCACCCGCGCCGGGTGTCCAGCCACCAGCACGTGATCGCGGCCGGGTCCGGCGTTCGCACGATCTTTGGAAGCGGCCCGGATCCGGTCGGCCCCCTTACCGCCCTTCAGCCGGTCCGCCCCCACGCCACCGTCCAGCTTGTCCCGCCCCGCGCCGCCCGAGAGACAGTCCCTGCCGCGCAGGCCATGGATCGTGTCGTTGCCGTTACGGCCGGCGATCTTGTCGCCGAACCGGGTGCCGCGGAGATCGTTGTCGCCCGCGTCGCCGTGGATCACGTTGCCACATGCCGGATGGCCGCCGCCGCCACCGCCGGTGTCGATGTCGGCCGCCGGGCCGACGTTGCCCGCGTCGTCGATGGCGCGGATCGCCACGTAGCGCTGGTGCGCCGGCAGCGCGAAATGCTGCTTCGTCCCGGCCGGGGCCGGCGCGGGAACGCCGGCGAGCCGGTCGGCCTTGCCGAAGTCCGCGGACTTGATCGGGTCGTTCGAGGTGGCAACCTGGAGCTTGGCCGCCGTGCCGCAGCCGTAGTCGTCCCCGGGCGTCTTGAAGTCGAGCGTTTCTCCGGCGATCGCGAGCGCGGTCGCAGCGTTCGGGGGCGTTCCGTCACGGTCGTAGTTGCCGCTCTGCTGCTGGTCGTGGCGGAACGACGGCCACTCGCTCTGGCACGGCGGGAGGTCGGGCAGGTTCCACTGGAAGAGATAGCCCTCGCGCGTGATGTCGGCCATCCGCCCGTCGTTTGAGAACGCCGCCGGCGCGAACAGCCAGCCGCCCGTCACCTTCGGGAAGCCCGGCGCGTCGAGGCCCGTGACGCCGTCGTAGGCGTGGACCAAGCCCAGCCCGGTCCCGGCGACCACCTGGTTCTCTGGCCCGCCGTCGACGTTCGCCACATCCGAGGAGGAGAGGAACTGGAAGTCGTCGGTGACCCGCGGGAAGGCCGGCAGCGCCTGCCCGGTGGTGCCCTCGTAGGCGCCGATCAGGTGGTTGTAGGGCAGGTTCTGGCCCACCAGGAGGAGATTCGCAAGGTCGCTGACGGTGAGGCCGTACTTGACGATGTCGGGGCCGCCGGTGGGCAGCAGCTTCCCGACCGAGGCCGACTCGAAGAGGTTGACCGAGCCGGCCCTGTCGGTCGCGTCGGACGCGTCGCCGTCAGCGCACTGCTCGGTGCCGCGAACCATGTTGCCCTGGGTGTCGTACTCGCCGACGGTGGTGGACCCCGTCGTCGAGGCGATCACGGTCTCCTGCCCGCCGATCTTGGCGAGCGCCGGATCCTGGCCGGGGCCGATCAGCGGCAGCGTGTCCTGGATCGCGCCGTTCAGCTTGATCGGCCAGCCGGGGAGGAAGCTCCCGCTCGCGCCGCTGACGGCATAGACCCGCGATGATCCGCCGGCCGCGCTCGCGAGCAGGTCGGACACGGTGGAGCCGCACCCGTCGCCGGGCATCGGGTCCGCCGAAGCCGCGTCGTAGGTCTCATTGGTCGCGACGACCACGTCGTCCTTGCCGTCGCCGTTCAGGTCGCCGATCGCCGGCTCGTTGATGGACTCCGCGGTCATCCGGTCCGCCGGTGCCACGGAGCTGTCCTGAAGCTTCACGGGGAAGCCCGGCAGCGGGTTGCCGTCGCCGTCGAACCCGTAGAGGTGGCCGTCCAGCGCCGGAGCGACGATGTCGAGCGGCTTCGACTGCCCCTCCAGGCGGCCCACCGCGGGGCTTGCGAGGAACCCGCACTTGGGGTGGCCGAGGGGCTGGCTCTCCAGCGAGGCCCCGCAGAAGCCGAGGTTCGAGCTGACCGGGAAGCCCTGCCGGAGCTTGCCGTTCGGCTCCCAGGCGTAGATGTGGGTTCCCGCCGTGTCGATCACCTCCGGCTGGCCGTCGTCGTCGAGGTCGGCGATCACCGGGCCGCGCGGCGGCTCGCGCGGCGGCGTGGACTGCTCCAGCGCGGCGAAACCGGGAGCCGTGTCATGGCCCTGCGCCGAGGTCTGGACCTGCGTCTTCACCGGCCAGCCGGCGAGCTCGGAGCCGTCGGGCTCGTACGCGTGGACCTTGCCGTCCTCCGTCGGGACGATGAGCTCCTGGAGGTTGTCGCCGTTCAGGTCCGCGTACCGGAGCGGTGCCTCGCCGCCGGTCCCCATGCGCTTCGGGAAGCCGCTGCGAAGCGTGGCGTCGTTCACCGAGGTGAGGACGCGCCGGTCGATCCCCTGGATCGACACGTCCGGGTCCGAGACGGTGAGGCGGACGGTGAACTCGTTCGCGAAGGGGTTCGGCGAGACGGCCGAGAAGCTCGGCCCTCCGGTGTCGGGCGGGGGCGGCGGTGCGGCGGCGATCGCCGCCCTGACCGCGCTCAGGTCGATGTTCCCGAAGTTGGTGACCGTTCCCGAGGAGCTGCCGTTCGCCGCGGTCGTCCAGCTCGTGGGCGCCTCGCCCACGCCCCACTCGAGCTTCCACGTGAAGCCTCCGGTGGCGTGCGGCGCGGTCGCCCGGCCCGTGACGTGGAGGGTGGGGCCGCCCACCGGCGCGTACCAGTCCGGTGAATCGATTGCCGCCTGCGGCGGGAGCTCCGCGTCGTGGGCGGCTTGCACCGCGGCGCCGAGGTTCACGCGGCCCCAGCCGAAGTGCGAGGTCCACTGGTCCTCGGGGTCCGCCGCCGGGTTCGCGGCGGGATCGGGGATGCCGAGCACGCCCGCGGTGTTGCCCGTGAGGACGCGCTCCGCGGTCTGCTCGAGGATCTCACGGGTCTCGTCGGGCGCGAGGTCCACCGGGGGGCTGGCGTCCTTGGCGGCGCTGATCACCAGCGCCGCGGCGCCGGCCGCCTTGCCCGTGTTCTCGGAGCCGGTCGGCCCCTCCATGGAGATCGAGCTCTTGCCGCCGTACTGAGTGGTGTTCGCCCCGCGGAAGAACGTGCCGGGCGGGACGTCGCTGCCGATGCAGAGCGCGAGGGTGCAGAGACCGCCGAAGAGCGCCGCGGCCTGGCCGGGGTCCGTCCCCAGGCCGATGGTGTCAGGCACCGTCCCCTGGATGAGCATGGCGTGGCCGTAATTGGCCGGGTAGTTGTGGTTGCCGGTGTTGAGGTCGTCGCCGGAGAAGGTCTGGACCACGCCGTGCTGGTAGGCGTAGTTGGAGGCCGCCTCGGCGAACGCGGAGTGGTAGAGGCTGCCGTTGGCCCCCTCGATCACGCTCGCCCCGTTGTCGGTGGCGTAGAGGATCCCCATGCCGAAGTTGTTGCCGTCCGAGACGAAGGTGTCCCAGGTGCGAATCGGCAGGATCTGGCAGTGCGGGCAGGTGCCGATATCGCCCTGGGCGTCGTTGCCCCGCTCCGCCGCGTTCTCGGCGCGCCCGGAGCCGTGGTTCGAGGCCGCGAAGTAGCTCGACGCGTCGTAGGGGTTGTTGTCGTTGTCGAAGAAGTCCCAACCCGCGATGTCGTCGACGAAGCCGTTGGCGTCGTCGTCGGTGCCGTCCGAGAACGCGGCGATCAGGTCCTCGGCGTCAAGCTTGGAGGGGTCGCCGTGGGCGCCATCGCCCGGCGAGACGCGGCTGTCGCAGACGTAGTCGAGGACGTTGAACGCCCCGTCGCCGTTGGCGTCGTAGGCGTCCTGCATCTGGTCGCAGTTACCGGCGGGGACGCTCGCGGGGTCCGAGCTGGCCGTCGCCCGGCCGTGCCGGGGCACCGGCAGCTCGCCCTTGCTCAGCTTGATCTGGGTCCGCAGGTCCTCCTTGTCCCACTTGATCCCGGTGTCGAGGATCGCGATCGCGACGCTGGGGTTGCCGCGATCGAGCTTCCAGGCGCCGGCCGCGTTGAAGCCGGAAATCTGGGGCTTGCCCACGTTCGGCCCGGCGCCGTAGATCGCGGTGAGCTCGCTGAGCTCCGAGGGGAAGCCGAAGAGGTCGAAGCGCTCGTCGTAGAGGTTCGTGTCGCCGACGTTGTCGGGGTCGTCGGGCTCCGCCCCGTCGTAACCCGGGTCGTCCGGCGTGTCGGCACGCTGAACGCTGGCGGGCGTGAACTGCTGCGCGGTGTTGTGCGACGCCGGGTTTTCGAAGTCGCGCGGTGCGCCGAACGCGGCGGGAGCGAGGGCGACGGCGGCCGCGAGCAGGAGCAGCGCTCCAAGCCCGAAGGCGATGCTGGTCCTGCCGGCTCCCCGTGCCTCCATGCAGGGACAAACCTAAACCGGATCCGTCCCGCCTGCGCCAATTGCGCGAACTCGCCCCGAGCGCCGTTCGCGGCGTGCCAGGCGGTTAACCGAACCCGGGCATGCCTGCTAACACGCTGTTCGCGGAGCCACGGGGCTGCGATGGTCGGCCCCATGTCGATCGGTGGCCGTGTCCAGCCGGAATACAGAGGTTTACGTGGACTGGAAGGATTATCGGGGCCGCGGAGGGCAGGCGAGATGAGCGCACCCGAGCAAGAGACAGGCGTCCAGGCCCGGGGCCTGGTCAAGACCTACGGCGACGTCCGCGCCGTGGACGGCGTCGATCTGACTGTGCCCCGCGGCAGCGTCCTGGCGCTGCTCGGGCCGAACGGCGCCGGCAAGACCACGATCGTGCGGATCCTGACGACCCTGCTCCGCGCGGATGGCGGGTCCGCAAGCGTCCTCGGCCTGGACGTGGTGTCCGACGCGGCGGAGCTGCGCGCGCAGATCGGGCTCGCGGGGCAGTACGCGGCCGTCGACGAGAGCCTGACCGGGCGCGAGAACCTCGAGCTCTTCGCGCGGCTCTACAGGCTCGGCGCGGCACAGGCCCGCGCCCGCACGAGCGAGCTGCTCGAGCGCTTCGACCTGGTCGACGCGTCGAACCGGCTTGTCGGCACCTACTCGGGCGGAATGCGCCGGCGGCTCGACCTGGCGGCCGCGCTGGTCGCGGACCCGCCGGTCCTCTTCCTGGACGAGCCGACGACGGGCCTCGACCCTCGCAGCCGGCTCGGCCTGCTGGAGACCATCTCGAACCGCGTCGCCGCCGGGACAACGCTGCTCCTCACCACCCAGTACCTGGAGGAGGCCGACCGCCTCGCCGACGAGATCGTCGTCATCGACCACGGCCGCGTGATCGCCCAGGGCACCGGGTCCGAGCTGAAGGACCGGGTTGGCGGCGACCTGCTCGAGGTTCGGCTCGCCGACGAGCGCCAGGCCGATCAGGCGAGCGCAGCGCTCGCGGCGATGGGAAGCGAGGCGCCGGCGCTGCGCGACGGCGTCCTGCGCGCGACCATCGCGCATGGCGACGGGGCGAGCGTCGACGCGTTGCGCCGCCTTGACGCCGCCGGTGTGGAGGTCCTCGACCTCGCGCTTCGCCGCCCCAGTCTCGACGACGTCTTCCTGACCCTCACCGGCCGCGAGGCCGAGCCGACCGAAGACGAGGAGGCAGCCTGATGCCCGCACTTGCCGACGCTCTCCTGCTGGCCAAGCGCAACCTGCGCCGCCTGCCGCGGCAGCCCGACCTGCTGGTCGGCGTCACGGTCCAGCCGATCATGTTCGTCGTCCTGTTCACGTACGTCTTCGGCGGCGCGATCCAGACCCCCGGCTTCGACTACATCGACTTCTTCCTGCCCGGGATCGTCGTCCAGATGATCGCGTTCACGGGCTACGCGACCGCCCTGGGCATCGCGGACGACCTGCGCAAGGGCCTCATCGACCGCTTCCGCGCGCTTCCGATGGCGCGCTCGGCCGTGCTCGCGGGCCGCACCTTCAGCGACGTGGCGATGAACGTGATCGCGATGGTCACGATGGTCGGCTTCGGCTTCGCCGTCGGCTTCAACTTCTCCTCGCCCATCGGGGAGGTCGTCGCCGGCGCCGGCCTCGTCCTCCTCTTCGGGTACGCGATGTCCTGGGTCTACTGCTTCTTCGGGCTGATCGCGTCCTCGCCGGAGTCCGCCTCCGCGATCATCACGATCATCATCTTCCCGCTGACCTTCGTCTCCTCGGCCTACGTGCCCACGGACTCGATGCCGGCGGTCATCCAGGCGATCGCCAACGCGAACCCCTTCACCACGATCATCGACGCGCTGCGCTCGCTGTGGATCGGCACGCCGGCGGGCACGGACGTCGGGTTTGCGCTGCTTTGGTGCGTTGGCATCGCGGCCGTGTTCGCGGTGCTCTCCACGGCCCGGTACCGCAGCACCGTCGCGCGCTGACCGCGCGCGGCCACGGGCGCGAACCCGGTCCGCGGCGGGGCTGAAAGGCCCTCCCCAGCGGCCGATCCGCCCGCACCGCCGGGCAGGTCGAGGTCTTAGACTCAGAAGGGCATGGCGGAGGTCGCCACAGTCGAGGTCCAGATGCCCGCGATGGGCGAGTCGGTGACCGAGGGAACGGTGCTCGAATGGCATGTTTCAGAGGGTCAGGCCGTCTCTGAGGGCGACACGATCGTCGAGGTCTCTACCGACAAGATCGACGCCGAGGTGCCGGCCCCGGCCAGCGGCGTCGTCACGAAGCTCCTCGTCGACGTGGACGACGTCGTCCAGGTGGGGCAGGCGCTCGCCGAGCTCGACCCCAACGGCGACGCGTCCTCCAGCAACGGCTCATCCGGCGACGGCACCGGCGATTCCCGGACCGCAGACGCCCCCGGGGCTCACCGAGGGCGGCACCGGCGAGGGGGACCAGGACATCGGCGGCGGGACCGATCCCCTGGAGCACCAGGACGAGGCCGAGAGACTTCAGGAGTCCGATGGCGCGGATTCGTCCGCGAGCGCGAGCGCAGGCGGCGAAACCGTCGTCCTCGCGATGCCCGAGATGGGCGAGTCGGTCACCGAGGGGACGGTGCTCGAGTGGCACGTGTCCGAGGGCCAGGAGGTCGCCGAGGGCGACACGGTCATCGAGATCTCGACCGACAAGATCGACGCCGAGGTCCCGGCGCCCACCGCCGGAGTCATCACGAAGCTTCTCGTCGAGCCGGACGACGTCGTCACGGTTGGCCAGCCGCTCGCCGAGATGGCCGCCGGGGCATCCGGCGGCAACGGCGCCGCTCCGGAGCAGTCCGCGGTCCGCCGCGGCCCGCGGTCCGGAGCGACCGAGACTCCGGCCGCCGGCAATGGGTCCGACGGGCGAGCCACTCCGGTCGCCCGCCGCGCGGCCGCCGCCGCCGGCGTCGACATCGGCTCGGTCCAGGGGACCGGATCGGGCGGCAAGGTGACGAAGGCCGACGTTCTCGATGCCGCCAACGGCCAGCCTTCCACAGGCCCTGACGGCAGCGGACCTGGAGCGGCGCAGCCGGCAGGCGGTGTCTCGAAGCCGCTCCGCGGGCCGGCGGGGATGCTCGCGCAGGCGATGAACGAGAGCCTCGCGGTCCCCACCGCAACGTCGTTCCGGACCGTGCCGGTGGACGTCCTCGACGCCAAGCGCAAGGCGCTCAACGGCGTCCTCAAGGAGCGTGGCATGAAGGTCTCGTTCACGCACCTGATCGCCTGGGCGATCGTCAAGGCGGCCGGCGAGTGGCCGGTGATGGGGCGCTCGTTCGAGGTCCGCGAGGGGAAGCCGTTCGTGGTCGAGCCCGGCGCGGTCAACCTCGGGATCGCCGTCGACGTTGAGCGCAAGGGGGCTCGCAGCCTCATGGTTCCCTGCATCAAGGGCTCGGACGGCCTCGACTTCGCCGGCTTCCACGCCTACTACGAGGAGCTCATCACGAAGACGCGCGAGAACAAGCTCAGCGCGGACGACTTCCAGGGCACCACGATCAGCCTCACCAACCCGGGCGGCCTCGGGACCGTGGCGTCGGTTCCCCGCTTGATGAGCGGGCAGGGGACGATCATCGCCTGCGGGTCGCTCGCGTACCCGGTGGAGTGGACGCACGCGCCGGCCGATCAGGATCAAGGCGCTCGGCATCTCGAAGGTGATGACGATGACGTCCACCTACGACCATCGCGTCATCCAGGGCGCCGAGTCCGGCTCGTTCCTGCGGACCATCGACCAGCTCCTGCAGGGCGAGGAGGGCTTCTACGAGGCCGTTGCGGAGGACCTGGAGGTTCCGGCCTCCGCGGTGAGCTCCGCGTACCCGGCGTCGGCCTCGGCGCCAGGGCTCGGAGTCGCCGCGGGAGTGGCGGGAGCCGCCGCCGTTGCGCCTTCGGCCGCGCCCGACACCGAGCTCCTGCAGGCGGTGCAGGCCGCGACCTCGCTGCTCAAGGCCTACCGCACCCACGGCCACCTCGCGGCGCGGGTGAACCCGCTCGGCGAGGACCCGAAGGGCGATCCCGCCCTGAATCCGGAGAACCTCAACCTCACGCCCGAGCTGATGTCGAAGATCCCGGCGCGGATCCTGCGGATCGGCGTCGAGGGCGAGACGCTCCTGGAGGCGCTGCCCCGGATGCGCGAGGCCTACTGCGGCACCATCACCTACCAGATCGAGCACCTCGCCTCGCACGAGCAGCGGGTCTGGCTGCGGGAGATGGTCGAGACCGGCTCGCACCGCACCCCGCTGACCGCTGAGGAGAAGCGGTCGCTGCTGTCCCGGCTGGTCGAGGTCTTCCAGTTCGAGCGCTTCCTCCAGAAGGCCTACCTGGGCCAGAAGATGTTCTCGATCGAGGGCCTCGACGCGGTGGTCCCCATGATCGACGAGCTCGTCACGCTCTCACGCCGCGGTGGCGCGGAGGAGGTCGTGCTCGGCATGGCGCATCGCGGGCGGCTCGCCGTGCTCGCGCACAACCTGGGCCGTTCGGTCGAGTCGATCCTGGCCGAGTTCGAGGGCGCCAAGGCGCTCGAGCAGGTCAAGGCGATTGCCGCGATTCCCCACTCGGGCACCGGCGACGTCAAGTACCACCACGGCGCCGAGGGCCTCTTCTCGACGCGCGACGACGAGGAGATCAAGGTTCGCCTCTACCCGAACCCGAGCCACCTCGAGTTCGTGGACCCGGTCGTGGTGGGCGGCGCCCGCGCGGCGCAGACCGCGCACTCGGGGCCGATGCTCCATCACACCGCGAGCATCGCGGTGCCCCTCCTCCTGCACGGCGACGCGGCGTTCCCGGGCCAGGGCGTGGTCGCCGAGACGCTCAACCTGCAGTCCCTCGAGGGCTACTCCACCGGCGGCACCATCCACCTGATCACCGACAACCAGGTTGGCTTCACGACCGACCCGCCCGACGGCCGCTCGACGCCGTACGCGGGCGACCTGGCCAAGGGCTTCAACTGCCCGATCATCCACGTCAACGCAGACGACGTCGAGGCGTGCATCGCGGCGATCCGGCTCGCGATGGCCTACCGCGAGCGGTGGAGCCGCGACGTCGTGGTGGACCTGATCGGCTACCGCCGCTACGGCCACAACGAGACGGACGAGCCCGCCTACACGCAGCCGGTCATGGCCGCTCAGATCAAGGCTCACGCGCCGGTCTCCGAGCTCTACGCCGAGCAGCTGGTGAAGGAGGGCGTGGTGTCGCCCGATGACGTGTCGTCCATGGGCTCCGAGCGCCAGGCCGAGCTGTCCGGGATCCACAAGGAGCTCCGGAAGAAGATGGAGGCCGGCGACTACGAGGATCCCAGCTCCACCGCCCTGCAGACCGGCGAGCTGGACCGCACCAAGAGCCCCGAGGTGGAGACCGCGGTGTCCGAGAAGCGCCTGCGCTCGCTGAACGAGGAGCTCATCAAGGTCCCCGACAGCTTCACCATCCATCGCAAGCTCCGCAAGCCGCTCGAGAAGCGCCTCGAGATCCTGGAGGAGGGGCCGATCGAGTACGGGCACGCGGAGGCGCTGGCGTTCGCCTCGCTGCTCACCGAGGGCACGCACATCCGGCTCACCGGCCAGGACACGGAGCGCGGCACGTTCTCGCACCGCCATCTCGCGCTGCACGACGAGAAGACCGGCATGAGGTACGTGCCGATCCAGAAGCTGTCGGGAGCGCTCGCCCCCTTCGAGCTGCACAACAGCCCGCTTTCGGAGACGGCCTGCCTCGGCTTCGAGTACGGCTACTCGGCGTCTTCGCCGGAGAGCCTGATCCTCTGGGAGGCCCAGTTCGGCGACTTCGCGAACTCGGCGCAGGTGATCGTCGACCAGTTCATCGCCTCCGGGGAAGCCAAGTGGGGTCAGTCGACCCGGCTCACGCTCCTGCTGCCGCACGGATACGAGGGGTCGGGCCCGGAGCACTCCAGCGCCCGGATCGAGCGCTTCATCCAGCTCGCCTCCGAGGGCAACATCCGGCTTGCGAATCCCACGACGGCCGCCCAGTACTTCCACCTGATCCGCCGGCAGGCGCGCATCGCGAAGCCGCGGCCGCTCGTCGTCTTCACGCCGAAGGGCCTCCTGCGCCTGCCGGCCGCCGGCTCCAAGCTCGCCGATTTCACGTCCGGGATGTTCGAGTTCGTCCTCGACGACCCCGGCGTGGGCGATCGCAAGCCGATCGAGCGGCTCGTCCTCTGCAGCGGCAAGGTCTACTACGACATCACCGGGCACGAGGGCTACGAGCGCACCACGGAGTCCGTGGCGATCGCCCGGGTCGAGCTGCTCTACCCCTTCGCCCGCGATGAGATCGCGAAGATCATCGGCACCTACCCGAACCTGAAGCAGATCATCTGGGTCCAGGAGGAGCCGAAGAACATGGGCGCCTGGAGCGTCATGGCCCGGCGGATGCCGGAGATCGTCCCCGCGGGAGTCGAGTTCCGCTACGTCGGCCGGCCGCCGCGCGCCGCGTCTTCCGAGGGCTACCCGGCCGCGCACCGCTCCGAGCAGGAGCGCATCGTCCTCACCGCCCTGCAGGGCTGAGCGGACGCGGCCGGCCAGGCTCGAGTGCGACGCGCGCGCTCGCCCGTCGTCGGGTCAACCGGCGATGCGCTTCGGGGATTGCCGCTGTGCCTCGCACGCGGCGCCGAGCGCTCGCGATGAGGCCGAGCTCCCTCGACGCGCGACCGGTTGAGCTCGAGAACCTGCCTCTCATGGCCGCAATTTTCGGAGCGAGCGGGGTTTTCACCTATGGACCGGCGTCCAAACATGTGCCGGTTGCGCTGTACGGCCCGGCTATCTTGCGGGCATGGCAGCCGCGACCGAGGCAGCGCCGTCCCTTCGGCAGCCGGTGCCGGGCGCGCTCTGGCCGTGGGTCAAGCGGGCGAGCTGGTTCGAGCTGGCGCTGTTCGCCGCCCTCTGCTTCTTCTGGCTGGCGCCGGGCTTCGAGCAGGAGACCCTGATCTTCGGCGCGGCCCACGGCATCGGTTACGTCGGACTCTGCGCGCTGATCGTCGTCGCCGTCCTCCGCCGCCAGGCCCCCTACACGCTTCTCGCGGCGAGCCTGACGCCGGTCGGCCCCCTCGGCAGCGTGATCGCGATCGGCTGGATCGAGCGGCGCAACGCGACTGCGCCCGGATCCCCGCTCGACGATCGGGGAACCGAACGCCGCTGAGCCACGCTCCCGACGGACCGGTCAGCGCTGCTTGGCGCTGAAGTGGCCGCCGTCGATGCAGCCGGTGCTCTGCCCGGCGATCGAGTACGTGCCGCTCATCTTCGCCCCGTGCTTTTTCACCTTGCCCTTGGCGGTGATGTAGGCGCCGTGGGGAGCCTTGGCAGTCTTGGAGAACTTGAAGCCGGACCTGTACTTCTTCACCTTGATCGGGTCCGGGAAGCTGTACTTGAAGTTGTCGCCGAGGCACCGTGAGTCGAACTGCAGCTTCAGCCTGCGGATCGCCTTCGGCTTACCGTGCTTGACGGTCACCTTCGCGACCACTCGCGAGCCGCTGTCGCCCCAAACCGCGCCGACGTCCTTCTTCGTCCCCGCGGCAGCCGTACCGGCCACCAGCAGGGCACTCGCCACGGCGAGCGCAACGATCCTTCTGCCCATCGACTTCATCTTCCCGAGTCCTTTCTTGCTTGCATCTGCGTGACCTTCGGACGCCGGCGGCCAATCCCGCCGCCGATCACTTCAATCGCACCGTCCGCGGCTCGACCACCTTGTTGCCGAGGGCGTCGGTCAGCTTCACGGTCAGCTTCGCCTTGACCGCCTTGTGGTGCTTGAGCGCCTGCTTGACCTTCCGCGCGTCCTTCGAGCGCTTTGGCTTCAGGACCAAGAGCTTGCGCTTGGCCTCGCCGACCGCCTTCTTCTGGCCCTTGAGCTTGTAGCTGTGGTGGCCCTGGGTGAGCTTGCCGGAGGCGGTCACCGTGACCGCCTCGCGGGCCCCGGCCTTGACCTGGACCTTGATCTTGCCGTGCTTTTGCTTCTGCTTCTTGGCGGCGCTCACGGTCGGGTTGCGGACCTTCGTGTCGACCGTGAACTCGCGCGAGGCCGGGCTCTGGTCGGTGTTCGAGGCGGCGTCGGTGGCGCGGACCTGGAAGCGGTGGTCCCCTTCGCCGAGCGGGCCGACCTGCTTCGGCGAGGTGCAGGGGGCGTAGCCGGCGCCGTCTAGCTGGCACTCGAAGCTCGAGCCCGGCTCCGAGGAGGAGAAGGCGAAGCTCGGCGTCTTGGCGGCGATCGGGCCGGAGGGGCCGGAGCTGATCGTGGTGTCGGGGGGGGTGGTGTCGGGACCGCCGGCGCCGCGCGAGAAGTGGGTGAGCGTTCCCGGACCCGCGAAGCCGGCGACCGTGTACAGCGAGCCGTCGTCGGGACTCAGCGCGACCCCGCGAAGCGGGTAGAGCTCGCCGCTGCTCTGCGAGGCGCCAGGCGTCAGCGTGCAGCTCGTGCTCAGCGAGGCGTTGCTGCTGATGCAGCCGCCGAAGCTGAGCGAGCTGCCGCTGCCGCGATTGAAGCTGATGATCGACTGGCCGTCGCTGCCAGCGAGGTAGACGGTCTGGCTGTCGGCGCTGATCGCCAGCGACTCGGCGTCCCAGGCGGCGCTGTAGGTGCCGTCGTTGGTAGCGCCGGGGAAGTGCGTGCAGCTGGTGTCATTCTCGCTGCTGAGGCAGCCGTTGAAAGTGAGGCTGCCGTTGCCGTTGCGGGTGAAGCGCGAGAGACCGTTGTCGCCCCGGCTGACCGCGTACACAGCGCCGCCGTCGGGGGTGACCTCGAGCGACCAGACCTCGTCGAGGCCGTTGTAACCGGCGTTGGGGACGCTGGCGCAGCCGGCGATCGTGCCGCCGGTGATGCAGTCGCCGAAGCTGAGCGAGCCGTCGCTCGAGCTGCGGTTGAGGTGGACAACGGAGCTGATCCCGGCGACGTAGACGTCCGCGTCGTCGGAGCTGATCGCGAGGCCCTGCGGGTCGGAGACCCCCGTCGCCTGGGTGTAGCTACCGAAGCTGAGCGAGCCGTCGACCGCCGAGCGGCCGAGCCGGATCACCGTGTCGTCCGTGGACGAGACGGCGTAGACGTTTTCGCCGTCGGCGCTGACGACCACGTCTTCGGTGCTCTCCATGCCGGTGTGGAAGGAGTCGAGCGGGGGGGCGGTCGTGCAGTTGCTGATCCCGTCGTCGCCGCTGATGCAGTTCAGGAAGCTGACCGCGCCAGTGACCGGGTCGCGAGAGAAGCTGGCGACTGCGGAGTCGTAGTCGGAGGCCGTGTAGAGGTTCGTGCCGTCGGCGTCCTTGGAGATCGCCAGCGCCACCGGCGCTCCCATTCCCGTGAGGGCGCCGCCGGTGGTGCTGTAGTCGGTCAGATGGCAGTCCCCCTGGTAGTTGGTGGAACTGCTCAGGCAATCCTCGAAGGTGAGCTCGCCGGTCGCCGGATCGCGGCTGAACCACGTGATCGCGGAGTCGTTCTCGGCGAGGACGTAGACAAAGCGGCCGTCGGGGCTGACCACGACGTCGGAGAGGTTGCGCATCCCCAGGCTGGTCGAGGTGCCGGTGCTGGTACAGGCGTCGGAGCCGCCAACGCATTCCTCGTACGTGAGGTCGCCGACGGCGGCGCGGGCTGCCGACGCGCCGAGAAGCGCGGCGGCCAAGGCGATGAAGATCGCGACGACGCCCGGGCGGCAGCGTGGTTGAGGACTCCACACGGATTCGAAGCTAGCGGCTGCCGGCCACGATGAGAATGGGCCATATGGCCCATCTTTGCTCCGAGGCGACGCACATGGCGACGATGCTCGCGCTCCCGTCGAGATTGAGGCGCAAGCCAGCGGGCGTGGAGTCCCGAGCCTTGGCCGATCCCGCGCCAGGAATTGGCTGCGGACTCGATCGTGCGTAGAATCACTGCCGGAGGCGCTTGGAGGCGCCGCCGAAGGGAGGAACCTGGAGCGACGTGACCGGGCAAGCGACGAATGGCGCCGTGATCTCGGTGCGCTCGGCATCCGAGCGCCTGCGGCGCACCGCCACGAGCCAGCTCGAGCAGGTCGCGATCACCGACTCCGAGCTCGAGTTTCGGGTCGCTGGGGGGGCGTCGGCGGTGGGGGTCGCCATGGAGCTGCGCCGCTGGGAGCACCCGCGCAGCGCCGGCCGAAGCGCCGCGATCGCCGCGTGCGCGGTCACCGACAGCGAGGCCTCGGCTGGCTCGAGGGCGGCGGCGCTTGCGGCGGCCGCCGGTCCCGGACGGGTTCTGATCGGCCGCCATCTGGCTGCTGCGGCAGACCTGCCGCCGTGGCTGGCGTTGCGCGAACCCGAGGCAGGCGTCGAGGCCGGCGCGGCCGAGGCGGCCTGGTCGAGTCATTCGGATGCCGGCGGCGGCACGGCGCCGCAGGGCGCACTCGCGGCCGCCACCGATCGTCCCTGGGCGATGCTGGGGCGGCAATCCGAGCTCGACTCGATCGCTGCCGCCTGGCACCGGGTGGTTGCGGGCGGGCGCGCGGTTCACCTGATCGCGGGCGAGCCCGGCGTCGGCAAGACCCGGCTGGCTGCCGAGGCCGCCTGCGAGGTGCAGCGGGCCGGCGGCCTGGTCCTATACGGCAGCGGCGAAGGAGCAGAGGCAGCCCCCCTCGCCCCGTTCGCGCAGGCCCTCTCGCACCTGACGACGCGCGCCGGACCGCTGCTGCACCGGGACCTTCTGGAGTTCCCGGCCGGGCACCCCCCCTTCGCCCGGCAGACCGGCGAGCGCTCTGACGCCGGCGGGGCCGTGGGCGACGATCCCGGCGCGCTGTTCGCCGCCACCGCCGAGCGACTTGGCGAGCTCTCCCAGCGAGCTCCGCTGATGCTGGTGATCGAGGACCTGCACGAGTGCGGGGTCTCAGCGCTCCGCGTGATCGAGCACCTTGCCCGAACGCCCGCCGCGACGCGGCTGATGATCGTCGCCACGTACCGTCCGACCGAGCTGGCGCCCGGCGACGAGCGCCTCGCCTTGATCGCTCGGCTGCGCTCGCGGCCGACCGCGATGCACGTCGAGCTCGGCGGCCTGAGCCACGGCGCAATCCGCGGGATCGCCTCCGCTCTGCGCGTCGCGGACGACGACGAGGCGCTCGGCAAGGCCGCGGCGCTCGCCGAGCGCGAGACCAACGGGAATCCGCTGTTCGCCTGCCAGATCCTCCACGGCCTCGGCGAGCGCACGCCGGCGGCGGCCGGGATGCCGGTCGACGCACCGCCCCGCTCACTGCGCACGCTGATCGCTGCCAGGGCTCACGCGCTGGGCGAGCTGGCCTTCGAACACCTCTGTGCGGCGGCTGTCGCGGGCCCGACATTCGACCCCTCGGTCGTGGCCGAGGCGCTCGGTGTCCCGTCCTCCGAGCTGGGCGAGTCGATGGCGGCGGCCGAGCGCGCGGGGCTGATCTCGGCGGTGCCCGATCGGGCCTGCTTCTCGTTCGTTCACGCGATCACCGCCCGCTGCCTCTACGAGGAGGCCGGCCCGCAGCGGCGCGGGAGGCTGCATCGCCGCTTAGCCGAGGCGCTCGAGCGGCGCGATGGCGGGGCCCGCCACCCGGGCCAGCTGGCGCGCCACTGGCGCCGAGCCGAGCCGCATGCGCCACGCAAGGTCGAGCGCTACAGCGAGCTCGCCGGTCGCCAGGCACTGGCGCACCGCGACCACGAGCTCGCGGCCGACTGGTTCGAGTGCGCCCTCGCACTGCATGGAGCCGGTCCAGGCAAGGACAACCCCGAGCGCTGCGACCTGCTGATCGGCCTCGGCAAGGCGCTGTGCTTCAGCGGGCAGCCACGCTATCGGGAGGTTCTGCTCGACGCGGCGAGGCTCGCCGACCGCCTCGCCGACCCCAATCGCCTCGCCGACGCGGTACTTGCCAACAACCGCGGGCTCATCAGCGCCGTTGGTGACTTCGACCGCGAGCGCATTGCGATGCTCGAGCGCGCCGCCGAGCGGACGGGCGAACACAGCCCAACGCTTGCGCTGATTCTCGCGCAGCTCGCGCTCGAGCTGACCTTCTCCTCGCAGGTGCAGCGCCGCCGCAAGCTCGCCGAGCGAGCGCTCCGGCTTGCGCGCGACACCGGGGACCGCCGGGCCCTCTCGCGCGTCCTGATCTGTCACCTGATCGCCTGCTGGGAGCCGGACAACGCGCGCGAGAGAATCGGAAACGCCGCCGAGAGCATCGCGATCAGCGCGACGCTCGACGAGCCGCTCGACCTCTTTCGCGGCCTCTACTGGCAGGGGGTGGCGCAGGTCGAGGTCGGCATGCTCGACGAGGCGCGGGGCGGGCTCGGCGAGTTGCGCGGTATCGCGGCGAGGACCGGCGATTCGACCGCGAGCTGGCTGTGCGAGTGCTCGGAGGCGATGCACCTGGCGCTGCGCGGGCGCCTCGGCGAGGCCGAGGCCCAGACCCAGAGCGCCGTCGAGCTCGGCCAGGAGAGCGCCCAGCCCGACGCCCTCGCCTTCCATGCAAGCCAGCTCGCCGCCATTCGCTGGCAGCAGGGACGGCTCGCGGAGCTGGCGCCGCTGCTCCAAGCGGCGCTCGGCAACAACCCCGGGCTGCCGGCGTTTCGCTCGATGGTCTGCCTGGCCCAGGCACTGCGCGGGGAGCGCCGGGCTGCCCGCGAGGTGCTCGCGATCGACGTGTCCGGCTTTCACGAGCTGCCGCGAGACCCCACCTGGCTCGCCACCACGACGACCTACGCGCACGCGGTCGCCGAGCTCGGCGACCGCGAGACTTCGGCGATGCTGGCCCCGATTCTCTCGGCCTACAGCGGCCGGCTCGCGTCGACGAGCATCAGCATCTGGGGGCTGGTCGACCACGCCCTCGGGCGGCTCGCGTTCCTCGCCGGCGACCACGAGGCTGGGTCGAGGTTGCTGGATCAGGCGATCGTCGAGTACGCGCGGATCTCGGCGCCCGTTTGGCGCGCGCAGGCCGGGCTCGACCTGCTCCGCGGCCTTCATGAGTGCAACGTCCGCGTCGATGGACCGCGCTCCGAGCGGCTGCGCGCGGACGCCGAGCGCATCGCGCGCAGCAGCGGAGCGGGGTTGCTGGCAGGCGCGGGGCTCGGCGCGGCGGGCGCCGGCCGGCCCGCGAGGGCGCGCGAGCTCGGCGAGCGGATCGCCGCGCTCGCTCTGACCGAGCGTCAGGCAGAGATCGTCTTGCTCGTCGCCCGAGGCGGATCAAACTCGGCGATCGCAGCGGAGCTGCAGATCAGCCGCCGCACCGTGAAGCGCCATTTGGAGAACATCTTCGCGCGCGTCGGGGTGAGCGGCCGCGGGGCCCTCGTCGCGCTGCTCTACGACGATTAGATTCGGACACGCGCCGCGACCATTCGTATTCGACGAAGAAGCGGGCCGGGGGGTCGTGAGGGCGTTCGGGAATGGCGGCGGCGGGGCTGGTGGAGGCAGGGGGTCCACACAGCCCGCACACGCCGCCTGCGCGTCGGTAGCCAGGGAGGGATGCCGACGCGGTCGTCCCCGGAGGCGGGACTAGCCGGGGACGAGCCTTGTTATTTCTCCCTGAAGGCTCAGCTCATTGTCTCCGATCGGTGGTTCCCGTGTCAAATAGGGTGCCGCGCTCAGCGCAGATCGCGAAGCACCCGGTGGAGGATGCCGCCGTTTCGGAAGTAGATCACCTCGTTGGGCGTGTCGAGCCGAACGGTCGCCTCGAACTCGACCGGATCTGCCTCCTCGCGCGTCGCCGTGACCCTGACGGTCTTCGCCTCCCCGCCCTCGAGGTCGCCGATCGACAGCGTCTCCTCGCCGGTGAGGCCCAGCGAGTCCACCGACTCGCCGTCGGGGAGCTGCAGGGGCGCCACGCCCATCCCGATCAGGTTTGACCGGTGGATCCGCTCGAAGCTCTCCGCCAGGACGGCCCGCACGCCGAGCAGGCTCGTCCCCTTCGCCGCCCAGTCGCGCGACGAGCCCGAGCCGTACTCCTTGCCCGCCAGCACCACGAGCGGGACGCCGTCCTCTGCGTACTTCATGGCGGCGTCGTAGATGGGCATCTCGTCGTTTGAGGGGAAGTGGCGGGTGAAGCCACCCTCGCGCTCGACGAGCGCGTTGCGCAGGCGGACGTTCGCGAACGTGCCGCGCATCATCACCTCGTGGTTCCCGCGCCTGGACCCGTAGGAGTTGAAGTCGCGGACCTCCACGCCCTGCTCCTGCAGCCACCTGCCCGCGGGGCTGTCGCGCTTGATCGCGCCGGCGGGCGAGATGTGGTCCGTGGTGACGCTGTCGCCGAGCACGGCCAGCACGCGGGCGTCGGCGACCGGCTCGATCGGCGCCGGCTCGGCGTCCATCTCCTCGAAGAACGGCGGCTTGCGCACGTAGGTCGAGTCCGGCCATGTGTAGCGGTCGCCCTCGGGGACATCGATCCCCTGCCAGCGCTCGTCGCCCGTGAAGACGTCGGCATAGCTCTTCTTGAACATGTCGGAGCGGACCGCGTCGGCGACCGTCTGCTTGATCTCCTCGGAGGAGGGCCAGAGGTCGGAGAGGTAGACCGGCTCGCCGTCGGCGTCCTCGCCGAGCGCCTCGCTCGTGAGGTCCACGTCCATCCGCCCCGCCAGCGCATAGGCCACGACGAGCGGCGGCGAGGCGAGGTAGTTGTTGCGCACGTCCTGGTTGATACGGCCCTCGAAGTTGCGGTTGCCCGAGAGCACGGAGCACACCATGAGGTCCTTCTCCGCGATGGCGGCGGAGATCTCCTCCGGGAGCGGGCCCGAGTTCCCGATGCACGTGGTGCAGCCGTACCCGACGAGGTTGAACCCGAGCTTGTCCAGGTACTCGTCCAGCCCGGCCTGCGCCAGGTAGTCGGTGACCACCATCGAGCCGGGCGCCAGCGACGTTTTCACCCATGGCTTGGAGTCGAGCCCGCGCTCCACCGCCTTCTTGGCGAGCAGCCCGGCGCCGACCATCACCGATGGGTTCGACGTGTTGGTGCAGCTCGTGATCGCCGCGATCACGACCATCCCGTGGTCGAGCTGGAACTCCTCGCCGTCCTCCAGCTTCACGTCGATCGCGTCCTCCGTCGGCTCCGCCTCGGCGGTCGCGGTCGCCGCGTCGGGGGCGGTACGCGGCCGTCCGGCCTCACCGTTGTGGTCTTCCCCGGGCGGGTCCGACGCCGGGAACGACTCGGCGACAGCCGCGTCGTAATGGCTTCCGACGACTTCCGCGGCGTCCGAGCTGAACTCCTTGAGCGTCTCGATGAACGAGGTCTTGGCCGCGGCCAGCGCAATGCGGTCCTGGGGACGCTTCGGGCCCGCGATCGACGGCTCGACGCCGCCGAGGTCCAGCTCGAGGACGTCCGTGTACGTGGGGTCCTCGGAGTCCTTCTCGTGGAACATGCCCTGCTCGCGGGCGTAGGCGTCGACCAGCTCGATCTGCTCGGTCGGGCGACCCGTGAACTCCAGGTAGCGGAGCGTCTCGGCGTCGACCGGGAAGATCGCGCAGGTCGAGCCGAACTCCGGCGACATGTTCCCGATCGTTGCCCGGTCCGCGAGGCCAAGCGTGTGTAGGCCGGGGCCGAAGAACTCGACGAACTTCGACACCACGCCGCGCTCGCGAAGCATCTCCGTGACCCGCAGGACAAGGTCGGTGGCGGTCGCCCCCTCCGCGAGCTCGCCGGAGAGCTTGAAGCCGACGACCTGCGGCAGCAGCATCGAGATCGGCTGGCCGAGCATCGCGGCCTCCGCCTCGATCCCGCCGACGCCCCACCCGAGGACGCCGAGCCCGTTGATCATCGTCGTGTGGGAGTCGGTCCCCACGAGCGTGTCCGGGTATGCCTGGTTCGCGCCGTCGGCGTCGCGGGTGAAGACGACCTGGCCCAGGTACTCGAGGTTGACCTGGTGGCAGATGCCCGTGGCCGGAGGGACGACGCGGAAGTTGTCGAACGCCTTCTGCCCCCAGCGCAGGAACTCGTAGCGCTCGCCGTTGCGCTCGAACTCCCGCTCGGCGTTGACCTCGAAGGCCCTGGCGTTTCCGAAGGCGTCGACCTGCACCGAGTGGTCGATGATCAGGTCGACCGGCACGAGGGGGTTGATCTTCGCGGCGTCCGAGCCCAGGTCGTCCATGGCGTCGCGCATCGCCGCGAGGTCGACGATGGCGGGAACCCCGGTGAAGTCCTGCATCAGCACGCGCGCCGGCTGGAAGGGGATCTCCACGCTCGGCTCGGCCGCAGCCTCCCACGTGGCGATCGCCTCGACGTCGCCGGCGCTGACCGACTGGCCGTCCTCCAGCCGGAGGGCGTTCTCGAGGAGGACCTTGAGCGAGTACGGCAGGCGGGCGACGTCGAACTTGGACTGCAGCGCGTCGAGCCGGTGGATCTCGTACTCGCGGCCGGAAACCTCGAGTGTCGACCTGGATTCGAAGGAGTTGTCTGTCATCGCTTCTCCAATTGGCCTTGGGCGACGCTGTCCGCCGACTTGTGGGCGGTGCCGCCGCTGTTGATGCGGACCGCCATCGACGGCGTCGCGAGGGCCAGGTGGCTGAGCGCCCGCTGCCGCAGCGGGGCGACCGCCACCTCCTGCTTGTCGTGCTCGATCGCGCGGATCACGGCGGCGGCGACCTTGCGCGATGTCGTCGTGCCCAACCCCGGCGGCGCCTTGGCCCCCGAGTCCGCGAACAGGCCGGCGTCGCGCACGAAACCCGGTGAGATCAACGACACGCCAACCGCTGTACCCGCAAGGTCGCACCGCAGTCCCATGGCGAACCCGCGCAGGCCGAACTTCGTCGCGTTGTAGACGGAGCTGAGGGGGACCGGCGACTTGCCGGCCAGCGAGGCGACGAACACGAGCTGCCCCTCGCCGCGTTCGGCCATCGCCGGCGCGAGGACCCGCGCCATCCGCATCGGCGCCTCGAGGTTCACGCGCAGGGCACGCGTCAGCTCCTGCTCGGAGAAGGCTTCGAGCCGCCCGGTCCCCGGTAGGCCCGCATTGGCGACGAGGACGTCGACCTGACCGGCCTCGGCAACCAGGCGGTCGGCGGCCCCGTCGAGGGCGAGGTCGGCAACCGCCACGCGATGTCCCTCGCCGGGCAGCGAGCTCGCCAGCTCGGTCAGCTCCTCGGCGCGGCGCGCGCTGACCACGACACTCGCCCCGCGCTCCGCAAGGGCGCTCGCGATCGCCCTGCCAAGGCCACCAGTCGCGCCGGTCAGCAGGGCGGTTTTGCCGTCGAGCTTCACTGCTTTGGAACCTACCAGGGTGCGTTCGGCGCCCCGCCCAAGCTAGGCTCGGTCCGTGAAGCTCTATATCTGCTGGGGAACCTTCCAAACACTGCGCCCGGGCGGCCATCCCTGCGCGAACGCCTACAACGCGCTGAAGGGGGCCGGCCACGAGCCCGAGGTCGTCAAGGTCCATGGCCTCGGCATCGGCCCGAGCTTCCTGCACGTTACGACGGACGGCCGCCGCGAGGTGGAGGAGATCTCGGGACAGAGAGTCGTCCCGGTGCTCGTCCTCGACGACGGCGAGGTGATCACGGAGTCCAAGCGAATTGTTGAGTGGGCCGCCGCCAATCCGGCCGCGACGACCGCTTAAAATCGCGCAATTTACGCACACCTAGTGCTGAATTGCACACTCTGATTAGCAGGTGCTTGCAGACGACTGACGAATCATGTAGGGTGCCGCAACTTCAGTAACCGGAAATGCCGAGTCCCCGTCGATCCAAGACGGGGAGCGGGGGAACCAAATCGTTCCGGGGCTAACTCACCTGACACAGGTGGGGGCGCGACTCCTAAGCGCCAGCCCGTCAGCTAACCCCGTAGGCCGACCAAGGAGACGGTTTGATTCAGCGTTCCCACAACAAGCACAAGGCCCGGGCAGGGCTCGCGGCCATCGCCGCGTGTGGCCTGCTCGGCTCGGGAGTGATCGCCAGCCCGGCCCTCGCCGGCGGCGGCGTATCCGCAACCCCATCGCATCACCGCACGGTGAAGGGCGCCAAGGCAAAGCTTCACGGCCAGACGGCGTTTGCGCCGAAGAGCGCACCGGCGCGGATCAAGGCCGCGATCGCGGCGGCCAACAAGATCGCGAAGGGCCACGCGTACATGCTCGGCGGCGGCCACGAGTACAAGGGCGGCCACCCGATCTGGAACCCGAAGGCGCTCGCGAAGTACCAGGGCTTCAAGACGTCGAAGTACGACTGCTCGGGCACCGTCAGCTACGTCCTTCACGCGGCCAAGGCGATCAACGCCCCCGAGCCGTCCGGGCCCATGGAGAAGTGGGGCACCCGCGGCAAGGGCAAGTGGATCACGGTCTACGCGAACGGCGGCCACGCGTTCATGACGATCGCCGGCCTGCGCTTCGACACGGCGGACACGCCCGGCGGCGGTCCCGGCTGGGCCAAGACGATGGGCTACGAGAGCCCGAAGTCGTTCACGATCCGCCACAAGACCGGCCTCTAAACCCTCTCTCGAATGACGACGTGAGCCCCCGCCCGCGCGGCGGGCGGCTCCGTCGCATATCGATCGCCCAAGGCCCGCCCTTCCGCCGGCCGAAGGTATGGTCGGCATTCCAATTGGCGTAGGCATGAGGTAGCGTCCGCCTCGACGCGGCGTTGCCCCGTCGAGCAAGTGGAGAGGACCGAAGCGATCACGTCTGGCGACCCCGGGGCCGATGCCCCAACCGTCGCCGCTGCGCCCGCCGCGGGCGCTGATGTGCCCGACGTCAAGCTGACCGCCCTGCGCAAGTCCTACGGCGAAGTCCAGGCCGTCGCCGGTGTCGACGTCGAGATCGCCGCGGGCGAGTTCTTCACGCTGCTCGGGCCCTCCGGGTCCGGCAAGACCACAACGCTTCGTCTCATCGCCGGGTTCGAGGAGCCGGACACGGGCAGCGTCGAGCTCGCGGGCCGTGACGTCACCGGGCTACCCCCCTACGACCGCGACGTCAACACCGTCTTCCAGGACTACGCGCTGTTCCCTCACATGACGGTCGCGCAGAACGTCGAGTACGGCCTGCGCGTCAAGAAGGCCGACAAGGCGGACCGCTCGAAGCGCCGCGACGAGGCGCTCGAGATGGTGCGCCTCGCCGGCTACGAGGAGCGCAAGCCCTCCGAGCTGTCGGGAGGCCAGCGCCAGCGCGTGGCGCTCGCGCGGGCAATCGTCAACCGGCCGCGTGTCCTGTTGCTGGACGAGCCGCTCGGGGCGCTCGATCTGAAGCTGCGCGAGCAGATGCAGGTGGAGCTCAAGGGGATCCAGAGCCAGGTCGGGATCACCTTCATCTACGTCACCCACGATCAGGACGAGGCGCTTACGATGAGCGATCGCGTCGCCGTCTTCAACGAGGGACGCATCGAGCAGGTCGGCGCCCCGGCGGAGATCTACGAGCAACCGGGGACGCGCTTCGTCGGCGGCTTCGTCGGCGTCTCCAACGTGCTGGAGCGCGACGGCCGCAGCGTGACGATCCGTCCCGAGAAGCTTCGCCTGGTGGAGGCCGGGGATTCCAGCGACGGTCTCGTCACCGAACGCGGCAAGGTCGCCGACGTCGCCTACGCGGGCATGATGACCCGCTATCTCGTCGCGCTCGATCGCGGCGGAGAGCTTCTGGTGGTCCGGCAGAACCTCGAGACGACCTCTGAGGAGGCGCTCGCGGAGAAGGGCCGGGACGTAACGGTTGGATGGCGCGCGGAGCATGCCGTGGCCGTCCCCAACGAGAGAGGAAAGGGGAGCTCGGCATGAGAAGTCCGGGAAATTCGAAGAGGGCGGCCGGGAGGTCGCACGGAAGGCCGGCGCTCACCGCCTGGCTGATCGCCGGAGCGCTGGTCGCGTTCCTGGCCGCGCTGGCGGCCGGGTGCGGGTCGAGCTCCAGCACCACGAGCACGGGCAGCACGGAGGGGATGCTGCAGAAGGTCACCAAGGGCGAGGGCGAGCTCGACCTGATCGAGTGGCCGGGCTACGTCGAGAACCAGTGGGTGAAGCCGTTCGAGCAGCAGACGGGCTGCACCGTCAAGAAGAAGGATGCGGGCACGTCGGACGAGATGGTCCAGCTGATGCGGACCGGTCAGTACGACGGCGTCTCGGCCTCGGGCAACGCGACCGCGCGGCTCGTCGCCGGCGGCGACGTCGCTCCGGTGAACGTGGACCTCGTGCCGAACTACAAGACCGTGTTCCCGGACATCAAGGACCAGTCGTACAACACGTTCGACGGGGTCCACTACGGCATCCCGCACGGTCGCGGAGCCAACCTGCTGATGTGGAACTCGGACTCGGTCAAGCCCGCGCCGACCAGCTGGGGCTCGATCCTCGACCCGAAGCAGGCGGCGAAGTACAAGGGCAAGATCTCGGCCTACGACGACCCGATCTACATCGCGGACGCCGCGGTGTACCTGAAGGCGCACGACCCGAGCCTGAAGATCACCAACCCGTACGAGCTGGACGAGAATCAGTTCAACGCCGCGGTGGACCTGCTGAAGAAGCAGCGCCCGTACGTAGGTGAGTACTGGTCGGACGCGGCGAAGCAGATCTCGGCGTTCACCAACGGTGACGACGAGATCGGCACGACCTGGCAGTACCAGTACTTCGCGCTCAAGGGCGACCATCAGCCGGTGGCGGCAAGCCCAGCGAGTCAGGGCTTCCTCCCCAGCGAGGGCGCGACCGGATGGTCGGACACCTGGATGATCTCCAGCCAGGCCGCCCATCCCAACTGCATGTACATGTGGATGAACTACGTGATCTCGCCCAAGGCGAACGCGCAGATCGCCGAGTACTTCGGCGAGGCGCCCGCGCAGAGCAAGGCGTGCGACGAGACGTCTGATCCGAATTTCTGCGACGACTACCACGCAGCGGATCCGTCGTTCTGGAAGCGCGTCTATTACTGGAACACCCCGGTGTCGGACTGCGGCGACGACCGCGGTGACGTCTGCATGGACTACAACGACTGGGTGAACGCCTGGACCGACATCAAGGGGTGATGCAGGTCTCCCGAATCGCAGCGCCGTGGAAGCGGCCGGGGTAAGCGCCCCGGCACCGAGGAGGTCGGTGGGCCACAGGCTCGCCGACCTCCTCCACGGCCGCCCGCGCCTACAGGTCGGCGCGCTCCTCGCGGGCCCGGTGGCCTGGCTGGTGGTCGGCTACCTGGGCTCGCTCGCGATCCTGCTGGTCGCGGCCCTCTGGGGCGTCGACCCGCTCTCGGGGGAGGTTTCCCGCAACCTCACGGGCGAGAACTTCAAGACCATCGCCAACGACCCTGTCTACCGCGAGGTCGCATGGCGAACCATCCGCACGGCGGGCCTCGTGACGATCACGGACGTGCTCCTCGCCTTCCCGATCGCCTTCTACATGGCCAAGCTCGCCAAGCCGAAGGCCAAGGCGCTGCTCGTGGTGCTCGTCCTGATGCCACTGTGGTCCGGTTACCTGGTGAAGGTCTACGCGTGGCGAACGATGCTCTCCCACGACGGCGTCATCAACTGGGCGCTCAGCCCGTTCGGGCTCCATGGACCCTCCTACGGGCTCACCGCGATCTGGCTGGTCATGAGTTACCTGTGGCTCCCCTACATGATCATCCCCATCTACGCGGGCCTGGAGCGCATCCCGGACTCGCTGCTCTCCGCCTCGGAGGACCTCGGGGCTCACCCCGGCAAGACGTTCAGGCGCGTGATCCTGCCGCTGGCCTTCCCGGCGATCGTCGCCGGCTCGATCTTCACGTTCTCGCTGACGCTCGGCGACTTCATCACGCCGCAGCTGGTCTCGAACACGCAGCTGATCGGCAACGTCGTCAGCCAGAACATCACCAACAACCTGCCGCTGGCCTCGGCATTCGCAACCGTGCCGATCGTCGTGATGGTCATCTACCTGTTGATCGCCCGCAAGCTCGGAGCATTCGAGCACCTATGAGGCTCTCGCGACGCTCCTCGATCCTTCTGCGCTTCGGCGTCGGCGTGACGCTGGCGTTCATCTACATCCCGCTGCTCGTGATCTTCATCTACGCGTTCAACTCGTCGGCCATCCTCGAGTGGCCGCCACCGAGCTTCACGACGCACTGGTTCACCCAGGCGATCCACGACACGGATGCCAAGAACGCACTGAAGACCTCGGTCGAGGTCGGGCTGGCCGCCACCGTCATCGCTCTGACCCTGGGGACCCTGGCGTCGATCGCCGTTGCCCGCCACCGCTTCTTCGGGCGCGAGACGATCTCGTTCCTCGTCATCCTCCCCATCGCGCTTCCGGGCATCGTCACCGGCGTCGCGCTGTCGGACACTTTCACGCAGGTCCTCGGGATCCCGCTCAGCCTGCTGACCGTGATCGTCGGGCACGCCACCTTCTGCATCGTCGTCGTCTACAACAACGCCGTCGCCCGCCTGCGCCGCAGCTCATCCTCGTTCGAGGAGGCATCGGCGGACCTCGGCGCCCACACCTGGCAGACCTTCCGCTACGTGACGTTGCCGAACATGCGCTCCGCCCTCGCCGCCGGAGCGCTGCTGGCGTTCGCCCTGTCCTTCGACGAGATCATCGTCACCACGTTCACCATCGGAGCCGGCCAGCAGACGCTGCCGATCTGGATCTTCGACAACCTCTTCCGCCCACGGGAGCTGCCGATCGTGAACGTCGTCGCGCTCTTCGTGGTCGTGCTCTCCGCCATCCCGGTCTACCTCGCGCACCGCCTCACCCAGGACGAGAGCGTCAGCGCCCGCGGCGGCGCGCTGGCGGAGAGCGCCGCGGCGCCGTAGGGCGGCTCAGCGGCCGGCGTTCAGGTACTCCTCCTTCGACGCCGTGAACGAGTCGAGCTTGCGCTCGACCTCGGTGGCATCCGTCGCGGGAAGCATGTAGATCGCGCGGTTGACGCCGGCCTCCTCGTAGCGCGCCAGCAGCGCGGGGTCGCGGGGCGGCAGCTGGAGGCTCGTCGGCAGCGGACCGCGGCCTGCCTCCTCGCCCAGCCGGCGCAGCTTCTCCACGCGCCCGATGATCTTCTCGTCGTCGCCGATGCGGTTCGGCAGCCACCCGTCGCCGTAGGCGACCACGCGGTCGTAGACGGTGCGCCCGTTGCCGCCGACGAGGATCGGCGGATGGGGCTTCTGGACCGGCTTGGGCCAGGACCAGATCGGGTCGAAGTCCACGTACTTGCCGTGGTAGGAGGGCTCGTCCTCGGTCCAGATCGCCTTCATCGCCTCCACCCGCTCGCGCAGCAGGCCGAAGCGCTTCGACGGGTCGGTCCCGTGGTTCGCCATCTCCTCCAGGTTCCACCCGGCGCCGACGCCGAAGATCACCCGACCGCCGGAGAGGGTGTCCACGCTCGCCACCTCCTTCGCGGTCGTGATCGGGTCGCGCTCGACCATCAGGCAGATCGCGGTGCCGACCTTCAGCGTCTCGGTGGCCGCGGCGGCGGCCATCATCGAGACGAAGGGGTCGTGGATGTGCCAGTACTCGCGCGGCAGCTCAGTGCCCGCGGGATAGGGCGTCGCGCGGCTCGCCGGGATGTGGGTGTGCTCGGTGAAGAAGAGGGACTCGAAGCCGCGCTCCTCGACCATGCGGCCCATCGTCGCGGGGTCGATCGCATCGTCGGTGGCGAAGTAGGAGACGCCGAAATCCATCTTCCGCGGAGCCTATCGACGGAGTAGCGTGCGGCGGAAGGCAGGGTTCGACGGACTGCAGGAACGTTGAGAGGAGATCCCCGAGGGATGAGCAGGTGGCGGATCGACGTTCGGCTTCACGGCGTTCCACCGCAACGTTGCCAGGCAGGCTCGCCGCCGGGCGCCAAGTTCGCCTGCAACCTCGACGGGAAGGGCTTCAACAAAGTGCGACTCGCCCAGGACCTACATCGGCCGGAAGAAGGGCATGTGGCACGTGCCGGCCTCCGCCGCCGTGTTCGCGATCGGCGCCGGTGCGCTCCCTGCCTGCTCGCGGGCGCTCGCCCGCCCTACTTCACGACGCGAATCAGCTTCTTGTTGACGAACTCCTCGATGCCGTACCGGCCCAGCTCCCGGCCGAAGCCCGATCGCTTGACGCCGCCGAACGGCAGTTCGGCGCCGTCGAGGCCAACGCCGTTGACGTAGACCATCCCGGTATCGAGTGCGTCAGCGACCCGTTGCGCCTGCTCGGCGTCGTTCGAGAACACGTAGGAGCCGAGTCCGAACGGCGTGTCGTTCGCCAGTTCGATCGCCTCCTCCTCGGAACCGGCGCGGTACACGCTCGCGACCGGTCCGAAGAACTCCTCGTGGTGGACGTCGTTCTCCGGAGTGATTCCGACCAGCACGGTGCTCGAGAAGAAGTTGTCCTTCCGATCACCCCCGGCGGCTATCTCCGCGCCTCCGGCGACCGCACGATCGAGCTGGTCCTGCAGCGTCTCCGCCGCGCCGGCTGACGACAGCGGGCCCATCTGGGCCTCCTCGGACGTCGGATCGCCGGGCTCGGCCGCGGTCATCTTGGCCGTGAACTTCTCGAGGAAGTCGTCGTAGATCTCGTCGGCGACGATGAACCGCTTCGCGGCGTTGCAGGACTGGCCGGTGTTGTCCAGGCGGCCCGCGACCGCGGCATCGACGGCCTCGTCCAGGTCGTCCGCCCCGAGGAGGATGAATGGATCGGAGCCGCCCAGCTCGAGAACGACCTTCTTCAGGTTGCGCCCGGCGATCTCCGCAACCGCGGCTCCGGCCCGCTCGGAACCGGTCAGCGAGACGCCACGGACCCGGGGGTCCTCGATGACCGCTTCGATCTGATCGTTCGTGGCGAGGATGGTCTTGTAGGCACCGTCGGGAAAGCCCGCGTCGGCCATCATCGACTGGATCGCCTCCGCCGACTCGGGGCACTGGTGCGCCGGCTTGAGCAGGATCGTGTTGCCGACGACGAGGTTCGGCCCAGCGAAGCGCGCGACCTGGTAGTAGGGGAAGTTCCAGGGCATGATTCCCAGCAGCGGCCCCACCGACGCCCGGCGAATCAGCGCGGTGCCCTCGCCCGCCAGCAGCTCGATCGGCTCGTCCTTGAGAAGGTCCTCGGCGTTGTCCGCGTAGAAGCCGTAGATGTCGGCGCAGAAGTCCACCTCGCCGAGGGCCTGCTCCATCGGCTTGCCCATTTCCCGCACGATGATCTCGGCCAGCGTCTCCCGTCGCTCGGAGTGCAGGTCGGCGACCTTCTTGACCATCGCTGCCCGCTCGGCGACCGTGGTCTTAAGGGCCCAGCTGCGGTGAGCGTCGTCCGCCGCGGCGATCGCTGCCGAGAGGTCCTCGTCGGAGATCTGCGGATACTCCTTGACCGTCTCGCCGGTTGCCGGGTTAACGACTGCGTACTTGCCCATATTGCTCCGCTCCTTGTCTGATCGATGGCTTCTGGTTGATATCTCGTGGCCGGCGGCGCCGTGGTCAGCTGGCGGACCTCGCCGCATGGCTCGCCGTGGCGCCCGCACCGCCCGCGCCGGGCGGACCGCCGTTGGCCGAGCGCGGGATGTCCAAGACGTCGTCGGGTGACGCGTACTGGGCGCCGACGCCATCCGCGACGGCCGGGTGGGTGACCCTGCCGTTCGCGACGTTGATCCCGAGCTTCAGGCCGGCGTCGCGGCGCGCCGCTTCGACGATGCCGTTGTCGGCCAGCGACAGCACATAGGGAAGCGTGGCGTTGGTGAGCGCGTAGGTCGACGTGATCGGGACCGCACCGGGCATGTTCGCCACGCAGTAGTGGATGATCCCGTCGACCTCGAACGTCGGGTCGCCGTGGGTGGTGGGATGCGAGGTCTCGAAGCAGCCGCCCTGGTCGATCGCAACGTCGACGAGCACGGCCTGCGGCCTCATCAGCGCGAGCTGCTTGCGGTTGATCACGTGCGGCGCCCGCGCACCATGGACGAGGACGCCGCCGATCACCAGGTCCATGTCCGGCAGCCTCTCCTCGATCGAGAGGGTGGAGGAGAACACGGTCGAGGCCCGGCCGCCGAACGCGACATCCAGCTCCCGGAGCTTGTCGATGTTGGTGTCGTAGACGAAGACGTCCGCCTCCATCCCGATCGCGATGAACGCGGCGTTCATCCCCACCGCGCCGCCGCCGATGACCATGACGTTGGCCGGGGGCACCCCGGGCACGCCGCCGAGCAGGATGCCGCGGCCGCCAAGCGGGCGCTCGAGCATGAAGGCGCCGGCCTGCGTCGCGATCTTCCCGGCCACCTCCGACATCGGCGCGAGCAGGGGCAGGCGGCCCTCCGCGTCCTCAACCGTCTCGTAGGCGACGCAGATCGCCCCTGAGTCCACGAGGCCCTTGGTCAGATCCGGATCGGGTGCCAGGTGGAGATAGGTGAAGAGCAGGAGGTCCGAGCGGATCTGCGCGACCTCGGCCGGCTGCGGCTCCTTGACCTTCAGGACCATCTCGGCCTCGCCCCAGACGTCCCCCGCGCTCGGCACGATGCGCGCGCCCTGGGCCTCGTAGTCCGAGTTCGAGATCGCGCTGCCCTCGCCGGCGCCGTCCTGCACGATCACGTCGTGACCGTGCTCGGCGAGCTCTCGCGCGCCGATCGGGGTGAGCGCGACCCGGTACTCGTCCGCCTTCACCTCTGTGGGTACTCCTACGCGCAACTCAGACCTCCTTCCAATAATCCGCAGCTCTGCTGACCGCGGACCGCGGACTCACCGCACCAGCTCCCTCGCTCGCAGTGCCAGCCAGAGCTCGATGCGGTCCGTGGCCCGCGACAGGTCGCGTCCCGTCAGCTCCTCGATCTTGCGGATGCGGTACCGAAGGGTATGGCGGTGGCAGTAGAGCTCGCGCGCCGCGCGCTCCCAGTTCCCGTTGTGCTCGATGTAGGCCTCGAGCGACCGCAGAAGCTCGCCGCCGTACTCGCCCTCGACGCGTTCGATCGGCTCGAGCAGCCCGTCGCTGTAGAGGCGAAGCGCCTCGTCGTCCTGGAGCGAGAGCAGCAGCGTGAAGGCGCCCAGGTCCTCGTGCGACGCCACCTCGGGCGCGTCGCCGTTGGCGAACGCCGTCGCCTCCAGGGCGCAGCGCGCCTCGTGGAAGGCGCGGCGCACGGAGTCCACGGGCAGCGCGCGCGACGCGCCCACCCGCACGCCGCCCCAGTGCGTTGCCAGCGTTGCGCGCGCCTGGCGCGCCACCTCGATCGGGTCGCGGCCCGCGGCGTCGATCACGGCGCAGAGGAGGGGGCTGCCCGGACCGCTCGTGCTCGCGACGAGGGCGGGCGTCTCGGCAGCCTGCAGGGCCGCCTCCAGAGTCCCCTCGGCGGCTTCGGGGTCGTCGACCTCGAAGACCAGCAGCGCGGCGTCCTCGCCGATTCCGAACGGCCCGAGGCGGCCGCGCAGCTCCTGAGGGTCGAGCCTGCCGCCGAGCGCCTCGGCGAGGAGGTTCCCGGCCAGCCGGCGCTCCGTCTCGCGCACCACGCGCTCGCGCATCATCTCGAGCCCCACCACCATCGCCCCGTGCCGGGCGACGAGCCGCTCGAAGTCGTCAAGGGGCGCCTCAGCCGCCAGCACCGTCAGCCAGGCGACCGGGGAAGCGCCGCGGCGCCCGGGAACGGGAACCGACAGCGAGCGGCCGGCAAGCGAGCGATGGTGCGGCTCGAACGGCCCGACCGACGCGGACGCGGCACGGCCGGCGACCTCCTCCCGGAGGGCGGCGAGGGCGGCGGCGCCGGGCGACGAGCCGCGTCGGTGGACCGCGATCTCGAGCCCCGCGGAGTCGTTGAGGACCGCAACCCCGCCGGCGGCCCCGGCGATGGTCGCGAGGATCTCCTCGAGGCCGCGGCCCTCGATCACCAGGCGCTCCAAGCGCTCGTGCAGGCGGGCGTCGCGCTGGAGCACGTCGTACTCCTCGTTCACGAGACGAGAGAAGGCGCGCTCGGTGATCGCGATGAACGGCATCTCGTACGGGACCTCGAACAGGGGCAGGCCCTCCTCCTCGGCGGCCTCGGCGAGCGCCTTGGGGATGGAGCGGTGGGTGAACCCGGTGCCCAGGCCCAGGCCGGCGAGGTCGTGCTCGGCCAGGCGCTCCACGAAGCGGCGCTGCCGGGCGGGGCTGGAGAGCTGGATGCCCGTGGTCAGCAGGAGCTCTCCGCCGGAGAGCCACTGGGTCGGGTCCTCGAGCTCGGAGATGTGCACCCAGCGAATCGCCCGCTTGGCGCGCTCGCTCGCGACCGTCAGGTCGAGGCCGCACTCGGAGACAAGCGACTCGACCGTCAGCATTGGCCCGTCATCCTCTTTCCGGCGCCGGCGTGCTAGGTGGTCACACGCCGTCTCTGGTCGTGAGCCGAGGGCTGCGCGGGGTTGTCGCGCGCCTGGAGCTGCTCCCAGGCCTCGGTCAGGACCGGGCGGAGGACGTCGTGGATCTCCTCGAACTGCTCCGTGTCGCACACGAGCGTCGGCGAGAGCTGGATGACCGGGTCGCCGCGGTCATCGGCCCGGCAGATCAGCCCGCGCTTGTAGAGCTCGCCCGAGAGGAAGCCACGGAGAAGCCACTCGGACTCCTCGTCCGTGAACTCCGTCTTGGACTCCTGGTCGCGGACGAGCTCGATCGCGTGGAAGAAGCCGGCGCCGCGGACGTCGCCGACGATCGGGATGTCGCGCAGCGAGTCGAGCATCTGGCGGAACTCGCCCTCCTTCTCGCGGACGTGGCCGCAGATGTCCTCGCGCTCGAAGACCTCGATGTTCGCGAGCGCGACGGCCGCCGCGACCGGGTGGCCGGCGAACGTGAAGCCGTGCGTGAACGATGCCTTCCCCTCCATGAACGGGGCGGCGATCTTGTCTGAAACGATCATCGCGCCCATCGGGACGTACGCCGAGGTCAGCGCCTTCGCCGAGGTGATGATGTCCGGCAGGTAGTCGTAGCGCTGGCAGCCGAAGAAGTGCCCAAGGCGGCCCCACGCGCAGATGACCTCGTCCGAGACCAGCAGGACGTTGTAGCGGTCGCAGATCTCGCGGATCCGCTGCCAGTAGCCCTCCTGGGGCGGGATGCAGCCGCCGGCGTTCTGCAGCGGCTCCATGATCACCGCGGCGACCGTCTCCGGCCCCTCGTAGATGATCTTCTCCTCGAGCTGGTCCGCCGCCCAGAGGGGGTCGCGGTCCTCGGGCCAGTGGTAGCTGTTGGTGTTCGGGATCTGGTAGCCGCCGGGCACGAGGGGCTCGAACTCGGTCCGCAGCGCCGTGATGGCGGTGGCGGCAAGCGCGCCGAGCGTGGTGCCGTGGTAGGCGACGTCCCTGGTGATGAACTTCGTCTTGCGCGGGTTGCCGGTGTGCTGGTGGTAGGAGCGGGCCAGCTTGATCGCCGACTCCACCGCCTCCGAGCCGCCGGAGGTGAAGAACACGCGGTTCAGATCACCCGGCGTCAGGCTGGCGATCTTCGAGGCCAGCTCGATGGCGCGCGGGTGCGCGTAGCTCCAGACGGTGAAGAAGTCGAGCTCCGCGACCTGCCGTGCGGCGGCCTCGCCAAGCTCCGTGCGGCCGTGGCCGGCGTTGACGCAGAACAGGCCCGAGAGACCGTCGAGGTAGCGCTTGCCGTGGATGTCATAGACGTACGGGCCGTCGCCGCGGGCGATGATCGGAACCTCGTGGCCGGCGTCGTAGCCGCCCATGCGGGTGAAGTGCATCCACAGGTGCTTGAGCGCCTGATCCTGGAGCTGTGCGGGGTCGTAGGTCACCGCAGCCGGTGCCTCTTCAGTCGTCGCCATCGCTCCTCCTTCGAGCCATTAAGTACAACTCGCTAAACGGTATATCCAGAACGTCGCCATAGCAAGCGCTCCGGCGTTGAAATATGTTCAGGACCATTATCCATCATGTACAAGCGACGCCGGACGATTTAGGACTTCCGCCACTTGCACGCATCGGCTGATTCGGACATAGTCTGTGTGGGAGAGACGCCGGACTGGCGTCAGTAGAGAGAGACAGCGATAGCAGCCCTAGATCAGGAGCAACGCGGAGAGGCGCCGGGCGCCAGGGAGCCGGCCGGCTCGTCGGCGTCGCCGTGCGTCCAGGTCCAGGACGTCACCAAGGAGTTCGGCTCGCTCCGGGCGGTCGACGACCTCACGCTCACCCTCGAAGAGGGCGAGTTCTTCACGATGCTCGGCCCAAGCGGCTGCGGCAAGACGACCACCCTGCGGATGATCGCCGGGTTCGAGCAGCCGACGGCGGGGCGCATCCTGATCGACGGCGAGGACGTGGCGGGCGTTCCCGCCTTCAAGCGCCCGACCAACACGGTCTTCCAGAGCTACGCCCTGTTCCCCCATCTCTCCGTCGCCGAGAACGTCGCCTTCGGCCTGCGCCGCAAGAAGGTCCCGAAGGACCAGATCGACGGGCGCGTGAAGACGGAGCTCGAGCGGGTCGGCCTGGCCGCGGAGACGAACCGCAAGCCGAGCCAGCTCTCGGGCGGCCAGCAGCAGCGGGTCGCACTGGCTCGCGCCCTGGTCAACCTGCCCAAGGTCCTCCTGCTTGACGAGCCGCTCGGCGCCCTCGACCTGAAGCTGCGCAAGGGCCTGCAGATCGAGCTGAAGCGCATCCAGCGGGAGGTCGGCATCACGTTCGTGTACGTGACGCACGACCAGGAGGAGGCGCTCACGATGTCGGACCGGATCGCGGTGATGAACCACGGCAAGGTCGAGCAGATCGACGAGCCGGAGAGCGTCTACGAGCGGCCGTCGACGACCTTCGTCGCCGGGTTCATCGGCGTTTCCAACCTCATGCCGGGCAGCGTCAGCTCCGCCGGCGTGATCAGGCTCGACACCGGCGTCGACGTGCACGCCAACACCGACGGGATGCCCACCGGCTCGCACTGCCACGCGGTGGTGCGCCCGGAGAAGCTGCGGCTGGACCCGGAGGGAGCGAGCCCGCCCGACGGCTGGCCGTCGGTCGACGGCATCGTCGAGAGCTCCGTGTACCTCGGTACCTCGACGCAGATCGTCGTGAAGCTCGCGGGCGACGTGCCCATGACGGTCCTCGCGCCGAACTCAAGCGAGGCCGAGCGGTCGCGGCTGCCCGGCGGCGGGGCCCACGTCAAGCTGAGCTGGGCTCCGGAGCACGTGCACCTGGTGCGGGAATCTTCGAATGGGGCGGCCGCGGGGTCGCCGACTGAATCTGAATCTGAACCGGCAGGCGCCGGAGAGAGCGAGTGAGTGATGCTGAGGGGACTTAGGGCAGTGGCGCTGGCGGCGCTTGCCGTGCTGGTTTCGGCTGGGATTGCGGCGTGCGGCTCGAGCGGCGGCGTCGAGGGCGGCGGGAGCACCGACCAGAAGACCGCGACGGTGAGCCTCCAGGGCAAGCCCAGCGGGGGTATCACCATCTCCAACTGGCCCCTCTACATCGACAAGAAGACCGTCTCGGATTTCGAGCAGGCCACGGGCGTCTCCGTGAAGTACATCGAGGACGTCAACGACAACGCCGAGTTCTTCGGCAAGATGCAGCCGCTGCTCGCCAAGGGCCAGTCCGGTGGCCGGTCGATCTTCGTCGTCACCGACTGGATGGCTAACAAGATGCACGAGCTCGGCTACCTCCAGAACCTCGACAAGCAGGGCATCCCCAACGTCGAGAAGAACCTGGTGCCGTCGCTGCAGCATCCCTCCTTCGACAAGAACCGCGACTTCTCCGTGCCGTGGCAGAGCGGGATGACGGGCCTCGTGGTGCGGACGGACCTCGCGCCCAACGTGAAGTCCATCTGCGACCTCTTCGACCCGCAGTACAAGGGCAAGGTCGACATGCTGACGGAGATGCGCGACACGGTGCCGCTCGTCATGAAGTGCATGGGCGTCAACCTCGACAACGCGACCGAGCAGGACTGGCTCGACGCCATCGCGAAGATCAAGTCGGCCGCTGCCGACGGCCAGATCCGGCGCTTCACCGGCAACGACTACGCGCGTGACCTCACAGCCGGCGACGTGGACGCGGTAATCGGGTGGTCCGGGGACGCCGTGCAGCTGCAGGCTGACAACCCGGACATCCAGTTCGTCATGCCCAAGGAGGGCTGCATGCTCTGGTCGGACAACATGGTGATCCCGGTCGGCGCGCCGAACCCGACGGCGGCCGAGGCGTGGATGAACTACGTCTACGACCCGAAGAACCAGGCGCAGATCGCGGCCTACAACAACTACTTCACCCCGGTCGACGGCGTGAAGCAGATCTTCGAGAAGACCGACCCGAAACTGGCCACGAACCCGCTGATCTTCCCGGATGCGCAGTTCACGAAGAACTGCGACGTCGCTCCAAGCATCTCTGGCGAAGAGGAACAGAAGATCACCGAGGCGTTTGACGCCGTGATCAACGGCTAGTGAGCCGGTGAGCACGCTTCGGCGTCGGCTCGTCCCGTACTTCCTCCTCGGCCCGGGGGTCCTCTGGCTGATCCTGTTCTTCGCCGTGCCGATGTACTTCATGGCGCGGCTGTCGCTGGAGTCGGGCACGCTCGAGACCGGCCTGCGGTTCGACTGGCATTGGGCGAACTTTCACGACGCGCTGTCGCTCTACGACACCCCGTTCGTGCGCTCGTTCATCTACGCCGGTGTCGCGACGCTGATCGCCTTGCTGATCGGCTACCCCCTCGCATATGCGATCACGTTCAGGGGGGGCAGGTGGAAGAACGCGATGCTCCTCGCGGTCATCGCGCCGTTCTTCACGACCTACCTGATCCGCACGATCGCGTGGGAGACGATCCTCTCCGACAACGGGTTCGTCGTGAACACGCTGCAGTCGGTGGGCATCCTCTCGGACACCGGGCGGCTCCTCCAGACGGCCACCGCCGTCATCGCGGGCATCACCTACAACTTCCTGCCCTTCATGGTCCTGCCGATCTACGCCAGCCTGGAGCGGCTCGACCCGGCACTGATCGAGGCGGCCAAGGACCTCTACTCCTCGCCGCGGGCCGCGTTCACGCGGGTCACGCTGCCGCTGTCGGCGCCGGGAATCATCGCCGGCACCCTGTTGACGTTCATTCCCGCCGTCGGGGACTACGTGAACGCCTTCTTCCTCGGCAGCACCAACAACCACATGATCGGCAACGTGATCCAGGGCCTCTACCTCACGCAGCGCGACTATCCCGCGGCGGCGGCCCTGTCGTTCGTGCTGATGGCTGTGATCATGATCGCCGTCGTGATCTACATCCGCTTCGCGGGCTCGGAATCGTTGATGGGCGAGGAAGCGGCGGGGGTCTGATGGAGGCGGCAGCGCTTCCCGCAGCCGCACCCCGCCGCCCCTCGGCGGGCGCACGCGCCTGGCGCTGGGTTCGCGAGCACGCGCTCAACGTCTTCGCTGGCCTCGCGATCGCCTACCTCCTCATCCCGATCGCGGTCATCCTGCTCTTTTCGTTCAACAACCCGGCCGGGAAGTACAACTACACATGGACGGGCTTCACGCTCTCGCACTGGGGCAACGCCTTCGGGATCTCCGACCTGAACAGCGCGCTCCTGACCAGCCTCAAGCTGGCAGTCCTCGCGACGATCATCTCGACGATCGTCGGCACCCTGATGGCGCTTGCCCTCGTGCGACATGAGTTCGTCGGGCGACGGCCCGCGAACTTCCTCATCGTCATCCCGATGGCGACCCCCGAGGTCGTGATGGGAGCGTCGTTGCTTTCGCTGTTCCTGATCTACGGGCTCGCGCTTGGCTTCGCGACCCTGCTGATCGCCCACGTCATGTTCTGCATCAGCTTCGTCGTCGTCGTCGTGCGCTCCCGCCTCATCGGTTTCGACCGCAGCCTGGAGGAGGCCGCGCAGGACCTCGGTGCAAACCCGTTCACGACGTTCATGAAGGTGACGTTCCCGCTGCTGCTGCCCGGCATCGCTGCCGCCGCGCTCCTTGCCTTTGCCCTCTCCATCGACGACTTCGTGGTCTCGAACTTCAACAGCGGGACGACCGTGACCTTCCCGTTGTTCATCTTCGGCGCCGCCCAGCGCGGCATCCCGGTCGAGGTGAACTGCGTCGCGATGATCCTGTTCAGCGTGACGCTGCTCGCGATGGGCGCTACGGTGATCCAGCAGCGGCGGGCCGAGCAGATGGCGGCGGTGCGGCCCGAGCAGGAGATGGCGTAGGTGGCGACGGTCGAGGCGTCGCGGTCCGCCGGCGTGAGGACGCTGGCCAACTACGCCGGCGGCGAGTGGCGGCCTTCGACTGCGCACGACTCGATACCTGACGTCGACCCCGCAACCGGGGAGGTCGCCGCGCTGGTCCCGCTCTCCAACGCGGCAGACGTGGACGCGGCGGTCGTTGCCGCTCGCGAGGCGCAGCGCGGCTGGGCGGGAGTGGCGCCGCAGGCGCGGGCCCGCGCCGTCATGGCGTTCCGCGAGGCGCTCTGGGCACACCGCGACGAGATCGCGGGCCTGGTCACGGAGGACATGGGCAAGACGCTCGACGACGCGCGCGGCGAAGTCTTGCGCGGGATCGAGTCCACCGAGTCCGCGATGGCCATACCGCACCTGCTGAAGAGCGAGGGCCTCGAGGGAGTCGCGACCGGGCTCGACGTCCAGATGGTCCGCGAGCCGATGGGCGTCGTGGCCGCGATCACGCCGTTCAACTTCCCGGCGATGATCCCCCTCTGGTTCTGCGGCTTCGCGATCGCCACCGGCAACGCGTTCATCCTGAAGCCATCGGAGCGCGACCCCCGCCCGGCCGAGCGCATCTTCGAGCTGATCGACGGCCTCGACGCGATCCCGGCAGGGCTATGCGGCCTGGTCCATGGCGCGCACGAAGCGGTCAACTCCATCCTGGACCACCCCGGCATCGACGTGGTCTCGTTCGTCGGCCAGGCGTCGACGGCCCGCCACATCGCGGAGCGCTCCGCGGCCACGGGCAAGCGCTTCCAGGCGCTTGGCGGTGCGAAGAACGCCGCAGTCGTGATGCCGGACGCGGACCTCGGCCCCACCGTCGACGCGGTCATGGGGTCGGCCTTCGGAGCCGCGGGCCAGCGGTGCCTGGCCAACTCGGTCGCCGTGCTGGTTGGCGAGCCCGAGCGGCAGGACGAGGTCCTGACGGCGCTTCGCGAGGCGGCGTCTGCGCTCGTGGTCGGGCCCGGCGGCGAGGAGGGCACCGACGTCTGCCCGCTCGTCGCGCCCGAGGCCCGTGAGCGCGTGGCGGGCGCCGTGGAGCGAGCGGTCTCCGAAGCGGGGGCAACCCTGGTCCTCGACGGCCGGGACGCCGATTCCGGGCCCGCCGGAACGATGCTGGGCCCGACGATCGTCGAGACGGCCGACCGCGAGTCCGAGATCGCCCGCGAGGAGCTCTTCGGCCCCCTGCTCACCGTGATCCGCGCCGCCGATCTGGACGACGCGCTGGACTTCGTCAACGGCTCCCGCTACGGCAACGCCGGCTCGGTGTTCACGACCTCGGGCGCCGCCGCCCGCGCCTACCGCGCCGGAGTCCAGGCCGGGATGATCGGCGTCAACGTCGGCGTCGCCGCGCCGGTCGCCTGGTTCCCGTTCTCGGGCTGGAAGGGCTCGATCGACGGCGACCTCCACGCCAACGGCACGGACGCGATCGAGCTCTACACCCGCAAGAAGGTCATCACCAGCCGCTGGGTCTGAGCGCTCAGCGGCCCACGTGGATCCCGAGCCGCTCCGGGATTCCGGAGACGAAGCGGGTCAGCAGGCCGGCCTTGGCGCCGGCCTCCTCGGCGGCCTCCTTGCGAAGGATCGCGGCGCGGATGATCTCGCCGCCCGCGTAGCGGAAGGGCTCCGGCGGGACGTGGTGGGCCTCGGGGTCGACGATCGCGAGGCTCGAGAACTCGTCGTCGCGGCCGAGCGCCAGGGAGGCGAGGCAGCGGCCCGCCAGTCGGGAGGGCCCGACGCCGTTGCCGGTGTAGCCGAAGGCGAAGTGCACCCGGCCTCCGTCCTTGGTGCCGACCACCGGCAGGTGGGTCGGCGAGACGTCGATCGGGCCGCCCCAGGCGTGGTCGATCCGCCGTCCGGCCAACTGCGGGAAGAAGCGGACGAGGCTTGACGCCACCTTCTCGACCAGGGCGCGATCGACCTCCGCCCGGCCTCGCGCCCGCGCTCCGAACACGATCCGCCCGCCGCCCCAGCCGAAGGCGATCCGGCCGTCCCTGGTGGTCCGGAAGTAGTGGACCATGTGCCGCGAGTCGGTGATGCACTCGCCGCCGTTCCAGCCAAGCTCCTCGATGACGTCCGGGACGGGCTCGGTGATCACCATGTGGCTGGACGTGAGCGTCAGGCGGAGGCGCAGGCCCGAGAACCCGGCGAGGCCGAAGCCCGCGCCGAGCACTGCCTGGGGCGCCCGAACCGTGCCGCCCGGTGTTCGCACCTCGACCTCGCCGTGCGACTGGTGAACGGCGCGAACGGGCGAGTGCTCGTGGATCTCGACTCCGGCGTCGATCAGGCTGCGGCGCAGGCCGCGGCTGAGCAGGCCGGGATTGATCGTGGCCGCCGTGGGGAAGTAGGCGCCCGCGCGGAAGATCGGCGACGCGCACCGTGCCGCGACGCCGGCCGGGTCCAGCGGCTGGCAGGCCTCCGGTTCGCCGAGCTCGCGGCAGGCCGCCGCGGCCGCATCCCAGTTGCCGTCGTGGATCGGCGTGGTCGAGACCTGCATGTACCCGCCCTGGCGAAACCAGGCATCGACACCCTGCTCGTCGCACCAGCGCCCCACCGCGGTGACGGCGTCACGCGAGGCGCGGGCGACCGCCAGGGCGCCCGCATCGCCGAAGCGCTCGCGCATCGTCGGCAGGCTGAACCACAGCTCGTTGACGAAGCCCCCATTCCGCCCGCTCGGGCCCTCGCCGCACACCTTGCCCTCCAGGATCACGATGCGGGCCTGCGGCTCGAGCTCCCGGATGAGCCACGCAGTCCACATGCCCGTGAACCCGCCGCCGACGATCACCACATCCGCCGTCGTCTCACCCTCGAGCGCCACCAGCGGCTCCACCGGGCCGGCCCTGGCGAGCCACCAGCCCTTGGCGTCGTGAGTCGCGATCACGCCCGCAGCCTAACCACCGGCCCGCTGCCGCCGGAGGCGTTGACCACACCGGACAACTGGGTGGCGGTGATTAGGACTGTCGACCCTTGCGAACGACCGCACCTGCGCATAGGGTCCGCCGAGCAGACCATTTCGTTCGAGACGAGGAGAGTCGATGGAGAGCGCTGCGGTTCCCACGCCCGCCGGGGAAGCACCAAAGACCGGCGACAAGGGTCTGAAGTCGGGCGCGATCGGCTACCTCTCGAATCTCGTCATCAGCGTCGCCTCGACGGCGCCCGCCTACAGCCTCGCGGCCACCCTCGGCTTCATCGTGGCCGTCCAAGGCGTCGGCCTCGCCGCCCCGGCGGTACTCCTGGTCTCGTTCATTCCGATGCTGCTGATTGCGGCCGGCTACAACTACATGAACAAGGCGGACCCGGACTGCGGGACGAGCTTCACGTGGGTGACGCGAGCCATGGGACCGCGGTCCGGCTGGCTGACCGGCTGGGCCATCGTGGTCGCGGACATCGTCGTCATGGCGACCCTCGCCTACATCGCCGGCGTCTACTCATTCCTGCTCTTCGGACTCGATGCCGCCTCCAAGAACCTGCTCGACGTCTCGATCGTCGCGGCCCTATGGATCATCGTCATGACGTGGATCTGCTACATCGGCATCGAGCTATCGGCCCGCATCCAGTACGTGCTGCTGACGATCGAGATCATCACGCTCGCGCTCTTCTCGATCGTCGCCCTCGTCAAGGTGTACACCGGCGACGTTGCCGGCTCGGTGGACGTCTCAGCGAGTTGGTTCAACCCCTTCTCGATCGGACTCGGGCCGCTCATCGACGGGGTCCTGCTCGGCGTTTTCATCTACTGGGGGTGGGACTCCGGGGTCTGCGTCAACGAGGAGTCCGAGGACTCCGCGAACGGGCCGGGCAAGGCCGCGGTCGTGAGCACGCTACTGCTCGTCGCCATCTACCTCGTCGTCTCGGCCTCCGCGCAAGCATTCGCCGGCGAGAACTTCCTGAAGCATCACCACAACGATGTCCTCGGCGCGCTCGGCGGGAAGGTGTTCGGCTCGCCGCTGGACAAGCTGCTGATCATCACGGTGCTGACCTCGGCCTCCGCGTCAACGCAGACGACGATCCTGCCGACTGCGAGGACGACGCTGTCGATGGCGAGGTTCGGAGCAATCCCGAAGGCCTTCGGCCACATTCATCCCCGCTACCTCACGCCCGACGTCTCGACTCTGACGATGGGCGCCGTATCCCTCGTCTGGACCCTGTTCATCATCAACGCAAGCCAGGATGTGCTCGGCGACTCGATCACCGGACTCGGGTTCCAGATCGCCTTCTACTACGGGCTGACCGGGTTCGCCTGCGCGATCTACTACCGCAAGGAGCTGTTCAAGAGCGCCCGTAACTTCGTTCTCGTCGGACTCGTCCCATTCCTCGGCGGGCTGATGCTGACCGGCATCTTCATCAAGGCGTTGACGTTCTACCAAGACCCCGTGCAGAACTACTCCGGTGACTTCCTCGGGATCGGCACGTCGGTCGCCGTTGGCGTCGGCACTCTCCTACTCGGGGTCGTGGTGATGCTTTGGGCCGGCGTGGCCTATCCGTACTTCTTCGGGCGGAAGACGGAGGTCGTGGACCCCGGCATCCTTGACGGCTCGGTCGTCGGAACCGCCTCCGTCATGAGCGATCCCGGATGAGTGCAAGGAGGCTCGGATGAGCGAAATCATCGTTGGCTACGACGGTTCGGAGTGCTCGCGGGCGGCTCTCGAGGCCGCGGCCGATCTCGCCAAGACGTTCGGCGACAAGGTCGTTCTCGTGTTCGGATACGCACCCGGCGGCTACGGCGGTGGCGAGGTGCCTGCCCAGCGCGCGGCCGTCGAGGAGCTGGCCGAGGAGCGAACGACCGCCGGAGTCCACCAGGCGCAGGCCCTCGGAATCGAGGCGGAGGTGGAGATGCAGAACAAGCATCCCGCGCAGGCGCTCGTCGACGTGGCCGAGAGGCGGAACGCCCGCATGATCGTCGTCGGGACGCACGGCGACGCTCCCCTCAAGGGCGTCGTCCTCGGGGAGACCGCCTACAAGCTGCTGCACATCTCCGAGCTGCCGGTGCTGGTCGTTCCGGCCTAGCGCGGATCCGCCCCGTCGACGCTCCAGTGGCGGACGACGGCACACAGCCACTCATCGCCGTCGTCCTCCTCGGTTGCGAGGCCGAAACGACTGATGGTGAGCTGGCCGCCGTCGTGATCGCCGTAGAGGAGCTCCACGTCGAGGGGCCGGCGCTCGGCGACTGCCTGCTGGATCGCCGCGAACGCCTCGTCGCGCGGATCGCGCAGGGCGCCCTGCCAGAAGCCGGTGTCGTCGGCGGAGACGTAGAGGTCGCGATGCTGGGGGCGGAAGTCATCCGCGCGCGCCGCCCGGTTCGCCGAGCGCACCGCGGCGAAGGTCGCGGCGGCGAGGGCCATGGTCCCGGCGCCCGTCGCCAGCGCGCTGATCGTCGCCCAATCGGCCATCGCGCGCGAGGCTAGCCGACTAGTCTCGCGAGCGATGCCGGAGGCGATGGAAACCCGACTTCTCCTTGGCGGCGAGCTCGTCGCCGGCGCAGGGGAGGCCCTGCCGGTCGAGAACCCGTTCACCGAGGAGACGATCGCCACGGTCGGGACGCCGTCGGGCGAGCAGCTCGACGCGGCCATGGCCGCGGCGGCCGAGGCGCAGCGGGGCTGGGAGCTGACGCCCGCCGGGGAGCGCGGCGAGATGCTCCACGAGGTCGCCACTCGGCTGCGGGCTCGCACGGACGAGCTGGCCGAGCTGATGACGCTGGAGGGCGGCAAGCCCCTCGTCGAGAACCGCGACGAGGTCGGCTGGACGGCGGCGGCGTTTGACTACTACGCGGAGATCGGCCGCGACTCGGCGGGCCGCGTGATCCCGCCCATCGAGTCCAGCCAGGTCGCGCTCGTCCTCAAGGAGCCGGTTGGTCCGGTCGCCTGCATCGTGCCCTGGAACTACCCGCTGCTCCTGCTGGCCTGGAAGCTCGCGCCGGCCCTTGCCGCCGGGAACGCCTGCGTCTGCAAGCCGTCCGAGCTCACGCCGCTCTCCACGCTTGCGCTGGCCGGCTGTGTCGACCACCTGCCCGGAGGAGTGGTGTCCCTGATCGCGGGCGCGGGCGACGTCGGCGGGGCGATCGTCGGGGACGAGCGCATCGCGTGCGTGGCATTCACCGGTTCCGTCGAGACGGGGAAGAAGATCGCCTCGGCGTGCGCCGAGCGTGTCGCCCGGATCAACCTCGAGATGGGCGGCAAGGACCCGTTCATCGTCTGCTCCGACGTCGCCGGACAGCTCGACGTGGCCGCGCGCGGGGGCGCCTGGGCGGCGTTCCTGAACGCGGGGCAGGTGTGCACCTCCGCGGAGCGCTTCTACGTGATGAGCGACGTCTACGACGACTACGTCAGTGCCTTCGCCGACAACGCCGGCCGGCTCGTGCTCGGCGATCCGCTGCAGCCGAACACGGACGTGGGGCCCATGGTCTCCGCGATCCAGCGGGAGAAGGTGGAGCGCCAGCTTGAGGCGGCCGTCGCGGCGGGGGCGGAGATCGTCGTCGGGGGCGACCACGCCGGCCACGACCGCGGGCACTTCCTGGCGCCCGCCGTGGTCACCGGCGCCGCCGCCGAGACGGATCTCCTCCGCGAGGAGACGTTCGGACCCGTCGCCCCGATCGTCCCCGTCAAGGACCTGGACGAGGCCATCGCGCTGGCGAACTCGACCCGCTTCGGGCTGGGCGCCAACGTCTACACGCGCGACCTCGGCAACGTGGTGCGCTGCATGCGCGAGATCAAGGCGGGGACGGTGTGGTTCAACGACCCGCTCACGGACAACGACGCGGGCCCGTTCGGCGGTTTCAAGCAGTCGGGCCTTGGCCGCGAGCTCGGGCGCGAGGGGCTCGAGGCCTTCCAGGAAACGAAGCACGTCCACATCGAGACGGAGATCGCCCCGAAGGAGTGGTGGTACCCGTACTCGCGGTACTCGGGCAGCTAGGCCCTTCACGGGCGCGGCGACTCGCTGAATTCGTAGCTCGCCGCGGCCTTACGCGCGGCGCGGGCGCGGCGGGACCCAGCCGCCCAGCTCGTCCTCGAGGGCGTGGGCGACGGCGATCGAGACGTGGTCGCGGTCTCGCCCCGCCGCCACCTGCACCCCGACCGGCAGGCCGCGCGCGTTCAGGCCGAGCGGGACCTGGGTGGCGGGAAGGCCGAGGAGGTTGAAGATCGCCGTCGGCGCGAGGGCCCAGGGGCGCCCGACGGTGCGGCCGTGCGGTGGGGCGACCTTCGAGTGCGGCGGATGCAGCAGGACGCCGTCGCCGATGATGGCTTCGATCTCGCGCTGCATCGCCTCGCTAGCAGCCAGCGAGCGCTTGATCCGGCGCTCGGGCATGAACCTGCCGGCGTACTCGGCAGCGAGCGTGAGGCGGGTCGCGCGGGTGTGCGGGCCGCCGCGGCGCAGCGCCGAGCGCATCGTCACCGGCGAGCCGCCCTGCGCGACGATCAACTCGGCCAGCGAGACGCCCGCCCCGGTCTGGGCTGCCGCGAGGAAGAGCTCCGCCGCGCGCCGCAGCGAGCGGAGCGGCGCGCGCACGATCTCGGCGCCGCGCCCGGCGAGCGCTTCGGCAGCACGCTCGCGGGCCTCGCGCAGGTCGCGCCGCGCAGGGAAGTAGGACGTGCCCGTGCCGAGCACGACGCGAAGACCCCGGATGGAGACCTCGGCGGGGTCGCCGAGTTCGACGTCCCGAGCCACGGGGTCGGTCCCGTCAGGGCCGCCCATGAGGCGCAGCAGAGGCATCAGGTCCTCGGCCCGGCGCGCCAGGGGGCCCATGGCGACCATGCGCATCGCGGCCCCCTCGGACGCCGGGAACTGCCCGGTCAGCGGCACGACTCCGCTGGTCGGCTTGTGCCCGAACACCCCGTTGAAGAAGGCGGGAATGCGGATGGACCCCGCGAAGTCGCTGCCGAGGCCGAAGACGGAGCCGCCCGACCCGACCGCCGCACCCTCGCCCCCCGAGGAGCCACCGGCCGTTCGCGACTGGTCGTAGGCGTTGAGGGTGCGCCCGTACAGACGGTTCTCCGACTCGATCCACATCGTCAGCTCGGAGAGGTTCGTCACACCGAGCAGGATCGGCCCGGAGGCCAGGAGGCGCTCGGCCGCCGGCGCCGTGGTCTCGGCCGTCCGTCCGTCCAGGCTCACGAGCCCGGCGGTGTTCGGAAACCCCGCCACCGCGACCGACTCCTTGATCGTGCACGGCACGCCGAGGTACGGCGGCGGATCCGCCTCGCCCCCGTCCAGGCGGGCGTCCACCTCGTCCGCCTCCGCGCGGGCGGCGTCGAAGCGCTCGGCGGCGAACGCGTTCAGCCCAGCGGTACGCAACACGTCGATGTGGGCCTCCAGGACCTCACGCGCGCCCACGTCGCGCTCGCGGATCGCCCGGGAAAGCTCAATCCCGGACCGCTCGGTAAGACTCCGTGTGGAGGTTGAGATGGCCACGGACGGAACGATAGGAAAGGTTGACCGGGTCGCGAGCCGGCTCGGGGAGTTGGGCCTCCCGCGATCCGTCGCCGAGCTGGGCGCCGAGCGCTGGGACGCGATCGTCGTCGGCGCGGGCCACAACGGCCTCACGGCCGCGGCGTACCTCGCCCGCGCCGGCCGGCGGGTGCTCGTGCTCGAGCGCCGCGAGCGCGTTGGCGGCGCCTGCACGCTGGAGCGGCCGTTTTCCGATCCCGGTTACGCCGTCAGTCCCTGCGCCTACGTCGTCGGGCTTCTCGACGAGCTCGTGATCTCCGAGCTCGACCTTCGCCGCCGCGGCGTGGAGATCAGGATCGCCGACCCCGAGCTCTTCATCCCGTTCGAGGACGGCACGGCCTTCGTCCAGTGGCTCGACTCCGAGCGCACCGCGATGGGGATGCGCCAGGCGGGGTTCGCGGAGCGGGACATCGCCGGTCTCGCCGCGTACAACGAGCGCTTCGACCGAATCCGGCGTCTCCTGCGCAAGGGCGAGCGCGACACGTGGGTGGGCGAGTCGCCGTCACGCGAGAACATCGAGGAGCTGCTGGGCGGCGAGCGCGAGCTCACCGACATCGTCTTCGAGGCCTCGATCGCCGAGGTCCTCGACGACCACATCGCCGACCAGCGGATCAAGGACGCCCTGTGCACGCAGGGCCTGATCGCCGCGCACGGAGGTCCGCGCACGCCGGGCACCGCGGCGATCCACCTCATGCATCACATGGGCGAGCTCGATGGGCACGGCGGCGCCTGGGGGTACGTGCGCGGCGGGGTCGGGACGGTCAGCTTTGCGCTGGCCGAGGCCGCGATGGAAGCTGGGGCGACGATCGCCTGCGGCGTGACGGTCGGCGGGATCGACCCCGGTGCCGGCGTGGAGCTCGAAGACGGCACAAGGCTCAACGCTCCGCTCGTGGTCTGCAACGCAGGGCCGAAGGTCGCACTCGGCATGCTCGCCGGCCGGGACCTGCCCGAGGACTACGCGGCGCGCCTTCGCGACTGGAAGGTCCGCTGCCCCTCATTCAAGTTCAACGCCGCGCTGAGCGCCCTGCCTGCCTGGAGCGCCGCCGGCGGCAACGGCACCTGGCCGGCGATGGGCACGATGGACGTCGGCGAGGGCCTCGAGGCGACCCAGGCCGCGTTCGAGGCCTACGAGGAGGGCGAGTTCGCCCTCGCCTTCGCCGAGCTCTACTGCCAGACGGCGGCCGACCCCACCCCCGCGCCCGAGGGCAAGCACATGATCTCGGCGTTCTGCCAGTACGCGCCCTACGACCCGCCGGACGGCGACCTCGACGCCCTGCGCAAGCGCGCGGCGGGGGCGGTGACCGAGCTGATCGGCAGGTTCGCGCCGGGGTTCGAGGGGCTCGTCGAGCACCACGAGGTCCTGCTGCCCGCCGACATCGAGGCGCGGATCGGCCTGACCGGCGGGCAGATCTTCCAGGGCGAGTGCTTCCCGGACCAGATGTGGGACCGCCGCCTTGCCGCTCGAACGCCGGTGGACGGCCTCTATCTCTGCGGAGCGGCGACGCACCCCGGCGGCAGCGTGATCGGCCTCAACGGGCGGAACGCGGCGATGGCCGCGCTGGCCGACCGCCCGGCGGCGGTGACAGCGTGAGCCTGCGCGAGGTCGACGGCCCCGCCGGGCTGCCGTGGGGCAAGCGGCTGGCCGGCACGCTCGACGAGCTGGTCGTCGAGTCCGACCTGCTGGCGGACAACCCGCTCGGCGACCCGGCACGGCGGCCCCTCTACGTGTATCGCCCGCCGGGCGTGGAGCCGGGCCAGTCGAGGGAGCTGCCCAGCGTCTACGTCATCCAGGGCTACTACGGCCGCATCCCGGCCTGGCTGCGGCGCGAGCCCTACGAGGCGTCCATGGTGGAGCGCGTCGACTCCCTCTACGAGGACGCTGACTGTCCCGACGCGATCGTCGTCTTCGTCGACGCGTGGACGGCGTACGGCGGGTCGCAGTACGTCGACTCGATCGCAACCGGGCCGTACCAGTCCTACCTGTGCGATGAGGTGATCCCCTTCGTCGACGAGCGCTACCCCACCCTGTCCCAGCCCGAGCGCCGGGGAATCAGCGGCAAGTCCTCGGGCGGCTACGGGGCGATGGTCGTGCCGATGATGCGTCCCGACCGTTTCGCCGCGCTCGCCTCCCACGCCGGCGACGCCCTCTTCGAGCTGTGCCACGTGCCGTTCTTCGGCGAGACAGCGCGCACCCTGCGCGATCATTTCGACGGCTCGTTCGACCTCTTCTTCGAGAAGCTCGCCGATCTCGAGCACTTCGACTTCAAGCGCCACGGCACGCCGCTCATGGAGTACGGGTGCGCCGCCGCCTACACCCCCGATCCCGACCGACCGGGAAAGGCGCTGCTGCCCTTCGAGGTCGAGACGGGCCGCCTTGTCGACGAGGTCTGGGAGCGCTATCTCCAGTGGGACCCGATCCGGATGGCCGCCGGCCACGCCGACGCGCTGCGCTCGATGCGCTACGTCTACCTGGACGGCGGGCGATCGGACGAGTGGTATCTCGACCTCGGCGCCCAGGCCTTCGGCAAGGAGCTCGACAAGCTCGGCGTGGAGTGCGAGCTCGAGCTCTTCGACGGCAAGCACGGCGGCACCCAGTACCGCTACCCGGGCGCGATCCGGCGAATGCTCGACGTGCTGAGCCGCTAGGCGGCGTCGAGCAGCGACGGGGTGCGCGGATCTGCGCCCGGCGCCTCGCGCGGGCCGAAGGAGGCGATGCGAATGCCGAGGAGGCGCACCGGGCGCGGCGGCGGGTTGCCGGCCAGCAGCTCGAGCGCTGTGGCCGCGATGACGTCCGTGTCGTCCGTTGGCGCCGCGATCGTCCGCGCCCGGGTCATCGTCGAGAAGTCGTCCAGGCGGACCTTGATGCCGATCGTGCGCCCGGCGAGACCGCGGCGGCGCACCGCCTCGCCCAGTCGCGTCGACTGCTCGCGGATCACCGTGCGGAGCCGCTGCGGGTCGGTGATGTCCGTCTCGAACGTGGTCTCGACCGACTGCGACTTCGTCTCGCGCTCGCTGGACACGGCACCGTCATGGCGAAACCGGCTGCGCTCATAGAGCGAGTGGCCACTGGACTCGCCGAACCGGCGCCGAAGCTCCTCCAGCGACAGCTCGCGCAGGTCGGTCAATGTCCTCACCCCCATGCCGTGCAGCCGCTCGGCGGTCTTCGGGCCGATGCCCGGGATCAGCCGCGGGCTCTGGACGGCGAAACGCTCGACGGCCTGCTCGCGGGAGAGCATCACGAAACCTCGCGGCTTCTCGGCGTCCGAGGCCACCTTCGCCACCAGCTTGTTCGGCCCGATCCCCACCGAGGCGTCGAGCCCGAGCTCGTCGCGGATCCGCCGCGTGAGGTCGGTCATGGTCTGCACCGGGAACTCGAGGCCGCTCAGGTCGAGGTAGACCTCGTCCAGCGACATGGGCTCGACCGCCACGTCGAGCTCGGCGACCAGCGCCATGACCCTGCGCGAGACCTCGCGGTAGTGGCCCATGTCGGGCGCCAGGAAGATCCCCTGGGGGCACAACCGCCGCGCCCGGCTTGCCGGCATGGCCGAGCCGACGCCGTACTTCCGCGCCTCATATGACGCGGTCGTGACCACCGAGCGCGCGCTGTCCCAGGCGATGATCAGCGGCTTGCCGCGCAGCTCCGGGTGTCGCAGGAGCTCGACCGACACGTAGAACGCGTCCATGTCCAGGTGAGCGATGACCCGCCGCTCGGTCACCACACGATCGTACGTTCCCATCCGGTCGGCCTATGCTGGACGAGCTCACTCTTCTGTAAGAAGTAGGGTCCGTCGTCAGGCCGCGCGGCCCGCGCGTGCGATCCTCAGATCGTCTCCGCGACCCTCGTTTGGGCGCGCTCGACCAGCTCGCGCTGGAGGCTGCGCGGCTCGTCGCCCTCGGGCTGCCGGCGAACCCAGCGACCGTCGGATTGGAGCTGCCAGGTGTTGGTCTCGTCCGCGAAGCCGCGCTCGAGGATGTCCATCAGCTCCTCGCGCACGCGCTCGTCCTCCACGGGAATCACCAGCTCGACGCGGTTGTAGAGGTTGCGAGGCATGAGGTCGGCCGAGCCCATGTAGATGCGGGCCTCCTCGTCCGGGCGCTCGAAGCTGTAGATCCGCGAGTGCTCGAGGAACCGGCCCACGGTCGAGGTCACGGTGATGTTGTCCGAGACGCCCGGGACGCCCGGCCGCAGGGCGCAGATCCCGCGCACGTGCAGGTCGACCGTGACCCCCGCCTGCGAGGCCCTGTAGAGGGCGCGGATCGAAACCGGGTCCAGGAGGGAGTTCATCTTCATGCGGATCCGGGCGGGCCGCTCGGGCGAGTGTGCGCGGGCCGTCTTCTGGATCTCCTCCTCGATCCCCGTCTGGAGGTTGAACGGCGCCACCAGGACCTTCCGGTAGCTCTGCGGCCGCGCGTAGCCGGTGAGGTAGTTGAACATCTCCGAGATGTCGGCGCCGATCTCGGGGTCGCAGGTGAAGAGGCCGAGGTCCGTGTAGATCCGCGCGGTCTTCGGGTTGTAGTTGCCGGTCCCGATGTGGGTGTAATGGCGCACGCCCTCGCCCTCGCGCCGCACGACGAGCACGCACTTCACGTGCGTCTTCAGGGCCGGGATGCCGTAGACGACGTGGACCCCCGCCTCCTCCAGCTTCTTGGCCCAGCGGATGTTCGCCTGCTCGTCGAAGCGCGCCTTCAACTCCACCATGCACACCGCCTGCTTGCCGCGCTCGGCGGCCTCGATCAGCGAGGGGACCAGCGGCGAGTCGGCGCTGGTCCGGTAGACCGTCTGCTTGATCGCGAGAACGTCGGGGTCGTCGACCGCCTGCTCGACGAAGCGCTCAACCGAAGTCGAGAACGAGTCGTAGGGGTGGTGGACGAGCACGTCGCCCTCGCGCATCGCCGCGAACACGTCGGCCTCAGCGCCGTCCTCGCCCATCAGCCTGGGCTGGGTCACGCCCGAGTGCGGCGCGTCGCGAAGGTCCTCGCGCCCGCTGATCGCAACCACGTCCCAGAGATCGCCGAGGTCCAGGGGGCCCTCCACCTCGTAGACCTGCCGCTCCTCGATCTTCATGGCCTGGACCAGCTGGTGGCGAAGCCGGTCGCTCATCCCGGCCGCGACCTCGAGCCGGACGACCTCGCCGAAGCGCCGCCGCCGAAGCTCCTCCTCCACCGCTTCGAGGACGTCGTCGGCCTCGTCCGAGACGTCGTAGTCGGTGTCGCGGGTGACGCGGAACGTCGAGTGGTCCACGATCTCCATTCCGGGGAAGAGCGCCTCCAGGTTTGCGGCGATGAGGCTCTCGAGCGCGACGAAGACCCCCTCGTCACGGTCGAGGTGCAGGAAGCGCCCCAGGAGCTCCTTCGGCACCTTGACGCGGGCGAGCGCCTCCGTGCCGGTGTCCGGGTCGCGCAGGACGACCGCGAGGCTGAGGGAGAGGTTCGACATGTAGGGGAACGAGCGTCCGAGCCCGATCAGAAGCGGCGTGAGCGCCGGGAAGATCCGTCGCTCGAACATGCGGTGGAGCTCGGCGCGATCCTCCCCGGAGGCGTCCTCCGGGTCGATGAACCTGATGCCGTGCTCCGCCAAGCGGGGCACAAGCTCGGAGCCGAAGCAGCGCGAGATCCGCGCGCGCTGCTTTGCCACGACCTTGGCGATCGCGTCGATCTGCTCGTTGGCGCTGAGGCCGTCGGCGCCGCGGCCCGGGCGGTTGGCCTCGACATGGTCGTGGAGGGTGGGCAGCCGGACCATGAAGACCTCGTCGAGGTTCGTCTCCCAGATGGCGCAGAACTTCACGCGCTCGAGCAGCGGGACGCTCGGGTCCTCGGCGAGCTGCAGCACGCGATCGTTGAAGTCGAGCCAGGAGAGCTCGCGGTTGAAGTAGAGGGACGGATCTTCGAGATCGACCTCGGGCCGTGAGCTCAGCGCGCTCAATCGCGCCGAGAAAGCACTCTCCTGGAGCTGGTCGGCTTGAGGCTCGGACCGAATTGGCTCCACGCCGTCCCATGCTAGAGCGAGCGGGCTCTCAGGCGACTCTCGACGAGTCCCTGAGCGACCAGTTGCGGGCCCGCAGGCCGAGCGCCCGGTCGTAGCCGGCCGCGAGCTGGGCGAGGCTCGCGTCCCACGAGCGGTCGCGCACCGCCTCCCGGCCGGCAGCCGCCAGTCTCGCCCGCAGGAAGCGGGAGGCAGCGAGCTGGGCCACCCCTGCGGCGAGCTCCTCGGCGTCCGGACGGCACAGCCAGCCCGTGCGCCGATTGGAGATGAGGGTCGCCGGCCCGCCCTCGCCGACGGCGACCACCGCGAGGCCGCTCGCCTGCGCCTCGGCGATGACCTGTCCGTACGTGTCGGTCACCGAGCAGAAGAGGAAGAGATCCGAGCTGGCGTACGCACGTGCGAGCTCGTCTCGCTCCAGCCACCCGAGGAACGTCGCCCGCTCGCCGAGCCGCTCGCGAAGCGCCTCCTCCTCGGGACCGCCGCCCGCCAGGAGCAGGTGCAGCCGCGGGTCGCGTTCATGAGCGCGCAGGAACGAGTCGGCCAGCAGCTCGGAGCCCTTCTCGCGGGAGAGCCGGCCCGCGTAGAGCACCCTGACCTGGCCCGGGTAGGCGTCCGGGTCGCGCTTCGCGGGGTCGTAGAGATCCAGGTCGACGCCGCGGGCCCAGCGGCCAAGGCGCTCCTCGGGCGTTCCCAGGCCGAGCACGGAGCGGTCGGCCGACGGGCTTGGCGAGAGGACGACCCGCGCCTGCGCGTAGATGGCCGCGATCAGGCCCTCCAGGCCGCTCGCGATCACCGAGTCGCCGCTGCGCATCCCCGCGTAGGCGACCAGCTCGGTGTGGTGGCTCGCGACGAGCGGGGTGTGGCCGATGCGCGCGACGATCGTCGCCGCGATGCCGGCCGGGCCGGGCGCGGTCACGTGAATCGCCTCGTAGCGGCCGTCGGCGAGCGTCTCGACGAGCTCGGGGACGCTCGGCACCCCGATCGTCATCCCCGGGTAGAAGGGCATCTCGACCTCGGCGACGGCCGGCAGGCGCCGGTCGACCCGGGCGTCGGTGCCGATGACCTCGACCTCGTAGCCCGGGACACCGGCCTCGCGGATGCGCTCGATGGTGTGCGTGACGCCGTGCATGGAGCCCGCTGCGTCGGCGATCAGGGCGACGCGGTGCGTCTCCGCCTCGCGGCCGGCGAGCTTGGAGCGCTCGCCCGCGAGCAGGCTGATCGACGGGACGTACGGGACCACCGGGATGCAGGCGTCGAAGACGGCCCCGGCCGCCGCCGCGTATCCGTCGCGACGCTCGGCGGCCACGAGGACGCACTCGACGGCGGCGCGGAGCAGCCGCTCGTGGCGGCCGCGGGCGCGCCGGTAGAGCTCCGAGTGGCTGAAGCCCTCGGCCTGCATGAGGTGAACCAGCGCGAGCGGGTCCCCGTCGGCGGCAACCGGCAGCTCCAGAGCGTGAAGCCAGGCGGCCAGCAGCGTCCGGGCGTCATCCGGGCCCAGGGTGTCTCCCGGGGCGCCACCGCGCTCGCCGCCCTCCCGAACCACACGCTCGGCCATCTCCAGGACCTTGGCGGGGGACGCCGGCGCGAGATCGCCGTCGCCGAGCGCGAGCACCCGGGTGACGAGCGCCACCGCCGAGTGCGCCCACTTCGCCGCGCTTCCCTGGGCGCCGCCGGCGACCGCCTGCCCGGAGGCGACGTTGGCGAGGAACTCCGCCGGAGTCGCCGCCGCGGGGGTCTCGGTCCAGGTGCGGCCGATGTCGACGCCGGCGTGATCGTCGGAGCCGCCGATCCCGGCTCCGCCGTGGGTGTCCACGTACACGGCCGCCGGCGAGTTCAGCTCCGGGGCGCGCGAGCCGTTGCGCGTCTCCCAGACTCCGAAGAGCTCGGCGAGGCGGCGGCGATGGCGCGGTCCGAGAGGGGCGGCGACCGAGAAGAAGGGGTGGGCGAGCGCGCAGGTCACGTCGTGGGCCGCGAGGTAGGCGGCGCACTCCTCCAGGTCGTGAGAGTGCTCCTGGAGGAAGGCGTGGTCCACCGGAGTGACGCCGTAGCAGAGGACGTGCACGGCCTGCTCTTCCCCGGCGAACCAGGCGGTCAGCTCCTCGGAGATGAAGACGTCGGGGCGCCCGGAGAGCTCCAGGCAGCCGTCGATCGTGTCGTGGTCGGTGATCGTCACGAAGTCCATGCCGCGCCGCTTCGCGAGCTCGTAGACCTCCTCCGGCGGTGTCGCGCACTCGGGCAGACCGAGCGCCTGCTGGACGCCGAGCTTGGCCAGTGCTGAGGCGGTCGAGTGGCAGTGCATGTCCACCCGGGAACTGGTGCTGGGAATCATCGTCGCTCCCTCAGGTCGATTCTGCTGTTACGCCCGAAAGGTTCGACGCCGGCGCGGCCCGGGCCGTGAACAGGCGGGGAACTAGCGGTGAACGACCAGTGAACTCGTGCGCGCCGCCGGGCGGCGTGCGCCGGCGCCAACGTGCGCGGCGCTCGCCGGCGGCTTGCCCGGGTCGAAGAGCCAGACCTGGAAGAAGTGGTCCAGGTTCTTCCCGCTTGCGGCCTCGGCGGCCTGGATGAACTCCGGAGTGGTCCCGCTGCCGTGGCGGCGATCGTGAACCCAGTTGCGAAGCGTTGCGTAGAAGTCGTGGTCGCCGATCTTCTCCCGCAGCGCCTCGAGGGTCATGCCCCCGCGGACGTAGACCGTGCCGTCGAAGAGGTGCTTCGGGTCACCGGGGTTGCCCGGCGGCGGGCCCCAGAAGTTCGAGTCCGAGGCCGGCGTCGCGTAGGCCTTCTCAAAGACCGTCTTCACGGAGTCCCCGCCCGTGTGCTGCGCCCAAAGCCACTCCGAGAACGTCGCGAAGCCCTCGTTCAGCCAGATGTCGGGCCAGCGCGTGAGGCTCACCGAGTCGCCGAACCACTGGTGCGAGAGCTCGTGCGCGAGGGTGACCTCGCTGACCTTGCCGGGCAGGAGCGGCCGCGTCTGCGTCTCCAGCGAGTAGCCGGCGCTCGACGGGTCGACGATCGCGCCGACGTCGTCGAACGGGTAGGGGCCGTACTTCGAGGCGAAGAAGCGGATCATGCTCGGGATCTTCGAAAGGGTCTTCCCGTAGCCCTTTACCTGGGGGTCGACCGCGACCAGGGAGCGGATCCCGTCGAACTTCGTCTGCCTTACGTGGAACCTCCCGATCGTCGCGGTGGCCAGATAGGTGGCCATTGGCGCCCGCTCCCGCCAGTGCCAGGTGTTGGTGTGCGCACGCAACGTCTCGCCGGAGTTGAAGCCGTTGCTGATCGCCTTGAGGCCACGCGGGACGGTGATGTTGATCGTGAACCCTGCCTTGTCGGCCGGAGTGTCGTTGGCCGCGAACCAGCTGGGCGCGCCCTGCGGCTCCGAGCCAACCCACGACCCGTCGTCGGTCTTGATCCAACCGTCCTCGGAGCCGTCCGGGTCGATCACCGTCTGCGGCTTGCCCGCGTAGTCGATCCGCACCCTGAACTGCTGGTTGTCGCCGAGCGTCGAAGCCGGAGTGACCTCGAGCTCCTGACCGCTGCGGGCGTACTTCGCCTTCGCGCCGTCGACCTCGAGGCGCTTGATCCGGAAGCCGCGGAGGTCGAGGTCGAAGCGATTGAGCGCCTCCGTCGTCGTCGCGTGGATCCGCTCGCGGCCGATGAGCCTCCCGTGGCCGGGGAGGAAGCCCACGTTCAGGTCGTAGTGGTCGACCTCGTAGCCGCCGTTGCCGGCCTTCGGGAAGAAGGGGTCGCCGACCCCGGGGGCCCCGTTCACTCCGCCGCCGGCCAGCGCGATCGCCGCCGAGCACAGGGCGAGCGCAGTCGCCGTCGCAAGCGCGCGGCGCAGCAGCCTGCCGCGCCGGCCATGCCCACCGGTCGAGCGATCCCGCATCGCCCCCAGGGTACGACTCTGAGGAGCGCTCAGGCGGCCAGGGCCGCGGGCGTGCCGTTCGCCGCGCCGTTCAGGAGGTCGAGGATGATGCCCTCGCGCAGACCCCCCTTGCCGATCTGCAGCGGCTGGCCAAGGAGCTCGGAGAGCTTCTCGAGGAGCAGCACGCCGCTCGGCAGCAGCTTGACCCGGCGCGGGTCGAGCTCGAACTTCTTCGCGACGTCGGCGACGGGGTCGCCCGCAAGCACCCGCACCGCGCGCTCCAGGGTCTCGTACTCGAGGACGGCGCCGACCAGGGTGCGAAGCGAGGTCGCGCTGCCGCCGACCGCGACGGCCTGGTCCGGCTTGTCCACCTCGACGTCCTCGAAGAAGTCCCCGATGTAGTCGCGCAGGGCCCGGATCTCCGACGGAGCCGGCGGGTCGTTCTTCAGGAAGTCGTCCGACAGCGACCCCGAGCCGATCTTGAACGAGAGCACGACGGTTGCCCCGTCGTTGACGTTGCCGAGGACGATCTCGCTGGAGCCGCCGCCGACGTCGACGACGCCGATGGTGCCCTCGACCGGGTGGCCGAGCGTCTTGGTGGCCCCGATGAACGCGAGACGCCCCTCGTCGCGGTCGGAGAGCACGTCCACGGGGCGCCCGCAGGCCGCGGAGATGGCGGCGACCGCGTCGTCGCGGTTGGCCGACTCGCGGATCGCGGCGGTCGCGACGATGCGCACCGCCTCCGCGCCGACCTCCTCCGCCAGCCGCAGCTGCGTGGTCACGACCTCGGCGACCTCGGCGACCTTGTCGTCGTCGATGGCCCCGTCGTGGGTGGTCGCCTTGCCGATCCGGGTGTAGGCGCGCTGCTCCATGACCTTGCGGAGCTGTCCCTCGTCGGGCTCGGCGACGAGCACCCGCGTGGTGTTCGAACCGATGTCGATTGCGGCGCAGAGCATCAGGGGCTGACCTCCAAGCGATGATCGCAGAAGGCGCGGATGCGGACGGGCACGAAAAAGCCGCGCGTAACGCGATCTTCACGGCCGATTGACCGTATGTTCACCCCGCCGTCGAGACCTCGGCCTACCGTCGGCTTCAATGGACCGTTCCACGGTGCTGGCGCGAAGCAGCGGGATCGCAGAGCCGGTTCCGTTCGCCGGCGAGGGGCGCCTGACGGGCCGTCTCGGGGTCACCGTCCCGCACGAGTGGTGGCCCTCCGCGCCACTCCTGAAGTCGTTCGAGGCGGCGGGCTTCGGCTGGACGCAGATCGACTCGCCGCCGGTTGGCGTCCTCCTCAACGAGCGCGCGCGCGAGACTCACGCGACGGCCCTCGTCGGAGCGCTCGCCACCACGGGCCTCGAGACCGTGATCCACGCCCCGGGTGCGATGCGGCTCTTCTCGCGGGCGGGCGAGGCCGCGTTCGAGGCCCTGCTCGAGTACGCGGGCGCGGTCGGTGCCGGGCTCGTCGTCTACCACGCCCTGGCGCTCGCGGACGAGCCCGGTGCCGAGGACGATCTCCGCAGGGAGTCCGACGCCCTGCGGCGCCTGGCGGTGACCGCCGAGCGCCTCGGCGTCGGAATCGCCATCGAGAACCTCGCGCCGCTCTATCCGGGGCCCGAGACGATCTCGGCGAACCCCCTCAGCCTGCGAGGCATCGCCCTGCGCTGCAACTCCGACGCCGTCGGCATCTGCCTCGACCTGGGGCATGCCCACATCGTCGCCGAGCGCCGTCATACCAGCCTCATGGCCTTCGCCGAGCCGGTGCTCGACCTCGTCACCATCTTCCACGCCCACGACAACCTCGGGTCCCGGGAGGCGGACACCAGGTTGGCGCTGGGTGTGGACCCGCTTCGCCTCGACCTGCACCTGCCGCCGGGCCGCGGCACGCTGCCGTGGCACGAGCTCGCCGGCGAGCTCGCGGCCCACGACGCCCCGGTCGTGCTCGAGGTGCATCCGCCCCACCGCCCGCGGGCGGCGGCGCTCCTGCGCGATACGGCCGAGCTCATCGGCTGAGCCGCCGCTGCAGCTCACGAGTACTTGAGCGTGATCCCCACGAGCACGTTCATTGCGTGGCGAGCGCTGTCGATGGCTCTCTCCAGCGCGTCGAAGACGTCCTTCCAGCGCAGGACCAGCATGGGATCGATCCCACCGTCGAACAGCGACGTCACCGCCTGCCGGTACACGCGATCTCCCTCATGCTCGAGGTCGCGAATCGCGGAAGCCTCTGCGCTCAGGTCAGGCAGGTCCGCAAGCCGGGAGATCGCGGCGCTCACGATTCGCGCCGAGTCTCGGGCGATCGCGGCAAGTTGCTGGGCCTGCTCCATCGGTGCCTCGATCGCGTAGCCGGTGAGCTCCTCCGTCGCCTCCTCGATCTCGTCCACCACGTCGTCGATCGTCTGGGCGAGGTCATAGACCTCGTTGCGATCGAAGGGCGCAAGCCTGCTTCGGTGGAGCAGCTGCACGATCTCCCGCGTGATGCGATCCCCCTCGTGCTCGCAGGCGGTGATCTCCTGCGGGAGGTCGCCCGCCTCCGGCCACCGCTGAAAGACGCGGCTGGCCAGGTCCGCGGTTCGCTCCATGTTCCTCCCGGCCGCACCGAAATGGCCCAGAACCTCGGACCCCGGCCGAAAGAAGCCGATGGCGCTTCGCCTGCGGGTCGCCCGGATGCGCCTCAGCAGTGCCATCGACGACGCGCGATCCCGGTCCGTGGCGCCGGTGTCTCCGGTCAGCCCGGGGTCGGCTCGGGCACTGACTGGCCCGGGTGAGACGCGTCCTCGAACTCGCGGAAGAGCCCGGTTACGAGGAACGCCACCTGCTCGCCGATGTCGACTGCGTTGTCTCCGATGCGCTCGAGCGCACGAGAGACGAGCATCATCGTCATCGCCCACTCGCGCTGGTCGGCGTCGTCACCGATCTCCAGGGCGAGGTGGAAGCACTCCTTGTTGAGATCGTCGACGACGTCGTCCTGCCTCACGAGGTCCTCCGCCATCTTGGTGTTGCGGTCCTCGAAGGCCCTTCGCGCCTGCGAGATGAGGGCTCGAACCTGCTTCCCCATCGTGCTCAGGTTCTTGAGCATCCGCTCGTCGGACGGCGGGTGATGGCCGGACAGCGGGATCATCTTGGCGATGTTCACGCACTGGTCCCCCATCCGCTCGATGTTCTTCATGACGTGGAGGAGGGACGCGATCAGGCGAAGGTCACCGGCGACCGGCGCCTGCGTGGCGAGCAGGGTGAGGATCGACTGGTGGATCTCCAGGTAGCGGCCGTCGATCACGTCGTCGTCGGCGATCACGAGCTCCGCAAGCTCGATGTCCTGGTTCTCCACGGCCTCGACCGCTCGGTCGAGGGCGGCGGTCACCAGCTTGAGACCGTCAAGAGCCCGCTCCTCGAGCCTCGCGAGCTCCTCGCGGTAGTCGACCCGGGTGAGGTGCGAACCCTCCATCAGCCGAACTTCCCGGTCACGTACTGCTCGGTCCGGTCGTCGTCGGGATTGGTGAACATCTTGTCCGTCGGGCCGACCTCGACGAGGTCGCCGCTCAGCATGAAGGCCGTCGTGTCCGCGACCCGCGCCGCCTGCTGCATGTTGTGAGTGACGATCACGATGGTCACGGAATCCTTGAGCTGACCGATGAGCTCCTCGATCCGCAACGTCGCAACCGGATCCAGGGCTGAGCACGGCTCGTCCATCAGGAGAACCTCAGGGCTCACGGCCAATGCGCGGGCGATGCAGAGGCGCTGCTGCTGGCCGCCCGAGAGCCCCACGCCGGGCTTCGACAGCCGGTCCTTGACCTCGTCCCAGAGTCCCGCTCCGTTCAGCGCGGACTCGACCTTCTCGTCGAGCTCCCTGCGCCCGCTCCCGGCCAGCTTCAGGCCGGCGGCGACGTTGTCGTAGATGGACATGGTCGGAAACGGGTTGGGCTTCTGGAAGACCATCCCAACAGCCCGGCGTACGGCGACCACGTCGATCTCGGGGCTGTACAGGTCGAAGCCATCAAGCAGGACGCGCCCCTCCGCCCTCGCCCCGGGGATCTCCTCGTGCATCCGGTTTATGCAGCGAACCATCGTGGACTTCCCGCACCCGGAGGGACCGATGATCGCCGTCACATTCGCCGGTTCGAAGCTCAAATTGATCTCGTGGACGGCGTGATTGGACCCGTAGTAGGCGTCGAGCTGCTCGAGGACGATCCGTCGCGTCATCGCCGCGGGGGTGACGGAAGACTCCGGCATGTGGTGTCTGCCGGCCTGCGGGGACGGCGTCTGGAAGCGCGCGCCGCCTTCGGTTGGAGCCTGCGGGTCGGCTGGGGGCTTCTCGCTTCGCTCTGTCATTCGCGGGTCAGTTGCGCTCTCTGGGGGACTCATGGTAGGGCTCCTTGACGGCGGTCATTGGGGGCGTTTTGAGCCGCTCTCATCCACTCAAGCGCCGGCGGGAGCGGGAGTGGAAGTAGCGGGCGACGATGTTGAGGATGAGGACGAAGAGGATGAGGACGAGGGCCGCGGCCCAAGCTTGATCGTGAGCCTCCGGTGAGGGCTGCTCGGAGAGGACGAAGATCGTCACCGGAATGGACGGCAGGGCCTGCGAGACGTTCGTGCTGACAACCGCAGGCTCGATCGAGCAGACGAAGAGCAGCGGTGCGGTCTCGCCGGCCACGCGGGCAACCGCGAGCAGAGCGCCCGTCAGCAGCCCCCCGGCCGCCGTTGGGAGAACGACCCTGAGCACCGTTCGCCAACGCGAAACGCCCAGCGCGGCCGCTGCCTCCTTCAGCGAGCTCGGGACCAAGGCCAGTACCTCCTGCGCGGTTCGCGCAACGATCGGCAGCATCACGATCGCCAGCGCGATGGAGCCGGCGATTCCGCTCTGGCCGTGCGACACGACCAGCAGGCCGAAGATGAAGATCCCAACCACGATCGTCGGGATGCCGTTGAGGATGTCGAGTGCGAACCGCACGGCGTTCCCCGTTCGCGGGCCCGCGAACTCGCTCGTGTAGATCGCGATGAGGAGCCCGATGGGGATCGCCATCGCGGCGGCCATGCCGATGAGGAGCAGGGTGCCGACGATCGAGTTGGCGATCCCGGAGCCCACCGCGCCGAACGTCTGGCCGGCACCCGACTTCGTGAGGAAGTCGAGGTTGAGGGCGGAGGCGCCGTGCACGGCAACCGACCCGACGACGACCAGGAGCACGGCGACCGCGATCAACGCGGCGACAATCGACGCGATCTGCACGAGCTGGTTGACGCGGCGCCGGCGCTTGAGGCTCGGACCGCCGAGAAGCGGGTTCGGAACAGGCGCTGCGCCGGCTTCCATGCCCTACGCCTCCTTCAAGCTCATTCGCCGCACGATGAGCCGCGCGGCGACGTTGACAATCAGGGCGATCACGAGCAGGATCGCGGCGAGGTAGGCAAGCGAAGCGGTCTGGAGCTGGGTTGCCGCTCCGCGATATTCCGATGCGATCCGCGCGGCGAGGGCATCGCCGGGCGCAAACAGCGAGGCGTGGATGCCGATCGCCGCGCCGATCACCTGGCTGACCGCGATGGCCTCGCCCAGAGCGCGGCCGAGTCCCAGGATGACCCCGCCGACGATGCCAGGACGGCAGACCGGGAGCACGACGGTCTTCACCATCTCCCAGCGCGTGGCGCCGAGCGCGTAGGCCCCTTCCTTCAGCTCCGCCGGCACCGTCTCGAACACCTCCCGGGTGATCGAGGTGACGATCGGTACCGCCATGATCGTGAGGATCGTCGCCGCCGGCAGCAACCCGAGCGGCGACGTGCTGCCGCTGAACAACGGAATCCAGCCCAGCACGCTCTGCAGCGCGGGCTCGATGGTGTCGTTCATGATCGGCCCGAGGACGATGATCCCCCAGAGGCCGAGGATGACCGACGGAATCGCGGCAAGGAGGTCGACCAGCGTCGCCACGGGCCGGCGCATGCGAACCGGGGCCAGCTCTGTGAGGAAGATCGCGATCGCGATCGAGAGCGGTGCCGCGACGAGCGCCGCGATCACCGAGGTGACGACGGTTCCGTAGATGAAGGATCCGGCCCCGAACACGTTCGAGACCGGGTTCCACGTCGTGTGCCCGACGAACCCCAGCCCGAACTGCGACATCGCCGGCTGGGCCTCGTCGAACACCTTGTAGACGAGGAGGGCGATCAGCACCAGGGACCCGAACGCGGCAACCGCGGAGAGCCCCTTGAGGAGCGGATCGCCGAGCCGGTCGATTCGCTTCCTCGCCGACAACAGGCCGTTGCCGCCGCTGATTGTGGGTGCCTGGGAAATCGCCATTCGGGTGAGGTCCGTCTCGGGGTGAATTACGTGGCTCGGTGAACGGTCATGCTCCGGCGCCCGGGGCGAGGGCCCCGAGCGCCGGAGAAACCGTCAGCCGCCGATCTGGTTGATCGCCGTCTTGTCGTCGGACACCACCTGCTTCGGCAGCGTGCCATAGCCGAGGCCCTCGCTGAACTCCTGGCCGGGGCCGATCGCGTAGGTGATGAACTTCTTGAGGTCGTCCGCCTTGGGCGAGCTCTGGGGTGCAATCACGTACGTGAACGTGGAGTCGGGCCAGGCATCCGGGGCGGAAGCCGGCGGATTCACGATCGACACCCCGGAGGGCGGAACGGACTTCACCGTGGCCGCCGCCGCGTCGACGCTATCCACGCTCGCCTTGGGGAACTTGCCCGCTGCGTTCTGGAGCAGGCCGTAGTCGAGGCTGTTGGAGTTGACGTACGCGAGGTTGAGGTATCCGATCGCGCCGTCGGTCGACGACTCGGCCGCGGCGACGCCGTCGCTGCCGTTGCCACCGACTCCCGTCGGCCACTGGACCTGGGTCGAGGTCCCGATCTTCGACTTGAAGTCCGGGCTGACCTGCGACAGGTAGTCCGTGAACGCGTAGGTGTCTCCCGAGCCATCGGAGCGGTACACCGGGGTGATCTTCGTCGAGGGAAGGTTCACGCCGGGATTCAGCTTCGCGATCGCGGGGTCGTCCCAACTCGTGATGTTGCCGAGATACATGTCGGCCACGACCTCGCCGGTCAGGTGGATGTTGTTGGACAGGCCCTTGACGTTGTACGACGGCAGCACCGCCCCCAACGACCATGGGATCTGCAGGCAGCCGTCGCACGCCTTGGCCTGGTCGGCCGAGAGCGGTGCGTCAGACGCGCCAAAGTCCACTGCGCGCGCGGTGATCTGGTCGATCCCGCCGCCTGAGCCGATCGACCCGTACGTGACGGTGGCGTCGGTCTTCGACGCGTAATCGGCCGTCCACTTCGACATCAGCGGAGCGACGAACGTGCTCCCGGCGCCGACGAGTGGGCCGCTGCTCGAGGCCGATGAACCACCGGTGCTCGTGCTGCTCGTGTCACTGCTGCTGGACCCGCATGCCGCGAGGCCAAGGGCAACGGCCACCGCGGAGGTAGCCACCAGGAATGAGCGTCTCTTGCTCACTGAGTCTCCTTAAGGTTGATTCGTCCGATCGGCCCCCACTTGGGCCCGTGGGGACGATCTCAACGGCGCCACGGACCGTTGTTATCGATCGGTATCGGACTTGTGAACAGCTTGTGAACGGGCGTGGGCCCTCAGGGACGGTGGGGCGAGCTGACGAATTGTCACGCAGTTGCAACCTGCTCTTTACGAAACGGTAACGCCGGCAATGGCCCACGGTGCCACCTTCCGAAAGCGTGAAGGCGCAGCACGGCCTCGGGGTGAACGATCCGTTCCCGGACTACGACGACGGCCGGCTCCAGGTCCGGCCGGCTGACTACATCGCCGCAGTGGACGGCGTCGTCCTGACCCTGAAGCTGCGCGAGCTCGGTTTGCTCGCCGCGCTGACTTCGACGTCGGGCCGCGTAGTGACCCGAGCGGAGCTGCTTGGGACGGTTTGGGAGGACCGCAGCGACGTCACCCCCCGGGCGGTCGATGCATGCGTGGCCCGCCTCCGCGCAGCCCTGGCCGCCGTGCTCCCGGAGACCACCTACATCCATACCCATGCACGAGTCGGCTACCGGTTCCATCCAGAGCCGAGAGAGGTCGGCGAAGGCGCCCGGACAGGTCCGGTCGGCGTCGGCTAGGCGGAAACGTCGAGCGGGGCGTCGGCAGTGGGCTCGACGGGAATGTCGGGCTCGGGCGCGGCCGGCAACGCCTGCAATGACTCGAGACTCTCCGCAACGCCGATCAGCGGTTCGGCCTCGAAGCGGTAACCGATCCCGAAGTGGGTGTGGATGTAGGACCAGTCGGGCGAGTGGGCTTGGAGCTTCGCGCGGAGCTTCCTCACGAACACGTCGACCGATCGATCGCCATGGGCCATCGAGTAGCCCCAGACGCGCTGATAGACGTCCTCCCGTTCCAGGACCCTTCCCCGCGCCTCCGCCAGGATCGAGAGCAGCTCGAACTCCCGGCGGGTCAGCCCGACCGCGCGGCCCGCGACGAACGCCTCGAACTGATCGCCGCGGATCTCGATCTCGCCGGCGACCACCGGGCCCGTTTCGGCCGGGGCCTCGCTGCGGCGACGGCGGCGCGTCACTGCCTCGAGCCGGGCGATCACCTCTTCGGGGTGGGCGGGCTTCGCGATCCAGTCATCCGCGCCAAGGCGAAGCCCGCGGATGCGCTGGGCCATCGTCGCTCCCTGGGTGCAGACCACGAGACCGAGCTGCGGCAGCATGCTTCCCACGCGGTCCAGGAACTCCCAGCCGAGCGGCCCGAGTCCCGAGATGTCGACCAGCAGAGCGTTCAGCTTCAGGGAAACGAGCTCGTCGGCGGGGATCTGCGACGAGAAGACGCGGTACTCCCAGCCCGCGGCATCGAGCCGCCGTGTGAGCACACGCAAGAAGCCCGAATCCGTGTCGATCACGGCGAGCCGTGGTTTCCCAGGCGAGACTGTCATGTGGAGAGCGGCGCTTGCTGCCGTTGCCGCTGTGCGGAATGGTAGCGGCGGCGCGTGGTGGAATTCGTCCGGTTCACAGGGTTTTCACAGGCGGGCAACGACTCCCCCTCCTATTCGTGGACGTTCCGGGATTTCCGCGGGCTTATCGGGATCTTCACCCACGCCTGTCGGCCGTCGCTGACACTGCCGATGCGAGAAACCTCTCTCTCTCGTGCGCGCGCGGTCCTTCTGCCCCGGACCGCGCGCTTCGTTTAGGTGTCAGACACCCTTTATAAAGGGTGTCTGACACCGCGTCGGCTAGAAGGTGGCCGAACGGGCACCGCTGGCGATCAGCGCCAGGACGAACACGCCGCCGGCGACGCGGTAGATGACGAACGGGTCGTAGCTGTGGCTGCGCAGGATCGAGAGGAGCCAGGCGATCGCGACGTAGCCGGAGACCGCCGCGGCGATCGTGCCGGCCACCATCGGCCCCACCACACCGTGCGGCAGGCCGTCGGCGACTGCCTTCGCCGCCTTGAAGACCACCGCGCCCGCGGTGATCGGCGCCAGCATCAGGAAGGAGAAGCGGGCGGCAGCGTCGCGGGTGAGGCCAAGGAACCGGCTGGCCGTGATCGTGATCCCGGACCGGGAGACGCCCGGCGCCAGAGCAAGCGCCTGGGCGATGCCGACGATCAAACCCTGACGCGGCGTGGTCTTCTCGAGCCCCTGGCGCTCGGGGCGACGGTCGGCGTAACCGAGGAGGAGGCCGCCGACGATGAGCAGGATCGCGATCTCCCACGGCTCGCCGAGGTGGTCCTGGATGAAGTTCTCGCCGAGGCCCCCCACGATCACCGCGGGGACCGTGCCCACGGCGACGGCCCAGGCGAGCCGCTCGTCGCCGTCGCGTATCGCCCGGGCGCGGACGCTTCGGAAGAAGGCCGCCAAAAGCCGGACGATGTCGTCGCGGAAGTACGCCACAACGGCCACCAGCGTCCCGACGTGGAGGGCCACGTCGAAGGTCTTGTTGAACTCCTCGTGGGTCTCGAGGAAGTCGTAGCCCTGGAGCCACGGCACGAGAATCAGGTGCCCCGAAGAGGAGATCGGCAAGAACTCCGTGAACCCCTGGACGAGCCCGAGAAGGACCGCCTCCACCACCGACATCGGCGGCACCGTACACAGTAAAGTCCCGCCCGTGAGCAAGCCGCGACTGATCCGCGCACTGTCGGCGCTGACGCTGGCGCTCGGCGCCCTGCTCGTCGCGGCACCGCTGGCCCTCGCCGCAGACGGCGTCGGGATCGGCGGTCCGGCCGACGACAAGAAGGTCACCTACTGGGGATTCGGCGTGATGGTCTTCTTCGTCCTCGTCGTCGTCATCGGTTCGCTGATCCAGATCCGCCTCGAGGGCCGCAAGGAGCGCCTGCGCGCCGATCTCGAGAAGGTTCACCGGCCCGTCGACTGAGTCGGCGTGGCGAAGGTCGCCTACGAGCGCCGCGGCGCCGCGGCCCTCCTTCGGATCACCCGCCCGGAGCGGCGCAACGCCGTCGACGCCGAGACCGCACAGGGCCTGGCGGAGGGGTTCCGCAGCTTCGAGGCCGACGACGAGGCTCGCGTCCTGGTCCTCGCCGGCGGCGACGACGAGGCCTTCTGCGCAGGCGCCGACCTCAAGGCGATCGCCGAGGCAGGAGTTGACCCCGGCGGGGCGAGCGAGTGGGTCGAGTCCTTCGACGACGGCCCGCTCGGCTTCACCCGGCTGGCGGCGTCCAAGCCCACGATCGCCGCGATCTCCGGATGGTGCCTCGCCGGCGGCCTCGAGCTCGCCCTGTGGTGCGACCTTCGCGTCGCCACCGAGACCGCGAAGCTCGGCTTCACGGAGCGCCGCTTCGGTGTCCCGCTGATCGACGGCGGGACGCAGCGCCTGCCGCGCATCGTCGGCATGGGGCGGGCACTCGAGATGATCCTCACGGGCCGCGTGGTCGAGGCGGCCGAGGCACACGCCTGGGGCCTCGTGAACGAGGTCGTCGCGCCGGGCGCGCACGTGGACCGCGCGCTCGAGATGGCGGAGGGGCTTGCCGCGTTCCCACAGCCGACGATGCTTTCCGACCGCCGCGCGGCGCTCGAGGGGGCCGGAATGACGCTGGAGCAGGGCCTCGCGCTGGAGGCCGAGATCGGCGCCGCCTCCGTGGCAACCGGGGTCGGCGGCGCGGCCCGCTTCGCCTCCGGCGAGGGCCGCGGCGCCTCCGGCGCCGGCGTCTAGCTCGGCGACTCCTAGACCAGTAGCAGCAGGCCGGCGATCAGCCCCATGGCGACCAGCGCCGTCATCACCAGCATGGCCCGGTCGTCGTCGATCGCAACGCTGCCTCGGCGCAGGTCTCGCGACAGCCTCCGGGAGCGCAGGAACCCCCAGCCGAGCATGACGACGCCATCCGCGACGAGGATGGCTCCGGCGACGTCCGCGCGCCCGTTGTTCGTCTGGACGAACTTCGCGACCGCGACGCCGAGCGCCATCACCCCGATCGCGGTCCGCACCCACGCGAGGAACGTACGCTCGTTTGCGAGATGATCCCGCACCACGCTGTCCGGGTTGACCGGAACGCGCTCGGTTGACTCCGACCGTCCCTCCATGGCGCCGGCGCTCGAGTCTACTCGCGTGCCGGTCCCCCGAAAGCGGCTCGTTGTCATCCCGTTGCGTGCGCGATGCTTCCGGCATGAGCGAAGACCTCGAGATCTCCAGGCCGGTTGGAATCCCGGCGTCCCCCGCCCTCGAGCGAGCGTTCGACGTGGCAAAGGAAGCGCACCGTGGCCAGCAGCGCAAGGACGGGCGGCCGTACATCGAGCACCCGACGCAGGTGGCGCAGCTCCTCGCCGAGGCGGGCGCAGGGGAGGAGATGGTCGTCGCCGCCGTGCTGCACGACACCGTGGAGGACTCCGCCGTGACCGTGGACGACGTCCGCAACGAGTTCGGAGCACGCGTGGCGGAGCTCGTCGAGGCCCTCACCGACAACCCGGAGCTGGACAACTGGCGCGAGCGCAAGGACGACGTGCGGCGCCGGGCCGCGGCGGCCGGCCGCGACGCGGCGACGATCTACATCGGGGACAAGATCGCGAACCTGCGAGAGGTCATCAAGCTCTTCGCGTTCACCGGCGAGGGCGTCGGCTGGCTCGAGAAGGCGCCCACCCTCGACCTGCGTATCGAGGCGTGGCGGGCCGACCTCGCGATGGCCCGCGAGCTCGACGTGCACTCCGGGCTGTGCCGGTACTTCGAGATCGAGCTCAACTCGCTCGAGCGGTCGCGAGCCGAGGCCTAGAGCCGGAACTCGCCGAGCAACCGCTTCTCCGACTCGCCCTCGACCTGGGCGACCAGCTCGATGTGCCCCTCCAGCGGCGTGCCGCGGATCTTGGTGGCCAGGAGGTCGTCGACCTGGAAGATGCCGGCGGAGTTGTTCATCGCGATCCCGAGACGGATCGCGCGATCGGTGCCGCCCTCGATCGTGACGCGGTCGATCGCGGCGGCGGAGAGAGCGTGGATCCCGACGGCGCCGCCGGCGACCGGCAGACGCGAGCGCCCCTGCGCCATGTCGAGCGCGTCCGCGACCCGCACTACGCCGCCCTCCACGGTGTAGGGCTCGCCGCGGCGCCGGTGGCCGATGATCGTGTGCAGCGCCTCGCCGATGACCACCGTGCGCTCGGGCTGCTCGTAGACCGGCTCCAGCAGCTCGCGGAGCTTGCGCTCGGCGAGAATCAGGCTGAACGCCTCGTGGTCCACCCGGTGGATCGACATGCCCACGTCGTGGAGCATCACGCCGGAGGCGACGACCACCTCCGCGTCGCGGGTGCTCATCGCGTGGTCGGTGACCATCGCGGGCTCGACGCCGGCCTTGACAAGCAGGCGGAGCAACCGCAGGGCGATGTTCGTGACCACCTGGATGTGAACCCACGAGTGATCGGACATCGTCAGGCGCTCGGAGGTGAGCTGCGCCATGTGCCACCACGTGCGTAGCTCGGCGTCGGCATTGGCGCGCTCGAAGAGCGCCTCGAGCTTGCGGTTCCCGCGGGTGGGGGCCTTCACGCGGGCCGCCGCGATCGCGTCGCTCGGTCTCAGGCCGCGTTCCCCGGGGCCCGCCGGCGGGGAATCCTGCGGCGCTTCGACCGCCTCGTCGACCTGGTCGTCGGGGTCCACGAGCGCAGTGTGGCACCCGGCGCGGCCGGCAGCGCACCGCGCGGCCACGCCGTATTAGTGTCCCTGGCCGTGGGCGAGAGCGTCCTCACGACCGAGCGCAGGGATGGAGTTGCCGTCGTCACGCTACGCCGGCCGGAGAAGCGCAACGCGCTGTCGATCGAGCTCCGCGTCGCGCTGGCCGAGGCCTTCCATGAGCTGTCCGCCGACGACGGGGTCGCGTGCACGGTCCTGACCGGCGCCGGCAGCGCTTTCTGCTCGGGGATGGACATCTCCCAGTTCGGCGGCGACCGCGCCAACCGCGAGCGCCTCGTCGAAACCAGCACGATGGCGTTCGATGCCGTGAGCGATTGCCGCTCGCCGGTGATCGCGGCGGTCAACGGGCCGGCGCTGGCGGGCGGGTTCGCGCTGTCGCTCCTGTGCGACATGCGCATCGCCGGCGCCGACGCCCTCTTCGGCTATCCCGAGCTGCCGAAGGGGATCCCGCCGAGCTACGCGGCCGCCCGCGCGGTGCTCCCGGCGACCGTTGCGCAGGAGCTCTGCCTCACCGGCCGCATCGTCGACGCGGTCGAGGCCCACCGGCTGGGCATCGCGCGCGAGGTCGTAGCACCCGAGGACGACGTCGTCGAGCGGTCCGTGGAGGTCGCGCGCAAGGTCGCGGCCCTGCCGCGAACCGCAGTGCTTGAGACCAAGCGCCGGACCCAGCTCGAGCGCCGCCACCTCTGGGGTTTCCTCTTCGAGGACGAGCGGGCGGTCTTCCGCAAGGCCCTCCTCGGCGCCGAGTCCTAACCCTCAACCACCCTCAAGCGGGTCTGACCCCGTTTAGGTTGGTCGAGGGTTGGTCGAGGGTTCATACGACCTGCGAAAGCGCGGCCAGGATGTGGGGCCAGACGTAGACCTCCCAGGTCGCCGCGAAGACCAGCACCGGGATCGCGATCGCCACGGTGACGAGGGTCGCCGCGAGCAGGCTCTCCCACTCGCCCTTCCGGCTGGCGATCATCCAGGCCGCCAACGGCAGGAACAGCGCAACGAGCTCCGGAAGGGCGTGGGGCATGACGCTCGCAACCAGCGCCAGCTTGGAGACGCCGAGCTGGGTCGAGAGCGTGGCGCCCGTCTGACCGAGGTAGAACGCCTGTGTGGCCAGCGAGAAGCAGGTGACGAGAACCACCCAGGCGAACGCAACGGGCCGGACGCGCTCGTGCATCCAGCGTGAGAAGCCGGTCTGGCGCTCGGCCGCAAGCGGGAGCGAGCCGCCGGCGATGAACCCGGCGATGCAGGCACCAGCGTGAAGCGCCAGGACCAGCCCGTTGCGGCCGAGGACCGCCCCGACGTCCAGCAGGTCGGGAGGCGACGTCAGCCCGGGAAGGTTAAGGGGGCCGCCGAGTGGTCTCGCGAACTGGGAGACCACGAAGACTGCCGCGAGCAAGCCGGCGGCCACGGCCAGCGCGCTCCAGACCCATGAGGAGACCAGCGGCAGCGGGTCCGCGTTCCAGTTCTCGAGGTTGCCCCGCGTGGCGCGCACGCCGTGGACGAAGACGTAGTCATTCGCCTTCACGCCCGTCCATCGGCATGCGCGCCGCGAGGTGTTAGCCGAGGGTCAGCCGCAGATCGGCCAGGGGCTGGTGCCGGCCCGCGACAGGAGCATCGCCGCGCGCATGCTCTGCTCGGCGGCGGGGGCGGCCGCCGGGTCGCCACTGCCGCCCATCGACTCCCAGGTCGACTCGTCGAACTGGTAGAGGCCGCGGTAGGTCCCGTCGGCCGAGACGGCGGCCGGGTCGCCGCCGGACTCGCACGCGGCGATGGCGTCGAGCGTCGATTGGGAGACCCCGAAGGACTCCGGCGAGGCGTAGCCGGCAGACGCGGCACCGGCCTTCGGCGTGCGGGTCCCCGACTTCGTGGCCGCGCGGGCGGATCCCTTGACGTCCGTCAGCAGCTGGACCCGCGGGCCGTTCGGCGCGGTCGCCGCGTAGGGATTGACCGCGGCGCTCGTCTGCGGTGCCAGGCCGAGCGCCAGGGTGCCGGCGCCGAGCGCCGTGATCAGCTTCTTCTTCGTCGCGAACACGGATGAACCACCTCCTAGGTGCACCCGGGCCGTGCGCGTGGCGTGGCCGGGCGCGCGGCACGTGGCTCACTTGCGGCCTCGCGCTGCTCGTCCTCGGCCCGATCCGGGCGGTAGATCCCCGGGCGGTTCCTTTCCGTGTCTCGCCGCGGGCGCGGCGGGTGCCCTGGGGGTGTTCGTGCGGCATCGAAGGCTCACGGCCGAACACCCGTTTGTGTGTGATGAAGGTCACACACGCAAGATTTCGCTCACATTCCGTGCCCGGGAGCCGACGTTGGTCGATCCCGGTTGCGAGGCGCGGGCCCTCCGACCTACTATCAACGCGTGCGGTTACTCGCGTTCAGCGACCTTCACTGCGACCTCGCACAGGCCGCCACGCTCGTCGCGAAGAGCCAGGAGGCGGACGCCGTCGCGGCGATCGGCGACCTGGCGACGGTCCATCGCGGGCTCGAGCGCACGGTCAGCGAGCTTTCCGCGATCAAATGCCCAGCGCTGCTCGTGCCCGGCAACAACGAGACCGAGGACGAGCTCCGCGCGGCCGCGGCGGGCTGGGAGTCGGCCACCGTCCTCCACGGCGAGGCCGCGACAGTGGAGGGCGTGGAGTTCTTCGGGCTCGGCGCCGGAATCCCGACGACACCGTGGGACTGGAGCTTCGACCTCGACGAGGACGAAGCGCGAGCGGCCCTCGAGCCGTGTCCAGACGGCGGCGTCCTGCTCGTCCACTCCCCCCGTTCGGCCACTGCGACTCGCGCTCGGGCGGCGGCCACCTCGGCAGCCAGGCGATCGTCGAGGCCGTCAAGGAGCATGAACCCTCGCTCGTGCTCTGCGGCCACATCCACGAGAGCTGGGGGCAGGAGTCGGCCGTGGGGCCGAGCCGCGTGATGAACCTCGGCCCCTGGGGAGCCCTGATCGACGTCTAGATCGTCTGGGCGGAGCGCAGCTCCGCCAGGCCGTCCTCGCGAGATCGCACCGGCTCATAGCCGAGTTCGGAGCGCGCCTTCGCGATGTTGATAGTGCACTCCTGCGAGGAGACCCAGTACGCGAAGCGGGTGAGTGGCGGGCGCCCTGGCAGCGGCAGCAGGCTCCAGGCCGTCTCTCCCACCGCGGCGACAGCGCCGGCGACGGGCGTGGGTATCGACCGCGTGGGGACGTCGACGCCCTGCGTCGCGATCAGCTCGGAGAGGAACTCGCGAAATACCACCGGCTCGCCGTCCGTGACGAAGTACACCTCGCCGTCGCGGCCTTTGGCGGCCGCGAGAACGAGGCCCTCGACGACGCTGTCCACATGCGCGGTGTCGGTGCGATGGCGACCCCCGCCGATCCATGCGAAGCGGCCAGCCTTGACCATGCTCACGATGTTGGGCAGAAGCGTCCGATCGCCGGCGCCCCAGACGAAGCGCGGCCGCACGATCACCCGCTCGATCCCGCCGGCTCCGAGCACGGCCTGCTCGGCGAGCGCCTTGCTGCGCGGGTACGGGGCCTTGGAGTCGACCCGCAGCGGTGCGCGCTCGTCGACGTTCACCAGCGGGTCGCCCGCGATCAGGACGGCCTCCGTCGAGACGTGGACGAAGCGGCGCACGCCGGCCTGGCCGGCCGCCTCGACCGCGTTGCGCGTCCCCTCGACGTTGTCGCGCAGGAAGTCCTCCCAGGGGCCGGCATCCTCGACCTTCGCCGCGGCGTGGTAGACGACGTCGCAGCCGGTCATGCCGGCCGCGAGCGCCGCTCGGTCACCGACCTCGCCGCGCACCGGCTCGGCGCCAAGCTCGGCCACGCGAGACTCGGAGGAGTCGGAGCGCGCAAGCGCACGCACGGTCTCGCCCTCGCCGACCAGCCGGGCGATGAGCTTGCCCCCGATGAATCCGGAGCCGCCGGTCACGAACGCCGTCATCGCCGGAACCGTACCCGGCGTCCGCCGTTGGCGGCGAGGGGATAACGTCCGCCGCCATGGCGAAGGACCTGAAACTCGGCCTGCAGACCGGCTACTGGGCGGGCGGGCCGCCACCCAACATCGAGCGGACGATCGCCACCGCCGAGCGGCTCGGCTTCGACTCGGTCTGGACCGCCGAGGCCTATGGCTCGGACTGCCTCACGCCGCTTGCCTGGTGGGGCTCGCAGACGACGCGGATCCGGCTCGGCACCGCGCTCGTGCAGATGTCCGCCCGCCAGCCCGCGGCGACCGCGATGGCGGCAATGACGATGGACCACCTCTCCGGCGGGCGCTTCGTCCTCGGCCTCGGAGTCTCGGGCCCGCAGGTCGTCGAGGGCTGGTACGGGATGGAGTTCGCGAAGCCGCTGGCCCGCACGCGCGAGTACATCAAGATCCTGCGCGACATCTGGGCGCGCAAGGGGCCGGTCACCAACGACGGCCCGCACTACCCCCTCCCGCTCAAGGGCGACACCGGCCTCGGCAAGCCACTGAAGGCGTCGATCCACCCGCTGCGCGAGGACATCCCGATCTACCTGGGCGCCGAGGGCCCGAAGAACATCGCCCTCTGCGCGGAGCTCTGCGACGGCTGGCTCGCCATGCTCTTCTCCCCCGAGCACGAGGAGCCGTACCGCGAGGCGCTCGCCGACGGCTTCGCGCGCGAGGGAGCCCGGCGGAGCCTCGAGGACTTCGAGATCACGGCGACCGTTCCGATGATCGTCTCCGACGACGTCGACGGCGCGATCGACGCCCTACGGCCCTACTACGGCCTCTACTTCGGCGGGATGGGAGCCAAGGGCAAGAACTTCCATGCCAACGTCGCGATCCGCATGGGCTACGAGAAGGAGGTCGAGGAGATTCAGGACCTCTACCTCTCCGGCAAGAAGGAAGAGGCGTGCGCGGTGCTTCCGCGCAACCTGGTCGAGGAGCTCTCGCTCGTCGGCCCGAAGGAGAAGATCCGCGACGACCTCGAGCGCTGGCGCGAGTCCATCGTGACGACGCTCCTGGTCGCCGGCGACGACGCCACCCTCGAGGCGGCTGCCGAGGTGGTTCTCGGGTGACCGACCTACTGATCCGCCGCGACGACCTTCGCAAGACGCGCATCGCCGAGTCGCCGCGTCCCGAGATCGAGGACGGCCAGGTGCTGCTGCGGGTCGACCGCTTCGGGCTCACCGCCAACAACGTGACCTACGCGGTGTTCGGCGAAGCGATGTCCTACTGGAACTTCTTCCCCGCCGAGGACGGCTGGGGCCGGATGCCCGTGTGGGGGTTCGCCGACGTCGAGGAGTCGATGCACCCCGACGTCGACGTGGACGGCCGCGTCTACGGCTACCTGCCGCCGTCCTCCTACGTCGCGGTCACGCCGGCCGACGCGGACGAGCGGGGCTTCGTGGACGCCGCGGAGCACCGCAAGCCCCTGCCGTCGGCCTACCAGCGCTACCTCCTGACCGGCTCCGACCCGTTCTACACGGAGGACAGCGAGGACCTCCAGATGCTGCTGCGCCCGCTCTTCTTCACGAGCTTCCTGCTCGCCGACGACCTGCTGGACGGCGGTGCCGCCGGCGCCCGTACCCTCGTGCTCTCGAGCGCGTCCTCCAAGACCGCGATCGGGACCGCGTTCGCGCTTGGCGAGCAGGGGCCCGGCGACGTCGAGGTCGTCGCCCTCACCTCGGAGCGGAGCGCCGAGTTCGTAACCGGCCTCGACGCCTACGACCGCGTGGTGACCTACGAGGACGTGGGCTCGATCGACGCGGACGGGGTGACGTACGTCGACTTCTCCGGTGACGGAAGCACCCGCCGCGCGGTCCACGCGCATTTCGGCGACCGCCTGCGCGCCAGCGTCGCGGTCGGCGCCACGAGCTGGGAGGAGCTTGGAGCCGGCGAGGGGGACCGCCCGGGCCCGACGCCGCGCTTCTTCTTCGCTCCCGACCGCGTGGTCAAGCGCGGCGCCGACTGGGGACGCGCGGGCCTCGAGGAGCGCGTCGCGGCGGCCTGGAGGCCGTATGCCGAGTGGGTGGAGAGCTGGCTCGAGGTCGAGAGCGCCGACGGCTTCCCGGCGGTGCAGAGCACGTATCTGGAGCTGCTCGACAACAGGGTCCGCCCGAACGCGGCGCACGTCTTCTCGGTGTAGTGCACGGCCACGACCCGCGCGGTCCCGGCGACCCATGCCGCCACACGAGCCTGGTGGGCGTAGGACGCCGGCGGTAACGACGAGGGCCGCGCCATGCTCCAAATCGTGCACGACCTGGCTCCCGGCGCCAAGCTCGACTTCGCCACCGCCAACCTCGGCGAGGCGACATTTGCGCAATCGCCTCGCACCCGAGGCGGCGGACGGCCGCGCGTACGGCGCTGGGTGATCAAGCAGCGTCGTCACCACGGCTGAGCGAAATCGGCATTGGAACGTCACGCCCGGCTACGCTTACGGGACATACGAATACATGGGGGCGATCCAGATTCGACGTGAAGCTGTTCCGCCTCGATGTCGCGAGTCGAGGACCCGGGTTGGCCTCGTAAAAAATCCCCGGAAAACCATAAGTGCGGACTCTCATGAGTTCGCCCTCGCTGCCTAAACAGCAGTAAGAGGGAGTCGCCCCGGACGGCCCGCGATCCGGTCAGCGGCTTCATTCAGCGGGCTAACCCTGACGGCAGGACCCTCGGCCTGATGGGGACATTCACAGGAGGGTGTGGCGCCGGTGACGTGTCCCGCGGATCGACCGACCCGGCCGCCGAGATTCGACTCCGACGGGAACGCTCGTAGGACGCATCGAGGCAGGTTTCGCGGACGCCGGGGCAGTGCCGGCCGCCTCCACTCCCCTCCGGCCCGAGCCCTCGGCATCCGCCGCGGCGTAACGGATTGCGTCCGCGGGTAACGGAGTGCCCATGAGCGCCAACGAGTTCGACGTCGTCGTCGTCGGTGCCGGCTCCAGCGGCGAGGTCTGCGCGGGACGGCTCGCCGACGGCGGCCTGGAGGTCGCGATCGTCGAGGACCACCTCGTCGGCGGCGAGTGCTCCTACTACGCCTGCATGCCCTCGAAGGCCCTGCTGCGCCCCGGCGAGCTGCTGACCGAGGTGACGCGAGTCGGCGGGGCCAGGGAGCGCCTCGCCGTCTCGGCGCCCGACCCCGAGGCAACGCTCGCCCGCCGCGACGAGGTAACGCACGGCGGTGACGACTCGGGGCAGCTGCCGTGGCTGGAGGACAAGGGGATCAAGCTGTACAGGGGCGGCGCGAAGCTGACGGGCGAGCGCGCGCTCAGCGTGGGCGAGGACGAGCTGCGCGCGCGAAAGGCGGTGGTGATCGCCACCGGGACGCTTGCGTCGGTGCCGCCGATCGATGGCCTGCCCGACGCCGAGCCGTGGACCAACCGCGAGGCCACGACCGCCGAGGAGGTGCCCGCGTCGCTGGCGGTGATCGGCGGTGGGCCCGTCGGCTGCGAGCTGGCCCAGGCGTACGCATCGCTCGGCTCCGCCGTCGCTCTGATCGAGGCCGAGGAGAGGCTGCTCGGCCGGATCGAGGAGTTCGCGGGCGAGCAGGTGCTCTCCGGGCTTCGCGAGCACGGTGTGGACGTCCGCCTTGGCGCCAAGATCTCCCGTGTCGAACGCGGCGAGCGCGTCCGGGTGGAGCTCGAGGGCGAAGCCCCGCTCGAGGCAGATCAGGTTCTGGTGGCGGCGGGGCGCACCGCGCGGACCGGTGACCTCGGCCTCGAGACGGTTGGCGTGGAGCCCGGCGGCTTCCTTGAGGTCGACGACCACATGCGCGTGACCGGAAGCGACTGGCTCTACGCGGTGGGGGACGTGAACGGCCGGGCGCTTCTGACCCACATGGGCAAGTACCAGGCCTGGGCCTGCGCGAACCACGTTCTTGGCAACGAGGGTGACTCGGTCGAGACGCTCGGCGGGCCGCCGCAGGTCGTCTTCACCGATCCCCAGGTTGCCGCCGTCGGGCACACGCTCGCCTCGGCGCGGGAGGCGAAGATCGACGCGCGTGCCGTCGACGTCGACACGTCCGGAACGGCCGGCGCGAGCTTCGTTGGCCGCAACGCGGAGGGAACCAGCCGCATCGTCGTGGACGAGGCCCGGGGCGTGATCGTCGGGGCGACCTTCGTCGGCCCCGAGGTGGCCGAGTGGCTGCAGGCGGCGACGATCGCCGTTGTGGGCGCCGTGCCGCTGCCGCGCCTCCGTCATGCCGTGGCCGCGTACCCGACGCGCAGCGAGGTCTGGCTCAAGCTGCTCGAGAGCTACGGGATCTGAGCGCGGTGGAGCTCAGACCTCGACGCGCGACTTCAGGTCGCCGAGGAAGCCTCCCGGGAATCCCGGGATCTCGTCCAGCTCGTCCAGCGAGCTGAAACCTCCCTTGTGCTCGCGCTGGGCGAGCACGCGCCCGGTCTGCGTCACCGAGAGACCAAGCGAGCGCAGGTCGTCGTAACTGGCCGAGTTGAGGTTGAGCCTCGAGCTCACCGCGGGCGGCTCCGGGTCCCTCTCCGGCGGGATTCCGGGGCCGGGAGTGGGCACTGGCGGCGCCGGGCCGGGTCCCGGGACCGGCGCGGGGTCCGGCGGCTCTGGTGCCGGCGCCGGATCCGGCGGCTTAGGGTCCGTGCCCGGACCCGGAGGGGCGGGGGGCGAGGGATCGGGTCCGGGACCGATGCCGGACACCGCCGAGCGTGCCCGGCTCTCGGCCGCCGCGGCGCGGCTCTCGGCCTCCGCGATCCGGTCGAGGATCTCGCGGAGCCGCGCCTCGCGCTCCAGCTCCTCGGCCTTCAGAACGGCGAGGCGCTCGGCCCGGTTGGCACGGGCCTCGGCCTGCGCCGCGCGCTGCTCGACCTCCTCGAGCCGTACGGCGGCGCGCTCCAGCGCCTCCTCGGTCTTCTTCTGACCCTCGGCCAAGCGCACCTCGGTCGCCTCGAGCTCCCGGGCGAGCATCTCCTCCTGCTCGCGCCGCACCGCAAGGTTCTGCTCGGCAACCCGAAGCTCGTTGAAGAGCGCCCCGCCCGGGGGCGCCGGGGTGGCCGCCCCCAGCGTGTCGGCCGAGCTCACGCCCTGGCTGCGCTCGGCCTCCTGTATCCGTCGCTCGGCCTCCGCCTCCACCGAGTGCTCGCCGGTGAGCCTGCTCTTGACCGCCTCGTCGAGGGAGTCGTTTCGCGCCGCGCCCGCGTCGGGAGGGGACGCGGGCTCGTTCGCCTTGGAATCGCGCCTGAACAGCGGCATGGCCCTATCCTCCCACGCCGAGCGCAGGAGGGGCGGGCGACCGATCTCGGGAGCTCAGCGCCCGCGGTCGGAGAGCTCGCGGTCGATCTCGCGGCGGACGTCGCGGTCGCGCAGCTCGCGGCGACGGTCGCGCTGCTCCTTGCCGCGCGCGAGCGCGAGCTCGACCTTGGCCCGGGGCCCCTTGAAGTAGATGCGCGTGGGGACGAGCGTCCAGCCCCGCTCGGCGACCTTGCCGGTGAGGCGGTCGATCTCGTTGCGGTGCAGGAGCAGCTTCCGCGGCCGCTCGGGATCGTGGTTCTCCATCGACGCCGGCGCGTAGTGCGGGATGTGGACGCCGCGCAGCCAGAGCTCGCCTTCCTCCAGCCCGGCGTAGGCATCGGCGATCTGCGCCTTGCCGTCGCGAAGCGACTTCACCTCGCTGCCGCGCAGCTCGATGCCGCACTCCACCCGCTCGACCAGCTCGTAGCGGTAGGAGGCGCGGCGGTTGGAGGCGACGTCGCCCGAGGCAAGCTTGCGCTTCTGCTTCTTCGCCATCGCCCAAATCTAAAGAGGGTCAGACCCGCTTGAGGGTTGGTTGAGGGTTTCGGACAGGGAGAGGTCCGTCCTGCCGCGCGGGGCGTCCACGGCGTCGACGGTCACCTCGACGGGATCGCCGAGGCGCAGCGTCGTCCCGCTGCGACGGCCGACCAGCGCGGTTTCGGTCTCGTTCAGGTCGAAGTGGTCACCGCGCATGCGGCGCGCCGGCAGGAAGCCCTCGTAGACGTCAGCCGCGTCTCCCGCGAACCGAACGAACGCGCCGGCGCCGATCACCCCCGAGACCTCGCCGGCAAAGCTCTGCTCCCAGCCGCCCTCGAAGAGCTCGCGGCGCAGCAGGAACGCGGCGCAGGCGCGGTCGGCGGCCCGCTCGATCGCCATCGCCTCGCGTTCGCGCTCGGAGCTGTGCCAACCGGCCTCCGCGACGGCGGCGGCCTCCGGCTCGCGCTCGCCGGCGCCGATCGTCGAGAGGAGCGCCCGGTGGGCGACGAGGTCGGGATAGCGGCGGATTGGTGACGTGAAGTGGCAGTAGGCGGGGCTGCCGAGGCCGGCGTGCCCGAGGTTTCGCGGCGAGTAGAAGGCCTGCTGGAGCGAGCGCAGGACCAGGGAGGTCCACGGCTCGCGCCCGTGCCCCCGGCGCCTCGCCTCCTGGGAGACGAGGCGGCTGGCCTCTGCAACGACCCCGGCCGCCTGCGTTCGCGACAGCGAATCGGGCAGCGGGGGCGTCGGCACGCCCAGCGCCGCAAGCTGCTCGACCAGGCGCTCGACGCGAGCCGGATCGGGGTTCTCGTGGACCCGGTAGAGCGTCGGGACCTTGCGGCGCTCCGTGTGCGCGGCGACGAGCTCGTTGGTGCGCACCATGATGTGCTCGATCAGGCGGTGGGCCTCCGTCTGGGGGACGCCACGTGCCGCGGTGACGTTGCCGCCGGAGTCGAAGCTGAACTCGGGCTCCGCGGACTCGACGTCGAGGGCCGCATCCATCCGCTGGTCGCCGAGCAGCGCCGCGACGCTGCGGGCGAGCCCGAGCGGCTCCGCGACCGCGGCCGGAGCCTCCTCGCGACCGGCGAAGATCCGGTCCAGCTGGTCGTAGTCGAGGCGGGCATCCGAGCGGATCCGCGACCTGGCGAACGACACCGACCTCACCTCGCCGCGCGCGTCGAGATCGATCTCGGTCGTGACGGCGAGCCGCTCGACGCCGGGAGCCAGGCTGCACACGTCGTCGCTCAGCTCCGGGGGCAGCATCGGCTCCACCGCGCCCGGCACGTAGACGCTCGTCGCCCGCTCGGCGGCCACGCGCTCCAGGCGCCCGCCGGGACGGACGTGCGCGGCGACGTCGGCGATGTGGACGCGCAGGATCACTCCGTCCTCGGAGCGCTCGGCGGAGACCGCGTCGTCGAAGTCGCGCGCCGTGGCCGGGTCCACGGTGAAGGTCGGGAGCGCGGTCAGATCGACGCGGCTGCCGGTGTCGCGCCCGGCCGCCGCGGCAGCGTCGTGAGCCTCGTTCTCCACCGCCCGCGAGAACCCCCGGCGAAGGCCGCGATCGATGATCAGGGCGGCAACCACGTCGGCCGCGCGATCCGCTCGCCCCAGCACCCGCAGGGCCCGCGCGCCGTTCGGCGTGAAGTCGGCCAGGACCAGATCCCCGGGAGCCGCCTTGACCGAGCCGCGTCCGATCGCGGCCTCCGGGCCCCGCTCGAAGACCGGCTCGACTGTGCGGAAGCGGCCACGTCCGGCGATCGCACCGACGCGGTGGCCGAGGCCCTGCCTACGTGGGCTCACTTCGAGTTCTGGAGCTCGCCGCCGAGGACGGCCAGGCCCCGCCTCAGGGCCTTGTCGTGCTCCTCGTTCGCCTTCGCCTTGACGTAGACGTCCGGCTTGATGCCCTTGGGGTAGAGGGACTTGCCGTCCGGGGTGAAGTAGCTGCCCACCGTGAGGTCCAAGGCGCCGCCGGTGCCGAGCGTGATGACGTCCTGGAACACGCCCTTTCCGTAGGAGCGGCTGCCCACGACGGTGGCGATGTTGTGGTCCTGGAGGGCCGCGGTGAGGATCTCCGCCGCCGAGGCCGTATCGCGGTCGATGAGCATGACGACCGGGACCTTGGGCAGCGTGCCACCGACCGCGTCGTAGTTCTTCGGACCCTGCGTGCGGCTCTTGGTGGAGACCACCAGCTGTCCCTTGTGGAGGAACAGGCTGGCGGAGAGAACAGCCTCGTCGAGCAGGCCTCCGCCGTTGCCACGCATGTCGATGACGATCCCCTTGGCGCCCTTGCCCTCGAGCCGCTTGACCGTGCTGGCGAGCTCGCCGTGGGAGCCCTCGCTGAACGTGACGTAGCGGACGTAGCCCACCTTCTGGCCGTCGGCGTGCTTCAGGTAGCCGTGCACGGCCGGCAGCCGGACCGACGCGCGCTTCACGGTGAGCTCGCGCGCCCTGCCGCCGTCGGCGGGCACGATCGTGAGCGTCACCGGCGTCCCCGGGTCGCCCTTGATGATGTTCGATGCCGCGTCGGCCGAAAGCCCCTTGAGCGACTTCCCTGCGGCCTCCGTGATCTCGTCGTCCGGCTTGATGCCCGCCTTCTCCGCGGGCGTGTTCGGGATCACCGAGACCACGCGCAGACCGCGCTTGGTGCCGTCGACGGTGAGGCCGATGCCCTGGAAGTGGCCGCTCGTGGCGGACTGGAAGGCGGTGAAGACCTTGGGGTCGAGGTAGTGCGAGTACTTGTCGCCGAAGCGCTTCTTCAGGTCAAGGAGCATCCCGTCGATCGACGCGCGGTCGAGGTAGCCACCGGTGACCGGCCGGTAGTAGTTGTCCTCGATCGTCTGCTGGACTTCCTCCGCGGGGGTCTGCGCGTCGCCCGTGAACGGGCCGAAACCGGACCGCGCGAGGAAGTAGATGCCCGCCGTGAGGGCCGCGCCGGCGAGCAGGCCGAGCACGAACCCGCGCGTGCGCTGCGAGCTCAAACTCGGAGGAAGCGGCGCAGCGTAACCCCGCTGCCGAGGGCGGAAACCGCCATCGCCGCGCCCGCCAAAATGACCACGAGGGGAGCAAATCCCATGGTCTGGAGGTTAGCGACGAGGCTGAAGTTGTCCGAAAGCGGGTCGAGGATCGTGACCTTGCCGACCCAGAGGATGCCGACGGCGATGCCGGCGCCGAGCAGGCCGACGATGAACCCCTCCAGCACGAACGGCCAGCGAATGAACCAGTTGGTTGCGCCGACCAGCCTCATGACCTCGACCTCGCGGCGGCGCGCGTAGATCGAGAGCCGGATCGTGTTGCCCACCAGCATCAGCGAGGCGATCAGGAGCAGCGCGGCGATCAAGGCGAGCACGATCTTGATCGCGCTCGTGACCGAGCGAATCTTGCTGGCCTCCTGACTCGAGTCGTTCACGCTCTGGATGATCGAGCTGATCGGCTTGGCCTTGCCGTTCGGGCCGGGCGGCGAGATCTCCTGCTTGACGGACTCGAGGTTGTTCGGATCGTCGATCGACACGTTGAAGGAGCGCGGCAGCGGGTTGCCCTTCAGCTGGTTGAGCGACTTCTCGAGGTCGCTTCCACCCTGGAGCCGCCCCTTGAGGACGTTGAGCGCCTTCTTCTTGCCGACGTACTGGGCGCCGGTGACGTGCGGAAGGTTGCCGAGCCGCTTCTGCAGCGTGTCGATCTGGTTCTGGGAAGCGTCGTCGTAGAGGAAGACGCGCAGCTCGATCTGCGAGCGCACGTCGCTGGTCTTCGAGGCGCTGGCGTGCAGCACCGGGATCAGGACGCCGAGCAGCAGCGTCGTGACGACGATCGTGACGATCGCGGCCACGCTGGGGGCCGCGTTGCGGCGAAGCGCTCGCAGCGCCTCGCGGACGAAGAAGGGGATCTTGCGCATCTACGCGTCCCGGTCCGCGTCGTAGATGCCCATCTCGGCGCGCATGCGCGCGGCGAACTCGCGCGTCGTCTCGTCGTTGTAGCCGCCGCCGTGCTGGTCGCGGACCAGGCGGCCGCCCTCGAGGGCGATCACGCGGCGGCGCATCTTGTCGACCATCTCGCGGTCGTGGGTCACCACCATCACCGTCGTGCCGGTGCGGTTGATCCGGTAGAGAAGCTGCATGATCCCGATCGACGTGTCCGGATCGAGGTTTCCGGTCGGCTCGTCCGCGAGCAGAAGGGGCGGGTGGTTGACGAAGGCGCGGGCAATGGAGACGCGCTGCTGCTCGCCGCCGGAGAGCTCGTCCGGGTAGTTGTGGATCTTCGCCTGGAGTCCGACGAGGCGGAGGATCTCCGGAACCTTGCGGCGGATCTCCGAGCGCGTGCCGCCGGTGACCTGGAGCGCGTAGGCGACGTTGTCGTAGACGGAGCGGTTGGGCAGAAGCTTGAAGTCCTGGAACACCGTGCCGATCCGGCGGCGCAGCAGCGGTACCTTCTTGGCGTGCATCTTCGCGATGTCGCGGCCGGCGATCTTCACGGAGCCGCCTGCGGGGTCGACCTCGCGCATGAGGACCTTGATCAGCGTGGACTTGCCGCAGCCCGTTGGACCGACGACGAAGGCGAACTCACCGCGGTTGATCGACAGCGAAACGTGGTCGAGCCCGACGTGGCCTCCGGGGTAGACCTGGGTGACGTCGCGGAGCTCGATGACCGGCGGGCGCACGGCGGCGGGCCGGTGCTCGCCGGTGGCGGGCTCGACGCGAGTAGCGGAGCGACGACTCTTGGGCTTGATCGAGATGGCCATACGTGACGGTGGTTCTTCGATGCGGAGGCCTTTCCTCCGCAGGTCCGATTTAACCCGTCACGGCCGTTCCCCGCCCCGCAACGGAGAGTGAAGGGTAGCGAATTGCATGAGCATTCACTAATGATTCGCTAACGGTGCAACGACAGTGGCAGAGGGACTGGCGGCAGACGTTGAATCACTTGCGGACGGCTTCGCCGTCCTCACATGCTGCTTTCGGGTCTAAAGACCCTCATCACCATTCCTGGCCGAAGATCGGCGGCCTGGAGACGATCGGCTTGAGGAGCAGCGCCTCGCGAGCGCGGTCGGCGATGCCGCTGGCGGTCAGGCCGAAGTGCTCCATGCAGGCCTCGGCGGTTCCGGAGAGGCCGAACTCGTTGTCCATCCCGACGGCGAAGATCGGGACCGGGTGCTGCTCCGCGGCGACGGCGCGGACCGCGTCGGCCAGGCCGCCGACGACGCGGTGCTCCTCCGCGGTGACGCCGACCCCGGTCTTCGAGAGCGACTCGAGGATGGGCTCCGAGTGGAGCGGCTTGATGATCGCGACGTTCAGGACCTCGGCCTCGACGCCATCCTCGCGCTCGAGCGACTCGGCCGCCTCCATCGCGCGCCACACCATGTGGCCGGTTGCGATCAGCGAGATGTCCTTGCCCTCGCGCAGCACGTCGACCCCCTCGCCGAGCGAGTCCGGGATGCCGTCGTAGACCACCGGCGTTGCCGGGCGGCCGAACCGCAGGTAGGTGGGGGCGTCCGACTCGTACGACTCGATCGTCGCCCGGTAGGCCTGGTTGTAGTCGGCGGGGACGATCACCTGCATCCGGGGCATCACCCGCATCAGCGCGATGTCCTCGATCATCTGGTGCGAGGCGCCGTCCTCGCCGGTGGAAACGCCGCCGTGCGAGGCGCCGATCTTGACGGGAAGCTCGTTGTGGGCGATGCCGAGCCGCACCTGGTCGTAGGCGCGCCCGGTCGCGAAGATCGCGAAGGTCGAGCAGTACGGGCGCTTGCCGGTCGCGGCAAGGCCGGTGGCCATCGACATCATGTTCGCCTCGGCGGCGCCGCAGTTGAAGAACCGCTCCGGAAAGCGCTTGCCGAACTTTGCGGACTGCGTGGACACCGACAGGTCGGCGTCGAGGGCGACGACGTCCTCATGGCGCTCGCCGAGCTCCACCAGCGCGTCGCCGTAGCCGTTGCGGGTCGCGGCCGGCTCGGTTGCGGCCTCGGGCGGCATCAGGACTTCGCCTCCTCGAGCGTCGTCGTCTGCTCGTCCAGCCGCGCCTCCAGCTCGGAGAGCGCCTCCTCCGCCTGCTCGGGCGTCGGCGGCTTGCCGTGGAAGCCGAAGCGGCCCTCCATGAAGGACACACCCCTGCCCTTCTTCGTCTGCGCGACGATGGCCGCCGGCCGGTCGAGGTCGCGGCTGCGCTCGAGCGCCTCGATGATTGCGTCCATGTCGTGGCCGTCGATCTCCACGGCGTCCCAGCCGAACGACTCGAACTTCGCCCGCACGTCGCCGGTGTCCATGACCTCCTCGGTCGTGCCGTCGGTCTGCAGGTGGTTGTAGTCGACGATTGCGGTGAGGTTCGACACGCCGAAGTGCGCGGCCGCGGTCGCGGCCTCCCATGTCTGCCCCTCCTGGCAGTCGCCGTCGGAGAGGATCCCGAAGACGTGCGAGGTGTCCGCGAGGTCGTCGAGCCGCAGCGCGAGGCAGATGCCGACGCACATCGAAAGTCCCTGGCCGAGCGAGCCCGTGGAGACCTCGATGCCGGGCGTCCGGTTCATGTCCGGGTGGCCCTGGAGCTGCGCGCCGATGCGGCGCAGCCCCATCAGGTCCTCGAGCGGGAAGTAGCCGTGGTGGGCCAGCGCCGCGTACTGGATGGGAGCCGCGTGCCCCTTGCAGAGGACGAAGCGGTCGCGGGCGGGCCAGTCGGGGCGCTCCGGGTCGTGGCGCAGGACGCGGTAGTAGAGAGCGGTCACCAGGTCTGCCGCCGAGAGCGAGGAGTCCAGGTGACCGGACTTTGCGACGGCGAGCATCCGCACGCACTCTGCGCGCAGCACGGTCGCCCAGCGCTCGAGCTCCGCCGTCGACGGCGTCGATTCCGCTGCCTCCCCGGCGCGTCGCGGCGGCTGCGGATCGGGCACTGGCCGCAGGTGGCTCACGGCGGCGAGGTTAGCGTCAATAGCCGCCTCTGCACCCATGGCGAGGAACCTAAGGGCGCCGCCGGACATGACCTCGCCTTCGACCCGGCCTCGCGGGCCCGCAAATTGCGGGGCGAGCAGCAGGTCATCGGATAGGGTGGGCACTGGTTGTATAGGGTGGGCACTGGTTGGTCGTCAAACAAGGGGAGCGGTCGACACGATGCGGCTCAAAGCTTCGGACATGGATGCCAGGACCAGGGTGGGCAGGGCTCAGATCGCAGTCCTCGCGACGATTGCGACGTGCGCAATGGGGGCGCTCGCCGCGGCGCCGGCCAGCGCGGTCGTCGCCCAGACCCCAAGCGGCAAGCAGTTCGGCTACATGCCGCTCAACGGGCAGGAACGGCCGACGACACCGTCCGGGACGGACGCGATCGCAAACCTCGAATATCACGGCGGCCCCGTGATGCCCGCCATGCACGAGCACGCGATCTTCTGGGCGCCAACCGGCTTCAGCTACCCGTCCGGCTACGAGGCTGCCGTCGTCAAGTACCTCCAGGATCTGGCGGCCGACTCCGGCAGGCCCACGAACACAACCTCGGTCGGCAGCCAGTACGCGGACTCGTCCACTGCCCAGGCCCGCTACTCGGTCACCTTCGCCGACTCGTTTGACGACGCAAACGCATACCCGACCAGCGGCTGCTCGCTCTACACGCCCCTCGCCGGAGCGGCCTTCACGAAGTGCCTCACCGACACCCAGTTGCGGGCGGAGGTGGACGCCTTCATCACCAGCCATAGCCTGCCGCGCGGGCTTTCGGACATCTACTTCTTGGTCCTGCCCGACAGCGTTGGGAGCTGCGTCGGCACGAGCTGCTTCGACCGGGAGTTCTGCGCGTACCACTCGGACACGTCGGCCAGCGGCACCGAGACGATCTACGCGAACGAGTCGTTCACGCCCCGCGACCCGGCGCATTGCGGCAGCGGCAACTACCCGAACGGAACCTCTAACGGCCCGGTCGACGATCAGCTGTCCTCGCTGAGCCACGAGTCCAACGAGGCCAGGGAGGACCCGTTGCTGACCGGCTGGTGGAACACCGACAACAGCAACGAGGGCGCCGACCAGTGCCGCAACACCGCGGACGACTACGGGCCGCTCCTTGGCGGCACCGCCGGCATCGACGGCTTCAACCAGACCATCAACGGTTCCCACTACATCCTCCAGAGGGACTGGAGCAACGCGGTCAGCGCCTGCGAGCAGCGTTACGGCCTCACCGGCACGGCAAGCGGCCCTAGCTTGGGCACCCCCGGTCAATCCCTCAGCTTCACCGCCTCCGGGACTGACACCGAGGGCGGCTCGATCGCCTCGATCGTCTGGCACTTCGGCGACGGCGGCACAAAGAGCGCGGGGACGACCACGCACGCGTACTCCGCGCCCGGCACCTATCACCCGTTTGCCGTGGTCACCAACAGCACCGGTCTCTCGGTCCAGGCCGCAGCGCCGACCGTGACGATCAAGAAGCCTCCGAACTCGTTCAAGATCGGCGACCCGGATCTGAACAAGAGCAAGGGCACCGCGAAGCTGCGGGTAACGATCCCCGGCCCGGGCAAGCTGGCGCTCGCCGGCACGGGCGTAAAGGCGGACAGCGCCGACTCCAGCCACGCGGGCACCACCAAGCTGGTGGTGAAGGCGAAGGGCAAGGCCAAGCACCGACTGAAGAAGCACGGCAGGGTCTCGGTCAAGGTGAAGGTCACCTTCACCCCGACCGGCGGCGATCCCAGGAAGAAGTCCGAAAAGGTGAAGCTCGTCCGCAAGTAGGCGCCTGCGCGCTCCAAGCCCGGGCGGTTCTCAGTCCGGCAGCGCCTCGACCCAGTCGAGGTTTCGCCCGCAGAGCGATCGGGCCTTCGCCGGCCGCACGTGGCTGACGGCAGCGGCGGTGCGCGCCGGGGCGACAACGAGTGGGCCGACCGGGAACGGCGGACCGCCCGCGCCCGGGTCCCAGCCGCCGCTCGAGTAGCTCAGGGTGACCCGGTGTCTTCCGGGTGTGAGGCGCCGCGCTCCGAGCTCCGTGTACTGGCCGGTGTTGTTCAGCTGGTCGTCCGCCGACCCGACGTCCTCGCCATCCACCGATGCGCTCATCCGGCCACGGAACGAGCCGCCAACCCAAACGGCATAGCGGCCCGCCCGCGGCATCGTCACCGGCACGGTCACCACCCCCGATGCCCCGGGCAGGACCGAGCCTCCGCCGGCGGGCTCCCAGCCGGCTGGAAGGCCATTGCGGTCAAGCCCCATGACAAGGGGGTTCCGGCGTGCGACGTATGCCATTCGCGCCACTCCGTGAAGTCGCGCCATGGCCTGGACCGCCGAGCAGCGCGGCTTGGCGGCCGGCGCCATGGCACTGCCGAGCGAGAGGTGCTCGAGCGGCGCCTGGGCATCCGGCCTGCGCTGCCAGACCTGGTAGCTCTCGCCGCTCGTCGTCAGCGCGTAGGGCGACGGCGGCCGGCTCTCGACCGGCGAGCGGCGCAGGACCAGCGTCCGGTACTGCATGACCGCGCTGAGCTCGAGCCGGTCGATGTCCGCGTAGCCCCCCTTGGGCACCGTGTGGCCGTCGCGAAGCGGGTCCACACGCCGGCGCAGCTCCGAGTCGCCCTCGGGCGTGGCGTCGCGCAGGAAGTGCCGCGCGCCGTAGGGCTCGTACTCGGTCATCAGCGTCGGCCCCTGCCCGGCGATCCGCTGGCCGATCGACTCCAGCTCCGCGAGCTGTTCGCGGGGGGCCAGCGAGACGTCGTGATAGCCGAGCGCGTTCGACCACAGAGCGCCGGCTCCAAGCGCCACGGCGAGCAACGCGGCGGGGCCACGTGCCCCGTGCTCGAACATGAGCCCAGCGAAGCACAGCGCCGCAAAGAGGACCGCCGGCGAAACGCTCGACAGCGCCTTGCCCCCGACCCAGGCAGAGCCGACGATGAAGATCCCAAGCCCTGCGACGACGGCCCCCACCACGTACGTCGCGGCCGCGTCCCGGCCGAGGCGGAGGAGCCAGACGACGCCGCCGACCGCCGCCCCGGCGGCCGCCACGACCAGGGCCGCGGTGATCACCGCGTGGTGCGGCGAGACCCTGAAGTCGCCGGATGGCCAGATGCCCGCCACCTGGAGGACGTTGAGCGGGTGGATGAGGTTGCCGAGCGCCGTTCCGCTCGTGAGTGGCGAGGAGGTCGGCGGGACGAAGCCGCTGGCCAGGAGCCAGGGAACCGAGATCGACGCCGTCAACGCCAGGAAGGCGCCGGCGGCCGGCGCCGCCGCTGCGGGGCCGGCGCGCCGGACGATGAGGGCGGCGGCAACAAGCAGCAGCGGCCCGAGCCAGATGATCCCGCCGGCGCCACTCGCCACGCCGAGCATCGCGGCCGCAACCACCGCAACCGACACCAGGGCTCGCGGCGTGGGAGCGCGGTCGCCCAGGAAGGGCATGAGAGTCGCGGCGGCCGGCGGCAGGAGCGCCGCGATGGCCAGTTCCTTGACGCCGCCCCACAGCGAGTAGCCGTAGAGCAGCGCCGACTGCGCCGCGAGGAACCCGACCGCAGCCCGGACCGCCCGCGACGCGAGGGCGCGCTCCGTCAGTGCGTACAGCGAGAGCGCGAGCAGCGCGGCGAGGAACGCCAGGTATGGCTGGAAGACCACCGAGACGTCCTGGCCGACCAGCTTTGCTCCGACGCCGAAGGGGATGAAGACGCCGATCGGGTAGCCCGCTCCGAGGTTGAAGGCAAGCGTCGCCTCGTAGGTGGACGGCGGCAGGCCGGCGAGGCTGTGGCCGTGCGACATCACCCGGTCCGTCAGGGCGAACCAGGTCGCCGTGTCGTCCAGCTTGATGAAGCCACCGAAGGTCGGCTCGCCCGAGAGGACGATCGGGGCGGCGAAGACCGCGAATACCCCCAGGGCGCAGCCGATCGCCCAGCCGTCCGGGCGCCGGTCCCGCCACGGTCGCCCCACGACGAAACCGGCGACCGCGAGGGCCAGGACGGCCGGCACCGTCAGCTTCGCCGTTGACGCGGCGCTGGTGGTGAACTCGCCGGCCACCACCAGCGCGGCGAAGCCGAGCGGCGCGAGCAGTGCCCCGGGAACGCGCGTCCCCGAGATCCGGCCCACTAGGAGCCCGAGCCCGAGCACGACCAAGCCCAGTGCGACGGGGAAGGCGATCCAGGCGATGAGCAAGAGGCGATTCTCGCGTCTGCGACCGCCGGCGGTCGGGGTTCAGGCGGGCGGGTGGCGGCCTCGCACCGTCAGCCGATGGCGACCATCCGCTCGATCGGCACCCGCGCCCGCTCGGCGACCTCCGGCGGGACCTTGACCTCGAAGCGCAGGTCGCGCAGCGAGTCGCGGAGCTTCGGCAGCGTGATCATCTTCATGTACCTGCAGAAGGCCATGCGGTTGGCCTCGATCAGGTTCGCGCCGGGCGCTGCCTGCTGAAGCGGGTAGAGCATGCCGGTCTCGGTGGCGACGATGAACTCGCCGTCGGGGTTGGCCTCGACGTGCCTGAGCATCCCGGACGTGGACAGCATGTGGACGCCCTCGGCGGCGACATCACCCGAGGCGACGTACTCCATCGCCTGCGTCGAGCAGCCGCACTCGGGGTGGATCAGGAACTCGGCGTTGGGGTGCTCGGCGCGGGTCGCCGCGATGTCGTCGGGCCGGATGCCCGCATGGACATGGCACTCGCCGTCCCAGACGTGGAAGCGGGCGTAGGCCTCGGGGTCGTCGGGCAGCCCGAGCTCGCGCGCCACGAACGACCCGAGCCACATGTCCGGGCCGAAGAGGATCTCCGTCTCGCGGCCGTGCTCGCGCAGGATGTGCTGGACGACCTTGACCGCGTTGGACGACGTGCAGCAGTAGTCGGTCTCGGCCTTCACCTCCGCCGAGGTGTTGACATACATGACGACGACGGCGCCCGGGTGCTCGGCCTTCCAAGCCCGCAGCTGGTCGGCCGTGATCGAGTCCGAGAGCGAGCAGCCTGCCTTCGGGTCTGGAATCAGGACCGTCTTCTGCGGCGAGAGGATCGAGGCGGTCTCCGCCATGAAGTGGACGCCGCAGAAGGCGATCACGTCGGCGCTCGTGGAGGCGGCCTCCCTGGAGAGCTGCAGCGAGTCGCCGGTGAGGTCCGCGACGTCCTGGAGCTCGGGCAGCTGGTAGTTGTGCGCAAGGATGACGGCGTTGCGCGCCGATGCGATAGCTCTCACCTCGGCCGAGAGGTCGCCGATCTCCTCCGGCGAGAGGGTGCTCGTCGGGCTTGGCTGGAGTGTCTCTAGCTCCTGCATGTCCAATGCTCCTATGTTCGCCGGCCCGGCTGGCGTCCTCGACGTGCCAGCCTCGAACCAGGGCGAATGACTTCCTACAGTCTAGTGGAGTGAAGTTTCCCCTTGGAATGGCCGGGGTCGCCGCGCTCGTGCTCCTCTCGGGTTGCGGTGGCGGTGGTGCCGAGCCCTCGACCTCGTCGACGACGAGCACGAGCCCGCGGCTGGGCACGCCCAGTGCGTCCGGCCACCGCAACCAGACGACTACCGCAGCGCACCACCGGCGCAGGCCGGCGCCGAACCCGAAGCCGACGCATCCGCCGCAGCCCAAGCCGCCGCCCGTGCCGCCGGGCGTGGCCACGGCACTGCGCTCCTATGTCGGCGCGCTCGACTCCCACGACGGCGCAGCCCTCTGCAAGCTCTTCGAGCCCGGCGCACTCGACGTCCTGAAGCTCCCCGTCGGGGCCGGGTGCGCCGGCCTCTCGCAATCGATCGGCTACGACCCGGGGCACGGGCTGCCGCAGTGGCAGCACGCGCAGATGGGCGAGATCAAGGACGTGGTCAGCGAGGGCGGCGGCGTGCGCGCGACGGTCACGATCGTCGACCGCTACGCGGGCAATCCGCAGCCCTCGGTCGAGGACGACGTCGTCTTCCTGAAGCGAAGCGGCAGCGACTGGCTGATCGTCAAGCCCTCGGTGACGATCTACCGCGCGCTCGGCGTTCCCGACCCGCCGCCCTCGGTGCTGGCCGCGCCGAAGTAGGGCTACCGCGAGACGCGGAGGATCTTCGAGCGGTGGCCGCGCAGCACGGTCACGTACGCGTACTTCGCGGAGAGCGCCGTCGTCCAGAGCATCGTCCCGTGGCCCGTCTCCCGGTAGAGCGTCTGCCTGCGGCTGCCGTCGAGCCAGCTGAGCACGAGGCGCTGCTGCAGGGGCGGCGCGTGAGTGAAGGTCGGGTTCTGGCGTGAGCGGATCGAGCGGTCGAAGAGGACCCGGTTGCCGCGCAGCGAGGGGTTCGCGAGCTGGGCGCGCCGGGAGCGCATCAGCACCCGCGCATCACCGGTGTGGAGGTTCCTCAGGATGATCAGCGAGCGCGCGGTGCGCGCCTTCCCGTAAACCACGCTGTTGTCGTCCAGGGACGGGCGGCCGAGCCTTGCCGGGTGGCCCGCCGTGGCGATGACGCGGAGCTTGCCGGGTTTGCCCTTCGGGGTGAGCCGAGCGGCCTTCAGGAAGTCCGCCCCGTTCGCCGACTGCCCGAAGACGATCCACCTGCTCGAGATTGCGATCGCGTCCGCGCCCTTGGCGGGAATGGTTCCCAGCCGGTGAAAGGTCTTCGCGCCCCGGATGACGATGCGGCCTGGATGCTTGACCGCCAGGCGCGAGCCGCCGAGCGCGGGCTGTCGCGCGCGGAGACGCGTGACGTGGCCCTGGCGGACCACGGTTGCCCCGCCACTGGCGCGCTGGTAGGCAATGGCGCCCCTGGCGACCGAGGGGTCGGCGCCGCCGGTGGACTGGACGTGCGCGGCGTTTGCGCCGGTGGTGAGGAGGACGGTGGCCGCCACCGCGAGCGCCAGCGCGTCCCCGAACCGGGCGCGGCGGTATAGGCTGGGGTGTTCCGCCATGAGCTCCGTGCACCGGATTCCGACCCGGTGGTCGGCGAGCGGGGCCAGCACGACGACCGGCAGCGCTCTGCCGATGCCGAACGAGACCCCGATGACGACGCCGCTCGTCAAGCTGCCGAGCGCGAAGCTGATTCCGGCAAGCGCCCAGACGCCAAAGCTGAGCACGAACGTGGTGAATCCCAACCCGAGGAGGACGCCGTAGAGCGCCGAGGCGACGGGCAGCGGCATCGACCACCGCCAGCCCTCCGGGAGCTGCCGCCGGATCTGCGGGACGATGCGCGTCCCGCGTGCCTCGAGGGCCGCGGCGCCGATCGCGATGGCGGCGGCAACCCCGTAGCTCGCCGTCCCGCCGACGCCATGGAGCGCGCCGCCCAGGAGGCCCAGGAGGCCGAACGTCAGCGCGCCGCCCACCGCAGCTCCGGGGACGAAAGCGGCGCAGGCCGCAAACGTGGTCCGGCCGGCGGCCGGCTCGCCGCGCCGGCCCACTGTCTCGACCATCGAGAACCCGCACGGCGACCAGGCGCCGGTGAGTCCGATCGGCAGGGCGGCGACGGCGAGCACGACCTGGACGGCGCTCATCGCAGACCTCCGCCGCCGGCGTTCAGCATGGGACGTGGGTCTGGTAGTAGGTCACGCAGAAGACCTTGCGAGAGCCGTAGCAGTAGCCGTGGAGAGCGGCGTCGCCGTTGATGCGCTGCGAGCTCTGCGAGCAGCAGTCCCAGAGCTTGCGCACGTGGCCGCCGCAGCAGCGGTACCACGAGCCCTCCAGGCGAGCGCTGATGTCGTAGACCCGCGCGGTCTCCTCGCAGATCGGCGCCCTCGGCGCCGGCGGGAGCGGTCTGCCGTCGGGATCCGTGAGCGGCCGCCCGTTGTCGTTCAGGGGTTCGCCGTGGTGGTTGATCGGGCGGCCGAGGTTGTCCACCGGATGCCCGTCCGACGGGCGAATCGGGAACCCGCGGCTGTCGATCCGCGGCAGGCCCAGCGGGTGGATGCAGGAGCCCGTCGTGTAGGTGTGGCCGCAGAAGAAGTAGTAAGCGTCGGCGTCCTCGGGCTGCTGGAGGGAACGCCCGACGATCGCGCCGCCGACGCTCGCCCCGAGGAGCCACGCCCCGGCACGAGCGAGGAAACCGCGCCGCGAGCTCCCGGCGGCAAGCCGCTCCGCCGCGCGGGCGGCCGGTCCGCCCTCAGCGTGCCACGGCTCCTCAGGCACCGCCCACCCCCTCGACCGCGGCAAACCCCGCCCTGCGCCGCTCGGCCGTGCCCAGCACGCTCTCGAGCTGGGCGAGGTTGTTGAACGTCCCCTTCGCAAGCACGACGCCGCTCAGGTCGAGCGCCACCGCGTAGGGACTGCCCGGACATCTTGCCTCCGCCCAGGCGCCCGCATCCGCGACCTCCTCGAAGGTCTCGACGGCGAGGACCGGATCACTGCGCAGCGACTCCACGGCCGGCTCCAGCGAGCGGCAGGCGCGGCACCCGCTCGAGACGAACACCGCGAGGACGAGGCGCGCCGACGAGCCGGGCTGGAAGCGCTCGATCAACGTGCTGCCGACGCCGACCTCGGGCCCCTCGTCCGGGATCTCCAGCGCGGAGTCCGGCCCGAGGCGAAGCCGCAGCATCCCCACCTCGCGCGCCAGGGCGAGCACGGCCAGCGCTAGCCCGCAGCAGGCGAGCAGCGCGACGGCAAGGCCGAGACCCAGCCACTGGTCCGTGCTCAGGTCGTGCGTTGGCACCAGCGGGGTGACGAGAAAGGCGGCGGCGAGGAGCGCGTTCCGCCCGAGGCTCTGCGGGCTGACGGTCGAGCGGGAGCCGAAGCAAGCGCAGGGCGCACCGCCCCGCCCCCGCGCCAGGGCCACCGCAAGCGCCAGCGCGAAGATCGTCATGAGGCCCGCGGCCGCGTAGCAGGCAGCGGACGAGCCGGCGGCGACACCGGCGGCGAGGCCGAGCTCGACACCCACAAGGCCACCCCAGGTCGCCCACCGCAGCCACTCGGCCTGGATGCCGAACGTGCCGAGAGCGGCTCGGCTGGAAGCCGGGGCGGCCAGCTTGGCGATCGCCGAGCCCACCAAGACCAGCGCAAGAGCCAACCGCACCATCACACCTGCCACGGCCGGAGCATAACCAGACGGCATGCGACGCTATCGGCATGCCTGAGCTTCCGGAGGTCGAGATCACGACGCGCCGTCTGGACGCGGCGCTGGGCGGCGCGGAGATCGAGTCCGCGCTGGCCCCCGGCATGGTCGCCATGAAGTCCGTGAAGCCGCCGCTTGGCGCGCTCACGGGCCGCACGATCGAGGGCGTACGGCGCGTCGGCAAGATGCCCGTGGTCGAGCTCTCAGCGGGCGACGACGAGCACGGCGAGCTCGCGCTGCTCGTCCACATGATGTCGGCGGGCCGGCTCCAGTTCTTCGACAAGCGCGCCTCGCTTCGGGACCGTGCGTCGCGCGTTCTGATCCGCCTCGCGGACGGCCGCGAGCTGCGCCTGCGCGAGTTCGGGACCAAGCAGCGAGCCTGGGCGAAGCTCATGCCCCGCGACGCCGTGAGCGCCGACGAGATGGTGGCGACGCTGGGCCCGGAGGCATGGCCCGCGCCGCCGCTCGAGGATCTGCGCGCGGCGCTCGACGAGCCGCGCCAGCTTCACCCGCTGCTCCGCAACCAGCGAACGATCGCCGGCATCGGGCGCTCCTGGGTTGACGAGATCCTCTGGGAGGCCCGCCTCGGCCCGTTCCGGAAGGGCGCGGACCTGGTCGCGGCCGAGGTCGAGGCGCTACACGGGGCGCTGCACGTGCTGGGCGACGCCGTCGAGCACTACGAGGAGGTCATCGGCGAGACGATCCCCGACAAGATGCCGATGCCCCTCCAGGTTCACCGCCGCGAGGGCGAGGACTGCCCCCGCTGCGGCGCCACCCTGGCGGCGGTGCACTTCGCGGAGCACACCACCACGTACTGCCCGGCGGAGCAGACGGGCGGCCGGGTGCTGAAGGACCGCAGGCTTTCCCGGTTACTGAAGTGAGGACCTTTAGGTCCGAAAGCAGCGGATGAGTGTTGAGGATCTTTAGATCCGAAACGAGCATGTAAGGGCGAAGCCCGCACATTTCCTACGGCGAAGCCGTCCGCAAGTTATTCAGCGTCCAACCACCCGTCGGACGACGGCGCGGCCGATCGTCACCGGGTGGTTCACCACCGTCGCCACCCGCCCGCGCAGCGTCAGCGGGTCGTGGGCGATGCCGAGCTGACGCAGCACGGTCCCCGCGTCGAAGTAGACGCGCTCGCAGACGAGGCCCTCACCCTCGAAGAGGAACATCGCGCAGAACCGCATCTCGAACCTGCGCCCGGTCGCGGGAAGCCCTCGGAAGGAGCCGAGATGAGTGCCGTACAGCATGGCTTCCACGATCACCGCGTCGTCGGCATGGTGCATGGCGATCAGCTCGTTGCGCTGGTCGGGAAAGGCGGTGCGCGTCTCCTGGAAGTAGCCGTCGACCGCGTCCTGGCCGTCGAAGACGTCCCCGGTGGCGATCAGCTCGTAGCGCGGGTGCTCGAAGGTGTCCATGGTGACGTCGAACTCGTGGCGGTTCTCGGACTCCATGTGCTCGATGACGAGCGCCTCGCGCTTGGCTCGGAGCTCCGCGTCGACGGCCACGCCGGAAAGCTACCGTGCCGACGCGGGCTGGATGCGGTTCGCCTCGATCGCCCGCCCGCGGGCCTGTCAACATGGCGGCATGCGGGACGTAGCGGTGCGCGCAGGGGTGGCGGTTGCCCTTGCCCTGCTTGCGCTCGGCTCGGCCGTGGGCACTGCACCAGCCGACGCCGCTCCAAGACGACCCCCGAACATCATCGTCGTCCAGACCGACGACCAGAACGCCAACGAGCTCACGCACCGGTCCATGCCGGACACGTATCGCCTGATGGTCAAGGGCGGAATCAGCTTCCAGCATTACGTGGTGGTCACTCCGCAGTGCTGCCCCTCGAGAACGGCGCTTCTGACTGGGCAGTACCCGCACAACAACGGCGTGCTCGCGAACTCCCCCGGCTACCCAGCGCTCGTGCACAAGCACAGCGTGCTCCCTGCATGGCTCGAGGCGGCCGGCTACCGGACGGCTCACGTCGGCAAGTACCTGAACCACTACGAAACCGCTTCAGGAGGCATCGACGTGCCGGCTCCGGGGTGGGATCAGTGGTTCTCGGTTGGCAGCGACACCCGCTATTACCGGTACGACCTCGGGGACAACGACCGCATCGTCCACTACGGGTCAAGGCAGCGAGATTATGTGACGCGGGTCCTCGATCGACGCGCAACGCAACTGGTACGCCATTGGAGCGCGGGTGATCGCCCGTTCTACCTCCAGCTCGACGAGCGCGCGCCCCACACGTCGATCGGAACCGCCTCCAGCCAGTGCCCGAAGGGGCCCCTCCCGGACCCGCGAGACGCAGGCCGCTACGAGGACGCGGCGCTTCCGGACCCACCGAGCTTCAACGAGGCGGACGTCTCGGACAAGCCGCCGCTGATCCGCTCCCTCCCGCTGCTCTTAAAGGCGGACATCGAGCTCGCCACACAGACGTATCGCTGTCGCATGGACTCGCTCCGCGGCGTCGACCGCGGTGTCGCCGCAATCCACCGGGCCCTCCTCGCCACCGGTTCGATGTCTCGCACGGTGATCGTGTTCACCTCGGACAACGGCTACTTCATGGGCGAGCACCGGCTCGCCCATGGCAAGATCGTTCCCTACGAAGAGGCGATCCACGAGCCGCTCGCGATACGGGTCCCGCCGCGCTATCTCGGCGGCAGGACCGGCACCACGAGCGTTTCGTTGCCGGCGGCCAACATCGACATGGCGCCGACCCTTCTGCAGCTCGCCCGCGCGCAGCCCTGCTCGCGATCGGGCCTCTGCCGGGTCATGGACGGGCGCTCCCTCGTACCGCTCCTGCGGGGCCACACGCCTCACTGGGCGACCGACCGATCGCTCCTGCTCGAGTTCTCCCAGTCGCGGTTCGATCCTGAGTCCGCAGCGGGAGTCTGCGCCTATTCCGGTGTGCTGGAGCCTGCCCATGCCTACGTGCACTACACGAGCGCGATCACAGGGAGCAGCTGTCAGCCGATCGACGAGAGCGAGATGTACGACCTTCACGCGGACCCGTTCGAACTGCAGAACCTCTTCCCGGCCAGCTCCGGATCACCCGAGGAGGAGGACCAGGTTCGTCTGCAGAGCGAGCTTGCGGCTCTCAAGGACTGTTCCGGGGTGAGCGGGCGCGACCCGGCCCCGGCCAGCGGCCATTACTGCTCGTAGAGCTGGACGGGCTCGATCAGCATGCTCACGTCGAGCGCCGGCGCGGAGTGGGTGAGCGCGCCAACGGAGATGAAGTCCACGCCCGTCGCGGCGACCCCGGCGACGTTCTCCAGGGTCACCCCGCCGGAGGCCTCCAGCTCGGGGCGGGCCGATCCGGAGTCGCGTAGCGCGACGGCAGCGGTGAGGTCGGCGGCGCTCATGTTGTCCAGGAGAATCCGGTCCGCGCCTGCCTCGATGCCGGCCTCCACCTCGCCGAGGCCACGGCACTCCACCTCGACAGGCAGGCCGTTCCCACCCGCCCGGGCCGCCGCGACGGCCTGGGCCAGGCCGCCGGCCATCGCCACGTGGTTCTCCTTGATGAGGATCGCGTCGTAGAGCCCCATCCGGTGGTTGACGCCGCCGCCCGCGGCAACCGCGGCCTTCTCCAGCGCCCGCAGACCCGGCGTGGTCTTGCGAGTGTCGAGTATGCGCACGCCGGTGCCGGCCACGGCCCCCACGAACCGCGCCGTCAGCGTCGCGACGCCGCTCAGCCTGCCCAGGAGGTTCAGCGCCACCCGCTCCCCGGCGAGAATCGCTTGCGCGGGGCCCTCCGCCGTCGCGAGGTCGAGGGGGACCCGGTCGTTCCACTCCCCCTCGCCCACGAGGACTTCGAACCCCGTCCCGCCCGCCTGGCGGAGGACCTCGCCCGCGACCTCCAGGCCGAACGCCACACCTGGTGCCTTCTGGACGATTCGCGCGCGCGCCGGCGCGTCCTCGGGCACCGTGGCCGCGGAGGTCACGTCGCCCTCGCCGAGGTCCTCGGCGAGGGCCCGCGTGACGAGCTCGCGCGTCGCTTCGTCCACGCGGCTAGCTCTCCGCAGCGCTCTTCAGCAGGTACTCGCGGACGAAGCCGTCGATGTCGCCGTCGAGGACGCGCTGAGCGTCGCCCATCTCGAAGCCGGTCCGGTGGTCCTTGACCCGCTGCGAAGGGTGCAGCGTGTAGCTGCGGATCTGCGAGCCCCACTCCACCGCCTTCTGCTCGCCGCGCTCGGCCGCGAGCTCCTCAGCCCGCTTGCGCTCCTCCTCCGCCACGAGCTTGGCCTGCAGGAGCTTCATCGCGGTCGCCTTGTTCTGGGTCTGTGAGCGCTCGTTCTGGCACTGGACGACGATCCCCGTCGGGATGTGGGTGAGTCGAACGGCGGAGTCCGTCTTGTTGACGTGCTGGCCACCCGCGCCCGAGGCGCGGTACGTGTCGACCCGGATGTCCTCGTCGGCCAGCTCGACCTCGACGCCCGCCTCGACGAGAGGCGCGACGTCCACCTGGGCGAACGCGGTGTGCCGGCGAGACTGGGCGTCGAACGGCGAGATCCGGACAAGCCTGTGGACGCCGCGCTCCGCGCCGAACAGGCCGTACGCGTTCTCGCCGTGGACGACGAAGGTCGCCGACTTGAGGCCGGCCTCCTCCCCCTCGCTCGCCTCGGCCATCTCCACCCGGAACCCGCGCCGCTCCGCCCAGCGCAGGTACATGCGCAGGAGCATCTCCGCCCAGTCCTGGGAGTCGGTGCCGCCGGCGCCGGAGCGCACCGTGACCACCGCGTCGCCGGAGTCGTACTCGCCGCGAAAGAGGCGAGCCTCCTCGAGCTCGGCCAGCCGCGCCTCCACGGAGTCGAGCTGCGAGCCGAGCTCGGCGGCGATCTCCTCGTCCTCGGCGGCCATCTCGACGAGCTCGTCGAGGTCAGCGGCGTCGGACTCCAGCGACCGGAAGGTCTCGAGGCGGCGCTGGGCCGCAGCGTGCGCCGCCGAGGTGCGCGCCGCGGTCTCCTGGTCGTCCCAGAACCCGGGGCGCTGCATCTCCTCCTCGAGGTCGGCTACCTCGGACTCGAGCCTGGCCGGGTCAAAGGTAGTCCGCAAGCAGCTTCAGGCCGTCGCGTACCTCCTCGGCGCGCTCGCTCGGTGTCCTGTCCGCTCCGGCATCGGCTGGCATCCAGTCATTCTAGTGACGGTCTCCAGACCGGCAGCAGCGAAGAGACGCGCGGCTACTCGACCTGGTTGGCCAGGGCGATGAAGTTGTCCTCGTAGCCGGTGTCCGGGTGGAACGCCCCGGTGCAGGTGACCAGCACAAGCGTCGAGCGCTTGGTCGGCGCGTAGACGCGCTTGGCCGGGAACTGGGGCTTCGGGACCTGCAGCGTCCGCGACACCCGGTAGCGAAGGCGCCAGCCCGCGGCGCTCCTCACGGTGATCATCGCCCCCCTGCCCACTCCGGGAAGGCCGGTAAAGGCCGCCGGCCCGTCGACCGAGTCGATGTGGGCGATCAGGATCGTGCGGCCCGGATCGCCGGGGCGCGGTCCGTCCTCGAACCACCCGACCCGGCTCACGGGCGGGACCACGATCCCGCTCGAGTTGGCTCCGGTCGGCACGACCGGTGCGTCGATGTCGACCGACGGCACCGAGACCTCGACGGGGCGGGCGATGCCTCCGTGGTGCGACGCGGGCGAGACCTTCACGTCGGGGTGCGGCAGCCGCGCGGAGGTGCCGGCCGCCACGCTGTCCCGGCCGCCGGTGAGCAGCAGCACCGCGCCGCCGGCGAGCAGCGCCGGCACGAGCACCCACGCCAGCATCCAGCCCCGGCCCGGGCGGTATCGCAGCGGCGTCATCGGCGACGCCGGGGCTCAGGCGCTCCGGCGGCTGCCGTGCAGGAGACGGCGCACGCCGAGGCCGGCAACGCCGGCGCCGATTGCGGCGAGGAGAGCAAGCGGCCAGTCGGGGCCGGAGGAACGCGCAAGGCCTCCGAGGCCGGTTTCCGGCGCGCTCGAGGGCGCCGTGTCGGCGTCCGTGACGAGGACGGGGTCCACCTTCTCGCCGCCGCTGCCGACGACGAGCACGGTCGACGCCGTTCCGGCGGCAAGCGGCACCTTGGCCGGCGCGATCACCGGCTTGCCCGAGCTGGGATTGGTGACGGCAACCGTATGCGTACCGGGGGGCAACCCCCAGTACCGGGTCGCCGTGGTGTACGGAACGCGCTTCGCGACCACCTTGCCGTCGACCGTGAGGTCCGGCCGCCCGAGCTCGGGCGCCGCGTGAATGATCCGAACGCGGGCGACGCCGGCCTTGGCGCCGTCGTCGCGGTAGACGTGGAGGGCAGCGGGCTTCGCCGCCTCCGCCACGATCGAGTAACGGCCGCCGCTCGCGAGCGCGTGCCGCGCGTGGAGCACCGGCTTGCCGTTCATCGAGACGACCAGCCGCGCCTTCCCGGAGGAAACCGTCACGTAGGGAGTGGCCTTCGCGTAGCCCGCGGTGCCCACGGAAGTGCCGTCGACGCTGAGGCTGGCCGGACCGAGCATCGGCACCGTGTGGATGAACCGGACCTGTGCGTCTCCAAGGGCCGCGGACGGTGCAACCAGTGCGGCGGTGATGCCCGCGAGCAGAACGCCCGAGCGCAGAGATAACCTCATCGGCTGGGTGATCGTATCGGACTCGGTCGCAGTCGAACCCCATCAAAGCTGGAGACAGCGCTCACCGGGCTCGACCCGGCCGAACGCGCGCTCCTTGACCTCTCGCTGCGCCAGGATTTCTCGGATTCGAAGCTGGCCGAGCTCTCCGGCACCGACGAGCCGGCGATCGCGAGCTGGCGGAAGAGCGTCATCGCCGAGCTCGCCGAGGAGGCGGAGCTGGACATCACGGCGGGCCACTCGAGCGTCGAGGCCGAGCTCCGCGACGCGCCGGCCAGCGCCTGGCTGAGCACCGCCTCGGAGCCGGCGAAGGCGAGCTCCGGCCGCCGGGCCAAGATCCTGGGGGGCGTGCTGGCCCTGGTGGTTGCCGTCGTCGCGGTCATCCTCATCGCGCACGGTAGCTCCGGCAGCGGATCGAGCACGTCGGTTGCCTCCAGCCCGCCAACCACCACTCCATCCGGAGACGTCCAGACCCAGCAGCCCGTCGCGATGGCGCCGCTGGCCGGCGGGGAGAAGGGCGCCGGCGCCACGGCGGAGCTGACGGGCGCCAACAGGCTCGACGTGAAGGTCACCGGCCTGCCGAACCCCGGCCACGGGGCCTACCGCCTCTGGCTGTTCGACTCGGTGATCAGGTCGAGGGCCGTGGGCGCCCTGACCTCGGGCAGCGGCACGATCGCCGCGACGCTTCCGGCAAACGCGTCCGGCTACCGCTACCTCGACATCACCCGCGAGTCCTCGCCCTCGGACGACACCTACAGCGGGCTCGTCGTGCTGCGGGCGCCGCTGAGCAAGGTGGAGCCCCGCTAGTCAATGCTTCCCCCGGGCTCGAACGCTTAGATTCCGGCGCGATGCCGGCTACGAGGGTTGAGCGCGCGCGCCCGGCGAACCTGATCGAGCCCACGTGGCTCGCCTACGCGAGCGCGCGGCCGCTCACCGTCGAGGAGGTCGAACGCGGCCTCGCGCGGGTGGCCGCCCACTACCAGGAGGTCTTCGCCGAGCCCTTCGTGCTTCACAAGAGCTTGGGCGAGCGCGTGGGCATCGCCCTCTGCGAGGTCCGCAGGCCCGAGCTTCGCTGGCCGCTCTGGGTGGAGGACGGCGGCGGCTGGGGCGCCTGGACGTACGCGCCGACGGGCTGGGGTACGCTCGAAACGTCGGAGGATCTCGGCGCCGTCTCCCGCGCGCTGGTCAGCCGGTTTCGCGCCGACGCCGGCGGCCTCGCGGAGCTCCACGCCCCCTTTGCGCTCGGGACCGTCTCGGCGGCTTTGGACGAGCTTCGGCTGACCCTCGATCTGCCTGGCGTCGCGCGGGTCTTCGAGATGCAGACGCCCTGGGGCTGGGCGTGGTCGAACCGGGTCGGCGCCCTGCCGCTGTTCGCGGGCACCGAAGCCGAGCTCGACCCGGAGGGCTGGCGCATGCTGGCCGCGGCGGGCTGGTTCACCGGGGAGGCGACCTCGATCCGCGGCGTGCGCAAGGTGAGGGGAGGCACCGTCGTCGTCGCTCGTCCATCCGGCTCCGATGCCGGCCTCGTTCGCACCGAGCTCGAGGCCCGCGACCGGCTCGTCGCGCCGCGCGAGGTCGAGTTCGAGGAGACCGTCGAGGAGGCGGCGCTCGCCTGCCGGGCCTGTGCGAGCGAGATCGGCGCAATGTGGTCGGCGCCGGTCGACGTCGATCTGTCCGGAGGGCGGGACACGCGGGCGTCGGCCGGGGCCGCGGTCGCCGCCGGCATCGACCTGCGGTTTCAGTGCGTGGACAAGGACCCGGGAGAGCTCGAAATCGCCCGGGCCCTGCACGCGCGGCTGCGCGAGGCGGCGGGCGAGGCGGTCACCGTCCTGAAGCCGGAGCCTGACTCCCTCCAGCAGGACCTCTTCGAGCGCCTGCGCCTCCTGCACCACTACCACGACGGGATGGTCAACCCGCAGTCGGGCGGCCGGGGAGCGGTCGAGCCTCGCCATGGCGCCTACACGGCTCCCGTGATCTCCGGCTTCGGAGGCGAGCTCGCCCACGCCTTCTACTACCGCAACGCGAAGCGGCTCGACGAGCTTCGCGGCAAGGGCAGGGCCCGGATGCTGAGGCGCCTCATGCAGATCGTCCGCAAGGACGGCTGCGCAACCCGCGAGGCGTACCTCGCCTACCGCGCCGAGGCGGAGCACACGCTCGCCGAGGGCCGCGAGCTCGGGGTGCGGGGGCCGAACCTGCTCGAGTACTACTACTTCGCGCACCGCCTGCCCGGTCGGTCCGGGACCTCCGTTCGCAACGACCGGTACTCACCCATCTCGACCAACGGGTTCATCCGCGCCGCCTTCGATCTGCGCCCGCCGGATCGCCTCGCCGACAAGCTCCACGGCGCGCTCATCCCGCGGCTCGTGCCCGAGTGGGCCGACGTTCCCTTCTACGCCGGCCGCGGGCCAAGCGGACGGGTCAACTACGCCCGCATCTGGGAGCGTCCCGACGACGCCGCTCAGCTCGAGCAGACGATCCGTTCGGAGGACTCCTGGCAGGAGGTTTTCGATCCGGACGCGGTTCGGCTTGTCTGGCGGGACGCGACAGAGGGCAGGGGCAACGAGCACCACGAGCGAGTCCTCCTGCGGCTGCTCTGGCGCGAGAGCTTCGAGGCCCACGCGAGATTGCTCACGCGTCGAGCCACAGGCTGAGGTCCAGCGCGGGGGCCGCCGGGGCCGTCCCTCAGGGCCGCGACTCGCCTCGCATTTGCGCCAGCGCCTCGCCGCGATCCTCGAACGGGCGCCAGCTCACGACCAGCCCGTCGCGGAGCTCGAAGAGCCAGGCCATCTCCTCCTCGCGCGCCATCTCGTCCGAGTCCTGCCACCACCACTGCCGGCGGATGAGGGCGACCTCGCGACCGTCGCCGACCTCGATGTGGTCGAGCGCGATGCGCTGTTCGAGCTCGCCGGTGTCCACCCGTGTGGCCCAGCCGAGCGCGGCGTTGACGCCCCGCCGCGGGCCCCGCGAGGCGTGGATGACGACGTCCGGGTGGAGGACCACCGCCAGGGCCTCGAGGTCCCGGGCGTTGAAGGCGTTGACGAAGCGGACGGCGAGGGCGGGACCGTCAGGCCCCATGGCACTTCTTGTACTTCTTGCCGGAGCCGCACCAGCACGGGTCGTTGCGACCGATGTTCTCGCGCTCGTCGTTGACCTTGGTGGTCGGGTTGGGGCCGTCTGCGGAGCTACCCGCCTGCGGTGCCGAGGCGCCGTTGCCGCCGGTCGGCGCGGCGGTCGCGACGCCGCCACCCGTTGCCGCTTCCGCGCTCGCCTGCTCAAGCGCGGAGGCGCTCTGCGCGCTGCCGCTCAGATACGTGCGGTCGGGGGTCGAGCGCTGCTCGGGCTCGAAGTCGGTCGGCTCCACGGTGACCTCGACGTGGAAGATGACGCGGGCGAACTCCTCCCAGATGGAGTTCATGAGCTCGCGGAACATCTCGTAGCCCTCGTTCTTGTAGGCGACGAGAGGGTCGATCTGGGCGAAGCCGCGCAGGTGGATGCCCTCACGCAGGTAGTCCATCTCGTAGAGGTGCTCGCGCCAGCGGTTGTCGATGATCTGCAGGAGGATCTGGCGCTCCAGGTAGCGCATCAGCTCGTCGCCGAGCTCCTGCTCGCGCTGGTCGTAGGCGCGGAACGCGTCCTCGGCCAGGAGCGAGGTGATCTCCTCGCGGTCCGAGCGCGATCCGTCGATCTGGGAGAGGTCGGCCTGGTAGGGCCACAGCTGGGCGGCCTGCGTCTCCAGGCCGCCGAGGTCCCAGTCCTCGAAGACCTCGCCCACGGTGTACTCCTCAACCAGGCGCCCGATCGCGTCGCGAAGCTCGGTGTCCACCACCTCGGACATGTCCCTGCCCTCGAGGATCTCGCGCCGGTACTTGTAGACGACGCGCCGCTGCTCGTTCATCACGTCGTCGTACTCGAGGACGCGCTTGCGGATCAGGAAGTTCTGCTGCTCGACCTTCTTCTGCGCGTTCTCGATCTGCTTCGTGAGCATCTTCGCCTCGAGCGGGTACTCCTCGCCCTCGTCGTCGACCGGGCCGAGCCGGTCGAGGATCTTGTAGATCCGGTCGCCGGCGAAGAGGCGGACGAGCTCGTCCTCGGCGGAGAGGAAGAACCGCGACTCGCCCGGGTCGCCCTGGCGGCCCGACCGGCCGCGAAGCTGGTTGTCGATGCGGCGGGACTCATGGCGCTCCGTGCCGCAGATGAAGAGACCGCCGGCCTCGCGGACCTTCTCGCCCTCCGCCGCGCACTGCTCATCGAGGCCTGGAAGCACCTCCGCCATCGCCGCGTCGAAGCCCTCGTCGCTCGGGTGCAGGCCCTTCTTGGCCACCTCGGCGCGAGCCATCATCTCCGGGTCGCCCCCGAGCTTGATGTCGACGCCGCGCCCGGCCATGTTGGTCGCGATGGTCACGGCGCCGATGCGCCCAGCCTGGGCGACCGTCTCGCCCTCGCGCTGCGCGTGCTCGGGCTTGGCGTTGAGCACGACGTGCTCGACGCCCTGGCGGCGGAAGTCGTCCGAGAGCATCTCCGAGACCTCGACCGAGATCGTGCCGACGAGGATCGGCTGGCCCGCCTCGTGACGCTCGGCGATCTCGCCCACAACCGCCTTCCACTTTGCCTGCTTGGTCTTGTAGATCTGGTCGTTGTGGTCGGCGCGGACCATCGGCCGGTTGGTCGGGATCTCGACCACGGGCATCTCGTAGATCTTCATGAACTCGTTGGCCTCGGTGAGCGCCGTGCCGGTCATGCCGCTGAGCTTGTCGTAGAGGCGGAAGTAGTTCTGGAGGGTGATCGTCGCGAGGGTCTGGTTCTCCTCGCGGATCCGCACGCCTTCCTTGGCCTCGACCGCCTGGTGGAGGCCCTCCGACCACCGCCGGCCCTCGAGGATCCGGCCCGTGAACTCGTCGATGATCTTCACCTCGCCGTCGATCACCGCGTACTCGTCGTCGCGCTTGAACAGCGACTCGGCCTTGAGCGACTGGATCAGGTGGTTGACGAGCGTGCCGTGCTCGGCGACGTAGAGGTTGTCGACGCCGATGAACTTCTCGGCCTTGGCAACTCCCGCTTCGGTGGGGGCGACGGTCTTGTGCTTCTCGTCGTACTCGTAGTCGTGCTCGGCGTCCTCGGTGCCCGGTGAGTCGCCCAGCGACTTCAGCTTCTCCTTGACCGGCTCCCCCACCATCTGCTTGGCCAGGCGGGCGAAGGTGTAGTAGAGGTCCGCGGCCTGCTCGGGTGCGCCGGAGATGATCAGCGGCGTCCGCGCCTCGTCGATCAGGATGTTGTCCACCTCGTCGACGACCGCGAAGTGGTAGCCGCGGTGGACGGTGTCCTCGAGCGTGATCGCCATGTTGTCGCGCAGGTAGTCGAAGCCGAACTCCGAGTTGGTGCCGTAGACCACGTCGCAGGCGTACTGGGGGTGGCGCCCATTCGGGTCCTGGTCGGACTGGATGACGCCGACCGTGACGCCCAGCGCGTCGTAGATCGGGCTCATCCACTCCGCGTCCCGCCGCGCCAGGTAGTCGTTGACGGTGACGAGGTGGACCGGGTTGCCCGCGAGCGTGTTGAGGAAGACGGCGAGCGTCGCGGTGAGCGTCTTGCCCTCGCCCGTGCGCATCTCGGCGATCGACCCGTCGTGCAGGACCATCCCGCCGATCAGCTGCACGTCGAAGTGGCGCTGGCCGATCGTGCGCCTGCCGGCCTCGCGGCAGAGCGCGAACGCCTCGGGGAGCAGGTCGTCGAGCGACTCGCCGCCGCGCGCCCGCTCGCGCAGGGCATCGGCGTGCTCGCGGATCTCGTCGTCCTCGAGCAGCTCCATCTCGGGCTCGAAGCGGTTGATGGCCGCCACGCGCCGCTCGTAATCCTTGAACTGGCGCCCCTCACCGAGGCGCAGGGCGCGATCGATCAGTCCTTTTCCCGGCATGCCATGAGGGTACCGGGCCGTGCGTATCCTCAAAGACCATGAACGAACCGAACGCTTCCGGCGCCGGCCTCATCGGCCCCGTCGACTTCATCGGCCTGCCCACCCACGACCTCGAGACGGCCGTCGCCTTCTACGGCGAGACGCTCGGCCTGTCGCGCTCGGTCTACATGCCGGAGCGCCACTTCGCCGAGTTCGAGACCGACAACCTGACGATCAACGTGCTCGACGCCGAGAAGATGGGCCTCCAGCACGTCGTCAGCGCCAACCCGATCGCCCTGCACGTCGACGACGTGGCGGCCGCCCGGGGAGAGCTCGAGGAGAAGGGGGTCGAGTTCACGATGGACACCCTCGACACCGGCGTCTGCCACATGGCGTTCTTCGCCGACCCCGACGGCAACGCCCTGATGCTCCACCACCGCTACGCGCCGCGGCACACGGAGGCGTAGCCCAACTGCGACGCCGGGGCACGCACGGGCCTAGGCTCCCCGGCATGAGATGGCTTCGGCAGGCGGTGCTGGCGGCGGCGGTTGGCCTGCTGGCCGGACCGGCGTCCGGCGCGGTTGCCGGCCAGGCGAGCCCGCAGGCGCCGGCGCTGCGCAGCGGCCACGGCCTGCGGGTCACCTCAGCCCACATGCTCACCCGCCGCGACCTGGACGTCGGCGTGTCGAGCAAGGCGCTCGGCCGGGCCGTCGACATCCGGGTCCTGCTGCCCGACGGCTACCGGGCGCATCCGTCGAAGCGCTACCCGGTCCTCTACCTCTTCCATGGCACGAGCGGGCGGGCATCGGACTGGGTGGAGACGGGCGACGCCACGAAGACCACCGCGCACCGCCCCCTGATCGTCGTGATGGCGGACGCGGGATTCGACGGCGACGGCGGCGGCTGGTTCACGGACTGGTGGAACGGCGGCGCCGGCGGCCCGCCGATGTGGGAGACCTTCCACATCCACCAGCTCATCCCGTGGGTCGACGCCAACCTGCGGACGATCGCCGCGCGCCGCGGCCGCGCGATCGCCGGGCTCTCCCAGGGCGGCTTCGGCGCGTTGACCTACGCGGCGCGCCACCCCGACCTGTTCTCGGCCGTAGCTTCGTTCTCCGGGGCCGCGGAGATCGACCGCGACCCGCAGGCCATCGCCCTGGTGACCCCGATCATCGAGGCCACCGCAACCGGCCTGGACCACGCGCAGCCGGACGCGATGTTCGGGCCGCGCGCCACCAACGAGTTCAACTGGCAGGCGCACGATCCGGGCACCCTGGTGGGCAACCTCCGCGGGATGGGCATCTGGCTTTGGACCGGAAACGGGCAGCCCGGGCCGCTCGACTCGGCTCCCCCGAACCCCGGCGCCGAGGCGATCGAAGCGGGCGTGCACACGCTGACCGTGCTGTTCCACGGCCACCTGGAGGACGCGAAGATCCCGAGCCACTTCGACGACTACGGCCCGGGCACCCACGTCTGGCCCTACTGGGCCCGTGACCTTCGGGAGTTCATCGGCCCGCTCATGCGCCGCTTCGGGCGTCCGCAGCCGCACCCGCGCGCCATCTCCTTCAAGTCAGGCGAGGACCGCTGGAGCCAGTGGGGCTGGAAGGTGTCGATGAGCCACCCGGCACCGGCGTTCAGCGCCCTGCATCACGCGCGGCCCAGGGACTTCGTCATCTCCGGCGACGGGACGGCCCGGGTGACGACGCCACCCGCGTTCAGGCCCCACCAGCGGCTTCGAGCCTTCTCGATCGCGGTGCCCTCGCTCGACGACCACAAGCTCACGGCAAACGGGCGCGGGAGACTGACGATGACCGTTCCCCTCGGCCCCTCACGCCGGAGCGTCGAGGTCCTGGTCGGCAAGCACAGCGCGCCCTAGGCGCGCTCGGCCTCGCGCAGCTCGATCCGCCTGATCTTTCCGGTCAGGGTCTTCGGCAGGTCGTCGACGAACTCGATCCGACGCGGATAGGCGTACGCGGAGAGGTGCTCGCGGACGAATGCCTGGATCTCCTTAGCAAGCTCCTCTGACGGCTCCTGTCCCTCGGCCAGCACCAAGAACGCCTTGACGACGTTCCCCTTGGCCTCATCCGGCGAGGCGACTGCCGCCGCCTCGCGAACGGCGGAGTGCTCGATGCACGCCGACTCCACCTCGAACGGGCCGATCCGGTAGCCGGCGGAGATGATCACGTCGTCGGCGCGCCCCGCGTACCAGAAGTAGCCATCGGAGTCCCGCTGCGCGGCGTCCCTGGAGTGGAACCACTCGCCCTCGAAGTCCTCCCTCGTCGCCTCCGGGTTCCGCCAGTAACCGAGGGGATAGTGGGGGTTGGAGCGGGCACGCAGGCAGATCTCCCCGCGCTCCCCCTGGGCGACCTCGTTCAAGTCCTCGTCGAGGAGCTTCACGTCCCAGCCCGGCATGGGGCGACCCATCGAGCCCTCGCGGACCTCCATGAACGGGTAGTTGGCGCACAGCGGATACGACTCCGAGAGCCCGTAGTAGTCGAGCACCGTGACCCCGTACTGGTCGCGGAACCAGCGGATGGCCTCCGGGTTGAGGGGCTCGCCGGCGGAGCAGACCCTGCGGAACCTCTGCGGATAGCGAGTGCCGGCGTCCTCGATGGCCATCATCGCCCGCATGGCCGTCGGCGTCGTGAAGACGTTGGTGACCTCGTTGCGCGAAAGGACCTCGAGCTGCTTGTGGGGGTCGAAGCCGCCCTCGCGCTGGTAGACGAACTGCGCCGCCCCGTAGCGCCAGGGGCCGATCAGCGGGCTGATCCCGGCCGCCCATGCCCACTCGCCCATGCCGTGGAAGAGCTCGTCCTCCCCCACCTCGTGGCAGTAGACGAACTCCTCGTGGGCGAGGACGTAGCGGTGGGCGTGGAGGATCCCCTTCGCGAGCCCGGTGGTTCCGGACGTGTAGTAGATCTGCGCCGGATCGTCGGCCGAGGTGTCGACCGTCTCGAACTCCTCGCCGGCCCCGGCCAGCAGGTCGTCGTCCAGCAACAGCACCTCGCCCACGAGGTCAGCCGGCATGCGCCCGGCGTTCGCCGCGTCGGTCACGAGAACCCGCGGCTCTGAATCCCGCAGGCGGTGGCCGATGCCCTCGTCGCCGTAGAGGACCGAGAGCGAGAGCAGGATCGCCCCGAGCTTCCACGTCCCGATGAACATGGCCGCGGTCTCCGGGGAGGCCGGCGCGCAGACGGCGACGCGGTCGCCGCGCTCGACGCCGTGGGCCGCGAGAACGTTGGCGGCCCGGTTCGCGAGGGCGCGCTGCTCGCCCCAGCTCACCTCGCGCCGGTTGCCGCGATGGTCCTCGAAGAGCATCGCGAGCTTGCCGTCCGGGTGCTTGTCGCAGACGTCGGCGGCGATGTTGTAGCGCTCGGGTACGTCCCAGCTGTGGGCCGCGCAGGCCTCCTCGTAGCTCGTGGCGAGCCTGGTGCTCACGCCTCGCGGCCGCGGACGCGGCCTACGAGCCGCCGCGTCTGGGAGCGCTTGCGGCGGAGGTCGCGGTGCCGCTTGACCTGGCGGCGGATGTCCTCAGCGATCTCGTGGATCGAGTGGAGCATCTCGGGCGTGGCCTCCGAGGCGCGAAGCGTGGCGCCCTTCGCGTGGAGCGTGGCCTCGGCCACGAAGCGGTCGGCGATCGCCGGGTTCTGCTCCTCCCGAAGCTCGACCTCGAGCTCCGCCTCGCTGGAGAGCTGGCGCCCGACGCGCGCGAAGCGCTTCTCCACGTGACGACGGACCTCCTCGGTCACCTCGGTGTTCCTACCCCTCACCTCGATGCGCACGGTTCGCCTCCTTGAGTCGCCGAGGCTCCATCCTACGCCGCGGGCGAGCTCGCGTCTTCCAAGTCATGTCGAGTGCGCGAAGCCGACCGCCACGACCCGCCTGCTGCCGCCCATGCGCAGCGCGCGAGCGCAGGCGGAGAGCGTCGCGCCCGTGGTGATCACGTCGTCGACGAGGACGGCGGATGGCGGCGGCGGGCTCTTGAGGGCCACCCGCGGCGGGTCGGCCAGGCGCTCCTCGCGGCGGCGGCCGACCTGCCGCGGGCCGGACGTGCGGGTGAGACAGGGGCGCAGCTCGAGACGCGTCAGCGACGCGAGCGCGGCGGCGATCTCGGCGGCCGAGTCGAAGCCGCGGCGGCGGGCTCTCGACGGGGCCGCGGGCACCGGAACGAGCGCTTGGCCATGGACGAGCACCTCGCCCGCCGCCGCTGCGATGGCCTCGGCCGCGGCGTGGGCCAAAGGGAGGCGGGATCCGAATTTCAGCGCGGCGACCAGCCGGCGGGCGGTGCCGGCGTATGCGCACGCCGCGCGGACCTCGTCGACACCGGCGACGTGCACCGCGAGCGGCTCGTTGAGCTCGATCGCCCTGCTGCAGCGACGGCACACGGGCTCAGCCGCCGCGCAGGACTCGCGACAGACGCCGCACAGCGGCGGCGCGAGCAGCGAGAGAGCCTGAGCGAGCACGTCTCGATGCTCGCCGCACCCGCCATACCGATGGCGCGCGCATCGCCCCAATCCGGACCCCACCTCGCCGAGTGGACAAAACGACACCTCCGTTGGCGAAAGTCCACTCGGCGCCTCCTAGTCGAAGACCGCGCGCTCGACCTCGGCGAGGTCGTTCTCGCAGCGGATGACGGCCGGAGCCTTGCCGAGGGCCGTGTCCGGGTCCTTGAGGCCATGGCCGGTCAGGACGCAGACGACCGTCTCCGGCGTCGGCACGCCCTCCACCGTCGGCAGGCCGTGGGCGATCAGTCCCGCGACGGAGGCGGCCGAGGCCGGCTCGCAGAAGACGCCCTCACGCGAGGCGAGGAAGCGGTACGCGTCGAGGATCTGCTCGTCGGTCACCGCCGCGATCCTGCCGCGCGACTCCGTGATCGCCGTCATCGCCTCCTCCCAGCGCGCCGGGTTGCCGATCCGGATCGCGGACGCAACCGTCTCCGGGCGCTCGATCGGGTGACCCTCGACCAGGGGCGCGGCACCCGCGGCCTGAAAGCCGTAGAGCACCGGGCTCGCGTCGCTTGCCCCGAAGCCGCTCCACCAGGCGGTGATGTTGCCGGCGTTGCCGACGGGTATGGCCAGCGCGTCCGGCGGCGCGCCGAGCTCCTCGATCACCTCGAACGCCGCCGTGCGCTGACCGGCGATCCGGTAAGGGTTGACGGAGTTGACGAGCTCGACCGGGTGGCGCTGCGCGACCTCGCGAACCAGCTGCAGCGCCTGGTCGAAGTTGCCCTGAAGCGCGATCACGCGGGCGCCGTGCATCAGCGCCTGCGCGAGCTTGCCGATCGCGATCTTCCCCTCGGGGACGATCACGGCGCCGGTCATCCCCGCGCGCGCCGCGTAGGCCGCGGCGCTTGCCGCCGTGTTGCCGGTGGACGCGCAGATCACGGCGGCCGCGCCCGTGCCCTTCGCGCGCGAGACGGCGACGGTCATTCCCCGGTCCTTGAACGAGCCGGTCGGGTTGGCGCCCTCGAGCTTCAGGAGGACGCGAGCGCCAACGCGCTCGGAGACCACGGGAGCCTCGACCAGCGGCGTCGAGCCCTCGTTGAGCGTCACGACCGGGTCGCCGGGCTCGATCGGCAGGCGGTCGCGGTAGCGCTCGATCAGCGGTTGGGGCACGGTGCCGGACCCTACCCCGGCTGTCCCGGCACCGGCTTGCGGAGGTACACCCGGTGATACCCGTGCTCGTGGCGGACCTCCGTCTCCTCCCAGCCGAGGTGCGCGTACAGCTCCCTGTTCGCCGCCATGCGCACGTTGGTGAGCAGGCGGAGCTCGCGGACGCCGCGCTCGGCGGCGACCTGCTCCGCCCGCTCGAGGAGCGCCCCGCCGTGGCCGCTTCCCTGCGCGCCGGGGGCGACCGCCACGTTGTCCACGAACATGTGGTCGGCCTCGGCGCGGACCACCAAGACCCCCACGATCTCTCCCTCGAGCTCCGCCACCCAGACCTCCTTCGCCTCGATCTCGGCCGCCTGGTCGGCCTTCATCGGAGCAGGGCGCAGGTCCAGCTCGTCCACGTAGACCCGGTACGCCGCCTGCACCAGCGCCTCGATCGCTCCGGCGTCCTCCGGCCGGGCGCGACGGATCACCGCGGCGTCTGGACTCAACCGAACTCCTCTTCGATCACGCGGATGGCGCGCGGCGCGGAGCGCATGAAGTCGAGCTTTCCGATCGCCTCCAGGGCGGTGGCGAAGTTCGCCTCGCGGCACTCGTGCATGACCATGACAAGCCGGGCGTCCTCGCCGTGGCCGCTCTGGACCACGCTGCGGACGGACACCTCGTTCTGGCCGAGGACGTCCGCGATGCGCGCCAGCACGCCGGGCTCGTCGGCGACCTCCAGGTGGAGGTAGAAGGAGGAGCTGATGTCGCGGACGATCGGCAGGGTCTCGCGGACCTCGTGGACCGGCGCGTCGCCGGAGAGGATCGAGACGACGTCGCCGAGCACGGCGCTTGCGGTCTCGACGCCCCCGGCGCCGGGCCCCGACATCGTGATCTCGGTGATCGCCGGCGCCTCGACCATGACGGCGTTGAACGGGCCGGAGACCGGTGCGAGCGGGTGGCCGCTGTAGAGGAAGCAGGGAAAGACGCGAACGCTGATGCCGTCGGCGACCCGCTCGGCCACGCCCAGCAGCTTGAGCGACAGGCGAAGCTCCCGGGCGTAGGCCAGGTCCTCCGGCCTGATGTCCGTGATGCCCTCATACGTCACGTCATCGAGGCCGACCGGCGAGTGGAAGGCGAGCCGCGCGAGGATGGCCATCTTGGCTGCGGCGTCAGCGCCGCCGACGTCGTCCGTGGGGTCCGCCTCCGCGTACCCAAGCTCCTGGGCTCGCGCGAGGACGTCCGCGTAGTCGGCGCCCGTCGCCGCCATCTCGGTGAGGATGAAGTTCGTCGTCCCGTTGACGATCCCGAAGACCTTCGAGATCTCGGTGGCGCCCAGGCTCTCCTGGATCACCCTGATCACCGGCACCACGCCGGCGACCGCCGCCTCGAAGCGCAGCTGCACACCGGCCTGGCGAGCCGCCTCGAAGAGCTCGTCGCCGTGCTGCGCGACGAGCTGCTTGTTGGCGGTGACGACGTGGCGGCCGGCCTGGAGGGCGCGCAGCACGTGGTCGCGCGCCGGATCGGTCCCGCCCATCAGCTCGACGACGATGTCGGAGCCCTCGAGGATCTTCTCGAAGCTCCCCTCGCCCCGCCGCAGCACCCCGGCCAGCTCCGGGCGGCGCCCGGACGCCGACTCCACGGCCTCCGCGCGCTCGGCGAGGAGAGCGGCAAACGCGCCGCCAACGGTTCCTCTGCCGAGGAGCCCGATGCGCGCCGGCTCAGACATCCCGCGCGGTGAGGTCGGCCTCGGTCTCGCGGCGCACGACGAGCCGCGCGTCGCCGTCCTTCACGAAGACCACGGGCGGGCGGGTGACGCCGTTGTAGTTGTTCGCAAGCGCGTAGCCGTAGGCGCCGGTGGCGGGAGTCACGAGGACGTCGCCGGCGGCCGGCGCCGGCAGCTGCGCCTCCTGCACGAGCACGTCACCCGATTCGCAGTGCATGCCCGCAATCGTCACCTGTGCGTCGGCTGCCTCCCCGGCGCGGTTGGCGAGGATGGGCTCGTAGCGCGAGCCGTAGAGCATGGGCCGCAGGTTGTCCGACATGCCGCCGTCGACGGCGACGTACGTGCGGACGCCCGGGATCTCCTTCACGGTCCCGACCTCGTAGAGCGTGAGGCCGGCGTTGCCGACGAGCGAGCGGCCCGGCTCGACGAGGAGCCGCGGCAGGCGGTCGAAGACCTCGCGCACGCCCTTCGCCTTGACCTCCGCGTAGGCGTCGATCGAGGGCGGCGCGTCGTCGGACGTGTAGGCGATGCCGAGGCCGCCCCCGACGTTGAGGAGCCGGCAGTCATCGTCGGCGAGCTCGCCGAGGGCCTCGATCGCCCGGACGTATGGCTCGAGCTCGAAGATCTGCGACCCGATGTGCGCGTGCAGGCCGACCAGCTCGAGGTTGGCCGACGCGCGGACGGCCTCGACGGCGCGGCGCGCGAGCCCGTCCTCCAGGCCGAAGCCGAACTTCGAGTCGAGCTGCCCGGTCTGCACATAGGAGTGGGTCGAGGGCAGGATCCCGGGAGTCACGCGGATCAGGACCTCCTGGGCGCGCTCGAGCAGGGCGTCGAGCCGTTCGATCTCCGCAAACGAGTCCAGGATCACGTGGCCGACTCCCGCGGCGATCGCCGCGGCCAGGTCCGCCTCGGTCTTGTTGTTGCCGTGGAGGTAGATCTGCTCGCCGGAAAAGCCAGCCCGCAGCGCGACGTGGAGCTCGCCGCGCGAGGCGACGTCGATGGAGAGCCCTGCCTCGCGCAGGACGGCGCAGATCGCGGTGATCGGAGCCGCCTTGCTCGCGTAGATGACCTCGAAGTCCTCCGTGCGCGACCCGAAGGCTTCGGTGTACGCGCGCGCCCGCGAGCGGATCTCGTCCTCGGCATAGACGTACGCCGGCGTGCCGAACTCCCTGGCGAGATCGACCAGGTCGCAGCCGCCAACCTCGAGATGTCCTCGCTTGTTGACGCGCGCGCCGGCCGGATAGACCAGCGCCGGCAGCTTGGCGCTTTGCGCGGTGGTGCTCATCGGATGGCGGATTGTGATCGACGAGCCGCCCGCCTGCAGGGAATACCGTGCCCTTGATGCCCGTGCCGGAGGGGATACATGTGCCGATCGGCGTCACCGACGCCGGAACGGAGTCCGGACGGCCGTACCTCGTCTGGCGTCCCAAGTCGCCGCCACCCTGGCCGGCGATGCTCGTGCTGCACGGGGCCGGCTCGCAGAAGGAGAACCACGCGGACTTCGCCCGGACGTGCGCGGCGCGCGGCTGGCTGGCGCTGGCCTACGACCAGCGCGGGCATGGCGCGGCCCGGGACGAGATGTCGCCGGCGGCCCTCGCCGACGTGACCGTGATGGCCCGGTTCGCCGCAGGCCTCGACGGTGTCGAGGGGCCGGTCTGCGCACGAGGGTCGAGCATGGGCGGGTTCATGGCGATCCACGCAGCCGCGACCTCGGAGCTCGTCGCCGGCGCGATCGCGGTCTGCCCCGCCGGCGAGGACGGGTTGCGGCGAGGGCTTCGCGGCGAGCGCTTCGACTTCCGCGCCGGCCCGGAGGCCGTCGAAGCCCTCGACGCGTGGTTCGCCGAGCTCGATCTGCGCGACGCGGTCGAGTTGATGGGGCCGAAGCCACTCGTCCTGCTGCACGCTCGGGGCGACGAGCAGGTGCCGTCGGAGTGGAGCGAGGAGCTCTACCGCCGAGCCGCCGAGCCGCGAAAGCTCGTGATCGTGCCCGGTGGCCATCACCGCTCGGTGCAGCATGACCCGGAGCTGCAGGAGGTCGCTCTGCGCTGGCTGGAGCGCGCGCTCACCCAGACGCAGCCCTGAAGGGCGGCCGCGGGCCGGACGTACGGACTCAGCCGCCGCCGAGGATTGGACCGGTGATGGTGGTGACCGTGTGGCCGACGTTGCCACCGGCCGCGTTGACCGGCGGGCTCTGGACCACGCCGTGGACGGTGCCGGTCACATGGCCGACGGTGCCGTCGACCGTGCTCGTGATCGGATCGGTGGTGCCGCTGAGGCTGCTTGTCCCGGTCGCGCCCTCAACGCTGTTGGTCGCGGAGGTGACCGGCCCGGAGCTGCCGCCCGAGGGATCCGTGGAGCCGGTCGGCGCGGTGACGGTGCCGCCGGATGGCGGGGCGACAGTGCCGGGCGGGACGGTGGAGTCGGTCTTCGGGCCCGCCGGGTCGGAGCCGGTGCCACCCGGGTCGCTGCCGCGCCCAGCGCGCCCCTGAGCGCCGCCGGCAGCGCCTGAGGCAGCTCCGTGCGGGGACCGCGCGACAGCCCCGGTCGCCGGGGCCGCGGCCTTCGCCGCAGCGGCCGGCGCCGTCGTCCCAGAGAGGGTGACGCTCTCGGTGGAGGGGTTGCTGGTCCCGCCGACGACGAGACCGTTGAAGCTCACGAAGGCGGCGGCGGAGAGGAACACGATGCAGGCGGCGCCAACCAGGGCGCTGGTCGCGCCGGTCCCGGCAGCCCAAGCGCGAAGGTTGGTCCTCGAAGCTGTGGTGGCGGTCATCGGTTCCATCGTCCCCAAGAAAGACAAGCGTCCACAGACGCGGAGCCCCCAATCGAAGGCCTCCGATCCTTCGGCGCCTTCGTGCCGCTACCGGCTGGGTTCCCGCGGCCGCGCCATTCTAATCGCAACCATTCCGCGGCCGGCGCAGGTTGGAAGGCCCGCTCAGCCGCAGGCCGGGTGATTACCCCAGACGTCTACGGCAAATAAGGGATCGGGTCCGTCACCTGGCCGTTGATCCGCACCTCGAAATGGACGTGCGGACCGAAGCAGTAGCCGGTGCAATCGCTGTAGCCGATGACCTGACCCTGCTGGACGTGCTCGCCCATCGACACGGCGAAGCTCTCCTGATGCGCGTAGCAGGTGGAGATGCCGCCGCCGTGGTCGATGCAGGTGTAGTTCCCGTACCCGCCGCTCTCGGCCTCCGACTGCTCGAGGATCACGGTGCCGTCGGCGGCCGCACGGATCGGCGTGCCGGTTGGCACGGCGATGTCGATCCCGGGGTGGAACTCGTAGCCGCCGTTGATCGTCCGCGGCCCGAAGGGCGAGACCACCGGTCCGTTCACCGGCCAGATGAAGCCCTGCGCGCTCTGCGCGCCAACCGGCGCGGCCGGCAGGACCGGCGCCGAGGGTGAGCTCGACGAAGCGGCGGCCTGCTGGGCTGCCGCGACCTGCGCGGCGATCTGGTCCTGCAGCTTGGAGACGTCGCCCTCCAGGTCGGACGCGCTCGACTTCACCTGGCTGAGCGCCTGCTGCTGGTCGGCGCGAGCGCTCGACAGGGCCGACTGGCGGCTCTGGAGCTCGACCTGGGTCCGCTCGAGCTCCGCCTTCCGCGACGCGATCGTGTCGCGTTCCCCCTTGACGCGCGTGACGGTGGCCCGTGTCTGGTCGCGGAGGTCGCGGACCCGCGTCGCGACGTCCGTGTCGTTCTGCTCGATCCGGCGCAGGTAGTCGTAGCGCGTCAGCAGGTCATCGAAGCCGTGCGCGTTCAGGATCACCGAGATCACGTCCGGCGTGTCGGACTTGTAGATGGCCACGAGCCGCGCCGAGAGGATCTTCAGGTCGCGCTTCAGCCGCGCCCGCTGGATCACCAGCTGCTGCTGGTCGTTCTTGAGCTCGGCCTCCTTGCGGGCAAGCTCGGCGTTCACGATCGCGACCCGGTTCTCGAGGGTCGCCACCTGGCCCTGGAGCTCGGAGATCCGCTCGTTCATCCGTTTGATCGTCGTCGAGAGGACGCCCTCTCGCTGGCGCTTCTGGTCGAGCTGTGACTTCTTCTGGTCGAGCTGCGACTGCAGGTCCTGGGCATGCGCCGGCGCGGCGGCGCGCAGCCCGAGGACAAGCGCAGCGACAGCCAGCGCGAGCGCGGCGAGTAGGGCGGGAAGGCGGATGTGGGCGCGGATGTTCGACTCGGCCATGGGCAGAGGTGAGGCGCGCCAGAGTACCAGCGGAAGCCCAATTACGAGCATTCCTTAACATTTGTTACGGCCGCTGCAACGGGCTTTGCAGGGCGGTGTCAGGCACGGATCAGCCCGGATCCACGTCGATGCGAAGCGGGCCGGGGTCGGCCTCCTCCTCCATCTGCAGCGTCGTGTGATCGATGCCGAACCGCTCGCGCAGCTCGTACTCGACCAGCTGCCGGGCACGATCCCGATCCTCGCCGCGAGCGACCACGACGTGCGCGGCGAGCGTCTCGAAGCCCGGCGTGACCGTCCAGACGTGGAGCTCGTGCACCTGCGTCACGCCGGCGACGCCGCAGATCGCGTTGCCGAGCCCCTCCACGTCGACGCCCGGCGGCGCGGCCTCCATGAGGACGTTGACCGGGTCGCGGATCAACCTCACGGAGGAGGCGGCGATCATGATCGCGATCACGATGCCCGCGATGGGGTCGACGGCGTGAGGACCGCCGGCGAGGATGACGGCCCCGGAGACGACAACCGCGAGCGCGCCGAGGGCATCCGCGGCGGAGTGCCGCAGGACGGCTTCGAGGTTCAGGTCCTCGCGGTCGCCCATGGCGAGCAGCCAGGTGGCCAGCGCGTTGCCCGCGAGCGCGACGACCCCGAGCACGAGGACTCCGCCGCCCTTGACGTCGGGCGGGTCGGAGAGGCGGATCACAGCGGCGACGGCGACGGCGACGGCGATCGCGAGGAGCACGACCCCGTTGAGCAGCGCGGCGAGAACCTCGCTGCGCCGGTAGCCGAACGTCCGCCGTGAGGAGCCGGAGCGTGTCGCGAGCATCCCGGCCGCGAGCGCGAGGCCGATCGCGCCGACGTCCGAGAGCACATGGCCTGCGTCGGCGAGCAGCGCCAGCGACCCGGTGACGATGCCGCCGGCTACCTCGATCGCGGTCAGCGCGATGTTGACCCAGAGGGCCTGGACCATGCGCCGCCGGTTCTCCCGGCGGCTTGCGTCGAGATGCGAGTGCGCGTCTATGCGGTCAGCTTGCCGCGCCGACCGGCGTCCCGACGGCGACGGCGGGGTCTCCGCCGTTCGTCGCCGTGCCGTTGCCGCTCTGCGAGGCGACGTTTGCTGCGTCCAGGCGCTCGGCCAGCTCGCGCTGCATCTCGGCGACCTGCATCCGGGAGACGACCTGGCGCTGGATCTCGGCCGTGCCCTCGAACAGCTGGTAGATCTTGGCGTCGCGGAACCACTTCTCGAGCGGGCAGTCGGCGCTCTGCGCGAAGGGGCCGACGAGGTCCATGCAGGTGCGCGTGGCCCACATCGCGACGTCGCCGCCCTTCAGCTTCGACATCGAGCCCTGACCGCGCGTCAGCGGGACGCCGTTGCGGCCCATCCAGGCCGCGCGCTGCACGAGGAGCCGCGCCCCGTCGATCTCGGTCGCGACGTCGGCGAGGCGCTGCTGAACGCCCTGGCGCTCGAGCGGCGGCTTGCCGGCGCTGGAGCTCTCGTCGAGCAGGAGCTCGAGCGGATCGGCGATCACGTTCTCGCTGAGCAGGTACTCCACGGTCCACTCGTAGGAGGCCTGGGCGATGCCGAGGGCCGACGCGCCGACGACCGGGCGGGTGAGCTCGAAGGTGGCGAGCGCCCCGGAGGCACGACCGGACGATTCGCCGGAACGGGCGCGCGCGAGCTTGCGCTCCAGCTTCTCCATCCCGCCCAGGAGGTTGTCGGCGGGGATGCGGCAGTCCTCGAGGATGACCTCGGCGGTGTGTGACGCCCTGATGCCGAGCTTGGACTCCTTCTTGCCCTGCTTCAGCCCGGGCGTGTTCGGCCCGACGACGAAGGAGGCCTGGCCGCGGTGGCCGAGCTCCGGGTCGACGGTGGCAACGACCACGTGGACGTCGGCGATGCCGCCGTTGGTGATGAAGACCTTGGTGCCGTTCAGGACCCACTCCTCGCCGTCGAGCTTGGCCGTGGAGCGCAGGCTCTTGACGTCGGAGCCCGCCTGCGGCTCGGTGACGGCGTAGGCGCCGAGCTTGATCTCGTCGCCGAGCCCCATGCACTCGGGGACCCACTTGGCGATCTGCTCGGGGGTGCCGGACGAGGCGATGCCGGCGGCGGCGAGGCTCGAGCCGGAGATGGCGAGGGCGATGCCGGCGCAGCCCCAGTGGAGCTCCTCGGCGTAGATGACGCCGAGCTGCCCCTCCGGGTCGGTCCCGAAGCGCTGGATGGAGTCGATGCCGTGCAGGCCCCATTCGCGGGCGGCCTTGATGACCTCGTAAGGCGTGGACTCCTCCGCGTCGTGCTTGCGCGCGACGGGGCGGATCACCTCGGACGAGAAGCGCCGGCAGAGTGCCTTGTACTCGAGCTGGTCGTCGTTGAGTGCGAAGTGCAATGTGTCCTCCCCGGCTCGCCCGCGGTCGATTGACTGGTCAGTCAACCGGGAGTCTAGGGGTCCGGAGGGACGCGCGTGCCACCATTGGCGGCACCGCAGCCGCTCGTCATGCCGTGCGGCTACGGTTCGCGCGTGGCACGCCGCCCGCGCCTTCCCTCCCGCCCCAGGCTCTCCGGTCTCCGCGGCCGGCTGTCGAAGCGCCCCAAGCCCCTCGGTCGCCCGACACTGCCCTCGAGCGGCGGCGAAGCGCGCTCGACACCGTCCGCCGAGCCCGAGCCCGCGAAGGGCGCGCCGGTGACCGAGGCGCCGACTCAGGCCGAGGTGCCCACCCCGACGGAGGCGCCAACGCAGAAGCTCGAAGCGGCGCGCCCGGCCGCCGGCCCGCCGGTCCGGCCGGCGCTGCCCAAGAAGCCTGCGAACGTGGATGCGAAGGCCGAGCCGCCCGCATCCGGCGAGACCCCGCCGGGCGGGTGGTCCGGCAGGCGCCGTGCGGAGATCGTCGCGGGAGCCGTTGTGGGTGTGGCGGCCATTGCCGTTGGCGGCTACTTCGCCGGCAAGGCGCTCTTCGACCAGGACAACGGCACCGGGGTCGTGCCGCCGGCGCCGATCGTCGTCGTCCATCACCAGGGCTCCCAGCAGTCCACGCCGGCCGCGGCGGACGTCGGGTTCCCGGAGTTCGCCACGAACAACACCACGCGGGTCGGGGGCGCGGACCCGGCCTCGGACGCGGCGGGCGTCGCCCTCGCCGTGCACCCGTCCAGCGGCAAGACCTCGGCCGTCACGCTGATTCCCGACGACAGCTGGCAGTCGGGAGTGGCTGCGGCCGCGCTTGTCGCGGCGCCGGTCGGTGCCCCGATCCTCATCTCCAGCCGCGACGAGGTCCCCCCGCTCACCGCCGACGCGCTGAGCGCGCTCGCGCCAACCGGCTCCGCCGCGACGGACCACAAGCAGCTCTTCATCATCGACGGGGCGAAGGGCCCGGCCGGCGCCACCAGCGCAAGCGTCAGCGCACCCGACCCGGCGCGGCTCGCGGTTGGCATCGCGGCCCTGCGGCAAAAGCTCGTCAACGCGCCACCGGACCACGTCGTTTTGGTCAGCGAGAAGGAGCCGGCGTATGCGATGCCGGCCGCGTCCTGGGCCGCGCGGTCCGGCGACCCGGTGCTCTTCGTCGACAAGTCCAGCGTCCCGACGGCCACGCTCGCGGGCCTCCGCCGCTACGCGGGCACGCCCACCTACCTCCTCGCGCCGCCGTCCGTCGTCAACGACGCCACGCTCAAGGCGATCAAGAAGATCGCCCCGCAGACAAAGCGCATCTCGGCGCCGGACCCGGTTTCGAGCGCAGTTGCGTTCGCCCGGTTCAGCGACGGCGCCTTCGGCTGGAACATCAACGACCCCGGGCACGGGTTCGTCATCGCCAACACCTCGCGCCCGCTCGACGCCGCCGCGGCGGCGCCGCTGTCGGCGAGCGGCACCTGGGGGCCGCTGCTCGTGACCGATACCGCTGCCGCCCCGCCCCCGGCGCTCGCGAGCTTCCTCCTCGACCTGAAGCCCGGCTACACCGTCGACCCGACCCGGGCCGTCTACAACCACGTGTGGCTGATGGGCGACGCGAGTGCGATCTCGGTGCCCTTCCAGGCGCAGGTCGACGATCTCGCCGAGGTCGCCAAGGTAAGGTCCGGCCACGGTCCCGCCGTCGGCGGGCCCACCGGCGCGGAGAGCGAGCAGAAGAGCTCGAAAACGCCGAAGCAGCAATAGCCAATGAGCGAGAGCGAGCGATCAGACCGGGTCAGCGGCGAGCGCGGCGTCACCGTCGACGACATCCGCGCGCTCGCCGGTCCGTCGACGCCGCACTTCGCGCTGCAGATCCGCAATCGGGTCCGCCGGCTGATCGCCGGGTTGCCGGAGGGCGACCCGGTGCGCGTCGAGGGCGAACGGCAGATCGCCCGCCTCGAATCACTCGCCCAGCACTCCGGCGACCCGCGAGGACCGCGGTCGATTACGGGTTAGACCCGCTCAATAATGGTGCCGGTGCCGAGGCCGCCGCCGCAGCACATCGTCACGAGCCCGACCGACTTGTCGGAGCGCTCGAGCTCGTGGAGGAGCGTCGTGATCAGGCGGGCGCCGGTGGAGCCCAGCGGGTGACCGAGAGCGATCGCGCCGCCGTTGACGTTGACCTTGTCCATGTCGGGCTCGAGCTCGCGGCGCCAGGCGGCGAGGACCGAGGCGAAGGCCTCGTTGACCTCGAAGAGGTCGATGTCGTCAACCGTCATCGAGTTCCGCTCGAGGAGCTTCTTCGTCGCCGGGATCGGGCCGGTGAGCATGATCACCGGGTCGACACCCACGGCCGTCTGGTCGACGATCCGGGCCCGCGGCGTGAGGCCAAGGGCCTCGGCCTTCTCGCGGGTCATCAGCAGCACCGCGGCGGCGCCGTCGGAGATCTGCGAGGAGTTGCCGGCCGTGATCTTGCCGTCCTCCTTGAAGGCCGGCTTCAGGCTCGCCAGCTTCTCGAGGCTGGTGTCCGGGCGCGGGCCCTGGTCGGTGACGTAGGTGTCGCCGTTGACCTGGAAGGGGACGATCTCGCGCTCGAAGCGGCCCTCCTCGGTCGCCTTCGCGGCGAGCCGGTGGGAGCGCAGGCCGATCTCGTCGAGCTCGGAGCGGGGGATCTCCCACTTGTCGGCGATCATCTCGGCGGAGATCCCCTGCGGGACGAGGTTGTACTGCTCCATCAGCTCCTTCGAGAAGCCGAAGCCGTGCTCCTGCTGGACGGCCATGCCGTCGGCGAAGGAGATGTGGCCCATGTGCTCGACACCGGAGCCGATGGCCACGTCGTGGACGCCGGAGGCGACCAGGGCGGCGGCGAAGTTGACGGCCTGCTGGGCGGAGCCGCACTGGCGGTCGATGGTGGTCGCGGGGGTCTCGATCGGCAGCCCGGCCTCGAGCCAGGCGTTGCGACCGATGTTCATCCCCTGCTCGCCGAACTGCTGCACACAGCCCGTGACGATGTCCTCCACCTCGGAGGCGTCGATGCCGGCGCGGTCGATGAGCTCGGAGTAGGTCCTGGCGAGGAGGTTCGACGGGTGGACGTCCTTGTAGTAGCCCTTCTCCTCGTGGCCGCGGCCGATCGGAGTGCGGACCGCCTCGACGATCACGACCTCGCGCCCACCGAACTTGCCATTTCCGTTGCTCGCCATTCGAGTGCCTCCTAGAGCGTCACCAAAGTCTTGGTCTAAGACTACTGACTGACGAGTCAATCAACCGTTACAACCGGCGTTGGCACCTTCTCCCCGCATAGCGGGGACCAAGCGCCAGGGCTTCCGAGGAATGTCACCGGAGTGCGCCGCTCGGTCCCTCACGCACGCGTCTCGGTAGGCAACCGGGCACATTTGCTTTTCGGCGTGGTGCGTTGTCCCCGGATAGCGGGGAGAAAGCGCCAGGTCGCGCGCTACTGGTTCGGCAGGGGCGAGCCGGCGATGAAGAGGAACCAGACGCTCATCGCGAGCATCGCGCAGATCACCGAGGACAGGATCACGGCCTCCAACAGCGTCCAGCGGCGGACTGTGGGGCGCTCGTCGCTGAGGCTCCTCCAGAGGCGAACCCGGTCGACCTCGATCTCCGTGCTCCCGATCAGCCGCTCGTAGAGATGGTTCAGCCAGCTGAGGACGAGGACGACGATGATGATCGAGATCACGATCCCGAAGAAGACGACGGCATAGGGCCCGCTCGAGGGGGCCTGGCTCTTGGACACCTTCGAGCCCACCCAGATCCAGCCGAACGGGATCACGGTCCACAGCGAGAACGCCGAGACGAGCATCAGGCCGAAGATGCCGGTTGCCGCCACCCGGCGAGCGCCGCCGGCCAGCACGCCGCGTCCGGCGCCATGGGGCAGATGTGGGTGGGGGCCCTCCATGTCCTCCTCTGATAGTAAGGACCCCCCTTCACGATGGGAGGAGAGACCGGATACAAGCGCCCAGGAGTCGCCGGCAGCGGCACGGTCGGCTGCGGCGTCGCGGCGACGGCCAGCATCCTGGGCCCGGTCCACCTCCTCGCGCGCAGCGACGCCTCCGCCTGGCGTGCCGAGGAGAACGCGCAGGCGATGGCGGCGAAGCTCGACGGCGGGCAGCCGGACCAGATCAAGGTGACCACGGACGTTGACAAGCTCGCGTCGTGCGACCTCGTCGTGGAGGCCATCGCGGAGCAGCTCGACGACAAGGGGGCGCTCCTCGCCGAGCTCGCCGCGGCCTGCCCGGACGCCGACCTGGCGAGCACGACCTCCTCGCTCTCGATCGCGACGCTTGCGGAGCGCAGCGGAGCCGCCGACCGGATGTTCGGGCTCCACGTCTTCAACCCCGTGCCGAAGATGGAGCTCGTCGAGCTCTGCTTCCCGGACGCGCTGCGCTCGGGCGCCTCGGCCCGCGCGATTGCCTGGTGCGAGGCGCTCGGAAAGACGCCCGTGATGGTCCCCGACGAGGCGGGTTTCGTCGTCAACCGCCTCCTCTTCCCGTTCCTCTTCGACGCCGTTCGCCTGCTGGAGCGAACCGGGATGCGCCCCGCCGAGATCGACTCGTGCATGACGCTTGGCGCCAGCCATCCGATGGGGCCGCTCCGGCTCCTCGACTTCGTCGGCCTCGACGTGGCCGAGGCGATCGGCGACGCCCTCTACGCCGACTCCGAGGACGCCTCGCACAAGCCGCCGGGGCGGCTCGTCGCGATGGTCGGCGAGGGCAAGCTCGGCCGCAAGTCCGGCCAGGGCTTCTTCGAGTACTAGCCGTTCGCTCCGGCGCGGTCGCGGCCGCCAAGCCGGGACCGGTCGAAGATCGCGTAACTGCCCACGGCCGTCGCGATCACGCGCCCGTCGTCGTGCTCGACCTCCGAGCGCAGAACGGCGATCCGGTCGTTGCGACGGTCGACGCGGGCGGTGCATACGACCTCGCCCTCGCGAGCCGTCTGGACGTAGTTGATCGAGATGTTGATCGTCGCGATCGCCTCATCGCCGCTGCGCTCCTGCCAGAGCGCCGAGCCCATCGCGTAGTCGACCATGGTGTACGTGATGGCTCCGGAGAGGAGCCCCGCCGGGTTGATGTGGTCGGGCGTGATCGCCAGGCGGAGCCGGCCGGGCTCCTCCCAGCGGAGCCCGAGCCAGCGCGTCAACGCATCGATGCCCTGAGCTATCTAGGCCGCCTTGCGCTCCGCGCGCCCTGCTCGGTCCCAAATGATGTCGGCCTCCGAGATCCCCTGGCGGCGTGCGGCCTCCTCCACCTCGTTCCAGGGGAGCGAGGCGTCCGGCAGGTCATCCCAGCGAGCGAGCTCCATCGCCTCGAGCGAACCCAGGAGGGCCGGCCCGAGATGCTCCTCCGTGCGGAGCATCGCCCTCAAGACCTCCAGCTGCTTGTCGGTGAGCCTCACGACCCACATGGCTGCCCCCTTTCGTGGGTGGCTGCACGCTAAGAAGCGGCACGGACGGAAATCCGGTGCGCGGAATGTCCTAATTACCGGGTATCCGGGTGCCCTGGCGCCCGCTGGGAGACGGCCGGGAAGTCGGTCGTCGCGCGGGCGTGGATGCGGACGGCGACGATCCGGTTGTCGCGCACCGACTCGACCCTGATCTCGTAGCCGTCAGCGGCGATCCTGTCGCCGCGCTTCGGCAGGCGACCCAGCTCGGAGAAGACGTAGCCGCCGATCGAGTTGTACGCGTCGGAGTCGATCGGAAGCTTGATCCCGGCGTCCTCGAGGTCACCGAGCGGCACGTGGCCGCGAACGTAGTAGTCGCCGTCCGTCAGCCGGCGCACCTCGCTGGCGCGCGGGTCGGTCTCGTCCTCGATCTCGCCGACGACCTCTTCGAGAATGTCCTCGACGGTGACGATCCCCACCGTCCGCCCGTACTCGTCGGACACCACGGCAACCGAGCTCCGCTGGCGCTGGAGCTCCGCGAGCAGGTCGTCGAGGGGCTTCGTCTCCGGGAAGATCGCGACCTCCCGGATCGCCGGCTCGATCGGCGCGCTCGCCCCGGAGTTCATGAAGAGCCTGGCGAGGCTGTTGTTGTGGACCACCCCGCGCACCTTGTCGGGGTTGTCGTCCTCGATCACGATCAGGCGGGTGTGCCCGGAGGAGATGCACCGTCGCAGCGCCTCCTCGACGGTCCCTGACGCGTCGATGGTGACCACCGCCGGGATCGGCGTCATGACCTCACGCGCCTCCTGCTCGTGCAGGTGGAAGACGCCGCCGAGCATCCCGGCCTCCCCCGGGTCGAGCGAGGCGCCCGCGGACTGGGAGATGATGATCTTGATGTCCTCGGAGGTGTGGGTCTCGTCGAAGCCCTCCGGCTTCACGCCGACCAGCCGAACGGTGCGCAGCGCAACCAACGTCAGCCCCTTGCTGAGCGGCCTCGAGAGGGCCTGGAAGACGGCGAGCGGCCGGGACAGGCGGCGCGCGACATCCTCGGTACGAGCGATCGCGACCAGCTTCGGCACGAGCTCGCCAAACGCGATCTGGACGCAGGTGACGATGAGGAACGCGAGGATCAGCGCGATCGACGTCGCCGCCGTGTCGGAGAGCCCGCCGAAGATCGGCTTCAGGAGCTCCTTGAGCGACGGCTCGCCGAGGAAGCCGATGCCGATGGAGCAGAGGGTGACCCCCACCTGGCAGGCGGCGATGTACTCGGTCAGCTGATTGAGTTGGCCGACCGCCCGCGCCGCGCCGCGCTGGCCCTCCTCGGCCATCACCTCAAGCCGCGACCGGCGCGAGCGCACGAGCCCGATCTCGGCAGCGACGAACAGCCCGTTCAGCGCCACGAGCAGCAGCAGCAGGACCAGGAGCAGGACGTTCACCGGCGTTCCCGGCGCGGGCCGCGTCCCCTATCTGGCCCGGTACTTCGAGGCGGGTGGTCGTCGTCGTCCAAGGACGGCGCAAACTTAGCAGGGGCGGCGGGGGGTGCTCGGCTCGTCTACGGGTGGACTCGCCGGCCCACGATCTCGGCCGGCGTCGCGAAGCGAAATCCCCTCGGCACCTTCGGCAGCCCGTAGTCGTGGCCCCTTCTCACGAGCTTCTCGGCGGCGCGCTCGCAGACAGCCGAGATCGTGAGCGAGGGGTTGACGCCAAGGCTCGTGGGGATGGCCGACGAGTCCATGCAGAAGAGCCCCTCGTAGCCGAAGGCCTCGCAGTGATCGTCGACGACGCCGAACGCACGCTCGTCGGCCATCCGGCAGCCGCCCAACGGGTGCGCGGCGTAGACGCCCTCCGTCTCCGCGAGCTTGAGGAACTTCCCGACGCCGCGCCGCTCGGCGATCTTGCGGATGGCGTCGTTGGCCGCCTGGCGAATCCGGACGGACTGCTCCGAGAGGTCGTAGTTGAAGAGGCCGACGCCGATCGGCCCGCCGTTCGGCTGCACGTGGCCGCCGCCGCCCGGAGGCGCGGCGTAGAAAGTCCCGTCGTTGGTGTCCTCGACCATCGCGAGGACCTCGAGGTGATTGCTCCACGTCGAGATCGAGCGCTTCTTCTGGCGGCCCCACCAGTCCGGCGCGCCGTGCGGCTTGCGCCCGTCGTCGTAGAGGAAGTTCGTGAGCTGGGAGAGCAGGATCTCCTGGAGCGTGAATCGCGTGCCGTCGTGCCTGGGGCCGCGCTTGCCGACGAAGTAGTCGTAGGACATCGTGGTGATCGGCCGGCCCTTGTAGAACTGGCCGTAGCCGGGGAGGCCGAGCACGCTGCGGACCTTGCCCGGGTTGATCTCGACCGCCGCCACGTGGTCGCCGTTGACACCCAGGTGCTTGCCCACCTGCGCGGAGAGCGACGGGAGCTGAGGTTGAGAGCGCATGAGGATCGGCGGGGTGCCGAGCGCCCCGGCGGCGAGGATCACGACCTTGCACTCGATGTCCTCGAACGCGCCCGCCGACCCCTTGGTCGCCGGGTCCACCTTGTCGCCCTGCACGACGAACCGGTAGGGCCGGGCGCTCGACTGCCGGATCTGGTTGACCTGAACAAGGTGGCGCACCTTCACACCGGCCCGGCGAGCCGAGGCCAGGTAGTTGGTGATGAGCGAGTTCTTGGCCCCGAAGATGCACCCCGTGTAGCACCACTTGGCGTTGACGCAGCGCTCCGGGCTGATCGCCGTCGGCACCCGGTCGCAGGTGAACCCCGCCTCGTTGCACATCGCGGCCCAGACGCCGCCCGACTTCGACACCCGGTCCCACGTGGTCGGCGCAACCCGCAGCCCCTCCTCCGCCCGGCGGTAGTAGCGGTTGAGCGATGCGCGACTGATCCGCCTGGGCCACATCCGGCGGCGCGGGCCGTCGTCGCTGCGGGCGTCGGTGCGCTCGAAGGTCTCGGTGGGCGCCCGCAGTGACGCCGCCAGGTACAGGTTGGAGCCGCCGCCGACGAGGTTGGCCGCGACGATCTGCGCGCCCTGCCCCTGGATCAGCTCGTACGTCTTGGAGAGGTGCTCGACGTCCATCGACTGGCGGAAGTCCGTGTGGCCGAGATCAAGCCCGCGCTCGAGCACGACGACGCTGGGCTTCTCGCCCGCGGCGCGGTAGAGCTCGGCCAGTCGCCAGGCCGCGATCGACCCGCCGAAGCCCGACCCCACGATGCAGACGTCGACTCGCTGCGTCATGGCAGCGAGCCGTGCTTCGTTCGCCCGCGTGACAGCGGACGCGAGTAGGAGAAGTCGTCGTACCCGTGCGGTGCGGTCCCCGGGTGTCCCATCACCGCGTAGCCGGCCGCGGTCTTGGCGGTTGCGTTCTTCACGTTGGCCGCGGCGCAGAACGCCGTGAACGGGATGGCCGCGGCCGCCTCCCATACCAGCCGGGTCGGGTTCGAGAACTCAAACCCGCGAATGCAGACGGCCTCGCGCCCGTCCCAGTCGAGGTCGAGGAAGTCCCCGCCCTCGGTCACCGCGTAGGACTCGAGCTGGGCGAGGAACGGAGCCTCGAGGGCGACGAACCCGAGCCTGGGGTCGTTCGCCAGAAGAAGCGCGTCCGTGTAGACGGCACCGTGCTCGGAATCGACGCCGAGGATCGCCCTCGGGTGGATCTCGTTGCCGAGCTGCGTCCGAAGGCCGGGAACCTTCTTGCCGGGGACCATCGTGTCGAAGAAGGCCTGGAGGGTCGCGTCGTTCAGCAGGACCGCCGCTTCGGAGCGGGCCGGCGCCGCCATCCGCGCGGCGAGCGGAAGCGCGGTCGCGATCGCCGCCGCGGCGCCGAGGCCACCCGCGCGGACCAGGAAGTCGCGCCGCGAGAGGTCCGCCGCGAGGTCGGTGCGGATCGCGCCGTCAAGCGCGTGGTCTGTTTCCCCCGGCGCCATCGCTGGACCAGACGCTATAGCGGCGAAGCCGGGGCGGCGCCGGTTCCGCCACGGCGAAGCAGCGCGGGCAGGTGCCGCCGGAGGTAGCGTCTCACCATCGTGATCCGCAAGGCCTTCTTGGGCGCCCTCCTCGCTGCCGTGACGTTGTCCGTCACTCCCGCCGCCGCCCAGGTCGGCCAGCCCGTCGGGCCGTGGGACGGCCAGAACCCCTTCAACTGCGTCAACCAGGACGTCGGGACGGGCACCAACTACCCGCACCCGAACGCCGACCCGTTCTGCGTCGAGTTCGACAAGACGAACCAGAACGTCACCGACTTCGGCATCGTCGACTTCCTGAGCCAGGAGCCGACGCGCACCGGCGCGGCGGCGAACAAGTGCTTCTACTTCCAGAAGGACCACTGGACCGGGTCGGTCGTCCAGGGCCAGGGGCCCGAGACGTGGCACTGGGACGGCGACTACTTCTTCGACGAGGCGAAGGGCATCGGCGGCGTCTCGATCCACAACTTCCGGATCGGCGGGCAGCCCGCCGACATCACTCCATTCGTGCCCGCCGACTACAGGCCGTACTTCTATCCCGGTGGAGGTGGCGGCGTAATCGTCACCCAGGACACAGGCTCGGTGCCCCGTTGCGCCGCCAAGGTCGATACCCGGCAGGAGCAGCGCCGGGTCTATGCCTCGCAGCCCGCGTATCCGAAGTGCATCTCGCCGGGCGGGGCCGTCCGCGGCCGCCGCCTTGGCCACGTCCGGCTCGCCGAGGCTCGCAAGCGCATCCGCAAGCACCTCGGCAAGCCGCTCCGCAAGGGGCACGGCGTCGACCGCTGGTGCGTCGTCGGCGCGGCCAGCCTGAGGGTCGCCTACTCGCCCAAGCTCCACCGCGCGAAGCTGATCCTCTCCTCCAGCCGGGGGCAGGCGATCCGCGGCGTGGGTCCCGGCGACTCGGCGGCTACCGCGAAGCGGGGGCTGAAGCTCCAGGCGCGGTTCCGGGTGAAGGGGACCAACGTCTTCGAGAGCCGGCGCCGGACCCGGCGCCGCGCCTTCTTCGGGCTCCGGCACGGGCGCGTTCGCTGGATCGCGATCGCCAACGCGCACCCGAGCCCGCGCCGCACCCTTCGCCGCGCGCTCTGACCGCCGACCGGCAGGTTGCTAGCGTCGAGGCGTGGTCTCGGACGAACAGTCGGAAGCTCCCTACTTCGACGCCCTGGTCGACTTCGCGGCGCGCGAGCCGGGCCGCTTCCACGTCCCGGGGCACAAGGGCGGCCCCGGTGCGGACGGCGAGCTCCTCTCGGCGTTTGGCCCACGTGCGTTCGACCTCGACATCCCGGCGCTGATCGAGGGCATCGACGTCGGCGAGGAGCCGACGCCGTTCCAGCGCGCGCAGACGCTGGCCGCTGAGGCCTGGGGGGCGAAGCGCAGCTGGTTCCTGGGGAACGGGGGCTCGCAGGGCAACCACGCGGCGTGCATGGCGATCCGCCACGCCGGCAAGCGCGTGGTGGTCCAGCGCAACGCCCACTCGAGCACGATCGACGGCCTCGTCCTTGCCGGCCTCGAGCCCACGTTCGTGGCGCCGGAGGTCGATCCCGAGCTCGGCATCGCGCACTGCGTCACGCCGGAGTCGCTCGCCCGAGCTCTCGAGCTGTCCCCGGGGGCGGTCGCAGCCCACGCGGTGTCGCCCACCTACTTCGGAGCCGTTGCCGACGTCGAGGGGCTTGCCGACGTCGCCCACGAGCGCGGCATCCCGCTCTTCGTCGATGAGGCCTGGGGTGCCCACATGCGCTTCTCAGACGCCCTGCCGACGAGCGCCCTCGAGTGCGGCGCAGACCTCGTGCTCTCCTCGACCCACAAGATCGTCGGCAGCCTCACCCAGTCGTCGATCCTCCACCTCGGCCACGGCGGGCTGCTCGAGGAGGAGTTCGTCGACCGCGCCGTCACCCTGACGGAGTCGACCAGCCCAAGCGCGCTCCTCTCCGGGTCGCTCGACGCCACCCGGCGGATGGCCGCCACGCGTGGCGCCGAGCTGCTGGACGAGACGCTGCGCTCACTCGCCGACATCCGCGAGGAGGTCCGCAAGCTGCCCGGCCTCGACGTCCTCGACGAGCGGCTCCAGGGTGCGCCCGGGGTGTTCGGCTGGGATCCGCTGCGGCTGGCCGTCGACGTCCGGGCCACGGGCACGACCGGCCAGCGGATCGCCGCGCTCATGCTGGAGCTCGACGACGTCAACTTGGAGCTGGCCTCGGAGAACGTGATCGTCGCCCTCTTCGGGATGGGAAGCCCGGCAAAGGTCGAGGGCAAGCGCCTGGTGGCGGCGCTCGCCCACGCCGTCTCTGCGCTCGGCGACGTCGAGCACGGCCACGGGCGCGAGTTCGCCCCGCCGCCTCCCTGGGGACCGCTCGCGATGGCGCCCCGCGACGCGTTCCTCGCACCGCAGGATGTCGTTGCGTTCGCCGAGGCCGAGGGGCGGATCGCCGCCGAGTCGCTCGCGACCTACCCTCCCGGCATCCCGAACGTGCTCCCCGGAGAACGGCTGACCTCGGAGACGCTCGACTACGTGCGCGAGACGCTCGACCACGGCGGCAAGGTCCGCGGTGCCGTCGACCGGACGCTGCAGACGATCAGGGTGGTGGCCGGGTGAGCGCCGAGGACTGGGGCGTCGACTCGGAGACCGGGCGCCTCCACGACGTCCTTCTCTGCCCGCCCGACAACTTCCGCTGGCTGCCCACCAGCGCGATCTCGAAGGCCACCCTCGAAAGCGGCGCGCGGTTCGACCAGGAGGCTGCTCACGCCCAGCACCGCGAGCTGGTCTCCGCCTACGAGTCGGCACGGGTGACCTGCCACTTCCTCGAGCCCGACCCGGCTCTGCCCTACCAGGTCTTCGCCCGCGACTCGAGCGTGACCTTCCCGAGCGGCCCGGTGGTGACGCAGCTCCACCAGAGCTGGCGCCGCGGCGAGTACGCGCCGGTCATCCGCTTCTACCAGGACGCCGGGATCCCGATCTGGAAGATGGTCACGGCGGGCGCCATCGAGGGCGGCGACGTCCTCATCGTCGAGCCTGGAGCGCTCCTGATCGGCAACGGCGAGGAGCGCACGGAGGCCGCGGCCGCCCGCCAGCTCGCCGGATGGATGGAGGCGGAGGGCTGGGAGGTCCGGATCGAGCCGATCCCGAGCCAGTTCGTGCACATCGACGTCCTCGTCTCGATCCTCGGCCCGAAGGTCGCCGGGGTCTGCACCGAGGCGGCGTCGACCGGCCTCGTGAGGTGGCTGCGGGACCGCGACTTCGAGATCCTCGACGTGCCCGTCGAGCAGGCCTTCAGCCTCGGCGTCAACGCGATCTCCCTCGGCGACGACCGCGCGATCTCCACCAAGGCAGCCGGCCCCCTCAACGAGCAGCTGCGGGCGCTCGGGATCGAGGTGTTCGACCCCGACCTCTCGATGTTCACCGCCGGCGGGGGCGGGGCGCACTGCCTCGGCCAGGCCCTGCGCCGCGAGCGCGTCGGCTGAGAGCATGCCCGGCCCCGCGATCGACGCCGCGCGGGTCATCGCCGACCTGCGCGAGCTGCAGCGCCGCACCGGGGACGAGAACGGCGCCCAGCGGCTGTGCTGGGACGAGGGCTGGCGCGCCGCCCGCGCCTTCCTGACCGAGCTCCTGGACGAGCTCGGTCTCGCGTATGAGCTCGACGAGGCCGGCAACGCCTGGACGGTTCTCGCCGGCGAAGCCGAGCCGCCGCTGGCGATCGGGTCCCACGTCGACTCGGTCCCCGACGGCGGCTGGCTCGACGGCGCGCTGGGCGTCATGGCCGGGGTTGGCGTCCTGCGCGCCTGGGCCGCCGCGCCGTACCGCCCGCCGCGCTCGCTCGTCCTGGTCGACTGGGCCGACGAGGAGGGTGCCCGCTTCGGCGTAAGCCTGTTCGGCAGCTCCGCGTTCGCCGGGACGCTCAGCACTTCCATCCGCAGTCGCAGCGATGCGGAGGGCAACGACATCACCGAGGTCCTGCGCGCGAGCGACGTCGACCTCGGGGCTGCGCTTGGCGCCTCCACGTCGCGCCGCGACCTGGCCGGCTACCTCGAGCTCCACATCGAGCAGGGCCCGGTCCTCGAGGCCGAAGGCCTTGGCGCCGCGGCGGTCGAGGGCTGCGTCGGAATCGAGCGCCACCGCGTCGTCTTCAACGGGCAGGCCTCACACGCGGGCACGACGCCGATGGACCGCCGCGCCGACGCCGGGCTTGCGGCCGCCGAGACCGCGCTGCACGTCGAGTCGATCGGGCGTGACTCCGGCGGAATGGCCACGACCGGAGCGCTGACCCTGCGACCGGGCATCCCGACCGCCGTCGCCGGCGAGGCCGAGCTTCTGGTCGACCTGCGCCATGCCGACGCCGACGCCCTCGCCGGGATGCTCGACGCGGCGATGGGCGCCGCACGCGAGGCGGCGGTGACCCGCGGCTGCGCGGTCACGAGCGAGCGCATCTGGAGCATCGAGCCGGTGCCCTTCGACCCGGCGTACGTCGATGCGGCGGCGGCGGCGGTCCGCGAGGCGACCGGCACGGAGCGGCGCCTGACGAGCGGCGCCCTCCACGACGCCGCCGAGGTGGCGCGCGTCCTGCCGGCCGCGATGATGTTCGTCCCCTCGATCGCCGGGATCAGCCACGCGGAGGAGGAGGACACCTCCGAGGCCGACCTCACGCGGGGGATCCAAGCGTTCGGGGCGCTTGCGAACGGACTGCTCGCCGCCGGCGACCAGGCCTCCGGTTAGCCCTTGGCGCAGTAGGCGAGCGCCGTGAGGTTGGCGTCGCGGCCCGAGACCCCGCCCCCCTCGGTGATGCGCCAGCCGCGCGTGCCTGCCCGCCGGCTTTCCACGAAGAACGTGGGCAAGTTGTCCGAAACCTTGTAGCCCCCGGAGAGGGCGTAGCGACCGGCTCCACAGGTGGCGGTCGTGGTCGTCGGGCCCTCGTCGTTGAACGGCACCGGGGCTCGCTCCGTCCTCAGCTTCGGGGCCTTCTCCTTTGGCACGCAGTTCGCGAACGCGAGCAGCGTCACCTGCTTGTCGCTGAAATCGGTCCCCTTGACCGACCACGAGCGCGGATCGGCCCGGAACGACTCGCTGATCTCCCCGATAGCCAGTCCGGAGGAGGAGAAGGCGTACCCGCCGGACAGCACCCTCTCGGCGCGCTTGCAGGTCGGGGTGAGGGTCGCCGAATCGCCCTGGTTCAGCTCGATTTGGTCGCTTCGGAACTCGACCTTGCCACCCAGCGGCGAGCAGTAGGCGTGCGCGGTCACGCGGGTGGGACCCTCGGCCGAGACGGTGTTCAGCGACCAGCGCTTGTGGCGCAGGTCGATGCCCTCGGCGCTGTTGGCGGCGAACGCCTCGTTCGACTCGAGCTCATAGCCGCCGCTGACAGGGTGCTTCCCATGGGGGCACTTCGCCTCGACGAGCGTCTGGTCGTTGGCGGCCGCCGTCCGGCTGACGCTGACCTCCGTCGGCGGCTTCGCGGCAAGAGCCACCGCGCACACCGAGACCGCCGCCGCAACGGCCGTAACAAGGATTACGAGCACCTGTTTCACGTTCCCTCCCAAAGCTGGTTGCCTCCGCCTACTCGGGGATCACATCCTCGCAGTCCGCGGCGACCTTGTCCTTGGCGGTGGCGAAGACCGTGTCGTTGCCCGGCCCGCAGCTCACCCGGTCCTTCGCGTTGTTGTCGCCGAAGCCGGTGGCGTCGATCTGATCGTCGCCGGGCCCGCCGAGGAGGACGTCCTTCCCCGGCCCGCCATAGATGTCATCCGCTCCATCGCCCCCTTGGATGGTGTCGTCGCCGCCCTGGCCGAAGAGGCCGCCGATGAGGTACCGATCGTCGCCGTCGCCGCCGGAGATCGTGTCGTTCCCCCCGCCGCCCTCGACGTAGTCGTTGCCGTCACCGGCATCGACCGTGTCTTTGCCCCCCTTGGCGTAGGTCTCGTCGTTGCCGGCCTTGGCCTTGATCCCGTCCGCCTTCGAAGTCCCCGTAATGGAGTCGTCGAACCGGGTGCCGTTGCACTTCTTCCCACCGCCATGGCAGTCGATGTCATCCGCGATCGCGAGCGCCGCCCACACCAGGACGGCGACGCCTAGTGCTCCCGCCGCGACCACGATCCTGCGCCTCATCAGTTGCCCTCCCCCGGATCCGTCTCGATCAGCTCGATCCGGTAGTCGTCCGGGTCGCGGACGAAGCAGAGGCGCGGGCCGCCGTCGCGAACCGTGTACGGGGGCTTCTCGGGCTCGATGTCAAGCGCGGCCAGCCGCGCGAGAGTGGCGTCCATGTCGTCGACCGTGACGGCGATGTGGCCGTAGCCCGTGCCCACTTCGTAGGGCTCGTCGCGGCCGACGTTGAAGGTGAGCTCGAGGCGGGCGCCGTCGTCGGGGAGGCCCATGAAGACGTTGATGGCCTCGTCGCGGATCGGCAGCCGTCCGATCTCCGCGAACCCCAGCTTCTCGTAGAAGGCGACGGAGCGGTCGATGTCGAGGATGCGGTAGCAGGTGTGGATCAGCTCGGACATGCCCTCAGCCTATTGCCTCTGTAACGCTGACCCGAATCGCCGCACGTAGTGCGGAGCCAATCAAGGAGGAGAGGACTTGACCGAGCTGACCGACATGCAGGCGGAGCTCTGCGAGACGAGTGACACCGACTACTCGGACCTGCGGGCGTTCTTCATCAACTGCACGCTGAAGCGCAGCCCCGAGGTCTCCAACACGCAGGGCCTCATGGACATCTCCATGGAGATCATGCGCCGCAACGGCGTGGAGGTGGAGGGGATCCGCGCGATCGACCACGACATCGCGGTCGGCGTTTGGCCCGACATGACCGAGCACGGCTGGGAGCAGGACGAGTGGCCGGCGATCTTCGAGAAGGTCATGGCCGCGGACATCCTGGTTCTCGGCATGGCGATCTGGCTTGGCGAGAAGACGTCCGTGGCCACGCAGATCGTCGAGCGCCTCTACGGCAACTCCCACCTCCTGAACGACGCGGGCCAGTACGCGTACTACGGGCGCGTCGGCGGCTGCTTCGTCACGGGCAACGAGGACGGCGTGAAGCACTGCGCCATGAACACGCTGTACTCGCTCCAGCACCTGGGCTACGTGATCCCGCCGCAGGCGGACGCCGGGTGGATCGGCGAGGCGGGGCCCGGCCCGTCCTATCTCGACGAGGGCTCGGGCGGTCCCGAGAACGACTTCACCAACCGCAACACCACGTTCGCGACGTGGAACATGCTCCATCTGGCCCGGATCCTCAAGGACGCCGGCGGCATCCCGGCGCACGGCAACCAGCGGACGAAGTGGGACGCGGGCTGCCGCTTCGATTTCCCGAACCCCGAGCATCGTTAGATTGGAGGCGGTGAGCGTCTACGAGAAACTCGCCGAACTCCCCGTCTCCGTCGACGGCTACGGGTTCGAGGCCAACGATCGCGAGTACGAGGCGTTCACTCGCGGGTCGACGATCATCCACATCTCCGGCGGCGGCGGGGAGGGGATCGGCGAGGACGTCGCCTACGAGGTCCTCGACCACTACGCGCACCGCGACGCCGGCGCGGTTCACGACCTGACCGGCCCGGCGACGCTCGGGGAGCTCTGCGAGCTGCTCGGCACGCTCGACCTCTACCAGGCCGCGCCGCCCGAGCGAGAGGTCTCCCGCAACTACCGCCGGTGGGCCTACGAGTCGGCGGCGCTCGACCTGGCCCTCCGCCAGAACGACCTCGCTTTGCACGAGGCGCTCGGCCGGGACCCGAAGCCGCTGCGGTTCGTCTGCTCCACGCGCCTCACGAGCTTCGACGACGACAGCCGCTCGAACACCGACGCGATCACGAGGCGGCTGGCCAAGTACCCGAGCCTCCAGTGGAAGCTCGATCCCGAGAACGACTGGGACGACGAGCTGATCGCGGAGATCGCCTCGGTGGCCGACGTCCAGACGCTCGACCTCAAGGGCTACTACAAGGGAACGGTCGTCGAGGTCGAGACCGACCCCGAGCTCTACCGCAAGGTCGCGGAGACGTTCCCCAACGCGTGGCTGGAGGACCCGGACGTGACCGAGGAGACCCGCGCGGCGCTCGCCGACCACTGGGACCGGGTCACGTTCGACGCGCCCCTGCACTCCGTAGCCGACATCGTCGAGCTCGCCCCGCGCCGGGCGATCAACTCGAAGCCCTCACGCTGGGGGTCGCTCCGCGAGCTCTGCGCCGTGTACGAGCACTGCGAGAACGAGGAGCTCGCCATCTACGGCGGCGGCCAGGGCGAGGTCGGCTGCGGCCGCGGCCAGATCCAGTACCTGGCTTCGCTCTTCCACCCGGACACGCCCAACGACGTGGCGCCCTCCGGCTACAACGACCCGGCCGTTCCCGACGGGCTGGCGACCAGCCCGATGGAGCCGATTCCGTCGGCCACCGGCTTCCGGTGGGGCGAGTAGCGGCAGCTCTCGCGCTCGCGGCGGGGTCGGCGGCGTTCGCCGGGTCCGCTGCGGCGACGACGATCCCGGACAGCGGCGACGTCCACGGCCCGCTCGACATCAGGCAGGCGAGCGTCACCCAGAGCATCCACGCGATCAAGCTCAGGGTTCACGTCGTGGGCCCGCTCCGGCCGCACCGCCTCGACCCCAAGCCGTCGCTTCACGACAGGACGCCGCACTACCTGTGCCTCGTCGCGCGGCGGACGGGCAGGCAGCGCTCGCGGCGCCTTTGCATCGGCAGGCGCGCCGGCCACCCGTGGAAGCTCGGTATCGAGAGCCTCGGCGCGCAGGGCGCGATCCTCCACCGCCACGCGATCAAGCCAAAGGGCGTCAAGGCCTCCAAGGACGAGCTGACGGTACGGATGAGCCCGAAGCGCACCGGCTTCGCCGCGGGTCGCTACCGCCTGCACCTGTCGAGCGACTGGAGCGGGCCCGCCTGTGGCGAGAAGACCTGTAGCGACCGCGCCCCGGACCACCAAACGGTGGGCTTTCGGGTCCGACGGCTCGAGATCGTCGGCTGCCACGACCGGGGCGGGCTCTTCACGAACGGCTCGCGCGGGAAGAAGCGCGTGGCGCTGACGTTCGACGACGGGCCAAGCGACTACACGTCGAGCGTCGTCTCGATCCTCGCGCGCAAGCACATCGAAGGCACGTTCTTCGAGGTCGGCCAGGAGGTCCCGGGGCGCGCTGCCGTCATGCGCAGCGCCGTCGCCCACGGCGACGAGCTCGGCGACCACAGCATGCATCACTCCCAGCTGCCCTCCGAGTCGGACATCCGGGAAACGGCCGACCGGATCCAGGCCGCCTCCGGGTTCCGGCCGTGCGACTTCCGCCCGCCCTACGGCTCCTACAACGCCGGGGAGATCAACGCGGCACGGCGCGAGGGGATGAGCACGATCACCTGGGACGTCGACCCGTCCGACTACACCCGGCCCGGCAGCGACGCCATCTACGCCCGCGTCGTCTCCCACGTGCAGCCGGGTTCGATCGTGATCATGCACGACGGCGGCGGCGACCGCTCGGAAACGGTCGCGGCCCTGCCGCGCATCATCGACACCCTGCGCCGGCGCGGCTACAGCTTCGTCACCGTGGCCGGGATGATCGGCGAGAAGCCGAAGTACAGCCTGCGCTGAGCGCCCGGAGCCGGCCGGGCTGGTTCCGCTACCGTCGCATCGGGATCACGACGAATCGAAAGGACTGGCTGTGGCGGAGAGATCATTTGGCGAGGCGCTCAACGAGCAGATCTCGAACGAGTTCAGCGCGCACCAGCAGTACATCGGGGCCGCCGTCTTCTACGAGTCGGAGACCCTGCCCCGCCTGGCCGCCTTCTTCTACCGCCAGGCGGCCGAGGAGCGAAACCACGCGATGATGATGGTCCAGTACCTGCTCGACGCGGGCGAGGAGGTCCGGATCCCGGACATCGAGTCGAAGTTGACGCGGTTCGACGACGTCGTCGCTCCGGTTCGCATGGCGCTCGAGCAGGAAAAGCGGGTCACGGAGGAGATCAACGCGCTCTTCAAGCTTGCTCGCGAGAACGACGACTTCCCCGCCGAGCAGTTCATGCAGTGGTTCGTCAAGGAGCAGGTCGAGGAGGTCGCCCTGATGAACGACCTCCTGACCGTTGCCGGGCGCGCCAAGGACAGCGCGCTCCTGATCGAGGAGTACCTGGCGCGCGAGCAGCTCGGCGAGGAGGGCGGCGACCCCACCGCTCCCCCCGCCGCCGGCGGCGCTCTCTAGCCGCCGATCTGCGTACCGGCGTAGTCGCCCTTGAAGGTCACGGGCTTGCAGCCCTTGACCGTGAAGCCGCCCTTCCACTTCTTGGCGTGCTTGGTGAACTTGCCCTTCCCGCTGATCTTCTTGTGGATCGTGTCCCCCTCTACGGTGCTCAGCTTCGCCTTGCCCTTCAGCTTGAACTTGGAGCCGTGGACGGAGATGTTCTTCTTGACCTCGAAGCCGAGGATGCTCTCCGCCTGCTTGCTCGACGGGCACTGGCCGGAGAGGTCGGCGATCTCACCGTCCTTCGTCTTGGCCACGACCGATCCGAACGGCTGGCCGCCGCTCTTCGCGCTCGCTACGTAGTAGCCCTTCTTCGGCCCGGAGCCGAGGGCGAGGGCGGGGATCAGCGCGGCGATGGCAAGCGCCGTGCCGACGATGAGGATGCGCTTCATGAGGAATCCTTCCTGCTCGATTGGAGCGGGCAGTCTAATCGCGAGGTGAGGCGTCCCGGCGCGCGGCGGGCTGCGAGACTGAACGCATGACCACGACGCCGACCGAGCCCGCCGCAGCCACCGACCTCTACGACATCCCGCAGGAGCTCCGCGACTTCCGCGACCTCGTGCGCGAGCTCGCCCAGCGCGAGATCGCTCCCCGCGCCGGCGACATCGACCGGGCCGGCGAGTACCCGTGGGACGTACGCAAGCTGCTTGGCGAGCACGACGTCCTCGGCCTGCCGTTCGCCACCGAGTACGGCGGCACCGGGACCGGCACGCTCATGCAGCAGATGGCGGTCGAGGAGATCGCCAAGGCCTGCGCCTCGAGCGCGCTGATCCTGATGATCCAGGAGCTCGGGACCCTGCCGATCACCCTCTTCGGCACCGACGAGCAGAAGGAGCGCTTCCTCCCGCGCTGCGCCTCGGGCGAGTGGTCACCGGCGTTCGCGCTCTCGGAGCCCGAGGCCGGCTCGGACCCGGCCTCGATGCGCACGGCGGCGGTGCAGGACGGCGACGAGTGGGTGCTGAACGGCCAGAAGAACTGGATCACCAACGCAGGCGTAGCCGACTTCTACGTCGTCTTCGCCAAGACCGACCGTGAGTCCAACCGCATCACCGCGTTCGTCGTCGAGGCGGACCGCGAGGGCTTCGACCCCGGCAAGCTCGAGCACAAGCTGGGCATCAAGGGCTCGCCGACCGGCCAGCCCTCCTTCACCGACGTCCGGGTGCCGGCCGAGAACGTCATCGGGGAGGTCGGGCGCGGCCTCTCGGTGGCGCTCGCGACCCTCGAGCGCACCCGGCTCGGCGCCGCGGCGCAGGCCGTGGGAATCGCCCAGGGCGCGATCGACTACGCGGTCTCATACGCCAAGGAGCGCATCGCCTTCGGCAAGCCGATCATCGAGATGCAGGGCCTGCAGTTCAAGCTCGCCGAGATGCAGACGCGCACGGCGGCCGCGCGCGAGCTCCTCTACAAGGCCTGCGCGAAGATCGACCGCGGCGAGGCCGACCGGGCCCTCTACAGCTCGATGGCGAAGCTCTTCGCCTCGGACACCGCGATGTACGTGACGGTCGAGGCCGTCCAGGTGCTTGGCGGCTACGGCTACGTCAACGAGTACCCGCTCGAGCGCATGATGCGCGACGCCAAGATCACGCAGATCTACGAGGGCACGAACGAGATCCAGCGCGTGGTGATCGCCCACCAGCTCGGCGGCTGACGGCGGGCCTCAGCCGAAGCGGCGGCGGGAAGCGGCACCCGTGCCCGCCTGGGCCAGCGCCTTCTTCCACTCCTTCGCGCGACCGCGGCCGCTCGACATGGCGAGGGGCTGGGAGAAGCGCGATCCCCGGTCGGTCGGGTCGTCGTAGGTCACGACCCACTTGCGCTCGAAGGCCTGGACATCCATCACGGCCCCGCCGCCCGTCAGCGGCCAGCTGACGCTGCACTCGTCCAGCCCGTAGTCGAACGCGACCAGCGGTTCGCCGGCGCCCAGCCGCTCGCTCAGGTCGTGGATGCCGAGCGTCTCCTCGAGCCAATCGAGCTTGGCCTCGGCGGCGTCGGCGTCGAGCGTGAACGAGATCCGCCCGTCGGCCAGCTCGAGCGCACCCGAGATCGGGGACGGGTTGATGCGGCTCTGCAGCAGCCACGCCCGCTCCTCTCGAATCGAGACCTCACCACCCTCGCCCATGTCCCGCAGACTACTTTGCCTACGAGAAGCTCACGGGCCTGCGAGGAACTCGCGGAGCTGGGACGCCGCCTGCCTGCGAACCAGCGGCCGCATCAGCGGCGGGCCGACGACGGGAACCAGGGCGGGCCCGCCAAGCGCCTGCTTGGCCCAGGCGCCGAAGTCGAAGACGTCGTGGTGGTCGGCGATCAGGCCGTCCTCGAACCGGAAGCTCGCCCTGATGTCGTTGACGACCTTGCGCCCGGTCCGGAAGGTGTAGCGGGCCACCCAGTGCGCCGAGCCGGTGTTCTCATCGGCCGCGATCTCGTCCGCGACCACGGCGAGGTCGGTCGACCGGGACGTCAGCATCCGCCACATCCCACCCACCTGCTCGCCGCGGAGGTCGGTGAAGACGGGGTCGGAGAAGTGGGCATCCGGTGCGTAGGCCGCCGCCATGGCGTCACCGTCACCGGCGTCGAGCGCGGCGTAGAAACGCGTGATCAGGTCCTCGTTCGCGGAGGCCACGAACCGACCCTACCGTCCGGCGGGCCAACGGCCTGATCGGGATGCGTCCGACCGAGGGCGGAAGATGCAGATCGATGCCTGAGCAGGACGTGAAGGCGGTCAAGCGGGCCGGGTCGCTCCTGGTGGCCATCGGGGTGATCAGCCTCGTGGTCGGCGTGATCCTCTTGTTCGAGCCTGGGAACAGCCTCGCCGCGCTCGCGGTGATCGTTGGCATCTTCCTGCTCATCGACGGCATCCTCGAGCTGGTCGCCGCGTTCATGCGCCTCACCCCCAACCGCGGGATGGTTGCCGTCTTCGGCGTCATCACCGCGGTCGTCGGTGTGCTGCTGGTGCGTCACCCGATCGAGGGGGTCACGGCGGTCGCGCTCCTGATCGGCATCTGGCTCGTAGCCGTCGGGGTGATCCGCTTCGTGACTGCGCTCGACGAGCCCGAGCACCGCGTCTGGTACGCCTTCGTCGGCGGCCTCGAGCTCGTGGCCGGCATCGCGATCGTCGCCGATCCGAACATCGGCTACACCACCCTGGCGATCCTCGTCGGGATCGGCTTCATCCTCAACGGGATCGGGATGATCGCCCTCGGCCGGGGGCTGCGCGAGGCGCTGCGGGCGCCCGGCTAGGCGACGAGCTCGAGACCGGGATTCGGCCGCAGCTCACGCCCGACCTTCGCGGCCGGCCGGCCGTCGACCATCACGATGTCCGCCGTGAACGGGTTCCCCCCGCGGACCAGCGAGGCGCCCACTCCGTAGGCGTCGACCGGCGCGTTGCGCCGCTCGAACTCGGAGATCCGCGCGGCGTCGAAGCCCCCCGAGACGACGATCCGCACGCGCTCGTGTCCGGCGCGATCCAGCCCCTCGCGCACCAGCTCCGCGAGCTCGGGCGTGACCCCGGTTGCGCTCTCTCGCTCCGAGGCCTCGAGATCGGCGTCGACGAGTGAGCCCGCCGTGTCGAGCCGCACGCCCCAGAGGTCGTCGCCGAGGGCGTCCGCCACGGCGAGCGCGGTCTGTACGGAGCGGTTCTCGAAGTCGACGAGAACCACCACGTTCGTCTGGCTCGCGTATCGCCGGGCGAAGGCAGTGGCGGCGGCCACCGTGTCGCCTCCGTAGGCCGCGATCAGGCCGTGGGGCACGGTCCCGAGACCGCGCCCGCCCCACCACGAGGCCTGGGCGTCGGTCGAGACCCCAACGGCCCCCGCGACGTGCGCGGCCCAGCCGTCGCCGGTCTGCACGAGCCAGTGGTCGTGCCGGGCGGGGAAGAAGAGGATCGGCTTGCCGGCGGCCGCGCGGACGACGTCGCGCACGTTCCGCATGATCACGGAGCGCCGGGCCATGCACCCGAGATACACCGTCTCCAGGTGGGCGAAGAGCGAGTAGTCGCCCTTGATCGTCATCACCGTCTCCTCCGGCTCGATCTCGTCCCCCTCGTGGAGCGCGCGAACCTCCAGGTCCGGCCACCCGTCGCGCCACGCCCCGTCCGCCTCCCGGCGGCCCGAGCAGAGCCGCAGGACCGCGATCGCCTCGTCGACGCCGCCCAGCATCGAGTCCTCGCGCTGGAAGACCTGCATGAGCACGCGGGGCCGGTGCCCCTCCGCCTCCAGGAGCGCCCGGGTGTTGGTGAAGTAGGCGTCGGAGTAGTAACCGTCGCGGATGCGCTCCACGGGCAGACGGAAGATCGCGGGGTCAAGTCTCTCTGGCACGTCCCCGAAGTTCTACCCGCGCGCGGGATCGCCGATCCTGGTCGCGCCCCTAGAATCCGTCGGGCGGGCCTCGACGGGCCCGACCCCTCAGCGGGGGGGCGTAGCTCAGTTGGTTAGAGCGCCGGCCTGTCACGCCGGAGGCCGCGGGTTCGAGTCCCGTCGCTCCCGTTTCTACCGAGCCGGGCGGCAATAAGCGTAGGCGGTGGACGTTCCGGGCGTTGAACCGAAGGGGCTCAGCGCGGTGGTGCTCCACGCATGGCCGTGGGAGGCTCGCTTCGAGCTCACCGCCGCGGTGGCGCTCAGCTCGGTACCGATCTTGACGTGACCGTCGAACCCGCCGGAGAACGCCTGGCCTCCATCGGGGCAACGCACGACGAAGGTCGCAACGCCATTGCTCGGCGGGCTCACCTTCTTCGACACGGTGCTTAGGTCGAACGGCGCATGCTCGCAATAGACATAGGCGGTCAGCGTCGCCGGAGTCCCGCTGCCGGAGTCGGGCGGGAGGTTGACCGCAACGGCTTCCCAGCGGCGCTCGCCTTGCCGCTTCGAGGTCAGCGTGAGGACGGTTGAGCCATTCTGAGAGACGGAACCTCCGTCGAAGCCCCCTCCAACTGCCTTGGTGCCGGTGGGGCAGTTCGCCACGGCCGATCCCGTCGTCATCGGATCGATCTGGGTGCTCGCCGAGCTGACCTGAAAGCCGTGGTCGTAGCGAGCGCAATAGGCATAGGAGACGAGGTTCCCCGAGGCGCTGCCGAAGTTGAATCCGCGAGCCTTGATCCCGCCCTTGCCCGCATGTGTGGAGCTCAGCCGCGCAATCGTTGCGCTGCCGCCGGGGTCGAATCCGGGGGCCGCAAAGCCGCCCGCGACCGCGGTCCGCCCGCCGGTGCATTGAGCGAGAGCGCTGCCGACACCCTGCGACGGAATCGTTCCCGGTTGCTTGGCGACCGTGACGGCCATCGCGGCCGAGGCTCCCACAAGGCCGACGGAAACCGCCGGCACCGCGATCCAGCGGCCTCGACTGATCAGACGACGGTACTTACGGTTTTTGGGCACGGGCTTCTCCTTGGCGGATTGAAAACACCTCAGTGCCAGCTATCGGCTCACCGGAAGGCGCACTTGAACGGCGGGCGCGCGTGGCTCACCCAGCAGAGGAACGCGCGGGTGCCAATCGTGGTACCAACTCCTGTCGTTCCCGCTATTGAACGACTGGGCTTCACGAGGAGAAACATGACGACGCAGGTTCAACCGACGGCCGGTCGGCGTCTGAGCAGATCGACAACCGGATCGCCGAGCTCGGCGACTGGCGCGGGGAGACCCTTGGCAGGATGCGCGAGCTCATCCAGGAAGCGGACCCGGACGTCGTCGAGGAGTGGAAGTGGGCGAAGGCGACGAGCCCGGGGACTCCCGTATGGGAGCACGACGGGATCATCTGCACGGGCGAGTCCTACAAGGACAAGGTGAAGCTGACCTTTGCCAAGGGGGCTGCGCTGGACGATCCGGACACGCTCTTCAACTCGAGCCTCGAGGGCAATGTGAGGCGGGCGATCGACATCCAGGAGGGTGAGGAGGTCGACGCGAACGCGTTCAAGGCGCTGATCCGCGCCGCGGTCGCCCTGAATACCTCCGGCTAGCGAAGGCGGCCGGCTCAGGACCGCGCCAGGTCCGAGCCGGCCTTGCGGCCCTTCGCCCTGTACATCGCCTTGTCGGCGCGGACGAAGACATCCCGCTGGTGCTCGGGCTGCTCGTCGATCAGTGCGACGCCGACGCTGGCCCCGACGCTGACCGTGCGGCCGTCGACCTCGATCTCGGTCTCCGCGACGACCTCACCGAGCGCCTCGGCAAGCGTGGCGGCCTGGTCGGGCGAGACATTGACGACGAGCGCGGCGAACTCGTCGCCGCCGATGCGCGCGATGGAGTCGGTGTCACGAAGCCGTGACCGCAGGGCGCCGGAGATGTCGACGAGCAGGTCGTCGCCCACCTTGTGGCCATGGCGGTCGTTGACCGGCTTGAAGCCGTCGAGGTCGACGAGGAGCAGGGCGGCCCGCTCCGCGTAGCGCTGGCAGCGCGAGATCTGGCGGCGAAGCTCCTCGTCGAAGCGGCGACGGTTCCACAGGCGGGTCAGCGAGTCGTGGTCGGCGAGCCAGTGGAGCTGCGCCTCGAGGCGCTTGCGGTCGCTGATGTCCTCGATCTGGGAGACGTAGTAGAGGGGCTCGCCGTCGGCGTCGCGGACCATCGACACCGAGAGGTTGATCCAGATCAGGTTGTGGCCGGCGGTCCGGTAGCGCTTCTCCATCGAGTAGCGCTCGATTGCCCCGTTGCGCAGCTGCTCGAGGTGGGCGAGGTCGGCGTCAAGGTCGTCCGGGTGGGTGATCTCCTGGAAGGTGAGCTCGAGCAGCCTCGCCTCCGGGTACCCGGTCAGCTCGCACAGGGAGTGGTTGACGCGCAGGAAGCGTCCGTCGAGGTCGACGAGGGCCATTCCGATCGGCGCGTCCGAGAAGGCCGTCTCGAAGCGGCGCCGCATTTCATCAGCCGCCTGGCGGTAGCTGACGTCGCGGGTCACGGCGTGGACGTCGACGAGCTTCCCGTCGGCGTCGTGGCGAGCTCGCACCGTGCTCTCGACGAACGCGTAGCTCCCGTCGGGGCGACGGAGCCTGTAGGTGGTCGTCTGGGGCTCGGTAGTGGACCGAAGGATCTCGTAGACGGCCTTTAGGTCGGGAACGTCGTCGGGGTGGAAGTAGTCCCAGGTCGACGTCCCCGCCAGCTCATTGAGGGAGTAGCCGAACAGCCGCTTGCTGGCCGGTGACGCGTATCGAATCGTGCCGTCCGGCTCCAGCCGGGAGAGCATGTCGGTCGCGTCCTCGGCGAGGAGCCGGAAGTGTTCCTCGCTCGCCGCCAGTGCGGCCTCGGCGCGGCGGGCGTCGGTGACGTCGCGCGTGAAAACGACACCCCCGACGACGGCGCCTGCGTCGCCGCGGAGAGGCGAGAAGGTGTTGACGAAGATGTTCTTTCCGTCCAGCGTCTCCGCCTCGAGCGTCGAGGTCTCGCCGCCGATGGCGCTCTCGTAGTGCGGGCGGTAGCGCTCGTACGCGTCGGCGGCGATCACCTCCGAGAGCAGCGCGCCGATGACACGCTCCGGCTCGAAGTCGCGAGCGCGAAGGACCTGGCCCGCCGCGGCGACGATTCGCAGGTCGCGGTCGAAGACGACGACCGCCTCGGTGGGCAGGGACTCGAGCACCGACCAGGCGAACTGGGGCGACTCGATCAGCTTGTCCAGGGAGGACTCGTTTTCAGGCATGACAGCCAAGCGGATTCCTGCCAATACATCGGCCTGTTTCGCCCTCTTCTAAAGGCACGATGGCCGAACGGCGAATAGCCTGCGGTCAATGCGCCTGGTCACCTACGGCTCCGAGCGCGGCGACCGAGCGGGGGCGCTCCGCGACGGCGGCGTCGTCGACTGCTGGGACGCGCTCGGCGGGCCGGGCATGAGCGTGCGAGACCTCCTCGTCGCGGACAGGCTCGGCGAGGCCGGGGACGCAAAGGGAGAGCCCATACCGCTTGACTCGGTGACGCTGCGCCCCCCGGTTCCGGACCCCGGGAAGCTCATCTGCATCGGCCTCAACTACGCCGCCCACGCCGCGGAGGCCGGCATCGAGGCGCCGCCACGCCCGACCTTCTTCGCCAAGTTCGCGAACGCACTGGTCGCCGACGGAGCGACGGTTCCGCTGCCCGCGGCGAGCGACCGGGTCGACTACGAAGCCGAGGTGGCGTTCGTCATCGGCCGGACGGCGAAGGACGTCGCGGAAGCCGACGCCATGGACCACGTCGCCGGCTTCACCCTGCTCAACGACCTGTCCGCCCGCGACCTGCAGTTCGCGACCCCCCAGTGGATGGTGGGCAAGGTCTTCGACGGCTCGGCGCCGTGCGGGCCGGCCCTGGTCACGAGGGACGAGGCGGGACCGCATGACGAGATCTCCTTCGAGCTGACCCTGAACGGCGAGCGGATGCAGGCCTCCTCGACCGACGACCTGATCTTCTCGGTCCCGGAGCTCGTCGCGGACCTGTCGAGCCTCATGACGCTCGAGCCCGGCGACATCGTCTCAACGGGGACGCCCTCCGGCGTCGGCTCGACGCGCGACCCACATGTGTGGTTGAAGGCCGGCGACGAGCTGGTGGTCAGCTCTCCTGCGCTTGGAGCTCTTCGGACTCGTCTGGCCTGAGATCGGCGGGAGCGACCGAGCGCTGGCCGCCGAAGCTCGCGACCAGCACGAACGGCAGGAACCAGACCACATAGAAGTAGAACCAGTGCGTTGCGGCGAGCTGGGTCGCGATCGTGACCGCCGCCGCCAGGGCGGCGACCTGAAGCGCCGACCGGCTCCGCGGGTAGAAAGCGACCGCAAGGGCCAGCACGATCGCCCCGGCACGGACGGCGGAACGCAGGAAGTCGAGTGACGGCGCAAGGCCCCAGACGCTGAACGGCGAGCTTCGCGAAGCCTGGTACCCGAGGGTGCGGTCGTAGACCTCGTGGATGCCGCCGGACGGGATGAAGGGGGCAAAGATCACCACGGCGACGAGGACGAACACCGCGCTGAAGACGAGGATCGAGCGCAGGCGGCGCTCGCCGGTACCCGCGGCAAAGATCGGGGCGAGGGCTGCCGGGCCAAACTTGGCGGCCGCCGCCAGACCCACGAAGACGCCGCGGCCGGCGGGCGAGGCGAGGGCCAGCATCGCACCCACGGAGAGTGCGGCGACGAGGCCGTCGTTTGCGTTGGCGTTCATCGCGTAGAGCGTCCACGGGCACGCGAGCCAGGCAAACGCCATCGCGACGCCAAGCGAACGGCCCTCCACGCCCGACCGCAGGCGGCGCCCAAGCGCGAGCAGGCCGAGCGCAGTCAGCAGGTCGAAGACGATCGCCGCGGCGTGCGCTGCCGGCACCGATCCCCACGTTCCGTGCCAGGGCCAGATCAGCTCGAAGGGGACGTAGGCGAGGTAGTTGACGGGGCCGTAGACGTCGCCGCGCAGGTCGATCCCGGGGGAGAAGGCGCCGTTGTAGAGCTCCTGGCCGTGTGTGATGTGGTCGGCCCCGATCACCCCGGCCACGCCGATGTCAATCACGTGGGAGTCGACGATGTTGAGCGTGACGCGCGCCACCGCCAGGCCCACGGCCGCCCAGGCGAGCCAGCGGATTGGGACAAACGGCACCAGGGGTCCGTCGCGCTCGCGCGGCCAGAGGCCGGCCACGAGCATCCGCAGAAGGAAGTAAACGAGCACCGGGTAGGTGAGCGGCACGGAGACGGTGATCTCGCCGCGGTTGAAGAAGTAGAGGGAGACGCCAAGCCCGAGCAGCACCAGCAGGTCGGCGTGGACGGCCCGAAACAGGCGTCTGGGGTCGACGAACGGAGCGATGAAGAGCACGCTCAGGAGCAGCCAGACGTACGGAGCGTTGACCTTCTGCGCAATCGCGTTCTCGTAGCCACGCGCCAGCGGGTTGTCGAGCTGCTGGTCGTGCCAGGCGCCAAGGACCTTGCCGGTCGTGCCGCGCAGGACCACCTCGGCGACCCGCTCGCCGGTGCGGGCCGATGTGAAGTCGACTTGCCATTCGTCGTCCCCGCGGACGAAAGCCCTCGCGTCGAGGCGCCCGTCCTGGGCGTGCTCGTCCTGGACGGCGCTCGTCCGGTAGGCGGCGCGGATCGCGTCGCGCTCCGTCAGCCTGAAGCCGGGGAGCAGCTGGGTGGGAGACGCGGGCGGGGATTTCAGCGGCGGCGGCGCCGTGCCGCCGAAAGGGGGCTCGTTGGCGAAGTTCTCCGCGGCGCCTGCGGCGGCGGGCACGAGGAGGAGGGCCAGGAGCGTGGCCGGCAAGGCCAGGTGTCGCACGCGCATCGCGCGGCGAGCGTACTCAGGTGACCGACGCGATCAGCTCGCGGCGGCCTTGTCGAGCATCTCGTTCGCGTCGTCCGGGGCGAGGGGGTAGGACAGGTAGTGGCCCTGGCCCAGCTCGCAACCGAGCGCGATCAGGTCGGGGACCTGCTCGGCGCGCTCGATTCCCTCGGCGACCACGGTGAGGTCGAAGATCTGGGCAAGGTCGACCATCGCCCGCACCAGCTCCGGCACGTCGCGCTCGACGCCGATGCCGCCGACGAACGCCTTGTCGATCTTCAGGTTGTCGAGCGGGAAGCGCTGAAGGTAGCGAAGCGAGCTGTGCCCGATCCCGAAGTCGTCGACGGCCAACGCGACGCCAAGCTCCTTGAGCTCCTCGAGCCTTCCGACGACCGTCTCCGAGTCCTCCATCAACGCCGTCTCGGTGATCTCGAGCGTGAGCGTCGAGGCCTCCAGCCCGGAGGTGCTCAGGGCGTCGGCCACGTCCTCCGCCAGTCCCGGCTCGCGGAGCTGGACCCCCGAGATGTTGACCGCAACCTCGAGGTCCTCGAAGCCCGGGTGAGTCGCCTGCCAGCGCGCCGCCTCCTGGCAGGCGGCCTGCAGGACCCAGCGGCCGAGCGCCGAGATCTGCCCCGACTCCTCCGCGAGGCCGATGAACCGGTCCGGAACCACGAGGCCAAGGCTCGGGTGCTGCCAGCGCACGAGTGCCTCGAAGGCCCTGATCGTGTGGTCGCGGAGGTCATAGATCGGCTGGTAGGCGAGCACGAGCTCGTCGCGCTGCACCGCTCGCTTCAGGTCGACCTCCAGCTCGAGGCGCTCGACGATGGCCGTGTGCATCTCGGGCTCGAAGATCGCGTAGCGGCCCTTGCCGCGTCCCTTGGCCCGGTACATGGCCAGGTCCGCGTTGCGCAGCAGGGTGTCCGCCCGCCCCGGCCCCGTCGCGATCCCGATGCTGGCGGTGATGTAGACCTCGCGCCCTCGCAGGTCGAAGGACGAGTCGAGGGCGGCGAGGATCCTCTGCGCGACCCGGGCCGCCTCGCTCGGCTGGCTGACCTCCTCCAAAAGCACCGCGAACTCGTCGCCGCCGAGGCGGGCCACCGTGTCCGCCGGCCCGGCACAGTGGACGATCCGCTCGCCGACGAGCGTGAGGAGCCGGTCGCCCAGGACGTGCCCGAGGCTGTCGTTGAGCGTCTTGAAGCCGTCGAGGTCGCAGAACAGGACGGCCGGTGCCTTCTCGGTCCGCTCGGTGCGGGTGATCGCGTGCTCAAGGCGGTCGAGGAGCAGAGCGCGGTTGGGCAGGCCCGTGAGCGAGTCGTGGAACGCCTCGTGCAGCGCGTCGTCGACGGCCCGGGAATGGTTCAGCGCCAGGCTCACGTGCTCGGCGAGCGAGAGGAGGATCTGCTGGTCGCGCGGGCCGTACGCCCGGCCCGGGCTGCGCGAGGCCACGGAGAGTGTTCCCACCGCCTCGCCACGCTCGTAGACCGGAGCGGACATGGCCGCCGCGATCCCCTCGTTGCGGACCGCCTCGGAGAGCTCGCCGGCGCCGCCGTTGACGGCGTCGGCGATCACCAGCGTGCCCTGCTTGATCGCCCGCCCGCTCAACCCGTAGTCGGTCGGCGCGCGCCCGTAGGTGTCGAGGAGCCCGGCCTGCAGCCCGGACGACGCGGCGATCGCGGCGTGCCCGGCGTCGTCGGGCTCGACGAGGCGCACCGTGGCCACCTCGTCGCCGAGGAGCTCCTGAGCGGCGGCGGCGGCGTCGTTCAGGATCTCGTGGACGGGCTTGCGATCGACGATCGAGCGCTGCAATCGGGAGAGGCGCTCGAGCAGGCTCTGGCGCTCGCGAAGAGCGACCAGAAGCCGGGCGTTCTCCTTGGCGTGCTGCTCGGTCTCGGAGCGCATGCGGCGCTCGTTGGAGACCAGGTCGAGCGAGCGGAGCGAGAGCGAGAGCGCCCTGCCCATCGCCTCGACGAGCGAGACCTCCACGTCCACCAGCGGCGTGTCCGTCGCGCGAACGACGAGCAGGGCAAGCCCGAGGTCCTCGCCCAGCGGCACGAACGTGCCCCAACGGGACCCAGACGAGATCTCGACGACCTCGCCGCTGTCCACGGCGCCGACGTCGATCCGGCGCAACGTCGAGGCTCCGGGGCCGGTGGCGAAAACGATGTCCTCGCCCCGGATCAGGGCCCCCGCCTCCGCATCGACGTCGGCCACGATCCGCTCGACCGCGACCTGAATCGCGGTGTGCTCGTCGTCGATCTGCGAGAGCAGCTCGAGCAGGGTCGCGAGCTTCCGCGGCAGCCACGTCGCGTTCGCGCGATCCTCTGCGCGCCGCAGCTGATTGCGGCGCTCTCCTTCGAGTTCCTGCAAAGCCTGTCTCCTCTCGCGCGAGATTACGCGCAAGCCCAAGAGCGGTGCGATTCCGCACAATTCTAAGCGCGGTTCCCGTCCCCGCCGGTTCGAGCTCGCGCCAGCGCACGCATCCACTCGGGCGCCGCCCGCGTAACGAAGGGGAGATGCGCGCGGAAGGGCTGAAGATCGCGGTCGTCGGCGGCGGCGTGTCGGGGCTGAGCGCCGCCCACCTGCTGCACCCGGCGCACGACGTGACCGTGTACGAGGCCGAGCCGCGCCTCGGCGGCCACGCCAACACGTTCCGCGTCTCCGATCAGGCCGGCGAGCTCGGCATCGACACCGGGTTCATCGTCTACAACGACCGCAATTACCCGCTCTTCGAGCGCCTGCTTCGGGACGCCGGAGTCGAGACGCAGCAGTCCGTGATGGGGATGTCCATGTGCCTCCCCGACGGGAGCTTCGAGTACGCGAACACGCGCCGCGGCCTGTTCGCGCAGCGCTCGCTGGCCGCCCAGCCTCGATTCTGGAGGCTCATCCGCGACCATCGGCGCTTCTGCCGTGAGGTGCGCCCGCTGATCGGCCGCGCCGACGCTCCCTCGCTGGCGGAGTTCCTGCGCGACGGCGGGTACTCGGACTGGTATGTGAACAGGGCGATGTCGCCGCTCCTCACCGCCGTCTGGTCGGCGGAGCCGGCGCAGATCGAGCGGTTCCCGGTTGGCTTCCTGGCCGAGTTCCTCTCCAACCACGGCCAGCTCAGCCAGACGGGCCGGCCGCGGTGGCGGACCATCACGGGCGGGTCGCGCCGCTACGTGAACGCCGTCGCCGCTCCCTTCGCGGACCGGGTGCGTGGCGCGGCGCCGGTGCGCCGGATCACGCGGCTTGCCGAGGGCGTCGCCGTCGAGGCGGACGGCTGCGAGACCGAGGTGTTCGACGAGGTCGTCGTCGCCGCGCACTCGGATCAGGCCCTCGCGATGATCGCCGACCCGTCCGAGGCGGAGCGCGACGTCCTCGGCGCCATCGCCTACCAGCCGAATCAGGCGGTGCTCCACACTGACTCCGGCCTGATGCCGAAGCGCCGGCGTGCCTGGGCCAGCTGGAACTTCCACCTGGCCGAGGACGCCTCCGAGCGCGCAACCCTCACCTACTGGATGAACAGCCTCCAGAGGCTCGAGAGCGAGACGAACTACTTCGTCACGCTCAACCTCGCCAACCGCGTGCAAACGTCGAAGGTGTTGGGGCGGTTCGATTACGCGCACCCGGTGATCGATCACGCCGCCCACTCGGCACAGGGGCGCTGGGAGGAGATCTCAGGCCGCGACCGCATCCACTACTGCGGTGCGTACTGGCGCTGGGGCTTCCACGAGGACGGCTGCTGGAGCGCCCACCGCGCCTGCGCGGCGCTCCTGGCGGAGACCCGCGATCTCGTGGCGACGGAACTGGTGGCAGCTTGACCGCCTCCGCCCTGTATGAAGGCTGGGTCCGGCACCGGCGCCATGAGCCGATCGAGCACGAGTTCCGCTACCGGCTCTTCCTCCCCTACCTCGACCTCGACGAGCTCCCCGAGGTGCTCGACCCCTATCCGCTGTGGTCGGCGCGGCGCGCCGCCCCCGCCTGGTTTCGGCGGGCCGACTTCATGGCGCCCGCGGACCGGCCGCTGGCGGACTGCGTCCGGCAGGCGGCGGCCCCGGAGCTCGGCGAAGCTGCAGGCGGCCCGGTACGCATGCTCGCGAACCTCCGCTACCTGGGGCACTGCTTCAACCCGGTCAGCTTCTACTTCTGCTTCGACGAGGGCGGCGAGCAGCTGAGCGCGGTGGTCGCCGACGTCACGAACACTCCGTGGGGCGAGCACCACGCCTACGCGATCGGCCGCGCCGACGGCGACCGGCGAGTGGTGTCGGGGCGTTTGGAGAAGGCGTTCCACGTCTCGCCGCTGATGGACATGGAACACAGCTACGAGTGGCGGGCGACGACGCCCGGCGACGAGCTCGTGGTCCACATCGACAGCAGGCGTGACGGGCGGTCGGCGTTCGACGCCACGCTCTCGCTGCGCCGGCGCGAGCTCAGCCCGGCGCTCATGCGGAGTACCCTGCTGCGCTATCCGGCGATGACGATGAAGGTCTCAGCGCTGATCTACTCGCAGGCCCTGCGGCTGCGGCTGAAGGGCGCTCGCTACTTCCCGCACCCCGAGCGCGCCGGGGAGGCAAGCCGATGAGGGAGCGCGTAGCTCGCCTGGCTCTCTCGAGGGTCCTTGATCGACTGCGCGGCGGACGCATCGACGTCGTCGAGGGCAACCGCCGCCGCAGCTTCGGGCCGCCCGGCGCCGAGCTGGCCGCCGAGGTCCGGGTCCGCGACCCGCGCGCCTGGGCCGCGGCCCTGCGCGGCAGCGCGTCGTGGGGCGCGGGGTACGTCGACGGCCTCTGGGACACCGACGACGTGGTGACGCTGACCCGAATCGCCGCGCGGGAGCTGCCGCGGCTGGACGCGTGGCGGCGTCCCTTCCAGCCGGTCGTCGGTGGGATCCAGCGCCTCGCTTCGCTGGTCCCTCGCAACACCCGGGAGGGCGCGAAGCGCAACATCGCGGCGCACTACGACCTTGGCAACGACCTGTTCGCGGCGTTCCTCGACGAGCGGATGATCTACTCGTGCGCCTACTTCGAGACGCCCGACGCCACGCTCGAGGAGGCGCAGGTGGCGAAGCTCGACCGGGTCTGCGAGCGGCTTCGCCTGGGGCCCGAGGACCACCTGGTGGAGATCGGAACCGGCTGGGGCGGCCTGGCGGTGCACGCGGCCGCCGACCGCGGCTGCCGAGTGACCACGACGACCATCTCGCGCGAGCAGCAGGCACTTGCCGCCAAACGGGTTCGCAAGGCGGGGCTCGGCGACCACGTGCAGGTGCTGGAGCGCGACTACCGCGACCTCGGCGGCCGCTACTCGAAGCTCGTCTCGGTCGAGATGATCGAGGCGGTCGGCTGGCAGTACTTCGACCGCTTCTTCCGCCGGTGCTCGGAGCTCCTGCGCGACGACGGCCTCGCGTTCCTCCAGGCGATCGTCGTCGACGACCGCGCCTACGAGCTCGAGAAGGGTTCCAAGACGTTCGCCAACACCCACGTGTTCCCGGGCGGGTGCCTGCCGTCGATGTCGGTCATCGCCGAGCGGGTTGCGAAGGACACGGACATGAGCTCGGTCTGGCAGGAGGACATCAGCGCCCACTACGTGCGCACGCTGCGCATCTGGCGCGAGCGCTTCGACGCCCACTACCCGAAGCTCCGGGGAATGGGCTACGACGAGCGGTTCCGGCGGCTGTGGCGCTTCTACCTCAGCTTCTGCGAAGGCGGCTTTTGGGAACGGCGGATTCGCGACGTGCAGATCCTGCTTGCGAAGCCGGGCTGGAGTGGGGACGCGATCAGTCCGCGCACCGAAGCAGCCGAGGCGCACACCCGGGCGCTCGCCACGTGAGCGGCGTGCAGCTGAACCACGTCCGGCAGGGCGCCGGGCCGCCACTGGTGCTCGTGCACGGGCTGGGCGGCAACCTCGGGATCTGGCGCCCGGTGATGGACCGGCTCGCGGCCGAGCGCGAGGTCATCGCCGTCGACCTGCCCGGTTTCGGAGGCTCGCCGCCCGCGGACGAAGGCGGCGCGACACCCGGCGCGATGGCGCGCACGCTCGCCGAGTTCTGCGCGACGGCCGGCGTCGAGCGCCCGCACGTGGCGGGCAACTCGCTGGGCGCGTGGGTGGCGCTCGAGATGGCGAAGCGGGGAACTGTCGCCTCCGTCGCCGCGATCTCGCCGGCCGGCCTTTGGCCGCGCGTCCTCGGGCCCCGTTCGCGTGACCTCCACGGTTTCGGCAACCGGCTGCGGCCCGCGATCAACGCGCTGCTGCGCACGAGGCGCGGCCGCGCGCTTGTCCTGCGCTCGACGATGGCCCGGCCCGAGCTGGTGCCCGGCGCGGACGCCCGTGCCCTCGTGAGCGCCTACCTGGACTCGCCGGGCTACCAGCCCGCGAACGCCGCCATGCGCGCCGAGGTCTTCGAGGACGAGGGGCTGATCGACGTCCCGGTGACGATCGCCTGGGGTCAGGAGGACGGAATCGTGGCGCGACCAAGCCGGCGGCGCGTCCCGCCGGGAGCGGACCTCATCGAGATGCCGGGCTGGGGCCACATGCCAACCTGGGACGATCCGGTCGGCGTGGCCACGTTCCTGCTGGAGGCGAGCGCCCTGGACACGGCTGCATCGCCGCGCTGATTGGAGGATCATTCAGGCTCCGATGCTCGAGCATGGAGGCGCTGGTGGCTGGCTCGACGAGGCGGACCGGCTGGACGTAGCCGCGTACGCGGCGATTGCCGGGACGCCGACGCCGCGCCTCGACCAACGAATGGCGCGCCTGTCGCGCGCCGCCGACTACTCCCGCCTCTCCCTCGGCTCGGCTGTCGTGCTGGCGCTGGCCGGAGGCCGGCGCGGCCGGCGTGCGGCGGCCATGGGACTGGCGTCCGTCGCCGTGACCGCGACGTTCGTCAACCTCGTCGTCAAACCGCTCGGCCGGCGTGAGCGGCCCGGGCGGATCGCCCACGAGGTCCCCCTGGCGCGGCACGTACCGATGCCGATCTCGAGCTCGTTTCCCTCGGGGCACTCCGCGGCGGCGTTCGCGTTCGCGACCGGCGTGGGCCGCGAGTGGCCGGCGGCCGCTGTGCCCCTGCGCGTTCTCGCAGCGCTCGTCGCGTACTCGCGCGTACACACGGGGGTCCACTACCCGGGCGACGCAATCGCCGGCTCGCTGATGGGGGGCGCCATCGGCCAGGTCACCGGCGCGGCCCTCGCGGAGCGGATCTAGCCCATCTAGGTCGCCGCGGGCGCCGGTCGCGCGTCCACGGCTCCGTCGTCTTCCTCTTCCCCGCTCAGCGGAACGCCCGGCAGGTCGGCCGCGATCCAGAGCCCCAGGAGCGCGAAGAGGGCCGCGGCGACCACGGCGCGCTTCAGCGCGGCGAGCTGTGCCTCTCCGTACTCGTCCACCACGGCGTCGGCCTGGTTCGGGCGCAGCCCGGCCTTGTCGACCGTGTCCTCGACGTCCTGCTCGGAGACCATCGGCACCCCCTGCTCGGTGCCTGACACCAGCTCTTGCTTGACGGAGTCCGGAATCGTGGTGCTGGCCTGGACGCGCTCGTGGAAGCCGTTGGTGAGCCCGATCAGCAGCACGGCGCCGATCAGCGCCGTCCCGAGCGACGAGCCGAGGCTCTGCGCGGACCCCTGGAGGCCGCCGACCTCGCTGGAGCGCGACTCGTCCACCGACGACATCACGACGTTCCCGATCTGCGAAACGACCAGCCCGACCCCGAGGCCGAAGAAGCCGAGTGCCACGTAGAAGAGCGGCGAGGTGAGCGACGGGGAGAGGCTCGCCAAGAGCCCGATCAGCCCGATGAACAGGATGGCGAGGCCAACCCGCACGATCCATCGCGGCGACCGCTGCGAGGCCAGGCGCGAGCCCGCGATCGCGGCGATCATCATCGTGACCGAGATCGGCAGGATCGCGACACCTGTCTGGAAGGCGTCCTTGCCGAGGACCAGCTGCAGGTAGAGCGGCAGGATGAAGAACGACCCGGCCATGATCAGGTAGGTCGACGCGTACATCGCCAGGCCATTGCGAAGCTGCGCGACGTGCATCAGGTCGGGGCTCAGCAGCGGCATGCGACCGAGCCGGGTCCGTCGCTGCTCCCAGTGCCGGAAGCACAGCAGCACACCGACCCCGGCGCCGACGAAGAACGGCACCATCGAGAGCCCGAACGGAGTGATCTCGGTGCCGTTGATCGTGAGGGCCCCGATCGGGGTGACGAAACCCCACTCGCCGCTCTTGAGGATCCCGAAGACCGCAAGGCCCAGGCCAAGCGCCGAGAGCACCGCCCCGACGTAATCGAGCTCCGCCGCCTTCTCGCGAGGGCTGTCGGCGATGCGGCGTACGCCGAAGATCAGGATGCCGACGACCACCACCGACTCCGCGGCGAAAACGACCCGCCAGGTGAGGGCGCTGGTGACGAAGCCGCCGATCAGCGGGCCGGCAGCCACCGCGGCGCCCGCGATGCCGCCGAGCAGCCCGAACGCGACGGCGCGCTCGTGGCCCTCGTAGTTCGAGGCCGTCAGCGCCGCGATCGCCGGGATCACCATGACGGCGCCCAGCCCCTCGACGATCGACCAGCCGCCGATCAGCACCGGAAGGCTCGGGCTGATGGCCGTGATGAACGAGCCGACGCCGTAGACGGCGAGCCCGATTGAGAAGATGCGCCGCCGGCCCAGCATGTCCCCGAGCTTGGCGCCGGTGAGCATGAACGCGGCCATGACGAGGGCGTAGAGGGTGATTGCCGCCTGCACGCCGGAGACCGTGGTGTCCAGGTCGGCGACCACGTTCGAGATCGAGACGTTCATGACCGTGGTGTCGAGCACCATCACGAACTGCGCGATCCCGAGGATGGTGATCGTTCCGCGGTTACGCATGCCCGTCTCCTTCGCGCGTCGTGTCCCGGCCGGTGGCGATCGCCGCCAGCGACCTGATCGCGGCGGTCGGTCCATCCGGCATTCCGGCCGCCGGGGATGCCCCGGGATGCGCGCGGGCGACGCGGACGCGCAACGCCGCCGGGCGGATGCGGAAGCGAAGCGGCGAATCGAGGACGGCCGCCTCGCCGTCGATCCCGGCCGGGACGGGCTGGGGCGCCGTGACCTCGAACGCCGGGGCACTCCATTGCTCCAGGGGTTGTCGCGTCAAGCTCGTGAGCCTATTCCCATCGCCGCCGACGACCGCGACGCCCAGCAACCCGGCATCGAGCCGCGGCCGGGTTCCGGAGGCCAGCACCCGGCCCAGCCGGTAGACGTTGTTGGACACCAGGATCGCCAGCGCCGAGTAATGCCCGCCGTGGCCCGGGCGCGACCAGCGAAGGTCGAGACCCGTGGCCTCTGGGCCGAGGACCTCCGGAACCATGTCCAGCATCGTTCGCAGCTTCGCGTCTCGGTATTCCCCCTTCTGGACGGCCGCCGCGTAGAAGCCGAGCGAGACGTTGTTGACGAACACCCGTCCGTTGACCTCGGCGAGGTCGACCACACGCTCGCCGCCGTCGACGAACGCGTCGAGGGCGCCGACGACGTCGTCGCGGTCCACGCCGAGGTCCAGCGCCAGGTGGTTACGGGTCCCCGCAGGGATGCACGCGTATGGCAGCCCCAGCTCGGCGGCGACCTTGGCGACGATCGCCTGCGAGCCGTCACCACCGGCCATCGAAAGCGCATCTGCCCCGCGCTCGACGGCCGCCCTGACGAGCGACTCCAGGTCGTCCTCGCGCCGGAGCTCGATTGCCTCGATCCCGCGCTTCCCGGCCTCATCCGCGATGTGAAAGCGCGTTGCCTTGCCGCCCCCGGAGAGCGGGTTGAAGAACAGGACGGGCCGCCCTGGCGGCGGAACGGACGGCAGCGCCACGCGAATCGTGAACGCCCCGCGCGCCGTCAGCAACGCGAGCCCGAGAACCGCGAGGATGGCGATGCCGGCGACGGAATGCCCGTCGTCGAGGATGACGATCACGGCGCCGGCCAGGCCCGCGGCGGCCACGAGGAGGCCGGCTGCCCGCGCCGGCCCGCGCCGCACGAGCCCGTAGGCAGCGCCGGCAACCGCAAGCACGGCGCAGACCATGACGAGGAGGCCGCCGGAGAAGCCCTCCACCAGTCGCACGACGCCGAGGATGGCCGCGAGCGCCACCAGAGCGAGGGCGCCGGCCGCCGCCGCGCGCCTTCGAGCCGAGGATGTCGTCGCAGGCGCCGTCATCGGCTGAGGAGCTCCAGCACGCCGCGCAGCACGAGCAGCGAGCCCAGGGTCGCGGTCACCGCGAACGCGCCCCGCCTGCCGTTGCGCGCCAGCCAGGCGCGGAACCGCTCGACGCCGGCCTGGGTTCGCTCGGGCGCGAAGAAGAAGCCCAGCAGCGGCACCTCCAGGAGCACCTGCTGGACCACCGCGAACGCGATCACCAGCAGGACGGTGGGAGCGACGGGCACGTCGAGAGCGGCGATGTGGTGCATGCCGAGCAGGTACGTCAGCCCGGGAACGCTCAGGAGCACCCCGGCGGCGTAGGTGACCCGCGCCGACCCGCTGCCAAGCATCCGCTGAGTCAGAGGAGACTTCTCCTCCGCTTCCGGGTCGCGCTTGGCGTCCTTGCGCTCCTTCCTTCGCTCCCTGATCCCCGCGTCGCGCCCGGTCCCGAGGACGAACGCAACGAGCAGGAAGAGACCGCCGAGGACGAGGTTCTGAGCCGGGCCGATCGTTTGCTTCTGCGAGCTCACGGCCGACGAGTCGCCCAGCGTGTAGACGACTAGGATGCCGAGGCTGATGCTCGTCGTGTAGGCGCCGAGGAGGTAGCCGAGCATCAGCCGCCTCGGGTCCGGGAGCAGGAGCATCACCGTCACCGCGGCAAGCAGCGTCGGGTAGCACGCCGCCAGCATGGCCAGCAGGAGGATGTCGACGAGGTCGCCGCTCATCCGGCTCCGAAACCGCCCGGCATCGTTGACGGACGGCGGCAAAAGCGCGAGACTCGCCGTACACCCGGCAGGGCGCTTGGAGAGCGATTCTTCGAAAAGGAAGCCACCGGTGCTGGTGAACCTAAACGAGGAGCAGCAATGCCACTGATGAGACGACGACCGCTCCTGCGGGCCGCGATGGTTGGCGGAGCCGGATACATGGCGGGAAAGCAACGCGGCCAGGCGCAGTCCGGCGGCGAGATGCCCGTGCAACAGGCCGCCGCGCCGCAGCCCGCCGCGGCCGCACCGGCACCGGCCGCAGCGCCTCCGCCGACGTCGGAGGCGGACCGGATCGAGGCGCTCACGAAGCTCAAGGGCCTGCTCGATTCCGGGGTGCTCACCCAGGAGCAGTTCGAGGCGGAGCGCGACAAGCTGCTCCAGGGCTCCTAGATGGAGGCGTCGGAAATGGGCAACGACATGGAATTCGGACCGGTTCAGCTCCTCGTCGTCGCGTTCGAGGAGGGGAAGTTCGAGGGCAAGGTCATCGCCGAGCTCAAGCGGCTTCGCGAGCACGACATCGTCCGGGTCATCGACCTGCTGGTGGTCCACCGCGACGAGGCCGACAACGTCGAGAGGGTCGAGGTGAGCGACCTCAGCGCTGAGGAGGCGGAGATGATGGGAGCGCTCGCCGGGGCGCTCATCGGGATGGGCGCCGACGGCGAGGAGGGCGCCGAGGCCGGCGCGCTCGCCGGGGCGGAGGCGGCCGCCGACGGCAGCCTCCTGGATGACGAGGCGTGGTACGTGGCCGATCACATTCCGCCGGGCGCGACGGTGGGCATCGCGCTGCTGGAGCACCGCTGGGCGATCCCGCTGCGCGACGCGATCCACGACGCCGGAGGGGCGACGCTGACCGACGCCTGGATCCATCCGGAGGACCTCGTGGCGCTTGGCGCCGCGGCGCACGTCGCCGCCATCGATGCCGCTGGATAATCCGGCCGGGCGGTTAGCTCAGTTGGCTAGAGCACCTGCTTTACACGCAGGGGGTCGCCGGTTCGAGTCCGGCACTGCCCATCCGAAAAACGTCGATCCAGGACCGGATCGGAGAGTCACACAGCTCAAGGAGGAGACATATGGGATTCATGGACAAGTTCAAGGAGGCCGCGTCACAAGCCGGGGACATGGCCAAGAGCGCGGGCCAGTCGATGACCAAGGAGGGCATGACCGACGCGACGGCCTACCGCGACCGCGCCGTCAAGCTCAACAGCTCGGGCGTCAACACGCCGGCGACGGTCAAGTCGATGAGCGAGACCGGCAAGACCGACATGGGCGGCGGCAAGGAGATCGCCTTCGAGGTCGAGGTCACGCCGGCCGGCGGCGAGCCGTACACGACGACCTTCACCCAGTCGATGCAGCCGAGCGTCCTCGAGTCGATTCAGGCGGGCACCGGCATCACCGTGCGCGTCGATCCCGACGACCAGAACTCGATGCTGTTCTGGGGGATGCAGCAGTAGGGTCCGCGGAGCATGCCCACGGTCAGCGTTCGCTACATCGTCGACGACGTCGACGCCGCGATCGCCTTCTACTGCGGGCAGCTCGGCTTCACGGAGGAGATGCACCCCGCGCCGACCTTCGCGATGCTCTCGCGCGGCGATCTGCGCTTTGTGCTCAGCTCGCCCGGCGGCGGGCCGGGCGGCGGCGGACAGTCGATGCCGGACGGGACCAGTCCGGAGCCCGGCGGCTGGAACCGGATCCAGCTCGAGGTCGACGACCTGGAGGGGGCGGTCGCCAGGCTGCGGGACGCCGGAGCGCGCTTCCGCAACGACATCGTGACCGGGGTCGGCGGCAGGCAGATCCTCGTGGAGGACCCCGCCGGCAATCCAATCGAGCTCTTCGAGCCCGGGATCCCCGAGGCGAAGCTCTCCTCGGCCGGGCGCGGCTAGATCTCGCGACCGACGGCGCGGTCACCCAAGGCGCTTGTACGCGGAGACCGAATACGCGTCGTGGCGGATACGCAGGATCGGGTCGTCGGAGAGCTCGATGCTGTCGCCGACGCGAGTCGGGTCGAAGACGTCGATGTGGCCGTCGTGCTCCGGGTCCTCCACCGAGGCGGTGATCTCCAGCCGCCCTGCCTCGACCAGCTCGCGGTCGTCGGGCCACAGGGCGGTCGCGTCGTCGATGGGATCGTCCTCGCGGGGCAGCTGGAGGAGAAGCTGGAAGGAGATGGGCGCGGCCTCCAGTCGCCTGGCGAGGTCCTCGAAGAGATAGTCGCGCCCGCGGGCCTGGGCGTCGTCGTCCGGCATCCGCTCCTCGCCCGCGTCGGGGCGCCACCGGTAGCGCACCCACGAGCCGTTGCCGTCGGCGTCGATCAGGCGGAAGGAGTGGGGCGAGTAGTAGGGGACGGTCGCAAGGCTCGCCGGGGGCTCCACGCCCGCGGTGCCGCCGATGGCGGTCATCGCCTCCGGATGCTCACCCAGGAACTTGCCGAGCGCCTCCATGTCGGCCTCGCCGGTCTGCGGATCGGGGAGCCGCAGGCGCAGGAGCTCGAGGAAGCCCTCGGGCGTCCGCATCACGAACGCCGGCGTGGTCGTGGCCAGGATGTCGTTCTCGTCGGCGCCGGGCGGGCGAAGCTTCACCGCCATGCCGTGGGCCTCGCGGTTGGCGTCGTTCGAGTGCGGGTTGCCGCTGCCGTTGGAGAAGCGCACCAGCGCCGGGACGGGCTCACCCTGGAAGTGAGCCGCGCGGCAGAGCGCGGCGGCGCGCGGCGTTGCCGTGAACGTGGCGTCGCAGAAGGCGCCCTTCGCGTGCAGCGACCTGACACCCGGGTGCGATCCGTACATCTCGGTCGCGGTCGCGACCAGATCCTCCGCGAGCTTCGGGTGCTCCGGCATCGACCAGAACCTACCCGACCGATAACTTGGCGGCGTGGACCTCGGCATCGACAGACGCGTGGCCCTCGTCATGGGCGCCAGCAAGGGCATCGGGCGCGGAATCGCGGGGGCGCTCGCTCGCGAGGGCGCGAGGGTCGCGATGGCGAGCCGCTCCGCGGAGGCGATCGAGGCGGCGGCGGCAGAGGTGGGAAACGGCGCCACCGGGATCGCGGCCGACACGGCGGACCTCGAGCGGATGGCGAGCCTCCCGGGCGAGGTCGCGGCCAGCCTCGGCGGCCCGGTCGAGATCCTCGTCCTGAACACCGGCGGGCCGCCGCACGGCGGGCCGCTCGACAACTCGCCCGAGGAGTGGGAGGCCGCCCACCGTTCCCTGCTGCTCGCGCCGCGCACGCTGATCGAGGCCGCGCTGCCCGCGATGCGCGAGCGCGGTTTCGGCCGCATCGTCAACGTCGGATCCTCGACGACCCGCGAGCCGATCCAGATGCTGAACCTCTCGAACGCCTACCGGCTCGCGGCGGTGGGGTACTTCAAGACGCTCGCCCGCGAGGTGGCGCCCGGCGGCATCACGGTCAACACCGTAGGCACCGGGCGCTTCGCGACGGACCGGCTCGCCTCCAACTGGGGCGGCTGGGAGGAGATGCAGGCCGGCGCCGCAAAGGACGTGCCCGCCGGACGGCTCGGCGACCCGGACGAGTACGGCGACCTCGTCGCCTTCCTCTGCTCCGAGCGCGCCGCTTACCTGACGGGGACGATCATCCCGCTCGACGGCGGGATGCAGCGCTCCGTGTAGCGGCTCAGGCCGTCGCGGCCAGGGCTCCGCGCCGCGCGGCGAGGGCGATCCAGGTGCCGCCGGCAAGCATCATCCCGACGCTCAGCAGCTGCGCCTGCGTGAGGCCGAGCGCCACGTCGGGGTTGCGCCTGATGAACTCCACGAGCAGGCGCTCGAGGCCGGCGAGGATCAGGTAGATCGCGAACAGGATCCCCGGCCTGAAGCGGTCGCGCCACTGCCAGAGCAGGTAGGCGACGAGCCCCATCGCCAGCGTCTCGTAGATCGGGGTCGGCTGAACCGTGACGTTGGTCGGCACGGTGCCGTGCGGGTAGGCCATCGCCCACGGCCCGCTCCAGGGCTTGCCGTAGTCGCCGTCGCCCGAGAGCTGGCAGCCGATGCGGCCGATCGCGTAGCCGATGGCGAGCGGCGCCGCGCAGAGGTCCAGCAGCGCGAGGTTGAGCATCCCGCGCCGCCACGCCCACAGGCAGACGCCGATGGTTCCGCCGATCGCTCCGCCGTACCAGACCAGCCCGGCGCCCGAGAAGATGTTGCTCAGAAGGTGGTTCTTGACGTCGTCGTAGTTGTCGACGATGAAGTAGAGGCGGGCGCCGATGACCCCGCCGGCAAGGGCCGCCAGGACCAGCTCGTACGCCCAGTCCACCGGCTTGCCGAGCTCGCCGAGGCGCTTCGCGACGAGGGCTCCGGAGGCGATGAAGGCAAACGCGAAGCAGATCCCGAACGTCTGCAGCGTCAGGCCTGCGAAGTGGATCTCGGGCTGCACTACGGTTGAGGCTAGCGAGCGTCGGTGGTACGGGGAACTGAACCGGTGAGTAGCCCCGGGGAGAATCGAACTCCGCTCCTCAGCCTTGAAAGGGCTGCGTGCTGACCGGTACACCACGGGGCCGTGCGCTGACGAGTTTAGGGGCGCCCGGACCTGTCCGAACCTCGCTTCATCATACGAACACATGTTCGTAGCGACTCTGGAGGTACGGGCGCGATGAAGCCGGTAGAGAGGGCTGAAGCTCGACGGATGCGCCGAGAGGAGGGCACGCCGATGAAGCAGATCGCGAGACGACTAGGCGTCTCGCCGTCGAGCGTCCATCTCTGGACTCGTGACATCGAGCTCACGGCTGAGCAGACCGCCCGCAACCAGGAGCGCGCGCGTCAAGCGTTCAGTGCCACGTTCTCGAACCTCTTTCGAGAACGGCGGCGCGCCTACCAGGCCGAGGGCCGTCTCCGTGCCCGCGAAGGCGATCCACTCCATCGCGCGGGATGCATGCTCTACTGGGCGGAAGGGAGCAAGGAGCGAAACGTCGTGATCTTCTGCAACTCCGACGTGAACATGGTCGCCTTCTTCTCTCGGTTTCTTCGCGAGAGCTTCGGAGTCGCTCCGAAGAAGATCGCTCTTCGCCTCAACGTCTACACGAACAACGGGCTGTCGATCGACGAGATTGAGCGGCACTGGCTCGAGGCCACGCACCTACCGCGGTCTTCCCTTCGTAAGCACTCCCTCAACCACTACCCGACGTCAAGCAGCGGTCGGAAACGGAACAAGCTTCCGTATGGCACGTGCTCGCTGGCGGTCTTCGACTCGCGCATCGTCCAGCACATCTACGGCGCCATTCAGGAGTACGGGGGATTCGAGGAGCCGCGGTGGCTGGACTGAGGATCTTGGCGTTGTCGCCGCGCGGGACTTGACCGCGTCGTCACCAGCCGGTCTAGTCGGGTGAATGGGTCGCGGAGCCCGAGTGCGCCCTGCGCCGGACCGGATGGTGGGGCGACGATCGGTGGCGGGTGCCGCGGACCGCCGCTTCGAGCTCCTGCACAGAGGTCCGAAACAGCGCCGCGAGATCACCCGCCTCCGGCAGGGCGGCCGGGTCGGCGTAAGCGGCAAAGTGCACGCCCCCCGCGTAGCTCAGCACCCCGATCGAGAGCGCGTGTCCGTCGGCGATCGGGATCACCGGGTAGATCGACCTCACCTCGGCGCCGGCCGCGTACAGCGGCATCCGCGGGCCGGGCACGTTCGAGATGGTCAGGTTGTACATCCGCGGACTTGCGGCAAGTCGAGCCGCGCGCTCCTTCATGAAGCCTGGCAATGCGTCGAGTCCCCTGAGGAGCACCTCGCTCCCCGCGATCCGTCCCGACTCCTTCAGCTCCGACGTCGCGCCGCGGATGAGCGCCACTCGGCGCATCGGTTCGGGCTCGCTCACGGGCAGGTCAACGAACGCGAACGTGATGTGGTTGCCGTCGGCCGTGGGATCCTCCGACGCTCGGACGCTCACCGGGACCATGACCCGCACGGGGCTCGGCGGCTCGTCGACCGCCGCTGCGAACCGGCGGAGGGCGCCGGCCGCGATGGCCAGAAGCACGTCGTTGAGCTTCACGGCACCCTCACCGGCGCCAAGCCCGCGCTTCAGCCGTTCAAGGCGTGCAAACGCGACGCGCTGGGTCACGAGCGTTCTCGCGCCCGAGATCGGGACGTTGAGGTAGGAGGACGGCGCCGGTCGGAAGGCGTCCTCGGCGATCGACATCGCCGCCCGGCGCATGGTGTCTGCCATGCGCGCCGTCTGTCGCGGGGCGAGGCCCAGCGACGCGACGCGACGCGCGGCTCGGAACTGGTCAAGCGCCGATTCGGCCGCGGAGTCCACCGCCAGGCGCAGCGAGCCCGAGGCGTCCGCATGCCAGGCGACGGTCTCGGGCGCGGCTGCGTTCGCCTCGAAATCGAACAGCAGCATCCCGAGCTCGACCGCGGCGATGCCGTCGACCATCGCGTGGTGAACCTTTCCCATCACCGCCGCGCCACTCTCCCCCGCGCTCGGGACGATCAGAATCCGCCAGAGTGGCCGCGAGCGGTCCAGCTGCTCGGATAGAAACTCGCCGCAGAGCCGGCGGACCTCCGCCGGGCCGGCGAGCCGCCGGTCGAGGATCTCGATGTGCCGCTCGACCCGGAAGCCGTCGTCGTCGACCCAAACGGCTTCTCCCACCGGCGGATGTGCGACGCGCTGCCGAAACCGCGGCGCCAGATGAAGCCGTGCCTCAACGCGGCGGGCCAGATCTTCGCCGTCAAGCCGGTTCGCCTCGGGCGCCAGGGCAAGATCCGAAAGCCAGCCCACATGCATGTGAGCGCTCGGCGTCTCGACCCGCAGGAAGGAGGAGTCGAGGGCGGAAAGGCGCTGCATCCCTCGAGACTGCCCGGGGCCTTCCGCGACCGCTATGGCCCCATGGCCAATCTAAGACGGCTCGTCTACGCCGCGATTCGAACCACTCAGCCGACCAGCAGCTCGAGCAGCGCCTTCTGGGCGTGGAGGCGGTTCTCCGCCTGGTCCCAGACGGCGGACCGGCCGCCGTAGAGGGCGCCCTCCGAGATCTCCTCGCCGGGGTGGGCCGGCAGGCAGTGGAGGACGATCGCGTCCTTGCGCGCGCCGGCCAGGAGCTCCTCGTTCACCTGGTAGGGCCCCAGCGCCGCGCGGCGCTCGGCGGCCTGCGCCTCGTCCCCCATGCTCACCCAGACGTCGGTGTAGACGGCGTGCGCCCCTGACACCGCATCCAGTGGATCGGCCGTCTGGCGCGTGGCGACGCCGTCCTCCAGCCGGTATCCGTCGGGCGCGCCGACCACCACCTCCACGCCGAGCCTGCCGCCGATCAGCGCGAGCGAGCGGGCGACGTTGTTGCCGTCGCCGACGTAGGCAACCCGCAGCCCGTCCAGCTGGCCGAATCGCTCGCGCAGCGTCTGGAGGTCCGCCAGCGCCTGGCACGGATGATGGAGCGGGGTCAGCGCGTTGATGACGGGAATGCTCGCCCCCGACGCCAGGCCCTCCACCGTCTCCTGCGAACCGGACCGGATGACGACCCCGTGGAGGTATCCGGACAGGATGCGCGCCGTGTCGGCGATTGACTCGCCGCGGCCGAGCTGAAGCTCGTCGGCGCGCAGCGGCAGCGGATGGCCGCCGAGCTCCGCGACGCCGACCTGGAAGGACACCCGGGTGCGCGTTGAGGGCTTCTCGAAGAAGAGCGCAACCGTCCTGCGCTCGAGCGCGTCGGAGCCCTCCCCCGTCTCGCGGCCGGTCTTCAGCGCCCCGGCTCGGTCGAGCAGCCGCTCGAGCTCCGAGCGTTCGAGCTCCTCGCCGGTGATGAAGTGACGGGTCAAGAGAAGCGGGGCATGATACGCCGCGTGCCGATTCGCGTCGTCTCCTGGAACCTCTTTCACGGGCGTGACTTCCCGCCCGACCCAGCGCTGTTCACCTGGCGCTCCCGCCTCCTGCGAACGACTGAGCGAAACGCGACGCACCTCCAGGTCAATCGCGACCTCGAGCCCGAGTTCGCGCGGGTCCTCGCGGCGCGAGAGTGGGACATCGCCCTGCTCCAGGAGTGCCCGCCGCGCTTCGCGGCCGGGCTCGCGGCGGCGGCGCGAGCCCAATCGCACCGCGTACTGACCGCTCGGAACTGGCTGCTGCCCGTGACCGACCGCCTTGGCCGCCTCAACCCCGACCTCATCGCCTCGTGGGACGGTGGCTCCAACCTGACTCTGGCGCGTGGCGGAGAGATCGCCGAGCGACGGGGCGTCATCCTCACCCGCCGCCCGGAGCGCAGGGCCATGGCGCTCACCCGCCTCGAGTCCGGGCTCTGCGTCGCCAACCTCCACGCGAGCACCTCTGAGAACGACCCCGAGTCCGACATCCGCGTCGCGGCGGACGCCGCCGTGGCGTTCGCCGGCGAGGCGCCGCTGATCTTCGGCGGCGACCTCAATCTCCGCCCCGCCTCGACGAGCCTGTTCGCCGAGCTCGCCGAGCGCCACGGGCTGCGCGCGCCCACGGCACCGGACGTCATCGACCACATCCTCGTGCGTGGCCTCGGCGTCCTGCTGGCGCCTCGGCGCCAGCCTCCGGCGGCTCGAGAGCTCGCCGAGGCCGATCGGGCGATCCGGCTCTCCGACCACGAGATCCTCGACGCGACATTCGAGCCGGCCGGGGATTGAGCCGGTGCGATCAGGCGTGCACCCACGGCAACGGCTCGCGTTGGCCGCGAGCAGACGATACGGTTGGCCAAGGTCCGATCCGCGTCCCAAAAAGCAGGAGGAAACCTGATGGCCAAGGCAGCCAAGAAGAGCTCCAAGTCCCGCACGTCGAGCAGCACGCGGGCTGGCGCCAGTCGGTCCGACAAGAGCGTCCAGGCATTCCGCGACGCGCTCGACCGCAGCGTCACGCTTTCTCGCGACCGCGTCCAGGAGGTCGTGGACGACGCCGTGAAGCGCGGGCGCATGACCCGCAAGGACGCGAACGAGCTCGTCTCGAGCCTCGTCGACCGCAGCCGTAAGTACACGGACGACCTGCTGAAGGACCTCGAGAGGCTCCTCGACCAGGCCCGCAAGGACGTCGAGACGCGGACCGCGCCCGCCCGGCGGCAGGTCGAGAAGGTCGCCGATCGGGCCGGACGCGCCGCGCGCGACGCAGCCGACAGGCCGCTCGCGCAGGCCGACCGGATTCGCCGCCGCGCCGGAATCGGCGGCGCGCCGATCACCGGCTACGAGACCCTCACCGCGACTCAGGTCAAGAAGCGCCTGCGCGACCTCGACAAGCCGACCCTCCGCAAGGTCCGCACCCAGGAGAAGAACGGCAAGGCCCGGAAGAGCGTTCTCGACGAGGTGGAGAAGCTGCTCAAGTAAGTTCGGCGACGAGCTTCTCCAAGCTCAACTCCTCGCCCAGCGTCTCCTCCAGGAGCTCCTCCGCGCTGAGGCGCTGGCCCTGGCGCCATAGCCCCCGCAGCCAAGCGCCGGCCTCCTCGCTGGCGTACCAGCGCTCGCCGAAGCGCTCGCGCAGCGCGTCGCGCCAGTGCATCTCGAGCGCCCAGGCGCGCAGGTAGCACGCCACGTAGAAGCCCTCGTCGACATCGGAGAGCCACGGCGCGGCGGGCCACTCGACCCGGACCGCGTCGCCGAGGAGCTCCGCGTAGCGGGCGGGCATCCGGCTGAGGTCCGGCGCCTCGCCGTGGAGCTCGAGCTCGTAGGCGAGCTTCGCCGCGTATCTGCGCAGGAACACGAGCTTCACCGCCCGGGCATGCGAGGCCGGCTCCGCCGGATCCGCCACGCAGAGCACCTCGCCGAGCCAGACCGGGTCGGAGACGAGGTGCTCGACCAGGAACGCGAACGACTCGGTGACCGCGTTGTCGCCGAGATGGCGATGCTCGAACGCCAGCCCTGGATCGACGTGCGCGTAGTGCTCGGTGTGGCCCGCCTCGTGGAAGAGCGCGTCGAAGTCGTCGCGGCCGCCAACCGGCGCGACGACGAGGTAGATCTCGCCGGGGACCCGCGGCGTCGAGCAGAACGCGCGCGGCGACTTCGTCGGCCGCACCTCCGCGTCGACGGTGACGTTGTCCTGCGAGGCCAGATCGATGCCCAGCCCGGCCAGCGTCTCGCGGAGCGCCGGAAGCATCCGCTCGCCGTCGAAGCCGCCGTCCAGGCGCTCGGCACGGAAGAAGCGGGGCAGGTCGGAGCGGCGGAGGCTCCCGAGCGGCAGCAGCCCGCCGGCCGCGAGCTCCGGGTCGAGCGTGGCGGCGTACCCCGGGTCGGTGGCGTCCAGGAAGCCCTGGGTCTTCGCGGCGAGCGCCTCGAGATCCACGCCGCGCAGCGAGCCGTAGGCGTCGGCGTAGCCACGCCAGCCGAGCTCGCGGCACGTCGCATGCGCGCGGGCGAGCATCTCCCGGCGCAGCGGATCGAGCCTCTCCGCGGCAAGCTCGTCGCGGGCCTGCTCCAGGCGGGCGCGGCGGTCCGCGTCGGGCTCGTTCGCGAGCTTCGAGGCCACCTGGCGGAAGCCGATTCGCCCGCCGTCAGCCTGAACCTCCAGCGAGGCCTCGAGGCGCGCGAGCTCCTCCTCCAGCTGCGTCGACTCACGGCCGAGCAGCCCGTCGAAGGCGAAGTGCAGGAGGTAGCGCGCGGCGCGCTCGTCGTCGCCGGGAAGCTCCCGCAGCTGCTCGACAGCCACGCGCTCGAAGAGGTCGGAATACGCCGAGTAGATGGAGTCGATCTCGAGCTCCGGCTTGTGCCCGGCCAGGTGGAGGTAATGCTCCCGGGAGACGTCCTCCAGGAAGCTCTCGGCGCGACTGCGGTACCGGTCGAGGTCGAACATCCTGCCACGATAGAGGCGTGGAGGCGACCACCAGAACGCGGCGCGAGCGCCCCGCTCGAGGCGAGGAGCTCGAGCTGGAGGTCACCTCGCTCGCCCAGGGCGGGCGGGGCGTCGCGAGGCTGGACGGCTACGTGGTGTTCGTGGCCGGCGGGATCCCCGGGGATCTCGTCCGCGCCCGCGTCAGCCGCTCGCGGCGCGACTTCGCTGAGGCCGTCAGCGTCGAGGTCCTGAGCCCGGGCCCGGAGCGGATCGAGCCGGTCTGTGTCCACGGCGGCGAACCCTGCCCGGGCGCTCCCTGGCAGGTGCTCCCCTACGACGCCCAGCTCGCCGAGAAGGAGCGCCAGGTCGGCGAGGCCCTCGAGCGGATCGGCGGCCTCGAGGGCTTCGAGCGCGAGCCGATCCTCCCCGCCTCCGAGCCGTGGCGCTACCGCAACAAGCTCGAGTACTCGTTCGGCACCGACGCCGGCGAGCTGGCGCTCGGCTTTCACCGCCGCGGAAGCTGGTCGGAGGTCGTCGACGTCGACGACTGCCGGCTCGCCTCGGAGCGCAACAACCGTGCCCGCAACGCGGTCTCCGACTGGGCCCAGAACGCACGCCTCGAGGCCTACGACGAGCGTGCCGGAACCGGCGTCCTCCGGAACCTGGTGGTTCGCGACGGCGTCGCGACGGGCCAGGTGCAGACCCGCCTGGTGACGGCGCCGGGAGAGCTGCCGAAGCCCCCGGTCGACCTCCATACCGTGGTCGAGGGGCCGAGCGGCGGGACCGACGGCCCCACCGGGGTGCTGGGCGCCGAGCACGTGGAGGAGCGCATCGGCGATCTGCGCCTGCGCGTATCCCACTCCGCCTTCCTGCAGACGAATACCCTGATGGCCGAGCGCCTGTACGCCCTCGCCACCGAGTACGCCGGCCTGCACGGCACCGAGCGCGTCTTCGACCTCTTCTGCGGGATCGGGACGATCGGGCTGACCTTGGCACCCATGGCGGGCGAGGTCTGGGGGGTCGAGGCCGTTGCCGACGCGGTCGCCGACGCCGAGCACAACGCGGCGCTGAACGGGATCGAGAACGCGAGCTTCCTCGTGGGGGACGTCCGCACCTCGGCGCGCCCGCTGCTGGAGACGGCGGGAAGCCCGGATCTGGTCGTCGTCGACCCGCCTCGCGCGGGGCTCTCGAAGAAGATCGTCCGCCGGGTCGTCGAGTGCGGCGCGCCGCGCATCGTCTACGTGTCCTGCAACCCGACGACGCTGGCGCCGAACGCGGCTCAGCTCGCGGAGGCCGGCTATAGGCTGCTGCGCGTGCGCGCCGTCGACATGTTCCCCCAGACCCCGCACGTGGAGTGCGTGGCGCTGCTGGAGCGAGAGCGGTGACCCAGAAGCGCGGCTTCGGCGTGGCGGCCGGGCTCGACGCGGAGGTCGCGGTCGCCCTGGCGCGCGGCTGCGCGGATCAGGGCTACAGCTCGATGTGGTCCAACGACCACCCGGGGGCCCTCGGGCTCGAGACGCTCTCCGTGTTCGCCGAGGCGGCACCCGAGCTGGAGCTCGGAGTGGCGGTGATGGCGCTCGACCGCCACACCCCGGCCGAGATCGCGGGCCACGTCGATCGGCTGGGCATCGACCGCGACCGGCTGTGGCTGGGCGTCGGCACCGGGTTCTCGACGAAGCCGCTGAGCGGGATGCGCAGCGCGCTGCCCGAGCTGCGCAAGGCCCTCGGGGGCATCCGGCTCGTGCTCGCAGCGATGGGACCGAAGATGTGCGCGCTTGGGGGGGCCGAGTTCGACGGCGTGTTCTTCAACTGGATGACGCCGGAGTTCGCGGCGGACGCGCGGGGGAACGTCGAGGCGGGAGCGCTGGGCGCCGACCGTGAGACGCCGCCCATCCTGGGCTACGTTCGCACCGCCGTCGGCGACGACGCGGCCGAGCGTCTGGCCAAGGAGGAGAGCTTCTACCGCGACCTCCACCACGGCTATCGCAGCCACTTCGACCGCCTCGGGGAGCCCGAGGGGACCGTCGGCGTCGCGGCCGCCGATCACGCGGCCGCGAAGGCCGAGCTCGATCAGTACTCGGCGCTCGATCTCGTCGTCGTGCGCGGCCTGGCGTCCGCTTCGACCGAGGCGATGTGCGCGGTGGCCGAGGCGGCGGCTCCGCAGCTCACGTGACGCGCCGCGCCGTCGCGATCGCGACCCTGGCGCTCGCCCTTGCGGCGCCCTGCGCCCAGGCCATCCCGGGACCGCGAGCCCCGCTCGGCGACAGGGGCAACTGGATCACCGATGCCCGCGGGCGCGCCGTGATCCTCCACGGCGTGAACATGGTCTACAAGCGCCCGCCGTATGCGCCCAGCGCCGCGGGGTTCAACGGCCCCGACGCCACTTTCCTGGAGCGTCACGGCTTCGACTCCATTCGCCTCGGCCTGATCTACGCGGGCGTCGAGCCGCACCCGGGACGGTATGACGGCGCCTACCTGCGGAAGATCGAGAAGACCCAGAGAGTTCTCGCTCGGCACGGCGTCTTCACCCTGCTCGACTTCCACCAGGACCTCTACAACGAGAAGTTCGCCGGGGAGGGCTTTCCGGACTGGGCGGTCCTCGACCAGGGCCAGCCGACCGACCCGCTCACCGGGTTCCCAGGGACCTACTTCTCGAGCCCCGGCGAGAACGCGTCCTGGGACAGCCTCTGGAACGACTCACCCGGCCCCGGCGGCGTCGGCCTGCAGGAGCGCTACGCCGCCGCCTGGAAGCAGGTCGCCATGCGCTTCCGCAGCCGGCGCTACGTCATGGGCTACGACCCGCTCAACGAGCCGTGGCCGGGCAACGACCGCGCCGGGTGCCTCAGCCCAACCACCGGCTGTCCGGCCTTCGAGCACGGGCCGCTCGCCAGCCTGGAGGGAAAGGTGGTCGCCGCCATCCGCAAGGTCGACCAGAAGCACACCGTCTGGTACGAGCCGGTCGTGACCGCCAACTCCGGTACCCCCTACAACACGACCAAGCCAAACGATCCGAACGTCGGCTTCAACTTCCACGACTACTGCCTGGCCGGAACCGCGGACCCGCCCTGCGGCAACTTCGAGCAGCGGACGGTGGACAACGCCGAGACCTACGTCAACGCCAAGCACGTGCCGATCCTGCTGTCTGAGTTCGGTGCCACCAGCGACGTCCCGACGATCGAACGGATGGTGACCCGGGCGGACGCCGCGCGGATCTCCTGGCAGTGGTGGCACTACTGCGGCTGCAACGACCCGACCACCAGCGGGCCCGGCGACACCCAGGCCCTCGTCCACAACCCGAAGCAGCCGCCGCGGGGGCAGAACGTGTTCCACGACAAGCTCGCGGCCCTCGAGCGCCCCTACCCCCAGGCGGTCGCCGGGACGCCGAAGCACTTCGCCTACGACCCGCAGACCGGCGTCTTCACGCTGCGCTACTCCACAAAGGCCCCGTCGGGCCGGCGGTTGCGGCCGGGGATCGCAACGGTGGTCTACGTTCCGCGCTCCCACTATCGCCGCGGCTACACGGTCAAGGTCAAGGGCGCACTCGTGCTGTCGAAGCCCGATGCGCGCTACCTGATCCTGAAGCGCTCCCGGGGCGCCGGCTCGGTGAACGTGAGGGTCAGGCCCGCCGGCGCTCAGTAGGGCGGCAGGTCCTCGTACCACTCGCCGAGGACGCGGAACGCCTTCCAGAACTCGCGCTTCGCGCTCTCGTTGTCCAGCGACGCCTCGATGTCGGGCACGTAGATCGCCTCGATCGTCGGCGTCAGCTGCTGGATCTCGCCGGGCTTCGCCCCGAGCGGCCTGCCGAGCGGGATCTCCAGGTCGTTGAGCGTCTCCAGCGCCTGCTCGCCCATGACGACGACGCAGCGCGGCTGAACGATGGCGAGCTCCTCGATCACCCGGTCCATGCACTCGCCGCTGGCCAGCGACGGGTCCGCGACCGGGCACTTCACGCAGAGCGTCCCGTAGACGGCGAGCGGGTCGATGCCGAGCCGCTTGAACGCCTTCATCAGCGCGTTGCCCGCGCGCCCGTAGAAGGCGACGCCCTCCTCGACCTCGGCCGCGGAGGGTGAGTACTTGAGAAGGAAGATGTCGGCCTGCGGGTGCCCGGAGCCAAGGACCGGCATGAGGTTGCCCCGCGGGCAGTGCGAGCACTCCTGGAGCCGGCGCGTCAGGTGGTTGAGCTCGCGAATCGCGCGCTCGAGGTACTTCTCCTGGATCTCATCGTCGGTAGCGGGCATCGGCGGCATGGAGGGCGTCGCGGGCACGTCCTTCTTTGACGGGGCGTCACCCGCTCCTTCCGCGTGCATCAGCGCTTGCCTCGCGTCTGGATGAACTTGAGGGCCTGCACGTAGACCAGGTTCTTGTGCTTGTGGACGATGTCGGCGCTGCGCATGGCCTCGAGGAACTCCTGCGGCCCTTCGAAGTCCGGCACCCTGATCCGCACGCTCCCGAGGCCCTGGGCCACGTGGCTGTCGGAGCCCGCGCCGGGAACGATCCGGTATTTGGCGGCGAAGCGCTCGGCCTCCTCGTTGAACGCCGTGAGCGCCACCCGGGGGTTGAACACCTCGAGGATGTCGATGTCCTCCACGATCCCCAGCAGGTGCTCGTAGTCCGGGACGGAGTGGAGCCGGTCGAACGGGTGAGGAACGTAGACGAGCCCCTTCTGGCGGCGGATCTCGGCGATCGTCTCCGCCATCGTCATCCCGCGTTCGATCTTCTCCTCGATGAACAGGCCGATCACCTCGCCCTGCTTGGCGGTCTTCACCTCCTCGGCGACGATGACCTTGATGCCGCCGATCTCAGCGGCGACCTCGCGCGCCGCGAGCGCACCGGAGACCTCGTTGTGGTCGGTGATCGCGATCGCGCCGAGGCCCTGCTCCTTCGCCGTCTCGAGCAGAACCTCGACCGGCGTCGCGCAGTCGGGCGAGTGGTCCGTGTGCATGTGGAGGTCGACGTCGATCGTCTTGCGGCGAGTGACCCGGCGCCTGATCTCCGGGTCGCCGGTGGGGTCGTGGCGGCGCGCCACCGTCGCCGAGTAGATCGCCTCGACCTCGTTTGCCACGTCCGACCAGCTCCGCGCCGCGCCGCGGCCGGACCGCAGCAGCGACTTGCGTAGGCCGGGCTCCGAGATCAGGCGGGTGAGCTGGCCCGCAAGCGTGATCACGTCGCCCGGCTGAAAGAGCATCCCGAGCTCGCCGTCGCCGGCCGCCTCCGTGTAGACAGGCGTGCGCGAGACGACGGGGACCGTGCCGGACGCCAGCGCCTGCCGGATCAGCGCCGGCGCCGGCCGCGGGCCGCCCGAGGCCAGGCAGACCACGTCCGCGCCCGCGATCAGCTCCGCGGCACTCGAGTCACCAGGGCCGGTCAGGTGCACGCGCTCGCGCAGCGCCGGGGCTAGGCGCACCGGCGGCGTGTGGCCCTCGCCCGTCCAGATCGCGGCCTCCCAGTCCTGATCCTGATCGAGCTTGCGCAGGGCGCGGATGAAGAGACGCATCGCGCCCCGCTCCTCGACGGCGCAGAACGCGATCCGCGCCGGGCCCTCCCCGCGCCGCGCGGCGCCGGGCCAGCGGCCCTCGGGCGTGTCCGCCCCCGGCTCGACCAGCGTGTACGGGCCGGGGAAGTAGCGGTGCAGGAGGTCGCTGGTGGCGGGCGAGCTCGTGGTCCGGGCATCGAGGCGCCCGAAGAAGATCTCCACGAGCGGCCTCGCGACCTGGGTGGAGAGGATTCGCTCGGTCGGCTCGTGAAAGCTGCCGACGTTCAGGGCGTGCGAGTGGCGCAGCGCGAGCGAAGCCGCGCTCGGCGCGTAGGGGTCGTGCACGTGGACGATGTCGAACTCCGTGGAGGAGAGCAGCGTCTCGAGGGTCTTGGAGAGGTCGAGCGGCACCGGCGCCGCCCGCGGTCTCGGCCCTCGCGGCAGCGGGATGCCCTGGCCGAGAGCCAGCACCGGCGGCCCGCCTTCGCCGCTGCGCATCCCATGCCACGAAACGCCCCGCCAGGAGCCGCGCTCGCGGGCCTTCCGGATTGCGGCGCGTGAGTCGCGGATCGCGGCGCGTGAGTCCGAGGGCGCCGCGATCAGGACCTCGTGTCCGCGCCCGGCAAGCTCCTCGGAGACCCTGCCGACGAAGCCGTTGAGCTCGTCGTAGCCGCCCCACGTGTGCGGGCTGACCTGGGCGATTCGCAGCCGCTCGTCGGACATCGGCAATCCGGCGGAGGATAGTTGCCGCCTTTGCCGCGCGGAAGAACTGGCCGGCTGGCTAAGATCGGGCGACGGGATAGGACTGGGCGCTCAAGGGATGCGCTCGCTCACAGGACGAATTGGAGGATCCATGGGATTCCAGGACGGAACGACGCTCGGCTCGCGCCGCTTGACGCTGGGCCTCGGAGCGCTGACAGTGCTCGTCGCGGGGGTGACGCTCTTCCCCGCCGGCGCGAGTGCCGCCGAGATCACCTGCAGCGCGACCGCGCTCCGGGTCGGCAGCGTCTCGACACCCACGGCCAACGCCACCGGCGACCCGTGCCGGAAGGGTGTGGCCGGCACCAAGCAGGGGACCAGCACCGACACGGTGCGGATCCTCGGCGCGGCGACAACCGCCAACGGCTCGAGCGGAACGGCCAGCTCCGACCCTCTGCGCCTCGACGACAGCGGGACCAGCGGTCCGACGGCTGTGCGCGTGCTGGGCTCCGACGCGTTCGTCAGCTGCGTGAAGGGCAAGCCGGTTGTGGTCGGCAGCTCGTCTCCGGCCGCGGTGGAGACGACGGCGCAGACCGGCTCGGTGATCCTGGCGCCGAAGCCGGTGACCGTCCCCGGCCTGGTCTACCTGAACGAGACTTCGAAGGGCGCGCACGGCACCACCTACCGGGCGCTCCGCATCGGGCCCGAGCAGGGCGGCATCGTCGCCGGCGAGAGCTCGGCGGGCTACACGGGGAACCCGTGTTAGTGGTGAGGGGCTTTAGCCCCGGGAACCCCTGCTAAACGCGGGGGTTTCGGTCAGGACTGCTCAGCCAGCTCTTTGGCCCGCTCGCCGGCAGGCTTGCGGGCGTACTTGGCGATGAAGTCATCCGTCTGCGCCCGCGCGTCGGCGTCGGGACGCTGGGTGTGCGGTGACTTCATGAGGTAGCTCGACGGGCCGTCGAGCTGCCCGGCGAGGCCCTCGTTGAGGGCGAGCTTGATCATCCGGACCGCGTCGATGACGACGCCCGCGGAGTTCGGCGAGTCCCAGACCTCGAGCTTCAGCTCGGCGGTGAGCGGCACGTCGCCGAAGGCCTTGCCCTCGAGCCGGATGTGCGCCCACTTTCGGTCCGTCAGCCACGGCACGTAGTCCGACGGGCCGACGTGAACGTCGCGCTCCGGGAGCTCGGTTCCCATCACCGAGGTGACGGCGTTGGTCTTGGAGATCTTCTTTGAATCCAGGCGCTCGCGCTCGAGCATGTTGAAGAAGTCCATGTTGCCGCCAACGTTGAGCTGCGAGGTGTGCTCGAGGTGGACGCCGCGCTCGTGGAACAGGCGAGCAAGGTTGCGATGCACGATGGTGGCGCCGACCTGCGACTTGATGTCGTCGCCGATGATCGGCAGGCCGGCCTTCTTGAAGCGTTCGTCCCAATAGTCCTCGCGGGCGATGAAGACGGGAAGGCAGTTGACGAAGCCGACGCCTGCCTTCAGCGCCTGCTCGACGTACCACTTGGTGGCCTGCTCGGAGCCGACCGGCAGGTAGCAGACGAGGACATCGGCCTTGGTCTCCTTGAGGATGCCGACGATGTCGGCAGTCTCCCCCGGGGCCTTCTTGATCTTCTGCTTGAGGTACTTGCCGAGGCCGTCGTGGGTCATCCCGCGGTGGACCTCGACGCCCATGTGGGAGACGTCGGCGAACTTGATCGTGTCGTTCTGGCCGGACCAGATCGCCTCGGAGAGGTCCTTGCCGACCTTCTCGGCGTCGATGTCGAACGCGGCGACGAACTCGATGTCGCGGACGTGGTAACCGCCGAGGTCGACGTGCATGAGCCCCGGGACCTGCTCGGCCGGGTCGGCGTCCTTGTAGTAGGTGACGCCCTGGATGAAGCTGTTGGCGCAGTTGCCGACGCCGACGATGGCGACGCGGACCTTGCCGTCGTCGACGTGCGCGCCGTTGGCGCTCGCGCCGTCGCCGTTGGGGTGGCCGTTCTCGGTACTCATTGCGTGCGAAGTCCTCCTCGAGCGGGTGGGGAACCGACTATATGCCGGTTTAACACCCTGGTTACACCGCGCTCGGCTCTACATCGAATCACCTGCGGACGGTCTCGCCGTCCTTACATGCTGCTTTCGGAGCTCACGCTCCTCAACTCACCTCTGACGTGCCAGACGCGCTGGACGACCGTGACGGCGGTCAGCGCGACGAGGACGTAGATCGCGGGAGCAAGCAGCTGGAAGTCGCCAAGGCTAGCGCCCCTGGCGAAGACGAGCCCCGCCGACAGCACCACAACCCGCACGGGACGGGTGGCAATCCCGACCTTGCACTCCACTCCTAGAGCCTCGGCGCGAGCCCGCGTGTAGGAGACCATGAGCGAGCCCAGGACGGCCGCGACGCAGGCGGCGGCCGCAACCTCGTCGCCGCGGTCGGCGAAGTACCAGGCCGCGGCGGTCAGGACGACGCCCTCCTCGACCCGGTCGAGCGTCGAGTCGAGGAAGGCGCCGAACAGCGTGCCCTTCCCCGACATCCGGGAGTAGCGGCCGTCGAGCGTGTCCATGATCGAGCCGACGATGAACGCGATGCCCGCCAGGAAGAAGAGCTTCTCGACGAGGAGGACCGCCGCCACGACGTTCAGGACGAAGCCCGTGACCGAGATCGCGTTCGGCGTCAGGCGAGACTCGATCAGCCGGTTGCGCGCGAAGGTCCGCAGCTCACCCGTGGTGCGGACGTCGCGAAGCTGGGCTGACTGCCCGTTGGAAGGCATCGCCCGGGGACGCTAGCGGGGCGGGGCGGCAGGCGGGGCTACGCGGGGACTCCGCTCGCCTGCTCGCGCCACGCCCAGCCGGGGCGAACCCGGGCGAGCTGCGTCGCGGCCACGGCGGACATGCAGGCGACGGCGGCGCCGCACGCCGCGTCGAACCAGAAGTGGTTGGCCGTGACCACGATCACGAAGAAGACGACCATCGGGTACGCCGACCACCAGAGGCGGGCGCCCAGGGAACGGCAGAGCACCACGCCGGGGACGCCGATCATGAGCGAGAAGGCGATGTGCATCGAGGGCACCGCCGCGTACGGGTTGAAGAACACACCGGCGAGCGTCGAGTCCTGGTCGGTGTGCGAGATGGCGGAGATCGTGTCGGTGAAGCCGGCGTTGGGGAGCATGCGCGGCGGCGCGGTGGGGTACAGCGCGTAGCCGATCAGCGCCAGGCCCATGGCGACGAGGAACATGTTCCGCACGAAGTAGAAGCTCTCGTTGCGCTTGACGTAGAGCCAGACGAGGAACCCGGTGGTCAGCACCAGGTGGGTGTTCAGGTAGGCGAAGTCGAGGATGTCGATCAGCCAGTGGTGGTTGAGCAGCCCCTGCTGGAGGCCCGGCTCGAAGAAGGCGCCGAGCGAGCGCTCCAGGTGCACGATGTGCTCGGCGTTGGCGAGGGCCAGCGTCTGATCGCCGTGCACGAGCCCACGGACCAGCTGGTAGAGCGCGTAGGCAGCGGCGAAGAACCCCAGCTGAACGAAGGCATCGGGCCAGCCATGTGGAAGCCGGCGGCCTATTGCGCGGATAGGACGAGGCATCGGAGTTACGGAATTGTAAAGGCGTCTCGGCGGGCTGCATATCCTGGCCGGATGGCGCCAAGGCGGGAGTCGAACGGTTGGAAGCGGCCGACCAAACGTCGCGTCCGCGCGATCCGCGATCGCCTGCGCGAGGCCTACGGGCGGCCGGTCAACGCGCCGCACGGCCACCCGATCGCCGAGCTCGTGCGGACCGTGCTCTCCCAGCACACGTCGGACCTCAACCGCGACCGCGCCTACGAGCGGCTTCGCGCCGCACTGCCGACCTGGGTCGACGTCCGCGACGCCCCCGTCGAGACGGTGATCGAGGCGATCGCCCCGGGTGGCCTCTCGAACACCAAGGGACCGCGGATCCAGGAGATCCTGCGCGAGCTCCCCACCGAGCATGGCGAGCCGACCCTGGACTGGCTCGAGCGGGAGCCGCGCGACGAGGCGATGGAGTTCCTCACGTCGCTGCCGGGCGTCGGGCGCAAGACGGCGGCCTGCGTCCTCATCTTCACGTGGGACCGCCCCGAGATCCCGGTCGACACCCACGTCCACCGGGTCGGCGGGCGGCTCGGGCTGTTTCGCCCCGGCGCCTCGTTCGAGTCCGAGCACGACGAGATCCTGCGGTTCACCGACCCCGAGGACGCCTACGAGCTCCACGTGAACCTGATCACGCACGGCCGGCGGGTCTGCAAGGCGAAGCCGCTGTGCGGAGAGTGCGGCCTGCGCCGCATGTGCCCCTACTACCGGACGCTGCTAGCTTCCGCCTGAGGTCGAGGGACCGATCGAGGCAGGAACCGAGAGGAGAGTCAGTTGACGAAGTCGTTCGCGCGGGGCGTGCTGGTCGCAGCCGCCGCATTCATGTTCGTAGCGATGCCCTCTCAGGCCCTGGGCCACCATCATCATCCTCACCACAAGCCGAAGCCGCCGAAGGTCAAGGTCATGACCCGGAACCTCTATCTGGGAGCCGACCTTGGCCCCGGAACGGACGCGACTTCCCTTCAGCAGCTCGTCGACGGCGCCGGCCAAATCCTCAACCAGGTCGACGCCACGAACTTCCCCGTGCGGGCGAAGGGGCTCGCCAAGGAGATCCTTCAGAAGTCGCCCGACCTGGTTGGCCTCCAAGAGGCGGCCCTGTGGCGTACCGCACCGTGCACGGAGAACCCGATCCCGCCGAAGGCGACGACCCTCAGGTACGACTACCTGAAGCTCCTGCTCGCACGACTGAACAAGAAGAAGAAGCTCTATCACGTCGGTATCGCCGAGCCGGAGTTCGACTTCGAGGTCTGGGCGAACACCGACGGCGACGAGAACACCTCAGCTCCCGGCTGTCCGTTCGGCAGCGAGATCAACGGACGGTTGACGATGCGCGACGCGATCCTCGTGCGCAACGGTGCTGTGAAGACCTCGAAGCCAAGGGGCGACCATTACTCCACGCTGCTTCAGGAGACGCCGGGCGGAGTTCCCGTGGACGTCACCCGAGGCTGGGTGCGCCTGACGGCGAAGGTCCCGCACGCGCCGAAGTTCAACTTCATCGACACCCACCTCGAGGCGTTCGACAATCACGCCTCGAACCACACCAACCAGGACACCGACGTCGGCAACGGCGAGGTGCGCGAGGCGCAGGCCAAGGAGCTCATCGCGCCGCGCGGTCCCGCCACCGGCAAGCTGCCGGTGATCTTGGTGGGCGACCTGAACTCGGATGTCAAGACGCCGCTCAAGCCCGGCGACGGACTCGCCGACCGGGCGCTCCTGAACGCCGGCTTCGCCGAGCGCAGCACGAGCAACCCGCTGAGCTGCTGCATCGAGGACTCCTATGACCTGACGACGGGGAGCCCGAACCAGTTCGATCACAAGGTCGACCACGTGATGACCGACACGCCGAAGCAGGTGAAGCTGGTGAGGTCGGCAGTGACCGGCCGTAGGAAGCACCACGGGTACTGGGACTCCGATCACGCTGGCCTCTTCAGCACACTCAGCCTGCGCAAGTGACCCGTAGGTAGTATCCGCGCCGCCGGCGGGGAACCCGCGCCGGGCCCAGACGATGAGCAAGCGCGCCTTCTACATCTTCGGCACCTTCGTGGTCATCCTGGCCGTCGTGATCCCCTACTTCGCGATCACCAAGACGGGCGACAGCAGCGCGTCGATCAAGCCGATCGCCTCCACGGATCGCCCCGCTCAGCACATGTTCCAGGAGAACTGCGGGGCCTGCCACACGCTCGCCGCGGGGGGAACCGACGGCATCGTCGGCCCGAACCTCGACGTCCTGCTCGCCGCCGGCGCGGCCGAGAGCCAGGACCTCGTCGACGGCAACTGCACCCGCGTCCTGAACGCGATCGAGGGCGGCCTGAACGGGCGCATGCCGAAGGGGATCCTCGAGGGCGGTAACGCCAGCGAGGTGGCGAGCTTCGTGGCCCGGAACGTCAACTACCTCGGCGTCCAGCCGCCGGCCAACGGGAAGCCGGCGGAGCCCGTCACCGCCGCCTCCACCAAGTGCGCGTCGGGTAACACGAGCTCCAGCGGCTCCGGCCAGCCGACCAGCGCCGGCAACGCGTCGTCCGGCTCGGCCTCCGCCGGCTCGGCCTCCGGCGGCGTCTCAGGGGCGTCGGGCGCAGGCTCGGGCAGCGCCGCGGGGGCAGCCAAGGGAGGGACCGTGGCGATCTCGGCGGATCCCACGGGCCAGCTCAAGTTCGAGCAGTCCACGGTCACCACCAACGCCGGCCCGGTGAAGATCGACTTCACCAACATGTCGCCAGTCGGCCACGACGTGAAGATCGCCGACTCGAGCGGCAAGGAGCTCGGCGGCACCAACATCGTGACGGACGGCAAGGCGTCGGCCACGGTCGACCTGCAGCCAGGGAGCTACACGTTCTACTGCTCCGTGCCCGGCCACGAGGAGGCCGGCATGAAGGGCACACTCGAAGTCAAGTAGGCCGCGGCGCGGCTCTGGTCAAGCGCTGCGCCCTCTGCCACAGGCGCCTTGACGCCCGCCCACGATCTGCTACGCTGCCGCTTAGATTTTTAGATAGAAGAAGGAGCAGTACGTGGCTAAGACAATAGGCATCGACCTGGGCACCACCAACTCGTGCGTCGCCGTCCTCGAGGGCGGCGAGCCGACGGTCCTCGAGAACGCAGAGGGCGGCCGCACGACGCCGTCCGTGGTCGCCTTCCCCGACTCGGGAGAGCGCCTCGTCGGCACCGTCGCCAAGCGCCAGGCCGTGATGAACCCGGAGAACACCGTCTTCTCGATCAAGCGCTTCATGGGCCGCAAGGAGGCCGAGGTGAAGGAGGAGGAGACGATCGTCCCGTACGAGGTCGAGGCCGGCCCCAACGGGGACGTGCGCGTCGACGTGCGCGGCAAGCAGTACTCGCCGCCGGAGATCTCGGCGATGATCCTGCAGAAGCTGAAGACGGACGCCGAGGCGAAGCTCGGCGAGACCGTCGACTCCGCGGTGATCACCGTCCCCGCCTACTTCAACGACGACCAGCGCCAGGCGACCAAGGACGCCGGCAAGGTCGCCGGCCTCGACGTCAAGCGCATCATCAACGAGCCCACCGCGGCGGCCCTCGCCTACGGGCTCGACAAGGAGGCATCTGACCAGACGATCCTCGTCTTCGACCTCGGCGGCGGGACGTTCGACGTCTCGATCCTCGAGATCGGCGAGGGCGTCTTCGAGGTGAAGTCCACCGCCGGCGACAACCACCTCGGCGGCGACAACTGGGACAAGGCGATCGTGGAGTGGATGGTCGCGGAGTTCAAGCGCGACCAGGGCGTCGACCTCTCGGCCGACAAGCCGTCTCTCCAGCGCCTCTACGAGGCCGCCGAGAAGGCGAAGATCGAGCTGTCCGCGGCACAGGAGACGGCGATCAGCCTGCCGTTCATCACGGCGGTCGACGGCCAGCCGAAGCACCTCGAGATGAAGCTCAACCGCGCCAAGCTCGGCGAGCTCACCTCGGACCTGCTCGACCGCATCGTCTCGCCTGTCAAGCAGGCGCTCTCCGACGCGAGCGCGCCGGACATCGACCACGTCGTCCTCGTCGGGGGCATGACCCGCATGCCGTCCGTGCAGGAGAAGGTCAAGGAGCTGACCGGCAAGGACCCGCATCAGGGCGTGAACCCCGATGAGGTCGTCGCCGTCGGCGCCGCGATCCAGGCCGGCGTGCTCGCCGGCGACGTGAAGGACGTCCTCCTCCTGGACGTCACGCCGCTCACGCTCGGCATCGAGACGAAGGGCGGGGTCATGACGAAGCTCATCGAGCGCAACACCACGATCCCCACGAAGAAGTCCGAGATCTTCTCGACGGCGGAGGACAACCAGCCGTCGGTGGAGATCCACGTCCTCCAGGGCGAGCGCGAGATGGCGGCCTACAACAAGTCGCTCGGCAAGTTCCAGCTCACCGGCATCCCGCCGGCGCCGCGCGGCATGCCGCAGATCGAGGTCACCTTCGACATCGACGCGAACGGCATCGTCGCGGTCCAGGCCAAGGACCTGGGGACGGGCAAGGAGCAGAAGATCGAGATCAAGGGCGGCTCAGGGCTCGCCGACTCCGAGGTCGAGCAGATGATCAAGGACGCGGAGACCCACGCCGACGCGGACCGTCAGGCCCGCGAGCTGGCCGAGGCGCGGAACGTGGCGGAGAACGCCACCTACCAGGGCCGCAAGCAGCTCGAGGAGCTGGGCGAGCAGGTCGACTCCGCCGCCAAGGAGGAGATCGAGAAGGCGATCGCCGACCTCGAGGGCAGCCTCGAGTCGGGCTCCGCCGAGGAGATCAAGTCCAAGACCGACGCACTGCAGGCGGCCTTCCACACGGTCTCCGAGCAGATCTACCAGCAGGCCGCGGCCCAGGGCGAGGCCGACTCCGCCGGCTCCACCGATGGCACCTCCACGAACGGCGCCGGAGCCGAGGAGGAGGTCGTCGACGCCGAGGTTGTCGATGACGACCGGGCGTAACGACGAGCCGCTGGTGTCAGGCACCGGAGCGCGCGACGCTGCCGAAGCTCGCGGGGACCAGGTGCCTGACCCCAGCGCCGTCGACGCGGACCTCGCCGCGCTGGCCGACGTCCAGCGCGAGCGCGACGAATACCTCGAGCTCGCGCAGCGAGCCCGGGCGGACTTCGAGAACTTCCGCAAGCGCGCGGTCGGCCAGGTGGCCGATGCCGAGCGCCGCGGCAAGTCGGGAATCGCCCGCGAGCTCGTCCCGGTGATCGACAACCTCGAGCGCGCCCTCGCGGCGGCGCCCGAGGACGATCCCCTCCGCAAGGGGGTCGAGCTCGTCCATGCCGACCTGGCCGCCGTCCTGGAGCGCGGCGGGGTCGAGGCCTACGACCCGCAGGGCGAGCCGTTCGACCCGAGCTTCCACGAGGCGCTGGCCAAGCACGCCGTGGAGGGAGCCGAGCCCGGGACCGTCGTCGAGACGCTCGAGCGCGGCTATCGCCTCGACGGCCAGGTCATCAGGCCGGCCCGCGTCGTCGTGGCGGAGTAGGGGGCAGCGATGGCCCGAGACTTCTACGACGTCCTCGGCGTCGACCGCAAGGCGTCCGCCGATGAGATCAAGAAGGCCTACCGCAAGCTGGCCCGCGAGAACCACCCGGATCGGAACCAGGGCGACCCGGCGGCCGAGGAGCGCTTCAAGGAGATCCAGCAGGCCTACGACGTCGTCTCCGACGCCGAGAAGCGCAAGGAGTACGACTCCGGCGGCGGATTCGGCGGATTCGGCGGTGGTGGCTTCCCGGGCGGTGGCGGTGGAGGCTTCACGGCCGATATCGGCGACATCTTCTCGACCATCTTCAGCCGCGGGCGCGGCGGCGGCGCCGAGGCTCAGCGGGGCCGTGACCTCGAGACGGAGGTCCGCCTGTCCTTTCAGCAGGCGATGGACGGGACCGACGTCTCCGTGACGGTTCCCAAGCAGGCGCGCTGCGAGACCTGCGGAGGCAACGGCGCCAAGCCGGGCACGCAGCCCAAGGTCTGCGACCGCTGCGGCGGGCGCGGCGTCGACAGCCAGAGCCAGGGCTTCTTCTCCATCAACCAGCCCTGCCCCAAGTGCGGCGGGCGCGGCCAGATCGTCGAGGAGCCGTGCCCGACCTGCGCCGGCGCCGGCGTCCACGCCCAGCGCAAGCGCTACCGCGTGAAGGTCCCGGCGGGGGTCCACGACGGCACCCGGATCCGGATCGCCGGCAAGGGCGAGGACGGCCCGCTCGGCGGCCCCTCCGGCGACCTCTTCGTCATCACGCGCGTGGCGCCGTCCCCCGTCTTCAAGCAGCGCGCGGACGGCAACCTCGAGGTGACCGTCCCGATCACCATCGCCGAGGCGGTCGGCGGCGCGACCGTCGAGGTTCCGACGCTCGCCGGGACCAAGCGAATCCGGGTTCCCGCCGGCACCAAGCACGGCACCGTCCAGCGCCTGCGCGGCGAGGGGCCGCCCCGCTCCGGCGGAAGAGGCCGCGGTGACATCCGCTACCGCCTCGAGATCGAGATCCCGAGCGACCTCAGCAACGACCAGCGCAGAGCGCTCGACGACTTCGCGAAGCAGTTGAACGACCACGATCCGCGCGAGCGGCTTCTGCGGGATGCGTCCGCCTCGCGCGCCAAGGTTGGTGACGACTAGTGGCCGAGCAGAGGAAGCGGGTGGTTCGCAGGCGCACCTTGGCGAGCTTCGATGAGCGCCGGGGCGTCTTCATGATCTCGGTTGCCGCCGAGCTCGCGGACATGCACCCCCAGACCCTCCGCATGTACGAGGCGCGCGGGCTGATCACTCCGCAGCGCTCGCCGAAGAACACCCGCCTCTACTCCCAGCAGGACGTCGAGCGCCTGCGGCGCATCCAGCGGATGACGGCGGACGAGGGCCTCAACCTCGCCGGGGTCGAGACCGTCCTCGAGCTGGAGTCGCAGCTCGAGCGCACGCGCAGGGAGCTCGCGAAGATGCGCGAGCAGACCGCGCAGCTCGAGCGGCGGCTGCTCGACGAGGTCGAGAAGGTGAAGCGCGAGCTGCGCGCGGAGATCGTCCCGTACGGGGCATACGAGGCGCCCGGGATGACGCCGCCCACGCAGGCTGGCCCGGTCCGCATCCCGGTCGAGAGACGGGGCGCCGACGGCGACGACGGCGGCGCCTGAGCGTGGCGCGCTTCGCGCGCGCCCGCAGCGGGGCTCCGTCGGAACGTTATGGACACGTTTTCGCGACGCGACTCGCATAGCTTCGGCTGGCTTTGAGGTTCGGTTTGGCGCACAGGGTTCCGCGGCTGGCCGTGGCGAGCGCGGCCATCGCCGTCTTCACGACGGTGGGCGGCGTGGCCATCGCAAGCCCGCACCGGGCGGCGGCGGCGAAGGGCCACCACGGTCACCGCGGCCCGCGGGGCTTCCGTGGGCCTCAGGGCCGCCAGGGCGCGACCGGTCCCCCGGGGCCTGCCGGTGCCCCCGCCCAGTTCGACGTCACCTACACGGGCTTTCCGGAGGACACCTTCACCGCGACTCCCGACACGTCCACTGTTGCGACGATCGACTGCCCCGCCGGCAAGCATGTCGTGGCGGGCGGGCTGCGATCGAGCGCGCCGTTCGGAACCCTCTCGGTCGGCAACAGCAACGCGCTCGACTCGAACACCTGGATCGTCGAGGTCGAGAACCGCAACCAGATAACCGCGGAGACGTTCGGCGTCTCCGCGGTCTGCGTGCCGTCGGTGGTGGCCAAGCGCGCGCCGGCAGGAGCCGGCAAGCGTGGGCATCGCGGTCCGCGGGGCCGGCGAGGGCCGCGCGGTGTGCGGGGACGGCAGGGACCGCTGGGACCCCCGGGCTCGGACGCGGTGCCACTCACCTACGTCCAGAGCGACTTCACCGGAGACGGCAACAAGTTGACCTCCGCGGAGGCTCATTGCGGGGATGACCAGGTCAACGTCGGCGGCGGAGTGTTCTCACAGGGAACGTTTCGCACCCAGTGGGCCAGGGACAGCCACTCCCTCGGCAACGCCGGTTGGGGAGTCTCGGTCGACACGTTCGGCGAGGTATCGCGTGGAGCAACGGTCTACTCGATCTGCGAGCCGTTCAGCCCCTCTGGCCTGGGCGCCCACCGCTCGATTTCCAACCGCAGCCACTCGGCAACCAAGCGCGGGCATCGCGGCCGACGCGGTCGTCGCGGACGCCGTGGTCGCCGCGGCCGCCGGGGGCCGCCGGGCCTCCAGGGACCGCCCGCCAGCACCAACGTCACTCTCACCCTGGACTACGTGTCCGCGCACTTCACGGTGGACCCCGGCACCCAGGGACACGGGTCCGCGGAGTGCGACCCGGGCGAGCATGTGATCGGCGGCGGCGTCACCGCCGGAGTTGCCCGGAGGACGGCCGTGAACAGCAGCCGGCCACTCGGCTCGGAAGGTTGGGAGGCGTTCGTCGACAACATCTCCACGACGACCGCGGCAACGTCCACCGTCACCGCCATCTGCGCCTCGCCGACGACCGTCGCGGACTAGACGCCTGCCAGGATGCCCGAGTGCGTCCGCAATGAACAGGCAGCCCGCAGCGAAGCTCCTCGGCGTCGCCCGGATGGCGATCGGCGTGGGCCTCTGGCTGGCGCCGCGCCGGGCGATGGACGCGCTCGGGTTCGACGCGGACAACCCGGAGGCGATGGTGCTCGCGCGCCTCGCCGGAACGCGAGACCTGGCGCTCGGGGCAGTCGCGCTCGCCACGGCGGACGACCCCGCGCTTGGGCCGAAGACCGTGAAGCTCAACGCCGCGGTCGACGCCGCCGATGCGCTCACCTTCGCGGTTCCCCTTGCCCGCCGCGACGGCATCGACCGGGCGGCGGTCGGCGGGCTTGCGAGCGCGATCGGCGCGACCGCCTTCGGCCTGTGGTTGGCCAGGCGGCTCGAGCGCTGAGGCGCCAGCCGAGGGCCAAATCCGTCCGGGCGAGCGCCTGAGCGTGAATCTGAGTCGATACCACTTAGATTTCCTTGACTTCCGGGCTTAGAACCCGTAGGATCTGGTGAACATGCAGGCAGAACGCTTCACGATCAAGGCCCAGGAGGCCGTCGCCGTCGCGCAGCGGCTCGCGGCCGGCTCGCGCAACGGCGAGCTGGCGCCCGCGCACCTGCTGGTCGCCCTGCTCGGCGAGGAGGACGGGTTCGCCCCGCAGCTCCTCGTCAAGGTGGGGGCCGACGTCAACGCGGTCCGCGAGCGCGCCCTCGCCGCGGTCGACGCGCTGCCCTCGATCAGCGGCGACGACGAGCCCGAGGTGCGGCCGTCCAAGGCCCTGGTCGACACCATCAAGCGCGCCGAGCGCGAGGCCGCCGCGGCGGGCGACGAGTACATCTCCACCGACCACCTGCTGCTGGCGCTGGCCGACAAGGCCTCGCCCGTCGCCGAGCTCCTTCCCGACCGCGAGGCGATCGCCGCCGCGGTCGCCGAGGTCCGTCCGGACCGGGTGACGAGCCCGAACCCCGAGGAGACCGCGCAGGCGCTCGAGAAGTTCGGCCGCGACCTGACGGCCGACGCGGAGAGCGGCAAGCTCGACCCGGTCATCGGCCGCGACGACGAGATCCGCCGCGTCATCCAGGTCCTCTCGCGCCGCACCAAGAACAACCCGGTCCTGATCGGCGACCCCGGCGTCGGCAAGACCGCGATCGTCGAGGGCCTCGCCCAGCGGATCGTCGACGGCGACGTCCCCGAGTCGCTCAGGGACCGCCGGGTGATCGCGCTCGACCTCGGCGCGCTGCTCGCCGGGTCCAAGTACCGCGGCGAGTTCGAGGAGCGGCTGAAGGCCGTGCTCAAGGAGGTCCAGGCCGCCGAGGGCCGCATCGTCCTCTTCATCGACGAGCTCCACACGATCGTCGGCGCGGGCGCGGCGGAGGGCGCCGTGGACGCCGCCAACCTCCTGAAGCCGATGCTCGCCCGCGGCGAGCTTCGGGCCGTTGGCGCCACCACGCTCGACGAGTACCGCAAGCACATCGAACCCGACGCCGCGCTCGAGCGTCGCTTCGCCCCCGTCTTCGTCGACGAGCCCGACCTCGCCGACACCATCGCGATCCTCCGCGGCCTCAAGGACCGCTACGAGCAGCACCACGGCGTGCGGATCGCCGACGCCGCGCTCGTCGCCGCCGCGACCCTCTCCACCCGCTACATCGCCGACCGCTTCCTTCCCGACAAGGCGATCGACCTGATCGACGAGGCCGCTTCACGGCTGAAGATCGAGATCGACTCGGTCCCGACCGAGGTCGACGAGGTCCAGCGTCGCATCACGCAGCTCGAGATCGAGCGCGAGGCGCTCAAGAAGGAGAAGGACGACGCCTCCAAGGTGCGCCGCGACGTGATCGAGGCGGAGCTCGCCGAGCTCGGCGAGCGCTCCGGCGAGATGCGCGCGCGCTGGCAGTCCGAGAAGGGCGCCATCGACGCGATCAAGGCCGCCAAGGCCCACCTCGACGAGGCGCAGCACGAGCTGGAGCGCGCCGAGCGCGCCGCCGACCTCGAGCGCGCCGCCAAGCTCAAGTACGGGGAGATCCCCGAGCTCGAGGCGACCCTCGGCGAGCAGGAATCCCGCCTTCGCGAGCTCCACTCGAGCGGCCGCTCGATGCTGACCGAGGAGGTCACCGAAGAGGACGTCGCCGAGGTAGTCGCCAAGTGGACGGGCATTCCGGTCTCGCGCCTGATGGAGGGCGAGGTCGAGAAGCTGATCCACATGGAGGAGCGCCTCCACGAGCGCGTCATCGGCCAGGACGAGGCGGTCGAGGCCGTCGCGAACGCGCTGCGGCGCTCGCGCTCGGGCCTGGCCGACCCGGACCGGCCGATCGGGAACTTCCTGTTCATCGGCCCCACCGGGGTCGGCAAGACCGAACTGGCCCGCGCGCTCGCGGAGTTCATGTTCGACTCCGAGGAGGCGATGGTCCGCATCGACATGTCGGAGTACATGGAGAAGCACTCCACCTCGCGCCTCATCGGCGCGCCGCCCGGCTACGTCGGCTACGACGAGGGCGGCCAGCTGACCGAGTCCGTGCGCCGCCGGCCCTACGCGGTGATCCTGCTCGACGAGATCGAGAAGGCCCACCCGGACGTCTTCAACGTCCTGCTGCAGATCATGGACGACGGCCGCCTGACCGACGGCCAGGGCCGCACCGTCGACTTCAAGAACTCGGTCCTGATCATGACTTCCAACGTCGCCGGCGGAATGGACGGCGTCAGGGCCAACTTCAAACCGGAATTCATCAACCGGCTGGACGAGATCGTCGAGTTCTCACAGCTCACCCGCGACGAGCTCTCCGAGATCGTCGAGCTCCAGGTTGCGATCCTCGCCGGGCGCCTGCGCGAGAAGGGCATCGAGGTCGAGCTCACCGACGACGCGAAGACGCTCCTCGGCAACCTCGGGTTCGACCAGACCTACGGTGCCCGCCCGCTGCGGCGCGTGATCCAGAAGCAACTGGTCGACAAGCTCGCCCTCAAGCTGCTGGAGGGCGAGTTCGCCGACGGCGACCTGGTGCGCGTCGACGCCGCGGACGGAGAGCTGGTCTTCACCCCCGCCCCGGCCGCCGTCGCTGACCCGGTCTAGGTCTCAGAGGCAGACCGCGTAGGTCGACAGCTTCTGCTTCGACCCCGAGCCGTTGAAGGCAAGCGTCTTCCAGCCGTCGTCGGGAACGTGACCGCCGTCGGCGGTGTCCACGGGGTACGAGCCGGCAAGGTGGACCTGATCGCCGGGCCCGGAGATCGTCCCGCCGCCGTCCGCAACGTGGGTGCCCGCCGGGCACCTGGCGACCTTCGCGACGGAGTGCCCCGGCTGCGCATGGGCCGAGGCGTGCTCGTAGTGCACGACCCCCGTCTGGCAGACCGATGAGGAACCGAAGCCGCCGATGCCGGAAGCGTTCGTGTCGTAGACCTTTCCGAACCAGCCGTCGTCCGGACGGTGGTCCGCATCCGGCCCGTCGGCCGGGCGGCTTGCGATCGTGTAGCTGTTCGAGGTCGCGATGCTCACGCCGCCGCCGACGATGTGCCCGGTCCCCGGGGCGCACTGAAGGTTCGCCGTCCGTACGTGGGTCGTGCCGTTCAGCTCCTCGTGGAGCTGATAGGCGGGCATGGTTCCGCGCTCGCAGATTGCGAACCCGGTGACGTTTCCGTCGACCGACGCGAATGCCGACGCCGACCAGCCCTCGTCCGGGTACGTGTCGGCGTCGCTCACGTAGTCGACCGGCTGCTGACTTTCCCCCTTGCGACCGCTGAGAGGCGCTCCGGTGATCAGCCAGCCGCCGCCGACCGCGTGGCGGGTCTGCCGTCCGCACCCCGCCTCGGGGTGGTTGTAGTGGACCGTGCCGCTCAGGGGAAGGACCTCGGCGCTGTAGCGCAGGCCACCGGCGGTGCCGAGCACTACGTCGCCGTCGTTGGGATCGGGCTCGGTACCGGCAAGTGCGGCGGAGGCGCCGCCGATCGCGAGCGCCGCGGAGATCACGATGACCGTAACCGGCTTGCGATTCCCCCTCACAATGAGAAGTCTACGGCCGGGATCCGGTCTATAGGCTCAGCGAAGCGAGGAACAAGGAGGAAAAGTGCCCACCTACATCATGCTCACCAGCCTCACCGCAGACGGGGTGAAGACGATCAAGAACAACCCAAGCCGCGTCCACGAGGTCAACAAGGAGGTCGAACAGCTCGGCGTTAAGGTCCTCAACCAGTGGGCCACCCTCGGGCGCTACGACTTCGTCAGCGTCGTGGAGGCGCCCGACGAGGCGACGATGGCCAAGGTCTCGGTGGAGCTCGGCTCGCGCGGCACCACGACGAACGAGACCATGACCGCCATCGACGCCCAGGCGTTCACCGACAGCCTCTGACCCCTCGAACCTTGCGGATCCTCGTCGTCGGCGCGGGCGGGCGCGAGCACGCGATCGTCAAGGCGCTCGCGCGCTCCCGGCGCGCGCCGGAGCTGCTCGCCGCTCCCGGAAACGCCGGGATCGCCGCCGATGCGCGGCTCGTCGCCGTGGGCGCCGAGGACGTCGACGGGCTGGTTGAGGCCGCCGTCGCCGAGGGGGCCGACCTGGTGGTCGTCGGCCCTGAGGCGCCGCTCGTCGCGGGCCTGGCCGACGCGCTCGAGGCGGCCGGCGTGCCCACGTTCGGGCCGAGCGCCGAGGCAGCCCGCCTCGAGGGCTCGAAGGTCCACGCGAAGGAGCTGATGGCCGAGGCGGGGGTCGAGACCGCGGTCCACAGCGTCTTGCGAAGCCGCGACGAGGCGCTGGCCGCGATCGCAACGTCAGCCTACCCCGCCGTCCTCAAGGCCGACGGCCTGGCGGCGGGCAAGGGCGTGATCATCTGCGAGGGCGAGGGCGACGCGCGCGACGCCGTGGAGGCGTTCTTCGTGGAGGAGCGCTTCGGCGCGACGGAGGTGGTGCTCGAGGAGTTCCTCGACGGCGAGGAGCTCTCGCTGCTCGCGCTGTGCGACGGCGAGAACGTCGTCCCCCTCGCGCCCGCCCAGGACTACAAGCGCATCGGCGACGGCGACGAGGGCCCGAACACCGGCGGGATGGGGAGCTACTCGCCGGTTCCCGGATTCGACGCCGACCGAGCGGACGCGATCGCCGACGCCGTCCACCGCCCGATCGTCGACCTCATGCGGCGGCGCGGGACGCCGTTTCACGGAATCCTCTACGCCGGGCTGATGATCGGAACGGCGGGCGCGAAGGTCCTGGAGTTCAACTGCCGGTTCGGCGACCCCGAGACACAGGCGGTGCTCCCGCGGCTCGAATCCGACCTGGCCGAGCTCTTCCTGGCCGCGCGGGAGCCGGGCGGGCTCGCCGGCGTACCGGCCGAGTTCAGCGACGACTGGGCGGTGACCGTGGTGATGGCGTCGGCTGGCTACCCGGCCTCGAGCTCGAAGGGCGACGTGATCTCCGGGCTCGACGCGGTCGCGGCGCTACCGGGGGTCGAGGTCACGCACGCGGGGACCGCGCTGGTGGACGGCGAGGTCGTGACCGCGGGTGGGCGCGTCCTCAACCTCACCGGGCTCGGAGCGGGGCCGGACGAGGCCCGCGAGCGCGCCTACGCGGCGGCCGGGCTCGTGTCGTTCGAGGGGATGCAGCTCCGCTCGGACATCGCAGCCCGAGCGGTCGCGCGGGTTTCCTGAGAGAATCGCGGCCATCGAAGGAAGCGGCGAGATGGAACGGGGCGAGGCGCAGATGCCGGAGCGCTCGAGCGAGGTCATGACGATGCCCGAGGTCGAGGCGGCCTTCGAGGAGATCGAGGTGGATGCCCCCCTCGTCGGGATCATCATGGGCTCGAAGAACGACAAGCCCAAGATGCAGCCGGCCGGCGAAGCGCTGAAGGAGGCCGGGATCCGCTTCGAGGTCCGGGTGATGAGCGCCCACCGTGACCCCGAGGTGGTCCGCGACTACTGCATGAACGCCAAGATGCGCGGCCTGCGCGTGATCATCGCCGGCGCCGGGATGTCCGCGGCGCTGCCCGGCGTGGCCGCAGCGCACACCGAGCTGCCGGTGATCGGCGTGCCGATCCTCGGCAAGAGCCTGGGCGGGCTCGACGCGCTGCTCTCTGCCGTGCAGATGCCACCCGGCATTCCCGTCGCCTGCGTGGCGATCGACGGCGCCAAGAACGCCGGCGTCCTCGCCGCCCGCATCATCAACACGTGATCCCCCGCTACACCCGCGAGGAGATCGGCGCTGTCTGGACCGACGAGCGCCGCATGCGCGGGTGGCTCGACGTGGAGCTTGCGGCGACGGACGCCTGGGTAGGCGAGGGAGTGGTGCCCGCCGACGCGGCGGCAGCGTGCCGCGAGCGGGCGACGTTCACCGTGGAGGCCGTCAAGGAGCGCGAGCGGACGACCGGCCATGACGTTGCCGCGTTCGTCGACGTCGTCGCGGGGTCGATCGGCGAGGAGGGCCGCTGGATCCATTACGGGCTCACGTCCTCCGACGTGCTCGACACGGCGCAGGCCCTTCAGCTCCGCGAGGCCGGCCGGGTGGTCATCGCCGGCGCGACCGCGTTCCGCGACGCGCTGATCGACCGCGCGCTGGAGCAGTCGGACACGCTCTGCGTGGGGCGCACGCACGGCATCCACGCCGAGCCCACCACGTTCGGCCTGCGCCTGGCGGGGTTCGCCTTCGAGGCGGACCGCAACCTGCGTCGCCTTTCCGACGCGTTCGAGCAGGCGGCGGTTGGCAAGCTCTCGGGCGCCGTGGGGACGTACGCCACGGTGCCGCCGGCAATCGAGGCTCGGGTGATGGAGGCACTCGGCGTCCGCGCCGAGGATGCCTCCACCCAGGTCGTTCCCCGCGACCGCCACGCGGCCGTCCTCTCGGCCGTAGCGATCGCGGGGGCCGGGCTCGAGCGGTTCGCCACCGAGGTCCGCAACCTGCAGCGCACGGAGGTGAACGAGGTGAACGAGCCGTTCGGCGCCGGCCAGAAGGGCTCCTCGGCGATGCCCCACAAGCGCAACCCGATCCTCTCCGAGCGCATCACCGGCCTCGCCCGAGTGCTGCGCGGCTACTCCCAGGCGGGCATCGAGAACGTCGCGCTCTGGCACGAGCGCGACATCTCCCACTCCGGCGCCGAGCGGGTCATCCTGCCGGACGCGACGATCGGCCTGGACTACATGCAGCACCTCGGCGCGCGGATCGCGTCCGAGATGACCGTGAACGCGGACCGCATGCGGGAGAACCTGGAGCTGACGCACGGCGCGCTGTTCAGCCAGCGGGCGCTGACGGCCCTCGTCGAAGCCGGGATGACCCGCGACGACGCCTACCGAGTGGTTCAGGAGGCTGCCCACCGCGCGTTCGACGAGCGCAAGCCGTTCAAGGACCTTCTGGCCGAGCGCCTGGAGTCCGAGGCCGGCGCTCCCGAAGGGGTTGCGGACCGGGTGAAGGCGCTGGACTGGGCGGACTATCTCGGGCACGTGCCCGAGGTGATGGCGCGGCTCGAAGCGCTCCGCGGCTGAACCCGCAGCAACTATCGTCGGTGGTACATGAGTCGCCGCGAGTGGGTTCTGCTCGGCGCGATCGTGCTTGGCGGGGCTCTCATCAGGTTCATCGCGCTCGGTCACCAGTCCTACGACCACGACGAGGCCGTGACCGCCGGGCGGGTGCTGCACAGCGGGCTGGGCCCGACGCTCCACGAGGTCGCGCACGGCGAGCGCTCGCCGCCGCTCTACTACGTGCTCGCCTGGATCTGGTCGAAGCCGTTCGGTACCGGCGAGGCCGGCCTGCGCTCGCTCTCGGCCCTCTTCGGAACCCTGACGATCCCGCTCGCCTACCGCGCGACCGTGGAGCTCGCGAACCGCCGGGCCGGGCTGATCGCCGCCGCGCTCGTCGCCCTCAACCCGTACCTGATCTGGTACTCGCAGGAGGCGCGCTCCTACGCGCTGCTCGTGCTGCTCGGCGCCCTGGCGCTGGTGGGGTTCTCGCGCTCCCTGCGCCGGCCGACCCCGGCGTCGCTCGCACTCTGGGCGGTCGCGTCGGCGCTCTCCCTCTACAGCCACTACTTCGCGGTGTTCGTGATCGCTCCCCAGGCGGCCTGGCTCCTCTGGAGCCGGCGACCGCGGCCGCTTGCGGCATATGCAGTGACCGCGGTGGTGCTCGCCGGGCTCGCCCTCACGCCGTATGCGACGTACCAGGAGGGCAGCGACCGGCGCAACGGCTTCACCGACACCGCGCTGTCCGTGCGAACCGCCGAGAGCGCTCTCAACTTCGTTGCGAGTGAGGAGCCGGATCCGCTCGCGGGCTCGGGAGAGATCGACGCCATCCAGGTCGGAGCCGCGGTCGTTGCCGGCCTGCTCCTGATCGCGGCCGCCGCTCTCGTCGTGCGGGAGGGGCGGCCGCGGGAGCGGCGCGGGGCTTTTGCGTTCGCCTCGGTCGGCCTCGCCTCGATGGCCGTTCCCGTGCTGCTCGCCGTCCTCGGCCTCGACTTCGTCAACCCGCGCAACCTGATCGCCGCGGTGGTGCCGCTGCTCGTGGCCGCGGCCATCGGGTTCGGCGTCAGACGCCGCTGGCAGCTCGGTGCCGTCGCGGCGGCAACCGGTTGCCTGCTCTTCGCCGCGGTCGACGTCGCCGTGTACGCGAGCGCGCAGATGCAGCGCCCGGACTGGCGCGGGGCGGCGCGGGCAATCGGCGCCGCCACCACCGCCAGGATCCTCGTCGTCAACCACAACGGCGACGACCCGCTGGACTACTACCTCGGCTCGGCGAAGCTCCGGCGCGCGAACTATCCGCGTGACGGTGTCCGCGAGGTCGTCGCCCTCGGGTCCGAGGCGGGGGCGCGGAGTCCAGGGCCGGAGTTCCGGGAGGTCATGAGCCGCCGGCTGGCGCCCACCTTCACGCTCACGGAGTTCGCCGCGCGCCTTCCGCAGCGCCCCAGCCGCAGGGCACTTGGCCGCGTCCTCAGCGAGCGCGACTCGCTGCTGGTCCAGCGACCGCGATGAGGCGCTACCGGCGCTCGGTGAGGATCGCGGGCGTCCCGTGCTTGGGCGCCAGGGTCACGTTGCGTCGCACGATCGGCTCGGGCTCGTCGCCGGCCGGGCGCAGGACCGCATGGCGCAGGATGGTCCGCAGCGCCACCTTCATCTCGAAGAGCGCGAACGCTGCACCGAGGCAGCGCCGGGTCCCGCCTCCGAACGGGATCCAGGAGTAGGTCTCCGGGGAGCCCTCCAGATAGCGCTCCGGGCGGAACTCGTAGGGGTCGGGGAAGGTCGCCTCGCGGGTGTGCGCGAGCCAGATGTTCGCGAACACCACCCGGCCCTCGGGCAGCTCGTAGCCGCCGAGCTCGGCCGGCTCTTTGAGGAGACGGCCCGTGAACGGCACGACGGGCCGCAGGCGCATGCTCTCCTCGACCACGGCGTCCAGATACTCGGTCTCGCCGCCGGCCACCTCGTCGCGCAGCCGGTCCATCGCCGCGGGGGAGCGGAAGAGAAGCTCCAGCGCCCAGGCGAGCGAGGTCGCCGTGGTCTCGTGACCGGCCATGAGCAGAGTCATCAGCTGGTCGCGGATCTCGCCGTCGTCCATGCCCTCGCCGTCCTCGTAGCGGGCGGCGACGAGCATCGAGAGGATGTCCTCGCGAGCCTCGAGATCCGGGTCGGCGCGACGCTCGGCGATCTCGGCGGCGAGCAGCGTGTCGGTCTCGGCGATGAGGGACCGGGTCCGGCTGTACCGCGGCAGGCGCCGCACGTACGGGAGTGAGACCCCGATCGCCGCCGGCGACTGGGTCTCGGCCAGGATCGCGATCAGCCGACGGCGCAGGTCGTGGCGGCGCTCCTCGCCGACGCCGAACACCGCGCTCAGGATCACCTCGAGCGTGATCGCCTGCATCGACGGATGGATCGGGAAGCGCTCGCCCAATGGCCAGCCCGCGACCTCGCGCTCCGCCAGCTCGACGATCATCCCCTCGTAGGCGCGCATGCGCTCCCCGTGGAACGGTGGCAGCATCAGCTTGCGGCGCTGGAGGTGCTCGCGGCCCTCGAGCAGGAGGACCGAGCGCCTGCCGAGCAGCGGCTCGAGGACGAGGTTGCGGCCCGGCGCGATCGTGTTGACCCGGTCGGCGGCGAAGAGCCGCTTGATCGAGTCGGGGTCGGAGAGGAACACGATGTCGCCCGAGCGGACGATGCGCGCGCCGAACGTGTCTCCGAAGCGCCGGCGCCCGGCCTCGCTGAAGCCGACCGGGTCGGTCACGAAGCGGTAGGTCTGCAGGGGCATCGGTGCGCGGAACGCGGGCGGCGCGCCGGTGCGCCGGCCACCTGTGGCCGCGGGGACCGGCGCGGTCGCCTGCTCCATCAGCGCGTCCTCGAGAAGCGCTCGACCGCCGCCGTCAGCTCGGCGACCTTCTCGTCCGCCTCGGCTCCCCCCGCGGCGACGGCGTCGCGGACGCAGTGGGTCGTGTGGTCGGCGAGCAGCTTCACGGCGACGCCGTCCAGAGCCTTGGTGGCCGCGGCGATCTGCGTCAGGACGTCGATGCAGTACGCCTCGTCGGCGACCATCCCGTGGATCCCGCGCACCTGTCCCTCGATCCGCGACAGACGGCGCAGCACACCGTCCTTGTCGCCGACGTAGCCCGGGCTGCCGTTCGCGCTCATGCCGATGACTATACCGGTAGGGGGTATGCCGCACTCCAGTCACAACTGTTAAGGGTGTCTGACCCCGTTTAGAAATCGGGGCGTGGCAGTTGCCGCCCCGAAGATTCCCCTCGCGCAGGCGCGCCGCCTCGCGCTCCACGCGCAGGGTCTGGCCGCACCGCCGCCGCCGCGGGTGACCGTTGCCGACGTCGCGAGGCGGATCGGCTGCATCCAGCTCGACCCGGTCGGAGTCGTCGCGCGCTCCCCGCTACTGGTTCTTCGCGCGCGGGTGCGGGGCGGCACCGCCGCCTCGCACGAGCGGGCGATCGAGCGCGCCGCGTACCGGGACCGGGAGCTATTCGAGTACTGGTGCCACGAGGCCAGCCTCTGCCACCGCGACGACCTGCCGATCCACCGCTGGGGCATGCACAGCTACCTGGGCCGGCTGACGCCCGCCCGGTCGCACCAGCGCGACTGGCTGGAGGCGAACCAGGCCTTTGCGGACGAGATCGTGGAGACCCTCGAAGCCGAGGGTCCGCTGCCTGCAGCCGAGCTGGAGGACACCTCTGTCCACCCCTGGGTACGCGGCCACTGGACCGACGAGGTCTCCTCGCGCCAGACGATCGCCCGGATGCTGGACATGCTGTGGACGCTGGGCCGGATCGGGGTTGCCGACCGGCGCGGTCCCGGTCGCCGCTGGGACGTGCTGGAGCGCTGCCTGCCGGCCGGAGCCCTCGCACGAGCCGACGCCGAGCCCCTCGACCGGCGCGCGGCCGTGCGCGCCGCTGCGGTGCGGGCGGTCAGAATGCTCGGCGTCGCCCGGGCGCCGCACATCAACGCCCACTTCACGCGCGGCAACTACCCCGACCTCGGCGGCCACGGCAGGGGTGTCATCGGCGAGCTCGAGGCCGAGGGGTCCCTGGTTCGGGTCGGTGTGGAGGGCCTGCGCGGCGACTGGTGGGGACTGCCCGAGGCGCTGGAGTCCGCCGGCGCCCTGGAGCGCGGCGGCCGCACGATGGCGCTCTCCCCGTTCGACAACCTGGTCTGCGACCGAGCCCGCGCCGCGGAGCTCTTCGGCTTCGACCACAGGCTGGAGATCTACGTGCCGTCCGCGCAGCGACGCTGGGGCTACTACGTCCTGCCGATCCTGCACGGCGAGAGAGTGGTGGCGCGAGCCGACCTCCGGGTTGGTCGCGATGGCGACCCGCCGGTGCTCAGGGTCCTGGCGCTTCACCACGAGCCCGGGCGCCGGGCCCCCGGAGCGGTCCGGCGGGCGTTGGCGTCACTCGCCGCCTGGCTTGGTGCGGAGCTCGCGGGCGGATAGGCGCTTTGCCTCTACGCTTCCTCGCCGCATGAGCCCCCAACCGCGCTGGATGCAGCCGCTTTCCGAGCAGACGCCGGAGGTCCCCGACGGGTGGGCCACGGGACCCCCGGACTTCGTCGGCGTGGGCGCCCAGCGCTGCGGAACCTCTTGGTGGTACCGCGGGACGATCCGGTCCCATCCGAAGGTGGTGCGGATGGCGAAGCCCGGGAAGGAGCTTCACTACTTCGACCGCTTCTGGGACGGGAACGAGCCCGACGAGCTCGTGGAGCGCTACCACGCGCTCTTCCCCAAGCCGGCGGGCTCGATCACCGGCGAGTGGACGCCCCGCTACATGGTCGACTTCTGGTCGATGCGGCTGCTCCACCGCGCGGCTCCGGACGCCCGGATCCTGATCATGCTGCGCGACCCGATCGAGCGCCTGCGCTCCGGGATCCAGCGCGAGCGGATGCTCGCCGACGAGGCCGGTCAGCCGCTCGAGCTGGCGCACCTGAACGACGCCGTGTTCCGGGGCCTGTACTTCGACCAGGTCCGCGGCGTCCTGGACCTCTACCCCCGGGAGCGCGTCCTCGTCCTGCAACACGAGCGCTGTCGCATCGACCCCCTCGGCGAGATGCGTCGCACCCAGGAGTTCCTGGGGCTCGAGCCGCTGGACGAGCTGCCCGAGAAGCTCCAGCAGCACAAGAAGCCGCCGGGGACCAAACCCGAGCTCTCGCCGGCTCGCCACGACGAGCTTCACCGCCGCTTCGCCGACGACGTCCGGCGTCTCGCCGAGCTGCTCCCGGAGCTGGACCTCTCGCTCTGGCCCAACTTCGCCGACGGCTAGCCGGGTGCGGGTCGGGGTTTCGAGCTTCTGGTTCAACCGCGGCCAGGCCGTGGTGGGCCGCCAGCTCCGCTCCGCCCTGGAGTCGCTGGGCCACGAGGCCGTCGTGCTGGCCCGGCCGGCCAAGGACACGGCGGCCAAGCCCGGTGCCCTGTCCCGGGACGACGTCTGGGACCAGGCCGGCGTCACCGCGGCCGCCAACTACCTGATCACGGCCGAGGAGATGGAGGCCTGGGCGAAGGAGAACGAGCTCGAGGCCGTGCTCTTCGACCAGAACTACCAGTTCGAGGAGATCGCGCGGCTGCGCGACCTGGGCGTTCGCACCTACGGCCGCTTCGTCTGGGAGCAGTTCTCGCCCGAGCACGTGGAGGGCGCGAAGCGTGCGTTCGCCGCCGTCTACTCGGTGACGGCGGCGGAGCAGGAGCGCTACGCCGGCCTGGGGATCGAGAGCCCGCGGGTGCGATGGGGCTGCCACCCGGAGCTCCTCGCGGGCGCGCCAACTCGCACCGAGCCACACGCGGGAGACCCGGTGACCTTCTTCTTCCCGGGGGGCTACATGACGAAGCGAAAGCCGGTTGGGCCCGTGCTCGAGGCGTTCTCGCACGCCAGCGGCGACCACCTGCGGCTTGTGGTGAAGGCGCAGATCAAGCGCCGGGTGAAGCTGGTGAAGGGCGCCGCGCGGAGGGACCGGCGGATCGACTGGGTCTTCGACGACCTTCCCGACGCCGAGCACAAGCGCCTCTTCGCCGCCGCCGACGTGTGTCTGGCGCCAAGTCGCTGGGAGGGTCTGGGCCTTCACCTCTTCGAGGCCACCGCCTTCGGGCTGCCGGTCATCACCAACGACAACCCGCCCATGAACGAGGTGGTCCGCGACGGAGAGAACGGCCTCCTCGTCCGCGGCGTCGAGGCCGAGGAGCGGGCGGACTCCGGCATCCCCGCCTGGGACCCGGACGTGGGGGAGCTCACCGCCGCGATCGAGCGGCTGGGCGACCCGGCCACCCTCGCCCGCCTGCGGGCGGGCACGCGAGACGCCCGCGAGCGGCTGTCCTGGGACAACACGCTCGCGGACCTCGCGGCGCTCCTCGATTAGCACCCCTAGGTTCCGCGACCGCGTTGAGTAGCATCGCCGCGATGGCACCCCAGCTCGCCGAACTGACCCTCCACTCCCGCGGCAAGGTCCGCGAGATCTACGAGTTGGAGGACGACCTCCTGCTCGTCGCCTCGGACCGGATCTCCGCCTACGACGTGATCCTGCCCGACGCCATCCCGGGCAAGGGCGAGGTCCTCACGCAGATGTCGATCTTCTGGTTCGAGCTGATGTCAGACACCTGCCCCAACCACTTCATCTCCGAAGAGGTCCCCGAGGAGGCGGCCGGACGGGGCATGCGGGTGCAAAAGCTCGACATGTACCCCCTCGAGTGCGTGGTGCGCGGCTACCTCTCCGGCTCCGGCTGGAAGGAGTACGGACAGGCGGGAACGGTCTGCGGGATCGAGCTTCCCGAGGGGCTGACCGAGTCCGCGAAGCTTCCGGAGCCGATCTTCACGCCGGCGACGAAGGCGGAGATCGGCGACCACGACGAGAACGTCGACTTCGACCGCGCGGCGGAGATCCTGGGAGACCGCAAGCTCGCCGAGACGCTGCGCGACGTCTCGATCGAGATCTACACGCGCGCCGCCGAGCACGCGGCCGAGCGCGGGATCATCCTGGCCGACACGAAGTTCGAGTTCGGGCGCTCGTTCGGCGCCGAGATCGTCCTCGCCGACGAGGTCCTCACGCCCGACTCCTCCCGTTTCTGGCCCGCCGACGAGTACGAGGCGGGTCGCTCGCAGCGCTCGTTCGACAAGCAGTACGTGCGCGACTGGCTCGACGAATCCGGCTGGGACCACTCGCCGCCCGGACCGAAACTCCCGGAGGACGTGATCGCCTCCACCCGCGACCGCTACATCGAGGCCTACGAGCGCATCAGCGGGCGCGACTTTCCGGGCACCACTCTCGACTCCTGATGGACCTCTTCATCCAGGGGATGCGTCGCTCCGGGACGACGATCCTCTACGACGCCCTGCTCGCCGATCCGGAGATCACGAGCTTCTACGAGCCGCTTCGCGAGGAGGACATCACCGAGGGCGGGGGCTCCGGCGCCCGCGAGGGCGACGCGTTCGCCGCGACGCGGGCCGTCCGCGAAGAGTTCAGGCTCGCCAACTACCCATCGATCCCCGCCGAGGAGTTCAACTGGGGCGGGCCTCGCGATCCCGCGGTGGAGATCGAGGACAGCCTGCCCGAGCACGCGCGGGAGTTGCTTCGCCACCTGCTGACGCTTGCGCCCGACGTCTCGATCAAGGAGACGCGGCTCTACTGCAAGATGGAGGACGTCGCCGAGATCGCGCCGGAGGCGGCCGTGGTCCACGTCGTCCGCGACCCGCGCGCCGTGGCGGTCTCGATGATCATGGGCCGCCGCCGCAAGCGGGCGGAGAAGTACTCCTCGCCCGCCGACATGTTCCGGGAGCGGACCGACCGCAAGCTCTGGTCGAGCCGTGCGATCTCCCAGGCGATCCTCGACCGCGACGGGCGCAGCGGCGAGACGCCGGGCGACGTCGAGCGGATCCTCCTGGTCTGGAAGCTCGCCTTCGAGCGGACCTACGAGGACGGCCGGCGCCTCTTCGGCGACCGCTACCTGCTGCTGCGCAACGAGGACCTGCGCGTCGACACGCCCGGGGCGCTCGACTCCCTGTACGCCGTTCTCGGCCGCGACACGCCCGCGGCCGTTCGCGAGTGGGCGGCCGGCGCGGTGAGGGGCGCAGAGGACGTCTACGGCGCCGCCGAGCCGGCGTGGCGGGAGCTCTTCGACCGGTTGGATCTGGGGCCGGCGCTCGAGAACGCCGGTTACGGCGAGCTCGCCGGCTAGCTCTCAGTCGCCACCCTTGACGAACTGCTTGAGGTTCGCGCCCCGCGCGCCGCCCGCGAGGGGCATCTTGTTCGCCTTGCGAGGCAGGACGCGTTCGTAGTTCTGCTGGCGGACGGGCTCGGCCCGCGTGCAGACCCGGTGCCCACCGCCGCCTTCCGCGCCCGCCTCGTTCTCCCAGGTCTTCTCGATGTTCCCGAAGCCGCAGGCGAGGAGCATCTCGTTGAGGCAGCGCTCGTTCGGCATCCACCAGTTCGACGGGTTGCCCCAGTCGCTCGTCGGCTTGAAGCGCATCAGCGGTCGGTCGTCGTCCGTGTCGATGATCTTGGTCTCCAGGTAGAGAGCCTCGGCCGTGATCCGCCGCAGGCGGAAGAGGAACGAGATGACGTTCTCGACGTGGTAGAGCACTCCGCCGCAGAGGACGATGTCGAAGGTGTCGAGCTCCAGCCACTTCTCCGAGAGGATGTCGAGCTGCACGAACTCGAAGCCGAACTCGTCGACGTTCGCCTTGAGGGCGTCGGTGGTGCAGAGATCGACGCCAACCACCTGGGAGGCGCCGCGCTTCGTCGCCTCGGCGCAGTTCACGCCCTCCCAGCAGCCGACGTCGATGAAGCTCTTGCCCTCGATCCGCTCGGGCAGGCCATAGCGGTCCCAGTTGTTGTGGGCAACGGGAACGCCCTCGGCCGTGCGGGGGAGCGCCTCCGCGGCGGTCGTCGCCTCCACGGGGGCAGCGGTCTCCTGGGGTGTGTCGGCCATCGCGCCACTTATACAGGGCGAGCCGCTCCACGGCTGAATGCGCCTGGCTCATCAACTACGCTCAGCCCGTGAAGGCGCGTGTGCTCATCAGGCCCAAGGACGGCATCCTCGACCCACAGGGGAAGGCGGTCGAGAGGGCGCTCCCGGCCCTGGGATTCAGCGGGGTCAGCGACGTTCGCGTGGGCCGGATGGTCGAGCTCGAGGCCGACGATCCCAAGGCGCTCGGCGAGCTCTGCGAGAAGCTGCTCGCCAACCCCCTGGTGGAGGACTACGAGGTCACCTTCGTGGACGAAGCCGCGCAGAGCCCGGCGGCCTCGGACGCGTAGCGGAGGAGGCGACGGGTCCTGGTCTTCGGCGTCCTTCAGTTTCCCGGCAGCTGCGACGAGCGCGACGCCGTCGCCGCCTGCTCCCTGGTGGGCGACGCCAGGCTCGTGTGGCACGAGGAGACCGACCTCTCCGACCTCGACGTCGTGGTCGTTCCGGGCGGGTTCTCCTACGGCGACTACCTGCGCGCCGGAGCCATCGCGCGGTTCGCGCCGGCGATGAGCGCCGTCGCCGACTTCGCGGCGGCCGGCGGCCCGGTTCTCGGTATCTGCAACGGCTTCCAGGTCCTCTGCGAAGCCGGGCTCCTGCCGGGCGCCCTGCTGCCGAACGAGGGCCTGCGCTTCGTCTGCCGTCAGGTCGACCTCACGGTCGAGGAGGCGACGGGCGCCTTCGCCGGGGAGCTGGCGCCTGGCGAGAAGCTCTCGATTCCGGTCAAGCACGCGTGCGGCCGCTACTTCGCGCCGCCCGAGCTCCTCGCGGGGCTCGAGGGCCGCGGCCAGGTCGCGCTGCGCTATGCGCCCGGCAACAACCCGAACGGCTCAACCGCCGACATCGCGGGCGTGACCAACGAGGCGGGCAACGTCATGGGGCTGATGCCCCACCCCGAGCACGCGGTCGACGCGCTCACCGGCTCCGCCGACGGGCTGCGCCTCTTTGCCTCTGCGGCCGCGGCTCGCGAGCGGCTCGCGGCTTGAGCGCCCTTCCGAACGCGCTCGCTCCATACCTGCGGGGCCGCCGGATGCGCGGCGCGGCGCCGCCGGGGCCGCCGATGCCGTTCATCGTCGGCGTCGGCCGCTCGGGCACCACCCTCCTGCGCCTGATGCTGGACGCGCACCCGGAGATGGCGATCCCGCCGGAAACGCATTTCGTACCGCCGCTGCTCGAGTCGTTCGAGCGCCTGCGTGTAAGCCCCGAGCGGGCGATGGAAGTGGTGCTCGACACTCCGAACAGCGGCTGGGAGGACCTCGGGCTCGACGCGGCGGACATGCTCACCCGGCTCCGCGCGCTCGACCCGTTCAACTCCCCGGACGCGGTGCGCGCCTTCTACGGCGCCTACGCGGAGCGCCACGGAAAGCCCCGCTCCGGGGACAAGACTCCGCGCTACGTCACCCGGATGAAGCGGATCGCGGGCGCGCTTCCCGAGTCCCGCTTCATCCACGTCATTCGCGACGGGCGCGACGTGCTGCTCTCGCTCAACAGGCGGCTCGTGGAGCTCCGCGACTCCGAGCCGGTGCCCGTCGAGCGCTTCGCGCGACGCTGGCGGCGCCGGGTGCAGAACGCCAATCGCGCCGAGCTCGGCGACCGCTACCTCGAGCTGCGCTACGAGGATCTGGTGACGCAGACCGAGCCGGCACTGCGGAGGGTCTGCGAGGCGATCGACCTGGAGTTCGACGCGGCGATGCTGAGCTATCACGAGAAGGCGGCGGAGCGCCTCGAGGAGATGAACCGCGATCGCAGCCGCGAGGGCCGCCGCGTGGTGTCTGGGGCCGAGCGGATGGTCGCTCACGCCCGGACCGCCGGGCCCCCTTCGGCCGCGCGCGTTTCCGCCTGGAAGCAGGAGATGAGCCCGGAGGACCGGCGGGCGTTCGAGGCCGTGGCCGGCGACCTGCTCCGGGACCTGGGGTACGAGGTGCTCGACTCGGAGGGGGAGGCCGGCGGCGGCGCCGCATAGGCCGCGCCCGCACCCGTACTTTTCAGCGTCCAGATGGCTCTGTTCGGCCGCAAGAAGGACGACGGCGAGGAGCGGGACCCGTTCCCGTTCGTCGTCGGCATGAACCGCTCGGGAACGACCCTGCTGCGGATGATGCTCGACGCCCACCCGCAGCTCACCATCCCGCCGGAGACCCATTTCGTGCCCGACCTGATCAGGGCGGTGCGCAAGGGCGACGGCACTCCCGAGGCCGCGCTGGCCGCGATGAAGGGACACCGCGAGTGGGAGGACTTCGACTTCTCCGACGCCGAGGCGCTGACCTGGCTGCGCGCGGCGCCCGGCGACGCCGGCGAGTCGGTGCGCGGCTTCTACCGCGCCTATGCCGCCCGCCAGGGTAAGCCGCGCTGGGGGGAGAAGACACCCCGCTACGTGACGAAGATGCGCCAGATCCAAAGATCCCTGCCGGAGGCCCGCTTCGTGCACGTGATCCGCGACGGCCGCGACGTCGCGCTCTCCGTCCTCGACCGCACCGTCCGCGACATCGACGCCCCGCACGTCGCCAAGCGCTGGATGGGCAAGATCGAGAAGGCGCGTGAGGACGCGCCGAAGCTGCGCCACTACGGCGAGGTCCGCTACGAGGACCTGATCACGGACACCGAGCCGACGCTGCGCAGGGTCTGCGAGCTGATCGACCTGGAGTTCGACTCCGTGATGCTCGCCTACCACGAGCGCTCCAGCGACCGCCTCAGCGAGATGGCCCGCGCCCTGCCGGCCGACGAGCGCTACGCGGACCTGTCCGTCGAGCGCCGGATGGCCACGCACGCCATGACGACGAAGCCCCCGGACACGGATCGCGTCAGCCGCTGGAAGCGGCAGATGAGCGAGGCGGACCGGGTGGCCTTCGAGGAGGTCGCGGGCGGGATGCTGTCCGAGCTCGGCTACCAGACGGGCGTCCCGGTGGACGCCGCGTAGGCTCCTCGTCGTGCGAGTCGGGTTCGTCACCAAGTGGTTCAACCGGGGCCAGCCGGTCGTGGCGCGCCAGCTGCGCGACGCCGTCGACGAGCTCGGCCACGAGACGTTCATCCTCGCCAGGCCGAAGAAGCAGCGCGGCCCGATGAAGGGCCGGCTCCAGCGCGACGGCGTGTGGGACCAGCCGAACGTCGACGAGGCCGCCGCCTACGACGTCACCGCTGACGAGTACGAGGCGTGGGTCGAGCGCCGCGGAATCGAGCTGATCCTCTGCGACCAGAACTACCAGTTCGAAGAGCTCGCGAGGCTGCGCCGCCAGGGGGTTACGATCGTCGGCCGCTTCGTCTGGGAGATGTTCGAGGAAAAGCACCTCGAGGGGGCGCGGGAGGCATACGACCTCGTCTACTCGATGACCCGCTGCGAACAGGAGCGCTACCGCCAGTGGGGCCTCGAGACGCCCTACGTGCCCTGGGGGATCCACCCCGAGCTCCTGGCCGTCGAGGGCAAGCGGCGCTATCCGGAGGACCTCGTGCAGGTGATCTTCCCGGCCGGGTTCATCGGCCACCGCAAGCCGCTGGAGCCCGCGCTCGAGGCCTTCGAGCGCACCACCGACCCGCGGCTGCGGCTGCTCGTCAAGGCTCAGGTGGAGCGCAAGTCCACGAAGATCGTCCGCCAGGCGGCCGAGCGCGACCCGCGAATCGAGTTCCTGCTCACCGATCAGCCCACCTCCGAGCACCTCGCGACCTTCGCCGGCTCCGACGTCTGCCTCACCCCGGCGCGCTGGGAGGGGCTGGGCCTGCCGCTCTTCGAGGCGACGGCGTTCGGCATGCCGGTGATCACCAACGACTTCCCGCCGCTCAACGAGGTCATCGAGAACGGGCGCAACGGCATCCTCGTCGGCAACGTGCCCCACGGGACGGCGGAGTCCGGGATCCCCGCCTACGACCCGAACATCGAGGAGCTGACCGCGGCGATCGAGCGGCTCGCCGATGACGGCGTCCGCGCCCGGCTCGCGGCCGGGGCGTGCGAGGTTCGGGAGGAACGCACCTGGGCGAAGACGGTTGCGGGCATCGGCGGGCTGATCGAGACCGCCACGGCATCCAGGACCGCCGGGTCGACCGCGTGAGCGAGGCGACGCATCGCGAGCTCGGGCTGACCGACGCCGAGTACGAGCTGATCGTGGAGCTGGTCGGGCGGGAGCCCAACGGCGTCGAGCTGGCGATGTTCTCGCTGCTGTGGTCCGAGCACTGCGCCTACAAGCACTCGCGAAAGCTCCTCGGCAGGCTGCCCACCGAGGGCGAGCGCGTGCTGATGGGGCCGGGCGAGAACGCCGGGGCGGTCAGCCTCCCGGGCGGGTGGGCCGTGGCCTTCAAGGTCGAGTCGCACAACCACCCGAGCGCGGTCGAGCCGTTTCAGGGGGCGGCAACCGGGGTCGGGGGCATCCTGCGCGACGTCTTCGCCGTCGGCGCGCGGCCTATCGCGGTGCTCGACTCGCTGCGCTTCGGCGAGCTCGACTCGGAGCGCTCGCGCTACCTCTTCGACCACGTCGTCGCCGGGATCGGGCACTACGGCAACTCGATCGGCGTCCCGACCGTTGGGGGCGAGGTCTACTTCGAGGCTCCATACGAGCAGAACTGCCTGGTGAACGCGATGTGCGTTGGCCTCGCCAGGGACGGGGAGATGATCCGCTCGGCCGCGGCCGGAGTCGGCAACAAGCTGGTGCTGATGGGCGCCTCGACGGGGCGCGACGGCATCGGCGGCGCCTCGGTGCTCGCCTCGGCGGAGCTCGACGAGGGCGAGGAGAAGCGTCCGACGGTGCAGATCGGCGATCCCTTCGAGGAGCACAAGCTTCTCGAGTGCTGCCTGGAGCTGCTGAGCTCCGACCTCCTCGTCTCGCTCCAGGACCTCGGCGCGGCGGGCCTGACCTCCTCGGCCGGCGAGATGGCGTCGAAGGGCGGCGTCGGCCTCGACATCGACGTCGCGCGGGTCCCGCTGCGCAACCCCGACCTCCAGGCCTTCGAGGTGATGGTCTCCGAGTCGCAGGAGCGGATGCTCGCCGTGGTGGAGCCTGGCCGCGTCGACGAGGTCGTCGCGGTGTGCGAGCGCTGGCAGACCAACGCCGCGGTGATCGGCGAGATCACCGCGGGGGGGCGTATCCGCATCCTCGAGGGGAGTGAGGTGCTCGGTGACCTGCCGGTCGCGGCCCTCGTGGACGAGTGCCCGCTCTACGACCTCGAGCCGCAGGCACCCGAGGAGTGGCTCTACGGCAACTCCAGGACGCTCGGCGCGTCGACCGGTGCGGAGGAGACGTTGCTCGTCCTTCTCGGCTCGCCCACGATCGCCAGCAAGCGGTGGGCCTTCGAGCAGTACGACTCGATCGTCGGCTCGCGGACCGTGAGGCGGCCGGAGTCGGCCGACGCCGCCGTGCTGGCCGTGCCCGAGGCCGGCACCGCCATAGCCGTCGCGATCGACGGCAACGGCAGGCGGGTCGCCTGCGACCCCTACCGGGGGGCGATCGAGGCCGTGCTGGAGTGCGCCCAGAACCTGGCTTGCGCGGGCGCCGAGCCGCTTGGCCTGACCAACTGCCTCAACTTCGGCAACCCCGAGAAGCCGCACGTGGCCTGGCAGCTCGAGCGCGCCGTCCAGGGCCTCGCCGATGCCTGCGCCGGCCTCGGCGTTCCGGTCGTGGGCGGCAACGTCTCCCTCTACAACGAGACGGACTCGGGGCCGATCTACCCGACGCCCGTGGTCGGCATGGTCGGCGAGCTGCCGGACCCCTCGCTCGCCGGGCGGGTCGCGCTTGCCGAGAACGAGGCGATCGCGCTCGTCGGAACGCTCGCGCCGTCGCTTGCGGGGTCGGAGCTGGCGAAGCTCCGCGGCGAGCTGGGCCCCGGGCTGCCCGACCCCGACCTCGCGGCCGTCCGCGCCGCGACGGAGCTCGTGCGCGACGCGGTGCGCGACGGCACCGTGGAAGCGGCGCACGACGTCAGCGACGGCGGGCTGGCCTGCGCGCTCGCGGAGATGGCAATCGCCGGCGGGATCGGGGCAAGCGTGGATCTGGCCGGCGGGCGCGGCGAGGAAGTGCTGTTCGGCGAGGGCGTCGGCACCTTCCTGGTTGCCGGCGAGCCGGCGAAGGTCGATGCGCTCGCGCGCGAGGCCGAGAGGCGCGGGGTCGCCTTCGAGCTGATCGGGGTGAGCGGCGGGGACGAACTCCGGATCGGAGAAGCGGTGAGCGTGAGCGTCGAGGAGGCAGGGGCCGCCTGGCGATCGCTGGGCGAGCGGATGGGGGCGGCAACCCCGGCATGAGGCGTGCGGCGCTCGCCAGCCTTCTCGTCACCGCACTCCTCGGCGGCTGCGGCGGCTCGGGCGGCACCGGCGGCTCCGGCTCGGCGAGCACGGAGCCCAGCGTCGCGCAGGAGGACAACGACTACGCCGTCCCCTCGATCTCGCGCAGCGACCTGCACGGCTGCGGCTACCGGCCGATCCTGAAGGAGTTCCGCTGCTCGAACGTGAAGGTCCCGCTGATCCGCCGTGACCCGTCCCTCGGCAGGAAGCGGATCGCCTTCGCCGTGCGACCGGCGCCCAACGGCGGCCTTCACCGCACGCCGATCTTCGCCGTCGAGGGCGGGCCGGGCTACGCGAGCAGCCGCACGGAGCCCGCCTACACCGGGCTCTTCCGGGGGCTCCTGCGCACGCATCCGCTGGTGCTCGTCGACATGCGCGGGACCGGGCGCAGCCACGGCCTCAGCTGCCCCGGCGTTCAGGAGGGCCAGGGGCCCGAGTTCATCACGGTGGCGCAGTGCGCGCGCAACCTCGGGCCCAAGTTCGAGGCCTACACCACCGCGATGGCCGCCGACGACATCAACGACGTCCGGAGGGCGCTCGGCTACGGGAAGATCGCCCTCTACGGGGACTCCTACGGCACCTTCCTGGGCCAGTCCTACGCGTTCCGCCACCCGAACACGCTGAAGGCGCTGGTGCTGGACTCGGCGTACCCGGCACGCGGCGAGAGCCCCTGGTACCCGAGCCTGCCGAAAACCGGGATCCGCTCCTACGCGATCTCGTGCGAGCGCGACCCGAAGTGCCCGGGCGACCCCGCCAAGCGCCTTGCTCGCCTCGCTCACTTCCTACGGGTCAAGCACCGCGGCGTCGGCCCGCTGATCGACGCAATCGGCGGCGCTGCCTACGGCCCTCCGGGCTCCTACCTGGCGATCGACAGGGCCGGCCGCGCCCTCCTGCACGGCAACCCGAACCCCTGGAAGAACATGTCCTACGACAACAAGGCCGGGTTTGCGCATCCGGAGCACTTCTCGCAGACCGACGAGCTGGTCGTGGGCTGCAACGACTACCCGATGATCTGGAGCAAGCACGCCTCCGTCGAGGAGCGTCTCGCCCAGCTCGAGCACTCGATCCGCACCTACGACCACAGCGCCTTTGCGCCGTTCACCCCGCGGGAGATCGCGTACTCGGACTACCTCGCCTACAACGAGTGCCTCACCTGGCCGCAGCCCACCTCCAACTACGAGCCCCCGATCTCGCCGGGCGAGAAGCCGACGAAGGCGCCGGTGCTGGTCGTCTCCGGCGAGCTGGACGACACGACCACGGTCCACGAGGGAGACCTGGTCACCCGGGAGTTCCCCGACGCCAGTCACTACGTGGCCCACAACGTCGGCCACGTCGCCTCGCTGTACGACGGATCCTCGCCTCCGGCCGTGAAGATCCGCGAGTTCCTGCGTAACCAGATCGGCGGCTAGGCGAGGGTGGCCGGGCGGGACCGCAGCGACGAGTTGCGAGACTGTCCAGCGTGATCTCGAGGCATCTGAAGCGCGGGGGTGTCCTCGAGCTGGTCCTGATCGTCGCCGTGGCGATCGGCTTCGCGCTGGTCTTCCAGGCGACGGTGGCCAAGCCGTACCAGATCCCCTCGCCGTCGATGGAGCCGACGCTGGACGTGGGCCAGCGGGTCATCGTCGACCGTCTGGCCTACCGGTTCGGCGACCCGAGCATCGGCGACATCGTCGTGTTCCACCCGCCCGCCGGCGCCAACGCGAGCCATTGCGGGACGCCGATCGGACCGCGCGAGGCCTGCCCGGAGACGACGCCGGGCGTCGACTCGAGCGTCAACTACATCAAGCGGATCGTGGCGGGCCCCGGCGACACGATGAAGATCGTCAACGGCCACCCTGTCGTCAACGGGGCGGAGCCGAATGAGCCGTTCATCCGCCCGTGCCGGCACAACAAGTGCAACTTGCCGAAGGCGATCACGATCCCGCCGGACCACTACTTCGTGATGGGCGACAACCGCGGCGACAGCGACGACAGCCGCTACTGGGGGCCGATCTCGCGCAGCTCGATCATCGGCAAGGCGGTCCTGACCTACTGGCCGCCGAACCGCGTCGGCACCCTCTAGCTAGCCGGACTGCGCCGGGTGCAGGGCCAGCGGCGCGCCCGCCGGTGGAGTGCCGCGCGGCGGCGGCGGGCCCCAGCTGGCGCGGGCGGGTCCTGTGATCGGCACCTGGGGGCCGAGCGTGACGTGGGCGTCCGTGGCGACGTCGGCCACCGCCTTGGCGCGAGAGAGGATCTCGCGCAGGTCGCTCAGGTCGCCCTGCCCGCCGTAGGGGTGGAGATCGGCGGTCAGGCCGGTGGCCGGCACGCCGGCCTCGCGCGCAAGGTAGAGCGCGCGCGACATGTGAAAGCCCTGCGTGACGACGATCGCGTTGCGGACGTCGAAGACCTTCCGGGCGCGAACCATCGTCGCCCAGGTGTCGAAGCCGGCGTGATCGGTGAAGATGACCCGCTGCGGGACACCGTCGCGGACCAGCGCCTCGCGCATCGTGTCGGGCTCGTCGTAATCCCACCCGTGGTGGTCGCCGGAGACGAGGATGCGGTGGACCTTGCCGGCTTTCCAGAGCGCCGCCGTCTGGGTGACGCGGTCGGCGAGCATCGTGCTCATCTGCCCGTCGGTCTCCACGAACGCTCCTGGCACGATCGCAACCTGGGCGTGAGGGGCGTCGGCGACGTCACCGGTCGACTCGCCCGAGGTGCTCAGGACGATGTAGAGATTGGCGGCCGCGACGAGCGCCACCAGGGTGAGGGCCAGGCCGGCGACGGACCAGGCGATGCGTGGATGCCGCCGCACCGGGGCGGCGAGCCGGCGAAGGGCGCCTGCCATCGCGCCACCGTAACAGCCGCAACTGGACCGGTTGCCGGCCGGCGCGCGTACGGTCTGCACCATGGGCAACAGGCGGGTGAGCCGGGCGGCGATCTGGCGGCGGCGACTCCTGGCGATCGCCGCGCTGGCGCTCGTCGGCGTGGTCGCCCGGCGAATCGTGGCCTCCGTCCTCGCGCCGGATCAGCGCGGGGCTCGCGTCGAGCACCTGACGATCGACAGCACGGCGGTCGGAGAGAGTCTGCCGACGACGGTCGTCGTGCCCGCGGGGACGGACGGGAAGAACCGGCCGCTGCTCGTCTTCCTCCACGGCAAGGGCGGCGACCAGAACTCCGAGCTGAACGACCGGTTCTACGCAGCGCTCGCGGACCTCGGCAGGCGCGCGCCCGTCGTCGCGTTCCCTGACGGCGGCGAGGACTCCTACTGGCACAATCGCGACGACGGCGACTGGGACCGCTACGTGGTCGACGAAGTGATTCCGGCGGTCGCGAAGCAGACTGGCGCCGACCCGCACCGAGTTGCCGTCGGCGGAATCTCGATGGGCGGCTTCGGCGCATTCGACCTGGTGCTGCACCACCCCGACCGCTTCTGCGCCGCGGGCGGGCACGGCCCGGCGGTGTGGCAGACGGGCGCCGAGACGGCCGCAGGCGCATTCGACGACGCAGAGGACTTCGACCGCAACGATCTCGTGGGCACGGCGACGAGCGATCCGGCCGCGTTCGGTAACGAGCCGCTCTGGATCGACGCCGGCCGCGACGACCCGTTCCAGCCCGGAGACCGGGCATTTGCGAAGGCGCTGGAGGATGGCGGCGGCGACGTGACCGTGAAGCTCACCCGGCCCGGTGGCCACGACGGCGACTACTGGAACTCCCACTGGGGCGAGTACCTGCGCTTCTACGCGAGGGCCCTGGCCGCGTGCTGATCGGCGGGTGCAAACCTAAAGGGTGTCTGACACCCTTTAGGTTTGGGGGCCGCGGGCGTGGACGCGCAGGCGCTTGCCGTGGCGCGCGACCCGCAGCACGGTCGGCCTGCCGTGCGCGGGCTTCAGCGTCACGATCGCGTGAGCAGGGCTCGCGTGCACGTGCAGGGTCCCCCGGACCACGCGCTTGCGGTCGAGCGCGAACGTGGCGAGAAGGGAGACGTTTGCGCCCTTGCTTCGCAGCTCCGCGGTGGTCCTCGGGACGAGCTTGCGGTAGTGGGGGAAGATGAAGCCGCCCACCGGGTGCTTGCGCCGGCCCTTCACCAGCCGCAGCTTCGACCGGCGCGTGCCACTCCAGTTGAGCCGCGCCGTGAAGCGGCCGCCGCTTGTCAGCCGCAGCGACTTGCCGCTGCGGTGGACCTTGAGGCCGGGGCCGAGCTGGAAGTAGCGGGTGTAGGCGTGATGGTGCTTCGCGCGGGCGAAGTCGACGACGACCAGCGCGACCCCGGGCCGGTAGAGGAGGAGGCGCGTGTGCTCGACGCCCTGGCGCCGAGCCAGCGGGTTGACGCCCTCGAGCGCGTACCAGCCGTGGGCCTTGCCCTTCGCGCGCAGCCCGCTGCCGTACGCGTACCTCTTGCCGAGCGGGAAGCTCCTGCCGTCGATCGTCATCACGCTGTGCGAGAAGCTCGAGCGCGAGAAGGACTGGTAGCGGTCGGGGTCCTTGTCGTAGAGGCCCGAGTCCGAGGTGATCCGCTCCCCGTTGCCATAGAGGTCGAAGGTGAGCGCATCCGCCTGGTTGTGGCTGGAGTTCTGGAACGTCGCCGCGAACAGCAGGAAGGAGGGCCGGGGAGCAGGGCGCTTGACGATCGAGATCCCGCTTCTCGGCAGCCAGAGAAGCCCGTTGTCGTGGCGCGAGCGGCGGAGCGTCTTGCCCTCCGTGGACTTCAGGTTGGAGTCGCCGAGCAGGACGCGCTTGCCGTCCGGCTCGATCAGCCAGCCGGCGACCTTGTTCATGCGGCGGGCGATCCGAGTGAGGCTGCGGGGCGCCGTCCGGCGCGCGATGTGGACGAACTTGTGGGTGATCACCCGGGCAGCGAGGTGGTAGGAGGAGGAGTTCTCGAGCCAGAACCCCTCGTTCGGGAACACCCGGCCGAGGAGCGTGCGCTTGAAGCGCCGCGGCGCCAGGCGCTCCCAGGCATTGCGGTGGCGCAGGTACGGAGACTCGCGCGCCATGGCGAACAGGCCGTAGTCCATGAAGAGCCCGTGGTTCGTCTCGATGTAGACCTTCGGGCTTGCCAGCTCGCGGCCGTGGCGGTCGATCGAGCCGACGAACTTGATCGCCTGCTTGCGGCTCAGGATGTGCGCGCACTTCGAGGCCCTGGCGATGTACGCGATGGTGGGAGCGCGGTCGCCGATCACCTTGTTGAACCAGGACTTGTCGCTCGGTGGGTGGTGGAGCGGGTTGCCGGCGATCCAGTCGAGCGCCAGGTTGCGGGCGCGCCGGAGCGCCCTCAGCTTCCCGTGCTGAGCGGCGGCGAGCAGCGGGCTCAGCCACTTCAGGCTCGCGAGGTTGGAGCGGAACGCCTGGCTTCGGTACGGATCCTGACCCCAGTTCACCGGTGGCACGAGGTGGCGTACGTGGCCATGGACGTTGAAGCGGCCGTGGAGCGCACGGCGGGTGACCTGGCGCGAGTAGTGTCGGGCGTGGGCGATCAGGTCGGGCGCGGGACAGGAGGCGTGCAGGAGGCCGTGGACCTCGTTGTGCGGCGGGCGCTTTGGCGACCCTTCCGGACCCGCCGCCGCGGCGCCCGAGGCACCTGCCCAGGCGCCGAGCGCGAGCGCCACGGCGAGCGTCGTCAGCGCGATTGCGAGCCTGTCGCGTGAGTCCCCGGCGACCACTACATCTAGTCCCTGCGGGGCGAGTCTAGCGACGGGCCGCCCGGGCAAATCCGCCCTCGCTGGTACGCTCCGCATGCAGGCACGGCGCCTGTGCTGGATGCCCTTCCGACCTATCGACGAGGTTCACGTGACCCCGACGAATCGGCCCTTCCCGGACCGAGACGGACCGCGCGACGAGTGCGGCGTCTTCGGCATATACGCGCCTGGGCGCGACGTCGCCCGGCTGGCCTATTTCGCCCTCTACGCGCTGCAGCACCGCGGCCAGGAGTCCGCCGGCATCGCCACCTGCGAGGGCGGCCACATCACGACGCTTCGCGACACGGGCCTCGTCTCACAGGTCTTCGACGAGCAGAAGCTGCACGCCCTGGACGGAGACATGGCCATTGGCCACGTCCGGTACTCGACCACCGGCGGCGGCTCCTGGGAGAACAGCCAGCCGGTCTGGCGCGACGACGGGCGCGAGGTCGCGCTGGCGCACAACGGCAACCTGACGAACGCGGTCGCCCTGCACAACGAGCTGCGCTCGGCGGGCCTGTCGTTCCGCGGCACGTCCGACTCGGAGATCATCGCCGCGCTGCTCTCCACGAACGAGGCGCGGCCCATCGAGAACGCCGTTGCCGCCGTCATGCCGCGGCTCGAGGGCGCCTACTCGACCGTGGTGATGACCAAGCGCGCCGTCGTCGCGTTCCGCGACCCGTACGGGGTTCGCCCGCTCGCGCTCGGGCGACTCGGCGAGCACTGGTGCGTGGCCTCGGAGAGCTGCGCGTTCGACATCATCGGGGCCGAGCTGGTCCGCGAGGTCAGCCCTGGCGAGGCCGTCTCGCTCACCGACCACGGGCTCGAGTCCCGGCAGGTCGTCCCGTCCAAGCAGACGGCGCACTGCGTCTTCGAGCACATCTACTTCTCCCGGCCCGACACCCGGCTCGAGGGACGGGTCCTGCAGGAGATCCGCAGCAAGATGGGCGAGATCCTCGCCCGCGAGGCGCCGGCTGACGCCGACCTGGTGATCGCGGTGCCGGACTCTGGCAATCCGGCCGCCACCGGGTTCGCGCGGGCGAGCGGCCTGCCGAAGGACGACGGCCTCATCAAGAACCGCTACGTGGCGAGGACCTTCATCCAGCCCGGGCAGGAGCTCAGAAAGCACGGGCTGCGGATGAAGTTCAACCCGCTGCCCGAGATCGTGTCCGGCCAGCGCGTGGTGGTCGTGGACGACTCCATCGTGCGCGGCAACACCACCAGGCAGATCATCGGGATGCTCCGGGACGCCGGGGCCAAGGAGGTCCACCTGCGGATCTCGGCACCGCCGATTCGCCACCCCTGCCACTACGGGGTCGACATGTCCACGAGCGAGGAGATGATCGCCCACGGCCGCACCGTCGAGCAGATCGCCGCCGAGCTCGGCGCCGACTCGCTCGCCTACATCTCGATCGAGGGTGTCTACGAGGCGGTCGGCACCCCCCGCGATGCGCACTGCGACGCCTGCTTCACCGGCCACTACCCGCTCGGGGACGACGGCGACGGCAACGGGAAGTTCGCGCTGGAGGAGATTGCGACCGTCCCGGTGTCTTAGATAGGTACTGAGGGGTCAGACCCCTCGTTGGGACTCGTCGATGAGTGATTTTCAGGAACAGGGGTCAGACCCCGCGTCAGTGGTGCCAAAGGGGTCAGACCCCACTGCAGCGCTGCGGCTGCACACCGCCCACGCAGCCTTCCGTCCCGGCCAGCGCCAGGCCGTCGAGGCCGCGATGGCAGGCCACGACGTCCTGGTGGTGATGCCGACCGGGGCGGGGAAGTCGCTCTGCTACCAGCTCCCTGCCCTCGTGGACGACCGCCTGGCGATCGTCGTCTCCCCGCTCGTCTCGCTGATGACCGACCAGGTGGCGGCGCTCGGCGACAGCGCGGAGATGATCAACGCCCAGCGCGATGCGGCGGAGAACCAGGCGTCCCTCGAGCGGGCGCTCCGCGGAGAATGCCGGCTGCTCTACGTCGCCCCCGAGCGTTTCGGCGTGCCGGGCTTCGCCGAGCGCCTGGCGGCGGCGGATGTTGGCCTGTTCGTCGTCGACGAGGCCCACTGCATCAGCCAGTGGGGGCACGACTTCCGGCCCGACTACATGCGCCTCGGCGACGTGGCCAAGCTCGTCGGCGCGCGGTCGCTCGTGGCGGCCACGGCGACCGCGACGCCGCAGGTTGCCCTCGACATCGCGCGGCGCCTCGGCCTCGACGACCCGGTCCGGATCATCACCGGCTTCGAGCGCCCCAACCTCTCCTACGACGTGGTGCCCGCCCGCTCCGACGAGGCGCGCCGGCGGGCGACGCTGGCCCTGCTCTCAGACCGCAAGGCCTGGCCCGCGATCGTCTACGCCGGAACACGGCGGCGTACGGACGAGACAGCCGAGTGGCTCGAGCGCGAGCTCGGGGTGATCGTCGCGCCCTACCACGCGGGGATGGAGCGAGAGCCGCGGGCCGAGTCCCAGCGCCTCTTCATGATCGGCGACGCGCCGATCGTGGTCGCCACCAACGCGTTCGGCATGGGGGTCGACAAGGCCAACGTCAGGACGGTGCTCCACGTTGCCGTCCCGGCGTCGCTCGAGGCGTACTACCAGGAGGCGGGCCGCGCGGGCCGCGACGGCCTGCCCTCGCGCTGCGTCCTCCTCGACGACAAGCGCGACAAGCGCCTGCACGTCTACTTCATCAACCAGCTCGCCGACGAGGAGGCCAAGCGGCCGCGGTGGCGCGAGTACCGCGACATCTGGGGCTTCGTGGAAGGGGAGCGCTGCCGGCGCGAGACGATCCTCCGGCACTTCGGCGACCGGCAGCGCCCGCACGCGTTCGAGCGCTGCTGCGACGTCTGCGACGGGCCGCTGCAGATCGCCGGCTTGAAGTCCGCAGTCCGCAGTCCGCAGCGGCTGGGCTCCGTCGACGACGCCATCCTCGCCGTGGTCGGTACCGCGAGCCCGTCGGTTGGGCGCACCCGCTGCGTCGAGATCCTCCGTGGCGGGCGCAGCAAGGTGGTGGTCAAGTACGGCTACGACGAGCTGCCGGGCTACGGCGACTTCAACGAGCTCTCCAGCGCCGAGCTCCTCGCCCAGGTCGACGAGCTGCTGGGAAGCGGGCGCCTGCGATCCACCGGAGGCCGCTTTCCGAAGCTCCAGCGCGCCGAGGCCGCGTGAGCGCGGAGCAGATTTCGTTGATTCTGAGTGCGAAGCGCGAACGATGTCTGTGAGCGCGGAGCAGATTTCGTTGATTCTGAGTGCGAAGCGCGAACGATGTCTGTGAGCGCGGAGCAGATTTCGTTGATTCTGAGTGCGAAGCGCGAACGATGTCTGTGAACGCCGCGGGCTTTCGCGTCGCCGTCCTCGCGTCGGGCACCGGGACCAACCTGCAGGCGATCATCGACACCGTCCACGGCCGCGACGGGATCACGGTGGTTGGCGTCGCCTCCGACAAGCCGGGCGCGCAGGCGCTCGAGCGGGCGGCCCGCGCCGGCATCGAGACGGCGCTCTTCCCGGCGGCGGACCACCCGGACCGCGCCGCCCGTGACGCCGCCATCGGCGACTGGCTCGAGGAGCGCTCCGTGGACCTCGTGGTGCTGGCCGGCTACATGCAGCTGCTGTCGGCGGCATTCGTCGAGCGCTTCCGGGACCGCGTGATCAACGTGCATCCGGCGCTCCTGCCCGCCTTTCCGGGCCTGGATGCGATCGGCCAGGCCCTCGACGCCCAGGTCGCGGTGACCGGCGTGACCGTCCACTTCGTCGACGAGGGGGTGGACACGGGGCCGGCGCTTCTGCAGCGCGAGGTGGAGGTTCCGGCAAGCCGCGACCGTGAGGAGCTCGAGACCGCCATCCACGCCGTGGAGCACGAGCTGCTTCCGGAGGCGGTGCGGATGCTCGCCCGCCGGCGCGCCGCCGGCGCCGCCGGCTCCTCCGAGCCGACACTTAGACTCGGAGCATGAGCACGCACGCGGCCGAGGGCTCCGGCGAGGATATAGCGCTTCCCGAGGGCGGCCTGCGTGTCCGCAGGGCGCTGATCTCCGTCTCCGACAAGACCGGCGTGGTCGAGTTCGCGAAGGGCCTGGCAGACCTCGGGGTGGAGGTGATCTCCACCGGCGGCACGGCATCCGCCCTCCGCGACGCCGGGATGGAGGTGCTCGACGTCGCCGAGATGACCGGCTCGCCGGAGATCCTCGACGGACGCGTCAAGACGCTCCACCCGCGCCTGCACGCCGCGCTCCTCGCCGTGCGCGACAACCCGGAGCACACCGCCACGCTCGAGGCAGAGGGCATCGAGCCGATCGACCTGGTCTGCGTGAACCTCTACCCCTTCGAGCGCACGATCGCCGGCCGCAGCGTCAGCGAGGAGGAGGCCATCGAGAACATCGACGTCGGTGGCCCCACCATGATCCGCGCCGCAGCGAAGAACCACAGCTTCGTCGCGGTGCTGGTCTCTCCCGAGAGCTACGACGCCGTGCTCGCCGAGCTCGAGGAGACGGGGGGATTCATCTCGCTCGAGACGCGCCACTGGCTGGCGAACGAGGCCTTCGCGACCACCGCCCGGTACGACGCGGCGATCAGCCGCTGGTTCGGGATGCGCTACGAGTCCTTCCCCGGTCACTGGCTGATGCCGCACGAGAAGTTCCTCGAGCTCTCCTATGGCGAGAACCCGCACCAGGGCGCCGCCCTCTACACGGAGGTCGGAGCGCGCTCGCATGTGCTCTCGCGCGTCGCGAAGCGCCACGGCAAGGAGCTCTCGTTCAACAACGTCCTCGACCTCGACGCGGCGCGCCGCCTCGTCGACGAGTTCGACGAGCCCGCCTGCGCGATCATCAAGCACAACAACCCGTGCGGGGCGGCGATCGGGGCGACGGTGGCGGAGGCCTACGAGAAGGCCCTGGCATGCGACCCCCTCTCGGCCTACGGCGGCGTGATCGCGCTGAACGAGCCCGTCGACAGCGAGCTCGCCGAGGCCTTGAACGAGAACTTCATCGAGGTGCTGATCGCCCCCGGCTACGCGGACGGGGCCATGGACGTGCTCATGCAGAAGGAGGCGATCCGCATCCTCGACAACACGGAGCAGCGCCGCTACGAGCCGCGCGAGCGCGACGTCAAGCGGGTCCGCGGCGGGCTGCTCGTGCAGGACCCGGACCGCGTCGATGAGACGCGCGAGTCGATGTCGGTCGCGAGCGACGCCGAGCCGACCGAGCAGCAGTGGACGGACATGCTCTTCGCCTGGAAGGTCTGCCGCCACGTGCGCTCCAACGCGATCGTCTTCGCGAAGGACGGCGCGACGCTCGGCATCGGCGCGGGCCAGATGAGCCGGGTGGACTCGGTGCGCATCGCAATCGACAAGACCCACGAGGCCCGCGGCGAGGAAGCGGCCCCGCTTCTGGCCGGGTCGGCGATGGCCTCGGACGCTTTCTTCCCGTTCGACGACGGGCCGCGCACCGCGATCGACGCGGGGGCGACCGCGATCATCCAGCCCGGCGGCTCCAGGCGCGACGCCGAGGTCGTCAAGGCGGTCGACGAGGCGGGGGCGACGATGGTCCTCACCGGCCGCCGCCACTTCCGCCACTAAGCGGTCAGCGCACGCAGCCGCGACGCCCGCGGTCCACCGGGAACGGGAGGTCCGCGATCACGGCCGTCTCGGCGTAATCGTTCTCGCGCCCGCTCCCGGAGCCCGGGGCCAGGGCGGCGGCGGCGCTGCGCATCGCGTCGCGGCCCTTGCCGTGTCGCACCCACGGCGCGATGGCGAGGAACTGGCGCTTGCGGCCCGCGTACTGGCTCGCCGCGGTCTGGTCGGACTCGGGCGGGTTCGGGCGGAATCGGCCGTCCCCGGCGAAGTGGCACCCCGGCCCGCGCGCGGCGCCGCGCTGGGCGATCGCCGTCTGGCCGTCGAACGGCAGGTCCGCCAGGTTTCCGACCATGAACGGCGTGACCTCGTAGTCGAAGCCGACGGTTCCATCGGCGACGGCGCGCCACGTGGAGCCCATCCACTCGAGCGGCTGCCAGGTGCCGGAGCCGGCGTCCGCGGCCCAGCGGCCCGGATTGGCCTCGTCCTGGAGCACGACGTTCGCCCCGAGATGGTCGAGGCAGCGCATGTACGTCACGGCGACGTCGGCGCAGGGCCCGGCGCCTGGAGGCGGCGCCGCGAAGTCGCTTCCGTACTCGAAGGCGGGCAGGCTCGTGGCGAAGCCGAGTTTGGCGCGCGTGCCCGGCAGATGGTAGGGCCGAAGGTTGTCCCGGGACGCCTTGCCGCTCGACGGCCCGGGGGAGATCTGCAGCGCCGCCTCGAGTGAGGTCAGCGGCACCTTCTCGTTCTCCATGACGACGTTGCGAAGCGGCTTCGCCGTCTTCGGGTTCACGGTCTTCGGCCCCCAGAGGAACGCGGTGTTGTAGGCGGCCCCCTGCGTGGCCACGTAGACGAACTTCGGCTTGGGGTGGTCGGGATCGGCGAACGTCGCGATGTCCGCCGGCTTCCGCGACTCGCGGAACGGCGCCTGCGTGGATGACCCCGCGATGTAGATCCCGTACCGCCGCGCGAGGTCGGAGAAGGTCTGCATCCAGCCGCGCGCGAGCGTGTCGGTGGGCCCGACGAAGTCGCCCGCCAACGCCCCCATCGACGGGTAGCGAGACTCGTACGCCGCGACCTGCGGGGCGTAGGCGGCGCCGATCGCCTGCAGCGCGGCGAGGGCGGCGCAGCCCTCGAACCCGCAGCTCGGCAGCGAGTCCGGGTTGCCGAAGGTCGCGCGGGCCGCCGCCCCCCGCGACCCGGTGGCGAGGGTCATCAGGCCGACGTCCTCGTTGAAGACAACGACGTTGGGGCGGTTCCGCGCCAGGTGCGGCAGGACGTACTCGTGGAGCATGCAGTCGATCTTGCGGCGGAAGCCGGCGTAGGTGACGACGTTGCGGATCTCCTGCTTGAACTGCATCGCGAAGACCCGGGGCGCCCCCGGCTTCGGGTCGCGCCGGATCACGGGCGGCAGGTGGGTCTTGGCGTCGGTCCTGGCGCACCCCGTGGGCAGGAGGCGAGACTCGTGGGCGCTCGCGCCGCAGCAGAGGACCAGCGCGGCGAAGCCGGCGAGCGTGAACGTGGCGGCGAGCCGTCTCAGAGCTTCGCCAGGGCTTCCCTGGCCGCGCGCTCGCCCGACTGGAGGGCGCCGTCCATGTAGCCGTTCCACTCGCTCGCGGTCTCGGTTCCAGCCCAGTGGATCACTCCGCACGGTGCCTTAATCGCCCCGCGGTAGCCGGTCAGGACTCCGGGCGGGTAGTAGCCCACGTAGCAGCCGCGCGTCCACGGATCCGCGGCCCAGCTCTTGTCGAAGTAATCCCTGGCGTTGCTCGCCCTCGACCCGAAGTAGCGCGCGAAGCATTCCAGCACCGCCTTGCGCCGCTCCCTGGTGCTGCTTCCGAGGAGGTTTCGCGCCGACTGGCCCTCGATGAAGCCCAGGAGGACCCCGGGCCTGCCGCCCGGCGGCGAGTTGTCGTAGGTGAGCTTCACGGGGCCCTGGTTGCTGGTCGCCATCCCGCTCAGGCCGTCGTCGCGCCAGAACGGCCTGTCGTAGACGGCCATGCACTTGACGACGGTCCCCATCGGGACCCGCTGCATGAGCTGGTCGCGCTTCGCGGGGAGCTCCGGCGAGTACCGGATGCGGCCGGCAAGCGTGGGCGGCACGGCGACGATGACCCGCCTTGCGCGGTAGGTCGCGCCGCGGGAGGAGATCTCGACTCCGCCGCTCGAGTGGTCGATCCGGTAGACCGGCGCGCTCAGGACGACGGATCCGCCGAGCCCCTTCGCGAGACGGATGGAGATCTCCTGCGAGCCGCCGACCACGCGGCTCTCCTGCGCTCCGCCGGTGGTGTTGATCAGGTTCTCGAAGCTGCCCGCGGCGCGGACGTAGAAGAGGACGTGGAGCAGGGAGAGGTCTCGCGACTCCGCCGCGAAGACCGACGCGATCCCGAGGTCGACGAGATCGCGAGTCTCCTGGAGCGTCGTGTTCGCGAGCTTCCAGGTCTCGAACGTCTGCCCGTCCCACTCCAGCGCGCTGGCGGCCTTCCAGGGAGCCGTCGGGTCGATCTGGCCGGCCATGTTGTCGAGCTTCGCGATCACCTGGGCGAGCTCCACGAGGGACGCGACGTTCGCCGGCGGGATCGTCCCCGTGTAGGTCTTGCGCGTGCCGGAGCGCCAGTAGACGTTGTCGCCGTCGGCGTAGGTCTTGAATGTCTTGAGGCCGAGCTGCTTGATCGTCTTCAGGACGTGGTTCTGCGTGGGGCCCACCCACTGCCCGCCGATCTCGGCCACCTTCCCGTGACCGAGGTGGTGGTTGAGCGTGCGCCCGCCGACGCGGTCGCGAGCCTCGAGGAGCACGACCGAGCGGCCCGCCTTCTTCAGCACCCGGGCGGCCTCGAGCCCGGCGAGTCCCGCGCCGACGACGATGACGTCGGCGCGGTGCGATGCCGCCCGCGCCTCGCCCGGAAGGCCCGCGAGCGCCGCACTCGCCGCCCCGGCGGCGGCGCCTCCGACGAGGCCGCGGCGCGTGAGTGCGTGCTCGGCGTCCATGCCCGCGCAGTCTTTCAGTTCGACCGCCGCCGCCGAGACCGCACGCGGCTACGATCGCCCAATGGCGAGCTACCTGGATCTCGCGGACCGCACCTGGCCGGTACTGCGCCGCCTGATGGGCGCCCACACCGTCGTCTACAGGGCGACGGGCGGACTTGTCGGCCACCGCTTCCCGGGCTCCCCGCCGATGCTGCTGCTCGACCACGTGGGGGCCAAGAGCGGGACGAAGCGCACCTCGCCGCTCGTCTACTTCAAGGACGGCGAGAACGTCGTGATCGTCGCCTCCAAGGGCGGCTACCCGAAGAACCCGGCCTGGTTCTACAACCTGCGCGCCAACCCGGACACGACGATCCAGGTCGGCCACGACCGCCGCAAGGTCCGAGCCCGCGTCGCGACCGAGGAGGAGCGCCCCCGCCTCTGGCCGATGGCGGTTCAGACCTACTCGGGCTACCGCGAGTACCAGGAGCGCACCGACCGCGAGATCCCGCTGGTCGTCCTGGAGCCGCGGGCTGACTGATCTGTTGTCCGGCGATTGGCCAGTTCGGCGCCGGCATTTTGGAACCGTCAGACTCATTCCGCGCCTCTATGTCAACGGGTTAGACAGCGAGACTTTTAATCTCGAAGACCGGGTTCGAGTCCCGGGGGGCGCACTGAGCCGTCCTCCCCGCCGCCAACCGTCTTGGTGAAGAAGACTGGCCGCCCCCCTGACCCGAAACGACGCTGCGCGGTGGAACCGAGGGAGTGCAAGCACCACGGCCTCAGCGAGTTCGCCTATTACTCCGCAGGCGGCGGCAAGCGGAGGTGGCGATGCAAGCGCTGCGTTGGGGAGGCTGTGACGAGGCGAAAGCAGACAATCCGCCGCATGCTGATTCGAGAGGCTGGGGGTTGCTGCGTGATTTGCGGATATGACAGCTGCCCACTGAACATGCACTTCCATCATGTGGACCCGGCGACGAAGAGCTTCGCGTTGAGCTCCGCGACAACGAAGTCTCTGACCGCCTATCGCGAAGAAGCGAAGAAATGCGTGCTTGTCTGCGCGAACTGCCACGGCGAGATCGAGTCCGGCCTCATCAACTCGCCGTCGCTCGGATCGACTTACCCGAACGAGACCGGGCACGAAGGGCACGAGCACTAGCCCGGCTACCCTGCGTTCATGCCTCGCAAGCTCGCCGAATACGAGGCCAAGCGGTCCTTTTCGAAGACGCCCGAGCCTGCCGGTGACGCTGCCGGCGAGCGTGACGGCAACCGCTTCGTGATCCAGGAGCACCACGCGCGCCGCCTCCACTGGGACCTGCGGCTGGAGCGCGACGGCGTGCTTGCGTCCTTCGCCTTGCCACGGGGCGTGCCCCCGACTCCCAAGGACAACCGCCTGGCGGTCCGCACCGAGGACCATCCCCTGGAGTACCTCGACTTCCACGGCGAGATCCCGAAGGGCGAGTACGGAGCCGGCACGATGACGATCTGGGACCACGGGACCTACCTGGCCGAGAAGTTCACCGACGAGAAGATCGAGATCGAGCTGCGCGGCGAGCGCGTGCGGGGCCGCTACGCGCTGTTCCCGACCAAGGGCAGGAACTGGATGATCCACCGGATGGACCCGCCGTCCGACCCGGACCGCGAGCCCATGCCCACGGAGCTTCGGCCGATGCTCGCCACCCCAGGCAAGCTGCCACGCGAGGAGAAGGGCTGGGCGTTCGAGCTCAAGTGGGACGGGGTGCGAACGCTCGCGTACTGCGAACCGGGCCGCGTCCGCCTCGAGAGCCGCACCCAGCGCGACGTCACGTCTCAGTACCCGGAGGTAGCCACTGCGCTGCGCGAGGCGCTGAGCTCCGTCGAGGCGGTTCTCGACGGAGAGGTGGTCGCGTTCGAAGAGGGCGGCCGCCCCGACTTCCAGCGCCTGCAGGCGCGGATGCACCTGGCCTCGGAGTCGGCGGTACGCCGGCGCATGAAGGACACGCCCGCGACGTTCGTCGCGTTCGACGTGCTCTTCCTGAACGGCCATTCCACGCTCGAGCTCCCCTACGAGGATCGCCGCAGGCTCCTCGTGCAGCTTCCGCTGGATCACGCCGGCCTCCAGGTTCCGACGGCGCACTTCGGCGACGGGGGCGCCCTCCTCGAGCTGACGCGGGAGCGCGGGCTGGAGGGACTGCTGGCCAAGCGTCTGGACTCGGCCTACGCCCCGGGCTCGCGCTCGCGGGCCTGGGTGAAGGTGAAGAACGTCCGCACCGCGGAGCTGGTGATCGGCGGCTGGCAGCCCGGACAGGGCGGTCGTGCGTCCACGCTCGGGGCCCTGGCGCTCGGCTACCACGAGGAGTCCGGAACCGCCGAGCTGCGCTACGCCGGAAAGGTCGGCACCGGGTTCGCCGAGACCACACTGAAGGACCTCGTGAGGCTTCTGACGCCGCTCGAGAGGGAGTCGAGCCCGTTCGACGGCCGCCAGCCCCCGGGAGGGACCACATTTGTCGAGCCGGAGCTGGTCGCTTCCGTCGAGTTCACCGAGTGGACCAGGGCGGGCACCCTCCGCGCGCCGTCGTTCAAGGGCCTTCGCGACGACGTCGACCCGGCCGAGGTCAGGCGCGAGGCGTAGGATCTCTCCGATGCCGAGGAGGGGGAAGCTCGTACGCCGCGTCCTGTGCGCCGTCGGACTCGTCGCCGCGCTGGCCGCCACCGCCGCCTTCGCGGGCTTCAGGTCTCACGTCGACTATCCCACGGGCGCGCAGACACTCGACGTACGCGCCGGCAAGCTTCTCGGCGGCAAGGCGACCGACCTGGCGGTCTCCGCCCGCGGGGACGATCAGGTCGACGTGCTCCGCGGCAAGGGCAACGGCACCTTCGCCGCGGCCAAGAGCTTCCCGGCGGGATCCGGACCGCTTGGCCTCGCAATCGCCGACTTCAACCGCGACGGCCGCCGGGACATCGCGGCGGCAAACCAGGGGGGCAGCGGCGGCGTCAGCGTGCTGCTTGCCAAGAAGGGTGGGTTCAAGGCTCCCGTCAACTACCCGACAGACCCCGACTCGTCCTATCTGGCGGTGGCGGACTTCAACGGGGACCACAAGCGTGATCTCGCCGTCTCGAACCTGACTTCCAACACCGCCTCGGTTCTCCTGGGCAAGGGCGATGGGACCTTCAAGCCCGCCAAGACGATCTCCGGGATGAACGACGCGTTCGGTATCGCCGCCGCGGATCTGGACCGCGACGGCAAACCCGACCTGGCGGTCCAGGTCTCAAGTCCGGAAGGGGTGGAGATTCTGTTCGGCAAGGGCAACGGCAAGTTCGGTAGCCCTCACTTCATCCCCTTCGGAGTAGGGCTGAACAACGTGATCGCGACGAGGATCGATCGCGATCACAAGCTGGACCTCGTCGTGCCGGACTACTCCGGTGACCAGGTCTTCGTCCTTCGGGGCAAGGGCAATGGCGAGTTCCGCACGCCGAAGCACTACGCGACCGCGCTCTCGCCGGCCCTGGTCCGGACGCTTCACTACAACGGCGACGCCAAGCCCGACTTGGCACTTACCTCCGATGAGGTCCCCGGCGCCGTGTCAATCCTGAAGCAGCGCAAGCACGGCAGGTTCTCGGCGGCGAAGAACTTCGAGGTTGGAGATGAGCCCTACGGCCTCGCCGTCGGGCGCTTCAACGGCGACGGGCGTGACGACCTGGCGACCGCCAACTACGGCGGCTCCGCCTCGGTTCTGCTCGGGAACTGAGCACCCTCCCGGCACCTCCCCGCGCGCGTGAGAGAATCGCGCCATGAGGGTCTCGGCCAAGGCCGACTACGCCGTCCGCGCGATGATCGTCCTGGCGGCCTCGGCACCGGGCAAGCCGGTCAAGGGAGACGCGATCGCCTCCGCCCAGCAGATCCCGCTGCCGTTCCTCGAGAACATCCTCGCCGAGCTCCGCCACAACGGGCTCGTCCACTCGAAGCGCGGCGCCGACGGGGGCTACTGGCTCGCCGTCGGCGCGGACCGGGTCACGCTCGCCGATGTGATCCGCGCCGTCGAGGGGCCGCTCGCGACCGTCCGCGGCGAGAGCGCCGACGACCTCGACTACACCGGCGACGCTGTGCCCCTCAAGCAGGTCTGGCTGTCGTTGCGGGGCAACGTCAGGGCGGTGCTGGAGACCGTGACGCTGGCGCAGGTGACCGCCGGCGACCTGCCCGAGGGCGTCGCCGGGAAGGCCCGCGCCAGGGCCTGACTCAGGCGACCACCAGCTTCCCCGGGAGGCTCCTCGCTGCCCCGCGTCTCGCGGATGTAGTCGAGCGTCGCCGGGGAAACCTCGTCGGCATAGACCTGGTCACCGAGGAGCATGGGCGCTCGGGATCGAGCGCGTTGATGACCGGCGCCGGGAACCCGGAGTCGGGCGGCGGCCGGCGCGTCTCGCCGTCGAGCTTCACGTCATAGGCGACCCGGGCCTTTCGCTTCTTCAGGCATGCACCGGGCCTACCCGGCGCCGAGATCTGCAGTCCCCTCGGTGGGCGTCGAGGCCTCCGCGTGGAGCTTGCGGGCGATGCGGCCGGCTCGTCTTGCACCGAAACCCGCCTCCACCGCCCTGCGCATCGCCACCGCCATGCGCTCGGGATCCTCGGCACGCGACACCGCGCTCGCCAGCAGCACGGCGTCGCAGCCGAGCTCCATGGCCATCGCGGCCTCGGAGGCGGTGCCGATCCCCGCGTCGAGCACGACGGGGACGCCGGCGCGCTCGACGATGATCGCGACGTTGTACGGGTTGCGGATCCCCATTCCGGACCCGATCGGCGAGCCGAGCGGCATCACCGCCGCGCAGCCCACGTCCTCCAGCCGCCGCGCCAGGATGGGGTCGTCGTTCGTGTACGGCAGCACCGTGAAGCCGGCGGCGACCAGCTCCTCGGCGGCCTGGAGCAGCTCCACCGCGTCCGGGTAGAGCGTGCGGTCGTCGCCGATCACCTCGAGCTTCACCCAGTCCGTCTCGAAGGCCTCGCGCGCGAGCTTCGCCGTGCGTACGGCGTCGCGCGCCGTGTAGCAACCCGCCGTGTTGGGGAGCGCGAAGAGCCCGAGGCGCTCGATCACCTCCAGCACCGACCCCTGCGCCTCCGGGTCGACCCGGCGCAGCGCGACGGTCACGATCTCCGCGCCCGACGCGGCGATCGCTCGCTCGGCGGCCTCCAGCGAGCGGAAGCCCCCCGTGCCCATGATCAGCCGAGAAGTCCACGTGCGGCCGCCGAGCTCGAAGCCCGCGTCGGTCTGCCTCTCTGGCGTTGCGCGCTCCACGTCAGCCTCCTTGAATCGCCCTGACAACCTCGACGCCCTGGCCCTCGCTGAGGACGGTCCGCTCCCAGGCCTCACGGGGCACGACCTCGCCGTCGAGGGCCACGGCGACCCCCCGCGTCCCGGCGGCCCCGGCAAGCGCGACCGCATCCGCGACGCTGGCCCCGGCCCCCAGCTCCACACGCTCACCGTTCAGGACGATCGTCATCGCGCCGCCTCGGTGCCGGCTCGGGCGGACGGGTCGAACGCCGCGGCCGCGCCCGAAGGCTCGTCACCCGCGATCCACGCGGCGGCCGCCTCAGCGGTGACGGGCGCCTGGAGGACGCCGTTGCGGTAGTGCCCGGTCGCGAGGAAGAGGCCGTCGAGGGCGCCGGGGCCGATGAGCGGCGCGTTGTCCGCGGTGGCCGGCCGCATGCCGGCACGCGCCTCGAGGAAGTCGAGCTCGGCGACGTCCGGAAGCAGCCGGTATGCCTCGCGGAGCAGCTCGTGGACCCCGCCCGCCGTGACCCGGAGGTCGAAGCCGAGCTCCTCCACGGTGGCGCCGACCACCAGGCGCCCGTCCTCGCGCGGCACGAGGTACACCCGCTCGCCAACGACGAGACGCCGGCAGACCGGCTGGGCCGGGTCGCCGCGGAGCGTCAGGACCTGGCCCTTGACCGGGCGGACGGGCGGACGGGCCCCGGCGGGGAGCCAGCCGAGGGCTCCGGACCAGCACCCGGTGGCGGCGACGATCGCCGGAGCGCGGTGCTCCTGACCGTCCGCCGTGACCACGCCGCGAAGCGCGCTGCCCTCGAGAACCGGCTCCACAACCTCGGCCGCCGAGCGGATCTCCCCGCCGGCCGCCTCGACGGCAGCCCCGAGAGCCGCAATCAGCGCCGGCGGGTCCACCACCGCCTCCCCGGCCGCCTCGACGGCCGCGGCGAGCGACGGCGCGAGCCCGGGCTCGAGCTCACGGGCCGAGCTGGGCGTGAGCAGGCCGGCGTCGAGCCCGTGCGTCCGCATGAGCTCATGGCGGCGGCGAAGCTCCTCGGCCTCGTCGCGGTCGAGGGCGACGTGGATCGCCCCGCAGCGGCGGTAGCCCGTCTGGAGGCCCGACTCGGACTCGAGCTCCGCCGCGAAGCCGGGCCACGCCGACGCGGAGGCCAAACCGAGCTCGAGCACGCGCTCCTCGCCCCAGCTCGCCTCGCCCACCGGCGCGAGCATGCCCGCGGCGACCCCTGAGGCCCCGGCTCCAGGGCGTTCGCGCTCCAGCACCCGGACCCGCAACCCACGCCGAACGGCGCGCCAGGCGGTGGCAAGGCCGATCACGCCCGCGCCGACGACGACGGCATCGAGCTCGCCGCCGTGCCGCGCCGGTAGCGCAACCACGCCTACGTTTGCGTCTGCATCGCTCAAGCGTCACCTCCGGGCGGGGCGCTTTGCAAACCATCCCTGCGCCGGCATTACCCGGGTCAGGTTCAGACGGTCGGCGGCCGCGCTGCCGCCCTCTCAGCCCGCTGCGTGCGGGCTCCCGTTGTGCATCCATCGTACTCCCGCCAGGACCCAGCCACAGGCCCCGTTCGCCGATACTGGCGTGATGGAAGCCGAGCGCAGGCGAGAGGCACTGAGCCGAGCGCGCCTCTACTTCGTCACCGACGGGATGGGGGGGCCCGACGTCGCGCGTGCCGTCGTCGAGGCCGCGCTCGAGGGCGGAGTGGACATCGTGCAGCTCCGCGACCGGGAGCTCAGCCGCGCCGCGCTGGCCGAAACGGCCGCCTCGTTTCGCGAGGCGGCGTCGGCAGCCGGGGCGCTGTTCTTCGTCAACGACAACCCCGAGCTGGCCCGGGCGGTCGCGGCCGACGGCGTGCACGTGGGCCAGGACGACATTCCGGTCGCGGCCGCCCGCGAAGCCGCCGGCGAGGACGCGCTGGTCGGACTTTCGACGCACTCGCCCGATCAGCTCGCGAGGGCGCACGCCGCCGAGGGGGACGCCCGGCCCGATCAGGTGAGCGTGGGCCCCGTCTGGGAAACGCCGACGAAGGCAGGACGTCCAGCCGCTGGACTCGATTACGTCCGTCACGCCGCCGAGCGAGCGACCCTGCCGTGGTTCGCCATCGGCGGCATCGACGCCGGCAACGTCGACCAGGTGGTCGAAGCAGGCGCCAAGCGGATCGTGGTGGTGCGTGCGATCCGCGATGCTGCCGATCCGGCGGCCGCCGCGCGCGCCCTGCGAAGAGCCGTGGTGAAATCCGGCTGATGGCGAACCGGGAGGACAAGCGCGCCGAGCGCCGCAAGCGCAAGGCGCGGGGCGCCGAGCGCCGCGAGCAGATGGCGGCGCGCTCCGAGGCGAAGAACCAGACGGTTCGCGACCGGCTCGAGCCTCTTGCCAAGAACCAGCGCCCGACCGTGGTGACGATCGGCGCCGTGATCGCCGGGCTCATCGCGGTCGCAGTGGTCGTCGCCTACGTGGCGGGCGCGAAGGTCAACGGCGACCGCCCCGCCCTGCTGCAGGTGATCACGCCGGCGTTTCTGATGGGCATGGCGGCAATCGGCATGTGGCGGGCGCGCTACTGGGCGGTCCTCGGCTTCGAGGTGGTCCTCGCGTTCCTCATCCTCTCGGCCGCCATCGGCCTGGTCGGCGCCACGAGCGCGGTGCAGGTCGCGGGCAACACGGCGCTGATCGCGATCGCCGGCGCGCTCTTCTACTTCATGATCAAGGCGATGGCGCGCATCCAGATGCCGGAGCGCCCCTCCCGCCCGCCGCTGTAGAGCCCTTCACTCGTAGTGCAGGGCGCCGAGGATCTCCAGCTTCGCAGCCCGGCGGGCGGGGACGACCGCGGCCGCGATCCCGGCGCCGATGGCGACGATCGTGAAGACGATAAGCGAGCCGACCGGTAGCGAGAACGAGATCCCCTCGGTCGACAGCACCTTGGTTATCACGGCGGCGAGGAACACACCAAGCGGCAGGCCGAGCCCGGCGCCGATCAACGCGGTGATCACGCTCTCCTGGCGGATCATGCGCCGAACCTGGCGGCGCTTCATGCCGACGGCCCGGAGCATCCCGATCTCCCGCGTGCGCTCGAAGACCGAGAGGACGAGCGTGTTGACCATCCCGAAGAGGCTCACCACCACCGACAGGGCGAGCAGTACGTAGAGGAGATTGAGCAGCTGGTCCACGCCGCCCGACCGCGTGTCCACCCAGCCGGCCTTGGTTTCGACCTTCGCGTCGGAGAAGTCCTTCACCGAGCTCTTCAGCGCCGCCGTGTTCGCGTCCGTCGCCCCGCCGTGCATGTCGGCGAACGCGAACTGGTTCTGGGGGCGGGGGAACGAGCCATCGAACGCTGCTTGAGAGATCACGACCTTGCCGATCAGCGGGTCGATCTTCTGGATGGTGGGCGGCGAGGTGATGCCCTCGACCTGGAGGGCAAGGTGCCGGCCGGACGGCGTCTGGATCCGGAAGCGGCTCCCGACGTGAAGGTTGGCGTCGTCGGCGTAGTTGCCGTCGACGATCGCGCCGTGCGCTCCGAGCCCGTCGGCGATCCGGGCGGCGTCGCCGCCGAGGTACAGGTCGAAGAACCTGGTGAAGCCCGGGGGGACGCTGGAGACACTCTTGTCCTCGCCGAAGATGTTGGCGCGGTCCTGGCGCATGTCCGCGCTGCCGGTCACGCCCGGCGCCCTGGCGAGGGCGTCGCCGGCGGCCTGCGGAAACGGGTCGAAGCCGTTCTTGGAGGTCACGACGTAGTCGGCGGTGACCGTGTCCTCGAGCGTCTTGCGATCCGAGTTCCGTAGGCCTGCGCCCAGGGTGGCCACGATCGTGACCAGCGCGAGGCCGACCATGAGGGCGGCGGCGGTGCGGGCCGTCCGAACCGGGTTGCGCGTGGCGTTTTCGCTCGCCAGGCGGCCGGCCTCGCCGGCGAACCGCCGGGCGGGCGCGCCGACGACCTCGGCGAGCGGCCCCACGGCCCGGGACGCGGACAGCCCGACGACGAAGAACAGCGCCAGGCACCCGCCGAGCACGTAGAGGAGCGACGTTCCCGTTCCGGCCTCGCCGAACGATCCGTAGGCGAGCAGCGCGGCCGTGATCACCGCGAGGATCCCGACGACGAGCCCGCGCCGCTTCGAAACGCGCGTCGGTGGCAGCGTCGCGCCCTCCCGCATGGCGGACACGGGGGGGATCCGCGTGGCACGGACGGCGGGAATCAGGCTGGAGAGAACCGTCACCCCCACTCCCAGCACGAGCGAGACGATGATCGTCCGGGTCGCGAAGACCAGGCCAGTCTCTGGAAGCGAGACGTCAAGGGCGGAGAACAGGGCGTTGAGGCCCTTGGCGAGCCCGAGTCCCGCGAAGAGGCCGACGACGGACGCAAGAAGCCCGGTGAAGAAGCTCTCGATCAGGACCGAGCGCAGCACCTGCCGGCGAGAGGCGCCAAGCGAGCGCAGCGTGGCGAACTCGCGGATCCGCTGGGCGACCGTGATCGAGATGGTGTTGAAGGTGACGAAAGCGCCGACGATGACGGCGATCCCCGCGAAGGCGAGCAGGAAGTAGCGGATGAACTGGAGGGCATCCTCCGTGTCCTTCGCCTGGCTCGCAGCCTGCTGGGCGCCGGACTGAACCTGGGTGGCGGGCGGCAGCAGCGGGCGGACCTGGGAGATCAGCTCGCTCGTGCCGAAGCCAGGGTTCGCGGCGAGGAAGACGATGTCGAACTCCCCCTCCTTCCCCGTCAGCCGTTGGGCCGTCGGAACGTTGAACACGGCGATCGTCGCTCCGCCGAGCGAGTTGACCGACCCGAACTTCGCGATCCCGGAGATCGTGAACTCCCGCGTCGGGCCCCTGGCCGAGACGCCGATCTTGTCGCCGACGGCGTAGCCGTACTTGTCGGCGGTGCCCTTGTCGATCACGACCTCGTCGTCCTTGGTCGCGAACCGGCCCGCGGTCAGCTGCATCGGGTTGAAGCGCGTCGCCTTCGGGTCGAAGCCGAACCCGAAGTTGGGCGCGCCTCCGATCGAGATCGCGTTGCCCTGCTTGTCGAGGAGCTGCGCGCGATCCGTCGTCCCGTTGGTGTCGAAGATCGCCCCCGCCGCCTCCTGGACGCTCGGCAGCTTGCGGACCTTTGCCAGGGTCGACTCCGGAACCGTCGCGTTGCCCGACGCCGAGTTGGAGACCACGCTCTTGCCGGAGATGACGGCGCTGGTGTTTGCGTAGGAGCTCTGGAAGATCGAGTCGAACGCGGCGGAGATGGTGTCGGTGAGGACGTAGGTGCCGCTGACCATCGCGACGCCGATGACGATCGCAACCGTCGTCAGGAGCGTCCGGCCTCGCCGGAACGCGAGACCCTTGAGCGCGACCTTGTTCAAGAGCGGCTGAGGTCCTGCGTCGTGGCGAGTATCTGGTCGAAGTCAGGGTCGGCCAGGTCCTGCACGATGCGGCCGTCGGCGAGAAACAGGACGCGGTCGGCAATCGCGGCCGCGTCGGGGTCGTGCGTGACCATCAGCGTGGTCTGCTCGTAGGCGTCGACGGACTTGCGCAGCAGCTCGAGGATCTCGGCGCTGGTCGCCGAGTCGAGGTTGCCCGTCGGCTCGTCGGCGAACATCACGGTCGGGCGGGAGACGAGGGCGCGCGCGATGGCGACCCGCTGCTGCTGGCCGCCGGAGAGCTCGCTCGGGCGGTGGCTCACGCGGTCCTTCAGGCCAACGCGCTCGATCAGGTCCGCGTACCAGCCGGGATCCGGCTTCTTGCCGGCGATCGCGAGGGGCAGCAGGACGTTCTCCTCCGCCGTCAGCATCGGCAGCAGATTGAAGAACTGGAAGACGAACCCGATGTGCTCGCGCCGCAGCTGGGTGAGCTCGTCGTCGCCGAGCGTCGTGATCTCGGTGTCCGCGATCTGCACCTTCCCCGCGGTTGGCTGGTCGAGGCCGGCAAGGATGTGCATCAGCGTCGACTTGCCCGAGCCCGAGGGGCCCATGACGGCGGTCAAGCTCGCCTGCCGCAGGTCGAGGTCGACACCGCGCAGCGCGTGGACCGCGGTGGCGCCTTCCCCGTAACGCTTCTCGACGCCCTGCGCCGCAACGAGCGACTCCGCTACCGCGGAACCCGGTTCCGTACTCATCCTCGCACCTCCTCCGACTGGTGTGCGAGGCTACAACAGGCCGAGCGTTGACTCCGGGCTCCGGCCGGGAACAGCGTCACCGAAGCGGGCGCCGCCTAGCTCTGAGCGGGCGCGCCAATTTCGTCCTATAAAGTCGCCCGCCATGGCAGATCCCTTCGACATCATCGTCATCGGCGGCGGTCCCGGCGGCTACGTCGCCGCGATCCGGGCCGCCCAGCTCGGCCAGCGCACCGCCGTCGTCGAGAAGGACAAGCCGGGCGGGCGGTGCCTCAACTACGCCTGCATCCCGGCCAAGACCATGCTCCACACGGCAGAGGTCTTCGACACGGTCGCCAACAACGGGGCCGAGCTCGGCATCAAGGTCGCGAAGCCCTCTTTGGACTGGAAGGCCCTGGGCGAGCGGCGCGCCAAGGTCTCCGAGACGCTCTCGGGCGGCGTGAAGATGCTCTGGGACAAGAACAAGGTCGAGCAGATCTCCGGCGAGGGATCGCTGACGGCCGACGGCAACGTGAAGGTCGGCGACGAGGTCCACGAGGCCAAGGCCGTGGTGCTCGCGACCGGCTCGGTAGCGATGCCGATCCCCGGCGTCGAGTTCGGCGGCCGCATCGTCGACACCTGGGGCGCCTGGTCGCTCGACGCCCTGCCGAAGAAGATCGCCGTCGTCGGCGCCGGCGCATCCGGCGCCGAGATCGCCTCCGCGTACGGCCGCTTCGGCGTGGAGGTCCTGCTGATCGAGATGCTGGACCAGATCCTCCCGGCCGAGGACAAGGACATGGTCCGGGTGGTCGAGCGGGCCTTCAAGAAGCAGAACATCACGGTCGCGACGGGCGCCCCGGTCGAGAACGTCGAGGACACCGGCAAGTCTGTGAAGTTCACCTACGGGGACCAGTCGGCCGAGGTCGACTACCTCTGCATCGCCGGCGGTCGCAGGCCGGACGTGGAGGCGCTGAACCTCGCGGAGGCCAAGGTCGAGCTGGAGGAGAACGGCAGGGTCAAGATCGACGAGCTCCAGCGCACGACCAACAGGAAGGTGTTCGCGATCGGCGACCTCGTGCGGGGCCCGGCGCTCGCCCACAAGGCCTCCGAGGAGGGGGTTGTCGCCGTGGAGACGATCGCCGGCGCGGAGACGCACCCGGTGAAGATCGAGCAGATCGCCGGCGCCACGTTCTGCCACCCGCAGGTCGCCAGCGTCGGGCTGACCGAGGCGCAGGCCAAGGAGGCGGGCCACGACATCAAGGTCGGCAAGTTCAAGCTCGGCGGGGCGGGCGCTTCAGTCGTCTACGACGACCGCGAGGGCCTCGTCAAGATCGTCGCCGACTCCGAGTACGGGGAGATCCTCGGCGCCCACATCGTGGGCAACATCGCCTGCGACATGATCGCCGAGCTCGTCGACGTGGTCGCCCTGGAGGGCGGCTACCAGGAGCTCGCCCGGATCATCCACCCCCACCCCACCATGTCCGAGGCCATCCTCGACGCCGCGCGCGCCGTGGACGGCTGGGCGACTCACGCCTAAAGGCGCGCGGCCTGCAACTGGAGGATCTCCTCCTCGAGCCGAAGCGCCGCCGACTCGCTCGGTGCGGCGACGGTCACCGCGTAGCACCCCGCGAAGCCCGAGGCGACGTACCGTTGGCCGGCCTGCAGCAGGGTCACCGTTCCGGTGCTCGCGGCCACGGACTGAAAGCTCCCACCGGCCTGCTCCACCGAGTTCTCGAGGCCGGAGACGAACCCGGATCGGACCGTCGAGTCGGAGAACCCCGGGGCCGCGAAGGCCACGGCCGGCGTCAGGTCGCCGTCGTCGACCGCGCGCACCTCCACCAGGCTCTCCATCGTGGGCTCGGCCCGCGTGAGCATCGTGTCGAAGGCCTGAGATGTGCCGTCGTCGACGGGACGGAACGAGAGCATGCCCCCGGTCACGAGCGGCGACGGCGTGGAGCTCCTGCACGCCTGGGCCTCGTTGGCGAACGCGGCGAGGGACGATTCAGCGGATGAGCCGTCTCGCTGGTCGGGCCAGGTCGTCGCGGCAAGCAGGACCGCGGCGACCCCGGCCAGGACGAGGGCCCAGGGGTGCCAGGCATCCCCGGCCGAGCCGGACACGGTGAGGTAGACCCGGCGCACGAGCGTGGCGATGAGAAGGCTGATGGCTCCCGTGGCGGCGACCCTGCCGAGCGCGTAGCCCGACTCGTATCCGTGACGACGGCTCGCCATGACGACGAGGGCCGCCACGAAGAAGCCGAGGGCGAGGAACCACGCCTCCCGGGACGGCCCGGAGTCTGGCTCCGCGGCGGGCGGCGGCGGTGGCACCTGCCCGTACACCGGGCCGGACGGCCATTCGGGCGCCGGCGCGCGATCGAAGTCTCCCGGCTCCCCTGCCATCGCTCCGTGTATCGACGCACTTGAGACAGCGCGTTAGCGCCTGGGGTTCGGCTGGACGCCGCAGCCAGGCGGCGCGCGCGGCTCGATAGGCTCGGCCCAGGTTGGATATCGACGCGGTTGAGACTGAGGAGTGGCTCGAGGCCCTCGATGCGGTCGTGGAGAACGACGGGACACGGCGAGCCCATGACCTCGTCGAGCGGGTCGTCGAGCGAGCCCGCCTGCGCGGCGCGGCGATCGAGTACGTGGGGCCGACGCCGTACGTCAACACGATCCACCGCGAGGACGAGCCGCCGCTGCCGGGCGACCCCGCCATGGAGCGGCGCGTCCGCTCGCTGATTCGCTGGAACGCGATCGCGATGGTCCTGCGCGCCAACAAGGAGTCCTCGGAGCTCGGCGGGCACATCGCGAGCTTTCAGTCGGCGGCGCTGCTCTACGAGATCGGCTTCAACCACTTCTGGCATGCGCCCTCCGCGGAGCACGGCGGCGATCTGATCTACATCCAGGGACACTCCTCGCCCGGCATCTACGCGCGGGCCTTCCTGGAGGGGCGGATCACCGAGGAACAGCTCGAGGGCTTCCGCCAGGAGGTCTCGAAGCCCGGCGGGCTGGCCTCGTATCCGCACCCCTGGCTGATGCCGGACTTCTGGCAGTTCCCGACGGTCTCTATGGGCCTCGGGCCGATCATGGCCATCTACCAGGCGCGCTTCATGCGCTACCTGACCGACCGCGGCGTCTCGGACACGTCCGGGCGCAAGGTGTGGGCGTTCCTCGGCGACGGGGAGACCGACGAGCCCGAGTCGCTCGGGGCCATTGCGCTCGCCGGCCGCGAGAAGCTCTCCAACCTCGTCTTCGTCGTCAACTGCAACCTCCAGCGCCTGGATGGGCCGGTGCACGGCAACGGCAAGATCATCCAGGAGCTCGAGACGATCTTCCGGGGCGCCGGCTGGAACGTGATCAAGGTGATCTGGGGCGACCGCTGGGATCCGCTGCTCGAGGCCGACCACGACGGCCTGCTGGTGCGGCGGATGGAGGAGGCCGTCGACGGCGAGTACCAGGTGTACAAGGCCCGCGACGGGAAGTTCGTGCGGGACAAGTTCTTCGGGAAGTACCCGGAGCTCCTCGAGCGCGTGAAGGACATGACCGACGACGAGATCTGGGCGCTGAACCGCGGCGGCCACGACTCCAAGAAGGTCTACGCGGCCTACGCGGCCGCGCAGGGCGCCACGCGCCGGCCCACGGTGATCCTCGCGAAGACCATCAAGGGCTACGGGATGGGCGAGGCCGGCGAGGGCCAGAACATCACGCACCAGCAGAAGAAGATGAACGAGGAGGCGCTGCGGGCGTTCCGCGACCGCTTCGAGCTGGACATCTCCGACGAGGCGGTGGCCGACGTCTCCTTCCACAAGCCCGCGGAGGACTCGCCCGAGCTTCGCTACCTGCACGAGCGCCGCAAGGCCCTCGGCGGCTTCCTGCCCGCCCGCCGGCGGAGGGTCGACGACCCGCTGCCGGTCCCCGGCCTGGACATCTTCCAGACGCAGCTCGACGGCACGGGCGAGCGCGAGGTGTCCACGACGATGGCCTTCGTCCGCATCCTGGCCGCGCTGCTGCGCGACAAGGAGCTCGGGCCGCGAGTGGTCCCGATCGTCCCGGACGAGTCCAGGACCTTCGGCATGGAGGGGATGTTCCGCCAGCTCGGCATCTACTCGCACGTCGGCCAGCTCTATGAGCCCGAGGACGTCGAGCAGCTGATGGTCTACCGCGAGGACCGCAAGGGCCAGGTGCTTCAGGAGGGCATCACCGAGGCCGGGGCGTTCTCGTCATGGATCGCCGCGGCGACCTCCTACTCCAACCACGCGGTCCAGATGGTCCCGTTCTACGCCTTCTACTCGATGTTCGGCTTCCAGCGGGTGATGGACCTTGCCTGGGCGGCGGGCGACAACCGGGCCCGCGGCTTCCTGATCGGCGGCACCGCAGGGCGGACGACGCTGAACGGCGAGGGGCTCCAGCACGAGGACGGCCACAGCCACCTCCTGGCCTCGGCGATCCCCAACTGCGTCGCCTACGACCCCGCCTACTCGTACGAACTGGCGGTGATCGTCCGCGACGGCCTGCGGCGGATGATCGGCGCGCAGGAGGACGTCTACTTCTACCTCACGGTGATGAACGAGAACTACCGCCACCCCGCCATGCCGGAGGGATCCGAGGCCGGGATCCTGCGCGGGATGCACCGGATCCGCGAGATCGACGGCGCCAAGGTCCGGCTGCTCGGCTCCGGCACGATCCTCCGCGAGGTACTCGCCGCGGCGGACCTGCTCGGCAAGGACTTCGGCGTCGAGGCCGACGTGTGGAGCGTCACCAGCTTCACGGAGCTGCGCCGCGACGGCCTCGAGCGCGACCGGCTCGCGCGCCTGCAACCCGACTCGGACCCGGGAAAGCCCTGGATCACGGAGTGCCTTGGCGGCAGCGAGGCTCCCGTGATCGCGGCCACCGACTACATAAAGGCGCTGCCCGACGGCGTCCGGGCGTGGGTGCCGGCGCGCTACGAGGTGCTCGGCACCGACGGCTTCGGCCGCAGCGACTTCCGCCGCCACCTCCGCCGGTTCTTCGAGGTGGACCGCCACCACGTTGCGGTTGCCGCACTGCGCGCGCTCGCGGCCGATGGCGAGGTCGAGACCTCCGCGGTCGGCGAGGCGATCGCCAGGTACGACGTGGACCCGGACGCGACGGACCCGGCAGTAGCGTGAGCGCGGTGAGCGCGCAGGAGGTAAAGGTCCCGGACATCGGTGACTTCACCGACGTCCCGGTGATCGAGATCCTCGTGAGCGCCGGCGATGCGGTCGGCGCGGACCAGCCGCTCGTCACGCTGGAGTCCGACAAGGCCACGATGGACGTCCCGTCGCCGTTCGCCGGCACGGTGGTCGAGCTGAAGGTCGCCGTGGGCGACAAGGTCTCCGAGGGAACGACCCTCATGACCGTCGACGAGGACGAGCACGGCGGGGTCTCGACGCGGGTGATCCCGGCGTCCGCGGCGCTGGCGGCCGAGGAGCAGGACGACAGCGAGGAGCTGCCCGGCGCCGGGGCGCCGGCGGATACCGGGGATCCGTCGGCTGCAGTGGCGGGGGCTGCGATCTACGCCAGCCCGTCGGTTCGCCGCCTCGCCCGGGAGATGGGCGTGGACCTCTCCGGCGTCTCGGGGAGTGGGCGCAAGGGGCGGATCACCAAGGACGACGTCAAGCGGGCCATGCAGGCGCCGGCGGGAGCGCCCGCCGCGGCCGGGATCCCCGGGCTCGACATGGCGCCCTGGCCGCAGATCGACTTCGAGAAGTACGGCGAGGTCGAGCGCGTCCCGCTCTCGCGGATCAAGCGGATCAGCGGCCCGAACCTGGCGCGCAACTGGGTGATGATCCCGCACGTCACCCACGACGACGAGGCCGACATCACCGACCTCGAGGCGTTCCGCAAGCAGGTCAACTCGGAGCAGTCGGACGTGAAGGTGACGATGGTCGCGCTGCTGATCAAGGCGTGCGTGGGCGCGCTGCGGCAGTTCCCGGAGTTCAACTCGTCGCTCGACGGTGACGAGCTCGTCATCAAGCGCTACTTCCACATCGGCTTCGCCGCGGACACGCCGCAGGGCCTCCTCGTCCCCGTGATCCGCGACGCCGACCGCAAGGGCCTCCTGGAGATCGCCGGCGAGCTGACCGAGCTGTCGGCCAAGGCGCGCGAGGGCAAGCTCTCGGCCGAGGAGATGCGCGGCTCCACGTTCACGATCTCCTCGCTCGGCGGGATCGGCGGCACCGGGTTCACGCCCATCGTGAACGCGCCGGAGGTTGCGATCCTGGGCGTGACCCGCTCGGCGATGCGGCCGGTGTGGGACGGCGAGCAGTTCGTCCCACGGCTCATCCTCCCGCTCTCGCTCTCCTACGACCACCGGGTGGTCGACGGTGCCGCGGCGGCGCGGTTCGTCGCGCACCTGGCCGGGGAGCTCAAGGACCTGCGGCGGGTGCTGCTCTAGATGGAGGTGAAGGTTCCGGACATCGGCGACTTCGAGGACGTCCCGGTCATCGAGATCCATGTCGCGGCGGGCGACGAGGTGGCGGAGGAGCAGCCGCTCATCACCCTGGAGTCCGACAAGGCGACCATGGACGTCCCCTCCCCCGTTGCGGGGACCGTGACCGAGGTGCTCGTGGCGCTCAATGACAAGGTTTCGGAGGGGTCGGTGATCCTGACGCTCGATGCGGTGGCCTCCGAGACGGGGGACGCCGGGGGCCCGTCGGCTGCAGGGGCGGGGGACGCCGGGGATCCGTCGGTCGGACTTGACCCGGACGGGCCGCAGGCTCAGGCCGTGCCGCCACGTCCGCCTGACGGACCCCCGACGCCCCCCGCAGGTTCAGGCGCCGGTCCTACCCAGCCCGAACCCGCTCCCGAGCTTCCCGACGCTGATCGGAAGACGCAGGTCCTGGTCGTCGGGTCGGGGCCAGCCGGATACACCGCCGCCTTCCGGGCCGCCGATCTCGGTCTGGAGGTCACTTTGGTCGAGCGGTACGAGCGGCTCGGTGGGGTCTGTTTGAACGTCGGGTGCATTCCGTCGAAGGCGCTGCTGCACGCCGCGCGCGTGATCGCGGAGAGCGAGGAGGCCGGAGAGTTCGGGATCGAGTTCTCCAAGCCAAAGATCAAGCTCGACAGGCTCCGCTCCTGGAAGGACGACGTGGTCGGCAAGCTGACGGGCGGGCTCGGCGGGCTCGCGAAGCAGCGCAAGGTCGAGGTGGTGAGGGGAACCGCCCGCTTCACGTCGGACCGGACCGTCGACGTCGACGGCACCTCGATCGCCTTCGCGAGCTGCATCCTGGCGGCCGGCTCGAGCGCCGCCATGCTCCCGGGGCTTCCCGACGACGATCGGATCGTGGACTCGACCGGTGCGCTCGAGCTGAGCGACATCCCGGAGCGGCTGCTCGTGATCGGCGGCGGGATCATCGGGCTCGAGCTCGGAGGCGTGTACGACGCGCTCGGCAGCGCCGTGACCGTTGTCGAGATGACCGACCAGCTGATTCCAGGCTGCGACCGCGACCTGGTAAAGCCCCTGGAGCGGCGCCTCCAGGGACGCTTCGAGTCGATCCTGCTCTCGACGAAGGTCGCGTCCGTCGAGGCGGAAAAGAAGGGGCTTCAGGTCAGCTTCGAGGGCGACAGCGCGCCGGAGGCGCAGACGTTCGACCGGATCCTGGTCGCGGTCGGCCGGCGCGCGAACGGCGACCGGCTCGGCCTCGAGGAGGCCGGGGTCGAGGTGGGTGAGGACGGCGTGATCGCGGTCGACGAGAAGCTGCGCACGAACGTCCCCCACATCCACGCGATCGGCGACCTGACGGGCGCGCCGATGCTTGCCCATAGGGGCAGCCACCAGGGCGTCGCGGCGGCGGAGGTGATTGCGGGCAAGGACGTCGTCTTCGACCCCCGGGCGATCCCCTCGGTCGCCTACACGGACCCCGAGGTGGCGTGGACCGGGCTGACGGAGACGGAGGCCGTCGCCACGGGCACCGACTACGAGAAGGCGTCGTTTCCTTGGGCGGCCTCCGGGAGGGCGCTCTCGATCGCGCGGCCCGAGGGGATCACGAAGCTGCTCGTCGACCCCGAGAGCCGGCGGGTGCTCGGTGCCGGGATCACCGGCATCAACGCCGGCGAGCTGATCGCCGAGGCGACGCTCGCCGTCGAGATGGGAGCCGACGCGGAGGACCTCGGCCTCACGATCCATGCCCATCCGACGCTCTCGGAGACGGTCATGTTCGCTGCCGAGGTCGCGGAGGGCACCGTTACCGACATCTACGCGCCGAAGCGCAACCGCGGGTGAGCGACGCCGCCCAGTCAGCCGGCGCGCGGGGCACCACCGAGGTGCTCGAGCCCACCGACGCCCAGCGGGCCTTCGCGCGGCGGGTGGCGGAGTCGAAGGCGACCGCCCCGCACGTGTACTTCGAGCATGTGGTCGAGGGCCCCGGTCCCGACCTCCCCGCGCTGATCGCGGACTGCGGGCGGGCGCTGCGCGCGGTGCCGCTGCTGAACGGGGCCTACCGCGACGGGCGCTTCGAGCTCTACTCGCGGGTGAACGTGGCGTTCGCGGTCGAGGCGGGCGGAACGCTGGCGTTCCCAGTCATCCACGATGCGGATACGAAGGACGAAGCGCGGATCAGCGAGGAAATGAAGGCGCTGGCCGCGGAGGCGGGGTCGGGAGGACTGACTTCGCCCCAGCAGGCGGGCGCAACGTTCACGGTGATCGCGATGCCGGAGTCGGAGTCCTTCACGCCGGTGGTCAACCGGGGCCAGGCGGCAACCCTGGGCGTCGGCTCGGCAGCGCTGGTGCTGGCCTGCGACAACCGGATCGTCCAGGGCGCCGAGGGCGCGGCCTTCCTCGCCGCGCTCGTCAACTGATGGTGTCAGGCACCAGGTGCCTTGATGGTGTCAGGCACTGTGTGCCCCGCAGGTCGGGAGCGCAAGAGCTCTACGTGCCTGACACCAAGAGACGCAAGAGCTCTACGTGCCTGACACCAAGGAGCGCAAGAGCTCTACGTGCCTGACACCAAGGGGAGCCAGGACGCGGGGAAGGCTCCCGCGGGGATGCGCCTGCCGCCGTCCGGGAACCAGCGGTCGGCGACTTCCCGCGCCGCGCCGCTGACCAGCGGCTCGAGGTCCGCCACCGAGAGGATCACCCGCATGGTTGCGCCGATCTGGAGGTCGGCCGCGTTCGGGCTCTCGCCGCAGATCGTGCCCGCCTCGGCCAGCTCCTCGATGTGGTCGAGCTTGGCGGGAAAGTCCGCGAGGTCCCCGGCCAGCCGCTCGCAGCTGATCCCGTGATACTTCCACGCGGCGTGGACGAAGCGGATCGCGTAGTCGGTGCCCGCGGGGTCGAGGGTGTCGCCGCCGATCGCGAACGCGAGGCACTCGGGACGGAAGTGCAGGGCGCCCCATGGGAACCTGCGGCCGAGGTCCTGGAGCTCGGCGTCGCCCCAGCGCTCGGCTTCGTGGACCGCGCCGGCGATCGGCTCAGGGTAGAGCGACGGCTCGGGCCGGATGGCCTCGAGTCGCTCCAGGATCGCGACCGACCCGTGGATCGGCTCGCCGTCGACCAGCACCCCGGGAACCGTCCGGTTGCCCTCCCCGTAGATCTTCTCCATCTCCGCGTTGTGGCCGGTCATCGGCAGGTCGACGCGCTCGTAGGCGAGACCCTTGTGCTCGAGGGCGGCCGCCACCGTCATGCACGGGTGGGAGGGCGGCAGGGCGTGGAGGGTGATCTGCGGATCGCTCACGGGCCGAGAGCGTAGCCCGCACGACATAGGGTTCGGACGATGGACGAACGCGCCACCTTCCTCTACGACCTGGGCTCGCCATACGCCTACCTCACGGCGGAGCGGGTCAACGGGCTGTTCGCCGAGCACGGCGCCGAGGTGCCCGAGTGGCAGCCGATCCTGCTCGGAGGCCTCTTCCAGCGCTTCGACCGCTCGTCCTGGGGCCGCGGTCCGGACCGGGAAGCGGGCATCGCCGAGTGCGAGCGCCGCGCGTCGGCCTACGGCCTGCCGCCGATCCGCTGGCCGGACGGGTGGCCCGGGAACTACCTCTACGCGATGCGGGTCGCCACCTACGCCAAGGAGATCGGCAGGGCGGTCGCCTTCTCCCTCGCCGCCTTCCGCCAGGCCTTCGTCGCCGGCCGCGACCTCTCGGACCCGGACAACGTCCTGATCGCCGCCGCCGCCGCGGAGATGCACCCGCGCGCCGTGGAGGCCGCGGTCAAGCGCCAGTCGCTGAAGGACGCGCTGCGCGCCGCCACCGACGCGGCCGCGGAGCGCGGCGTCTTCGGCGTGCCGACCCTGATCGTCGGGGACGAGATCTACTGGGGCGACGACACGGTGTCCGACGCCGTGCTGAGCTCGTAACCGGCCGCGACGAGCGTCTCCCCCGCGATCGACTCGTACTCGCGCAGGTCGGCCGGGTCCATCTTCTCGCGCCATCGCGCGATGCGGTCCGAGCGCGGCGGCTCGGAGGCGAGCTTGTGGCTCTCCAGGCGAGCCTCGGCGGTGATCTTCCCGTGGCGCGTGGGCAGGTCCCGCGCCTTCTCGGCCAGGCGCTCGGAGGCCCGGGAGTGGTACTCCAGCATCACCGGGTCGAACTCGAGCTCGATGAAGTCGCACACGCGGCGCAGCACCGGCTCGGTGTTGGTGATCAGCTCCTCGTAGTGGACCTCGATGTAGTGGTTGAGCTTCGGCGCCTGCTCGCGCGCCCGCTCGATCCTCCGCTTCCAGAGGCGCGCCGCGCCGTCGATCGTCTTCGGGCCCCACTCACGCGGCACCACCGACATCGCGACGTCGCGGCCGTCGCGGATCATGTGGACGAAGCGGGCCTCCGGAAAAGCGCGCTGCAGGAGCAGCATCTCCCGCACGTACCCCGGGGTCTTGTCGCCCCACCGCGGCTTGTCCTGGTGGTCCGCGTAGAGCCGGTAGAAGGCCCGCACGGCGTCGGTGCAGTTGAGCGGGTCGACGGCCCGGAAGCGCTCCCGCAACTCGTCCTCGGAGAGGTGGAAGTCCCCCCAGCGCTCGGCCGTGATCACCATCTCCGCGAGCTCGTCGGCGCCCCGCGCCCGGCGGGTCGACGCCTTCAGCATCGGCACGACGAAGTGCGTCTCGCCGCCGATCGCCATCTCCGGGTGAGCGTCGAGCATGAGCCGCATCAGCGTGGTGCCGGAGCGCGTCGCGCCGCAGATGAACGGCACCGGGAACGGCGGCTGGGTGACCCCGAGGACGTTCCGCCGGAAGTTGCGGCGAGCCCTCAGGCTGCGTGGAAGCTTCGAGACCTTCATTCGCCCCCCTGAGAGGGCGCGCGATCATAGCCAAGCTCCTCGAGCAGGCCCCCGGCACGCTTCTCGAAGATCGCGATGTTCTCCGGGCTGAGCTCCTCGCGCCAGGCCCCGACGCGGTCGGGCCGCGGCGGCTCGGCGGTCATCGCGTGCGCCTCCAGGCGCGACTCGGCGGTGAGTCCCCGCTTGCCCTCCTCGGCCCGGAGCGGGCGCTCGAGCTCGCGGAGCCGCTCCTGCGAGCGCTCGTGGTAGGAGAGCATCGCCGGGTCGTAGTCGAGCTCGACGAAGGCGCTGACCTTGCGCAGCACACCCTCGGGGTCGGTGACGAGGTCCTCGTAGCGAATCTCGGCGTAGTGCGGCAGGATCTTCGCGAGCCCGCGGGTCTTGCGGATCCGGTGGCTCCAGCGGTTCGCGACCTCCTTCGTGGAGAGCCCGGAGCTCCGGCGCTCCAGGGAGACGGCGACGTCGCGGCCGTCGCGGATCATGTGGACGAAGCGCGCCTCGGGCAGGGCCCGCCAGATCCTCCGCATCTTCGTGGCGTATCCCGGGGTCTTGTCGCCCCACCGCGGCTTGCCCTCGCGCTCCGCGTAGAGGCGGTAGAAGGCGCGGATCGCGTCGCCCGGCTCCTCGAGCGGGGCCGCCGCGCGCAGCCGCTCGAGCATCACCTCGGGAGCGATGTCGAAGTCCGGCCAGCGCCGATTCTCCTTCATCACCTCGATGACCTGCTCGGGCTCCGTGCGGCCCTTCTTGAAAGCCGCGATCACCTCGGGAAGGAAGTGGGTCTCGGGCGGGATCGCCAGCTCCGGATGCGCGTCGAGCATCAGGCGCAGGAGCGTCGTCCCCGACCGGGTCATGCCCACGATGAACGGCGCCGGCGCCTGGCCCGCGCCGGACTCGGCGGCGCTCATGATCCGGTCTCGTAGCCGAGCTCGGCCAGGAGCTCGCCAGCCACGGACTCGAACGCGGCGCAGTCGGCGGCGCTCATGTCGGTCTTCCACACGTCCGTGCGGTCCGCCTGCGGCGGCGCGGTCGTCAGCGCGTGGGCCTTCATCCGCTCCTCGCCCGAGAGGGCGCCGCGGCGGCCGCCGCTGCGGTCGTGGTCGCGGTTCATCTCCTGAAGGCGGTCGCCGGCCCGCTCGTGGTAGGTCAGCATCACCGCGTCGAACTCGAGCTCGATGAGCTCGCAGACGCGGTGGAGGCTGGGCTCGGTGTCGAGGACCAGGTCCTCGTAGCGCAGCTCGAGGTAGCGCCCCGGCTCCACCGGCACCTCGCGCGCCGACAGGATGCGGTCGCGCCAGCGCCTCGCCATCTTCTCGATGGGCACCGGCTTCGAGTTGCGCAGCTCCACCAGCCGCTTGTTCGTGGAGAGCGCGACGTCGCGGCCGTCGCGGATCATGTGGATGAACCGCGCCTCTGGCAGGGCCGGTGCGATGGCGCCGATCGCCGTGACGTAGATCGGCGTCTTGTCGCCCCACCGTGGCTTGCCGTGGCGGGCGGCGTAGAGGTCGTAGAAGGCACGCAGCGAGCCCGCCGCGTCGAGCGGCCGCAGCGTCCGCAGGCGCTCGAGGAGGTCCTGCTCCTCCACCCCCGACTCCTCCCAGCCGCTCTGCTTGGCCGACACGATCGCCTTCACGACGCTCTCGGGCGTGGCCTTCCGGGCGCCGGCGGCCTCGATCAGGTCGGGCACGAAGTGGGTCTCGGGCGGGATCGTCATCCGCGGGTGCGAGTCGAGCATCAGGCGCAGGAGCGTCGTGCCCGAGCGGCCCACCCCGACGACGAACGGAGCGGGCGGCCCCGCGGCCGCCGCGGGCGGCCCGCCGGTCAGGCGTTCCCTGACTCGTGCGATCGCTCCGCGCTGCGGGCTCATCCGCGCACGCTCCGGCGCAGGCGGCGCAGCCGGCGGCGCGCACCGAGGACCAGGATGCCAACCCGATGACGCAGCCGGCGGCGCTGAAGGGTCTTGATGTCGCCCCGAAGCTTGACCACCTTCCCGCGCAGCCGGTCGCCGCGCTTGCGGAGCTCGGTGTTCCGCCGCCGGAGCCGGGCGATCACCTCGCCGGCGCGCAGGTCGTTGATCGCGAGGTCGCGGTCGGCCCGTCCAAGCAGGTACATCGCGTCGAACTCGAGCTGCGTCCGCTCCGCCTCCAGATCGTCGTCGTCCGGGTGCTCCCAGACCCCGCCGAGGCTGCCGGAGTCGGCGCTCAGCGGATCGCCGACCCGCTCCATGAAGCTCCGCAGGCGCTCGTCGCGCACCAGAACGCCCTTCTCGATCTTCCGCTCGATCGTCTCGCTCGCGACTTCGCCGAACGCGTCCTCCAGCCGCCCGGCGGCGAAGGCCTTCTGCAGCCGCGCCTTCGCTCCACTGCCCTTTCCGGGCTCCGAGCGGTCGAGCAGCTCGCCCGCACCGGCCTCGAACTGCGCGAAGGAGCGGAGCGGGAACTGGAAGACGCGCAGGGGGAAGTCGGGCGACCAGATCAGCCGGTCGCGGGTCTTGTCCTCGCCGCGCGGCCGCAGGCCGTGCAGGAGCGGGGCCTCCTTCGGCCGTGCCAGCACACGCGCGTCGTCGAGATCCTCGCCGACCGTGAAATCGTGCCCGCCGGCGCCGAGCGCAACGACGTCGGCATACGCCCGGTGGGCGATCTTGGGGCGCAGGAGCGACCGGGACGTGCGCACCGTCAGGCGCTCGTAGAACTCGCCGTCGCCGTCCGGGGCAGCCAGGAACTCGGCTCGGGGCGCGAGCACGGCGCCGTACTCCGGCGGGATACCCGCGAGCGCCTCCTTGATGGAGCCGTCCAGGGGCCACCAGAACTCGTCGGCGTCGGCGTGCACGACCCAGTCGGCCCCGTCCTCGATCACGGCCTCCCGCGCCATGCGGGTCAGGAGGTCGCCGTCCACGACGGGCGCGCCGATCAGCCGGGCGAGGCCCGCGGCGGCCCACCGCTGGACCGTCGCGGCCGTCTCGCCGCCCTCTCCCGCAACGATGAAGAAGTCGACGCCCTGGGCGCGGTGGTAGCGGAGGTTGTGCTCGAGGGAGTCGCCGGGACCGCGGACGGCGATCGCCATGACGATGCGGGTGTCCTCGCCCCGCCAGCGGCCCGGGCGCCTCGTGTCGGCCGGCCGCCGCGCCTTGCGCTCGAGGGTCCGGACCCGGGCCCGCATCTGCTCGTTGCGGATCATCAGCATCCGGTCGGTGCGGCTGAGGACGTGCATCGCGTCGAGCTCCAGCTGCTGCCGGGCGGCGGCCGCGTCCTCGGGCGGAGCCGCCGCGAGAACGCCGGCGGCCAGTGGATCAGCCGGCAGCGCCGCCATGAACGAGCGCAGGCGCTCGTCGCGCACCAGGCGCCCCGAGGCGAGGCCGCTCTCGATCGAGCCCTCGTCCTCGCAGAGCTCCGCGTAGAGCTCGCCCAGCCGGTCGTCCTCCAGCGCGATCGAGAGGCGCTCGCGCATGCCGGGCGTGCCCATCGACGAATCGCTCAGGAGCAGCTCGACCCGCCGGCGGTACTGGGCGAGCGAGCGCAGCGGGAAGTGCAGGATGTGAAGCGGGAAGGTCGGCGCCCAGGCGAGCCGCTCCTCCGCCGTCTCGCCGCCCTCCTCGCGAACCGTTCGGGTCACGGCCCGTCCCGGAGGCCGCACGTGCTGCCAGGCGTCCTCGAGGTCGGCGCCGATCGTCACCTCGTGCTGCCCGCGATGCAGGACCAGGACGTCCGGGTAGCCACGGTGCGCCACCTTCGGACGCAGGGTCGAACGGGCCTCGCGGATCGTCTGACGTTCGTAGAACGGCGTGTCGCCGTCGGGCGGCGCCGCGAACTCCGACCGCGGGCCGATGACGACGCCGTACTCGGGGGGAATCGACTCGAGTGCGTCCCGCAGCGACCCCTCGACGGGCCACCAGAACTCGTCGGCGTCGCCGTGGACGACCCAGTCGGCGCCGTGCTCGGTGACGGCCTCGCGCGCCATCCGGGTCACCCACTCGTGGCCGCGGACCGCCATGTCGTCGTTCGGCTCGTGGATGACGCTCGCCAGGCCCGCCTCCTCCCAGCGCTCGAGGATCGCCGGCGTGCCGTCGACCGACGCGTTGTCGGTGACGATGAAGTGGTCGACGCCCTGGGCGCGGTGGAAGCGGAGGTTGTGCTCGAGCACATCCTCCTCGTCGCGAACCTTGAGGGCCATGACGATCCTGAGCGAGGAGTCGGACATGGGGCGGGACAGGATAAAGCGACGGCTTGAGAGGTCCGGCCGCCACGGATTCGGCGCGTGCGGCGCGTGCGGGCGCTCAGTCGCCGGCGCTGCTCGCCGCGTCGTCCTTCGTTGCGGGGCCACGGCCCAGGCGCGCGCCCAGCCAGCGGCGAAGCCGCTTGTCGATCCGCCAGCGCATCCGTCGCTCCCGCCGGCGGGCGCGACGCCGGGCGCGGCGCTCCAGCGCCGAGAGGTCCTGGCGGATCATCAGCATCCGGCTCGACCGCGCAAGCACGTACATCGCGTCGAGCTCCACCTGGGCGCGCTCTTTCTCGAGCGCCCCGTTGGCTTCCGCGGCGACGGGGTCCGTCTGCTCGAGGGGTGGCGTGCCGACGCGCTGCATGTACCTGCTCAGGCGCTCGTCGCGGGTGAGCTCGCCGGACCGCAGGCGCGCCTCGACATCGGTGTCCTCCTTGATCAGCTGCGCGTAGAACTCCTCGAGGTGGTCCTCGGCGAGCGCGGCCTGGATCCGCTCGCGCACCTCGTCGCCGGCGAACGAGGGGTTCGCGAGCAGCACCTCGACCCGCAGCCGGTACTGGGCGAGGGAGCGCAGCGGGAAGTGGAAGATGACGAGCGGGAACACCGGCGCCCAGGCGAGACGGTCGTCGACGCCGCGCCGATCTTCCCGCGCGGCCCGCAGGACCGGGCGGCCCGGCGGGCGAGCGCGGCTCCACGCGTCGGCCAGGTTCTCGCCGACGGTCACGTCGTGCTGCCCCTCGTGCAGCACGAAAACATCCGGGTACGCGCGGTGGGCGACCTTCGGGCGCAGGAGCGAGCGCGTGCTCCGCACCGTGAGCCGGTCGTAGAACTCCCCCGGGCCGTCGGGGCGGGCGAGGAACTCGGTTCGCGGCGCGACCACCGTGCCGTACTCGGGCGGGATCGCCGCCAGCGAGTCCTTGATCGAGCCCTCGAGCGGCCACCAGAACTCGTCGGCGTCGCCGTGGACCACCCAGTCGGCGCCATGCTCGGTCGCGGCCACCCGCGCCATTCGCGTCACCCACGTGTGCCCGTTGGTGGCCAGGTCGTCGCCGGGCTCGTGGAAGACCCTGGCGAGGCCCGCGTCGACCCAGCGGCTGAGGATCTCGGGCGTGCGATCGGTCGACGCGTTGTCGGTGACCATGAAGAAGTCCACGCCCTGGGCGCGGTGGTAGCGAAGGTTGTGCTCGAGCACGTCCTCCTCGTCACGGACCTTCAGGGCCATGACGACCTTGGGCCTCCCGTCGGTCATGCCTGGATGAGGATATGCGGGACCCCTAGGCGCCGAGCAGCGCCCGCAGGTCCTCGATCGTGTTGTCCCAGCTCAGACGGCGCTGCGCCTCGATCGTGCCCTGGGCCAGACGGCCGCGCAGCCCGGGGTCGGCCAGGCGCTCGATCGCGTCGGTGAGCTGTCCGATGTCCGGATCGAACGCCGGGATGCCCGAATCGGCCGGCTCATCGCGCTCGATTCCCCTGACCAGAAGGCCGTTCTCGCCGTCGCGCACGACCTCGTTCATCGGCGGGTTGTCGTTGACGATCTGGGGAACCCCGAAGGCGGTCGCCTCGAAGAGGTGGAGGCCCAGCCCCTCCCACCTGCTCGGAGCGAGACTCACGTCCGCGTTGGCGAACAGGCGCTGATGGGCCTCGGTCGGCATGTCGTCGATGATCAGCTCGAGGCGCTCGTCCCGCTCAGCCATCTTCTTGACCATGTTCTGCCGGGCATCCACCTGCGCCTTGACGAGCAGCCGCAGGTTCTCGCCCGTGGCCGCGTGGAACGCCTCGAGGCATGGCTTGAGCGGCTTGCGGGAGCCCATGTAGCCGCCCGGGAAGTAGAAGGTCACGACGTCGCCGTTGCGTCCCGCGGCCTCGCGTTCGGCGCGGAACCGGTCCCCCGCCTCGATCAGCTCCGGATGGCAGCCCCAGCGAACCATGGGACTCTCGATTCCCAGCGTCGCGTAACGCTCGCGCTCGCAGGCGATCATCGAGTAGATGACGTCGAACGCGGCCGCGGCCCCCTCGACGTGCTCCTCCGCGAACGTCTCCCAGACGAAGCGCCCGATCGTCCGGACCCCCATCTCGCGCAGCCCCTGGATCTCGCCGAACTGGTAGTTCTGGTCGAAGAAGACGGCTTCGAGGCGGTTGTCCCGGGCCCAGGACTCCATCTCGGCGGCGGGGATCAGGTAGTGGGAGGCGTCGGTGACGCCCTCCTGGTCCCAGATGTCGTCGTGCTCGATGAGCGCGGGGCGCGCCGAGGTGAGCTTCGAGGGGCGCGCGAGGACGAAGGTCTCGTGGCCGAGTGTGTCTAGGGCAGAGCGAAGCTGGCGGCCGACGATGGCCTGCCCGCGGTTGTGCCAGTAGCTGCAGACGCCCAGCCGCATCGGCCGGGAAGAGTAGAAGCTGGACGCCCCGGCCCGTCAGGAGGGCCCGTTGGCGGGCGGCGGTCCCTCGACGAGCACGTCGGACCTGGTGTCGAGGACATGGGTGCCGTCGACCTCGCCGGGGCGCACCTCGATCGGGTGGCGCGAGGTGAAGCGGTCGACGTTGAGTGACCCGTCGACGGCCTCAGAGCTGCCCGGGCGGAAGCCATGGGGCCTGGCGATCGGGCTGTCTCCGTCGACGACGTCGATGTGGCTGATCAGGAGCCCGTCCCGGTACGCATGCGTCGTGAAGCGGTGCGCGTCGAGGTAGTGGGCGAGGGCGTAGAGGCCCTTGTGCGGGATGACGAAGACCGTGGCGCCGCGGTCCGGCTCGGTTGCCGCGGCGACCGCTCGCCAGTCGGGGCGCTGCATCTCGGGGCTAGCCCAGACCACTGCCACGATCACGGCGAAGGCGGTCGCCCAGCCGAGGGCCGCGCCGTGCGCCAGGCGCCGGGCGGAGAGCGACGCGAGTCCCACGGAGACGACGACGAGGAGCGGGACGACGCAGCCGATGAGGTTGCGCGGGTCGACGTAGTCCGGGCCGAGGAGGGCAATCGCAAACGGCGCCCCCGCCCCGGCGGCTGTGATCGCGAGCGTCATCCAGCGCCGCCGGTCGCGCGCCCGCGCCGCCGCGCGGACGAAGAGCGCGAGGCCCGCGAGGAGGAGGAGCGCGGCAAGCACCAGGGCGAGTGCCCTCAGGAGCTGGATGCCCGGCGTCCCCTCGAGGCCGTGAGGCTCGGCGCTGCCCCCCAGCTCGAGCACGGCGTCGAAGGCGGCCGACGCCGGCGGCCACCGCAGGAAGACCGATTCGCCGCCGCCGTTGCCCGCCTGGGCGAGAACCAGGGGAACCAGCGCCGCGCCAGCCGCGAACGCCGCGCCAACCGCGGCAAGGACGCGCCGGCGCGGAGCCCCGAAGGCGAGCAGCAGAAGCGCCTCAGGCGCGAACAGGAACGCCGCGAAGTAGTGGGAGGCGAGCCCGAGCGCCGACGCGAGCGCCCAGAGGACGAGGTTGCGGCCGGAGGGCGAGCGCATCGCGCGCAGGAACGCGTAGAGCCCCCAGGCCGAGAAGCAGACCAGGAGGGCGTAGCTGCGAGCCTCCTGCGAGTACCACACGAGGTAGGGGTTGAGGGCGACCAGGGTCGCCGCGACCAGGCCGGCGCGCCTTCCCGCGAGCTCCCGCGCGCAGAAGAACGCCGCCGGGATCGTCACCACGCCGAACAGGGCCGACAGCGAGCGCAGGCCGGCCTCCCCGGTCCCGAAGAGCCGCGTCCAGGGCCAGGCCAGGAAGTAGTAGAGGGGCGGGTTGCGCTCCATCCCGACGATCGCGTGCCAGGTCGCGCCCAGGTTCGGGTGCAGGACCAGGAGGGTCGCCGCCTCGTCGTGGTCGTAGCTCTGGTGCCCGAGCGTGGCGAAGCGGACCACGGCGCCGGCGGCGACGATCGCCGCCAGGGCCAGTGCCGTTCGCGATCTGAGGAGGTCCTTCACGGGCGATGGCCCTCCCCGCACCTGAAAGACTAGCCGCATGGCTCCGTCGCCTTTGAGGGGGATACGCCGGCGGGCGGCAGCGCTCATCGCCGGGCCGGCTCCCCCGCCGGCTCCGTTCGTCGTGGGCGTTCCCCGCTCGGGGACCACGCTCCTGCGGCTGATGCTCGACGCGCACTCAGAGCTGGCCATCCCCCCCGAGACCCACTTCATCCCGAAGCTCATCAAGCTCTGCGAGAAGGGGCCCGGCGACACGCGTGAGAACGCGCTCGAGCTGATCACCAACCACCGCCGGTGGCCGGACTTCGAGATCACCGCGCGGTCCCTCGAAGAGCACCTCTACGCCGCCGGAAAGCTCGACGCAACCGCCGTGGTCCGCGCCTTCTACGGAACCTACGCCGACGCCCAGGGCAAGTCGCGCTGGGGCGAGAAGACGCCTCAGTACCTGCAGATGATGGGCCGAATCGCGCGCACGCTGCCCGAGGCCCGCTTCGTGCACATCATTCGCGACGGCCGCGACGTCGCGCTCTCGCTGCTGTCCGTGGAGTGGGGCGCGACCAGCGTGCAGGCCGCCGCGGAGCAGTGGGTCAACGAGATCCGGACCGCGCGCGGCAAGGTCGCGCGGCTGCCTCACTACATGGAGGTTCGCTTCGAGCAGCTGGTGGCGGACCCCGAGCCGCTGCTTCGAGACGTCAGCCGGTTCCTGGAGCTGCCGTTCGAGGAGCAGATGCTCACCTACCACCAGGGAGCCTCGGGCCGGATGGGCGAGATGGAGCGCGACTTCCAGATCGCGGGCGGCCCGACCCTCACCCCCGAGGAGCGCGTGCGCCAGCATGCGCTGGTCTCGGCGCCGCCCCAGACCAACCGCGCCGGCCGCTGGCAGGACGACATGTCGCCCGCGGACGTGGCCGAGTTCGAGGCCGTTGCCGGAGACCTGCTCGACGAGCTCGGCTACGCGCGCGGCTCGCGCTGACCGCGCCGGGCGTCGCAGGCTCAGTCGCTAGGCTTGCGGCGTGCGGGGAGATGAGACGAGACGTGGCCGCGCGCGGGCCGCTCGTATCGCTGTTGCGTGCACAACCGCGGCGCTCACCGTCGCGCTGGCCGTGGGCCTTCCGGCCGGCCAGGCACACCGGGCCGCCAAGTGCTTCGGCAAGACGGTGACGATGACCGGGTCCGGCACCATCAACGGCACCGGCGGCAACGACGTCATCCAGGGGTCCGGCGGCAACGACCGGATCAACGGCAACGGCGGCAACGACATCATCTGCGCCGGCAAGGGCAACGACAACGTCGACGGCAACAAGGGCAACGACGTCCTGATCGGCGACTCGGGCAACGGCGGCAGCGCCGGTGGCAACGACAAGCTCGACGGCGGCAGCGGCAACGACAAGCTCATCGGCGACAGCTACGCACCCAGCGGCAAGGCCACCGGCACCGGCAAGGACAAGCTCGACGGCGGCGACGGCAACGATCTGGAGATCGGCGACGCCTGGTCGAAGAAGGGCGCGGCGGCCGGCACCGGCAAGGACACGATTCACGGCGGGCACGGCCGCGACATCGAGATCGGCGACGCGCTCGGTCGGACGGCCGCCACCGGCAAGGGCAACGACTACATCCAGTCCGAGGAGGACCCCGACATGCTGGTCGGGGACGCGATGGCCACCGGCAAGGGCGCCAAGGCGAAGGGCTCGGGCAACGACGAGCTGGTCTCCGACAAGGGCAACGACAAGGACTACGGCGACGCCTACGCGCGCTTCGGCAGCGCCAAGGGCACCGGCAACGACCTCTTCCTCGCCGGCGAGAACAACGACCGCGTCGTCGGCGACTCTGCCGCCGGCGTCAGGACCTCGGGCGGCGGCAAGGACAACGAGCTCGGTGACGTCGGTAACGACCTGCTGATCGGCGACAATTTCGCTTTGAGCAAGCACACCAAGCTCAGGGGCGGCGGGGCCGACAAGCTCCAGGGTGGCAAGGACAACGACACATTCATCGCGGGACCGAGACACGACAGATGCGAGGGGGGCTCTGGCCATGACCGAGACAAATCCAAGCCACGCTGCGAAAACACTTCGAGCATCCCCTAGCCGGCGCCTCGGGCTGCTGACGACAGCGAGCGTCGTCGCCGGCCTCACGATCTGGATGCCCCTCGGGCACGCTCACGGCGTAGCCGCGACCTGCTTCGGCAAGCGGGTCACGATCACCGGCCGCATCAACATCACCGGGACGAAGGCCGACGACGTCATCCTCGGCTCGGCCGCCGACGACAAGATTCAGGGCGGCAAGGGCAACGACACCATCTGCGGCGGTGGCGGCGACGACACCATCCAGGGAAACAAGGGCAACGACACCCTGATCGGCGATGACGGCAGCGGGTCCGTGGGCGCCAAGGCCGGCAACGACGGCAAGGACGACCTCGAGGGCGGCGGCGGCAACGACGTCGAGATCGGCGACAACTGGTCCGATAAGGGCAACGTCAGTGGCAGCGGCGACGACAAGCTGACCAGCGGTGCCGGTAAGGACGTGGAGATCGGCGACGCGTGGGCTCCGAACGGCGACGCGACCGGGACAGGGGACGACTTCATCAACGCCGGAGGTGGCGCCGACACGATCATCGGAGACGGCCTGGGCCAGAACGCAAAGGGCTCCGGCAAGGACTACCTCCAAGCCGAGTTCGGAAACGACTTCGTGGTCGGTGACGCGCAGGCGACCGCGTCCGGCGGGACCGCGAAGGGCAGCGGCAACGACACCCTCGTCGGCGACAAGAACGACGACAAGCTGTACGGAGACGCGTACGCGGCAAAGGGCTCGGCGACCGGAACCGGGAACGACCGCTTCGTCGCGGGACGAAACGACGACACCATCGTGGGCGACGCGGCGGCGGGCGAGAAGGCCGTCGGCGGCGGGAACGATGTCGAGCTCGGCAACGTCGGCGGCGACCTCTTGATCGGCGACACCCAGGCCCTCTCGCGCGGCGCGAAGGAGAGCGGTGGCGGCAACGACAACCTCCGCGGCGGGGCGAACGACGACAGGTTCATCGCCGGCCCGGGCAAGGACGTTTGCTCCGGAAGCAAGGGCAAGGACAAGGACCTCTCGCACCCGCGCTGCGAGGTCACCCACCAGATCCCCTAGGGTCCGCCCCGTGGCGGCCCTGAGGTCGCCACCCGCAAGCGTCCAGGACACGCCTGTTTTCCTTCAGCCCGCCGCCGGGTACGCCGATGAACGGGGCGATGGCCAAGCAGCTGACAGGCACGCGCATGCGCTGGAGCGCCGTGCTCGCCGCTGCGATCGTCGGCGCGGTGCTCGTCGGCGAGAGCCAGGCACATGACGCCGCGACCTGTTACGGCCACGCCGTCACGATGCGCGGCCACGGTTACATCTTCGGCACCAAGGGCAACGACGTGATCATGGGCTCCGACGGTCATGACCGCATCCAGGGCAACAAGGGCAACGACATCATCTGCGGCGGTGGCGGCGACGACACGATCGCCGGCAACACGGGCAACGACGTCCTGATCGGCGGCACCGGCAAGGACGATCTCTCAGGGGGTAAGGGGAACGACATCGTCGTCGGCGACAACTGGTCGGCTGACGGGAACGCGTCGGGCGCCGCGCACGACACGATCACCGGCGGGACCGGCAACGACTTCGAGGTCGGCGACGCCTGGGCGCCGAAGGGCGACGCCACCGGCAGCGGCAATGACTTCATGAACTCGGGGCCCGGCGGCGACGTCGAGGTCGGCGACGCCATCGGTCAGAACGCCACGGGCAGCGGCAAGGACTACATCCAGGCCGAGTCCGGCAGCGACCTTCTGATCGGCGACGCGAAGGCGAACGCGAAGGGCGGCCTCGCCGTGGGCACCGGTGACGACACGCTGGTCGGCGACAAGAACGACGACCTGATGGTGGGCGACGCCTATGCCGCGAACGGCGACGCCAAGGGCACCGGCAGCGACAAGTTCATCGGCGGCCGCAACGCGGACACGATCGTCGGCGACGCGGCTGCCGGCGACCGCGCCTACGGAGGCGCGTTCGACATCGAGCTCGGCAACGTCGGCAACGACCTCCTGATCGGAGACATGATGGGCCTGAGCCGCGGCGCGAAGATCGACGGCGGCGGCAACGACCGGCTGCGTGGCGGCAAGAACAACGACCGCTTCGAGGCGGGCGCCGGCCACGACGAGTGCAGCGGCGGGAGCGGCGACGACAAGGACCTGTCCAGGCCGCCCTGCGAGGACCCCTCCTCGATCCCGTAGGTCGCTAGCCGCGGCCCAGCGCGCGGCCGAGGCTCATCCGAGTCCGCCGCCACACGGACTTCTTGCCCTTGCCGCCCCCGGCCTTCGCCGGCCCGGCGTCCGCCGCCGGTGACGGGGGCTTCACTCCACGGGCGGCCTGCACGGCCTCGCGGCGATTCAGGAAGGCCTGCATCCGGACGACCTTCTCGTCCGCGAAGCTCACGACGTTGTAGATGCGCGCGGGCGGCGCATCGTCCTCGTCCTCGTCCGCGCCGAGCCGCACCAGGCAGACCATCACCTTGTCGGTGCCGAACGGGACGGCGTCGGCCAGTTCGAGCCCGGCCGCACGAGGCGCGCCGGCCCGCAGCGCCTCCTTTGCCTCCTCGCGGTTGGCGCACGACTGACCGCCGATGCCGTCCCAGCGGACGTCCTCGGCGAGCAGCCCGGCAACCGTGTCGAGGTCCCCGCTCTTGTACGCGTCGAGTCCGGTGCGGACGATTTCGATGTTCGAGGTGGCCACCGCCTCGAATGATCGCATTCGCGCGGCGACCGCCGCGCGAATGCGTGTTTGAGGCATCTTCAGTTCGGGTTACAATCGCTGTAGCAAGAGATACATAGGCGGGTGAGGCGGAACCCTCGCCTGTCATCAGTCCGTAAGAGCCGCGAAGGAGATCCCAAAGCGGCGAGATCACGGCCCGTCGGATGGAGATCCCATCGGATGAGCCCCGACCAAAAGGACGGACGGGAATGGAGAGAAGCGACGCGAGCGCGGTCGTCGGGCGGCGTACCCCTGGGCATGCCGGAGGCGATCTGCTCGACCATTCGGACCGCGGCAGGCTGATGCGGTTCATGGCCCTCATGCGGGCCGCGGAGGAGCGCGCACTGACGCTCTACAAGCAGGGCAAGGTCCCGGGCTCGTTCTACGACGGGCGCGGGCAGGAGGCGATCTCGGTGGGAGCCGCGTACGCGCTGGCCCCGGAGGACAGGATGTGCATCCTCCACCGTGACCTCGGCGCGCACTTCGTACGCGGAGTGACGCCCGACCGCTACATGGCCAACTACATGGGCCGCGCGGGCGGGATCACCGGCGGCAAGGACGGCAACATGCACTTCGGCGACCGCGACCTCGGCTGCGTGGGGATGGTCTCGATGCTCCCGGACATGGCACTCGTGGCCAACGGCCTGGCGCTGGCGATGAAGGCCCGCGGCGAGCGACGGGTCGCGATGACCTTCTTCGGCGAGGGCTCGACGGCCAACGGCCAGTGGCACGAGGCGATGAACTTCGCCGGGATCCAGCGGCTTCCGGTGGTCTTCCTGCTCGAGAACAACCGCTTCGCCTACTCGACTCCGAACGACCTGGAGTTCGCTGTCGACCCGGTCGAGCGCGCCCACACCTACGGGTTTCCCGGCATCGTCGTCGACGGCAACGACGTCGAGGCCGTCTTCGAGGCGGCGCAGGGGGCGGTCGAGCGCGCGCGCGACGGCGAGGGCCCGACGCTTATCGAGTGCCAGACCATGCGTATGCACGGTCACGGCGCGCACGACGACATGAGCTACGTGCCCGCCGAGCTCCGCGAGGAGTGGGCACGGCGCGACCCGATCGACCGCTACCGCGAGCGGCTCGTATCCGAGCACGGGTGGAGCGCGGAGGACGTCGACTCGATCGTCGAGTCCGCCACGAAGGAGGCTGAGGAGTGCGCCGCGACGGCGCTCGCCTCGCCGATGCCCGACGCCGGCCTTGCCCTCCAGGGAGTCTTCGCGGACACCTGGCGGCCGCTCGGCGACGGCCTGGCGCCGTGGTCGAGGTGGTCGCACGCCTCGAACGGCAACGGCAACGGGAGGGCGGCAGCGTGACGGCCACCGCTTCCACCGCGCCGGCGACCCGCGAGATGACCTACCTCGAGGCGATCTCCGACGCGCTTCGCGAGGAGATGCGCCGCGACGGCTCCGTGCTCTGCATGGGCGAGGACATCGGCGCCTTCGGCGGTGCCTTCAAGGTGACCGACGGGTTCTTCGAGGAGTTCGGGGCGCAGCGCGTCATGGACACGCCGCTCGCGGAGAGCGCGATCATCGGCGCGGCCGTCGGTGCCGCGATCGAGGGCCTGCGCCCGGTCTGCGAGATGCAGTTCTCCGACTTCATCTCCTGCGGGTTCGACCAGCTCGTCAACGTCGCGGCGAAGATGCACTACCGCCAGGGAGTCGCGGTGCCGCTCGTCGTCCGCCTCCCCTCCGGCGGCGGCTTCTCGGGTGGCCCGTTCCACTCCCAGAACCCGGAGGCCTGGCTCTTGCAGGCGCCGGGCCTGAAGGTGGTCGCGCCGGCCACCGCCGCGGACGCGAAGGGCCTCCTGGTCAGCGCGATCCGCGACCCCAACCCGGTGTGCTTCCTCGAGCACAAGGGCCTCTACCGCAGAGTTCGCGGCGAGGTGCCGGAGGGCGACTACGCCGTGCCGATCGGCGAGGCGCGGATCGCACGGGCCGGCGAGGAGGCAACCGTGATCGCCTACGGCTCCGCCGTCTCGCTGGCGATGGGCGCCGCCGACGAGCTGGACGCGGACGTCGAGGTCATCGACCTCCGCACCCTCTGCCCGCTCGACGGCGAGGCCATCCTCGCCAGCGCGCGCAAGACCGGCAAGGTGCTCGTCGCCCACGAGGCCACCCGCTCGTGCGGGGTGGGCGCCGAGGTCGCGGCGCTGATCTCCGAGGAGGCGTTCGAGGACCTCGACGCGCCGGTTCGCCGCCTCACGGCGGCCGACGTGCCGATCCCGTTCAGCCCCCCGCTGGAGCAGGCCGTCCTGCCCCAGCCCGACGACATGAAGGAGGCTCTCGATGAGCTCCTCTCCTACTGAACACGAGCAGATGCCCGCCACCTCCTCCGCTTCGCGTCCGGGGGCGTCAGGGTCCGGGGTCGTCGTCGAAATGCCTCAAATGGGCGTGTCGGTGGCGGAGGGGACCATCCTCGAGTGGCGCAAGCGCCCCGGCGACTGGATCGAGGCCGACGAGACGATCTGCGACGTCACCACCGACAAGATCGACGTCGAGATCCCGTCGCCGGCGAGCGGCCGCCTCCAGGAGACCCTCGTGGAGGCGGGCACGACGGTTGACGTCGGCACGCCGATCGCCACGATCGACGCCGGCGCGCAGCCCGGCCAGGCCCATCCGGAAGAGCACGGGGCCGCCGCCGAGGCTCCGGCCACGGCGGAGTCCGAGGAATTGGACCGCTCGGAGTACTACAGCCCGATCGTCCGCCGCCTCGCGGCCAAGCACTCGATCGACCTCGGCCAGGTCACCGGCACCGGGGTCGGCGGCCGCGTCCGCAAGAAGGACGTACTGGCGTATCTGGAGTCCGGAGTCCGGAGTCCGCAGTCCGCAGAGCCCGAGACCGCGCGGCCGCTCCATACCGAGTCGCCGTACCGGCCCGATGAGCCCGCCGCGGAGCCGGCGGTGGCCGGGACCCGCGAGCCCCTCTCCCCCATGCGCAAGGCGATCGCCGCGCACATGGTCGAGTCGCTGCGGACCTCGGCGCACTGCACGACGATCGTCGAGGTCGACATGGGCGCCGTCGCCGGACGGCGGGCCGAGCTGCGCTCGGTCATGGAACGCCGCGGCGTGAAGCTCACCTACCTGGCGTTCGTCGCGCAGGCGACGGTCGAGACGCTTCAGGAGTTCCCGGTGCTTAACTCTTCGCTCGAGGGCGAGGAGGTCGTCTACCACGACGAGGTCCACCTCGGCATCGCCGTGGCGCTCGAGGACGGGCTGATCGTTCCCGTGATCCGCAGCGCCCAGCGGCTGAGCCTGGAAGGGCTCGCGGCCGGAATCCAGGACCTCGCCCAGCGCGCGCGGGCGAAGCGCCTGGAGCCCGACGACGTCCAGGGCGGCACGTTCACGATCACCAACCCGGGCCAGTTCGGCGCGGTGCTGGCGACGCCGATCATCAACCAGCCCCAGGTCGGGATCCTCGACCTGGAGGCGATCGTCAAGCGGCCCGTGGTCGTGGAGTCGGCACAGGGTGACTCCATTGCCGTGCGGCCGATGACGAGCCTCTGCATGTCCTGGGACCATCGCGCCCTCGACGGGGCGATCGCCGCGCGGTTCCTCGGCTCGGTGAAGGCGCGCCTCGAGGGCTGGGAGGCACGATGAGCGTCGTCGCCCGGCGATCCGCCGCGCGGGCCAACGGACAGGTGCCGGCGGTGACACCGAACGGGATCCCGCCGGTCGCGCTGGAGCACGAGGAGCTCGTGGTCCGCAGGGGGGAGCGCAGCGGCCTCTACCAGTGCATCGCGGTGCACTCCACCGCGATCGGGCCGGCCCTGGGAGGCCTGCGTCTCTGGCACTACGACGACCCCGCCGACGCCATGCGGGACGCGCTTCGCCTGGCGCGCGGCATGACCTACAAGGCGGCCTCGGCGGGCCTCGACCTCGGTGGCGGCAAGGGAGTCATCTGCGCGCCGGAGGCCCCGCCGGACCCGGCCCTGCGCCGCCTACTCCTGCTCGACTTCGGCGACCTCATCGAGTCGCTCGACGGCCGCTACGTCACGGCCGAGGACGTCGGCGTCACGCCGGCGGACCTCGAGGTGATCGCCGAACGGACAACCCACGTCACCGGCCTCGACGCTGTCCACGGCGGGTCGGGCGACCCGAGCCCGTTCACCGCGCTCGGCGTCGAGTCGGCGATGCGCGCCTGCGTCGCCGCACGGTTCGGAACCTCAGAGCTGAGCGGCCGTACCGTCGCCATCGCCGGCCTGGGCCACGTCGGCTCGGGGCTCGCCCGGCGGCTCGCCGACGACGGGGCTCTGCTCGTCGTTTCCGACATCAACACCGCCTGCCGGGCGGTGGCCGAGGAGCTCGGCGCGCGCTGGGTCGAGCCCGTGGACATCCTCGAGGTCGAGTGCGACATCCTCGCGCCGTGCGCGCTCGGCGGCGCGATCGACGCCCGCGTCGTGCCGAGGCTCCGCTGCGAGATCGTCTGCGGCTGCGCGAACAACCAGCTCGCCGACGAGTCGCTGGCGGACGAGTTGGCGGCGCGAGGCATCCTCTACGCACCGGACTTCATCGTCAACGCCGGCGGCCTGATCCACGTCTACAAGGAGCTGAAGGGCTACTCGGAGGAGCACGCGGTCGAGCTGGCGCTCGGCATCGAGGCGACGCTCGGCTCGGTCTTCACCGAAGCGCGGGAGTCCGGCGTCACGCCGCTCGAGTCCGCGCGGCGTCACGCCGCCGCCCGGGTGGCGGATGCGGGCCAGCCCAACGCAGAGGTGGCGGGTGTGGGGGGGCCGTCAGGCGGACGTGGGGCTACGGTCTGAGCCCAAGCTGCGGGAGCGGTCAAGTCCGACCGACGGGTCCCCCGCATCCGCCACCTTTCGCCGGCGTGACCAACACCCGCCACCTGAGCGCAGCGTGCTACGGCGACTCGTGAGTCAGCTTCCGAGTCACACCCTGGATCGTGTCGATGCCGTATCCCATCGAGGGGTCGCCGTCGGTCATCACCGCGATCGCGATCCGCTCGCCGTGGCGGCGCAGGAGGCCGATCTGATGGACGAGCCGGCCGCGGTCGGTCGTTCGCCAGCCGCCCTTGAAGTAGACCTTCCAGCCGCGCGGCCTGGCGACCGCCGGGATCCCCCAGCTCTCGTAGTCGACGATGTGGCTGAGCAGGTGCTTCGCGTAGTGGCGGAACCGGTGCGGGACGAGCCGCGTGATGCCGAAGAAGAGGCGCGCCTGGTCCGCCGCGGTGAGCATCGCGTTGCCCCAGTAGCCCTGGACCCAGAAGTTGCGCATTCCGGCGCGCCTGGCGACGGCGTAGAGGCCGGAGTCGCCGACGAAGTCATACGCCCGGGTCGCCGCGCCGTTGTCGGACAGGTGGATCATCGGTTCGAGGATCGAGCGGTCGTCGGCGTCGAGGTCGCGGCGCTCGTGGTCGAGCTTGCGGAGATAGCCCACGAGCAGCATCGCCTTGACCACGCTGGCCGTGATGAACTGCTCGTTCACTTTGCTGCCGTAGAGCCGCCCCTCGCTGGTGACGACGGCGAAGGACGTGACACCCGAGCGACCCGCGAGGTAGTGCCTGGCGGCAGCCACGTCATGGCGAGTGGGGAAGCCGAACGGCGCGTGGGCTCGCCCCTGGTACTCGGCTCGCCTGCCGCCTCGAAGCCGGTGGCTGCCGCAGCGGGGATGGCTGCCGGGTGGGCCGAGCGCCCGGCGCGACGCCGCGTCCAGGCAGGCCGCAAAGCGGAAGTGTCCCACCCGCCGGATGTGGAACACGGCCTTCATCCGGATCTCCTGGGCGTCGAACCTGCTGCTTCGGTTGACGGCGACCCGGTGGAGGCTGGAGCGGTCCCGGCCGACGTACCAGTCCACGCGGTGGCCGCTCCAGTGGAGGTCCTTCGGGTGTCGCGCGGTGATCGTGACCCGCACGCGTCCGAGGCGCAGCGCCTTCACCTTCGTGCGCGCGGCGTCGCTGACCACCACTCGCACCGGGCCGCTGCGCACTCGGTGCGAATCGGCGACGACAACACGGTAGCGCGTGTTGCGATCGGGCTGGACGCGGAACTCGTAGCGGCCGCGCGAGCCGGTCGTCGAGGTCGCGCGATAGCCGAAGTGTCCGTACGGATAGGCATCCGATTGGAGGGACACCTGCCGGTTGGAGACGGGCCCGGAAGCGCGCAGCACCCCGCGGACGCGGGTGAACTGCCCGTACGGCAGCTGTCCCCGCCCGGCGCGAGCGGTGAGCGTCGCGCGGCCGAGCGGCGCAGCGGCGCCGCCGAACGAGGTCATCGCGACGGTGGCGACACTCGCGGCGCCGATGATGACGCCCGCCGACCGGCGACCCTGCCGCAGCGTTCCCGGCTCCCCGCCGCGGTTGTCTCTTCGGCGCATCGGCGGACCTCCTGCCGTTCGAGTGACATCAGGCTATCGCGCGATCGAGATCCCTCTTCCGGCGACGGCGCCCTGCGACACTTCCCTCATGACTGACGCCTGGGTGGTCCATGCGGGGCTCGTGCCATACGAGCCGGCGCGGCGGGCGCAGAAGGCGCTCGAGGCCGCGCGGCAGGCGGGGGACATTCCCGACGTCCTCCTCCTCTTGGAGCACCATCCCGTCTACACGAAGGGCCGCCGGACCGAGGCGGCGGAGCTGCCGATGGGCGAGGACTGGTACCGGATGCAGGGCATCGAGGTCTGCGAGACAGACCGCGGCGGCCGGGTCACCTACCACGGCCCCGGCCAGCTGGTCGGCTATCCCATCGTCGACCTCCATGCCATGACCGACCGCGACACCCCCGGACGCGGAGCGGAGGAGGTGGCGCGTGTTGACGTTGTCGCCTACGTCCGAAGGCTCGAGAGCGTGATGATCACCGCCCTCGCCGAGTACGGCATCGAGGCGCGCTGCATCGAGGGGCTCACGGGCGTCTGGGTGGAGCAGGGACCCCCCGGCGGCGGCTCGGATCGGAAGATCGGATCGATCGGCGTGCACGTCAACAAGGGTGTCACCACGCACGGCTTCGCCGTGAACGTCTCGAACGACCTCCAGCCCTTCGAGTGGATCGTGCCGTGCGGCATCGACGACTGCCGGATGACCTCCGTCTCGCGCGAGCGCGGCGCCGAGCAGGATATGGGCGCGTTCGCCGCAGCGATCCGGGAGCGCTACGGGGCGGTCTACGAGCGCGAGCTCGTCGACGTCCCGCTCGCGGAGCTGGTGGACCGGGTGCCAGACTCTTCGTCCCTGCAAGCCGAGACCGCGGCGGCGCTACGGTGAGCGACGTGACCGAGCGAATCCACGTGACGCGGTCCAGGGCCAAGCCGGGCGGCAACGCCGTCGCGGAGGGCCGCCCGTTTCGCGAGCGCAAGCCGCCCTGGCTGAAGGTGCCCGCGCCCGGCGGGCCGACCTACCGGCGCCTCAAGACCACGATCGAGGAGTCCAACCTCCACACCGTCTGCGAGGAGGCCAACTGCCCCAACGTCGGCGAGTGCTGGGAGCGCGGCACGGCGACGTTCATGATCCTGGGCGACGTCTGCACCCGCCGCTGCGGCTTCTGCAACGTCCAGACCGGCGTTCCCACGTGGAACGACCCGCTGGAGCCGATGCGCGTCGCAAGCCAGGTCAAGGCGATGGGCCTGCGCCACGCGGTCATCACTTCCGTCGACCGCGACGACCTGCCGGACTACGGCGCGAGCGCCTTCGTCGGCGTGATCCGCTCGATTCGGATGATGGCTCCCGAGTGCACGGTGGAGATCCTCACGCCCGACTTCCGCGGCCAGGAGATGCCCCTGGCGAAGGTCATCCACGAGCGGCCCGACGTCTTCAACCACAACGTCGAGACCGTCCCGCGCCTCTACCCGAAGGCGCGCCGCGGATCCGACTTCATGCGCTCTTGCCGCGTGCTCGAGCTTGCCAAGGAGATGGGCGGCGATGAGGTCGCGACCAAGTCCGGGCTGATGGTCGGGCTCGGCGAGGAGCTCGAGGAGATGATCGAGACCTTCGGCATCCTTCGCGACCACGGCGTCGAGATCCTCACCGTGGGCCAGTACCTGCGGCCCACCGAGAACCACCTTCCGGTCGTCCGCTACTGGCACCCCGACGAGTTCGCGGCGCTGGAGCGCGAGGCCCGCGCGATGGGCTTCGAGTCCGTCGCCTCCGGGCCGCTGGTGCGCAGCTCCTACCACGCGGACGAGGCGGCAAGAGAGGTCGAGGAGTCCCGGGCCGCGTAGGCTTTCGCGCGTGGCCCGACGGATGTCCGACCTCGAGCGGCGGGAGTTCCTCGCACACGGCACCCGCACCGGGAAGCTGGCGACGGTCCGCAAGGACGGCAGACCTCACGTAGTCCCCATCTGGTTCGTCCTCGACGGCGACGACCTGGTCTTCACCACGGCCGCCGACACGGTCAAGGGCAGGGCGCTCCGCCGGGACGGCCGCGCCGCGATCTGCGTGGACCTCGAGGAGCAGCCGTACGCCTACGTGATGGCCGAGGGCGAGGTCGAGCTGTCCACGAACCTCGACGAGATGCTCATCTGGGCGACGCGCATCGCGGCGCGCTACGAGGGCGAGGAGAACGCCGAGCGCTTCGGCAAGCGGAACGCCGTGGAGGGCGAGATGCTCGTGCGGCTGCGGCCGGCCCGGTTCGTCGCCCTCGACTACGTCGACGACTAGCCCCCGTGTTCTTCCTCCCCCTGAAGGACAACCTCCGCAACCTGCGCTTCCCGCTGGTGACGGTGCTCCTGATCGTGATCAACTTCGTTGTCTTCGCCATCGAGCTCGGGAAATCGGACAGCTCCAACTCGAACCCGCAGCTCGAACGGCTCGGGGTGAGCGCGAGGGACCAGATGGAGGTCGAGGGCGGGGCCATCCCGGCGCGCATCACCAACCCCGGGACGGAGTGCGCGTTCGGCGCCACGCACGACTCCTTGGGCGACCTGCATGCCCGGATCGTCTGCGAGGGATCGAGCGACTACGCCGAGGCCGAGAGCCTCGGCAGCCAGGGGCAGCCCTTCGTGAAGATGGACGGCCCGCCCTGGTGGCAGACCGTGTTCACCTCGATGTTCGTCCACGAGGGCTGGCTGCACATCATCTTCAACATGCTCTTCCTCTGGATCTTCGGCAACAACGTCGAGAGCGCCGTGGGGAGGCTGAAGTTCCTGCTCTTCTACCTGCTCAGCGGTATCGTCGCCGTCTACGCCTTCGCGGTGATCGACACCTCGGCGGCCGTCCCCCTGCTCGGCGCCAGCGGCGCGATCGCCGGCGTGCTGGGGGCGTACATGCTGCTCTACCCGCGCGCCCGTGTGCTCACCTTCGTCTTTCTCCTGTTCTTCGTGACCCTGATCGAGATCCCCGCCCTGATCGTCCTCGCGATCTGGTTCCTGATCGACGCGCTCTTACCCGGGGTGGGGCAGGTGGCCAGCCACGGCGGCGGGGGCATCGCCTACGTCGCGCACCTCGGCGGCTTCGTCTTCGGGCTCACCGCGATCAAGCTCATCGCCGACCGCAAGCGCGTGGAGGCAGCGACGCCTCCCGCGTGGGTCTAGCTCGTGGATCCGGACGTCCGCGGCGCGATCGTGCTCGTCGGCCTCCTGTTCGTCTTCCTGTTCGGCGGCAGCGCGCTCGCCGTCCTCGGCGGCAACTACTCGACCAAGATCGACGTGCTGGCGATCCTGTCGCTCGCGATCGCCGGGATGATCCTGCTCGGCGTCATCGCCGTCATCCGGGGACCGAAGGACTGACATAGCCGCGGGTGAGGCAGTGGAGCCAGCCGGACTCGAACCGGCGACCTCAGCGTTGCAAACGCCGCGCTCTACCAACTGAGCTATGGCCCCTGGCGCCGGCGATCGCCCGTGGCTCTACGATCGCCCGTGGCTCTGGATTCTAGGTCCGCGGCCGTGGGTATGGGAATCGCATGAGCAGAACCGACGACACGGTCTCGCTTGAGCATGCCGCAGCGCTCATCGCAGAGGAATGGGGCATCGAGCTCGGGCCGAGGTTCAGCATGGCCCGCCACGCGTTCGTAGCGCCGGCGGGCGAGGACGCGGTCCTGAAGGTCACCCAGGCGCTGGACGACGAGTCCGACCACGAGCCCGACGCGCTGGAGGGCTGGTCGGGAGACGGCGCGGTCAAGCTCATTCGCCACGATCCCACCCGGCGCGCCGTCCTGATCGAGCGGGCGAACCCGGGGCGCGACCTGTCCGCGCTGCCCGAGGACCAGGCCACGGTGATCGCCATCAGGGTCGCGAGGCGACTGTGGCGCCCCGCGGCGGAGCCATATCGCTGGATCGGCGACTACATCCCCACCTGGCTCGACGAGGCCGAGCGTGCCGGCGAATGCGACCCGGAGCTCATGACGCTGGCCCACGAGATCTACGACGCGCTCGAGGTCGGCGGCGACACGCTCGTCCACGGCGACCTCCACCACCACAACATCCTCGACGCCGGCGGCGGCCGCTGGGTCGCGATCGACCCCAAGCCCATGCGCGGGGAGCGTGAGTGGGACGTGGCGCCGTTCCTCTGGAACCCCGCCGGGAGGATTGTCTCCCGCAAGCTGGCCGAGCGGCGCCTCGAGCTCTTCGAGCACGCCGGGCTCGACCAGCGGCGCATGCGCTGGTGGGCCGTGATCCGCGGCGCCTACGCCGGCGTCGACAGCGGCGTCGCGGCCATCCTCCGCCGGTTGCTCTGAGCGCGTCCATCACGACATCCGGGCCACCTGTGCGCGAACCCACCTGTGAGAGGATGCGCGGCGGAACCGGCACGAAGGAGCGCGGATGAGCGAGACGGAGATGGAGGAGGCGGTCGGCGAGCGGCGGGGCACCGACAAGTCCGCCGAGGCCACCGAGCGGGTCAACGCCGACGCTCAGACCAAGGGCCGCTCCAAGCCCGGTCAGCGCGCGGAGATGTCGAACCTCGACATCGTCCGCCACTACTTCGAAATCGCCGCTGATCACCTGAAGCTTCCCGACGACCTCCGGGTCGTCTTCTGGACCCCGTATCGGGAGGTGACCGTGCAGATCCCGGTCAAGCTCTCGGACGGCAAGGTCCACGTCTACTCGGGCTACCGCATCCAGCACAACGGCGCTCGCGGCCCCTACAAGGGCGGCATTCGCTTCCACCCCGAGGTGGACGTGGACGAGGTGCGGGCGCTCGCCTCGCTCATGACCTGGAAGACCGCCGTCGCGGGCATCCCGTACGGCGGCGCGAAGGGTGGGGTCAACTGCCCCGCGGGCGACCTGCAGCAGGACGAGCTCCAGAAGATCGCGCGGTCGTTCATGGACAAGATCGAGAAGATCCTCGGCCCCACTCGCGACATCCCGGCGCCGGACGTCAACACGAACGCCCAGGTGATGGCCTGGATGATGGACGAGTACGGCAAGCTCCACGGCCACACGCCGGCCATCGTGACGGGCAAGCCGATCGCACTGGAGGGCAGCCTGGGACGCGAGGCCGCCACCGGCCGCGGCGCCGTCTTCATGTTCCGGGAGGCCGCTCCCCAGCTCGGGCTGAGCCCCGCCGACACCACCTACGTCGTGCAGGGATACGGGAACGTCGGGTCCTGGGCCGCGCGGATCATGCAGCAGCTTGGCGCGAGGATGGTCGCGGTCTCGGACGTGAACGGCGCCATCCGCGCGGACGCGGGCATCGACGCGAACGCCCTGCACGAGTTCCTCGTGCAGGGCCACCACATCACGGACTTCCCCGGCGCCGAGAGCATCGACCCGGACGACCTGATCGCGGTGCCGTGCGACGTGCTGATCCCGGCGGCGCTCGGCGGGATGATCCACGAGGGCAACGCCGACAGGATCCAGTGCAAGATGCTTGTGGAGGGCGCGAACAGCCCGACCACGCCCGCCGCCAACGCGATCCTCCGCGACAAGGACGTCTACATCATCCCCGACGTCATGGCCAACGCCGGCGGGGTCGTCGTGTCCTACTTCGAGTGGGTCCAGAACCTCCAGCACTTCCGCTGGGAGGAGCGCGACGTGAACGACAAGCTGGGGACGATCATGCGCCGCACCTACCGCGAGGTCTCCTCGCGCGCCAAGGAGGAGGGCATCGACCTGCGGGAGTCGGCCTACCTCGTCGGGATCGAGCGGGTCGTCGAGGCGGCGAAGCTGCGCGGGTACGTGAGCACGAGCAGGTAGCCCGCTACTCGTCGAAGTCGAAGTCCTTCGGCTCGCCCTGCTCGAACCAGAGATCGTCGTCCTCGGGGGCGTCCCGCAGGAACTCGGGCGTGTCGGCGAGGACGTCGTCTTCGTCCTTCTCGCCGTCGTCCTGCTCGTGCTCCCCGGTCTGGGGCGGCGGCGGGTGCTCGGCGGTGTCCTGCTCGACCTGGTGCTCGACCGTCTCGAGGCTCTCGATCGGGGGGTTCGGGTCGAGCGGAGGAAGCTCCGCCTCCTCGATCTCGAGGTCCAGCTCGTCGAGGTCCAGATCGGGCTCGCCCGGCTGTCCGGCTGCCGCCGGGGCGGCCTCTTCCGGAGCCTCGGGGGCGGCCGGCTCGGCGGGCGGCTCCTCTGCGGCGGGGGCCTCCGCCGGGGGCTCGTCTGCCGGCGGCGCCGGCGCCTGGCTCGGCTCGACAGGCTCCGAAGCCGGCGGCGCGGGCGCCAGCGTCTCCTCCTCCGTCACCTGGTCGAAGATGGCCTGCTCGGACACCGTCTCCGGTGCCTCGGCCTCCGGCGCGTCGTCCTCGGGCAGCTCCGCTTCCTGTACCTCGACCTCCGGCGCCGCTGCCTCCGGGGACTCCTCCTCCGATGCCTCGACCTCCGGCGCCTCAGACGCCTCCGCGTCGGGCGAGTGACCCGCGCCGTTACCGGCCTCATCGCCCTCCGTGGCGGCCTCGGAGTCAGGGAAATCGGGATCGCCAGGCCGCGCCGGAGGCCCGAACGCCTCGTCCTCGAGCTGCTTCAGCTCGTCGTCATCGGCGCCCAGGCTCCGCTTGAGCTCCAGGTGCTGGCGGATAGCGTCGTCGAGAATGCCCATCGATCTCAGCCTCTGAAACGGGAGAGTAACGGCCGCGCACCGTGGTTTAGAGCCAGATCCGTATTTCGCAGGCGTTCCTGCGAATCGGTGCGCCGCCGGCCGCGTTATCCGGTCGTGACGCCCTCTGCGGCTGCGACGCGGTTCTTGCCCGCGGCCTTCGCGCGGTAGAGTGCCGCGTCCGCCGCGGCGATCAGGGCCTCGACCCCCTCGATTCCGCCCCGCGCGGTGGCGACCCCAACCGAGGCGGTCACGGTCAGGGTTCCCTGTCCGTTCAGGCGCTCGACGACCTGGGCCTCGATCCGTCGGCGCACCCGCTCCGCGACGTCGAGGGCGCCGGCCTCGTCCGTCTCCGGGAGCGCGATCGCAAACTCCTCCCCTCCCCACCGGCACGGCTCGTCGAAGCCGCGGGACTCGACGTCCAGCGAGCGAGCGACGCGGCGCAGGACCTCGTCGCCCTGGAGGTGACCGAAGGAGTCGTTGATCTGCTTGAAGTCGTCCAGATCGAGCATCAAGAGCGAGAGCTCGTGGCCGAATCGCTTGGCGCGGGCGGCCTCCTTCTGGAGGATGTCTCTGAAGCGACGCGTGTTGGACAGCCCCGTGAGGTCGTCGGTGACGGCCTGCTGGGAGACGAGCTCGTGGAGCGAGACGTTCTCGATCGAGACGGAGATCTGGTCGAGCAGGTAGTTGAAGATGTCTCGCTCCGTGGCGTTGAACGGCTCGCCGGCGCGGGCCACGCTCATGACGCCGCCGTGGCGGGACGACTCGGACTGCACAGCGAGCGGGCTGGAGAGGCCGACGATCCCGTCCTTGGCCATGTCGACCATGTGGCCTTCCCGCGTGGAGCGCTCCTCGCCGGCAAGGATCACGTCCCGCAGCGCCGGGGTGGGGGTGCCGCGCTCGACCTCCCCGCCGGTGGTGCCGCCCAGAGCGATCATCCCGTACTCGGCCTTGCAGGCCGAGAGCGTCGTCTCGAGGACGATGGCGAGCAGGGCCTCGCGGTCGAGGCCCGCCGCGAACGCCTCGCCGATCCTGTGCGTGGACACCTCGATCTCGTCGCGCTGACTGCGCAGCTGAGCGACCTGCTCGGCCAGGCGCCCGCGCATCCGGTTGAACTCGGTCGCCAGGCCCGCCATCTCGTCGCGCCCGACAACCGGCACCTCGCCGCTGAAGTCGCCGTCGCCGATGCGCCGCGCGGCAGCGAGCATCGTGCGGATCTGCGTGCTCAGGGCGCGCAGCGTGGCGAGGATGAAGAGAAGCGCCACGAGGCAGAACAGCCCCAGCACGGCGAGCACGAGCGGCTGCTTCGAGAAGAAGGCCTTCGGGCCGATCGGGCCGAACATCGTCAGGTGGAGCTCTGTCCCGCCGGGAAGCACCCGCGTGGCCGCGCGCAGGTCGTTGTTGCCGAGCGAGACGTCGGCCGCCGTGCCGGGGTCGGGTAGCTGCTGATCGCCCAGGTCGACCGTGGAGGAGACCGGCTCGCCGCCGCCCGAGAGTGCGGCGGCGAGCCCCGTGCCCTGGTGCACCTGCCGGAGGTAGTCCTGGGAGGTCGTGGTGGAGGCCTCGACCTCACCGACCTTCGCGCCGCGCTGGTTCTGCAGGCCGACGGTGCCCTGCGCGATCAGCCCGGAGCCGACCGTGGCGAGGGGCGAGCCGCTGGCGTCGTTGATGACCAGGCCGGCGAGGCCCTGCTCGGCAGCCAGGGTGCGGGCCACGGCCTGGACCTGGCTGGAGTCCCCCGACCGAATCGCCGCGCCGAGCCTGGGGTCACCCGCGATCACGCGGGCCGCCTGCCGCGAGTCGTGAAGGTCGGTGGCGTAGAAGCCGCGGGCCGTGACCAGCGCCCCGCCAACTCGCGCGTCCGCCTTGCCCGTGCGGGCGTCGTTCGTGACCGAGACCACGAGCACCGTGATCGCGATCATCGGCACGAGGACGATCAGGACGAAGAAGAGGCCCAGGCGGGTGCGAAAGCTCACGTTGGGAGCTTAGATTGACCGAAAACCATGCCCGCCTGCGCCGGTGGCGAGATACCGAAGTTGCAGGTCGCTATCCGGCCCGATTCCTGCGGCTATCCTTGGCCCGTCCGCCCACGCGGGCCACGGGGCTATAGCTCAGTTGGAAGAGCGCCTGGATCGCACCCAGGAGGTCGCGGGTTCGAGTCCCGCTAGCTCCACCTCGAGAAACCGGTGCTACCACGGGGCAACCGACCTCGACACCGACAGGCAGTGCGCAGATTCAGGGAGACCTAGTCGGGCACTGGTGCCCAAGAAAGGCGCGGTGAGCTCCGCATCGCTGGAATGTCCGAAAGGCGCTCTAGCGTCCGGATCGTGCCAGACGCGACGTCTCCGCCTCGTGAGTATTGGGAGCAACCTCCAGCCGACGAGAAGGGGACCAACGCGGCGTACTGGAACGATCCCTGGCCGGAAATGCAGGGCATGCTCACCGCGGACTGGATCGTCGAGTACGACAACGCCGTCGGGGGGATGATCCGCCCCCTCGATCCTAGGTTGCTGAAGACGGCGAGCTACGAGTTGACGCTTGGGCCCGCGTGCGTGGTGGAGGGCGAGGATGTCCTCTTGGATCCAGTCAGAAATCGGGTATTGGAGATACCGCCGAACTCCATTGCGCTCGTGCCGATGCGGCAGGTCTTGTGCCTTCCCCACTACCTCGTAGGCCGCTTCGATTTGCAGATCAAGTTCATCTACAAGGGTCTCCTCCTGGGCACCGGCCCGCAAGTCGATCCCGGTTTTCAGGGAGCGCTGAGTTGTCCCCTTCACAACATCTCTAATGCTCCGATCCGGATTGAATTGGACGAGCCGTTTGCCAAGCTCGACTTCGCGAAGACCGTTCCACACGCGGCTGAGATTCGCGACGCTTGGGCGCCGATCGAGAGCGAGGAGGAGCTTGCCCAGTGGCTGAACGGAGGCTCTGCACCGTCCAGTGCGCGGCTGTTTAAGAACGGCAAGCCGGACTGGCGACAGCCGATCCTGGGATACCTGGACGGGAATCCGCCCCCCACCAGCTCTGTAGCACGGCTGAAGGAGGAGGTCCAAGAACTCGATGAGGACACTCGGTCGTCGCTTCGTTGGTTTCGGCGAGCCGGCTATGGGGCAGCTTTCCTCGGAGTCCTCACTCTTCTGTTCGCTATCCCTGCTTTCGTCTTCTCGGTTGTGGACGACGCAAAGGAGCCGCTCGCAACCAAGGCCGACGTGTCAGATGTGAGCGGAGCTCTTGATCTGAAACTCGCCAACCAGAAGAGCCAGATTCGCGAGCTTCATCGCCAGATCTCCGAGCTGCAGCGAACGCTCCGCGCGCAGTAGCGCTGAAGCGGGCAAAGACCGGCAAGTGAAGGACCAATACGTCGGGGACGTCAACGACTTCTTCAAGTACGCGTTCTTGCGATCGGTTCAGAGTCACCTCAGCTCGGTCCTGGCCGTCTGCTGGATGAAGACGCCCGATGACGGCGGCACAGATGGACAGAAGCGGAGTTACCTCGAGCAGCCGGAGAAGTTCCGCAACATCGATCCGGGACTATTCGAGGAGCTGCGCCGGCTATCAGCAGCGGGCCGCTTCGGCCTTGCGGAGGTACAGGCGTCGCCAATCCTGCCCGATGCAGTGTTCCTCGACCGGATCCTCAGCGATGCAATTGAGGACCGCAGAGCGTTCTTCGAGGACCTAGAGCGTGAGCTACCCGAGGGAGCGGCCATCTTCTTTGACCCGGATAACGGCCTGGAAGTTCAGAGCACGCCGAAGGGCCGGAAGGGGTCATCCAAGTACCTGTACCTCGACGAGGTAGAGCGGGCCCGGGAGAGGGAGGCGGTGATCGTGTACCAGCACTTCGGACGTGTGAAGCGCGGACCCTACGTGGCGATGCAACTGGCGCGCATGCGTGCTGCTCTCCCAGAACACCGCGTTTTCGCTATCACGGGGACGCATATCGCCTTCTTGGTCGGAACTCTGTCTCGGACCGAGACCTTTGTCGCGGCTGCGACATCGCTCTGTGAGCGTTGGGCTGGTCTGCGCGTCGTCGAGCCGACTCCCTGACGCGCCCGTTGGCGGGCCAGCGATCTCATGGAGCGAGGTGGTCTCGCAGGACGTCCTCGAGTCTGCCGACGACCGCTTCCCTGGGTTCGTCGCCGACGACCTCAACCCGGAGGACGATTTCGCCTAAGTCGGCCATCCGCCGCTCGTACACCGTCCGGATGACCTGAAGCCGGCTGGCGTCAAGGCCTGCTTCGAACTGGCGGGACGGCTCACTCGCCATGCGGGCCTTCACCCGGCTGAGGCAAAGCTCAGGATCGGCGTCCAGATAGACGACGACGTCCGGGGGTGGAAAGCCGACATACAGGTGGTCGTAGACGGTCTGGAACAGATCCAGGTCCTGTCCGGCGAGCATGGCCTCCGCGAAAACCAGGTCCTTCACCGGAGAGAAGTCCGCAACGGCGGTCTTTCCTGGCGCGAGTACGCGGTAGGCGCTGTTGTGAAGGAGCAGGAAGGCCAGCTCTACCTGCAGGTCATACCGAGCGGCGTCGTCATAGACGGTGTCGAGGAACGGGTGGGCCCGTGTCGCTTCGCAAAGCTGCTCGCTGTGAAGCCGCTCCGCCAAGAGTCGCGCAGATGTGGTCTTGCCAGCGCCGGGCAGACCTTCGAGAGCGATGACCACGGGTTGAGTATGAACAGGCGGCGGACCGCCGCACTCGCGCTACACGTGCGACGGGAGCTGCGTGGGGGTCGGGTCCTCTCGGTCGAAATGACTGTCCGGGTCGGAGCGGCGCAACTCGCAGCCGCGGTCGATCAGGTCAGTCCCATCCGGGCCGGTGAAGATGTACCGCACCGGCACACCCAGTTCCCGTTCCAGGCGATCAATGAACGCGCGGCTCACCTTGCTCAGGTCGCTCCAAGATCTTGCTGCGAGGTCAGCATGATTCAGATAGTCGACGCCGTGTAGCGCAAGGGACGTCGGGGCGTTAAGGCGAACTGCGTCCATCGCCATGTCCCAGTCGAATTCTCCGATCCGCCGGAGACGGCCGGTCACAGTCGTGTACTCGGCGAGTGCCGTTGGGTAGCGGGACCGTCGGGCAACCTCATCCCACGAGATCTCACCGAACAGCGGACCGGATGGACCGCCCACCCTGATCGGATAAGTCCGAACCACCATGGCTACATCCGTGACCCGCGTAGGCGGAAGACCGGCTTCGGACAGGAAGGCCGCGGCCGTCGTGTCTCGACCGGTCGTGAACGGGTAGGGACCGTGGTGAAGGGAGAGGCCGGCTCCCTGGGTCCCTTCGACAACCACGTGCGTTCCCGCAGCGAGAAGGCGCGATAGCTCGCGGGAAACCTCCCCGATGAACGGACCGAGCTCCGATATGTCCTCGGCCCGCTTCAGACACGGATCTCGCATGACCTTGCGCGCCGCCGCGGAGCCAGTGCCGGTCAACGTGGAACCGATCCGGTCGTACAGCTGGGTGGAGCGCTCCGTATCGCGATCCTGCGCATCGATAACCGCCGCCCCACGATCAACCACGAGCCTGTCAGGCGTGATCTGGAGCTGTTCGATCTCCCGGAGCAGCACGTCTACATCCAACTGCATGCCCGCGGCGAGGAGAAGCCTGCAATCCGGTTCGACCGCGCCGCTGGGCAGCTGCCGTAGAAGTGCTCTGCCGAGTAGTCCATCCGCCGTATGCCCGGCATTCGATCCGCCACAGCGCACGACGGCGACATCAGGCACGTTGCGCTTGGCCAAGAAGGAGACCAGCTTCCCCTTGCCTTCGGAGCCGTACTGACCGCCAACTACGACCGTCAGCGCCACAAGAGCCGCCGATTCAACAGCCCGGGGCTAGGGCTCGTAGCTAGGCAGTGAGCCCGCCGGCTACGTATGTCCGGCGCCGAGATCATTGGTCCATAGTACGTAAGCCGTATGATGGAATCCGTCGAACAGACCGCGGACATCGCGCGTCGGCTGCTTGCCGATCGATCGGAAGACATCTACGGGCAGCGCCACGTACTCCCGGTAGCCGTGTGGATCCATGGCTCCGGGTCCACCGCCGTCACGGCTCCTGAAGTGAGCCGTGGGATGAATGGATCGTCGCCTCCGAACAAGGTCTTGCGGAGTCTCGTGATCCTCGCGGCTTCAGGCGCGCTGAAGGAGCTCCCGTTCCCTGGACGTCCCCGAGCGAGGGTCTTCGAAGTACTGACGGAGAGCGGCATCTGGCTCGCGGTTGCCCAATACCTCGCGGAGGCGAACGAGTCGGCCGCTGCTGCGATCGTCGCTACCCAGACCGCATCCGCGACGACGTAGATCCGTCTTTCCATCAGCCTTGGTCGAAACGAGGCCGGTTCGCATCTGGCCCGCCGACGACTGACCGGGGTGGAATAGCCTCGATCCGTCCATGGCCAGACCTGCCAAGACCCTGAGCGCCCTGAGCTTCTGCTGCGTCCCGGTCGGGGCAGGATGGCTGCCCGTAGGGATCGGAGCGCCGCGAGCGGGAGCCAATCCGTCCAGCAAACGGAGACCTGAGCGCGGAAGATTCTCATTGGGCACTAGCCCGTCCTAACCCCGAGATGTGAAGACAGCTCGGGCTCATCGAACGCTCGCCATCTTGCGAGCACCGAAGACGATATCCGCCGGCACCCGGCCCCTGGTCAGCCGGCCGGTGTGGGCCCGGTCGGTGTTGTAGTAGCGGAGGTACTCCTCGAGGTCGCGCTTTAGCGCCGTGATCTTCGGCGCCAGCGAGCGCGAGAAGGCCGGCCGCCAGCACTCCTCGAGGATCGTCAGCTGGACTCGCTCGGCGCAGCCGTTGGAGTTCGGCCGCCCGGCCTTGATCTTGCGCTGGACGGCCTGCTCGTCGACGACGGCCTCGCCGAAGTCCTTGGAGCGAAACTCCGAGCCGTTGTCGGTGGTGATCTCCCGAAGCTTCCAGCCGGCGGCCTTCAACTCCCGGGCGACCAGGTGGCAGAGCTCGGCGGTGTGCCGGGCCGAGGGGTTTCGCGCTTCTGAGCGCAGGAAGGCCCAGGTGTAGGCGGAGGCGACGTCGATCGCCGTGTATTGCCAAACGACGCCCTTCGAGCCGGAGAGCCGGCCGACGTAAAAGCAGTCCATCTGGACCTTCTCGCCCGGCTCAGAGGCCTCGATGTGAAGCTGCTTTGGCTCGTGGTCGGGCTTTCGCTCGTAGGGATCGGCGTGACGGGCGATCAGCGCCAAGCGCTTTGAGCGGGTGTTGAGGTTGAAGCGCCGCAGCACCCTCCAGACCCCGTTCTCAGAGACCCGGATCCCGCCCCACTTGGGCCGGGCGAGCTCGGCCGAGATCCGCCGCGGGCCAAAGCCCGGGTGGCCGAGCGAGAAGGCGAGGATGCGATGCTCGAGGTGGGGGCCGATCTGGTTCGGCATCCGCGGACGGC
>CAVUAD010000004.1:0-13079 GCA_963739355.1 uncultured Actinomycetes bacterium | reverse complement strand
TCCTCCTGCTCGCGGCGTACGTTGCCTGGGAGGGGATCGTCTCGGTCCTCTGGGCTCCCAACCCAAGCGACAGCCTCGCGATTGTCGGCTGGCTCTGCTTCGACTGGCTGATGCTTGTCCTCTTCGTCACCACGTTCGAGGACGTCATGCGGCTCGAGGCCCTCACGGTCAAGTCCAGCATCGTCCTCGCCGCGTTCGCGACCGCCGTCGCCATCCTGGCCCTTCTGACCTCGAGCGCCTTCCTCCTGGACCACGGAGGCGGCGTGTATGCCGTCTCTCGGGAGGCGAACATGCTCGCCAGCACGGTCGCCGTCTGGGCGTTCGTCGGGATCTCGTCGGCGAGCGCGCGGATCCGCTGGCTGTCGTGGCGCGTCGGCCTGCCGCTGTCGGCCGCGGCTATCGCGTTCAGCAACACGCGCGCCGTGATGATCGGACTTCCGCTCGGCATCCTCGTCTGGGCGGAGCTCGGCGGGCGAGAGGACGTCAGGAGGGTGGTCCGAAAGGTCGCAGTTGCGGTCGTCGCCCTGGCCACCGCCGTCGCTCTCCTGCCCTGGGGCGGAAATCCCGTGCGCGACGGGGTCGAACAACCTCTTTCAACTTCGGAAGCGGCAACGGCAAGGGGCGCGTGGATGAGGTCCGCAACGCGTTCTCGGATCTGGCCGAGTGAACGGCGGAGCGAACCTGCTGGTCGGCTTCGGGCCCGATTCGTATGGGCAGCGGCATTTGGAACCCGGAGTCACCCCGGCCAACCCGGCTATCTGTCGGTCCTGCCGGTCCAGGTCCTCTACGACGGCGGCATTGTCGCCGTCGCCCTCCTCGAGTACTGGCCCTCCTCTCGCTTGCGGCCGCTCGCGCCGGGCCGGCGCGCGCGGGCGCTCGGCGTGCTCGTGATCTATGGGACCGCGGCCGCGGCCACGAGCCCGTTCTGGCTTGGCTGGAGCTGGCTGCTGATCGCGCTGGCCGTGCTGACGCTGCCGCGCGGCCAACCCGAGCCCGCGGTCACGTAACCGATGACGCTTCGCCTCGGCATCGACGCTCACGTCATCGGCCGGCCGACCGGCGGCAACGAGCGGGTGATGAAGAACCTCGTCCCCGCCCTGCGCGCGGTGTGCGATCACGAGCTGTTCGCCTACGTGGACGCGGCGGCGGCGGCGAGGGAGACGTGGCCCTCGGCGCCGTGCGAGGTCCGCGCCCTCGCCGTCGAGAATCCCCTGCTCAGGCTCGCGTTCAGCCTGCCGAAGGCGTCGCGCGACGACCGGCTCGACGCCATGCTCTGCCTCTACAATCGCCCGGCTCTCGTCGCGTGTCCCGTGGTCACGGTCGTCCACGACGTGTCGTTCGCTCGCTTTCCGAGCTACTTCTCGCGCTACGAGCGCACCTATATGAACCTGACCATTCCGGGAAGCATGCGGCGCTCGGCGGGAGTCGTGACCGACTCGGAGTTCAGCCGCGGCGAGATCGAGGCCGTCTACGGCATCCCCAACCGCAGGATCACCGTGGCTCATCACGGCATTGATCCGGCGTTCCAGAGTCAGACGGAGACGAAACGACCCTTCGACTTCCCCTACTTCCTGGCGATCGGTAGCAGCCAGCCGCGCAAGAACCTGCTCACCGTAGTGCGTGCCTATGCGCGCGTGCTCGAAACCATGCCCGAGCTCTCGGAGCGCCTCGTCATCACCCGCCCCGAGCCCACGGAGGGCGAGCTCGCCACCGCGATCGCCCCACTTCGGGAAACGGGGCGGATCGTGTTCACCGGCCGGGTGGATGACGCCGGGCTCAGCGGCCTGTACGCCCATGCCACCGCCTTCCTCTACGCGTCGGTGTATGAGGGCTTCGGGCTGCCGCCGCTCGAGGCCATGGCATGCGGCGCGCCCGCGCTCGTCGCTGACATTCCGGTGATGCGCGAGGTCGCGGGCGACGCGGCGCTGCGCCTCCCCGCCACGGACGTCGGCGCGTGGACGGATGGCCTCCGCGCTGTCGCTTCGGACGCCGCCCTTCGCGATCGCCTGGTCGCGGCGGGCCGCGAGCGGACCGCGCGGTTCACGTGGGATCGCTCGGCGCGCGCGGTCATTGGGGCGCTCGAGTCCGCCACGTGATGGCGAGCGAGGCCGAGCGCCGGCGGCCGGTTCGCGTCGCCGTTTCCGGCATTCGCGGGGTTCCCGCCAACTGGGGCGGTTCCGAGACCGCGGTGGAGGAGATCGGAAGTCGCCTCGCCGAGCAGGGCTTCGAGACAACCGTCTACTGCCGGCGGCGCAACAGCACGACGGATGCCAAGACCTACCGGGGCATGCGGCGCGTGGTCCTCCCGAGCCTGGGTTCGCTCAACTTCGACACGCTCTCTCACACCCTCCTGGCCTCGCTTCACATCCTCCTGCGCAACACGGCCGATGTCGTCCACTTCCACGGGATGGGCAACGCCCTGGCCACGCCGCTCTTCTTCTTGTCGCGCAAGCGCGTCGTGATCACGATCGACGGCCCCGACTGGAGGCGGCCGAAGTGGGGGAGGGTCGCGCGGGCGATGCTCAGGCTCTCGGCCTACGTCGCGACGCGCTGGGCGGACGCGCTGATCATCGACAACCTGCCCTCCATCCGGTATTTTCGCGAGCGCTTCGGGGTGACCGGGACGTACATCGCCTATGGAGCAGATCCGAAGCGGCCGGCTTCCACCGAGCACCTCGAGCGGCGAGGCCTGCGGCCACGGGGGTACGTCCTCTTCGTCGGAGCGCTCCTGCCCGACAAGGGGCCCGACGTCCTGATCGACGCCTACCGGCAGGTCTCCACGGACCTTCCCCTGGTCGTCGTGGGGGACTCGCCGTTCGTGACCGACTATGGAGACGCGCTCCGGCGGGCCGCCGGCCGCGACCCGCGTGTGCAGATGCTGGGCTACGCCTTTGGCGAGGAGTACAGGCAGCTGGTTGCCAACGCCCGTCTCTACGTTCACCCGCTCCGAAGCGACGGCACCTCGCCCGCCCTGCTCCAGGCGCTGGCTTTCGGGTCCTGCGTCATCGTCAACAGCATCGAGGAGACGCTGAGCGCGGTCGGAGATGCGGCGCGCGCCTACCGGCAAAACAGCAGCGAGGACCTCGCACGGGTGATCTCCGAGCTGCTCGCAGACGAGGAGGCCTCCGCGGGGCTCCGCGAGCGCGCGAGGCGGCTGGTCGAGGAGCGCTACAACTGGGACCACGTCGCCCGGGAACATGCGAGGGTCTACCGGCGCCTCGCAGGAGCCTGACCGGTCACCATCGGGCGTCCATTGTCGAGGCGCAGGGGTGACATACAGGGGCTCCGAGCCGTCGCGGTCCTACTCGTTGCGCTCAACCACGCCGGCGTCGGCTTCCTCGGCGGTGGCTACATCGGGGTTGACGTGTTCTTCTTCATCGGACATCGCCGCCTACCACCTCCTCAATTTCGTGCGGGCGCCGGCCGTGCAGCAACAGGCTCGTGTGCACGCACTGCCAGCGGTTGCCCGGGCCGTACGCGCCGCGGAAGATGGGAAGGCGATCCCGACTGCGCTCAGCCCCGCGGTGAGCTCCCTGCTCGAGGACCACTACGCGTATCCAGCCGGATGCTCGCCCGACGAGGATGAGACGTCGAGTCGGATCTGTCCGCTTGGGACGTCCGGCGCAGGCCCGCGGCTCGCCGTCATCGGCGATTCGAAGTCGCAGATGTGGATGCCCGACATCCTCAGCCTCGCCCGACGTGATGGCTGGACCGTCGCTCCCTTCAGCAAGTCGTCGTGCACGCCCTTCGACTGGGAGACCGAGGGTCAGGATTCCCCGTGCCAGGTCTGGTACCGGTGGGCGGTCCATCAGAGGCGGCTCCATCCCGCGGTGACGCTCGTGGCCGGCAACTACGAGGAGCACTTCGACACCGCCGATGGAAACGCGACCATCGCGTCTGGGATTCGCGGACTCATCCGGGATGTCAAGGGCAGTTCGGGCAGAACGATCGTGATCGGCGACATCCCCGGTCAGGACGGGGAGCCCGTCGACTGCCTGCTGGCGCCTGGAGCGACGCTTCGCGCCTGCACCACCCAGCTCACGAGGTATCAGCTGGATGCGGATGCACGCGTTCGCCGGGTGGCCATGACATCCGGTGCAGGATTCATCGAAACGCGAGGCTGGTTCTGCTCTCGCGACCGCTGCCCTATGGTGGTCGGCCACACGATCGTGGCTGCGGACAGTTCGCATGTCTCACGAACGTACGCCGTGGAGCTCGTCCGGGTTTTCCGCCGAGCGTTCCGAAACGAGGTCCACTAGGCCGGGCCGCCGGGCGGTGACGCGGTCCGGACCCGGCGTGGATTACCGTGCTGGATCCGTGAATCCCCGGTCCCGGCGCGAGAAGGTCCTCTGGGTGGTCGTGCTCGGCGTCCTGGTCCTGACCGGCGTGCCCGTTGCGGCCGCGGGCGGCCTGCGCTGGCTGGGCGTCTACGCGGGCGCGCTCGGCGGCCTCGCCCTCGTGGGGCTGTTCGTCATCCGGCCGTCGCTCGCGTACTGGGGGCTTATCGCTTGGGCGCCCCTGAACGCGGTCGCGTACCCGTTCGTTAGGACGAACCACAGCTTCGCGCTGTTCACCTTCGACCGTGTGTGGATCGGTGCGCTCGCCGTGGCGCTGGTCATCCGCCTGGAACGTGACTACGAGCGAGGTCGTCGCGCGAGCTGGCCCGTCGCGATCATCGCGCTGATCTTTGTCCTGACCTACGGGCTTCGCGCCGCGGTCTCGCCGGGCGGGACGCCGGCTCTCTCGGATGCCAAGACCTGGGTGGACGCAGTCGTGCTGCCCGTCGCGCTCATCTTCCTGGCGCGGGACGCGATCACGAGTCGCCGTGACGTCTGGCGGCTGCTCGGAGCCATGACCGCGGCCGGCGCCCTGGTGGCCCTGACCGCGATCGGCGAGCGGGTCTTCAGCTTCGAGCTCGCGACGCGCAGCGGGGGTACGCCTTTCTACGACCCGGCGATCGGACTGATCCGCGTCTCCGGCCCGTACCCACGCCCCGAGGTTCTCGCCACTGCCCTGCTGCCCTGCATCGCGGCGACCATCGCCTGGATCCAGCTTCCGCGGGACCGCTGGAACGTCCCTGCCGGGGCCGCTGCGCTGCTCCTCGAGCTGGTCGGCATCGGCATCACGTACTTCCGCGCCGCCTGGATCGGCGCGGTCGTCGTCGGAGTGGCCTCCGTGGCGTATGGGCCGTTTCGGCCCACCAGGCTCGCCGACGTCGCCAGCCGGCTACGTCGGCCCGCGGTGCTGATCGCCGCGGGCGCGGTGCTGGCCACCGTGGCGGTCCTCATCGTCGCCAACGGCCACGCGATCACGACTCGTCTCAGCAATTCCAAGAACGTAGTCGGCAGGGTTGCCACCTACGAGCAGGACCTGAAGGTCTGGAGCCATGTCCCCGTCGTCGGTGTCGGTGTCAACAACTTCACAGAGCACACCAACCAGAAGGACGCGGTGGTTGTCGGTGGAGTGGCCGCGCTGCCGGAGCCTCACAACTCCTACCTCGGGCTCCTGGCCGAGCAGGGAGTCATCGGCTTCCTGCCGTTCCTGGCGCTCACGATCGCGGTCTGGTGGCTTTGCCGCCGCTTCCGGCGGATGGCGCCGCGGTCGGCCGACAAGCTTCTCGCTGCCGCGCTCATCGGCGCTGGGCTGGGCTACCTGATCATGTCGCTGACGCTCACGATGCTGCCCTACGGGTCCTCCAACTCGATGCTCGCCCTGCTGATCGGCGCGACCGCCGGGCGATTTGACAGGATTACCCGCTGGAGTCCTGAACGTGGCGGGACACTTCCTCCCAGTCTTTGATCATCGCCTGTCGTCTCTGGACAACGCGCTCGATCTCTTTCGCTTCACGTCCCCTCAGGGCAAGGTGGCGTCGCAAGTCGGGATCAGAAAAGCGGGGCCGGACGATCCTGCATGGATCTCCAACAACGACGACATATGGAGGGATCGCGCGGTTGACGACGGTTCGCGATCCGACGACCGCTCCTTCTCCAAGCGACGCCTTGGGCAGGATCGTGGCGTCTTCGCCGACCCAGACATCGTCCTCGATAACGACCGCTGAGCGGTCGCTGGCAGGGTCGTTCGCGCCCTGGATCGTCTGCCCCGGAATCTCGAACGGGTGATTCCCGTTTCTCACATGAACACCGGGACCAAACATCACGTCGTTTCCGATCCTGGCCCTGCCGATAACTGCGCGCGGCCCGATGAAGACGTTTGAGCCCAGGCTGATGGCGTCGTACCGAAGCCGGGAGGTGAGCGGATCCCAACGGCAGTTGGGGCCGCAGGCCGCAAACTTCGAGCGGAAGTAAGTCCGTGCGGTCAGCCGCCGGAACCGCTCCCAGGCATCGCCGACGTGAACGATGACGCCGCAGGCTCTCGCGATGAGGTTGATTCGGAATGCATACCCGTTTCTGGTTGGCAGCGGCGCACCCCGAGGGGCTGATTCCGCCAGGACGGGTTGTGATCCCGGTGCGCCGCCGCCCGCTGGCGCGGCGTTAGAGTCGTGCGCTCGCTCCATGGCTCCCCACAGTGAGGCATCGCTTCGGGCTCCGGGCGCCGGCACCTTCGACCCCGGCGGGGAGTGGGTCGTCGTTGCTGGAGCATCGCGTCGGGCCGCGAAGGAATACGCGGAGCGGGTGGGGCTCGCAGGCGCCAAGGTTGTCGACCGGCACGGCCTTAGCGCGCTTGGCGATCGCCTGTCCTCCGAGTCGGATCCTCCTGCTGTCTGCCTCCACACGCTCGACTGGCGCCGCCAACCTCTTCCGCAGCTCTACGTGACGACCCTGCTTCGGGCTGGTGTCCGAAAGGTCGTGGTCGCCGACGAGGCGGGCGGGGTTCGAAGCTGGACACGCATGGACCTCGCTCGGGAAGCGTTGAAGCTCCCGAGCCAGGTCCTGTCGGGCGTGGGATCGGCCACCGCCGAGGTCGCGAGGCTCGCGCGGGCACACAGGCGAGCGCTGGTGCCGCCGAGGTACCTCCCGGCCGAACCGTCAGCCGTCCTGGTGATCTGGATCGGGAACCCAGAGTCGCTTGTCGGCGGCTCGGTCACGCATATCAGCGGAGTCCTTTCGGGCTTCAAGAACAGAGGCCTTACCACCGGTCTGGTTTCCGCCGTGCCACCACCGCCGCAGCTTGCCGGGGCCGTAGATGTCTTCGAGCGCCTGCCCCCGGCGACGGCGGGCGAACGGTCGCTCCGCCAGCTGGAGGCCATCTGCGCCAACGGTCCTGTCCGCGACGTGGCTCAGCGCCTCGCCCGGCAGATCGATGCGGACTTCGTGTACCAGCGGCACGAGCGCTTCGTGGTCGCCGGCCTCGATACGGCGGCGAACCTCGGCATCCCGTTCGTCCTTGAGTGGAACGTCTCAGCGGCGTGGGTCCTCGAGAATTGGTCGCGGCTCCCAATCGCCCTCCGGCGAGCGCTCACCAGGCTTGTCTCGCCGATGGAGAGGCATGCCGCGGGCCGTGCAAGCCTCGTCGCGGCAGTCTCCGAGGCGGCAAGGGAGATGGCGATAGCGGCTGGGGTCAGCCCGGACCGCACGGCGACCCTGCCCAACGCCGTGGACATCCGCGCTCTCGACCGGGACATAGGCGTGGTGTCATCCGGCGCGGTGGAGCCCGGAACGGTCGGCTGGGTCGGCTCGTTCGGGCCGTGGCACGGTGCCGATGTCCTGGTTCGGTCGATTGCCGAGGCAGGCCCATCGCTGAGGGCAGTGCTCGTCGGGGACGGTCCGGAGCGCGCCGGATGCGAAGCCCTTGCAAGGGACCTGGGGGTCCTCGATCGCATCACCTTGACCGGCGCGCTTCCACATGCCGAGGCTCTTCGGCTCCTCGCGCGATGCGAGGTGCTTGCGTCGCCACAGGTGCCGGTCGGGACCAGTACTGATTTCTTCGGCTCGCCGACCAAGGTCTTCGAGTTCATGGCGTTGGGCCGGCCGATCGTCGCGAGCCGGATCGGGCAGGTCGGCGAGGTCCTCGAGGATGGGCGCACCGCGGTTCTCGTGCCGCCGGGCGACCCCGCGGCCCTCGCCGCAGGGATCAGCCGGGTACTGAGGTCGACCGACCGTGGTGCCGGGCTAGCGGCGGCTGCACGAGAGGAGGTGGAGGCAAGGCACACCTGGGACCGGCGTGCCGTGGAAATCCTCGACCTAATCAGCGCCGATGGGTGACCAGAAGCCCGAGGCGGGACCGCGAGGATTCCTGCGCGGCGTGAGGCGCCGCAGGACCGCCGCTCAGGCGAGCGTCTACGCCGCATCGCTCGTCGTCACGGGCCTGTTGGGAACGGTCATCCAGGCGCTGCTGACTCACTCGATGTCGGTCGCCGCGTTTGGTACCTACGGCTTCGCGGTCTCCCTGCTCACGTTCCTGAGCCTGTTCTTCGAGTTCGGGCTGTTCACTCCGGCGGCCCGGCTTGCGGCGAGAGCAGACGAGCTCGGGCGGCGACGGATCGTCGGCGCGGCGCTGACGCTCTTCGTCCCGGTGGGGATTGGCTTTTCCGTCGCGGTATTCGCCACGTCGTTGTTCGTCAACGACTTCGTCAGCTATGACGCGGCGTCGCCACTGCGGCTGGCGGCAATCTTCTCCATCGGCTTTCCGTTCGGGCTGATCGGTCAGCAACTCGCGCAGGGCGTCGACAAACTGCACCTATTTTCCGCGGCGCGAGTCATCGGACAGGCCGCCCTGGTGGTCGCGCTCGCGGCGATCGTGGTCACGGGAAGCAGCCTGACCGCCAACTCGGCTCTGCTGATGCGGTCCCTCGGGCTCCTGGTCGGGTGGGTGCTTCTGTGCCGGTGGCTCCAGCCGGCCTTCAGCCACGCCCGCGAGCTTGCCCGCGAGCTGGCCAGGGAAGCGCGCGCCTGGGGGGTGAAGATCTACGTCGGCCGGGTCGCGAGTATTGGCACCTACAACATGGACGTGCTCATGCTTGGCGTGTACCGCGACGCCACGACCGTGGGCCTCTACAGCCTTGCCGGAAGCCTCGCGTCGGCGGTGAACATCCCCGCCCTCGCCGTTGCGGCTGCGGCGTTCCCGAGGATGGCCAACGCCCGCCGAATCCCCGAGCGCTGGCTGCGATTCGCTTGGTTTGTGAGCTTCTCGTCGGCTCTCGCGCTGTTCGCCATCGCGGGATGGCTCGTTCCACTCCTTTTCGGCAGCGATTTCCACGGAGCGGTCAGATACATCGGGCCGCTCGCCCTCGCAGCCGCGTTGCGGGGGGTGACAGGCCTTTACAACCAGTATCTCGCGGCCCAAGCGCAGGGCAATGCGCTGCGAAACGCCGCCGCGATCCTCACGGGAACCAACCTGATCGCTAATTTCGCCCTGATTCCCCCGTTCGGCGGGCTCGGCGCGGCATGGGCTAGCGTCATTGCCCTGGTCGCGAACCTCGGGGCACACATGGTGGGCTACCGGCGCTTGCTGCGCCGCCCTCCCGAGGCGACCGTCTGAGCCGCCCGCCGGTGCGCGTCGAGCAGCAGGTCACCCTGCGTCTCCCAGCTGAAGCGCTGCAGGGCCAAGCGGCGCGCCTCGCGACGGCGCGCGTCCAGCGAGCCGTCCGCGACCGTGGCCACGGCGGCGGCGATCGACTCGGGTGACTCCGGGTCGAAGACCTCGCCGACGCGGGGCTCACCCAGCGCCAGGACCGTACGAACCTCGGGGAAGTCGCTGCCCACCACCGGGAGACCCGCCATCAGGTACTCGAAGAGCTTGTTGGTGTCGCCCAGCCAGGAGTTGATCGAGATCGGCTTCAGTGGCACGAGCCCGACGTCCGCCATGACCGCGCCGTCCACGAGCCGGTCGAACGGGAGCGGCGGGAGGATGTGGACGCGATCCTCGAGCGCCGCCTCCCGAGCCATCCGGCGCACGGCCTCGATCTCGGACTCGCGACCGAAGCCGATGATCACTAGGTCGAACTCGGGGATCAGGCGCAGGGCGGCGATCGCTTCGCGAAACGCGCGGGCGGTCGCATAGATGCCGCCTTGATAGAGAAGGACCCTCCGGTCCGGGGGAAAGCCCGGATCGAACGGACGGAGCTCGGGGACCGCCTCGGGCAGGTTGGCGAGGACCACCACGTCCCGGCGCCCGTGACGCCGAAGCAGCTCGCCGGCGCGTGAGCCGTTCGTAGTGATCACCTCGTCGGCCCTCCTGGTCATCCACCGCTCGACCAGGCGGCTGAGCCCGGCGCCGAGCCAGCTCTGCGGGCGCGACCGGCGCCGGACCGAGCCGTAGAGCTCGTGGGCGTCGTAGATCAGGGCGGCCTGACGGGGCCTGCGCCAGCGCCGCGCCGCGAGAAGCGCGGCCGGCGCCGGGTGGATGTTGTGGCAGTGGACGGCGGACGCCTTCGTGCGCAGGATTTCGAGCCAAAGGCGCAGCACGCTTACGCCCCGGGTCAGCGCGCCGGGCCGGGACCGCGAGCCGAAGGGGATGGCACGTACGTCGATCCCGTCGACGACCCGGTCCGTCGGCTTGTCGATGTCGTACTCCATGCCGATCAGCCGGACGGACTTGCCGCCGCGGGCGAGGGTCCGGGCCTCTTTCCAGACCCGCGCGTCGTGGGTCAGGTCGGAGACGACCGGCATGCAGATGTCGTAGTTCCGGCCGGCCATCAGCGACTACCTCGCGGTGTCAGCCGCCAGGACATCCGACAGGACATCTCCGCCCGCAAGCGGGCGCGCAGCACCGGCGCGCGTTCGCGGGTTCCGTAGGCGGCGGAAACCCAGCCCTCGTCCTGGTCCACGGACTTGACGTCTCCGCCGAACGAGATCTCCAGAGCCTCGGGCCCACCGGTGAGCACGAACGTCGAGGGCGTGACGCGCTTGACGTCGATGTCGGGCGAGAGATGGAGGTGGGCGGTCGCGTCGAACCGACCGGCGCCCACCAGCCGGTCCTCGATCTCCACCGCGCCCGTCGCCTTCACGAGCCGGAACTCGCGCGTGTGGACGACGTTCGCGGGCAGCCGCCGGTAGCCATCGTGCCCAACCGTCAGGCGCAGCAGCTGGCCCTCATCCGCGCAATCGCGGACGAGCGGCTCCGCGACCTGCGGGAGGCGAAAGGGCTTGCCCTCGGGAAGCGGATTGATCTCCTGCCCCTCGACGACGACGCCGTTGTGTGCCTCCGTGGAGCGGAAGGCGTCGCGGGCCACGGGGTCGGCCGTGTACGTGTAGGTGCCGGAGTCCACCACGAACGGGTGATGGCCGCGCGAAAGCTCGAAGGAGAGCGCGTCGTTATGGCCGTGGCCGCCCTGGCCGTTCTGACCGACGTCGCCACAGCGCACCGCGACGTGCGTGCCCCCGCCGCGCAACGCCCACACGCCCCCCTCCGGGAATGCGGAGAGGGGCTTGAGGCTGGTTCCGGGGGTCGCGCGGGCCGCCTCCCATGCCGCGACGCCGAAGGCCCAGGCAGCTTCGTCACCGAGCGCGCCGTCGGCGAGCGGGGTGCCGAGCTCCGCGGCGGCGAGCGCCAGAGCGCCGTCATGCGTCGGCGGTCGCATCGAGGCCGCCGGGAGCACCCGGCCGCTGTCGCTGTCGCCGAACATCGGGTACCGGCCGCTCGGATGACGAAGCGCCAGGCAGGCGTCGGTCATCAGGAGCAGCCGCTCCGCGGAGCGCTCCGAGAGCGGCCGCCCGCCGGTTCGCGCAACCCAGTGCGCGAGCATCAGGATCTCCAGCACGAATCCCTGGTACCCGAGGGAGGCTTCGAAGTCCATCCCGTCCCCCAGGACCTGGCGGAGGATCTCTCGCTCGAAACCTCGGTGCGCCCCTTCGAACCACCTCCGTGCTGCCCGGCCCTCCAGCACCGCCCCGAGGACCAGCAGGCCGAGAAGGTCGGACAGGTGATGGTTGCTGCGTAGCCGCGGAGTTCCCTCGACGTTCCAGGCGATGTGGCGGCCGTGGACGTAGAGCGACTCGACGAGCCGCGAGCGGAGCCCGCCGGAGAGGGCCTCGGGGTCGAGCGTGCTCAGAGCCCAGACCCAGTTGGTCGCCCGCAGCCCCACCTCCATCGCGTTCACCCAGTTGATGCCGCGGCCCGGGGGATTGGCTTCGAGCCAGGCCGACCACTGCCGTTCCAGCTCCGCCACGTATCGCTCGTCGGCATACACGCGCGCCGCCCGCGCGAGGGCGAGGAACTGATGTCCTCGGCTCAGCTCCCACGGAACCTTCGCGTCGCTTGCGTCGTCGAGCCGCGTGACCTCCACGTCCAGGTAGAAGCGGTCCGCCCAGCGGTAGCCGCTCTTGAAGTCCCGATGCCAGTCGATCTCGTCGCCCAGCTTGGTCGGGCCCGATCCCAGCAGATCGGCCTCGTGTCGCAGCGTGGCGTCAGCCTCCGAGCGGATCATCTCGGCGCGCTCGCGAAGGGCCGGGGGCATCTCGGCGGCCGCAGGCAGGTCGACTGGAAGGCGCTGCGCCCACGCCTCCCCAGACCTCGGCTCGGCCACGATCGAGCGGTACCTGCGGCGCAGCAGGGATCTTCGCCCCCGGCGGACACCCCGGTAGGCGGCTTCCCGGGCGAGAAGGAACGCGTTCAGCTCGCGACCCTCAGTTCGCCGCAGCTCGCTCGAGTAATGGGTCGAGTGACTCGTCGCGGATCCAGTAACGGTGCCAGAGGGCGAAATTCAGGAGTGACCAGGCGCCGAGGGGCCGCGAGCTCACCAGGCGGCGCTCCTCGGCGAGGTCGAAGTAGCGGCCCAGCTCGGCGTCGGCAACGAGCTCCTCCAGCACGGCGCCGAAGCTGGCCTGAAGCCAGGACGCGACTGGCACCCCGAAGCCGCGCTTGGGCCGCTACAGGACCCAGTCCGGGACGACGTCGCCGACCGCCCTGCGAAGCACGAGCTTCCCGGCCCCGTTCGCGAGCTTCTGGCTGACCGGCAGCCCATAGACGTAGTCGACCAGGCTCGGATCGAGGAACGGCACGCGGGCCTCCACGCCGCTGGACATGGAGAAGCGGTCGATCCGCATCAGGAGAAGCTCGGGGAGCCGCACGCCGAACTCGTACTCCTGCGTGTCGAAGGCGAGCTCGGTGAGCTGGCCCTCGCCGGCTCCCCGGGGGGAGGGTGACCGCGGGGTGCTCGAGGATCGCCTTGATCTCGGAGG
>CAVUAD010000003.1:0-38501 GCA_963739355.1 uncultured Actinomycetes bacterium | reverse complement strand
AAAGTCTCTATTCCCGACGTGGACGCAATGTTTCGCCTCCGCGCGTTGGAGATCCGACGAAGTCGATCGACATGATCTCCTTCATCTATGGGTTCCCGGATCCAGACTCGCTACCGGCGGGGACCGTCGCGGACGCTGCCGTCAAAGCGCTCTCAGAAAATGGCAAATGGGCGCTGCAATACGGCTCGACCATGGGCGTGAAATCCCTGGTCGACGTACTGATCGAGAAACTGGAACGTGACCAGGGGATCAAAGCCAAGCCAGAAAACGTCATGATCACCGCGGGCGGTTCGCAGGCGGTCGGGTTGATCGTCGATCTCTTTGTCGATTGGGACGATACCGTGCTCATGGAAGCCCCCACCTGGATGGGCTTCATCTGGGCGCTGAAGAACGTCGGCGCGAAACAACTGGCCGTCCCAATGCAGGACGATGGCATGGATATGGACGCATTGCGCTCCACGCTTGAGTCTCTACAGTCAGAAGGCGTGACGCCCAAGATGATCTATGTCATCCCGAACTTCCAGAATCCCACCGGAATCTCGATGTCTCTGGAGAAACGTAAGCTGCTCATCGAGCTCGCCCATGAGTTTGGAACGATCATCTTCGAAGACGACGCCTATTTCGACTTGCGGTTTTCGGGCGAGAAGATCCCGTCGATCTACGCGCTGGATCCATATGGCTTGACGATCTACACCGCAACCTTTTCCAAAACCATGGGAGCGGGTATGCGTCTGGGATGGCTTGTGGCTCCCAAAGAAGTCATGGACCATCTTGGCGTGCTCAAGGTCGACGGCGGTACGAACATCTTCGGTTCCTACGTCGCGGCCGAGTGGATCCCGGCGAATTTGACCGACCACCTGGTCACCTTGCGCGAGGTCTATCACCGGCGCAAGCTGATCATGCTGGATGCGCTCGAAAAGCACATGCCGGAGGGAACGACCTGGACCAATCCAGATGGCGGATTCTTCGTTTGGGTTACCCTGCCAGAAGGCATCGATACGCTGGAGATGCTTCCGCATGCTCGGGAAATGGGTATCGAATACATGCCCGGGAGCAGTTGCTATGCCGAGGGTGGTGGCGAGAACCAGATTCGGCTCTCCTACTCGTTCGCACGTGACGACCAGATCGAGCCTGGCATCGAGGTCCTGGCGAACCTTGTGAAGGGCGAACTAATGGAAACAGCCGCGAAATAACGGCCCGCTCGCAGACGATTCCGCGTACGTATACTGTAGTTCGCGGTCCCAACGGTCAGACCCGACCCGCAACCGTGCGGACAACGGAGCAGAAACCGTGAGCGACCGGCGCAACCATGCCGGGCCGGAATCAAACACCACCATCTCCGAATACCGCACGTGAACCGCGCTCGGTGGGACTCCACGTCGCCCGGGTGCGAGAGCGCCTTCCCCGGATTCCGGGGCGCATACCTGCAATGTCGGGACGCTCCCGGCGCCTTGATTCTGCACTTGCCGACCTTCCCTGGCGAATCGTCATCGGACTTCTTCTCGCCGGATTGCCGATCTCGCTGCTGGCCCTGATGGCTGGAAGCTGGAGTGTCGCGATGGCCAGCATCGTCGCGCTCGCCCTGGTGGCTCTGGCGGCGTACCTGGCCGATTGGGTGGGCGGGCTTACGGCACTGGGCGTGTCGTTTCTCCTGCTCGACCTTCTCTTCGTGCCGGTACGCGCCGGCTTCGCCAAACCAGCCGGCCGGGAAGATCGAGTTTCGCTGTTGGTATTCAGCCTCTCGGCGATCCTCATCATCTGGCTGGTGCAACGCGTGAAAGCGGAGGGGACCGAAGATCGGCAATCAGCCATTGCCGCGCGGTCCGCGGCGACCGCGCTCTCCGCAATCGAAACGATTGCTGGCACGCAGCAACGTCTTTCCTATCCCGAGCGAAAACAGATTTACGACGCCATTGTTCACAATGTGGTCGGTCTGAATCGCGCCCATGCCGGCGCACTTATGTTGAGCGTGCCCGGAACCGACGACTTCTTACCCGATGCCGCGTACGGCTTCGGTGCCGATGCTCAGGACACGCTGCGGCTGGAAGGCGAAGGCGCTGGGATCGTTCGTCGCATTGGCGCCGAACGGCGACCGCTGCAACTCTATGATCTGCGCGGATCCGCAACGAGCGAACTGCGGTCGACCCCGATTCGGTCGCTGGTGGGAGCGCCGATCATCTCGCCCGACGATCGTGTCCTGGGCGTGTTACTGATCGGTCTGCTGGTGCCACACCGATTTTCGAACGCGGAAGTCAAGAAGCTCGAAGCGTACGCATCGCAGATCGCTGGCATCCTCGAAACGATGAGCGCGACCGGTGAACGTGAATTCGAGCTCCAACAAGCTCGCGATGAGCAGCGCCGGCTCGAGCGGGTCATCGCCGCCATTCCCGAAGCAGTCATCGTGATCGCGCCGGATCGCTCACTCGTCGCGTCGAATGCGGTGGCGGAAGAGCTGTTTAGCGCCGGAATCGACCAGGATTTCTCTCGTCATCTCCTCGCCCCAGACGGGGAGCCGATCGGCGAGGATCTGCTGCCGATTCAACGAGCTATGGAGGCCGGCGAACCGGTCGAAGGCGTCGAACTGGCGATCGCCCGCGGCAATGGTCATCTCCGCCCCCTGCTGGCGAGCGCTGCTCCGATCATCGACCAAAACGGCCGCGTTACCGCCGTGGTTGGAGCGTTTCGGGATATCACGACGCTGAAAGAAGCCGCCCGTATCAAGGATGAGTTCGTCTCGGTGGTCTCGCACGAGCTGCGCTCGCCACTGACACCGATTCGCGGTTACGTCCAGCTGGTCGCGCGTGAGCTGGCCCGGGAGGGGAATCACGAACTCCAGGTCAAACGCCTGAATTCAATCGACGGGCATGTCGTTCGGCTCGCTCGACTCGTTGACGATTTGCTCGACGTGTCGAGCCTCCGGGCCGGATCGCTTGAGATTCGGCCGGTGACCTCGGATTTGGTCGAATTGACCCGCGATGTGGTTCAGGTGCGATCTGAAGGCGAGAACCTGACGCGCATCGAGCTCATCGCCCGGCGGGATGCGATCGCCGGCGAATGGGATCCCGATCGGGTGCAGCAGGTCATCGAAAATCTGGTCGGCAATGCGCTCAAGTACAGTCCGCCAACCGGTAAGGTCACGGTAACGGTCGACGTCATCGAGGGGCGGGCTGCGGTTTCCGTCGCCGACGAAGGTCCCGGTATTAGCGAAGCCGATCGGCAGAATATCTTCGGCGCCTTTTTCCGCACGACAGATGCGACCAGCAGCCAGGCCCCTGGTTTGGGCCTTGGTCTGTACATCTGCCGCGAGTTGGTGCGAGCACATGACGGGACGATCGAAGTCGTCGAGGCAGAGGGAGGGGGAGCGGAGTTCCGTGTCCTACTGCCGATGACCGGCGCCACCGACGCCGTGATGACCCCGGTTCAGCTCGAGCTGGTTCCAGGGTTGATGGAGACGGCGCAGTCTACTGAACTCAGCGCGAGCTCCTAGTCGCCGGTACAGATCTACCGCCTTTGCGCTCTGTGTCGCGCACGACCGCAAAGCGAAGGGCTGTGCGCAGAGAAGTCTGGAGGACGCCACAACCACCTTCCAACCGTTTTGCCTACTGCGTGAATCGAAAAGCTCTCCCCTGGAAGCCCTTCGCAAACACGCATTGGGTGACTTGGAGAACATAGGACGGTACGCGACGATGCCCGGTGACATACGAGGCAATCAGCAACCGAACCTAACGATAGCGAACGCGATTGCTCGAGGTGCGACGAGCGGGAATCATGCGGGGCTTGCGGCGCGAGAGTCCGCGCGAGATCAGCAGTCCGGCAGAAGCGAGCGCGATCAGCCCCAATCCACCGATCAGGAATGGATTGATTGATGTGGTGGTGGCGGCAGCACTGCTCTGAGGAACGCCGACGACGTAACGCGCCAATCCGTCGATCTCGGTCGAGATGCTGCCGGCATCAGAATCAGTAAGCGGCATCACCTTGAGGGTATTGCCCTCGACCATATAGATACGCGCGTTTTCCGACGTCGAAGCGGACTGAAGAGCGATCGTCAGCAGCGCCGGGGACTTCAAATCGTCGACTGCACGTCCATCGGCGGCCCCGAAGGCAACGTCGAACGCGGTGCCGGGGACGGTCGAGATACCCGCGGTTTCCGGTATCACCTTGTCATCCACCGGTTTGATCATGACCGTGGTCTGGTCGTTCAAACACTTGGGCGGCACCAGTATCGTCGCACCATAGGGCGATTGCAGGGTGCCTCCGCCAGTGCCGAGGGTTATTGCATACATTCCGTCAGCGCCGGCTGCTGGCCCCAGCTTGGAGTCAGTTGACTCGCTGAGCGAGCGCGGCGACGTCGAGGCAGGCGTGCGCCCTGAGGAGCCGGCCGTGCCATCGTTGTCCGAGACCGGCGTTTCCGCGATGTACCCATAATCCGGACCGTTCGCCTCGGGTCCCCCCGAGGCATCGCCAGCGAACCCAATCGGATTGGCAATGACCTGGGCCACCACTTCGCCGTTCGCTTCGGAAATCCCCGTACCATCGCCTGATGCTTGGCCATCTGAACTCGGAGCAGGTGCTCCAAGATCGCCTTCCCCAGATTCGCTGACGATTTGGATCGAGCAGGAATCGACTTCATTGCCTGTAGAATCGGTGGCGACGACCGTGGCTGTGCCAACCTCAGTAGGTGCCATCCAACTGAGCGTAATGGTCGAGCCTCCCCCAAGCCCGCCGCTGATAGTCGCGCTTCCGTCCATATCGGGCTGGAAATCGGTATTGGGTGATTCTATCGGCCAATAGCCAGTCGACGACGAAACGGATACCCCTCCAGAACCATAGAGTGCCACCCGTGCCTCCATCGAGGCCGAGGCAGTGGCGGGGCATTGGATATCAACTGGTCTATCGGCAGCAGCTTCGGCAGCGGCGCCATAGTACTATGGTACTGGCTTCGGCGAGTTTGGAGTCGTCCGATAGCTTGTAGGCGCCGAACGTGACATCCAGATTGCCATCGCTATAGGGTGCCTGCCAATCGACCGCGCTTCCGGCGGTGACGACCACACCCGTGTCGCCGCTGGCAATGAAGTATCCGTCACTCGCCACGAGATAGATTTCTCCGCTTCCCTGGACACCGATGCTGGCAATCTCACCGCTCGCCACCGTGGCAGGGGCGCCGATGGTGGAAACCGAGATGCCATCGGACTCCGTTCCGGTTGGCGAGCCTTCCGCAACGGGTTCCTGATCGGTCGATTCTCCTCCGGTGTCGGGTATAGCCAACGGCATCAGCGAATTAGCGATACCCATTGTCGTATCGCCGGTCATATTGTGGCTTTCGACCGAATAAACCACGTTCCCCGCCTGCCAGTAGACAAGATCGTAGATCGGCGTGACGTCATGCCAGGCCGGATACCCCATCACCGAATCATTCTGTTCGAGTTGCACGTTGCGGTCGTAATACGAAAAGGCCGGGATTTCGCCTCCAGCCGTACCTGTGACACGCAGATAGGTGGGCGGCGCACCAGGAATCAACCAATAGAGACTGTAGTATCCGTCACTCGCCTGTACCTCGGGCTCGCCATCAAAAGGAGCCGGTACGTAGGATGGAACGAGGACATCGATACCGACTGCCAGTCTGGCTGCGGTTTCCGAACTCATCCAGTCTGGCAGCTGGTAGGCGCTGGCCATCGAAGGCGCTCCGCTTCCCGGGGCAGCTTCGACGCGTTGGACGAAGAAGGGAAACGCGAGCGTTAGCATCACGGCCAGAACCAGGACATTCGGGTGCATCCAACCCGCTTTGGGCGATCGATTCCTCATTGCTTGGTCCAGCCCATAGGGGTGACGGAACCTTGTCTCCTTCTTCGAGTTCGATGCGGCCAGCGAACACCCCGGAATGGTCCCGGTGGAATCACCTCGACGAGGCGCATTCCTGCACCTTAGAGGTTACCACCCCATCCCGAAGGCGGGCGAGCCAAACGGATAAGCAAAACGATGGGCGACTTCAGCTCCTTCCTTGTTTGCCATCGTGACCGGCGGTATATTCGTGCCCACTTCCACACGAAAGCGTCGACGTATCGGCGCTTGGCCAACGGAGAAGCCATTGCGGTGGCCCTCTGCGACGGCAGCCTGCATTCTTAGGAGTTTCTCGTGTCAGACAAACAGAAGGCCACCTTTTTCCAGCATGTCCTGAAGGGCCGACTGGATCGTCGCGAAGTCATCGAAACCGGACTCAAGCTGGGCGTTGCCACGCCGCTACTGACAGCGCTAGCCGCAATGCCGGCAGTCGTTTCCGCTGCCCCGGGCCAGCGCCCGGCGTCACAGCTCACCGGCGGCCAGGAGATTGACTCCGGCACGCTCACCATCGTGTTCGAGAGTGGGACCAACGATATCGATCCCCATTCGTCATACACAACCTTGGGTTCAATGGTTTGCCTTGGTTGCTACGAAATGCTGGTTCAGTACAAAGGGAGCAGCACATTCGAGTACGCGCCGATGCTGGCCGAGTCCTGGGAAATCAGCTCAGATCTCTCCACCTATACCTTCACCCTTCCGGCAAACGCGATGTTCCAGGATGGCACAGTATGCAACGCTGATGCTGTCAAGAAGTCGTTCATTCGTTTCCGGCAAATGGAGCGCGGTCCCTACCTGGTCATAGCGCGATTTGTGGACGATCCGGAGGCTCAGATCGAAGTAGTCGACGATATCACCGTGAGATTCAATCTTGGGAAGCCGCAGCCACTCTTCCTGGCAGCCATGGCCTCCTCATACGGTCCGTTTGTGGTCAGCCCGACCGCCTGGGAGGAGAACAAGACGGACGACGATCCGTTTGCGCACGAATGGTTCAGCTTCAATGCCGCTGGCACCGGTCCCTATCGGCTGGTCGAGAACACCCTCAATGAAGGCATAACGCTTGAGAAGTTCGATGACTATCATCGCGGCTGGGAAGGGAATCACTTTACTGAGGTCTTCATTCGCAACGTACCGGAGTCTTCGACTCGGCGGCAGTTGATGGAACAAGGCGAAGCCGATGCGACCACGTATAACTTGCTCCCCTCAGACGTCGAGTCCCTCCAGCAGGATGAGAACTTACAGGTCGAGATCTACGAATCGATGCGCGTCAATTGGGCGATTTTGAACGTTCCGGTGCTGAGAACGGTGGAAGCGCGGCAGGGTCTGTGCTTTGCCTTCCCTTATCAGGAGAACATCGACGCGATCGAAAAGGGCCTGATGGTTCGCTCGGGTCCGATTCCCTCGACAATGCGTGGATACGATCCAGACGGGTTTCTCTACGAAACGGATCTGGCAAAGGCCAAAGAGCTACTGATTGCCGGCGGTTTCAAAGAAGGAGACTCCTTCGAATATCTGGTCACGTCCAGTTCGGCGGACGACAAGACCGCGGCGCAACTCTTCCAGGCGAATATGAATCAGATCGGATTCGACCTGAAAATTACCGAAGTCGATCTCGCAACGTATGACGACATGATTTATGGCGATATGCCCGCCGAAGAACGGCCTGCCATTATGGGCGGGTGGGCCTGGTGGCCAGATTACAACGATCCCTGGAATCAGCTCGCTCCGATCGAGGAGGTTCACGGCAGACGAGGGCGGCGCGCGACTCCAGCTCGTCATGAACGCGGCGGCGTCCTCGACGTGCTCGGCGACGTCGAACGCGTAGGCGGCGTCAAAGCCACCCGGGACCGCGCCGTCGAGGTCGTGTACAGGCGCCTCGAGCCCGCGCCGCTCGAGGCGCCAGCGCAGGTACTCGGTGCTCGGGTTGTCGAAGTCGGCGAACTCGACCCGGTAGCCGGCCTCGAGCAGCATCAGCCCGTCGGAGCCGATGCCGCAGCCGTAGTCGAGCACGCGCGACCCGGGCGGGACGCTGCGGGTCAGGAGGTCGAGATAGGGGAGCTTCGTCGTCGTCATCGCGAAGGCGGTGAGGTGGTAGAGGTAGGCCCTGGAGGTGCGGTAGAAGCGCTGCTCGTCGTCGATCTCGACGACCTCCTCATCGAGGAGCTCGGCGTTTCGCATCAGGAGATTGCGGTCGTAGGCGTCGCCCAGGTACTCGCGAAGCTCCGCCTCCTCGCGCTCGGGGTCGAAGCGCAGCTGAACCTGGTGGGCCATGGGCGAGAACCGTAGAGTCTCAGCGAGTGGGCGCCACCACCGTGACGATCGCCGTGGTCTCGTGGAACACCCGCGATCTCCTGGCCCGCGCTCTCCGATCGCTGCAGCCCGACGTGGACGCCGGCCTCGCCGAGGTCTGGGTGGTTGACAACGCCTCGAGCGACGGCTCGGCGGACCTCGTTCGCGACGAGTTCCCCTCGGCGACGCTGGTGGCGAATCCCGAGAACGCCGGGTTCGGGAGCGCGGTCAACCAGGTGGCCGCCGAGACCTCGTCGGAGTGGCTCGCCTGCGCGAACGCCGACGTCGCGTTGCGCCCGGGAGCACTCGCGGAGCTGATCGCGTGCGGGGAGCGCAACCCGCGCGCCGGCGCACTGGCTCCGCGCCTCGTCCTGCCCGACGGCTCAACCCAGCACTCCGTCTTCGCGTTCCCGGAGATCGGCACGTCCCTGGTCCTCGCCACCGGCGCCTACCGACTTGTCCCGGGCCTGGCCGATCGCCTCGCGCTCCCGGGCCACTGGGACAGCGGGCGGGCGCGGCCCGTGCCGTGGGCCGTCGCGGCGTTCCTGCTGTTTCGCCGCGCCGCCTGGGACGAGGCGGGCGGGTTCGACGAGCGCCAGTGGATGTACGCGGAGGACCTCGACCTCGGCTGGCGCCTTCGCCGCGCCGGCTGGACCACCCGCTATGAGCCGGGCGCCGTGGCCGATCACGAGCACGGTGCGGCGACCGCGCAGTACTTCGGTAGCTGGGTGGACCCTCACACCCAGCGCGCCACCTACGGCTTCCTGGCCCGCCGCCGCGGCGCCGCGTACACGTGGGTCGTCGCGCTCACCAACGCGTTCGGGGCGGGAGTGAGGTGGCTCGGCGCGTCTGCACGTGCCCTGACCGGCTCCGAGCCGGGCGCCCGCATGCGTGGCACGTACGGCCGCTGGGTTCGCCTCCACCTGGCCGCGCTTCGAAGTCGCCGCGAGCTCATCGAGCTCCGCTAACAATGGAGCGGATGGGGACCGGCCGCGACCAGCTCGCCGACGAGATCGCGGCGCTCGACTGGTACCACACGATGGAGCTCGCGCCCGGGCTCGAGACGCCGGGGTGGCACGACACCCGGCCGATCGTGGACGGCCTGCCGCTGCCCGCCTCGCTGGCCGGCAAGCGCTGCCTCGACGTCGGCACGTTCGACGGCTTCTGGGCGTTCGAGCTCGAGCGCCGTGGGGCGGAGGAGGTCGTCGCCGTCGACGTCCTCGATCCCCTTCAGTGGGACTGGCCCGCGGACAGCACGCGGGAGGCGATCGAGGCCATTGGCCGGCGCAAGGGGAAGGGCGAGGGGTTCGAGATCGCCAAGCGCGAGCTCGGCTCGCGGGTCGAGCGCGTGGAGCGCAGCGTCTATGACCTCGACCCCGAGGAGATCGGGCGCTTCGACTTCATCTACCTCGGCAGCCTCCTGGTCCACCTGCGGGATCCGGTGCGGGCGCTGGAGGCGCTGCGCTCGGTCTGCGCCGGCACGCTCATGGTGGTCGACGGCATCGACCTGGAGCTCTCGCTGCTCTACCCCCGCCGGCCCGTCGCGACGCTCGATGGCCGCGGCCGGCCGTGGTGGTGGTATCCGAACCAGGCCGGGCTGGCGCGCCTCATCGAGGCCGGCGGCTTCGAGCTGACCTCGGGCCCCAGGCGCATCTACATGCCGCGCGGTGCCGGGCAGGACCTCGCGGCATTCCGGCCCAAGCACCTGCTCTCGCGCGCCGGGCGGCTCAACCTCACCATCGCCCGCCGGGGCGACCCGCACGCGGTGGCCGTGGCACGCCCACGGCCACGCGGATGAGCCGGCCGGAGCTCAGCGTCGTCATCTCGACGCTGGGCAACCACGAAGGCCTCCGCCGGGTCCTCGACGGCTACGCGGCTCAGACGGCGCCGAGGGACAGGTTCGAGGTCATCGTTGTCGCCGACGCGACCGAGCCGGACCCGGCCGCCGTGGACGCCGTCATCGGCGAGCGGGCGTTTGCGGTCCACAGGGAGCGCGGGCCCATCCAGGGTCTCTCGGCCAACCGCAACGCGGGCGCGCGGGCCGCGGCGGCTCCGATCGTCCTGTTCACGGACAACGACACGATCCCGGCGCCACGGCTCGTCGCCGAGCACCTTGCCTGGCACGAACGGCACCCCGAGGAGGAGGCGGTGATCCTCGGCCGCGTGCGCTGGTCGCCCGAGGTCGAGGTGACGACGCTCATGCGCTGGCTGGACATGGGCCTGCAGTTCAGCTTCGCCCACCTCAAGCGCGGCGAGGTGCCCTGGGCTTGCTTCGCCGGCGCCAACGTCTCGCTCAAGGCCTCGTTCATCCGGCGCGTCGGCGCCTTCGAGGAGCGGCGGCTGCCGTACCTGGGCGAGGACACCGAGTTCGCCTACCGCGCGCACGGGCTCGGCATGCGCCTCCTCTACAACCCGCGGGCGCGGGTCGACCACCTGCGGACGATGTCGTTCGACATGGTCGCCCGGCGCGTCCGGCGGATGGCCGCAGTGGAGTACGAGATCTCGCAGATCCACCCCGAGCTCGAGCCCTGGTGGCACCCGGCGTTCGCCTCGGCACTCGAGCGCCCGCCGCCACGCGGACGCGGCCTCCGCCTCGCGCCCTTCGTTCCCCTGCGGACACCGTGGCTTGGCCGCCGCGTCTGGAAGGGCGTGGACCTCGCCTACAGGCAGGCGCTGGCGCCCCACTACCTCGAGGCCTGGGATGAGGCGGTCGCCGGCGGAAGCGCCGCTCAGCCGGAGATCTCGGAGCTCTTGGCCGACAGTCCCTCGGGCTCGGAACCGGGCGGCCCGAAGTAGTCGATCGGCCTCGCCGGGGCGCCCGCAACCACCGTGTAGGCCGGAACGGGCTTGGTGACCACCGAGTTGGCCCCAACCACAGCCCGGGTTCCTATGTCGTTGATGATCGTGCATTTGCTCGTGATCGTGACGTCGTCATCGATGTTGATCGGGCGGAAGTCGTAGCCCTGCTCGAGCATCGGCCGGTCGAGATCCCGGTAGCGATGGTTGCCGTCGATCACGATCGTCGACTGCCCCAGCATGCAGCGCTCGCCGATTCGAATCGTGGTGCCGCACTGGATCAGGACGTCGTGCGTGCAGACGGACCTCGTGCCCAGTTCGATGACGGAATCGCCGTCCGACAGCTCCGCGCGAAAGTTTCGGCGAAATTCCACAGCGGTCCCGGTGATGAAGGTGCCGCCGAACGGCATGTGGAGGCTGAATCCAGGGCCGAGGTAGGTGTGATCGCCGAAGACGATCGTCGCGTGGGGATTCCGCGCTCTCACCCATCGCTTTCGCAGCCACGATGCGAGTCGCGGACCGCGAAAGTAGCCGGCTGAAACGATCAGCCCGGCGACCCTGTGCTTCAGCGCCTCGATTGGGGTTGGTTGCGCGATGGGACCGTGAACCCTAGCGTTGGCCTGTCGCGGAACTCCGCCTCTAGACTCGCCGCCCCATGCGGCCGAACGTGATCGTCCTGCTGCTCGACGCGGCGCGCCGGGACGCCTTCGAGCCCTACGGCGCCGCGCCCGGCTCGTCTCCGGCGATCGCACAGCTGGCGAGCCGCGGGCGGGCCGTCGACGAGGTCTACGCCACCGGCTGCTGGACCGCGCCGTCGCACGCGTCGATCTTCACGGGCCTCATGCCGCGGGCTCTGGGGCTCGCCGGCCTCCCCGGCGGGATGCCCGCCGACCTGCGGGCGGGGCTGGAGAGCGTGGCAGAGCGGATGCTCCCGGCCGTCCTCGGCAAGAGCGGTTATCGGACGCTGGTCGCCAGCGCGAACCTCTGGGTCTCCCCCGACAGCGGTTTCGCGATCGGCGTCGACGACTTCCAGGTCGTCCGCTCGGGCCGGCAGGTCAGCCTCGAGGGCCGCTCGCTCAGCGCGCGGCTCTCACGCTGGAAGGAGGCGCTCCGCGCGCGCTCCGACGACGGCGCCGCGGAGATCGAGCGGCTGCTCGTCCCGCGCCTCGCCGAGTCGTCGCAGCCGTTCTTCTGCTTCGTCAACCTGATCGAGACGCACTCCCCGTACCTTGCGCCCCGGCCGTTCGCGGTCGGCGGCCCCATCGAGCGGGTGCTGGCCATGGAGGACGCTGCGCGCCACTACACCCTCGGCGGCGTCTGGCGCACCTGTGCCGGCAACCTGCCCCTCACCGACGCCGCGCGCGATCGGCTGCGCCGTCAGTACGCGGCCTCGATCCGCGCCGTCGATTCCTGCGTGGGGCGGCTGCTCGAGCATCTCGACGCCGCGGGCCGGCTCGACGACACGCTGGTGATCGCCACCGCCGACCACGGCGAGAACATCGGCGAGGGCGGGCTGATCGCCCACGGGCTCTCCCTGGACAACCGCCTGATCAAGGTCCCGTTTGTCTTCGCCGGGCCGGCGGCTCGGTCCGCGGTCCCCACCAGCCTCGCCGGGCTGCCCCGGTTCGTCGCCGAATCGGCGGGGATCTCCGAGCATCCGTGGGCGGCGGATGAGTTGCCTGCCGGAATCGGGATCGCCCAGCACGACCCGCCGGTGGAGCCCACCGATCCGCGCGTCGAGTCCGTGCTCCGAGGAGTCTGGAGGTTCGACGACGAGGCGGTTCGCCTCCTGACGACGCCGCTGACCTGCGCGGTGTCCGGCAACCGCAAGCTGCTCGTCAACGGCGAGCGCGAGCTGTGGATCGACCTGGAGAAGGACCCGCTCGAGCTGTCCCCGTCGGAAGCCGTTTCGGCGCCCGAGGCGGACCGGGAGCGGCTCAGCGCCCTGCGTGCTGCCCTCGCGCACCCGGCCATGACCGCCTCGCGGCCGTTCCGAGCCGGCGCGATGAGTACCGCGAAGGCGGCCGAAACGGCCGACCTCGAGGAGCGGATGCGCCTGCTCGGCTACCTCTAGGTGATCGAACATGCCCCTGGCCGGCCAAGCGCCACCACCACTCCCCGCCGACCATCATGATCACCGCTGTGCGCGTGCTGGCGATCGGCAACGTCTACCCGCCCCACGACTTCGGAGGCGGCTACGAGGACATCTGGCGCTCCGCGATGAGCGACCTGCGGACGCGCGGGCACGATGTCCGCGTCCTCTGCTCCGACCACCGCGCTGCCGGCGCCGGCCCGGAGCTCGACCCGGACGTCCACCGCACGCTGCGTTGGTACTGGAGCGAGGGTGAGTTCCCGCGGCGCTCGCTTCGCGAGTGCCGGCGGATCGAGCGTCACAACGCCGCGGCTCTCGACGCCGCGCTCGATGACTTCGCTCCCGACGTCGTCGGCTGGTGGGGGATGGGCGCCCTCTCGATGAGCCTCCTGGGACGCGTCGCGCGTCGCTTGCTGCCCGCGGTTGCGTTTGTCATCGACGACTGGCTGATCTACGGACCCAAGGTCGACGGCTGGGCGCGGCGCCTGCACCGCCGCCCGTCGGGACGCGGGGTGCGCTTCGTCTTCGTCAGCGAGCACGTCCGCGCCCGCGCGCGGGCGGTGAACCGCTCGATCGCCGATGACACGGTCGCCCACGCGGGCATACGCGACTCGCTACTCGCTGGAGCGCGCGAGGCGGGAGAGTGGCGGTGGCGGCTCCTCTGCCTGGGCCGCGTGGAGCCGCGCAAGGGCCTCGCGACGGCCCTTGACGCCCTCGCGCAGCTCCCGGGCGAGGCGACGCTGACCATCGTCGGCGACGGCACCGACGAAGACACCGCGGATCTCCGGGGGCAGATCTCGCGCCTTGGCCTCGGCGAGCGTGTGGAGCTTGCGGGACGGGTCAGTCCGGGCGACGTCGGCACCTTCTACGACTCCTCCGACGCCGTCCTCTTTCCGGTCACGTGGGCGGAGCCGTGGGGCCTCGTGCCGCTGGAGGCGATGGCGCGGATGCGCTCCGTCGTTGCGACGGGCACCGGTGGATCGGGCGAGTACCTGGCCGACGAGGAGAACTGCCTGCTCTTCCCGGGCGGCGACGCTCCGGCGCTCGCCGCGGCGCTGCGGCGGCTGGCGGACGACTCCGCCCTCCGCGAGCGCCTGGTGGCAAGCGGCCGCGCCACGGCCGAGCGGTACACCGCGAGCGCCTACAACAGGGTCGTCGCCGAGGAGCTCGAGCGGGCCGCCGGATAGCCTCCGGGGCAGGGCGCGTGCCCGGCGTAGCCGCCAGGCCGCTGGGCGCGCATCCACCTCTGGGCGCTGAGCGACTCCAGGCGGCTGCGACTGAAGCGCTGACGCGGGCGGCCTCGGGTTAGAGCACCGGTGTGCGAGAGGTGATTCCTCCCCAGGCGAGCGCAAGCAGGCCCACGGCGTCGGCCAGCGAGAAGGTCACCGCGCGCTTGATCTCGCTCCGTCGCCAGGGGCGCGGCAGGCGAAGGTCCGAGTACACGTAGGCCGCGCAAAGGACGAGCACGCCCGGGCGCCGTCGTGACAGCGCCAACACCCCGCCGACGAGGGCCGCGTCGAATCGAGCGGTGCGTGGGCTGAGGAAGAGGCCGAGCACGAGGTCCCGGCGAAGCTCGGGAACCTCGGCGACGAGCCGCGGGAACAGGCGTAGCCGCAGCCGCTCGGCTACGTACCGCCTCGGACCCCTCGGGGAGACGGCATGGAGCACCAAGGCATCCGTGGCGTGGCGAACCCGCGCGCCTGAGCGCACCGCCCGCCAGCCGAAGACGACGTCCTCGCCGAAATGTCCTTGCTCGATCTTCAGCCGGACCCGCTCGGGGTTCCGAAAGCCGCCGAGCTGCTCGAACAGGGCCCGCCTGACGAAGAGGTTGGCGCTCTCGAACAGCCGAAGCCGACCCGAGTGGAGAGACCGGTCGTAGGGGCCGAAGGCGGCTCGAGGATCGCTGCGGATCGGGCCCGTGACGAGGTCGGCTCCGGCCTCGAGCGCCGAAAGCCCCGCCTGGAGCCAGAGTCGAGACGGCTCGCAGTCAGCATCGGTGAACGCGAGGTACTCGGCATCGGTGGCGGCCACCCCCGCGTTGCGGGCGGGGCCCGGCCCGGCTTGCTGCTCGAGGCTCACGACGCGTGCGCCGTGTTCCGCGGCTACGACCGCAGTCGCGTCGCTCGATGCGTCGTCGACGACAACGACCTCGACACCATCTTCCGTCGGCGTGAGCGCGTCGAGCGTTCGCCCGATCGTCGCCGACGCGTTCCTGGCGGGAATGATCACTGTCAGCGTCGAAGCCACGACACCAGGATAAGATCGCCCAGAGGGAGCGGGACAGTCAGCATGACTGGCGGCGAGCCCGAACTGAAAGCGCCTCGGCAGCCGCTCGAAGCGCGCGCAGCTATCGTGAGGCCCCCGCCCGGATAGCTCAGTTGGTAGAGCACCTCCATGGTAAGGAGGGGGTCACGAGTTCGAGTCTCGTTCCGGGCTTCGCTCGCGGGCGGCGCCTAGACTGAACCGCCGAATGCCCTCCCACTACCTGCTCGTTCGCAAGGGCGCCGGCGTCGGCGCGCTCCACCGCGTCTCAACCGGCCGCTCACCCTCGGGCGCGGCACGAGCGCCGACGTGATGATCGCCGACGAGGCGGTCTCGCGTGAGCATGCGGCGGTGCGGGTGGACGGCACCACCGTCGTCGTCGAGGACCTCGAGTCCTCCAACGGCACGCTCGTCAACGGCACCCCGGTCGCCCAGGCGCGCCTCGAGGACGGCGACGTCATCAAGCTCGGCGGCACCGAGCTCGAGGTCAAGATCGCCGACGACGACGATCACCTCACCCCCAGCGACCCCACGGTGATCCACCCGCCCGCGGACGGCTAGACGTGGACTTCGCCCTCACCGACGAGCAGAGCGACTTCGCCGCCGCAATCCGCGACTTCTGCGCCCGCGAGTGCGGCACCGCCGAGCAGCGCGAGCGGCTGACGGAGGGATACGCCGAGCACCACTCCTTCGAGATCTACCGCAAGATGGCCGACCTCGGCTGGCTCGGGGTGACCATTGCCGAGGAGCACGGCGGCTCCGGCGGCGGCATGGTCGACGCCTGCATCTTCATGGAGGAGACCTCCCGTGGCCTCGCCCCGATCGGCGGCTACGCGACGACCCTGATCGTCGCCGGCGCCACCCAGCGCTTCGGCAGCGCCGAGCAGAAGGCGGACATCCTCGGCGGCATCGCCGGCGGCGCGGTCGAGGCGATCGCGATGACCGAGCCCGAGGCCGGGTCGGACGTCGGCTCGCTGCAGCTCTCCGCGCAGCGCTCCAACGGCGGCTACGTCCTGAACGGCCAGAAGGTCTTCTGCTCCAACGCGCACATCGCCGACCACGTCCTGATCGTCGCCCGCACCACCAAGGGCGAGTCCAAGCACGAGGGGCTGACGATGATCTGGGTGCCGCGCGAGGCCCCCGGCATGGAGATGAAGCCGATCGAGACCCTCGGCGGCCACGAGACCAACCACCTCTACCTGACGGACTGCGAGGCTCCCGCCGACGCGGTCCTGGGCGAGGTCGACAGGGGGTGGGGGCAGCTGATGGCGGGCCTCAACGTCGAGCGGCTGATCCTCGCGGCAACGCAGCTCGGGCTCGCGCAGCGGGCCTTCGACGACGCCCTCGCCTACGTCAAGGAGCGCCGCCAGTTCGGCCGGCCGATCGGCACCTTCCAGGCCCTCCAGCACCGCCTCGCCGACCTGGCGACCGAGCTGGAGGCCGCCCGGCTCATGACCTACTGGGTCGCGACGAAGGTGGACGAGGACCCCGACCGCACGCTTCCCAAGGAGGCCTCGATGGTGAAGCTCTTCGTCACCGAGGTCACCAAGCGGATCACCCTCGAGGGCATGCAGATGATGGGCGGCTACGGCTACGCGTCGGAGTACGACATGGAGCGCTTCGTCCGCCGCGCCCTGGTCGGCACGATCTACGGCGGCACCAGCGAGATCCAGCGCGGGATCATCGCGAAGAGCCTGGGGCTCTAAGGGGTCGGCCTCGTCGATCTCCGAGGCTACGATGAGCGAGTGGAAGCCAGGTTTGGAGCGTCCGAGCAGCTGCCCGGAGCCGAGATCGTGGCCGCGGGAGTCGCCGACCTCGACGCCGGTCGCGACACGGCGGACGCGAATGCGGTGCTGATGGCGTCAACGCGGTTGCGGGCCGCCGGGGAGAGGGTTCCGGCGGTGATGACCAGCACCCCCGCGGCGCACCGCCTCTACGAGCACCTTGCCCGCGAAGACCCCGGAGGCGCGCACTCGCGCTACAACGCGATCGCGCGCCGGGTGGTCAGCTTCGCACGGGCCAAAGAGCGTGCGCGAAGCCGCTGACGAGGCGCGAATCCGCCGGCTCGCCGTGGAGCTCGGGCGGCGGGCCTCCTCAGGCGCGAGGCTCTACCTGACCGGCGGTGCGACGGCCGTGCTCGAGGGGTGGCGAGTCTCGACCGTCGACGTCGACATCCGCCTCGAGCCGGATTCGGATGAGCTTCTGCGCGCACTCGCCGAGCTCAAGGAGACGCTCGACCTGAACGTCGAGCTCGCCTCGCCGGTGGACTTCCTCCCGGCGCTCCCCGGCTGGCGCGAGCGCTCGAGGTTTCGGTTTCGCGAGGGCGCCCTCGACGTCTACGACTTCGACTACTACTCGCAGGCGCTGTCGAAGAGTCGAGCGTGGGTTCGACCTCGACCTTGCCGACGTCGAGGCAATGCTCTCGAGCGGCCTTGTGGAGACGCAGCGGCTGTGGGAGCTCTTCTCGCAGATCGAGGATCAGCTCTACCGCTTCCCGGCCGTCGACCCCCGCGGGCTGCGGAAGCGGCTCGAGGCAGCGATCGGACGCCCCGACCGTTGAAGTTGAGCGGCACGGGGCATGCAGATGATGGGCGGCTACGGCTACGCGTCGGAGTACGACATGGAGCGCTTCGTCCGCCGCGCCCTGGTCGGCACGATCTACGGCGGCACCAGCGAGATCCAGCGCGGGATCATCGCGAAGTCGCTGGGGCTGTAGCGCGCAGGCTGCATCGCGGAGCGCATCGTCGCGCGAACCGCAGCGTTGCGCCCCTGAAAGCGGAAGACTGACGCCCATGCGCCAGGTCGCACGCCGCCTGAAGGATGGACGCTTAGAGCTCGTGGAGGTGCCGGACCCGCTGGTCCGACCGGGAACCGTCGCGGTGCGCGTCGAGGCGTCGGTGGTGAGCTCCGGCACCGAGCGCGCCACGCTCGACGCCGCGAGCAAGGGCCTGATCGGCAAGGCGCGCGCCCGTCCCGACCAGGCCCGGCAGGTGATCGGCCGCGCGCGCCAGCAGGGAATCCGCTCGACGATCGCGATGGTGAGGCAGCGCCTCGAGGAGCTCGGTCCGCTCGGCTACAGCGCGGCCGGCGTGGTCCTCGAGGCGGGAGAGGGCGTCCGCGGCCTGGCTCCGGGCACGAAGGTCGCGATCGCCGGGGGTGGCTTCGCCACCCACGCCGAGCTGGACGTGGTTCCGTCGCTCCTCTGCGCCGCGGTGCCGGATGGCGTGGAGCCGGCCGACGCCGCGTTCGCCACCCTGGGCGCGATCGCCATGAACGGATTTCGCCGCGGCGACGTACAGGTCGGCGCGACCGTCGCCGTGGTCGGCCTGGGCCTGATCGGCCAGCTGGCCGTCCGGATCGCCCGCGCGGCGGGCTGCAGGGTGGTCGGCGTCGACCTAAAGCCCGAGCTGCTCGAGCTGGCGCGCAAGGCGGGCGCCGAAGCGGTGCTGCGCTCAGACGTGGACGAGGGATCGCGATTGGAGGGCACCGCCGACACCGTCCTGGTCTGCGCCGCGAGCGACTCGAGCGACCCCACGACGCTGGCCGCCTCCCTGGCCCGCGACCGAGCCTCGGTCGTGATCGTCGGCGACGTCCGGATGGACCTCCCGCGCGGGCCGTTCTACGAGAAGGAGCTCGACCTGCGGCTCTCGCGCTCCTACGGCCCCGGCCGCTATGACCCCGACTACGAGCTGCACGGCCTCGACTACCCCATCGGCCACGTGCGCTGGACGGAGCAGCGCAACATGGAGGCCTTCCTGGCGCTCGTCGCCGACGGCAAGATCGCTCCGGGCGAGCTGGTCACCCACCGCTTCGCCTTCGCCGACGCAGAGAAGGCCTTTGCCGAGCTTCAATCCGGATCCGGGGTGGTGGGCATCGTCCTCGAGTACGAGCCCCGGGAGGAGAAGGCGCCCCGCCCATTACCGCCGAAGCGAGCAGCGCAGCCACGGGCCGGAGCCCCGCGGGTGGGGCTCATCGGCGCCGGATCCTTCGCGACGGCGACGATCGTCCCCGGCCTGCAACGGGCCGGCTTCGACCTCGCCGGCGTGGCATCCGCGTCAGGGCTGACGGCGGAGAGCGCGCGGGAGCGGTTTGGGTTCCAGTCGGCCCACGCTGACCCGGCTGAGGTGATCGCCTCGGACGCCGACCTGATCGCGATCGCGACGCGGCACGACAGCCACGCCGAGCTCACGGCCGCCGCCCTCGGTGCGGGGAAGGCGGTCTACGTGGAGAAGCCGCTGGCGCTCGACGCCCAGGGCCTGGCCGTCGTCGAGGAGGCCGCCAGGAGGAGTGGGGCCCCGCTCTTCGTGGGCTTCAACCGGCGCCACGCGCCGGCCGCGGAGGCGCTTCGGCGCCTCGGTGGCCCGCGCCTCATGACCTTCAGGGTGAACGCCGGCCGGCTTCCGGCGACTCATTGGACCAACGACCCTGCGATCGGCGGCGGGCGCCTCCTCGGCGAGGGCTGCCACTTCATCGACTTCCTCTGCGACCAGGCGGGCGGCGACCCGGTGACCGTCAGCGCGCACGCGTTCGCCTCGCTTCCCGACATGCCGCTCGCCGCCCGCGACAACTTCTCGGTTCGCATCGACTTCGCCGACGGGTCGGTCGGCACCGTCAACTACGCGGCCGACGCGCCGCGTGGGCCGGGCAAGGAGCGCTTCGAGACGAGCGCACCGGGCGCCTACGGGGAGCTCGACGACTTCACCTCTGGCTCCATCTGGCGGGGCACGAAGCGCGAGAGCATTGGCGGGCGGCGCCAGGACAAGGGCTTCGACGCCCAGTACAGGCTCTTCGCGGCAGTTCTTCGAGGCGAGGCCGAGGCCCCGCCGCTCGAGGGCTATCTCATCAGCACGCTCGCCACGCTCGCGGCCGTTCGCTCGCTGGAGAGCGGATGCCCCGAGACGGTCGTCGCTCCGGGCGCCCAGCCCGCCGCGCCTTGAGTCGACCCGCGTCGTATTACCTGGCCCCGCTGCTCGTGGTGGCGGTCTTCTTCGAGCACTGGAGCGCCACGATCGCGGGGCACCACTTCCTCCCGGAGCACTTCGTCGCGGTGCTGCTCTTCGGCGCGCTCCTCGTCGAGGGACGGTGGCGCCGGGTATGGGCCGTGGCTATGCAGAGGACCGCGCTCCTGCTCGCGGCGTACGTTGCCTGGGAGGGGATCGTCTCGGTCCTCTGGGCTCCCAACCCAAGCGACAGCCTCGCGATTGTCGGCTGGCTCTGCTTCGACTGGCTGATGCTTGTCCTCTTCGTCACCACGTTCGAGGACGTCATGCGGCTCGAGGCCCTCACGGTCAAGTCCAGCATCGTCCTCGCCGCGTTCGCGACCGCCGTCGCCATCCTGGCCCTTCTGACCCCGAGCACCTTCCTCCTGGACCACGGAGGCGGCGTGTATGCCGTCTCTCGGGAGGCGAACATGCTCGCCAGCACGGTCGCCGTCTGGGCGTTCGTCGGGATCTCGTCGGCGAGCGCGCGGATCCGCTGGCTGTCGTGGCGCGTCGGCCTGCCGCTGTCGGCCGCGGCTATCGCGTTCAGCAACACGCGCGCCGTGATGATCGGACTTCCGCTCGGCATCCTCGTCTGGGCGGAGCTCGGCGGGCGAGAGGACGTCAGGAGGGTGGTCCGAAAGGTCGCAGTTGCGGTCGTCGCCCTGGCCGCCGCCGTCGCTCTCCTGCCCTGGGGCGGAAATCCCGTGCGCGACGGGGTCGACAATCTCTTCACTTCGCGAACGGCAATAGCAAGGGGCGCGTCGATGAGCTCCGCAAAGCGTTCTCGGACCTGGGCCGAGTGAACAGCGGAGCGAACCTGCTGGTTGGATTCGGGCCCGATTCCTATGGACAGCGGCATGGGAACCCGGCGTCACCCGGGCCAACCGGGTTATCTGTCAGTCCTGCCGGTCCAGGTCCTCTACGACGGTGGCATTGTCGCCGTCGCCCTCCTGAGCCTGGCCCTCCACTCGCTTGCGGCCGCTCGCGCCGGGCCGGCGCGCGCGGGCGCTCGGCGTGCTCGTGATCTATGGGACCGCGGCCGCGGCCACGAGCCCGTTCTGGCTTGGCTGGAGCTGGCTGCTGATCGCGCTGGCCGTGCTGACGCTGCCGCGCGGCCAACCCGAGCCCGCGGTCACGTAACCGATGACGCTTCGCCTCGGCATCGACGCTCACGTCATCGGCCGGCCGACCGGCGGCAACGAGCGGGTGATGAAGAACCTCGTCCCCGCCCTGCGCGCGGTGTGCGATCACGAGCTGTTCGCCTACGTGGACGCGGCGGCGGCGGCGAGGGAGACGTGGCCCTCGGCGCCGTGCGAGGTCCGCGCCCTCGCCGTCGAGAATCCCCTGCTCAGGCTCGCGTTCAGCCTGCCGAAGGCGTCGCGCGACGACCGGCTCGACGCCATGCTCTGCCTCTACAATCGCCCGGCTCTCGTCGCGTGTCCCGTGGTCACGGTCGTCCACGACGTGTCGTTCGCTCGCTTTCCGAGCTACTTCTCGCGCTACGAGCGCACCTATATGAACCTGACCATTCCGGCAAGCATGCGGCGCTCGGCGGGAGTCGTGACCGACTCGGAGTTCAGCCGCGGCGAGATCGAGGCCGTCTACGGCATCCCCAACCGCAGGATCACCGTGGCTCATCACGGCATTGATCCGGCGTTCCAGAGTCAGACGGAGACGAAACGACCCTTCGACTTCCCCTACTTCCTGGCGATCGGTAGCAGCCAGCCGCGCAAGAACCTGCTCACCGTAGTGCGTGCCTATGCGCGCGTGCTCGAAACCATGCCCGAGCTCTCGGAGCGCCTCGTCATCACCCGCCCCGAGCCCACGGAGGGCGAGCTCGCCACCGCGATCGCCCCACTTCGGGAAACGGGGCGGATCGTGTTCACCGGCCGGGTGGATGACGCCGGGCTCAGCGGCCTGTACGCCCATGCCACCGCCTTCCTCTACGCGTCGGTGTATGAGGGCTTCGGGCTGCCGCCGCTCGAGGCCATGGCATGCGGCGCGCCCGCGCTCGTCGCTGACATTCCGGTGATGCGCGAGGTCGCGGGCGACGCGGCGCTGCGCCTCCCCGCCACGGACGTCGGCGCGTGGACGGATGGCCTCCGCGCTGTCGCTTCGGACGCCGCCCTTCGCGATCGCCTGGTCGCGGCGGGCCGCGAGCGGACCGCGCGGTTCACGTGGGATCGCTCGGCGCGCGCGGTCATTGGGGCGCTCGAGTCCGCCACGTGATGGCGAGCGAGGCCGAGCGCCGGCGGCCGGTTCGCGTCGCCGTTTCCGGCATTCGCGGGGTTCCCGCCAACTGGGGCGGTTCCGAGACCGCGGTGGAGGAGATCGGAAGTCGCCTCGCCGAGCAGGGCTTCGAGACAACCGTCTACTGCCGGCGGCGCAACAGCACGACGGATGCCAAGACCTACCGGGGCATGCGGCGCGTGGTCCTCCCGAGCCTGGGTTCGCTCAACTTCGACACGCTCTCTCACACCCTCCTGGCCTCGCTTCACATCCTCCTGCGCAACACGGCCGATGTCGTCCACTTCCACGGGATGGGCAACGCCCTGGCCACGCCGCTCTTCTTCTTGTCGCGCAAGCGCGTCGTGATCACGATCGACGGCCCCGACTGGAGGCGGCCGAAGTGGGGGAGGGTCGCGCGGGCGATGCTCAGGCTCTCGGCCTACGTCGCGACGCGCTGGGCGGACGCGCTGATCATCGACAACCTGCCCTCCATCCGGTATTTTCGCGAGCGCTTCGGGGTGACCGGGACGTACATCGCCTATGGAGCAGATCCGAAGCGGCCGGCTTCCACCGAGCACCTCGAGCGGCGAGGCCTGCGGCCACGGGGATACGTCCTCTTCGTCGGAGCGCTCCTGCCCGACAAGGGGCCCGACGTCCTGATCGACGCCTACCGGCAGGTCTCCACGGACCTTCCCCTGGTCGTCGTGGGGGACTCGCCGTTCGTGACCGACTATGGAGACGCGCTCCGGCGGGCCGCCGGCCGCGACCCGCGTGTGCAGATGCTGGGCTACGCCTTTGGCGAGGAGTACAGGCAGCTGGTTGCCAACGCCCGTCTCTACGTGCACCCGCTCCGAAGCGACGGCACCTCGCCCGCCCTGCTCCAGGCGCTGGCTTTCGGGTCCTGCGTCATCGTCAACAGCATTGAGGAGACGCTGAGCGCGGTCGGAGATGCGGCGCGCGCCTACCGGCAAAACAGCAGCGAGGACCTCGCACGGGTGATCTCCGAGCTGCTCGCAGACGAGGAGGCCTCCGCGGGGCTCCGCGAGCGCGCGAGGCGGCTGGTCGAGGAGCGCTACAACTGGGACCACGTCGCCCGGGAACATGCGAGGGTCTACCGGCGCCTCGCAGGAGCCTGACCGGTCAACATCGGGCGTCCATTGTCGAGGCGCAGGGGTGACATACAGGGGCTCCGAGCCGTCGCGGTCCTACTCGTTGCGCTCAACCACGCCGGCGTCGGCTTCCTCGGCGGTGGCTACATCGGGGTTGACGTGTTCTTCGTCATCTCCGGGTTCCTAATCACGAGCCTGCTGCTTCGTGGACGAGCGGAGCGGGGCTATGTCCGGATCGGGGACTTCTACTCGCGGCGGGCACGGCGGATCCTCCCCGCGGCGACCCTCACCCTGATCGTTACGGACATCGCCGCTTACCACCTCGTCAATTTCGTTCGTGCCCGTCAAGACCTCCACGACAGCGTCTCTGCCGCGACCTTCACGGCAAACATCCACTTCATCCATGTTGGGACGAACTACTTCGCGCTGACACAGCCGCCCTCCCCGTTCCAGCACTATTGGTCCCTTTCCGTGGAGGAGCAGTTCTACATCGTGTGGCCGCTGCTGCTTGCGATCCTGCTCGGCGCCGCGCTCCGACGTCGGTACGCGTCCCAAGGGGGAGCTTCCGATCCCGCCCGCAGGCGCCTGTTCGTAGGCGTCCTCGCGATCGGCTTGGCGTCGCTCGCGTGGTCGATCGCTGAGACGGACATCAGCCCCGTCACGGCGTACTTCTCGACGCTGAGTCGAGCCTGGGAACTTGCGCTTGGAGCCGGTCTAGCGCTCGCCGCACCCGCTTTGAAAACACGGCTGACCGGGGCATCAGTATGGGTGGGATGGGTCGGCCTTGCGGCGATCGCAGTCAGTGCGGTTGAGTTTTCGCCGACGACGGCGTTTCCGGGCTACGTGGCCCTGATACCGACGTTGGGCGCCGCGTTTGTGCTTGCGTCCGGGCTGTCGCCCCCCCGGCAAAGACTTGCCGCTGGGCGCCTGCTCGACACCGCTCCGCTCCGGTATGTCGGTGACCGCTCATACGCCTTCTACTTGTGGCATTGGCCCGTTCTGACGCTCGTCGCGGAGCACGAGGGTCACGACCTGTCCGTTCTCGACAATCTCGCCCTCCTGGGCGTTGCGTTCGTCCTTTCGGTCGTGAGCTACCAGTTTGTCGAGGACCCAATGCGACGGCCCTCCTGGCGATTTCCGCTGGCGAGCCCGGTCTTCTGGTCGGTGCCACTCGCGGTCGTGGGCATTCTCGGCATCGAGGGTCTCGGGACACAGCTGTCGACTGCTGCGAAACTTGTGGTGGCGCTGCTTGCCTTCCTTGCCTCCCTGGGGACGAGGGCGGGATTGCGGTCCTACCGAAGCCGCCGTCCGGAGGGCATGGGCATCCCCCGCCTGCAACTTGGGCCGACGGCTACCGGTCTAGCCCTATGGCCGGTCCTTCTGGTTCTCGCTGTCGCGGTTGCGGGTCACTACCTGGACCGCATCAACGCGACCGCGGCGGAACTGATGGCGGGTGCGGAGCCGGCGAATCCGCGCAGCCTGGGACGACTTGACGGCTCCGCTGCAACCGGCAGATCGCAGGCGCTGTCCGCCGTTCGACGTGCGGTACGCGCCGCGGACCACGGGAAGGCGATTCCAGCCACGCTCAGCCCTCCGGTGAGCGCCCTCCTGGATGACCATTACTCCTATCCGGACGGCTGCGCGCCGGCTGACGACGAGTCCGCGAGTCGCATCTGCCACCTCGGGACGTCGGGCAACGGCCCGTTGTTGGCGGTCGTCGGAGACTCGAAATCTCAGATGTGGATGCCGGACGTCCTGAGCGTCGCCAGGCGGGACGGCTGGACCGTTGCGCCGCTTAGTAAGTCGTCATGTACTCCCTTCGACTGGGCGACCGAGGACCAGGATTCTTCCTGCCAGGCTTGGTATCGCTGGGCTGTCCGCCGGATCAGACAGTTACATCCCGCCGTGACTCTCGTGGCGGGCAACTACGACGAGCACACGGACACAGCTGAGGGAAACGTGACGATCGCGTCCGCCATCGGCGGGCTTGTGCGAAGGGTCGAGAACTCTTCGCGCCGCGTCATCGTGATCGGCGATATCCCTGGACAGGACGAAGAGCCTGTCGATTGTCTCCTCACATCTGGAGCGACTCTACGGACCTGCACCACTCGGCTGACCCCGTACCAGCTGAATGCAGGCGCGCGGGTCAAGCAAGTTGCGCGGGAGTCTGGCGCGGGGTTCATCCAAACACAGGGATGGTTCTGCTTTCGAAGCCAGTGTCCGATGGTCGTGGGCCACACGATTGTTGCTGCGGACAGCGGGCATGTCTCCAAGACTTACTCCGCCGAGCTCTCCACCGCCTTTCGGTCGGCGTTTAGACGCCAGATCCACGTGACTGATGCTCCAAGCCGGTGCGGCGTGCGATGCGTCAAGTGAACTACCTTGCCCTCCGCTCGAACGACAACCGTCCTGATCGATGCGCCGGATGACAAGACGTAAGGCACTCGTGGCCTCGGAGTAAATCTGAACCGCCCCGCATTACCCCGGAGCACGGGCGAGAAGCTTGCCTGGGCCGCAGCCCTCAGCGTCTTGGTCCTGATCGGCGCTGGTGTCGCGGCGGCCGGCGGCCTGCGCTGGGCGGGTGTATACGCGGGTCTGCTCGCGGGCCTCGCTCTGGTTAGCCTGTTCGTGGCGCACCCCCGGCTCGCCTACTGGGGGCTGATCCTATGGGCGCCGCTGAACGCGGTCGCTTACCCCTTCGTCCGGACCAACCACAGCTTTGCGCTGTTCACATTCGATCGCGTCTGGATCAGCGCCCTCGCCCTCGCGCTCGTCACTCGGATCCTTTGCGACGAGAAACGGGCCCCGCGCAGCACCCGGCCGCTTGCGATCGTCGCCCTGATTTTTGTGGCGACCTACGGATTACGCGCGGCGGCATCCCCGGGCGGCACGCCGGCTCTGTCGGACGCCAAGACCTGGGTTGACGCCATCCTCTTGCCAATCGCGCTGATCTTCTTGGCGCGCGACGCGGTGCGGAGTCGCCGCGACGTCTGGCGTCTGCTCGGCGCGATGACACTCGCGGGCGCGCTGCTGGCCCTGATCGCGATCGGCGAGCGTGTTCTTAGCTTCGAGCTGGCAACTCGAAGCGGCGGTACGCCATTCTACGACTCTGCGATCGGTCTCATCCGGGTATCAGGTCCCTACCCGGACCCGGAGGTGCTTGCGGCCGCCTTGCTTTCTTGCGTCGCAGCGACGATCGCGTGGATTCAACTACGGACGGGGCGCTGGGACCTTCCGGTTGGGCTCGCTGCCCTCGTCCTCGATCTGGTCGGCGTCGGAATCACATACTTCCGTGCCGCCTGGATCGGCGCGATTCTGATCGGGGTGATTGCGGTCGTCTTCGGGCCGATTCGGCCGGGCAAACTTGCCGGCGTCGCCGGCCGCGTACGGCGGCCGGCGGTGGCTGTCGCCGGCACCGCGGCGCTGGCCGCGGTCGCGGTTGTCCTCCTCGCGAATAGCCACGCCGTTACCACGCGGCTCAGCAACTCGAACAACGTTGTGGGTCGTGTCGCGACGTACGAACAGGACGTGAAGGTCTGGACCCGCGCGCCCGTGATCGGCGTCGGCGTCAACAACTTCACGAAGCACACCAGCCAGCGGGATGCGGTCACCGTTGGGGGAGTCGCGGCGTTGCGGCAGCCTCACAACTCCTACCTCGGTCTCTTGGCGGAGCAGGGAGCCGTCGGGTTCCTGCCGTTCTTGGCGCTGACTGTCGCGGTCTGGTGGCTCTGCCGCCGCTACCGGCGGACGGCGCGAAGGGCTGCCGACAAGGTTCTCGCGGCGGCGTTGATCGGCGGCGGTATCGGCTATCTGATCATGTCGCTGACCCTGACGATGCTGCCCTACGGGCCGTCGAACTCGATGCTGGCTTTGCTGATCGGCGCTGCTGCCGGTCGGTTCGACCGGCTCACGGTAAGGACGCCTGAGCCGCCCGTGCCGGGCGTCACTTCTCCCAGTCGTCCATCATCGCTTGCCGCACGTTGACGAGTCGCTCGATATCGCCAGGATTGCGCCCCCGGAGATCGAGGTGGTGGCGCAACTCCTCATCCGAGAAGCGGAGTCGGACGATTCTGCACGGATCGCCCACGACAATCACGTACGGCGGAACTGCGCGGTTGACGACTGTTCGAGAACCGATGACCGAGCCTTCCCCGAGCGAAGCCTTCGGGAGGACTGTGGCCTCCTGACCAATCCAGACGTCGTCGCCGATAACGACCGCTGGATGGTCGTCAATCGGGTCGTCCTGGCCTTGGATCGTTCGCCCCGGAGTCTCGAACGTGTGATTCCCATTCCTGAGGTGGACGCCAGGGCCGAACATCACGTCATTGCCGATCTTGGCGCGGCCGATGACCGCGTTCGGGCCAATGAAGACATTCGCGCCGAGACTGATGGCGTCGTACCGAATCTGGGAGGTGAGGGGATCCCATCGGCAATTCGGTCCGCAGGACTCGAACCTCGAGCGGTAATAGGTTCTAGCGACCCGCCGCCTGAAGTGCTGCCAGCCGTTATCCAGATGGACGAAGACCCCGCAGATGTTCGCGATGAACTTGATTAGGAATGAATACCCGTTTGGAGACCATCGAGGCGTGCCAGCATCAACCCGTTGAGTTCGTCGATCCGATCCCAGTCGGCGGGCTTCGAGGCGACGAGACGGAGTCTGAGTGCGGAGAAGGGATCCTCGAACCTCAGGTTGAGGGCTTCTGCCATCGGGAGGAGGAGGAGTAGCGGTGCCAGCGGATTTGTGGATGGTTCGGGAGCAGACTCAATCCCAGCGCCCGACTGCCATTGCTCCAGATATCGGCGAGCCGGTGCTCGGACCGCGTCGAGCTCGGCTGGGATGCTCGGGTAGTCCCCAGGCCGGGTCGGGTCACCCGAGCGTTCCTCCGTCCGCCTGGCCCAGACTCGCTCGACCGTCACCAATCCCTTCCATCGCTCGACCTCCACGGCTTCTATCGTGTGGCCGGCGCGCTCGATCGGCTCCCTCGATGTGCCGGAGAGGTAGAACCTGAAGCCCTCGCGACCGACGAGCCCTCGGATCGCTTGGGCCAGCCGGTGAGCGACGACTAGCCGGTTGCGATCCGCGATTGCCCGCTGGAGCTCCATTGGCGCGTATCCCTCGCATGCCTCGGCCACGAACAGGATCCCGCCGGGGCGCGCAGACGTAGCCAATCGACTGAGAAAGTCAACCCGCCGGCTGGCGTTGTGCGACACCAGGTTTGAGTACACGAAATCGAAGGGGTCAGAAAACCGCAGTTCGCCCGCGTCCCCGCGTACAAATTGAACCCGAGGGACTCCACTTGCGCGCGCAATGAGTCGGGCCCGCGTGATCTGGCGACGACTGGTGTCCACGGCGATTACATGATCGAAGTGATTCCCAAGGGCCCATGAGTCGAAGCCCGCCCCACATCCGGCGTCGTACGCGCGCTCCCAACGGTCCGGTCGTGCCCGGCGCACGACCGAGTTGATCTGTTCGCCGCTTTGCGAGATCCGAGTCACGGCGTATGCCCCCGCTGCGACTCGTAGCGAGGGTCGACCCAGCGCACCCTTCGCCCGGCTCAGCGAGTCAGCACGGGCCACCTCAGGAGAGCTCGAGAGAGCTGAATGTTTCGTTCTGAAGCTTCAGGCTCCGCTCGAGCACGCTTAGGGTTCGTGCGACCCGGCCGACCCAGGGGATGCCTCGAAGGACGAGATGGTCGAAATGCAAGACGGTGACGAATACCCCGGCCCGCTGGCGTTGGCGCCATATATCGACCGCTCGGGCAAGTCGCGCAAATGACCCAAGCGAGGAGCGAAATGGCCTGGAGCCCCCTACGTTCAGGGACCAGCAAGGTGCAACCTCGATCAGCCGGGGCGTCAAGTGGTAGAGGTTGGCACCAAAACGGTCACCAATTCTCCACTCGGGGCCGCCGTACCTGCCCGCAGTCGCGCTGCTGTCGATCGCAATTCCGGCGTTGGAGAGACTCGCAAGGTAGTCCTCGGCATCTTCTCGAGTGGAGCCGTAGTCCCAGCCGCCGGCACGGAAGGCGATCCGCGGTGGTGGATCGATGGCAGCGTCCTCAAGCAGTTGGCGGTATGCATCTAGTACGGCCTCAAGCCAGTCCGACCATGCCAGTCCATGCCGGTAGACCGTGTCGTAGTACATGCTCGTCCTGCGACGGTACCCGGGGGCCTGTTGAGGCCAGCCCGTCCAACTCGAGAGCTTCTCTGCGGTCACTGCGTCGAACACGCAGTGGTTGTGGGGATGGAGCTCTCCGCCTGCAGCTGTCAAGGCCTGGAGCCCATCACAAAGATTGGCGTAGGCCCTCGGCGCGTTGACGCGGAGGGCGGCGGTGTCTTCGACAGAAACGAAGAGACACGACTTGAGACCAGAGGCGCGAGCCATGTCCGTCCATGCATCCAGAGCCTCGATCCAAGCCGGGGCGGTCTCCGGGGTGAAAGCCTCGAAATCAATTGTGACGACGGAGGACCGTCCCTCCACGCTGACGGCGCCTCGACTCAGACCGAGCGTTTCGAAATCGGTGCCCAGGGTTCGACGCATCAGCGTCCTCCCGCACCCGTGCCGCTAGAGTCATGCGTTCTCACGATGGGATTGGAAGGCGAGGCACCGCTTGAGGACTCGGTTCGCGCTCGTTCCCAGGGCCGTCGCGCGGGGTGGCTACTCATCGCTGGCGTATCCAGAGGTGCGGCGGAACGCCTTGCGGCCGAAGCCGGGCTGAGTGACGTCGAGATCGTTGACCGTCAAGACCTTGCCATCTCCCGTGGCCGTGCCCTACGCGATGCATCGGCCGACAACGTTTGTCTGCACACCCAAGATTGGCGCAGGCAGCCTCTGCCACAACTCTACATCGGGTCCTTGGCCCTCGCCGGGACGCAAGAGGTCTTGCTGATCGACGAGTCGAGTGGCACGACGACGTGGACTCGAAAAGACATTTTGCGAGCTGCGGCGATGATCCCGGCAGAGGTGATGGCTGGCTTTGGCAGCGCCCTGTCGAACCTTGCAGCACTCAGCCTACGACGAAGGTGGGCGGGGCCCGACAGACGTCGGCTGATGGGCCCGCCGACGGGGCTCGTCGCCATTCGAATTGGCAGCCCTGAGTCCCCGGTCGGAGGCTCCGTCACGCATATGAGCGGTGTTCTCGCCGGATTCCGAGCGAATGGGCTGCGGATCGGACTTGTTTCATCGGTTCCGATGCCTCCTCAGATCGAGGACAAGGTGGATGTGTTTGAGCAGCTGCCGCCGCAGCCAGCTGGACGAAGGGCGCTCCGGCCATTGGAGGCGATCTGTGTGAACCCGGCGGTGAGGCGTACCGTGACTTCGGTCGCGAAGGACGTCAACGCGTCCTTCGTGTACCAGCGGCACGAGCGCTTCCTGACGGCGGGCGTCGATGTGGCCAGGTCGCTGAAGCTCCCTCTTGTCCTGGAGTGGAACTCTTCGCAGGCATGGACTCAGGAGCATTGGTCCCGCTCCCCCGGATGGATCCGGGCGCCCTTCCGGTCGACCTTGCTGATGGCCGAACGCTACGTCGCAGCGCGCGCGAGCGTGATCGCTGCCGCCTCAACCGCAGCCCGCGCAATGGCGCTGGAGGCCGGCGCGCCAGCCGCAAACGTCATCACTGTTCCCAACGCCGCCGACATTGATGCACTCGACCGGGCGGTCGCCGCGGGCCAGGTGCCCCACCTGGATGGCCCGTTGATCGGATGGGTTGGGTCCTTCGGCCGCTGGCACGGAGCCGACGTGTTGCTCCGGGCGCTGACGGGACTTCCGGAACAGGTTCGGGTCCTGATGATCGGAGACGGTGTTGAACGGACGGCTTGTGAGGACTTGTCCGCGAAGCTCGGAGTCGCAGGTCGAGTCGTGTGGGCAGGGCAACTACCGCACCAAGACGCCGTTCATGCACTTTCTCGGTGCGACATTCTCGCGATGCCCAACGTGCCCCTCGAGGACGGACAACCCTTCTTCGGGTCTCCCACGAAGCTCTTCGAGTTCATGACACTCGGACGTCCGATCGTTGCCAGCAGGCTCGGGCAGATCGCGGAGGTGCTCGAGGACGGCCGGACCGCGCGACTCGTTGCGCCCGGTGATGCCGGCCAACTCGCCCAGGCGATCGGCGAGGTGCTGGATTCTGCGGATGCCGGCGAGGCGCTTGCAACCGCGGCACGCGCGGAGGTTGAGCGAAGCCACACGTGGCGCCAGCGAACCGACAGCGTCCTCGCGGCCCTCGGATCGTCCGATTGACATTCCCGAGGGGGGACAGGTTCAGGGCCCTAGCGGGCCAGCGACGGATCGCGGCACAGGCGAGCTTTTACGCGCTCTCGCTCGGCGGCTCCGGGCTCCTGGCAATCATCGCCCAAGGCCTCCTCACGCGCGCCATCTCCGTCGCCAACTACGGCGTGTACGGCTTTGCCGCCTCGTTTCTGCTCTTCGTCAGCCTCTTCTTCGAGTTTGGTCTTTTCACGCCGGCAGCGCGGCTTGCGGCCCGGGCCCAAGGAACGGAACGTCGCCAGATCGTGGGTGCGGCACTGGTCCTCTTCGTTCCTATCGGTGTCGCCTTCACGACCGTCGTTTTCGGAGCGTCGTTCGTGGTCAACGACTTCGTCAGCTTCAATGCGGCGACCCCGCTGCGTGACGCGGCCATCTTCTCCGCCAGCTTTCCCTTCGCACTGATCGGACTCCAGCTCGCACAGGGAACACACCGGCTGCACCTCTTCTCGATCACCCGGGTGATCGGTCAAGGCAGCTTGGTCTTCGTCTTGGGAATCCTCGTTGCTTCGGGGACCTCCATAACGGCTGGCTCGGCCCTGGCGATTCGGGGGGCCACCATGTCTCTCGGGTGGGCGCTCCTTTGCTGGTGGTTGCGACCTCTATTCGGTCGGGCTCGCGATCACGTTCGCTGGCTCGTCAAAGATGCGCGCACATACGGGGCTCAGATTTACGTCGGACGCATCACGAGCATCGGCACCTACAACATGGACGTCCTGATGCTGGGCATATACAGCGACGCGCCCACCGTTGGCTTCTATTCGTTGGCTGGAGCGCTGTGCTCTGCGGTGAGCGTCCCGGCGGTCGCGTTTGCGACGGCGGCCTTCCCGCGGATGGCGACGACGCGTCGGATCCCCGGGCGGTGGCTCCAGATCGCCTGGGCGGTCAGTCTCCTCGCGGCCGCATCCCTGTTCGCGGTCGGCGGGTGGCTCGTCCCGGTGCTCTTCGGTAGCGACTTCAAGGGGGCGGTGACGTACATCGGGCCGCTCGCGGCGGCCGCCGCACTTCGGGGCGTGACTCAGGTCTACAACCAGTACCTCATGGCCCAGGCGCAGGGGAAGGCGCTGAGAGACGCTGGGCTTGTACTCACGGCAACCAACCTCATCGCCAACTTCGCACTGATCCCGCCGTTCGGCGGGCTGGGCGCGGCCTGGGCGAGCGTGATCGCGCTCGTCGCGAACCTGGGGGCCCACATCGTGGGCTACCGCCGCTCCCTGCGGCGGCTCCCGGAAGCCGCCGCTTGAGCGGCCCCCCGGTGGACCTCCAGCAGCACGTTCGCCTGCGACTCCCAGTTGAACCGCTCCAGGGCAAGGCGCCTGCACTCCCGGCGTCGCGCATCGAGCAAGTTGTCCGTGACCGCGCCGACGGCGGTCGCGATCGACTGGGGCGACTCGGGGTCGAAGACCTCGCCCAATCGGGGCTCGCCCTGCGCGAGGACGGTGCGAATCTCCGGGAAGTCGCTGCCGACAACCGGCAGCCCCGCCATCAGGTACTCGAAGAGCTTGTTGGTGTCGCCAAGCCACGAGTTCAGCGAGATCGGCTTCAGCGGCACGAGCCCGACGTCGGCCTTGGCCGCACTGTGGACGAGCTGATCGAAGGGGAGCGGGGGCAGGATGTGGACCCGCTCCTCCAGGCGCTCCTCCCGCGCCATGCGATGCACGGCCTCGATCTCCGATTCCCGCCCGAAGCCGAGGATCACGAGGTCGAAGTCGGGGATCAGCCGAAGCGCCGCGATTGTCTCCCGAAACGCCCGGGCAGAGGCGTAGATGCCGCCCTGGTAGAGCAGGATGCGCCGGCCCGCGGGAAAGCCCGGATCGAACGGCCGGAGCTCCGGCACCGCCTCCGGCAGGTTGGCGAGGATCGCGACGTCCGGGCGCCCGTGGCGGCGGGTGAGCTCCGCGGCCCGCGAAGCGTTCGTCGTGATGACGGCGTGCGCACTTCTCGTCATCCGCCGCTCCGCAAGACGGCTCAGCCCGGCACCCAGCCAGCTCGTCGGGCGAGTGCGACTGCGCACGGAGCCGTAGAGCTCGTGCGCGTCGTAGACGAGCGCGGCTCGCGAGCGCCGCACGGCGACGACGGTCGCCGGCGCGGGGTGGATGTTGTGACAGTGGAACACGGCAGCCCGGGTCCGAGTTACCTCGCGCCAGAGGCGCAGCACGCTCGCCGCCCGGTTGATGACACCCACTCGCGACCGGGAGCCGAAGGGAACCGTGTGGACGTCGATCCCGTCGACCTGGCGTTCGCGCGGCTCGGCGATGTCGTACTCCATGCCGATCAGCCGGACCGTTCGCCCCACGCGGGCGAGGCTCCGCGCCTCCTTCCAGACCCGCGCGTCGTAGGTCAGGTCAGAGACGACCGCCATGCAGACGTCGTAGCGCCGCCCGGTCATCATCCGAGCGCCCGCGCGGTCAGCCGGCACTGCATCCGGCATCTCGTCTCGGCTCGCAGGCGGGCCCGCAGCAATGGCGCCCGCTCGCGGGTCCCGAACGCGGCCGAGACCCAGCCCTCGTCCCGCTCGACCGACTCGACGTCTCCCGCGAAGGTGACCTCGACGGCCTCAGGGCCCGCGGTGAGCAGGAACTCAAAGGGGGAGGTTCGCTCGACTCGAGTCCCCGGCGAGATGTGGAGGTGCGCCACCGCCTCGAAGCCGCTCGTACCGTCCAGCCGGTCCTCGATCTCCACGGCCCCGGTTGACTTCGTCAGCACGAACTCGCGGTTGTGCACGACTCGTACTGGCAGGCGCCGGTAACCGTCGTGTCCCACCGTCAGGCGCAGCAGCTTACCTTCGTCCCTGCACGCACTCACGATGGGCGTCGCGACCTGCGGCAGGCGGAAGGGGCTGCCCTCGGGCAGCGGGTTGATCTCCTCGCCCTCGACCACGACTCCGTTGTGGGCCGCGGTGGACCGGAACGCGTCGCGTGCGGCGGGGTCCGACGTGTAGACGTAGGTGCCGGAATCCACCACGAAGGGATGATGGCCCCGCGAGAGCTCGAAGGAGAGGGCGTCGTTGTGCGCGTGCCCGCCGTTTCCGTTCTGGCCCACGGTCCCGCAGCGGACCGCGAGGTGGGTGCCTCCGCCTCGCATTACCCAGACTCCCCCTTCGGGGAACGCGGCGAGCGGTTCGTGAGGCGCGTCCGGCGTTGACCGCGCGGCCTTCCAGGCGGCGACCCCGAAGGTCCACGCGGCGTCGTCGCCGAGCGCCCCCTCCGGCAACGGGGTGCCGAGCTCCGCCGCGGCGAGCGCCAGGGCGCTGTCGTGGGTTGGCTCGCGAGTGGAGTCGGTGGGAAGCACTCGGCCGCTGTCGCCGTCGCCAAACATCGGCGCGCGGCCATTCGGAAGGCGCACGGCAAGGCTCGCCTCTGCCATCAGCCGCAGGCGCTCTACACAGCTCGCGGAAAGGGGCCGATCGCGCGTCCTCGCAACCCAGCTCGCCAGGACGAGCATCTCGAGGACGAGACCGTGGTAGCCAAGTGACGCTTCGAAGCTCATCCCGTCCGCCAGCACCTGCCGGGGCACCTCGCGTTCCACGCCACGGTGAGCGCGGCCGAACCACCGGTCCGCCTGCGGGCCGTCCAATACTGCTCCCAGGGCGAGCAAGCCGAGCAAGTCAGCGAGATGGTGGTTGCTGCGCAGCCGGGGCGTCCCCTCCAGGTTCCATGCGATGTGGCGCCCGTGGACGTAGAGGGACTCCACGATCCGCTCGCGGAGGCCGGCGGTGAGGCTCGCGGGCTCCACCGTGCTGAGCACCCACGCCCAGTTCGTCGCCCGCAGCGCGACCTCCATGGCGTTCGCCCAGTTGATGCCGCGCCCGGGCGGATTGTCCTCGATCCACGCCGACCACTGATGCTCCAGCTCGGCCACGTAGCGCTCGTCGTCGAAGAGGCGCGCGGCCCGCGCCAGGGCGAGGAGCTGGTGGCCCCGGCTCAGGTCCCAAGGAACCTTGGCGTCGCTGGGGTCGTCGAGCCGGGTGATCTCGAGGTCCAGGTAGAAGCGGTCGGCCCAGCGGTAGCCGCTCTTGAAGTCCCGATGCCAGTCGATCCGCGCGCCGAGACCGGTCGAGCCGGATCCGAGTAGGTCCGTCTCGTGCCGCAGCGCTGCCTCCGCCTCGAGGCGAATCGCCTCGGCGCGTTCGCGAAGTTCGGCGGGGACGCCGGTCACGGGCCCCAGCTCGACGGGGAGCGAGCCTGCCCAGGACTCACCAGCCCGCTCCCGCCCGACGATCCGGACATACGCCCGGCGCAACAGCGCCTGCCGCGCTCGTCGCCAGGCACGATAGGAAGCCTCGCGTACGAGGAGGGAGGGGTTCGGCGCGACGGTCCGCAGCGTCGCTCGCGCCGGTTTCGCCACGCGGACGGAGGTACGGCTTCGCAGCGCCTCGCCGCTCAGCTCGTGAACCTGGGCCGGATGCCAGCCGCCACCAGATACCACCCGGCGAGCCTGCCAAGCCGCTCCAGCGTCCCCTGATCCCGCACGCGGCTCCAATGGGGCTCGAGCAGTCGTGTCGGCATCGTGTCGGCTGCGCGGAAGTGACGGGAGCGCACGACGACGCCCTCGAAGCCAGCCGTCTCCATCATCGAGGCGAGCTGCCGCTTGGTGTAAACCCGCACCAGCGGCCGGGCGCCGATGCTCGAGTACTCGACGACGTCCGAGAGCACGCCGTCCATGCCGCGCTCGCGGACGATTGCCCCGGTGACGATGCCCTTTGGCACCTGCTGTAGCCAGTAGTGGAAGGAATTGCGGTTGTACACGATGATCGTCGCCCTCCCTCCGGGCCGGAGGACGCGCTGGATCTCTGCGAGCGCGGCGGGCATGTCGGGCGTGTGGTGGAGAACCCCGTTCGACGATGCACGGTCGAAGCTCTCGTCGGCCAGGCTGAGGCGCTCCGCGTCCTCGACCTGCACGGTGGCGTCCAGCCCCAGTGCGTCCAGGTGGCTCGTCGTGAGCTCGACGTGGCGGGGGTGAGGTCGACGCCCGTCACGCGAGCGCCGGCGGCGGCATAGCGGGCCACGTCGATCCCCTGCCCGCAGCCGACGTCCAGCACGTCCAAACCGTCGGCGCCCGCGTAGTCGAGCTCACGGGCCATCCACGGTGCGTACTCCTGGCGCATCGTCATCAGGCTTCGCATGTACTCCCTGGATCCGGGCTCGCCTGCAAGGTGCCCGGATCCGCAGGGGTCCGCGGTCCACTGCTCGATCGCGGCTTCCTTCGCGGTGGGGGTCGAGGGCATTGTCCGAGTATTCCTCATCACGCGGCGCTCGCCGCGGCTCGCTCGAGCAGCGGATCGAGCGACTCGCCGCGGATCCAGTAGCGGTGCCAGAGGGCGAAGTTGAGGATCGACCAGGCGCCGAGGTGGCGGGACCCGACCAGGCGGCGAACCTCCGCCGGATCGAGGTAGCGGCCGAGCTCGGGGTCGGCCACCAGCTCCTCAAGTGCCGCTCCGAAGCGAGCCTGCAGCCAGGAGGCCACCGGGGCGCCGAACCCGCGCTTCGATCGCCTGAGCACCCAGCCGGGGACCACGTCTTCAACGGCCCTGCGCAGCACAACCTTCCCCGTCCCGTTGGCGAGCTTCTCGCTGACCGGCAGCCGGTACGCGAAGTCGACGAGGCTCGGATCGAGAAACGGGACTCGTGCCTCCACGCCGCTCGACATCGAGAAGCGGTCGATTCGCATCAAGAGCAGCTCCGGCAGGCGGACACCGAATTCGTACTCCTGGGTGTCGAACGCGAGCTGGGTGAGCCGGTCCTCGTGTGTCCCCGGCGCAGACGCGGACCAGCCTTCGCCACAGGTCTTTCGCAGCAACAGTTCGCGCTGCGTGCGCGGGAGGCCCGTCGGCAGATGCATGGGGAAAAGCCTGCCGCGGGCGACTCCCTCGGCCGCTTCCCGCCTATAGCCGCGTCGCGAACCCGGGATGAGGTGCGGGATGAGTTGCCTGATCGGGGACGGCAGGCGCAGGAGCGCCTGGATCTCCCGCCAGCGCGCCATCGTCTTCATGTAGCTGGGGTAGCCCCAGAAGAGCTCGTCGGCACCCTCGCCGGCCAGCAAGACCTTGACGCCGGCCTCGCCGGCTTCCGCGCAAACGAAATGCAGCGGTATGCACACCGGGTCCCCAAGCGGCTCGTCCTGGTGGTGGACCAATTTCGGCAGGAACTCGAGCGCCGCCGTCTCGGATAACGCGATCTCGTGATGGTCGGTGCCGAACTCGAGCGCGACGCGGCGCGCCTCGGCCCGCTCGTCGCGATCGGGCTCGGAGTCGAAGCCGACCGAGAAGGTCGCCATGCCCTCGGCGCGCTCCCGAAGCAGCGCCACCAGCGTGGTGGAGTCGAGCCCGCCGCTCAGCAGCACGCCGACCGGCACGTCGCTCATGAGCCGCGCGTCGATCGAGCGCTCGAGCAGCCGGCGTACCTCTCCCGCTGGATCGCCGGCGCTGCTGGTGCTCCACGTGCGGGCCCGCGGCTCCGTGTAGGAGCGCAGGTCGCGCAGACCGCGGGAGGAGAAGGTCGCCACGCATCCCGGCGGGAGCTTCGAGATGCCTCGAAAGAGTGTTGCCGGGGCGGGCACCACGAGATGGGTTAGATAGGCGCACAGCTCGGCCTCGTTCACCTCCGGCGTCACCGATGGGTGCGCCAGGAGGGCCTTGATCTCGGACG
>CAVUAD010000002.1:0-191847 GCA_963739355.1 uncultured Actinomycetes bacterium | reverse complement strand
ACGTCCTCGCGGTGGTGGAGGAGCAGGATGCTCATCGCGATCGGCGTGTCGGCGGGGACCATGATCTCGCCGAGGCGCCACGGCACGGTCACGCGGCGCCCGATCATCGGGATGACCGGGCGTGAGCGCATGCCCTCGTTGATCGCGTACTCCACGTTCTCGTCGGACTCCTCGCCGGCGCGCACGGCCTCCCGCAGGCGGTCGTAGGCGTCGGGGGTCCGCACCAGGCGCTCCCAGGTCCAGGCGAGGGAGTTGGCCGTCGTCTCGTGACCGGCGAGGACCAGGGTGAGCAGCTCGTCGCGAAGCTCGCGGTCGGTCAGCGCCTCGCCGTCCTCGGTCCGCGCCTGGAGAAGCATCGAGAGGATGTCGGTGCGCTCGTCGAGGTCGGTTGCGCGGCGGCGCTTGGCGATCACGGCGTAGGTGGGCTTGTCGAGCAGCACGAGACCGGCCTTGGTGAGACCCGTCGGCTCGTCGCGGCCGATGTTCATCAGCTCCGCGACCTGGGCCAGCGGCCAGGTCGACGCCTGCACCAGGCCCCGGGTCGCCATGCGCACGCCGTGCTCGGGCGTGCCGGGGGGGGCTTGCCCTTGATCCCGAAGATCCCGGACATGATCACGTCGAGCGTGATGGCCTGCATCCGCGGCGCGAGGGCGAACGGGCGGCCGACGGGCCAGCTTTCGATCTCGCGCTCGGCAGCCTCGGAGATCATCTGGGCATAGCGGGCGACGGCCTCGCCGTGGAACGCCGGCAGGAGCAGCTTGCGCTGGCGCATGTGGCGCTCGCCCAGCGCGGTCAGCGTGGAGTTGGGGCCGACGATGGGGCGCAGCGGCGACTCGCCGGTGAGCGACGGCGCGTCCTCGGGCTTGGCCTTGAAGAGCGACTTGACGTGGTCCGGGTGACTCGTGACGATCGGGTGGCCGGGCACGATCCCGCTCATCCGGAAGACGTCGCCGAGCTCGCGGCGGGACCGGAATACGAACTCGATCTGGCGCTGGTTGAAGCGCAGGACCTGGCCCAGCGCGGCAGCGGGACGAGCGGCGGCTCGGGCAGGCTCGCGACGTCCTCGAACGAGTCGAGGCGCCCGGCGGGTGAGGGCGGCGCCTGGCCAACCAGGGGGCTTGGGGCCTCTGCCGTCTCCGTTTCGCGATCCAGGGTGAGGGTCATGCGGCAGGCATAAGCGTTACATGAATCGATGTAGTCGTCAAGGCCGAACCGGCCGAAGCGGACGCACGTCACACAGCGCTCGAATACCGTCCCGCCCCATGAAGGTCGACGCGGGCGGCTACGCCCCCACCGTGGACGAGGCGGCCAACGCCGCGAAGCAGGCCGAGGCCGACGGCTACGACGGCTGGTTCGCGGTGGAGACGCAGATCGACCCGTTCCTCGCCTGCGGGGTCGCGGCCGAGCGCACGACGAGCCTCGAGATCGGCACGGGCATCGCGGTCGCGTTCGCGCGCAACCCGATGACGGTCGCGCTTCAGGCAAATGACGTCCAGGCGCTCTCGGGCGGGCGGTTCATCCTGGGCCTCGGCTCGCAGATCAAGCCGCACATCACCAAGCGCTACTCGATGCCGTGGTCGAAGCCGGCGGCGCGGATGCGCGAGTTCGTGCTCGCGATCCGGGCAATCTGGAAGACCTGGGGGACGGGCGAGCGGCTCGATTTCCAGGGCGACTTCTACACCCACACGCTGATGTCGCCGTTCTTCAATCCCGGGCCGAACCCGCACGGCAATCCGAAGGCGATGGTCGCGGCGGTGGGCCCGCTCATGACGCAGACCGCCGGCGAGGTGGCCGACGGCATCCTCGTCCACGGCTTCTCGACCGAGCGCTACCTGCGCGAGGCGACGCTGCCGGCGCTCGAGAAGGGCTTCGAGCGGGCCGGGCGGACCCGCGAGGGCTTCGAGATCACGGCGCCGGCGTTCGTCGTGGCCCGCGACACCGAGGAGGAGATCGCCGCGGGCGTCCAGTCGATAAAGCAGCAGATCGCCTTCTACGGGTCGACCCCTGCCTACCGCCCCGTGCTGGAGCTGCACGGCTGGGGGGACCTCCAGGAGGAGCTGAACGCGATGACCAAGCGCGGCGAGTGGGACCGGCTGGCGGAGCTGATCGACGACGAGATGGTCAGCGCGTTCGCGGTCGTCGGCACGCCCGAGGACGCGATCGCCGAGGTCAAGCGCCGCTACGGCGACGTGGCGACTCGGATCACGCTGTCGCTTCCGGAGGACCGCGACGAGGAGCGCTGGCGGGGCCTCCTCGACGAGCTGCACGCCGGCTGACGCTCGGTAAGGCGGGGGGCCGAGCCTGCCGATGAACCAACGGATGCTTCGCCGGCCCATCACCCTGCTCGCCTGCCTCGCGGCCCTCGCCCTCGGCGCCGCAGGCTGCGGGGGCGACGCGGCGCGCTCGGGGACGGCGCTGCGGAGCGCGTTGCATGGGACCGCAAAGGCGCACGGCGCGGCCGAGGTCGACTGGCCGTTCTTCGGGCGGGTTCCCGAGCGGACCCACTACATCGCCGACGCTCCCGACCCGCCGTTTCGCTTCCTCTGGCAGTCGTTCGTGAAGCAGCTGATCGAGTTCCCGCCGGACCTGGCGGGAGACCACCTCTACGTGGTGAACAAGACCGGCGAGCTCTACTCGCTCCACAGCGCGAACGGCAAGGTGGACTGGAAGCGTAACCTCGACCGCGACGTCACCGGGCCCGCCTACTTCGACGGCAGGGTCTACGTGGGTCAGTACGACGGGGACTTCGTCGCGTACGACGCCACGAACGGCAAGCCGCTCTGGCGCTTCAGCCCGCGCGGGCACCTGGAGTCCTCGCCCCTTGTGGTCGACGGCACCGTGTACTTCGGCGACGACAGCGGCGACCTCTACGCCCTCGACGCCGACACCGGCAAGCTGCGCTGGAGGGCCGACGCCGGACCGGCGATCAAAGCCAGCCCGAGCTTCCACGACGGCGTCGTCTACTACGGCGACTACGGCGGCAACGTCCACGCGGTGCGTGCCGCCGACGGTCACCAGGACTGGGAGACGAGCTCGGCTGACCTCGGAGGCGCGGGTTCCTTCTACTCGTCGCCGGCGATCTCGAACGGCCTGGTGTTCGAGTCCAGCACGGACGGCACGCTCTACGCGCTTGACCTGAGCGGGCACGAGAAGTGGCACTTCGCGACCAGGGCGCCGATCTACGGCTCGCCTGCGGTCGCGACGGTTGCGGGGGAGGAGCCGACGGTGTTCACCGGCTCCTACGACCACCACCTCTACGCGCTCGACGCGACCACCGGCAAGGAGCGGTGGGGCCGCAGCGTCGGCGGCCAGATCCCGGGGACGCCGACGATCGTGGGGCACACCGTCTACACCTCGAGCTTCCAGACGAAGCGAACCACGGGATTCGACGTGGGAACGGGGAAGCGCACGTTCAGCTGGGGCTCGGCCGGATACGAGCCCGTCGTCTCGGATGGCCGCTACGCCTACCTCTCGGGCTTCGAGACGATCTGGGCGTTCGACGCGCGGCCCTGAGCAGCCGATCGAGCTCGGGCCCGGCGCCGGGTCCGCACGTGGCGACGGCTGAAGTAGGTTTCGGCGCGTGATTGCCCTGGTCACAGGTGCCTCGAGCGGAATCGGCGCCGCGACCGCCCGGCGCCTCGCGCGCGAGCCGGACGCCAAGCTGGTGCTCGTCGCGCGGCGCGAGGACCGGCTGAACGCCCTGGCCGACGAGCTCGGCGGAGCCACCGTCGTCGCCGTGGACCTCACCGACCCGGACGCCGGCGAGCGGGTCGCCCAGGCGGTGGAGGCCGAGCACGGCAGCCTCGACCTGCTCGTCAACAACGCCGGAGCCGCATGGCGCGGCACCTTTGGCGAGTCCGGCTGGACCAACGTCGACCGCCACATGCAGCTGAACTTCGAGGCGGTGCTGCGCCTGACCGAGGCGCTCCTGCCGCTGCTGCGCCGGTCCGCCCCGAGCGCGATCGTGAACGTCGCGAGCACCGCGGGCCGCGTCTCGCGCCCCCGTTCGGGCAGCTACTCGGCGAGCAAGTTCGCGCTGGTCGGCTGGAGCGACGCGCTTCACCTCGAGGAGAAGCACAACGGAGTCCACGTCGGCACGGTCCTTCCCGGCTTCGTCGCCACCGAGGGCTTTCCGCAGCGCGAGCTCGTCGAGCGGCGGGCGACGCGCTGGATGGTGTCCACGCCCGAGAAGGTGGCCGACGCGATCATGGAGGCCGGCCCGGGAGGCCGGGCCGAGCGCTACGTCCCGCGGATCTACTGGGTGCCCGCCGCGCTGCGGATTCTCACCCCCGGCCTCGTCCGCCGCATGACCGGCGGCGGCGCCATGACGCCCGACACCGCCGAGCGCGAGTAACGGCACGATCTCGCGCATCCGCGCGCGCCCTTCGCAACAAACCCTCAAGGGGGTCTGACCCCTTTAGGAGGGTTGAGGGTTTGCGCTACGCCTCCAGGATCTGCTTCAGGCGGTCGTACTGGTTGTGGAGCTCGCGGCGCAGGAAGATGCGAAGCAGCGGGGCCAGGAGGTCGATGTCGAACTCGAGGCTCACGGCGCTGCCGCTGCCCGGCGCGCCGCGAAGAAGTCGCGGAGCAGCGCCGCGCACTCGTCCTCGAGCAACCCCCCCTCGACCTCGGGACGGTGGTTGAGGCGGGGCTCGCCGAGCACGTCGAGGACGCTGCCCGCGGCCCCGGCCTTGGGGTCCGTGGCTCCGTAGGCCACGCGCGGGACGCGGGCCAGGATGATGGCCCCCGCGCACATGGCGCAGGGCTCGAGGGTGACGAAGAGGGTGCAGCCGGGCAGGCGCCAGCCGCCGAGCGCCTCGGCGCCGGCCCGAAGCGCGAGGACCTCGGCGTGCGCCGTCGGATCCTTGCGCAGCTCGCGCTCGTTGGCGGCCACGGCGAGCGCCTCCCCGTCGCGCGCCAGAACGGCGCCGATCGGGACGTCGCCGTGGTCGGCCGCGCGCCGGGCGGCATCGAGTGCGGCGCGCATCAGCTCCTCGTCGGACATCCCGCCCAGTATGGGGAACTTCGTGCTTGCATCCGTGTTAGAGAGGGCAGCAGGATGCGCTTGCCAGGGACCATCACAGGGGCGTTGATCGCCGCCGCGTGCGCGGCGGCGGCCTTTGCCGCGCCCGCGCTCGGCGACGACGTGGAGGTCACCGGGCCGGCGTCGGCGCCGTACGCCGCGAACGAGGTGCTGGTCCGCTACGCCGGCGATCCCGGGATCTCGCGCGTCGACGTGGCCGGCGGCGAAACCATCCCGCAGGCGGTTCGGCGGCTGAACGCCGACCCGTCCGTCGTGGGCGCGAGGCCTGACTACGTGGCCACCGGCTCGGCGTACCCGAACGACCGGGGGATGAGAAGGGTTCCCGGCGGCTGGGCCTTCGACCAGTGGAACCTGGTCAGCGCGACCGCCGGCATCAACGCCCTCGGCGCATGGGCCAACTTCGGCAACCTCGGCGTCACGCCCGGCGCCGGCGTGACGGTGGCGGTGCTCGACAGCGGCGTCGCCTACCGCAACAAGGGGGCCCACTTCGCGCGCAGCCCGGACCTGGCCAAGCGGACGTTCGTCCGCGGGAAGGACTTCGTCGGCGGCGACCCCGTGCCGCTCGACGAGAACGGGCACGGGACGCACGTGGCTTCGACCATCGCCGAGCAGACCGACAACAAGCTCGGCGAGGTCGGGATCGCCTACGGCGTGAAGATCATGCCGGTACGCGTCCTCGACAAGGACAACGCGGGCCGCGCCTCGGACATCGCTGCGGGCATCAGGTGGGCGGCGAAGCACGGCGCCGATGTGATCAACCTCAGCCTCGACTTCGGGCCCGCGATCAAGAAGTGTCCGCAGGTCCCGACGGTCTGCGGCGCGATCCGGGCGGCCGTGAAGCGCAACGTGACCGTGGTGGCGGCCGCCGGCAACCACAGCGGCGCGACGCCGGACATGCCGGCAGCGGACCGCAAGACGATCTCCGTGTCGGCGTCAACCGAAGGCGACTGCCTGGCCTCGACCTCCAACACCGGCGCGACGATCACCGCACCGGGCGGCGGCCACTGCAGCAACGGGGAAGCGGGCGCGCCGATCTACCAGTACTCGATGGTGCCCTCGGCGGCGGCGCGCGGCAGGTACACGAAGTTCGGCTTCGTCGGCCTCAGCGGAACCTCGCAGGCGGCCGCGGAGACGTCGGCCGCGGCGGCGCTCGTCATCGCGAGCGGCACGATTGGGGACCACCCGTCGCCGGGCGACGTGAGGAAGCGACTCAAGTCGTGCGAACGCCCGAGCGCCACCGGCAACGGACCGAAGATCCTCGACCTCGCCCGCGCAACCTCGAGCGGCCCCTGCTGAAACCTAAAGGGTGTCTGACACCCTTTAGGTTTCGGCCTAGGTCGTGCGGGCGATGTAGACGCCGCACGGCGCGTGGTGGGAGACCTTGTTCGGCACGCTGCCGAGCAGGAACCGCTTCGCGCCGGTCATGCCCTTGTTGCCCACCACGATGAGGTCCGCGTTGACGTCCTCGGCAACGTCGAGCAGGGCGTCGGCTGGATCCCCCTCGCGAGGCAGGATCTCGACCTCCACTCCGGCCTTCTCCGCGTCGCCCGCGGCCGCGTCGAGCACCTGGTTGACGCCCTGCCGCGGGCCGGTCGTGTGCTGGACGTCCGCCGGGATCTCGACGGCCTCCCCGCGGTCGGCCACGGGCTCCGAGGGGACGAAGGCGCTCACGACGTAGAGCTTGGAGCCCATCGCCTTCGCGAGATCGATCGCCTGCGCCACCGCCCCGGCGGCGGTCTCCGACCCATCGGTTCCAACAACGATTCGCTCCAGCAACGTCCCCACTCCTCGAATTGGTTGCCCAAAGGACGGGCGCAGTCTAACCCGCGGCCCCTCCGCGGGCGACGCTCAGCTGAGCTTCACGATCGCGATCACCATCGACGCCACAAGGCAGGCGACGAGGATCGTCATGGATACCTTCCAACCGGTTGGCATTCGTGAAAGAGTAGGCCAGCGATGGCGACCGTCGAGACCGTCAACGGGCCGCTCGAGGCCTCCGAGCTCGGAACGACGCTGATCCACGAGCATCTCGTGGCCAGCGACGAGGCCGTCCACTTCCAGTGGCCGCATGCCTCCACCGCGCGCGAGGCCGCGCCCCACGAGGTCCAGCCGGGCGGCGAGTACGAGGAGGCCCTCAAGTGCGCGCGCTCGGTGATGGAGCACGGCGTGAAGACGATCTGCGACGCGACGGCGATGCTCCTCGGTCGCGACGTCGGCTTCATGAAGCGGGTGGCCGACGAGACGGGCCTGCAGGTGGTGCCGTGCACGGGCATCTACACGTACGACTACCTCCCCCACTTCTTCCAGCTCCGCGACGCCGACGCGATGGCGGCGTTCTTCGTCCACGACATCACCGACGGGATCCAGGGAACGGACATCAAGGCCGCGTTCATCAAGTGCGCGGCCGATGAGCCGGGCGTCAACGAGAACATCGAGAAGGTGCACCGCGCGGCGGCCAGGGCGAGCCTCCAGACCGGCGCGCCGATCATGGCCCACTCCCGCCCCGCCTCCAACACGGGCCCCCGCCAGGTCGAGATCTTCCTCGAGGAGGGCGTGGCGCCGGAGAAGATCCAGATCGCTCACACCGGCGACACCGACGACCTGGGCTACATCGAGGGCCTGCTGGAGAAGGGCGTCTACGTCGGCCTCGACCGCTACGGGCTCGACATCTTCCTGCCGACGGAGAAGCGCAATGCGACCACGCTCGCGCTGCTCGAGCGCGGCCACACCGAGCGCGTCTTCATCTCCCAGGACTTCTGCGCCACGATCGACTGGTACCCGCCGGAGGTTGTCGAGCAGATGAACGCTCAGCCCGGGCTGATCGACGACTGGAGCATGACCATGGTCTTCGAGAAGGTCTTCCCCGCGCTGGCCGAGGGCGGGATGACCGACGAGCAGCGCGAGACGATCCTGGTGGAGAACCCGAAGCGCTGGTTGACCGGCGAATAGCAGTCCCGACGTGAGGACCTTTAGGTCCGAAAGCAGCATGTAAGGATGCCGGAGGCATCCGCAAGGTCTTCCATCCGCCACGCCGACCCGGAGCGCGACGCCTCGGCGTGCGCGGCGATCTACGCGCAGTCGTTCTTCGCTGGCGGGACGACGTTCGAGGAGGTGCCGCCCGAGGCGCCGGAGATGGGCCTGCGCATCCGCGAGCACGCGGCCAGCCACGGCTTCCTGGTCGACGAGCGCGATGGCCGCGTGGTCGGCTTCGCCTACGCCGAGCCGCATCGCGAGCGCCCGGCCTACCGCTGGTCGGCAGACGTGTCCATCTACACCGACGAGGCACACCGCGGAGAGGGCGTGGGCCGAGGGCTCTACGAGGCGCTCTTCGGGCTCCTGCGCCGGCAGGGGATCCGCATGGTCGTCGCCGGGATCGCGTTCCCCAACGACGCCAGCGTCCGCCTGCACGAGTCGCTCGGCTTCGAGCCCGTTGGTATCTATCGCCGGATCGGCTGGAAGCTCGGCACCTGGCACGACGTCGGCTGGTGGCAGCTGGACCTCGGCGAGGGCGACGAGGAGCCGGCCGAGCCGCTCGGGCCCCAGCGTCTGGACTAGCCGTGGTGCCTGACACGCTCGCAGTTGGCCGCGACCCTGTCGCGGCGGCCCGCGGTCACGGTGTCCTTGCCAGGCCCGCACCGCACCGTGTCGTGACCACGCCCGAGCGCGTGGATGGTGTCGTCGCCGGGGCCGCCCAGGATCCTGTCGCGCCCGAAGCCGCCGCCGAGGCAGTCGGCGCCGGCGCGGCCGATCACCGTGTCGTCGCCCGCCTTGGCGCGAATCCGGTCCGAGCCGTTCGTCCCGCGGAGCACCTCGCCCTTGGGGGTCCCGATGATCACGTTGGAGCACGGCTTGGTCACCGGCGGCGGGCCCTTGTAGTCGACCGAGACCGGCCTGCCGACGTTGCCCTGGTCGTCCACGGCGCGAATCGCGACGTAGCGCTTGGCGCTCGCCGGGGGCGCGTAGGTCTGCTTCGAGGACGGCGCCGCCGGGGCCGGCAGGCCGCCGATGGGCTTGGCGTCGGCGAAGTTGCTCGCGTTGATGGGCGAGTCCGAGGTGACCGCCTGGAAGTGGTCCGCGTTCCCGCACATCAGGTCGTCGCCCGGCGCGCGGAAGGAGACCTTGCCGCCTGAGACCGACGCCGAGTAGGGCGTGCCGGGCAGGGTCGCGTCGCGCTCGACGTCTCCCGAGTTGGCGTCGTCGTGGTGGAAGCGCGGCCACGCCGAGGGCGAGCAGGGCGAGGCGTCGGTGGAGAACGCGTTGATGTAGCCGGAGCGGGTGAGGCCGATCACGTCCTTCTTAGCGCCCGCGCCCGTGTCGAGGGTGCCGAAGCTGCCGATCGTGGGGTTCGCGATGGTCCAGTCGGAGCTGAGCTTCGGCCACCCCGGGACCTCGGTGCCGAGCGCGGTGAACGCGTTGAAGTCCATGCTCGCCGTCCCCTCGACGATCTCCTGGCCGGGGCTCGTCGGATCGATGTCGGAGACCGAGGGGCCGGTGAGGAACTGAAGGTCGTTGACCGGCTGGGGGAAACCGGCCTCGATCTGCCCGGCCCCGGCGACGTTCCAGGCCGCGACGAAGTCCTGCCCGGTGGGCTGGTACTCCGGCAGGGCGACGTCGAGTGCGCGCATCAGGCCGGCGGCGGGCGCGATCATGCTGAGCCCGGTTCCCGTCAGGTCGGCGAACGCGGGGTGCCCCACCGCCGGCACGAGGGGATGGTCCACCTGCGTCGCGGTCGCCGAGAAGTCTGTCGCGAGCGGGATGTCATGCCCGCCGGACTGCCCGTAGCAGGAGACGCCGTCCGTGCCGAAGACGTAGCCCGCGCCGTTGTTGGCGATGGCCCCGATCTTCGGGCCGCCCTGCCCGCCGTCGCAGCTGGTGTCCCCGATCACGGGCGAACCGGTCACCCCCTCGCCTACGTCGGGCAGAAGCTCGGCGTCGACGATCCCGATCTTGGCGGGCCAGCCCGCGAGGAAGGCGTCGGAGTCGCCGGGGTGGGCGCCGCCGTCGGAGTGGATCGCGTAGAGGCGCGAGTTCGCCTGGTTCAGCGGGACGTCCGGGATGTCGTTGCAGGGGCTGCCGCAGGCGGACTTGATCGCGCTCGTGCCCTGCTGGATCTGGTCCAGAAGGCTGAACGAAGACGTGTTCGCGGGCGCGACGTTCCAGCCGCCGTCGTCCGTGGCCGCGTACTCCTCGTTGGTGCCGACCACGATGTCGGGATGCCCGTCCCCGTCGAGGTCGGCGACGGCGGGGGTGTCGACCATCGCCCCCTGCATCAGGGAGCCCGAATCCGCCTTGAAGGTGACCTCGTCGGTCTGCGGGTCCACCGACTGGACCTTGGCGGGGTCGACGACGAGGACCGGGAACCCGTTGACCGGGCTGCCGTCGGCATGCCACGCATAGACGTGCCGGTCCATCCCCGCCGCGACGATCTCCTCCTTGCCGTCGCCGTCCAGGTCGGCGAGCACCGGCGAGGCGATGAAGCCGTGCTGGGTGCGGTTCGTCTCGCCGTGGCGGGAGTTGACGAACGGGGCCAGCGGCTTGCCCGAGAAGGCCGGATTCGCCTGCGTGCTGAAGACCCGTTTGCCGCTCGCGTTCCAGCCGTAGACCTTGCCCTCGAGGTCGGCGGCGTAGACCTCGGGCGCGCCGTCACCGTTGGCGTCGCCCACGGCGAGCGAGGCGAGGATCGCGCCGCCCTGGTCGGTCGACACCTCACCCGTGCTGTACGCGCGGGCAGCCGTGTGGCCGGCGATGATTCCGGGGATGTCCGTGCGGACCGGCCAGCCGGGCAGCTCCGAGCCGTCCGTCTCCAGCGCGTGGACGAAGCCGTCCGAGCCGGCGACGACGAGCTCGTTGCGGTTGTCGCCGTTCAGGTCGGCGAGCACCGGGGAGGACTCGCCGTCGGACGTCGGCGAGCCGGAAACGACCTGGCCGCGCCGGATGCCCCGGGGCCATCCGGGGAGCGCGTCCGCGTCGTGGTGCAGGTAGGCCGCGCGGCGATCCTGCCCGGTCATCGCGGCCCCGCCGCTGCCCGTGTGGACGATCACCTCGATCGTGAACGAATGCGGGGCGGGGTTCGGGCGGCCGTTGCCGTCCGTGGCCGACGCCTGCGGCTCCGGGCCGGAGAAGCTCGTCGTGGCCGGGAAGCGCGCCCGCAGCGCCGAGACGCTGATCGTGCCGAGCGCCCCCGAGTGGTCGGCGGTGTGCGCCGTCGAGCCGTCGCACCAGCCGTTGCCAACCGGCGCGAAGTCGCCGGGCGGCGTGTCGGTGGTGCGCGCGTTGTTCGGGTACTGGCCCGGCGCCGCGAGGACCTCGCACGTGTAGCTCGCGCCGCGGGCGAAGACCTGTCCGTTGACGGCAAGCGAGGACTTGTTGGAGTCCACCTGCTCGTACCACTGCGGCGACGTGATCTCCGCCTCGGGCGGGATCTTCGAGGCGGCCGGGCTGACCGGGTTCGAGAGGACCGCCGAGATCGCCCTGTACATGTTGACGCGCCCGTAGCCGTAGAACTGATCCGGGCCCTTGCGCGCCGGGTAGGACTCGAAGACCGCGGGCGGGACGACCTCGCGGTTGAGGTCGACCTGGGCCTGCAGCGCGCCGTTCGGGTCCGTGCAGCCCGGTGCCGCGACCGGCGAGCATGACGGCTCGGTGGCCGAGCCGGCGGGCGTGCCCGCGAAGTCGATGTCGTCCGCCTGCGGCGTGCCGCCGAGCGTGCCGGTGGCCATGATCTGGCGCACCTCGTTCGGGGTGATCACGCACGGCTGCCCGTTCGTGCGCTCGCACTCCGACGTGTCCGGGTAGTTGGCGAGCGCCCCCTTCGCCTTCGCGTCGAGGGCGGCCGAGTACACCAGCCCCGCCATGCCGGCGGCGAGCCCTGTGGCGTTCGAGGAGCAGCTGGTCGACGGGATCGCCAGCGTGATCTTGGCGTTGAAGTTCGTGCAGCCGTTGAACGCGGTGTACTGCTGGTCCGGCGCCGGCAGGAGCCCCGTGGTGATCGAGTTGACGACGATCACGTGCGGCAGGCTCGACGGCCAGTTGTTGTGCTGGGCCGCCTCGTCGGCAGCCGACGCGATGACGGTCACGCCGTGCCGGTACGCGTAGTCCACGGCCGAGCGCGCGAAGGTGGTGTTGTCGATCGCGCCGAGCGCCTCCTGCACCACCGACACGCCGTTGTCGGTTGCGTAGAGGACCGCCGCGCCGAAGCGGTTGACGTCGGCGATGAAGCTCTCCCCGACGCGCAGGGGCATCACCGTGCAGTTCGGGCAGCTGCCGAGCTGGCCGCCGTTGTCGCCCTCCGAGGAGGAGTCCTTGGCCTCCCCGGTCCCGTGGCCGTACTGGACGTCGTCGAACGGGTCGTTGTCGTCGTCGAGGAAGTCCCAGCCCGCGATGTCGTCCGCATAGCCGTTGCCGTCGGCGTCGCTGCCGTCCGAGAAGGCGATGATCAGGTCCTCGGGAGTCAGGACGCCGGCCGGGCCGTTGCGCCGCGCGTCGGAGTCCAGCACCGCCTTGACGCGCGGGTCGCACGCGTAGTCGTCGATGTTGAAGACGCCGTCGTCGTTTGCGTCGTAGGCGTTGGCGAACGAGGAGCAGGTGTTCGCGCCCGGGTCGGAGATCGCGGTGGCGATCGAGTGCTCGGGCACCGGCAGCTCGCCCCGGTTCAGGTGAACCTTCAGGCGCAGGTCCGACATCGCGCTGGGGTCGTTCCACTTGATGCCCGAGTCGAGCACCGCGATCTCCACGTCCGGGCGGCCCGTGGTGAGCTTCATCGCGGTGTTCGCCGTCGCGTCAGCGTCGGCGAGGTGCGCCCCGCGGACGCCGCCGAGCTCCGTGGAGCGCAGGTTGTCGAGGGTGTTGGAGGTGTCCGGCGTGGCGGCGAACTTGAACGTGTTGCCGTCGCCGTCGAGGTCGTTCGGCACCGTGTTGCCGAGGTAGAGGTCGGTGTAGTCCTTCGGGTTCCCGCCGGCGCGGGTCAGCGGGTAGGCGGCGTTCGCGGACGACGTGGCGAAAACGGCCGCCACGACCACTCCAAAGAGCGCAGCGACGAACGCTGCCCTGCTCCTGCGACTCCCGATCCCCATACCGCCGCCAATCTACCTCCGCCCCGCAACCAGCGCGCCGGTTCCGCGGCCCGCATATGTTCCTCCCGTGAGGGCGAGGCAGTGGCCCATCCAGACGCGCCCCCCGAGCGTCGTCCCGGAGTTCGGGCTATACGGGGTACTCCGGGACGTTCGATGGGGATTGGGGCTCCTTGCCGTAGCCGCCGCTCTCTTCGCCGCCCCATCCGCCGATGCGTCCGGGAGCTTCAGGGTCGGCGCGGCGCGGGTCGAGACAACGCCGCCCGCCTACGCGCCCGCTCAGGACGCCTCCGAGTTCCCGGGCTGCAACACCACCACGTACAACGGCCCGCGGCAGTTCGCCTTCGAGGAGCCCTACACGGACACCGACGGCTCGGGCACGTTCAGCTACCCGGCGTCGGAGGGCGGCCTGACTCCGGAGCCCTACTGCGACGCGAACGGCAACGGGCGCTGGGACGGGATCTACAGCTCGGGCGGCGTCGACCACCTGGCCATGGACGTCCACGACCCGCTAGACGCCCGCGCGGTGGCCATCTCCGACGGCAAGCGCACCGTGGTGGTCGTCTCGGTGGTGGCGCAGGGGATCTTCCAGGACTACATCGACGAGATGCGCGCGCAGGCGAAGTCGAAGCGCCCGGGGATCAGCGACGTCATCGTCAGCTCGAGCCACAACGAGTCCTCGCCGGACACGATCGGGATCTACGGCGCGCCGCCCGCGCCCGAGGACGTGCCCGTGCTGGGCGGTGCGGTCGGCCTCAACTCCGGGATCGACTCCTACTACATGGATTACCTGGTCCGCCGGGTCGCGGGCGCCGCGGTGAAGGCCTACGACAAGCGCAGGCCCGCCACCCTCCTCGAGCGCGACTTCAAGACACCGCCCGGCATCGAGGTACACCTCTCCAACAACTTCCCGACGACCAACGACGGCGGGACCGCCGCCGCCATCGACCCCAAGATCCGCGTCCTTCAGGCCGTCTCGGCCCGCGACAAGCCGATCGCGACGATCATGAACCTCGCCGCCCACAACCAGGAGATCGGCCACTCCGGCAACCCGGGCATCCAGGACGACCTCTCCGCCGACTGGCCCGGCTACTTCGCGCGCAAGCTCGAGAGCCTGGAGGGCGGGATGGCGATGTTCCTCGTGGGCGACAACGGCTCCGAGGAGGACCCGCAGACCGTTCCGCCGGTGGCGGCGGGCGCCGGGCCGGACTGCCCCGACGGCTGCTACGCGCAGGCCTCGGCCACCGGCGGCGCATTCGCCGAAGCGGTCGCGGGGCAGCTGCCCAGGGCACGCCCGCTGCCCTTCGGCAGGGTGGACTCGACAAGGAAGGTGTTCTTCGTCCCGCTCGAGAACAACCTCTTCAAGGCCGCCGCGGCGGCCGGGCTCTTCGGGGAGAAGCGCTCCCTCTACACGAACGGCCAGCCGACGGGCCGGGTCGGCGAGGACCTGCGCACCGAGGTCGGCGTCGTCGACGTCGGCCCCGGCCTGCAGATGATCGCCAACCCGGGCGAGGCGTTCCCGGCCCTCATGGTTGGAAGCCCGTGGGGCATCGAGGCGGCGAGCTGCCCGGAACGGCCGAACCCGCCGGTGCCGGCCTGGCACGCCGGCGCAACGCACCGGATGGAGGTGGGGCTGGCCGACGACATGATCGGCTACCAGAGCCCGGCCTGGTCATACACGAGCCTGCCCGGCGCGCTGAACTACGGCGGCGTGCCCGCAACCTGCGCCGACGATGCGGACGACAAAGACCAGCGGGGCCATCAGCACAAGCTGGAGACCGAGGGCGCGGGGCCCAGCGCCGGCAACCTCGTCGCCCAGCACCTGACCGCCATCCTCGACGGGCATCCCGACCCGCTGGCCCACGTCCGGCTCGGCCGCTACGTGTACGCGGACGGCTCGCTCTCGCGGCGGCCCCGGCGCGCCGCCCCTGGGGGCGCGGAGTCCGCGGTTGCGATCTGGCTCGCCAAGAAGGGGACGACCGCCCTGGCGCCGGGCACCGGCCGGGTGGTCGCTACCGACGGGGTCACCGCGTTCGGCTCACGCCGCGTGCACTTCCACGGCAGGTTCATGGACTACGACGGCGCCACCCACCCGGCACCGTCGATCACGACGCGGGGCATGGAGGCCAACCACCGGGGCGCGCCGTTTGCCCGCTACTACCTGAACGTCTATCCGGCGCTCGACGAGACCCCGCTCCAACCTGCGAAAGTCAGGCGGAATGGAGCAGCGCCTCAGCCTGGTGACGCTCGGGGTCGGTGACCTCGAGCGGGCGCGCAGCTTCTACGAGGGACTTGGCTGGAAGACCAACGCCGACCCTGGCGACGACGTCGTCTTCTTCCAGGCCGGCGGGATGATCGTGGCCCTGTGGAGCCGCGAGAGCCTTGCCGAGGACTCAGCCGTCAGCGACACGGGCGGCTGGGGCGGCGTGACGCTCGCCTACAACACGCGCTCCCCCGCCGAGGTCGACGCCGTCATCGAGGAGGCGCGCGCCGCCGGCGCGACGATCGGCCGCGAGCCGGCCGAGACCTTCTGGGGCGGCTACTCGGCCGTCTTCCTCGACCCCGACGGGCACCCGTGGGAGGTCGCCCACAACCCGCACTGGACGATTGGCGAGGACGGCTCGGCCAGCCTGGGCTAGCGCCCGCCGCCGCAGCCCGGGCGGTTGAACGTCTTCGTCCCGAACGGGGCCAGGCCCTTCTGCCCGGCGTAGCCGAGGTGCGAGAGGCCGAAGTTGTCCTCGATCGAGCGCAGCATCGAGTAGTGGTTGTATGGCGTGCGGTTGGGGCTGCCGGCCTTGATGCAGGGTGAGACGAGCACGGCGCCGATCCGGCCCCCTCCCGGGCCGGGATTGGTGGCCCCGGGGGTATCGGGGGGAATCAGGTTGGGGCCCGGCTTCTCGTTGCAGCAGGAGCTCGAGTCCGCGTCCGCTCCCGCGCCCTCCGCCTCGTCGAACGTGACGACGAGCAGGCCCCGCTTTCGGAACGCGGGCGAGTGGATGATCCGCGGCACCCACCTCTTCAGGAACACGTTCGCGCTCTTCAGCCCTCCGGGACGGCCGTCGACGCAGGGCGAGTCGTGGCCGTCGCTGCAGAGGTCCGGCGTGATGAACGAGTAGTTCGGGGTGGTCCGCCTGTGCTTCAGGTCGTGCCTCAGATGTCCGAGGCCGACGACGTTCCGCTCACAGGTGGGGTGGTCGATGATCGAGTGGAAGTAGACGAACGGGTTGTGTCGCGCGGCGTACTGGTCGCCCTTGTGGGCGGACTGGGTCTGGTCCTGGGAGTTGATGTCGGGATGCCGGCAGGGATCCTGCCTGTCCTTTGGCGCGTCCGCGTTCATGCCCTGCGCGTACTCGTGCCACGTGTAGCCGGCTGCCTGGAGCTGGTTGGCGACGTTCTGCGCGCCGGCCGGGAAGACGCAGCCGCCCGCCGGGTTCAACCATTGGCCGTCGGCGCCCTCCGAGCCGATGAAGTTGGTGAAGAACTGGCAGTCGGCCTGCGTCTGGACGTTGGGCGCCTGCCCCGAGGTCATGGCGATGTAGTTGTCCAGGCTCTCGTGCCCGATCCCGTAGTAGTTCGGGAGGAACTCGCCCTTCCGCCGAAGGCGCTTCGCCAGATAGGGCGCGTCCGAGTGGGGCCCGAACGAGGTCCCCACGTTCTCGTTCTCGAGGACGATCGTGAAGACATGGCTGAGCCTGGGAGGCGCCTCGTGATGCGCCGCCGCGACGTGCCCGCCCGCCGGTCCTCCGGCGAACAGCGCCGTGGTCGCGAGCACCACCGCCACGACTCCAGCTGCCCTCGTCAAGCCCATCCGACGGGAAGCTAGACGGCGCGAGCGCCGCCTGCGTCAATTACGCGTAAACACTTGCCAGCTGCCCGCACGCCGCGTCGATGTCACGCCCGCGCGTGAGGCGGACCGTCACCGGCACGCCGCGGGAGCGCAGCGCCGCCGCAAACGCCTCGGTGGCCCCTCTCGAGGAGGGCGAGAACCCGGCCGCGGTGGGGTTGTACGGAATGAGGTTGACCTTGAACGCCGTGCGCGGCTGGAGCGCCGCGGCCAGCGCGTGCGCCTGCTCGACGCGGTCGTTGACCCCACCGAGCATCACGTACTCCACGTAGACGCGGCGCTTGCGGGCCGCGTGCCAGCGGCGGCATGCCTCCAGGGCGTCGGCCAGCGGGTAGCGGTCGTTCACCGGCATCAGCTCGGAGCGCAGCGCGGGCTCCGCCGCGTGCAGCGAGAGCGCCAGGCGCACCGGCGGGCCCCCGGCGGCGAGCCTGTCGATGCCGGGGATCCAACCGACGGTGGAGATCGTCGTCCGCGACGCCGCGATGCCGAGGTCCGGAAGGTGCTGGCATGCCCCGAGCACGGCGTCCAGGTTCATCATCGGCTCGCCCATGCCCATGAACACGGCATGGTCGAGCTCGGTCCGCCGCCGGAAGTGCAGCGCCTGCTCGAGGATCTCCGAGGTGGTCAGGTTGCGGCCGTACCGCATCGCCCCGGTCGCGCAGAACGAGCACGTGAGCGGGCAGCCCGACTGGCTCGAAAGGCAAACGGAGCGGCGGCCGTCGCGGAAGTGCATGAGGACGGCCTCGACGGAACGCCCGTCGCCGGTCGAGAAGAGCGCCTTGCGGGTGCCGTCCTTCGACGTCGCCTCCCGCTCCAGCGCGAGGCCCGAAAAGGGCACCGACCGGTCAAGCCGCGCGCGGAGGTCCGCCGGCAGGTCGGTCATCGGCTCGTACGAGCCGGCGCCGCGCGCGGCCCAGCGCCAGATCTGGCGCTCGCGGTAGGGCGGCTCGCCGAGCTCGGCGAGCTTCTCGCTCAGGAGCTGAAGGTCCACGCGGCCAGTGTAGGCCGGGGGGGCGGGCGCCTAGATGTGGCCGAGGGCCGCGTGGTCGGCCACCACGTGGCGCACCGGGACCGTGGCGCGGCGAATGACCTCGCGCGCGGCGCGGGCGGATCGCTCGTCGTCTCGCTCGGTGAAGAAGACGATCATCTCGGCGGGCCAGGAGCGGATCGCGTCCTCCGTCGCGAGGATCGGATCGGAGTCCCCAACCCGGCTGCGGGCATCGAGCCCGGCGGCCGCCAGGCCCGCGAGGGTCACCACCAGGCGCTCCGCGGCCGCCAGGCGGCCGGCGTGCAGGTCCGAGGTCCAGCTGGCGAGCCTGCCGGTGAACGCAGGCGCCACGACGAGGATCTCTGCCTGCGAGTCGCTCAGCTCCTCGGCGGCCGCGGTGATCGAGCCGATGGCGTGCGGGTCGTCGATCGTGGTGCAGGCGACCACCAGCAGACGGCCGGCTCCCGATCCGGAGCCCTCGATGGGCTCCTCAGGCCGTGCGCGAGCGGCGAGCAGGACGACCCCGGAGGCGGCGAGGAAGGCCGCGCCCAGGCCGGCGGGCGGTCCGCCGAGGAAGGTGGCGCCGATGATCGGGACCGTCAGGACGGTCACTGCCAAAGGCAGCTGCCACGCCTTGGTCAGAACCCCTTGTTTTCCCTCCACCCCAAGTGTTTTACCCCTTCGGCGAGATCTGCGGCGCGTTGAGGTGCCTCGCGGCCACACGCGAGCGCTGCCCGGCCGCAGCGAGCATCTAGTGTGCCGGGCATGTCTACTGCGACGCTCCACACAAATGCCGGGCCCGTCTCGATCGAGTTCTTCGACGACGACGCGCCGAAGACGGTCGAGAACTTCCGCAAGCTCGCGGACGACGGCTTCTACGACGGGCTGACGTTCCACCGCGTCATCCCCGACTTCATGATCCAGGGCGGCTGCCCCGAGGGCACGGGCACCGGTGGCCCCGGATACACGTTCGAGGACGAGTTCAACGACAACAAGGTCGTTCGCGGCGCGCTCGCGATGGCAAACGCCGGGCCGAACACCAACGGCTCGCAGTTCTTCATCGTCACGATCCCCGCGGCGGACTGGCTCGACGGCAAGCACACCGTGTTCGGGCGGGTCACCGACGGCATGGAGACGGTCGACGCGATCGAGGCGACGCCCACCGGGCCCGGGGACAAGCCGCTCGAGCCGCAGGTGATCGAGCGCGTCGAGCTCGGCGAGTAGGCGCCGGGGGCTATTCCTCAGGCCCAAACCTGCCGATAAGCAGCGCATAGCGTTCCGTCCACCGCCAACTCCAGGTGCCATGCAGGGTGCCACGACCAGCCAGGGCCGCGAGGCCCTGAGCAAGTCCGCCGACGCGTTCGGCGAGCTGATCGAGGCCGTGCCCGCGGTCATCTACGAGGCCGAGCCGGGCATCGACGGCGTGTGGCACTACGTCAGCCCGCAGATCGAGAGGCTGATCGGCGACTCGCCCGACGCCTGGATGGCGGACCCCGGCCAGTACAGGCGGCGCATCCACCCCGCGGACCGCAAGGCCGTCTTCGAGACCGAGGAGAGCGAGTTCGACATCGCGCGGCGCGAGCACGCGACGACGGTGGCCGAGTACCGCATGCTGCACGCGGACGGGCATCTCGTCTGGGTGCGCGACGAGGCGAGGCTCGTCGACGCCGGCGCCGAGCGGCCCTTCTGGCGGGGCATCCTCGTCGACATCACCGTCGAGCGGACGGCGCGCGTCGAGCTCACCGAGACCTTTCAACGCCACCAGGCCGACCGCCTTCCTCCGGCCCGGCCCGCCGGGCCGGGCTCGGTCGACGTCTTCCGCATCACCTGCCGTGACTGCAGCGAGGTCCGCGCGTCCGAGAGCCCGCGCACCTGCCCCGCCTGCGGCGGCACCGACGTTCTGGCGGAGTCGATGGACAGCTTCGTACGCCAGCTGAGCGTGGCCCAGAGCAACGTCGAGGACCTGCTCGACGGCGTTCACCGCCACCTCGAGCTGCTCGGCATCAGCCTCCGCGGCGACACGGGCCTCACGACGGGCAGCCGCCGCGTCCTGATGCCGCTCCACCAGGAGCTCGAGGAAGCGAGCTAGCCGGCGGGGGCCTCGCCGCTCCCCGGAAGCGCGTCGAGCTCCCCAGTGCCGGTCGGCAGGCAGACGGAGCAGAAGTCCTCGCCGAAGGGCGTGAGCAGGATGCTGCGCCGGACCGTCTTGCCCCGTTTGGCCTTGCGCATCGCCTCGAGCGCGTCGGGCTGGGCCTCGAGCACCTGGTAGCGCATCGAGTCGGACACCGGCTCCCGCGAGAACCAGATGAGGCCGAGCCGGAAGAGGTTGTTGAGGTACGCGTGCACGCGATCGACGTGCCGGCAGCCCGCCTCCGCCCCGATCATGTTGATCCCGGGCGCCACCAGCTCCGAGCCGACGACCACCAGGCCGACCGTGCGCACGTCGATCGACGGCTGCGGGCCCTGCTGGATGAGCAGTCGCAGGATGCGTCCCTCGTCGGGCGCGAGCTCGGAGAGGATCCGGGCGTAGGCGGGGTGGGCGTCGTCCTGGTAGTCGACGTCCGCCGAGCGCCGCAGGAGGTCCGCGCCCTGCTCGCGGAGCGAGCTCTGCCTCGCCGAGCGCCCGCGGTCCGCGAGCAAATCGCCGAGAACTCCGGGGAGCCGGTCGCCGTCGGCGTCGACAAGGCCGAGAAAGCGCTGGGCGTACTCACGCATCTGGTCCCCCGCCTCGCGCAGGAGGGCGTCGGGGGCCTCGCGCGACGTCGCGGCGCGCAGCACCCGCGAGCCGGCGCGCGCCGAGGCCTCGACCGCCCACTCGGCGGTGTGCAACCAGGCGGACGCGTAGATGCGCGCCAGGCCGGGAATCGAGCTCAGCACGTCGTCGTCCGCCGCGGCCTCGAGCGCGCTCTTGGGAGAGCTTCCGTCGTGGTCCATCTCAGACCCCGAACAGCCCCAGGTGGACGAGGCCGGCGCCAAAGCCCAGGACCGCGCCGTGTGCGTACAGCATCCACTCATCTTCCTTGATCGCCGAGCGCAGGAGCTCGACGAAGTCGGGGTAGGACATCTCTCGCATGCGCGCCGCGAGGAGCTCGCGCACGCGGCTGGACTGCTGCTCGGAGAAGCTCGGGTCGGTGAGCGGGCCCATCGTGTACTCCACGGCCTCCTGGGCGACGGATTCGCGAATGCTGTCGTACTGGCGCGGGCCGACCGCCACGCGCACGGCCCGCCGCGCCGGTCCGGTCGCCTGGTCGACGGCCGGCCGCAGGGCGGTCTCCAGCATCTGGCGGGTGCGATCTGAGCGCGGCCCGTTGAGCAGCTGGTTGCCGACGTTCTCCAGGGTCACGACGTCGTCGGCGATGATGCCCGAGTAGACGTCGGCAACCTCGCTGCGCCGGCGCAGGAAGAGGCCGTGGAGCGTCCACGGTCCGATCTTCCGCGGCTCGACGGGCTCGAAGATGACCTGCATCCCGAGCAGGTTGGTGATCCAGCCGACCACGACGCCGCACACGGGGAGCACCCACCACTCGGGAAGCAAGTGGGTGATGAGCACCACCGGGATCCCGAACAGGAACCCGAACAGGAACCCGAAGTTGATCATCAGCCGGAGCTCGCGCTGGCCGACGTCGAGGAAGGCGCGCGTGGCAAGCTCCGGGCGCTCCTCGAACTGGCGGATGACCATGAGCTTGACGTCGAGAAGCTGGTCCACGTTGCGGCCGATCTCGGCCGTCACGTCGTGGACGATCTCGGGCAGCTGGTCCTGGACCCGCTGGTGCACGGCCTCCCGGACCCGAGGCGGAAGGTCCCGCCAGAGCTGCGGATGCTCGCGCCGCATGATCCGCTCGACGACTTCGCGGATGTCGCCCTGGGCCGTCGCCAGGATGTGCTCGGCGATGCGGTCCGGCTCGAGCTGCTCGTAGAACTCGCCGGGCGTGCCGAGCTTGGCAAGGCCCTTGTCCGCGGCGATCGAGCCCATTTTCGCCGCGCGGCTGGGAATGATCCCCTGCCACCCGACGCCGCCGTGCATGATCCCGGGGATCTCCTGCAGCCTGCGGGGGAGGAGGCGGGCGACCATCGCCAGGCCCGGGACCTCGAAGCCCACGAAGCGGAGCGGGTGGAAGAGCATCCACACGCCGGTCCAGTTGATGACGTAGCCGATCGCGCCGGTGAACAGCGGGATCGTGATCGCCTTGACCAGATCACTCCCGTGGAAGACCGGAAGGAAGAAGCTGAAGATCTCGCTCGGCATGCGTCTTCTCGGCGCCGCGGCGTACCCGGCACCCCCGTGCGGAGCAGGCTAGCCGAGGCGATGAGCCCCGGCGTCAGGTGAGCTCTAGGCGAAGGCCGCCAGCGCTTCGTCGCGGGTGTCGAAGATGCCGAAGGCCTCCTCGATCCCGGTGATCTCGAGCAGGCGGCGCGTCTGGGCGTCCGCACAGCACAGCTCGAAGCGCCCGTCGCCGTCCTCGACGATCTGGGTCCGGGCGTGGACGATCACGCTGAGGCCCGTGGAGTCGATGAACGGGCAGTCCGTCAGGTCGATGAGCACGTTGCGCGCGCCGCCCTGGATCGCCGCGTCGAGCGGCTCGCGCAGCTTGGGCGCCGTCGCGTGGTCCAGCTCGCCGTTGACGCGGAACGCACGGAGCCCGTTGTCGAGCTCCTCAACCTCAACGCTGAAATCGGTGATCAATGCTCTTCCATGGTGATCGTGCGAACAACCGGGGCAGCCAAAACGCGGACGGCGAGTGTATCCCGTGGCAGGGGGCGGGGCGAGAGGACCCTCAGGCCGAGAGCCGAGAAGCCGCGTCCCCCACGCTCGGCGACACCCTCGGCACGGCGGGATCCGAGCGCATGATCGCCACGGCGGCCGCGTCGTCCGCGACGTCGTCCCCGGCGTAGGAGCGCAGCGAGGTCTCGATGCGATCGATGACGCCGGCGGGGCTCGACGCCCCGGCCAGGCCGGAGCGCAGGCGGTCCTCGCCGAACAGCTTCCCGTCGACTCGGACATCCGTGACGCCGTCCGTATAGATCACCAGCTGCTCCCCCGGCTCGACGCTGACGAGGTCGAGGTTCCACCTGGCGTCGGGGAGGGCGCCGAGCATGGGCCCGGGCCTGCATGCCTCCTCCACCCCAGTGCCGCGGACGAGCAGCGGCAGCGGGTGGCCGGCGCTCACGACCACGGCGTCGGCAGCACGCTCGGCGGCGTTCGAGAGGACGACGATCGCCGCGGTGCACAGCGGCTGGTCGCCCCGCCCATGGAGCCGCCGGTTGAGGAGCGACAGAGCCTGGCGAGGGTCGCCCGTCAGGGTGCACGCCGTGTTGATGGTGTGCCGGGCGAGCGCGGTGAGCGCCGCCGCCTTCGCACCGCGTCCGACGACGTCGCCGACCACGATCATCCAGCCGTTCTCGACCTCGAAGACGTCGTAGAAGTCCCCGCCGACCTCGTTGAGCTCACCTGCGGGCCGATACATCGCGGCGATCTCCCAGCCGTCGATCGCCGGCAGGCTCGGCGGCAGCAGGCCCCGTTGGAGCGTGTCGGCGATATCGCGGCGCAGGCCGCTCAGCCTGGCGTTCTCGATGAACACGCCCGCCCGGTCGGCCATCTCGGTCGCCAGCGCCACGTCGGAGTCCGAGAACCGCCGCCGCCCCGGGGCGTCGATGAAGGTCAGCGTCCCGGCCACCTGATCCCCCGCGCGAATCGGCACCGTCACCGCGGGGCCCAGGCCGGCGTCGCGGAGCGCCTCGACGCGGCCCGGCTCGGTGGCGTTCGTGTCGACGCTTGGATCGGAGATGTCGTACCGATGGGCGCGCTCCTCGCCGATCACCCTGGCGAGCATCGAGCCGTCGCCGAGTCGCGTCGGTGCGCGCCTGCGCAGCTCGCCTGCGATCTGCCGCCGCTCCGGGTCGACGTGCGCGAGGGCGACCTGCTCGATCTCGCCGCCGCTGGAGAGGAGGTTGATCGAGCACCAGTCCGCGAGATCCGGGACCGCGAGCTCCGCGACGAGCTGGAGGGTCTCGCTGAAGTCCCGCGAGACCGCGAGCAGCTCCGCCGCGCCCGCCGTGACCCGCTGGCTCAGCTCGGCCCGCTTCGTCTCGGTGACGTCCTTCATCGTCGTGACGACGTAGAGGACCTCGTCATCGACCCCCCGGATGGCATCGGCGTCCAGCTCCAGCCAGCGCTCCCGCCCATCGAACGCGGTGACGATCCTGATCATCGCCGTGAACGGGAGACGCCCCGCGTCGATCAGCCGGGTGACCTCGTCCACGTCCGGCTCGAGCCGCGTGCCGCCCGCGTCGAACACCGCGAGGCGCTGCAGCAGGACGCGGGAGCCGAGCCTGGCGACCTCCTCGGCGCTCTCGTATCCGGTCCACTCGGCGAACGTACGGTTGGCGAACAGGAGCCTCCCGCGGGCGTCGTGGACGGTCACGGCCTCGGCGATCTTGGACATCACGGCGTCCATGCGGCGCTCGACGCTCTCCAGGTCAGAGAAGAGCCCGGCGTTCTCCAACGCCATCGCGAGGCGGCTCGCGAGCGCACGCGCAAACGCCAGGTCGTCCGCGCCGTAGCGCCGCCCCGACCATGAGACGCCGAGGGTGAGCGTCGCCAGCAGCCTTCCCCGGGCCATCATCGGGGCGATCACCACCGAGCGCAGGCCAAGGGAACGGATGAACGCGAGGTCCGGACCCGTGTCGTGGGCGAGGATCTCCTCGTGTCCGGCGCTGACCCTTGGCAGGAAGTACGGGACCATCGGAATGCCGCTCTCCGGGTCGCGGAGCCAGTGCGGCGTCGATGGCTCGCGATTCCGCAGGCCCTCCTCGACCTCCTGCCAGCCCGACGTCCCCCGGGCCCGCACGGCGACCCTCTGGACCGTCCCCGCACGGACCACGTCGATCATGCAGAAGTCCGCGGCGGCCGGGACGATCCCGGCCAGAGCCCGGCGGATCGTCTCGTCGAGGGGCAGCGAGCCGTCGGCCGTCGAGCCGATCGTGTCGAGGAGGACCAGCCGAGACGAGACGGTCTCGGCGCGACCGCGCCGGTGGGCCAGGAGGGCGGCGACCGCCCCGCCGACGGCCACGAAAGCAAAGCGCAGCCAGTAGTCCGTCGACCCGGCGCCGCCGTTCCAGACGAAGCTGGCAGCCGCCAGGCCCATCGACGCAACCCAGAGCACGATGCTCGCGGAGAGCGAGAACGCGCACGCAACGACCGTGGCCAGGGCGTACGCCGTGACGAAGATCGTGCTGAGAGCGACGTCCAGCCCCACCGCCACACCCAGGACCCCGCCACCGGCAAGGAGGCCGCGATCGAACGCCTGCCTCGATTCCCCCAAGAGCCAGGCCTGAGGTGAGCTCGTCTTGTCCTCAATGCTCGTCATGCAGCCTGCTGGTCGAAATGTAGTCCCTGGCAGGCAACGCGCTCGTGGCAGCCGGTTAGAGGCGTCCCGCGACGGGGTAGCCAGAGGACACCGGAGGCGAGCGTGCAAACCAGAGCAGGACAGCCGAGCGGACCGTGTGCCTGGTTCGTGTCAGACTCGTGACGGGCCAGGTCACCGAGAAGGAGCTCCCAGCCCCCAAACCGATGTCGACTCCAGCCATGCAACTCACGCTTCCGGCTCGGGCAGAGAACGTCACGCTGGTGCGTCACGCGGTTGCCGGCATCGGCGAGGCGCTCGGCATGGACGAGGAATGCCTGGCCAACCTTCGCACCGTCGTCACCGAGGCGTGCAACAACGCCGTCGTACACGCCTACGACGAAGACGAGCCCGGAGCGCTCGAGGTCGGCGTCTCGCGGCAGGGGGACATGCTCGAGGTCGTCGTCAGGGACCACGGTCACGGCTTCAGGCCGCGGCTGGGATCCGGCCGCCCGGATCCGAGCCTCAGGCTGGGGCTCTCCCTGATCGCGTCGCTCTCGGACGGCTTCGAGCTCAGGTCCGCGGACGACGGCGGGACGGAGCTGACGATGCTGGTCCCGATCGAACCCGGCGAGCCGGCGGAGCGCGAGGAGCGGCCGGACTTCTCCGACGAGACGGTCGTGACCGTCGAGGACGAGGCGCTCGCGGGCGTGGTCGTCTCCCGTGTGATCTCGTCCCTTGCCGCACGCGCCTCGATGTCGATCGACCGGCTCTCCGACGTTCTCCTGCTGAGCGACGCGATCGCGGTCGAGCGCGCCGAGGGGTTCACGGGCGGCAAGACGCGGATCGCCATCCAGGAATCCAGCGACGGCATCACGGTCCGCGTCGGCCCCCTCCGGGAGGGGGCCGCGGAACGCATGCTCGCCGGCCTGGCGATCCCATCGCTCGACGCGTCGCTGGTGACGCTGGCCGACGAGGCGCGCGTCGAGCACAGCGACGACGGCGAGCACCTGGCTCTCCGCATCGCGAGCGGGCACACCGCCTCGCGACCGTAACCCGCGGCTAGCCCGATTCCGGCGGGTGCTCCAGCTCCTCGCGCAGCTGCGCGAGCGCGCCACGAAGGATCCGCGAGACGTGCATCTGCGAGTGGCCGATGCGATCCGCGATCTGGGACTGCGTCAGATCGTCGACGAAGCGCAGCCGCAGGACCAGGCGCTCACGCTCGGAGAGCGACGGGATGCCCTCGGAGAGGGTCGCCCAGGCCTCGACCTTCGCGTAGCCGGCCTCATCGCCGCCGACCTGCGCTCCCAGCGTCGCTTCGTCCGGCTCATCCGAGGCCACCGGCGCGTCGAGCGATGCCGTCCGGCGGGCGTTCGCGGCCGTAAACGCCTCGAGCACCTCGTCCGCGTCGATGCCGAGCGCCTCGGCGATCTCCGGAACCGTCGGTGAGCGCTCCAACTCAGACGTGAGCTTCGTGATCACCTCGTCGACCTTGCTGACGCGCTCCTGCAGCCCGCGCGGCAGGCGGAGGTTCCACACCCGGTCGCGGAAGTGACGGCGCAGCTCGCCGAGGACGGTCGGGGCCGCAAAGGCCAGGAAGGGGATGCCCCGCGTGGGGTCGAACCGGTCGATCGCGTTGACGAGCCCGAGGCTCGCCACCTGCACCAGATCGTCCGTGGGCTCGCTCCCGCCCCGGTAGCGGAACGCCATGCTGCGAGCGAATTGCATGTACCGCCCCACGAGCTCCTCGCGCACCGCTGGGTCACGGGTGTCGAAGTAGCGGCGCAGAAGCTCGTCGTCGCCCGCGAGCCCCTCGCCGGGGCCCGGCACACGCGGCCCACCCGCGGGCGGGTGCGAGTGCGCCTCGTCGTTTTCGCTTCGTGAGTTCCCCAAGATCTTCCCTGCGGCCTCGAATTTTGGCGAGTTCGCCACAGGAAAGGACCAAGCCCCGCCCGGCGGAAACCGGTCAGGGCTTGGTCGGAGGGCGCGGGGGTCGTCGGGGGGGATCGGTCCCCGCGCGGTACGTCATCCCTGACGGTGGCTGCCTCACTACGGAGCTACCCGGTCAACACCACCTCAAACCGCGGCGCTCTTTCGCTCGGTGCCCCCGGGCGTCGGTCAGTCGTCGGCAAGCTCCGGGATGTGGGCGAGCAGGTGCTCGGCGATCGTCGAGCGCACCCACCGCTGCGTCTGCGCGTCCGCCATGCGGTAGCGGCCCAGCAACATCGCCTGATCGGTCAGCGGCAGGCCGGCGATTTCCCAGCCCACGGCGAGACGCTCGAAGAGCATCTCCGAACGCCGCCGCCAGGCGTCTTCGGACGAGCTGGCCGCCGTCCGTGGCGCCCCGCGGATAGCCTTGACGGTCCCGGCGCTGAGCGTCTCGCGAAGGCGCAGGACGTTGCCGTCGTCGTCGGTGTAGTCGACGGTCGCGACGGGCTCGCGCCGGCGCGCTCGCTTGCGCTTGGCCATGCGTGGAAGCTAGCGGGCGCCGAGCGGGACGACGGCGGGCAGGCGGCGCGCCGGATTCCGTTGGCGCCTGCGAGGGTAATGAGCCCCTGACGAAACGACCAAGGAGACGCCTGCCCCCATGACCTCCACCCCCGACATCCTTTCCGACGAAGCCGCCGACGACCGCAAGAAGGTCGTGGAGATGCTCGAGCGGGCCTACTGGATGGAGATCGAGACGGTGATGAGCTACATCGCGAACGCGGTCAACCCCGACGGCGTCCGCGCCCAGGAGATCAAGCAGTCCCTGGAGCAGGACATTCAGGAGGAGCTCGGCCACGCCCAGCTCTTCGCCTCGCGGATCAAGGAGCTCTACGGGGTCGTCCCGGGCTCCGAGCAGTTCAAGGCCGAGCAGAGCTTCCTGCAGCCGCCCTCCGACCAGGTCGACATCGTCCACGTCATCCGCGGCGTGATCGAGGCCGAGAGCGGGGCCATCGACCACTACTCCACGATCGTCGAGGCCACCGATGGGATCGACCCGGTGACCCAGGACATGGTCATCGACATCCTCCATGACGAGCAGGGCCATCGCCGGCTCTTCGAGGGCTTCCTGCGCGAGTACGAGAAGGAAGGACTCGCCTGAAAAGGCACCGCCTGCGCCGGGTCGACTGCAACGAGCCCGGGATAACCCGCGTGCGCCGCGGCCGCGGGTTCTCGTACGAGCGGGCCGGTGGCGAACCGGTCCGCGACGCCGAGGAGCTCGAGCGGATCCGTGCCCTCGGCATCCCGCCGGCGTGGAAGGACGTCTGGATCTGCATGCGCTCGAACGGGCACATCCAGGCCACCGGCGTGGACGACGCGGGACGCAAGCAGTACCTCTACCACCAGCACTGGCGCGAGGCCCGCGACCGCGAGAAGTTCGAGCGGATGGAGAGCTTCGCCCGCGCGCTGCCCCGGGTTCGCGACCAGGTGAGCGCGGACCTCGCCCGCACGGGTCTCGCGCGCGAGCGCGTCCTGGCCTGCGCGGTACGGCTGCTCGATCTCGGCTTCTTCCGGATCGGCGGCGAGGAGTACGCGGCCGGCAACGAGAGCTACGGGCTCGCCACGCTGCGCCGCAAGCACCTGCGCTTCGAGAACGGCGAAGCGGTATTCGACTACCCCGCCAAATCCGGTCAGCGCCGGCTGCAGACGCTCGCGGACCCCGTGGTCCTGCCGGCGCTCCGAGCGCTGCGAGACCGCCCCAAGCACGCCGGCAGAGAGCTCCTCGCCTACTGGGAGTCGAGGACGTGGAACGACGTCCGCTCGGACGAGATCAACGACTACCTGAAGGGCCATGCGGGCGAGGGGCACTCGGCCAAGGACTTCCGGACGTGGAACGCGACCGTGCTGGCCGCCGTGGCCCTCGCCCAAGAGCCGCCGCCGGAGACCAAGACGGCGCGGAAGCGCGCCTCCACCGACGCCACGAGGCGCGTCGCCGACTTCCTCGGCAACACCCCGGCCGTGTGCCGAAACGCCTACATCGACCCGCGCGTCTTCGACCGCTTCGACTCCGGCACCACGATCCGCGCGTCGATCACGCGGCTCGGCGGCGACGCTGAGCCCGGAGAGTTCGTCGACCGCGAGAGGATCGAGCGCGCGGTGCTGAGACTGCTCCGCTGAGGGGGCGTCGATAGGTTGCGCCGGTGAGCGCCCCGCGCATCGTCGTCACCCGCCGCCTGCCGCAGCCGGCTCTCGACGTGCTCGACGCCGCCGGCGAGGTCTGGTTCCCCGACGCCGAAGGCCGGCTCGAGCCGGCCGCGCTCCGCGAGGCCGCCGCGGGAGCCGGCGCGCTCGTGACCCTGCTTCACGACACCGTGGACGCGCCGCTCCTCGACGCCGCCGGGCCATCGCTTCGCTGCGTGGCCAACGTCGCCGTGGGTTACGACAACGTCGACCTCGAGGCGGCTCGCGAGCGCGGTGTCGTCGTCACCAACACGCCCGGGGTGCTCACCGACGCCACGGCCGACCTGGCGTTCACGCTCATCCTCGCCGTCACGCGGCGCGCCGGCGAGGGCGAGCGGCTGATCCGATCCGGCCGGAGCTGGTCCTGGGACCTCGACTTCATGCTCGGAGACGGCATCCAGGACCGCACGCTCGGCGTCGTCGGCCTCGGCGCGATCGGCACGGCGGTCGCAAGGCGTGCCCGGGCGTTCGGCATGCGGATCGCCTACGCCGGGCGTCACGACGTGGCGATGGAGCTCGTCGCGGAGCTGGCCGCCGAGCGCCTCGAGCTGGACGAACTGCTGCACGAGGCCGACGTCGTCAGCCTCCACGTGCCGCTGACTCCCGAGACCCGGCACCTGATCGACGCCCGCCGGCTGGGGCTGATGAAGCCCACGGCGTTCCTGATCAACACCGCCCGCGGGCCGGTGGTCGACGAGGCGGCGCTCGTCACGGCGCTCGAGTCCGGCGAGATCGCGGGCGCGGGTCTCGACGTCTTCGAGGATGAGCCTGACGTGCAGCCGGGCCTGCTCGCGCTCGAGAACGCGGTGCTCCTCCCCCACCTCGGGTCGGCCACGGTCGAGACCCGCACCGCGATGGCGGTGCTGGCGGCGCGGAACGCCGTGGCGGTCCTGGCCGGCGAGCCAGGCCTGACCCCGGTCGCCTGAGCCGTCTCGCTAACTTGCGAACGGATGAGTCGTCTCGCTTCCGTCGTCTCCGGCAAACGCTCGAAATGGGCCATCGTGGTCGTCTGGGTGCTGCTCGTGGTCGGCCTCGCTCCGCTCGGCGGCAAGCTCGCCGACATCACCGACAACCAAACGCAGTCGTTCCTGCCGAAGAACGCGGAGTCCACGGATGTCCTCAACCTGCTGAAGGAGAGATTCCCCGGCGGGCAGACGACGAACGGCCTGATCGTCTACCAGGCGCCGAGCGGGTTCACGGCGCAGGACAAGGCGAAGATGCTGGCCGACGCGAAGGCCGCCGCCGCCAAGCTGCCCCTGGTCGGGACGACCTCCGTTCCCTTCGCCGCCGGGGGCGAGCATCCAACCTTCGCCCGCGGGGTCGTCGCCTCCAACAACCAGGTCGCGATCACCTCGCTGAACGTCCACGACAACGAGGACAACCTCGCCGACTGGGGCGACACGCTCCACGACATCACCAGCGGCACCTCGACCCCGGGGATGACCACCTACCTCACCGGGAGCCTCGGCTTCAACCACGATGCCGACGAGGTCTTCAACTCGCTCGACACGACGCTGCTCCTGGCGACCGTGCTGCTCGTCCTCGTCCTGCTCGGCGCGATCTACCGCGCGCCGCTGATCGCGCTGATCCCGCTCGTCGTCGTCGGCGTCGCCTACGCGGTCGCCCAGGGGCTGATCTACCTCTACGCGAAGTCCGGCGCGACGGTCTCCGACAACTCCACGCAGATCCTCGTCGTCCTGATGTTCGGGGTTGGAACGGACTACTGCCTCTTACTCGTGTCCCGATACCGGGAGGAGCTGCGCGCGCACGAGGACAAGCACGACGCGATGCGGAACACCGTACGCCGCGTCGGCCCGGCGATGCTGGCCAGCGGGATGACGGTCACCCTCGCGATGCTGGTCCTGCTGCTCGCCGAGGTCGGCTCGACCCACAGCCTGGGGCCCGTCGCGGCGATCGGCGTCTTCACCTGCATGCTCGCCGGGCTCACCCTGCTGCCGGCCCTGCTGACGCTCGGCGGCCGCCGTGCCTTCTGGCCACGCCGGCGCCTCATCGCCTACTCCCCGGGCGAGGACACCGTGACCTCGCAGGGCCTGTGGCGGCGCCTCGGCGACCGCGTTCTGAAGCGCCCGGGGGCGGCGCTCGGCGTGACCCTCGCCGTGTTCGCCGTCGGCGCCCTGGGGCTGCTGGCCTACAAGGTCGACTACTCCACCACGTCGTTCTTCAAGAAGGACGTGGAGAGCGTCGACGGGTTCCGGGTGATCGAAAGCTCGCTCCCCGCCGGACTGCTGCAGCCAACCGACGTGCTCGTCGAGGGTGCGAACGGCCCGGCGACCCGCGCCGACGTCGTGGCGGCCGCTGATGCGCTCCACGGCGTCGAGGGCGTCGCTGCGGTGAAGCCCGTCGGCTTCTCGACGGATCACCAGATCGCGCGCCTCTCGGTGATCCTCTCCGGCGACCCGTTCGACTCGTCCGGGCTGGACGTCGTGCCCAGGATGCGGGTCGCGCTCGACAGCCTCCCCAACGGCGTCGAGGGCCAGGTGGGCGGCGGCAGCGCGATCAACTACGACTTCGACAAGGCCAACAAGCGCGACCTGCGCCTCGTCGCGCCGCTGGCCCTCGTCGCGATCGCGATCATCCTCGGCCTGCTGCTCAGCTCGGTCGTGGCGCCGCTCGTGCTGATCGCCGCCACGATCGTCTCGTTCCTGGGCACGATCGGGATCTCGATGCTGTTCATCCGGTTCGTCGCCGGCGACGCGGGCATCGACAGCTCCATCCCCACCTTCGCGTTCATCTTCCTGGTGGCGCTGGGGATCGACTACACGATCTTCCTGATGAGCCGCGTGCGCGAGGAGGCCCGGACCCACGGCACGCGCGAGGGGATGCTGCGCGCGCTCTCCGCCACCGGCCCCGTGATCACGAGCGCCGGGATCATCCTCGCCGGCACGTTCTCAGTGTTGATCACCCTGCCGGTGACCTTCACATTCGACCTGGGATTCATGGTCGCCGTCGGCATCCTGCTCGACACGTTCGTCGTGCGCACGATCATGGTCCCGGCGGCGGTTGAGCTGCTCGGGGACAAGATCTGGTGGCCGTCCACGGCAAAGGGCGGCGCCCAGATCTTCCACGACCACGTCGAGCGCGAGCCCGCGGCGCCCGGGACCGCGGCGTCGGAGTCGAGCTAGCCGGGCTGCCGGCCCTCGAAGCGCTCGAGGCCGTCGTCGGGGATGTCCTCCCAGACGACGGCGTCGGCGACGAACTGGCGGCTGGAAGGCCGGATGGCCGGATCGCCGTCGATGACGCCGAGCCGAACCGACCGCTGCTTGTGATCGTCCGGCGACTCGCTGAAGAGGTGCGAGCCGCACTCCACGCAGAACGCCTTGCCGAAGCCGCCGCCGGGTGGCCACCAGGTCTTGACGAGCTCCTCGCCGGAGACGATCTGAAACGAGCCCGGGACCATCGCCGCGCCCGCCGACGCCGCGGTGCCGGTGCGCCGCTGGCAGCGCGTGCAGTGGCAGTAGCGCGAGGCGACCAGCGGCTCCGTGATCTCGAAGCGCCACGGCGCCGCAGAGGCAGTGGCCGGTCAGGTGCGGCTCGCTCACTTCGTCGCCGCCTCCTCGAGGCGGTCGGCAAGCCGGCCCATACCGCGAGCGCGGGCGTCCTTGGCGGCCCGCCTGTAGTCGGTCGCCCGATCCCGCGGCCGCTTGAGGCCCGCGTCGCGCAGCGTGGCGATGTCCTTGAAGGCGAGCAACTCGTCGCGCGCGTCGTTCAGCGCCCCGCGGACCTTCGGCGTGCCCTCGCGAAGCGCCGAGTCGAGGACCGCCTCCAGCGAGCCGTGACGGCGAAGCAGGTCGGCCGCCGTCTTCTCGCCGATGCCCTTGGCGCCGGGAATGCCGTCCGAGGGGTCGCCGCGCAGCGCGATGAAGTCCGGGACCTGCTCGGGGTCGATCCCGTAGCGCTTGACGACCTCCTTCGGGCCAACCTCCTCCGCGCCCCGGCCACCGGTGCGCACGTAGAGGACCGTGACGCGCTTCGACGCGCACTGGAACATGTCGCGGTCGCCCGTGAGGATGAGCGCGTTCCCGCCCGCCTCCGACTCGAGGCGGGCGAAGGTGCCGAGCAGGTCGTCGGCCTCGAGCGAGTCGTGGTCGGCAACCGTCCACCCGAATGACTCGAAGAAGGGCCGGGCCGCGGCGAACTGCGGCGCCAGCTCGTCGGGAACCGGCGGGCGCTCGGCGTGGTATCCGGCGAAGAGCTCCACCCGGTAAGAGGCGGCGTCGGGGCCGAAGCAGAGGGCGACGGCGCGCGGTTCATGGATCTCGACCTCGCGAAGGATCAGGTTGGCGGAGCCGAGCAGGGCGTTCACCGGCCTGCCGTCCGAGCCCTTGATCTTGCTCGGCAGCGCGAAGAACGCGCGGTAGAGGAGCGAGGGCGCATCGACGGCGAGAAGCGGAGCGGTCAGGGTGTCAGGCACCCTTTAGCTTCCGTGCCCGTTCCACTCGTGCGCTCCTCGCCTCCATCGCTAGATCGATACCACTTCTTCCCCTGCGGCGAGACGCCCGGGCGGGCCCAGCGGGCCACCGAGCCGCTTGAGATCGTGCGACTGGGGGTATCACCCTCCACATGAGCACACCGAAGCAGTACCTCGGACGCAAGGCGGTCAAGGCGACGGTTCGCCACAGCGTTCGCGGCACGGCCTCGAAGGCCCGCCGCGAGCCACCGCGAACGATTTCCGTCCTCGGCGCGGGCGTCTTCCTCGGCGTAATCGCCGGCTGGGTGTTCGCGAGGCGCGCGGGCGCTCCCAGCGACGTGTTCACCGACTACGCGCCTCCCGCCCCCTCCCCGGTCCACTCGACACCCGAGGCGAAGGCCGCCGCCGCGGCCGCCTGAAGCTCGCCCCAAGACTCACCGAACGTCCCGGAACCCTCAGGAGAGCGCAGGGTACGGGACGTTCGCGGTCCGGAAGGGCGCTCAGCTGTGGATGACGACGGGAGCGCCGAGGGGCAGCTTGTCGACGAGCGCCTCGAGGTCGTCCGCGGTCGCGTGCAGGCACCCGTCGGAGATCGCGCCGCCCACGGAGTTGTCGGGGCTGCCGTGAATCGCGATCTGGTCGCCTCCCGTCCAGCCGGCCGGCAGGTTCGGCTGGTGCGCGGAGAGGGCAAGCGCGCAGCACCCGTAGACCGGGTTGAGGCCGCTGGTGATCTCGTCCGTGATCGAGAAGCGGCCGGTCGGCGTCGGCGAGGTCGAGCGGCCGATGGCGACGGTGAACGAGCGGACGGCGTTTTCGCCGTGCATCAGCTCGGCGCGCTGCTTCGAGAGGTCGACGTCCACTGACCAGGGCGTCGAGTGCTCCTGGAGCGCCGAGTGGTCCAGCTTGATCCAGCCGAGCTCGCCGTTGCTGAGGGCGCGGGTCGGAACGCCCACCCAGTCCCCCCGCTGTTCGAGGACGGAGAACGTCGACGCCGAGCCGAACTCGTCGGTGGACCCGACGGTCGTGACCACGGCGCCGTTCGGCGAGCTGTGGATCTCGACGCTGGCGCCGGGCCGCACGGAGACGATCGGGTGGTGAAGCGCCTCACGCCGGCGCGCGCGCCGCGCCGCGCGCTGCCTCGCCTGGCGGCGCTCACGCGCCGCGGCGCGCGCGCGGGCACGCTCGGCGCGGGCGATGGCCGCCCGCGACTGCGGGGAGCTGAAGGAGGTCAGGGCGGCCTGCGCGGGCTGCGGGGAGAGCGCCGAGCGCACCGCGACCGACCAGGTGACGAGCACCATGGCGGAGAGCAGCAGGACCCAGAACGGAGTGCGTACCCGAAGGCTTCCCATGTACTTCCGGTCGAGCGCTCACGGCACTCCCTCAACCCTGTCAAGAGCTATTGGACGGATGTATGAGCGCGGCGAGCTCAGCCCGCGCGCTGAAGGGGTCGAGGCAGGGTCTGAACCGGAGCGCGACGGACGTCCGGGCGCTCGTAGTCCATCTCCCAAGTCGAACCGCCGTCGTCGCGGCGGATCGTCAGGCGCAGCCCCGGCCGCGGCGGCCGGGAGACGCGGGCGAGCTGCGCCACGGCGTGCATCTCCTCGTCGTGGTCGAGGCCGCACTGCGCCAGGAAGTCTCCGAAGCTGTCCCGCAGCGCCTGGCTGCCGCTGAGGTCGAGCTCCTCCACGATGGACCCGTCCCGCCGTGCGTCGGTCGGGTCGAGGACACAGACCGTCAGGTCGTCCGGCGCGTTGCCGTGGTTCTTCACGAAGTCGAGGATCTGGCCGGCATCCGCGAGCGGCGGGAGGTCCGCCAGGATCGACGCAAGGCCCGCGCGCCCGACCAGCGCGCCCTCGGAGTCGCGGGCCTCGATCAGGCCGTCGGTGATGAACGCGATCCTCGTTCCCGACTTCACGGCAACCGTCGTCTCGCGCCAGCCCGTCGGCGGCCCCGCCGCGATCGGCGGCGGGTTGAGGGTTTCGACCGCCCTGTCCTGCGCGGACCCGAACAGCAACGGCGCGGGATGGCCGGCGCACGAGTAGGTCAGGGTGCTCTCCGACGAGTCGTAGACCGCGGTGACCACCGTTGCGAACTCCTCGCCGAGCTTGTTCCCGAGGGCGCGATCGGCCTGGCGGAGGGCCGCGCCCGGCGACAGGCCGGCCTCGAGATACGCGCGCAGCGTGTAGTGGACCAGCGCCGTTGCCGTCAGCGCGTCGCGCCCGTGGCCCGACATGTCGCCGACCACGATGCCGATGCGCCGCTCGTCGATTCGCACCGCGTCGTAGAAGTCACCGCCGGCCGCGGGCCCTTCGGCGGGCCTGTACGCGACGGAGATGTCGACCGCGCCCAAACGGCTCGGAACGCCCGGAAGCAGCGCCTGCTGCAGGGCACCCACGTCCTCGCGGAGCTCGTCCCCCTGGCGCCTCAGCCGTCGCGAGAGGCGGGCGAGGAAGGCGGAACGCCCGGCCATCAGGACGCCGAGGATCGCGATGCCGACGCACGCCGCGAAGAAGCTCCAGGGAAGCGAGGCGATGTCGTGGATGATTCCCGCGGTCTGGGTCGTAGCGGGCCTTGGGGCCGCACGGTGCGCGGGCCCGCGACGTGGGCCCCCGCCGAGCGCGGGAGCCGAAGCGCCCGCGGCGGCGGGCGCCGCGTTGCGCGGCGCGGCTCCGCCCTGCGCGGACCGGCCGGCAGGCGAAGCGGAGCCGCCGGAGGGGCTCGCGGCCCCGCCGACCGATGGCCCGCCGGCTTCGGGCGCCGTGCTCGCCGGGGGGTTGGCCCCGGCCGGGGGGGCGGAAGAGGGTGGGTTCGGCGAGGTCGAGCCGGGACTCCCAGAGCCGCCGCTGCCTCCGCCGAGGCCGTCGACCACGCCGTTCACACCACTCTCGGCGCCGCTGACCGCCCGGTTCGCGGTGTTCTCGACGGTGGTGACCGTCTGCCGCGCGGTGTGCGTCAGGTTCTTGATCGGCTGATTGCCGCCGGGCAGCGGCAGGGGCGACAGAGACACCTGGGCTGCGGCGCTCGCCGGCAAGAACAGGGCGACCGCCACCGCGATCAATCCACGCGCGCGCCTGCCCCGGGATCGCATATAGGCTGTTTCGTCTCAGGGAACGATTACCTTGAGGGAATGGAGTCCCGTTGACACACTCGATCAGCACCGAGGCCGGCAACGGTGGACGCCTGATCGTGGTCAGAGGCGAGTTCGATTCGGCCGCGGCGCCCCTGCTCGAGGACGCGCTGCGCTCCGAATGCGAGGCCGACCCCGGTGGCAAGGTCACCGTCGACCTCGCGGAGACCGACTTCGTCGACTCCCGGACGATGAGCCTGCTCGTCGCCTGGACACAGCATCAGCGCGCCGCCGGCGGGCGCCTGTTGGTTGCCCGGCCCAACGACAACGTGCTGCGCGTATTCCGCCAGATCGGCCTCGACGCCGAGCTCGAGATCGTCTCCACGCTCGACGACGCGCCCCCCCAGAGCTGAAGCACTTTCAGCCCCGGGGCGGTTTTCGCTAAAGCGCGGACCCCCGGGGTCGATCTAGACACATGTATGACCTTCAGGCGGTCGCGCAGCAGGGCCGGTCCGCAGCGGGCCAGCCACGCCCAGTCCCGGTTCACGGACGTCTCCGTCGCGCTCGTCCCGGTGGCGCTGGGTGTCATCGCCGCGCTCCTGCTCGGATTCATCCTCACCAACCAGGCCTCCAACCGGGCCAACCATGACGCGCTGATCGACTTCGAGGCGAACGTGCAGACGCTCGATCGCCTCATCGCGCGGGTCGGCAACATGGACCGCACGACGCTGACGTCGGACCTCTCGAGCCCGCAGGAGCACTCGCTCGACGTCGCGGTTCGCCGCATGAGCCGGCTCGGGTTCCACACCTCGGTGAGCATCGTCGGCGCCCGCGGGCGCCTGCTCTACTCCAGCGCCGGGCACGCGCCCTTCAGCACCCGGCTGAATGCAACCGAGGTCGCCGTGCTCGCCGGCCGCGGCGAAAGCCTCGCGCCGTCGGGCGGCCCCGGTGAGGGAGAGATCAGCTACGTCGGCCTCCCGGTCGCGGCGCCGAGGCCCGTGGCGATCCTCGAGATACAGCGGACCGGCGGCGTGCGGATCGCGTCGGCGGGACTGAGCTGGCGCCAGGTGCTGCTCTGCCTCGGCCTCGGCCTGCTGGTCTGGGCGGCTCTGCGCCCGTTCTTCAACCCCGAAGCCCGAGCGCGCGCCGCGGGCCTCTACCAGGCAAGGAGACGGACGGTGCGTGCCATCAACAAGGGGATCGCCCGCGGCGAGTTCGAGCTCCACTACCAGCCGCAGATCGATGCGCAGTCGGGGGAGCCCGTGGGGGTGGAGGCCCTCCTTCGCTGGCAGCGCGACGGCGAGCTCGTCATGCCGGGCGAGTACCTGCCCGACGCCGAGGCCAGTGGCGCGATCGTTCCGCTCACCAACCACCTTCTCGGCCTGGCGGTCGCCCAGGCGAAGGAGTGGCACAGCCGCGGCGGCGCCCTGCGCGTCGCGGTGAACCTCTCCTCGGCGAGCCTCGCCAGCCTCGACGTGGTCGACCGCCTCAGGGTGCTGATCGTCGAGCACGACCTGCCTCCGGGCATCCTCACCGCGGAGGTCACGGAGACGGCGATTCTCGAGGAGCCCGAGCAGGCACGCGCCGTCCTGGATGGCATCACCGCGCTCGGCGTGGAGGTCTCGATCGACGACTTCGGCACCGGCTACTCGTCCCTGCTGTGGCTGCGGCTCTTCCCGGTGCGCGAGGTGAAGGTCGATCGGACCTTCGTGGCCTCCATGGAGGAGGACGGCGAGGCGTTCGTCGCGGGGGTCATCCGGATCGGCCACGACCTCGGCCTGCGCGTCGTCGCCGAGGGGGTGGAGGACGAGCTGACCCTGCGGCGGCTTCAGGAGCTGGACTGCGACGTGGGACAGGGCAATCTCTTCGCCAAGGCGATGCCGCCCGCGGAGATCCCGGCCTGGCTCGACGAGTTCGACGGCCCGCGGTGGGCCCGCCGGCGCGAGGTTCTCTCGGTGGGCGAGGGCGCGAGCGAGCTCGACGACGCACGCGCCCTGATCGAGCGGACCGCCGCCGGGCTCGGCTACGACGACGCGGAGGTCTGGGACCTGAAGCTGGCCGCGACGGAGGCCCTGACGAACGCGCTGGACCACGGCGAGCCGACAACCGATGGCCTCGTCCACATGCGCGTGGGAACCAGCAGCGGGGAGATCACCCTCGAGGTCTGGGGCGGAAGCAAGAGCAGGAACGGCCGGAAGGTCGGCAACCACGGCGGCCGTGGAATAGCCGTGATCTCCGCGCTGGTCGACGACATCGAGCTCTCCCGCCGGCAGAACAGCACGGTGCTTCGCCTGTCGAAGCGACCCAAGTCGAGGTCGGCCGTGGTCTCGGGTCGCCGCGGCGGACCCGAGAGCCGGTGAGGCGCTGCGGCTACGCCCGCAGCTTGTAGCCGCTGGCGAACAGGCGCCAGTTGGCTACGAAGAGGGCCGCCGTCGCGCCGGTGAGCACGATCAGCGAGATCGCCACGTTCACCTCGGTGTAGCCCAGGAACCCGTAGCGGACGAGGCCGATCATGTAGTAGACGGGGTTGAAGTGGGTGATGGTCTGCCAGGGCTCCGGCAGGAGCTGGGCCGAGTAGAACACCCCGCCCAGGAAGATCAGCGGCTGCAGGACGAAGGTCTGGGCGATCGCCACGTCGTCGAACTGCTCGGCGCGCACGCCGATCGTCACGCCGAGCTGGGCGAAGAAGAACCCCACCAGGAAGAGGCCCGGGATCAGGACGAGGACGTGCTCGACCGGCAGGCTCACCAGGATCGTGGCCGCGACGAAGGTGAGGGCCGCGACCACGAAGCCCCGCATGAAGCCGCCGAGCGAGAACGCGAAGAGGAGCTCGAGCGGGCTGGCCGGCGAGGAGAGCTGGTCCTGGATGGCGCCCTGGAACTTCTGCTGGAGGATCGACGACGCGTTGTTGGAGAACGAGTTCATCGCGAAGGCCATCATGATCAGGCCCGGGATCACGAACACGACGTAGCGGAAGCCGTGCAGGGTGTGGATGCGCGAGCCCAGGGCGGCGCCGAACACCGAGATGTAGAGGAACGTCTCGAGCAGCGGCGCGCCGATCGTCTGCTTCTTGATCTTCATGAAGCGGTTCATCTCGCGGCGCCAGAGCGCCATGAAGCGGATCTGGGCGGTGCTCACGTGAGCGCCTCCTCCAGTCGCGAGCGGGAGAGCTCCTTGCGGCCCACAAGCTCCAGGTAGGCGTCCTCGAGGTTGCCGACCCCATACCGGGTCGCCAGCTCGCCCGCCGTTCCCTGGCTGACGATCTCGCCCCCGTTGATGAAGGCGATCTTGTCGCAGAGCTGCTCCGCCTCCTCCAGGTAGTGCGTGGTCAGGAGGATCGTCGTCCCCTCCTCGTTGATCCGCTGGACGTAGTGCCACAGCTCGAGGCGCAGCTCGATGTCGACCCCGGCGGTCGGCTCGTCGAGGATCAGCAGCCGCGGGCGGTGCATGAGGGCCCGCGCCAGGATCAGCCGGCGCTTCATCCCGCCCGAGAGGAACCGGGTGCGCTCGTTACGCTTCTCGACGAGCGAGAAGGTCTCGAGCAGCTCGGCCGCACGCTCGCGGCGCTCGCGCTTGGGGGTGCCGAAGTACCCCGCGTGATAGTCGAGGGTCTCCTCGACCGTCAGGAACCAGTCCAGGTTGAGCTCCTGCGGCGCCAGGCCGATCGCCTGGCGGGCGTTGGCATAGTCGCGGATGGCGTCGTGGCCGAAGACGTGGATCGACCCTGAGGTCGGCTGGGCGAGCCCGGTGGTGCAGTGGATCAGCGTGGACTTCCCGGCCCCGTTCGGCCCGAGCAGCCCGAAGAAGTCGCCCTCGCCGATCTCGAGGGACACGCCGCGCAGCGCCTCCACACCCGTGGCGTAGCGCTTGACGAGGTCTTCGACCTTGAGGGCGGGCTCCAGGCTCACCCACTCCAATCTAGAGGGCGAGCGCGGCCGGGCACGCACACGGCGCCCGATCGGGGGCACGGAACCGCGCTTGCAACTTCATGTCGGTATGCGACACAAACCCGCAACCCCCGAAAGGAGATGTGCCGAGATCGCCGCACGCCAGCACGGAGTGATCACCTGGGGTCAGCTTCCAGAGGCCGGTCTCTCCCCCAACGGCACCTCACGACGAGTGCGCGCCGGCCGGCTGCACCCGGTCTTCCGAGGGGTGTACGCGGTGGGGCATGCCGGGTTGAGCAATGAGGGCAGGTGGATGGCGGCGGTGCTGGCGTGTGGCGCGGGTGCCGTCCTCAGCCACCGCTCGGCCGCCGAACTTTGGACGTTGCTTCCGGTCCGCCGCGGGCCGATCCACGTAACGGTCGCGGGACCAAGCGGCCGGGCTCGCCGGCGCGGCCTGCGCATCCACCACTCCTCCTCGCTGACTGAACGCGACATCGGGCTCCGCCGCGAACTTCAAAGGCTGGTGCTTGAGCGGAGAAGGAGGGGGGAGGCCTTGCGAGTTCATGTCGGATAGCGACATGAACTCGCATTCGGGGCGGCCGGGCCTCGCCTCCTAATATCGGTGCATGACCGCAGCCGCGGGGCTCGCGACAACGGCGTGGACGGTGGCCGAGGTGGTCGCACCGCTCGCGATCGTCTACCTCTACCTCGGGCGGACGCGCACGCTTGCCCGCCAGGGCAGGCCCGTTGAGGCGTGGCGGCGGGTGTGCTTCGTGGGCGGGCTCGTGCTCGTCGCCATCGCAACCATCACGCCGCTCGAGACGCTGGCCGACCAGCTCGTCGTCGCCCACATGGTCCAGCACCTCCTGCTTGCCGACCTGGCCTCGCTCCTCTTCGTTCTCGGCCTGACGGGCCCCGTTCTCCAGCCGCTCCTGGCCAACCCGATCCTGCGCCCGTTGCGCCGCCTCTCCCACCCGGTCGTCGCGATCACGCTCTTCACCTTCGTCCTCTACCTGTGGCACCTCCCGCCGCTCTACCAGGCCGCCCTCCACTCCACGCCCGTGCACGTCCTGGAGCACTTCTCCTTCATCTTCTTCGGCGTCTTCATGTGGATGCCCCTGTTCGGGCCGCTGCCCCAGCCGGCCTGGTTCGGGCGCGCGGGCCACGTCGTCTACACCGCGGTCCTCTGGCTGACCGGGATGGCGATGGCAAACGTCTTCATGTGGTCGGGCACCGTCTTCTACCCCGACTACAGCGCGAGCGCCGAGTCCCACGGGATCTCGCCGCTGGCGGACCAGAGCGCCGCGGGCGGGGTGCTGATGGGCTGGTGCATGCTGATGGCGCTCGGCATCCTCACCGTCGTCTTCCTGCGCTGGGCGCGCGACGACACCGAGCGCCAGGAGCTGGAGGACCTCGCCCATGTGCGCGGCGTCGCCCTCTCCCCCGGCCGCGCAACCCGTGCCTCGGTGTCGGGCTCCGGCCCCCGCCTGCGGGCGCGAATCGAGAGCGAGGGCCCCGCGCCGGGCTCCCGCGACGACTGACGTCCGCCAGGTTTGGCCGCGACCACATCGGGCAGGGTCTAGATATGGAATCCACAACCAACCAGGTCCCCGAGGTGCAGTTGAACGACGGCGAGTCGATCCCCCAGCTGGGGTTCGGCGTGTTCCAGGTACCGCCCGACGAGACAGCCGAGGCCGTGGTGCGTGCCTTCGACGCCGGCTACCGCCACATCGACACGGCCGCCGCGTATCAGAACGAGGCCGCCGTGGGGCAGGCCTTCCGCGCGTCGGGGCTGAGCCGCGAAGAGGTCTTCATCACGACCAAGTGCTTCAACGACGACCACGGCTACGAGCGGTCGCGAAAGGCCTTCGAGGAAAGCCTCGACAGGCTGGAGCTGGACCACATCGACCTCTACCTGATCCACTGGCCGGTGCCGAGCCAGGACCTCTACGTCGAGACGTGGAAGACGTTCATCGAGCTGAAGGAGGAGGGGCGGGTTCGCTCGATCGGGGTCTCCAACTTCAATCCGGACCACCTGCGCCGCCTGATCGACGAGACCGGCGTGACGCCGGCGGTCAACCAGGTGGAGCTGCACCCCCACTTCCAGCAGCCGGGCCTGCGGCGCGAGCACGCGGACCTGGGCATCACGACCGAGGCGTGGAGCCCGCTGGCGCAGGGCGCCGTGCTCGACGAGGAGGCCATCGCGGAGATCGCCGCGGGCCACGACAGGACACCGGGCCAGATCGTCATCCGCTGGCACCTGCAGATCGGCAACGTCGTGATCCCGAAGTCGGTCACGCCTGAGCGGATCGAGAGCAACTTCGACGTCTTCGGCTTCCACCTCGCCGACGACGAGATGGACGCGATTCACGCGCTCGACACGGGTGAGCGCGTCGGCCCTGACCCGGCGACGTTCGTACGCCCGTAGGCGGCGGCCAACACCGCCTCGGTAAGCTGCCCGGCAGGTGGGCAGACTCAAGACGTACATCGGCGCGGGTATCGCAACCGTTGCCGCGTGCGGCGCGTTCGCCGCGGCCGCGGCCGCCGATGAGCACGTGCAGTGGATGAAGGGCTTCGACGCGCCCGGAACGCCGAAGAAGTACGACAAGGTCGGCGTCATCAAGGTCGGCCCGAAGAACGCCAGGAACGTTCTCGTGCTGAACCCGGGCACCAGCGCCGGCTCCGCCTACTTCGTGCCGCTCGCGAAGAGCCTGGTCGGCCGGCTTCACGGCTGGCAGGTCTGGTCCGTCGAGCGGCGCGAGAACCTGCTCGAGGACCAGTCCGAGGCCGACAAGTACAAGGCCGGGAAGGTCACGCCGAAGCAGTTCTTCGACTACTACCTGGGCTTCCTCACCGACAGCTCCGTGACGAAGCACGTGCAGTTCGCTGAGGACAGCGACGTGGGCTTCGCCCGTGATTGGGGCATGAACGTCGAGATGCACGACCTGCGCAACGTCGTCCTTGCCGCAAAGAAGCTTGGGGGCAAGGTCGTCGTCGGCGGTCACTCTCTCGGCGGGACCATGACCTCTGCCTACGCGACCTGGGACTTCGACGGCAAGGCAGGCGCAAAGGGCCTCTCGGGCCTGGTGTTCATCGACGGCGCCTCGAGGCCCGACCCAGTCTCGAAGCACGACGCGAAGCAGGAGCTCTCCGACCTCCAGTCCAGCACGCCCTGGCTTGCGTTCGGCGGGATTCAGGCGCCGTTAGCCGGGCTGTTCGCCAATGTCGGCTCCGGGCTCGCGACCGAGAACCCGAACCAGAAGTCGCAGCTCGACGGCTTCCCTCTGCCGCCCGGCATCAAGCCGCCGGTGACTACCACCAACGAGGCCGGCTTCGGCTACGCCTCCGACGTCGACACCTCGCCGAGCAGCCTGATCGCCTTCCAGGCCCATGACGGCCAGCTCGCTGCCAGCGGCAACCCGCGGCCGTGGGACCAGGCCGGCGACATCACGCCGATCAAGCGCTACGCGAACATGCTGTTCGGCACCGGCGTCAAGGGCACGGACGGCTCCGCCTGGTACCACCCGATGCGGCTTACGATCGACGCCGGCGCGGTGGGCGACGGGAACAAGAACCCGGCTCAGAAGGTGCTCGACGTGAAGGCCACCCACGGCGACGACGTCCACGTCCCGATGTACGCCTTCGGAGCGGCCCTCGGCAACACGCGGGTTCTCGACGCGGTCAGGACGCTCGCAAAGCAGTCACACGTCCCGAAGAAGGACGTGACCCTGATCGATCGCAGCGCGACCTACGCGCACAACGACCCCAACGCCGCCGCGCCGAAGAAGAACGCCTTCCTCAAGCACCTCGTGCCCTTCCTGAAGCACGCCGCCCACTAGCGCGACGCGCCGGCGTGGCTCAGTGGCTCGGCGCCGAGCGGTGCGGGGAGGCGGTGCGCCCCGGCCGGGCCCGTGGCTGCATGCGGCCCGAGCCCACGGCTCCGAGCCCGCCAAGCATTCCGGCGGCCAGCGCGCCGATCGCCCAGCCGATTCCCGTCAGGCCGATCCCGAGCGGGTCGTCGAGCGAGAGGGTCCCGGCGCCGATCGCGGTGACGGCGAAGGTAATCGCGGCGTAGAGCGCGTTCAGCTCCCAGCCCTTGTCGGTGTTCCAGGGACCGTTCTTGGCGTGCACCAGGACGACCGCCGCCGTCATCGTGGCGATGATGAGGGCTGCCGCGACGGGCAGCAGCAGGCCGGCCGCCAGCAGCAGGCCGCCCACGAACTCGTTGAAGCCCGCGGCCCTGGCGTGCAGCCGCGCGGGCCGCATGCCGAGCTTCTCGAACATCCCGGCGGTGCCGTCGACGCCGCCGCCGCCGAACCAGCCAAAGAGCTTCTGGGCGCCGTGCCCCGCGAACAGGAGGCCGGCGACGACACGTAGCGTGAGAAGAGCGATGTCCATAGTTCGTGCCTACCCGACGAGCCGCGAGCCCTAACTAACCGGCCCGCGGTCCGGTTGTATCGATCGAAACAGGAGAGCCATGGCGAAGGGGCCTCAGGTGGCAGCGTCGCGCACCTGCGCCCGGCCCAACGACTAGGCTCGGCTCATGATCGTCGTCATCGGAAGGGTCCGAACCGACGAGGCCCGGCGCGAGGAGCTCGTTCGCGTCGCCAACGACGTCGTGACGGCCTCCCGAATGGACCCGGGCTGCATCGGGTACCGCTTCTACCGCGACATGGAGGACGGGGACGCCTACCTGTTCGTCGAGGAGTGGGAGAGCCTGGAGGCGCTTCGCGCCCACTTCGCCACGGCGCACATCGCCACCTTCATGAAGGCGATCCCGGCGGCGATCGTCGGCGCGCCGGACGTCCAGTTCCACGAGGTCTCGCGGACGTTCGACCTCTCGAACGTCGCGAGCGGCTGACGCGCGCCTCCGCGTGCCCGTGATGCTCATGATCGGCGCGCTGCTGACGGGGCTGACCCTCGCCGGCGCGTCCACCGGACAGACGAGCGAGATCCAGCTCCAAAACCACTCCACTCGGATAGCGCGCCAGCTTCCGCTGCCCGCCCACGCGACCCACCACGTCTCGCGCCCCGCCGTCCACGACAACCGGATCGACTACAGCCACGGGCGCAAGCGCGAGATGGCCGCCTACTCGAAGCGCCACTACGGCGAGCGGCGCTGGCACCTGAAGGACCCCAGGGTGATCGTCCTGCACTACACGGCAGGCCCGACCTGGCAGTCAGCGCGGTCGGCCTTCGCGTCGAACGCTCCGAACGAGGGCGAGCTCCCCGGCGTGTGCAGCCACTTCGTCGTCGCCCAGAACGGCGGGATCCACGAGATCGTGCGGCCCACGATCCGCTGCCGCCACACGATCGGCCTGAACTACACCGCGATCGGGGTGGAGATGGTGCAGGAGCAGGACGGCAGCTCGCACCACACGGACGAGGACATCCTGCGTCGCCGCCGGCAGATCAGCCACGCGGTCCACCTCGTCGCCTACCTGCAGCAGCGCTACGGGATCAAGCTCAAGAACGTCATCGGCCACGCGATGGCGAACTCCAGCCCCTACTTCAAGGACCTCGAAGGCTGGCGAAACGACCACAGCGACTGGCAGCGCAAGGACGTGAAGAGGTTCCGACAGCTGCTGCGGAAGCGGCTGGGCTGAATCAGTAGCCCGGGAAGTGCCGGACGGCGAACCCGCTGGGGTACGGGCCCTCGGGGTGCCAGCGCGGACCGGTGCCCTGCGCGTCTCCCACCGTGTCCCACCGCAGTCCGGCGATCACGGCATACGCGTGGCCCTGGTTGGCGTACACCGTCAGCCACTTCCCGGGCCCGGGAGCGCCCCATTTCATGAGCTGGCCCGAGGCCAGCGGCTGGGCGAGGAACCCGGCGCCGTGCAGCGCGTAGCTCACGGCGCCGGAGCAGTCGTAGCCGCCCGAGTTGAAGCTCGCGTGGCCCCCGCCCCAGACGTAGGGAGTGGTGCTGATGCTGTTGGCGGCGTCGACCGCGGCCTGGATGGCGGGCGGGGCGCCGGCCGGCGGGATGGCGATGCCGCCCACGAGAGTGGTCGTCGGCCCCCCGCTCCCCTGCGATCCGAAGTCGAAGGCGCCGCGGCTCGCGAGCTCGAGCTGACTGGCGCCGTGCGCGACGTTCGTGCCGTTGGTGCCGGCGGAGGCGGGCGGGATCTTCCCGCCGCTCGGCGGACCGACCACGCGGCCGGCCCGGCGCGGCGGCGCGGCCTGCTCGGATTGCGCGTGCCGCACCGGGTGCTGGGTGGCGGAGACCGTCAGCGTCTTCCCGTTGCCGGCGCCGGAGCCTCCTGATCCGCTGAGCGCTCCGAGGTCGACGTGCGGGTCGAGGATGCCGAGCGCCCAGGTGACCGAGCTGACGCCCTCGCCCAGCGTCGCGCCGTCGGCACCGGTGGTTTGCGGCGCGCCCTGCGCGGAGCCGGCCGTCGCAAGCCCGAATGCGCAGGCCAGCGCGGCGGCACCGGACAGCGCTCGGCGCCCGCACGTTCGACGTGTCGGCGTCAAGCCCATGCAGAGCCATTATCGGCACAACGCCGCCGCCTATCAAGCAGGTAATACTCAGCGCCGGTGGCGGGAGAGAAGAACAAGCGGTTGATCCTCGCCGCGATGGTCTTCGCCGTCGCGATGCTCTTCATCGACCAGACGATCGTCGCGCTCGCGATCCCGTCCCTCCAGGACGACGTTCACCTCTCCGCGACGGGCGCGCAGTGGGTCATCAACGGGTACCTGCTCTCGCTCTCCGCGTTCTTCGCCCTGGGCGGCAAGCTCGCCGACACCTACGGGCACCGGACGACCGTGCTGATCGGAATCGTCTCCTTCGCGGTGTCGTCGGCGCTGTGCGGGCTGACGCCTACCGGGGACGCGGGCGAGGCCTGGCTCATCGTCTTCCGGATCGTCCAGGGGGCGAGCGGCGCCCTCCTCTTCCCCGCAGCGCTCGCAATCGTCGTCTCCGCCTATCCGGTGCAGGAGCGCGGCAAGGCCCTGGCGATCTTCTTCTCCGTGACCGGCGGGCTGACCGCCGTCGGCCCACTCGCCGGCGGCTACCTCACCGAGTGGACGTGGCGGGCGATCTTCTGGGTGAACATCCCCGTTGCGATCATCGGCCTCATCCTCACCCTGCGGGCGAAGCCCGACGAAAACCGCAACCCGACCCCCGTCGACAAGCGCGGAGCCTTCCTGGTCAGCGCCGGGATGGCGCTGGCGGTGCTCGCGCTTCAGCAGTCGACGATCTGGGGCTGGAGCAGCCCGGCGACCTGGGGCTGCCTGGTCGTGGGCCTCGCGATCCTCGCCCGGTTCGTCCAGGAGGAGCTCCGCGTCTCGCAGCCGCTGCTGCCGATGCGGCTGTTCGCGAACGAGGGGTTTCGCGCGGACAACGCCGTGCTCTTTTTGCTCTCGATCACCTTCGTGCCGCTCTTCTTCTTCGCGAGCCTCTACGCGCAGGTCGCGCTCGGCGACAGCGCCTCCAACGCCGGCCTGTTCCTGCTCGTCTTCTTCGGCGGGTTCACGATCGGCGCGCAGCGGGGCGGCCGGGTGCTGGACAAGGAGGGCGCCCGCCCCGCCGTGATCCCCGGTTGCGCGGTCGCGGCCATCGGGTTCGCGCTCTGGGCGCACAGGCTGAACGACCTGTCGTTCAACAACCAGTGGTACTTCCTGGCGCTCGCGGGGCTTGGCGTCGGCATGGTGCTCGGTCCGGTCAGCACCGACGCGCTCAACCGTGCGTCCCGGGCCACCTACGGCGCGGTGACCGGCGTCACGCAGACCGTCCGCAACTTCGGCGGCAGCCTCGGGATGGCGATCCTCGGCTCGATCCTGATCAGCCAGAACGACTCACGCATCGGCGACACCCTGGCAGCCGCGGGCGTCCCGGCGGAGCAGGCGGCGAAGATCACCGACGGAATCACCAGCGGCACGGGCGGCGGCCCGCCGCCGGGCACCAGCGACAGGCTGCTGAGCGCCGTGCAGCTCGACTTCGCCAACTCCACGGCTCGGGTCGTCTACGTGATGGCGGGCGTGATGGCGGTTGCGTTCGTCGTGGCCGTCGTGGGCATGCCAAGAGGCCGTGCCGGCGAGGAGGCCGTGGCGGCCGAGGCCGTCCCCGCCGCCGGCGAGCCCGCCGCCTAGCCGCCCAGCGCGGACTCGTACTCCAGGCAGCGCTCGACGCCCTGGGCGATCAGCCGCGCCCGCGCCTGCGCGCCCGCCGGGATCGGGTGCAGGTCGTCGGGCTGCATCAGCTCCGGATGCGCCGCCTCGAATCCCGCCCAGTCGGGCGTCTCGGTGCCGGGCCGCGAGGCGGCGAACTCCCGGACGACCCGGTTCTTGGCGCTCGAGTCCACGCCGCCGACGCTCAGGCCGTGGATGGTCGGGACCACCATGCACCGCTTGTTCCCGATGGCGGCCGCCACGGCCTGCAGCCTTCCCGCCAGGATCTCGGGATAGTTGGGGTTGTCGTTGGTGCCCGCGTCGAAGACGATCACGTTCTGCGAGGGGTCGTAGCTCTGGCGGAAGAGCTCGAAGATCTGCAGGCTCGAGTAGCCGCCAACCGCGTTGACGGTGAGGTGGACCCCGGGTAGGTACTGCTTCAGGTAGGGCGAAGTGAGCACTTCGAGGCTGTCGCCGACGACGAGCACGGATCCGCTCCCGGCGCCGGCCGGCCCGCCACCTCCGATGCCACCGATCTCAGACTCAGATTCGGATCGTCCCGTCGCAACGCCGCTCACCCGCCGCGTCCGGCTGGAGGGGTGGGCGGCATAGTCGGCCGCGCGCGAACCCGCGACGCTGCCGCGCCGGCTGCCGGCGTCGGCCCCCTCCTTCGCGCCCGTCGCACGGCCGTCATGGCGGCCCGGCGCGAGCTGCGCCTTGAACGCCGTGTCGCGGGCCTCGAGGAAGGCGGCACGGGCCGAGTCCTCACGCGAGGCCTGCGCCTCGCTATCGTCCGCGATCCCGGTGGATCCGAGCGCGTAGCCGCCGGCGATCGCCCCGCCGACCAGCGCCACGGCAAGCAGCGAGAGCACGATTCGTCGCCCGCTCCACCTCACTTCCCGAAGCGTAAACGCACGCTCAGGCGCCACTCCATCCGACGATCACGCCACCTTGCAATCATCGACCGGAAGGTGACGGCTGATGCCTGAGCCGATCAAGCGCGGGCAGCGCTACATGCCGGGCCTGGACGGCCTGCGGGCGATCGCGGTGCTCGCCGTGATCGCGTACCACCTGGACTTCGGCTGGGCGAGCGGCGGGCTGCTCGGAGTCGGGGTGTTCTTCACGCTCAGTGGCTACCTGATCACGGACCTGCTGCTCGCGCAGTTCGACGAGCGCGGCGGCATCCGCTTGAAGGCGTTCTGGTTCGCGCGCGCCCGCCGCCTCCTGCCGGCCCTCTTCGTGATGCTGGTCGTGGTGATGGCGTGGGTCACCGTGATCGGCCCCCACCAGCCCCCGGATTTCCGATCAGAGAACTTCAGCGCGATCTTCTACTTCAACAACTGGTGGCTGATCTTCCACCACGTGTCGTACTTCGCCCAGTTCGCGGCGCCCTCGCCCCTGGGCCACCTCTGGTCGCTGTCGATCGAGGAGCAGTTCTACATCCTCTGGCCGTTCCTTCTGGTCCTCGGCGTCCGGCTGGTCCCGGAGCTGAAGATGGCCGGCGGCGTGCGCCCCCGGCTGGCCGGGGCGATGCTGGTCATGGCGCTGATCTCGGCAATCGTCATGGCGGTCCTCTACAGCCCGCACACGGACCCCTCGCGCGTCTACTACGGCACCGACACCCGGGCCCTGGAGCTGCTGATCGGCGCGGCCCTCGCCGCCGTGTGGCCCAGCCGGAGGCTGAAGGCGGCCATCCCCGCCCAGGCGCGCCGGGTCATCGAGGCGGCCGGGGTCGCGGGCCTCGTGATCATCGGCGTGATGATCTGGCAGACGGAGCAGTTCTCGTCGTTCCTCTACCACGGCGGCTTCGTGCTGCTCTCCATCGGGACGGCGCTCGCGGTCGCGGCGATGGCGCATCCGGCGGCGAGGCTCGGCCGCATCGTGGGCTGCACGCCGATGCGCTGGATCGGCGAGCGCTCCTACGGCATCTACCTCTGGCACTTCCCGATCATCGTCCTCACAACCCCGACCGGCGCGACCACCACCAAGGACCTGCCTCGCAACTGCGCGCAGGTGGCCGCGACGTTCGTGGTGGCCGCGCTCTCCTGGACCTACATCGAGAACCCCATCCGCCACGGCGCGCTGGTGCGGTTCCGTGCCCGGATTCGCGAGGGACGGTTCAGCTGGCGCCAGGTCACGCGACCCGGCTGGGCGCTCGTCGCCGGCAGCGGCCTGGTCTTCGTCTTCGCCCTCGCGGGCTTCGCGGGGATGAACGTGGGGCCCGAGGACGCGGGCGCCCTCGCCGGGACAACCGCCATCCAGAAGACGTCGACGTCGGGGAAGGTCGTCGCGGCGGATCCCAACAAGACGGTGTGCAAGGGGGTGGTCCACGTCGGCGACTCCACCTCGCTCGGGCTCGTCTCGTCCGACTACCTGCCGAACCCCAAACAGCGGATCAGCGCGCAGTACGGCAGGGTCGGGGCCACGACACAGCATTACGAGATCACCGCCGGCCAGTCGATCTACGAGACGTTCGAGGGCAACCCGAACGCGCACGACGTCGCGGAGTCCTGGTACCAGCGGGGCTTCCGCGGCTGCTGGGTCCTCGCGCTCGGAACCAACGAGGCGGCCGACGTCTCGGTTGGCTCCGCCGAGGGCTTCGCGAAGCGGATCGACAGCATGATGTCCGTCGCACGGGGCGGGCCCGTGCTCTGGGTCAACGTGAAGACCCTCGTCACCAGCGGGCCCTACGCAGAGACCAACATGCAGCGGTGGGACGCGGCCCTCGACAAGGCCTGTCAGCGCTACCCGAACATGCGGGTCTACGACTGGGCGTCGGAGGTGAGGGACAACTGGTTCATCGACGACGGCATCCACTTCACCACCCCGGGGTACGCGGCGCGCAGCAAGTTCATCGCGAGCGCCCTCCTCGACGCCTTCCCCGCGACCGAGCCCATCGACCGCACGCCGGGCGAGAGCTGCATGATCCACACGGACGTCTCGCCGCCGAAGCACTCCAAGCAGGCGTGATGAGCGACGAGAGCGCAGCATCCGCGGGCATCCGGGCCGAGCTCCGCGCCCACCCGAGGATCGTTGCCGCGATCCTGCTCGCCGCGATCGCCCTCGGCGTCGGCGCCTATGCGATCGGCCGATCGAGCGGCGAGGACGTCGGCGCCGCCCGCGACGCCGGCGCGGCGGCCGGCAAGCACCACGGCACGGCCGTGGGCCGGACCCAGGGCTACGCCGAGGGGTTCAAGGAGGGACACGACAAGGCCTTTGCGAAGGCCTTCTCCGACGCCTACAAGAACGCCTACCGCAGGGCCTTCGGCGACGCCGGCCTCGACCCGCCCGCGAAGGTGCCGGTGCCGCCCGCCGGCTAATGGGCAGCGCCGCGCTTGGGCCCGGCGACTAGGCGGAGACCGCGACGCCGACGACGAGGGGGCGCACGATCGGCGGCGCTTTGCCCAGGACGTCGTGCTCCAGGCTTTCGATCGAAAACCCGGCGGAGCGCATCCCGTCCACGGTCGGGCGGTTGCAGTTGCACCCGTGCGCAAGTCGCAGCTGCAGCCAGTTGAGGCGGTCCTGCCAGCCGGCGAGGCGCTCCTCGTCCGAGCGGACATGCTCGATGAAGAGCAGCTTGCCCCCGGGTCTCAGGACGCGGCGGATCTCGCCGAGCGCCTGGGGTTGATCGGAGACCGTGCAGAGCACAAGCGTGGAGACCACGCTGTCGAAGGCGCCGTCGTCGAAGGGAAGCCGCTCCGCGGCCGCCGAGACCAGGCGGACCTCGCGCGTGCCCTCGGCCATGCGGCGCTCCAGGCGCTTCGCCATGGGCGCCTCGGGCTCGGTCACGGTCAGCGAGTCAACCGTGTCCGGATAGAAGGCCAGGTTCGCGCCCGTGCCGCCGCCGATCTCGAGCACGGCGCCGCTCGCTCTCGGGATGAGCGCTCGGCGGTGGCCGCGCAGCGTCGCCTCCTCCGTGCGGGCCATGACCCGGTCGTAGCCCGCCGCGAACATGCGTCCCCAAAGGCTCATGCACCGGATACTGACAGCACCCCGCCGAGGTTCACGGGTAACCTGCCGCTCCAGACCGGCCCGGATGGCCGGCGCAGGAGCAGAGGCTTGGGACTCAGAGGAAGGATCCGGATCGGGCTCGCCGCGGCGCTCGCCGCGACGGCGTTCGGCGCGACCACTTCGTCCGCGGGCGCGGCCGGGGTCGGCAACCTGCGACACGCCCGCTACTGCGAGATCTTCACCGTCGCGCTCTCCCCCTCGCCGACCGCCACCGTGTGGAACACCACCGGGCTCAACCACTGCCCCTACCACTGGTGGACCGGGCTCGACACCGGTGCGCTCGCGGCCGACCACGACGTTCCCCTCGCCGTTCTCAACGGCCCGCGCCACTGGGTCGTCGACGGTGCCTCCGAGCCCAACCTCGGGCCGGTGTCGGAGTTCGACGGGCGGCAGCTCCGCGACGTCGCGACGATCGACCTCTCGAGCATCGGCACCGCCCACCCGGACCCGTACACCACGATCGAGATCGGCCGCGACAACACCTGGCACTACGACCGGGGCAAGCGGATCTACGACCTCGTCGACCCAGCCGGCCACGTCTACCGCATGCAGGCCTTCTCGCAGATCATCGATCCGGCGCTGAGGTACAGGCAGCTCCGGGACCTCGACTCGCGCCTCGCCCTTCCGGACGGCTGGCGCTTCCAGGTCGGCCGCCTCCCGCGCAGCTTCGACCTGACGGCGCACGGCAAGGCAACGATCGTCCAGGACGAGCTCCAGAACACCTATCAGCGCCTGCCGAAGCGCTTCGACGTCCCGCCGTCAGGCGGCTGACGCCTGAGCGATTCGAGGCGGGATCAGAAGCCGCGCTTCTCGCGCAGCTTGGCCTCGCGACGGCGTTGTTCGGCGTCGCGTGGCCCCAGGCGCCCGATGATCGCCGTCGTCGCGATCCACACGATGCAGATCACCGCGATGACGGTGAGCCCGGCGAGCTCGAACGGGGTGAACACCGACATCAGGAGCCCCCAGAAGTAGAAGCCGAGATAGGCGGCGGCCACGATGATTGGCAGATCTCTGATCGGGCTTCGCGATTTCATTGCATCAACTCCGGACCCAACCGTATTCGGCCGCTGAGCCGCGGTCATCGGGGGAGTCCCGCCGACTTGGCTGCGGCCCACTACGGACTGCTCGGGCCGCCTCGCCTCTAGCGGTTCGCGAACGGCTTGTAGTCGCGGCAGGGCTCGCCGCGCAGGCCGGGGCACGGCGGCAGCCCGGTCGGGACGCTCGAATGCGGGATCACCGGCAGCGTGAGCCGCGACGGGCGCTGCTTCGAGTACGCGATCGCGACGGTGGCGCTGCCCTTCGGGCTCGTCTTGAACGCCCAGATGGGCTGAGTTCCGTTCGGCGCCGCGACAGTGACGCGGATTCGCGACCCCGCCCGGTAGGCATGCCCCTCGTAGTACATGGGGATCGTCAGCGGGACGAAGCGGTGGCGCGGCATCGGCCTGACGTCGCGCCGGCGGAGGCTGAGGAAGGGCTCGAGCGGCTTCGACTTCTTCGGGTCCAGCTTGCGCTCGTTCGCGCGCAGCCAGCCGTTCTGCACGAAGGTCTCCTTGCCGTCGGGGCGCACCTCGCTGACGGTTGCCTGCAGGTCGACATTGGGCGCCGAGGACCTGACCCAGAGGCGCAGCTCGCCGGCACCGACCACCGTCGTGTTCTTCTTCAGCGGCTTCGTCAGGTAGGAGACCGCCTTGCCCTTCGGGCTCTGCTTCCAGTGGTACGGCGGGGTGGCCGTCCAGAGGCCGTCGGTTCCCGCGGCGGTGTCTCCGGTGAAGTCGGTCCGCGTCAGCGCGTGCGGGTCCCAGGCGAAGGAGTCCGCGTGCGAGCCGCCGGGCGGCTTCGCGCCCAGCTTGCCCTTCGACGAGAGGAACCACGACTTGCCCTGGGTCCCCGGGATCGGGAACTTCGAGTAGGAGTGCTCGAAGCCGGCATAGGGCTGTCCGGGCGAGCTACCGCCGGCGCCGTTGTCGAAGAGGACGCGGATCGGCTTCAGGGCCTTGAACGCCGCCAGAGCGCCCGCGTAGGTCGGCTGCGCCTGGATCGGGTCCGGAGGGAGGGTGACGCCGGTGATCCCCATGGCCTCCTGGTAGATCACGGGCCCGCCGGCCTGGATCGCCGCCGAGTTGGTGATCGGCGCCTGCTTGGCCACGTAGAGCTCGAGGAAGTCGTACCAGCGGTTGAACGTGTCCGGGTCCAGCGAGTCAACGTGCGTGCCGTTCGTGAACGTGAACCACTTTCGTCGCGTGCCGGTCATGTTCTCGGCGAGGTCCGGGCAGTGGCCGCCGGTCTGCTCGTCCGTGAACTGGCACGCCATGTACACGGGCACCTTGATCTTGTGGACGAAGGTGACCGGCGAGAGCGGGTCGGCGACCTTCGGCTTGTAGTGGTTGTTGGCGCGGATCTTCTTCAGCAGGTTCGTCGCCTCGCCGTGGAGGGCCTGGTTCTGCTTGCAGATCTGATCGCCGTCCTGGATCTTCTGGTAGGCCCAGGGCTGGCCGCCGTTCGGCGACGCCGGCTTGGCGTCGTGGATGCGCTCCTTGGCCCACGCCACCGCGAAGCCGGTGTTCAGGATGCCGCCGGGGTAGAGCGTGGTCTGCGTGTTGTCGATGACCGACAGCGGCGAGATCGCGGCCAGGTCGGGCGGGTCGGTTGCGGCGGTGAAGAGCTGGCTGATGCCGCCGTAGGAGATGCCCATCATCCCCACCTTGTGGTGCAGGACCCAGGGCTGGTGGGCGATCGTCTCGACGACGTCGTAGCCGTCCAGGTTCTGGAGCGGCTCGAAGAAGTTGTAGGCGCCGCCCGAGCAGCCGGTGCCGCGCATGTTGACGTCGACGACCGTGAAGCCCATGAGGTTGGCGAGGATCGCGATCCCGTTCTGCGGGCCGGCGGGATCGGCGTAGCCATAGCCGGAGTACTCGATGAGCGTCGGCTTCGGGCCCGGCTCGAGCGGCGGCGGGTCCACGCCGAGGACGTCCGTGACGTCGGTTGGCGGGTGCACGTCGATCGCGAGCTTCGTGCCGTCGCGGGTCTTCAGGTAGCTGTAGCCGTCGTCCGGGATCGACTGGTCGTAGACCTTGGTGCTGGGCGGAGCCGACCGCGCGGTGAGGACCCGGAGCTTTCCGGACCTGGCCCCGCCGGCCGAGACGCGGTAGCCGCCGCCCGGCTTCACGCCCCGGAACAGCACGCCGCCCTGCTTGTCGGCTCGCTTGGTCGCGACGGTCTTGCCGGCGTCGAGGAGCTTCACGTCCTTGCGGCCCTTGAGGCCGGTTGCGTAGACCTGCTTGACGCTGCCATGCGCCTTGAAGCCCTTCTTGCTCGCCTGGGCCGCGGAGGCGCTCCCGGCGATGGCGCCCAGGAGCGCGAAGCTCGCGCAGACCAGCGCAAGAAGCCGCCGCCGTCCGATGTCCAAGTCCCAGCCGTTCCTCAAGAGGAAGCGACTTGTACCACCGGCAGAACGCGCATGTCGCAGTTCCTCGCGTTCCAGTACGCAGCTGGACGCCGGCGTTCAGCTGGCCGAACAGCCGGCTCGACCGGCAGCGTCCGCTCGTTCTCGGCTACCTGGAGGCGCTCGCCCAGGCAGCTCACTCGTCATCGCGTTGTTCGACGGGCTGATGATCCAGTGGCTCCTCGACCCCTCGCCCTTGGACGCCCGCGCACTGCAGCGGATCGCGTGTCTGATCGACCTCGATTGTGGGTAGTCCCCTCGAGCGACCCGGCGCAAACCGCTGCGGCTTTCATCGAGGCTCGCCTCGATTCCCGCACCGGTCAAATGACCAACCGCCCACGCGGCGGCGAGGCGTTTGCGTCCGGGTCGCTCAACTCTGCTTGCTTGGGATGAAGCTGATCCGGCCGTTGGTCTCGAGCACCGCGAGGCGCACGCCGGCGATCGACTCGATCTGCTGCATGCGCGCCTCCGCCTCGATCTCGCCGGGGGTCACCCGCTCCCGCTTGGCGTTGTGCTCGATGATCCGGCCGTCCTCGACGAGGACCACCGGCCTGCCCTCGAGCACCGGCCTCGTCCGGGGGAACCTGAAGTTGACGTAGGCGACGAGCGCGGTCAGCAGGCCGATCGTCGAGAGGACGATCACGACGCCGGTGATGGACTGGTCGTTCTGGGTGATGCCCTGCTGGACGAGGTCGCCGACCACGACGAGGAGGATCAGGTCGAACGGCTCCATCGAGGACAGCTCCCGCCGCCCGATCACCCTGGTGAGGATCACGATGAAGGCGAATCCGGCGAGGCTTCTGTAGACGAGGTCCATGCTCAGGGAAAGATCGTCACGGTGCGATGGACCGTGGTCAACGGCGTCATGCCGTCATAGAGCGTCACCGTCTCGTGGCGGGTGGCGACGTCCGTGGGGTTGACCGACCACTCCATCCAGACCGTCTTCGTCTCACCGGGGCGAAGCGATCCGAACGAGTAGCGCACCCCGCCGGCGCCGAAGGACTCCGACGTCGCCTGCGGCGAGGTCGAGTTGAGCGTGGTCGACTCGAACCAGCTCGGGCTGAGGGCGATCCTTGCGTCCTTCACCGTCCGGGACGAGGAGAACTGAAACCGCGTCTGGAAGATCAGCCCGCCGCGCAGGCGCGTCGGGCCCGAGATGCCGAGCGAGGCGCCGTTGGCGGTGCTGGACGCGGTGCTTGGCTCCTGCCCGAAGAAGTCGGAGAGCGCCGCGACGACGATCGCCAGCAGCGCGAGAAGCCCCGCGCGGCGCAGCCAGACGTGGTGCGTACGGCCGGCAAGCTCGCGATCGCGCGTCGCGTCGAGCGTCCCCGGCAGCTCCCCACCGGTCTGCTCCTGCTCGGCCATGGGCGGATTGTGGCCTCAGGATCAGACCTATTCAGGACGTCAGGTCGTCCAGCGCCGCGATCAGCTCGGGAAGAGACTCGTAGACCTCCTCGGCGCCGGCCTCCCGAAGATCCGCCGCGGGAAAGCCGCCACTCAGCACCGCGAGGAAGCGGACTCCGACCCTGCCGGCGGCGATCGCGTCCCATGGCGTGTCGCCGATCATCAGGGACTCCTCGGCCGAGGCCTCGCCCAGAGCCGTCTGCACCAGATCGCTGTCGGGCTTCGTCTTGTCGACGTCCGCAGAGGTGGTCCAGTCGCTCAGCAGGTCGCCGGCGCCGAGGAGCCTCAGGTAGTGGTCCACCTCCTGCTGGTCGGCGGAGCTGGCGAGGACCACCTCGAAGCCCCGGCCGTGCAGCTCCTCGATGAGCCGGCGCGCACCGTCGAGCAGCGCCACCTCCTCGATCCGCTCCATGTAGTCCGCGGAGTGAGCGTCGCGCACGGCGTCGCCATGCTCGGCATCGAATTCCTCGCCCGCGACCTCGCCGACGAAGCGGTCGCCGCCCATGCCCAGGTGCCGGTGAAGCTGCCACGCGGGGACCTCCATGCCGTTACCGGCGAATGCGCGGTGCCACGCGATCACGTGGTGGTAGTTGGAGTCGACAAGCGTCCCATCGATGTCGAGGATGGCTCGCCGCGCGCTCACACGCGAGAACGTAACCCGCGCGCGGCAGCCGCAAACCCGACGGCCACGACGGCTCCCGCAACCGCCGCGACCCCGCCTCGCGACGTCCGCGCCGGCTCCAGGTCGGGGTATCGCACCTCCGGCCGCTCGCCGGCGGGCCCGGCCGGTCCCTCGGCGCGCGCCATCGCCAGCACCTGTGCGGTGTGAAGGGCCCGGCGATCCGTCAGCTGCTCGATCTGGGTCTTGCACGAGAACCCGTCGGCCACGATGAGCGCGTCGCCCGGCGCCTCGCGCACCGCGGGGAGCAACCGCCGCTCGCCCACCGCGACCGAGACGTCGTAGTGCTCGGCCTCGAACCCGAAGGCGCCGGCCATGCCGCAGCAGCCGGAGTCGAGCACCTCGACGTCCAGACCGAGGCCCTCGAGGAGCTCCCGCTCGGTGTCGAAGCCCATCACGGCCTCGTGGTGGCAGTGGCCGTGGACGATCGCCCTGCGCTCGAGGCGCGGCGGCTTCCAGTCCTCCGCCTCGTTCAGCAGGAACTCGGGCAGGGTCATCACCTGCGTCGCAAGCCGCTTCGCGTCGAGGTCGTCGTCGATCAGGTTCGGCAGCTCGTCGCGGAACGCGGCGACGCAGCTGGGCTCGACGCCCACGATCTTCGTCCCGTCGCGCAGGTGCGGCCGCAGCGTCTCGATCGTCCGCCGCCAGAAGAGTCTGGCGGCGTCGAGCATCCCGTAGTCGTAGAGCGGGCGCCCGCAGCACGTGTCACGGGCGGGCAGGACCACGCGATAACCCGCGTCCTCGAGCGCCTCGGCCGTCGCCTTGAGCGGCTCGGGATGGAGGTGGTTGTTGAACGTGTCCGGAAAGAGGACGACGGGCGGGCCGCCGGGATTCACGGCACCACGCCGCTCGAACCACGAGGTGAACGTCTGTGCCGCGAATCGCGGCATCTCGCGCTCGGGGGCGATGCCTCCGGCGCGCTTCAGCACAGCGCCCAGGCCGGGCGCGCCGGTGAGCGCGTTGACCAGGCTCGGCATACGGGCCGCGATCCGCGCGTGGAACGGGATCAGGCCCATGGTGTACGCAGCAGCCGGCCGCAGGCGGCGCCTGTAGTGGCGGGAGAGGAACTCCGCCTTGTATGTCGCCATGTCGACGGAGACGGGGCAGTCGCCCTTGCAGCCCTTGCACGACAGGCAGAGGTCGAGCGCCTCGTGGACGTCCTTGGACCGGAACCCGTCCGTGATCGTCCTGCCCTCGAGCATCTCGTAGAGGATCCGCGCGCGCCCCCTGGTCGAGTGCTGCTCGTCGCGCGTGACCATGTAGCTCGGGCACATCGTCCCGGTGGAGGCGTCACGGCACTTCCCGGCGCCAACGCAGCGCAGCGCCGCGTGGGCGAAGCGCCCGTCGTCCTCGGGATACGAGAAGTGCGTCTCGGGCTGGGCGGGGTTGTAACCGGCGCCGAGCTTGAGGTTCGAGGCCGCCGGATAGGGGTCGACCACCTTGTGCGGGTTCATCTTCCCTTCCGGGTCCCAGATCGCCTTCATCTCGGCGAACGCCTGCAGGAGCTCCGGCCCGTACATCTTCTCGAGGAGCTCGCCGCGAGACTGGCCGTCGCCGTGCTCGCCGGAGAGCGAGCCACCGTGCTCCAGCACCAGGTCGGCCGCCTCGTCGAGGAACGAGCGCCACTTGCGAAGCCCCGGCGCCGTTCCCAGGTCGAAGTTGATGCGGCAGTGCACGCAGCCGTCGCCGAAGTGCCCGTAGAGGCTGGTGTCGTAGTCGTAGCGCCCGAGCAGGTCCCGGAAGCCGCGCAGGTAGGAGCCGAGCGCGGCCGGCGGGACCGCGGCGTCCTCCCAGCCCTCCCAGTGATCGGCGTGCCCGGGCAGGAACGCCGTCGCACCCAGACCTGATTCGCGGATGTCCCAGAGCTTTGCCTCGTTCGGGGGCTTGTCGAAGAGCTCCATGCGCGGCGCGTTCCTGCCCTTGCCGAGCGCCTTCATGCATTCGGTCGCCTTCTCGTCGGACTCCTCGGTGGTCTCGCCGCCGAACTCGACGAGGAGCCAGCCCTTGCCGTCCGGGAGCATGGAGAGGTCCTCCAGGTGCATGCCGAGCGTGCGCATGTCGCCGATCAGGACGTCGTCGAGCCCCTCAAGCCCGATCGGGTCGAACTCGAGGATCTCCGGCACGTGGTCGCCGGCCGCGAAGACGTCGTCGTATGCGCAGACGAGGAGTGTGCGCGCCGGCGGGCTCGGGACGAGGCGGACCGTGGCCTCGAGCACCGTGGCCAGGGTGCTCTCGCTACCGACGAGCGCCCGCGCGACGTTGAAGCCCTTCTCGGGAAGGAGCTCGTCGAGGTTGTAGCCGGATACCCGCCTGGGGATGTCCGGGTAGCGCTCGCGGACCAGGTCCGCATAGCGATCGCGCAGGTCGCGCAGGCCCGAGTAGATCTCGCCCCTGCGCCCGCCCGCGGCGACGATCGCCTCGAGCTCTTGAGCGGACGTGGGCCCCACGCGCAGGCGCTCCCCGTCGTAGGTGACGATCTCGAGCTCCTCGACGTTGTCCGCAGTCCGGCCGGCCATCACCGAGTGCGTCCCGCAGGAGTTGTTCCCGATCATGCCGCCGAGCGTCGCGTAGGCGTGGGTGGAGGTGTCCGGCGCGAAGGTGAGGCCGTGCTCGCGCTCGGTCCTCTCGGAGAGCTGGTCGCGGATCACGCCCGGCTCGACCCGGGCGATCCGCCCCTCCGGATCCACCTCGAGGACCTCGCGCAGGTGCTTCGAGTGATCGATCACCACCGCGACGTTGCATGTCTGCCCGGCGAGCGAGGTTCCGCAGCCCCGGGAGACAACCGGCGCCCCGTGCTCCCGGCACGCGGCGACCGCGGCGACGATGTCCTCGGCGTCCCGCGGCACGACGACGCCGAGGGCCGGCTGACGGTAGTTCGAGCTGTCGTGGGAGTAGACGGCGCGGTGGCCCGCGTCGAAGCGGACCTCGCCGCGAACGGAGCTCTCGAGCGCCGCGCGAAGCGAGCCGATGTCCACGTCCTCCACACCGGTGGGCCGCAGCGTCCCATGGCCTCCGTCCGGGCCCATTCCGCGGGCACGCCAGGCGGCCATTCGCTCGGGGCCGGTCCTGTGGTCCGGCTTGGCGGCGGGACCCGTGGTGGTGAAGTGCGCGCTCACGGCAACCGCCACTCCTCGGAGCCCTCGCGCAGGGCGAGCCCGTGGCCCGGTTGCTCGGTGTCAGGCACCAACCTGCCGCCGTGGGGCTCGAGCACGCCGTCGAAGAGCATCGACTCGACTCGCACGTGGTCGTGGAAGTACTCGAGGTGCCTGAGCGTTTCCACCGCGCAGCATGCGTGGGCCGAGATCGCCGGGGCGCAATGCGCCGAGAACGGCACCTCGGCACTCGCGGCCTGGGCGCCGATCGCGAGCAAACCGCTCACCCCGCCGCAACGAGTCACGTCGGCCTGGAGGATGTCCACCGCCCCCGCGTCGAGCAGCCGTGTCGCATCGAGCGGCGCCCAGGAATACTCGCCCGCGGCGATGGCCATGCCCGGCGGCGCGTCATCGCGGACCCGCCGCAGGCCCTCGACGTCCTCCGAGCTGACAGGCTCCTCGAAGTACGTAACGCCGAGCTGCGCGAAACGCGACGCCCAGTTGATCGCCTCGGCGGGCCGGTAGGCGCCGTTGGCGTCGACCATGAGCTCCACGCCGTCGCCAACCGCCTCTCGGGCGACGCCAACGCGATGCTCGTCCGCCTCCGGCTCTCGGCCGACCTTCATCTTCACCGCGCTCATGCCGGCGGCGGCCCAGCCGCCGAGCTGCTCGCGCAGCCGCTCGTCCGAGTAGGAGGTGAAGCCGCCGGAGCCGTAGATGTCGACGCCGTCGTGCACTCGCGGCAGCGCGTCGGCGAGCGGGACTCCCAGAAGCCTGGCCTTCAGGTCCCAGATCGCGATGTCGACCGCGGAGGTTGCCATTGCCCCGGCTCCCGGCTGCCCGGCGTTCCGCAGCGCAGCCCGCATCCGCAGCCAGCTCGCCTCGGGGGCCATTGGGTCGGCGCCCTCGACGGCCGGGACGAGCAACGAACGGATCAGCGGACCGACGGAGCGGTCGGCGTAGGTGTAGCCAAGACCGCGCACGCCCGCGGCCTCCACCTCAACCGCGACCAGCGTGGTGGCGTCCCACTCGAAGGTGCCATCGGACTCCGGCTCGTCGGTGGGGATGGTGTAGGCCGCGACTCGAGCGACTGAGATCGCGGCCCGCGCGCGGCGAGGGCTGGCCACGCTCATCCGCGGACCAGGAACTCTTCCGCCTTCCCCTTGAAGGACTGCTTGATGACGTCCCACGCTTTGGGGTCGCCTTTGAACAGCGCCTGCGAGATCGCCTTGGCCTGCTCGACCTTGATGTGCGGGGGCAACGGCGGCACGGACGGATCGGTGACCGCCTCCAGGACCACGGGCCGCTCCGCGTTGAGCGCCTCGTCCCACGCATCGCCGATCTTCTCCGGGTCGTCCACCCGGATGCCATGGAGCCCGATCATCTCGGCGAACCTCGCGTAGGGGAAGTCGGAGATCGACTGCGTGCCCGGGAACATCGGGTCGCCCTCCATCACGCGCTGCTCCCAGGTGACCTGGTTGAGGTCGCCGTTGTTGAGGACGAGGATCACCAGGCGCGGATCGCTCCAGCGCTCCCAGTACTTGGCGATGGTCACGAGCTCGGACGTGCCGTTCATCTGCATCGCCCCGTCCCCGACGAGGGCGATCGCGACACGATCCGGATGGCAGAACTTGGCGGCGATCGCGTAGGGAACGCCGGGTCCCATCGTCGCGAGGGTGCCGGATAGCGAGGCCATCATCCCCGCGCGGATCTTCACGTCGCGCGCGAACCAGTTGGCGGCGGAACCGGAGTCCGAGCTGAGGATGGCGTTGTCGGGGAGCCGCGAGGAGAGCTCCCAGAAGACCCGCTGCGGGTTGATCGGGTCGGCCTCCTGCATCGCGCGCTTCTCGGTGAGCTCCCACCAGCGCTCGACGCCCGCCTCGACCTCCTCGCGCCACGAGCGGTCCTCCTTGCGCTCGAGCTGCGGAATGAGCTCGTCGAGGGTGGCGGCGGCGTCGCCCGCGAGCTGGACCTCCATCGGGTAGCGGATGCTGATCATCTTCGGGTCGATGTCGATCTGCACGCCACGGACGGCGCCCTCCTGCGGCAGGAACTCCGAGTAGGGGAAGCTCGAACCGACCATCAGCAGCGTGTCGGCGCCCATCATCAGGTCCCAGCTCGGCTTGGTGCCGAGGAGGCCGATCGACCCGGTGACGTAGGGCAGGTCGTCGGGAAGCACGGCCTTGCCGAGCAGCGCCTTGGCCACGCCTGCTCCGAGCCGGTCCGCGGCCTCCTTCAGCTGCGGCGCCGCGCCCGATGCTCCCTGGCCGACGAGCATCGCGACGCGCTCGCCCGCATTCAGGACCTCCGCGGCGCTGCGCAGGTCCTCGTTGGGCGGAACCACCCGCACGCGAACGTGGCCGAGGCCGGAGTGGACAGTCCCGTGCGCCCGCTCCGGCGTCTCGACCGCATCCGCCCCCTGCACGTCGTTGGGGACGATGATCGCCGTCACCGTGCGCTGCGCACGGGCAATGCGCATCGCGCGATCGACGGCATGGCGCATCTGCGCCGGGTTGGTGACGTTGACGATGTACTCCGACGCCACGTCCTTGAAGAGGACCGGCAGGTCGACCTCCTGCTGGTAGTTGCCACCGAGCGACGCGGACGCCTGTTGACCGACGATCGCGAGCACGGGCTGGTGGTCGAGCTTGGCGTCGTAGAGGCCGTTCAGCAGGTGGATCGCGCCGGGCCCGGAGGTCGCCAGGCAGACGCCGACGTCGCCGGTCCACTTCGCGTGCGCGCAGGCCATGAACGCGGCCATCTCCTCGTGACGAGCCTGGACGAAGTCGATCTCGTCCGTGTGGCGGTCGAGCGCGCCGAGCGTGGCGTTGATGCCGTCGCCGGGATACCCGTAGATGCGCGCCACGCCCCACTCGGCGAGGCGCTCCAGCATGTAGTCCGAAACCGTCGCAGCCATCTGTTGGCGCTTTCCCGGCCGGGGAGGCCGCAAAACCCGCACCGTCATCGCGCTAACACAAGGCGGGGCGGTGCGGTCCGCGGCCGGGGTCGGGGATCTCGAGGGCCGATGTCAGTTCCCACGGCGCGCCTGCGCCAGGGCGAGTCCCGCGATCCAGAACGGCACGAGCACCCAGATCTGCGCACGCGTGTAGCGGCGAAGCTCGGCACCGAGGTCGGCGCCGGCAAGCTCGACCTCCAGCGCCGTTGCGTTCGCGCGCGAGAGCGCAACGGCATACAGGGCGAGTGGCAGGTAGTTGGCGGCCAGGCCCACCAGCCAGACTCCCAGAGCTACGCCGGTCACGCCGCCGTTACTCAGCGCCCACACCCCGAGCCCGAGGCTGCCGACCGTTCCCAGCGTGAACTCCGCAAGGATCACCCTCCGGCGGCGCGAGGTGCCGCGCGAGCCGTGCATGTCGAGGGCCGCCAGCCGCCGGACATTCAGCCGCAAGCGCGTCCTCGTTCAGGCGAGTGCGCTCGCGTCCTTGGATCGTTTTGCGCGATTGCCGTTCTTGTCACTCTCATCGCGGCGCCACGCCTCCGCGTGGCACCCTTCGAGTAACCGCGCTCAGGCAGCGCCAACCCCGCGGGTGTCTGCCCCCTTACAGGCCGCGAGCCTAGGCAGGCCGATCGCCGACGCGGGCCGCTGCGACGCGAGCCTCGTCGAGCGTCGCGCCGGCCCTGCCCGCCACCCAGCAGGCCACCGGAGCGGCGAGCCGTGCGGAGGCATGAGCCGCGGTCGCCGCGAGCTCGAGAATCTCGTTCATCTCCTCCTCGGAGGGCGGCTCGGTGCCGAGCTCGGCGGCGAAGGCGTCGATCCATTCACGTGGGTCCATGTTTCAACTCCTGAGAATGTGCATAACTACTGCCTATGCAGAGCGCAGATCTCACGCTCGGCGATGCCGCCCGCGCCATCGGCGTCAGCGTCGACACCCTGCGACGGTGGGACCGCGCCGGCAAGCTCCGGACGGTTCGCGACGAGCGTAACCGCCGCCGCGTTCCGGCGGAGGAGGTCGAGCGGCTCACCTCCAGGCCAAGCCGCCACCAGACCGGCGACCAGCTCTCGGCGCGCAACCGCTTTCCCGGCGTAATCCGCTCCGTCGAGGCCGATGGCGTGATGGCGCTCGTGGAGATCGAGGCCGGGCCGCACCGGGTCACGGCCGCGATCACCCGCGACGCCGTGGAGGAGCTCGGCCTGGCGGAGGGCGTCAGGGCGACGGCGTTCGTGAAGGCGACGTCGGTGATGATCGAGAGGGACGCCCAGTGAGACGTGTCGCGGCTGCGCTGATCCTGGTCGCGCTCGCAATCGGACTGGCCTCGTGCGGGGGCGGCGAGCACTCCGGCCGGCTCGTCGTCGCGGCGGCGTCGTCGCTGGCCCTTGCGTTCGGCAACTACGCGGACGACGCCGGCCTCGATGCCAAGCAGTCGTTCGGCGGCTCCGACGACCTGGCGGCACAGATCCGCCTGGGGGTGACGCCGGACGTGTTCGCATCGGCCAACACGTCCCTCCCGGACGGCCTCCACAGGGACGGCTTCGTCGAGAGGCCCAGCGTCTTCGCCACGAACAAGCTGGTGATCGCGGTGCCCAAAGGCTCGAGCATTGGCTCGATCGGCGACCTCGCGAAGCCCGGAACCACAGTCGCACTCGGCGCCGGGGGAGTTCCGGCCGGTGACTACGCCCGCGAGGTTCTGCGAAACCTGCCTGCCGCCGAGAGGAAGGCGATTCTCGGCAACGTCGTCACCGAGGAGCCCGACGTTGCCGGCATCGTCGGCAAGATCACCGAGGGCGCCGTCGACGCCGGCTTCCTCTATGTGACCGACGTGATGGCAACCGGCGGGGCGCTCGAGTCGGTGCCGATCCCGAGATCGATCGCGCCCGACGTCGCCTACGGCGTGGCGATCGTCAAGGGAGCTCCACACCCCGCCGGGGCCAGGCGGTTCGTGGACGGGCTCTTCGGCAACGGCAAGGGCGCGCAGGACCTCAAGGCCGCCGGCTTCGGGCCGCCCCCGAGTTGAGCGCCGGACGCCGCTCCGCGTTCGGCGCGGCCCTCGCGGCCGCCCTGGCGCTGGTCATCGCCTTCCTCGTGATCCCGGTCATCGCCGTCTTCACGAACACGAGCCCGAGCCGACTCGTCTCGAGCCTCTCCGAGCCCGAGGTCCGCGACGCGCTCTGGCTCAGCTTGCGCACGACGCTCGCGGCGCTCCTGATCATCATCGTCTTCGGCACGCCCGCGGCCTACCTTCTGGCATTTGGAAGATTCCGCGGACGCGCCCTGCTGACGACGATCATCGAGCTGCCGCTGGTGATGCCGCCGGCTGTCGCCGGCATCGCCCTGCTCGCGGCGTTTGGGCCGAAGGGCATCCTCGGGGGGGCGCTCGACAGCGCCGGGATCCAGCTCTTCCTGCAGACGGCGGGGGTGATCGTCGCCCTCACCTTCGTCGCCGCCCCGTTCTACATCCGCCAGGCGCAGGCCGCGTTCGAGGCACTCGACCCGGAGCTCCTGGACGCTTCGAGGACGCTGCGCGCCGGGGAGCTACGGACGTTCCTGCGCATCGCGGTGCCCTGTGCAGGGGCCGGCATCAGCTCCGGCATTGCCCTCGCCTGGGGACGGGCGCTCGGCGAGTTTGGCGCGACGCTCATGTTCGCGGGCTCGTTCACGGGCATCACCCAAACCGCGCCCCTCGCGATCTTCGCCGAGTTCAGCCGCGACTTTCCGGCCGCCCTGGCACTCTCCGGAGTCCTCATCGCCGTGTCGGCCGGCCTGTTGCTTTCGGTGAAGCTGCTGGCCCGGACGCCCGTCCTCGGGGGCGCGCGGTAGATGCTCGAGGTCTCGCTCGCGGTTGTGCGGCGCGAGTTCGACGTCGAGGTCGAGATCAGCGCGCCCGCCGGTGGCTGCCTGGCCCTGGTCGGGCCCTCGGGCGCCGGCAAGTCGACGGTGCTGCGCGGCGTGGCCGGCCTCCTGCGCCCGGAAACAGGCAGGATCGCGGCCGACGGGAGCGTCTGGCTCGACACGCGGGCCGGCATCGACCTCCCGCCACAGGAGCGCCGCTGCGGCTACCTGTTCCAGGAGTACGCGCTCTTCCCGCACCTCTCGGCGCGGAGGAACGTGGCCTACGGTCTGCGCTCCGTCGACCGGGCAGCGAGGCGTGAGACGTCCCTCGAACTACTGCGGCGCTTCGGCCTCGAAGGCCTCGGCGGCGCCAGGCCGCGCGAGCTGTCAGGCGGCGAGCGCCAACGAGTGGCGCTGGCCCGCGCCCTGGCGACCGACCCTCGGGTGCTCCTGCTCGACGAGCCGCTCTCGGCGCTCGACTCCTCTACGAAAGCCGAGGCGTCGCGGGAGCTCCTCTCGGTTCTCGCCGAATCGAGAGCGCCCGCCCTTCTGGTCACCCATGACTTCTCGGAGGCCGCGCTGCTGGCAGACGAGGTCGCTGTGATCGACTCCGGGCGCGTGGTCCAGCGCGGGACTCCCGCGGCGCTCAGCGCGGCGCCGGCGAGCGCCTTCGTCGCCGGCTTCACCGGCGCCTCGGTGCTCACCGGCGTGGCGGGGCCGGGTGCCGCGGGGCTCGCGATCGTCGCGCTCGACGGCGGCGGAACCGTGGCCAGCACCGACGCCGCGGCCGGGCCCGTCTTCGTGGCGACATATCCGTGGGAGCTCTCGCTGGAGCCTCCGGGAACCCGCGGCGAGACCTCTGCGCTCAACCACGTCCCGGCAACCGTGACGTCCGTGACGGTGATCGGCAACAGGGCGCGACTCGGCCTCGCCACCCCGCAGGAGCTCGTGGCCGAGGTGACCGCTGCCTCAGTCGAGCGCCTCGGCCTTAAGGCCGGCGCGCCCGTGGTGGCGACCTTCAAGGCGACGGCCACACGGCTTCTGCCGAGGTCGCGCTAGCCGCCGATCGCGCTCATCGTGCGCGGCGGCGGTACGAACCCGGGCTCGTTCACCCGGTGCTTCAGCTCCTTGCGCCAGACGGCCCCGCGGATGGTGTCCTGGAGCTCGGCGTCGGTGGCCCCGGAGCGGAGGGCATCCCGCAGATTTGTCTCGCGGACCGAGAAGAGGCACGTGCGAAGCTGGCCGTCAGGGGTGAGCCGGATGCGGTTGCAGTCGGCGCAGAACGGCTCTGTGACCGGGCTGACGAACCCGATCTCGCCGCCGCCGTCCGTGAAGCGGTAGATCCTCGCGGTGGCGTGCGGGTCGCGGCGTACAGGCTCGAGCTCGTAACGAGCCGCGATCAGCTCGCGGATCTCCGCACCGCTCAGAACCTGCTCTGCACTCCAGGCACGGTCGCCGTCCAGCGGCATGAACTCGATGAACCGCACCTGGAAGTCGGTGCTCCGGGCCAGGCGGCAGAAGCGGAAGACCTCGGCCTCGGTGAAGTCCCGCATGGCGACCGCATTCACCTTGATCGGCCGCACCCGCTCGTGCCTCGCGATGGCCTCGAGGCCGCGGAGCACCTGAGGCAGGGCGTCGCGGTGGGTGAGCTGGTGGAAGCGATCGCGGGCCAGGGCGTCGACCGAGACGTTGACGCGATCGACCCCGGCCGCAACCAGCGACTCGGCGTCGCGCTCCAGGAGAAACCCGTTCGTGGTCATCGACAGATCGCGGATGCCGTCGATCTCGCGGAGCATCGCCACGAGCCTTGGAAACCCGCGCCTGGCGAGCGGCTCGCCGCCGGTCAGGCGGACGTCGGTGACGCCGAGGCCGGCCATGGTCGTCACGAGGCGGTGGATCTCCTCGAAGCTGAGGAGCTCCTCACGCTCGAGCCAGTCCATGCCCTCGACCGGCATGCAGTAGCGGCAGCGGAAGTTGCAGCGGTCGGTGACCGAGACACGAAGGTCCGTGATCTGGCGTCCGTGCGCGTCGCTGAGAACGGGCCCGACTGTCTGCGGCATCGCGTGCATGTCAGACGACCTCGATCCAACCCGGCTCGCCTGCGACCAGACGGCCGATCTCCGCGCCCGGGGCGGCACCTGCGCCCAGAGCGGGGACGGCGACGAGCAGGCCGCCCGACGTCATCGCGTCGGTCACCAGGACCCGTCGCTCGGCGGCGACCCCGGGCGCGAAGATCGCAAAGCCGGCGGCGTGCTCCGCGTTGCGACGGCTTCCGCCGGCGACGCAGCGATCGTCCGCGGCGAGCTCCAGGGAGCCCGCGATGGCGGGCACCGCCGCGGCCGAGAGCTCCGCCGCGCAGCCGCTCGCCCGCGCGAGCTCGTGGAGATGGCCGAGGAGGCCGAACCCGGTGACGTCCGTCACCGCCGTCGCGCCGGCCGCCCTGGCCGCGCCGGCGGCCTCGGCGTTGAGCTCGGTCATCACAGCGACGGCGCGCGCCACCAGGTCCGCCGGCGCCAGGGCTCGCTTCGCAGCCGTCGTGATCAGGCCGCCCCCAACCGGCTTGGTGAGGTGGAGAAGATCACCCGGCCGCCCGCCCGCATTGGTCAGCACTCGATCCGGGTGAACCACGCCGGTGACCGCGAGGCCGAACTTGGGCTCGGGGTCGTCGATCGAGTGCCCGCCTCCGATCGACGCGCCGGCGGCGCCAACGATCTCCGCCGCGCCCCGCAGGATCTCGCGCAGCGGCTCCTCCCCAAGATCGGGCAGCGAGTACGCGACGAGGTTCAGGGCCAAGACCGGCTCCGCCCCCATCGCGTAGACGTCCGACAGCGCATTGGCCGCCGCGACACGGCCGAAGTCGAACGGCCGGTCGACGATTGGCGTGAAGAAGTCGGCGCTCTGCACGATCGCGACATCGGGAGTCAGCTTGAAGACGGCGGCGTCGTCGGCCGTCTCCGCACCGACAAGGAGTCGTGGGTCCGTCGCGGCCGGAAGCGAGGCAAGCACCGGTTCGAGGTCTGCCGCCCCGATCTTGCAGGCGCAGCCGGCACCGTGCGAGAGGGAGGTGAGCTTCACGGTCGACTGGGCTAGGGCCACTCGCTGAGGGTACCCTCGAGCCGATGGCCGAACCCCTGCGGGACCTACCTGCGGTAGACGCAATCGCGGCGCGCATCGGCGAGTTTCCCCGGCCAATCGCGCTGGCGGCGGCCCGCGCGGCCATCGGCGCCGCGCGGGACCGGATCCGCGAAGGGGATCTCGAGGTTGCCGACGGGGACGCCATCGCCGACGAGGCCCGCGCTCGGGCGACAGCCCTCGGCGGGCCGTCGCTGCGTCGGGTCGTGAACGCCACGGGCGTGGTCCTGCACACGAACCTGGGTCGCGCCCCGCTTGCCGCCGATGCGGTGGAGCAGGTCGCGGCGGTTGCCGGCGCCTACTCGAACCTCGAGCTGGACCTGCGGGAAGGAGATCGCGGCAGCCGCCAGGCCCATGTCGAGAGCCTACTTCTCGATCTGACCGGCGCGGACGCCGCGATCGCCGTGAACAACAACGCGGCCGCGGTGCTGCTGGCGCTCACCGCGATCGCCCGCGACCGAGAGGTGCTGACCAGCCGCGGCGAGCTCGTGGAGATCGGCGGCGCGTTTCGCATCCCGGAGATCCTGGAGCAGTCCGGCGCCGTCCTCGTCGAGGTTGGCACGACCAACCGGACCCGCCTCGCCGACTACGAGGCCGCCTGCGGGGCGAACACCGCGGCGATTCTCTGCGTCCACCAGTCGAACTTCCGAACTGTCGGGTTCACGGAGTCAGCGCAGATCAGCGAGCTGGCCACGCTGGCGCGCGAGCGGGGGCTGACGCTGATCTGCGATCTCGGGTCGGGCGCGCTTTCGCCGCGCGAGGACGAGCCAGTCGTCTCGCAGGCCATGGCGGCAGGGGCAGGCCTGGCCTGCTTCTCGGCGGACAAGCTGCTCGGCGGCCCACAGGCCGGGATCATCGTGGGCGAGGGCGAAGCCGTGGAGCGATGCCGGACGCATCCGCTCGCTCGTGCTCTTCGCCTGGACAAGCTGCAACTCGCCGCGCTCGAGGCCACGCTTCGCCTGCACCGCGACGGGAACGAGAACCGCATCCCGGCGCTCGCGATGCTTGACGCGCCCGAGGATGCGCTCGCCGCCCGCGCCGAGCGCATTCGGCAGGCGATCGGCGATCCGGCTCGAGTCCGGCGCTCTGCATCGCGCCCCGGGGGTGGCGCGCTGCCGCTCACCGAGCTCGAGGGCCCTGTCGTCGCGGTGGACCCTCCGGGTGGCGACGCTGACGCCCTCGCGGCTGCCCTGCGGGCGGGCGAGCCGCCGGTGATCTGCAGGATCAGCGACGGTGCCGTGATCCTCGATCCGCGAACGATGAGCGATGACGACGCCCGGCTCGCGGCCGAGGCGGCGCGGGCGACGCTTGGCTGACCCCTCCGGCAAGCGCCGGCTCACCGTGGGCACGGCGGGGCATGTGGATCACGGGAAGACCTCGCTCGTGGCCGCGCTGAGTGGGGCCGAGGAGGAACGGCTCGACCGGCTGGCCGAGGAGCGCAGCCGCGGGATCTCGATCGCCCTGGGCTATGCGGAGCTCACGCTGCCGGACTCGCGGCGACTCTCGGTTGTGGACGTACCCGGGCACGAGCGCTTGGTCCGCACGATGGTCTCCGGCGCCACCGGCATGGACCTGTTCCTTCTGGCGGTCGCCGCCGACGACGGCGTGATGCCGCAAACTCGCGAGCACGTCCGCGTTCTGCAGGCGCTCGGGATCCACGCCGGGGTCGTCGCGATCACCAAGGCCGATCTGGTCCCGGAGGCGGACGTGGACCGAGTCGAGGCGGCCGTACGAGCGGAGCTTCCGGGAGTGCGCTCGGTCCGCACGAGCACCGTCGCCGGCACCGGCCTGGACGAGCTGCGTGCGCGCTTGACGGAGGTGGCCGACGGGCTCGACGCAACGGCGGCAGAGGACGGCACGGAGACCCCGCCAGTCCTCCACATCGATCGCGTATTCAGCCTTCCAGGCGCAGGGACGGTGGTCACCGGGACGCTTCGCACAGGCACCGTCGAGGCCGGCCAGCGTCTGGAGGTCATCCCGAGCGGGCTCACCGCAAGGGTTCGAAGCATCGAGGTCCACGATCAGCGCGTGCAGGCGGCAGGGCCGCGGCGGCGCGTGGCGGTGGCCCTGAGCGGGGTCAAGCGGGCCGAGGTCAGGCGGGGAGAGGTCCTCGCCGCGCCCGGATCGGGCCTGGCCGCCAGCTACAGGCTCGACGTCAGCCTGGATCCCGCGGGTCTTGCAGCGGACCTTTCCGGGGCTCGCATTCAGGTCCATGCGGGAACCCGCGACGCGCCGGCTCGCCTGGTCGACCTCGGCGTTGGGCTGGCGCAGCTCCGCCTGGAGGCGCCGCTGATCGCGGCGGAGGGGGACCGTGTGGTGCTGCGAAGCATCTCGCCGCCGGACACGCTGGGCGGCGCGACCGTTCTCGATCCCGCCCCGCGCCGCCACGGCACGGGGGCCGAGATCGAGCGCCTCCTCGCGCTGCGGGACGGTCGTCCGCCTCCACCTGCTGCCGAGCCTTCGCCGGTCCCGGAACCGGAGAAGCCGGTGGTGCTCGATCGCGCCACGCTGGTGGTGCTCGCGCTTCTGGACTCCTACGGCGACGCGCCGCCGTCATCGGCGCTGCTCGCGGAGCGGCTCGGCGTTGGTCGAGAAAGGGTCGATGCCGCGCTCGCCAAGCTGGTCGCGGCCGGGCGGGTGACGCGCGTCGCCAAGGACGTGCACTACGAGGCCGAGCGCGTGGCAGCCCTGCGGGAGCGCCTGATCGCGCTCGCCGGCGAGGACGGAACCCTGACCGTTGCGCAGGTGCGCGACGAGCTCGGTAGCTCGAGGAAGTACGCGCAGGCGCTCCTCGAGCACCTCGATGCGGTCGGCGCCACGATCCGCCACGGCGACGCGCACGTTCTGCGACGACCCAGCCACTAGGCTCCGTCCGCTTGGGGCGGCAGGGGTCTGGTGGCCCATCTGGCCTTCAAAGCCAGCAGGGCGGTGAAGCCCACCGCTTGGAAGGTTCGATTCCTTCGCCGCCTCGCTTCCGTGGCGACGCGCCTCAGCGTCTGGCGAGCAGGGCGAGCGCGTGCGGTAGCGCGGCGGCGATCGCCGCGCCGCACTGGTCGATCGCCGGGGGGTTCCCGGGAAAGTTCACGATCAACGCGCGCCCGCGAGCGCCGGCCACGCCGCGGGAGAGCATCCATTTCTCCGTGTGCTCCCGCGATGCCGCGCGCATCGCCTCCGCGATGCCGGGCGCCGCTCGGTCGATCACGTCGAGCGTCGCCTCGGGCGTGACGTCGTCGGGCGAGAGGCCCGTGCCACCCGTTGTGAGAACCAGGTTCGCCCCCCCGTCGCCGGACCACCAGCGCAGCCGCTCGGCGAGGACCTCACGATCGTCCTCGACCACCTCGGACCCGACGATGGACGCGCCCAGACGAAGGGCAAATGCGGCAAGCGCCGGCCCGCCGAGATCCTCGGCATTCGCCCTCGAGCGAGAGGTCGAGACCGTCAGGACGGCCGCGCGGATCGCCGCGCCGTCCGGGGGCCCGGTCAACTCCGGCTCCAGTCCCCGCTTTGCCCGCCCGACTTCTCGAGCAGGCGCAGCGTTTCGATCGTGACCCCGCGCTCGACGCCCTTGACCATGTCGTAGACGGTCAGAGCCGCCACGGCGCACGCGGTCATCGCCTCCATCTCCACCCCGGTTCGCCCGGTCGACGCCGCCTCCGCCGTCAGCCTCACCGCCCCGGCTGCAGGATCGACCTCGCCGTCGATGCCGATGTGCTCCAGGGGGATCGGGTGCGCGAGGGGGATGAGCTCCCAGGTCCGCTTTGCCGCGGCGATTCCACCGATGCGCGCGGTGCCGAGCACGTCGCCCTTGCGGGTGTCGCCGCTGAGGACCGCGGCCGCCGTGGCCGGGGCCATCCGGACCACGGCCTCGGCTCTGGCCCGGCGCGCCGTCTCCGGCTTGGCGCTGACGTCCACCATCCGCGCGCTGCCCGACTCGTCGAGGTGCGTCAGCACCGGCTCGTCCGCAGGAGGCAGCGCCCCGTCGACGCGCCGGGCGACCCCGCCCTCGACCTCCTCTTTCCAGATCGGCGCCTCGGCCTTGATCCGGTCGATCGCCTCGCGCGCTCCCGCGAACGCCTCCTCACGGTGCGCGGCGGACACCGCCACAACCACGCTCGGCTCGCCCAGGGGGACGGTCCCCACCCGGTGCTCGGCGGCGGCGGCCTCGAGGCCATGCTCCGCGCGCACGGCGGCAAGGATCGCGGCGATCCGCTCCTCGGCCATCTCGCGGTAGGCCTCGTACTCGAGCCGCTCCACGTCGCGGGTGACGCCGGCAAACACGACGATCGCGCCTGCGCCCGGACGAACGACTTCCTCCAGCAGCGACTCGACAGCGAGCGGTGCGTCCGTGACCCGCGCAGTGCCGGCCTCGACGTCGCCGCCGCTCACCGGCGGAACCAGCGCCAGCTCGTCGCCGTCGCGCAGCCTCGTTTCCTCCGCGACGTACTCGCGGTTGCGCGCCGCACGGATCGGCATCGCGGCCATCACGTCCGCCAGGCCGGGCAACGCCGAGAGCGCTCGCAGCGCGTCGGCGACCGTCGCGCCATCCGCCAGCTCCACCGTGAGGCGCTCGCGGCCGGCGCGTTCGCGGAAGACGGCGAACAGCCGAACCTGGATCTCCATCATCCGCATCGTATGCCGGTCAATCGAGCAGCTCGACCTCAACGACCTCGCCGGCGCGGACGGCGCCGGCCCCCGGAGGAATGACGGCGAGCCCATCGGCGCCCAGCATCGAGCTCAGCACGTGCGAACCCTGCGCGGTGGCGGGGATCGCGTGCCAGCCGTCGTCGCGAAGCTCCAGGCGACAGCGCGCCAGCTCGGTCCTGCGCTCCGATCTCGCGCACTCGGAGTCGAGGACCGCGGCAACCGTCCGGCGCACCTCCGCAGCGCCGAGCATGGCCCGAATCGCGGGCCGGACGAAGCAGCTGAACGTCACCATCGCCGATACCGGGTTGCCCGGCAATCCGAAGACCAGGCCGCCGCGCGGGCCGACGCCGAACCATGTCGGCTTCCCCGGTCGCAGGGCCACGCGCCAGAACACCTCCCTCGCGCCGAGCTCGGCGAGGGAGCTCTTGACATGGTCGTGAGCACCCACGGACACACCCCCGCAGACCACCGCGACGTCGCCCTCGAGCGCCCTGGAGAGCGCCTCCGTGGTTGCGGCGCGCGAGTCGGCGACGATCTCGTTGGCGATCACCTCCGCGCCCGCCGAGCGAGCAAGGGTCGCGACCGTGAGGCCGTTGGAGTTGCGGATGCGTCCCGGGCCGAGCGCGCCACCCGCCTCCTGGAGCTCGTCGCCCGTGGCCAGCAGATGAAGCCTGGGCCGCCGGGCGCAGATCACGCCGGTGAGACCGACGGAGGCCGCGACTCCCAGCTCGGCCGCGCCGAGCGTGGCCCCCGCCGGGATGACGGTGGTCCCGGCCAGGACGTCCTCGCCGGCCCGCCGCACGTTGGCCCCGGCCTCCACGGGGACGTTCACGCGGATGGCCGCCTCGCCGCCCTCGGTGTCCTCCACCCGGACGACGGCATCGGCGCCCGCGGGCAGTGCCGCGCCGGTTGAGATCGCCACCGCCTGCCCGGCAGCGACCTGCCCGCTCCAGGGGTGCCCGGCCGCCGACTCGCCCGCGAGCGCGAGCGACGCCGGCGGCACCGCCGTGTCGGAGGCGCGCACCGCGTACCCGTCCATCGCGGAGTTGTCGAACCCCGGTACGTCCTCCGCCGCGACGACCTCCTCGGCGAGGACCCGCCCCGCAGCGTCCGAAAGCGCGACCGGCTCCGTGCCGAGCGGCCTGGCCTCGGCCAAGACGGCGGCACGCGCCGCCCCGAGCTCGATCAACTCCGCCACGGAGCCCAAAGCTAGCGCGGGCTCCATCCAGCGCGAAGCCGCGCCGGATCGAGACCCGGTTGCACCGGGTGATGCCAGACTCGTGGCATGGCCCTTCGGATCACCACCGCGGCGGTCCTGGCCGGTGGCGCCGGCTCGCGGCTCGGCGGCCGGAAGGCGGATGCGCGGCTCGGCGACCGGTCGCTGATCGAGCACGTCCTGGCCGCGATCCGCGAAGCGCGCATCGACCCGTTCGTCGTGGCCAAGCGGCGCACCGTCCTGCCGGATCTCGACGCCGAGATCATCCATGAGCCCGACGAGCCCCGCCACCCGCTGGCCGGGATCGTCACTGCGCTCGAGGCCTCAGCCGACGGCGTTCTCGTGCTCGCCTGTGACCTCCCCTTCGTGCCTCCCGAGCTCATCCGCCGGCTGGCGGGTCTCGACGCGGAGCTCGCGGTCTGCGGCTCCGAGGACGGGCTCGAGCCGCTCGTGGGCCGCTATCCGGCAGCGGCCGCGAAACCGCTCGCCGCGGCGCTGCGGCGGATGACGCCGGTCCGCGAGGCGGTCGCCAACCTGTCGCCGCGTGTCATCGGCCCGGGAGAGCTGGCGGAGTTCGGGGATCCGGCGACCATCCTGCTGAACGTGAACACGCCGGCGGACGTCGTGTGCGCCGAGGCCCTGCTCGAGGCGGCGGCGCGGTGACCTCGCCGTCCGCGGATCGCGGTGACGCCGGCGCCGCACGCATGCTCGCCTCGGTGGAGCGCGACGGCGAGGTCGACGAGGTTGCCGTCGAGGAGCCGCTCGAGATCCGCATCGACGGCGCGCCGGTCGCCGTCACGATGCGGACGCCCGGCGACGACGAGGACCTCGCGCTGGGGTTCCTGTTCGGCGAGGGCCTGGTCGACGGCGTGCGGCGGGCGGAGCCCACCGCGGACCTCGCGGCCAACGTCATCGAGGTGGAGGGGCCGCTGACCCGCGAACCGGCAAGCCGGCGCTTCTATACGACGTCGTCCTGTGGCGTGTGCGGGAAGGGAGCGCTCGAAGAGGTCAGGGTTCGCGCCCCCGACTCCCCCGCGGGCCCCGTGGTCGCCCGCGAGCTCCTCGCCTCCCTTCCCGACCGTCTCGAGCAGCCGGCGTTCGAGCGCACCGGCGGCCTGCATGCGACCGGTCTGTTCAGCGCCGCGGGCGAGCTGCTCGCGGTGCGCGAGGACGTGGGGCGACACAACGCGATGGACAAGGTCATCGGCCACGCGGTCCGCGCCGGGCTGGTTCCTCTGGCGGAAAATTTGCTCTGCGTGAGCGGGCGGCTCGCGTTCGAGCTGGTCCAGAAGGCGGCCATGGCCGGCTGCCCGGTGCTGGTGGGAGTCGGAGCGCCGACCTCGCTCGCGGTCGAGCTCGCCCGGGAGCGCGGGATGACCCTCGGCGGCTTTGCGCGAGGCGGGCGAGTCGCGCTCTACTCGGGGGCCGAGCGCACTCGCTGAGAGCGCAATCAGCCGGCCGGTAGGTCGAGGCTCACTCCCGGCGGATCACCGCGGAGCAGCCAGCCCGCGCCGTCGCGCCGCTCGATCTTCCCCGCCCGCGCGAGCTCGTTCAGGGCCGCGGTGACCGACGGACGGCGGGCGCCGATCAGTAGCGCCAGAGTCTCGTGGGTGAGCTCGAGCGGCACGACGACGCCGTCGGGCTCGCGGCGGCCCCAGTGCTCGGCGAGGTGCCAGAACAGCAGGATGAGGCGACGGTCCAGGCCGACGATGGTCTCGATCGCGGCGTGAACGGCCAGCGAGCGCGCTCGGCGCAGGGCCCTCTCGACCAGCACCGAGGCCAGGGCCGGGTAGCGGCAGATCGCTGCCGACGCCGCTCCGTCCAGCGCGGCGATCGGCATCGTCGTCAGGCAGCGCCAACTCGCCTCGCAGAACGAGGCGGCGTCCTCCTGCCAGGGGCGCAGGATGTCACCCCGGTTCAGGAGCTCGATGCTGCTTGCCCCGCCGACGATGAGCTCGCGGATCAGCACCCCCTCGAGCACGAGCAGCCCGAAATGCTCGGGACCCGGGTCGGCGCGGCCTGGCTGCCACGGACCAGGCTCGAGCGTCTCGACCTCGACGACGATCGAGTGGCGGGCTCGCTCGCGCTCACTCTCCGGCAGCACTCGGGCAAGCGAGGGATCGGCATCGAGCAAGAGGGCGCGCGGCATGACCTGAAAATACTCGTGGCTTGAGCGATGAAGTCGCCGGGTACCTCCTTCTGGCGAGATGGATCTGCGCGGAAAGGTCGTGGTACTGACCGGCGCCTCGGCGGGGGTGGGCCGGTCGGCCGCACGGGCGTTCGCGGGGCGTGGCGCCCGCCTGGGGCTGATCGCCCGCGAGGGCTCGGGGCTCAGGTCCGCCGAGCGCGAGGCCGAGGAGGCGGGATGCGGCGGCGTCGCCGTGCCCGCCGACGTCTCCGACGCCGCGGCGGTCGAGTCCGCCGCCGCGAGCATCGAGGCCGAGCTCGGCCCCATCACCGTCTGGGTCAACGACGCGATGGCCACGGTCTTCGGGCGAGTCTGGGATCTCGATCCGGACGAGCTGCGCAGGGCGACCGAGGTCACCTACCTCGGAGCGGTGCACGGGACGATGGCGGCGCTTCGCCGCATGCGAGCACGGAACGAGGGCAGGATCGTCCAGGTCGGCTCGGCCCTCGCCTACCGTGCGATCCCGCTTCAGTCGGCCTACTGCGCGTCGAAGTTCGCGCTGCGCGCGTTCACGGACTCGCTGCGCTGCGAGCTCATGAACGACGGCTCCGGAGTCGGGATCACGATGGTGCATCTGCCCGGGCTCAACACGCCGCAGTTCACCTGGGTGCGCGTCAAGGGCCTGCCGCGCACGCCACGCCCGGTGGCGCCCGTGTACCAGCCCGAGGTGGCCGCCGAGGGCATCGTCTTCGCGGCCACGCACCGGCGACGCGAGGTGTGGGTCGGTGGCTCCACGGTGGCGACGATTATCGGCAGCGCGCTGGCCCCCCGGTTCGCCGATCGCTACCTGGCCGCCACCAACGTGAAGGCGCAGCAGACGGGCGAACCCGTCGCTGACGATCGCCGCGACTACCTCTTCGAGCCCGTTCCCGAGGACCGCGGCGCGCACGGCCCGTTCGACGACGAGGCAAAGGGGCGCTCGTTCCAGCTCGCGGCCACGAAGCACCGTGTGACGGTTGCCTCAGCGGTCCTCGCCGCGGCCGGCGGCATGGCCGGCGCGATCGCGGCGCGCCGGCGCTCGTGAGCGGGGAATCCGTGGCGGGCCCGACCGCGCTGTTCGAGGCACCCCACGTACTTCGTGAGTACGCGTTCCTCGGAGACGGGGAGCGCGGTGTGCTCGTGGGGCCGCGCGGCGACTTCGCGTGGATGTGCTTCCCACGCTGGCACGACGAGGCGATCTTCGCCTCGCTGATCGGGGGCAGCGGCACCTTCGCGGTCACTCCCGTTGCCCGCTTCGTCTGGGGCGGCCACTACGAGGAGGGAACGCTGATCTGGCGAAGTCGCTGGGCAACCGAGGAGTCGATCGTGGAGTGTCGCGAGGCGCTGGCGATGCCCGCCTCGGAGCGCCGGGCGGTGGTGCTGCGCCAGGTCTGCGCCGTCGCCAACACCGCACGCGTCGACGTGCGCCTCGATCTCCGGTCGGAATTCGGCCGTTTCGCCGCGCGAAGCCTGCGGCGCGGCGACGACTGCTGGCGCACCCGGGTTGGCGGCTCCCATGCGCTGTTCGTGGGGCTCCCCGAAGCCGAGCTTCGCCCAGACGGTCAGGGCGGCCGCGAGCTGGTGGGCGCCATCACCCTCGAGGAGGGCGACACCCACGACCTCGCACTCATTCTCGACGCCGACCACGAGCCGCAGGAGCCCGACGATCTTGCGGCGTTCTGGGAGGAGACCGAGGCGGCCTGGGGCGCCCGCGTGCCGGAGCTCGACAACGTCCGGGCTCGGGATGACAGCCGTCACGCCTACGCGGTGCTGAGCGGAATGACGAGCGCCGGCGGCGGGATGGTCGCGGCGGCAACGACGTCACTTCCGGAACGCGCGCGCGAGGGCAGGAACTTCGACTACCGCTACGTGTGGATTCGCGACCAGTGCTACGCGGGGCAGGCCGCCGCGCGTGCGGGAGGCCCGGACCTGCTTGACGCGGCGGTCAGCTTTGTCGGCGACCGCCTGCGAGCGGACGCCGAGCAGCTCCGACCCGCCTACACCGTGGACGGCCAGGACGTCCCGAAGGAGGAGAGCCTCGATCTCGCGGGCTATCCGGGCGGCACGGACATCGTCGGCAACTGGGTGCGGGACCAGCTTCAGCTCGACGCCTTCGGCGAGTCGCTGCTCCTGTTCGCGGCTGCAGGCCGCCTCGATCGGCTCGACGGCGCCGGCTGGCGCGCCGCGGAGATCGCCGTGGGGTCGATAGCGAAGCGCTGGCGGGAGCCCGACGCCGGGATCTGGGAGCTCGAGCCCGCCGAGTGGACTCACGGCCGCCTGATCTGCGCCGCGGGACTGCGTGCGGTCAGCGAGCTGCCCGCCACGGGGGAGCGGGCCCCGGAGTGGCTGGCCCTCGCCGACAGGCTCGTCGCCGACTGCGCCGCGCGCTGCGTGCACCACAGCGGGCGCTGGCAGCGTGGACCAGATGACGAGCGGGTCGACGCCGCGCTTCTCCTGGCCGCGATTCGAGGGGGGGTCCCAGCCGACGACCCACGAACGATCGCGACCCTCCGCGCGGTGGAATCGGAGCTCACCGAGAGCGGCTATGTGTATCGCTATCGCGCGGACTCACGACCGCTCGGGGAAGCCGAGGGTGCCTTCCTCATCTGCGGCTACTGGATGGCATTGGCACTCGCCCAGCAGGGTGACCGAGTCGAGGCCGCCCGCTGGTTCGAGCGGGCTCGAGCCTCGTGCGGGCCGCCAGGACTCTTCTCCGAGGAGTTCGACGTGCACCAGCGGCAGATGCGCGGCAACCTGCCTCAGGCCTTCGTCCACGCGCTGTTCCTGGAGTGCGCGGCCGACCAGGCCGGCTGGCCCGCCGACGAGGATTGACGTCGGCGGGGTGACCAGGCGCGCCGCGCCGAGGAGGCGGGCTTCGCCTTCGCCTCGCCGAGAAGGCGCTGCTTCCGCGGCTGCGGTAAGCCACCTGACCGGCAGCCGCGTTTCCGGGCGCGGCGCTAGGGTAATCGGACCTCATGCCGCGGCCGGTTCCGCCGTTCCTTCGCCAGCTCGCCGGCGACCCGCTCGGTGTCGGCCGGGCGGCGCAATCGCAGCGGTCGGAAAGCCTGACGCCGCGCACCAAGACGGCGGACCGGATGGTGCAGTCGATCTGCCCGTACTGCGCGGTCGGCTGCGGCCAGAGGGTTTACGTGAAGGACGAGAAGGTCGTCCAGATCGAGGGCGACCCGGACTCCCCGGTCTCCCGCGGGCGGCTTTGCCCGAAGGGGGCGGCGTCGGAGAAGCTCGTCAACGCGCCCGCCCGCGAGACGAAGGTCAAGTACCGCCGCCCGCACGGAACCGAGTGGGAGGAGCTGTCGCTCGAGGACGCGACGGCGATGGTCGCGGACCGCATGCTGGCGGCACGCGCGGAGACGTGGGAGGACGAGACCGACGACGGACGGCCCCTTCACCGCACCCTCGGCATGCACTGGCTCGGGGGCGCCACGCTCGACAGTGAGGAGAACTACCTGATCAAGAAGCTCTTCACCGCGGCGGGAATCGTCTCCGTCGAGAACCAGGCGCGAATATGACACTCCTCCACCGTCCCCGGTCTGGGGACGTCGTTCGGTAGGGGTGGCGCTACCACCTTCCAGCAGGACCTGCAGAACTCCGACTGCATCCTGATCATGGGGTCGAACATGGCCGAGCAGCACCCGGTGGGCTTTCAGTGGGTGATGGAGGCCAAGGAGCGCGGGGCGAAGCTGATCCACGTCGACCCGCGCTTTACGCGGACGAGCGCCATGGCCGACCTCCACGTGCCGATCCGCGCCGGTACCGACATCGCGTTCGTCGGCGGGATCATCAACCACATCTTCGAGACCGACGCCTGGTTCCGGGAGTACGTGGCCCACTACACCAACGGCCCGGCGATCCTGAAGCGGGAGTTCGAGGACACCGAGGAGGCCGCCGGCTACTTCTCCGGCTGGGACGCCGAGACGAACGCCTACGCGATCGAGACATGGGGCTACGCAGGAACGTCGGGGGAGGCCGCGGCGGGCAAGGCCGAGCAGGAGGCCGACGTCTCGGGCGACCAGGCGCACGGCGCACACGGCATGGACCTTCCACACGGCAACCCGCCGGAGCTGGACGTGTCGATGGAGGACGAGCGCTGCGTCCTGCAGACCCTGCGCCGCCACTTCGCCCGCTACACCCCCGACCTCGTCGCGGACACCTGCGGCTGCTCGAAGGAGCAGTTCCTCGCGGTCGCGGAGGCGCTTTGCGAGAGCTCCGGGCGCGACCGCACCTCCGCGGTCTGCTACGCGGTCGGGTGGACCCAGCACACCACGGGGGTCCAGAACATCCGCGCCGCCTCGATCATGCAGCTCCTCCTCGGCAACATCGGCCGTCCCGGAGGCGGGATCCTCGCCCTGCGGGGCCACGCGAACATCCAGGGCTCGACGGACATCCCGACGCTGTACGACATCCTGCCCGGCTACATACCGATGCCCCATCCGCAGGAGCACCCGACGCTGGAGACGTTCGTCGAGCTGAACGGGCCGAACGCTGGGGCGTGGGGCAACCTCTCGAACTACATGACGTCACTGCTCAAGGCGTGGTGGGGCGACGCGGCGACGGAGGAGAACGATTACTGCTTCGGCTACCTGCCCCGCATCAGCGGGGACCACTCGCACTACGCCACGATGCTGAGGATGCTCGACGGCGGGGTCCGCGGGATGTTCTGCGTGGGCCAGAACCCCACGGTCGGATCCGCCAACTCGAAGCTGATGCGCCTGGCGCTCGCCAAGCTCGACTGGCTGGTGGTTCGCGACTTCACGGAGATCGAGACGGCGGCGTTCTGGCACGACTCGCCGGAGATCGAGTCGGGAGAAGCGCGGGCCGAGGACATCGGCACCGAGGTCTTCTTCATGCCCGCGGCCGCGCACGTGGAGAAGGACGGCTGCTTCACCAACACGCAGCGGTTGCTGCAGTGGCATCAGAAGGCGCTCGAGCCCAAGGGCGACTGCCGCTCCGAGCTCCATTGGATCTATCACCTGGGCAAGGCTTTGCGCGAGCGCCTGGACGGGTCGACCGAGGCGCGCGACCGCCCGCTCCTCGACCTGACCTGGGACTACCCCGTCCAGGGGCCGTACGACGAGCCCGTCGCCGAGGCCGTGCTGCAGGAGATCTCGGGGCGCGCGGCCGACGGGTCCTTGCTGCCGAAGTACGACGACCTGAAGGACGACGGCTCGACGTCCTGCGGGTCGTGGATCCACTGCGGCATCTACGCGGACGGCGTCAACCAGGCGGCCCGCAAGGAGCCCGGGGGCGAGCAGAACTGGATCGCCTCGGAGTGGGGCTGGGCGTGGCCGAAGAACACCCGCATCATCTACAACCGAGCCTCGGCCGATCCCGAGGGGAAGCCGTGGTCGGAGCGCAAGCGCTACGTCTGGTGGGACGAGGAGAAGGCCGAGTGGACGGGCCTCGGCGACACGCCCGACTTCCCGCCCGACAAGGAGCCCGGATACGAGCCGCCGGAGGGCGCCGGCGCTCTGGACGCGATCCGCGGTGACACGCCCTTCGTCCTCCACCCCGACGGACGAGGCTGGCTGTACGCGCCGACGGGGCTCGTCGACGGGCCGATGCCCACCTACTACGAGCCCCAGGAGTCGCCGTTTACGAACCCGCTCTATCCACAGGAGCGCAACCCCACCCGGCAGACCTTTCCCCGCGAGGAGAACCTCTACAACCCGACCGCCGGCGAGCCCGGCACCGAGGTCTTCCCCTTCGTGTTCACGACCTACCGCCTGACGGAGCACCACACCGCCGGGGGCATGTCGCGAACGGTCCCCTATCTCGCCGAGCTCCAGCCCGAGTTCTTCTGCGAGGTCTCGCCCGCGCTGGCGCGCGAGCGCGGTCTGGAGCACGGCGACTGGGCGACCATCGTCAGCGCGCGCAACGCGGTCGAGGCGCGGGTGATGGTGACGGACCGGATCAAGCCGCTGCGGGTCCAGGGCCGTGAGATGCACCTCGTCGGGCTGCCGTACCACTGGGGGAGCAGGGGACTCGTGACGGGAGACTCGGCCAACGAGCTCATCTCCCTCGCGCTCGACAACAACGTGCACATCAGCGAGTACAAGGTGGGCACCTGCGACATCCAGCCGGGCCGGCGCCCGCGCGGCAGTGAGCGGCTCGCGCTCGTCGAGGACTACCGGCGCCGCGCCGGGGTGGCGACGTGAACGGCCAGACGATCACGCCGCCGTGGCCGTCCAGTTACGGCGGGAAGGCGAACGAGCGGGTGGGCTTCTTCACCGACACCTCCGTCTGCATCGGCTGCAAGGCGTGTGAGGTCGCCTGCAAGGAGTGGAACCAGATTCCCGACTCGCCAAAGGGGTTCTCCGGGCACTCCTACGACAACACTCTCGACCTCGGCGCGGACACCTGGCGTCACGTGGCGTTCGTCGAGCAGCGGGTGCCCGCCGACGTCAACGCCGGCGCGACGCTGGTCGAGACCGCGGAGCGCGGCACGGCGATCGAGGCCGGCGTGCAGACCCTGCAGCAGGGGGACGGGATGCGCTGGCTGATGTCCTCGGACGTCTGCAAGCACTGCACCCACGCGGCCTGCCTCGAGGTTTGCCCCACCGGCGCGCTGTTCCGCACCGAGTACGGCACGGTGGTGGTCCAGGAGGACGTCTGCAACGGGTGCGGCTACTGCATCCCGGCCTGCCCCTTCGGCGTCATCGACCAGCGGGAGGACGACGGCCGTGCCTGGAAATGCACCCTCTGCTACGACCGGCTGAAGGACGACAGGGAGCCGGCCTGCGCGCAGGCCTGCCCGACGAACTCGATCCAGTTCGGCGACCTCGCCGAGCTGCGCGAGCGGGCAACGGCTCGCCTCGAGAGGCTGCAGGGCGCCGGCCAGAAGGACGCCAGGCTCTACCTCGCCGACGAGGAGGACGGGGTGGGCGGGGGCGGCGCCTTCTTCCTGCTGCTCGACGACCCGGAGGTGTACGGCCTGCCGCCCGACCCGGTGGACACCACCCGCGACCTGGGTCAGATCTGGACGGCGGCCGGCGTCGCGGCGCTGGCGCTCGGCGCCGGGCTCGTGGCCGCGGCGTTCGGAGGCCGGAGGTGATGGCGGCGCCTCGCTCCTATTACGGCCAGCCGGTGATCAAGGAACCGGTCTGGACGCCGGAGATCCCGGCGTACTTCTTCACCGGTGGCATCGGCGGGGTCTCCGCCGGCATGGCGTGGCTGGCGGAGCGGCGCGGTAACGACGAGCTCGCGCGGCGCGGCTGGGCCGTCGCGCTCGCCGCTCTGGGCGCCAGCCCCGCTCTGCTCGTGTCCGATCTCGGCAAGCCCACGCGCTTTCTCAACATGCTGCGGATGTTCAAGGTGACGTCGCCGATGAGCGTCGGCTCGTGGATCCTCGCCGCGAGTGGCACGGCGACCGGAGTCGCCGCCGCCAACTCCTGGCTCGGCCTGTTCGGGCGGAGCGCGCCGGCGGCGAAGGCCGGCGCCGCCCTCCTTGGCCTCCCGCTCTCCACCTACACGGCGGCCCTTCTCGCCAACACCTCGGTCCCCGTCTGGCACAACGCGCGGAACGCGCTTCCCTTCGCCTTCGCTAGCGGAGCGGCGGCCAGCGCCGGGGCGGTCCTGATCGCGGTCACGCCCCCGAAGCACGCCGCTCCCGCCAGGCGGCTCGCGCTCGCCGGCGCGACCGCCGAGCTGGCGGCGACCCAATTGATGCATGCGCGGCTCGGCGCGGTTGGGCGCCCCTACACGGAGGGCAGGGCCGGCATGTTCTCGAAGCTCGCGAAGGGAATGCTCACGGCCGGGGGCGCGGTCATCGCGGCAAGGGGCCAGGACCGCCGCGCCGCGGCGATCGGCGGCGCGCTCATCGCCGGCGGCGCCCTCGCCGCCCGCTGGAGCGTCTTCCGCGCCGGCTTCCAGTCCGCGGCCGACCCGGCGTACACCGTGGGTCCGCAGCGCGACCGAATCAGTGCCGGAACTACTCGCGGCGCGGTGCGTACGGCCTGAGCGCCGCCTGCTTCGCCTCCGCCTCCGCGGCCTCGCGGTCGGTCTCGATGCGCTCCGCCTCCTGAAGGCTCAGGCAAAGGCGCTTGGCGACGATGAACGCTATGACTGGCCCGCCGAAGACCGCGACGCGGTAGATCCACATCTGCGTGCCGTAGTCGAGGCCGGTGAACACGTAGAAGCGGTCCGCGGAGCCCGCCATGAAGACCAGGATCACGAGGGTCAGCACGGCGGCGCCGATCGCGGTGCGCACGGGCGCATCACGCGGGCGGTCCAGAACGTTGTGGACATGGCGGTCGCCCAACGTGCGGCTCTCCAGCCAGGGCCAGGCCAGCAGCGCGACAAGGATGGCGCTGGGAAACAGAACCCCTCCCCAGAACGGGTTGGGGACCACGGTCCGGCCCGCGATCACGACGTCGAAGCTGGGGACCAGGCGCAGCGCCCCGATCAGCCAGCCCAGGTACCAGTCCGGCTGCGCGCCGTTCGTCCCGCTCGCGACGTGGTACGGGCCCCAGAGCCAGATCGGGTTGATCTGCAGGAGCCCCCCCATCAGGAAGAGAACGCCAGCGACGGCGGCCATCAGCGCGAGCGAGCGCGGCGCCTGGCCCGGGAACGTCGGCAGCCCAATCAGCTTGCGCTCGCCGTCGACCTCTCTGCGCCGGAACTGCGTGTGATGGCGGGAGGCCACGAGCGCCAGGTGCGCGGCGAGAAGGCCGCCGATCACGAGGGGCAGGATCAGGACGTGGGCGATGTACATCCGCGACCAGAAGTCGGGGGCGCCGGGGAACTGGGAGCTCCAGATCCCCTCGGCGAGGTTGGCACCCAGGAAGGGCACCGAGAGGGCGACGCCGTAGCCGATGGCGAGGCCCATCCCGGAGAGCAGGTCGTCGATCAGCGAGTAGCCGAGGTAGCCCTCCAAGAGCGCGGCGAACAGCATCAGCACCCCGATCACGTAGGTGAGCTCGCGCGGCTTGCGGAAGGCGCCGGTGAAGAACACCCGGATGAGGTGCAGGACGATCGCGACCACGAAGACGTCCGCCGCCCAGTGATGGGTCTGGCGCATCAGGAGGCCGGCCTTGACGTCGAAGGAGATCTTGAGCACCGACCTGTAGGCCTCGCTCATCTCGACGCCGTCGAGCGGCGCGTAGGAGCCGTGGTAGGTGGTCGCGCTCGTCGACGGCTCGAAGAAGAAGGTGAGGTAGATCCCGGTGGCGACGAGGACGATGAACGCGTACAGGGCGACCTCGCCGAGCAGGAACGACCAGTGGTCCGGGAACGCGTAACGAAGCGTCCTGTTGATGAACGAGGCGGAACCGGTGCGCTCGTCCAGGAAGCGCACGAGGCGGCGGCTCAGCCCCGGGCCCCGCCTCAATTGGGGCCTCGCGTGCGGACGCCCCAGAACGAGGGGCCGACCGGGCCCGAGAAGTCACCGGCGGCGCGGAGCTCGCCCGTGACGATCTCGAGCGGGAGCTGAGGCAGGTCACGGCCGGCGGGGCCGAAGGTGACTGTCCCGCCGGTGGCGGGATCGAAGGTCGAGTAGTGGCAGGGGCAGACCAGCATCGGGCCCGGCTCCGCCGGCGGGAAGAGCGGCTTGCGGTAGAGGGAAATCGCACACGCCGCGTGGGTGCAGATCTTCGAGTAGGCGACGATCCCGTCCGGCGCCCAGCCGGCCCGCTGCGAGGGCAGCTCGAGGTCCGCGAGGCGCAGGCGGACGACGACGACGGGCGCGCCGAGCTGCTCGCGGTCCGCGTCCTCGGGATACGCCGTGTAGAACGACCCGGCCTCGATGTCGTCGGGCCGGTAGGGGTCGCCCGCCTCGTCGACGAGCCGCCTGCCCCGGTGCCAGGGAGAGTCGTAGAGGGATCGGGTGTCGAGGAACGGCCCGAATCCGGCTGCCGGGACGATCAGCGCGCCGCCGAGGGCGACCCCGGCCGTGCCCGCGGCGCCGGCCAGGAAGCGCTTGCGGGTGATGCCGCTGCCGGACTCCTCCACGATCTGCGCCGTCGTGTCGGGCTCGCTCGGGTCGCCGACCACGGGGTAGTCCTCGACGAGCTCCTCCTCCGGGACCAACTTCTCCGCGGTGACGGTAAGCGCGGCGGCCAGGAGGACGAGCGAGGCGCCGAGTGCCAGGCCCAGGTACTGGGTCTGGTTGGAAGCATCGGTCGCGTAGATGACGATGAACGCAACGGCGCACGCCGCCACGCCGAGGAGCAGCGCGATCACCACGAGCTCGGCCACTCGGTTCGGGTCCGTCGGCTCCACGATTCGCTCGCGGCGGCGAGGGCGCCGAACGAGCCCCGCCAGGACCACGAAGGCCAGCCAGATCTTGCGCAGCAACTTCATTCGCGATGCGACCTCGCGTTCACGCGCCGGCCGAGCAGCACGCACATGCCGACGAGGATCACGCTGACGACGAGCCAGGGCACCATGCCTTCAGGCACCGGGCCGATGTGGCCCAGCCCGAGTCCGCCGCGATCGTCCGGGTGCTTCGTGTACTGGACGTAGGCGACGATGTCGTCGAGCTGGCGCTTGGAGATCTGCGAGCGGCTGAAGTGAGGCATCAGGAACGGTCCGATCCGCACCGCCTCCGCCACCTCGCGCGGGGTGGCGTGCTGGAGGACCGGCACGCGGGCGCCCGTGACGTAGCCGCCCTCGGCGGCGACCTGGTGACAGCCCGCGCAGTGGTCCGTGAAGAGCTGCTGGCCGTGCGCCAGGTTGGCACCGCCGGGATGCGGATGCGGGATCGCCGGACCCTTGCCCAGCGAGGCGATGTAGCGGACCATCGCGCGGATCTCCGGGTTCGTGAAGTAGGGGCGATGGCGCTCCGGCTCCTCCCCGGCGTGGTCGATCGGCATCCGGCCCGTGCGCAGGTAGAAGTCCGGGGCGAGGGCGCCCACCCCGCGCAGGTCGGGGCCCTCGCCCGCGATGTCGCCCGCGCCGGGGCGCGGGGCCGTGATGCCGCGCCCGTCCACCCCGTGGCAGCTCGAGCAGTTGGCTGCGTAGAGCTCGGCCCCGCGCTCGACAGAGCCGCCGGAACCGCCGCCCCGTGGCTTGACGATGCCGTTGGGCGGCTGGGCGACCGCCTGGCTCACCGCGCCTGCGAGGCCGGTCGCGACGGCGAGCACCAATGCGATGTGGCGGCTCCGGCTCACGACTGGTTGCACGGGGAGAGCACGCTCACCCCCACCCCGTTCATGACGACGATGAAGAAGAACAGGAGGGCGACGGTCATGCCCACCACCGCAAGGAAGCGGTTGCGGCCGGCGGGTGGGGCGTCGTCGCCCCCGGCCCCGCCCGTGCCCCTGTAGATCCCGATCGCGGTGAGCGCCGCGGCGAGCACGGTCAGGGCGGCCACCACGGTGATCGCGATCGTCGCCAGCTGGTGAGCGTTCATCCAACTTGCTTGCGCGCGGTCACAGCTCTGTTCGGTCAGCCAGTAGCCGGCGGCGAACTGCGCCGCCCACGCGGCGGGCGCGCCCAGGACCGCGAACCAGAGGCGCAGCGAGGACGGGGATGCGGGAGACCGCGGCTTCACAGCGACGGGAAGAGCTGGGTAAGGACAACGAACACGCCGATCGCCGCGACGAACGCCCAGTAGAGCGCCAGGATCCGCAGGGCGACCATTCGGTAGTTCGTCAGGCCTCGCGCGAGCTTGCCCAGGAGCCAGGCGTCGAGCGCGATCCCGACGGCCACGTGCGCGTGGTGGACGGCGAGCAGCGTGAAGTAGATGGAGCCGTATGCGGTGTCGCTCGGCTTGAAGTCGTTGAGGTCGTGCGCGAAGAGGTGGATCTGCATGCCGAGGTAGGCGCCCTGGACCAGGGCGGCGGCGGCCAGGAGGAGCCAGGCGCGCCGGACGTTTCCGCCGCGCGCCGACCGGACGGCCTCGTAGACCGGCAGCACCGAGGCGATCAGCACGCCGGTGAGGACCAGCGGCAGCCCTACAGAGGGCTTTGGCACCCCCGGCGGCGGCCAGGTCGAGGCGTCGACCCGGAGATAGAAGTAGCTCGCGATCAGCGAGCCGAAGAGCGCCGTCTCGGTCGCGACGACGAGCGCCATCCCCCACCAGCCGCCGGGCAGCGAGGCGCGGCGGCGGTCCACCGCGCCCGAGCGCATGGCGTCCTCGGCCTCCGTGCTCCTCGTCACGTCGGTCATGCCTCCTGCGGCTCCTTCCCATGCCAGGCGGCGAGCGCCGCGAGCGTGAGGACGACGAAGACCGCGGAGGCGAACCACTGGCTGAGCAGCGCGAAGGCGAAGACCCCGCTCATTGCCAGCGCCAGGACCGGCGGCCACGGCGAGCTCGACGGCATTTCCAGGATCTCGTCCCACTCCGCGTCGACGACCGAGACCGCCGGCGTCTCATGGCCCTGCTCGAGGACCCGCTCGCCGCGCTCGAGGTCGCCGCGGTCGCCGGCCCGGTCCTCCTCGTCCCACATCGGGTACGGGCTGGAGACCCTTGGAATCACCGCGAAGTTGTAGGCGGGCGGCGGCGAGCTGGTCGACCACTCGAGCGTGGCCCCGCGGAACGGGTCGTTGGGCGCGCGGGCGCCGCGGAAGATGCTGACGATGAGGTTGATGGCAACCGCGAGCAGGCCCATGGCGAGGAGGTAGGAGCCGATCGTCTCGACGAGGTTGAGCCCGGTCCAGCCAAGGCCTGCGTGGTAGGTGTAGTCCCGCCGCGGCATTCCCTCCAGGCCGAGGACGTGCATGGGGAAGAACGTGATGTTCATGCCCACGAAGGTCAGCCAGAAGCTGGCCTTCCCCCAGCGCTCGTGGTACATCCGCCCGGTGACCTTCGGAAACCAGTAGAAGAGGCCGCCGATCAGCGGAAACACGGCCGCGCCGAAGATCACGTAGTGGAAGTGGGCCACCACGAAGTACGTGTCGGTGAGCTGCTGGTCGAAGGGGATCGCGGCGAACATCACGCCCGAGAGGCCGCCGAGCATGAAGAGCACGATGAACCCGACGATCCAGAGCAGGGGGGTGTCGAACTTGGGCCTGCCGGTGACGATGGTGGTGATCCATGCGAACAGCTGGATGCCGCTCGGGATGACGATGATCAGGCTGGCCGCGGCGAAGTAGACGGTGGTCACCGTCGAGAGGCCCACCGCGAACATGTGGTGGGCCCAGACGCCGAAGCCGATGAAGGCGACGAGCAGCTCAGCGAGGGCCACGAGCGGGAAGGCCACCATTCGCCGCCTGGCAAACGCCGGGATGATCGATGTCGCGATCCCGAAGGCCGGCAGGATGATGATGTAGACCTCCGGGTGGCCGAAGATCCAGAAGAGGTTCTGCCAGAGGATGGTGTCGCCCCCCTTGGCGACGTCGTAGAAGTGGAAGCCGAGCAGGCGGTCGGCCTCGAGGAAGATCAGGGCAACCGAGAGCACCGGCAGCGCGAATACCAGCGCCCCGGAGGTCGCGAGGATGGCGAAGCAGAACAGCGGCATGCGGTTGATGGACATGCCGGGCGCGCGCAGCTTGAAGATCGTGACGATGAAGTTGATCGCGGCCGCGGTCGAGGAGATGCCCGTGAAGATCAGGCCAAGCGCGTAGAAGTCGATGCCGTAGCCGGGGCTGAAGGATTCCGAGGCGAGGGGGACGTAGTCGAACCAGCCCGCTGCCGGCGCGTTCCCCGTGGCGACGCCCACGTAGATGAAGATCCCCGAGCAGACGTACACCCAGTAGGAGAAGGCGTTCAGGCGCGGGAACGCCATGTCCCGCGCCCCGATCTGGAGGGGCAGCAGGTAGTTGCCGAACGCTCCGATCGACATCGGGATGACGAAGAGGAAGATCATCGTCACCCCGTGCATGGTCATCGCCTGGTTGTAGGCCTCGGGGCCGAGCACCTGCTGCTCCGGGCCGATCAGCTGCGTGCGGATGAGCAGCGCCTCGACTCCTCCCGCCGCGAAGAAGGCCAGCGAAGTGAACAGGTAGAGAATCCCGATCCGCTTGTGGTCCGTCGTGGTGAGCCAGCCGTAGACGCCCCGCCGCTCGGCCCAGATGCGCTCCAGCCGGTCGAGGCGCTCCCGCGATGCACGGGGAACCGCGATGGCCATCAGTCGAGTCCCTCCAGATAGGCGACGACCTCCGAGAGCTGCCGGCCGGTCAGGCCGAGGTCCGGCATGGCGTTGCCGGGCTTGACCGCCTGGGGGTTCGCGATCCAGCGCTCGAGCCAGCCGTGGGAGTTCGGGATGGTGCCGGCCGCAAGGTCGGCACGGGTGGCGAGGTGGGTCAGGTCGGGGCCAACCGTTCCCTGTGCCGGGGTGCCTCGAATGGCGTGGCAGCTCGCGCACTGCGAGCTCATGAAGACCTGCTTGCCGAGGCGGGCGGCTGCGTCCTGCGGCGGACGCGCCGGCCTCTCCATGTCATGCAGCCAGCGCTCGAAGGCCGGCCGCGGCTGCGCCACCACCGAGAAGGCCATGTTGGCGTGCTGCAGGCCGCAGAACTCGGCGCACTGGCCGCGGTAGACGGCCGGATGGTCCGTGTCCAGCAGGATCGAGTTCGTCTGGCCAGGGATCAGGTCGATCTTGCGGTTGAGCTGGGGGACCCAGAAGGAATGGATGACGTCGGCGGTGGTCCCGACGATGCGCACCCGGGTGTTCACCGGGATGTGGATCTCGTTCGCCGTCACCGCTCTCGTCCCCGGGTAGCGGGCCTCCCAGAACCACTGGTGCCCCACCACGTGGATCGTCAGCGGCGTGCTGTCGGCCGCCGGCGCTTCGGTCTGCCTGATGACGACGAGGTCGGCGACCGCGAAGAGCGCCGTCAGCACGATCACCGGAAGCGCGATCCCGAACAGCAGCACCAGCCGCAGGTTTGCCTTCTCGCTCTCACCCACGATCGGCAATCCCGGCCGGTCACGCCGCAGGTAGCCGAGGACCAGCATGGCCACGGCGCCTCCGAACACGACGCCGGCGATCGCCAGCATCACCCACCAGAGCGTGGCGATGTCGCTCGAGGCCCGGCTGTGCGGTTCAAGCGGCGACTGCGGCGCGCAGCCCGCGAGCGCGAGCGCCGCAAGCAGGGCGAAGCAGGTGAGGAGGCGCTTGTTGGGGCCTCTTGGGTGCACGGCAACTCTGGCGGCCGAACCGCCTGAGCCCGCGGTACCCCGCGTGCCGGTGTGAAAACCGGTCCGGTCGTTTCGCTTACCGGCCGCCCCTCATGTCCCAACCGCCGCCGCAGCTCAGCGGATCAGTTCTCGTGCACCGCCTCGGTGAGGACGCTCTCGCCGAGCGGCTCGTCAGGGGCGAGAACGAAGAGCTCCGCCGCGAGATCCGGATCGAAGTGGTTGTTGCTCATGAACCCGATCACCCTGCGGCCGAGAACGCGCTCGACCATCGCCACCGCCTCGTCCCGCAGAACCGACTGGTATGCCGATCGGACCTCTTGGACTCTGTCGGTGAACCCGTTTGCGACCAGGACCCGCTCGCCGTCGGTAAGCGTCTCCTGGAACACGACCAGGACGTGATCACGGGCAATCGTCGTCCGCGCCTTGGTGGGGCCGCGGCCGGCGGTCCGCCGCATCAGCTTCACCATCTCACGCGAGATCTCCGACGCCTGCGCGCCCGGACCCGTCGCGCTCTCCCCGAGTTGCTCGACCATCAGGCCTCTCGCTCTCGTCTCTCTCGGTGGTGGCCGAACGTTCAAGCGAAAGAGACAGTGAGTCTCGAAGCCGGCTGTGATCCGGAGTTGGCGCGCTACCTCCCCGGGTGCACACGTCTGCCAACCGGAACCGATGATACCCGCTGCTAGAGTCGATCCTGTCGGCCGGGAGCGTTGCAGCCGGGCCGATGGCAGACAGGGCAGGAACGGACTCGGGTCCCAGAGGGACGCCGCCGGACCACCTCGGAGAGCGAAGAACGCGGAGGTGGACCGTTGGCGAAACTGGCCGATTCAGAGGCATTCCGCTTCGTGAGGGCCGGCTACCTGACGATTCGGGTCACGAGAGCAGCAGGTCTGGCGATGATCGTCCTGGACGGCGAGCTGGACGTTTCCACAGTGCGCGACGCGTACATGGAGCTGGAGGCTCTCGAGGCCGGCGAGGCGACGCGGATAACGGTGGACCTCGCCGAGCTGGAGTTCGTGGACTCGCAGGGACTTGCGTTCCTTGCGTCCGCCGCCCGGCGCTCGTCCGCGAACGGCGAGCGCCTGCGCTTCACACGGCCCGAGTCGACGGCCGTGGAAAAGCTCTTGGTCATCTCCGGCGTAGACGGGGTGCTTTACGACGCCGGATAGCCGAGCGGACCGGGTCCAGCGCCCGGCCCCGCTCGTCCGGCACGGCTCAGGACGTCCGGCGCTCGGCCTCCGCGACCTCGTCGGCCTTCTCGTCCGCCTTCTCCTCGGCCTCGGCGAGCTCGTCCTTCTTCTCGCCCTTGTCCTCTTCCTCGAGGCCCTCGCGGCGCAGCTCGTCGTCGCCGGTCACGTCGCCAGCGGCCTGCTTCGCCTTGCCGGTGATCTTGTCCGTGATTCCACCCATGTCTTGCTCCTTCTTCCCTGTGTCGTCGAACTGCCTGGAGATACCCATTCGGCCGCCGTCTAACGCCGCCGGCACGACTCGCGCGAAGCCGGAGGCCGACCTGAGCGCGGAGCCCCGGGTCGCTCAGATCACGCGGCGCGCGAGGTAGATGATCAGGAGAACCAGGATGATCACCACGACAACGCGCGCAACTCACTCCGCGGCTCACTAGCCGCTGACGCCCTGCGCCTCCAGCGACGCGTCGATTGCCGCGTCCCAGAGTCCGCACAGCCGCTCGGCCATGGCCCGCTCGTCGTCGGCGATGAGCGTCGCTGCCGTGACGACGTCGGAATCGAGCGCGTACTCCGCCACCCGCCGCAGCTGCTCGTAGCCCGCGATCTCCAGGTGCTCGAAGGCGAACGCGAATCCCGTGAGCTTGGCGGGCGTGTCGGGCTGGGCGCCGAAGAAGCCGCCGATATTGAGCCCGCCGAGCCGCAGGCCGATGTCCTTGATCCGGCTCGGCGAAGATTCCCGAGCCGAGAGGCGGTCCTCCAGCTCCTGCTTGTGCCGCCTCGTTTCTCCCAGGTGATCTTCGAAGGCGCGCGCGATTCGTCCCTCGCGAGCGAGCCGAATGCCGCCCTCAAGCAGCGAGATCGCCTGATTCTCGATGGCATGGGCGTCGGCCAGGTAGCTGTCCAGCTGGGCGTCCGCGGCGTGCGGATCGACGTCGCCGAGCGACGCCGCCACGGCCGAGTCGAAATGGCCGGCCAAGCGCAGCCCCATCGCGCTCTCCTCGGCGCCGATCTCCTGGGCCACCGCCTTGGTCTCGTGGTCCCCTGCCCGGTCCGCGACGCGAGCGAGGAGCTCATATGCGGCGAGCTCCATGTGCTCGTAGGAGTAGGCGTGGCTGACGAGCTTGCCCGGCGTGTCGGGGTTGGCCCGGGCGAAGAGGACCATGCCCAGACCCCCCGCGCGTCCCGCGAGATCCTTCACGGTCGACGGCTCGGCATCAAGCGCCTCCAGCCTCTCCCTGACGAGCTGCTCGTGGCGCTCGGTCTCGGTGAGGTGGACGGCAAACGTCTCGGCGATGGAGGAGTCGCCCGCGATATCCGGCGCCCGGCGCATCTGACTGAGCGCCTGCTCCTCGATCGAGTGGACGTCGGTGAGGTGCTTGATCAGCTGTTCGTGTATGTCGTCGGGCATCCCTACCTCCGGAGGTCGTCTCGGGCACTCGCTTACCCCGAGCCCCGAGGCCAAAACGGAGGGGACGCTCGGAGAGCGGCCTACGTCCCGTCGCCGCGCGCCTGGGGCCTCCCCAGGAATAGCCGCCGATCACGTACGCACCGGTCAGCTCTGGGCGGGGTACCCCTGCGCGTCAGCGGGTATGCAGGGAGGACCGGCGCTCCTCGAGCGCCGCCGCAACGAATCCGAGACCAAAGGAGTTACCCATGCCGCAGACGAAGGCAGATCGCTCGGCCGCCGCGAAGAAGGCGGCGGTCACGCGCCAACGGAACAAGGAGCGCGCCGAGGCCGGCACGCAGGGGAAGAAGTCGGCTGCGAGCCGCCAAGCCGGTGAGGCGCGTGACAGCGCGACCCAGGCGAAGCGGGCGGCAAGCCAGGCCGCATCGAACGTAGCTTCCGCCGCCAAGCACGCCGGCGGCGCGGCGAAGTCGGCAGGCAAGGCCATGGCCAGCCGGGCCGGCGCCACGGTACGCAAGAACTCGAGTTGACACCAGCGCGAGCAGGCACGCAGGAGAGTGGCGGGCGCGGTGGGCCGCCCGCCGCGGTGCCTGGTGGCTGGGCTCAGCTGTCGCCAGGGCCCGGCGGCGCTGCTTCGTCCTCGTAGGCTTCGCGCAGGCGATCGAGTGATCGCCTGAGCATGCGCGACACCTGCATCTGGGAGCAGCCAAGGCGCTCGCCGATCTGCGACTGCGTGAGGTCCTCGGCAAGACGCAGCCGCAGAGCGCGACGCTCGATCTCGGAGAGCTCGGGAAGCAGCTGGACCACGGTGCTCCAGTTCTCGACGTGCTCGTAGGCAGGATCCTCCGACCCGAGGCGCTCCACCAGCACCTCGCGTTCGCCGTCCGGGCCGGGAGCGGCCGGCGCGTCCAGGGAGCGGACGCGACGCGAGCTGGACGCCTCCAGTGCGTCGAGCACGTCCTCGCGCTCGAGCCCAAGGTGTCCCGCGATCTCATCGGCCGTCGGCGGTCGCCCGAGCTCGCGTGTGAGGGCGGTGATCGTCTCGTCGACGTCGTGTGTCCGCTCCTGCAGGCTCCGCGGCAGCCGCAGAGGCAGGGCACGGTCGCGGAAGTGGCGCCGCAGCTCGCCGAGAACGGTGGGCGACGCGAACGCCAGGAACGGCCTGCCCCGCTCGGGATCGAAGCGCTCGACGGCGTGAACGAGGCCAAGCGAGGCAACCTGGATCAGGTCCTCCGTGGACTCCCCACGGCCCTCGTAGCGCAGCGCCATCGCTCGGGCAAAGCCCATGTAGCGCCGGAGGATCTCGGTTCGCGCCTCGGGGTCGCGTTGCATCGCGTATCGGCGAAGGAGCTCTTCGTCGGACGCAAAGTGGATGTCGGGGGCGACCATCAGGGACCTCATGCCGGGTCCCATTGGCGCCCCGCCATGGGTGCGCGTGACCTCTCTTCCCATCGTACCGGGACGCCGCTCAGCGCTCCAGCTTCCGCCGCGCCTGCCGTGCGAGGTCGGTGAGTCCCTTCAGCGAGGTTCGCCGGACGGGAGCCACACCGGGGGGCGCCGGGGGCCGCGCCGCAAGCTTTGCGGTAGAGCTAGCTGGACTTCTTTCCACCCTCTCTCCCCGCCGCCCGCTTCTGGGACTTCGAGCCTCCGCTGCCCTTCCCGCTCTTCTTCCCGCCCTTGCTCGATGCATTGGGCGAGTTGGCGATCGACGCGGCGCGCTGCTTCGACATCCCCTTCTTCCGCAGGCCCTCGTACTGCTTGTCGTCCTTGACGCTGGAGCCGTGGTCCTTGGCCATTGCCCTTCCTTTCAAAGAAGACGTTTCACTCCTGGACCGGAGTCCTCGCGCTCGTTCTTACCCGGCTACAGGAGGGATATTCAGCAGCAGTGCGGGGTAAGCATCCAGAGGGAGCAACCGCAGGAGTCGCGACGGCACAGTCCGAGGCAGCAGCTTGAACGAGGTCCTCTCGGCCCTCCTCGAGATCCTGCCCGTGCCGTTGGGCGGGTTCGCGTACGCTCGCCGCTCCGCGACGCTGGCCGGGCGCGGGACGCCCGTTTCCGCCTGTCGCCAGCTCGCCTTCGCGGGCGGGCTGCTGTGCATCCTGATCGCCAGGTTCTCGCCGATCGCGACGCTCGCCGACGATCTGGTCTGGGCCCACATGGTCGAGCATCTGCTGATCGGCGATCTGGGTGCGCTCCTGATCGTGGTCGGCCTCACCGGACCCGTTCTCCAGCCGCTCCTTCGGATGCGCGGCCTGCGCTGGATCCGCACCGTCTCGCAGCCGTGGTTCTCGTTCCCGCTCTGGGCGGCCAACCTGGTGATCTGGCATCTGCCGGCGCTTTATGACGGCGTGCTTTCCAGCGCACCGCTTCACGCTCTCCAGCACGCCTGCTTCCTCGCCTTCGGAGTCCTGATGTGGATGCCGGTGGCCGGACCGTTGCCGAAGCCCTCCTGGTGGCGAAACGCCGCCCCGCTCGTCTACGTCGCGGTGGTGCGCCTGTTCGCCACCGCGTTCGGCAACGTCCTGATCTGGTCCGGGAGCGCGTTCTATTCCACTTACGCGACCGGCGAGGCGGCGCATGGGATCTCACCGCTGTCCGACCAGGGCATCGCCGGAGCGATCATGACGTTCGAGGGCGGGCTGGTGACGCTTGGAGTGATCGTCTGGCTCTTCCTGCGCAGCGGGCGCGAGTCGGAGGAGCGCCAGCGGCTTCTCGACCTCGCCGGGCAACGCGGCTTCCCGCTGGAAGAGAAGCGCGCCGGCAGGGCGGTCGCCGCCGGGCGGGGCGCCCAGCTTGCGGGCCGGATCGAGAATTCCGGCAGGCGTCCTGCCTAGGACGGCGTCCTGTTTCCCCCACGCGCGAGACGGGAAACCCGGTCCTTGTGGGGAGCTCCGAGGCAAACGGCTTCGCGGTCGCCGTGAGCCTCATTTGGATCCCGCCGCATTCCGACTTCGAGCAGGGCGCGCGTGGCGCCCGGGACGGTGCGCTCACACCGCAATAGGCTCATCCGCGTGGCGCTTGCCCACGAGCCTTCCCGAACGAAGCCGGATGAGGTTCCCGCCGTGGTCGTCTACGGGTCGAAGATCTCCTACTTCACCGGCAAGTTCGAGGCCTACCTCCGCTACAAGGAGATCCCCTACGAATACCGGGGACTCGATGCCTTCCACTACCGGTGGGTGGTCCCGCGCCGGCTGGGAGCCACCCAGTTCCCCAGCGTGCGCCTCGGCGACGGCCGCTGGATGAGCGACACCACGCCGATGATCGCCTGGCTCGAGGAGCTTCGCCGCGAGCCGGCGGTGATCCCCCGGGAGCCGGTCCAGCGGTACGTCGCTCTGCTGATCGAGGACTTCGCCGACGAGTGGCTGTGGCGGCCCGCGATGCACTACCGCTGGAGCAACGCTCCCGACCGCCATCTCGCGGGGACCCGGCTGGCCGAGGAGGTCGTGCGGCTGCCGGCGCCGCTGGCGGCCCGACGGAGCTACGTCGCGAGGCGCCAGGCCCGGCTCTTCGTCCGCGGCGACGGCGTCGACGCCGCGACCCGCGCGCACGCCGAGCGCGCCTACACGCATGTTCTCGACCTCCTCGAGCCGATCCTCGCCCAGCGCCCGTTCATGCTCGGCGAGCGCCCGACGATCGCCGACATCGGCCTGATGGGTCCCTTCTGGCGCCACTTCGCCCACGACCCCACCCCCGCCCGGATCATGCAGGACCGCGCCCCCGCGGTCTTCGAGTGGGCGGCCCGGACCTGGAACGCCCGCGCCGGCCGCATCGGAGACCGGCCGCTCCTGGACGGCGTTCCCGATGACCTCTCGCCGCTCCTCGACGAGATCGGCGCGACGCACCTCCAGGCGCTCGCCGCGAACGCCGCCGCCCACGGGGCGGGCGCCGCGAAGCACAGCTTCACCGTCCAGGGCACCACCTACCAAGAGGTTCCGACCAGCGCCTACCGGGTCTGGTGCCTCGAGCAGCTTCGCATGCGCTTCGACGCGCTGGACGACGCGGCCTCCAGCGAGGTCCGCGAGCTCCTCGCCGGACACGGGTGCTGGGAGCCGCTCTGGCGGGTGAAGGACATCGACTCGGGACACGACCCGGCGGGCGAGGCTCCCTTCTGCCGCGTGACCCGCATGGTCAGGGACTGACCGCGGGCGCCGTCTACCCGGCCCTGGGCGCGTGGTCGATCCGGTCCGGCGCCCGAGGCGGGGCGCGCGGCCAGCCGGCGCCGGCGACCGCCTGGAGGGACTGGCCAGTGCCCTTCAGGCCCGCAGGTCCCGGCGCTGGAGCCCGACCACCGCGGCGACCGTGAAGGCAGCGGCAACGAGCGCCAGGACGACCAGGTCGCCGACGTCCACCCCGTTCGCGAGCGGGTCGTGGCGGGGCCGACTACGGCTCGATCACCGGCTGGTACCGAAGCGAGATCGGCGCCGTCTACGGGCCGCTCGTGATCGCCGGGGTGGCAATCACGGCGGCAGCCTCCACCGTTGCCCTCGGCCTTCGCCTCCCGCACGCCGGGAAGGTCCTCGAACTCCGCGGGTGCAGGCGGAGCGGCGAACTCGATCTCGAGGCGCTGCACGGCGACCCCGCGGAGCTTCTCGATCTCGTCCACCACGACCAGCCGCCCCTCCCGGAGGATGGCCACGCGGTGCGTTACCCGCTCGACCTCGGAAAGCGTGTGCGAGGAGAGGAACACCGTGCGCCCCCGGGAGCTGACCTCCGCAAGCAGCGCGTGGAAGCTCTTCTGAACCAGCGGGTCGAGGCCGGCGATGGGCTCGTCCAGGATCAACAGCTCGGGGTCGTGCATGAACGCCTGGATCAGCCCGATCTTCTGGCGGTTGCCGGTCGAGAGCTCGTGGACCGGGCGGTCGAGCTCGGCCCCGAAGCGCTCCGAGAGCGAGTCCCGAAGGCCGCCGTCCACCCCGCCGCGCAGCTCAGCCAGGTGGTCGAGCATCTCCGAGCCCGTGAGCTTCGGGTAGAGCGCCAGGTCACCGGGCAGGAAGCCGATCCTCCGGCGGATCTCGAAGCTCAGCTCGCGGGTATCCATGCCGAGGATCGACGCGGACCCGGCGGTGGGCCTGATCAGGTCGAGAAGCACCCGCATCGTCGTCGACTTCCCCGCACCGTTGGGCCCGAGGAAGCCGAAGACCTCGCCGGGCTCCACCGTGAGGTCGAGGTCGAAGACCCCGCGCCCCGAGCCATGGTCCTTGGTGAGTCCGCTGGTTTCGATCGCTGGGGCGCTGCTCAGTGGTCGCCTCCGTCACCTTGGGGATCTGACGACTAGTGTCGCTTGGGGATCACCCACGGCTCGGCGCCGTGCGCGACGTCGCGCGCGCTGAGGTAGATCGTTCCGCCGAGGTTGACGATTGGGAACGGGAAGCCGCCGTCAGTAGCGCCCGGGACGAACTCCTTCAGGAGCTTCGTCCCGGAGTCGGATCCGTTGGAGCTCCAGAGCTCGGAATCGTTGCCACCGTTCTCGCGCGCCGCGAAGTAAAGGTGGTGCCCGGCGGTCGCGAAGTCCTCCGGGTAGCCATCCCCGGACGGGTTGATGTCGTGCACGAGCCTGGTTCCCGTCGTCGTCCCGTCGCTCCGCCACAGCTCGAAGCCGTGGTTTGCCGCGCCGTCCGAGGCGCCGAAGTAGACGAAGCCCTTCATCGCGGTGAAGTCGGTCGGCACCGAGCTGCCGGTCGTGTTGATCTCGATGTGTTGAGCCGGCCCGCCGTCGGTCACCCAGAGGTCGCTCCCGCTCACGCCGTCGTCGGCACGCAGGAAGACCGTATGCCCGAGCTTCCCGAACGGGTTCAGGAAGAGGGCCAGAGAACCGGCGCCCGGGGTGGGGTTGATGTCGCTCACCATCGTCGTTCCGCTCCTCGTCCCGTCGGTCTTCCACGGCTCAACGCCATGCGGGCCGTCGTCGGCCCCGAAGAAGATCTCCTGGCCTGCTTTCAGCAGGTTCCCCGGTGACGAGCTGATCGATCCCGGAGCGATGTTGCGGAAGAGCTTCGTCCCGGCCTTTGTCCCGTCGCTCCGCCACAGCTCGGCTCCATGCGTGCCGTCGTCAGCGTCGAAATAGAGCCTGTTGTCGAGCTTCGCGTAGTCGAAGGGGAAGCTGTCCGCCGCGCCGGGCGCGATGTTCTTGACGAGCTTCGTTCCGTGCCTGGTGCCGTCCGTCCTCCACAGTTCGACGCCATGTGTGCCGTCGTTCGCCGCGAAGTAGAGCCGGCCCTTGAACGAGACGAACTCATCGGGATCGGAGCCGGTGGCTCCGGGATTGATGTTGCGCACCATGCGCGTACCGCTACGCGTACCGTCGCTTCGCCAGAGCTCGTACCCGTGGGTGCCGTCGTCGGCCGCGAAGATCAGGGTCTTCCCGTAGCCGGTCAGGAAGTACGGCTCGGAGGTCGACGGTCCAGGCAGGATGTCGCGCACGAGCTTCGTTCCCTGCTTGGTCCCGTCGCTCTTCCAGAGCTCGTATCCGTGACGGCCATCGTCCGCGGCGAGAAAGACGTGCTTCCCCGCCTTGGCGAACTCGTCCACTCCGTGATTGATGTCCTGGGACTCCGCGCCCGGATCGATGTCCTTGAGGAGCTTGGGCGCGGGCGCCGCAGAGGCGAACGCGGGCGTCGCCAGAAGGGCGACCGCCACCACCAGCATCGCGAGCCCCGCCACCTTCGACCACATTCCGAGCGTCCCCCTTTCCCGTCGTTCAGGTGGACCCTACCGCTACGGGGCGGTCGCGAACCGGCGCCGGGTCGCGCGGCGCGGGATACCGTGCGGCCCGTCAAGCATCGTAGGAACACTCGCGGACGACTCCCCTCGGCTGGTGCGGCTTCCCGCTTCCTTCCGCTGCTTGCAATCGGTGTCGCGGCCGGATTCCTCGCGGTCGGACCGGCCCCCGCCGTGGCCGAGACGCCGACCGTGCCGCTCAACGATCTGAACGACCTGCTCGACCTCACCGGCTACCCGACGCCGGCACGTGCTCCGGTGCAGGACCCCCCGGCGCCCCCGGTGAAGCCGGTCCCGAGGGCGCGCTGCGGGCCCGGCTCGCACCCGCTCGCCGGAGAGCAGGGCCGGGTCCCGGCTGCGGCGATCGCCTCAGCAGCCGCCACACGTGGCTGGACGTGCAACGCGCAGGTCCTCGGCCGCCACGGGACACCCGGCGGCTTCCGGGTGTGGCGCTACGTCGACCGCCACGGTCACGAGTGCGCCTTCTACGACACCTCGCTCCAGGCGCCGCTCAACGTCGTCAGCATCGGGGCAGCACATCTGTCGGGGGTCGCCGTACTCGACATGTCGAATCCACGTCATCCGGTCCGCACCGCAACGCTCGACTCGTTGCCCATGCTCGCGCCGCACGAGTCGCTGAACCTGAATCGCCGCCGTGGCCTGCTCGCCGCCGAGCTCGGGAACGGGACGACGCTCCCCGGTCTCATGTCGATCTACAGCGTCCGCAACGACTGCCGCCACCCGGTCCTCGACTCGACCTACCTGGCATCGCGGTTTGGTCACGAGAGCGGCTTTGCGCCCGATGGGAAGACGTTCTGGATCGCGGGCGGCGACGGGATCGCCGCGGTCGACGTCAGTGATCCGCAGCACCCGCACACAATCTGGGAGGGCAACGTCTACGCGCACGGCCTCAGCGTCTCCGACGACGGCAACACGCTCTACGACGCCGACCCGATCAACGGCAATCTCGTGATCCTCGACGTCAGCCGGGTCCAGCAGCGCAAGCCGGATCCGGAGGTGCGCGAGATCAGCCGCCTGACCTGGAGCCCGGTCAGCGTCCCCCAGAACGCGCTCCCGATGCAGATCCATGGCAAGCGCTACCTGCTCGAGTTCGACGAGTTCGGCTTCCGCTTCAACACCGTCTCGCCGCCGGACACGGTTGGCGCGGCGCGGATCATCTCGATCGCCGATCCCAAGCACCCGCGGGTCGTCTCGAACATCCGCCTGAAGGTCAACCAGCCGGACCCCCACAAGGAGGCCGACGGGGACCCCTCCGCCCTGCCGGCGCCCGTCTTCAACTACTCGGCCCACTACTGCGCGATCCCGCGCGAGGTGAACCCGGGCATCGTCGCCTGCTCCTTCATCAACTCGGGCCTGCGGGTGTTCGACATCTCCGACCCCAAGCACCCCCGCGAGGTCGCCTACTACGTCTCGCCCCCGAAGGCCCCGAGGTCCCCGTCCGCGGCAGCCCAACATGTTGCGATCTGCACCCTCGGGTCGCGGCACTACGCAGCCGAGCGGCAGCTCCTCGACGGCGGCGGCTCGGCAAGCGACTTCGCGATGTCGCAACCGGCGTTCATGCCTGGCCGGCGTGAGGTCTGGTACACGGACGCGACGAGCGGGTTCTACGCCCTGCACTTGAGTAAGCGCGCCTGGCCGCATCCCGCGGTCGCGTTGAACTAGCGCGCTTACACCCACGCTTGCAAGTGCGACTCGACACCCCACGCCGAAAGTACTCTGGACCCATGCGTTACGCAGGGACGGCATTGGCCGGGTTGGCGCTGATCACACTCGTCGCTGGAGCGAACGCCGCCCCGGCCAAGACATCGACGCCGGCCCTCCTCTACGGGAGCAAGACAGCCGTCGTTCTGATTGGCAGTGTCGGCGGCGAGAACATCAGCATCGCTCCGCTGAATCGGCGGCGTTTCCGGATAACGGACAGCGCGGGAATCTTCGGGCGGGTCGGGATAAGCGAGGGAACCTGCAAGATCACGAGCGCGACCGCGGCCGCCTGCGATCGGAAAACCGACCTCGTCAGCATCAGCGGCGACAACGGCGACGACCGCATCACCGTCTCTCTCGACTTCCACAAGACACACCAGCTCGTGCTGAGCGGCGGCAACGGAGCAGACCGGCTCGTCGATCGGTCCGGAGCGTCGCTCATCTACGGCGGAGACGGCCCCGACCGCCTCCGCGGCGGCCGCGGCCAGGACTACCTCCAGGGCGACGGCGGACGCGACAGCTTCCGCGCCGGGCGAGGCCACGACCGCGTGCTGGCCGGCAACGCCGGCGCCTTCGGCGAGCCCGACAGGGTCATCGACTGCGGGCGCGGAGACGACCGCTACAGCGCCGACGAACAAGACCCGAAACCTCGTCGCTGCGAACGCCTGGACCGCGACCTCGGTCGCGGCCCACCGCCGCCCTAGGACGCGGGCGCCCCCCGCACCTCCTGCGTTGAACTCACGGGGCGGCGGAGGAACCGCCTTAACAGCGGTCTGAGGCGCGCCCGCACCGAAGACAGTTCGAAGATCACGCCGCCGGCAGGGCGAGCCGGAAGACTGCGCCACCTTCGGCGGCGGTCTCGACCGTTGCGGTTCCGTCATGCGCCTCGGCGATCTGGCGCACGATGGCGAGCCCCAGCCCGGAGCCGGACACCTCGCGTCCGCGGGCACCGCGGCTAAATCGGTCAAAGATGTGCTCGGCCTCTTCCGCTGAAACACCCGGGCCGTGATCTCTCACGGTCAGGGCCCCGTGAGAGACCGCAACTTCGATCGGCTCCGCGGCCGGGCTGTACTTGCAGGCGTTGTCGATCAGATTGTTGACAGCCCGGCCGAGGCGCTCCGCGTCGCCGCGGACGACAACCGGTTCGACTTCGACCTCGAAGCGGCGTTCCGGGGAAAGCCGTCGAAAGCGCGCGACGGCCTCCTCGGCGAGACGATCCAGGCGGATCTCATCGTCGCTTGCGACCGGCCGCTCGCCGCGAGCCAGCTCGATCAGGTCGCCGACGATCTGGCCGAGCTCTTCGATGCGGTCGCGCGCGGCGGAAAGCATGCGGCCTTGCTCAGGCGCCGGAAGCCCGGGGTGCTCGAGCATCACCTCGATGTCCGTACGCAGGCTGGCGACCGGCGTTCGCAGCTCGTGCGAGGCGTCGGCCACCAGCTGTCGCTGGGCCTCCACCGAGCCGGCCAGCTCGTGGCGCGAGGCCTCCAGAGAGTTGAGCATCTGGTTGAAGCGGACGGCCAGTTGTCCGACCTCATCGCCTCGCCCGACAGCGATCCGGCGAGAGAGGTCATCCGTTGTGCCCACATGCTCGGCGGCGGCCGTAAGGCGGCGAATCGGAGCGATCACTCCACGGGCAACCAGCCAGCCGAGCAGCGCGGCAAGCCCAACCCCACCGAGCGCGACCAGCGCGAGAATTATCCGCAGCCGTCCGAGCACCTGATCGACTCCCTCGAGCGAGCGAGCAAGGACCACCGCTCCACCCGACTTGAGCGGCACGGTGAGAACTCGATAGTGGCTGCCCGCGATCTGTTGATCGACGAGCTCACTGCCGTTGCCGGTGCGGGCGATGGCGCGCTCGCTGGCAGTCGGCTTGGGCAGCCTCACCCCCGCCGGCGGGCGTGGATGGGCTTGCTGTCCGTCGCGGTTGAGACGCAGGATCAATATGTCCGCATCGCCCGGCGGGCCCGGAGGGCCGCTGCTTTGACTCGGTGGCCGCAGTCTCGAGCGCGTCGAGCCGGCGGGGGGCTGCCCGTCACCGAATTCCGGGAAATGTTGTACGCGGGCCGCGGCGGTCCTGAGGACGTCGTCGACCTGTCCGCGGAGCTGTGAGCGCACGAGTAACCAGCTGGTCAGCGCGGCTGCGCAGATCGCCAGCGCCACAGCGCCGGCGGCCAGCAGGATGATGCGGCGCCTGAGGCTCACGATTCACGCAGGACATAGCCGACCCCGTGGAGCGTGTGGATCAGGCGCGGCTCGCCGTCGGCCTCGGTCTTTCGCCGCAGATAGCCGATGTAGACGCCCAGGGAGTTCGAGGCCTCGCCGAAGTCATAGCCCCAAACCGCCTCGAAGATCTCCGATCGGCCGAGCACCCGCCGTGGGTTCCGCATGAACAGCTCGAGCAGCGAGTACTCAGTCCGCGAGAGCTCGATCTGGCGAGAGCCGCGCCTGACCTGGCGCCCCGCGGTGTCGAGGGCGAGGTCGGCGAATCGCAACTCGTCGCCGTCGCTCGGCTCGTGGCGACGAAGGAGCGCTCGCAGGCGCGCGGTCAGCTCCTTCAGCGCGAACGGTTTGACGAGGTAGTCGTCGGCCCCGGCGTCGAGACCGGCGACGCGATCGTCGACGGCGTCCCGAGCCGTCAGCATCAACACCGGAGTCCGATCGTCCCCCGCACGTAGCCTCCGGCAGGTCTCGATGCCGTCCATGTCGGGCATCGATACGTCGAGGACGATCGCGTCGTAACGGAAATCCAGGACCGCTTCGAGGGCTTCTGCTCCGTCGGCCGCCACGTCGACGTCGTAGCGCTCGAACTCGAGCGCACGACCCAGTGACTCACGCACCGATGGCTCGTCGTCAACGAGGAGGACCCGCATGCCGACAGTCTGAAGGCTGCTCTGGGGCTGGCGAGCCGATCCGCCTGCGATCAGCCCGAAGGGAAGGCGCCGGTCGGTGGCGCGCCGTTCGATGGCGCGCCCGGTGGTGCTCCAAAGCCCCCCTTCGGCAGGTACTTCGAGCAAGCCTGGAACGCACGCTGCTGGGCCGCGCCCGGCGCGCCCTGGCTTGGGGGTCCGGCGCCAGGTTGGGGCAGCTTGACACCGTGCTGCTCGAGGCAGCTCTGAAACTGCTCGGTGTCGGCACCGCCGGGCTGGAGTGGGCCGCCTGTCGCAGACGAGGAACCCCCGCCGCCGAGCGACAAAGCTATGGCGATCCCCGCGATTGCGACCACGCCGAGTGCGACTCCTAGCCAGCGCCGCGGGGTCATCCGCGGCTCCGCTCGGGTGCAATGCGCAGCGCCGCTCGGTCCGCGACAGCCGCTTCGTCGCTCTCGACCTGCCCGTCGGCGAGTCTGACGACCCGCGGTGCGGTGCCGGCGATCGCCGGGTCGTGGGTGATCAAGACGACCGTGAGCCCTTCGGCGCGCCACAGTTCGTAGAGGAGGCCGAGGATCGAGTCCCCCGTCTTCGTGTCGAGGTTCCCGGTTGGCTCGTCGGCCAGCAGTACGTCCGGCTCGTTTGCGAGGGCTCTTGCGATCGCCACCCGTTGCTGCTCTCCACCGGAGAGCTGAGACGGCAGATGGCCTCCTCGCGAGTCGAGACCGACGCGTTCCAGCAGCGCCGCTGCCCGCCCTGTTCGGCGTGCGGCCGAAGCGCCCGTCGGAGCAATCGCCAGCTCGATGTTCTCCTGGGCCGAGAGCGTCGGGATCAGGTTGAACTGCTGAAAGATGAACCCAATCGTCTTCAGGCGCAGCTCGGCCAGGTCACGATCGCCGAGTTGCGCCAGATTCCGGCCTTCGAACTCGATCGTCCCACCGGTCGGGCGATCAAGCGCCCCGAGCTGCTGGAGCAAGGTCGACTTTCCGGAGCCCGAGGGGCCGGCGATGACCACGAACTCCCCTCTATCGACTGCCAGGTCGATGCCGTCAACGGCCCGCACCTGCTTCCCACCGTCTCCATGGGTCTTTACCAGGCCCTCGAGACGGTAGATCGGCGCACCCGGCGCGATCCGTCCGTTGCTTTTGGCGGTCATTTCTGTCTCCTTCTGAGTTGATCCGTGGTCGCTCGCCGGCGTCATCACTCGACGCTCCGCAGGGCTTCGGCCGGCCGCAGCCGGGCGGTACGCAGGCCGCCGACGCTTCCGGCGATCAGGCCTCCGAGGAGGGCCAGGCCAATCGCGAGAGCGATGACCCCGAAGTCGACCGGCGCGCTGAGGGTCACCGCGTTGGACACAGACGTGGCGGCGCCCTGACCGAACCCTGGAGGCCCAAGTCCCGACTGCTGAGCGGCAATGGACGCGTCGAGGCTGATGCCCAGCGCCCCGACCAAAGCCGCTCCGCCGATACCGAGAACCGCGCCGGCGATCCCGCCGAGCAGCCCCTGGGCCACGGATTCGCCGCTGATCTGGCGGACGACGAGCCGCTGGCGCCAGCCAAGCGCCTTCAGCGTGCCCAGCTCACGCGTGCGCTTGCTCACCGACGAGAGTGTCACCAGGCTGGCGATGCCGAACGCCGCGGCGAGCGCGACGATCGCGAGGGCCGTGCCGAGCTTCGAAGAGAGGTTCTTCGCGTCGACGAGAGACCCGGACACCTGACTCGCCAGGTCCTTGGCAGTGGTGACGTTCGCGCCCGGGATCGCGGCCTCGATTCGCTTGGAGACCGCGGCAACCTGGTCGGCGCTCGTGGCCCGGACGTCGACGACGTTGACTCGACCCTCATGGTCCGACAGCCTCTGGAGCTGGCTGAGGTCTACGTAGACGTCCGAGGATTGACCGCCGACGGTGGCGTTGGCGGTGCCGACCACCTTGAAGCGGTGGCCCTTGACGGTCACGTGGTCGCCCACGCCGAGGTTCTGGTCATTGGCGTAGGAGACCGAGAGCACCGCCTGGTTGTGGCCCGAGCCCGTGAACCAGGAGCCTCTCTCGATCTGCGACGGAGTCAGCAGGCCGAGATCGCGCTCAGAGGTGTCGACTCCTGAGATGGTCGAGGAGTCGAAGTTGATCGAGTTCGGCGGACCGCCGGTTGCGGGAGGCGCGCCTGCGGTCGGCTCGGAGCTCTGCTTCGGAACCTTCCCGGAGACGTGGGTCTCGTTCAAAGTCAGGCCCGCGGAGACCGCCTGAACGCCACTCAACTTCGCCAGCTTGCGCGCCTTCTTTGCCGGAAAGCTGAGGTCGGTCGTCATGAAGCTGTCCTGCTCGAAGTGGGTGCCGGGCTTGCCGAGGTTGTCGAGGCCAACCCGTTGCGAGCCGTTCTCCTTCTGGAGCTCCTTCTGCTCCTTCTTTGACAGCTGGGCGCCCGGACCCCCGAAGCTCGCCCCGCCGGCGCTCGAGGCGCTCGATTGGACTTGAAGCGGACGCTTGACCGACATGTCGGTGCCGACGCCGGTGAGTGGCTCGAGCACTTTCGACTGCGCGGCGTCCAGACCCGCCGAAAGGGCGGTGACGGTCACGACGAGGCCGATCCCAAGCGCGAACGTGAGGACGGTCAGCACGGTTCGACCGCGCCGCCGCCGCAGCTCGGAGGTCATGTAGCGGAGATAGAACATCTGGCGTTGCCTTTCGACGGGTTCGCGTTCCCGAAGCCGCAAGCGACTCGCGGCCGGGACTCGGCAAGGGAACCGGACGCCCATAAGAGGCTCCGAAGCGACTTCTAAGAAGGCACGAAGAATCCGGACGCGGGCCTGGACGCGGGCGCTCAGAACCCGTACGCCGATCTGCAGGCGATTAGCGCGAGGTTCGTAGCGCGCCCGACAGGATTCGAACCTAGTTCGCTAAAGCACCTGGGGCTCGCACCGGCCGTGGACACTGAATCGAGCGTCGGTCGTCATCACCGAACGTCCGAATCACTTCAGCCGCTTGAGGTCGGCCAGGTGCAGGCCCGACCCGTTGAGGAAGGTCGCATACCCGTTGCCGCTGCTCTCGTAGGCGAGCTGGAGGTTGTCGCCGATTTGGAAGGCGTTGCCGAGGTGCGCGATGGGACGCGCCTTGCCGAACTGGTTGCCGTTCTTCGACTGGAACAGCCTCAGAACCAGCTTGCCGCTCTTCTTCACGCGCGGCCAGGCGACCGCGACGTGCCCGTTGGGGGCCTCGGAGATGTCGCCGGTGGCGAAGAGGTCGATCTTCTTGTCCTTCGCCAGGGTGGTTGCGGACCCGACCGACGCGTCGTTCAGCTCCCTGACACGCACGGCCTTGGGGTACTTGCCGCCGGTGTAGTCCTGGGTGGCGATGAACGTCCCGTTCGTCCCGTACGTGAGGGCGCCGCCGTAGCCCTTCGATACCGAGACCGGACCAGTCCAGGCGGCGTCGGAGGGTGGAACCGTGCCGGGGCTCACGAAGTACTTGACGGCGTACTTGGCTCCCTGTGTCCAGTAGCTCTCGTAGGGCGTCCCGCTGGCGCTGTCGAGGGTGAGGCTCGAACCCTGGACCGTCCCGGTCACCGCCGCGAACGTGTACTCCCCGGTGCCGATCCCGAAGTAGCTGAACCCCAGGCCGGGATTGTTGGCGCCGACCAGCATGGCGACCACGTCGTAGACGACGTCGCTCGGATCCGTCTTGTTCGAGTAGCCGCCCGCGAACTTCGTCGGGGACGAGAACGTCTTCCCCCCGTTGGTCGACTGCCAGAGGACGATGTCGTCGTCCACGTAGCGGGGGGCGACCACGAACAGGTCGCCGCCGCTCCCCAACACGGGGAACGCCCCAGACACCGAATGCGTCACGGCGTTCCCGTCAGGCCCCGGGAGCTTCATGGGGTTCTTGCACTTGCCACCTTTGGGAATCCGGCAGAACTCGGCGTAGTCGGCGTGGGTGCCGCCGCTGTGCGACCAGGCGACGTCGGCCTTACCGGAAGAGTCGACGACGACGTGGCCCGGAGTGGCCGCCTTTCCGTCGAGGTTCTGGCGGTCCTTGGCGAGCGCGGCGGTGGCGGTGAGGACCAGACAGGTCCCGACCGAGGTTCCCGCGATCAGTGCTCGCATCCCGCGCTTCATCGTCAGCCGGCCTCCTGCCGAGAGCTTACCGGCGCGGGCAGCTCGGGCGATCGAGCGGAGAGCGAGGGGCTCGAACAGATGGCCGCCCCGCATCTGGCGTCACCCGGATCGAAAGGCCGTTCAGGGGCCTGAAAATGGCGTAGGCTTGGCGGGCGTGATGCGAAGCATGATCTTCAGGCACGTACGCGCAAACGTCATTGCCTACCTCGCGCTGTTCGCCGCGCTAGGGGGCGCGGCTTACGCCGCGAGCCGCATCAACGGCAGGACGATCGTCAAGCACTCCACGCCGGGGAACCGCTTGGTGAAGAACAGCGTCACCGGACACGAGGTCAAGGAGTCCTCGCTGCGTGCGGTGCCAAAGGCGAAGAACTCCGCCAAGCTCAAGGGCACAGCGAAGTCGGGTTTCGGCGTGGGCGTCATCGGCGGCGCCGCCTTCCGCTTTCCTGCGACCGGGCCGGCCAACTACTCGATCCAGCCGTTCGGGAACTTCGACTTCGGCCAGGGCAACAACGCCGACGAGGACTTCGGGGTGGATGCGATCGCCCCGGCGGACATGAAGCTGCGCGACTTCGTCGGCAATGCCGACAGCGGCTTCACCGGGGCCGAGTCGATCGACTTCGGCCTGGCGGTGACGCCGCCGGGCGGCTCGCTGACGACCACCGACCTGTGCACCGTGAGCGGCATGCAGCCGACCTGCCGAGCCGACGGCCCGGTCAAGATTCCCAAGGACTCCCGGTACCGCCTCTCGCTCAAAGCGAGCACGCTCAGCGGCAACGAGGCGATCGGCTGGCAGTTCCGCGCGGCGTCCGGCTGAGCTCAGACCGAGACGGTGATGGGGAAGGTGATCACCCAGATCAGCGTCCCAAGGAAGAGGACATACCCAAGCGCCAACAGAGCGGTACGGTGCGCTGGTCCGCGGAGCTTGGTGCTGATCCCTGCGAAGAACAGCGCGGCGGCAAAGAGGACAACCGCGAGCACGTAGTTGTCGGAGCGCTGGTTCGACTGTCGCGCCGCGGCGCCCGCGCTATCCGCGACAGCCGTCAGGCTCTTGGCCTCGTCGGCCTTCGCGAGCTTGTACTGCGGCATCGCAAAGGGGGTCGGAGGGGCCGCCGGGTTCTTGAGCGGACGCGTGGCGATCCAGGCGCGCATCGCCGGCTTGAACTCGGAGCGGAACCGCTGGAAGTAGAAGCGGACCAGCCGCTGGTCGTTTTGCGCGTAGGCGTTGACCCACTGCGTGAACGTGAGTACGTCGACCTGGGTCTCCTGACCGGCCCGGTCGGAGGCGGCAGTGGACTCCACCCGAGCGGCGTTCGCGTTGCTGAAGTCGATCGCCTGGACGCCGCTCCAGCGCGCCGATTGATACGAGCTCCACGCGGTCGCGACGGCCGCCATCGCAAGCAGGATCGTCGCGAGCAGCTCCAGGTGTCGATGAACGCGATCGACGAGGCCCGATCCGGCGGTGCCGTTCGCCCCGCTCTGCGTGGCCTCGGTCGGCGTCACCGGCGAGAGCCTACCGAGGTCCGCGTGGAGGGCCGACGACCTTCTGCGTTGTGCGTAGCCCCGGTGCCGCTTGAGTCCCGGCCCTTCCCTTACAGATCTCGTCAGGCCAGAACGAGTTGCCCGCAGTAGGATCCCGACGAGGGAACCGCCGCGGGCAGGAGTCGAGATGAAGCCCGGATACCGGCTTGGACTGGTGATCGTCAGCGCGATCCTTGCGGGAGTGGGCGGCCTCGCCCTCGCTCACGGCAAAAAGCAGCAACCCTTCAGCGGCAAGATCTCGATCAAGTTCACGAGCTTCGGGCACCAGCAGGGGTGGCCGAACCGTCGCTCGGGTCGGCCTGCGTTCGCCTGAAGACGAAGGAGGGGAAGTACACGCCCGGTGACCCGTTCGTCCCGGTGAGCGGCACGCTGAAGGTGGTCGGCGGCACAGGGGGGCCGGGCGGCTGGACGGCGACGCGTCGTTCAAGGAGACAAACGTCGGCGGGACGGAGACGGAAACCCTCTCGGCGAAGGGCAGGGCGAGCGCAAAGGCGGGCCGCGCGACCCGCAAGCCGAGCAAGGCATGCAAGAGGGTGGCGAAGCTTCTTTAAGGTAGATCCGGTTGACACGGTCCTGGGACGCGGATAGGGTCGTGCTGCTTCATCCGCGAACGCCAGGGGTTCCGCAGGTGACCAACGTCAGGTCGATCTTTCTCGTCGTCGCATCGGTCGCCGTCGTGCTCGCGTTCACCACCGGCAGCGCGACGGGCGCCGGGGGCTACCTTGCGGCCAAGAGGTCGCACGGCCCCCTCTCCTACCGCCTCGCCGACGTCGCGAACGGGTCGCTGCGGGGCGCGTCGCGCGCCAAGAGCGAGCAGCTCACCGGCCTTCCGCGGACCGGACCGGGCAGCCTCATGCGCAAGGGCTCGCGCTACGTCGTCGACGCGCGCACGGCGGGGCCGCCGCGAGCGGCGCGGGGCAGGCTCGACCACCTGCACGGGGTCCGCGCGCTCGCCACGGCCGGGGGCGCCGTAACGGTGGCGGCCAGGGCCGGGGCGCTGCACCGGCTGGCCCGCACGTCCGGCGTCGAGTCCGTCACCGAGCAGCTCACGCCGATGGTCGGCGGCATCGGGCGGCCGAAGGCGGCGCCGTGCCAGGGCTCACGCACCTCCGAGGCGCTCACCCAGCTCCACGCCGATACGGTCCAGAACGATCTCGGCGACACGGGATCGGGGGTGAGGGTCGGCGTACTCTCGGACTCGTTCGACACGCGGGCCGCCGCGCCGCACGCCGCTCAGGACATCGCGACCGGCGACCTTCCCGGCTCCGGCAACCCCTGCGGGCGCACGACTCCCGTGCAGGACCTCACCGATGCCGCCGGCTTCACCGACGAGGGCCGGGCCATGCTCCAGGCCGTACACGACCTTGCACCCGACGCTAGCCTAGCCTTCGACACGGCCGAAGGCGGCGACACGGTGTTCGCCCAGCACATCCGCGATCTCGCGACGGCGGGCGCGAAGGTGATCGCCGACGACATCATCTACTTCAACGAGCCGATGTTCCAGGACGGCGTGATCGCGAAGGCGGTGAACGATGTGGCCAACCAGGGCGCGACGTACTTCTCGATGGCGTTCAACAACAACGACGTCGACTCGAGCGGACGCGACATCGGGTCCTGGGAGGCACCCGCGTTTCGCGACTCGGGCAGCTGCCCGGCGGCCTTCGGCACCGGCCATTGCATGGACTTCAACCCCGGGTCCGGTGCCGACAACACGTTCGGGATCACGGTCGCGCCGGGGGGGACGGTCCAGGTCGACCTTCAGTGGAACGAGCCTCTCAACGGGGTCACCACGAACCTCGACGAGGGCCTGCTGAACTCCACGAACACGACGGTCCTGACGTCGAGCCTGCTCTCCAACACCGCGACGCAGCGGCCTTTCGAATTCATGAGCTGGACGAACGCGAGCGGAAGCGCGGTGGCCGTCAACCTCGTGATCAACAACTTCACCGGCTCGCACACGCCGCGGCTGAAGTTCGTCTTCTTCACGAACGGGTCCAACGCGATTCAGAGCACCGAGTACCCGACGTCCTCGGGCGGCGACATCGTTGGCCCGACCATCTTCGGACACAACGGCACGGCCGGTGCGCAGACTGTCGCCGCGGTGCCGTTCAACGACTCGGCCATCCCGGAGCCGTACTCCTCCCGCGGGCCGCTCGCGCACTACTTCGGGCCGGTCAGCGGGTCTACGCCGGCCGCGCCTCTGATCAGCCCGGAGGTGCTCGACAAGCCCGACATCGCCGCCACCGACTGTGCCCAGAACACCTTCTTCGGGCAGAACGTCGGCGGTGGCGTCTTCCGCTTCTGCGGCACCTCGCAGGCGACGCCACACGCCGCCGCCGTCGCCGCGCTCGAGCTCTCGGCGGACCCCTCGGCGGCGAATACGGATATCAAGGCGGCGCAGACGTCGACCGCGACCGCCATGCCGGGCTTCGGTCACCCCGTCGTGGGCGCCGGCCTTGTGAACGCACCCCTCGCCGTCGGCCGGTTCATCTCGCCGCCGACGGTGACGGTGACCGGCCCCCACGGCCGGGTCGCCGATTCCACGCCCAGCTTCCAGTTCAGCGCCAGCCGGCCGGTGGCGTTCACGTGCGCCTTCGACAGCAGGGCGCCCCAGTTGTGCTCCTCGCCGCTCACGGCGCCGCGGCTCTCGGACACGCGTCACACCCTGACGGTCGCCGGCGACGACGACTTCGGCACCATCGGACTCAGGACGGTCTCGTTCACGGTCGACACGACGGGCCCGAAGTCCAAGATCTCCCACCACCCGAGAAGGAAGACCCACAAGCGCAGGGCGAAGTTCAAGTTCAAGGCCAAGGGCGCCGCTTCCGATGTCGCCGGCTTCAAGTGCAAGCTTGACCACAGGCGGTTCAAGACGTGCCGGAGCCCGAAGAAGGTCGAGGTGAAGCCGGGCAAGCACACCTTCCAGGTCGAGGCCATCGACGATCTGGGCAACGCCGGCAAGCGGGCCGAGTTCAAGTGGAAGGTCAAGGGCTAGGTCGCCGAGGACTGGTACCGGACGGTTAGCGCCGCTTCCGGATCAGCCACGGCTCGGCGCCGTGCGCGTCGTCGCGGGCGCTGAAGTAGAGGGTGCCTCCGATGTCGGTGAGCGCCCCAGAAAGCCGCCGTCGACACTGCCCGGGAAGAACTCCTTGACGAGCTTCGTCCCGGCGTGGGTCCCGTTCGAGCGCCAGAGCTCGGAGTCGTTGCCACCCTCGTCGCGCGCCGCGAAGTACAGGGTGTGCCCAATGGGCTGGAGGTTTTCCGGGTCGGATTCCCCGGACGGGTTGATGTCGTGGACGAGCTTGGTTCCCGCGCTCTTCCCGTTTGAGCGCCAGAGCTCGCGGTCGTGGTTTGTTGCGCCGTCCGTGGCGTCGAAGTAGGCGAAGCCGTTCATCGTGGCGCCGCTAGATGACTGATCCTAGGTGCCGGGGTCGACCCGGAAGCGGTAGCGCCGTGGGCTGTCGTGCCTGTAGAAGAGCGCTGTCTGCCCCTTGATGCGCCACCTGTCGGGCAGGTTGCCGTCGGGCCGGCCGAGGAACTTCGAGAACAGCTTCGAGGCCTTTGCACAGGCGACCTGCGACTGGGGCGGGATGTAGAGCAGGTAGCTGCCCCTGGGGAACTTCAGCGGCCCAATGCTGTCGTCGTGGAGGACCTGGAACGTGCCGGGACAGCGAGTGCCGAGCTGCGGACTGTGATGGTGGCCGCCATGGGTCTTGCCCTGGCGCGCCACGGTGAAGCGCCGCTTGCCACGGTGAGTGAAAGCGGCCCGTCCTCGTCCGCGCGACACCACGCCCCAGTTGTGCGGAAGCTTGCCGTCGTAGTCCTCCAGGAAGCGAGTGAAGTGCGACGATGCTGCGGAGCAGCTCAGCCCGCCGAAGACCTTGACCGAGTAGGTCCCCTTCGGCAGCACGGCCGGCCCGATCCGGTCGTTCCCGAGCACGCGGAACGTCGGGCAGACAGAGGATCCGCGCGCCAAGCCGTTCCCGGGCACGATCGCGAGCGCCGCCGCTGCCGCCAACAGTGCCACCGAAACGGCGAGCCAGACCTTGCCTGCAAACGTCCTTGTCTGCGACATCGCCGCGGACCCTACCCATTCGCCGGTCGGCCTGCATAGTGCAGGGTCGCATCGAACCGTGCCGGTCTGTGCGGGTGGTGGTCAGACCAAATCGCCTTTGGCCGCCGCACGGGCTAGAGGTGTCAGCGCGCTCCGGGCCGGTACGCGGGGACCGGCTTCCGGGGCTGCTCGCCCCGGCGCTGGTGCTCGAGGGGGATCACCACGTCGAGGACGGCGGGCCGCTGGCCGAACTTGGTCTCGTAGAACCAGATGTGGTCCAGCGTCTCGAGGTCGGCGCCCTCGGCCGCCACGAGGATCTGCTCGACGCTCATGTCGTCATAACCCGGGAGCGGCTCGCTGCGGCGCAGGAAGTGCAGCTTGTCGAGAACGGCCTTGCGGGCGCCGTGGGCGCGTTCGTATTCCTCGACGGCGGCCAGCTGGACCTGGGAATGCAGGTGAAGCTCACCGACGATCTGCTTTTCGCTGTGCTGGTCGTACCCCGGGTAGGGCAGGGAGTCGCCAGCCGCGTCCACCGGCTTCTCGCCGTTCGAATCGGCGGCGTGGTGATGAGGAAGGTGCTCGTGGATGAAGGTGAAGACGTCCATCAGGATCTCCTGTCTTCCAAGAGGATGCACCATGGCGAGAGCCCGCGCTTCCGGGAATCCGTGCAGCTCGGTTGCAGGTTTCTACGCAGTGGCGGCGCAATCCGACGGAAATCGCCCCCGGATCCGTTCCGGGCCGGCGTCACTTCGGCCGGGCCCCGCGCGCCCTGGAGCGGGTTCGTGTCCTTGCCGGCTCGTGCCCACGGGACGCGCGGCCAGCGCGTTTTCGACCGCGCCGACGAGCCTGCGTATCGGTGTCGCTGCGCGAAAAGGGAGGCCCCGAGCTGATCAGTCGCCGCGAGGCCGCGGGCGTCGGCGCTTCCGAGCCGGCGCCTGGTAGGGCATGTACCGCCGCATGTATTCCGCGAACCGCGGGACGCTGAAGTCGATGTAGCCGTAGTCCTCAGTGGCGTAGATCAGTCCCTTGTTCACCAGGCGCTGCCGAAGCTGCGAAACCGCAGTGGCTGCCTGACCGAGCTTTCGCGCCACCGCGCCTGATTGGTACGGGCCATCACCGAGTTCGGCCATCGCCCGCATGTACTTGCGCTCGTTCGCGGTCGCGCGCTGGATCCGCACTTCGTAGATCGCACGGTCGAGGGCGGCCTGCGCCGCCGGCACCGCTCCCTCTACATCGGCGCGAGTAATCGGTGACTTCGAAGCCTGGTTCCAAGCGTGCTTGCCGATCTGCTGGAGGTAGAACGGGTACCCGTCGGTCCAATCCAGCGCCAAATCGAGGGCATTGTCCGCATAGTCGACCTTCTGGGCGCGGGCGGGGGCAACGAGCGCCGACGTCGCTGCCTCCCGGTCAAGGTTGGCAATCGTCGGGAAATCGAAGAGGCGCTCCGCGTACGAGCGAGCATCCCCGGTCAACCGGGGGATCTGCGGAAGCCCCGCGGCGGCGGCCGAGATCGGCAGCTGCTTCTGGTTGCAGCGATGAAGCGCGCTGATCAGGGCGCGGTAATGCACCTCATCAGCGAACTGGACCTCGTCCAAGAAGAAGACGACTCCGCGTTCCTTCTCCTTGGCCGCGGCTCCGAGCTCCAGGAAGAGATCGGTGAGGTCGGCGGTCAGCGTTCCCTCGCTCGCCCTGCGAAGGTCGACCTCCAGTCCGATCCCCTCCGGCCCGGTGAGTCTGATCGTCTTCAGGTGGCCCAATCCATCGCGGACCTTCCGCGTCAGTCGCTCGGATAGCTTCAGCATCGCCAGGGCCCGTTCGGCGTCACGAGTCAGCTCCTCGACCAGCGAGCTCTCGTCGGTCAGCTCGTGGTAGTAGGTCAGGAACCCTTCGCTCTCGGCCATGTCCTCGAAGGCGTTCAGGAGCACGGTCTTCCCCACTCCGCGCGGGCCCTTGGCGATGATGCTCTGCTCAGTCTGCCCGCCCTTCAGCCGCGCCACCAAGACCCGAAACTGCTCGAGCTGCGCGTCCCGCCCGGCAAGCTCGGGAGGTCGAGAGCCGGCGTTGGGCGTGTACGGGTTCCGAACGGGATCCATGGCTATGCAGAGTTATAGACGCTTATGCAGATATCTGTCATAAGTCTGTATAACTCGTCAGTCGCGACGCTCTCGCTCCAGGAGAACCGAGTCCAGCCCGGGTCGACCTCAGATGTAGCAGCGATGTAGCAGCCAGCGCCCGACAGGATTCGAACCTGTGACCTTCGGTTTCGTACCCTGACGGTCGGCTTCAGATTGAACGCAGGCTCGGGCCTGGAGCAGGAGACCGCGCCCTACGCCTTCAGCTTCACCGCGAGCCTCGTCTTCTTCGAGTTGCCGGCCGCGTCTGAGAGCACCACCTTGATCTTCGCCTTGCCCTTGCCGCCCTTCTTCAGGGCCTTGGCGATCTTCTTCGCGTCCTTGGACTTCTTCGGCTTCAGCTTCAAGGTCGTCTTCTTGCCGTTGGAGACGGACTTCGAGACCGGCTTCAGCTTGTAGGACTTGCTCTTGGCCTTGACGCTGCCGGTGGCCTTGGCCTTGAGCTTCTCTTTGGCCTTGACCTTGACGGCGACAACGATGTTGTTCCCACGCTGCTTCTGGGTCTTGGCTGCCGATGCCTTGGCGTCGATCTTTGTGTCGACAGCCCCGCCGCGGTTGAAGTGGGTCAGGGTCCTGGGAATCCCACTGGCCGTATAAAGCGAGCTGTCGTCCGGGCTCAGCGCGATCCCGGCGAGATCGTAGAGCTCGTAGTCGGCAAAATTGAGGGAGGCGCCGGGGGTCAGAGTGCATGTGCCGTCCAAGGAGGGGTCGCTGCTGATGCAGCCGCCGAAGCTCAGCTCGCTGCCCGTTCCTCGGTTGAAGGTTATGACCGAACTGCCGTACGTGCCGCCCAGGTAGACGCTTTGGCTGTCGTTGCTGATCGCCAGCGGCTCCGGAAACCAGGCGGGGCTGCCTTGGCCATCGGAGGTGGTGCCGGGGATGTGCGTGCAGCTCGTGTCACCCTCGCCACTGAGGCAGCCGTTGAAGGTCAGGGTGCCGTTGCTCGCCCGTGTGAATCGAGCCAGCCCGTGGTCGTCATTCGTGACCGCATAGAGCGCCGTGCCGTCCGGAGTCACCTCGAGCGACCAGACGGTGCTGAGCCCGTTGTCGCCGTCGGTGCCGAGGTTGGCACAGCCGGGGACCGTGCCGCCCGCGACGCAGCTGCCGAAGCTGACCGAGCCGTTCGCGGGGTTGCGGACGAAGTGGACCACGGCGTCATCGAGGGAGCCCGCCACGTAGACGGACGTGTCGTCGGGGCTGACGGTCACGCCCTGGGGCCAGTTGACCCCTGGCGCCTGCGTGTAGTCGACGAACCCGAGCGAGCCGTCCACCGGGGAGCGCGAGAGGCGGATCAGCGTGTCGTCGGTCGAGGAGACGGCGTAGGCGGACTTGCCATCGGCGCTGACCGCGATGTCCTCGGTGCTCTCCATGCCGGTGTGGAAGGAGTCGAGCGGGGGGGCGGTCGTGCAGTTGCTGATCCCGTCGTCGCCGCTGATGCAGTTCAGGAAGCTGACCGCGCCAGTGACCGGGTCGCGAGAGAAGCTGGCGACTGCGGAGTCGTAGTCGGAGGCCGTGTAGAGGTTCGTGCCGTCGGCGTCCTTGGAGATCGCCAGCGCCACCGGCGCTCCCATTCCCGTGAGGGCGCCGCCGGTGGTGCTGTAGTCGGTCAGATGGCAGTCCCCCTGGTAGTTGGTGGAACTGCTCAGGCAATCCTCGAAGGTGAGCTCGCCGGTCGCCGGATCGCGGCTGAACCACGTGATCGCGGAGTCGTTCTCGGCGAGGACGTAGACAAAGCGGCCGTCGGGGCTGACCACGACGTCGGAGAGGTTGCGCATCCCGAGGCTGGTCGAGGTGCCGGTGCTGGTACAGGCGTCGGAGCCGCCTACGCAGTCCTGGTAGGTGAGGTCGCCGGCGGCGGCTCCGGCCGCGGGCGCTCCCACGAGCGCGGCGGTCGCCGCGATGAGGATCCCCACCGCTCGCAACCAGTTGCACGACCGCTCCCTGCGCACAACGTCGAAGCTAACAGCCCTCCTAGCGGCGCCGGCTGGCGTTGGTCAGAGTGCTGACACCACCCGAGTTCTGGTTAGCCGGAAGGCTTTCGGACCCTTCGTCATGCAGCTTCCCCGCTCACTTGCCGGCTGAGCCCGAATCGGGCAGATATATAGTCTGTTCGCCAGTCGCTGAGACGCGTAAGCGAATTCAAGGAGGGCGGCAGGATGGCAAGGGGCAGAACCCTGGTTGGTTTCCTTTTCGTGGCGCTTGCGGTGCTGACGGTCGCAGTTCCCGCGAACGCCTTCAAGCCGAAGTCGGGCAGTTGGTTCTCGGCTGCGGTCGACCCCAATGACGAGAACAACCTCTCCTCGGTCCAGTTCAAGGTGGCCAAGGGCAAGAAGCTGAAGAAGGTCACGATCTTCTGGCGCTGTGGGAACCGGAGCGGCTATCACAACTTCAGTAACCCGCCGGTCCCGATCGCGATCAACAAGAAGAAGAAGTTCAAGCTGATCGGGGCCACCACGCCGCCGGCCGGGCAGTCCACAAAGGACTTCCATCTCAAGGGCAAGTTCACCTCGCGTAAGAAGGCCAGGTACTCGATGAAGCTCAAGGGCTGCGGCCCGAAGACGACAGGCAAGCTCACTTACGCCGGGAGCTAGTTGTCCTGACCCAACACGTCGTGAACACGACTGATCAGCGGCCGGTCCCCGATCGCTGAGTGGGGTCGCTCTTCGTTGTAGTCGCGCAGCCAGCGGCTCGAGCGATCGTGAAGGCAGCGCCGATGGGGACGGTTAGGTGTCGCCTCGTTCGCGCCGGGCTCAGAAGGGGACCCTCTTGGAGTCCTTGATGATCCGGAGGGTGGTGTGATCGCCGTGGCCGCGCTTGCCGTCGATCCGCTTGATGATGGCCCTGGCCCGCACGGAGCCGTGCTTGGCGACGCGCCGCCGGATGCTCCGGGTCACCGGCACGTGTATGCGCTGGGACCTGCCGAGGGAGAGCGTCTTCTCCTCCCGTCCCAGGACATGGCCGTGCATGTTGCGGATGACCACCGCGTAGCGCCCCCGGCCGTGCTGCCCGTGCTTCGTGCCGGCGTAGTGGTGCACGTACGCCACGGCCTTCCCCTTGCGGATCGGGGCGGCCGACGAGCTGAACCGGCCGGCGGTGGTGCTGTTCGCGTCGGCGAAGGTGCAGGTCTTCCCGTCCGTCACGGCGACGATGTCGGCGTCCGAGCCGTGCTCGGAGAGGACGTCGCAGGTGAGATAGGCGTCACCGACGACCGGGTCCACGGGGATCCAAACCCAGGTGCCGCTGCTGACCCCCGGACCCTGGATGTCGTTGTCGATCAGCGGGTTGATCGCGGGGGGGCAGTCCGAGAACGGGTTCCGGGTCAGGGTGATCGATCCGACGTTCCCAGGCTTGAAGGTGAAGGCCGTCTCGGTCTGGCCGGGGAACGGCCCGGTCCTGCACCCGGCGGGCATCGTGTTGCCCCTCCCCCACAGCGACGTCCCGATCAGCGACGCGGACTGCGACTGGTTCTTGAGGACGAACGTGTCGCTGCCGTAGGCGGAGGTGACCGCGGACGAGAGCCCCACCCCAAGCGCGCCAATCGCGACTGCGACGCGCAGACCAGTCCATCCATTCATCGCCGGAACACTATCGGGGCAACGGACCTTCATGAACGTCACGGCGCTGCCCGGTCGCCCGGCCGCCTTCGAGATCTGAGGTCCGCCTCAGGTATCGCGCCTCAAACCGCGACCGTCACGGGAAAGGTGATCACCCAGATCAGCGTGCCGAAGAAGAGGAGATATCCGAGTGCCAGCAGCGCGGTGCGGTGACCCGAGCCCCGAAGCTTGGTGCTGATCCCGGCGAAGAACAGCGCCGCGGCGAAGAGGACCACCGCGAGCACATAGTTGTCGGAGCGCTGGTTCGACTGGCGGGCAGCCGCGCCCTCGCTGTCGGCGGTGGCGAGCAGTTCCTTGGCTTTCTCGGCCTCGGCGAGCTTGTACTGCGGCATCGCAAACGGTGTCGGCGGCGCAGCCGGGTTCTTCAGCGGATGAGTCGCCACCCAGGCGCGCATCGCAGGCTTGAACTCGGGGCGGAAGCGCTGGAAGTAGAAGCGGACCAGGCGCTGGTCGTCGTTTGCGTAGGCGTTCACCCACTGAGTGAATGTGAGCACGTCGACCTGCGTCTGCTGGCCGGCTCGGGTCGAGGCGGCCGTCGATTCGACTCGCGCCGCGTTCGCGTTGCTGAAGTCGATCGCCTGGACGCCGCTTCAGCGCGCGGACTGGTACGAACTCCAGGCCGTCGCCACCGCCGCGAAGGCGAGCAGGATCGTGGCGAGCAGCTCCAGGTGAAGATGAACGCGCTCGACGAAGCCCGATTCTGGGGCGGCTCCATCATCTCCTTGGTCAGACTCGGCCAACGGCATCCCTCGACCCTACCGTCGCCAGCCACCAGGCCGCGGGCGCTCAGCCCTCGAACGCAGTCATCCGGAACCGGAGTGGCTTCCCCCGGTTGGCCGGCTTCCCCTTCGGCTCGGTGTCGCAGTTGGTCAGCGGATCGCCGAACTCGTTCTCCATCTTGGCTCCGTGAACCCGGATCGAGCCCCGGGCGATTGTGCCCTTGTGGTTGAACTTGACCTTGAACGCCAGCTTTCCCTCATGGACGCGGCCGTCGAAGGCCCGGCCGTGAAAGCTCACCCTGTTGTGGTGAACGCGGAGCGGCCCCTCGCCGTCCCTCCCGCGCTGGATCCAGAAGCCGTCCTGCAAGTCGCCCGTCGATTCGGGATCGCAGGCGAGCCTGACCGTCGCCCCGACCGCGGCGAGCTGTGCCGTGTTCGGGGGCGGGAAGCCCGAGAACAACTGTGCCTGGATCTTCTTCGTCCGCCGGCCCTTGCTGACGGAATCGAAGTTGAGCGTGACGATGCTCTGATCGACGTGGGTGTGAGCATTGCCGGCACTGAACTGGTGGGTCTCCGGAAACGGGTGGCCGGCGGCTAAATCGACTCCAAGCGCGCCAATCCCGAGCGCCGCGCAAGCGGTGCCGACGGCGGCTGTCCGATGAAGTCGCATTGCGCGGATTCTGGCAGGTCGGCGCCCCGTCGCCCTCACCGATCGGGGAGGGCCCAGAACGCCGCCCTGTGCCTCGGCCTTTCGCTCCGGAATACCCGAAGAATGGCCGGGCCTGGCAACTGCGCGATGGTTCGGTGTCGCCCTGGGCGCTGGGCAGGCTGCATGCACCCTGAACAGGGACCGGCTCGCGATCACGCGAACCCGCCGCCTTGCAGGGGGTTGTTCGCCAGAAAGCTGGAAGCGCGCCCGACAGGATTCGAACCTGTGACCTTCGGTTTCGTATTTGCCCAGGATCGCGGCTCGAAGGGGTTCCGCGGTTTGCTCGGCTCCGCTTCCCTCGCCTGAGGTGCTCTGACCTAGACCGCGTAATGACTGCTGGATGACTTGTAGCCGTTGTTGATAGTTCCCTCATTAGGGTGGTCCGGGTTGGTACCCTCATCCCGTGTCGCCAGCGACAGGCCCGCGCAAGGGTAGACGGGGTAGTGCCGAATCCGGGGACGGTGGGCGCGCCAAACGGTCTCGCCTGGACCCGGACGCCCGACGCGAGCATCTCATCCGGACCGCTATGACGGTCTTCGGGCAGCAGGGCATCGCGGAGACTTCGGTGCTCCAGGTGACCCAAACGGCCGGCGTATCCAACGGGACCTTCTATCGCTATTTCGCCGACAAGGAAGAGCTCGAGTATGCGATCGGCGGCCTCGTCCTCGCCGAACTGGCCCAAACCCTCGAGGAGATGCAGCGGGATGTGAGCGGCGCCGAGCGCATTGCGATCGGTGCGTTCGGGGTGATGAGAACGGTCGGCTCGAATCACGAATTGGGTTCGATCCTGGCCGAGTACTTCGAGAAGCGAAATGCGGTTATCCAGGACGCAGCAGTACAACTCGCGGACCACATTCGCGAGGGCGGAGAGTCCGGCGAGTTCCCCGTGCACGAGCCCTCTCGGTACCTGGTCGGAGTGTTCATCGCGATGTTCGGAGTCGGTGCGCGCTCGGCTCTGGCCGGGCAAGACCCAGACGACGTCGGTGACTTCATCGCTGCCGGACAGCTGCGACTGCTCGGCGTCGCGAGGAGGCGCGCGACCTCAGTCACGCAGACGGTGCGCGGGCGAATGGGCACGTGGGAGCCGCCGCCCGTGAGCGCGACGCTGGACCAGGCCCATGCGGACCCTGCCGCTGATCCTGCCTGACGCGAAGGCCGTCCGCGCCGGCTCAGACGAGTCCGGCGTAGCTCGCGCCGTCCAGGTGGATCGCGTTGCCCGAGACGAAGCCCGCGGTATCGCCGCAGAGAAAAGCGCACATCGCCCCGAACTCCTCGGGCCGTCCGAACCGCCGGGCGGGAAGCGCCGCGACGATCTGCTCGCGTGCCTCCTGGTAGGTGATCCCCTGGGCTTCGGCTGAGCGCCTCGCCATGAAGACCTGCCGATCGGTGTCGAATCGCTCCGGCAGCATCGTGTTGATCGTCACGTTATCGGCGGCGACCTCCCGCGCGAGCCCCTTGCTTACCGCCAGCAGCCCGGCGCGGGGGGCGCTCGAGAGGGCCATCAGCGAATGTGGGGTCGTCACCATCGCCGAGCCGACGTTCAGGATTCGCCCGAATTGTCGCTCCCGCATGCCCGGAAGGACGGCGCGGATCGTCATCAGTGCGGCGGTGAGGTTCGAATCCAGCGCGGCCGCCCAATCCTCCTGTTCCCATTGCAGAAACGCTCCGGGCGACGGCCCAGCGTTGTTGGTGAGCAGGATGTCGGCTTCGGGACAAGCGGCGATCAGTGCCTCACGGCCGGCCGGATCCGTGACATCGGCAACGACCGGGTGGACGCGCACCTGCGGGAACCGCGCCGCGAGCTCCTCGGCCGTTGCGTGCACCTGCTCGGCCTCGCGGCCGTTGATGACGACGTCCACCCCTTCGGCCGCGAGCGACTCCGCACACGCACGGCCGAGGCCGCGGCTCGAGCCGCAGAGGATCGCGCTGCGGCCCTCGATTCCCAGATTCATTGAATGCCCTCGTCCTTCGCTCGATTGGTGGTGGCAGACGCGCGTCTTGATCAGGAGCGGGCGGGCTGCGGCTCCTCACCGGGCGCGGCGGGGGCGCTGGGCTCGATGCCCTCGAACTCGGACGCCTCGACGAACCATTCCGGCGTCGGAAGCGGGCCCCAGGTCGCGATCCCGCGGGGATCCGCGAGCGACCAGCCGACCGGCTCCACCTCGGGGTCCAGGAGTTGGTACCCGTGGCTGACGAGCTCGACCCGATGACCGTCGGGATCGCGGAGGTAGAGGAAGCTCTGGGGAGCGGCGCCGTGACGGCCGGGGCCGTACTCGACCGCATCCCGCCGGCCGCTCGCCGAAGCCAGATCACAGACGCGCTTGGCAGTCGTGCTGTGATCGTGGACGACGAACGCGAAATGATGCAACCGCGGGCCGAGGCCGCCGACTCCAACGAAATCCAGCAGATCACCTTTGCGCGCCAGGAAGGCGCCGACCAGCATCGCGTCGGGCGTACCGTCCAGGGTCACGTACTCGGAGAGACGGAAGCCGTTGTCGGCGTGGAACGCCGCCCAGGACGAGACGTCCGGCACGTGAACCTGGAGGTGATCGATCCGGGCGGCGGCCGCACCGCGAAGCCGGTCATCGTCGAGAAGCATGCGTCGCTCGACAGGCATCGACGCGCACAGCTCCATCGGTACACCAGCCACATCGGAGAACTGCAGCGTGCGCCCCTGATGTTCAGGCTCCGCCCACTCGCACTCGGTGCCCTGCGCCGTAAGCGCCTCGTGCGCGGCGTCAAGATCGCCGTCGGAGGCAACGCGGAAGCCGAGGCGCCCGGCTGAGGGAGCGTCCGCTGCGACGAGGACGAGGCTGTGATGCGCAGCCTCTTCCACACCCCGCAGGTAGACGCGCCGATCGTCGGCCGCGGAGGGCACGAGCCCGATCAGCTCCTCGTAGAAGGCGCGACTGGCCGCCAGGTCCTGTACGTGCAGGACGACGTGGCTCAAGCGGGTGATGTTGAACGGCGGCGGAGCCGCCGGCTTCGGAAGTGACATTAGGTCCTCCTCGGGTTGATGACCCGGCGGCGATCGGCAGGGTCGAATGGATGCCGTCTGTCGGCGGCGGTTACAAGATGTGCAGCGGCGACACGGGACGGCCACGGAGGAGAGGGCTTCATCGCGCAACCTCCTGCTCCGTGCCAAGCAGCGTCGCGATCTCGGTCTCGAACTGCTGAACCTGGGGCTCGTCGCCGGCGACGCTGTGGATGTGTCCGTCAGGCCGGACCAGGACGCCGATAGAGCCGGCCAGGCCGACCGCCTCCATCCACTGATCTACATCCGGCCCGGCGGGGTCGAGCCGGACGACCGTGGCGCCGAGTCCCGCGGTCAAGCTCGGCGACGCGACATCGCCGAGGAGCAACACCGTGAACCGGTGTGGATCGAGCAGATCCAGCACCGACGCCTGCTCGCCATCGATCTCGAGCCACCCGTGAGGCAGACGCCGGCCTGCGACGGCACGCGGTGAAAAATCACTGACCTCCGTGATTGGCTCGTCATCGGGGTCGTAGGAGAAGCCGAGCTGCAAGGCCAGGCTGTCGAAGTGGCCTCGTTGATCGGCAACGGCCGAGCTGATTTGCTCGGCACGTCCTGGTGCTGCCAGCCACTCGGCAAACCGCGGCGCGTCCTGCTCGAACGCCGCTCCCTCGTCGACGGCGGTAATCAACGAGGCGAGCGCCTGAACGTTGACGAGGCTCTGATCGGCGTTGCGACGCGCGACCGGCTGACGCTCGCGCTCGTAAGTGTCGAGCAGCGGATCCGCCGCCTCTCCCGCGACCACGGCGGCAAGCTTCCAGGCGAGGTTGTGAGCGTCCTGCAGGCCGCTGTTGAGACCGAGGCCACCGGTGGGTGGGAACCGGTGCGCCGCGTCGCCGGCGAGGAAGGCGTTGCCGACGCGGTAGGCGTCGGCGACCTCGACCCGCATCTTCCACGGCGTTGCCGTGATGATCTCGAACGGGACATCAGCGGCGCCCGGCCCGAGCGCCTCCCGCACGAGCTCGCGCACACGCGCGGGCCCGAAGGCGCTCATGTCGATCCGGCCGGGGGGCTGCACGATGCCGTACGTCCACAGACGATCCGGCAGGTACGCCAGTAACGTCCCCTTCAAGGGCGGTCCGAAAAGCCAGTGGAGGACGCCGGGGCGCGCACGGACGACGTCGGTCAGATCAGCTTCGAAGGTGATCGTGAGAACCGACGCGAGGTCTCCGAGGCCGGACATGCCAATCCCGAGGTGCTCGCGCACGGGGCTGGTCGCGCCGTCGGCCCCGACGAGATATCGAGAGCGCACGGTGATGTCGCCGTTAGGCGCCTGGACCGTCGAGAGGAAGTCGCCCTCCTCGATCGACGCTCCGGTCCATGTGTGCCCGCGGCGGAGATCCACCAGCGGCTCCGCCTCGAGCCTCTCGAACAGCAGCGCCTCGAGCGCAGGCTGCGGGATGTTCAGCAGCGGGTATGGAGTCACGGCGCGGACGTCGTCGTCCTGGCGCTCATACGCAAGCGTTCCGAAGCAGTGGCCGGTCAACGTGGTCACGAACCGGACTTCGCTCGTCAGCTCCGGCGGGGCCGCGGCCGCCTGCAGCTCTGCATACGTGATGTCGAGCTCTTGGAGGATCTCGATCGATCGCGGATTGACCGCATGCGCTCGCGGCAGGGTCTCAGGCTTCGCCCCCCGCTCGAAGACGACGACGCGGACGCCCCGCCGGGCCAGCATCAGCGCCAGCGTCACGCCGACGGCGCCTCCACCGGTGATCGCCACCGGGAGGTTCTCTTCTTGTCCCATCGTCTCTCCGGCTGGATCTCGCGTTCCACCTCGCACCCATTGGCGAGTGATCGCGCAGCACCGTACCAGTTACTGAGACTACTGTCAATAACTAGACTTAACTCATTAGGCCCGGTCCCAGCAAGCCGTGTCGACATCGGGCGGCTTCGCGTCTGGCTTGGCGCTGAGCGCCCCCTACTGGCCGCGGCCGGTCGCGGCGGTGGACGCCCGCGCGTCGTGAATCGCAACGAGATAGACGACGTCCTCATCCGAGTCCTGCAGGTACAGCAGAATCATCCAGGGCCAAGGACCGAGCACGAATCTGGTTCCACTCCACCGCCCCTCGAGCGCTCGCCCGGCAAGCGGGAAGTCCTCCAGGATTCGCAGCGAGGAGGCAATGCGGGTCCAGGTGTCGGCGGGAAGGCCGAGCGACGCGATCGCGTCGTCGCCGTCTCTCCGCGCCCGCGGAGTGACCAGGAGCCGCGCCACTCAGGTCAGTTCGTCGAGTGAAACGCCCTCGCCCCCGCGCGCCTGTTCGATCCCCTCCTGGGTCCGCTCCCATGCCCCGGGAATCGCGTCGAGAAGCGTCGCGATCGTGCGGGCGTCCGGGTCGGCGGCATCGAGCGCATTCGAGAGCAGCGACCGCGCCAGCGTTCCCTCTTGCACGTGCGCGCGCTCGGCCATCAGAGAGAGCTTGCGGGCTTGCTCGTCATCGAGGACGACATTGACACGGGACTTGCCGGAGGCCACTCGGCAACCATACACACCCCAGCACACGATGTGTTGAGGCAGCGGTTGGCCCACTCACGAGAATCTCCGCCAGAACCTTTCCGTGTAGGTCAGGTCGCTCAGGCGGCGACAAAGCGCATGTCCATGCGGCCTGCTCCGATTTCCGAGGACGCGCCCGACAGGATTCGAACCTGTGACCTTCGGTTTCGTAGCTTTGCGTTCAGCAGTGAACGCAAAGTTGAAGGCCGGTGGAGCGAAACGGCGCTGGGCAAACGGACCAACTGGCTCACGCCCCGGTGCCCTACGACTCGCTCCAGGATGGGCTGCACTTCGTCCGAGGCGTTGATGATCAGCACCTGGCCCGCGTGCGGCGCGACGAGATCGCTAAGCCGTCCGAGTAGCTCGTCAGCGAACGAGTAGCTCACAGCCAGCACGCCATCGAAATCCAGTTCAACCTGCCCCTCGGCGTCCAGCCTCGCCAACGCGCAAACTTCGGTCGCAAGGCGCCGGGTCGCCAGCGTGCGACCTTGGTCAGGCATGCGCACGTTCAAGACGACCTCCTGGCGATGAAACTCTTGATGCCCGATCATCGTCGAGAGGCATCGGGCCTCAAACCGGATCAGCTCGCAAAGGTCCCAGGCACCGCGCCCGTACTGCGCAGCCGGATGAATCGTCGGACGTGCCGCTCCTGCACGATCCGTTCCTCGTAGAGCCGCGACAAAATCGTGAACTTGGCCTCCGTCATTGCAGATGTCAGGGCCGCATCGAAGACGGCGTCGAAGCCATAGCCTCGGTGGGGGTCCTCCTGTGCCGCTCACACCAGGGTTCGTCGCGACCCCAATGGCATGGCTGTCATCAGAAAGCTCTGGGTGCTGCTGCCGGAGTGCTCAGGGATCCCGATTCCGAGATCACAGACCGCGATGGAGACCCTTGGCTGGGCTCGCTTACGCGACGCACGGCGATGTACCCGCCTAGGCGGTTGGCTCCGTGCTCGACCGCGTTATTGCACAGCTCCGAAACGGCCATGAATGCCGCCGGGCCAAGCCGCGAGACGTCTCGCAGTCGATATTCAGATTTCTCGAGTTCGCTCCGCGACCACCTCCACGTCGGCAAACTCCCGTAGGGGCGTGGCGGGGAGGATCACGTCCGAGAATTCGGCCGAAGAGACTTGCGCGTCGATCGCCAGCGCCTGGGCCATCTCCTTGGCCTTAGCGTCGGCCGGCGGGAGGACGAAAACTTCCCGCCCAGCTGCTCGGTGCCAGTCCACGAACACCCGCGACCGCAGCGCGAACATGGGATGGAGAGGCTCCTTCAAGTCGGTCAGGTCCAAGCTGAGCTCGTTAGGGAGGTCAGAGCTCAGGGGAAGTCATCCCTCCATCCGCCTTTACCGGCCTGCGTGGAACTCGCTTCTGCCACGTCACGCAGCGAGGGTATGGGCCCTTCAGGACGACTGAAAGCGGGTCCAAGCGGTGTCCGCAGGAATGGTCCGCGCGACAGCCTTATCCGTCGAACGTGGCGAATCCGGCTTGAGCAAAGCGATCCGCGCGATGGTCGCGCGATGGTTCTTCCTCGCCTAGGCCCGAAGCCCGCCCCTGGCGGCAGAGCGAGCCTAGTCGGCAGAAATCGCGGAAAGCGCGACATTGCAGGGATTTCTCCCGAAACTTGTAGCGCGCCCGACAGGATTCGAACCTGTGACCTTCGGTTTCGTAGACCGACGCTCTATCCGGCTGAGCTACGGGCGCTGGGTCCCGGGGCTGTCCCGGGCGGCGGATTGTAGAAGCCGGGCCGGGGGCGGCGGCGCGGGCTCAGGCCGGGACGCCCGACATGCGCTCGTGGACGAAGCGGACCACCATCGCTCCCTCGCCCACCGCGGTCGCGCAGCGCTTGATCGAGGCCGCGCGCACGTCGCCCGCCGCAAATACCCCCGGGACGCTCGTTTCCAGCAGGCCGTCGGCCCCGGCAGAGGGGCCGGTCAGCACGAAGCCGCTGTCGTCGCGAGCGACGACGTCGCCCAACCAATCCGTGCACGGGGCGGCGCCCAGGAAGAGGAACAGGAAGGAGAAATCCAGGCGCCGGCCGTCGAGCAGCGTGACGGCCTCGAGCTCGCCATCGGCGCCGTGCAGCTCACCGACCTCGCTGCGCTCGAGCGCGTTCACGCCATAGCGGTCCAACTCCGCGATGAGGTAGTCGGACATCGTCTCGCGCAGGTCACCGCGGCGGTGCATGAGGGTCACGAGCGCGCCGCCGCGGGCGAGCCACACCGCCGCCTGGGCGGCCGAGTTGCCGCCACCGACGACGCCGACGCGCATCGCGCCGCAAAGCCTCGCCTCGGGCGGGCCCGCGGCGTAGAAGACGCTGACGCCCTCGTACTCGGCGAGATTCTCGACGGGCAGGCGCCGGTACGCGGCGCCGGTGGCCAGAACGACCGCCTTGGCGGCGACGACGTTGCCGCCCTCGAGCCGAACGACGTGCTGGTCGTCTCCGGGCTCGAGGCTGAGCGCCGCGTACGGGGTCGCGGTGCGGGCGCCGAACTTGCGCGCCTGCGTGACGGCGCGCGACGTGAGCTCCGAGCCGCTGATGCCGGCGGGGAAGCCCAGGTAGTTCTCGATGCGCCGCGAGGCGCCGGCCTGGCCGCCCAGGGCGCTGCCCTCGACCAGCAGCGTGTCCAGCCCTTCGGAGGCTCCGTAGACAGCGGCCCCAAGGCCGGCCGGCCCGCCGCCGACGACGAGCAGGTCCACCTCCTCGCGAGGGGCGAGCTGGAGGCCGACGCCGATGGCGCGAGCCACCTCGCCGTGTGTTGGCCCGGGGAGATCCGGGCCGCCGGGAAGCCGGACGAGCGGCAGCTTCTCGGGCTCCAGGCCGTCGACCAGAGCCCGAGCGTCGGCGTCGGCGGCCGGGTCGCGCCACGTGTGAGCCAGGCGGTTGCGGCGGGCGAACTCGACCATGCTGCGCGTGGCCTCCGACGAGCGGGGGCCGATCACCTCGATGCCGACGCCGTCGTGGGCCTGAAGGCTCTCGCGCCTGGCCATGAAGGCCGAGAGCAGCACGTCCGCCAGCGGCGCTTCCTCGAACATCAGCGCCTTGAGGTCGTCGCGATCGACTGCGATGTAGCGCATGGGCCGGGTCGCGACCGCGGTGACGTAGACGGTCTGGCCCGACATCAGGTTCATCTCGCCGAGGAAGCCCGAATCGCCGTGGCGCATGAGCTCGTGGCCTGCGGCGTCGAGGATCGCCGCCTCGCCCTCGAGGATCGCGATGAACGGGTAGCTACGGTCACCCACCCGGTAGAGGACGTCGCCCGCCGCTGCCGACCGTTCCTCTCCCACGGCGGCGAGGCTCTCCAGCTGCTGGGCCGAGAGGACCGGTGTCGCGGCGGTCGCCATGCGCCGAGCCTACCCGGCGGTCAAGCCGGCCCGCAGGGCCGGGGGATGCGGGTCAGCCCCGTTGGGTCGCCCGATGCTCGACGACGGTCCAGGGCTCGATCCGATGGGCCGTGACCAGATCGGCCTTCACGTATGGATCCGCGGCGACGAACTCCTCGACAACGGCGGCGTCGCCTACCTCGAACGCGAACATCGCCGCGTGCGGGGGATCGCCCAGGGCGCCCGCGATGACCAGCTCGCCGCGCTCGGCCGAGGCGTGCGCGTGCGCCAGGTGGGCCTCGCGGTGGGGGACGCGGCGCTCGAGGATGTCGGGCACGTAGTCGTAGGTGAGGGCGAGGAGCCGCTGAGCCATCAGCCCCCGACCCTGGAGAGGACGAGCTTGGTCTGAGTCTCGCTGGACCGCGTCGGGCGCGTCCTCCCACGCGGCGACGTTCGAGGTGACGACCTGCGGGCGGATCGAGCCGGCGGCGGCGAGCTCCAGGATCGCCGGGATGGCGGGACGCGCCGCCACGCGCCCGGTGACAAAGCGGATGCCCGCCGTGTACATCTCCAGCAGCGGCATCGGCGTCAGCTCCTCGAAGTAGATGCCCACGGAGGTGCAGATCCCGCCGCGCTGGGTGGAGCGGACAGCCGCGTGCAGACCCTCGTGGGTGCCGGTGGCGTTGATCGTGATCGCGCGCCGGCGGTAGCGACCCGTCTCGCTTGGCTCCAGCACCTCTGCCCCCAGCTCCTGCGCGACCGTCAGGCGGCCGGGATCGTCGTCGACGTAGGCGACCGACGAGGCGCCCAGCGCCCGGGCGAAGTCGAGGGCGTAGAGGCCGATCGACGGCGCGCCGCCGCCGATCACGAGCACGTCGGCGCCGGGCAGCTCCTCCAGCGGCCCGGCGACGGTCCGCCAGGCGTCGGGCAGGTTGTCGGAGGTGCTGGCGAGCATCACCGGGTCGGCGCCCTGCGGAAACGGCACCAGCATCGCGTCGGCGAACGGCACGAGCGCGAGGTCGGAGAGCAGGCCGCCCCAGTCGCCGCCGAACGCGCCGAACCCGAACATCGAGCCCGGCTGGACCGAGCGGCAGTCGCCGGTGAGGCCGGCTGCGCAGCGGTCGCACTCGCCGCAGGAGATCTGGAACGGCACGACGACGCGGTCGCCGGCGGCGACGCTGCGCACCCCCTCCCCCACCTCGACGACCTCGGCGATGCCCTCGTGGCCCAGCGCGATCGGCGCCGGGAACGGAGCCTCGCCACGGACCATCGGCTGGTCGAGGTCGCAGAGCGCCACGGTGATCGGGCGGACGATGGCCTGGCGCGGGTCGGCGATGGCCGGGTCGGGCGCCTCCCGCCACTCGACGGTGCGCTCCTCGGTGACGGTCAGCGCGCGCATCGAGCGGACCCTACTCCCGGATAGGCTCGGCACGATGGCCGAGCGAACCCAGCGCCTGTCGGCATCGGACATGTCGTCGCTGCTCGCCGAGCGCGGGCCCATCCACGTGCACGTGGGCGGCACGGTGATCGTGGCCGGCAAGCCGCCGCCCTTCGAGCGCCTGATCGAGCAGGTGGAGAAGCGGCTGAACCTCGTGCCTCGCTTTCGCCAGCGGATCGTCCGTGTCCCGGCGGGCATCCACAACCCGGTCTGGGCCGACGACCACCGCTTCGACGTCGGCTGGCACGTGCGCCACGCGGCGCTGCCGAAGCCGGGAAGCGACGCGCAGCTTCGCGAGCTGGTGGGGCGGATCATGTCCGAGCCCCTTGACTTCGACCGGCCCCTCTGGCAGATCTACATGATCGAGGGGCTGGCCAAGCGCCGCCACGCTTACGTCTCCAAGACCCACCACGCCCTCGTCGACGGGGTCTCGGCCGTGGACGTCGGCATGCTCCTGGTCGACGTGAGCGAGGAGGGAACCGAGGCCCCACCCGCCGCGACCTGGGCGGCCGAGGCGCCGAGCACCCGCAGCCTCTTCGTCGGCGCGGCCGCCGAGCGCCTGCGCACCCCGCTTCGGGCGGCCCAGAGCGCGACCCGCTCGGCGCTGCTGACCCCGCGTGGCACCGCCCAGCGCCTGCGTCGCACGGCTGAGGGATTCGCGGGCCTGGCCGCCGGCGGGCCGAGCGCGCCCCGCACCATCCTGAACGTCGACATCGGCCGCGACCGCCGCGTCGCGTTCGTCTCCAGCACACTCGACGAGCTCAAGTCGGCCCGTGGCTCGGGCCGGGCAACCGTGAATGACGTCGTGCTCTCATCGGCGGCAGGTGCGCTGCGGCGCCTCTTCGAGCGCCGCGGCGAGCGCGCGCCGAAGGACATCGTCGCGCTGGTGCCCGTCTCGATTCGCCGTCCCGACGAGAAGGGCGAGCTTGGCAACCGCATCGCGACGATCCTCATGCGCCTGCCAGTCGGCGAGCCCGACCCGCAGCGCCGCCTGGAGCTCACGAGCGACGAGATGAATCGCCGCAAGGCCTCCGAGCAGGCGGGCGCCGCGTCGCTGATCATCGAGGCGACGGGCTTCGTCCCGCCCACGCTCAACCGCGTCCTGGCCGACGCGATGTCGCGCCCGCTCACCTTCAACCTCGTGATCTCGAACGTCCCCGGCCCGCAGATGCCGCTCTTCATGTTGGGGCGCAGGATCAAGGCGATCCATCCGTTCGTGCCGCTGTCACCGCAGAAGCACGCGCTGTCGATCGGCCTGCTTTCCTACGACGGCGGCGTCTACTTCGGCCTGGTGGGCGACCGAGAGAAGCTCAGCGACCTCGACGAGCTCGCCGCCGACCTGGAGGCCTCGATCGCCGAGCAGATCACCGCGGCAGGGGCATAGAATGGGCCCGCGGTCTCGCCGGGCGGACACGATTCGCAGGCGGCATTGCAAAGCAAGAAGCGACGGAGCGGGTGGCCGGTCACAAGTTTGGCCCCGAGCTTGATCCGAAGCGCGAAGGAATCGCGAAATGGAAAAGCTGGTGACCTGTCCAACCGTGGTGAGCCCTTGCGGCGCACGGGTGCTCCCAGCCTCGCGACGGCGTTGACCGCGTTCGCCTCCACCAAGACGGTGTGGACGCGAGCGGAGCCCGCGGTCTCGGCGTCGCTCGCAGCGTTCACGGTTTCGCTGGGAGTCACGACGATCGTCGCCCTCGTCCTCCTTGACGTCCCGGTTGCCACCCGCGTCGTTGCGTTGCCCGTCTTCCTCGTCGGCGCCGCCGTGATCTTCGGCCTGGGCCTCTCCGACTTCGCCCGCGGGCACGAGCGCCTCTTCGCGTTGGCGCTGATCGCCGGCGGCCTGCTGTGGTCGCTGTCGGCGCTGTCGGCGTCTCGGGATCCGGTCCTCTACAGCGCCGGGCGCATGAGCCAATGGCTCGTCTACCTCACCGTCGTGTACCTGCTCCTCAGCTACCCGTCGGGTCGGCTGCCCGACACGGCCGGTCGCCGGGTCTTCACCGGGGCGGCCTTGCTGGTGGGGTTGCTGTTCCTGCCGACCGCGCTGCTGGCGCAGCACTTCCCGGCCCCCGCGCCGTGGTCGCCGTGCAGCGCGAACTGCCCGGCCAACGCATTTTCGATCGGCCCGGGCGCGCAACCATCGGGTGTCGTCGTTGCGCTCCGCGAGGGCCTGGTGCCCCTCCTGTTCGCGGCTGTCGCGCTCGTCGTGCTGCGGCGAAGACGACAGATGCCCGCCTCCCTTAAGGACATGTACTCGCCGATGGTCTGGGCGGCCGTTCTCATCGGCGCCGGATTCGCCGTGTACTTCCCGTTGCGCGGAGTGAATCCGGGATCGCAGCTGCTGCCGCCCCTGGGCTGGTCGATCCTGCTCGCGCTTCCCCTTGTTGCTCTCGCCGCCGCCCTGGGCCGGGTGAACCGGCGCAGCCACGTCGTGGGCACGCTGGCCCGCATGGCGCGCGAGCTCAGCTCCGGTCCGAGCCCCGCGCAGATCCGCCAGGCGCTCGGCGAGATCCTTCACGACTCTTCGCTGGAGATCTGCCACTCGTTCCCGAGCGACGCAGGGGCGTGGCTGGACGAGACGGGCTCGCCGGTGACGCTGTCGGAGTTTGCGGCCGACCGCGAGATCACCGAGGTGGCCAATGGCGGCTGGCGCGTCGCGATCGTCCACGACCATGCCCTGGGCGGAGACCCCGCTCTTGTTTCGGCGGCCGCGTCCTATGCGCTGGCCGCGCTCGAGAGCGATCGGCTGAAGGAGCAGCTGCGAACCTCGATCGCGAACCTTGCCGAGGCGCGGGCGCGGGGAGTCTCGGCGGAGGATCGCGAGCGCCGGAAGATCGAGCGCGACCTCCACGACGGCGCCCAGCAAAGGCTCATCGGGGTCCGGATCAAGCTGGGCGCGGCAGCGGGGCGATTCGACGAGAGCGACCCCTCCGGCGCGGCGGTGATCCGCGCGCTGAGCCAGGACATCGACGCGACCATCGACGACGTTCGCGCCTTCGCCGCCGGCATCTACCCGCCGATGCTGGATCGCACGGGCCTGCGGGATGCCCTGCTGGGGATGAGCCGCGGCGCGGCGGTGCCGGCGATCGTGCACGCGGAAGACCTGCGCCGCTACCCGCAAGAGATCGAGAAATCCGTCTACTTCTCCTGCTCGGAAGGCCTGCAGAACGCCGCCAAGCACGCCCGCGGCGTGACGAACGTGTTGATTTCCGTCTGGGAAGAGGGAGGACGGCTGAAGTTCGCGATCAACGACGATGGCTGCGGCTTCGATGTCCAGGCGACGCCATGCGGGACCGGCCTGGGGAGCCTCCAGGATCGCCTCGCCGTCGTCGGCGGCACGCTGACTATTCGCTCGGCTGCGGGCTGCGGCACAACCTTGATGGGATCGATCCCGCTCAGCTGAGCTTCCCGGCGAGCCCATCCGGTCCGTCGCCGGTGACCACGACGACCGTTCCCGCCAGGACGTCGGGCACCCCCCTGCGCCGCGTGGACGTGAGAATCGGGAGGTAGCCCCAGAAGAGGGGCAGCGAGATCACCATGCCGCCCAGCCGAACCAGCGCGCGGAACCACCGCAGGTGATCGCCGTCCTCGCGCAGCACCCGGATGCGCATCACGCGGCTGCCGGGGGTCTGGCCGGTGGTGGTCCAGAAGACGACGAAGTAGCCGGTCACCCAGATGAAGAAGACGAGCGCGCCGATGACCGCGAGGACCGTCTGGTGGCCGCTGGGCTTCGACGAATATCGACTTGACCAGGAGCACCGCGGCCGTCACCGCGAGCGCGGCGGCGTTGATCATGAGCGCGTCGATCGCGAGCGCAATCGTCCTCGTGACCACCCCGGCGTAGCCCGCGCTCGCGGGCTGCTCGATCGCCGGCTCCGTCACGGCTCCAGAGCAGGCCTTTCGCCGGCAGGGCCCGGCTCGTCGCGACCGCGCCGCGAAAGGCGCCTGGCCAGCCGCTCGAGCCGGTCGTCCGCCGACTGGGAGTGCTCGCGCACCACGCCCGCCATCTGATTGGCAAAGCCGACCCCCTGCTGGCTGATCGCGGCGGTCACGGCCGGGCTCTGCGCGATCTGCTCGACGAGCAGCCACAGCCCGTCGTTTTCGATGAGCCGCGCCACGGCCGTCTCGAACACGGGGCTGTCGACCACCTGGGCGACGAGCCGCTCCGCCTCGGGCGAGTCCAGCGCCCGGCGGATGACGTGATCGAAGACATCGTCGACGAGCGGGCTGCCCGAGACCCGGGCGAGCACCTCGGACGCGAGCTCCGAGCGTAGCGCCGAATCGCATGCGGCGAGCGTTCCGTCGACGGCGCCCAGCACCGCCCACCTGCCGCCGGCGCGGATGCGCTCCTCGAGCGCGCGCGCCGGCGGCGGGAGCAACGACCTCGGGCGACGAGACGGCAGGCTGGGCACCGGGTCCTCGTCCTCCTCCTCGTTCGCGGGCCGGCGCTCAGACCGCGAGCAGTCGCTGCTTTTGCTGCGCGAACTCCTCGTCGGTGAGGATCCCCTGCTCGTGGAGCTTGCCGAGCTCCGCGAGCTTCTCCAGAGTCTCCGAGCTCATGCCCGGGCTGCTCGGGGCCGCGGGTGCGGCCGGCGGAGCCGCGGCTGGGGGCGGCGCCTGCTGCTGGCCCTCGACGGCCTCGAGACGCTGCTCCTGGTCGGCCTCGCGCTGCTGGCTCTGGGCCCGATGCTTGCCCGGCGACGTAGGCGCCCCCACCCACGGCGGCGGCGCGCAGAAGCGGGCGGCGACGCATCAGGGGCATGTCAGTCCTCCATGCCGTCGGGAAGCGCCAGTCCGAGCGCGAGCATGATCTCCGGCGCTGCGGCGACGACCCGCGGCCCGCCGACCTGGGGAGCGACGGCTCCGAGAACGGCGAGGATGTCCTCCGGGCTCGCGCCCTCGCCGAGGGCGTTCGCGACCTGCCAGGCGTACGAGGCCGGCGGCGCGTCGAGGGCGATCAGGGCGGCGATCTTCACCAGCGCGAAGGTCCGGGAGTCGAGCGCGCTGCTCTCGACCGCTGCCTCGCGCAGGCCCATTGCCTCCTCGAGGAGGCTGACGTCCCCCGTTGCGACGCCTGAAAGCGTCTGATGCGTATCCGGTTGCACTGCACTCATGATTGGCCCTCCTTCGGGCTCGTCGGCGTTCCTCTGCGTACGCAGCTTCGAACCCATTCGGCGCCTGCGCATCCACCGAAACGGGTGATGTCGCGAACACCGTCGGAATGGAAGATGGCTGCCCCAAGGACGAGGTTGCACACGAACCCCCAGGAATGGATCTCCCAATCGGCGCAGGTCGCGAGCGCATTCGCCCTGGCGAAGGAGGCGCACGGCTCCCAACGGCGGGCCACCGACCGGGCGCTGTTCCTGGACCACGTGCTGGAGGTCGCGGTCACGCTCCACGACGAGGGCGAGCGCGACGAGCTCGTCGCCGCGGGGCTCCTGCACGACTCGGTCGAGCGCGGCACGCTGACGCCGCAGCGACTGCGGCAGGAAATGGGGGACGAGGTCACCGAGGTGGTCCTCGCGCTCTCCGAGGATGAGTCGATCGCATCATTCTCCGAGCGGAAGGCTGCCCTTCGGAAACAGGTCGAGGCGGCGGGGCCCGATGCCCTGACGGTCTTCGCCGCCGACAAGCTCTCGGACATCCGCGGCCTTCGCGCCGGGCTCGGGCTCGACAGCGGGTCGATCGAGGAGCGGATGGGCATCACCGTCGCCGGCATGACCGAGCACTACCGGGAGTCCGTCGACCTGATCGAGTCCGCGGCCCCGGAGCTTGCGATCATTTCGGCCCTGCGGAGGGAGCTGGGCGATCTGGCTCTTCAAGATGCTCCCGGGGCGGAGCATTCCCGGCCAGAAATATCAACGCCGCCTTGACCCGCCGGCTCGTCTCCTGGGACTCGCGGAGGTTGAGCTTCATGAAGATCGCGTTGATGTGCTTCTCGACCGCCCGCTTGGTCAGGAAGAGCGCCTCGCCGATCGCGGCGTTGCTCTTGCCGGTGGCCAGCTCGGCGAGTACCTCGCGCTCGCGGGGTGTGAGCTCGTCGAGCGGCGAGTCGGACGGCGCGCGAGCGCTCGGCGATCAGCATGTCGATGATCTTGGGGTCGACCACGGAGCGGCGATCCGCGACCGCCGCGATGGCCTGCACGAGCTCGCCGGCATCGCCCACGCGCTCCTTGAGCAGATAGGCCCGTCCCTCGGACCCCTGCTCGAACAGCTCGAGCGCGAGGCCCGGGTCCGCGTACTGGCTGAGGATCACGACCCCCACGTCGGGGTCGCTCTGGCGCAGCTCGGATGCGACCTGAATGCCCTCCCGTTCGCGGAACGGGGGCATGCGGATGTCGCTGACCACCACGTCGGGAGACTCCCTGGAGATCGCCTCCGCCAACGAGGGGCTGTCCTCGCATACACCGACGAGCTCGACCTCTTCGGCCGCCTCGAGGAGCTGGGTGAGGCTCTCGCGGATGAGGAAGCTGTCCTCGGCGATCACGACGCGCAGGGTCACATGAGGAGCGTATGGCGTACGGGCCCGCGCTTCACGCGCGCGGCGGCTATGAGCCGTGAACTACCAGTTCCTTTTCGGTAACGAACTCGGAGTCGGTGAGCGCTCCGGCATCGTGCAGCTTCACCAGGCGCTCGAGCTCCTCCACGTGACTGACGGCGGTGGGAACGGGGGACGCCGGCGCCGCAGCGGTCGGCTCCGGGTGCCGGCGCTCCGCGTACCAGTCGCGCAGCGCGTGCATGGCGTCCCCGGCCTGCGCGTCCGGGAACTCCTGGGCCGTCAGGCGGCGCAATTGGTAGACCCCCAAGGTCAGGAGGGCCGCAAAGACGATGATGTAGCCGAGCTGGCGCGTGGCCGGCGTCGGGCCCCAGAGGACGACGAGCAGCAGCACGGCGTAGGCGACGATGTAGCCGGTGGCGGGGCTGTCGCGCAGCGTCGGGGCGAGCCCGCGCCGGGCGGCACGGGCCAGACGGGTCTTGCCTCCGAGCCACGCAGCCGCGACGAAGACCAGTCCGTAGGCGACCAGCGCGACGGCGATGTCGTGCAGAAGGGTGGTGGCCGTGGTCCAGACGTCGTGAGCCGCGGTCTTGTTCTCCGGGTTCACGACGAGGGTGTTGACCACCTCGTTGCCGACGACGCGCCGGACGATGAGCACGAACACCCCGATGCCGACGAAGCACCAGCCCACGGTCCGCAGCGCCTTCATGCGGCGACCGCGCGAAAACCAGACGGCGAGCGCGAACAGCGCGAAGGCGAGGATGGGGAGAACCAGGGCAAGGCCCTTGATCGCACCGGCGACGTCCTGGGCCGCGCCGAGCTGGGACGCGCGCATGATCACGAGCTCGCCGCTGGAGGGAGGCAGCTTGATTCCCTTCTGCGCAGCGGCGCCGCGGATGGCCCCCGCCTTCGCCCGCACCTTCGACTGAATCGCTGCGACCTGCGCCTGCAGGCCCAGGGCGCCACCCAGCTCGGACACCAGCTCGTGCAGGTTGAGGCTGACCACGCCTCCCTCCGTGCTCGCAACCGAGCCGCCCCCGTTGACGATCTCGAGGAAGTTGGCGTGGGCGGCGCGGTTGGCTGCCTGCCAGGCCGCCTGGAACCTGGGCGCTGCAACGACCTTGGGAGCGAGCTGCCCCGCGATCTGCTGAAGGCCCGCGGTGGCGGGGCCGGCCAGCGGCTCGAGCTTCGGCGGCAGCAACGCCTCGACCTTGGCCTGCGGCACGCCCGAGTCGAACAGCTCGCGCACGGCGAACGCCCCGACGGCGTCCTGGATCTCTGGGTCCGCCAGCAGCTTCGTGCTGGTGGTGGTCCAGTTGTCTGTGTTCAGGGCCTGCCGGTTGACCCATACTGCCAGCACGGCGAAGACGCCGATCACGGTGGCGAGCACGAAGAGCGTGCCCGTCAGGGTCCGGTGGCGGTGCGGGTTCGCTGCTTCGCCCGTCATCGCACCAGCATGGGCCTTACAGGATTGCTTGACAAGCCAGCCGGCCCGTCAATGGCCCGGTGCCGGCACACCCGGGCGCCGGGTGCGGACAACCCCGTCGTCGTTTTGGTGGCGGGGTCCATGTGGGTCACGAGCCGAGGAGCCCGGCGCGCGTCGCGTTGGCCACCGCTTCGGAGCGCGATGAGGCGTCGAGCTTGCGGTACACGGCATGGACATGGGTCTTGACGGTATTCGAGGAGACGTGGAGCTGCGTCGCGATCTCGTGGAAGGCGTAGTGCGTGGGCAGGAACCGCAGGACGCGCAGCTCCGCGGCCGTCAGCGTCGCGACCCCGATCAGCGCGTTCTCGGCGCGGTCGTCGAACTGCTCCCACGCCCGGTCGAACCAGGGCGTGAAGACCGCGGCGTCGGGCATCCTGCGCGCGATCCGCGCCGCGCCGGCAAGCTGCTCGCGCGCGTCGACGAACAGCCCGAGCGCCAGCGAGCTCCGCGCATGCAGGATCTTCGTCTCGGCCGCAAACCACGGCGCCGACCCCTCGAGCGCAGCGGCCCGAGCGCCGCACCGCAAGGCCGCCGCCTTGGCCTCGTCCAGGCGGTGCCCGCTACCCGCCACAGCAGCAGCGGCGGCGGCGGCGAACACTGCGATCGACGTTGCGCTCAGGTCGTGCCTCGCCGCCGTCTCGATCGCCTGCCGCGCCAGATCGCCGGCGTCCTGGTCGTCTCCGGCCTCCATCGCGACGACCGCGAGCTGCGCCAGGCACAGCGTGGCTGCGTCGGGGGCTGTGGCCAGGCCGCGTGCGGCGCCATGCTCCAGGCGGGCGCGGGCATTCGCGTGGTCACCGGCAAACAGGGCGGCGGTTCCCGAGAGAAAGCAACAGACCGCCCGCCAGCGACTGACGTCGGGCAGCAGCCGGTACGCGCGAGCCGCGTCCTTGCCCATCTGCGCGATGCCCGACCTACCTGCCCAAGCGTCGACGATGAGCGCCCCCGCCTCCTCCGTCCTCGAGCCGCGCGAGCTACGGGCGGAGGGCGACGCCGCGGCCGCCCTGGCCCAGTGCTCGGCCAACACGATCTCGCCGGACGCGAGCTGGCTGTGCGCAGCGGCAAGCGCGAACGACGAAGACCCCACGGCCTCGTCGGGCCCGACGCCGGCGACCCATCGCGCAACGACCTCGTGCCGGCCCTTGCCCAGGTAGTCGCCGAGGTTCGGCCACAGCAGGGCGCCGACGCGCTCGACGTCGCCGGCTCGGTGGGCGTGCTCGATGGCCTGCTCGATGTCGCCCCGGCGCTTGTGCCAGTCGCCTGCCCGCCGGTGAAGGCCCGGCAGAGCCTCGGGATCCGATCGCCGAAGCTCGGACAGCAACATCTCCCTGAACATCCCGTGCAGCCGGTACCACTCCCGGTGGCGGTCGATCGGGGTGACCGGCACGTTCTCGCCGACCATCCGGGCAAGCAGGGCGGCCGAACGGGTGCGCTCCAGGACGGCGTCGCAGAGCGGGCCCGACAACCGGTCGAGGACGGAGGTTCGCACGAGGAAACGCTTAGTGGCTCGTGACATCGAGCCCAGCACCTCCGAGCGGAAGTAGTCGGCGATCAGATGGTCGTCACCGGCGATGCCCTCCTGTGCGCCACTTCCCGGGGCCGCCGAGCGGGCCGCCAGCTCGAGCAGGACGGGCCAGCCCTCGGTCTTACCGACGAGATCCTTCACGGCCGTGAAGCCCGCGTCGAGACCGGCCTTCCGCAAGAGCGCCGAGCCTTCGACGTCCGACATCGAGAGGTCTGCCGTCTGCAGCTCGCAGACCAGCCGTCCCCCCCGCATCGCGCCGAGCGGGAGGCGAGGCTCCCGTCGCGACGCGACCGCCACCTGCGAGCCCGGGGGGATCCACCCAAGGATCTCGAGCAGCCCAGCCTCGAGCACGCCGGCGGGCACCAGATGCGCATCGTCGAGGACGAGGGCGAATCCGTGGCCTGGGCGCCCGGGGTCGACCCCCGCCCGCTCGAGCCCGGTCAGGATCGCCCTGCCGAGGCGCCTCGAGTCCCCGTCGCCTGGGTCGAGGTTGACCCACGCAAACGGGCGACCTCCGCGCTCTGCCCACTCCGCGAGCAGGGTCGTCTTCCCGTAGCCCGCCGGGGCGGTCACGAGCACCAGCGGCTGCGCCCGGGAGTCGTCGAGCCGCTCGAGGAGCTCGGAGCGCTGAACGGGCTCGGCGCGCAGCACCGGTGTGCGGTACTTGGGGTCGGGCAGGACGGGCCGTGGACGCGGTGCGCGAGCGATGGGCGCCATGGGGACGACCTGCCCCAGCGGCTTGATGACCCCGGTCATGCCCAAAGGGTGGCCGTCGTGGACGGCAAAGACAAGGTGGTGGGCCTCCCATCCAGCGGGGATGGTCGTACCACCCTCCCGTGGCTGTGCGGGACCGTTTTCCAGCCGAGATCCGGCTCCGGCTGCCCTCCTTCAGCGGTCGAGCCGAGGGCGCACCGCCCTCAGAGGCCCTCCTCGACGGCCACCGAGCCGGCCTCGACCGCCGCCGTCAGTGCCTTGTAATCGGACTCGTTCTGCTCGGCGTACGCCTGCGAGAACTCCACGATGGCCCGGTCGAAGCTGCTGCCGCCGCCGAGATAGGCCGCGATCGCGATGCGGTCGCCGGAGCGGGCGTGTGCCCGTGCCAGCGTCCATCCGCAGAGCTTCCCGTACGCGGACATCCCTCTGACGTCCATCTGCTCGATCTCCGCCGAGCCCTTCCAGTCCTTGAGCTGGCGGCCGTAGAAGTCGCGCGACCTGCCGTCGAGCCCGGCCTCGACGTGCAGCCACCCGAGGAAGATGTCGCTGGTGGCCTGCATCAGCCGCTGCCCGACCACGACCCTCTCCCCGTGGTTCGAGAACTCGCTGGGGCCGAGGAAGCCCTCGAGCACCGAGGCCTCGGCCTCCTTCATCTGCAGGAAGAGCGGATCTTTTCCGTCGCGTCCGAGGAACAGTGCGATCCAGGCGCGCGTCCCGACGCTGCCCACGCCCACGACCTTCCTGGCGAAGTCGACCAGCTCGAAGTTCTCGAGGAGCACCCGCCGGTCGGGCTCCAGCGATTCGCGATAGGCACGAACCAGATCGTGGAGGCCGTCGAAGGACAGGCCACCCTCGCCGCCGTCCTCGGCCAGGAGCCTGTCGAGAGGCACGATCAGCGGCGCCTGGTCGACGATGCGCACCCGGCCGTCGACCTCCTCCGTGAGCTTGGAGAAAGCGAACATGCTGTCCTTCGTGCGCGCCTTGGCGAGAGCCTTCTCGGTTCGCTTCACCGCCTTGCTCTGAAACTGCGAGCGCATCTCCTCGACGACCGTCTCGATGTCCAGGTGCGCGTACCAGACGTCGAGGTTGTTCATGCCGGCGAAGCCCCGCATCGCCGTCCGGTACTCCTCGACCGTGTCCAGGACGACCCGCTCCTGGTCCTTGACGGCGTAGCCGTTGTTGACCGCCGCGATCAGCATGCTCACGGCGAGGCGCTTGACGTCCCACTCCCACGGGCCCGGGAGCGTCTCGTCGAAGTCGTTGAGGTCGAAGACCAGCCGGCGCTCGGGAGAGGCGAACACCCCGAAGTTCGAGAGGTGCGCATCGCCGCAGCACTGGACGTTGAGGCCAGAGCGCGGCGTCGTCGCCAGGTCGCCGGCCATGATCAGGGCCGCGCCGCGGTAGAAGGTGAAGGGCGAGACCAGCATCCGCCCGTAGCGAATCGGGACCAGCTCGGGCACGCGCGTGGTCGCCTGGCGCTCCAGGACCTCGACCGGATCGCTGCGATCTGGCGCAGGCGTGAAAGCCGCGTGGCTTTGACGCGGTACCTCGGCGCGCGCCGCCTTGCCGCGGGCGACCCGCTCGGCGACCGAGAGGTGGGGCAGGGGCGAGCCGCCATTCGCGGCGCCGCTCTTCTTGCCCGCCGGCTTCTTGGTGGTGGTCATCGCACTCGCTCTCTCGCTCGTCCTGACGGCACAAGGATCCCTCCGGGGGCACCCCGCATCCTCATCCGCATGAGGTGATTCAGGCCAACGTCGCCCGGTTCGGGTGATGACGCTTCGCCGAGCCCGCGCTTGGATGGGGCAATGAGACGCTATGCCGCCGCAGCCTCGCTCGCGCTGCTCGCCGCGGCCGTCATCCTCGCCGTGATCGTCACCGTGAAGCACTTCCCGCGCGGGCTGACCGTGCTGGCGTGCCTCGTCGCCGGGGCCCTGATCGGGTGGTGGGGGCTCGTGCGGACGGGGTTGGTCCGTGACGTGGCGCTCGCGGCAGCGGTGCTGCTTGCGATTGGCGCGGTCGCACTGGCCGCGTTCGAGGGCCCGCCGGTCGTGAACCTGCTGATCGTTGCGGCGTTCCTTGCCTCCGTTCAACTCGCCCGCGTCGCCTTCACGCACTCCGCCGCCCTGCCCCCGGTCGAACCACCCAAGCGCCCCGTGCTCATCTACAACCCGAAGTCGGGCGGCGGCAAGGCCGAGCGGTTCCATCTGGCCGACGAGGCGCGCGCCCGCGGGATCGAGCCGATCGAGCTCCGGCAGGGCGACGACCTGCTGGTGCTGGTCAGAGACGCCATCGCGGGTGGGGCCGACGCGATCGCTGTGGCCGGCGGCGACGGCACCCAGGCCATCGTCGCGGCGATCGCTGCCGATCACGACCTGGCCTACGCATGCATCCCGGCCGGCACCCGCAACCACTTCGCGCTGGATCTCGGCGTTGACCGCAACGACGTCGTCGGCGCTCTCGACGCGTTCGTCGACGGCGGCGAGCGCCGCGTCGACCTCGCCGAGGTGAACGGGCGCGTGTTCGTCAACAACGTCTCGCTGGGCGTCTACGCCGAGGCGGTCCAGAAGGACGAGTACAGGGACGCGAAGCTGCGCACGCTCGCGCAGACGGCCCCGGCGGTCCTGGGCCCGAAGGGCGAGGCCCTCGACCTGCGCTGGGCGGGCCCCGACGGCGACGAGCACACCTCCGCGGACGTGATGCTCGTGTCGAACGACCCCTACCGCCTGGGCAGGGCTCTCGGGTCCGGAACTCGCCCGCGACTGGATGCGGGGGTCGTGGGGGTCGCCGTGACCTCGCACGGGAACGGCGCGTCCTCGCGTCAGGGGTTGCTGACATGGTCGGCGCCGACGTTCGAGATCAGGTCCGATCGCCCGATCGCAGCCGGCATCGACGGCGAGGCGGCCCAGCTCGAGCCGCCCCTGCGCTTCCGCTCGCGCCCCGGCGCCCTGCGCGTGCGAATCGCCCGCCGGCATCCCGGAGTGTCGCCGTCGGCCGCGCTTCCCGAGAGCGCACGGGGCACGATCTCCGCGCTGGCGCGCATCGCCCTCGGCGGCTAGGTCAGGTCGCTCCCCCCTCCCGGCGATATGCCTCGACCGCTCCCTCGAGCGTCGGGAAGAAGTGCTCGGGATCCAGGGGACCGATGAGCTCGTAGCGCTCGAGCTTCGCGCGGACCGGGCTCTTGAGCTCGGCGAAGACGACCGAGATGCCCGCGTCGTTCAGCTCCCTGTCGAGATCGGAGAGCATGTCGGCCGCGGTGGTGTCGACATCGGTGATCGGCTCGGCGGCGATCACGATCCAGCTCGGAGTGGGCTCCGCCCGGGCGATGCGCCGCAACTGGTCCCGGAAGGTCCGGGAGTTCGCGAAGAACAGCGGGGCGTCGAAGCGAACGATCACCAGGCCAGGGATCTCCTGGGCGTCGGGGTGGAGGCTGCTGTCGTGGTAGCCGGCCATCCCCGGGACCTGGCCGAGCGTGGTCTGGTACGGCCACCAGGACCGCCGGAAGACGTTCAGGATCGAGAGCGCCACGGCGACCGCGATCCCCGGCAGCACGCCCAGCAGGGCCACGCCCGCGAAGGCGGTCATCGAGAGCGAGAACTCGGTTCGGCGCTGACGCCACAGGCGCACGGTCCCGCCGGGGTCCGCGAGCGACAGGGATGCTGCGATCACGACCGCCGCCAGGGTGGACTGCGGGAGGTTTCGCAGGAGGCCCGGCGCCGCCACGAGCATTACGACGATCGCGGCGGCGCCGACCAGGCCCGTGAGCTGGGTCTTGGCCCCCGCCTGCTCGGCCACCGCGGTCCGCGACCCGCTGGTGCTCACCGGGAATCCCTGGAAGAAGGACGCCGCGACGTTCGCGGCGCCGATCCCGATCATCTCGCCGTCACCGTTCACCTCCTGGCCCGTGCGGCTGGCGAACGACGATGCGGTGGAGATGGTGTCGGTCAGGGAGACGAGCGCGATCCCGAGCGCGCCCGCGACGAGAAGCGGCATGTCCGAGAGTGGCGCCGGCACGGCCGGCGCGGGAAATCCCTGGGGCAGCGCTCCGACGAGCGAGACCCCGTGATCGGAGAGCCCAAGCGCAGCCGCAGCGGCGATGGACGCGACGACCGCGACCAGAACGCCGGGAATCCGCGACCACCATTGCTGGAAGGCGAGGATCAGCGCCAGGCTCACCAGGCCCACGAGGACGGCAGCTCCCACCGTGTCGCCCGCGAACAGGCCGCTCACGAACGCCCGGGTCTCGTCGATCAGCCCGTTCGCGTCGGTCGAGAAGCCGAAGAGCTTCGGCAGCTGGCCGACCAGGATCGTCAGGGCCAGGCCGTTCATGTAGCCGATCTGCGTCGGCTTCGAGAGCAGGTCCGCGATGAACCCGAGCTTCACCGTCCCCGCTGCAATCGTGATCGCTCCGACCAGCAGGGCGAGCATCGACGCCAGCTCGACCGCGCGCTCGGGGCTTCCCCCGGATCCGGCAATCGGCAGGATCGTCGCCGCGATCATCGGGCCAAGCGACGAGTCCGGCCCCAGCACGAGGATTCGCGAGGGGCCGAAAGCGGCGTATCCGATCAGGCAGAGGACGCTGGTGTACAGGCCGGTGGCGGCGGGCAGCCCCGCGAGCTGCGCGTACGCCATCCCCTGCGGGACCAGCAGGCTGCTGAGCACCAGGCCCGCGACGATGTCGCTGCGAAGCCAGGCGCGCTGATAGCCGGCCAGCGCCAGCACTCCGGGAATCCGGCTCAACTTGGTGCTGGGGGAAGTCGCCACCGAGACTCCACCAGCTCGGCCGTGACCTGGGCCAGCGCCCCGCCGATGACCGACCCCGCGAAGACGTCTCCGGGGTAGTGCACCCCCGTGTGGATTCGCGAGTACGCAACGAGCGCAGCCAGTACCCGCAGCGGCGCCGCCGGGGCCGGCAACACGTGGCCCACCCCGGTCGCAAAGGCAAACGCAGCCGCGGAATGCCCTGAGGGGAACGACCTCGAGGTGGGCATCGGCACGTGGCGCGCCAGGGGCACGCGCCTTCCCGCGCGGTCGGGACGCCGGCGCCGGGCAAGCGGCTTGACCGCGAGGTTGAGGACGCCCGACGTCACCCCCACGGAGGCGAGCCCGGTCGCCGCCGCCATGCGCCCGCGCGGGCCTCCGGCCAGAGCGAGCACCGCCGCCGCGGCGATGGAGAGCCGCGAATAGTCGGCCGCCCGCGACAGGCGGCTGAGCGATTTGTCGATGGACGGCGTCCTCGTGCCGGCGATCGCCGCGTAGACCGCCATGTCCAAACGCTCGGCCTCCGACAACCACGAGCGTCGCCGTTTGGTGCTCATCCCCCACCCACACTGCCGCCCCGCAGGGCTTCCATCCTCATCCGCATTGGGTGATTCGGATTCCCGCTCGACCGCATACCCTCGCCGGACCGGGAAACGGCTCGTCGCTTTCCGGGCCCTGTCCCAGACACCAGGAGGCCGGCGCGTGGATCGCGTCTTTTTCTTCGCCCTAACCGCCGCGCTCTACCCCAGCCTGCTGGCGGCCGTAACGATCATGCTCACGTTGGACAGGCCCAAGCGCCTGCTGGCGGGCTACCTCGCCGGCGCGTGGATGACGAGCACCGCATTCGGCCTGCTCCTGGCCTTCTCCCTGAACGACTCGGGCGCGGCGGACACGTCGAAGCACTCCGTCGACCCGGCCCTGAACATCACCCTCGGCGTCCTGCTCCTGGTTGTCGTCGTCGTCATCGGCACGGGCCGCGACGCGCGGCGCCGGGCCTGGAGCGCGCGCCGGGCCGAGAAGTCGAAGGACAAGCCCGAGCCGAAATGGCGCCAACAGCTGAGCAAGGGCTCAGCACGGAGCACCTTCGTGGTCGGCACCGTGCTGAGCTTTCCCGGCGGGTCGCAGATCGCCGGAATGGCGGCGCTGAGCGACCAGGGCCTCCCGACTGCCGTCACGGTTCTGTGCGTTCTCGCCTTCAACGCGATCATGCTGTTGCTGTGCGAGATCCCGACCCTGGGATATGTGGTGAAGCCGGAGGCGACGGCGGCCGCGGTTGGGCGATTCAACGGTTGGCTCACGCGAAACGGAGGGCGCGCGGCGCTCATCACCGGCGCCGTGTTCGGCGTGCTGCTGATCGTTCGCGGAATCGTCAATTGGTGATGCCCGTGGCGAGGACGGTGCCGAGTGCCTGAACCCGCTCCGGAGGGCCAGGGGCTGGACCCGGCCGCGATGATGCGCAGCCGGCAGTTCGTCGTGCTGCTCGTGCTGGCCGCGATCGTGGGCGTGGTGGTCTCGCTCGCCTCCTGGGGGTTCCTGGAGCTCGAGAGCCACCTGCGCACGTGGATCTACACCGACCTGCCCGGCGACGTCGGCTTCGACGGCGGGGCGCCGCTTTGGTGGTCGCTGCCGGTGCTGGCGATCGCCGGTGTCATCGTCGCCTTCGCGATCGTCAGGCTCCCCGGTGGCGGCGGCCACATCCCCGCATACGGGCTGAACGCCTCCTCGACCGAGCCGGTGGACCTGCCCGGCGTGATGCTCGCAGGAGTCGCGGGCGTCGGCCTTGGCGTTGTCCTCGGCCCGGAGGCTCCCCTGCTGGCGCTGGGAGGAGGCCTGGGCCTGCTCATGATCAGGACCGTGCGCCGGGATGCCCCGTCGGAGGTTGGCATGGTGCTCGCCGCGGCCGGGTCGTTCTCGGCCCTCTCGCTGATCTTCGGCAACCCATTGATCGCGGCCGTGATCCTGATCGAGGCGATCGGCCTGGGCGGCCCGAAGCTTCCGCTCGTCCTGGTGCCGGGGCTCCTCGCCGCCGGCATCGGATCGCTCGTCTCACTCGGCCTCGGCTCGTGGACCGGCCTCAGCAACTCCGCCTACGCGCTCGGCGCCCTGCCGCTTCCCGCATTTGACCGGCCCGACGTGGCTGACTTCGGCTGGTCGATCCTCCTCGCCGCGGGCCTGGCCGTGCTCGCCTGGGCAATCTTCCGGCTGGCTCGCGAGACGCTGCGGTTCTCGACCCGGCGGCCGTTCGTGGTCCTGCCCGTCGTGGGCCTGCTGGTAGGCGGCCTCGCGATCGCGTTTCACGGCGCGGCGGACGAGAGCGTCTACAACGTGCTGTTCTCGGGGCAGGAGGCGCTTCCGGGGTTCGTCTCCGGCGCCGGGACCTGGTCGGTCGGCGCGCTCCTGCTGCTGCTCGCCTTCAAGGGGGCGGCCTATGGCCTGTCGCTGGGCAGCTTCCGGGGTGGCCCGGTGTTCCCGGCCATCTTCCTGGGCGCCGCCGGCGGCGTTCTGGCCTCGCACCTGCCCGGATTCGACCTGACGCCCGCGGTCGCCGTGGGGATGGGCGCCGGGCTGGCGGCCGTGCTCAAGCTCCCGCTGTCGGGCATCGTCGTCGCCACCCTGCTCATCTCCCAGTCCGGGCCCGGATCCACCCCGCTGGTGATCGTCGGCGTCGTCGTGGCGTACCTCGTGACGATTGCCCTGCCGCAGGCCGGGCCCGTCGAGACGGCGGATCCCTCGCCCGCTGCCTCCACCGCCGCGACCTGACCTAGCCGTCCGGCGCCGGCGGGCGGTCGAAGCCCTGCATCACTCCGCCGATCGCGAAGCACAGGGCGCCGAGGAGCGTCCCCCAGTTCGCCACCGAGACGTTGACCAGGCTGTCCGTCGCTGGCATGGTGAACGCCGCGAGGGCCGAGACCATGAAGAGGATCGAGCCCACCTGGTTGATCGCGACGATCCACCAGCCGAGATCCCGGGGGCGGAAGACGGGAAGGAATCGGTGGCCGATCTCGACCATGCCCAGGTGACCGGAGATCAGGAACAGGATGCACCCCACCATCTCCGGCGCCCAGATCATCCGGTTCACCTGCTGCGCGCTGAGGCCCTGCAGGAACGAGTGGGCCAGGCTGATGCCGAAGGCCAGGGTTCCGGCGAAGAGCACGAACGTCCCGAGCCAGTCGATCCGCTGCGGCTCGTAGCTCCACCAGCGCCAGGGCTCCAGGTCGAGAGCCCCATGCGCGCCCACCCGGCGCGGAGCGTTGATCGCTCCGAGCAGCGACGCGTAACCCCCGACGCTGAAGAAGATGCCGCCGACGAAGTAGACGCTCGCCGCCGTCGTCGCGTCGCCCGAGCCGATCTGCGCGATCCAGGCGCCCAGCGCGAACAGCGAGCCGCCGATCGTGAAGGCGCCGGCCGCCACCCAGTTCAGCCGTCGCAGCCGCCGCGCGATGGCCGGCACGGCGTGCCGAAGGGCGGCTGCCTCGCCTGTGGGGCCGGACACCGACATGGCGCCGCGCTTGCGGGCGGCGCGCGACTCCCAGCTGGCCTCGCCGCCCCCTGGCAGCCGCCAGACCACCCGGCTGGTGAACGGGCCGGCTCCGTCGGAGCGCTTGGGGCTCCATCCGGCGGCCGGCTCGACGAGGTTCACCGGGCGATCCTTCCGATCGGGCGTTCCCGCGCTGTCATCTGTATGGGGTGAATTCGCGGGGTCCTTCCCTGAACCGGTCGCTGTAGGCCTTATGGTCGTCGAATGTCAGGCAAGGCGTCGAAGGCCGCAAGCATCGTCCTGTTCATCCTCTGCTCGGGCCAGTTCCTGATGATGCTCGACAGCTCGGTCATGAACGTGTCGATGGCGACGGTCGCCGACGACCTGGGCACGACGATCACCGGGATCCAGACGGCGATCACCCTCTACACGCTGGTGATGGCCGCATTCATGATCACCGGCGGCAAGATCGGTCAGATCATCGGTCGCAAGCGCGCCTTCGCGATTGGCTGCGTGATCTACGGCGCCGGTTCGTTCGTGACCGCGCTCTCGCCCAACCTCACGGTGCTGCTCATCGGCTGGTCCGGACTCGAGGGGCTCGGGGCGGCGCTGATCCTGCCCGCCATCGTCGCGCTGGTGGCGTCGAACTTCGCGCAGGGCGAGCGGCCGCGCGCCTACGGGCTGGTCGCCTCCGCCGCCGCGATCGCGGTCGCCGTCGGGCCGATCATCGGTGGCCTCTGCACCACCTACCTGTCCTGGCGCTACGTGTTCGCGGGCGAGGTCGTGGTGGTGGCGGGAATCCTCCTCTTCGCTCGGCGGATGGAGGAGGAGCCGACCGAGGGGACCGTGCGACTCGACCTCGTGGGCACCGCCCTGTCGGCGACCGGGCTCGCCCTGGTGGTGCTGGGGATCCTGAAGTCGGGCACGTGGGGCATCGTCCAGCCCAAGCCCGGGGCGCCCGAGTGGTTCGGCCTCTCACCGACCATCTGGCTGATGCTCGGCGGTGTGGCGACGCTGTACCTGTTCTTCGAATGGGAGAACCGCCGCATGGAGCGCGGTGCCGAGCCCCTGCTCGATCCCACCATCCTGCGCAAGCCCGTCCTTCGCGGCGGGCTCACGTCGTTCTTCTTCCAGTACTTCGTCCAGGGAGGCCTGTTCTTCGCGGTCCCGCTGTTCCTCTCGGTCGCCCTGGGGCTCTCCGCGATCGACACCGGGGTGCGACTGCTGCCCCTCTCGGCCACCCTCCTGCTGGCAGCGGCCGGCATTCCCAAGGTGTTTCCCGACGTGTCGCCACGACGCGTCGTCCGGCTCGGCTTCGCGGTGCTGTTCGTCGCCCTGGTGGTGCTGGTGGCCGCCCTCGACTCCGGAGCCGGAGCCGATGTGACGACCTGGCCCATGCTGCTCGCCGGCCTGGGAGTCGGGGCCCTCGCCTCGCAGCTCGGCAGCGTCACCGTCTCGTCGGTTCCCGACGAGCAGAGCAGCGCGGTGGGAGGGCTTCAGAACACCATCACCAACCTGGGCATCTCCGTCGGCACGGCTCTCACGGGCGCGATCGTGATCGCCGCGCTGACATCGTCGTTCCTCACGGGGATCGAGCAGAACCCGGCCGTCCCCGACCGAGTCGTCGCCGAGGCCTCCACGCAGCTCGCCGGCGGTGCGCCGTTCATCTCGGACTCGCAGCTGAAGAGCGCCCTCGACGATGCCCACGTGTCGCCGGGCACCGCCGACGCCATTGTCGACGAGAACGAGACGGCCAGGCTCGCCGGGCTGCGAACTGCGCTCTCGGTGCTCGCCCTCTTCAGCCTGGTCGCGCTGTTCTTCAGCGGCCGGATCCCCACGGTCCAGCCCGGGGCGCAAAGAGAAGGCGCGCCGGCCGCGGGGGCCGGCGCGCCATGAACGCGCTTCGGGGCGTTGCTGCCCCGCTCAGCGGCTAGGGCCGGTCAGCCCACACCGCCGGGTCGCTCCGGCTCGCCGAGGACGACCAGGCCGTGGATGACGATCAGGCAGATCGCGAAGACGCCGAGCGCCCAGAACGGGTTCGTGCCCACCGACCGAGAACAGCGCTTCGACTGCGCCGACCGTCGCCGCGGCGATCCCGACGATCCGGCCGTAGGGGCGCCCACCCATGAGCGAGAGCCCGGCGGTGAACTGGACGACTCCGATGAGGAGGGTGATCCAACCCCACGTATGGAGGTTCGCAACCACGTACGAGTTGCCGTTGAAGAAATTCGCGTTGCTGATGGCCCCGATGCCATAGACGAAGTTGATCGTCCCCGCCACCGTGAGCAGAATTGCGGCGAAAATCGCTGAACCGACACCTCTCATGAGGTCCCCTTTCGTTGGCCCGCGCCGGTGGGCGCGGGCGGGTCGTTTGATTGCACCCTGAAAAGAGGCTGCCCCGGCAGCATCGGCGGGTGGCGAGGCGCCCGCCTCACCTGAATCAGATGATCTGACGGCCGCGCCGGCGGGCGCTACTTGAGCTTCTTCAGGTCGGCCAGGTGCAGACCCGAGCCGTTGAGGAAGGTCGTGACGCCGCTGCCGCCGCTGCCGTAGGCGAGCTGGAGGTTGTCGCCGATTCCGAAGGCGTTGCCCAGATGGGCGATGGGCGTCGCCTTGCCGAAGTGCTTGCCGTTGTTCGACTCGAAGAGCCGCAGCACCATCTTGCCGCTGCGCTTCTCGAGCGGCCAGGCGACCGCGACGTGCCCATTCGGCGCCTCGGAGATGTCGCCGGTGGCTAACAGGTCGATCTTCTTGTCCTTGGCGAGGGTGGTCGCCGGGCCCACATCCGAGCCGTCGATCCCCCTCACCCGCACCGCCTTGGGGTACTTGCCGCCCGTGTAGTCCTGCGTGACGATGAAGTTCCCGTTCGAGCCGCTGGTCAGCTCGCCTCCGTAGCCCTTCGAGACCGCAATGGGGCCCGTCCATTGTGTGTCCGTGGACGCGACTCCGGGAACCGTGAAGTAGTGGACCGAATACTTCTTCTTCTGCGTCCAGTAGGCCTCGTAGAGGTTGGCGATGGAGGGGTCGGCGACCAGGCTTGCCCCCTGGACGCTCCCCTGGGTTGCCCCAAAGGTGTAGCCCCCGTTGGCGATGCCCGTGTAGCTGAACCCGAGACCCGGATTGTGTGCTCCGATCAGCAGGACCACCTGATCGAGGATCACGTCGGTGGGATCGGTCTTGTTCGAGTAGCCGCCTGTCAGCACGGTTGGCGAAGAGAAGGACTGGCCACCGTTGGACGACTGCCAGATGACGACGTCGTTATCGACGTAACGCGGGGCGACGACGTAGAGGGTGTCCCCGTCGATCAGCGGGAAGGCACCGGCAACCGACTCGGTGACCGCGTTGCCACTGGGCAACGGCAGCTTCATCGCGTCCTTGCACTTTCCCCCCTTGGGGATCTTGCAGAACTCGGCGTGGTCGGCGTGCTTGCCGCCCGCGTGCGACCAGGCGACGTACGCGGTGCCGTTGCCCTTCAGGACGACGTGGCCCGGGGTCTCCGCCTTCTTGTCGAGGAGGAAACGGTCGTTCGCCGACGCGCCAGAGGCGATGGCCGCGCCCGCGACGACGGCAATGGCCAGGGCCCCCAGGAGTGTCCTCGTCGCGCGCGTCATCCCTTGAAACCGGGCCCACCGCCCGGTGCTCGAAAGCATACCCGCGCCGTCAACGGGCGACCTGTTTTTCGCGCGTCGTCTAAAGATGCCCACCCTTCCTGTCGAGCCAGGGATTGACATGAACGGCAGGGAAAGGCAGGTGGCCACTGGCCACGGTCGTCGGCGCGATCGCGCTCCTCGCGGTCGGCCTGGCGATCACACCCGGCCGAGACCCCGCACGGATTTCGGAGCCCGCCGCTGCGCTCGATCGCTCCGTGGCGGCCGGCTTTCACTGGCAGGCGGTGGCCGATTCGCAGTCGGTCATGACCGGGCAGACGAGCACGCCCTCGCAGGGCTACCTGGCCCCGGGAGGAGTGGGCGGCATGGGCGACGCCGCCGCGCTCGACGACCTGCGCATGACGAGCGACACCCGGCTGGTCGGACCCGAGCTGATCGACGGCGTGGAGACGTCGTACTACTCCGGCACGATCGCCCCGGCGCGCCTTCCGCAGCACACCGACGAGGCGCTCGCGGGCCTGAGCGACCTGAACGTGGACATGAGGACGTTCGAGGATCACCCGCCGCGCGTGGAGGCGTGGGTCGATTCCTCCGGCTATCTGCGCCGCTTCCGGCTCACCGAGACCTACAACGACTCCGCCCTGGGCTCGTCGACCACGGTCGACCTCGACGACTTCGGCCAGGGTTCCTGAGCCTCGCCGAGGTGGGATGCTGTGCCCGATGAGATCGGGCTCCGCATCGAAGTCATCAACGGGACCGGCGTGACCGGCATGCGCCGCGTCGTCTGCGCGGTCGACGGCTCGCCCGAGGCGCTCGAGGCTGCCAACCAGGCCCACGCGCTCGCGGGCGACGACGCGGCATTCCTGTGCGCGTCGGCATGGGACCCAAGCCTTGCGATGCATGCCGGCCTCCAGGCGACGACGTTTGCCAAGCAGCTCCGCGACACGGCCGTCGAGGCGCTCGAGGGGGCGCGGGCGGCGATTCCCGCGGCCGAGACGACCGTGGTTCGCGGCCCGGAGCTCGCCGCCATCCTCCAGGTCGCCGCCCGCCACGAGGCGGACCTGATCGCCGTCGGCATGACCGGACGCTCCCGCGTCGCCGGAGTGGCGCTGGGGAGCGTGGCCACCGGCGTCGTCCACTACGCGCCCTGCTCCGTCCTCGTCGGCCGAGCCGCGCCCGACGGCTTCCCGGGCGCGATCCTCCACCCCACCGACGGCTCGCCGTCCGCGCAGGAGGCCGCCGCGATGGCACGCGACCTCGGCGAACGCGCTGGGGCGGAGGTCACCGTGCTGGCGGTGGGCGCCGGCGACGAGGCCGGCGCGGCAGCCGAAGCCGCCAGGGAAGCGTCCGGCGCCGGCCGGGTCGTGGTGCGTGAGGGCGACGCCGCCGACGTCATCGCCGAGGTCGCGACGCAGGAGCGGGCCGCGCTGATCGTGATGGGCAGTCGCGGGGTTACGGGGCTGCGCTCCCTCGGCAGCGTGAGCGAGCGGGTGGCACACGGCGCGCCCTGCTCGGTCCTGATCGTCCGTGACGCGTCGCATCCGGCGCCGGACGACGGCGCGGACTGACCGCCCCCGGCCCGCCGGGGTCGCCTGGAAGTCAGCGGAGAGGGAGGGATTCGAACCCTCGAGAGAGCTTGTCGCCCCCTACTCGCTTAGCAGGCGAGTGCCTTCAGCCACTCGGCCACCTCTCCGGGGTTGCGGGCCGCTCGCGCGGCCGGCGATTCGATTCTAGATACGCTCGGCGCGAGTTGAGCGACGGCGTCACCGACACACGGGCGGAGGCGCTCTACGCGCGCTACGAGACGATCTTCGGCGCCAGGCCGGCCCCGTTCGCGTTCGTGGACCTCGACGCGCTCGAGGCAAACGCCCGCGCCATGAGCGCCCAGGCCGGCTCGCTGCCCGTCCGAGTCGCGTCCAAGTCGGTGCGATGCGTCTCGCTGCTGCGCACGGCGCTCGGCATGGAGGGCTTCCACGGCGTCCTCGCCTACACGCTGCCCGAGGCGCTGTGGCTGAGCTCGCAGGGCTTCGACGACATCGTCGTCGCCTACCCGACGGCCGACCGCGACGCCATCGGCGAGCTGGTCAAGCTCGCGGCGACGGCGCCGGGGCGGGCGCCGATCCCGATGGTCGATCACGTCGCGCACCTCGACCTGATCGAGTCGACGATTGGCGCCGGGCCCGCGCAGCTGGGGGTGGCGGTCGACGTCGACGCGGGCTACTGGCCCGGCCGCGGGCGCCTGGCGCGCATCGGGCCCAAGCGCTCGCCCCTCCACTGGCCCGCGCAGGCGAAGCGCCTGGCGACCGAGGTCGATCGGCCGTCCGGGCACGAGGCTCGCGGGCCTGATGGCCTACGAGGGGCAGATCGCCGGCGTGGGCGACAGCGTCCCCGGGCACCCGGTGCGAAGCGCCGCGATTCGCGCCATGCAATCGCGCTCGGAGCGCGAGCTGTCCGAGCGGCTGCCCGAGATCGTCGCCGCCATCCGCGAGGTCGCCGAGCCCGGGTTCGTCAACGGCGGTGGCACCGGCAGCCTGGCCCGCACCGCGGCCGCGGGCGTGGTGACCGAGCTCACCGCGGGCTCCGGCCTCTACGCGCCCGCGCTGTTCGACACGTACCGATCGCTCGACCTGGCCCCCGCTGCGTTCTTCGCGCTGCCGGTGGTCCGCAGGCCCGGCCCCGGCATCGTCACCGCCCTGGGCGGGGGCTACCTCGCCTCGGGCGCGCCGGGCCTCGACCGCCTTCCGGTGCCGTACCTGCCGCCCGGCCTCGCGCTCGACCTCCAGGAGGGAGCGGGCGAGGTGCAGACGCCCCTGCTCGGCACCGCCGCCAAGAAGGTCCGCATCGGCGACCGCGTCTACATGCGCCACGCCAAGGCCGGCGAGATGTGCGAGCACTTCAACTCGCTGCTGCTGATCAAGGGCAACGAGATCGTCGACGAGGTGCCCACCTACCGCGGCGAGGGTCAGGCGTTCCTGTAGGTCAGGGACCGAGCACCCGCTCGGTGTACTCGTTGGCGAACAGGCGCTGCGGGTCGAGCCGGTCGCGAATCGCCTGGAAGTCGCCGAGGCGCGGGTGGACCTGGGCCAGCGAGCGCGCGTCCTGGAAGTGGCGCTTGCCCCAGTGGGGGCGTCCGCCGAAGGAGCGCATGATGTCGTCGACCCGCTGGAAGTAGTCGCGCCACTCCATCCCGCGGTACTGGTGGACGGCGATGTAGCAGGAGTCCTGCTCGTGGGTGGGGCTGATGAGCGCGTCGTCGCCGGCGACCACGCGGAACTCGATGGGGAAGAAGACGTTGATCCGCCGCTCGCGGATCATGCCCAGCACCTGACGAAGCGCCTCGGGGCCGTGCTCGCGGGGCACGGCGTACTCCATCTCCGTGAACCTCACCCGCCGCTCCGAGGCGAAGATCCGGTAGCTGCGATCCGTTCGCTCGCTGCGCGACAGCAATCGGCTGGCCAGGCCGGTGAGCCGCGTGTTCACCGATGGGAAGCGCCTGCCGGCGCGCGAGAGCAGGTCGACGGCGGTGTTCTCCATCACCACGTCGCTGAGCCAGGTCTGCAGGCGCCCGCGCGGCTGCTCGGGCTCGTCGGTGCGGTTGCGCTCGATCACGAGCGCCTTCTCCTCCGTGTGCGGGAAGACGAAGAACTCGAAGTGGTCGTTGGCCGCGGCGAGCTGGTCGAGGCCGTCGAGCACGCCTGCGAGCGGCCGCGGCTCGTCGAGGCGGTGCAGGGTGAAGGCGGGGACGGTCCGCAGCGTGATCGCCGTGATCACGCCAAGCGCGCCGAGCGAGACCCGGGCGGCGCGGAAGTCGTCGCCGTCGGCGGACGTCAGCTCCACCGCCTCGCCCGACGCGGTGACCAGCTCGATCGCCTCCACCTGCGCCGAGATGTTTCGCAGCGCCGAGCCGGTGCCGTGCGTTGCGGTCGAGATCGCGCCCGCGAGCGACTGTACGTTGATGTCGCCGAGGTTCTCCATCGCCAGGCCCAGCGCCCACAGCTCCTCGCCGAGCTTGCGCAGGCTGATCCCGGCCTCCACGCGCACGAGCCCGCTGGAGCGGTCGGCCTCCAGCACATGGTCCATGCGCTCCAGCGAGAGCATCGTCCCATCGGTGAGAGCCGCCTCCGTGAAGGAGTGGCCGGAGCCCACGGCGCGCACGCGCCGGCCCGCCTTGCGGGCGCGGGCGAGCGCCTCGGCGACCTGCTCGCGGGTCGCGGGATGCTCCATTGAGGCCGGAGTGCAGGCCTGGTCGCCGGTCCAGTTTCGCCACTGCGCGGCCACGCGCCGAGACTAGACGAGCGCGGCTACTTGCCCGTCGGACCGTTGCTGGGATCGCAGCCGGTCGAGCCGGCGGTCAGGTTGCCGGAGTCGGTGAAGGGGTTGGAGCCGTCGCCGCGGTCACGCTCGAGGGCTCCCGGGCAGCGGGCGAACTGCTGGGTGGTGAAGCCGAGGCTGGGGTTGTTGAGCAGGTCGGTGAGGTCCTGGGTGGTGCCGAGGGGGTCGAGCAGCGGGAGCTGGGGGGCGCCGGAGGTGGAGAGGGAGAAGGTGTTGACGGTCGTGGCGATCCTCCCCACTCCTCCGTTGGCATCCGTGAAGCCGGATGCCGGCCCGAAGTCGTTGAACCACCCCACCAGCTCGGGTGTGTAGGGGCGAAAGAAGACGAGGGCGGGCAGGCCGTTGGTGAGCGCGCAGGTCGACTCGCCGAGCGCTCCCTGGGTGAAGTCGCCGTCGGCGGCGGCGCTGTAGTCGGTGGCGGGGTTCTGACCGCAGTCCGGGGAGCCGGAGCCGACGCCGGCCCGCGCGAGCGGGACGGCGTCGCGGGTCAGCTCGGTGAGGTCGTTCTGGGGCCCGGAGCGCGAGACGATCGCATCGAGGCTTCGGATCGTCGGCACCGCGTCACGGGCGGCGCCGCGAAACTGCTTGAAGAAGGGGCGCAGGCGATCGGCGACGGGCTTTGAGGCGTCGACGAGCGGGGTGACGTCGTCAAGCGCCGCTCTCAGGTTGACGAAGGTGGTGTTGGCCTGGCGAAGAAACGACGGCAGCTTTGCGATCGTCTCGGCGAGCGCCGTCTTCTGGGAGGCCAGCGCGCCCATCATCAGGTTCAGGTTGTGGGTCAGAAGCGAGAGGTCGGGGGCTCGCTCGGCCAGCGCCCCGGAGAGGTTGGAGGTGTCGACGAGCAGGCGCTCGAAGGTCGGGGTGTCGAGGGTGAGCTCGTCGAAGACCCTTCTGGTGGTCGACAGGAAGGGGTTGGTGTATTTGAGGCCCTCGTTCGCCTTGGCGCCGACCCCCGAGTAGGAGATGTCGAAGCCCTGGATGACGTGCTTGAAGTCGTTGATCGTCTTCGGCGAGAGGGTGTTGAAGACCTGGTCGAGGTCGACGGCCGACGTCGTCTGGCTCAGCGGGATCGACCCACCGTCCGGGATGCCAGGCGAGCTCGCGTTGGGCGTGCTCGGCGGGATCGTCAGCGCCACGGTCCGCCCGGCGATCGCCGACAGCGAGCCCTCGCGTATCTGGGCCGTGGTGCCATCCGGAAGCGGGGCGAAGTCGGAGTCGACGGTGAACTCGACCAGGGCGTCGCCGTGGGGGCCCAGGTCGATCGACTTGACCGTCCCGACCTTGGCGCCCCCGACGGTCACGAGGTTCCCGTTGACGAGCTGCGAGGCGTTCTGGAAGTCGGCGGTGACCGTGTAGTCGTGGCCGCTCGTCAGCAGGACGATTCCGACGACGATCGCGGCGGCGAGAAGCGCGGCGCGCGCGATCCGGCCAGCGGTCGAGGGCCCCTCCTCCTCCGGCAGCGGCTCGCCCGTGACCTCATCGAACTTCTGGCGTCCCAATACCCCGTGGGCGAAACTACCCACTGCCCGGTTCCCGCAAGCCGCCTCCGCGATTAGTGTGAGCAGGCTCACGGAGGGGTGGCAGAGCGGTTGAATGCGGCGGCCTTGAAAGCCGTTAAGGGCCCTCGGGTCCTTCGAGGGTTCGAATCCCTCCCCCTCCGCTTCCGTGGCAGGATGGGAGCGATGAGCCCCGGCGAGCGGAAGGAGCTGCCGCGCGGAGAGCGCGTTCTGCCGGGGGTCTGGCGCCTTCGCCTGCCGCTCCCGTGGCCCGGCGTTCCGCACGGCAACGCGTGGGCCGTCGCCCACGACGGCGGCATCGTCCTCTTCGACACGGGCTACGCCGGCGACGACGGCACGCGCGGCCTGGAGATGGCGCTGGCGCAGGTGGGCTTCGAGCTCACCGACGTGCGCCTGATCGTCTGCACCCACGCCCACTCCGACCACTACGGGCTTGCCGGCCCGATCGCCGACGCCTCGGGCGCCGAGGTGTGGATTCACCCGCGCTGGACCCACGTGCGCGGCATGGCCGAGAACCCCGAGGCCGCCATGGAGCGCCGCCTCGAGGTCGCGCGCCAAAGCGGCGTGCCGATGAAGGCCCTCAAGCGCTACATGGAGCGCCGGGGCGGGACGAGCACCGGGATCGCCCGGCTCGTGCCGCCCGACCGCGAGCTGGTGCCCGGGGTTCAGGTCGAGACCGACCTGGGCCTCTGGGACGTCTACGAGACGCCGGGCCATGCGCCCTCCCACGTGGTCCTGCACCAACCGGAGCGCCGGCTGCTGATCTCGGGCGACCACCTGCTGGGCCGCGTCTCCGTGTTCTTCGACTACGGGCACACCGCCGATCCGGTCAGCGAGTTCCTCAAGAGCCTCGACACCGTCGAGAAGCTCGACGTGGGCCTGTGCCTGGCGGGGCACGGGCGGCCGTTCCGCGACGCGCGCGCCAAGGTCGCGGCCAACCGAGTGCAGGTCTACGAGCAGATGGGCCGGGTTCGCAAGGCCCTCGCCGGCGATGATCCCCGGACCGCGTTCGAGGTCGTCGGCGCGATGATCGGGCCCGAGAACCTGAACCCCGCCACCGCGGCGTGGGGCCTGCAGCTCGCGCTCGCCTACATCGACCATCTCTCGCTTCGAGGGGATGCCGAGGAGGTCGAGGGCGAGGACCCGCGCCGCTTTCGGCTCACTGCCGAAGGGTCGTCCTCCTAGGCGCCCATAGCTCAAGTCCGCGGCGAGAAAGCCCGATCCGTCCAGTGAGCCGATCAATCTCGGCGAGCGGACGATGCAGGCAAGGCCGCACAACACGAGAAGGGACAGCCGCGATGGCGGCGGCCGTCTTCGCGCTCGTGCTGTGCCTCGGGGCCGGCCTCGGCTCCACCGCCTTCGCCGGCAGCCACGGCCACCATCACGCGCGGCACCATCACCACCATCATCACGGCTACAGGCCGCAGGCGTACCTGCCGCCCAACGGCCACATCTTCCACGGCGTCACCGAGAACACGAAGGGCGTGAAGGACGTCAGGCACTTCGCGAACCAGGTCGGCGCCCACCCCGCCGTGGTCGAGGACTTCTACCAGTGGGACACCCCGCTGGAGACCGGCGCGCTCCAGCGCTGGCACCAGGAGCATGCGCGCGGCGTGCTGAGCCTGTCCACCGCCCCGGGTGGCGGTCCGGAGGTCATCACCCCACACCAGATCGCTCAGGGCAAGGGCGACCACTACCTGGTGCGCGACAACCAGTCGATCGCCAACTCCAAGCAGGTCGTCTACATCCGGCTGTTCCCGGAGATGAACGGCTACTGGAACCCCTACGGGGCCTTCAACGCCGACGGCTCGGCGCGTCCCGGCCACTCGACCAAGCAGTTCGTCGCGGCCTGGCGCCGGATCGTGACGATCGTGCGCGGGGGCTCGGTGAAGACCATCAACGCCAAGCTTCAGAAGCTCGGCCTGCCGCGAATGCTGCGCGCGAAGTCCGACACCGCCGGCGTCTACGCCCGCAACCACATCCACGGCAAGCTCGCGCATCCCAAGGTCGCGTTCATCTGGAACCCGCAGACGATCTCCAACCCGCCGCAGACCGCCAACTCGCCCTCGCACTACTGGCCCGGCCGCAGCTACGTCGACTGGGTCGGCGCCGACATCTACTCGAAGTTCGCGACCGCCGGCGTGAAGTCCGCCCTCCAGCAGTTCCAGAACCACTACCGCCACTTCCCCTTCGCCCTCGGCGAGTACGGGCCCTGGGACAACGACACCAGGGGCAAGTTCGTGCACTGGCTGTTCCGCTGGGCCGAGAGAAACGACAGGGTGCGGATGCTCAACTACTACCGCTCGACGGTTCCCGACAGCCCCTTCGACGTCTCGAACTACCCCGGCGCGCGCCACCAGCTCTCCAAGCTCCTCGACTCGCACAAGTTCCTCCAGTACGCGCCGGAGCTTCGTCCCGGCAAGCACCACCACCGCCACGGCTGAGCACGCGTTCGTGCGAACGCGCTTGCAACGACCGGGGGGCGAGATCGCCCCGGCCCAGTCCTTGGTGAAATCGATGATGCGGGAATGAGCGATCGCGATCACCGAAGGAGCGCCGCGATCCGGCTCGCGGCGGCGCTGGCCGTCCTCGCCGGCTCGCTGTGGCTGGGCACGACCGCGTTCGCGGGCACCGGCGGCATCGGCACGCCCCATCATCACCACCACGGGCGCCATCGGCATCACCACCATCATCGGCATCGCCACCACCGCCGGACCCCGTACAGCCCGCGCGCGTTCGCTCCGCACCACGGGCGGATCTACCACGGGGTTTCGGAGACGACGGAGGGGGTCAAAGGAGTCCGGCGCTTCGCGCTCCAGGTCCACGCCCACCCCGCGGTGGTCGAGGACTTCTACAACTGGAACACGCCGCTCTCAACCGGCGCGCTTCGCCGCTGGCATCGCGAGCGGGCCCGGGGCGTGCTGAGCCTCTCGACCGCCCCCGGCGGCGGCTCGGAGATCATCACCCCGCGCCAGATCGCGCAGGGCTTCGGCGACCACTACCTGCTGCGGATCAACCAGTCGATCTCGCAGTACCGTCAGACGGTCTACCTCCGGCCCATGGCCGAGATGAACGGCTCGTGGAATCCCTACAGCGCGTTCAACTCCGACGGCTCAGCGCGGCCCGCCCACTCCACGAAGCAGTTCAAGGCCGCCTGGCGGCGGATGGCGATCATCGTCCGCGGCGGCACGATCCCGTCGATCAATGCCCGCCTTCGGGCGCTCCACATGCCGCGACTGCTGCGCGCCAGATCGAACCTGGGCACGATCTACCGCGACGAGAACGTCCACCATCACAAGCTCCACCACCCGCGCGTGGCGTTCATCTGGAACCCGCAGACGATCTCCAGCCCCGCCATCGGCGCCAACGCCCCGCGCCGGTACTGGCCGGGCCGGCGCTACGTCGACTGGGTCGGCGCCGACATCTACTCGAAGTTCGCATCGCCCCACATCAAGACGGCGCTCCGCCGCTTCCAGCGCTCCTACCGCGGGTTTCCGTTCGTGGTGGGCGAGTACGGGCCGTGGGACAGCGACCCCCACGCCCGCTTCACCCACTGGCTGTTCCACTGGGAGCGTCGCCACAAGGCCGTGCGGATGGCGATCTACTACCGCTCCACCGCGCCGGGAAGCACGTACGACATCGGCAACTACCCGAGGGCGAAGCACGCTCTCCGCAAGATCCTGAACGCCAAGCGCTTCAAGGACTTCGCCCCAGGCCTGGCGCCGAAGGGCTAGCCCTCAGGGCCGAAGCCGCGATGGACGCGAAACGCGGATATGGGTAGCGGATCGCGTCCACGACGCGGTACCTACGCCCGAAGCCGCGCCCGGCCCTCGGCCAGACAGCGGTTGACCTTCGTGTGGGTCCACCCCGTGATCGTCTGGATCTCCGCGTAGGAGTAGCCGCGGGCCTGCAGGACGATCGCGCGGCGCTCGTCCGGCTTGAGGCCCACCAGCGCCCGCAGGCGCTCGAGCGCCTCGGCGCGGCGCTCGACCCGCTCGCTGGTGGCCGGGCGCTCCGAGGCGATGTAGTCCAGGGCGTCCTCTCCCCCGCCGGCGAGCAGCCGCTCGCGATTGCGCCTCACGGCAAGCGCCTCGCGGCGGGTGACCGTGCGCATCCAGGCCAGCAGCGCGGGCTTGGGCAGCTCCGGCGCCTTGGTCAGGAGGATGAGCAGCGCGCGCTGGCAGGCGTCGTCGGCGTCGTCGGCGCACAGCGACACCCGTCTGGCGGCGGCGCGGATGACGCCGGCGTGCGAGGCGAAGAGGTCGGCGGCGGCGCGGTGGCGTACCTCGGCGGCGGCTTGCACGCGAAGGAGAACCCCGACCCGGCCCTCCCTGCCCCGGCTATCCTGCCCCGCGGGGAACCAAGGATGAGCACCTGCCTTATCACCGGTGGCGCGGGCTTTCTGGGCTCGCACCTTTGCGACCGCCTCCTTGGGGACGGTCACCGCGTGCTCTGCGTCGACAACCTCGACACCGGCTCGCTGCAGAACATCGAGCACATCGACGGCGAGCGCTTCACCTTCATCCAGCACGACCTCACCGAGCCGCTGTTCGTCGAGGGGGACGTCGACTTCGTCTACCACCTCGCCTCGCCCGCGAGCCCGATCGACTACCTGCGCCTGCCGCTGCACACGCTGAAGGTCGGCTCCTACGGCACCCACCACATGCTCGGGCTCGCGAAGAAGCACCGGGCGCGGTTCGTGCTGGCGTCGACCTCGGAGGTCTACGGCGACCCGCAGGTCCACCCCCAGCCCGAGAGCTATTGGGGCCACGTCAACCCGATCGGCCCTCGCGGCGTCTACGACGAGGCCAAGCGCTACGCCGAGGCGCTGACCATGGCCTACCACCGCCAGCAGGGCGTCAACACGGGCATCGTTCGCACCTTCAACACCTACGGCTCGCGCATGCGCCCGCACGACGGCCGCGCGATCCCCACCTTCCTGCGCCAGGCGCTCCAGGACAAGCCGCTCACCGTGTTCGGCGACGGCAGCCAGACGCGCAGCTTCTGCTACGTCGACGACCAGATCCGTGGCTACGTCGCGATGGCCGAGTCCGACGTTCACGATCCGGTCAACATCGGCAACCCCGACGAGTTCACCCTCCTCGAGCTCGCCCAGGTCGTGATCGAGGTAACCGAATCGCGCTCGGAGATCGTCTACGAAGCGTTGCCGACGGACGACCCGCAGGTGCGTCAGCCGGAGACCACCCGCGCCAGGGAGCTCCTCGGCTGGGAGCCCGAGGTCGAGCTGCGCGAGGGCCTGCGGCTGACGCTCGAGCACAGCGGCGTCGAGCGCCTCGTCGGCGCCGGCGAGTAGTCAAGCCCTCGTCCGCGACGGGCGCTGCGCGCCGTGGTCTAGCTTCTTTGCCCTGTTCCGGATTGCGCATCTGACCGCGACCTTTCCCCCCTATCCGGGCGGGGCGGGCAACACGTGCTTTCGCTTCGCGCGGGGGCAGGCCGAGCGCGGCCACCACGTCGAGGTCTTCACCGCGCCGGCCCCCGGGGAGGCTCCGGACCCCGGCGACGTGGTCGTCCACCGCATCGATCCGCTCGCCGCGATCGGCAACGCGCCGCTGATCCCGCGCCTCGCGACCCTCGAGGGCTTCGACGTGATCCACATCCACTACCCGTTCATCTTCGGCTCGGAGCTGACGCTGCTCGCGCGCCTGGCCCGCCGCCGCCGCAAGCAGGCTCTCCTCGTCCACTACAAGAACCGCCTGGTGGGCGACGGCCTTCGCGGGCCGCTCTTCGGCCTCTACGAGCGCACCGTCAGCCCGGCCCTGATCCGCGCCGCCGACAGGGTCTGCGTGCTCTCGCCCGACCACGCCGAATCCGTTCCGTACCTCGCGCGGCTGGGCCGGCGCGAGCCCGAGCGCCTCGTGGAGATGCCGAACGGCGTCGATACGCAGGCATTCTCCCCCGGCCCCGACGAGGGGCTTCGCGAGCGCCTGGGCATCCCCGCCGGCGCGCTGACGGCCGCATTCGTCGCGACGCTCGATCGCGCCCACCACTTCAAGCGCCTCGACGTTGCCATCGACGCCTTCGCCCGCCCGGAGGCCGAGGACGCGCACATGATCGTCGCGGGAGGCGGCGAGCTCGAGCAGGGCTTCCGCGACCGGGCGGCGGCCGCCGGCGTGAGCGAGCGGGTCCACTTCCTGGGCGCGGTCTCCCACGCCGAGCTGCCGCCGGTGCTGCGCGCGGCGGACTTCCTGCTGCTCACCACCGAGCCGCCGGAATCGTTCGGCATCGTGCTGATCGAGGCGATGGCTGCGGGCCTGCCCGCGATCGCCTCCGAGTACCCGGGGGTGCGCGCCGTGGTCGACGACGGCGCCACCGGGCTGCTGGCGCCGCCCGCCGACCCCGCGGCGGTGGCGGCGGCGATCGGGCGCATGGGCGAGATTGGCGCGGACGGGCGCCGGGAAATGGGCGCTGCGGGAAGGGCAAAGGCCGAGCGCGAATGGGCCTGGCCCGCGCTTCTGGACCGCATGGACGGCGCCTACGAGCAGGCCATCGCCCGCAGGCGAGCGCGCCGATGAGGATTCTCCTGGTCGCCTACTTCTACCCGCCGTGTCGCGACACCGGGGCGGCCCGGCCCGCCTCGATGGCCCGGCACCTCCGCCGCCTTGGCCACGACGTGACCGTGCTGACCACCTCGGCATACGGCGAGAGCGAGGAGCCTGGCGTCGAGAGGACCGCCGACGCGCAGCGCTGGCGCGCGCGCCTGCACGGCCGCCGCCGGATCGACGCGCTCTACGACGCCGATACCTACGGTGGTGACCCGCACGTGCTCAGCCGGGTGATCGTCCCCGAGCCCCTCGCGCTCGCCTGGGCGCCGTTTGCCCGCCGCCGGGCGCTGGCCCTGCACCGCCGGCGGCCCTTCGACTGCGTGATCACGACCTCGCCACCCGAGTCCGCTCATTTCGTCGGCCGCGCCCTGCGCCGCAGGGGCGTGCCGTGGGTGGCCGACGTGCGCGACGCATGGACGTTCGAGCCCCTGCGTCCCGAGTTCCCGACGGGCGCGCAGCGGCGCGCCGACGCCCGCATGGAGCGCAACACGCTGAGCGCGGCCGACGTGGTCGTCTGCGTCTCGGAGCCCGCCGCCGCCGACCTCCGGTCCCGCGAGATCGCGCAGCCGCTGGTGATCTCCAACGGCTGGGATCCCCCGCCCCCGCCGGCCGAAGGCGCCTCGCTGCAGGCCCCCGACCTCGACCCGGACCGGATCTCGCTGGTCTACACGGGACGCTTCGGCAGCTACGGGCGCGACCCGGCGGCGCTGGTCGAGGGGCTCGCCCGCCTGGCCCACGAGGACCCCGACGCGGCCGGCAGGCTCGAGCTGGTGGTCGCGGGGCCGGTGACGGAGGCCGAGAGCCGGCTGTTTCGCCGCAACGTCGAACCCGCGCGCATCCGCCTGCTCGGCTCCGTCGCGCGCGAGGACGCGCTGGCGCTTCAGGCCTTCGGCGACGCGCTGCTTCTGATCGCGCACCCGACGCGATCGCAGCTCCTCAACTACAAGCTGTTCGAGTACATCGCCGCCGGACGGCCGATCCTCGCGCTCGCCGCGGGCACGGAGGCCGGCCGGGTCGCGGGCGAGCTCGGCGCCGCGGTGGTCGACGCCGGCGACCCCGATGCGATCGCCCGCGCCCTGCGCGGAGTGGTCGCCGGCGAGCTGCGACGGCCCGCTGATGGCGCGGCGGCGCCGTACACGTATCCCGCGCCGGCAGTGGCCATGCAGCACGCCGCCGAGCTTGCGATCGCGCGCGCAGGCGCTAACGTCCCCGGCCGGAGGAACGACACCCGAGGCTCGCATGGATGGCGCGATGAACGAGGAGACGAGGAGCCGGGGTAGGGACGAGACGGCGGAGACCCGCCGCGTTCTGTACTGCGTGCTGCCGGCCGGGCTCGCGTTCGAACTGCACGACCGCCTGCGCGAGCACTTCTCGGATCTCGACGACCTGGAGGTCATCGTCGAGCGCCGCCGCCGCGACCGGCGCGCCGAGCCCGAGCGCCGCACGGCCGACGAAGGGCCCCCGACCGAGGCCGAGCGCCGCCGCATCCGCAACGCCGAGGGCCGCCGCGTCGCCGACCGCAGGGGCACCCGCGCCCCCGCCGAGATCCCCGCCCTCCCCCGGTTCGCGGGCGCGCACCGTGAGCTCATCGTCTTCCAGGAGCGCTTCGAGCCCAGCTCACTCGCCCTCGAGGACGTCGACACCGCCCGGCTCGTCACCCGCATCCAGGGAGGCGAGGACGCCGGCTTCGCCACGATCTACTCGCGCTACTTCGAACGCGTCTACTCCTATCTGCGCGCGATGCTGCGCGACGGCCACGAGGCCGAGGACGCGACGCAGCAGACCTTCGTGAACGCCCTCGAGGCCCTGGACTCCTACGAACGGCGCCGCCAGCCGTTCCGCGGCTGGCTGTTCTCGATCGCGCGGAACTGCGGGACCGACAGCATGCGCCGTGGCGGCCGCGTCCAGCTGGTCGGGCCGGAGGAGCTCGACCGCCGCATGGAGGAGCTGGTGGCGAAGCCCGACCGGCCCATCACCGAGTGGATCAGCGACCGCAGCCTCGCCCGCGACTTCAGCCGCCTCCCGGATGCCCAGCAGCAGGTTCTCGTGTTGCGCTTCCTCCTCGACCTCAGCGTCCGCGAGACCGCGCGCGCTCTCGGCCACTCCGAGGACAACGTCAAGACGCTTCAGTCGCGGGCCCTCGGCGTGATGCGAAAGCACGGCCTGGCCGCCGCGCAGGCTCAGGCCGCCGCCGTCTGAGCGCCGTTCGGCGGCCCAGCGCAGGCGGCCGAAAATTGGTTGTCACCTTTTCGGGCCCTCGCCCGTTATCCCAATACAACGCGGAAATGAAGCCGCGTCTCTCTCCTCTCTACTCGGTTGGGTAGGACAACGCCAGGGGGTATTGGGATGCCCCTGGGTACGGGATAACGGGACCCGCTCCGTCGCCGAAGGCCGTGGCGACGGAGCGTCGTCTCGTTCCCGAACGGTTCGCGGCCCGCCGCCCGCACGGCTCAGGCCAAATATCCTTGAAGCGCATGGCGACCCGGCCCGACACCGAGACCGACCGCTTCATCGCCCCCCTCGTGGGCCCGGACGACGAGCGGCGGTTCACCGACTCGGGGATCGAAGTTCAGCGGCTGTACGAGCCCGGCGACGTGGGTCCCGGCCTCGACGAGCGCCTCGGCGAGCCCGGCGACTTCCCGTTCACCCGCGGGATCCACGACGGGATGTACCGCGACCGGCTCTGGACGATGCGCCAGTACGCGGGCTTCGCGAGCCCCGAGGACACGAACGAGCGCTACCGCTACCTGATCGAGCACGGCTCCACGGGGCTGTCGATGGCGTTCGACCTGCCCACCCAGCTCGGCCGCGACTCCGACGACCCGCTCTGCGACGGCGAGGTCGGGCGCACGGGCGTCCCGATCGACACGATCGAGGACATGCGGATCTGCTTCGACGCGATCCCGCTCGACGAGGTCTCGACGTCGATGACGATCAACGCCCCGGCGGCCGTGCTGCTGCTGCTCTACGAACTGGTCGGCGAGGAGCAGGGGGTGGCGGCCGACAAGCTGCGGGGCACCGTGCAGAACGACGTGCTCAAGGAGTACGTGGCTCGCGGCAACTACATCTACCCCGCCGAGGCGACGATGCGCCTCACCACCGACATCTTCGAGTACTGCGCCGAGCGCGTGCCCAAGTGGAACACGATCTCGATCTCCGGCTACCACATCCGCGAGAAGGGCTGTTCGGCCGTCCAGGAGGTCGGGATCACGCTGTCGAACGCGATCGCCTACGTCGAGGCGGCGCTGGAACGGGGTCTCGACATCGACGCCTTCGCGCCCCGCCTGGCCTTCTTCTTCAACTGCCACAACAACGTCTTCCAGGAGATCGCCAAGTTCCGCGCGGTGCGGCGGATGTGGGCTGAGATCGTGCGCGAGCGGTTCGGGTCGACCGAGGCCCGCTCGCAGACGATCCGCTTCCACACCCAGACGGGCGGGGTCACCCTCCAGGCCCAGCAGCCCGAGGTGAACATCATCCGCGTCGCCCTTCAGGGCTTCGCGGCCGTGTGCGGCGGAACCCAGTCGCTGCACACGAACGGCTTCGACGAGGCGCTCGCGCTGCCCACCGAGCGCTCGGCCCGGATCGCCCTGCGAACGCAGCAGGTGATCGCGCACGAGTCGGGCGCCGCCGACACCGTCGACCCCTTCGCCGGCTCGTACTTCGTCGAGTCGCTCACGGACGAGATCGAGCTGCGCGCCAAGGAGCTGATGGGCAAGATCGCCGACCTGGGCGGCTCGGTGAACGCGCTCGACTTCATCCAGCGCGAGATCGAGGAGTCCGCCGCCTCCTACCACGAGCGCTACCGCTCGGGGCAGGACATCGTGGTCGGCGTCAACAAGTTCGTGACCGACACGATCGACGACGTCGACATCCTCCGGGTCGATCCGGAGTCCGAGCGCCGCCAGAAGGAGCGCCTCGCCGCCTTCAAGGCCGATCGCGACCAGGCGAAGGTGGAGCAGCGCCTGGCGGAGCTGCGCGCCGTGGCCGAGGGCGACGGCAACCTCCTGCATCCCATCCGCGCGGCGCTGGCCGACCGCGCGTCGATCGGCGAGGTCTGCGGCGCCATGCGCGACGTCTTCGGCGAATACCAGGGCGGCGCGTTCTTCTAGCACCTTGACCGCGCGCGGGCCTCTTCGGCGCGGCTACCAGGCGCGCGATTCACGCGCCTGCAAGCACCGTAACCCCGGCAGGAGTCCGTGCCGCCGGGTTGAAGCCCGGCGGACGACATGGAAACGCAGGCAAAGCGAACCCTCGTGAAGTCCGCCCCCGAGCTGTGGGAGCTGGCCGACGACGTCGCCCGCATGGAGGCGTGGATGGCCGGCCTGGTGGGCTCGGTCTCCCCCGTCGCGGTCGAGGTCACGGGGCGCGAGCCGGAGCGATTCCTCGCCTGGCGCGCCGGTGCCCAGTCGTCGCTCGAAGGCCAGATCGCCATCGAGCTGACGGAGCGCGGCTTCGGCACCGCGGTTTCGATCACGGCGGCCCACACGGCGGGCGACCCGCGCAACGCGGACGCCGCACTGGAGCGACTTCTCGATGAGCTCGGATCCCCCGAGCGCAGGCCCTTCTCCCGCGGCTGAGGGCACCGTCGCCGGCCGGCCAAAGCTCGGGCTGTCCGCGGTCGTGCGGCTGCGCGGCATCGCCCTGCTCGAGGCCCTTGAACGCCACGTGCCCGGCGCGCGCCAGCACGCCGAGGCGACGGGCTCCTACGCATTCGCGACCGCGGTGACCCTGGGGCTCGACCGAACGCATGCCGACGCGGTCCGCGAGGCGGCCAAGCTCCACGACATCGGGCTGGTCTACATCGGCGCCGCGACGCTGCGGAAGGCCGCGGGGGAGCTCGACGACGACGAGCGAAGCGCCCTCGCCAAGCACCCGTCGACAGGGGCGCAGCTGGCACACGGCGCCGGCATCCCCGACGAGGTCTGCGAATGGCTGCGGCGCTGGGCCGAGCCCTACGAGAGCAACGCGGACCTGCCGCTCGAGTCGCGGATCATCCACGCGGCCTGTCGCTGCGACGCCGCGCTGTCGGCGCCCGGAGTCGAGCCCGACCGGCGCGCGGAGACGGTCGCCTCGTATCTGCGCAGCGTCTCCGGCTCGCTGCTGGATCCCGGCGCGACCCAGGCCCTCGCGTCGATCCTCGAGCGCTCCTAACCGGTAGTTTCGCCGCCACGCGCTTCACGCGGCGCGCTGGCAGATATGTGGAACGGGCAGACAGTCTCCGTGGTCCTGATGACCTACGCCGAGCGCGACTCGATTCGCGGGGTCATCGACGGCTTCTTCGAGACCGGCTGGGTCGACGAGGTGCTGGTCGTGGACAACAACGCCCAGGAGGGCACCCGCGAGGAGGTTGCCAAGACGCGGGCTCGCTGCGTCAGCGAGCCGAACCAGGGCTATGGCCACGCCACGCGGCGCGGTCTCTCAGAGGCCACGAGCGACCTGATCGTGCTCGCGGAGCCCGACGGCACCTTCCTGCCGTCCGACCTGGTGAAGCTTCTCGCCTACAGCGGCGAGTGCGACGCCGTCCTGGGAACTCGCACGACTCCCGAGCTCATCTGGGCGGGCGCGAACATGGGCTGGTTTCTCAAGTGGGGCAACTGGTTCGTCGCGAAGCTCGTGGAGTTCCTGTTCAACACCAGCCACCTGAGCGACGTCGGCTGCACCTATCGCCTGTTCGATCGCCCGATGGCCGACCTCCTGGTGGCGAACATGCGCGTGGGCGACAGCCACGCCGGCCCGGAGATGCTGCTCCTCACGATCGCGTCGGGCGCGCGCTTCGTCGAGATCCCGGTGAACTACCTGCCGCGGGTCGGGAAGTCGTCGGTGACCGGGCACCCGCTGAAGGCGTTCGCCCTTGGCCTGCGCATGATCGCCCTGATCCTGCGCTTCCGGGGCAGCACGCCGCGCGCCCTGCCGCGACCCCAGCCGTTCCGCCACGAGAGCGACCGATGAGCCAGACCCATCGGCATCACGACCACCGCTCCCACGACACGCGGAATTTCGACGACGTCGCCGAGCGCTACGACGAGAGCCTGCCACCGCACGTCGTCGAGCACTACCTCCGGAAGCGAGCCGCCTACGTGCGCAAGCACTGCCCACCGCCGGCGCGGCTCCTCGACGTCGGCTGCGGTACCGGGGCCCTGGCCGAGCGCCTCGCCGAGCAGGGTTATGCGGTTGCCGGCATCGACCCCTCGGAGGGAATGCTCGAGGTCCTTCGCCGCCGCTGCCCCGGAGTTGAAGCCCTGCACGGATCGGCGACCTCGATGCCATTCGCAGACGAGGAGTTCGACCTGGCGCTGACGGTGGCCACTCTGCACCACATCGCCAAGCCGGCCGATGTCCGCACCGCGCTGATCGAGATGGTCCGGGTCGTCAAGCCGGGCGGTCTCATCCTCGTCTGGGACCACAACCCACGCAACCCCTACTGGCCCTACATCATGCGCCGCGTTCCGCAGGACATCGGTGAAGAGCGCCTCGTCGGCGTCGACGAGATCCTCAGCGGCCTGCGGGCCGGCGGTGCCGAGCCCGAGGCCGTCGCGGAGCTCGGGCTGATTCCCGACTTCGTCCCACCGCGCCTCCTCCCCGCCACCGCGCGTCTGGAGCGCTTGGTCGAGCGCACGCCGGGGGTCCGTCGCCTATGTGCGCACAACGTCGTGCTCGCGAGGCGCTTCTAGCCGCGCGGCCCGATCTCGTAGACCACGAGGGGCTGGACTCCCGCGACCGAGTACGAGTCAAGGACCCGGTAGCCCGAAGGGAGCCGCTGCATCAGCGCCCGTCGAACCCCGGCGTTGTACTGCTGAATCGACGTCGCGACGCCGAGGTTGGTCGTGTCGGAGCCCGTGACGACGAAGAAGAGCCGAGCGCCCGGCGGCAGGCGAGCGGCCTGAGCGGCCTGCTCGCCGGTCTTCGGTACCGGATTGAACAGGGTGTATGGGGGATCTCCCTCCGGCTGTCGAAACCGAATCTCACGGTGCGTCTGCGGCAGGTAGGTATCCAGGCCCGTCAGCGGAACGACGGGCTGAACGGACGCATCGGCCACGACGTCGCCCGGACTCCAACGCGCCTCGATGAACCTTGCGATATCCGGGTTGTCCGCGCGCGCGTACCGAGCCTGCGTGGTCTTCACGGCGCCGACTCCCAACCCGGCGAAGACGAGAGCGCCCGCCCCGATGCCCACGGCGAGCGGAGCGGCGGCGATCACGGTGCCGATGCTGAGCGCGAGGCCGGGCAGGGAGGAGTTCATGTTGCGGGCCCCAAGGACGTTTGTGCCGACGGCGCTGTAGATGGCCTCGCCGATCGGAGCGGCCAGCGCCAGCGCGAACAGCAGCGCGACGCGAGTCCGCAGGACATCTCCCAGCGAGGCGCCCCTCAGGCGCGGCGACTCGAGGGCCCGAAGGCCGGCGAAGACGAAGGCGGCGAGGGCGCCGAGGGCGATCAGCGCCGCCCAGATCTCACCGGGAAGGGCGCGAAGCGCGACATAGGGGTAGCCGACGGCCCAGTTCTCGATCGCCAGGCGCACCGCGTGGAAGGTGAATGGAAGGAACGCGTTGACGTACGGGATCGTCACCGAGCTCTGGTCGGCCATGTAGCCGGGAATCCAGGGGATGTAGAGGAGGAATGCGAGGAGGTTGGCGGCGAGCGCCGCGCGCCACAACTCGCGATGGGCCCACAGCAGCCAGGCGAGTTGCGCGATCAGGGGGAAGGCCGCCGTGTAGTGGGAGTACATCGCGAGCGCCGAGCACAGCCCGTACAGCCCCCACCAGCCCCTGCCTCCCCGGTCGAGCGCAATCAGCATCGAGAGCGTGGAGCCGACGACAAACGCCATCATCAGGGCGTAGCCGCGCGCCTCGACGGCGTAATAGATCATGAAGGGGCTCAGCGCCACGATCGCGGAGGCGATCAGCCCCGCGGCACGGCCCGCCGTACGAGCGCCGACGAGGTAGACGAGCGGGATCGTCGCGGTGCCGGCGACGAGGGAGGGAAGGCGGATCAGGTCCGGGCCGGATCCGAGCTGCGAGGCCGCCCACGAGAGCACGAACGACAGCGGTGGCGTGACCTCGGCGTCGGTCTTCACCCAATGAAGAACGTGACCGAGAGAGTGTCCGCGAACGATCCACGCAGTCGAGAGCTCGTCGCCGAACAGCCCCTGGTCGAAGTTGGAGAGCCGGATCGCGAAACCGAGAGCCGTGAGGAGAAGAACGGCCAAGGCCCAGGGCGATGGGCGAAAGCGCCGGCTCACGCCCCCTAGAATCGCAAACCGTGGAGCGGACTGCCGACCCAGACGCCGAGGAAGAATTCTCGAGAGTCACGGTCGTCATGCCGGCCCGGCAGGCCGCGCGTACCCTGGAACGTACGGTTCAGGGGATTCCGCGCGATGTCGTCGACGAGGTCATTCTCGTGGACGACTCCTCGACGGACGCCACGCTCGAGCTTGCGCGCAGGCTCCCAGTCCATGTGATCTGGCATCCACATCAGGTGGGCTACGGAGGCAACCAGAAGACCTGCTACCTGGAAGCGCTGCAGCGGGGTGCGGAGGTCGTCGTCATGCTGCACCCCGACGGCCAATATGAGCCGGAGCTGATCCCCAAGCTCATCGGACCGATTCTCGAGGGGCGCGCGGATCTCGTCCTCGGCTCTCGACTCGCCGAGCCGGGACAGGCCCTTCGCGACGGCATGCCCCGCTGGAAGTACGCGGCCAACCGCATTCTGACGACGATCGAGAATGCGCTGATGGGGACACACCTTTCGGAGCTTCACACCGGCTACAGGGCCTACTCACGCCGACTCCTGCTGACGGTCCCGTTCCTTCGGAACTCATCGGACTTCGCGTTCGACACGGAAATGCTCTTCCAGGCTGTCAATTTCGGCCTTGTGATCGACGAGGTTCCGGCCCGCTGCCGGTACTTCAACGACGCGTCCTCTGTGGGGTTCAAGACGGGACTCGTGTACGGCGCCAAGAGCCTTTGGACAGGCGTTCGTTTCGCGCTCCACCGGGCCAGATTGGTGCGATCCGCTCGGTTCATGCGTTGAAGGTCAGCGGCGAGCGCGTTTCGACCCCGAGCGGGGGGTTCAATCCGACGTGGCAGCGCCACGTCGCGGCCTACGCACACACCGCTCCCTTCCTTCCGCTGGGCTCGGTCGTGGACCTCGGTTGCGGGGTCGGCCACAGCTTCAGGCTTCTCGAGCCACGACAGACCGTGGGCGTGGACGCAGACGCCGGCGTGCTGGTGGCCCAGGGCAGGGAGACCGTCTGCGCCGACATGCGCCGGTTGCCGTTTGCGACGTCGAGTTTCGACGCCGCCATTGCGGTGCACTCGATCGAGCACGTACCCGACCCCGAGCGAGCGGTTGCCGAAGCTGCTCGAGTGGTACGGCCAGGAGGCGTGGCGGTCTTTGTAACGCCGAATCGCCTCACATTCGGCAGGCCCGACGAAATCATCGATCCGTACCACCACGTCGAGCTCGACGCCGCCGAGCTAAGAGCGCTGTGCGGCAAGGCGTTCGCCGGGGTCGAACTCGCAGGGATCTTCGGCTCGAAGCGATACATGGAGATCTTCGACTCGGAGAGCGCAAAGCTCGATCGCCTACTTGCGGCTGGATCCCGTCCGCCTGCGACCCGGGGTGCCGCGGCGGCTGCGCCAGGGCCTCTACGACCTGCTGCTCCGGCGAAACCGCGCGGACGATGGCCCCGAGCCGACGGCGATCGAGCTGAGCGACTTCGAGCTTCGCACCGAGACGACCTCGGCGCCTGCCTGGACCTGGTGGCGGTCTGCAGCGTCGCTGCCGGCTGATCCGGCTCCAGCTCCAGCACCACGAACCCGTCGGAGTCGCGGTGCAGAATCCGCCAGCGGAAGCGCTGCGCGATCCGCCCGAGCACCCACTGCTGCTCGGGCACCGGTGCTCGCGGCGGGGATCGGATCCGCGAAAGGATCCCGTGACAGGATCGGCGCGCAGCTCGCAATCACGTCGAGGCCACGCTTCACGATCAGCACCCGCGTGCCCGGCCTCAGGGCGTCCACCCGTCTCCCAGCTCGTCAGGAAACCGGGTCCCGCGAACGCATCTTCGACCGGATCACCAAACGGGAGTGAAGTCCTCCGCCCAGACCTGAACAGTATCTCCTCCTGCAGCAGAGATTGAGGACCATCGCCACCGGGCTCCCCGGGCATGTATCGGTCCATCAGCGCCTCCCCCGTGCTCCGTCGAGGGACGGAGGGGTGGGAGATGCCACAGCTCGTGCATCGATTCCCTGAGCGTCGCCCCCGGGAGCGAGCCCCCCGAGCGGAGAACGACAGACGTGGGTCCCACCGACGACCACGCCACCGACGACAGCAATACGGCGGTCGCTCCGGCAAGGCCGATCGCCCAGCGACCCGCCGCGATCCGGCCTGGCGTCCTGAGGAGAGCTCGAGCCACAGAGCCGCCGCCAGGACGAGCGGAAACGAGACGTACGGCAGGACGTGGTTGGCCGAGCGGTCGACGAAGTAGTAGAAGAACACGATTTCGAACGTCGTCGTTCCGCAGAGCGCAGTCAGCAGCGGGCGGCTGGCGAGACCACACCGCGGCGCGTTCGGACGAGGAGCAGAAACGCGGCCGCTGAGATGAAACTCGGGCGCCACCGCGAGGAGCCCGGCGACCAGGTGGGGAAGTCGTACGTGATCTCGCCGATGCCCCCCGCCAAGAAACTGATGAAGGAACGCGAAGTAATCGCCCCAGTCGGGCATGCCTCCGCGAAACGCCAGGGTCGTGAGTGCGAGCCGGCCTGGAATGCGACGCTTGCCGCCAGCCCAAGCACGATGTCCCTGCCGCAGGTCCTCCGAGTCGCGCTCCTGCGACCATGCGGCGAACGCGCGCAGGGCGAGGAATGTCACCGCCGTTGCCGCAAACGCCTCGAATGACCAGATCGCCGCCAGCCCGACAGCCCCGCACTGGAACGAGAGCCCGACCGGCCGCCAGCGCGCTGAGCGGGCCTCTGCCACCGCACCGACGATCACGATCATCGGGATCCCGAAGCGAAGGGGGCCGTGCTGAAGAAGCGCGCCAACGGGATACTCGAGGTTGTAGATCAGTACCACCACCGCCAGTCCAAGCGTCGCGACGGCGAGTCCGCGCGCCCACCCCGGCGAGGCGGAGGATCAGGTATCCGGTCGCGAAGTAGGGGACGTACAGCAGCGCGTCGAGCATCGCCAGCTGGCCGAAGCCGAACGGTGCCAGCTCGAACCAGGCTGCGATCGCATAGATCTGCGCGACGCCATACTGGGAGGCGGTGTCGACGAGGACGGCGCCGCCGTGAACGACGATGTTCGCTGGGCCCAGGTAAAGGCCCTGGTGGAACTGGATGACCTGCGTGATGAACGCAGAGTTCAGGCTGATCCCTGGACCGATCGGCGTGTAGACGACGAGGTCCGGGACCGTCAGCAACAGCACGACGACGACGGCTGCATCCAGGGCGCTGGCCCAGCGCCCGGAAACGCGGGGCGCCCGGACGCGCGTGAGGACGAGGACGACGCCGGCCGCCACCGCGACGCCGATGAAGCTTATCGACCCCAGCGTCGTGAAGGCGAGCACCGAGCCCACGGCAGAACCCCTACCGCCTGCCAGGCGGGCGGCGTGCTGCGGGCGGGCCCGGTCCCGTACGGCGCGCATAACGACGATCGCCGACACAGCGCCCACACCCGCATCGGCCACCAGCACGGTCACGACCCCTCCGCCCCCCGGGAACACCCGAGCCACCAGCACCGCAACGAAAAGCCCACCGGCCAGTAGCGCCCGGTAATCCGTTGCGCGGTCCGCGCCGAAGCGGGTCTCGAACCACGCCGAGACGCGCGGAGCAAGGAACACGACCAGCGGGAAGACCATGAAAAACGTCAACGCATAAGGCCAGTCTCCGAGTGCTGATGCTGGAGTACTGCAGCTCGGGGACATAGATCGGATTGATCACCGCCTGACGAGCGCCAGCACGGGATGAACGCTGCGACGCCGAGCGTCGAGGCCAGGCCCACCGTCTCCCCGAACGGCGGCTGCCTAGGTGCGCGGCGGCGGGTTGGGTCATGGCAAAGCATCCGGCCGGCGATCTTAGATGCTCTCCTGGAGGTAGCGCCCGCAGGAGTCACGTACGATCGCCGGGCTTGACGGCAGACGGCACGACACCACTCGATCCGGGCAAGGTCGCGCGGGCGGAGCAGGGAATACCGGTGGTGCCCAGCTTCGACGGTTTCCGTGCCTTCGCGATCCTTGGAGTGGTCGCCATCCACGTCATCCTCTCGGCGGGCGTCTCCAGGCGAGCGGGGGACGACGCTCTTGGCCAGGTGATCTGGGGCACCGTCGGTCAGGCCGTCGACGCGCTGTTCATCGTCAGCGGCTTCGTGGTCTTCCTCCCCACGGTCGCCCGGGGCGGCTTCGGAAACGTCGGCGACTACGCAATCCGGCGGGCCGCCCGGATTGCCCCGGCCTACTGGATGGTGCTCGCGATCACGCTGATCCTGATGGCCCTCAGGACCCCTGCCGGGCTGACCTATCCAACCCCCGCGAGCATCGGCGCACATGTGGGATTCCTGCAAACCCCGGCCGGCCTGCTCGAGGCATTCACCGGCTGGCGCGGCGGCTATGGGTTTGGAGTCGACATCCCCGTGTGGACACTCTCGGTCGAAATGGCGTTCTATTTCGTCCTGCCCTTCGTCGCCGCCGCGTACCTGCGGCGGCCACTGGCCGGCTTGGCGCTGTGCGCGCTGATCGCCGTCGGCTGGCGCGAGCTCTTCGATCACCTCGGTGCGATCGTCGACTTCTTCGGGGGCAGCCTCTCCGGTGCGACAGCGGTCAATGCCAGGTTCGCCGCCCACGACCAGCTCCCGTTCTGGGCGTTCTCGTTCGCCCTCGGCATGACCAGCGCATGGGCGTACGTCGAGCTGCGGCGGAGGCTGCAACCCGAGCGGCTGAGCCGGCTCGCCGGCAGGTTCCAATTGCTCGCCGCGCTCGGCGTCGTCGTCTTCGTGTACCTCGCCGGCCACTACGCGACCAAGGCTGCTCCTCCGTTCACCGCGACCCTCGCTCGCCAGACGCTGCTCATCGGCCTCGGCTACTCGGCAGCCACCGCCGCCTTCATGCTCACGACGGCACTCGCCTCGGATCGCCGCCAGATGCCCTTCAGCGCCGGGCCCATACGGCGCCTCGGCGACATCAGCTACGGGGTCTACCTCAGCCATTACCTCATCGCCGTCTACGTCGCGATGCTGCTCTCGCCGCCCACGGATGGGTCGCTCGGGGCGCTTGCGCTGTGGGCCGTCATCGTGGTCCCACTGGCGATCCTGTACGGCTATCTCTCCGCCAGATACCTCGAGATCCCAATCCGCCGATGGGCCCGGTCGCGCGGTCGCCGAGGCGAGGTGGCGGCTGTCGCCGGCACCGGGCCGGGCTCCTAGGCCACTCCTCCCGAGCGCAGCGCGGGGGCCCATCGCGCTCCGGCGCCCCATCGGGTGAGGCCTCGCATACGATCGCGCGGTTGTCTGAGTCGAGCGAACCAGCCACGGATTCGGCGAGGCCCGTGCGACCGACCCGTGGGGAACTGCTCCTCCTCTTGGTGGCGTGCTCGACGGCGACCGCGTTCGCCCTCTTCGCCGGGCGCGACCAGGTGATTCGAGGTGACGACCTCTTCTACGCACAGCGACTGGCCGAAGGTTCGGTTGGACACGTGATCTTGCATTCCAACGTCTACCTCCTGGCGCTGCCAATGGTCCTCTACAAGGCGGCATTCGCGACCGCGGGGATGAAGGCGTATTGGGTCTTGCGGGCCATGGCCGGGCTGCTCAGCGCCGCGTGCGCCGCAATCCTCTACCTGCTCCTGCGGCCGCGGGCAGGGCCGAGATGCGCCCTTGCGGCAGCCGTGGTGCTCATGCTGCTCGGAGCCGGCGCCGAAGTCATCCTCACCGGACAGAGGCTGCCGACGCTGATCGCGATCGGTACCGGCCTCGGTGCCTGGCTCGCCCTGGGGCGAGGCACCAGTCGCGGCGACCTGACGGCGAGCGCACTGCTCACCATCGCGGTCACCTCCCACCCGGCCGGCCTCGGATTGCTTGCGGGTGCGGGAGTCCTTGTCTTGCTCTCGGGCTCGGGCGCGCGGTTCCGCCGCCTCTGGATCCTGCTCCTCCCGGCGGCCGCATTCGGCGCCTACCACGCGTTTTTCCAAATCGGCGGTGATTCTCGGGCGACCTTCGCCGACCTGGTCGCTTTCGAATGGGACAGCTGGGCCACCGTCGTCGCCGGGGTCACGGGCCTCTACCGCGTCACCTCCCAGCCGGTCTTCGACACCACGGCGGCGCAGGCGCTCGCCGCCGTGGTTCTCGCCGGCATCATCGCGACCGTGGTGCTTCGCCGGGCGAAGCTCTCACCCCTGTTCTGGGCTGCGGCTACGACCCTCGTCGTTCTTGCGGCTGCAACGCGCCTGGCCCCGTACGGCTTCATCCGCAGCCCGGAATCGGAGCGCTACGTCTATCCGGCCGCCGTCGTGCTGCTCGTCGTCTTGGCCGAAACCGCCTCGGCATGGACCGAAGGCCTCGCCGGCCGAAACCGCCAGTTGCTCGCCGGTGCAGCCCTGCCGCTTCTCGCGGCTGCCCTGCTGGCGAACATCAGCGGACTTTCGCAGGCGGGCGGTGACCTGCGCGCGCTCTCCAACTCGGCGCTCGGCCAGTACAGCGCATACGAGCTCGACCGGGCGCGTATCGACCCCGACTATGGGTCCAGCCCGCTGCTGCCGACGGCCGGCAACTACCTGACCGCGGCGGATACGTTCGGAAACGTCGGGCTCGACGCCGCGACGCTTCCCAGGGCGCCCGACGCCGTAAGAGGGGCCGCCGATCGCGCGCTCGCCGGTGGTCTCGGGCTGCAGCTGAGACCCGCCACGAACTGCTCTCGCGCCGGCCCCGCCGTCCCGCCGGGCTCGGCCGTCCCGCTACCGGTTGGTGGAGCCACCGTCGACCCTCAGGGCGAACCCCCTGCGGTCGTCTATCTCTTGCGCTTCAGCGACGGACCGGCCGTCTCTCTGGTGTGGCCGGACGGCTCGCCGGCGGCCCTCCTGCGCGTTCCGGCCCACGACGCGCCAACGCCGTGGAGGCTCCTGTCCGGCGCCGGGTCGCCAATACGCCTCTGCCCGCGGCGCGTCCCCGGCGCCAGCTGACCCGGGCGCGTACGCGCTCAAGCCATACGTGAGCCGCGTCCTGCGGGCACCCGGGGGCTATCGCGGTGTCCCCGGACGGAACCGACGACGGGCGGCCCTCCAAGAATCGGTTCCAGCCTTGCCCGCCTTGCAGCCGCCCAGGGCGGACCCGGTCCCGGATGCGGTCGCGCCGCCTCCGGCACACCCGCGCTTTCTGCTCGTCGACGGCATGCGGGCCGTTGCTGCAATCGCCGTCCTCGTCTTTCACTCGGTCTTCGTCGAAGCTCCGCTGGGACCACACCGGCCGCTCGGCTCGCCGCTCACCTCGACGTCGGCGTGACGATCTTCTCCGTGATCTCCGGGTTTCTGCTGTTCCGCCCGTTTATCGCGGCCCGTGGGGGGGATGCTCCCGCGCCGCAGGTGGGGACATATCTGAAGCGGCGGGCGCTCCGGATTCCGCTTTCGCTCAGGGCTGCCGGAGCTCGGAACGTGGGTGGATGGGACGGCGCTCGGCTTCGGCTACTGGTTCGCGCTGGGCATGGCACTGGCGCTCGTCTCGGTCCGCTACGCGGGGGGGCGGCAAATGCCTGGCGGCGGCCAGCTACTACCTGCTCGAGCGCCCGATCCTGCGGTTCAAGTACCGGCGGATCGTCCCGGCGCGGTTGCGTCCCGGCGCACGATAAGAGGCCACTTGTGGCCCGTTCGCGCGGGCGCCGGGCCGAGGGCGGCGCGGACCTGGCGAGCAACGCGCGGTAGAAAGCCCGCCCGCACGGCGGCCGGGGTTGTTAGGGTCGTCTCGTGAGGTTGTCTGGGAGGACGATTGGACTGCAGACAGCCTGCGTGCTGGCCGCGGCTCTCGCGTGGGGAGCCTCCCAGGCCGCAGCGGCCGTGACCATCGAACGCGAGGTCCCGGTCAATTCGTCCAACCCGTACACGCCAGTGCCGGACGGCTCGGTTTGGACCACGTATGCCACCTCCAGCTCCGGCGGCACCGTCCTCCATCTCGACGGTCAGAACGGCTCGGTCATCGACACCTTTATCGTCGCGGAGAACGGCTACACCCGCAGGCGATCGGATACGCGAACAACCGGGTCTACATCGCCCAGTACGGGGCGTAAACCAGATCATTTCACTGCAAGTCAACGGCCCATCCGGCACCACCAACCCCGGCCTCCTGCAGAGCGATGGCGAGACCGACGACCGGCTGGGCTCCAACCAAATCTACATGCGCGTCAGCCCTGACGGCACCGGTAACGTCGCGCTGGGTCAGTGGGGCACAGTCGGCGCCCTCAACCTCGCCGATCTCACCGCGGACCACCCGTTTTACCCGCAGACGTTCTTTGGTGCCGGAATCAACGGAGGAGGGACCTCGTTCCAGGCCTGCGAGATCGATGCTCCGGGTACCGCTCCGCCGGGCTGCGGCGGCCGGATGGTTCGGCGCCGGCCAGTTCGATTACGCGACGGACATGGCCCCCGACGCCGCCGCCGGTTTCTATGTCACGGAGTACAACGGCAATACGGTGACTCACGTCGTCCCCACGACATTGGGCGGCTTCGCGCTGGACAACTTCGGGAGCGGTCCCGGATCCGCGGCGGGCCAGCTCAACAGCCCAGACTCGATCCGGCGTATCCCGGGAACAGGACGCGTCGTCATCTCCAATCCACCCAACGGCCGGCTCGACGAGTTCAGCCCGGCCGGGGCCTACGAACGCTCCTACGGCTTCGGTGTGCTCGACGGCGCCGACGAGTTCGAGACGTGTGGCGTCGGCATCGGCGCTTGTCAGGCGGGGGTGCCGTACCAGAGGACCCGCGCTCATACTTCACGCAGCTCGACATCGTCGACGGCAAGCTCTGGGCCGCGACCGAGCTGGACCACAGCATCCAGGTCATCGACCTTGGCGGTGGCGGGAGCGGCGACTCGATCGACCTGAAGGCCGACCCGGTCAAGATCAGGAAGGGTGAGAAGACGACCCTCACCGCCAAGCTCAAGCCGTGTTCCAACGGCGGCTCCGTCAAATTCCAGGTCAAGGCCGGCTCGACATTCGAGAACCTGGGAAAGGCCGTGGCGGCCAACGATGCCTGCAAGGCAAAGAAGCAAGTGAGAATCAAGAAGACATCGATCTTCCGGGCGCTCTCACGCTCGGGAGGCAAGACGATTGCGACCTCGCCCAAGGTGAAGGTCCAGCTGAGGTAGCGCCGCGGAATAAACTGCCGCCCCGTGCGCACAAGCTTCCCCGAGACCCATGAGGAGAAGCTCGCCCAGCTCCGCGAGCTGCGCGAGCAGGCGGTCCACTCCGCGTCCGAGGACGCGGTCGAGAAGCAGCACGCCAAGGGCAAGCTCACGGCCCGCGAGCGGATCGAGAAGCTGCTCGACCCGGGCTCGCTTCGAGGAGCTCGACACCTTCGTCCGCCACCGCACCCACGACTTCGACATGCAGAAGCGGCGGCCGTGGGGCGACGCCGTGGTCACCGGCTGGGGCACGATCGACGGCCGGCCGGTCTGCGGTCTTCTCGCAGGACTTCACGGTCTTCGGCGGCTCGCTCGGCGAGGTCATGGGCGAGAAGATGTGCAAGGTCATGGACCTCGCCGCCAAGATCGGCTGCCCGGTCATCGGCATCAACGACTCCGGCGGCGCGCGCATCCAGGAGGGCGTGGTGTCGCTGGGCGCCTACGGCGACGTCTTCGTGCGCAACGTGCAGTGCTCCGGGCGTGATCCCGCAGATCTCGCTGATCATGGGCCCCTGCGCGGGCGGCGCCGTCTACTCCCCGGCCATGACCGACTTCATCTTCATGGTCAAGGAGACCTCGCACATGTTCATCACCGGCCCCGACGTGATCAAGACGGTCACCGGCGAGGAGGTCGAGTTCGAGGAGCTCGGCGGCGCGATGGCGCACAACTCGAAGTCCGGCGTGGCCCACTTCGCCGCCGAGGACGAGGAGAGCTGCCTCGAGGACGCGCGCTACCTGATGTGCTTCCTGCCCCAGAACAACCTCGAGCTGCCGCCGCGGATCGAGCCCGACGACGACCCCGAGCGCGATGGACGAGGCGCTCGACACGTCGTCCCGGACGACCCGTCGAAGCCCTACGACATGCGCGACGTCATCTCGCTGATCGTCGACGACGGCGAGTTCTTCGAGGTGCAGGAGCACTTCGCGCAGAACATCGTCGTGGGCTTCTCGCGGCTCGACGGCGACCGGTCGGCATCGTGGGCAACCAGCCCAAGCACCTCGCCGGCGTGCTCGACATCGACTCCTCCGAGAAGGCCGCGCGCTTCGTGCGCTTCTGCGACGCCTTCAACATCCCGCTGCTCACCCTCACGGACGTGCCCGGCTTCCTGCCCGGCACCTCGCAGGAGTGGGGCGGCATCATCCGCCACGGGGCGAAGCTGCTGTACGCCTTCACCGAGGCGACGGTGCCGAAGCTCACCGTCGTCACGCGCAAGGCCTACGGCGGCGCCTACGACGTCATGAACTCCAAGCACATGCTGGCCGACTTCAACTTCGCCTGGCCGACGGCGGAGGTCGCGGTCATGGGCCCGGAGGGCGCGGTCAACATCATCTACCGCCGCGACATCCAGACCTCGCCCACGCCCGACGAGCGCCGCGAGAAGCTGATCGACGACTACAAGGCGCGCTTCGCCAACCCCTACTCGGCGGCCGAGCGCGGCTACATCGACGACGTGATCGTGCCCGCACGAGACCCGCCCGCAGCTGATCCGCGCCCTGCGCGACGCTGCAGACGAAGCGCGTCGAGCAGCCCAAGCGCAAGCACGGCAACATCCCGCTCTGAGATTCGAGTCCAGCGGGGTCGGCGTCAATCTGTCTCTAACAGCCAGCCGCGACAAGATCCGGGTCGGCGCCCACGAGATCAATCCAGCCGCGGTGCTGCTCGCTGCGATGGCGGCCTGCGGCGTCCTGGTCCTCGCGCTCGGCCACGACGTCTCGTTCTCGACCGACGAAATCGACTGGTTCGCGGCGACACCCTCGCTCGACCTCCACGGCGCCTTCGCGCCCTACAACGGGCACCTGATCGCGAGCGAGCGCCTCGTATACGACGCGATGTTCCACGTCTTCGGCGTGAGCTACCTCCCCTTCCGGGTACTGGGATTGGCCACGGCCTACGCAGCCGTCGGGCTGCTGTTCGTCTTCGCGCGTCGGCGCGTCGGCGGCACGGTCGCGCTGCTGCCGTGCCTCGTGCTCCTTGTCTACGGAGCGGACGCCCTACACCTGTTGCTGGGAAACGCCTTCGGTGACCTCGCGCCGCTCTCCCTGGGGATCCTGGCGCTCCTCGCCCTCGAGCGCGACGACCGGACGGGTGACATCGCCGCTTGCCTTCTGCTCGTCGCGGCTGTATCGGTCTACTCGGTGGGGCTCGCGTTCGTCGGCGGCGCCGCCGTCCTCACCCTCGCCGACCCGGGGCGCCATAGACGGGCGTGGGTCGTCGCCGTTCCCATCGTCCTCTACGTGATCTGGCTCCTCGCCTCGCATGGACAGGCGGCTGACACGGGCCAGAACGTCAAGCCGTGGCAACTCCTGCTCGCCCCGGTATGGACCGCCGACTCCCTCGGGGCCATCGGCGCCTCGCTCGCCGGCCTGAACTACCCGGACTTCAACACCGACTGGACACCCGTGGCGGCGGTTGCGCTGGCGGTCCTCATCGTCCTGCGGCTCCGGCGAGGGGTATCCCCCTGGCTGCTTGCGACCGCCTCCATCCCGCTGACGCTTTGGGCCCTGGAAGCGACCGCGGCTCTGAAGGGGGAGCGCATTCCGCTCGCCCCGAGATACCTGTACCCGAGCACGGTCTGCTTTCTGATCTTCGCCGCCGAGGCGGCCAGAGGCGTCAGCCTGCGGCGGGCGTGGACCGTGGCCCTGGCGGCGATCCTCGCGGGGGGGATCGCGACGAACGTGGTTCTCCTCGGTCAGGGCTCCAACGGGTTGCGCGACTCGGCGCGAATCTCGCGAACCGACCTCGCCGCCCTCGAGGCGGCGGGCGGGCGCCTTGGGCTAGTGGCTCCGCCGAGCAACACCGCTGGGGTCACCGATCCAGGCCCGTTGCTGTGGGAGGTGATGAGGCTCACCGGGACGAATGGAGTCGCGACGGGCTACCTCGACGCGGTCGAGCGCTTCGGATCGCCGGCGTATAGCGACGGCGAGCTCGCGAGCTTCTCCGAAGCCGAACGCCAGCACGCCGACGCCGCCTTCGTCTCGACGCTGGGCATCGCGCTCCAGCCAACGGACGCCGCCGCGAGCGGCCCCGGCTGCCGGACGCTCAACGCCCAGCACGGCCAGCCGGTCGCCGTTCCCGTGCGAGGCGATGGGGTCGTCCTCTCGTCGCCGGTGGGCGGCGACGTCGGGGTCCGCCGCTTCGCCTCCTACTTCCCCTCCCCGGCCGGGACTCTGCCACCGGGCGCCCCGCGGCTCCTGCCCATCCCCGCGGCCGGCGCCGCCACGCCTGCCTGGACCGCGGTCGTGAACGCGCCGAGCGTCACCGCATGCCCCGCGCCGGCCCAATGAGCATCGACGTGAGCATCGTCATCCCGATCCTCGACGAGCGCGAGGCGCTGCCGGGCCTGATCGAGGAGCTCGCGGCGGCCTGCGCCGACATCGGCAGCTGGGAGGCGGTCCTCGTCGACGACGGATCGACCGACGGCTCGTGGGGGGAGATCGCGCAGCTGGCGACCGCACGCCCCGAGGTCCGCGGGCTGCGGCTGCGGCGCAACTTCGGCAAGTCGGCCGCCCTCGCGACGGGAATCGACGCCGCTCGGGGAAAGACGATCGTGACCATCGACGGCGACGGCCAGGACGACCCGGCGGAGATCCCCAGGCTCTCGCGGAGCTGGACAACGGCCTGGATCTGGTCTCAGGCTGGAAGCAGGACCGCAAGGACCCGCGTTCGCGGCGGGTTGCCTCGCGCATCTTCAACGGGGTGACGTCCCGGCACGACCGGGGTGCGCATGCACGACGCTGAACTGCGGACTCAAGGCCTACCGCCGGAATGCGCGCTCTCGCTGGACCTGTACGGCGAGCTTCACCGCTTCGTCCCGGTGCTCGCCGCGCAGGAGGGCTGGCGTGTCGGCGAGATGCCCGTGCGCCATCGCCCGCGGCGCATGGCTCCCCCCATGTTCGGACTGGAGCGCTTCGCCCGGGGGTTCCTCGACCTGGTCTCCGTCGGCTTCATGGGCCGCTACCGCAACCGGCCGCTGCATCTCTTCGGCGGCCTGGGCCTGCTGTCCGTGTTCATCGGACCGGGATCTGCCTCTACCTCACCATCGACAAGCTGAGCGGGTCGGCGATCGGCGACCGACCGCTGCTGTTCCTCGGCGTGCTGCTGATCGTGGTGGGAGTCCAGCTGGGCTCGCTCGGCCTGCTGGCACAGATGATCGCCGTCAACCAGCGGGAGACGAGCGACGGCCGCATGGCGACGCGGGTGGCCGAGTTCACGGGGACCGAACCGGGCGGGCCAGGCAACAGTGGGCAAGCGACCACGGAAACGAGCTCACCAGGCTGACGACCACGAGGTGTTCGCCGAGGAACTCGGCGAAACTGCCGCGCGTCCAGTGGTTCACATGCTCGGGGTGATTGCCGAGGGTGCGGATATACCGGCCCCGCGCCAGGCTTCCCAGGCGAAACCAAGGCTCCCACGGAACCGAGACGACGAGGTCCCGCCGGCCGACCCGGGCCAGCTCCACCAGCGCCGCCGCCGGATCCGAAAGGTGTTCGATGACCTCCAGGCAGAGCACCAGGTCGTACGAGGAGTCCTGGCAGTCGAGGGCGCCGACCGAGCCAACTTCGAAGCTCGCGCCGGACAGCCGGCGCTGCGCGAACGCGACGCATGCGGGGTCGATGTCGACGCCCATGACGGTCTGCGGTAGCAATGGCGCCAGCCGCACCAGGGCCTCGCCCTCACCGCAGCCCACGTCGAGAACGCTCGCCGGAGCCAGTGACTCGACCACCCCGGATAGCGCCCGAAAGTAGCGGCTGACGAGCGCGCGCTGCACCGGGTTCCGGGAGCTGTACTTGGCCCAGTTGGTTGTGTTAGGCGCCTCCATGCCCGGCGCGCCAAGTCTATGAGCGAGGCGGCTTCTACACCCACGCCGTGAGCGAGGTTGAGGTGTGGAACACCGCCATCGATCAGCAGGCCGACGGCGAGGTCAGGCTGCGCGAACTCCTGGGCGAGGCGCTGGGCATTTCGGCTTCAGAGGTGCCGCTGACCAGGCGCCCCGGGGGTAAGCCCATCCTCGATCCCGGCGCGAGCCTCCGCGACTTGCGCTTCAACATCTCGCATTCCGGCGACCGGGTCGTGGTCGCGATCGCCGACGCGCTGGAGGTCGGGATCGATCTCGAGCGCATCACCCCCAGGCGATCGGCGGAGTACCTCGGCGACTGGTGCCGGCGCGAGGCCTACGTGAAGGGAACCGGAACGGGGCTTCGTGGCCGGCCGCGCCACCTCGACTTCGACGCCACCGGTAAGGGCTTGTGGGCGGTGCGGGACCACGGACGGCGCGTGGGCGGCTGGACCGTGCTCGATCTCGACGCCGGCGAGGGCTACGTTGCGGCGCTTGCCGTGCAATCAGAGGCCGAGGTGAGCATCAGCATGAACGCGTTCCCCGGCGAGG
>CAVUAD010000001.1:0-462093 GCA_963739355.1 uncultured Actinomycetes bacterium | reverse complement strand
TACATGTAGCCCAGCAGCTTCATGCGCTCTTCGAGGTCGGCAAGCTCCTCCGGCGCGACCTCGGGCGCGTCCGGGCTCCACGGGCGATTCGCGGTGGCGCCGGGGTGTCGAAGGACGGCGCGCAGGCGCTCGAGCTCGTCGCGATCGCCGGGCGGGGCCTCGGACGCGGGGCGCGGCGAGAGCTCCAGCGGATCCTCCTCGAGGTCGATCCAGAGCTCCTCGCCCCCGCGAATGAGGAGCTTGCGAGGCCCGGCGACGGCGCAGGTCAGCGGCGTCATGAAGCGCTCCAGGGCCTCCTCCCCGAGACCCCACTCCTCGATGATCACCCGCCGTGGCGTCGGGTTGCCGGGCAGCGCCGGCGGGTCGAACTGCGCCACCCCGGCCCCGGCAGGAAGGTCGTCGGCACTCCACGGGTGATCCTCGATCCCAACGGACTCGGCGATGAACCGCGGCAGGGCAGCGAGCGACGTCGGCGCGGGCGACGGCCAGGCCGCCGCCGGCCCGGTCACGACGAACGGGACGTTGATGAGGCGATTGTCCAGCGAGAGCGCGTGGGCGATCAGGCCGCCCTCCCCGAGGTTCTCGCCGTGGTCGGCGGTGACGATCAGCAGCGTGTCGTCGAGTCGCCCCGCCCGGTCGAGGCCCTCGACGAGGCGGCCGAGCCAAGCGTCGAGCGCGCGAATCGACGCCGCGTACTGGCGCCGCAGCCGCGCCTCGGCCTCGGGCGAGAAGTCGAGCCCTCCCAGGCACGTCCGCCAGATGCCCGGCAGCGTGTAGTGCCGGGCGGAGTCCTCCGCCGCCCGGATGCGCTCCAGCGGGCTGCCGACGGCGAACGGGCGCGGGGCCAGGTACGGGGAGTGGGCCTCGACGAGGTTGACGAAGCAGAAGAAGGGCTGCTGCCCCGAGCCCAGAAGCGGCGCCAGCTGCCGCTCGATGGCCCCGGCGCCGTCGTCGGCTCGCGCGCGGGCCGCCTCCAGCGCGCGGCCCACCCGTTTGCGCAGCGAGCGCGACTCGAGCTGGGCCTGGCGTCGCGACTCCGTGGAGATGAACTCGTCCACGCCGGCGCCGAAGCCCCCCTCCGCCGCCAGCCAGAGGTTCGTCGTCGCGAGGATGGTCCGGTACCCGTTGCGGCGAAGCACCGCCGGAAGCATGCGGTCGCGTTCGGGAGAGAGCTGGGCGCCGACGTCGAGCGGCATTCCGCCGGGCACGCCCGCCATGCCCAGCGCGCGCGGCAGCTTGCCGGTGAAGAACGACGCGTGAGACGGCGCGGTCCAGCATCCGGGCGCGTACATCTCGTCAAAGGCCGTTCCGCGGCCGGCCAGGTCCCGCACGACCGGGCTCGCGCCCGCCGGCGCGCCGTAGGGCTCGAACGCGTCGCGTCGCGCCGCGTCGAGGACGATGACGATGACGTTCGGTGGCATGGCGCGCTGAGTCTAGGCGCGCACCTGCGAACCCGCGCCAACTCCTCGGGTACCGTTCAGCCCATGTCAAGCGCGCGACCGCGGGTCGATAGGCGCGAAGCTTCGCCGGTTGCCGGTCTCCATCGCTACTTCCGCGGCCCGCCGTGGCTTTGTGGTTCTCGCAGTTGTGGGTCGAAGGCGCGCAACCCCCACGCCACGATCGTCTTCGGCGAGCACACCTATCTCGGCCCGGGATTCAGCCTCCACATGCCGTGGGGGGGAACCTTCATCACGGGCCGAGGCGTGGAATTCCGCGGAACTTCCGCGCGGAGTCTCGCCGGGCCGGATTCCGTGATCCGCTTCGGCGCCGGCTCGAAGTGCACCTACGACGTCCTGATCCAGTGCGGCACGACGATCGACATCGGGGAGCGCTGCATCTTCGCCCAGTCGACGATCATCGTCGACGGCAACCACCGCTACCGGGACATCGACCGGCCGCTGCTGGCGCAGGGGTACGAGTTCCGCCGCTCGTGATCGAGGACGACGCCACGGTCATGGCGAAGTGCACGATCATCAACAACATCGGCACACGTGCCTTCGTCGGCGCGAACGCGGTCGTCACCCGCCCGGTCCCCCCCTTCACCGTGGTCGGCGGGGTCCCGGCCAGGGTCCTCGACTACTTCGGGCCGGAGGGCTCCGAACCGGAGGAGCCGTCGGCCAGCAGCTCGGAGATCTCCGGCTGAGACGCGTCCTCACCGGCCTCCGCCTCACTCCAGGCCTCCAGGAAGTAAGGAGCGAGAGCCTGCTTGTAGAAGCGGTCCGCGCTGCTCCACACGCGCGGTCCCAGGAACGGGACCCGACGCGGGACGTAGCGCGCGAGTCGGGCACCACGCCCGCGAACGGGCGGTAGCCGCGACACCCCGCTGAAGATCTCGTGCCACCACGGCTCGAGCTCCGGGTGCATCTGCGAGATCTCGTACTCGGCGGCCGCCATGCGGCGAACGCGACGGGTCGCGAGCTCGAAGGACATCGTCCGCAGGTGGTCGACGCGCGCCGCAGGGTTGTAGTGAAGGCGCATCCCGAGCTTGCTGGCCCGGTACGCGAACTCGGTGTCCTCGCCCAGGTAGGGAAGCCGCAGCTCGTCGAAGTCTCCGACCCTGGCGATGAACGAGCGCTTGAGCGAGGAGTTCGCCCCGGCGAAGGCGCCCCACGGCACCGGCCCGCGCTTGAGCAGGGCAAAGTTGAACTGCAGGCCCGTGTCGAGCCAGCGCATGAACGTGGTGACCTCCACCTCGGGCGACCACCGGACGTTGCCGACGACGGCCGCCTCCTCCTCCGGGTGCTCCCGGTGCGAGGCCAGGTGCTCCGCAACCAGCCTGCGGACCGGGATCGTGTCGTTGTCGGTGAACAGGACAATGGGGCCTGTCGCTGCCCGCCAGCCGGCGTTGCGGTTGGCGGAGAGGCCGGGAACGGTGGGGCTCAGCCTGCGCACCGAAAAGGGGCGCTCGCCGATGGCGGCGTCGACGGCGCCGGGATCCTTCTCGGCGATGTCCACGACGACCAGGACCTCGAACTCCTCCATCGCCACGCTCTGCGCGGAGTAGCCGTCCAGCACGCGGCGCAGGCCGTCGTAGTTCCCCAGAGTGGAGAGAACCACGCTGAAACCGGGCGCGACACGCTGGCCCTCCATGCGGGTCGAAGCTACCAACCTGCACCCGAGGTCGAGCCGTACAGCTAGCATCGCCGCTCGATGAGCTCGGCAAGAGAAGCCGATTCCCTCCAAGCCGAGGTGGATCGCTACCGCTGGTACCACTCGCTCGACCTCGGCCACGGGGTGAAGACGGGCGGGATGTTCGACCACGCGCCGGTCCTCAGCCGCTACCCCATCCCGGCCGACCTGTCCGGGAAGCGCTGCCTCGACGTCGGCACCATGGACGGCTACTGGGCCTTCGAGATGGAGCGGCGCGGAGCCGCCTCGGTCACCGCCATCGACCTCGAGGACCCCGAGGAGCTCGACTGGCCCGCCGCGCTCCGCGCGACGCACGACAAGACGATGGACGAGACCAAGGCGGCGCGCTTCGCCCTCGCCAAGGAGGCGCTCGGGTCGAACGTCGAGCGCACGCTTCTGTCCGCGTACCACCTCAGCCCGGAGCTCGGAAGCTTCGACTTCGTCTTCTGCGGCGACCTCCTCGTCCATCTGAAGGACCCGGTCACGGTCGTCGAGAACATCCGCAGCGTCTGCACGGAGAGCGCCGTCATCGCCAACGTCATCACGCGCTTCCGGTTCAACGACAAGCGGCCGCTGGCGGAGCTCTCCGGAGTCAAGGAATTCACGTGGTGGACCACCAACCTCGCCGGCCTCGTGCAGATCGTGAGGGCCGCGGGCTTTGCTCGCGCGGAAGCCGAGGAGCCCTTCGAGCTGCCGACCACGGAGGGCGGCACCTGGAAGGGCCTCCGCGGCATCGTCTCCGGCTACGTCTGACCCACCGCCGTGCGCGTCCTCAGCGTCGGCAACATGTACCCGCCACACCACTACGGCGGGTACGAGCTCATCTGGGAGTCCGCGGTCGAGGCCTTGCGCGGCCACGGGCACGCGGTCCGCGTCCTCACGACGGATCTCAGGAAGGCGACGTCGGCACCCGACGCCGCGGACGTCCATCGCGAGCTTCGCTGGAAGCACGAGAACGGCAGGTTCGAGGCTTCCGGCCCGCTCGACAGGCTTCGCCTCGTGCGGCATAACCACCGGGTCCTCGAGCGGCACATCACCGAGTTCCAGCCGACGGTCGTCGCCTGGTGGTCGATGGGCGGGCTCTCGCTGACGCTGCTCGAGGACGTGCGGCGCCGGAGGATCCCCGCCGTCGCGTTCGTCATCGACGACTGGCTCGACTACGGGCCGAAGGTCGATGAGTGGCTGCGGACGTTCACCGGCCCGCGTCGAAGCCGGGGCGCCCGGCTCGCCGAGGCCGCCGCGCGCGTGCCCGCGCGGGTTGACTTCGCCAACGCCGCGACGTACCTGTTCGTCAGCGAGCACACGCGCGAGAAGGCGCTCGCCGGCGGGGTACGGCTGGACCGCACGGAGATCCTCAACGCGGGGATCGACCCGGCCTTCCTGACCCCGAGCCACCCCGCGAGTGGGCCTGGGACCTCCTCTACCTCGGGCGAATCGACCCCCGGAAGGGCATCGACACCGCCGTCGAGGCGCTCGCCAAGCTGCCGGCAGAGGCGACGCTCCGAATCGTCGGCGGCTCCGACCCGGAGGAGGAGAGCCGACTGCGGCGCCTGACGGCGGAGCTGGGCGTCGAGAGCCGGGTGATCTTCGACGGACACCGGGACGGCGCCGGGCTCCGCGAGGCCTACGGCGAGTGCGACGCGGTGATCTTTCCGGTCCGCTGGAGCGAGCCCTGGGGGCTGGTGCCGCTCGAGGCCATGGGCCGAGGACGGCCGGTGGTGGCCACCGGCACGGGCGGGTCGGGCGAGTACCTCAGGGACGGCGAGAACTGCCTGCTCTTCGAGCCCGACGACGCGCCCGCGCTCGCCGATGCCCTCACCCGGCTGTCGGCCGACGAAGCGCTCCGCGCAACGCTGCGGGAGCACGGCCTCCAGTCCGCCTCTCGATACACCTCCACCGCGTACAACGAGGGCGTCGAGGCGGCACTGCTCGCGGCATCGGCCTGAGCCCCGGCGGCTCAGCGATGGCCCTTGAGCGTCCGCCGGCTTCGCAGCGCCTGCAGGTGGCTGCGCGTCCAGCCGGCGTAGCTCCTGCGCAGCTCGCGGTCTCCCCTGCGCCGCGTGACTGCCGATCTCAGTGTGACTCCCAGCCAGCGAACCGCGGCCCCGGAGGCGTTGATCAGCCCGATCGTCCACGCGTAGGCGACGCCGCGGCGGCGGCGAGAAACCGTAGGTGCTGCGCTGCCAGTGCGGCTCGACCCGGGGCCCGAACATCTGCTTGTCGCCGCCGCGTGATGATGGTCCACGACTGCTTCCGGCTCGTAGCGGGTAGTCCATCCGGCCCGATCGAGGCGCCAGCCCAGGTCGAGGTCCTCCGCGTACATGAACTGGCGCTCGTCGAAGCCGCCCACTTGTCCCAAGCGGCTCGGCGTACGAGGATGAACGCCGCAACCGCCCACGGCACGTCCCGGGGCCGCTCGCTGTTCCAGAGCCCCGGAAACGCGAGGCGGTCCGCGAGGGCCCGCTCAGGCGGTAGGCGCCGGTGGCGTGGGCGAGCGTGAAGGGGATCGTCGGGAAGGCGAACACGAGTGCTGCGTCTCCCGTCCGGGAGGATGAGTCGTGGCGCCACCGCCCCCGTCGCGGGTACGACCGCCCGGCGCCAGCAGCCGCTCGAGCGCCCCGGGCCGCAGGGCGATGTCCGCGTTCGCCGGGGCGATCCACTCGGATGAGGATCCTGCGCGCACCCGGTTGACCGCCCGGCCGAAGCCGAGGTTCTCCCCGGTTCCACCAGCCGGGCCCAGCCGAAGCGACTCGCGGACCATGTCGGTGGAGCCGTCACTCGACTCGTTGTCGACGACCCAGACTTCCGCGATCCCCCGCTCCACGTCGGAGGCCATCGACTCGAGGGCCCGACCCAGAGATCCGGGTATTCCAGGAGACGACGGCGATTGTCACCGGGGCGAGTCCCATCCCCGGAACCCTAGAGGCGGCCGGAACGCCCGCCGGTCACCCGGCTCAGCCGACCAGCCCCCGCTAGGGTTCGCGCGATGCCTGGCCGGACGACGCTGCGCCTCGACCCCGAACGCGAGGAGGCGGAGCTCCGCGCCTACTTGGGGCGCCTACGACCGCTCGCGGCTCGAGCGCTGCGAGGAGCTCCTCGAGCGTGAGGTCGCCGAGGTTGGCGACGAGGGACGCCTCTACAGGACCTCCCGGGCGTACCTCTACAACCTCACCGCCTTCGCCATGACGGGGACGAAGCTTCCCTATCTCGAGCTGTTGCTCGACAACGTCGAACCGGGAGCACGCATCCTCGACTACGGGTGCGGCATCGGCTCGGATGGCCTGATGCTCCTCGAGGCCGGATTCGACGTCGAGTTCGCGGACTTCGACAACCCGAGCGTCGAGTATCTGCGCTGGCGCCTGGAGCATCGTGGCTTGGAGGCCGCCATCCACGACCTCGATCGGGAGGTGCCTGGTGGTTTCGACGCTGCGTATTCGTTCGACGTGATCGAGCACGTGCCCGACGCCATGGAGTTCCTCGCCGAGCTGGAAGGCCGCGCCGCGCTCGTCGAGGTCAACCTCCTGGAGTTCGAGCCGCACCAGCAGGAGCTCCACTACGAGCTACCGATTGGCGACCTCGTCGCGCACGCTCAGAGCGCGGCCTTCGCGCCTACAGGGTCTTCTACGGAACCTCGCACGTCATCCTCTACGAGCCCGCAGCGGGCATCTGTGTCGCGCCGGCCTGATCAACCGCGCCCGTGTAGCCCGCACGCGTGTGGGCAGCCGCTGACGTGGAGCACCCCGGCGAACGCCTACGCACGTAGATCCTTCGCCGCGCCATGCGCTACGCGGAGGAACCGCTCGCGTACGTGGCCCTCCGCTCAAAGGTCATGGAGCCGTACCGGCGCCGACGCTTTCAGGCGTTCGGCCGCGGATCCGTGCTCCACAAGCCGGACTGGCTCTACGGGACGCACCGCATCGCGGTGGGGGACTACGTGACGGTCATGAGTGGCGCCTGGCTCGCCGCGGAGCGCCCGGCGTGGGGCCGATCGGGGCCCGCGATCGAAATCGGCTCCGCGGCGTCTCGGAGGTTGGCCAGCCACAAGTCAACCGGCTCACATGCGCGATGACCCGGTTCCCTTGCGGATGGTGCAGGGAGTACGAAGCCACGGTCCTTAAACGCGGCCAGACCAAGGACCGCATCCGCCTGCGCCGCTCCGAACGACGTCTCCTCGCGTTGGAGTCTCGAATCATCTGGATCCTCGGTTCTCCTCGGAGCGGCAGCACCTGGCTGCTCGCACTTCTCGGCGATTCCCGGGGATTTGCCCGATCAACGAGCCGCAGCTCGGGTGGCATCTGGCCCCTTTCATGACGGACCTACCTGGCTGGTCGCGCGAACGAGGCCGGCAACTCTGCCGCAGTTCGCCGCGCCCGTCGAGACCTACTTCTTCTCCGAGGCCTCGCGTGAGGCTTGGGAGCCTCAACTTCGCAAGCTAATTCTCGAACGGTTGAACCACTGGCTCCCCCCCGGGCGCCCGGGTTCCCTCTTGGCCGTCAAGGAGCCGAATGGATCCCAGGCGGCGGACGTGCTCCTCTCGCGCTTCCCGCGTCACGACTCCTGTTTCTGCTGCGAGACGGCAGGGACGTGGTCGACTCCGAGCTCGCGGCGTACTCGAAGGGCTCATGGATGGCGCGCGACTATGGCCCGATGCGGGGCCTCGACGCCGCGGATCGCGACGAATTCGTTGAGAAGAGCGCGCTTCGCTGGCTCTGGCGCACGGAAATCGTCCAGCGCGCGTTCGCGCACACACCGGTCCTCGATATATCTCGCGATACGAGGATCTCCTTCGCGAGCCGACTGATGGACTGCTGGCGATTCTTCGACTGGCTTGGCGTTCCCCTCGAGCACCAGCAGATCGCCCAGGTCGCCCAGAAACACGCGTTCGAGAACATTACCGAGATCGACGGGGCGAATCACATTTCGCGCGCTCCGCCGAGCCCGGCAGCTGGCGCCACAATCTCAGCGAGGACCAGCAGTCTCAGTCGACCGCCTGTTACGCCCGAAGCTGGTTGAGCTGGGGTATGAAGTCCCCTGACCGCGGGCAACCTGCCACCTGGAACCGTTCGCGGGTCGGCCAAGCGGTGCTCACCGCGCTCCGACTCTGCGACGAAGTCCTGAACGCGGCCGGGCGCGGTTTGCAGATCTAGGGCGACGTGCTCGATCACCGTGTAGCGGTCGGGACGGGTGGCCGGTGCCTCGACCACGGCGCGGGCGAACTGCGATTCATCCAGTCCGATCTCCCCCGGCAGACGGGGAAGGCCATGACGCCCGAGGCAATCGGCGATCTGCCGGAACAGGGCCTCGTCCTCGCGCAGGTAGCACGTGAAGAGCGTCGCCACGCCCGCGAGCTCGCCGTGGTTCGCGGTATCGGGGAAGAGGCGATCGATCGCGTGGACGATCTCGTGCTCGCCGCCGCTGCACGGACGGCTGCTGCCGGCAGCCGACATCGCGAGGCCCGACATCACCAGCGCCTCCGCGAGCGTGCTCAGGAAGGAGTCGTCCTCGACCGTTCCCGACTCACCGAGCACGGCCTCCGCCGCCACGCGCGCGAACGCCGCCGCGAGCCCGTCCAGGGCCTCGCCGCGCTGGCTCTGCGCCAGCTCCCAGTCCGCGATCGCCGAGAGGTTGCTGAGCACGTCGCCGATGCCGGAGCGGCGCATGCGCACCGAGCTCTCCCGGACGTAGTCCAGGTCGACGACGACCGCGACCGGCATCTGCACGCCGTAGGAGCGCTTCTGGCCCGTCTCCTCCAGCGAGGCGACCGGCGACGCGAGGCCGTCGTGCGCGAGGCTGGTGGCGACGGCGACCATCGGCAGGCCGCTGATGCTCGCGGCGTACTTGGCGATGTCGAGGGTGCGCCCGCCGCCGATTCCCACAAGGGCGTCATGCGAGCCGGCCCGCAGCTCCTGCGCGAGCTCCATGGCCGTGCTGAGCGTCCCCTCGCTCACGGTGTGAAGGTCGGCGGTCCCGAGCTGGGGCCGTATCTCGTCCGCGATGCGCCCGCCCTGGCCCGAGCCGACGACCACCGCGACGTCTCCCCCGCTCGAGATCCGGCGGTCCGCCAGCAGCGGCCCTAGTCCGGCGATTGCCCCGGGGCCGATGTCGACGCTCAGCGGCGCCGGAAGCATTCGCGCTAGCAGCGGCATGCGATCTCCCTGGCTCGCGCCAGATCCGCCTCGTCGTCGACCTCCACCCACTCGACCGCGCCGATCGACGCCCCGCCCACGACGCCCCCGTTCTCCGCGAAGTGCTGGAAAGCGTCCTCGTAGTAGAGGGAGGGGTCGGCCCGCCACGTCGCCTCGAGCGAATCCGCGACGCCTGCCGCGGCGCCCGGGTCGAGCCAGGCGACTCCGATGTACTCGCCGTCGGCGTCGCCGGGATCCAGCTCCTTGCTGATCCGCCGAAGGCTTCCCTCGGCGGACAGCACCACCTTCATCTCCTCGGCGCGAAGCGTTTTCTCGGTGTCGAGGGCGAGCACGACGTCGGGCCCCCGCGCCGCGAGCACCGACTGCTCCACGCTCGGCGGATGGACCGTGTCCCCGTTGACGAGGAGCACGCCCTCGGCGAGCGACTCGCGGGCACACCAGAGCGAGTACGCGTTGTTGCGCTCGCTCGCATGCGGGTTGAAGCACAGCTCGATCCGAAGCCCGTGACGCTCCTCGAGCCCGGGAACGCGGCGCTCGATGTGCTCGGAGGCGAAGCCCGTGACGATCACCGCCCTCTCGATCCCCGCCGCGGCCAGGTTCGCCAGGATGAGATCGAGGATCGGACGCTCCCCGTCGACCTCGAGGAGCGTCTTCGGCAAGCTCTCCGTGACCGATCCGAGGCGCCTTCCGGGGCCCGCCGCCAGTATCAACCCGATCAAGGCGCGAGCATATCTCCGCTCGCCACCCCGAACGACTCCGCCATCCAGCATGGCGGGCGGCGTGCATCCAGAGGCCGAGCGCGTAACGGATCGCCAGCTTGAACGGGTGGACGAGGCTCAGCGCGGCGATCCGGGCGCGTGCCGACGGCTCAAGCCGGTAGATCTCGGCGATCTCGCGGCGGCTCACGAAGAACCTGCGCGTCGCGACGTGCCGGAGCTCCTCCGGCGGCGCCAGCAGTAGGTCGACGAGCTCCACGTTGGACGCGAGCTGATCGAGCTCGCCCTCCTGGCTCCAGTTCGCGAGTACGCCCGGCGAGCCGCACCTTGCGCCCGCCGAGGACATCCGTGGGAAGGAGCCGCGCGGCCGGCACGCCGCCAACGCGCTCCGCGGTGACGGCGGCCGCCGCGAACGCCCGCCGCAGGTGCTGGTGCTCGGCCGCATGGGAAGCGAGGACCGGCCCATCGTGGACGCCGTCGCCATAACGGTCCCACCAGGCGGCGATGTCGGCGAGGGCGCGAAGGCCGTAGAGGCCATCGCGCGCGTAGTAGAGGAGCAGGCAGGCGAGCTCATCGTCCGCCCGCGGCGCCCGCAGGGGCCCGTCGCTCGCCGTGCTCCGCGACAGGACGAGGCTGGAGAACTCCTCCTCGTACCAGTGCACCCGCCAGTGGAGGTCGATGCGGGGCAGTCCGCCGCGCTCGTGGCGCAGCTCCAGATGCAGAACCGGCGGGCGAGCGTTGGCGCGAGGCGGCGAGACGGCGTAGCCGAGCCTGCCGATGAGCGAGGCGGCGCCCTCGAGATCCTCGCGCGCGACGAGCAGGTCGATGTCGTTGCTCATCCGCAGCCCGACGTCGCGATGGAGCCGGCGCGCCAGGCGCGGCCCCTTCAGCGTCAGGCATTGGATGCCCTGCTCGGCGAGCCGGATGCTGAGGTCCACGCTCAGCGCCTCCAGCGCGAGGCCGCGCGTGAGGTTGCGGGCGCGGTCGCGCTCGACCGCCTGCACCAGGGGCTCGGGCGCGGCGCCGCCGAGAAGCTCCACCGCCCTGGAGCCGGCAAGCGCCGTCAGTCGCTGCGCGGCGAGCACGGCGACCAGTTGCGCGGGGGCGGCGAGGCTCAGCTCGTCGCGTAGCTCGGCTCCGGCCGCATCCTCGCGCCATCGCCGCACAGCGACGAGGCGCCTCGCGATGTCACGCGCAGCGAACTCCGCGCCACGACTCTCCACGCTGCGTCAGATCCTTGAACGACTTGCGTCGTTCGACTTGAAGGGTTGCTCGGCAGAAGCCGAGCAACCGTTTACGAGAAGGTGATGTCCCGGAAGGGAGTGTGGATCGGGAACGTCTTGTCGGTGAAGTCGCCGCTCAGCGCGCCGGCGGTCAACTCGACGAGATCTCCGAAATCGGCGATCGTCGGTGTCTCGTAATCCATGTTGCCCTGTCCCTTTCGTCGTCGGATAGCCCTACCCCAGGGCTCCCGTTGGTCCTCAGTCGGCAAAACATAGCCGATCGGTCGAGGGCGTGCGCCGATCGGTTGAGAGTGCGGTCCGTCACGAGTCACCCGCCAGCGTCCGCAGCCAAGTAGCAGCTGTGACGATCTGCCACACCTCAAGGGACCAGGTCCTGGTCGGCCGGCTCTTGAGAATCCCGTCCGCCGGCCCCTGGCGGATAAGGGGGGCGAGCGCGTCCGGTGGGCCAGCGATGAGCTCGCCCGCCGCGGCGGCGTCGACGCCGCCGAGCGAGTCCTCCAGGAGCGCGTTGAAGAAGGGCTTCGCCTGGCGCGCGCGGACCTCCTCCGGCACCACCCCGGCCATCGCCCTGCGCGCGAGAGCGCGATCGAGCTCGGCGTCGAACGCCAGCTCCGGCCGGACTTTGAGGATGTGCTCCACAAGCGCGGCGTCACGCCACGGGTGGTTGACCTGCACCCCCACGAGCTCCGCCTCCCGGCGGATCTGCTGCGCTGCACCCATGCGATCCGGGCCCTCCACCACCGCCCACACCAGGTAGGCCCACCATCGGGGTCCCGCCCGGCGCTTCCAGGCGTCGGGGTCGTCGTGGTCGGCCAGGATCTCCCGCGCGCGGTCGCTGAGCCAGGCCGGGTGAGGGTCGTCGCGATGCCGCGCGCGGCGAGCAAGGGCGTGGAGGAGTGGCGGCAGCGCCCCGCGGACCCCGTAGCGGGCGATCGCCCGCTGGACCAGTCGCCTGGGCGGGTCGGCGCCCATCCCGGGGATGCGACGCGCGATCGTGCCCATGCTGCGCCACCGGCCCCTGCGAAGGAGGTCCGCGAGCAGGTATGGAGAGCAGCCGAAGAGCTCGTCCCCACCCTCGCCGTCGAGGACGACGTCCGCCCCGTCCGCGGCGACCTGCTCGAGGAGCGGCCGCCAGACGAACCAGTTGGGGGACACGGGCGGTTGCCGCCACACGCGGATGAAGTCGGTTGCCGCCGCAAGCGCGCTCCCGCCCGCGAACGGCCGGTTCGCGCCGCGGAGCCCAAGCGACTCCCGAAGGTGGCCGATCACCGCCGACTCGTCGACCTCGGGATGATCGGGAAAGACGCCCGAGTAGGCGGCCGGGGACCCCGAGTCCCCGGCGAGCTCCTTCGCGATGGCCACGACGCAGGCGGAGTCGAACCCGCCGCTCAGCAACACCGCCGGCGAGTGCGCCGACTCGAGCGACCGCTGCACGGACGCGGTCATCGCGCGCCGCAGGCCGGCCGCCCCGCTCGCCGGGTCCGACCCGGCGACGCCCTCGTATCGCGGCGTCCACCACGCTCGCGCCGCCTCCGCGGCGGGGCCGAGCTGCAGGAGGTGGCCGCCGGAGAGACGCTCGACGCCGTCGAGAAGCGTCCTTCCGGCCGGCGCCGGCCGGCGCGCGAGCCAGTGCGCCAGCGCCACCTCGTCGGCATCCGGGGTGCGGGGCAGCGCGGTCATGAGGTCGCGGATCTCTGAGGCGAAGACGAGGCCGCCCGGCTCCCTCTTGAAGTAGAGCTCGCGCCCGCCGAGCCGGTCGCGGGCGAGCAGCCCGCGCCCCGAGCGCCGGTCCCAGAGCAGCAGGGCAAAGTCGCCGTGAACGAGGTCGAGGACCGCCTCGCCGAGACGCTCGTATCCCTGCGCGATCAGCGCCTCGAGCGGCGCTGCCGGCAGGCCCAGCCGGCGCGCAAGCTCCGCTTCGCCGGCGACCCGCCCCGTGAGGACGCAGATCGTGTGCTCGGTCCCCGGCGGCGCCGCGGCCTTCTGGTCGGTCGACCAGGCCAGCGCGAGGTCGCCATCCTCCAGACCCGCCGCATGCCCGCGCCGCGACATGGCGGCCTCGAGACCGCCGAGGGAGCCGCGCCCGAGGGAGCCGCGCGGGCCATGCCGGCCGAGCAGGCGGCGCTCGCTCAAAGCTCGACGAGCCGCTCGAGGGGCGGGTAGCCGGGCTCGAGCAGCGGCTGGCCGTCATGCTCGATCCAGGCATGGGCGGCGAGGGTCTCCCCGGGCCGCACGGCGAGCACGAGCGTGGTGTCGACGTTGCGACGGGCAAGCAGGCGGGTGAGGACGAGCGACTGGGTGAGGCAACGGGAGTCGGTTGGGAACACCGCCAGCGTGCGGGACGTGGCCGCGCCAAGCCGCAGGCCGAGCGCTCGCGCGCCGGCCGGCTGGGGACGCGGCTGGGGGTTGTGGCCGCGGAGCGCCGCCAGCGTCTGCGCGAGATCGGTGTGCCTGAGCTTTCGGCGCGCGCTCACGTAGGTCACGACGATCTCGCCGACCAGCCGGGCGCGGCCGAACGGCGACAGCGCCCGGTCTCCCGGGATCGGCGTTGCGCGCACGGCGGTCATGTGGCCGCGACGGCCTCGCTTGCATGGGCGAGGATGGCCTCGCCCGCCGCCGCTGAGCCCAGCGCGGGGTCGAAGCGAACCCTGAAGCACGGCACGCCCACGTCGATGGCGGCGGAGACGTCGAGGAGCCGCGTGAGGCGCTCCGGCGTGGTCACGCTGGCGATGAAGATGCTCGAGAGGAGGTGGCGAGCGCCGACCCCGGAGCCGAACTCGACCGGCCGCGCCGGCGTGGCCGTGGGCCAGCCGGCGTCCGCGAAGATGCCGGGCGCGTCGAGGAGGTACGCGGCGCCCAGCGGCACGGCGTCGGGCTCGCGCTCCACCTCCACGTACGTCTTGCCGCCCTCCCCGAGCACCGCTCCGAGGCGCCGCCACTCCGTCTCGCCAAGCGTTTGCCGCTCCTCCGGGCGCACGGCGACGATGCCCGCGCCCGGATCGAGCCAGAAGCCCGCCATCGCTCAGCTCCAGGGCGAGCACGTCGTCGGTCATGAAGCCCGCGCCGCCCAGGACCATCCGGATCGCCAGCGAGGTCTTGCCGTGCCCGCTCGGCGCGAGGATGGCCACGGCGCGCTCGCCGACCCGGACCGCGCTGGCGTGGAGGACCTCGCGTCCCCGCAGGAGGGCTGCCCACGGCAGGACGCGGCCCACCAGGAACCGCTGCCAGCTCCACTCGGCGACCTCAGGCGGCGCGCACAGCACGCGGTCACCCTCGGGTGAGATCAGCGCCAGGCCGAAGTTGCGCGCGTAGAGGAGGAAGCCGGCCTCGGGGTCGCTGTCGATCGTCCTGGCGGGCGGTCCGTCGTCGAAGCTCTCCTCAACCAGGCGCACGGCGGCGGTCGGCGCCCAGGCGGCGTGGACCGCCTCCTCCGTGGTCTGCTCCAGCCGCGTCAGCGGAAGCTCCCGCTCCCGCTCGCCCACCGCCGGCAGCCCGGGCGCCTCGAAGGCGGCCTCGACCTCGATGCCGAAGGCCCGGGAGCGAAGCGTGGAGGCCGGGCGCGGCCGGGCGGGGACCGTGCCCGAGCCGTCAGCCCCCGGCATCGGGACCGAGCTCCACGAGGCCGCGCTCCGCGAGGCCCTCGACGAGCTTGGCGAGGTCGCGCTCGATCACTTCCTCCGGCTGCCCGAACTCCGCGGCCAGCGGGGCCACCGCGGCGGCGGGCGTCGGGACCTCGCGAAGAGCTTCGACCATGCGGGCGGCGACCGGGTTGAGGCCGTGGTAGGCACCCGTCCGGATGTTCAGAACCACCGTCTCGCGGTCGAAGGCGCGCGAGACGACGTGCTCGGGGACGGCCACGCTGCGGGTGAGGAGCTGCCTGCTGTCGGACGAGTCGCTCATCTCTCGCTCAGTACTCGGTGATGGTGCCGTTCCGGCGGCCGCGCTCGACAGCGGCCCGCAGCACGAGGGTCGCGATCGGGAACACAACCACGGCGAAGCCGACGAGCTTGGCCAGGGCGACGATCGAAGAGCCGGGCATCGGCGTGCCGATCAGCAGGTGGCGCATGAGATCGGCAGCCGGAGTCAGCGGCTGCACGTCCGACACCCAGTTGATCCAGCCCGGAAGCAGGCTGATCGGGAAGTAGAGCCCGGCCACCAGCGAGAGGGCGCTGACCACGAACGTCGCACCCGCGTTGGTCTGCTTGAAGAGGAGCACGGCCGCGGCCATCAGCAGCGCAAACGGGGCAAACGAGAGCGCCCCGAGAAACGCGACCAGCACCGCCGAGGGCACGGTGGACCAGTGCAGGCCCATCCCGAAGAAGAGGGCGGCGTAGGCGATCGTCAGGGCGCCGACCACGAGGCCGAGGATCAGGGGGAAGATGATGAGCGAGACGATCGAGCCGACCGGCCCGAACGGGGACATGAGCATCCGCTCGAACGTCCCCGCGAGCATCTCCGCGCGCAGGGACGTGAGCGGGGTGGTCAGGGTGGCCGTCAGGACGCCGAGGATGACGGTGCCCACCACGACGAACCCGTAGTACTCGTCGGCCGTCCCGACCTTCGGAGAGTGGACGAGCCGCGACACGTAGTAGAAGAGCGTCACGCCCAGGGCGGCCGTGAAGAAGGTGGAGAAGAACCGCAGCCGGTAGCTCGTCCACAGCCGGAAGTCCCTGGCGCAGATCGCGCCGGCAGCGCGAAGGGTGGCGTTCACTCCTCCACCAGCCCGCCGTCGCGCACCATGAAACGCCGCCCCGCGCCGAGCCGGTCGTCGGCCCAGCCGGGCGAGCAGACGATGCCCGCTCCGCGGCGCTCGCGCACCCGGCCGAGAGCCGCCCCGAGGAGCTCGAGGCCCGCGTCGTCCAGGCTCGTCTCGGGCTCGTCGAGGAGTACGACGTCGGGCTCATGGAGGAAGGCCAGCGCAAGCCTAACCCGCTGGCGCTGGCCGCTCGAGATCCGGTCCACCCGCTTGTCACGCAGCTCGTCCAGCATGAACTGGTCGAGCACCCGTGCGCGCGCGCGGCGCGCGTCGTCTCGAGACAGCATCGCCAGCGCGGACGACAGGGAGAGATGGTGGTCGACCGTCAGCCTGCCGAAGAGGGCGCCGTTTCCGGCGGAGAGGAACCCGATGCGGCGCTGGAACTCACGCCGATCGGCCTCCGGATCCACGCCACCAACCTCGACGCGCCCGGCGTCGGGCTTCAACATGCCGGCGGCGATGCGCAGGAGGGTCGTCTTCCCCGCCCCGTTGCGGCCATTCACCAGCACGATCTCGCCCGCCGGCACGTCCATGCTCACCGCGTCGAGGACGGGGGCCGGGGCTCCCTTCCAGCGTTTGACGACGTCCCGAAGAGACAGGGCCACCTGCTGGCCCGTCACGTCTTCCGGTTCGGCTGTCTCCACTACCCCGCGTACCGATTCCATTCAACACCCCGCGGCGTGGCCATCCCGTGCCGCGGCGCCAACCATACCGGCGGCCGCCAGGCCGCACGCCGGTTGCTCAGGCCCGCCGGCGGGTGAGCTCGCCGAGCAACGACTCGAGGCGCGCGGCCGACTCCTCGAGGGAGAACTTCCGCGTCACGACCTCGCGCGCCGCGGGCCCCGAGCGCCGTCGCAAGGTCCGGCGAGCGCGCCAGGCGGCTCAGCGCGCCGGCGAGGGCCCGCTGGTCGCCCGGGTCCACCAGCAGCCCGGACTCGGCGTCCGTGACCAACTCCGGAATCCCGGCAATCCTGGTCGCCACGACGGGCAGCCCGCTCGCCATGGCCTCCATGAGGACGATGGGCACCCCCTCCGCGTAGCTGGGCAGGCAGAAGGCGTCGGCGGCCGCGTAGAACGCGGGAACGTCCTCCACGGGGACCGCCCCGGCCAGGGTCACCGAGCTCCTCGAGATCGAGCCGCTTCAGCTGAGCGGTGAGGCGCTCGCGCTCGGGACCCTCGCCGACGACGGTAAGCTCAACCGCGTCGCCGCCGTCCGCGGAGGCGGGCGAGCGCCGCGAGCAGCGTCTCGATGCCCTTCCGCGGCTGCAGCATCGCGACCGTCAGCAGCCGCAGGGGCTTCGATCCCGCCGGGGAGGTCTCGTGCGCCGCGTAGTCCCCGGGGTCCACCCCGCAGCGGATGACCCGGATGCGATCACCGTCGAGCCCCGGAGCGAGCTCGAGCAGCCGGGCGCGGGCGTAATCGCTGATCGCGACAACCGCGTCCGCCCTCGCGACCTTCAGCCCGAGCTTGTGGCCGGCGGGGTCGCCGAGCTCGGTCGGGCCGTGGAACGTGAAGGACCAGGTCGCGGCTCCCGTCCGGACGCGGTTGGAGTAGCGGGTGGCGATCATCGCCACGTCCGCGGCGACGTTGGCGTGGTGAGCGTGGACGTGCCGCAGGTCCCGCTCGTCGAGATGCTGCTTCAGCAGCATCGCCTCGGCGAAGTAGAAGAGCTGCCACAGGGTTGCGCGGACCCCGCCACTCGAGTCGCGCAGCGCCTCGACGAGCGTCGCGAGGTACGCGCGGGGCGAGCGGCCCACCGCGCGCAGGTTGGCGCGAGCCAGGCGCCACGGGGTGGTCGGGAGGATCGCGTACGTCGTCGCGTCCTCGCCGCGCGCGACCGTGCCGATCACGTCCTCGCGCTCGGTGCGGCGGACGGTCACGGTGTCGACCTCGACTCCCCGCTCGCGCAGCGCGGCAACCTCGCGCATGACGAAGGTGTGGGAAACGCTCGGATATCGCGAGACGACATAGGCGCATCGCCCCGCCGGCGGCCCGTTCGTCGCGTCGCCGAGCGTCTCCGGGTTCATCGCGTGAGCATTGTTGCGGCCTCGGGGAGGTGGCGAGCCGTATCGAAAACCTCGCTAGCCTTTCTCAACCGCTCGGGGGCCCAGGCCGGGATGGCCAAGGCAAACAGTCGCGGTAGGAACACGGGATGGCAGTCGCAATGCGCAGAACGGTCGCTCCCCCCTCGCCTTCGGGCAACGGGGCGCCGACGACGATGACACCGCTGGACGCGCTTCGGCGTCACTGGTGGATCCTCGTCGCCCTGGGGCTGATCGGAGCCGCCCTCGGAGTCGGCTACGGCCTCCAGCGCGATCCCGTGTACAGCTCGGACGCCGAGCTCAGCGTGGGGCGCGTGGACGTCTCCACGCAGGCGATCCCCGGCTTCGCGGTCGCATCCCAGACGCTCGCCGACACGTACAGCCGCGCGATCGTCGCCAGTCCGGTTGTCAATGCGGTCGCGAAGAAGGCACATCTCTCGCGGTCCGAGGTGCATGACCAAGTGACCGCCAGCCCGATCCCGCAGACGGCCACGATGCAGGTGATCGCCGACGCCGGGTCCCGCGACCGGGCCGTGAGCCTGGCAAACAACGCCGCGAGGTCGCTGATCAGCTACGTGCACACGGTCAACCGCTTCAACCCGCAGAGCAACGCCCTGCTCAAACGGTACCGGCGCGCCGCGGACGACTTCAGCCGCGCGAAGCTCCTCAGCGAGGGGGCCCAGCATCACGGCAGCCTCGACGACCGCGCGCACGCGCAGGCCCGGCTGCTCGAAGCGAAGCTGAGGATGCAGGAGGCCGCGGGACTTTATGGCTCGAGCCAGCAGGGCCAGGCCTCGCCGAACAGCCTCGAGATGCTTGCTCCGGCGGCGACCGCCACGAGCGATCGCGCGTCGACTACCCAGCGTGCCGGCCTCGCCGGCGCCGTTGGCGGGGTCCTCCTCGGGGGACTCGTCGCCATCGCGCTCGGACAGCGCCGCCAGCGCTCTCGCTGAGCATGCAGGACCGCCAACTCGCGACCCCGCTCCTCGGGATCGTCTCGCTTGCCCTCCTCGGCTTTGCGCTGAAGGGCTGGGTCGACCCGCTGGTCACGGGATCGAGCGCCATCCCGGGAACCGCGTCGACCATCGGAGACGTCGCCCTCGGGCTGGCCGGCGCAGGCGCCGCGCTGCTCTTCCTGTCGCGTGATCCGGCCTGGGCGATCTCCATCGGGCTCGGCCTCGAGGTCTTCAACGGCAACTGGCCCCTGGTGCCCGTCTCCGTGCCCCTCGACCGGCTGCTGATCGCCGTCGGCCTGCTCGGCCTCTTCCTGCGCTGCCGCCGGATGGAGGACGCGTTCGGAGGCCAGCCGCGCGCCGTGCACGGCATGCTCCTGCTGACCGCCGTCTACGCGCTGTTCTCCTCGATCTTCAGCAACACGATCCAGGACAGCGCGTCGTTCTACGGGCTCGTCGATCAATTCGGCTTCCTGCCGTTCGTGCTGTTCGCGGTGGCCCCCGCGGTCTTTCCGGACGAACGGCGCCGCAGAATCCTCCTCGGCACCCTCACCGTGGTGGGGGCGTACCTCGCGTACACGTCGATCCTCGGCCATCTCGGCCCGCGCTCCCTGGTCTGGCCCTCCTACATCGTCGACCCTCATATCGGCATCCACGCCGACCGCGCGCGGGGGCCGTTCATCGCCGCGCGGCGGTGACGGGCTCGGTCTGTTCGAGTGCGGCGTTGCGGCGGTGCTTCTGGCCGCCACCTCCACCGCCTTCTGGATTCGCAGGGCCTGCGTGGTGATCGTCGCGCGGCTGCGCGCTCAGCATCGAGCTGACCCTGACCCGGTCCGTATGGATCGCCTCGGCCGCGGGTCTGCTGATGGTGATGCTGGTCACCAGCCAGGGCCGGCGCTACCTGGTGCCGGTCGCGGCCGCCGCGGTGGTCTTCGTGTTCGGCGCGCTCGCGCGTGGTGCCCGGCCTCTCCGGCCAGGCCAACGATCGCGTCAGCGACAAGCGCCCGATCTGGGATCGCAAGAACGCGAACGGCGCGGCGGTTCGCATGATCGAGGCACGGCCGGGGCTCGGGTTCGGGTGGAACACCTTCGAGGCGGACAACGGGGTCTATCAGCGCCTGGGCTCGAACCGTCCGATCACGAGGTCGAACATCGACGAGCACAACGTCTTCCTCGCCAGCGCCGTGGAGCTCGGCATACCCGCGACCATCCTCTGGGGACTCGCGCTCACGATCGCGATCGGGAGCGCGCTGCTTCGCAACGGGGCCCACCGGAACTCGACGGCTGGCGCATCGCACTCGTCGCGATCGCCACCCAATGGCTCATCGTTGCGAACTTCGTCCCGCTTGCGTTCGCGTTCCCCAATGCGCTCCTCTGGCTCTGGGCGGGGATTGCCTACGGGCCCCAGGAAGAGCCGGCAACCGGCGGACGACGGCCGCGCCGCGCACTCACCCTCGGCCCGGAGGGGGAGCACTCGTGGGCGAGCGCCTGAGCCGTCTGCCCGGGCTTCGACGGCTGCCGACGCGCCTCGCGCGCACCCGGCCGATGCGAGTGCTCTTCGACTCTTGGCACGGGCGGCACTCCTGCAATCCCCGCGCGATCGCCGAGGAGCTGCTGCGACGCGAGCTGCCCGTCACGCATGTCTGGGTGCTCCGCGACGACTCCGACGCGCCCGACGGCGCGACGCGTCGTGCGGCCCGGCAGCCTGGAGTACCTGCGGGAGCTCGGACGGGCCCAGTACGTGATCTCCAACAACACGCTGCCGGGCTATTACCGCAAGCGGCGAGGCACGACCTACGTTCAGACCTGGCACGGCACGCCCCTCAAGCGGATCGGGTTCGACATCGCCAACCCGCGCTTTCCGAAGAGCAAGCGCTACCTGCGGAACCTTCGCAAGGAGGTCACCTACTGGGACTTCCTGATCTCGCCCAACGAGTTCAGCACCGACGTGTTCCGCCAGGCGTTCGGCTACGAGGGAACGGTGCTCGAGACCGGCTATCCGAGAAACGACCTCCTGGAATCGCCCGAGCGCGACGCCGTCCGCGCGAGCGTTCGCGAGAAGCTCCAGATTCCCGACGACGCGGTCGCAGTGCTCTACACGCCGACCTGGCGCGACGGCGAGCCGTTCTCGCTGCACCTCGACCTCGCCGAGCTGACCCGGGAGCTCGGCGACCGGTTCGTCTTCCTGCTGCGCGCTCACGAGCTGGACGCGGCCGCTGCGGCCACCACGGGTGGGGCCCGAGACGTCTCCGGCTGGACCGAGGTTGGCGAGCTCTACCTCGCCGCCGACGTCCTGATCACCGACTACTCCTCGGTGATGTTCGACTTCGCGGTAACCGGCAAGCCGGTCCTGCTGTTCACGTATGACCTCGCGGCCTACCGAGACGAGCTTCGCGGCTTCTACTTCGACCTCGAGCGCGAGGCGCCCGGCCCGCTGCTCTTCGACTCGGGAGAGGTGCGCGGGGCTCTCGAGAGCCTCGACGCCGCTGCGGTCCACCTACGTGGAGCCGTACGCGTCGTTCCGCCGCCGCTTCTGCAGCCTGGACGACGGCCACGCCGCTCAGCGCGTGGTCGACGCCGTCTTCCGCCTGGACGAGTCCGCGGCCGCGCGATAGCCGAGCTGGAAGGCGAGCCAGCCCCCGGCTCGAAGCTCCTCCACGGTCGCCTCGTCGTCACGCCTGGCGACGGCCAGGCACGCGCGCGCCGAGGTCGATGCGATCCGGCGGGCGAGCAGGAGGTGCGACATGGGGTCGATCTGCCGCGCGCCGGCGTCCGCCCACTCGCGGCGCAGCGCGTACTTGCCGCGGCCATAGCGGAAGTTCTGCTCCAGGTAGTCGCGAACGCGGCGGCGCGGGACCCATTCCATGAGCGGCTCGGGGATGGTCACGAGGCGCCTGCCGGGCCGCTCGAGGATCCGCCAGCACAGGTGCGCGTCTCCCCCGCTCCGAATCTCGGGGAAGCCGCCGGCCGCCTGGATGTCCTCGCGCCGGAACCCGGCGTTGCAGGTTGGAAGGTAGGGGCGGAAGAACGCCGTGGAGTCGTACTTCTCGAGGGCGAAGAACTGCTGGCGCTCCGCCACCCGAGACGCAAGGGAGTCGCCCCCGCGAACCAGCACCTCCGAGCCGACAGCGGCGACCGCGGGGTCCGCGAACGCCTCACGCATGCGCCGCACCCAGCTCGGGCGCGGCCGGCTGCGCACGTCGAGGAACAGCACGACGTCAGCGTCGGCGTGCCGCCAGCCGAGGTTCCGCGCGGCGTATGGGCCGCGCCCGCCGCTGCGCAGCACATGGGCGCCCTCGATGTCCCCAAGCGACCCCCGCGGCGCGTCGTCGACGATGACGAGCTCGTCGGGCTCCGTGTCCTGAGCCCTCAGCGCGTCCAGGCAGCCGTCCAGGAGATCGCCCGCGCTCGCAACGGGCAGGACGCACGCCGCGCGGAGCGCGCCGGCACCGTGTTCGGGCGCCGGGCTCATTGCCGCTCCGCGGCGCCGCGCTGAACCGCCAGGGAGCTGAGGAGCTCGAGCAGCGCAGGGGTGTTCTTGCGCGCGTCGTACTCCGCCTCCACCCGGCCTCGCCCGGCCTCGGCCATCGACCGGCGCGCGTCCGGAGCGCCGATCAGCTCCACCAGGGTCGAGCGCAGCGCGGCGACGTCTCCAGGGTCGACGATGCACCCGCCCTCGCCGACCATCTCCGGGATCGAACCGACCCGCGTCGAGACGACCGGGACGCCGCACGCCATCGCCTCGAGCACCACCCAGGGCGCGGCGTCCACGCGGGTCGGCATGCAGAAGACGTCGGCCCCGGCGAACAGCTCCAGCGAGCTCCCGGCTGCCCGGCGCCGCGCGATGAACCGTGACGCCCTCCTCGCTCGGGATCGAGGCGGTGCTCACCACGTCCAGCTCGATCGTCCGTCCGAGCTCCGGGCGCAGGGCCTCGACCAGCTCCGGGCCCCCCTTGCGCTCCCAGTCGCCGCCGACGAAGAGCACCCGAGAGGGGCCAGGGCTCCGACTCGGCGGCCCCGCCGGGCGGAAGGTTTCCAGATCCAGCCCGGGATGCAGGACGACGACCTCCGAGCGCGGCGCGAACCGCGACACGTCGCTCGCCACGGTCCTCGTCCACGCCACGACCGCCCGGGCGCGGCTCGAGCGCGCGGCGCTCGAGCCACCCGACCGGTCGCAGGTACCAGGGGGTGGGAGCCTCCGCGGGCACCCCGTTGTTCATCCGCGCCCAGTTCAGGTAGAGCGTGTCGAGCGACAGGACGCAGGGGATCCGCCCGGGCACGTCGCCCAGCAGGAGGGCCACCTGATCCGTCGTGACGTGCACGACGGCAGGCGCGTCGCGCTGGAGCCGCTCGCGCAGGAGCCGGCGCCCCGCCCAGCTGCGGACGAGCACGTAGCGAAGCGACTGCAGGTTCGCGTCGCCGAGCGCCTCGAACGCGGCGCAGGAGCCGCCGCTGCGCCCGCGTCACCGCCGGAACCGAGAGGTGCTCGATCTCGACGGCCGCCGCGGGGCGCGACCGACCGCGAGCGCTTCCCGGGCGCGGGAGTGCCCCATGGCCGCCGTCGAGAACGCACGCCCCTGGTCGAAGAAGAGGAGAGTGGCGTGGGAGGTCTCGCGCGCCATCGCCGCCGGCGAGGATACCCGCGGCGCACGGGCGAGGCGACGTTTCGCGGATCAGCGGCCCGCGAAGTAGGGCGCGAGCTCCGGGGCGGGGTCCAGCAGGTGCTCCGGGGCGGAAAGGCTGTAGCCGAAGCGGAGCACGCGCTCGGACAGCCCGCGTCCGAGGCCGGCCGGGAGCACCGGGCGGGTCAGCGGACCGAGGGGAATCCGGTGCCACGTGTGCAGGTACCGCGAGTTGAGCCCCGGGCTCGCCTTCCAGTCGGCGGTGAACGGCGCGAGCTCCAGGAAGTCGAAGACTCTCGCCAGCTCGGCGTCCGGAGCCGCGACCATGTCCTCGTAGCGCACGAGCCTCACGTTGCGCGAGCTCGGATGCGTCCTCGAGGAGGATCTCGTGAGCCGCAAGCCAGTGCTCCACGAGGGAACGGAGGCTGTAGCTCCGGTGCCCCCGCCACCGCTTGGTCGCGTAGGCGACGACGATCGGGTGCCGCATGATCACGATGAAGTACGTCCGCTCGGCCCCGAACGCCGCCTGAAGGAAGCGGGTGCGGAGCACGTTCGGCGGAGACTTCTCGACCAGCGCCGGCTTTGCGAGATCCCAGTGGGGAGACCACGATTCCCACAGGCGACGCCGGGTCTCCTCGGCGGCAGAGCGGCGAGGCCTCCGTCAGCCGGGCCGTCGGGTCGAACGCGAACCGCCCCGCCCCGCCATGGCCACCCGGCGGGCAGGAAGACATCCTGGAGGTGCTGGCCCTCGTCCTCGTGGACCCCGGTCTCGCGAAAGATGCTGACGTCCGGATGCTCGCCGAGCCAGCGCGTGAGCGGCGTCGTCCCGCTCCGGTGCAGGCCCCCGACAAAGATGAATCTATGCTCGTCGCTCACGGAACGCACCCCGCGCCCCCGCCGGAGGTCCGTGTCCGGAAGGACGCGACCAATCTAATGGACGGCGCGGAAATGTCGATGAACAGGCGATGTCCCGGTTGCGGAGCCCGATCGTGCTGAGCCTTGCGGTCGCGGCACTCATCTCTCGTGGGCGGCGGCGGCTCTCCCGCCGGCGCCTCCGTCAAGCACTGCTACTTCCGTTCGAGCTTCTTCTGCAAGCGGCTGTCGCCGAGCGCGCCCGTCGAACCCCACTCGAGGAAGGCGGTGACCGAGCTCCGCAACATGGCGTTCGGCGTAGATCCCGGTGAGCGCGTGAACTGCCGGCATGCGGTCATGACCGCGGACACGCGGGACTGGACGAAGCGGGAGCGCCATCACTGCCGACCGATCGCATTTCGCGCCGGCATCACCTACGACCAGTACGCGCCGATGCTCTACACGGTTCCGGCCGGCGCGCCGCGCGTGCCGGTCAGCCTCGACGCCGCCAACTCCAGCCTGCGGGCCGCCCTCGGAGCGGGCGTCCCGATTCCCAGCTACGCGCAGCCCGCGCTCGGCAGCGACGGGCAGCTGATCGTCTACCAGCCGTCGACCAACACGATGTGGGAGCTCTGGCGGGCGCACAAGGACCTCACCGGCACCTGGCACGCCTCCTGGGGCGGGGTGATTCGCGACGTCTCGCGGAACCCCGGCCACTACGAGGACGTCCGCCGCGCGCTGGCGCCGGGCGGCTACCTGGAGCAGCATCTGTGGGGCGGCCCGGCCTCGTCGATCCCGAACCTTCCCGGGCTCATCACCGTCGCCCAGCTGCGCTCGGGAGTCATCGGGCACGCGCTGGTCTTCTCCACCTGGGCGAACAGCCCGTCGAAGTGGGTGTATCCGGCGCAGCGCACGGACGGCCGCTGCCGCCACCTGGGCCACTACTGCTCCGACATCCCGCAGGGAGCCCGCTTCCGCCTCGATCCGAGCTTCGACGTCAAGCGGATCCACGACCGGGTCGCTCGCATGCTCGCGAAGGCCGCTCAGGACTACGGCATGGTGCTGAACAACACCAGCGGAAGCGGCGTCACGTTCTATGCCGAGGGCTGGCGTGGCCACCCCGGCTGGAGCGATCCGTACTACGGCGACCACGGGCTCTTCACGCGAGACGGACACGGGGTCTCGAGCTCGGTGTTCATGCGGGACTTCCCGTGGAACCACCTCGAGATGATCCGCCACGGCGGCACCTGCTCGGATCCCTCGAGGGAGTGCCCGCAGCCGGCCCGCTGGCCCTTCGCGCGCTGAACCGGCGACCGGGTCCGCGTGGCCGCTGAACCGGCGTTTCCCCCAGGGAGGGCGAATAAGATCCCCGCATCGACGGGGACCGCGACTCTGGTGACGGCGGCAAGCGCCGACTCGGGTGCCTTCTCGTGGCCTCGAGCGGCGGCCATCTCTTCGAGCTTCTCCCCCTCCGCGACGGCTGGGCCCCCGAGGATCGCCACTGGGTGACCTTCGACACGTCCGACGCGCGCTCGCTCCTCGCCGGCGAGACCGTGAGCTTCGCCGCCCATCCGACGAACCGCAACCTCCCCAACCTCCTGCGGAACGTGCTCCTTGCCGCTCGCCTGCTGCTGAGGCTGCGTCCTCGAGCGGTGCTCACCACGGGCGCGGGCGTGGCGGTGCCGTTCTGCTGGCTCGGGCGGCTGACGGGAGCGCGGATCGTCTACATCGAGAGCTTCGCCCGCGTCAGCGGCCCCTCGCTGACCGGCCGCCTCGTCCACCCGGTGGCGCACGACTTCTTCGTGCAATGGCCCGCCGTCGCGCGCCACTACCGCAAGGCCACGTTCCGAGGCGCGCTCCTGTGATCCTGTGCACGCTCGGAACCCACCCGGAGCCGTTCGACCGGGCGCTCGACTGGCTCCTCGCCGCCCGCGGCGACGAGCGGCTCGTCGTCCAGCACGGCGCGACGCCTCCCCGCCTCGAGGAGCCCGGAGTGGAGTGGCACGCGAGCCTCTCCTATGACGAGCTGACGGCGGCGATGCGGGCGGCGGACGTCGTGGTCTGCCATGGGGGCGTGGGGTCCCTGATGACCGCGCTGTCCCTGGGAATCAGGCCGGTCGCGATCCCGCGGCTTCACGACCACGGCGAGCACGTCGACGACCACCAGCTGGAGATCAGCGCGGAGCTCGCGGGCGCCGGATACATCCTCGCGTGCCTCAGCCGCGAGGAGCTGCCGGCCGTCCTCGAAGCGGCTAGACAGACGCCGGCGGAGCCGCGCACGAAGCCCGCCAAGCTCGTCCGTCACGCGATTCTCGCGGCCGGCGGGGACCCCGATCGTTCACCATCTCACCGATGAGAGGGGCGGCCCGGGGCCTGAGAACGCTTTGGCGTCGACTTCGGTTCGAGGCCTGGGCCCTGCGCGCGCGGGTCCAGATGAGGCGCGGCGGCGGCAGGCTGAAGGTCGAGGCCCCCTACGGCGCGGTTCTCGCGGGAGGGCCAAAGGTCAACGCGGTCGCGCTCGGCCACGGCTCTGGGGTCTTCGTGCTGCGACTCGGAAGAGACGTGCGGATAGGCCGTGGATTCACCCTCGACGTGTCGGCCCATGGCGACAACGTCCTCGAACTAGGCGACCGGACGGAGGTCATGGACGCGGTGCGCGTGCTTCTGCGCTCGGGAACGGTGCACTTCGGGCGCCGGTGCGTGATCAAGGACGGGGTCTGGCTGAAGAGCGACGGTCGGCTGTCAGCCGGCGACGACGTCACCCTTGGCCCGCATGCGGCCGTCCACTGCTCAGAGGCAATCACGCTGGACGACTGCGTGGGAACCGGCGAGCGCGTGAGCATCATCGACTTGGAGCACACCTTCACCGGCGACGACGTCCACTACATGCGGAAGCCCATCGCTACGACACCGGTGTCGATCGGGCGAAACTCGATGATGGCGATCAACGCCGTGATCCTCCGGGGCGCGAGGATCGGCCGCAACGCCGTCGTCGGTGCCAACGCCGTGGTCCGCGGCGGGGACTACCCCGACGCGTCCCTGATCGCCGGGAACCCCGCGAAGGTCGTCAGAACCCTGGACGCCTCCGACCAGCAGGCATAAGCCGGCGGCGGTTGCGGGTCAGGCGTGCGATGCCTGGCCGCTCGGTTGGGCGGAAGCTGTGCCCGTCAGAACCGACCGGCCGTCGGCCCGGCCCCGGACGTAGCCCACCAGCTCGCTCACGAGCCGGCGCTCGAACAGGTATCGTGAAGGCCAGCGTCGCAGCTATGTAGAGCGCGAACTCGGTGAGCGCCTGGGCCAGGCTGTCTTCCCCGCCGGCGAGCAGCCGGACCAGGAGCACCAGTCCCGCGGCCGGGACGCTGGGGGCGACGGCCCTGAAGAGGTGCGGCAGGACGGTGAACCCCGAGAAGAGCCGGCCGAGGAAGTGGCCGCGGACGAAGATCTGGACCGCGACGGACACGCCGAGGCCCACCGGGTAGCCGGCCAGCCCGAGGGTGAGCAGCGCCGGAACCATGACCACGAAGAAGATCCCGACGTTGATGAGCGCCGCCTGGAAGATCGGCTTCGTGTCGTTGACGGCGCGCATGAAGAGGGACCAGTTGTAGGCGACCTGCGTGAAGCCGGCGATCAGCCCGATCGCCGCCAAGAGGCCGACGGCAGGTCGCCAGTGCTCGCCGAATACGTACGTCACGAGGTCGTTGGCGAACAGGGCCAGCCCTACGCCGAAGGGCATTCCCCACATCAGCGTGACCCGATTGGACTTAACGAAGACCTCGTGCAGCAGCTCGACCCGGTCGGCGACCGCGCACATGGCCGGGTAGAGGGTCTGGCCGATGATCCCGTCGACGCGGTCCGCGAAGCTTGCGATCGAGCCCGCCAGGCCGATCGCCCCCAGGCCCGCGAGGCCGACGGTGCGGTTCGCGATGAGCAGCGTTCCCTGCACGACGACCAGGTTGCTGACTCCCAGGCCCATCAGCGGCCACGAGAAGCTCACGTAGCCCCTGAACGTGCTGCGATCGAAGCGCAGGCGCATCGGGTACGGAGAGCTGAGCGTCGCGACGAGGCCGCCCGCGATGCTCCCGGAAACGACTCCGATGACCAGGCACCAGACCCCGGCGCCGAGCACGCCCAGCACGATGGTGACCACGAGGGCCACGAGCGGGTCGACCGAGGTGAGCACCCGCTGCCGCGCGAACTGCATCCGGCGGTAGGGGATCCAGGCCGGCGTCTCGAACGCGCTGATCGGGACCGCGGTGGCGACGACGAGCCCGGGCAGAAGCATCTCGGGCCGCCCGTAGGCAAGCGCGTAGACCGGCAACGCCAGCACGACGAACCCGAAGAACGCAAGCGAGACGAGGAGCTCCAGCGTGAAGGCCTTCTGGAAGGCGGCCTCCTGGTCGGGCTCGGCCTGCTGGATGTACTTGTCGGCGATTCCCAGCTGCTTCAGCCAGGAGAGCGTGATCAGCGTCGAGGCGATGATCCCCCACAGCCCGAACTCGCTGCGCGTGAGGAAGGCGACGATCACGACCCGCTGGAGGAGGCCGACCCCAGCCAGCCCCACGTTGAACGCCGAGTTGACGAGGGTGCCCCGCGCGGCGTGCTGGCGCAGGTTCCGGCCGCCGGTGTCGATCTCGCGCTCGGCGATCAGCGTCGGCGAGTCGACCTGCGCGGTCGGCCCGCCCTGGCCCGCGGACGCCTCCATCGGCTCCAACGGAGCCTCGTCGTCCGGCTGATCTACCCAGGGCGGCCCCTCCGGCAGCCCTTCTTTACCCGGTTCGTCCATGAAACCCCGTGCGGACGATACGCGAGGCCTGCTCAGATCGTGCCGGTAAGAGCGCTCAGATCACCAGGGAGCGGTGCCGCGCGCTTCCGGCGGCGAGCGCCGCGGCGCCCACGAGGTCGGCGGCGACCCGAACGCCGGCAACCAGCGGCGCGCGTCGCCGATACGGGCGCGCCTCGCCGGCGGCCGTGCGTGCGTACGGCAGCGCGGCGAGCAGGAAGGCCGGCCTCCGCGTCCGGATCGCAAGCGCCGCGCCGACCACGGCCAGATCCAGCTCCGCCGACCTGCGGCTGAGGAAGACGCGCGCGAACAGCGGGCGGCGGCGGAACTCGGGAATCTTGCGGGCGATCGCCGGGAAGTACCGAAGGCGCAGGCGCTCCTCGATGAAGCCGGCCGGGCCGCGCGGGAAGACCGCGTGGTGGACCAGCGCGTCGTGCGCGAACGTCGGTGCGGGCGCCTGAGCGAACCGCGCGCCAGCCGAACCAGACGTCCTCGGCCATCAGCTTCGCCCCGCCGACGTCCAGCCAGTCCTCGAAGCCGCCGATGCGGTCGAACAGCTCGCGCGTGACGAACAGGTTCGCCGTCTCGTAATAGCCGCTCTCGGCGAGGACCCAGATCGTGCGGTCGAAGGGCCCTCGCGCGGCCGTCTCGTCCGGGATGACCCGCCCCTGCACGAGGTCGGCCCCGGAGATGGCGGCGAGGCCGCGCGACAGCCAGTCCGGCGCGGGAAAGCAGTCGGCGTCCGTGAAGGCGATGACCGGCGCCGCGGCCGCGGCGACGCCGAGGTTGCGGGCCGTCGCGGCGCCGCAGCGCTTCCCCTCCAGCACGGTCACGCGACCCGGAGCGGCCCGAGCGACGGCGAGCGTCTCGTCGCTCGAGCCGTCGTCCACGACGATGGTCTCCCACTCGCCGTCGAGCTCCTGGGCCGCGAGGGCCGCGAGGGTGCGCTCGAGCGTCGCGGCGGAGTTCAGCGCCGGAACGACAACGCTGACCCGCGGCTCCGCCATCGGGAGCGAGGCTAGCGCCTGCCGCGACGGCACATCGTTCCTGCGATCCTCCCACCGCCATGGGCACGATCGACGTCAGCGTGGTCATCCCCTCCCACGGCCGGCGCCTGCGCCTGCGCTGGCTGCTGAACGCCCTGGAGGAGCAGACGCTCGATCGCGAGCGGTTCGAGGTCATCGTGGTCCACGACTACGCAGAAACCGAGCGTCGCGAGCTCTTCGACGGCCACCCGCTGACGAAGAGCGGGATCGCTGCGCGAGATCGGCATCCCGCCCGGCACCGGCAACGCCGCACGGCAGCGCAACCTGGGCTGGCGGGCCGCACGCGCGCCGCTCGTCGCCTTCACCGACGACGATTGCCGGCCGGAGGCGGGCTGGCTCGAGGCGGTCCTCAAGGGCGCGAGCGCCGCGCCGGGCGCTGTGGTGCAGGGGAGGACGCGCCCCGAGCCCCTCGAGATCCGCGTCTTCGCCGCCCCTCATCACCGCTCGCTCCACATCGACCCGCCGGGCGAGTTCGCGCAGACCTGCAACATCGCCTACCCGCGGGAGCTGCTCGAGCGACTGGGCGGCTTCGACGAGACCCTCGTCGCGGTGGGCGAGGACCTCGACCTGGCGCTCAGAGCGGGCGAGCTCGGCGCGGACTACGTCGGAGCGAAGGAGGCGCTCGTCTTCCACTCGGTCGAGTCCTACTCGCTGCCCGCGGTCATCCGGCTCAACTTCCGCTGGCAGCACGTGCCCGACGTCGTCCGCCGCCACCCGCAGCTTCGCCGCCGCCACACGCTGGGGATCTTCTGGCGGAGGTCGAACTTCGAGCTTTGCCTTGCGGCGACCGGCGTCGCTGGTTGCCAGGAGGCACCGACTCGGGCTCCTGCTGGCGCTCCCCTACCTCGGTCCGCGGTGAACGCGCGCGGCCCCGGGAAGCGGGCTCGCCTGGCGAGCACCGTCGAGCTGCCGGGGCGGATCGTGGCCGACGGCATGGAGGTCGCGGCGCTGGCGAAGGGCAGCGCTCGCTACCGCACCCTCGTGCTGTGAGCGAGCGCCCCCTCGCGGTCGCCCTCCTCAACTTCGCCTACTGGCCGGAGGTGAGGAGAGGCAACGAGCGACTTCTCCATGACCTGGCAATCGGCCTGCGAGACCGCGGCCAGCGGCCCAGGATCATCACGAGCCATCCCGGGCGGCCCGGGCGCACCGTCGAGGACGGGGTGCCGGTCACCCGCCACTGGCGGCCGCCCGACGCGCCACTTCGGCTGCGGAACATCCAGGAGAACCTCACGCACGTCCCGTTCACGTACGCCTCCCTGCGCCGGGGGTCCGACGACGTCGCGCACGCCCTGTTCCTCACCGACGGGCTGGCCGCCTGCCGGTGGTCCAGGCGCACCGGACGAGTCGCCGTCTTCACCTCCACCGGCATCCCGCAGCGGCGGAACATCTCGAACCTTCGCCTGCGCCTGCGCATCCTCGAGGAGATCACCACCACCTCCGACGCCGTCGTCGTCATCAGCGAGGCCGCGCGCGAGGGCATGTGGCGGTGGCTCGGCGTGGAGTCGCGCGTCATCTATCCCGGCGTGGATCTCCGCAGCTTCGCTCCCGGCACCCGGTCGGAGGCGCCGACCATCGCGTGCGTGGCGACGCCCGACGACCCCCGCAAGCGGGTGCCGCTGCTCGCCGCGGCGTTCGAGCGCGTCCGGCAGGCAGCGGCCCGACGCGGAGCTCCACCTCGTTCGCCCGCGAAGCGAAGGCCTGGCGGCCGAGCTCGGCGCCATCCCCGGCGTCCGGCTGTTTCCGGGCGACCGGGACGTGAGCGCCGAGATGCTTCGGTCCGCCTGGGTCTCGGCGCTCTGCTCGGAGCACGAGGCGTTCGGCCTGGTGCTCGTGGAGTCGCTGGCCTGCGGCACGCCCGTGGTCGGGGCGCGGCACGGTGCGATCCCCGAGGTGATCGACCGCCCGGAGGTCGGCCGCCTGTTCGACGGTGACGAACGCGGGCTCGAGCGGGCGCTGATCGAGACTCTCGAGCTCGCCGAGGACGCCGCGACCTCGGAGGCCTGCCGCGCCCGCGCCGCGGACTTCTCGCTCGAGCAAACCGCCGCGCAGCACGAGGCGCTCTACCGCGAGCTCATGCTCGCCTGAGGGACCTTGCCTGGGGAGTGACGGGCGATGCTGACGATTAACGCCGACGACTGGGGTTTGAGGCCCGACATCACGGATGCAATTCTCGAATGCTGGGGGTATGGGGCCATTACCTGCTGCTCGGCAATGGTGCACATGGAGGACAGCGCCCGAGCAGCGGCCCTCGCGAAGAGCGCTCGCCTGCCGCTTGGTCTCCACGTGAATCTGACCACCGAATTCACGGATGCGAAGGCCCCGTATGCGGTACGTGAGCGACAAAGAGAGGCGGCTGCATATTTCGCACGCGCCGGGTGGCGCCGATTCATCTTCGATCCGCTCCGATCCCGCTCGCTCGATGCTTGCATCGTCGACCAGATCGACGAGTTCCAGCGGCTCTACGGGGCCGAGCCAATTCACGCGGATGGACACCAGCACGTCCAGATCTATCCAACGGTCCTGGGCGCCAGGGCGCTGGGGAGAGTCCGGTCCCTTCGTCGATCCGAGACGTTCAAGCGAGGCGAGCGACCCTTCGCAAACCGGGCGTACCGTCGCCTGATCAACGGATGGATCGCGCACCGGTTCGACTCGCCGGCGCGCTTCGTCTCGATACGGGACATCCATCCTGACCTGGGTGGCGTCGGGATCGAGGGCGTCGTTGCAGACGCAGCCCATGAAGACGTGGAGGTCATGGTTCATCCGGGCATGCACGATGAGCGCCGCGTCTTGCTCTCCGCCGGCTGGCTTGACCTCGTTGAGGGCGCATCGACGGGATGCAAGCCGCCGCGCCTGATTTCCCCCGGCGGCAAGGGGTAGCGCGCGCTACCGCGAGCTCATGCGCGCCTGACGGCCCCCTCGATCAGCGCGGCGAGCCGCTGCGTCTCCAGACGCAGGTCGCAGTGCTCGCGGACCCAGGCGCGACCGGCGCTGCCCATCTCGGCGCGGGCGCCCGCGGGCAGGGCGAGCAGCTCGCGCAGGTTCTCGGCCAGGGCGCCGGCGTCTCCGGGAGGCGCCAGGCGGCCGAACTCGGGCCGGACCAGCTCGGGCAGGCCGACCTCGTCGCTAGCGACGACCGGGACCTCCATCGACAGCGCCTCCTTCACGACGACCGGCATCGAGTCGCGGTCGCCGTCCGCGGCCACCACGCACGGCATCGCGAGCACGTCGGCCCGCTCGAGCTCGGCGCGAATCTCCGCGGGAGACCTCGAGCCCACCAGCTCGACGCGCTCCGAGACCCCGAGGCTCCGGACCTGGGCCTCGAGAGCGTCTCGCAGCGGGCCGTCGCCGACGATCGTGAGGCCGTCGAGCTCGCCCGGCTCGAGTCCTGGCCACGGCGTCGACGAGCACCGCGAAGCCCTTCTTCTCGACCAGCCGGCCAACCGCGACGACGCGCCGGGTGCCCGGATAGGGGCGAGAGCGCCGAAACAGGTCGCTGTCGACCCCCATGACGATCTCGTGGATGCGTCCACCGGCCTCCTCCCCCGCCACCTCGCGCAGGTGGCGGACGTTGTACTCGCAGCCGCTCGTGACGAAAGCCGCGCGCTGGAGCTTCTCCGCGAGGTTGGCGGGCGACGCGAAGATCTCGTATGCGTGGGCCGTGACGCTGTAGGGAACGCCGAGGATCGCCGCGAGACGCATGGAGTCGAGGGCCGCGCCGGCGGCGAAGTGGACGTGCAGATGGTCCACGCGCGCCGCATGCAGGCGCCGGGCGCGCAGCCCGAGCGCACGCAGGCCCCGCACCGGCTCCTCCTCGCGCCAGCGCCGGCGGCTTGCCGCGTCGCGGATGGACGACACCGGGTGGCGCGCGAGCAGGCGCGCCAGGGCGGGCGGCTTGGCCGCCAGCGGGTCGTCGACGAGGAAGCTCGCCTCGAGCTCCGAGTCCCGGTCCAGGCTGGCCTCCGGCGGGCGCGCGGTGGCCTCGATCACGACCTCGTGGCCCTGCCGCCGGAGCTCGCGCACCTCGTTGGCCACGAACGTCTCGGAGAGCGTCGGGAAGATGTCCGTGACGATCGCGATTCGCAGGCGGAGCATTGCCTCAGGAGCGCCTGCGGGCGTACATCGTCGTGTACTGGGTCCCCGCCTCGAAGAGCCTCACGATCTCGAGCCCGCCGTCGCTCGCCGCCGCTCGCAGGCCGGGCATGCCGACGGGGGAGCCGACCCACTCCGGGGAGTTCGTGCCGCGCGGCGCGCGCCCGAGCGCGACCCGCAGGAGCTGCCGCACGCCGCCGACGCCGGGCCGGCGGTGAACTCCGGGATCCGTCGAGACCTGCACCAGGGCCCATCCGCCCGGCTTGAGCACTCGCCCGATCTCACGGACGTAGCCAAGCGTGATCTCGGGATCCGCGATGTGCTGGAACACGACGTGGGAGAAGCACCCGTCGATCGAGGCGTCCTCGAGGGGACGCAGGCTCACGCCGTCGCCCTGGACCCAATCGACGTTGTCCAGGCCGGGATTCAGCTCTCGCGCGCGCTTGAGCATCTCGGGCGAGACGTCGAGGGCCACGACGCCGGCAGCGCGGGGCGCGAGCGCTCTGGTCACCCGCCCGACTCCGCAGCCGATGTCGAGCACGCGATCGGCCGGCCGGATCTCGACGCCGGCGAGGCCCAACATCGAGTCGAGCACGTCCTCGCCGCTGGACCAGAAGTACTCCTCGTCCGGGACCACGTAATCCAGGCGGTTGTCGACGAAGAAGAGGGCGTTCTCCCGAGCTCTTCGATCCCAGAACCTCCGCGCGCCCCCGGTGACCATAGGACGCGCCACGGTACAGCGGCCGCCCAGCGGACACGGGCCTAGGGCACCACGCCCTCGACGAACGGGACCTCGTGGACCTTCTCGTGCATGATCGGCCCGTGGCCGAAGTAGCGGTCCTCGCCGAACAGCTCGCCGTGGTCTGAGGTGACGATCACCCAGGTGCCGCTCGGCAGAGGTCGAAGAGCCGCGCGAAGACCCCGTCCAGGTAGCCGACGGCCTCGATCTGGCGGTCGCGAAGCTCGGCGAGCTTGTCCTGGTCGAAGAACTCCTGCGGCTCGGTCGGGTCGTCGGGACTCGTCGGAGCCGAGTCGCTTGAAGACCCCGTGGACGCCGGAGATCCGCGGCCAGGTCGCGGGGTCCTCGCCCGGGCAGCGCGTACGGGTAGTGGGTCTCGCCCACGTTCAGCAGGTAGAAGCTCGGGCGGCTCGTCGCTGAAGCGCAGCCTGCGCCAGCATCGCGGCCATGTCGTTGTGGGTCGGCATCAGCTCGTAGGTGTCGAAGTCGCGGTTGAGGACCGTCTGCGGGTTCAGCACGGGCATCGAGACCAGGGCGTGGGTCCGGTAGCCGAGCGAGCGCAGGAACGTCGGCAGGAAGATCGACGGCAGGAAGCGCTTGAACTCGATGCCCTCCACTCCCAGGCGCTCCGAGTACCGCATGAAGTCGCGCTTGTAGTACTCCGACGCGTAGACCTCCGGCGGGCGAGGTGTGCGGCAGGAGCCCCATCAGGAGGTTGTAGTGCGAGGGCGCGGTCCAGCTCGCGTAGCTCCAGCGCCGCTCGACCGGCCCGAGCGCCGCGAGGTTCGGCGGGCGCGGCCGCGACCCACGAGTCGTAGCGCAGGCTGTCGAGGACGACGATGACGAGGTCACGCGGCCTCGGGCGCTCGGCGCTTGACACGGTCGGAGCTTAGGCCCTAGAGCCCGCGACGGCCGAGGACGTGGCGGACGGTCCGCAGGAGGATCTTCGCGTCCGACCAGGGCGACCAGTTGACGATGTACAGGTAGTCCATCACCGCCATCTCCTCGAGCGGCACGCGCGTGGACCCCATGATCTGCCAGGCGCCGGTCATCCCGGCTTCAGCTGGAGGCGGTCGCGGTGCCAGCCCTCCACCTGCGCGTCCTCCTCGACGACCAGCGGCCGCGGGCCGACGAGGCTCATCTCGCCGCGCAGCACGTTGATGAGCTGCGGAAGCTCGTCGAGCGAGGTGCGGCGCAGGTGTCGCCCGATCGCGGGTCACGCGCGGGTCGTCTGCGGAGCTTGAAGAGGCCGGCGGTCTCGTTCTGCGCTCGAGCTCGGCGCGCGCGCTCCTCCGCGCCGTTGCGCATCGTCCGGAACTTGAGCATCGTGAACCGGTTGCCGTCGCGGCCCGACCCGCGTCTGCTTGAAGAGCGACGGGCCCGCGGGAGCCGAGCTTGATCGCGGCGGCGATCGCGAGGAGAGCGGGGCTCGAGACGAGGAGCAGGGCGGCCGCGCCGACGATGTCGAACGCCCGCTTGAGCGCCTGCGAGGAGCGGGAGAGCCCGAAGGTCCTGACGCCGAGCAGGGTGGTCCCGTGGATCTCGTCGAACTCGACGCTGGAGCCGACCGCGTCGAGGAGGCTCGGCAGCACGCTGACCTTCAGGTGGTAGGCCTTGAAGTAGCGCACCGCCTCGAGCACGCTCTCCGACGAGTCGCCGTGGGCGATGATCACGCGATGGATGTCGCGCTCGGCGATGTAGCGGGCGAACGCGGACTCGGTCGCGCGCGGGCGGCTGAGCTCGAACTCGCCGAACGGCAGGTAGGCGACGATCGCGCGCGTGGAGGCCGTCGTGGTTGGAGAACTTGGCCTGCGCGCCCACGGCCTGGGCCTGGTTGCCGAGGACGAGGCAGCGCTCGGAGGGCGTGATCTGCCGGCCGAAGCGCCGCGCGAGCGAGGCGGCCCGCGATCACGCCGAGGAACAGGAAGCCCCAGAGCTCGAGGATCGTGGCCGTCTCGAGCGGGCGCCCGAGGAGGCTCGGAGCGAGGACCGTGATCAGCAGCGTGTAGAGGGTCGCGAGCTGGAACAGCGACGGCGTCTCGTTGAGCGTCGTCTTGGCGACCACGAGCTCCTCGCGGTCGTAGAGCCCGATCGCCTTGCTGATCAGGACGACGATCGGCAACCCGAGATAGAAGAGCGAGTACCGGCTCCCGTAGTCGGTGAGGCTCTGGACCACGGCCAGCGCGGCGCCGGCGCTGAGCAGGTCAGCCAGCGCGAGGAGCCGGCGGAAGGCCGCGTCGCGGCGGGCGGCAACGTGCTTGGTCGCCGCCTCGTCGACCTCCGGCAGGAGCTCCCGAAGGTGAGCGACCTCGAGCCCCGTATCGACGGCAGCGGGGAGGCCCTCGGCCTCGAACGGAAGCTCAGGCAGCGTTACGCCGACCTCCCGCGGCTGCGACATCGGCCCACCGCGCCCGGACAGCGCCCCGGTTGTCGCCAGGACCGATCCGCGGATGCGGATCAGCGGTCGGTTCAAGAATCGCCTCAGAGTGTGCCTCCTTAAGCCTGTGCCCCTCGCCGGCGTGAACTCCGTTCGCCTGGCGCCGCCAAAGCAAACTAAATCGCGGCCCCCGATGCGCCGGTTCGAAGCCCACCCCGCCCCGTTTGGGTGATGGCCAATTCGTCCAGGGCCTCGCCCGTTCGCGCTGCGAGCCGCCGGTGCGCTCAGCGCCCGGTTCGCACCCACGACCGGGGGCGGCGGCCAAGCGCCAGCTCCGCATAGATCCAGAGCTTGCGGAGGATGAGCGGGCCGGCCCGGGGAAGCGCGCGGTAGACCGACGCGGGCGCGTTCGCAACCCGCAGCGCGCCGGCCACGCAGGCGGCCTGGAGGAGCAGGGTTCCGGCCGCGGCCATCAGCGCGGCCCTCGAGCGCAGGAGCCCCGCCGCCGCGATCCCCACCGCGCTCAGGGCGGCGAGCAGGCTCTGCGGCGGCACGAGCATCTCCGCCGCGGCGTGGAGCCTCACGGGGTCCCGGCGCCGCAGCCCGTCCGTCCACACGGACCCGATGGAGCCCGCGAGCTCCAGGCGCCCGCCCTCCCAGCGCCGCTGCTGGGAGGCCGCGTCGGCGTGGGTCGCAGGCATGGGCGAGCTGACGGACCCGGTCGGACAGAACGCCGCCCTTCCGCCCGCCCTCACGACTGCGAGATGATACTCGGCGTCCTCGGCAAGGCCCGACGCGCGCCACGGATGCTCTGCAAGCCAGTCCGTCTTGAACGCCATGCCGGTCCCGAACAGGCCGCTGGAAAGGCCGAGTGCCTGCTTGCCCAGCGGTCGCGCCGTGTTCATGAGCGCGAAACCCGCGAAGCGCAGCGCCGCCACAGGGGTTTCCGGGTTGGCCACCACGTTGCTCGCCTGTGCGGCCGGAGCCGACTCCAGGCCGCCGGCGAGGGCAGCGAGCAGGTTTGACGACGCAGCACAGTCCGCGTCGACGATTGCGACCGCGTCCACCGCGCGCTCGCGGAGGACGCGAGAGATTCCCCACTCTAGGGCCGCTCCCTTTCCGCCCCGCTGCTCCTCCGCGGCGTCTCGCCCCCAGACCGTGGCTCCGGCCGCGCGCGCCACAGCCGCGGTCGCGTCGTCGCAGTTGTCGGCGACGACGAGCACCTCGAACATCTCCTCCGGGTAGTCCATCGAGCGCAGCGCTCGCACCGTCGGTCCGATGTTCGCCTCCTCGTTGTGCGCGGGGACGAGCACGGCGAAGCTGGTGCTTCGCCGCTCGCAGGGCGGCTGCGTGACCCGCAGTGCCGTTAAGACGAGTGTGAGCAGGTAAACGCAGGTGACGTTCCCCAGCCCCACCGACGCGCTCCACAGGAACCAAAGGACCATCCGAGGCGAGGAAGGCCGACTGGACGTTTGCCGGGGCTTCACGTCGCGAAAGCCTACGCGGGGCGTGGGGCCCGGGCGCCGTCACGGCTACCGGCGCACGCGCCGGAGGGGGCCTCTAGGGTGGCGAGCCTGGTGGAAAGCCGAGGGGCACGGGTGGTACAGGCTCCGGCGATCAATCAGGCCGGCGAGACCCGCTCGCTCAGAGTGGAGTCCCTACGCGCGCTCGCGGCGCTGGGCGTGGTCGTTGGTCACTGCTACCTGGTCGCCCGGGGCAGCGATTTCTCCACCTTCGGGTCGCGGCTGGGGCTCTCCGGCGGCTATGGCGTATGGCTCTTCTTCGCGCTGAGTGGCTACCTGCTCTACCTGCCATTCGCCAGGCGTGATTTCTCCACCGCGGGCGGCGTGGACTACGGACGCTACGCCGCGAACCGCATCCTCCGGATCCTCCCCCTCTACTACTTCGCGCTCGTCCTGTTCATGGTGGTCAACGAAGGTGGCGGGTACGACGGGCCAGTGGCTGCACTTCGCGACCTTCACGGAATCCTTCTCGCAGTCGACGGTCGGGACCGTCGACGGACCCATGTGGTCGGTCGTCGTCGAGATCCAGTTCTACGCGTTGCTGCCGCTCCTTGCACTTGCCATCGGTCGCCTTGCGCGCGGTTCTGCCGGGCGCGCGGCGGTGATGCTCCTCGCGCTTGGCATCGTCAGCTTCGGCTTCTGGTGGCTCAAGGTCCACACCGCCCATGCGCCGCTCGACCGCCGGTTCGAGTACTCGCTTCCCGCCACGTTCATGAACTTCGTCCCGGGTCTGCTACTGGCCCTGGTCGCACGCCCGCGCCGATCGGCTGCGGCTTCCGCCCGCCTGGCCATTCGCGCTAATGGCACTCGGCCTGTACATGGCCGCGGTCGACAGTATCTCCTGGGCCCAAGTGCTTTGCGCACCCGCCTCGGCGCTCTTGATCGCCGCCGTCGTGCTGCCGATCTCGCAGACCGAGCAGGCGCCCTCAACCGCGCGCTCGACCTACGGATCCTCGGCCTGATCGGCATCTCCTCGTACAGCCTCTACATCTGGCACTTCCCGATCGTGCTGTCCCTGGGGGCGCATACGGCCCTCGGCCTGTTCCCGCTCACGCTCGTCTCGCTGAGCGCTCTGCCTTACGATCGCCGGGCGCCAGTTACCTCGTCGTCGAGCGTCCGGCGCTCAGGCTGCGCAGCCGCTGGTGGGCCTCAAGCCGCGGCACGCAACCCGCCCCGGGCCTCGAGCCCGCCCCTTCTGTGGGCACGGCGGTGTCCGAAGCGCCCGCTGCCGGTGGGTAGGGACGCCCCGCCGCTGGGAGAGATCTCCCAGGCAGGAGAAGCCGCGCTCGATCCAGATCGAGTCGCTCCGAGCGCTGGCGGCGCTCGGCGTGGTCGTGTTCCACTCCAACGGGCTCGCAACGGCGATTCCAGCAGGCCGGGCTGAAGGCGCACCTGGCCGCCGCCGGAACGTTCGGCGTGTGGCTCTTCTTCGCGCTGAGCGGCTACCTGCTCTACCTGCCGTTTGCGCGGCGCGACTTCGTCGGTGGCCAGGGGATTGAGCTCGGCAAGTACGCAATGAACCGAGCGGTCCGGATCCTTCCCCTCTACTACGTCGCGGTCGCCGTCCTGCTTGTCCTCAACGCCCACGGGGGCTCCTTCGAGCAATGGCTCCGGTTCGCAACCTTCACGGAGTCCTTCTTCAGGAGCACGGTCAACACCCTGGACCCCTCAATGTGGTCCGTGGCCGTCGAGGTGCAGTTCTACGTGCTCCTGCCGCTCCTGGCATACGCAGTAGCGAGGGCCAGCCGGGGGTCGGCCACGCGGGCGGCGGGCGCGATCCTCGTCCTCGGCGCGGCAAGCGCCGCGATCTGGCTGGGCAAAGTGCACGGCGCCGATCACTTGGATCGGCGGTGGGAGTACTCCTTTCCCGCCACGTTCATGAACTTCGTGCCGGGCCTGCTTCTCGCTCTGCTCGCCGCGCAGGGCCGGAAGCTGCGACGGCTCGATGCGTGGACCTGTATTGCGGGCGCCGCCGTGCTCGCGATCGTCGGCGTCGCTGCTCTCAAGTGGTCTCAGCTGCTGCTCGCGCCCGCATCGGGACTCCTGATCGCAAGTGTGGTCCTGTCCGCCCGCGACGCCTCTCCGTTCCGTCGGCTACTGGACCTGCGCGTGCTGGGACTGATCGGCGTGGCGTCCTACAGCCTGTACCTCTGGCACTTTCCGATTGCCCAGTCACTCAATTCCCACACCGACCTAGGCACCGCCGAACTTGTCGTTGCGGCCATCGTTGTAGCCGTCCTCGTCTCCCTCATTAGTTACTACGTCGTCGAGCGACCGGCGCTGAGGCTGCGGACCCGTTGGTTCCGCAAGCCGCCGGCCCCCGGGGCGGAGCCATCAGAGGTCCACGCGGCGACGCCAGCGGTTGAGACGGAGTTGCCGGCTGCGCTACGCACAACCTAAGGTGGCGCGGCGAGCATCTAGCGCCTTCCGGATACTCACGTTAGGCGGAAAGCCCGTTGGCTCGAAGCGCCACCTCGAATCGCCGACGACCCCAGCGAGGTCTCATCCATGAGCAACAAAGTGGCCCTTGATCGCAGCGCAAATTCCGTGCGCTTGGCTAGCAGGGGCCTTGGACAGGGGGAATGACGATGCTGACAATAAACGCCGACGACTGGGGCTTGAGGCCTGACATAACAGATGCAATTCTCGAATGCTGGGGGGATGGACTAATTACGTGCTGCTCAGCAATGGTGCACATGGAGGACAGTGCTCGAGCAGCGGCCCTGGCGAAGAGAGTTCGCCTGCCGGTTGGACTCCACGTGAATCTGACCACTAGATTCACCGATGTGACGACAGCGGATGCGGTACGTGGGCGACAAAAAGCGGCGGCTGCTTATTTCACACGCGCCGGGTGGCGCCGATTCATTTTCGATCCGCTCGAATATCGATCGCTCAATGTTTGCATCGGAGACCAGATCGACGAGTTCCAGCGGCTCTACGGGGCCGAGCCAATTCATGCAGATGGACACCAGCACGTCCAGATTTATCCAACGGTCTTGGGTACTGCGGCCTTGGGGAGAGTTCGATCGCTTCGTCTATCCGAAACATTCAAGCGAGGCGAACGCCCGTCCGCCAACCGGGCATACCGCTACCTAATCAACGGATGGATCAAGCACAGGTTCGACTCTGCGATGCGCTTCGTTTCGCTACGCGACCTCCATCCGGATCTTGGCGGCATTGGGATTGAGCACGTCGTTGCAGACGCGAAGCACGAGGACGTGGAGATCATGGTGCATCCAGGCGTGCGGGAAGAGTGCCGGGTTCTACTCTCCGCCGGCTGGCGAGACCTTATTCAGGGCGCGCCGACAGGATGCAAGCCGCCGCGCCTAACTCCGCCTCCCTAGAGCCACCCGCGGCAAGGGGTAGCGCGGACTCTTGAGAGCGTCGGCTGCAGCGCCTGCTTCCTGCGTGCCGACGGCAAGGACGAGTCACCCCGCTTCGGCTCGCTCGGCCGGATCCGCCAATGGATCGAGTCAGTGTTTTTGGACCTCCAAGGGCCAGGTCGGTCTCGGGCACGACGGGGCACGCGCCCTGCCGGGCTTTGCACCCGGGCCAGGCTTCGCCTACTCGCCCTCGCCGCAGGTCTTTGGCACAACGCCGAGATCGGGCGGCCGGAGCGCAGCTTCGCCGCTTACTGCTGCTGATTTGGAATCAAGCATCTAGGGGACCACGCCCTCCACGAACGGGACCTCGTGGACCTTCTCGTGCATGATCGGCCCGTGGCCGAAGTAGCGGTCCTCGCCGAAGAGCTCGCCGTGGTCCGAAGTCACGATGACCCACGTACCGCTCGGCAGCAGGTCGAATAACCGGGCGAAGACGCCGTCGACATGCGTGACGGCCGCGATCTGGCGGTCGCGGAGCTCGACGAGTTCATGCTGGTCGGAGAACTCGCGCGGCTCCGTCGGTTCGTCTGCGTCGTTGCTACCGGGGCGCTTGAAAACGCCGTGGACGCCGGAGATGCGCGGCCAGTTCGACGGGTCCTCGCCCGGCAAGGCGTAGGGGCAACAAGACGGGCGGCGCGCGTCCGCCGACTCGTGCTCTGTTACGCCTCATTCCGGTGAGGCCAATCCGTCCAGTCCTCGCCGTTTTGGCTCAGGCTGCCCACCTGACGAGACTGGCTGGAGTTGAAGAACCTAGCGCGTCGCCTCGGCGATCGCGCCGGTAAACGCGTCCACGTCCTCAGGCGTCGTATCCCACGAGCACATCCAGCGGACTTCGCTCGTCGCGTCGTCCCAGATGTAGAACGGGTGCTCTCCTGGCAGCTCGTCGAGCAGCCGGTCAATCGCAGGGCGGGAGAGCTTTGCGAAGACCGCGTTGGCCTCGACAGGCTGGGTGATCTCGACGCCGTCGATGGCCTCGACGGCCACCGCGAGGCGCGCTGCCATTTCGTTGGCGTGTCGCGCACCCTCACGCCAGAGGTCGCCCTCCAACAGCGCCTCAAACTGGGCGGCGACGAAGCGCATCTTCGAGGCAAGCTGCATCCCCTGCTTGCGCGTGAACTCGAACTCCTCGGCAAGTCCGGGCCGCAGGAACACCACCGCGTCTCCGAAGACCAGGCCGTTCTTCGTCCCGCCGAACGAAACGACGTCGACTCCCGCCGCCGTCGTGAACGCCGCGAGCGGCTGCTCGAGCGCCGCCGCAGCGTTCGCGAGCCGCGCGCCATCGACATGAAGCAGCATTTCGCGCTGATGAGCGGCCGCCGCGATCGCACCGACCTCCCCGACCGAGTAGACGGTGCCGAGCTCGGTGGCCTGCGTGATCGACACCACACGCGGCTGAACGTGGTGCTCGTCGCCGCGCTTCGCGTCCCAGCGGCCGATGTCGTCCGGACCGAGCTTGCCGTGCTCGGTGGCGACGGTCAGGAGCTTGACGCCGGCGATGCGCTCCGGAGCGCCGCATTCATCGACGTTCATGTGCGCGGTCTCGGCGCAGATCACGGCCTCGAACGGTTTCGTGATCGCGGCCAGCGAGAGGACGTTGGCCGCCGTTCCGTTGAAGACGAAGAAAGGCCGCGCGTCGCGACCGAAGTGCTCGCGCATCACATCCCGGGCCCGCTCGGTCCACGGGTCGGCGCCATAGGAGCCCGCATGCCCCTGGTTCGCCCGCGCGAGCGCCTCAAGGACCTCCGGGTGCGCGCCCGCGTGGTTGTCGGAGGCGAAGTCGTGGGACGCTGCCACCGCCGCAAACTAGCGCGAGCCAATTAGCGTCGTCAATCCTGGATGTCAAGTTTCTGAAGACACGTCCGCGCACAGCGAGATGCGCGCGCCGAATCGTCGATCGAAAACGCCCGTCGCATTCTCTCGCATCCAGCGCGGCCAATCCGCTCAGCGGACTTTCGGTCGTCATGCAGAGATGCGATCGCAACGGCGAGGTCCAGGGCGGAGGCCGGTGCAACTAGGAGCCCAGACTCACCATGCTTTACGCGCTCAGGTACTCCTGCGACGCGAGTCGCGACGACGGGCAAGCCACTCGCCATTGCCTCCATTAAGACCTGACCAGTGGATTCAAGGGCGGCAGGGCGTTGATGATGAAGACCGGCGGTCCCTCGTGTCCAACCCAGAGTGACACGAGGGGACGAACGCGCTACTCGGCTGGGCCGTCGATCAGAGCCGCAAGGGCCGCCGTCGTGGGCGCGTACAGGATCATCGCCAGAGGAAGATCGATGCCGAGGCGCTCTCAATGAGCGCGAAGATCTCCGATCCGATTCCGGCGCATCCGAATCGGCTTGCGAGGAGGAGGCGAGAACGAAGCGGGCGTGCCGGACTCGGCAAGCGCGCGTGGAAGGCGCGGCTGCGCGCCCGGGCATCGTTACCGGCAGGCCAGACCACACGCCGCCAAGCTAAACCGCCACGGTCTCGTTGCGATGCTTGGCGAGGACTGCCGCTTCGCCCATGTTGCGGCTCGCCATTTGTCCCTGGTCGTGAAGACGACGATACCGCTCCAAGACTCGCCTCAAGAACGCGAGATTTCGCTCCACGTGACGACCAAAGTCATGGGGATGCCACCAGAGGTGATATGCCCTCCCCTGCTGTGCCGCATACTCGAGTCCGCTTGTCACTCGTCTCAGCCTGAGTGGTTCGAGCGCAGCGCGGGATCGAGACCATGGGCGGAGGTAACGGCTCGACGGAACGTTCACGAGTGGAAGGCTGTCGCGCGACCCGAGACAAAACGTATTGTGCCCGGTGAGCGCGGCATAGGCGTCAATAAGCCGCAAAGCTCTGCGGGCCATCGTTTCCTGTTCTCTGCCGCGGGGCCGGTAGAGCCAGGACAGCTCCGTGCCGCGATAGGCCCTGAACCCCATCTCCGCGCAGGTGGAGAGGTACTCAGGATTTATCTGATTCTTGGGAAAGACAATCGTGCCCAGCTCGAGCCCCCGACGGCTGGCCACCTCGCATGCGGCGAGCAGATCTGCGCGAAAGGATTGGGCGTCCTGCCCCGGCTCGAGACAGTAGTAGTGGGAAAACGTGTGGCTTCCGATCTCCTGACCCGGCACCGCCCGGATGCTCTCGATGAGCGACGACCCAAAGTGAATCGGATCGCTGTCCTCATCGAAGCCAATGGCATCGAGCGCGGGATACGTCGATAGTCTTCCGTCCGTATAGCTTGGCTGGACTCCGGGTAGGACCTCTAGCAACTCATCTCGATCTCGGCCGAAGAGGAAGCCGACTGTTGCCCAGGTCGCGTGGATTCCATAATCCGCGAACAAACTGAGAATACGCGGAACGACCTTCCGCACCCCGAGCAGATTCTGCCCGTAGTCGATCAAATCCCGAGAATCGCGCACGCCCCATGCAAGTTCAAAATCCAAGGAAACGATGAATTCGCCTGACCGCAGAGTCTCAGCCACGGGTGAGCCACCTAGGCATCGCGCGAGTCGTGACGGAAGCGGGGCTGGGCAAGATCACAACCCCACATATACCAGTAGCGACCCGCTCGCAGGCACTGCAGCTCCGGACGTGAGCTCATCTCGTGTTGCGCGAAACACAGCAATTCAGAGCGGCGGGGAGCTCGCGAGCAAGATCGCTTCGCTCGCCTTCTATGCGGTGATGGCGCGCAAGCTTGGACAGGACGCCTTTGGCGAATTCATCTTCGCCCTTTCACTTGCGAGCGTATTCCTCGTCGTTGCCGGCTTGGGGACCGATCCATTCCTCACCCGCGCCATAGGGCGAACTCGGGAGGCGGTGCATGACCTCTTCTGGAACGCGATCGCAATCAAGCTGTCATTCGGCATCCTCGCCGTATTTTTGGCGAACCTCGTCGTCGACGTCGGGGGGTATGGATCAACGACGCGCGGCGTCGTCGCAATTCTGTCGGTCGCGGCACTCATCGAACTGCTCAGCGAGACCGTGCGGTCGACATTTCGAGGATATGAGCGGATGGGACCAGTCGCACTGGCGTTGGTTCTACAACGCCTCGTCACGGCAGCCGTCGGGATCGCTGCCATGCTCGGCGGAGCCGATGTGATCGCCGTCAGTCTCGTTTACTTGTTTGGCGCGGTGATTGCCCTCGCATACCTCGCGGTTCGCCTCGCGCGAGTCGGTATTCCGAGGGCCTTTATTACCTTTGACAAAGCCAAGCGTTTACTCATCGACTCCATCCCGATCGGCGTGGCCACTCTCTTCGGGGCCGCTCTCGCACGCGCCGACGCTATCCTCGTCTCGCTTCTCAAAGGCAACAGCGCAGTTGGGATCTATGGCGCCGGCTACCGCCTCTTCGATAGCACTTTATTCCTGACCTGGGCCTTCGGCCTCTCGTCCCTACCGGCCTTTTCCAAGCTGACTCGGGAGACCGAACCGTCGATCACTCATGCGTTCGCGATGGCCAGCAAAGTGACCACGGCCGTTCTCTTTCCGATAGGAATGATCTTCGTTCTCTTTGCTGGGCCGCTCGTCTCCACCCTGTACGGGTCGGGTTTCGACGACGCAGCGTCCGTCGTACGCCTCTTAGGTCCTGCAACCGCTCTATTTGGACCAGCCACAGTTTCCATGTACGTGAACCTGAGTCAAGATCGCCAGCGACTCGTGGCTTGGATTATTGCCGGGGTGGCGGTTGAGAACGTGGTGCTCAATCTCTTTGCGATACCGCGGTGGTCTGCAGACGGGGCCGCCGCCGTGATGTCGATCTCGGAAATCACGCTGTTTGCTGCCACGTTTATCACGGCACGACGGGCCGTGGGGCATGTCTCTCTCACTCGCCTCATTGCGGGGCCGGGGATGGGTTGTGTTTTCATGGCCGCTGCCGGATATGCTTTAGGATCGAACTACGCGGGCCTTGGAGTTGCCATGGCTAGCTACTCAGTCGCCGTCTATGGCGTGGAGCGCCGCTTCTACCCGACCGACTTGCGTTTCATGAGAAGCTCGCTGAGCTCGCGTCTCGCCCCGGGCGGAGGGTGACTCTCTTGATCGCACGGCCGTTCTACACAACCCTAGGATCCGGATGACGCTCACGGAGTTCGCCGACGTCGTCCTGCGACGGCAGCGCCGCATTCTCATGGCCGTCTTCTTGGCGGCATTCGCGGTAGCTGCCGCGTTGACCGTTCTCCTACCAAAGCAGTATTCAGCCACGGCCACCCTGCTCGTCAACGGCAACCAGACCGGGGCTTTGGGGTCAAGCGCTTTCGAGGCCAACCAAGCACTCACTAGTCAGTTCGGACAACTTGCCGGTGGTCCAGAGATTCGCGACGAAGCCGCTCAACGACTGCCCTTTCCTGAGTCGCCGGGAGACCTAGCTGGCGCGATGAGCTTCACTGTCAGTCCGACAAGCCAGGTCATTGAAGTCACCGCGACCGACCGATCGCCCGCGCGAGCCAAGACCATGGCGAACACATATGCGGCGGCTTTTGTCAGGAACCGTACGCGGAGTGCGGAAGCCGCCGGCCGAGCCCGGCTCCGACAGCTCAATCGGCAGGTCGTCAACCTCGCGGCGGAACTGGATCGCCTTCAGGCGGCTGGGGGAGTGTCTTCGGCTTCACGCATCGAGGGGGTTCGGAATCGGCTGAGCGCAGCGAGGGCAGCCTACCTCTCGACGGAGCAGGGGGCCAACGCCCAGGCCGCCAGCCTGTCCGTGGCAAGTGCAGCCACGCTGCCATCTTCCCCATCGCGACCGAAACCCGCGCTTTACCTGATTATCGGCGGAATATTTGCCGCCCTGCTGGCCGTTGGCGCCGCGCTCGTACGCAACGCGTTCGATGATCGGGTCAGAACCGAAGCAGAACTTGTCGACCTCCTCGACCTGCCTGTTCTGGCGCATCTTCCGGCGCACCGCGCGCGCCGAACCCTGTTCGATGAGGAGATCCGGTTTCTGCGCATGAACATCCTCGCCAGGAACTCTGATTCTAGCTCTTCGCCACTTCGCGCGATCGCCGTAACGAGCGCGCTTCCCGGGGAGGGCAAGACGCACGTCTCTGCGGCTCTCCTCCGATCGTTCGAGGCCGACCGACGAGCCGTGGTCGGCATCGACTGCGACTTGCGTCGCCCGATCCTGTCGGAGCGATTCCAGGCCTCGGATCACAACGGTGTGGCGGAGGCACTAGACGAAGGGCAGGCTGCCCCTGACCTTCTTGTTGACACTCCAAGCGGACTCCTCCAATTGCTGGCGGCAGGCCAAGCGCGTGGGAACCCGGCCTCCCTGATGACCGGGCACGCTGTGCGTCAAATGTTCCTGACGCTGATGCGGAGCGCCGATGTCCTCGTCATCGATACGCCGCCGGTGATTTCCGCCCCGGAGGCGTCGACGGTTTGCTCATCCGCCGATGCCGTCGTCTTGGTCGTTGACATCGCGATGGCCACCCGAGACAACCTAGTCGCCGCCCTCGCTCAATTGCGGGAGCTCGACTCAAACGTGGTCGGACTTGTGCTGAACCGAACGAGATTCACGAGATCCGGTTACGCGCTCTATGGGAGTCAGATGCGAGGGACACGCCGCGTGGAGCCCAGTGCGCCAGCTCGCATTCGCTGACACGCGATCGAACACCGCCTCGATCCTTATTCTCGCGGCTGCGGTCCTGCTCGGCGCAGGAGCCATAGGCCTCGCCTACATGAGCGCACCCGCCGCACCGCTTGCGGTTACCGTGGTGATTTGCGCTGCGGGCTTGGCGTTCGCTCGCCCCTTCGTGGCACTTCACCTCGCAATGGCCCTAATTCCGCTCGAGTCTCTCGCACTACCTTTGGCTGGAGCGTCGCTCACCGCCACCGAGATCATGTTCATCTTCACCGCGCTCGGATGGATCTTGCGACGCGCTGCGGAAGGCCTGAGTCCGTTTCAATCATCCCGTCTCGGCATGCCGTTGAGCCTTCTTGTTCTGGCGATTCTGCCTGGCGCCTTGACCGCGACCCACGCAGGCCCGGTGTTCAAGGCAGCCGCGCTTTGGCTCGTCTTCCTCACTCTGTACCAGATGGTCGCCACGGAAGCGACGGAGGACACCGTCAAAAGCCTTCTCACAGTGGTCGCGATTTCCGGCGCAGTCGTGGCTTGTCTTGCGATCGTACAGTCGCATGGGGGACAAGGCGAGGCGGTTACGGCATCGGGAGACGTCGCTGGTCGCCCGACCGGTCCCTTCGCCCAGCCCAACGAATTGGCGGCATTTTTAGTGATGTCGTTGCCATGTGCCATGGCCCTCGCTCTTGGCCCCTGGGGCCGCCCTCGAATCATCGCACTTGTCTCCGCCCTGCTGATCGCGGCAGGTCTTGCGGTGTCTCTCTCTCGGGGCGGATTGCTAGCGGCTACAGCAGTCCTGCTCCTGATGCTCGCGTGGTCTCCCGCTCGTCGCCTCACTCTCTCCCTGGCGGTGGTAGTCGGAGGTCTGTTTCTTATAGGCCTGACTCCCAACGACAATCCGCAACAACTCAACAATGTCGGCGAACGCGTCGCCTCCGTTGGCTCGGCCACTGAGGGTGTCGACCCACGAGCGCAAATCTGGCGTACCACGCCTCGAATATTTCTTGATCATCCGCTGTTTGGCGTTGGCACAGACAACTATCAGTTCGTCTCTCCAAACTACGGTCTGATCGAGCCAACTACGGGGGAGCCGATCGTTCACGCGCACGATTTTGTGTTGACACTAACTGCCGAGCGCGGCGTGCTCGGCTTGATCGCTTTCGTCTGGCTGACAGTCACACTCTTTCACGTCTGCCTGGATGCGGTGCGTAACTCGATCGAAGGCCGTCGCGCTTTGGTCTTCGGTGTAACCGGGGCCTGCGTCGGGTTGATGCTTAAGGGATTGGTCGACTACGACCTCGGTAGCGGGGTGATCGCTGGGACGTTTTTCGTCTTGGCTGGCTGCATCGTCGCCCTTGAGCGAGGTGGCGAAGTGGAAAAGGGGTCTAGCTCTGGAGGGCGTCGTACAGGACGTCTCGAGGCCGCGACTCAGACGTGACTGACTCGCAGACTGCTGCGTCGCTTCGGCAGGGGAACCAAGCCGTACCCGTCCTATTTATCTCCTCGCACGCGCAGGACGGGGGTGCGCAGCGCTACCTCTATGAGGTCGTGACAAGCATCGATCCGTGCTGGGTCCAAGGCGTCATCACACTCGGACACGGTCCACTCACGGAGCGGCTTCGACGCGCCGATTTACGTGTGGTTCCTATGAGAGCGGGCCGGAGGCGGGCATCCTACTCGCCGCACACAGGCTTCGCGCCAGCATCCGCTCCGATCCACCGGCTGCGATCTTCGCCGACGGCGTCAAGGCGGCGTTGATTGCGGTCCTTGCTGGAACCGGGGTGCCAGTCCTGTGGAGGAAAGTTGACTTCAGTCGGGATGGACGCATAACGCACTTCGTAGCGAGGCGATGCTGGGGTATTTGGGCTGTCAGCAGGTCCATTCGCGACGCCCTCCCGGCCGACGTCCGTGCTCGAACCCGGGTCGTATACAACGGTCTCCCGACATTAGACGTACGACCCGCAGTCGGGAAGCGCCGCATGCGCTCGCTATTGGGTGGAGGCGACAAACAAGGCCGGATCGTGGGTCTATTCGGTCGCATTCACCCTGAGAAAGGCCAGCTCGATCTCGTTAATGCGTCCCCCGCCATCTTGCGCATGATTCCGGATGCCCGCATCGCTCTGGTTGGTCCGTGTGACCCGACGACCCCCGACTACGAACGCGTCGTCCGAGCGAGGGTCGATGAGTTAGGCTTGCAGGAGTCCGTCTTCCTCATAGAGAGCCAACGATCTGCGCCTGAATTGATTGCAGGCTGTGACGTGATCGTCACACCAAGCCGCGAGGGGTTCGGCCTCGCAGCGGCGGAAGGGCTCAGTGCAGGAACGCCCGTCGTGGCCTACGACGTCGGCGGGACGCCAGAGGTCCTCGGCGGCTGCGGTTTGCTCGTTCCTTTTCGTGACGTCGAAGCGCTTGGCGCCGCCATTGGTGCCATCTGCAGCGACGAAGGACTCCGTTCGCGGCTTTCCGGCTGTGGGTTGAGGCGCAGCCAGCGGTTTCGACTCTCGACAGCGACGGCCGCCTATCTAGCCGACCTTCGCGAAGCGGCAGAGAGTCGCCGCGCCTAGGTTCGCCTGACGGGATATCGATATCGCCACATCAAGGGAAGCGCTGGTAAAGTCGCTTGGGTCCGGTCACGAGGAGTCATGGATGACTTCCATTTGTTATCGAGCCGGAGCCTGAGCGCCCCAGCCTGGAATCGCATTCGGTTGCCGGCGACAGTATGGTCGTGGTCGAGGGATACAGCGCCGTCCTTGATGAGGTCGACCTCCGGATCCGGTTCTCCGACGAATCTACATAGCGCCTCGACGGTGCTCATGGGTGACTCCATGAACTTCTCATAGTAAATACGCAGGTAGCGCGCTCGCCCCGCGTTGCCGATCAGGATTTCTGTAAGAGCGTTCCGCGTCAACCAATTGGTCGAGCTGGCGATCGGGCTTCGAGTCTCACCCTCTGCGGAGTCAGGATCGCTCAGGGATATGTGAGGACGTGACCAAGAGTAAGCAACCGCTCGAGGGTCCCTGACCAGATGCACAACGTAAAGCTCGACGTCAGAGTACCTAGCTAGATAGTACGCATCCGCTGGTAATTTCGAGGAGTCCACCACGATTTTTGCACCGCTTACCTCACGGATAGCCGCGTAAAGTTGCGCCATCACTTCGGCGTACTTTGCGGGTTCCGAGCGAAGGTCTGGGTGGCGCGAGTTCCACCACGTCTCCACGAGGTGCTTCGGGCGACTACGTACGTGTTCCCGCTGCAGCTTCGACTATCGCCTGGATGTCTAAGTCGCCGTTGGCGTATCCCATGCGTTCGAGAACATGCGTCCAGAAAGGGCAGCGCGCGACCGGCTGGCCGCACCCACAGATCCAGCCACGCAGGAGGCCCAACTCCCAGAGGCCGCGAAGCTCCCCGCAGGCCACAAACTGCGGTAGCTGCCCGAGGAGACGATCGAGGATCGTGCTTCCGCATCGGCCAGATCCAGCGATATATAGGACTCTAGGGGGGCTTGGAATACTCACAAACGGAGGGTCATGAGCTACCGACGAGGTCGGGGCTGCTGAGCGCCGCGCCATCCGTCAGATAAGCCCGCCCCCGCCCCAAGTATCTGAGAGAGATCCTTCATAGCGATGACCAGTGGAATTCTCCACCAGTGCCGGACTCTGTACCGCCGCTGCCGCGCTCTAACGAAGGGCAGACATACATATAGGCAAGTTCCCAGTGCGACCGCGAGCCGTCCTTTCGTTCGACCCGCAGAGCAATGAGCGGGGCGGCGGACGAGGCGATTGTCCGACCGACGTGCCGAAGAGGATTTCCGGTCCTAATGTCGCCCCGAGCGTACGCCATATACATCCGGGCGTTCGCCCGCCACGTGCCACGAGGCCTCCAACTCACGGCGGCGCCCGGCACGAGTCGGCCTCGATAGCCGCGGGACAAGACGGCTGAGCTAAAGCTGACGTCCTCTCCCGCATATACATGCTCGGGAAAGCCACCGGCGTTCTTCCATGCCCCGTAGGAGAATGCCATCGAGCGCCCAGTCGCGTGGCTTATCTGGAACCGACGGCCTGCCAGACCGTGAAGCAAGCTTATCCATGGCAGTTGCGGTTCCCGGAGCTCTTCCACGCTAGGGTACAAGGCAATCGCGAGCGCCTCCTCAAAGGGAGTCTCGCCGGCCACGAGATAGACGCCGGCGATTAGGTCCACGCCATCTCTAGCATCCTCGATCGCTTGCAGCCAAGCTGGGTGCGGTCGACATCCGGCATCCGTGCAAGCAATCCAACCGCTGGTCGCGTGCGCAACTCCGACGTTCCGCCCTGCAGCTATGTTCACGCCCGGGCAGGAGATGACCCGCATGGGAAAGCTCCTAGGTTTCCAGGACCGAAGGAACTGAAGGGACCCGTCGCGTGATCCGCCGTCCACAAGGATCATCTCGGCTGGCGCTGAGACCTGGGCGTCCAGCGCAGGCAAAAGCTGTCGAAGGTCATCGTAGTCGTCCAAAACCGTGACCACGACAGTGACGCCGCCGTCGCGCGCACTTGAGCGGTTGTCGTCGATTGTCTGACTATTCAACGGACTTGCCCAAAGTTAGGCGCGATCACGCCGCGCGGCCCGACCGGAGCGGCGCTGGCGGTGGCTGAGCGTACTTCCTACCCGGCAGTCCTACGCACCTAACCTCAGCTGGCCGCCGGCTAAGTCGCACGATTTCAACCGGGCTCTCGGGAGGCGCATCGATTATACGTCCAGTTCTCGGCTGCCGTTGCAGAATCAGTTCGGAAGGTCCGACAAAGAAGCGTGCTCCTCGACAGCAACCGCTTTCAGCGCAGGTACTTCGCCCTCGCAATACTGTTTCTCGGAGCTTTGTTCACCCTCGGCAGCGTGTCTTCGGCGAGGGGCTCGGATCGTGCATTGGTCGGGCTTCAGACCACGGTACTGTGGGATGATGTCAGCCCGGCTGACATGGACCGGCAGCTCGACCAGGCCAAGGCGGCGGGGGCGCAAATCATCCGCGCTGATCTGGGTTGGTCGACGTTGGAGGAGCAAGGTCGTGGCGATTACTCGAGCTACTACCTGGCCCGAGCAGACCGCTTGGTGTCTGCAGCTCGAAGTAGGGGACTGCGCATTCTCTTCATGGTTAGCGGAAGCCCGTGCTGGGCCTCGGCGCACCGCCCGCGCTCAAGGAGGACTGCTCAGGAGAGTGGTGGAATCGCGGAGTTCAGCATTACCCGCCGGCCGACCCCCGCGACTACTCCAACGCGCTCGCTTTCCTGGCCCGGCGTTACGGTCCGGCTGTTGCGGGCTGGGAGATCTGGAATGAGCCGAATAGCTCGTTCTACTTCCGGTCGGCGCATCCAGCGAGCGCCTACGCTGCGCTGCTGAAGTCCGCGTACAGGGCGGTGAAGGGCGCCGATCCCGGAGCCAAGGTTGTCGGCGGGGCGCTCTCCGGAGCTGACGCCGAGTTCACTCGAGCTCTCTACGCGAATGGGATCCGGGGCTATTTTGATGCGTTCTCCATACACCCGTATAGCGGTGACCGATCGCCGCTCGATCGATTGTCGACCAAGTGGGCCTCCGACAGCTACGCCCGCGGGGTGCCGCTCGTACATCGCGTCATGATCGACAACGGTGATGCGAAGCCGTTGTGGCTCACCGAGGTCGGTTGGAGCACATGTTCCGCCCGGAGCCAAGCGCAGTCGTGGCAGAGCTGCGTAGACCAGTCGGTACAAGCCCGGTATCTCAAGCTTGCTTTCGGGCAGCTCGCGGCTTGGCCATTCGTCCGAGCGTGCTTTTGGTATGACAACCAGGATCTGAGTAGCGATTCCGGCGACGTTCAGTCCAACTTTGGCCTGACACAGTTCGATGGCGATCGTAAGCCGGCCTATTACGCATTTCGAGAAGCCGCAGCCGGATCTCTCCGCGCAAGGCTCCGTGATATCCACGTTCGCGCGCAGGGGCGGCGCCTCACGATCACGGGTCGCATTTCAACCCAGGCCCAGGAACCCGTCCGAGTGGAGCTCACCAGCGCTAAGTTCGCCCGCCATGCGCCGAAGTCCGTTCGAGTCAGACCGCGGGCCGGATTCTTCAGCACGAAAATTCGCGTCGCAAGGTCAGACAAGCCTGGTCGCAATGCCGAGCTACTCGTCACGTACCCCGGTGACTCGTTGGTTCGCCCCGGAGCGCATCAAGCGACGCGTGCGGTAGGCGGGCTTACCTACTACGATCGGAGCCGTGTCAGACGCTGGCCTCGAACGGACGGCCGCGCCGCAACGGCTTAAAGTCCCGCATGTGTCTCAGCCCGTGGTGGGAGGGGCGGCGCACTCGGTAGCGCAGATGTCGGCGACCAGGTGCGCCGAGGCTGGCACATTGCGGTTGCCTGCTCGCCTCATGGGGACCTGCGCTTGCGAACGACCGCGGTCGGTGCGATTCACATTGATTGGCCGGCCGGTCGGACACCCTCGCCGGTAGCCATCGTCGAGACCATTCGCCTGCGACGCCTCATACACGAATTCCAACCCGATCTCCTCCACCTCCATTCCGCAAAGGCTGGCCTTGCGGGCCGTCTCGGTATTTGCGGGCTCCTCCCTACCGCTTTTCAACCGCACGGAACAAGCATTCGTTCCCCGGCTTGCCGTTCCTCTTCGCTGACACACAAGATGAGATCCGCCCACCGGGCCGCTCGCCGCTCACTCCACGCAACGAAAAGTTAGGAGATGCGCCTATCGAGCACCGCGGCGCATCAGTACGGTGGGCACCGTTTGGGCCAAGATCTCCAAGTCGGACGCGGGGCTCCAGTGCCTGACGTAGGAATAATCCAACTGCATCCTGTCCGCCCACTCGATGTCACTCCTGCCGAGCACCTGCCAAAGACCTGTGATCCCGGGACGCACTTTGAGGCGCGTCAGCTGCCAGGGTTCAAGCTTGTTGATCTCGTAGTCCCGGAGGGGCCGCGGCCCCACAATGCTCATGTGACCGCGGAGCACGTTCCAGAGCTGAGGCAACTCGTCAAGACTCGTCGTTCTGATGAAGCCTCCAACACGAGTGAGTCGTGGATCGCCTTCCTGCTTCAGAAGATCTGCGGCGCTTTCGACGGACATCAGTCCTGACGCCAGATCGTTGATTCGCCGAAGGCCCTCGACGTCAGCGTCGCGTCGCATCGAGCGGAACTTGTAGATGAAGAACGGCTTCCCATGCCTACCCACGCGAGCCTGCTTGAAGAGAACTGGCGAACCGCTATCGAAGAACACAGCAAGCGCTGTCGCGGCTAGGAGCGGAGCGGTGACGATGCCGATCGCCAGGCTGCCGACTATGTCGAAGGCTCGCTTCGCAAACCGGGCCGGCAAGGACGAACGCGGCGGAGCGACTTCCAAGGCTGGCAGCTCGCCAAGCATCGTGCTGCTGGGCCGGTTGCCAACAATGTCGAAAAATCTGGGAATGATCGTCACTTTGACGCAGTGCGCATCACAGGCGCGCAAGACCGGCATGAGCTCGTGGTCGCGGCGCGGCGAGAAAGCGACGACTATGCGATCGACGGCGTGACGAGCAAGGATGGAGTCAAGGTCGTCGATGCCGCCTAACGTGAGAAGCCCGGAGCGGCGATCGCGCTCGGCGCCATCGTCGACGCATCCGATCAAGATCATTCCGTGCCGGTCCATGCGGCGAATGGCAGCAACCACCCGGCGGCCGACAACTCCCGAACCAAGGACGACAACGCGTTCTGGTCGCGCGGGGCGAAGAAGCGCCGCTGCCGAGCGCTCTATGAACAGGACGATCGGAAGTGAAAAGGCAATAAGCCCGAGTTGACCAACTGGCGCCGAACCGTAGATCGCGTTGGCCACGAGCGCGCCCGCCCAGGCAATCAGCGATCCGGCGAGGAACAGGCGCCCGAAAGAACGCAGAGTGGCTCCCGGCACCCGCGGAACCTGTTGATAGGCGCCAGCTGCGAGCAAGAGAGGGAGAGAAGCCAAGAGCGTCAGCCAGAAGGTCTTGGAGCCGAGGGAAATGGCCTCGTCGTTGCCTCCCTCGACAATCGGTGTAACCGCGAGCACGAGGCCGACGGCGACAAGATCCAAGAGGGGACTAAACGCGCGAGCCGAGGTGACAGTCGCGCCGGATCGCGTGCTGCTCGATCGCTTCGAGCGTCGGGATACCGCGGGTCGAGGGGCGCCCGCATAAGGGAGCCCTGCTGGTTCTTCCGGCGGGCTAGTCCGACGCGGCTTCGGCCGCGGTTGCTCCTCTAGCTGTTCGATCCACGCTGGGAGCACCTAGCCACTCTCCCTCTGCGCCGACTCCCGATGTTTGGACGAGAAGGCCATAACCGCTTTAGTTCCCTTGCCTATTAGTACTTGGTCGTCGTGGATCTCTTGCGCGTGACACGAGCGTTCCACTTGTGCTTACGCACTATCGCGAGCCTAAACGCTCTTATAGGGTCGGCGCCAGTAGTCAGCCGTAAATTCCACGAGTCGGATACCTGCTTTGTGGTATCTCAGATGTCGAAACTGTGAAGACAGCGATGTTCACCTTGGAGGCCGGGAAGGTCGTAAAGGAATCGAGGCGAGTTCAGGCGGGGCGCTACGGGTGCAGCGCCAGCCGCTTGCCGTTCATCCGGGCGGCCTCGTCCGAGCACAGGAAGGCGATCGCCTCGGCGATGTGCTCCACGGGGGTGAAGGTCGGGCGCTCCTTGTCCGGGTTGGACTCGCGCATCGCCGGAGTCTCGATGGCGTTGACCACGACGATGTTGGCGGTGGCGCCGGAGCCGGCCTTGGCGAAGGAGTCGGCTAGCGCCAGGGTCCAGGCCTCCGCTGCGGCCTTCGCGGCGCCGTAGGACGCGTTGGTTCCGTCGGGCCTCTGCGCCTGCGAGGAGGAGACGAGGACGAAGCGACCGTGGCCGGACTCGACCAGCGCGTCAAAGAACGCGCGGCTGGCGTTCTGGACGGTGCGGACGAGCAGGTCGTGGAGCCAGTCGTAGTCGGCGAGCGGAGTCTCCGTGATCGGATCGCCGCCCTTCCAGCCCCCGACGAGGTGGAGCAGGCCGTCGACGTGGCCGAAGCGGGCCTTGGCGGCGTCCGCCCAGGCGTTGGTGGCCTCCGGGTCGAGGAGGTCCACGACGTGGCTCTCAACGTGCTCGTAGTCCAGGCCGAGGTCGGTGACGAGCTCGTCCATCCGCTCCTGGTTGACGTCGGTGAGGACGAGCGAGGCGCCGGCCTCCGCCAGGCGCTTGGCGACCGTGGGGCCGAGGCCGCCGCCGGCCCCGGCGATTGCGATGACGCGACCGTCCAGGGAGCTCATGCCGTTGACGCTACAGCTTCGGCTCATTCCATACGCTCCGCGCGTGTGCGGTATCGGGGGCTGCGTGCTGGCCCCGGGCGAGAGCCCCTCGCACGCGACATTGGCGCGGATGCGCGACGCCATGGCGCATCGAGGACCCGACGGCTCCGGCGTGCTGGTGAAGGGAAGCGTCGGGCTCGTGAGCACGCGGCTCGCCATCGTCGAGCAGGGGGAGCGCGGCGCGCAGCCGATGACCAACCCCGCCGGCAACTGGGCGATTGCCTACAACGGCGAGCTCTACAACCATCTGGAGCTGCGCCGCGAGCTCGATGGGCCGTTCCAGGGTTCGAGCGACACCGAGACGGCCCTTCACGCCCTGGCGCGCTGGGGCCCGGCGGCGATCGAGCGCTTTCGTGGGCAGTTCGCGCTCGCGGCTCTCGACCTCGAGGCAGGACGCCTGGTGCTCGCGCGAGACCACCTCGGAATCAAGCCGCTCTACATCGCGAACTTCGCGGGCGGGATCTGGTTCGCCAGCGAGCTCGATGCCCTCCTCGCCGCCGGTGCACCAAGGCGCGCCGCGCTTCCGCACCTGGCGATGGCGATCGACTTCCCCTACTCGCCAAGCCGCGGGCCGGCGCTCGATGGCGTCGAAGCGCTCTCACCGGGAACCTGGCGCAACGTCGACCTCGCTTCGATGGACGCGACCGAGCATCGCTACTTCTCACCCGCGCGAGCGGTCGACACCGAGTTGCAGGGCGAGCTCGCTCGCCTTCCCCGCCCCGACCTCCTGGCGAAGCTCGACGCGACGCTTCACGAGTCGGTCGAGTCGACCCTGCTTGCCGACGTGCCCGTGGCGGTGATGCTCTCCGGCGGCCTCGACTCGAGCCTCATCGCCGCTCACCTCGCCGAGCTCCGGCCCGGGAGCATCGGCTTCAACGCAACGCTCGCCGGGCCGCGCATCGACGAGGACGGCCGCGCCGCGTCCATCGCCGCCCGCGCCCTGGGGATGGAGCTCGAGACCGTCTCCATCGAGGCGTCGAGCTGGTGCGAGGGCCTGGTGTCCGCCACGCGGCACTTCAGCGGCCCGCTCGTCAGCCCGAGCAGCGTCGTGATCGCCGAGATCGCGGCGCGCGCACGCGAGCACGACCGAAAGGTGCTGCTCACGGGTGAGGGAGCCGACGAGCTCTTCGACGGCTACGACATTCACTCGAGCGCGCTCCGAGCCTTCGTCGGCAGGCGCCGCTACCTGCGCCGACGTCTCGGCCCCGGGGGTCTCCTGACACGGTCGCGGACGCTCTCGAGGGCGCTGGCCGCACGTCGTGGCGACTCGAGGGACACAGGGCCGAGGCTTCCGGCCAAGCACGATTGGTCCTTTGGAACATCGAGGCGGCAGGCCGCGAGTGCCGCCTACGAGCACCACGCCGCCCCCCGGCGCGAACTGGAGTCGATGCTGCTCGGGGACCTCGATTCGATCCTTCCGCCCCTGCTCCAGCGAATGGACGCGAACAACATGCAGAGCTCGGTCGAGGCGAGGGTGCCGATGCTGGAGGCGCCGCTGGTCAGCCTCGCCGTCAACATGCCTCTGGAGGCGAGGGTCACGCCGTTCAGCAAGGGACTGCTGCGCGAGAGCGCCCGCCGCCGGCTGCCGAAGGCCATCATCGCCCGTCCCAAGGTCCGCGGCATGGTGTTCGACGTGAGCGGCTGGCTCGCGGAGCGCGCGCGCCCTGAGTTTCTCGGTGACGGAGTCCTCCGCCAGCTCTTCGAGGTCGATGGCGATGACTGGGCCGGCCTGGTCGAGCGCTCCGAGGCGGACCGAGTCCTCCGGCTCTGGTCAGCGGAGATCTGGTGCCGGAGCGCATTGGAGGGGACCCCTGACGCCGCGATCGAGCGCGAGCTCTGGCGTTCGCACGCGTAGGTCAGCGCGCCCAGAGCTCCTCCTCCACCTCGTCACGGCTCTTTCCAGCCAGCGTCAGCCGTGCCCAGGTTTCGGTGGTCCAGAGCGAGAGGACCTGGTCGCGCGGCACGGTGTCGAGGACCTCCCGCCAGCGGCCGGCATCGAGCTCGAGGAGCTCCGGGAGCATTCCCTCGCGAAGGAACTCGGGCCGCGCGGCGCTGGTGAGCCAGTCGTTCGAGCGCGTCAGCATGCCGCCCATCTTCGGCCGCTTCAACGTCGCCTTCGGAACGTACCTCCCTGCGACATCGGTGAGGATCCCCTTCTCGGGCCCGCAGACGCGCTGCTCGAGCGGCGCGTTGAAGGCGAAGCGCAGGAGCTCGCGGTCCAGATACGGCGAACGGGACTCGACTCCGAACTGGCTGACGTTCGCGTCGAAGCGGACGAGGCCCTGGGTCAGGTTGAGCGGGAAGTCGGAGAGCATCCGGCCGGCGAGCGCACCCCGCGGCCCGCTGTCGCGGTAGGCCCGGATGGCCCGCATCGTCTCCTCGTCCTCCCACTCCAGGCTGGCGCCAAAGCTCGTCCACGCGGCCGCCGGCGCAGGGCCTCGTCCGAGCCGCCGCCGCACCGACGCGGCGACTCCCCTCGCGCCGCCCTCGCGGAGGGTCCGCAGGCGCCGGCGCATCCGCTCCCGCGCCGGCTGGAAGTCGAGGAACGCCTGAAACTCGCGGCGGTGGCGTCCCCAGTCGCCCCCGAAGATCGCATCGGCCGCGTTGCCGACGATTGCCGCCTTGAAGCCGGCGCGGGAGACCGCGGCCGCGACCTGCGAGAGGCCGAGCCCGACCGGCATCGACATCGGCGCGCCGTTTGCGAACACGGTGTCGACGAACGCCGCGCGGCAGCTCTCGGGCGTGATCTCGACGACCTCGAGCTCCATCCCGAGCTCGCGCGCCAGGATCCTGGCGTAGGGGGCCTCGTCGAGGACGTGCTCGGAGCGATAGGACGCGACGAAGGCGGTTCCCCCGGGTCGCCGCCGCTGCCCGAGCGCCGTGACCAGGCTCGAGTCGAGGCCGCCGGAGGTGAAGAACGCGACGGGGTGCTCGCCGCCCATCCTTGCCTCGACCGCGGCGCCGAGCCGCGCGTCCAGGAGATCGATGAGCTCGTCCCGAGTGCGGGCGGCGAGCTCGGCCTGGAGCTCCGCGTCGACCTCGGTGGTCAGGTCGTAGAAGCGCTCGATCGCCAGGTCCAGGGAGCGCAGGTCGACTCGCATCGCGCAGCCCGGCATGAGCCGCATCACCGGGTCGATGAGGGTCTCCTCGCGCGCTTCCCAGCCAAGGCTCGCGACCCTTCGAAGCACGTCGGTGCGAACGGTGCCCCGGATGCCGGCGGCGAGCAGGGCCTGTACCTCGCTGGCGAACCAGAGCGTGCCGTCCTGCTTCGCCCAGTGAAGCGGCTTCATCCCGACGCCGCTGCGCGCGAGGGTGAGCTGCCCGCGGCTTGGATCGAGCAGAGCGAGGGCGAAGCGGCCGTCGACGGGCTCGAGCACCCGCGGCCCGTGCTCGCTCAGATCGCGGGCCAGCGCGCCGGGCTCGAGCGGCGGCTGGTTCATGACCTCGCCGTCCATGATCAGGACGGCGCCGCCCTCCTGCTCGCCAGCGCGCTCGCCGGCGCTGCTCTCGAGGCGTGTCTCCACGAGGCCGGCGTTGGCCTCGACGACGATGCGGGTGCCGTCGGGGCCACGGTGGGCGAGCGCCGCCGCCAGGCGCCCGAGTACGGCGCGATCAGGCGCCGCGCCGGGCGCGACGACGCAGCCTGCGATTCCACCCACCCGGCGAGTCTATTTCTCGTCGCGGCCCCGGTAGCCTCAGCGTTCGTGACTACGAGCGGGGAGCGTGCGGCGGGGCCGGCTATCTCCGGCCACGGGGCGGCCTCGCCCGGACGGTTGGCCGCGGCCGGGCTCTCGCCTCACAACAACTTCGACCTGATTCGACTCGCCGCCGCGGCCCAGGTCGCCATCGTGCACACGTCGTCGCTCCTCGGCCTCGCCATTTGGAGCCCGGTCCGCTACGTGCTCCTTGCGCTCCCCGGAGTGCCGATGTTCTTCGTCACCAGCGGCTTCCTGCTGGCGGGGTCGCTGGAACGCGATTCAAGCCTCGCCCGCTATGCCCAAAACCGGGCGCTTCGGATCTACCCGGCCCTCTGGGCCTGCTTCGCCTTCACCCTGATCGTGCTGACCGTCTCGGGCGTTGTCGATGTGCCCCTTCTCGCCTCGGCGCACGGCGTCGGCTGGGTCGCTGCGCAGCTCAGCATCGCCAGCACCACGCCGGCGCAGGTGGGGCGGTTCGGGGTGGGCGGCGCTCCGAACGGCTCCCTATGGACGATTGGCGTCGAGGTTGGCTTCTACGTCATCCTCGCCTTTGTCTGGGTTCTGCTCGTGAAGCGGGCTCGTCCTGCGCTAGCCGACCTGGGCCTGGCGCTGATCGCGCTCGTCAGCTTCGTTGCGGCGGCCGCAGGCGGTGCGGGCCCGATCGCCGGGTCCACCGGGCTGACGAAGGTGTTCGTGTCCAGTCCGTTCCCGTACGTCTGGGTCTTCTTCATCGGCGTGCTGGCGCGGCGGCGCTGGGGCCGGGTGCGTCCCGTCCTTGAGGGCAGGGCGTGGCTGTGGGTGCCGCTCGCCGTGCTCGTCTATCACCTGCTGCCGGCGCCGACCCCGCAGCCGGTAGGGGTTGCCGCGTGGGCAGGCCTGGCGGCGGATCGCGTTCTCCTTGGACTCGCGATGCTCTCGGCCGCGTACACGGCGACGACCCTTGCGGACCGAGTCCTTCGAGGCGTCGACATCTCCTACGGGGTCTACCTCTACCACTTCGTCTTGATCGGAGCGGTCGTGCAGGCCGGCATCTCGCCCTCGTGGGGAATCGCCCTGCTGGTGCTGGCCGCGACGGTGGCCCTCGCATCCGTCTCCTGGCTGGTCGTCGAAGCGCCCGCGCTCCGGCTGAAGGCGCGACCGCGGTCCCCGCGCGGACCCGCGGCAGCGCCTCTGCTAGGCGCCGACCGCGGCTGAGGGCGCCGGTCCGAGCCGGTGCTCCAGCACCGGCTCGAGCTTCGGCCGCAGCTGGACGTAGAAGAGGCTGAGCGGGAACTCGTCGTCCTTGACGAGGTCCACGAGCTCCTTCGGCTCCTCCACCTCGGGGAGGGCGCGGCGGTCCTTCGCCCAAACCGAGGCGTCCGCCGGGGTGACGTAGGCGGCGACGAGGTCGTGGGCAGCTTCCCACTGGGCGAGCTTCGAGCGGTCGATGCCCGAGTGGTAGAGCTCCTGGACCTTCTCGCGGAGGGCGACGACGCCGTCGGCGAGGCGGTCCCAGTCGATCGTGAGCGCGTTGTCGGTCCAGTGCAGGTAGCCCTCGCGGTGCAGGAAGGCGAAGAGGAGCTGGCCGCCGAGGCCGTCGTAGTTGCGGACCCGCGAGCCCGTGACCGGGAAGCGGAAGAGCCGGTCGAAGAGGATCGCGTACTGCACGTAGCGGGCGAAGGCGAAGCCCTCGGACTCGAGCTTGACCGCCTCGTTGAACGCGTTCAAGTCGCAGCGGAGCTCCTCCAGGGAGTACATCCAGTAGGGGCTGCGCTGGCGGATCATGAACGGGTCGAACGGCAGGTCGCCGTGCATGTGCGTGCGGTCGTGGATGAGGTCCCACATCACGTAGGCCTCACGGGAGAGCTGCGGTGAGCTGAGCAGCGCGGCGGCGTCGGGCGGGAGGTTCAACCGCAGGAGCCGGGCGGCCGCGCCGCAGACCCGGCGGAAGCGCTCGGCCTCGCGGTCGCAGAAGATCGCGCCGAAGTAGGCGGGCGGGCGGCCCTCGGCCGAGAAGGTCTCGGGGAAGAGGACGGCGCACTCGGAGTCGTAGCCGTCGGTGTAGTCCACGAACGTGACCGGCAGGAACTTCGGGTTGTCGTAGCGGGTGCCCTCGAGCTCGGCGATGAACGCCGGCCACGGGACGCGGACGATCAGCGCCTCGAAGCACACGTCGCGCGAGGCGTTCTGCTTGTACATCGGGAAGACGACGAGGTGCTCGACGCCGTCGCGGCGGTCGCGCTCGGGGTGGAAGGCCTCGATCGAGGCGATGAAATCCGGCTTCGCGAAGCCGCCGGCGGCCCACCTGCCGAGGTCGGCGATGAGGGCGTCGATGTACTCCTCCTGGTGGGGGAAGTGGCGGCGCAGGCCCTGCGCGTTCAGCGCGATTCGCTCGGTCAGCTTCGCCGCGAGGGCGGCGTCGTGGTGGCCCCGGCTGGTGTCGATCGACCCGTCCGGCTCCTGCATCAGGCGCAGCTCGGCGACGGCGTCGCGCAGGTCGACCCACAGCGGGTCCTCGGCGGCCGTGGAGCGCAGAGCGCCCTCGGCATTGCGGAAGGCGGGCTCCGCGGCCCAGTAGACGAGGTTGGTCCAGAGGTTGCGGTGATCGAGGTCGTCGATGCAGTCGTCGCCGAAGAGGTCGGAGTCGGCGAGGACGACGACGCGCCCGTCGCCGTGCTCGACGAGCGCGGCCAGGGTCGCGCCGGCGGGTGAGGCCGTCGGCGAGCTGCGCGCGATCGGACGCGCGCCGTTGCGCAGCGCGAGGGTGCCGGTGCGGTAGAAGCAGGCGGACTCGACGCGCGCGAGGACGTCGGAGCCGTCGGAGCCGCCGGGGAGGAGGTCGGCCAGGACCCAGGATGGCGCCTCGCGATGGTGCTCGTAGTCCTGCACGGTCGCGTTCTCGACCTCGATGCCGAAGCGGGCGAGGAGCTCGTTGAGGTTGTTGCCGTACTTGTCCTGCTCGGTCTCGGCGAGGACGATCAGCCCGCCGCCGCCGCGGACGAAGGCGTCGATCGCGTTGAGCTCGGCGCCCGCGAGCAGCGGCGAGCCGCCGTTGACGGTCGCCTCCCACTTGGGGTCGGAGGGGTGGGCGATGACCAGGACGTCGACGTCTTCGAGCGTGGCGGAGTCGAGGGGGCCATCCGTGCGCGCGGCGACCTCGAAGTCGCGGTCGCCCAGCAGTGAGGCGGCGACCGCGTAGGAGGAGTCGCCGGGGTGAGCGGGCTGGATCTCGGGCGGCGACGTCCGGGCGGATGGTCCAGGCCTCGGAGTGGGACTCGTCGAAGAGGACGCGCGCCACCTTCTGCGGAGCGATCGGCATATACACACGGTAATTGCCGGTCCTGACAACGTCAATACGCCGTATCGCACAAATTTGCGTAACAATTCACCGCATAGACGCCCTTGACCGCAAGATTCTTGCGCTGCTGATGGAGGACGGCCGGCGCACGTTCGGCGACATCGCCCGCCGCGTGAGCCTCTCCGCGCCGTCGGTGAAGCGCCGGGTCGACAGGCTGCGCGAGTCCGGCGCCCTCGAGGGCTTCACGGCGGTGGTCGACCACGCGGCCCTGGGCTGGAACACCGAGGCGCTGATCGAGCTCTTCTTCCGGCCCGGCACCACGCTCGACAGGGTCGCCGGGACGCTGCGCGAGCTGCCGGAGGTGGTGGAGGCGTGGAGCATCACCGGCGAGGCCGACGCGATCGCCCGTGTGCGCACCGCCGACAACGCGGACCTCGAGCGGCTGATCATCGAGCTCCAGCGCGACGGCCTGGTGGAGCGCACCCGCTCGCAGGTGGTCCTCTCGCGCCTCGCGCACCACGGCGCGGCGGAGGACTGAGCCCTAGCGCCGGTCGCGCAAGTTTGCAAACTAGTTTCCGCGCCGGTATGAGCGCCTCGATGTCTCTCCACGGCTGGCGACCAGCGAGCTCTGTTCCTGAATGGGCAGCCCGTTGCGCCGGGTGGCGAACCGCAGCGGGCGCTCCTTCGTCACGAGAACTGGAACATCGGCCTTGCGGACCAGACGGTCGCGGCGCTCGCGGACGGTGCGGACGCAGAGGTGAAGTGGCTGAAGCAGGAGCGCGGGAACTGGTTCGCCGACCCGTTCGGCCACTCGGAAGCCGGCCGCCACCACCTCTTCTTCGAGGTCTTCGACTACAAGACACAGCGGGGGGTTATCGGTCACGCCGACATCACCGACAGCTTCGAGCGCCTCCACTGGGAGACGGTCCTCGACACGGGCGTGCACCTCTCCTATCCGCAGATCCTCACCGACGAGGGGAATCGGTTCCTGATCGTGGAGGCGCCGTTCGCGAACGAGGCCGCCCTCTACCGAGCGGAGGACTTCCCCGCGACTGGGTCAAGCACACGGTGTTGCTCAACGAGGTTTCCGCGGTTGACCCAACGGTATTCCAGTACGCGGGGCGCTGGTGGCTGATTTGCACAGTTGGAGGCGACCGAGACCTCCACATCTGGCACGCCGACGAGCTCGAGGGACCGTGGCGGCCGCACAGCGGCAACCCGGTCAAGAGTGACATCGCGAGCTCCCGGCCCGCTGGGCAGCCGTTCCTGCTCGGCGGAGAGCCTGCCGAACTACGCGAGTTCGAGATCGAGCGGCGCGGCATCGAGCGTTACGGCGCGGAGGCGTCTCTGAGCGATCGTCGCCCCCGCCGGGGGAGCGCCGGAGCGGAGAGCCGGGCCGGTCTGTAAAATCGGTGCCTCAGTGCTGAGTAGTTCGATTCTCACCTCCCCCATCAGCCGCCTCTTCCTCCACCGCAGCCGCCTCGAGACCACGAGGTACGAGCGAGCGCTCGGAAGAGCGGTCGAGCCGTCATCAACCAGAAGCGACGGATCACAGTTCCCCAGTCTGCCCTCGTGGCCGCAAACCTCAGAGACGGGGACTGCGTTCGGGCGCGGGCCCTCGGTCCGGGACAGATCATCCTCGAGAAGACTGGCCTTCCGATATGGGCGGAACCGTCGCGCCAGCTCCGCCTCGCGGAACCGGCGTGACGGAAGGCCAGAAGCGGCGCCGGCCCTGGTCCGGCGCCGCCCGGCTTTTCAGAAATGCGGGGTCGCCCATCACGCTCAGTGAGCGCGCTGGTGGGCTGGGCCCCTGCCGACCCCGCACGATCCGACTACCCGGACTCGCCGATCGGCTAAACGCCCCCACCCGATCGCCTTACGGATTCCAGGTATCTCACGCACGAACGCGCCTGAGAAAGGGCCACGGCTAGACGCGCTCGCGCAGGCGCTGGGCCTCCGGGCAGCTGCTTGAGCTTCTTGAGCGTCGAGGTCTCGATCTGGCGAACCCGCTCGCGCGTCACGCCGAACGCCCTGCCGACCTCCTCCAGGGTCAGCGGCTCGTGCCCGCGCAGGCCGTAGCGCAGCTCGATCACCTGACGCTCGCGTTCCGGGAGCGCGTCGAGCACCCGCTGCACGTCCTCGCGCTGCAGGTTCTCCGTCGCCGCGTCGTAGGGCTGCTGGACGGAGTCGTCGGCGACGAAGTCGCCGAGCTCCGACTCGTCCTCGTCGCCAACGGGCTTCTCGAGCGAGACCGGCATCTGCGCGACCCGCAGGATGTCCCTCACCTCGCGCACGGTGCACTCGAGCTCGGCCGCGATCTCCGCCGGCTCGGGCTCACGCCCCAGGTGCTGCACGAGCTGGCGCTCCACGTGCGTCACGCGGTTCAGCTTCTCGACCATGTGCACCGGGATCCGGATCGTGCGCGCCTTGTCGGCGATGGACCGGGTCACAGCCTGGCGGATCCACCAGGTCGCGTAGGTCGAGAACTTGTATCCACGCCTGTAGTCGAACTTCTCCACGGCGCGGATCAACCCCAGCGAGCCCTCCTGGATCAGGTCCAGGAAGGTGAGGCCGCGCCCCAGGTAGCCCTTCGCGATCGACACGACCAGCCGCAGGTTCGCCTCGACCATGTGCTGCTTGGCGTTGATGTCCCCGCGCTCGATCCGCTTGGCCAGCTCGATCTCCTGCTCCGCGGTGAGCAGGTCGACGCGCCCGATCGACCGCAGGTACAGCCGGAGCGAGTCGAGGCTCGGCTCGACGGTCAGGTCCAGCTCGGGCTTCTTCTTCTCCTCCTCGCCGTCGCCCTTCGCCTCCTTGTAGGCGGAAAGCCCGCTCTCCGCGATCACGTCGACGCCGTGCTCGATCAGGTAGGAGTGCAGGTGCTGCACCTGCTCCTTGGAGATCTCCACCTCCTCGAGCGTCGCCGCGATCTGCTCGAACGTCAGGTAGCCGAGCTCGTGCCCCTGCGTGAGCAGCGTCTTGAGCTCCTCGAACTCGAAGAGCGCCGTGCCCTCGGTCTCCGTGGCCTCAGCGCTCTCCGCCTCTCGGCCACGCTGCGCCCCTTCCTCGACCAGCATTCCATGCCTCTCTTCAGCCACTGCCACCGTTCCTTCCCGACGGTCTGCGAAGCGCCCGAAGTATATGCCTTTGTAGCCGTTGTTACGTTTGGCTGGGCAGCCAGAGCGGCGGTCGGCGGCCGGGCGTGCCTGCGGCGGGCCAAATTGGGGTAGTCGCTAGCCTCCTTCCCAAGCCGGAAGGAAGCCATGCTCGAGACCAGCCAAGTCGTCCCCGCATCCACGCCCGACGTCCAGTCCGGCGTCCCCGCAACCAAGGTCAGCCTGACCCGGGTCGGCATCCGTGGCGTGGAGAAGGTGATCTCCGTCGCCGACGGGCAGGGCCTCTACTTCGCCGAGCTCGAATGCTTCGTCGACCTCCACCGCAGCCAGGCGGGCGTCCACATGTCCCGCTTCGAGGAGGTCGTAAACGAGGCGATCGACTCCGTGGTCCTCTCCGAGAAGCTGCGCGCCGAGGTCCTCGCCGCCCACATCGCTCAGCAGGTCCGTGAGCGCCAGAGCGGCATGCGCGCCGAGGTCCACATCGCGGCCCGCTACCCGGAGACGGTGCCCGCCCCAGCATCGGGAACGCCGACTCAGGAGATCTACACGCTGCACGGCACCGCGGTCTCCTCGGAGCGCGGGACCCGCACGCTCACCGGCGTCGAGGCCCACGGCATGACCGCCTGCCCGTGCGCTCAGGAGCTCGTCGCGGGGCGCTCGCGCGAGCGACTCGCCGCGGACGGGTTCACCGAGGACGAGATCGAGCGGATCTTCGCGGCCGTGCCCGTCGCCACCCACAACCAGCGCGGCATCGGCTCCCTGCACCTCGGCCGGCCCGAGGGCGTCGAGCTCGACGTCGACGCCCGCGACCTCCTGCACATCGTCGAGCAGTCGATGAGCTCGGAGATCTACGAGCTCATGAAGCGCTCCGACGAGGTCACGGTCGTCGAGAAGGCGCACCTTCAGCCCCGGTTCGTGGAGGACTGCGTCCGCGAGATGGTGCGCCGCGTCAGCGAGGCCTACCCGCAGCTTCGCGAGCAGGGCTTCCTGTTCGCCCGCCAGGAGAACCTCGAGACGATCCACCGCCACTCGGTGGTCGCGGAGCGCTCCGGCCTGCTTGCCGAGATCGCCGGCGAGCTCGAATCGGTCGAGACCTCCGTCGCGCGTCACATGACGATGCGCGAGTGGCTCGAGGCGCCCTGCGCCGCCGGCGCCTGAGCTCCAAGCCGCTCGCCAGGACATAGGGTGGGCGCACGGTGACGAAGCCCCGGGCGACACTCCTTGCCGTTGCCGCCGGCCTCCTGGCCCTCGCCGCTCCAGCCGCCGCCAGCCTTCCCCAGGGATACGAGGCGACGCCCGTCTTCACCGGCCTTCAGCACCCGACGAACGTGCGCTTCGCGGGCGACGGGCGCGTGTTCGTCAGCGAGCAGAGCGGTGAGGTGCTCGAGTACGACGGCCTCTCCGATCCGGCCCCCACCGTCGTGACGGACATCCGCACCGACGTCTACGACGACAACGAGCTCGGCCTGCTCGGGATGGCGCTCGACCCCCGGTTCCCGGCCCGCCCCTTCCTCTACCTCCTGTACTCCTACGACGCTCCCCCAGGCGGCACGGCGCCAACCTACGGCGCCGCCGGAACCTCCGGAGACGGCTGCACGCAGAGCGGCACCGTGGGCTACTGCCTCTCCAGCGGGCGGATCGCGCGGCTGACGGTCTCGAAGCGTTCGCACGCGACCCACGAGAAGGTGCTCGTGAGCGGCTGGTGCGGGGAGTTCGACAGCCACTCCGTCGGCACGCTCGCATTCGACTCGAAGGGCCGTCTCTACGCCGGCGCGGGCGACGGCGCCAACTACTACCAGACGGACTACGGCCAACTCGGGAGTCCGCCCAACCCCTGCGGCGACCCGGGCGGGACCAGCCCCGCGCCGCCGAACGCGCAGGGCGGCGCGCTGCGCTCGCAGGACCTTTTCCTCGGCCGGGACCCCGTCGGCCTCGACGGCTCGATCATCCGGATCAACCCGCGGACGGGCGCCGGCGCGCGTGCCAACCCGCTTGCGGGCAGCTCCGACCCCAACGCGCGCCGCATCGTCGGCTACGGCTTTCGCAACCCGTTTCGCTTCACGGTCGATCCGCGGACGCAGGGCCTCTGGATCGGCGACGTCGGCTGGGGGCGATTCGAGGAGATCGACCACCTGCGCCCGGACCGCCTGCGCGACTACGGCTGGCCCTGCTACGAGGGCGACTTCGTACAGGGCGGTTACGCGGCGCTCGGGCTCGCCGCCTGCACCGCCCTCTACGACTCGCACGCGGCCAAGTTCCCCCTGTTCACGTACCAGCACCGGCAGGAGGTGGTTCCGGGCGACGGCTGCCCGTCCGGGGTCGGCTCGGCGATCTCGGGCATCGCGATCGAGCACGGCCACTCGTTCTCGCGGCGCTATGACCACGCGCTGTTCTTCCAGGACGTGGACCGGGCCTGCATCTGGGCGATGCGGACCGACAAGCACGGGCGGCCCGACCCCGACCGGGTCAGCGTCTTCGCGACCGACCTCGGCAGCCCCGCGGACCTCGAGTTCGGGCCCGGCGGCGCCCTCTACTACGTGGACGTCTACTCGGGAACCGTCAACCGCATCAGCGGTCCGGATTCGCCCGAAGATTGACGGCGCGCAGCGCCTCGGCCTCGGCGATCCGGCGGCGCAGCCCGAAGAAGTAGTCGGCGCCGGAGACCACCGTCGCCACGACCGCCGCGTAGAGCACGAGGTTCACCCAGAGCGGCGTCGGCTTCACCGCGATCAGCCCGAAGACCGCGACCACCTGCAGCGCGGTCTTGATCTTGCCGAGCCAGCTGGCCGCGATGACCACGCCCCGCTCGGCGGCGAGCGAGCGCAGCCCGGTGACGGCGAACTCGCGGGCGATGATGACCATCGCGATCCACGGCTGGATCCGGTTGAGCGACACCAGAGAGACCAGCGCGGCGGTGATCAGGAGCTTGTCGGCCAGCGGGTCCATCAGCTTGCCGAAGGTGGTGACCGCGTTGCGGCGGCGGGCGATGTAGCCGTCGAGCCCGTCGGTCAGGGCCGCCAGCGCGAAGACGATCGCGGCGATCCAATCGCCGGACGGCGTCTCCTCGAGCAGCGCCACCACGACGACCGGCACCGCGACGATCCGCAGCAACGTGAGGACGTTGGGCACGTTCAGAGGGAACATGGCGCGCTCGACTAGGTTAGAGCGCGGGATGGCAGTCGACTACGTGTACCGGGTCTCGGTCCCGCACGTTGCGGGTCAGCTCTCCACGGTCTGCGCGGAGATCGCCAAAGCGCGCGGGCTGATCGGGGACATCGTCACCCTCAGCCTCGGACGCGACCGGTCGCTCCGCGAGATCTCCGTGGAGGTCTCGGACCACGGGCAGGCCAAGCGGGTTGCGGGGGCGCTCGCGTCGCTCGAGGGCGTCGACGTCCTGTCGTTCTACGACCGGGCGCTGCGTGCCCACGAGGGCGGCAAGCTCAAGGTCGACGTCGTGCACCCGATCGCCTCGTGGCAGGACATGCGCGACGTCTACACGCCCGGCGTCGCCCGCATCTGCACGATGCTCCACGAGCAACCCGAGCTGGCCGGGCGCTTCACGATGATCGGCCGGACCGTCGCGATCGCCACCAACGGCACGCGCGTCCTCGGCCTGGGCAACATCGGGGCCGTCGCCTCGATGCCGGTGATGGAGGGGAAGGCGATGTTCTACCGGCAGATGGCCGGGATCTCGGCCGTTCCGATCCTCGTCGACACCGAGGACACGGACGAGTTCGTCGCCACGGTCGAGCGGATCGCGCCTGGATTCGGCGCGATCCACCTGGAGGACATCAGGGCGCCCGAGTGCTTCGAGATCGAGGCCAGGCTCGTGGAGGCGCTCGACATCCCGGTCATGCACGACGACGTCCACGGGACCGCGGTCGCCACGCTCGCGGCCGCCCTCGTCGCCTGCGAGCACGCCGGCATCGAGCTCGAGAGCTCCGTGGTCGGCCAGATCGGACTCGGGGCCGCCGGCCTCGGCATCGCGACGCTGATGGTCCAGGCCGGCGCGAGCGCCGTCCTCGCCTCCGATCCCAACGAAGCCTCGTACGAGCGAGCCCGCGACCGCGGAATCGCGGTCACGTCGTTCGAGGACGTCATGGAAAGGGCCGACCTGGTCGTCGCCACCACGGGCGTGCCTGGGCTCATCAAGCCCGAGCAGATCCGCCACGGTCAGGTCATCTTCGCCCTCACCAACCCCGACCCCGAGATCTCGCCCAACGCCGCGCTCGAGGCCGGGGCGGCGTTCGCCGCCGACGGCAGCATGGTCAACAACGTCCTCGGCTTTCCGGGGATCTTCCGCGGCGCCCTCCAGGTGGGAGCCTGCGACATCACCGTTGGGATGAAGCTCGCGGCCGCGCGCGCCATCGCCCGGCTCACCAACGAGTCGGAGCTCGTTCCCGATGCCCTCGACCCCGCGGTCCACGCGGACGTCGCGGCGGCGGTCGCGGCGGCGGCGAAGGAGGAGGGGCAGGCCCGCCCGAGCCGCGTCCCCGCGGGCCTCTAGCCGGGCCCAAACCCTCAACCAACCCTCAAGGGGGTCTGACCCTCTTTAGGGTTGTGACGAGAGGTCTCGGGTTTGTCAAAGGAGTTGCCGCGCCCGGGCCAGGACCGCGTCGGTCATCGGCTCCGTGAGCTTGCCGGTGAACGTGTTCTGCTGGCTGGGGTGAAAGCAGCCGAGGAGGGTGAACGGGCCAACCTCTGCCTCCGCGGCGTGCCCGAACCGCGGCCGGGGCCGTGGGACATCGTGGCCGAGCTCCGCAAGCACGCGCAGCGCCCCGTCCCAGCCGTAGGCGCCAAGCGTCAGCAGCACCCGCGCGCGGCTCAGCATCCTGAGCTCCCGCGCGAGGAACGGCAGGCAGTTGTCTCGCTCTTCCGGCATCGGCCTGTTCGCGGGCGGGGCGCAGCGGTTGACGGCGGTGATCCAGGCGTCGTGAAGGCGCAGACCGTCATCCGCGGTGGTCGACGTTGGCTGATTCGCGAACCCCGCCCGGTGCAGGGCGGCGTAGAGCCAGTCGCCTGAGCGGTCGCCCGTGAACATCCGCCCGGTCCGGTTGGCGCCGTGCGCAGCCGGCGCCAGGCCGATCAGAACCAACCGCGCCCGCGGGTCGCCGAACGCCGGCACCGGGCGCGCCCAGTAGCGCTCGCCGGCGAAGCGGCGAGGCGGGTCGGCCGCCGCTGCCTCGCGCCACGCGACAAGCCGCGGGCAGCGGGTGCAGGTGGTGATCTCTCGCTCCAGCGCGGCCAGGCTGCTCAACGCCGGCCCAGTATCGCTCCCCATTGCGCGTTGCTGACATAGCATCGGCCGATCGAGCCGAAGCCCGCAAAGGAGTCGCACTCCATCCTCGTCCGCTGGATGGGGATCACCGACGCGAACTCGGCCGGCTTCGTGCACGGCGGGATCGTCATGAAGATGTGCGACGAGGCGGCCGGGATCGCGGCCGTGCGCCACAGCGGTTGCCGGGTCGTGACCGCGGCGATGGACCGGATGACCTTCCTCCACCCCGTGCACATCGGTTACCTCCTGACCTGCAAGGCGAGCGTCAACGCCGTCTGGCGGACCTCGATGGAGGTCGGGGTGCGAGTCGAGGCCGAGCACCCGCGGACCGGCGAGGTCCACAACACCTCCACGGCCTACCTGACGATGGTGGCCGTGGACGAGGAGGGCAACCCCACCGAGGTGCCGCCGCTTTTGACCGAGAGCGACGACGAGGTCCGCCGCGAGCGCGAGGCAAACGTCCGCCGCCGCAACCGCCTGGCCGAGCGCGACGAGATCATCGGGCAGCGAGGCGACGGCGAAGGCGCCTGACAGCCCGCGTTCCCGCAGGCGCGAGTGCTGGTAACACCACGCACCTGCCGCTAACCTGAGTGGGCTGTCCGCACCGGCGCGCTCGGCGCCGGATCGCGAGTCGCGGCTCATGCCAAAGACCAAGGCGAACCCACAGCTCCGCAAGCTCGCGATCGTCCCAGCCTTCAACGAGGGCGGGATGGTCGGTCGCGTCGTGCGCGATCTGCGCCGCGAGGCGCCCGACTTCGACGTCGTCGTCATCGACGACGGCTCGACGGACAAGACGGCGGCAGAGGCCGAGGCGGAGGGCGCGATCGTCATCCGCCACCCGTTCAACCTCGGCATCGGCGGCGCGGTCCAGTCCGGCTACAAGTACGCGCTGCGCGAGGACTACGACGTGGCGGTGCAGGTGGACGGCGACGGTCAGCACAAGCCGAGCTATCTGCCGGAGCTGCTCGAGGCGCTGCAGACCCGGGGCAAGGCGGACATGGTCTGCGGCAGCCGCTTCCGCGGCAAACCCGGGTATCGGGTCCCCATCGGCCGGCGCGCCGGCAACCTGATCTTCTCCGTGGTGCTCACGGCGATCACGCGGCAGCGGATCACCGACCCCACCTCGGGCTTCCGGATGACCAACCGGCGCGGCATCGAGCTCTTCGCCCGCGACTATCCGCACGACTACCCGGAGGTCGAGGCGATCCTGATGCTGAACGCGCACCGGCTGCGCCTTCACGAGGTCCCGGTCCGGATGAACGCGCGCGGCTACGGACGGAGCTCGATCGACTACCCGCGCAGCGCCTACTACATGGCGAAGGTGCTGCTGGCGATCTTCGTCGGCCTCTTCCGCCGCCGGCCCGTGCCCAGGTGATCCGATGATCTTCGGCGCCGACTCGCTTCACCTCTCGTCCACCACGCGGATCATTGCCGTGGTCGTCACCGCGCTCGCCTTCGGGCTGGTGCTCGAGCTGGTGCGCAGGCGGCGGCTGGTGGAGCGCTACGCGCTGCTGTGGATGTTCCTCTCCCTCGCCCTGCTCGTCCTGGCAGTCTGGAACCAGCTCCTCAGCTGGCTCACCCACGACGTCTTCCACTTCAAGACGCCCTCGAACTTCCTGTTCGCCGCCGCCTTCGGCGTCGTCTTCATCCTGCTGCTCCATTTCTCCGTCGCGATCTCCCGCCTCTCGGAGGAGTCGAAGATGCTCGCCCAGGACGTCGCGCGGCTGGACCACGAGCTGCGCCGCGCGCGCAACGGCGCCGCCAACGGCAACGGAGCGCACTCGGCAGACGAGGGCGCGAGCGAGATGCCGGACCGCGAGCGCGCCACGGGCGAGTCGCGCCCGATCTAGCCGGCCGAAATGCGACCTGTGGGCGCTATGCGACTACAACTCGCAACTCAGCGGAGGAGCGCGGTGACCACGCGCCAGTAGGCGCGCAGGAGCGCGCCGAGCAGGCGCGAGCGCGACGCCGCGCCGAGGTACGCCGACTCCAGGTCGGGCGTCAGCGCCCGCGCGAAGTCCCCGGCGCTGATCGTCCTCGTTGCCTGGACCTCCCGCCGCTCTCGGAGCAACCGCGGCAGCGACCCAACCGTGTCGACCAGCGCACGGAACCGCGCCCCCGCCCAGCCGCCGGCGATCGCCACGAACCACAGCGCGATGTCGGTGGCGACGAGCGCCGGCAGCACCAGGGCGAGCAGCGCCGCCGGATAGGTGCGCAGGATCGTCGCCCAGCGGTTGCGCTCGAGGTAGCGCCACTTGGCGGCACCCTTGTCGAAGTCGTAGTCGTGGTCGGCGCGCGCCTCGCGCGCCACGCCAAGCCGCCCGCCGGCGAGCCGGACGCGGAGCGAGAGGTCGACGTCCTCGTGGTAGAGGAAGAACTCCTCGGCGAAGCCCCCCAGCGCCGCGAAGCGCTCGCGCGTGATCGCCAGACAGGCGCCCGAGACGAAGCCCGGCTCCCCATTCTCGTCCCCGTCCGCCTCGGCAACGGGCTCGCCGGCGCCCCCCGCCCAGGCGATGCCGGTGAAGTGCACCACCCCGCCGCGGGTGTTGACGACCGCCCCCTCCTCCGCGGTCACCAGCCCCTGCCAGGCGGCCCACTCCCCCACAGCGGCGGGCGCGACGATGGCATCCCGGAACCCCCGTTGGACCGCCGCGTCCGGGTTGAGGAAGACGAGGAGGTCGCCGCGCGCCTTCGCCGCGCCGCGGTTGTTGCCGGCGCCGTAGCCGAGGTTGGACCCCGCGTCGACCACCGTTGCGGCCGGCGCCAGCGCGCGCGCCCGCTCGGCCGACCCGTCAGTGGAGGCGTTGTCGACGACGATCAGCTCGTCGCCGTCGCGAAGCTCGGCGACGAGGGCCGGAAGCGTGCGCCCGAGGGCTTCCGCGCTCTCGTGGGCGACGACGACGACCGAGAGCCGAGCGCCCTCGGTCAGTCGAGCGCCTCGAGGATCGCCGCGGTGTCCGTGAAGGCGCGCGCGGAGATGACCCGGCCGTCACGCAGCTGGTAGAGCCAGAGCACCTCGACCTCCAGCGGCTTGCCGGCGATGGTCTTGCCGCTGGCGTGCACCAGCACGGTCACGTGGTTGTCGTCGGAGCCCAGGACCTTCAGCGGCTTCGCCTTGAAGTCCTTGAACTGCCCGTTCATCAGGTCGGCGAAGTCACGGAAGCCGTCGGGCCCGTGATGGGTGCCGCCCCACGGCAACGGGTCCGGCGCAACGACCTCGGCGTCGTCGGCGAACTGGTTCGCCGCCCTGTCGAGGTCGCCCTTGCCGAAGGCATCCCAGATCCCCTGGACCACATCCACGTTGTCTGCCATACGCGTCTCCCGGATACCGATCTCTTCTAGAGCGCCGAAGGCGCAAAGCCGGCGAGCGGATTTGAACCGCTGACCCCTTCATTACGAGTGAAGTGCTCTACCAGCTGAGCTACGCCGGCGCTAGCGCGCCAGTGTAATCAGGGGTCGGGGCGCGAGTCGTGCCCGCTACTCGCCCTCGGCCAGGCGGTAGCCGACGCCGCGGACCGTGAGGACCAGCTCGGGGTCCTGGGGGTCGCGCTCGATCTTCTGCCTGAGGTTCGAGATGTGGACGTCGCAGGCCCGGACGTCGCCCGAGAACTCGGACTGCCAGAGCTCCTCCATGATCTCGAGGCGGCTGAAGACCTGGCCCGGGCGCTCGGCGAGCAGGCGCAGGACCTGGAACTCCGAGCGCGTGAGGCTCACGGGCTCGCCGCGGACGGTGACGAGGTGGCGGGCGAGGTCGATCCGCACGGCACCGGCCTCGAGGTTCTTCGCCTCCTTGTCGGAAACCCCGCGGTCCAGCTCGCGCCGGCGCAGCTGGGCGCGGACGCGGCCGAGAAGCTCGCGCACGGAGAACGGCTTGGTGACGTAGTCGTCCGCTCCGACCTCGAGGCCGACGACCTTGTCGACCTCGGCGTCCTTGGCCGTCAGCAGGATGATCGGGACCGGGCTGCGAGAGCGGACGTCGCGGCACAGGTCCAGGCCGCTGCGGCCCGGCATCATGATGTCCAGGATCAGGAGGTCGTAGCCGAAGTTGCCCTCGCCGAGCTTCCCGTCGGCGTCGTCGCCATCGACGGCGACGGTGACCTCGAAGCCCTCCTGCTGGAGCGCGTAGGAGACCGCGTCCCGAACCGACGGCTCGTCGTCGGCAACCAGTATCCGCCCGCTGCTCATCACGAATCAAGCATCGCTTACGCGACCGGCGTCGGCGCCGGCTTCGCGGCTTGCAGCCGAACCCAGAAGGTGCTTCCCACGCCGACCTCGGACGTGACGCCGATCTCGCCGCCCATCACGTCGACCATCCGCTTGGCGATCGACAGGCCGAGGCCGAATCCCTCCTGCTCCAGGGCGCCCGATCCGCGGTAGAAGCGCTCGAAGATCCTCCCCACCTCGTCGGGGGAAATGCCCTTGCCAGTGTCGGTTACCTCGATCAAGACGCTGCTGTCTCCGTTAATTCGCGCGCCAAGGGTAACCGTGCCCGGCGCGCTCGTGTTCTTGAACGCGTTCGTGAGCAGGCCAATCAGCACCTGGCGAACGAGAACGGAGTCGCCGGAGGCCACCGGATCGCCGGCGATGTCGACCTCGAGCTCGACGCCATCGGGGCACGGGACGAGCTGCGAGACATCGTTGACCACGAGCCCGACGTCCACCGGCTCTCGGGTGCCCTCGCTCACCGCCTCGATCCGCGCGAGCGTCAGCAGCGACTGGGTGAGGCGGGTGATCCGCTCGGCGTCCGCGGCCAGCCGGGAGAGGAAGTGCTCGCGGGCCTCGGGGTCGTCCTTTGCCCCGCTTCTAAGGACCTCGATGGCGCCCGAGATGCCCGCGATCGGGTTGCGCAGCTCGTGAGCGGCATTGGAGACGAAGTCGCGCTCGGCGATGCCGCGGCGTAGCTCCTCGGTCCGGTCGCGGACCACGGCCAGCACCGCACCCTCGGCGGGGAGGTTGGTCATCGCCAGCGCGTAGACCTGCTCCCCCACCCTGATGCCGTCGCTCTCCGCCGAGCCGCGGCTGAGCGCGCGCCGCACCCAGGGCATCAGCGCCTCGATGACCTTGCCGTCGGCGAGGACGAGGTGACCCGCGGCCGCGTTCTGGAAGCGCGACTCGCCATCCGGTCCCACCACGACGACCGCCTCGTCGAGCGCGTCGAAGATCGCCGACAGACGGTCGCGCTCCGAGCGGAGCGCTCCGAAGGTCTCGCGCAGCGCCGCCCGCATCGTCTCCAGCGCGCGTCCGAGATCCGTGATCTCGTCGCGCCCGCCAGCGCCCTTCAGAGGCTCGTCGAGGCGGCCCTCGCTGATCCTGGCCGCGCTGTCCGCGAGCCGCTTGATACGCGTGGTGATGGCGCTGGCGATCAGCGCCCCGAGGATCACGGCCACCAGCACCGCGACCAGCGCCGCGGTGAAGCGATCGCCCCGCAGCGCGGCCAGGGCCTTCGTCACCGACTCGGCGCGCTCGGCCCGGGCCAGCAGCGCCCCCTCCAGGCGGCCGTTGTGGAAGACCGGCAGGGAGACAATCGTCACGGAGTTGGGCAGCGTCTCGACCGACCGGGTTCCCGAGAGCCCCGCCCGGATCGCCGCCTCGCGGCCGGGCAGGGTCCTGAAATCGAGCCCGTTGACGACGGCCGGCGTCACGAGGTGGCCCCGCTCGTCGGCGACCCATGCCGAGTAATTGGGATCCGTCCCCTTGACGACGACGTCCTTGATGTGCTCCGGCTGCGCCAGGCCCACGTGGTCCGCGAGCTTCACGGAGCGGCCGACGGCGATGGCCGACGAGCTCGACGAGGCGGCGTCGTCGCTGGACCCGCTCGCCAGCGCGTAGGTGAGCCCCGCCGCGATCAGCGCCACGGCGGCGAACGCGAGCGCGAGGTAGAGGCGAACTCCGACGACGCGCCGCTCCGACCCCCGACGGCGCCCCTCGCCCTGTGACGTGCCCAGCGTCAGACTGTCCGTGCGCCGCCGGAGGCGGGCATTTCGGGTCGGCCGTTCCGGGGTCATCTCGCGTTCAGCAGCGCTTCGAGACGGTAGGCGAGGGTCTCGAGGGCGAGCTCCTCGCCAACGTTAACCCGCAACCGGCGTCTCGTGTCCATCACCACCTCGCCGGCACGTCTTGCCCGCCGCGGGTCGACGCCGTCGGCCCCGGCCCGCAGCTCGCCGAGTCGGTCGCAGTTGAGGGCGAGCTCCTCGGCGCCGCTCGCAACGGCAACCAGATCGCGAAGCCAGGCGCCCATGAGCGCGAGCGAGGTGTCGAGCGCCGCCGTGCGCGCCTGTCGCGAGGCCCGGCGCACGGCTTCCTCGGCCGTCTTCTGCCCGCGCTTCTGCGTCTCGCCGGCCTGCTCGGCGGCGGCCGCCAGCGCCTCGCGGGCCCGCTCCGCGGCCTCGGATCCGGCGTCCTCGGCGAGCGCGATGAGGGTTGTCCACGGCGTCCCGGAGAGGTCGCCCTCGCGGGCCGCGGCGACCACCGCAACGGCGGCGTCACGCAGCTCGCTCCCCGGCGGGACGAGGAGGGTCGCGGCCAGCTCCGGGTCGCTGGCCGCCAGGCGAGCGGCCGCGCGACGAGACTCGGCCGAAGCGCCGGGCACGAGGTCGGCGAGCCGTGCCTCCACCGCGTCGGTGGGCAGGGCGTTGAAGCGCACCGTCTGGCAGCGCGAGCGCACCGTCTCCAGGATCGCTCCCGGCTCCGAGCTCAGGAGCAGGAGGTGCGCGTATGCCGCCGGCTCCTCCAGCGTCTTCAGGAGCCCGTTCTGGCTCTCCTCCGCCATGGCCTCGGCGTCCTCGATCACGAACACTCGCCGGTCCGCCTCGAATGGGCGGTAGGCGGCGGCGGAGATCACGCGACTCCGAACCTCGTCGACCAGGTGCTGCATGCCGGGGGGCCTGACCCAGGTCAGGTCGGGGTGAGGGGACGGGTCCGCGAGCGCGCGGCGTTCGGCGTCCTGCGGGTCGGCCGCGCCCGCGGCGAGCAGGCCGGCCGCAAACGCCCTGGCCGCCGCCCGCTTGCCGCTGCCCCGCGGGCCGCTGAACAGATACGCGTGCGACGGCGCCGCCATCGCGGCCTGCAGGGCGACGCGCGCCGCCGGCTGGTGCTCCGTGGCCGCCGCGAGCGGAGCGTCGCTCATCCGCGCTTCGCCGCAACGGCCGCCATGATGCGGGCGTGGACCTCTCCGGGAGGTCCCGCGGCATCGATCACGACGATGCGCTCCGGCGACCGGCTCGCGAGCCCGTCGTACGCCTCGGCCACGCGGCGCTGGAACTCGGGGCCCTCGGCCTCGAAGCGGTCGACCTCACCCGAGGCGAGGCGCTGCTGGCCTCGCGCCCCGGCCTCGCTTGGATCGACCCGCAGGAGCAGCGTGAGGTCAGGCGTGACGCCGTCGACCACGACCGCGTTGAACCGCTCGACGTGCTCGACCCCCATGCCGCGCGCGGCGCCCTGGTAGGCGACGGTGGAGTCCGTGAAACGGTCGCAGACCACGTCGCGGCCCGCCTCCAGCGCCGGCGCGATGACGTCGCCGAGCAGCGCCGCGCGAGCCGCGGAGAAGAGCAGCAGCTCTACCGCGGGCCCGTACTCCAGGCCCGGATCCTTGAGGATCTCGCGGACCCGCTCGCCAAGCGGCGTGCCGCCGGGCTCCCGAAGCGCCAGCGTTTCCGGGCCGAGCGCCTCCGCCAGCAGCGCAGCCTGCGTCGTCTTGCCCGAACGGTCGATGCCCTCGAGCGTGATGAACACGTGGGCGCCTACTTGCTGGAGCGGGCGCGCTTCGTACGCGCGGTCGTCGGCGCCGGTTTCTTCGGGCGCCGGCGACCCCCGTTGGAACGCCGGCCCGCCGGCTGCTCCGCTTCGCGTCCGCCGCCGTCGGGGTCCGTTGAAGGCTGAGCGCTGTTGCCGTCGGCCTCGCCGTCCTTCGCGGCCTTCGCGGCCTCCCGCGCCTCCTTCGCCGCCTGGCGCTCGGCGCGCTTTAAGCGCATCTCGACCATCGTCGGGCAGTCGTCGTTGAGGCACAGCTTCCAGGGACGGCCGCGGAAGCCCTTGACCGTGAGCCGCGGCATCCGCTCGCACACCGAGCAACGCTCCTCCAGGCGCCACAGCTCGTAGCCGCGACCGGGCAGCGGTCCCGAGACCGGGCACGAGTCCGGGTTTGGCGGCGGCGGGGGCGCGCCCTCGGCCACCTCCGGCGGGCGGATCCAGCCCTCGCAGCCGTACATCCGCTTGCCGCCCTTCAGCTGGATGATCCGCAGGCGGTTGGGCGAGCCGTCCTCGCGCTTTCGCCCGGCCTCCTCGCATACCCTGCAGGGGCCGAGGAACTTGTCCTCGTCCATCCCGGCCCAGATCTGCTTGGCGAACTCCTCGGTGTTCTCCTGGAGGTGATTGGTGGTGGAGTGCAGCATCTCGCGGCTGATGCGAAGCACCTCGTCCTTGGAGGTCTCGCCCGCCGCGATCTGGTCCATGTCGCGCTCGAGCTCGGCCGTCATCTTCGGCGTCGCCATCTCCTCGACGTACTGGTTGAACGCCTTGTACATCGCGATCCCCGTCTCCGAGGGCTCCGGCGGGTTGGAGAACACGTAGCCCCGGTCGTAGAGCTTCTGGATGATGTCCGCGCGCGTCGCCTTCGTGCCGAGGCCGCGCTCCTCCATCAGCTCGATCAGCTTGCCCTGGCTGATCCGCGACGGCGGCTGTGTCTCCTTGTCGACCAGCCACGGGTCGCCGTCAAGCGGCAGCTCCTGACCCTCCTCGAGCTTCGGGATCTCCTCGTCAGAGGAGCGGGCGTACGTGTAGATGGCCGCGTAGCCGGGGTCGACGACCACCGACCCGCGGACGAAGTAGCCCTCGCTGCCGGCGGTGATGTCGGCGCGCGTCGACTCGGTGATCATCGGCGGCGAGAAGGTGGCGAGGAAGCGCCGGACGACGAGCTCGTAGACGCGGCGCTTCGGTCCCTCGAGCGCACCCGGGTAGACGGCCTGCGTGGGGTAGATCGGCGGGTGGTCCGTCGTCTCCTTCTTGCCGCGAGTCGGGGTGAGCTCACCGTCGAGCAGGGACGCCGCGGCGTCGAAGTCGGGGATGCGCACCAGCGACTGGACGAGCTCGCGCGTGTTGAGCGAGCGCGGGTAGACGGTGTTGTCGGTGCGCGGGTAGGAGATGAAGCCGTCCATGTAGAGGTCCTCGGCGACGCGCATCGCCGCGGCCGGCGTGATCCCGAGGCGGCTGGAGGCGTCGGTCGTGAACGCCGTGGTGTTGAACGGCGCGGGAGGCTTGCGGGTGTTGCGCCGCGAGCTGACCTCCTTGACGACGCCCGGGCTCTTCGTCCCGGCGAGCGCCGCCTCGGCCTCCTTCTTCTCCCAGAACTTGTCCGTGGCGTGATGGGCCTCGAACGCGCCGTCGGGATGGCTGAACTTGGCGAAGAGCTCCCAGTACGGCTTGGCGACGTGCGCGCGGCGCTCCAGCTCGCGCTCGACGATGAGCGCAAGCGTCGGGCTCTGCACCCGGCCCACCGAGAGGAAGTTGGAACCGAAGCGGCGCGTGGCGAGCGAGACGGCGCGGGTCAGCGTGGCCCCCCAGATCAGGTCGATGTCCTGGCGCGCGGCACCGGCCCCCGCGAGGTCGTAGTCGAGCTCGTCGATCTCGCCGAAGGCGCGCTCGATCTCCTCCTTCGTCAGCGCCGAGTAGCGGGCCCGCTTGACGGGCGGCTGCTCCTCGAGGCCGTTCGCGGTCACCTTCGGGTTCGCGTCCACGATCTGCTCCAGCGCCTCCAGGCCGATCAGCTCACCCTCGCGGTCGAAGTCGGTTGCGATCACGATCTCAGCGGCGTCCTTGGCGACCTTGCGCACGGCCTTGACCACGTTCTTGTCGGTCGCCTCCTTGACGATCTGGGCGTCGATCAGCTCGTGGAGGTCCGTCTCCTGCCAGTTCGAGTAGCCCTCCGGGAACGCCGGGCCCATGACGTGGCCCTTGAGGCCGATCGCCATGTGGTCGCCGTCGCCGTCCGACCAGGTGTAGAACGGCACCTTGTAGGTGGCATCGGCCTTCGCCGAGCCGCCGCTCAGGATGTCGGCGATCTTCTTGGCTGAGTTGTTCTTTTCGGTGACAATGAGTCGCATCGGAAAGCGGCGCGAGGGTAGCAGGGGCCTCACGCGTGCTTTCGAGGGGAAACGATTCGGAAACGTTGCGGCGACGCCGCAGAGGGAGGATGTTGGTGATGAGTGTCGGGCGCAAGGTGGTTGGTGGCACGGCCGGAGTGGTTGCCCTGGTGGCCGCCGCGGCGGCGATCGCGTCGGGGGCGATCGCCGGCCTGGCAATCGCGGGCGCGGCCACGCACGCCAAGGCCCACGCTCGGCACGAATCCGGAGGTCCCCGTGGGCCGCGCGGCCCGCGGGGACCCCGTGGGCCGGCGGGCACGGGAAAGCTCGACATCACCTATGTCGGTGTGAAGTTCAGGAGCGACCACTTCTATGGCGTCGAACCTCAGGACACGAACTACGGGGACTCCTACTGCGGGGATGACTTCACGGTCCTCGGGGGCGGGCTCACGTCGGACGCCGGCTTCAGCAAGGTCTACTACGAGGGAGGATCCGTCGAGATCGCCCCCGGCTGGTACTCCGTCGTCGACAACCGCGACGACGTCGCCCACAACTTCACCGTCTGGGCGGTCTGCATCCCGGGGAGCCTCGTTCAGGCAGCAAAGCGTGGAGTTGCCTCGACCGCCGCGCGCGAGTCCAAGCGCGGCCGTGGCCGGCGAGGGCCCCGCGGCCCACGGGGCCCGAGGGGCCGGCCCGGCGACGGCTCGCTCGCGGTCCAGTACGTGACCAAGAAGGTGACGCGGACCACGAACTCCAACACGTCAGGGACCGCAAAGTGCCCGGCCGGGAAGCATCCGATCAGCGGCGGGTCCCACTCCGGAGGGTCGTTCGGCCAGCAGTGGATCACCGACAGCTCGCCCTCGAAGGACGGACGCGGGTGGACGGTCTCCGTGGACACGTTCGGGGCGGCCAAGCCGTTCACGGTCTACGCCGTGTGCGTGACGTCGAAGGCCCGGATCCTCACCTTTGTCGCGGGCGAGGCAAAGGCAAAGGGCCGCCAGGGTCCGCGAGGCCGCAGGGGCCCGCGGGGCCCCGCGGGATCCTCCCCTGCGATCGGGCCCCTCGACGTCGCCTGGGTCATGGGCAACGGGATGCCCGCCACCGCCGGCAAGACGACGAAGTGGCAGCTGAGCTGCCCCGCCGGGAAGGTGGCTCTCGCCGGCGGCCTCGTCAACGAAGGCGACCACAACGAGATGGCCCTCGACTCGCTCTACCCGAAGAGCCCGAGCACCTGGGTCGGCGAGAGCGACACCACGGCGTCCTCCGATCGAGGCTTCTACGGGGACGTCGTTTGCGCCCCGGCCAAGGTGGTCGGCAGCTCCCGCTGACAGTGGGCCCCTGGACGGGGCCCCTCCGGGCGGGGTTGCGCCCGGGGCGCCCTCCGCATAGCATCTCGCAATGGCAGGCGGGCAACCACCGCGCGACCGCGCCCACGCCGACCTCGACGCCGCGCTGCCCGCCTACGAGATAGGCGACATCCTGGGCAGCGGGGCCTTCGCCGTCGTCTTCGCCGCGCGCCACCGGCGCCTGGAGCGTGAGGTTGCGATCAAGCTCCTGTCGCCTTCGCTGATCGCCGACCAGGAGGCGCGCGACCGCTTTGGGGTCGAGGCCAGGCTCCTGGCGTCGCTGGACCACCCGCACATCGTGCGCGTCTACGACTACGTCGACGAGGAGTCCGCCTGCGCGCTCGTGATGGAGCGGATGCGCGGCGGCACCCTGGGCGACCGCCTGAAGCTGGGACCCCTTCCCGCCGCCCGCTCCTGCGCGGTCGTCGTGGCGGCGCTGCACGGCCTCGAGCACGCCCACCGCCAGCGCATCCTGCACCGCGACGTCAAGCCGGAGAACCTCCTGTTCGGCGCAGGCAACGAGCTGAAGGTCGCCGACTTCGGAATCGCCAAGATGCTGGGTGCGAGCGGAGCGCGGCTGACCGCCACGGCTTCGCGGCCGGGGACACCGGCGTTCATGGCGCCCGAACAGGCATCGTCGGCGATCGGGCCGCTGTCCACCGCAACCGACGTCTGGGCAACGGGCGCGGTCCTCCACGAGCTGCTGGCGGGCCAGCCCCCGTTTGGCGACGCGCACGAGCTGGCCGAGTCGCTGCTTCGCCGGGTGACGAGCGACCCACCGCAGATCACCGAGGTCGATCCGGACGTTCCGGCCGAGCTGGCCGAGGTGGTGATGCTCGCAATCCAGCGCCGGCCCGAGGACCGCTACGCCACGGCCGGCGAGTTCGCCGAGGCCCTCGAAGAGGCGACCGAGAGAGCGCTCGGGGCCGGGACGATCGCCGCCAGCGGGATCCCGATCCACCGCAACGCCCCCCTCACGTCCGAGCCAAGCCGCCCGACGCTCGTCGAGGAGTCTCCGATCGACGTCCTTGCCGCCACCCGCTCCAGCCGCCGCAGGCGCCTCGCGCTGGCCGGCGCCTCCCTTGGGCTGGTCGCGGCCGCCGTCGTCGCACTCCTCGTTCTGCTCGGCGGGAGCGGCAAGACCAGCGCCGCGTCGCTGCCGTCGCTGCCGCCGGGCTGGCCGAAGAGCATGATGCTGAGCTACCTGGACCAGGTGAAGGGGCCCGCCGGCACGAGCAGGACGCTCGGCCAGGGGGGCGCGTACCCGGGGCTCTTCGGCGGGGACGCCGCCGCGAAGGAGGACTGGAGCCAGGACCCCAAGAGCTCGCCGGCCGCGTTCGTCCGCAGCGCCGACCGGCACGGCCTCTTTCCCTACGCGTACTACTACGAGCTGCGCAGCGTCGGGCGCTCGGGCCAGGCGGACGCCGAGGCGCCGCAGATGCGCCGCACCCTCGTGAACCGCCGGCTCATGCGCATCTACTGGGAGAACGTGCGCAAGCTGCTGCGCTCGTTCGGCTCGACGCACAGGCCCGCGGCCGTCACGATCGAGTCGGGCGTCTTCGCGGAGCTCCAGCAGCAGCTCGGCTTCACGGGCGCCCGGCCGGAGTCGGTCCAGGCGGTGGTGGGCAGTTCGGGACTGCCGGAGCTGCGCGGCCTACCCGACAACCTGCTCGGCTTCGCCCAAGCCTGGCGGGCCCTGCGCAACCGCTACGCGCCAAAGGTGCTGCTGGGCGTGGAGCTCGACGACTACGGGGCAAACGTCGACATCTCGCGCGACCTGCCCCCCGAGGACACGCTGGACGCGTCCGCGAGATCCGTGGGCGAGTTCTATCTCAACGTCGCGGCCAACGACTTCGACTACGCGGGGTTCGAGGTCTCGTTCTCCGAGGAGGGCCAGAACCCGAGCCGCACCGACATCTACTCCACCCGCGAGAAGGAGGGCCTCGCGAACTTCGTGCGCGAGTTCGTACGCGTCGCGGGACTCCCCGTCGTCCTCGACGGCGTCCCGCTCGGGAACACGGCCTCGCAGGCGATCACCGACAAGCCGTACCACTGGCGCGACAGCTGGGTCCAGTGGCTGGTCGGAGACGACGCCTTCACCGGGCTTCGCGAGATGCGCGACGCGGGGGTGATCGGCATCAACTTCGGCGTCAGCGGCGGCACGGACGAGACCTGCCCCTGCGACGCGGCCGGCGACGGCGTGACGAACGGCGGGCCACAGGGCAGCCCGTCGACCTCGGCCGACGACGACGGCGGCTACCTCGCCGGGCGCATCGCGGCGTTCGACCGCGCCGGAGCCCTGCCGCTCCGGCCCTGACTAGCGGCGCAGCGTCGTCTTCGCGCGGTCCGCGTCCGAATCGGCGGGCGGCGCGCGATAGTGGAGCCGCTCGTCGCCGAGCTCGATGACGTCCCCGTCGCGAAGCGCGACGGGCTCGCCCGGCTCCACGCTGTTGCCGTTCACGCGGGTCCCGTTCGTGCTCATGTCGACCAGGACCACCCCGCGCTCGGGATCGCGGCGCAGCTCGAGGTGCTCGCGTGAGATCGCAGGGTCGTCGAGCACCAGCCGCCGCGAGGGCTCCACCCTCGCGGGGTCACGCCCGACGAGCAGCACCTCCTCGAGCTGAACCACCGACTCGCGTGGGCTGCCCGGATTGACGACCACCCAGTCGCCGCCGGCCCGGTCGCCCGCCGGCGCGCCGCGCACGAGCCGGTCGTGGAGCGCGATCAGCGAGGGGCTCGGGGTCGTGCCGAGCTGTTCGCGCAGGAGGTGGCGGAGCCCGTCATAGACCTGGAGCGCCTCGGGCACGCTGCCGCGCCGGGCCAGCCCCAGCATCAGCAGGCGCTGCCCGCTCTCGCGAAGCGGAGCGTCGGCAACCACCTTCCGCGCGGCGTCGACGGCTTCAGTGAGCTCGCCGGCGCCGAGCTCCAACGCGGCCTCCGCCAGGCATTCGAGAGCGCGCAGGCGAAGCTCTCCGAGCGCGTCCCGCCGGGCGTCGACCCAGTCGCCCTCCAGGCCGACGCAGAAGCCGCGTTCCGCGATCGCCACCGCCCTCGCCGCCGAGGCTCGCGCGGCGGCCCAGTCGGCCGCCGTCAGCGAACGCTCGGCCTCGCCGAGCGCAGCCTCGGCGACCTCGAGGTCCACGACCGCGTTCGCGGGAAGCCTCAGCCTCAGGGTCCCCCTGCCCTCGAGCACGTCCGGCCCGAGTGCCCGCCGAAGCTTCGAGAGCTGCGTCCGGAGCGCGGCGTCCGGGTCGGGCGGGCGCTTCCCGGGCCACAGCAGCTCGAGGAGCTCCTCGCGTCCGACGGGGCGCCGCCGGTTGACGAGAAGAAAGGCGAGGAGCAGGCGGCCCTGACGGCCGCCCGCCTCTGACTCGACGCGCCTGCCGTCGAGCTCGACGCGCAGCTCTCCGCAGAGCTCCGCGGAGACGCTCGCGGTCATAGGCTGGCGCCCCAGCCCGTCACGGAAGAAGACGTTTCGGACACGGTACGCAAACGCTCACGCACGATCATCAGGAACACCTGCGAAGGATCGCAACTCCCGATGCCACGGACACGACACATCACGAGCATCGCGCTGGCTCTCGTTTTCTGCGGTGCTCTGCTGGCGCAAGCGCCCGCATCGCCCGCCGGGAAGCAGAGCGACCCGCTGGCCTCCCAGCAGCAGCCGCTGAAGATCATGCGCGTGGGACCCGCCGTCCGCAGGGCCGGCCATCTGCGCCACGTGAAGGTGATGATCCCGGACACGGGGCTCGACCTCGACCACCCGGATCTGCGCTCCCGCCTCTACTCGCTGCCGAAGCCCACGCGGGCGCCCAATCAGGGCGGCTTTCCGAACGTGACGATTCCGAAGGGCAACCACGGGTACGACATGATCGGCAACGACTGCAACCCGGCGAACGAGAACCCGGACCTCAACCCGAACCACCCGCCGGGCTGCTCGGACCACGGTACGGCCGTGGCCGGCATCCTCGGCGCCGCCTGGAACAACGGCGTCGGCGGGCACGGGGTCGCCCCCAACGCCCGGTTCATCGCGATGCGGAGCTGCTGGGACAACGACCAGTGCTACGACCACATCGAGCCCCCCGCGATGCAGTGGGCCGCCGACCGTGGGGCGCGGGTCATCAGCCTGAGCTGGCTGGAGGACAAGAACCCGAAGCTGAACCGGGTCGTCAAGCACAACCCCAAGGTGCTCTTCGTGACCATTCCGTCGGGCAACGGCGGCGCGTTCAACGCCGACCCGACGCACCCCCAGCCCTGCTCGGTCGGCCTCCCCAACATCATCTGCGTGAGCGTCTCGAGCCCCAACGACGGGATCGACTGCGCGGCGTTCGGCCCCAAGGACGTGGACGTCGCCGTCCCGACCGAGAACTCCATGACCACTCGCAACGGCGGCGGCTTCAGCGGCACGGGCTGCGCGACGAGCTTCGCCTCGCCATCGGTCGCCGGCCTGGCGACGATCCTCTTCGGCATCGCCCCGCACGCGAGCGGCGCCGCGGTCAAGAAGGCGATCATCGACGGGGCGCGTCCCGTGAAAGCATGGAAGGGCAAGTCCGTGTCAGGCGGGATCGTCAACGCCAAGCGATCCGTCCAGCTGATGAAGAAGCGATTTGGGAGGTAGTCGAGTGTTGCGAAGGACCAGGCTGATCGTGGGAGCCGCCCTGGCGGTGGCGGGAGTTCTCGCGCCGAGCGCGCGGGCTGACGGGCCAACTGGCATCCACGTCCAGGGGAACCACATCGTGGACCTCCTCACCGCGCCGATCCAGCTGCGCGGGGTCAACCGCGCGTCCTTCGAGTACACGTGCGTCAGCCCGATCTACGGGCCCTCCTACCGCAACGGAACCCACACCAACTCGATCGGGGCGAAGAGCATCCAGGCAATGCAGTCCTGGGGCATCAACACGGTGCGCATCCCCCTCAACGAGGACTGCTGGCTCGGCATCAACCCGGTGAAGCGCTTCGCGAATCACGTCAAGCGGCTTCACGGGCACGCCGCCCGGGTTGCCGGCGCGAAGCTACGCAAGAAGTACCGGGGAGACGTGAAGCACTACGTCCAGAACCTGAGGGACGCGGGGATGATCGTGATCCTCGACCTCCACTGGTCCGCTCCGGGCAAGGTGCTGGCGGACGGCCAGCTCGGCGGGCCGGACACGTCGCACTCGGTCGACTTCTGGCGCTCGATGGCCGAGACGTTCGGAGGGGAGGACGGCGTCATCTTCGACCTCTTCAACGAGCCGAAGGGGATCGGCTGGAAGTGCCTGCGCGACGGCGGCTGCCGGCTTTCGCTGAAGAACGTCAAGACCGGCGCGACCAAGACCAAGGGGACGGTGGTCGGAATGCAGACGCTCGTCAACACCGTCCGCGAGGCTGGCGCCGACAACCCGCTGATGATCGGCGGCCTCGACTACTCGGACGATCTCTCGAAGTGGCTCGAGTTCGAGCCGAACGACCCGCTGAACACGCCTCGCGGGCCGCAGATCATCGCCTCCTTCCACAACTACGGCGCCGACAACCCCAAGGGCTTCTTCTGCCACGCCGAGTGCTGGGACGACTTCATCGCCCCCACCGCCACCCAGGTGCCGGTGGTCACCGGCGAGTTCGGCCAGGACATCACGAAGAACCCGCCGCACTGCGGCTCGGCCTACAACACGTCCTACATGGACTGGGCCGACGACCACGGCGTCTCCTACATCGCCTGGTGGTGGTACGTCGCGTCCAAGTTCGACGGCCCGGGCAAGTGCCTCGCGCTGATCAAGAACTACAACACGGGCGCCCCGAGCGACTACGGCGAGCCGATCAAAGAGCACTACCTGTCCCGCCTTCCCTGATCCCTCGAGGCTCGTGATGAGAAGCATCCGCTCGAAGCTCACCTACGCCAACGTCATGGCGACGCTCGCGTTCTTCGGAATGCTTGGCACCGGCGCCTACGCGGTCAGCACCAAGGCGCCGCCCAACTCGGTCAACTCCGCCGCCATCGTCAACGGCGCCGTCAAGTCCAAGGACGTCGCGAACAACTCGCTCACCGGCAAGGACATCAAGGAGTCGGCGCTGGGCGGCAGCGGCGGGCCGCCCAGCGGCCCCGCCGGCGGCGATCTGGTCGGCAACTACCCGAAGCCGCAGATCGCGCGCGGCTCGATCGACTTCGGGCAGCTGGGGACCATCACGCAGGTCACCGAGCACAAGGACGTCGACAGCAGCAGCGGCGACGAGGTGATCGCACTGTGCCCGCCGGGGACCTGGCCGATCCGGGGCGGCGCCGGCATCGCGCTCGGCAGCGCGACCCTATCCGCCTCGATCCCGTTCCAGAACGACTCGACGGGGCGGACCGGGTGGCAGGCCAACTCGGGGCCGGGGATCGGCCAGCTCTTCGCCGTGGCGGACTGCCTGGACGGCTGGCCATGAGATCGAAGCTGCCGCGCCCGAAGCTCACCTTCGCGAACGTCACCTCCGTCGTGGCACTGTTCGTCGCCCTCGGCGGCGGCGCCTACGCGGTGAGCAATCACGCTCCGGCGAACTCGGTGACCTCGAAGTCCATCGTCAACGGCTCGGTCAACTCCAAGGACGTGCAGAACAACTCGCTCACCGGCAAGGACATCAAGGGGTCGGCGCTCGGAGGGGGGAGCGGTGGTCCACCCAGCGGGCCGGCCGGCGGTGACCTTGCCGGCAACTACCCGAAGCCCCAGATCGCGGCGCAGGCCGTGGGAGCCAATGCGCTGCGCGACGGCGCGGTTTCCGGGCCCAAGCTGAACGCCGTGATGACCATCGTGGGCTCGCAGCCGATCCTGCCCGGACACAGCGACCGGGCGGTGGCCTACTGCCCTGGGGGCACCAAGCTCCTGAGTGGCGGAACCGTCTCCGACTCCCGGATCAGCGTCATCCGAGAGTTCGGCGACTACGACATCGGCACCTCTGGATCGGGGGGCTGGATCGCCGACGGAGCAAACCCGTCCGGAGGTGCCGACCCGTCGAACCTGGTCGTGGAGGCGTACTGCCTGAAGTAGTCGCGCGCGACTCGGGCGTCGGAAGTCGGGAGGAGAACAACTCGCTCACCGGCAAGGACGTCAAGGGGTCGGCGCTCGGAGGGGGGAGCGGTGGCCCACCCAGCGGGCCGGCCGGCGGTGACCTCGCCGCGGTAAGCCTCAGGTCGCATCGGCAGGCCGCCAGCGCTGCGCGATCAGGCTGACGACGGCAAGCGCCACGCCGGTTGCGGCGGTCTCAGTTGATCTTGAACCGACGCTTCGCGGGAGAGCGGTCCTTGAAGGCGCGGTCGACCTGGCGGACCGCGAACGTGTATCGGGCAGGCCTCAGGTGCCGGTAGACCTTGGGCGACCGACACGTCTTGAAGCGCAGCTTCCGGTGGCCTCTCTTGAGGGCGCACTGGAAACGCCTCGCGTGGGCGTGGCCGGCACGTTTGCCGCCGCCGGCTGTGCCGAAGGTGAACGTGGCGCTGTTGGCTTGCTGATCGATGTCGCTCGAGCGGATCCCCGTGGTGACGGCCCCGTCCTGGCGATAGAAGTGAAGGAGGGCTCCCGATCCTTCCTGGGTCATGTAGACCGACCGGCTATCGGGGCTCACCGCGACTGCGCTCAGCACAACGGGGTCCGGCGGCATCAGCCTTCCCGGAAGCCCGGTGCAGGTGTCATCGGGCTGGGCATCGGCAATGCAGCCGTCGTAGGTCAAGCGGCCCTGCCGGCCAATCTGGAAGGTGCTGAGGTTCTGGTCCGGCGACTCCTTCACGCCACCGTCCTCCGGGACGCTCGCGACGTAAAGCGAGGCACCGTCAGGGCTGACGGCGATCCCCACCGGGTACTTCAGCGCCGGGACCTTGGTGTCACAGGGGCTGAAGCCCGACACCCCGTGGACGCACCCGTCGTAGCCGGCTGTCCCGGATGCCGTCCCGATGGCGAAGCGAGCGACGCTGTAGGTGTCGTTCCCTCCGACGTAGGCGGATTTGCTGTCCGGGCTCACGGCGATCGCGGAGTTGAGGTACGGGGGTAGCGAGGGGGCACAGCCGAAGTACGAAACCGGCCCGTTGATGCACCTGGCGAAGTGAAGGTGCCCCGTCGGCTCAGAGAAGACCGTGAGCGTGAAGTTGAAGATGTCGGTCAGGAAAACCTCGCGGCCGTCCGGGCTCACCGCGATGCGCCTGCCGCCACGTACCGAGGGCACGGCGCCGCATGCTCCCCCGGATCCGTCGGCGGAGAAGCACTGGTAGTAGTCGAGCGCGCTGCCGACACCGACCGTGAACTCGGCGACGCCGCCCGCCGCGGCAACGTAGACCGCGCCGTTGCTCGGGTTCACCGCGACGTCGAGCGCTCCGGAGAGCGGCGAGGAGCTCGGGTCGTCGCACTCGTCGAAGATGTCGCCGTCGGCGGTCGAAAAGCACTTGTCGAACGTCAAGTCGCCGTCGGAGTCCAGCGAGAAGAGCGCGAGTGAGCTGTAGGTCCGGGAGGTGACGTAGATCGACTTGCCGTTGGGGCTGACCGCCACCGCGGACGCATCCCGGATCACATCCGTGTCGGCCTTGGGGCAGAGGCTGCCCAGACTGCTCGAGATGCAGCTCTGAAACGAGAGCCTGCCCTGGCCGTCCGCGGTGAACCGGGTCAGGGTGCTGTTGGCGACGGTGTAGACCGATTTGCCGTCCGGGCTGACCGCAACGTCCCAGAGGCCGGTGAGCGAGCCATCCGGCGCCGTGCCGCAGTTGGACGCGCCACTGCTGTTGACGCAACCCTCCAGCGACAGCGCGCCGGTGTTGGCGCCCGCCGGCGAGGCCGCGATCGCCTGCGCCGTGACGGCGGCCGCGAGGCAGGCAAGTGTCAGTACCCGCTTCAAGTCAGAGCCCCCCATGCCGACATGCCGACACCCTATCCCCGGATTCGCGTTTTTCGGTGATCGCCGTCTCCGGAACGTTTCCGCGCCGTTTCCAGCCGCTTGAGGCTCAGGCCTCCGCCGGCCGCCAGCGCTGCGCGATCAGGCTGACGACGGCAAGCGCCACGCCGGTCACGAAGATCAGCGTGCCCATCACGAAGACCTGCGGCGGGATGCCGACCTTGACCGCGCCGTAGACCCACAGCGGGAAGGTCAGCGTCTGGCCGGCGACGAAGCTGGTGATGATGAAGTCGTCGATGGACAGCGCGAAGGCGAGCAGCGCGGCCGCGAGGATGCCGGGGAAGATCAGCGGCAGCGTCACCTTCCAGAAGGCCGTCCACGGGTTCGCGCCGAGGTCGTTGGCGGCGTCGACCAGCGACTGATCCAGGTCCTTGAGGCGAGCCTGGATCACCACGACGACGAAGGCGATGTTGAAGGCGACGTGGGCGATCAGGATCGTTCCGAACCCGCGCGCGATGCCGAAGTACACGTAGAAGCCCAGGAGCGAGGCCCCGACGACGACCGACGGGGCGGCGATGTCGGCCAGGATCACGACGTCCGAGAGCCCGCGGCCGCGGAATCGGTAGCGGGCGAGGGCGAGGGCCGCCGGCGTCCCGACCGCCACGGCGATCAGCGTCGAGAGCGCCGCGATCTCCAGGGAGTGGACCAGTGCGGTGGTCAGGTCGGGGATGTCGAAGAGCTGCCTGTACCAGTCGAAGGTGAAGCCCTTCCAGGCAAAGGTCAGCCGGCCCGACGGCGCCTGGTTGAAGCCGTAGAGGACCATCACGCCGATCGGGACCAGCGTGTAGAGGAAGACGAGGCTCACGTAGCCGGGCAGCGCGAACCGCGACGCGCGGCGCCGGCCCGGGGCGTGGACGCCAAGGATCCCCGGAGCGCCGGTGTCGGACCCCGCGGAGATCACACGTACTCCTGGATCTTGCGCGTGCCGAAGGCGCGCGCGTAGAGGTACATCCCGCCGAGCAGAGCCACCATCAGCACGAGAGCGAGGGCCGAGGCGGTCGGGTAGTTCGCGTTCTGGACGTACTGGGTCTGGATGATGTTGCCGATCATCGTCGTCGACGGGCCGCCCAGGATCGCCGCGCTGACGTAGTCGCCGATGTTGGTGATCGCCACCAGGAGGATCCCGGCGTAGACCCCGGGCAGCGACTGCGGCCAGACCACGCGGCGAAACTGCTCGCGCGGGCTTGCGCCGAGGTCGGCCGCCGCCTCGATGTGGGAGCGGTCGATCGACTCGAGCGCCACGTAGATCGGCAGGCACATGAACGGCAGCGCGTCGTAGGTGAGCCCCGCGATCACGGCCGCCGGCGTCGACAGAACGTGGAAGCTCTGCGGGAGCAGGCCGATGTCCTTCAGCCCGCCGAGGATGATCCCGTTGTCGGAGAGGATGAACTGCCAGGAGATGATCCTGATCACGAACGAGACGAAGAACGGCAGCAGCACGAAGAAGAGCAGGACCGACTTGCGCCGGCCGCCGTGGAACGCGATCCAGTAGGCGACCGGGTACATCACGACCAGCGCGATCGCCGTCGAGGCCAGCCCGTAGTAGAAGGAGCGCCCGAACTGGGTCTTGTAGGTCGAGATGACGTCGCCGAAGATGCTGAAGTTCCAGGTCAGCCTGAACCCGTCGATCGAGTTGCCCGTCATCAGCGAGACGCCGAGGATCGCGACGAGGGGCGCGACGAAGAAGATCCACAGCCAAGCCCCGGCCGGCAGGCCGAGGAGGTACGGCGCGGCCGCGCCCCGCAGCCGCGTCGCCCTGCTGGTCACGACTGGATCACCGGGTCGAAGATCGACGTCCACTCCTCGTGGTCTTCGACTCCCTTGAAGTCGTAGTAGGCGCGCAGGCGCTTCTGCATCGCGGGCGGCGGGAAGACGAGCGGGCTGTTCGCAACCGTGCCGTCGTCGAGAGGTCCCGCGATGACCTGCTGCGCGGCGGGGACCGGGCAGATGTAGTTGACCCAATCCTCGATCAGGCCCTCGACGTGAGGCTGGTAGTAGAAGTTCATCCAGTCCAGCGCGTCGACCGGGTGCTGGGCGTGCAGGGGGATCATGCAGTTGTCGTGCCAGAGCATCGCGCCCTCCTTCGGCACGACGAACTCGAGGTGCCCGAACCCCGAGTTCTGCGCCTGGAAGATGTCCCCGGACCAGGCCTGCGTGATCCAGGTGTCGCCGTCCTCCAGGGCCTTGATGTAGCTCTGGTCGTAGTACTGGCGGACAATGCCGTCGTCGCGCTGCTTCACCAGGAGATCCGCCGACTTCTTCCAGTCGGCCGGCGTCGAGGTCGGCGGGTCGATGCCCAGGGCCAGCATGCCCACCGTGCCGAGCTCGGTGTCGTCGGACATCATCCCGACCTTGCCCTTGAACGCCGGGTCGAAGAGGTCGTGGACGCTCGTGATCTTGCGGCCCGTGGCGCGGGGGTCGTAGCCGATGCCCGTCATCCCCGCCTGCCAGGTGACCGTGTAGGTGTTCTTGGGGTCGAACACCGGGTGCTTGGCGATCGGGCCGGCGTAGCGAGCGAAGTTGGGGAGGCGCGAGTGGTCCAGCGGGACCAGCCACCGGTTGGCGATCATCTGCGTCAGCTCCCAGCCGTCGCTGAAGACCACGATGTCGTAGCCGATGCCCTGCTTGGCCTGGAGGACGGGGCTGATCTGGGCGAAGAACGAGGCGTTCTCCTCGATCACCGGCCGGTAGTTCACGTTGATCCCGGTCTGCGCGGTGAACTTGTCGATCGACGGATGCCTGCCGTGGGACTGGTCGATGTAGAGCGGCCAGTTCGCGAAGTCGAGGGTGCCGGCGCGCTGCTGCTGCTTCCACCAGTCGCTCCAGTTGAAGCCGGCCTTCCAGCCCGTGTCGCGGGTTCCCGAGATGCCGCACGCCGCCAGCAGCGACGTCGCGCCGAGGCCGAGCCCGGCGGCGGCAGCAGAGCGCAGCAAGCGCCGGCGAGAGATGCGCGGCTGCGTCAGCCCGCGAACGAAGGCGGGTTCGAGGTCTGTGCCGCGCGTCGTGAGCTCCGGACTCCGGAGCCCTTCCGCCGGGGATCCGCCCGGGTACTTCATGCCCTGGACCCATCCTACTCCCGGACCTCCTCCAAACCTAAAGCGGGTCAGACACCCTTAATAGTTGTGGCGAAAGCGGCACGCTCTACCCTCTCGGCTATGCCCGCACAGGCCTACGCCGGCAAGGAGTGCGTCTGCCAGCTCCGCAAGGGGATCTGCGACCAGTCGTGCGTGCGCGGCATGCTCTCCACCCCGCTCTACATCGCCTGCCTGCGCCTCTCCGGGCGCAACTGCCTGGTGGTGGGCGGCGGCGAGATCGGCCTCGAGAAGGTCGAGGGCCTGCTCGCCTGCGACGGGCAGGTGACCCTGGTCGCCCCTGATGCGGTGCCCGAGCTCCAGGCCTACGCGGCGGAGGGATCGATCACCTGGGAGCGACGCGCTTTCGACGTGGCCGATCTCGAGGGCAAGTTCATGGCGATCGCCGCCACCGACGACACCGAGGTCAACATCGCTGTCTACGACACCGCCGAGGAGCGGGCGATGCTGGTCAACGTCGTCGACGTCCCGCCGCTCTGCAACTTCATCCTGCCGGCCATCGTCCGTACCGGGCCGCTGGCGATCGCGATCTCGACGGCCGGGGCGTCTCCCGCGCTCGCCAAGCGCATGAAGCGCGAGATCGCAGACACCTACGGGGAGCCCTACGCGCGCCTGGCGATCATCCTCAACGACGCCCGCGGCTGGGCGAAGGCCACGCTTCCCACCTACCAGGACCGGAAGGTTTTCTTCGAGGGGATCGTCAACGGCGACCCCGACCCGGTCGAGCTCCTGCGCGAGGGTCGCGACCGCGATGTCGTGGAGCTCGTCGAGGCGGCGAAGGCCGGCGTCGCGACGCCGGCCTCCTAGCCTGCTGCCTCAGACCACCTGAGCCGCGGCGCGCGAACCCTGGGCTGGCAGCGCTCAGCCCGCGGGCAGGGCGTAGACCGCGATCGCCACGAAGTGGGCGGTGGCCGCGGCGAGCACGAGCACGTGGAAGATCTCGTGGTAGCCGAAGACGGCGGGGTTCGGGTTGGGGCTCTCGCGCGCGTAGATGACGGCGCCGGTGGTGTAGAGCACGCCGCCGAGGGCGATGAGGATCGCCGCGCCGATCCCGGCGTCGATCGCGATCGCGGGGAAGGCGACGGCGCCGATCCAGCCGACGCCGACGTAGACCACCACCGAGACCCACTTCGGCGCCTGCACCCAGATCAGCTCGACGACGATGCCGACGGCGGCGCCGGCCCAGACCGCGATCAGCACCGCCTCGGCGAAGGCGCCGTGGAGGATCAGCAGGGCGAACGGGGTCAGGGTGCCCGCGATCAGCAGGAAGATCATCGAGTGATCGAGGCGGCGGACCCAGAGGCGGAGCCGGGGGCGCTTCCAGTCGACGCGGTGGTAGAGCGCACTGGTGCCCAGCAGGGCGGCGAGGGAGAAGGCGTAGATGCCGGCGGCGAGCTTCGCGCGGCCGCTCGGGGCGAGGAGGACGAGCAGCACGCCGGCGAGGAGGGCGACGGGGAACGCGTACTCGTGGAAGACCCCGCGCAGCCGCGGCTTGACCTTCGCCATGACCTCCGCCGCGTTCTCCCGCGCGCTGGCCATCGCCTCCGCCGCGTTCTCCCGCGCGGTGGCCACGTTCTCGCGACCGCGGGCCATCCTCTCCGCGGCGTTCTCCTTCGCGCTGGTGACCGCCTCGGCGGCGTTCTCTCGCGCGGTGCTGACCGCCTCCGCGGCCCCCCGCTTCAGGTCGTCGACCACGTACAGAGCCTACTCGGGCACGGCCCCGCACGGCGCATTTCCTGTGAACCTGGCCTAGCCACTAGATATAGTGTTTGGTGGCAACCCTAGAACGCTACACCGGTAGAATCGTCCGTAGTGAACTGTCCCCGCTGCCATGAGCCGACGCGCGTCCTCGAGAGCCGCAGCGCCGAGTCCGGCGCCGCGCTTCGCCGTCGCCGAGTCTGCACGTCCTGCGCTCACCGGTTCACGACCTTCGAGCGGCGCGAGCCCGAGCCGCTGTTCATCCGCAAGCGCGACGGCTCGCGTCAGCGCTTCGACCGGGCGAAGCTCTGCCGTGCGCTGGAGCGCGCCGCCCACAAGCGGGACGTCGACCAGGCCGCGCTGGGCGCCATCGCCGACGACACCGAGGCCATGATCGCGGTGGAGGGCGGCGAGCTCAGCTCCGACGCGATTGCGTCTCACTGTCTGGACCGCCTCCAGCGCCTCGACCGCGGCGCCTACCTCCAGTACGCCGGCACGCTGCCGGAGAACGCGCAATTTGCGCCGCCGGCCGCCTCCTCCGAGCCGGCGCTTTCCGTCCGGGACGCGAGCGACCATGGATAGTCCACCCCCAAAGCAGGACCGAGGAGAGGACTTGATGACTGAAACCGCTGCAAAAGCCGCAAATCCGAGCACCGCGGGGCTGGTCGTCGAGCGTCATTTCACTACCCCCGGCGTCCACCCCTTCGACGAGATCGAGTGGGAGCTTCGCGACGCGGTGATCGGCGACCCGGAGAATCCCGCCTTCTGCCAGCGCGGCGTCGAGTTCCCGAAGAGCTGGTCCCAGAACGCCACCAACATCGTCGCCCAGAAGTACTTCCGCGGCCGGCTCGGCTCCCCCGAGCGCGAGTCGTCCGTCAAGCAGATGATCACCCGCGTCGCCGGCACGATCGCGAGCTGGGGGCGCGACGGCGGCTACTTCGCCTCCGCCGAGGACGCCGACGCCTTCGAGGCCGAGCTCACCCACATCCTGCTCCACCAGAAGGCCGCCTTCAACAGCCCGGTGTGGTTCAACGTCGGCTTCGAGGAGCACCCGCAGTGCTCCGCCTGCTTCATCCTCTCCGTCGAGGACACGATGGAGTCGATCCTCGACTGGAACACCAAGGAGGGCCAGATCTTCCGCGGCGGCTCCGGCTCCGGGATCAACCTCTCCAACATCCGCGGCTCCGTCGAGCACCTCTCCAAGGGCGGCCTCGCCTCCGGCCCCGTCTCCTTCATGCGCGGCGCCGACGCCTGGGCGGGCACCATCAAGTCCGGCGGCAAGACCCGCCGCGCGGCCAAGATGGTGGTGCTCGACGTCGACCACCCGGACATCGAGGCCTTCATCTGGTGCAAGGCGGACGAGGAGAAGAAGGCCAACGCGCTGCGCGACGCCGGCTTCGACATGTCGATCGACGGTGACGGCTTCACCTCGATCCAGTACCAGAACGCCAACAACTCGGTCCGCGTCACGGACGAGTTCATGGCGGCGGTCGAGGCCGACGGCGACTGGGAGCTCACCGCCCGTAAGGACGGCGAGGTCACGAAGACCGTCAAGGCCCGCGACCTGATGAACCAGATTGCCGACGCCGCCTGGCAGTGCGCTGATCCGGGCGTCCAGTACGACTCGATCATCAACCGCTGGCACACCTGCCCGGAGTCGGGCCGGATCAACGCCTCCAACCCCTGCTCGGAGTACATGCACGTCGACGACTCGGCCTGCAACCTCGCCTCGATCAACCTCATGAAGTTCCGCCGCGACGACGGTTCGTTCGACACCGACGAGTTCGAGCACGTGGTCGACGCGGTGTTCCTCGCGCAGGAGATCGTCGTCAGCCCGTCGAGCTACCCGACCGAGAAGATCGGCGAGAACGCCCGCGCGTTCCGCCAGCTCGGCCTGGGCTACGCCAACCTCGGCGCGCTGCTGATGTCCGACGGCGTTCCCTACGACTCCGACGAGGGCCGCAACATCGCCGGCGCGATCACCGCGCTCATGACCGGCCGTGGCTACCGCAAGTCGGCCGAGATCGCGGCGGCGGTTGGCACCTACGACGAGTACCCGAAGAACCGCGAGGCCCACAACGCGGTGATGGAGATGCATCGCGAGGCCTCCTACAAGCTCGACGCCGAGGGCGTCAAGGGCCGGCTCGTCGAGGCCGCGCAGCGCAGCTGGGACGACGCGGTCGAGCTCGGCGAAGAGCACGGGTACCGCAACGCCCAGGCGACGGTCCTCGCCCCGACCGGGACGATCTCCTTCCTCATGGACTGCGACACCACGGGCATCGAGCCCGACTTCTCGCTGGTCAAGTTCAAGGAGCTGGTCGGCGGCGGCCAGATGACCATCGTCAACCGCACGGTGCCGATGGCGCTCGAGGCGCTCGGCTACTCGGAGATCGAGATCGAGCAGATCGAGGCCTACATCAACGAGAAGAGCACGATCGTCGGCGCCCCGGGCCTCAAGGACGCCCACCTGCCGGTGTTCGACGTGGCCGTCGGCGAGCGGGCCATCTCGCACATGGGCCACATCAAGATGATGGCCGCGGCGCAGCCGTTCCTCTCGGGCGCGATCTCGAAGACGGTCAACCTGCCGCAGAGGGCGAGCGTCGAGGACATCGCCGAGGCCTACACGGAGGGCTGGAAGCACGGCCTGAAGGCGCTGGCCATCTACCGCGACGGCTCGAAGACCGCCCAGGCGCTCCGCACGGACGCGCAGAAGGAGGACAAGGAGGAGGCTCCGGCCGAGGCGACGCAGCCCTACCGCCGCAGGATGCCGCGCGAGCGCCAGTCGATCACCCACAAGTTCTCGATCGCCGGCCACGAGGGCTACATCACCGCCGGCATGTACGAGGACGGGACCGTCGGGGAGATCTTCCTCACCGACATCGGCAAGGAGGGCTCGACGATCAAGGGCATGATGAACGCCTTCGCGACGTCGGTCTCAATCGGCCTCCAGTACGGCGTGCCGCTCGAGACGCTCGTCCACAAGTTCGCCTACGTTCGCTTCGAGCCGGAGGGCATCACCAACAACCCGGAGATCCCGTTCGCGAAGTCGCTGCCCGACTACATCATGCGCTGGCTGGCCTCGAGGTTCGGCGATGCCGACCTCCAGGAGGAGCTCGGCATCCTCACGCCCGAGGTCCGCGCGCGCAAGGAGGCCGAGGCCGCGATGTACGTGCAGGAGGGCCCGGCGCCGTCGAACGGCGGCAACGGCTCGAACGGCCACGCGGAGGGCAACGGCTCGACCGCGCCGACCAGCGCGCTCACTGACACGCCGCCGGTGATCCCGGCCAAGATGCAGGGCCTCGACCTCGGCCCGACGTGCGACCAGTGCGGCGGCATGATGCAGCGCACCGGCTCCTGCTACACGTGCTCGAGCTGCGGGCAGAACACCGGCTGCGGTTGAGCTGGACGCCCACGTACTTAGCGCCTAGGCGCTCGTCGGGCCGCCTTGACACGATGCCTGGCGCGGGATAGGTTCGCGATCGCGCGGGTCGGGCCGTGCGAGTTGGCGAGGGAGCCGACACCAAATAATCCGAAAGGACTCGCCATGGTCCGTACGACCAAGCGCCTCTTGGTGCCCGCCCTGGCATCGCTGGTTGTGATCGCGGCCCTTGGCGGTACCGCGCGCGCCGCCTCCGAGCCGTCGCAGATCGCCTTCAATCTCCGTAACGCCATCGGCGTCGTCACGCCGAAGAACCCGAGCAGCGAGACGCCGATCGACGGGCCCGGGTCGAGCACCCCCGTGTACTCGCCGACCGGTGAGGTTCTCGCCTACCACAAGTTCGTCATCAAGAACAACGTCTACCACTCGCTCATCGTCCTCGTCAACCGTTTTGATCTGAAGTCGGTCGAGACGATCGACTTCGGGCCTCGGAAGACCTTCGTCGGCACCGACGGCTACACCCACGGCTACCAGTACGACGGCCTCGCCCCGACCTGGTCCCCGAGCGGAGACGAGCTCGCCTATTACTGCGGCACCAAGGGCGACGTCTACTTTCTCAACGGGGACCAGAGCTACTCGCAGTCGAACCTCTGCGTCATCAACCTGATCACCCGCAAGGTGCGCCTGGTCGCCGAGAGCTCGCCGCAGATGATTCTCGGCGGCAAGCTTTCGTGGTCGCCGGACGGGAAGCACATCGCGGCGCAGACCGTTTCTCACCCGACCTCGGACAGCGTCGAGTACGACATCCGCGAGTTCAGCCCGAACGGCGGGGGCGGCAAGCTCCTGGTGAAGAACGGGTTGGACATCGAGTACTCGCCGAACGGCAGGAAGATCGTCTACACGGATACGTCGAACCCGAAGCTCGACACGGTGGTCGCAGACTCGGGCGGCGGAGACCCGGAGACGGTCTTCAGCGACCGAAACCCCACACGTGACGAGTACGTGATCACCCAGGCGGCGTTCTCACCCGACAGCAAGGATCTCGTCATCTCCGACTACGGCGACAACTACAACCTGGATCTCTTCGAGATCAAGGCGGCGCCCGTCACCCAGCACCCGATCCAGCTGACGCACACGGGCGGCGACGACGAGACCTACCCGGAGTGGGCGCCCCCGGTGACGACCTGCACGGTTCCCAAGCTCAAGGGCGAGACCCTGAAGGAGGCGAAGACAGCGATCGAGCTCGCCGCCTGCTCGCTCGGCAAGGTCAAGGGCAACAGGAAGGGCAAGGTCGTCGACCAGTCGCCGAAGCCGAACCACAACGTCAAGGCCGGCAGCAAGGTCGACATCAAGCTGAAGAAGCCCCGGCACCGCGGCTGAGGGCCGGGGCCGACGCCCGCTAGGCCGCGGGGGCGGCGGAGGCTCCGTGCGGTTGGCGCTCCTCGCTCGCCTGGCCTGACGCGTAGACAGCGAAGAAGCCGCGCCGCCAGGTCGGGTAGGTGAGCTCCCAGCCGAGCTCGCGCCTGGCCTTGGCGTTCGACGCGCCGCGGGACTCGGTCCCCATCCTCGCCGCCAGCTCGCCGCCGACGATCCGCGCCAGCCAGCGCGGCACGTGGCGGGGCGGCGGCGCACCGAGCGCCTCGGCGTACACCGGCAGCCATTCGCGCATCGCCGCCGGCTCGTCGTCGACGATGTTGTAGATGCCGGGGTTGCCGCGCTCGAGCGCCAGCCGGGTCCCCTCGGCGGCGTCGTCCAGGTGGATGAACGACGTCACGCCGCGGCCGTTGCCGACGACCGGGAACTTCCGCTTGCGAACCGGATCGACGAGCCCGTCGTTGTGGGCGCCGTAGAAGCCGCCGTAGCGCAGCGCGATCCCGCCCGCGGCCGTGACGGCAGCATCGAGATGGCGCATCGCCGCCATGCTCTCGCGCATGGTCGACGGGACGTCCGGGTCGAGCGGGGAGTCCTCGGCCTTGACCCAGCCGCCCTCGCGCGCGTAGCGGGCGCTCGCGTAGCTCTGGGCGACGAAGCGCTCGACCCCGGCCTCGGCGGCCGCGGCGAGCAGGGCGTCCGTGCCCTCGGTGCGCAGCCGGTTGGTGGCGGCGAACACCTTGTCGAAGTTGCGCGCGAACTCGACGTCCTTGAGCGCGGTCGCCTCGTGGACGATCGCGTCGGGGCGCGCCGCGAGCACCGCGTTGCGCACCGCGCGGGCGTCGAGCAGGTCGAGGGCGACCGGCTCGGCGCCGAGCGCCTTCAGCGCCTCGGCGTTCTCCGGCGAGTGGTGGGTTCCGACCACCTCGTGCCCATGGTCGATGAGCCTTTGGACAAGCCTGGTGCCGAGCACGCCGCTCGCACCTGCCACGAATACACGCATCGTGGTTCTCCTTTCGGTCACACCCGCTCGGTTTGCGGGGTCTACGGGTATGACCCTCAAAGACGGAGGAATGTGACCGATGGACCAGCGCGAATTCCTGGCAGAGCAGTTCGAGGAGCACCGCACGCACCTCAAGGCCGTGGCCTACCGGATGCTCGGCTCGCTGAGCGAGGCCGACGACGCGGTCCAGGAGGCGTGGCTGCGCCTCGATCGCTCCGAGGCCGGCGAGATCGAGAACCTCGGAGGCTGGCTGACCACGGTCGTCGCGCGGGTATCGCTGAACATCCTGCGCTCGCGTGCGACGCGGCGGGAGGAGCCGATGGACCTTCGCATGCCGGAACCGATCGTCGATCCCGCCGACGGCACCAACCCCGAGCACGAGGCCCTCATCGCCGATTCCGTGGGCCTGGCTCTGCTCGTCGTCCTGGAGACCCTGTCGCCGCCCGAGCGCCTGGCCTTCGTCCTGCACGACATGTTCGCCGTGCCCTTCGTGGAGATCGGGCCAATCGTGGACCGCTCCCCCGAGGCCGCCCGCCAGCTCGCCAGCCGAGCGCGCCGCCGGGTGCAGGGCGAGCGCGCCGTTCCCGATGCCGACCTCGGCACCCAGCGCCGGGTCGTGGACGCCTTCCTGACAGCCGCTCGCGAAGGGGATTTCGAAGGCCTCGTCGCGGTGCTCGACCCGGACGTGGTGATCCGGGCCGACTTCGGCCCGAGCGTGCCGGCCCGCGAGGTCCGCGGCGTGGAGGCGGTGGCCCGTCAGGCGCGGATGTACTCGCAGATGGGCCTCGAGATGCACGTGGCGCTGATCAACGGTGCGATCGGCTTCGTCACGTTCCGGGACGGGAAGCGGTTCTCGGTCGGCGGGTTCACGGTCCGCGGCGAGAAGATCGTCGAGATGGACTTCCTGGCCGACCCCGAGCGCCTCGACCGGCTCGACCTCGCGGTGCTCTCCGGCTAGCGGGCTGTGCCGGGCTCAAGAACTGACGCCTCGTTAGGGTGACGCTTCTCGCCGAGGACGGGCGAGGGCGATCACCCCATGTGCCGCTGGAACGCATACGTCGGAGAGCCACTGGTGCTCGGCGAGCTCCTGTTCCGGACCGAGCACGGGCTGATCGACGAGAGCCTGCACTCGCGGATGGGAGCCGAGACGACCAACGGCGCGCCCGCGGCGCCGGCCGGGTAGCCAACGGTGGAGGCGATCACGCCGCCGCGAGGAGGCCCCGACAAGCTCGTCCGCGCGGCGGAGGGGCTCGAGCGCAAGCGCGCCGAGGGCGCCGGCCCGTTCACCAGCCGCCTGGTCTGGGACCTGCCGGGTGGCGGCGAGGCGACCTGGGAGTCGCGGACGGCGCGGAAGCGGGGCGCGATCAAGGTCCGCTCCGCCGCCGGCGAGGCGCCGGAGACCCTGCGCGCCCCACCGGAGATCGCCAGGCGACTGGCGCGCGTCAACTGGGTCGCCGCGATCGCCTTCGCCGTCGGCGGCTCGTTGTTCGCGATCGGGGCCTGGGTCGCCCAGCTCGGGTCCGGCGACGCCTCGACGGCCGCGTCCATCTACTTCGTCGGCGGGCTCTTCTTCAACGTGGGCGGCTACGCGTCGCTTCTGGGGGCGATCAACGCCCCGCGCAGGGTCGCTGCCGACGGCTCGCTCGCGACGGAGCGCTGGCGCTGGTGGTCGTACGAGCCACAGCGCATCGACTGGCTCTGCACGTTCGTGCTGTTCGCGGGGACGGTCGCCTTCGGCATCAGCCTGGCCGACTCGTTCATCCAGGGGCTGAGCGGCCCGCAGGTCAACCGCCTCATCTGGACTCCCGAGATCTTCGGCTGCATCCTCTTCCTGGTCTCCGGCCACCTCGGGTTCGTCGAGATCTGCCACAAGTCGCGGCCGTGCTGGCGGCCGCGCGATCTCGGCTGGGCGATCGTCGCCATCAACCAGGTCGGCTCGGCCCTGTTCATGCTCTCGGCGCTCGCCGCCTTCATCCGCCCGGCAACGGGCAGCGCGGCAAACGTCGACATCGCGAACTGGGGCACGCTGCTCGGCGCGGCCTGCTTCGCGGCCGGTGGCGTGATGCAGGCCTTCGACCGGCCGGCCAAGGGTGGGGGCAAGCCATGACGCTGCTCGTCTTCGGCCACCTGCTCGGCGCCGCCGTCTGGGTCGGTGGGCTGTTCTTCCTCGGGATCGCCGCCGGGGTTGCACGGCGGACGATTCCCGATGCCGAGCGCGTGGAGTTCTTCAGGCTGATCGGCCGGCGCTTCCTGATGGTGTCCGGCGTGGCGGCGCTGTTGCTCCTCGGCACCGGGATCGGCCTCGTCCACGACAGGTTCGGCGGGTTCAGCGACCTCGGCGACGCGTATCAGGGCAACGACGTGATCGCCAAGACGGTCATCTTCGCCGGCGTCGTGATCCTGGCGCTCGTCCACTCGTTCGTGCTCGGGCCGCGGCTGCGGCGGCTGCGCGAGGCGGCGCTCGCGGGGCATCCCGACGAGACGGCGCTGCGGCGGGCGGCGATCATCGGCGGCATCACGCAACTCGTGATGCTGGTCGCCACTCTCGTGATCCTCTACCTCGCCGCCGACCTCGTCACCTAGGCGCCGGGGCCGCGAGCCGCAGCGTGATCACTGTGCGCAGAGGAGCGCCCGAGGCGCCCAGGCCCCCCGCCAGGTAGCCCGTCCCGCCCGCAACCGCCGCCGCCGCGTTCGTCACCCGCATCGGCAGCTTGCCCGCGGCCTTGACCCTGCCGTCGCCGGGGTCGAAGGCGAGGACGCCGTCGATCGCGTGGCCACTTGTGCCCCCGACGCGACCGCCGAGCGCGTAGACCAGGCCGCCGAGCGCGATCGCCGAGGAGTGTGAGAAAGCGTAGGGGAGCCGGCCAACCACCCTGGCGTTGCCGCTCGTCGTGTCGATCGCCTGGATCGCATCGGTGTCGCTGCCGTCGGCGAGCTCGCCGCCCAACACGTAGATCGTGTGTCCGACGGCCGCGACCGCCCCGTAGCGGACCGGGACCGGCAGGCTTGCGAGGGGCCTGAACGAACGGCCGTCGGCGGTCTCGATGACCGGGGCGACGGTGGTGCTCCCGTCGTACCCGCCGAGCACGAACGCGCGGTTGCCCAAGCCGACGGCGGAGAGGTCGGAGCGGGCCGCGGGGAGGGCGCCGACCGGACGTGCCGCGGCGCCCGGGACGAGGGCCTGGACCGTGTCGACGGTGGTCGCCGCTCCCCCGCCGAAAACCAGCGTCCGAGCGCCGAGCGCCGCCGCGGCGGCGTCGTGCAGCGGGCTGGCAAGAGTGCCCGCCGGCGATGCGCCGCCGGGCGTCACCTTGGAGACGGTGGCCGTGGACGTGTCGGTGGCGTCGACACCGCCGATGACGAGGACGCCGCCGGTCGTGGCCACCGCGGCCTCCCCGGAGAGCGGGGCCGGAAGCCGGGCTCCCGCAACCCGCGCAACCAGTTGCTCCGGCACCTGCGGGGCTGGGGCGGATGAGGTCGGCGAGCTCGCGGCCGCCCCGGTCGAGGAGCTGGATGTCGAGCTCGCCGAGCCGGCGCTCGAGCCGCAGCCGCCGAGGGCCGGCGCGAACAGGGTCACGGCGATTGCAGCGGAGAGGAGCCGTCGAGGGATCACGGGCTCAGGTTCTCAGCTTCGGCAAACAGAAGAGTTGGCTTACGCGGCGCTGAGGTTCCGTTCAGGTTGGATGGCCATGCTCGCGGGGTTGGGCCCGGCCACTCGATCCCGATCGCTCATCGCCGCGATGGCCGCCGTCGCGCTGATTGCCGGCTGCGGGTCCACCTCGGGCTCCGGGACCACGACGAGCGCTGCCCGCACGTCGCAGTCCACGTCCACCTCGGCGAAGACCAAGCACCCCGCGAGCGCCAAGCCCCGCTACAGCGTCCCGCCGCTGCTCGACCCGCACGACGTCTACGCCGCGGACCGCCCGGGGATGCTGTCACCGGTGGTGCGCAACTTCCCGTCGCGCGTCTACGTGCCGAACAGCGAGAGCAACACGGTCAGCGTCATCGACCCGAAGACCTACAAGGTCATCGACACCTTCGCGGTGGACGCCCTCCCACAGCACGTCGTCCCCGCCTACGACCTGAAGACGCTCTGGGTCACGAACGATGAGGGCAACAGCCTCACGCCGATCGACCCGGCGACCGGCAAGCCGGGCAAGCCCGTCCCGGTGACCGATCCCTACAACCTCTACTTCACGCCCGACGGGCACTACGCGATCGTCGTCGCCGAGCGTCTGCAACGCCTCGACTTCCGGAACGCGCAGACGATGAAGCTGCACCACTCGCTCTCGCTGCCGTGTGACGGGATCGACCACATGGACTTCACGGCCGACGGCCGCTTCCTCGTGGCGAGCTGCGAGTTCGGGCACAGCCTGGTGGAGGTGAACGTGAAGAAGAAGCGATTGGTCGGCACCCTCGACCTCCCGGGCAACGCGATGCCCCAGGACGTAAAGCTCTCCCCCGACGGCCGCATCTTCTACGTCGCCGACATGACGGCTGGCGGTGTCTGGCTGATCGACGCCAAGACCTTCAAGCGCGTGGGCTTCATCCCGACCGGCGCCGGCGCGCACGGCCTCTACGCCAGCCGCGATTCCCGCGATCTCTACGTCTCCAACCGGAGCGCAGGCTCCGTGTCGGTGATCTCCTTCAAGCAGCGGAAGGTCGTGGCCACCTGGACGATCCCGGGGGGCGGCAGCCCCGACATGGGTGGCGTCTCGGCCAACGGCAAGGTCCTGTGGCTCGCCGGCCGCTACAACGCCGAGGTCTACGCCTTCGACACCTCCACCGGGAAGCTCCTGGCGCGAATCCCCGTCGGCAGCGGGCCGCACGGGCTCTGCGTCTACCCCCAGCCGGGCCGCTACTCGCTGGGCCACACGGGCGTCTTCCGCTAGACGACCCGGCGGAGGCATCTAGGCTCCGCCGGCCATGACGGTCCTCGAAGCGCTCGCGATCCTGGCGGCCGGCGTCGCCGCAGGGACGATCAACGCGGTGGTCGGCAGCGGAACGCTGATCACCTTCCCTGTCCTGATCGGGCTCGGGTGGGCGCCGGTGGTCGCCAACGTCTCCAACAACATCGGGCTCGTCCCGGGATCGATCACGAGCGTCATCGGCTACCGCCGCGAGATCGAGGGTCAGCGCGATCACGTCGTGAGCCTCGGCCCGTTCACGGTCGTCGGCGCCCTCGCCGGCGCCGCCCTCCTCCTCGTGCTGCCCGCGTCGGCGTTCAAGGCGATCGTCCCGGCCTTCATCGCCGCCGCGGTCATCCTCGTGCTCCTGCAGCCGCGGATCAACAACGCTCTTGCGCACCGGCGGCGGCCGCAAGCGGAGAAGCGCGCCGCGCTGCGCGCGGCCACCCTCGGGGCCGGGGTCTACGGCGGCTACTTCGGAGCGGCGCAGGGCGTCCTGCTGATGGCGCTCTTCGGCGTGGCGCTGCCCCAGGACCTCCAGCGCTCGAACGCGCTCAAGAACCTGCTCGCGGGCGGGGCGAATCTCGTAGCCGGCGTCGTCTTCGTCTTCGCGGCGGACGTCGACTGGGGAGTCGCCGGGCTGATCGCGGCCGGATCGATGGTGGGCGGCTATCTCGGCGCGCGCTACGGGCGTCGGCTCTCGCAGGAGCGACTGCGGGCGCTGATCGTGGTGATCGGGGTGGCGGCGATCGTGCGGCTCGTCCTCGGCTGAGACGGCGCCGCCCGAACCGCCGGGTTCGCTTCAATGACCGCGTGAGTGGCAAGGACGCGGACAGGGACCGGACTCACCCGAACGTCACGCTCGCCGTGCTCTCGGCGGGCGGCATGTCCTACGCGCTTCTGCAGTCGGCGGTGGCCCCGGCGCTTCCGGACTTCCAGAAGGCGCTCGGCGCCTCGGAGACCCAGACCGCCTGGATCCTCACCTCCTATCTGCTCAGCGCGTCGGTCGCGACGCCGATCATCGGCAGGCTCGGCGACATCCACGGGAAGAAGCGCGTCCTCGTCGCCGTCCTCGCGATGCTCGGGGTCGGCACGTTCATCTCGGCGATCGGCTCCTCGCTGGGCGTCATCCTCACCGGGCGGATCATCCAGGGAGCCGGCGGGGGCATCTTCCCCCTGGCGTTCTCGATCGTCCGTGACGAGTTCCCCCGCGAGAAGGTCGCGGGGGGCATCGGCCTCCTGTCCTCGCTGCTCGGCGTGGGCGGTGGCCTGGGAATCGTGATGGCCGGGCCGATCATCAACAACTTCTCCTACCACTGGCTCTTCTGGTTCCCGCTCGCCGCCGTGGTGATCTCCACGCTGTTGACCGTGGCCCTCGTGCCCGAGTCCCCCTACACGGCGCCGTCGCGGATCAACTGGCCGGCCGCCGGGCTGATGTCGGTTGGCCTCACCGCGGTGCTGTTCGGAGTCAGCCAGGCGTCGAGCTGGGGGTGGGGCTCGCCGAAGACGATCGCGCTGCTCCTGTTCGGCGTCCTCGTGATGGTGCTCTGGGTGCGCCGCGAGATCAGGACCGAGATCCCGCTGGTCGACATGACCACGATGCGGCTGCGCGCCGTGTGGACCACCAACCTCGTCGCCTTCCTGCTCGGCGCGGGCATGTACACGTCGTTCATCGTCCTGCCCGGATTCGTGGAGACACCGGCCCGCGCCGGCTACGGCTTCGCGGCTTCCGTGGGCCAGGCGGGCGTGTTCATGCTTCCATCCGCGCTTCTGATCCTGTTCATCGGACAGCTCGCCGGGCGGATCGACGCGCGCTTCGGCTCGCGCCTGCCGCTGATCTGGGGCTGCGCGTCGGCGGCGCTTGGCTTCGCCCTCTTGACCGTGGCCCACGACGCGCGCTGGGAGGTCTACGTGGCGTCCTCGCTTCTGGGCCTCGGGATCGGGCTGGCCTTCGCGGCGATGGCGAACCTGATCGTCCAGGCCGTGCCCGCCGACCAGACAGGCGTCGCCACCGGCGTCAACACCGTGACGCGCACCGTGGGCGGCGCGTTCGGCGGACAGATCGCCGCGACCGTCCTCACCGGCAGCGCCGCCGGCGCGGCCGCCTCGGCCCTGCCAAGCGAGAGCGGCTTCACGATCGCCTTCGGGCTGGTCACCGCCTGGCTCGTCGTCGCCACCCTCGCCGGGCTGACGATCCCGCGGCCCGAGCGCCCTGGGGGCCCGCCCGCGCGCTTCGCGAAGACCGAGCTCGCCGGGGCGGAGGCGGCCGGCTCGTGATCGCCCTGCTGGTCCTCGCGGTTGCCCTGCCGTTCAAGATCCTCGCGGCAATCATCGTCTTCGGGCCGATGATCGCCTTCGCCTACCTCCTGGTACGGGCCGCGCGCAAGGACGGCGACATCCAGCAGGAGCGCGAGAAGGGCGGCTCGAGCGAGTCCTGAGCGGCTTGCCGTCCAGCCAACCGGGTAAGTGATCCAGGTGTTGTCGTCCGATCTCCTGAAGACCTACATGCAGGACCACTACGCCGGCGCGACCGCCGGCTTCGATCTCGCCAGGCGCGCCGCGGCCAGCAACGAGGGCACGCCAACCGGCGAGACCCTGCGACGCATCGCCACGGAGATCGGCGAGGACCGTGACACCCTGGAAGGGGTGATGAAGGAGTACGGCGTCTCGCCCGACCCCGTGAAGAACGCCGGCGCCTGGGCGGCCGAGAAGCTCGGGCGCCTGAAGCCGAACGGCAGGCTCTTCTCCTACTCGCCGCTCAGCCGCCTGATCGAGCTCGAGGGGCTCGCGCTCGGGATCACGGGAAAGATGGGCCTCTGGCAAGCGCTCGACGAGACGCTGGGGCCGATGTTCGCCGGAGCGAACTTCGCCGCGCTCGCCGAGCGCGCCGACGCCCAGCGCCAGGAGCTCGAGCCGCTGCGCCTCGAGGCCGTGAAGGAGGCCTTCGCGGAGTCGAGGGCCTCCCGCTAGACGGGGGCGGTCCGCAGCGAGGCGGGCTCGCGCGCCGGCTCCAGGCGGCCCGCCGCGGCGACCGTCCACAGCACGGTCAGCCAGGTGACCGTCGCCAGCGTCACGTGCACCCAGACCAGCTCGCTCGGGAGCTTCAGCCACCACTGGATGCCTCCCACCATGCCCTGGAGGGCAAGCAGGCCGACCACGTAGGCGAGCGGGCGCATGGCGCGCCGCTCACCGCCCTCGCGGCGCAGGAGGAACCAAACCCCCACGGCCGCGGCCCCGAAGATCGCGGCGATCGCGGCATGGCGCTCCACCACCCAGCGCAAGGTGTCCGCGCCCCGGAAGTCGAAGCGGTTGACGAGCTGCCCGGCGTGGGCGCCGGCGTGCGGCCCCGAGGCGGTGGTGATGGTGCCGAGCACGATCGTGAGCTGACCGAGCGGCACCAGCGCCCGCACCGACCAGACGCCGACCCTGTCGTTCGAGCGGCGGCGCTCACCGGGCTCGTAGCGCGAGCACCACATCAGCGCGAAGGAGGCGTCGAGCAGCAGCATCGAGAGGATGAAGTGGCTCATCACGAGGCCCGGCGCCAGGTGGTAGCGGACGACCAGGCCGCCGAGGATGGCCTGGCAGATGACCCCAACCGGCAGCAGGGCGCCGAACAGCGCGAGGTGCCACCGGAAGGGCCGGCGGCGCCAGGCCAGGACGCTGGCCGCGATCACGGCGATCCCGACGAAGGCCGTGAAGATGCGATTGGCGTACTCGATGACGGCGTGCGAATCGAGCGGCGGGACGGTGCCGCCGTAGCACTTCGGCCAGTCCGGGCAGCCGAGCCCGGAGCCGGTCAGGCGCACGGCGGCGCCGGTGATCACGATCAGCGCGAGGGCGAAGAGCGCGATCGCGGCGACGACGAAGTAGCGCTCCGGAGAGAGCGTGAATGTGCGTAGGCGACGGAGCACGGAAGTTCGCTGCGGATAGGTTGGCAAAACGGCGCGCCCTCCAAACCTAAAGAGGGTCAGACCCCCTTGAGGGTTGGTTGAGGGTTTCAGCGCTCCGCGACGAGGAGGGTCTGCGCCGCGCGGGCGACGGGCCCGCGCTCGTCGAAGAGGGCCGTGTCCGTCAGCCCGGTCCCATGACGCTCGGGAATGGTCACCGAGTCGACGCCCACCCACTCCCCCTCCAGCGGCCGTACGAGGTGGATGGTGAGGTCGACGTTGATGAACAGGTACCGCTCGTAGTCGAGCGTGGCGCTGATGCCGTTGCCGAAGTCGGCGGCGACGGCGACGCGCTGAAGCGGCGTCGGCTCCTCGCCGGCGACGAGGGGCTGGCGCATCCGCGTCCACATCGTCGCCGGCCCCGGCTCGAGATACCCGCCCCGGACGAACCGGTAGTCCATCGCCGTCTGCATCCCGACGTCCTCTCCGGTGGGGAAGAACTCGGCGTCGCCCCCCGCCTCGGGCCCGGGTGGACCGCTTCCGGGAGCGAGCAGCCACGGCGAGGGCTCCGGAAGCGGGTCGCCGGCGCTGCCGAGCCCCGCCGGGATGTCGGTGGCCGAGGCACGCAGGCGCCAGGCCCGCGCCTCGACGACCGGGCCGCGCTCGTCCGCGAGGGTCGCCTCGACCAGCTCCACGCTTCGCCCCGGCCGCACGACGCGGGCCTCCACCCGCAGCGGGGCGATCGGGATCGGCCTCAGGATCTCGCAGGTCACGCGCCCCACCTGGCGCTGCCCGTCGCCGGCCGGCAGCCGCTCGATCTCACGGGCGATGAGCGCCGTGGGCGGGCCCGCGTGCTGGGAGCCGGCGTCCCACGGCCCGCGCGTCAGCTCGCTGGCGACGTAGACGTCGCCGTCCGGCTCGTAGAAGGCGGCGCTCACGCCGCGCATCCTAGGTTCTGCGCCGAGGCCCCGCGAGTGGCCGAAAACGCCAATATTGGTGGCGAATCCGTCCACTCGGGGAGCGTTGAGGCGTAACGACGCCTGACCTCGGGCGACTGAACAGGCAGAGATTCGAAGAAAGGCTTGAGATGGAGAAGGTTCAGAAGTCAGACGCGGAGTGGCGCACCGAGCTCACCCCGGAGCAGTACGAGGTGCTGCGAAGGCAGGGGACCGAGCGCGCGTTCACCGGCGCCTACTGGGACACGAAGGACGAGGGCGTCTACCGCTGCGCCGGCTGCGGCGCCGAGCTCTTCAGCTCCGACACCAAGTTCGACTCCGGCACCGGCTGGCCGAGCTTCTACGAGCCCATGGAGGGCGAGAAGGTCCAGACCGAGACCGACCGCAGCATGTTCATGAAGCGCACCGAGGTGCACTGCTCGAACTGCGGCGGCCACCTGGGCCACGTGTTCGAGGACGGCCCGAACCCCACGGGCCTGCGCTACTGCATCAACTCGTGCTCGCTGGAGCTGGACCCGAAGGAGACCGCGGAGTAGCCGCCGTCAGGCCGGCTCGCCGATAACCGCAGGCGCGCCGGCCTCCACCAGCGCCGCGGGCAGCCGCACCGAGCCGTCGGCCTGCTGGCCGTTCTCGATCAGGGCGATGAGCGTGCGGCCCACGGCGGCCGCGGTGCCGTTCAGGGTGTGCACCGGCTCCGGGGGGGCGCCCTCCGCAGGCCGGAAGCGGCATTCGAGGCGGCGGGCCTGGAAGTCGGTGGTGTTCGAGCAGGAGGTCAACTCCCGGTAGCGCTCCTGGCTGGGGATCCACGCCTCGCAGTCGAACTTGCGCGCGGCGGGGGCGCCGAGATCGCCGACGGCGATGTCCACCACCCGGTAGGGGATCTCCAGCTCCGTGAGGAGGCCCTCCTCCACGGCGAGCAGGCGCTGGTGCTCGGCGTCGGATTCCGCGGGGTCGACGAACGAGAACATCTCGACCTTCTCGAACTGGTGCACCCGGAAGATCCCGCGCGTGTCCTTGCCGGCGGCCCCCGCCTCGCGGCGGAAGCAGGGCGAGATGCCCGCGTATCGGATCGGCAGGTCGCCGGCGTCGAGGAGGTCGCCGGCGTGAAGCGAGGCAAGCGGGACCTCGGAGGTGCCGACGAGAAAGAGCTCGTCGCGCTCGACCTCGTAGATCTGCTCCCGCTCTCCGGGGAAGTAGCCGGTGCCGTAGAGCGCGGCGTCACGGACGAGCACGGGCGGAACCACCGGCTTGAACCCCGCGGCGCCAAGCCGGTCGACGGCGAGGCGAACGAGCGCCAGCTCGACCATCACAAGGTCGCCGAGCAGGTATGCGAAGCGCGCGCCTGACGCCGCCGCGGCGCGCTCCATGTCGATCCAGCCCTGCGCCGTTCCGAGATCGAGGTGGTCGCGGACCTCGAAGCCGAAGGCGGGCCGCTCCCCCACCTCGCGCAGGGTCACGGCATCCTCCTCCGCGTCGCCGTCCGGCGCACCGGCCTGCGGGAGGTTCGGAAGCGCCGCCGACGCCTCCGCGAGCTGCTCCTCGACCTGGCTGAGCTCGGCCTGCAGCGTCTTGACCTCCCCCGCGACGCCCTTCATCTCGGCGATTGCCGCCTCCGCGTCGGCGCCGGCGCGCTTGGCCTCAGCGATCGCCTCGGATGCCTTGTTCTGCCGCGCCCGGCGCTCCTCCACCTCGGGCAGGAGCTCGCGGCGCCGCGCGTCCAGCTCCAGCGCTCGGTCGAGCGCCTCGGCGGCGCCGCGGCGCGCCAGGGCCGCCCGGGCCTCGGCGGGATCCTCGCGGATGCGCCTCAGGTCAAGCGAGGCTGGCTCCCGGCCTCGCCGGTTACGGCGAGCTCTCGCCCGGCCGCGGGCTCGAGACTTCCTCCGTCCCCGCGTACTTCGAGACGAAGTCGGCCACCTTCTTCGCGTCGGCCCCGGTGACGATGTTCTGGGGCATGATCGAGCCCGAGTAGCCGCCGTTGCGAAGCGCGAAGAGGACGTCCCGCTTCGACTCCGCGCGCGCGTCGAGGTTCGGCCCCTCGGCGCGAACCCCGCGCGCGTCCGAGCCCTGCGTGCCGGCCGGGGTGAGCGTGTGGCAGCCGCCGCAGCGCTGCGAGAAGAGCTCCGCACCCTTGTAGTCGGGATCGGAGCTCGACAGCTCGATCTTCTGGCTCCCGCACGCGGCGAGGAGCAGCCCTGCGGCAACGGCGGCTATGAGCGTCAGAAACGGGCGCACGCGGGCGGCATCATACTTTTGCCCCGATGACGATGCCCCCGCCGGACTCCACAGCCTTCCGCGCAGCGATGGGCCGGGTGCCCACGGCGGTGACCGTCGTCACCGCTCCCGGGGCCAATGGGCCGCTCGGCGCGACCGCCAACGCGGTGGTTTCGCTGTCCGCGGATCCCCCGCTGATGCTCGTTGCCCTCCACCGCCGCTCGCGGACCCTGGGGGAGATCCGCGGCGCCGCCCGCTTCGGTGTGAACGTCCTCGCCGCCGGCCAGAGCGAGCTCGCCGAGCGCTTCGCCACCAAGGACCCCCACCCCGTCAAGTGGACGGGGGTCCCCTGGAGCGATCTCGACGGCGCGCCGGCCATCCAGGGCGCCGTCCTCGCGATGTCGTGCGAGCTTCGCGAGGAGCTCGACGGCGGCGACCACGTGATCCTGGTCGGCGCGGTCAACGCCATGGAGGAATCGGGCGCCGAGGCGCTGGTCTTCCACGGCGGGAGCTACCGCCAGCTCGATCAGGCGTAGGGAGCCTGCTCGGCCGAAGCGGCGGCGTGCGTCGCCCATGTCGCTCAGTATCCGCTGGTCCCGATCGCCCGGAGCGCCAGGGCCAGGACAACCAGCGCGGACACGGCCATGATCCCCATCTCGCGGCGCGTGATCTCGAGGGCGATCGCGCGGCGGCGCTCGCGCGGGAGCGATTCGAAGTCGAGGCCCTCCAGCTCACGCTCGGACACTCCGGCGCGGAGCGCCTCGGCCGAGAGCGAGACCAGGAGGGGCAGCACCCCGTAGAGGTAGTGGAGCCCGCTGGGGGCGTTGCGGCCGCTCAGCAGGAGGATCGAGCCGAGCGCGACCTGGATCACGACGAAGACCTGAGCCGCCCGCAGCGCGTACCAGAAGGGCACGCTCGGCTCCCTGCGAAGCCACGCTATCCCGCCCCAGACCCCCGCGAGAGCGTTGGTCGCGAGGAGCAGGAAGCCGTTGGCGATGTGGACGTCGAGCAAAGCCGCCTAGAGGGGTCGGGTTTAAATGGATTCGGGTGAGGGGCTTTAGCCCCGAAAGCAGCGTGTAAGGACCGCCGTCAGGCGGTCCGCATTTCTAGGTCTGATGCGGAAAATCACTATGTGTCAGGACGCTACAAAGTGGTTGTATAACGGTCTGAGCCGCGCATGCTGAAGGCCTACCTCCCAGTCCTCGTCTTCGCCGCCCTCGGGCTCGGCCTCGGCGGGCTACTGATTCTGGTCAACGGGCTCATCGGCCCGAAGCGACCGAGCAAGGTGAAGTCCGAGCCGTACGAGTGCGGGCTGCCGAGCGAGGTGTCGAAGACCTTCCGCTTCGGCGTCAGCTTCTACATGGTCGCGATGCTCTTCATCCTCTTCGACATCGAGGTGGTCTTCCTCTACCCGGTGGGAGTCATCCTGAAGGGAGCCCACTCGGTCTTCGTCCTCGCGGAGGTGGGCCTGTTCGTGACGCTGCTCCTGGCCGGCCTCGTCTACGTGTGGCGAAGGGGAGCCCTCAATTGGAAGTGAGGCGCGAGCGCATCCGGGCACTGGCGCCGCTCGACCAGCCGCGCTCGCCCGACGAGCTTCGCGTCCGCCAGCTTCGCGCCCGCGACCTGCTCCGGGGCGACCTGGAGGGGCCGGACCTCGACAAGCACGTCGAGGACTCGGTGCTGGCGACGACGATGGACAAGCTCCTCGCCTGGGGCCGGACCAACTCGATGTGGCCGGCGACGTTCGGCCTCGCCTGCTGCGCGATCGAGATGATGTCGATCGTCAGCCCGCGCTACGACGTCGCCCGCTTCGGCGCCGAGAACCTGCGCGCCTCCCCGCGCCAGGCGGACCTCCTCATCCTCTCGGGCCGCGTCTCGATCAAGATGGCGCCCGTCGTCCGCCGCATCTACGACCAGATGCTGGAGCCGAAGTGGGCGATCTCGATGGGCGCCTGCTCGTCGTCAGGCGGGATGTTCGCCAACTACGCCGTGGTGCAGGGAGCCGACAAGTTCATGCCGGTCGACATCCACGTCCCCGGCTGCCCGCCGCGCCCCGAGGCGCTCATGTACGGCTTCGCGAAGCTCCAGCGCAAGGTCCAGGGCAACCCGGACCCGGGCTGGCGGCGCCGCTACAACGCGGACGGCACCGAGGAGTGGGCGCACGTCGCCGGCGAGCCGAGCGAGAAGGAGCTCGCCGCCTACGCCGCGGCTCGCGCGACGCTCGGCCTCACCACCAACGGTGAAGAGAGTGCCTGACGCCCCCGGGCTCGAGCTGATCGCCGGGGAGCTGGAGGAGGCCCACCCCGGCTCGGTCCTCTCCACCTACCACGAGCACGGCGACGCCTGCCTGGTCATCGACCCGGAGCACAACCGCGACGTCCTGACCTGGCTGCGCGAGACGCCGGGCCAGGAGTACCGATTTCTCGCGAGCGTCCACGGCGCCGACTACCTGCCCGCGGAGCCCCGCTTCGGCGTCCATTACGAGCTGCTCTCGATGGAGCGCGTCGAGCGGATCAGGGTCCGCGCCGCGCTCGCCGACCCCGGAGGCGAGCGGCTCCCTGAATTGGACTCCGTCGTGGACATGTTCCCGACCGCCGAGTTCCAGGAGCGCGAGGTCTACGACTTCTTCGGGATCGTCTTCCGCGGCCACCCCGACCTGCGGCGCATCCTGATGCCGGAGACCTACGTGGGCTGGCCGCAGCGTCGCGACTTCCCGATCGGCGGCGAGCCGGTGATCTTCACGAACACCGAGCTCGAGGTCCCGAGGTGGACGCAATGAGCGCGACCGAGCGCTGGCACTCGCCCGCCGGCGGGCGCGACGTCACCGCGGGCAGCTACGCCGACGTCATCGGCGGCTCCCCGGTGGAGGCCTCGGCGGCCGCCGATGCGATGGAGGGCACCGAGGAGCTCCTCACGGTCAACATGGGGCCGCACCACCCGGCGACGCACGGGGTGCTGCGCCTCCTGGTCAGCCTCGAGGGCGAGGTCGTGCGCGACCTCAAGCCGGTCATGGGCTACGTCCACACCGGCATCGAGAAGTCGTGCGAGGACAAGAGCTACTGGAAGGCGATCCCGTTCGTCGAGCGCACGGACTACATCTCCTACTTCTTCAACATGCAGGCGTTCGTCGGCTGCGTCGAGAAGCTCCTCGAGCTCGAGATCCCCGAGCGCGCGGAGTACCTGCGGGTCATCCATCTCGAGCTGAACCGCATCCACTCCCACCTGGTCTGGCTCGGCACCTCCGCCCTCGACCTCGGCGCGATGTCGATGTTCTTCTACTGCTTCCGCGACCGCGACCGCATCCTCGACCTGTTCGAGATGTCCTCCGGGCAGCGAATGCACACGCGCTACTTCCAGGTCGGCGGCGTGGCCGAGGACATCCCGGTGGGCTTCGAGAAGCGGGTGCGGGCGTTCTGCGAGGAGTTCCCCAGCCGCGTCGACCAGTACGAGGCGCTGCTGACGAACAACGAGATCTTCCTGCAGCGCACCAAGAACGTCGGCGCGGTCTCGCGCGAGCGCCTGCTCGAGCTCGGCGTGACCGGCCCGCTCCTGCGCGCCGCCGGCGAGCCGTGGGACCTCCGCAAGGTCGCGCCCTACCTCTGCTACGGCGACCTCGACTTCAACATCCCGATCGGGACGATCGGCGACGGTTGGGACCGCTTCCGCTGCCGGGTCCAGGAGATGCGCGAGTCCGTGAAGATCGTGCTGCAGGCGCTCGACGGCCTGCCGGAGGGCCCGCACATCGCCGACGATCGGAAGATCGTGCTGCCGCCGCGACACGAGCTCGCGACCTCGATGGAGGCGCTCATCCACCACTTCAAGCTGGTCACCGAGGGCTTCCGCGTGCCGCCGGGCGAGTCCTACAACGCGATCGAGTCGCCGCGCGGCGAGCTCGGCTGTTACATCCTGGCCGACGGCTCCGCCAAGCCGGCGCGCGTCCACCTGCGCGATCCCTCGTTCGTCAACCTGCAGGCCCTCAAGGACATGTGCGTGGGCCACTACGTGGCGGACCTGATCCAGAGCCTCGCGATGCTCGACCCGATCCTGGGAGGGATCGACCGATGAGCATGCAGCAGGTAGCAGGTAGCAGGTAGAGGTTTCGACTCATGGTCCACCTGCTACATGCTGCGTGCTACCTGCTCGAGGGGTCCTCGTGACGCACGAGTACCGGCCCACCGACGACCTGAGCGCCGCGGACCGCAACGCGCTCATCGCCTCGATGCGGCCGGAGGACGCCGAGCGGGTGCCCGAGCTCCACGAGGTCGACGTTCCGGACTCGCTTCGCGAGGAGATCGAGGCGGCGATGGGCCGCTACCCCGAGCTGCGCTCCGCCTCGATCCCCGCCCTGTGGTCGGTGCAGCGCCACCACGGCTGGTGCAGCCCCGAGGGGATCCGCCAGGCCGCCGCCGTGATGGGCCTGCCGCCGGCGTACCTGCAGTCCGTGGCCAGCTTCTACGACCTCTTCAAGCTCGCCCCGGTCGGCGAGCACCACGTCCTCGTCTGCACCAACATCTCCTGCTGGATGCGCGGCAGCGACGAGCTGCTCGACGCGTTCTGCGCCGCCGCCGGCGCCGACCGCGAGGCCGCCGGGCACGGCGGGGCGAGCTCGGAGGACGGCAAGGTCTTCGTGTCCGGCTTCGAGTGCCTCGGCGCCTGCGACATCGCCCCGATGGCCTCGATCGACGAGACCTATTACGGCCCGCTGACCGCCGGCGACGCGGCCACGATCGTGGAGCAGCTCCGCACCGGCGCCGACCCCGTGCCGGACAAGGCGATCCACCTGCGCAAGCTCGCGGGAGGCCCGGACGAAGAGCAGGTAGCAGGTAGCAGGTAGAGATGGTCTACCTGCTCCATACGACCTGCTACCTGCTGAGAGCGGGATTCGATGCCTGAGACGAGGCTTCTTTTCCGCGGGCTTGATCAGCCGGGGCTGGCGACGATCGACGGCTACCGCGCGCGCGGCGGCTACGAATCGCTGCGCCGGGCGTTCTGCGACCTGGAGCCCGACTTCGTGCTCTCCGAGCTCGAGGCCTCGGGCCTGCGCGGCCGCGGCGGCGCCGGGTTCTCGATGGGGAAGAAGGGCTCGTTCCTGCCACGCGGCGACATGGACAAGTACCTGTGCTGCAACGCGGACGAGTCCGAGCCCGGGACCTTCAAGGACCGCGAGCTGATGCAGAAGAACCCGCATCAGCTCATCGAGGGCGTCGCGATCGCGGCGCTTGCCGTCGACGCGACACGCGCGTTCATCTACATCCGCGGCGAGTACTGGGAGATCGGCGACATCCTCGACCGCGCCGTCGACGAGGCCTACGAGGCCGGCTATCTCGGCGAGAACATCCTCGGCAGCGGCGTCACCGTGGAGGTGGTGGTCCACCGCGGAGCCGGCGCGTACATCTGCGGCGAGGAGACCGCTCTCCTCGACTCGCTCGAGGGCAAGCGCGGCAACCCCCGCCTCAAGCCCCCGTTCCCGGCAATCCAGGGCCTCTACGGCGGGCCCACGCTCATCAACAACGTCGAGACGCTGATGAACGTGCCGCTGATCGTCGAGCACGGGTCCAACTGGTTCAAGTCGTTCGGGACCGAGGAGTCGACCGGGACCAAGGTCGTCTCCATCTCCGGTTGCGTCCAGCGCCCCGGCAACTACGAGATCGAGCTCGGCATCCCCTCGCGCGAGATCATCTACGACCTGGCCGGCGGGCCTCCCGAGGGCCGCGAGGTCAAGGCCTGGTATCCGGGCGGCTCCTCGGCGCCGGTGCTGACCGCCGACGACCTGGACGTCCCCTACAGCTTCGAGGCGCTGGCCAAGGCCGGCTCCATGCTCGGCTCCGGCGCCATCATCGTCGCCGACGACAGCGTCTCGATCCCGCACATGGCCCTGCGCACCGCCCGCTTCTACCACCACGAGTCGTGCGGGAAGTGCACGCCGTGCCGCGAGGGGACGAACTGGACCGTGAAGATGCTCGAGCGGGTCTGCTCCGGCGACGCGACCCCGATGGACCTGGACATCATGGCCGCGGTTCAGGAGAACATCATCGGCCACTGCCTGTGCGTGCTCGGCGACGCCATGGCGATGCCGGTGGGCAGCATGGTGAAGAAGTTCCGCCGCGAGTTCGAGGCAACCATCGAGCGAGCCCGTGAAACACAGGCGGTGGCGGCGTGAGCGCCGAAACGAAGCAGGCCGTCACGATCGTCGTCGACGGCGTCGAGATCAGGGCGCCCGAGGGCGCGATGCTGGTCGACGCCGCGAAGGGGGGCGACGTCGAGATCCCGGTCTTCTGCTACGAGCCGAAGCTGGGCGGGCCGGTTGGCGCCTGCCGGATGTGCCTGGTGGAGGTCGAGGGGATCCCGAAGCTCCAGACCGCGTGCTCCACGCCGATCCGCGACGGCATGGTCGTCTACACCCAGACCGACCGCGTCAAGGAGGCGCAGAACGCGATCGTCGAGTTCCTGCTGGTGAACCACCCGCTCGACTGCCCGGTCTGCGACAAGGGCGGCGAGTGCCCGCTTCAGGACATCGCGATGGGCTGGGGAGCCGGCCACAGCCGAGTCACCGACCCCAAGCGGCATTTCCAGAAGCCCGTTCCGCTCTCGCCGCTCGTCCGGATCGACCGCGAGCGCTGCATCCTCTGCTACCGCTGCGTCCGTTTCAGCCAGGAGGTCGCCGAGGACGAGCAGCTGCAGTTGCTGGAGCGCGGCGCGCACACCTTCGTCGGCACCTTCGACGACCGCCCGTACATCGCCCCGTTCCACGGCAACGTCATCGAGCTCTGTCCCGTCGGCGCGCTCACGGCCGAGGCGTACCGCTTCCGGGCCCGGCCGTGGGACATCGAGGACGCCGGCTCGATCTGCACGCTCTGCCCGTCGCAGTGCAACGTGATGCACACGGTCCGGGACGACGAGGTCCAGCGGGTGCTTGCGCGGGACAACCACGACGTCGACGACGGCTGGCTCTGCGACAAGGGCCGCTTCGGCTTCCAGATGCTGTCCTCCGACGACCGGCTCTCGGTCCCCCAGGTCCGCGAGGCCGGCGCTCTTCGCGAGGCGAGCTGGGAGGAGGCCCTGGCCCGGGCGGCCACCGGCCTCGAGGGCGCCAAGGGCAAGGTCGCCGCGCTCGTCGGCGGGTCCGCCACCAACGAGGAGGGCTACCTGGTCCAGCGCGTCGTCCGCGGCCCCCTCGGCTCCAAGGACGTGGACTCGCGGTCCGCCGGCTCCCCCTCGAGGGCGCACCTCGCCGCACTCGCGGCTCCGGCACTCGCGTCGAAGCTGGCCGACCTCGACTCCGCCGGCGCCGCGCTCCTCCTCGACTGCGACCCGCTGCACGAGATGCCGATCCTCGACCTGCGCCTGCGCAAGGCGATCCGCCACTCGGGACTGAAGCTCGTCGTCGCCTCCGCCCGCCCCACCGCGCTCGACGGCGGCGCCGAGGAGACCGTCCGCTTCAGCCCGGGCGACGCGGCGAGCTTCTCCCTCGACTCCGACGCCGGCAAGGTCCTCAGGGACGCGGACAGCGTCGTCGTCATCTACGGCGAGCGGGCGGTTTCCGGCGCCAACGCGGACACCGGCGCCCAGGCCCTCCTCGATCTGGCCTCGGAGCTCACCCTCGACAAGGACGGCTCGGGCGTCATGGAGGTCCCCTCGGGGGCGAACGGGCGCGGCCTCGCCGAGGTCGGCTGTCTACCCGGCATCGCTCCCGGCCTCGCGGACGCGGGTTCGGGCCGCTCCGCCGACGAGATCAAGGAAGCCCTGGAGTCCGGCGAGCTGGAGGGGCTGATCCTCTGGGAGTGCGATCCCATCCGCGACCTGCCCGACCCCGAGGGCTGGAACAGGGCCCTCGGCGCCGCCGACTTCATCCTCGACGTCTCGATGTTCGGCAACGCCTCGGGCGGCCACGCCGACGTCGTCCTCCCCGCCCAGGGCGAAGCCGAGAAGGAGGGCACCGTCACCCACCCCGACGGCCGCCTCCAGCGCCTGCGCTCGAGCCTCCCGGCCCCCGGCGCCATCCGCCCGGGCTGGCAGGTCCTCGCCGAGCTATCCGCCCGCCTCGACGACGAGACCGACATCGACGCCGCCACGGAGGCCCTCGACGACGCTTGGCCAACGACGTCCCCTTCTACGCCGGGATCACCCACGACGAGATCGGCGGCCACGGAGTCCGCTGGCAGGACCGCGATGCGGCAAGCAAGGCCGGACTTGAAACGGCGGCGGACGCCGGGGATCCGTCGGTCGGACTTGACCCGGACGGGCCGCGGGCTCCGGCCGTGCCGCCACGTCCGCCTGACGGACCCCCGACGCCCCCCGCCAACGGATCGGCACTTCGGCTTGGCACCTACCGGGATCTCTGGGCCGGTGAGGTCTCCGAGCGCAATCCGGCGCTGCGGTTCCTCGAGCCGCGCCAGACGCTCGAGCTGGCGCCCGATGACGCGGAGCGGCTCGGGGTCGCGCAGGGCGAGCAGGTGAACGTGAGCTCCAACGGCTTCAGCGTGCGGGCCAACGTCGCGATCCGCGAGCGGATGCTGGCCGGCGCCGGGTTCCTGATCGACGGGATCGGCGCGGACAGCGCCAACGTCCTGGCGGGGGCCGAGACGGTCGAGGTCAGGAAGGCCGGTGAGGCGGAGTGACCCTCGCCGACGTCAGCAAGGTCGACGCGACCTGGATCCTGATCGTCAAGTCGATCGTGATCTTCGCGGTGGTGATGATCATCGTCCCGCTGCTCACGGTGGTCGAGCGCAAGCTCCTCGGCCGCTTCCAGATGCGCTACGGGCCCAACCGCGTCGGGCCGAAGGGGCTCCTGCAGCCGCTCGCGGACGCCGTGAAGCTGGTCTCGAAGGAGGCGTACAAGCCGGCCAACGCGCAGGGCATCCTCTGGGCCGTCGGGCCGCTCCTCGTGGTCTTCTCCGCCCTCGCCGCCCTGGCGATCCTGCCGTTCGGGAACGTCAAGGACGGGGTCGGGTTCTACGGGATCGACGTGCCGATCGGCGTCCTCTACTTCTTCGCCTTCGGCTCGTTCGGCTTCTACGGCCTGCTGCTCGGCGGCTGGGCCTCGGGCTCCAAGTACAGCTTCCTCGGCGCGATGCGCTCGGCGGCCCAGCTCATCTCGTACGAGATCTCGATGGGGCTCGCGCTGCTCGGCGCGATCATGATGGCCGGCACCCTCTCGCTGCCCGCGATCGTCGAGGCTCAGAACCAGGTCTGGTACGTGATCCCGCAGTTCGTCGGCTTCATCGTCTTCATGGTTGCCGGCTTCGCGGAGGCGAACCGGGCGCCGTTCGACCTGCCGGAGGCGGACGCGGAGCTCGTCGCCGGGTACCAGACGGAGTACGGCGGCATGCGCTACGGCACCTACGCGATGACCGAGTACATCGAGATGTTCGTCATCTCCGGCATCGCGGTCACCTTCTTCCTCGGCGGCTGGCACGGTCCCGGCCCGGGCTGGCTCGACCCGATCTGGACGCTGACCAAGATCATCGGCGTGATCCTCTTCTTCATGTGGATCCGCGCCACCCTGCCGCGGCTTCGCTACGACCAGCTGATGTCCCTTGGCTGGAAGGTGCTGCTGCCGCTCGCGACCCTGAACGTGATGGTGACGGCGGTGCTGGTGACGCTCACATGAGCGATCCGAACCTCAAGCGACCGGTCTTCGACGCATCGAAGGAACACCCCGGATTCACCCGAGAGCGGGCGCGGCTCGGCGCTCAGGCGGGAGCGGTGAAGACCGGCCTGAGCCTCTTCGAGGTTCCGCCGGGGCAGGCGGCCTACCCGTACCACTGGCACTTCTCCCAGGAGGAGCTGATCGTCGTTCTCGAGGGAGCCCCCAGCCTGCGCACCCCAGAAGGCTGGCGCGAGCTCGACGAAGGAGCGGTCGTCTGCTTCCCCACCGGTGAGGCCGGCGCCCATCAGCTGGCAAACCGCACCGACGGAACCGTGCGCTTCCTCGCGTTCGCCGCCCAGCAGCCGGACGGTGTGATCTACCCAGACTCCGAAAAGGTCTGCGTTGCCGAGTGCCTCCCGGAGGGCGACGGCGGCTTCAGGGGCTACTTCCGGATCGCCGACGAGGTCGACTACTTCGAGGGCGAGGAGGCGCCGAAGCCATGAGCGAAACCGGCAAGTACCCCTACCTGCCCGACGACTCCGTCGTCGAGGTCCAGCGGGGGCCGGAGCCGGGCGGCACGAAGGGCGCCTACCGGGCCTTCGGCGAGACCCTGCGGGGCCTGAAGACCACGATGGCGAGGCTCATGGAGGGCACCGTCACGATCGAGTACCCGGAGGAGAAGACGCCCGTCTACCCGCGCTTCCGCGGCCGCCACAAGCTCCACCGCTTCGAGGACACCGGCCTGGAGAAGTGCGTTGGGTGCTCCCTGTGCGCCGCCGCCTGCCCGGCCGACTGCATCAGGGTCGTCGCCGCGGAGAACGACCCGGCGGACCGGGTCTCCGCCGGCGAGCGCTACGCGGCCGTCTACGAGATCAACCTCTCGCGCTGCATCTTCTGCGGCTACTGCGAGGTGGCGTGTCCGTTCGACGCGATCACGATGGGGCACGAGTACGAGATGGCCGACTACCACCGCTCCGACCTCATCTTCACCAAGGAGATGCTGCTCGCCGAGCCCGCGGAGCGCACCCCCCTGCGAAACGAGGGCGAGTGAGCCTGGTGATGGCCAGCTGGGTTGCCGAGTCCGTCACAGCGGCCTTCGCGCGCTTCAACGAGGGCGACGTCGAGGGCGTGGTGGAGCTCTGCGACCCCGAGATCGAGCTGACCACGTTCATGGGCCACTTGGAGGGCCGCGCCTACCACGGGCACGCCGGCATCCGCGAGTGGATCGCGGACGTCCACAGGCTGTTCTCGAGCGTTCACGTCAACGTGCTCTCGATCACCGAGGTGAGCGACGTCGACGCCAACGAGGTCGCGATCGTCGAGATCTCCTTCACGGCCGTGAGCGCGGCGGACGGGACCTCGCTCTCCGAGCACCTCTTCCAGCGCATCGAGTCGCGCGGGCGCCGGGCGATCCGCTGGAGCTGGCACCCGACGCTGGAGACCGCCCTCGGCCCGGGTGAGGCCACGTGATCCAGGTCGCGTTCTTCGTCGGGGCGATCGGCGCCGTCGGCGGGGCGCTCGCCGTCGTCGCCCTCCGCAACCCGTTCTACTCGGTGCTTGCGCTGATCGTCCACCTGGTCTCCCTGGCCGGGCTCTTCCTGCTGCTCCACGCGCAGTTCGTCGCGGCCGCGCAGGTGGTCGTCTACGCCGGCGCCGTGATGGTGCTCTACGTCTTCGTCGCGGCCTACGTCGGCCAGCAGGAGGAGTCGCTCTACGAGCCGATCGCCGGGCAGCGCCTGCTGGCCCCGCTGCTCGGCGTGGCGATCTTCGTGGAGCTCTCGATCGCGGTGCTCGGCACCGCGCTGTCTTCGATCTCGAGCCGCGGCCCGCTGATCCCGGAGAACTTCGGCAACCCCGCCTCGATCGGCAACCTCCTGCTCGAGCGCTTCCTGATCGTCTTCGAGGCCGCCTCGATGCTGCTGCTCGTCGCCGCCGTGGCGGCGATCACGCTCGCAGGGAGGCGAACATCTCCGCCGACATCCTCCGCTGACGCGTCCGGTGTCGGCGGGTCCGGGCCCGAACCTGACCCGGCAGGCACGGCCACATCTACCGCGACTTCGTCGCTAGCCCAGGCGGACGGCTGACGTGGACGTTTCCTGGTATCTCGTCCTCAGCGCGCTGCTCTTCGCCATCGGCGCTGCCGGCGTGCTCTTGCGGCGCAGCCCCCTCGTCGTCCTCCTCTGCCTGGAGCTGATGCTGAACGCGGCGAACCTGGCGCTGGTCGCGTTCTCGCGCTCGACCGGCAACGAGGACGGTCAGATCTTCGCCCTGATCGTGATGGTGGTCGCCGCCTGCGAGGTCGTGGTGGGCCTCGGGCTGATCGTCGCGATGTTCCGCCGCCGCATCCCGCTGGACGTCGACGAGCTCAGGAAGCTCCGCGGGTAGGACGTTGAGCGCGAGCGCCTACGCCTGGCTGATCCTGGGCTTCCCGCTCGCGGGAAGCATCGTCGTCGCGTTCGGCTACCGGAAGCTTCCCGGGCGCTCGGCGGGCTGGATCGCGACGGGGGCGATCGGGCTCGCCTTCCTGTGCACGCTGCGCGTGCTCATCGCTCTGCTCGACCACTCCCCCGACGACCGGCAGATCACCTCGACGCTGTGGGACTACGCGCAGAGCGGCAGCCTCGACGTGAAGCTCGGCATCCTGGTCGACCCGCTCTCGGTCTTCATGTGCCTCGTGGTCACGGGGGTATCGACGCTGATCCACCTCTACTCGATCAGCTACATGACCTCCGACCGGGGCTTCAACCGCTATTTCAGCTTCCTCAACTTCTTCGTCTTCTCGATGCTGCTGCTGGTCCTGGCGGGCAACTTCGTCCTCCTGATCATCGGCTGGGCGTTCGTGGGCTACGCCTCCTACGCGCTGATCAGCTTCTGGTACCGGCGCGAGACCGCGACGAAGGCGGGCATGAAGGCGTTCGTCATCAACGTGATCGGCGACGTCGGCCTGGTCTTCGCCGCCTTCTTCGTGTTCCGCGACCTCGGCAGCTTCGACTACCCCGCGGTGTTCAGCGCGGCCCAGCAGCAGTTCCACACGAACCAGGGCGTCGTGGTGGCGATCTGCCTGCTGCTCTGCGTCGGGCGCCTTCGCGAAGTCGGCCCAGCTACCGCTCCACACCTGGCTGCCGGACGCGATGGAGGGCCCCACGCCCGTTTCCGCCCTGATCCACGCGGCCACGATGGTGACCGCCGGCGTCTACCTGATCGCACGCATGTGGCCGCTCTTCGAGCTGGCACCGACCGCGGCGGACATCTCCGCATTCGTCGGCCTCGCGACGCTGCTCTTCACGGGCACCGTCGCCCTCGGGGTCACCGACCTCAAGCGGATCATCGCCTACTCCACCTGCAGCCAGATCGGCTACATGATCGTGGGCGTCTCGATCGGCGCCTACTCGGCCGGGATGTTCCACCTGATGACGCACGCCTTCTTCAAGGCGCTGCTCTTCATGGCGGCGGGCTCGGTCATCGGCGCGATGGCGGGCGAGCAGAACATCGACCGCATGAGCGGCTTCCGCAGGGCGATGTCGTTCACGTCGGCAGCCATCCTGGCCGGCTGCCTCGCGCTCGCCGCCTTCCCGCTGACCTCCGGGTTCTTCTCGAAGGACGAGATCCTCTCGTTTGCCGCGGCCCGCGGCGGCATGTACTGGATCTTCACCATCGGCGGCTACGTCGGGGCCTTCCTGACGGCGATCTACTCGTTCCGGATCGGCTTCCGCGTCACCCGCGGCGCGCCGTGTCCGGAGGCCAGGGAGCTCGAGGGAGGGCACATAGCGCACGCGGACCCGTACAACCCGGCGACGGGCGAAGCCGAGGACACGGACGTCGGCTTCCCCGGGCCCGAGCACCACATCGCCGAGCGGGAGATCCCGATGAAGATCGCCATGTCGATCCTGGGCTTCCTGGCGCTCTTCGCCGGCCTGATCCAGGTGCCCGGGGTCGACGCTGCGGTCACCAACTTCCTCGACCCCACGTTCGCCGGCTCTCGCTTTGCGGGCGTCGGGCCGACGACCGCACAGGCGTGGCTGGGGCTCGCAGTCGGCGGCGCGATCTCCGTCGCCGGGATCGCCCTCGCGTACCTCTGCTTCGTGCGCAACCCGGAGATCCCGGTCCGGCTGATCCAGCGCTTCGGCCCGGTCAACACCTTCCTGAAGAACAAGTGGTACTTCGACGAGCTCTACGACGCGGTGATCTACCGACCGCTCGTCGCCACCGGCCGGTTCGCCAACGACGTCTTCGAGCGCGTCGTCGTACAGGGCATCGTCAACGGCACCACCGGCGTCGTCCGCGGCGCGGGCGGCCTGGTGCGCGGCGCGCAGTCGGGCTTCGTCCGCGCCTACGCGCTGCTCCTCGTGGGCGGCTTCGCCGCCCTCGGCCTCTACTTCCTGATCGTGAGCCACTGATGGGGAGTCCGCAGTCCGCAGTCCGCAGTCCGGAGGGATGCTCGTGTTGAACGTCCTGCTGTGGCTGCCCCTCGCCGTCGGGCTCCTCGGGTTCGTGCTGCCCAGGCGCGTCGTCCCCTGGGCGGCGACCGTGGGCTCCCTCGTGACCCTCGGGATCGCCATCGCCCTGGTCGCCGACTTCCACCTCGGCACGCCCGGGCTCCAGCACACGGTGGACGTCAGCTGGATCCCCGGCCTGGGGGTCCGCTACCAGCTCGGCGTCGACGGGTTGAGCGTCTTCCTCGTGCTGCTCACCGCGCTGCTGTGGGCGGCGTCGACGACGTTCTCGATGTTCCGGATGCCCGAGGGGCGCGAGCGCGTCTACTTCTTCATGCTCGCCCTGGGCGAGACGGCGACGCTGGGCGCGTTCCTCGCCCAGGACCTGCTGCTGTTCGTCCTCTTCTTCGACCTCATGCTGATCCCGTTCTTCTTCCTGATCGGGACGTTCGGCGGCGAGAACCGGGTCGCGGCGACGATCAAGATGCTCGTCTACACCCTGGTCGGCTCGCTCCTCATGCTCGTCGCCGCGATCGCGACCGCGGTGATCGCGTCGGGCGACATCGGGCACCTCACCTTCTCGCTCGCCGAGCTGCGCGCCAACACGCTCTCGGTGAGCAGCCAGGAGTGGATCTTCTGCTTCTTCGCCGCGGCCTTCCTGATCAAGATGCCGGCGTTCCCCGTGCACGGGTGGATGCCCGACGCCTACCGCGCGGCTCCGCTCCCGGTGCTCGCGCTGCTATCGGGCGTGCTGCCGAAGGTCGGCGCGTACGGCTTCCTGCGCGTCGTCCTGCCGCTGTTCCCCGCGGCCACCACGCACTTCCAGGAGCTGATCCTCCTGATCGGGGTCGCCTCGATCCTCTACGGCTCGATCATGGCGTTCACGCAGACCAACGTGCGCCTGATCGCCGGCTACTCCTCGATCGCTCAGCTCGGCTTCATCACGATCGGGATCTTCTCGCTGCAGACCGCCGGCGGCGACGGGGCGGTCCTGCAGATGGTCAACCACGGCCTGGTCGTGGCGCCGATCTTCCTGATCATCATCCTCATCGCCGAGCGCGCCGGCACCGAGGACATCACCCGCCTCGGCGGCCTCGCCTTCAGGGCGCCGGTGCTCGCCTCGCTCTTCCTGATCGTGACCCTGGCGACGCTCGCGATGCCCGGCTCCGCCAACTTCATCGGCGAGTTCGACATCCTGATCGGCGTCTTCCAGTCGAAGATCGTCTACGCGTTCGTCGCTGCGATCGGCGTTCCGCTGGCGGCCTACTACGCGCTGCGCCTCTACCAGCGCACCATGCACAACCGCCTGCCGGAGGGCGTCGAGTCGCGTGAGCTGTCGCTGCGCGACGCCCTGGTGATCGCGCCGCTGGTCGCCTGCATCGTGGGCCTCGCCCTCTACCCCGGCCTGATCACGAAGCGCGCCGACACCGCCGTGCAGGACAAGCTCGGCGCGGTGTCGGCCGCTAACGAGCAGACGACGACCGCCGGGAACCAGAGGGCCTGCCCGCACGGGTGGACCTGCTACGCGCCTCTCGCGAAGGTCACGAAGCAGTGAACGGCTTCAACGCCCCCCACATCGACTACGCGGGGCTCTCGCCCGTGATCGCGCTGACGGCGGGCATCGTCGTCGTGCTGGCCGGCGCGGTCATGAGCTCCAAGCGCGAGCGCGCCCTGGTCTCGACGCTGAGCCTCCTGACGCTCGCGGCGGCGGCGGGGCTCTGCATCTGGCAGTGGGGCGAGACGCCAAAGGACCTCGTCGCCGGCGCGCTGCGAATGGATGGCCTCGGCCTGGCGGCGACGCTGATCGCGATCTTCTCGGCCGCGTTCGTCATCCCGCTCTCCTGGGGCGAGGAGTCCATCGAGAACCCGGCCGGCGCGGGCGGGCACGGCGAGTTCCAGGCGCTCCTGCTCTCCTCGGTGCTCGGCATGACGCTGCTCGCCCAGGCCCAGAACCTGATCGCGGCGTTCGTCGCGCTCGAGCTCCTCTCGGTGCCGCTCTACGCGCTGTGCGGGTCGGCGTTGCGCCGGGAGAAGTCGCTCGAGTCCGGCCTCAAGTACCTCATCGTCGGCTCGCTCGGCTCGGCGACCCTGCTCTACGGGCTGGCGTTCATCTACGGCGGCAGCGGCTCCACGGACTTCACGGCGATCCGCAGCGCGATCGGAGGCAGCCTGGTCGACGACCCGCTGATCCTGCTCGGCATCGGGCTCGCCGCCACCGGCTTCGCCTTCAAGCTCTCGATCGCGCCCTTCCACCAGTGGACGCCCGACGTCTACCAGGGCGCGCCAACCCCGGTGACGGCGTTCATGGCCGTCGCCACGAAGGCCGCCGCGTTCGCAGTCTTCGCCCGGTTCTTCCTGGTTGCCCTGGGCCCGGCGATCGACAACTGGCAGCCTGCCCTCGCCGCCCTGGCGACCGTCTCCATCGTCGTCGGCAACATCGGCGCCCTCGGCCAGAGCTCGCTGAAGCGCCTGCTCGGCTACTCCGGGGTGGCTCAGGCCGGCTACATGCTCGTCGGCCTCGTGGCGGGCTCGGCGGCCGGCGTCGACGCCCTCGTCTTCTACCTCGCCGCCTACGCGCTGATGAACCTCGCCGCGTTCGCGGTGATCGTGATCCGCGAGCGCGAGAGCGCCCTCGGCGACGACATCGCCGCCGTGCAGGGCCTGGGTCGCAACCGGCCTGAGCTCGCCTGGCCGCTCACGATCGCCATGCTCGGGCTCGCCGGTCTGCCCGGGACCGCGGGCTTCATGGGCAAGCTCTACCTGATCGAGGGCGCCGTCGGCAGCGACTACACGTGGCTCGGCGTGATGATCGCGATCGGCACGATGGTCTCGCTCGCGTACTACCTGCGGGTGATCGCGGCGGTCTGGATGCGCCCGGCCGCCCGGCCCAACACCGAGGAGCGCCGCGTGGCAGGCGAGGCGATGCCCGCAATCGCGGGCGGCTCCCCCGAAGCCGACGAGGAGCTTCCGGAGCACCGCCTCAGCGTCGCGGTCCTTCTGGCGTGCATCGCCGCGGCAGCGACCGTCTTCTTCGGGATCATCCCGTCGCCCCTCGTCGACTGGGCGCAGCACGCGGGGGCGGCGATCTTCTCCTCCATCATGTAGGTCGTGGACCGAAGACTGCTCGCGCTCGGCGCAGCCGTCACGGCGATTCTGGTCGTGTTTGCCGGCGCCTACGGCTACCACCGCGACGAGCTCTACTTCCTGGCGGCGAGCCATCACCTGAACTGGGCGTACGACGACCAGGGGCCCGTGACGCCGCTCATCGCCCGGGCGATGAGCGGCGTCGCTCCCGACAGCCTCACGGTGCTCCGCGTGCCGTCGGCATTCGCGGCAGGGCTCCTCGTGGTGCTGACGGGGACGATCGCGCGCGAGCTCGGCGGCTCGCGCCGCGCGCAATTGATCGCCGGGGCCTGCGCGGCCGCGGCCCCCATCGTCCTCTTCACAGGCCACACGTTGAGCACCTCGACCTTCGACCTGCTCGCCTCCGCGGCGCTCACCTGGATCGTGATCAGGGCGATTCGGACCGGCAACGAGCGCCTCTGGCTCGTCGCGGGGCTCGTGCTCGGCGTCGCGCTGCTCAACAAGCCGCTGCCGGCCTTCCTGGCCGTCGGCCTGCTGGCCGGCGTGCTGGTCTGCGGGCCACGTCACCTGCTGCGCTTGCCCTGGGTCTGGGGCGGCGTGGCGATCGCCCTCGCGCTCTTCTCGCCCTGGGTGATCTGGCAGGCGAGTCATGGCTGGCCTCAGATCGACGTCTCCCGGTCGATCGCCGCGGGCAACTCGACGAGCTCGCAGCCCTGGTGGGCGCTCCTCCCGTTCCAGCTCCTGCTCGCCGGCCCACCGTTGGCGCCGGTCTGGATCGCCGGGATGATCTGGCTCTGGCGGGACCCAGCCGGCCGGCGGTTCCGCTTCTTGGTGGTGGCGTGGGGCGTGCTCGCGGTGGTCTTCATGGCGACCGGCGGCAAGCCGTACTACCTATCCGGCCTCCTGCCGGCGCTGCTCGCGGCGGGAAGCATTGCCGTCGACCGTTGGATGGCCGACCGGGCGGGGCGGAGGTGGGCGTTTGGCGCGGTGGTGGTGCTGACGGGGCTCGTCACCGCGGTGATCTCGCTCCCGATCGTCCCGGCCAAGAACGCCGAAGGGGTCGTCAACACCAACCCCGACGTCGGGGAGACCATCGGGTGGCCGGACCTCGTGCGGACCGTCGCCGGTATCTACAAGCAGGAAGGAAGCCCGCCGCACGCCGTGATCCTGGGCTCCAACTACGGCGAGGCGGGCGCCGTCGATCGCTACGGACCGGCGCTCGGCCTGCCGCAGGCGTACGGAATCCAGAACGCTTTCTGGGATTGGGGCCCGCCTCCGGCGGGCTGGGCGCCGGTGATCACGGTCGGTCTCTCGCGACCGTTCGCGAAGGAGCACTTCGAGGACTGCCGGCGGGAGCAACGCATCCACGACGCGGCCGGGATCGACAACGACGAGTACGGCGAGCCCGTCCTCGTCTGCTCGCGCCCGATCGGAGGCTGGAGCGAGCAGTGGCCGAAGCTCCAACGTCTGGAGTGAGCCCCTTCGGGCATAGGATCGCCGGGTGCCCGATCCCCTCGAGCTTCGCGACGAACTCGCGGAGTCCCTCTCATTCGCCGCCGATTCGGCCCGCAACTACCTCGACGGCATTGGGGACGAGCGCGTGCTCGCTTCGGGCGCGCCGGAGGAGCTCGAGGCCTGGGGCGGCTCGCTGCCCGAGGACGGGGACGGCGCGCTCACCGCTCTCCGGGAGCTGAGCGAGCTCGCCGGCCGAACCGCCACGCGGTCGTCCGGGCCGCGGTTCTTCCACTTCGTGATGGGCGGCGGGACGCCGGCCGCGCTGGGGGCGGACTGGCTCGCCTCGGCCTACGACCAGGTGGCCTACGCGTGGGCCAGCTCGCCGTTCGCCGCGACGCTGGAGCGCGTCGCCACCGCCTGGCTTGGCGACCTCTTCGAGCTGCCGAGCGAGATGACCGGCGTCCTGGTCAGCGGCGCGACGATGGCCAACTTCACCTCGCTCGCGGCCGCGCGCTCCTGGTGGGCCGAGCAGCACGGCGCGAACGCCGACGAGGACGGGCTCGCCGGCCTGCCGCCGATGCCCGTCTTCTCCAGCGGCTACGTGCACCCCAGCGCGCAGCAGGCGATCAGCATGCTGGGCCTCGGCCGAGGGCGGATCCGAACGCTCGCCCGCGACGGCGTGGGCCGGCTCGACCTCGACGCCCTGGCACGCGAGCTCGACGACCTCGGGGGTGCTCCGGCGGTCGTGATCGCGAACGCCGGCGAGGTGAACGCGGGCGACTTCGACCCGCTCGAGGAGATGGCCGAGGTCGCGAAGGCGCGCGGCGCCTGGCTGCACGTGGACGGCGCCTTCGGCCTTTTCGCCCGGCTGGCCCCGGAGAGCCGCGCGCTGACCGACGGGATCGAACGCGCCGACTCCGTCGCCGCCGACGCCCACAAATGGCTGAACGTCCCCTACGACTGCGGCTTCGCGTTCGTCCGCGAGCCGCAGCGGCTGGCGCAGGCGTTCACGGTGGGGGCGCCGTATCTACCGGCAAACGACGACCCCCACCCCAACTTCGGGATGCTCACGCCCGAGAACTCGCGCCGGGCCCGCGCGCTCGCCGTGTGGGCGACGCTCCGCGCCTACGGCCGCGCCGGCCACCGGGCGATGGTGGAGCGCCACCTGGCAATCGCCCGCGCGCTGGCCGAGCGGGTGGATCGCGAGCCGGCTCTCGAGCGCCTCGCCGACGTCAGGCTCAACATCGTCTGCTTCAGGGTGCACCCGGCGGGGATCGACGACGATGCGGAGCTCGACAAGCTGAACACCGAGCTTGGCGCCGCGCTACTGGCCGACGGCAGGGTGTTCAGCGGCACCACGACTTACGACGGGCGGATCGCCTTCCGCCCCGCCATCGTCAATTGGCAGACGACCGAGGCCGACGTCAACCTCCTGATCGACGTCATCCTGGAGCTGCTCGCAAACAGGTCTACAAAGGGGAATCCATGAACGCACCCACCCGACGCCCTTCCGCAGCAACCATGATCGCTCTCATCGCGCTGTTCGTCGCGCTCGGCGGGACGGCGCTCGCCGTCCACGGGCACGCCACCAGCAACGGCAAGATCGTCGGCTATGCGCGGGTCGACCCCGACGGGAACGTCATCTCCCATCAGTCGAAGAACGTCACGAACGCCGACGTCGATCTCAAGGAGACGGCCGCCTACTGCTTCAAGCACCTGCCCTTCTCGTTCAAGGGCGCCCAGGCGACAATCGACCTCGGGAACCTCGGAATCGGCGGCGCCACCGAGCAGGCGGAGGTGTCCAAGGGCGACCCGTTCCACGAATGCGGAACGACGGGCGTCCAGGCCGAGGTCGTGACGTCCGACGGCGACAACGTCTCACCTGAGCCCTTCTACGTCGTCTTCTACAAGTAGCCGGTGCCCGGTCGCGCCTCCTATGCTGGGGGCGTGACCGGGGTCGCGCTTCACCACGTCTCGCTCGAGGTCCAGCCGGACGAGGTCGAGGCCACGGTCGAGTTCTTTGCGATCCTCGGCTTCCGGCGCCTGCCGGCTCCCGAGCAGATCGCGGAGTACGTCACCTGGATGGAGAACGGGCCGAACCAGATCCATCTGATCCACACGCCGGAGGCCGCGGTGCCGCTCGTGGGCCACGCCGCGGTGGTAGCGCCGGACCTCGACCAGACGACGGCCGCGCTCGCCGCCGCCGGCTTCGAGTTCGAGGAGTCGCACCAGCTCTGGGGCGAGCGACGGGGCTTCGTGGTCGGGCCGGGCGGGCACCGCGTGGAGCTGATGGCGGCTCCGCCGGAACCCGGAAACAGCGGCTGAGACGAGGCCGGTGGACCGCCGGATCGGACCCTAGGATGCGAGATGAGTGGCCGCCCGACCCCACATGCGCTACCCCGTAGAGGAATTCACCGCCGCCGAGCAGGAGCTCCTGGCTCGGCACTTCACGAATCTGGACGGCCCCGTCTTCGGCCTCGTCAACCTCCCGGAGACGGTCAAGGGAGCGCTCTTCGCGCGCTACTCGCGTTATGGCGGCTCGCTGCGGCGGCTCTTCCTCGACGAGTTCGCCGCCGACGTCCCGGACGGCTCGCGCCCGCTCGACGGCGTCGAGGGCGAGCGGGCGGCAAAGCTCTACGAGCGCGTCTTCATCGGCTACGGGGACGACTCGATCGCCCAGGTCGGCGGGGCCCACATTGCCTGCGAGTGGGCGTCTAACGTGCTCACCAAGGTCCTTCAGCGTGGCCGGCTGGCGGCCTACCTCGAGCAGTCGACCCGCTACATCGCCTACGACCAGCCCATGCCCGGCGGCGGCTACCGCTACTACGCCGACGACGAGCTCGGCCCGGAGTTCCGCACGACGATGGACGAGCTGTTTCGGATCTACTCGGCCTCACTCGAGCAGGTCCGCGCCTGGGCGGAGGAGCGCTGGCCTCGGGGCGAGGAGCCCGAGGGCGCGTGGCGCAGCTCGATCCGCGCGAAGGCGTTTGACCTGCTGCGCGGCCTCCTCCCCGCCGCGACGCTCAGCCACGTCGGCATCTTCGCCTCCGGCCAGGCCTACGAGCAGCTGGTCATGCGCCTGCTGGCATCGCCGCTTCCGGAGGCTCGCGCCTACGGCGAGATGCTCCACGCCGAGTTGGCGAAGATGATCCCGAGCTTCGTCGCCCGGATCGGCCAGCCGGACCGCGGCGGCGCGTGGATCACCTACCTGGGCGAGCGCCGCGGCGCCGCGGCGAAGGTGGTCGCGCGGCTCGGGCTCGACCGCCGCGAGCCCGCAGACGCGCCGTCGGTCGAGCTGATCGGCGTCGACGGCGGCGAGGAGGACCTCCTCGCCTCCAGCCTGTACGAGTCGGCCGGCGCCGGCGAGGCGGCCATCACGGCGCGCGTGACGGCGCTGGACCCGATCCAGCGGGCGGAGCTCATCTCCGAGCTCGCCGGCGAGCGGGTCAACCGCCGCCACCGCCCCGGGCGGGGCTGGGAGCGCGTCCGCTACCGCTTCGAGATCGTCTCCGACTACGGCGGCTTCCGCGACCTGCAGCGCCACCGGATGCTGACCTGCCAGTGGCAGCGCCTCAGCCCGGACCTCGGCGCGGGCGTGCCCGAGGAGGTCCGCGAGGCCGGCGCCGGCGGTGAGTACGAGCGCGCGCTCGAGATCTCGCACGCCGAGTTCGATCGCCTGGAGGCGGCCGGGCTTCCGGACGCCGCTCCCTACGCGCTCTGCCTGGGCTACCGCATCCGCTACATCCTCGACCTGAACGCTCGCGAGGCCATGCACCTCTGCGAGCTGCGCTCGGGCCGCGAGGGGCACCCCACCTACCGCGCGGTCGCCCAGGCGATGCACGAGCGGATCGCCGCTGTGCACCCCGCGATCGCGGCCGGGATGAGCCACGTGGACTCCTCCACCGAGCCCAGGCTCGAGCGGATCATGAGCGAGATCCGCACGCACAGAAAGCGCCTGGCCGCCACCGGCTGAACTTTTTTCCGCACGCTCTGGTATTCAAGGGGTGTGAGGGCATGGAGGCCAGCGTCGCGGGCGGCCGTTGCGCTGGTCGTATTGGGGATCGCACTGCTGATGCCGACGGCGCTGTTTGCCGCTGATACGACGACCACGACGGCGACGGCGCCGGCAACCACCACGACCACACCGGCGACCACGACGACCACGGCGCCGCCACCGACCACCACCACCGTCCCAACGACCACGACCACCGCCCCCGCGCCGACCACGACGGCGGCCACGAGCCCGACGCCGGTGATCGGGGCCACCACGGCGAAGAGCGACGCGTCGATCTCGATCGTCGACGGATCCAGCTCGAGCGACTACGGCTACTCGCCGAGCTCGATCACGATCACGGCCGGAGACACCCTCACCTGGACCAACGACGGCACCGTCCCGGAGGGGCATACCGTGACCGGTGACGGCTTCGACTCGGGAACGCTCAGCCACGGCCAGACGTACTCGCACACGTTCACCACCGCAGGCTCGTTCCCGTATGTCTGCACCCTTCACCCGTTCATGAAGGGCTCCGTGACGGTGGACGCGGCGCCTCCGTCGACGGGCGGCTCCGGGCCTCCCGCCAACGCCAATCCCACGGGCGGTGGAACCAGCGGTACGCCTGCCGATCCCGGCGGCGGGACGAGCCCAACCGACACCTCGCCCACGACGGGCCCGACGTCGGAGTCGAGCGCCGTCGACTCCCCCGACGCGGCCGGGACCGCCGGCAGCCTGCCCACCACGGGGTCGAGCACCTGGGTCCTCGGCGTCCTCGGCGCAGTGCTCCTCGCCGGCGGCCTGGGCCTCGCGCTGCGGCCCTCGCCGCGAGTGCGCATTTACGTCTAGCGGCCCGTCGCTGGACTAGGATGGCGCGCGATGGCCACGGATGGCGCGTCTGACAGTCCACTCGACCGGTTCGCACTCGACCGGTTCGCCAAGGCGAACGGCCTGACCTTCGCGAAAACGATCGACCGGCCCGCCGAGAGCCAGATGCTCGACCGCGGCGGCTCGATCCAGGGGGCGGCGACCGGCAGCCTGCCGGGCGGCGAGACCGGAAGCGTCGTCTACTACACCTACACCACCACCGACAGCGACGACCACACCACGACTCACCACCGCACCGTCGCCTGGACGCGGGTTCCGGAGAGCGTCGGCTTCGCCCCCTACCTGTCCAGCGGCCTCTACGGGATCGGCAAGGTCAAGCGGTTCAAGCTGGACGGCGACCTCACCGTCGTCGCCTTCGAGGGCACGAGCGAGTCCTGGCTGCGCCAGCTCTTCTCGCCATCGCTCGTCGACTACCTCTCGCGGAGCCCGAAGGACGAGGGGTTCGAGCTCTCCTCCGGTTCGTTCTGCATGGAACGCGACGGGCACGTCTCCGACGCGACCGAGCTGAGCTCACTGTGCGCGGACCTGGCCCACCTGGCGGCCGCGATCCGCAAGGAGTCTCTCGAGGAGGTCGAGTCCGGCTTCGCGGCGGACGCCGCCGCGAAGGACGCGGCCGCCGATCCCGCGATGGAGGCGGCGCTCGCAAATGTCGAGCTCGCGGCCTCGCCCACGTCGGTGACCTCCGCGAAGCCCGACTTTCGCCGCTACGCGATGAAGCGCCCCACGGAGTGGCTCCGGGCGCTCGGCGTGGCGCTCTTGATCACGTTGGTGATCAACATCCCGGCGGTCGCGATCCCGATCCTCCTGATCGTGGCAAAGAACTGGGCCCTCCTCATCGCGTTCGAGGGGCTGATCTTCCTCATCGTCGCCCTCTTCGCGATCCGCGGCCGCTTCCGCGACGAGTCCAAGCAGTACGCGGAGGAGGCGTTCTACCGCGGCTACGCCGCCGACCGGCACCTGAAGCTGACGCCGCCTCTGTCCTTCAGCGCCACCCACGCCGAGGCGGGGCTTGGGTTCAAGCCCGACCGCGCCTTCGAGGGCGAGCTGACCGGAGGCGCGAGCGGCGCCCTCGCTCTCTGCGGCGACGGCACCGATCGCGAGTCGAAGATCGCAATCGTCGCCGGGCCCAAGGGGCCGGTGGCATCCGCCGAGCTCCGCTCCTCGCCCGACGGGCTCTCCGCCGCTGACCTCGACGACTTCTCGAAGCGCCTCAGCGAGGAGCTCGTGTCCGCTCCGGCGGTTGCGGGCTAGGTCCGCGTCCGGGCGGCGATCAGCCTGTCCGCCCGCGCCTTGGCGCCGGTCGTGACGAGGCGCCCGAAGGATCCGCGCCGCCCCGCGACGAACTCGTAGCCGCGCCGGGTGAGGCCCGGCGCGCGCCGGGCCAGGGCGCCCAGCGGCCCCGCGCCCGGGAGCACTGAGAAGAGCCCGGGAAACGCCGCGCCCGCGGAGCGCACGTCCGCGTCTTGCGGTGCCAGGTGCCAGGAGCGCAGGCGCTCGGCGGGATCGACCGCCGACAGGAGCGCCTGCCCCTCGGCCGACTGGATCTCGACCGGGACCAGTGTGTGGGCGCGATCCCAGCGCAGGACCCAGCCGAGCGCCCAGCGGCAGAAGCCGCAGTCGGAGTCGAACAGGATCGCCGGGCCGTTAGCGGCTCTTGCGCTTGCGGCGCTCGCCACGCTGGCGCGGGGGGTTCGAGGCAGGGGGAGGAGCGTCGGGGTCGACCTCGCGAGCCGTGCCCTCGATCGGCGCGTCCGGCGCGACGGGCCGGCCGGGTCGCGGCCAGGGGACCGCGACGCCGGCTTCCCACGCGGGGGCTCTGCCCCTCGGCACCCGGTTCAGGTACACGAGCCCCATCCACGCAAGCCAGAGCCCGATCAGCACGGGGGCAAGCGGGAGCAGGATCAGGGTGGCCGCGGTGATCGCGCCGAGCGTGCTGAGGAGGCGCGTGATCAGCCCGACGCGATACGCCTGAAGCGCGGGATAGACGAAGGCGAAGATCATGCACACGCCGGCGGGGAGCGCCAGGTTGCCGGCGAGCTTGTAGCCGCTGGAGTCGACGGCCAGGTGGTTCGCGTACGCGTCGCCGGGCGCGCCGCTGGAGTCCTCGGAGTTGTCGACGTCGGCCTTGTCCAGGCTGTCCTGGAGCGCCGCCTCCTGGCTCGCGGGGAAGGTGACGAAGTAGAAGTCGCCGTTCGTCAGCTGCACCTCCGCCGAGTTCTGGCCGCTGTCCGGGTTGTAGAGCGTGACCTGGTCGATCGAGGAGGGGTTCGAGCCGATCGCCTTCTTCAGCACCGCGACGTCCTTCTTCGTCTCGACGTGCTGGTTCGCGACGTAGTTGTCGCCGGCGTCCTTCAGAGCGTTGTTTGCGACGACCGTCTGAATCCCGAAGAGGAGCGGGCCGACGATGCAGAAGGCCACGAGACTCGTCCGCACCCGCGGGTTCCGCGCCGCGGCCGCGTAGAGCAGATACGCGAGCGGGGGCGCCATCAGCACCAGCCCCGCCGCCACGATGAGCCCGGAGGCGATGATCGCCGAGTGGTGCGTGGCGAACTCCACGAGCTGGGCGCTCGCGTGTGACTGCTGCGGGATCTTCAGGCGAACGATGACGCCGACGATCAGCAGCGCGGCGGCGAGGAACGCCGCGGCCGCGGCCGGCTTCGCAAACCGCCGCTCGCGCTCGATCACGGCGTCGCGGGACAACCCGGCTTCCACGTCGGCCTTCCCCGTCGCCTACTCGACCGGCTCGCTGCCCGAGGGGACCCGCGCGGTCCGCATCGAGCCAAGCTCGAGCTTCTCGCCCGGTGGGCGGATCGCGATGTAGTCGTCGCCGGGTGGCGCAACCACGCTCGAGAAGCGGTCACCGGTCACGAGAACGAGATCGAGGACCGGCGCTGCAAGGCCGATCAGGGCCTCGAAGCGGCCCTTGCGAAGCTCTTGTCGGGGTGTGTTCGGCATCGGTGTCCGGGGGAGCGAGAACCGTAGCCGAAGCGCATCGGAGCCGGGCGGGCCGGCTCAGAACACCTGCCTGTAGGCGCGGCCGATCGCGGGGAGGATGAGCGCACGGGGAGCGTGCTGCCCGCCGATTGCCCCGGCGCGGTTCAGCGCTCCGGGGACCACCACGCGCTTCCCGCTTGCCAGGCCGTCGACGGCCTGCTTCGCCACCTGCTCGGTCGAGGTCCAGAACGGCTTCGGCAGCTGGTCCTCCACGCCTCCAGCGCCAGCCACCTCGCCGAATTCCGTGCGGACCGGACCGGGACAGAGGGCCGTGACCGTCACGCCGTGGCGCTTCAGCTCGGCATGCGTCGCCTCGCTGAGGCTGAGCACGAACGCCTTGGTCGCCGCGTACGTCGCCGAGCCCGGCAGCGGTTGAAAGGCCGCCGTCGAGGCGACGTTGAGCACGGCTCCGCTCCGGCGCGCCGCCATTCCCTCGGTATAGGCCGCCTGAAGGTGGACCAGCGCCTCGCAGTTGAGGCGAACCATCTCCGTCTGGCGCTCGACCCCGAACTCGTGGGCCGCACCAAAGCCGCCGAAGCCCGCGTTGTTGATGAGGATGTCGACCTGGAGGCCGAGCTCCCCGACCCGGTCGATCACACCGGCGCGGCCCGCCTCGCTCGAGAGGTCCGTGGCGATCACCTCGAAGCGCGCGTCGCTCGACTCGCCGAGCTCGGCCGCCAGCTCCCGCAGGCGCTCCTCGCGCCGGGCGACGAGCACGGCGCCGTGGCCGCGGCTCGCCAGCACGCGGGCGACAGCTGCGCCGATTCCCGAGGACGCGCCCGTGATCAGCGCGGTCGACGAGGCGGAGGGCTGCGGCAGGCTCATGCCGGGCTCAGGCTATCGGGCCGGGGCGGGCGCAGCCCTATGATTGGCGCCATGGAAGATCCAGGCTTCAACCTGTTCGGGGATCCAGACGAGCTTCGCGAGCGGCTGGCGGAGATGGCCGAGCAGATGCAGGGCGCACAGAAGGTGGCCTGGGCGGACAACGCCATCAAGCTGGCAGTCGACATGACGGTGGCCGCGATCAACAGGCTCGACCTCACCGGCTCCAGCGACGAGCAGGCGGTGCAGGTCCGCGACGCCATCCGCATCGTCTTCCCCGAGTCGGTCACCCTCGTGCGCGAAGCGCGCGAGGGCCTCTCCTAACTCAACACACTCTCCGCACCGAGCGTCGGCCGGCGCCTCCTAGCCTCGGGCGATGGCCCGAGGGCGATCACAGCGAGGTGCCGCGAGCGTCGAGCAGGTCGGCCTGATCCTGCTCGTCGCGGTCCTGGTTGGCACGATCGTCGCCGCGCTCGGCGCCTCGCCGCCCACCGACGCCGCGCGAAGCCTCGACTCCCTGCTCGCGCGGCGGATCCGCTGCGCTCCCGCGGAGCCAGGTCCGTGCTGGCGCGACCCGCTCACGCTGGCCTACGGCCGCCCGCTCGCGGGAGCGGTGCGCGCGCTGGCCCCGGATCCCATTGCCGCGGCGGCCCCCGACGGGCTCTCGGTCGCGCCCGTGGATTTCCGCTACTGCCGCCACGAGACCTGCGCCGCCCCCGGGCCGAAGCCGGGGCTCACGACGTCGAATCGGCGCATGACGGCGTTCACGTCGGTCGACGACCATCGCCGGGCCGGCGGCGATGTCGTCGTCACGTACTGGCTGTACCGCCCGGGGCTCGGCTGGACGCGGGTGACCCGGCGCGTCAGCTCGGCGGACGTGGAGGGCTACGCGTCGACGCCGCTGCTCGACACGGACGTGCCGGTGCTCGTGGCGCTCGAGACGCTCTCCGGCCGCGACTCCTACGAGTTCAATGAGCGCGAACAGCCGCCGTGGCGCGGCCGGGTGCGCACCGTCTACCCGGACCTGCCGGCTGGCTGAGCGCGCATCACCACCAGGCGTCGTGGTGCTCCATGACGCCGAGGCCCGAGCTGAGCTCGAGGTCGCCCGGAAGGGTCCCGGTGAAGGTCCCGAAGGGCTGGCGGTAGGAGTAGCGGAGGTAGAGCTTGTTCTCGGCGCGTGCCCGCTCGGCCTCGGGGCGAAAGCGCAGGCTGAGCCCGCCTCCGCCCTCGATGCCCTCGAGCCCGTCGAACTCGACCGGGCCCACCTCGCGCGGCGTCGTGCCCACCCAGACCGCTCGCTCCGATCCGGTCTGCGGGTCGTTGACCCCCTCCACGAGGTTCCACGCGACCGCCCTGCCGTCGGACGCCTCGCCCACCCCGGCCGCCCAACTCCAGACCGTGTGGCGCGCGTGATGGCCGTCGGTCTCGTCGACGACGCCGCGGCAGTCGAGCTCCCACCGGCGCCCGTCCTTCGCCCGCAGCTCGCCGGTGACCGGCACCCCCGCGCGCTTCCGCGTCCAAACCTCGCCGCCCTCGGATGTCGGAGCGGTGACCTCCCACCCCGGCGCGTCGGCCACGTGCAGCTCCCCGCTGAGCCCACGGCCCTGGATGACGACTGTGGTCGGCCCATCCTTCCCGGGCTCGGCGGTCTGCACCTCACCCGCCGACCCGGGCCGGCGCATCGTGGTCCGCTCGATCAGCTCCCCGGTGGGGCGGTCGAGCACGGCCCAGAAGGTCTGACCCAGCGGGCCTATCCAGACGCGGGCGGCGCAGACCATCACCTCGTCGGAGAACGCGCCGACGTAGCGCCAGCGCTTACGCAGTCGGCCCCACGGGCCCTTTGCGGGCCCGGCGGCGGCGGAAGCGGAGCTCAGCACGTCGCCGGTTATGTGATCTTGGCGAGGAGGTCTCCGGCGGCAACGGCCGAGCCCTCCTTGACGGGAAGCGCGGTCACCTTTCCGGCGCGGTGGGCGGTGATCTCGTTTTCCATCTTCATCGCCTCGATGACGCAGACGAGCGCGCCCTCCTCCACCTCGGCGCCCTCCTCCACCGCGACCTTCAGCACGGTGCCCTGAAGCGGCGACATCAGCGCCTCACCGGCGGCCGAGCTGCCTCCGCCGGCCTTGCGCTCGCGCTTCGGGGGCCGCCTGGCGCCGGCGGCGGCGCCCCCGGCGGCGGCCGGCGCGGCGGCGCCGATGACCTTCACGCTGTGCAGGCGCCCGTCCACCTCAACTTTGTAGGTCCGCTCTTCAACCGATTCCTCGTCCTCCACGGACCCCGACGCCCCCGGACGCGAAGCGGAGGAGGCGTCGGGCTCGGTTTGCTTCAACCATTTCTTGTCCTCGGTGAGGTCGCGGCAGGTCTCGCCCTTGGCCCACTGCTCGGTGGAGAGCAGCGCCGTGTGGAAGGGGATCAAGGTCGTGAGCGGCTCGATCCGGTACTCGGACAGCGCGCGCAGCATCCGGGCGGTGGCCTTCTCGCGGTCGACGTCCCAGACGATGAGCTTGGCCACCATCGGGTCGTACAGCGGCGTGACCTCGGACCCCGCCTCCAGGCCGGAATCGACGCGGACGCCCGGGCCGGCGGGCTCGACGTAGCTCTCGATCTTGCCCGGCGCGGGGGCGAAGTTCTTGTGCGCCGCCTCGGCGTTGATGCGGCACTCGATCGCGTGGCCGCGCACCTGGACGGCCTCCTGGTAGACGGAGAGCTCCTCCCCGGCGGCCACGAGGATCTGCTCGCGGACGATGTCGACGCCGGTGACCATCTCGGTCACGCAGTGCTCCACCTGGACTCGCGTGTTCATCTCCAGGAAGAAGTACTCGTCGCCCACCTGCATGCCCTCGACGGTCCCGGCGCCGCGGTAGTCGACCGCACGGGCCGCCTCCTTGGCGATGCGGCCGATCCGCTCGCGCATCGCCTCGTCGACGTGCGGGCCCGGAGCCTCCTCGATCAGCTTCTGGTGACGCCGCTGGATGGAGCAGTCGCGCTCGCCCAGATGCACGACGTTCCCGTGGGAGTCGGCGATTACCTGGACCTCGACGTGGCGCGGGTCCTCGAGGTAGCGCTCGAGATAGACCCGGTCGTCGGAGAAGAACTTCTCGCCCTCCCGCGCGGCGCCCTCGAAGGCCTCCTCGAGCTTGTCCTCGGACTCGGCGACGCGGAAGCCCTTGCCGCCCCCGCCGCCGGCCGCCTTGCAGGCGACCGGGTAGCCGATCTCCTTCGCGGTCTTCTTCGCCGCGGCGACGTCCGGCGAGGGCTCCGTGGCCCCGGGAACGATCGGCACGCCCGCCTCCTGCATGAGCTCGCGGGCGCGGGTCTTGGAGCCCATCGCCTCGATCGCGCTCGCCGGCGGCCCGATCCAGACGATGTCCGCGTCGCCGCACGCCGTCGCGAAGGCCGCGTTCTCCGCCAGGAACCCGTAGCCGGGGTGGATCGCCTCGGCCCCCGCCTCCTTGGCGACCTCGATGATCTTCTCGATGTTGAGGTAGCTCTCGGCCGGGCTCGCGGGCCCGATCAGGAACGCCTCGTCGGCGAACCGCACCGCCGGCGTGTGGCGATCGGCCTCCGAGTAGACGGCGACCGAGCCGATGCCCATCTCCCGAAGGGTGCGAGCGACGCGGATCGCGATCTCCCCGCGGTTGGCGACCAGGACCTTCTGAAACACGGCGGCGGAGTGTATGTGCCGCCCGGGCGAAAGGGCGCGCTGCGCCGGTCTACGCCGCGCGCAGGCTCGACCCGGCCCGCTCGCCCATCCAGATCACCTGGTCACGGCCCGGGCCGACGCCGACGAGGCCGACGGGCACGCCGCTCACCTCGGCGACGAAGTCGAGGTAGTCGCGTGCCTCCTTGGGCAGGTCGTCGGCGGTCCGGCAGCCGCCGATGTCGCCGTCGAAGCCGGGCAGCTCCTCGTACTCGGGCTTGGCGAAGTGAAGGACCGACTGGTGGTAGGGGAACTCCGTGAGCACGGCGCCCTCGCGCGAGCGGTAGCGCACGGCCACGCGAAGGGGGTCGATGCCCGAGAGGACGTCGAGCTTGGTGACCGCAAGCGCCGTGAGGCCGTTGAGACGCGCGGCGTAGCGCAGCGAGAGCGCGTCGAGCCAGCCCGTCCGCCGCTCCCGGCCGGTTGTCGTCCCGTACTCGTGGCCGCGCTCGAGCAGCCGGCGGCCCACGTCGTCCTCGAGCTCGGTCGGGAACGGCCCGGCGCCGACGCGGGTTGCGTACGCCTTCGCGACGCCCCAGATCTCGGTGATGTCGGTTGGCGCGACGCCGGCGCCGACGCAGGCGGCGCCCGAGATCGGGTTGGAGGACGTGACGAACGGATAGGTGCCGTGGTCGAGGTCGAGGAGCGCGGCCTGCGCGCCCTCGAAGATCACGGTTCCGCCCGAATCGAGTGACTCCCAGCAGAGCCGCGCGGTGTCGGCAACGTGCGGCTCGAGGCGGTGCCCGTAGCGCAGGTAGTCCTCGGCGATCGTGTGGAGGTCGAGCTCGGGATCGCGCTCGAACGGGCGCAGCATCTGCTGCTTGGGCTCCAGCGCCGCGAGGATCTTCTTGCGTAGGATCTTGCCGTCGAGGAGGTCCTGGATGCGAATGCCGAGCCGCGCCGACTTGTCGGCGTACGCCGGGCCGATCCCGCGCTTCGTCGTGCCGATCTCGAGCTTGCCGAGCTTCGCCTCGCCCGCCGTGTCCAGCTTGACGTGGTAGGGCATGATCACGTGCGCGTTGGCGGAGATCCGCAGGTTGGCGACGTCGATCCCGCGGTGGCGCAGGCCGTCGAGCTCGGCGATCAGCACCTTCGGGTCGATCACGACCCCGTTGCCGATCACGCAGGTCTTGTCCGGGTAGAGGATCCCCGAAGGGATCAGGTGGAACTTGAACTCCTCGCCGTCGCGCACGATCGTGTGGCCGGCGTTGTTACCGCCCTGAAAGCGCACGATCACGTCCGCCCGCTCGGCGAGCAGGTCGGTGACCTTTCCCTTTCCCTCGTCACCCCACTGGGTGCCGACGATGACGATTCCTGGCATGGCTAGGCAATTATGAGACGGTCGGCGACGATTCGCTGAATACCTTGCGGACGCTTACATGCTGCTTTCGGAGCTAAAGCTCCTCATGCCGCATACCTGCGGTCGTCACCGAACAGCGGTAGCTGCTCGCACATCTCGGCGATCCGCGAGACCGTCCGCTCCCCCACCTGCTCGGTCAGCAGCTCGAACGGCAGGTTCGTGGTGACGACCATCGAGCGCTCGGTGACGTAGCGCTCGTCGACGATCGAGTAGAGCTGCTCCAGCACCCACTCGCTCTGCTTCTCCGCGCCGAGGTCGTCGATGTGGAGGAGGTCGACCGAGGTCAGCCGCTCGAAGAACCCGCTGTAGGACTCGTCCGCGGCGTCGTATGTGCGCCGGATACGGGCGAGCAGCCGGGGCAGCGAGTAGATCGCGACGGTCTTCCCCGCGGCGACGGCGAGCTTCGAGACCAGCATGGCCAGCGTGGTCTTGCCGGTGCCGACGTCGCCGGAGAGCCACAGGCCGCGCCCCTCGTCGAGGTTGGCCTCCAGGTGGTCCGTGTAGTCGCGGACCGCGCTGACCACGGCGCGCGTCTTGGGGTCGCGCGCCATGTCGGAGACCGGCGGGCTGTCGAAGCCGACGCTGCGGTACTTGGCGGGGAGCGTCTTGTTGACGCCGCGCAGGCGCGCCTGCTCGACGCGGCGGGCCCGGCACGCGCACGGGCTCGCCACGTCGTTCTCGAGCACCCAGCCGCTGCCGTCGCACACACCCACCGGGCACGGCGTCCTCAGAGTCTCGACCTGGGCGCTCACTCGTCGGCGGCGCTGACGATCGGGGGCGCGTCCTCGCCCGTGGGCGCGGCGGCGCGGTCCGCTCGGGCCAGGGTGACGAAGGACGCGTACTCCCTGTTGAACGCCAGCTTCACGGTGTCGGTGGGCCCGTTGCGGTTCTTGCGCACGATGAGCTCTGCGATGCCCTCCAGCTCGGCCCGCTCCTGGGCGCGCTCCTCGCTCTCCTCCTCGGTCTCGAAGTTCGCGTAGTAGTCCTCGCGGTAGATGAAGCAGACCATGTCGGCGTCCTGCTCGAGGTTCCCCGACTCGCGGAGGTCCGACAGGATCGGCCGCTTGTCGCGACCGGTCCGCTGCTCCGGGGCGCGGGAGAGCTGGGAGAGGGCGATCACGGGGACCTTGAGGTCGCGTGCAAGGAGCTTCAGCCCACGGCTCATCTGGCCGACCTGCTCGACGCGATTGATCCGGGGATCGTCGGCACGCATGAGCTGGATGTAGTCGACGATGATCAGCGCCAGCCCGCCACGCCCGGCCTCGATCTCGCGGGCGTGCAGCCGGCGGGCCTTGCCGCGGAGGTCGAGGATGGACAGGTCCGAGGACTCGTCGATCCACAGCGGGGCGGTCTCGAGGTCGTTGCAGGCCCGCAGAACGCGCTTCCAGTCGCGCTCGTTGACCCGGCCCTTGCGCAGCTTGTCCGACGGGATCTTCGAGTTCTTCGCGATCAGGCGCTGAGCGAGCTCCATCTCCGACATCTCGAGCGAGAAGAAGGCGACCGGCCGGTGGTCCTTCTTCGCGACGTTCTCCGCGATGTTGGCGACCAGCCCCGACTTGCCCATGCCCGGCCGGGCGGCCATGATGATCAGGTTCCCGGGCTGGAAGCCGCCGGTGATCGCGTCGAGGTCGGCAAACCCGGACGCGGTGCCGGTGATCCCGCCGCCGGATTTCGCGATCTCCTCCAGGCGGACGACCTCGTCCTCGAGGATCTGGCCGAGCTCGTGGAAGTCCTCCGCCTGCTCCTCGTGCGCGACCTTGAACAGCGCGGCCTCGGCGCGCTCCACGAGCTCGCGCGGCTCGCCCTCGCGGTCGCGGACGGAGCGCTCGATCGTCTGCGCCGTCACCATCAGGCGCCGCAGCAGCGCGTTCTGCTTGACGATCGAGGCGTAGTGGCGGGCGTTGCCGGGCGCCGGGGTCGCCGAGCCCAGCGCGCTGATCGCGTCCCGGCCGCCGGCCTCCGCGAGCTCGCCGGTCTGCGTCAGCTGCTCGGAGACGGTGAGGAAGTCGACCGCCTGGCCGCGAGCGTCGAGGGCCTTGATCGCTCGGAAGACGACCTGGTGGGGCGCGCGGTAGAAGTCCTCCTCCTGAAGGCGGACGTCGAGCAGCACCGGCTCGATGGCGCTCTCGGAGACCATCATCGCGCCGAGGACCGAGGCTTCCGCCTCGAGGTTCTGTGGGGGCAACTGGGTCTCGACGTTGGCCATCGCGCGAATGAGGAGGGGGATTTCCACTCCCTCAATTAGAGGCTGTGAGGCGGCGGAATCAGCCCCACCGGCCTCCTGCCTGACGAAAGCACACGGGCGTCCCGCGCGCCTGGCGTGAAGTCGTTTTTTGCGGTACTTACCGCTCTTCGGCGACGATGGTCTTGACGCGCGCGGTCGTCCCGGGGGCAACCTCGACGTCGACCATGAAGGTGCCGACCGAGCGGATCGGATCCTCGAGCTGGATCTTCTTGCGCTCGACGCGCAGGCCGCGGGCCTCGGCGATCGCGTCGGCGATCTCCTTGGCGGTGACGGATCCGAAGAGCTTGCCGTCCTCACCGGCCTGGTGCTGGATCGTGAGCACCGTCTTCGAGAGCAGGGCGGCCGTCTCGCCGGCGCGTGCCGCGGCCTCCTCGGCCGCCTTCTCCGCGGCCGCCAGGCGCCGCTGAGCCTCCTCGAGCGCTCCGCGGGTTGCCGGCTGGGCGAGCTTGCGGGGAACCAGGTAGTTGCGCAGGTAGCCGGGCGAGACGTCGACGGCCTCACCGGCCGTCCCGAGATCCTCGACGTCCTTCAGGAGGATTGCCTGCGCCACGAACGGCTCCGGCCTAGCGCTCGCCCACGTAGGGCAGGAGCGCGATCTCTCGAGCGCGCTTGACGGCCAGCGCCAGCTGGCGCTGGTGAAGCCTCGACAGCCCCGTGACGCGGCGCGAGCGAACCTTGCCGCGGTCCGAGATGAAGCGCCGCAGGAGGGTGAGGTCCTTGTAGTCGATCTCGGCGACGTTGATGCGCGTGTACTTGCGGGGGCGGAAGCGATCGGCCCCCGGCCCGCGGCGGCGCCGCGGCGGGCCGCCCGCGCTGGGGCGCTCGCGTGGCGGCATCAGCCGCCCTTCCTCGTGTTGGTGGTCACGCTCATCTCGCTAAACGCGCCGCCCGGAAGGGACGGCACGAGGCAGGCATCTTAGGGAATCACCGCCGCTTCGGGCCTGTGTTGAAGTTTCGTCAGCTGGGTAAGCATCTTTCCGAGAAAGGGGCTTACCGTGAGCGACAACGTCCAGACCGGAACCATCGAAACCAGCGTTCCGGCACGCCTTGACCGCCTTCCCTGGTCGCGGTGGCACTGGAAGATCATCATCGGCCTCGGCACCGTCTGGATCCTCGACGGGCTCGAGGTCACCCTCGTCGGCAACGTCGGCGCGCGCCTCTCGGAGCCCGGGGCGGGAATCCACATCGCCTCCGCGGACATCGCCGGCCTCGCCGCGTCCCTCTACGTCGCGGGCGCCTGCGCCGGCGCGCTCTTCTTCGGCTGGCTGACCGACCGCTTCGGCCGCAAGAAGCTCTTCATGATCACGCTCGCGGTGTACCTCGCGTTCGCCGGCCTCACCGGACTCGCCTTCGCGCCGTGGTTCTTCTTCTTCTGCCGGTTCATGACCGGCTTCGGCATCGGCGGCGAGTACGCGGCGATCAACTCCGCGATCGACGAGCTGATCCCCGCCCGCGTCCGCGGGCGAACGGACATCGTCATCAACGGCAGCTTCTGGATCGGCGCCATGGCGGGCTCGCTGCTGTCGGTGGTGACGCTGAACGAGTCGATCTTCGCCGGCGACGTCGGCTGGCGAATCTCGTTCCTCCTGGGCTTCGTGCTCGGGCTGGTGATCCTGCTCGTGCGCCGCAACGTGCCCGAGAGCCCGCGCTGGCTCTTCATCCACGGCCGCGACAAGGAGGCGGAGGAGGTGGTCGAGGACATCGAGCGGCAGGTGGAGGAGTCCACCGGCGAGCGGCTCGAGCCCGTCGACGAGACCATCAAGATCCGCCAGCGGCGCTCGATCGGGTTCGGCGAGATCGCCCGGACGCTCGGCACGCGCTACCCGAAGCGGACCGTCCTCGGCTTCTCGCTGTTCGTCGGGCAGGCGTTCCTCTACAACGCGATCACCTTCGGCTACGCGGTGATCCTGACCACGTTCTTCGGCACGCCCTCCGACCAAACGGGCTACTACTTCGCGGTCATCGCCGTCGGCAACTTCCTCGGGCCGCTGCTCCTCGGCGGGCTGTTCGACACCCTCGGCCGGCGGGTGATGATCTCGGGCACGTACATCCTCTCGGGCGTGCTCCTGCTCGTCACCGCCCTGCTCTTCAAGGGCGGCGCGCTGAACGCGACGACGATGACGCTCTGCTGGTGCCTGGTGCTGTTCTTCGCCTCGACGGGGGCGAGCTCCGCGTACCTGACCGTCAGCGAGGTCTTCCCGATGGAGACCAGGGCAATGGCGATCGCCTTCTTCTACGCGATCGGCACCGCGGTGGGCGGGATCACCGGCCCGCAGCTGTTCTCGCGGCTCGTCAACACCGGGCAGGCAAGCGACACGGCGCTCGCCTTCGCGATCGGCGCGGCGCTGATGATCGCGGCCGGGGTGGTGGCGATCTTCTACTCGGTCGACGCCGAGCAGAAGGGCCTCGAGAACGTCGCGAAGCCGCTCACGGCCGCGGACGCAGAGGTCCCGCGTGGAGCGCCGACGGACGCGCCCGCGGCCGCGGCCGCCTAGCTCTCAGTTCGCCCTAGAACGGGATGTCGTCGTCGGACGCGCCGACGCCGGCGGGCTCGGGGCTCGAGAAGTCCGAGGTGTCGGCGGGGACGTCTGACTGCGGCGTGAAGGTGCTGTTGCTCTCCTGCGACCCGCCGCCGTCGCGGCTGCCGAGGAACTGCACCGTGTCGGCGATGATCTCGACCGCTTGGCGCTTGCCGCCATCCTGGCTCTCCCACTCGCGCCAGTCGAGGCGACCGTCGATCGCGACCGGGCGACCCTTGCTCAGGTAGGTCGCACAGCTCTCGCCCTGGGCGCCCCAGACGGTGACGTCGAAGTAGTTGGGCTTGTCGACCCACTGGCCGCTCTGGTCCTTGCGCCGGCTGTTGACCGCCACCCGAAGCTTGCAGACAGGAGTTCCGCTCTGGAGGCTCCGGAGCTCGGGGTCCCGCGTGAGGTTCCCTGTGATCGTCACTCGGTTGATGTTGCTTGCGGCCATGCGGCTCTTCCTTTCATCGTGCTTGCTACGCCATCCAGTCTAAGCAGGGTCGCGGCGCCTTCTCTCCCCCTGACGGGAGAGGAAATCCGTAATTAGCGGGGTCGCGAGGGAAGGATCAGGCGGGCGAGTCGCCGCCGTCGGCCGGCTCGGCCTCCGCGGGCGCCGGCTCGGCGGGTGCCGCGGCGGGCTCCTCCGGAGGAGCCTCCGGTGCGGGGGCCTCGGGGGCCGGGGTCTCGGGGGCCGGGGTCTCGGTGGGGGCGGGTGCCTCTGCCGGAGCGGCCTCTGGAGGGGCAGGTGCCTCGGCGGGACCGGGTGCCTCCGCCGCGGGAGCTTCCGCGGGAGCGGGGGCCTCCGCGGCGGGAGCGGGGGCGGCCGGTGCGCCCTCGTCCTCGTGGCGCGGGCGCTCGGACGTGCCGCCGGGGGCCGGAGCCGGAGGGATGATCACCGGGGAGCGAGCGTCGACCTTGAAGATGCGGAAGCGCAGGACGCCGTCGGTGATCTTCAGGTCGTGGTCGAGGGACTCGAGCACCGTGGTCTCGCCCTGGAAGCGGAAGAAGCGGTAGTCGGCCTCGTTTCGCTGCTTGATCTCGTAGGCCATCTTGCGGACGCCCCAGGCGTTGTCCTGCTTGACCGAGCCGGCCGCCTCGATGCGGCCGCGCGCCTCCGCGACGATGCGGTCACGGGCCTCGTCCGAGGCCTCGGGGTCGAGCATGAGCACCAGCTCGTATTCGGTGGGTGCTGAGGTCGTCAAAGCGGCGGACGACTATAGCGGGGCGTTTTCGGCAAGCCCCCTACGACCCGGCGAACCACCGCGCCACACGGCTCGATCCGAACGCGACCTTCTCGGCGGCGAACTCGGCGGACGGCCCGCGAAGCTCCCCCCTCTTCACGTCTCCGAAGAAGGTGACGTCGACCAGCGCAACCTCGCCCTTTCCGAACTCCAGGTAGCAGACGCCGCGTCCCCCGTAGGTCGACTCGGTCGAAACGCCCCGTGCCCGGGCCACGAGCCGGTCGGCCACCACCTTCGCCTGTCCCTCGGCGAAGACGCCCGCCCGCGGCGTCCCCACGTCGGCCACGTCGCCCACGGCGTAGACGTCCTGGAACGACGTCTCGAGCGTCAACGGGTCCACCGGGACCCAGCGCTCGGGCGCCAATCCCGAGTCGCGGACCACGTCGGGCGCGCGATGGTGCGGGACGCCGAGGAAGAGGTCGTAGGGGATACGTCTCTCGTCGGCCAGGACGACCTCGCGCGCCGCGGGGTCCAGCTCGCGGATCTGCGACTGCGGGCGCCAGTCGATGCCCCGCTCGGCGAACGCGCCCACCAGCACGTCAGACGCATCAGGGGACGGCGGGATGGGCCTGCCGAACGGCATCGCCAGGACGATCTCCGAGCCGTCGCGGATCCCGCGCCGGGTGAGGTGCTCGTCCATCAGGAGCGCGGTCTCGCTGGGCGCGGGAGGGCACTTGAAGGGCGTCGTCATGACGCCGATTACCACGCGTCCCCCGGGGAACGAATCGATGGTCTCGCGCAGGTCGAAAGCGCCACGCTCCGTGTAGAACTCGTGTCCGCCCTCGGCGAACCCGGGCGTGTGCCCGACGTCGAGGTCGGCCCCGAGCGCGACGATCATCGCGTCGCCCTCGAATGAGCCGGCATCCGTCTCCACCCGCCTGGCGACCGGGTCGATGGACGTGATCGACGCCTGGACGAATCGCACTCCCGGCTTGACGATGTCCGCGTAGCGATTGCGAACCGCATCCTCGGTGCGGCGGCCGAACATCACGTCGAGCTTCGCGAAGCCGAAGACGAACGAGTCCGTCTGGTCGATGAGGACGACGTCCACTCCGTCGCCGAGCTCCTCGGAGAGTCGGGTCGAGACCTCCAGGCCGCCAAACCCCGCACCGAGGATCAGCACTCGCAAACGTCGACTCCCATCCATGGCGGTCGCACCGAAGTATCGCAGCGGCGCTCCGGGGGGCGCGCGGGGCGCCGCGTGGCTTGAACCGCATGATGATGCGCGGACGCTCGATCCGGTGGCCACTCGTCGCCCGCGGCGCGGCGGTCGGCGCGGCGCTCCTCGTGAGCGCGGTGCTGGCTCCCGGGCTGTTGAGCGGGCCCAAGCCGCCGCCACTGGCCCGCGAGGTGGGTCTGGCGAGGCCGGCCGCAGGCCCTCCGCCGACGTCGGCGAGCCGCAGGCCCCGGCATCGCCACGGGCCGTCGCAGAAGGCAAACCAGGCCGAGCCGGCGGCAGCGCGGCGACACCACGAGCAGCCGCAGCGCCACGGCGCTCACGCCCGCCCGCGGCACGCCCCGATGCCGCGACGGGCGCCCACAGACGCAGAGCCGCGGGCCGTCGCCGGCGCCTCACCCGTGCCGGCGCCGCCCGTGGTCGCGGCGGCGCCCCCGGTCGCCGCAGCCTCGCCGCCGGCGCCCGCTTCGCCACCGCCTTCGCCCGCCCCGCCGCCTGCCCCCGCCGCCGCCGAGTCCGGCTCCGCCGGCGCCGGGGGCTCACCCGGCCCGCCCGAGTTCGGATTCGAGCACTGAGAGGAAGACGCATGAACCACCCCCTCAACCGCAGCTCCAGGACCCGCGCCGCGCTCTTCGTGGCAGCCACTCTGCTGGCGTTTGGCCTGCTCTCGAGCCTGGGCGCCGAGCGCGCCGCCGCCGGGTCCTACATCGCGGTGGAGTGCCATCCCGAGCTCGGCGTCGGCCACGAGGACGCCGCCTACGCGCAGACCTCGAAGGACTTCGTTGCCCGGGCGCGGTGTACGCGGGGCGGAGGGGGGATCACGGTCGCTCACCGGCCCTCTCCCACCCTGGCGAAGCGCTTCGGCAGGTGGACGTTCGCGGCGCCGGCCGGCACCCACATCGTCGCCGCGAGCGCCCAGGCGGGCGGTCGCTCCGCCGGTGGCCTCGTCCCGGAGCTCCTGCTGCGCACGGCGGGCGCTCTCCACACGCTGGGCGTCCCGGACGGCCTGCCGCGCAAGATGTCGGCGCAGGGCCGCGCCGGAGCGCTCGTCGCCCGGCTCGAGTGCACCCGAGTCCCGCGCTGCGGCCCGGCGCGCCGCGCGCGTCTGCGCGTCGCGCGGGTGCGACTGCGCCTGGACGACACGAGGGCGCCGTCGATCAGCTTCGGCGGCTCGCTCGTCCAGGGCGACGTGGTTCGCGACGTGCGCCGGATCGAGGCGGCCGCGGGCGACGTCGGCGGCGGCGTCCAGAAGGTCAGCGCCGATGTGAACGGCCGGCCGGCCGGAGTCGCGGCCTCTCCCTGCTCGCTCTCCCACCGCGTCGCGCTTCGGGTGGTTCCCTGCCCGCCGAGCTATCTGGCGCACCTTCGGGCGAACACCACCACGCACCCGTTCCGGCAGGGCGTCAACACCGTTCGGGTCTGCGCCCAGGACTACGCGGCCCGCGGCCGCGCGAACGCGCGCTGCGTCCAGCGGCGCGTCCGAGTGGACAACCTCTGCCCGATCTCCCCCGTTGCCACCGGCGTTCGCCTCAGCGCCCACGTGACCGGCGTCGAGCATGGATCGACGGCCCGCCACGGCGAGCGCCCCCGGGTGAACGGCCGACTCGTCGACTCCGTGGGCCAGCCGGTCCAGGGCGCCCGGGTCTGCGTCGCGGCCACGGCGCGGGTGCCCGGGGCTCGCGAGCGCGTGCTCGCGAAGCCCACCACCGACCGAACGGGGCGCTTCTCGGTGCGCATCCACCGGAGCCCGGCCATGCGTCTTCGCATCGCCTACTGGCCGGGCTCCTCCGGCGCGCTGGAGCGCTTCGAGACCCTGCGCTTCCGCGCCCGGCCGCAGCTCGCGATCCGCCCGCACGGGACGCTCCACACGGGCGATCGCGCGCGGTTCATCGCGCTACTGCCGGCGCCCTACGCCGCCGGCCGCCTCGTGCGGGTCGAGGCCCGCGCGGAGGGGCACTGGGTGACGGTGACGGGAGGCCGGACGGGCGCGGGCGGGGTCTTCCGCGGCACGTACCGCTTCCACGCCACCACGGGCCGCCGCGTCTACAGGTTCCGCGCGGTGGTCCCCCACCAGGACGGCTACCCCTACGGCGCCGGCAGGTCGGCGGTGATGAAGAAGGCCGTGAAGGGAGCCTAGGCCCGGCCGCTGTTGTTGTTCGAGAGCCGCCTACGCCTGCAGGACGCGGCGCCTGGCGCGGACGTCGGCGAGCTGCTCGGCGATCCAGACGCCGGGGTCGCGGGCGCGGACGATCTCGCGCAGGCGCTCGGCCCGCACCGCCCGCTCCTCGGGGCTCATCGTCAGCGCGCGGTACATCGTGCTCGCCTGCTCCTGGATGTCGAACGGGTTGACGGACAGGGCGCAGTCGGCGAGCTCTTCGTGCGCGCCGGTGTTCTCGGAGAGCATCAGGACGCCGTCGCGGGTGTTCACGGCCGGCGCCTCCTTGGCCACCAGGTTCATGCCGTCGAAGAGGGAGTTGACGACCAGGAGGTCGAAGTGCTTGTAGCGGGCCACGGCCTCGTGGAAGTTCTCGTAGATCCGCAGGTCGATCGGCATCCAGTCGGTCGTGCCGTGGCGATGGTTGACGACCGCGACGAGCGCCTCGATGCGGTCCAGGTACTCCTGGTACTCGGGGACGTCTGTCCGCGAGGGCTGCAGGTGCGCGATGAAGGTCACCTTCTCGCGGAACTCCGGGTGCTCCTGGAGGAAGACGTCGAACGCCGTGAAGCCGCGGAGGACGTTCTTGGAGAGGTCGGCGCGGTCGACGCGGATGATCAGGTGGTCGCGGCGGCGGCGGAGCAGCTCGGCCTCGTACTCGGCGACATCGTCCGACTCGGCGGCACGGTCGAGCCTGGAGGCGTCGATGCCGAGCGGGTAGGCCCGCACCCACGTCTCGCTCCCCTCGTGGAAGACCCGGTTGCGCTCGTAGTCGACCTCCAGCCCCAGCAGCTCCGAGCAGCAATGCAGGAAGTTGCGGCAGTAGGCCTCGGTGTGGAAGCCGATGATGTCGTTTGCGAGCAGGCCTCTGTAGATCGGCTCCCGCATGTAGGCGGGCAGGATTCGCCAGCTGTCCGGCTGCGACCACGGGATGTGGACGAAGTGCTGAAGGAACGCGTCCGGCCGGCGCTGCCGCACGAGGGCCGGGCATGTGTAGAGGTGGTAGTCGTGGAGCATCACGAGCGGCTCGGCCTCGTCGGCGATCGCCCGCGTGATCGCGTCCGCGATGTCCTCGTTGACCACCGCGTAGCCCTGCTCCCAAGCGTCGGCTTCCTCGGCCCGGATGTCCGGCGCGTTCGAGAGATCCCAGAGGTAGTGCTGGATGAACCACAGGATCGGGTTGGCGATCACGTTGTAGAACCGGTCGTAGGCGTACTGGTCGCTCTCGACGAGCAGGACGGCGTAGGCGACGCCGTCGAGCTCGACCTCCACCGGCTCGCCGTCCGCCTCCCGGGCAACCGCCACGTCCTCGTCGGTCATCGCCGAGGCGATCCAGAGGGCGCCGCGATGCGCGACCAGGCCCGAGAGCGCCGTGACCAGCCCGCCCCCGCCGCGACGGACGCGGCGCTCGCCGCTCTCGTCGCGGTCGAACTCGGCCGGGCCGCGGTTGGAGACGATGACGAGGCGCTCGTCAGGGGGCATGCGGGCCCATTGTCCCAGGTGGGGGTTAGACGCCCAGGCCGTCCATGATCTCGAGCCAGTCGCGCAGGAGCCGGGGAGTCAGAAAGCGCTCGCGAGCCCGCTCCTTGCCGGCGCGGCCGAGGCTCTTGGCGAGCTCGGGGTCCTCGAGGATCTCGATGCACCGCGCGGCGGCCTCCTCGGGGGAGGAGACGAGGTAGCCGGACACGCCATCCTCGATCTGCAGCGGGATGCCCCCGACGTCGCCGCCGATAGTCGCGCGGCCCTTCCAAAGCGCCTCGGTGACCGTCAGGCCGAAGCCCTCGCGAGTCGACTTCTGCATGCAGACGTCGGCCTGCGACTGGAAGGCGTTGACCTCGATCGCACCGACGTTGTTGAGGTTGTTGAGGATCTTGATGTCGGGGTCCTCGTCGGCGTGGCGGACGGTGGAGTTGAAGAACTCCCAACCCTCGGGGTCGTCGGTGGCCATCGAGCCGACGAGCGCGAGCTGGACCTCGGGGATCTTCTCCCGCACGGCCCGGTAGGCGTCGATCACGCCGATCGGGTCCTTCCATGGGTCGAAGCGCGAGACCTGGCAGATCAACGGGCGCTCGGGGTCGATGCCGAACTGCTCGCAGACGAACGCCGCGTCGTCGGGCGAGAGCGCCATGTTCTTCGGCGACAGCGGGTCGATCGCCGGGGGCACGAGCTTGACCGCGGCGCCGTCCATCCGGCTCGGCACGTACTGCTCCGTGTGCCAGACGCTCGCGTCGTATTCGCAGATGAGCGGAAGCAGGCGGCGCAGGGTGCTGGGATTGGGGGTCGAGAGGTCGATGTGGCAGCGCCACACCCAGCGCTTGGCGCGCTCGAGCGCGTGCTGTCGCAGTCCTGCCGGCTGCGGGTCGTGGACGATGATGAGATCCCACTCGCCGTCGAGGCTCTGGGCGTTCATCAGGTTGTATGCCTGGAAGACCTCCCACTGCTCGTCGGAGATCGCCTCGGGAGCGCCCTGAAGGGAGTTGTGCATGAGCTTCGTGACATTGAAGAACTCCTCGCGGCCGAGGATCACGTGCCAGTGCGCCTCGAGGCCGACGTCGCGCATCAGCGGGACGAGCGTGTAGAGGATCTCCGAGACGCCGCCGCCGAAGGCCGTGGCGCTGACGTGGAGGATGCGCTTGCCCTCCATGGGCCCGGCGAGCTCGCGGATCCGCTCGACGAGCGACTTGCCGGCGATGTGCGTGTAGTCCGCCAGCGACCGCTGGCCCAGTGAGACTTCCTGAAGCACGGCGGCGCAGGATAAGCGACACCGCAGCGCCGCAGGCCGAGTGGCTCAGCCGCCGGTGCCGGGGCGGGTGGCGAGCGTGACGTCGACCGTCATCTGCTTGCCGTCCCGGATGATGTCCAGGTGGGCGACGTCGCCCGGATTCAGCTTCTCGACGGCCGTCGGCAGGTCGCTCGAGTTGACGATCTTCTGGCCGTTGATGGCGGTGATCACATCGCCGCCGGTGTCGAAGTCGATGCCCTGGAAGTGAACCGTGGAGCCGGGTTTCGCCCCCTTCAGGCCGGCCTTCTCCGCGGGGCTGTCGCGCTTGACGTCGTTGATGAGCGCTCCCGCGTCGACCGGCAGGCCGAGCTTGTCCGCGAGCTGCGGGTAGATCGCGGCGCTCGAGATCCCGATGTAGGCGTAGGTCACATGGCCGGTGTTCTTGAGCTGGTCGAGCGAGCGCTTGGCGATGTCGATCGGGATCGCGAAGGCGACGCCCTGGTTGGTGCCGTTGGTCGTCTGGATCTGACGGTTGATGCCGATCACGTCCCCATTCGCGTCGAGCAGGGGGCCGCCCGAGTTGCCGGGGTTGATCGACGCGTCCGTCTGGATGCCGCCCTCGATCGAGAACTTCGTGAACGACTTGAGCGTGCGATCGAGCGCCGAGATCACGCCGACCGAGAGCGACTCGCTCTGCTCGAACGGCGAGCCGATCGCCGCCACGGGCTGCCCGACCTGGAGCTTCTCGGCACTCGCGAGGTCGAGTGGGTGGAGGTCGAGTCCGTCCGGGTCCACCTTGATCAGGGCGACGTCGTCGTTCAGGTCGAAGCCGACAACCGTCGCCGAGACGCGGTTGCGGTCCGCGAACTGCACGTAGAGCTGGGTCGCCTTCTGAACCGGTCCCGACCCACCGAGGTCGGCGTCGGTGACGACGTGCGCGTTCGTGGCGATGTAGCCGTCGTCGGAGATCACGAAGCCCGTCCCGATTGCCGCCTGCGTCCCGCCGCCGAGGATGCTGGAGGAGTTGTCGCTCCCGAAGATCGACTGGATGGTCACCACGCCGGGCTCGGCGGTCGAGTAGATCTTCTCCGCGTCGAAGCCGGGAGCGGAGGTCTCGACCGCGACATGGGGAATCGTCGTGGAGGCGCTGCTGGAGGACGTGCTCGCCGGGCCCTCGGCGCTCGTCGAGGTGTCGCTGCCGCCGCTGCCCCCGCACGCGGCGAGGGCGAGGCCCGCCGCGACGCACGCGACGAGCGCGGCCAGCCGGGCTCTCACGCCGTCGCTCCCGGATCGGCGGGAAGCGTCAGGGTGAACTCGGTGCGACCTCGCCGCGAGGAGAGCATTAGCGTGCCGCCCATTCGCAGGGCCAGCTCGCGCGCGATGGCGAGCCCCAGGCCGGAGCCGCTGACCCGATCGCCGGTGTAGAAGCGCTCGAAGATCCGATCTCGAGCAGCGGGCGGCACGCCCGGTCCGTTATCGGATACGACCAGGCCAACGTTGCCGTTGGTGCTCTGCGCTGTCACTGCAATCGCGGTTCCCGCCGGGGTGTGAGTGATGGCGTTGTCGAGCAGGATACGCATGATCTGAGTCACGCGATCGGAGTCGGCCCGCGCCAGGGGCCCGCCGTCGGACCGGACCCGGATCGCGGAGGAGTGACGCTCCGCCGCCGGGCCGAACTCATTGACCACCCGTTCGGCGAGTCCGCCGAGGTCCACCGCGGCCGGATGGATCTCGAGTGCCCCCGAGTCGAGCTTGGAGAGGTCGAGAAGCTCCGCGGTGAGCCTCGTCAGCCGATCGACCTGCTCGCGCATCGAGCGGACGAACTCCGCGCGCGCCTCGGGATCCGGATCCTCGTGCTCCAGCAGCTCGACGAAGCCGCCGAGCGAGAAGATCGGTGTGCGGAGCTCATGCGACGCGTTGGCGATGAACTCGCGCCTGGCGCCGTCCAGCCGGGCCAGCTTCGTCTGCATCTCGTCGAGGGCGCTTGCGAGCTGGCCCACCTCGTCCGAGCCCTCGTCGGGGATCGGCGTCTCGAAGTCGCCGTCCGCGACCCGTTCCGCCGCCCGCTCGAGGCGGCGAAGGCGCTGGGCGTGAGCGCGCGCCGCGAGCCACGCGGCGGCCAGCGCCAGGGCCAGCGCGATCGCTCCGGCGATCAGGATCTGGCGCTTGATGAGCGCGACGTTGTCGTTGACCTCGCCAAGCGGCGAGGAGAGCACCAGAACCCACCACGCCTTCCCGTTTCGCGAGATGACCACGGCCGCCTCGCCGACGCGGGAGCCGTTGACGCCCTCCACCGCCGTGCCAGGATGTCCGCTCGCCGCGGCGACCGCCGCGGCGGGGTAGCTCGGCTGCGTCACGGACCGATCGAGGACCGAGTCGGCGATGACGAATGCCGGACGCGGTCCCTGCGGTCCCTCGCGAACGGCGAGCAGGGTGGCCCGCGCCGCGGTCTTCTGGGCGGTCGAGTGGGTCAGCCGCTCGAGCTCTGCGTCGGCCGCGTTCGTATGCAGGGCGTCCGCGAAGTGGCCGGTCTGCTGGATCGCCGCGGACTCCAGCCGCTGGAGCTTGCCGGCGGTGAGGCTGGAGCGCAGCTGCGGAACGACGTAGAGGTAGACGAAGCCGATCGCCGCCGCCGTGATGGCGAAGAACAGCAGGACGAGACGGGTGCGGACGCTATTCAGGGTCACGGAATCTGTAGCCGACCCCGCGCACCGTGAACAGGTGCTCCGGTGCGCTGGGGTCCGCCTCCAGCTTCTCGCGCAGGTGACGGATGTGCACGTCGACCGTGCGCGGGTCGCGGTAGGCCGCATCGCCCCACACCGCCTCCAGGAGCGCCTCGCGTGAGAGCACCTTTCCGGAGGAGCGCATGAGGGCGGCGAGGATCTCGAACTCCACGTAGGTCAGCTCGGCCTCGTCGCCGCGCACGGCGACCGTCCGCCGCTCGAAGTCGATGCGCAGCTCGCCTGCCTCGATCGGCTCGCTCGAGCCCTCCTGAGCGCGGGAGAAGTCGGAGCGGCGGAGGGCCGCGCGAATTCTGCTGCGGAGCTCGCGAACCGAGAACGGCTTGGTGATGTAGTCGTCGGCGCCGATCTCGAGCCCCAGGACCTTCTCGTTCTCGTCGTCGCGGGCGGTGAGCATGATGATCGGCACCTGGCTGCGGCTCCGCAGGCGCCGGCAGACCTCGATCCCGTCCATGTTGGGCATCATCACGTCGAGGACGACGAGGTCGAAGCGCTGCTCGGCGAACCGGTCGAGCGCCTGGCGCCCGTCCGTCGCCGTCACCACTTCGTAGCCGTCACGGCGCAGCGGATAGGAGAGCAGCGTCTGGATCGCCTGCTCGTCGTCCACCAGGAGGATCCGCGCCGAGGCGTCGGGCATCCCTGAAGGTTAGTGTCGGACACCTTTCGCTCGTGGTCGATATCCGTCTCTACAGGATTGCGTTCCTGCCTGCGGTGCCGGCGTTCGTCCTGCTGCTCTTCTCGCTGCAGTCGCTGCCGGGGCCGCTCTCGCCGCTGGTCTCGCCCGCCTCGTTCAGCCGCGGCACGGCCGCGAGCTATGCCCGGGAGATCGTCAAGAGGGCGCCGGACCGCTCACCGGGCAGCGCCGGGGACGCCGCGGCGGCGGACCTCGTGGAGCGGAGCTTCAGCGCCGTGAAGGGAGGCGAGGTCTCCAACCAGACCTTCTCCAGTGACGACACGGACATGCGCAACGTCGTCCTGCGCCTGCCCGGGGAGAACGACCGGGTCGTGGCCCTCATGGCGCCCCGGGACAGCGCCGGAGGGCCTGGCGCGACGACCAGCGCCGCGGCCACGGGGATCCTGATGGAGCTGGCCTCGGAGCTCGGGGCCACGAGCCACGGCGCGACGATCATCCTGGCCTCCACCGACGGGTCCACGGCCGGGGCCGCCGGCGCCAAGGAGCTCGCCGACGGCTTTCTGAGCTCCGGGAACGTGGACGGCGTCGTCGCCCTGGCAGCTCCCGGGGTTGCAAACCCCCGCCCGCCCTATCTCGTGGACACCTCGGACGGCCCGACCCGGACGGGCGTCCAGCTCGAGCGGACGGCGGAGCGAGCGCTGCGCGAACAGGCCGGCCTCCCGGTCAGCCGTCCCGGGCCGCTGGCCCAGCTCGGGCGGCTGGCGATCCCGTCCGGGCTTGGCGAGCAGGCGCCGTTGATCGAGCGGAACATCAACGCCCTCACGCTCTCAGGGGCCGGCGAGATCCCGGTCCCCGCGAGCGAGCAGGGCCTCGACTCGCTCTCGCCGTCCACGATCGGGGGGTTCGGGCAAACGGCCTTCGACCTGCTCCTCTCCCTCGATTCCGCCGGCGGCGCGCAGCAGAGCCCGGGCTCCTACATCGAGGTGGGGGGCAACCTCATCCCGGGATGGGCGATCGAGGTTCTCGCTCTCACCCTGCTGCTGCCCGCGCTGGTGGCCGCCGTCGACGCCATCGCGCGGTCGTCCCGCGGCGGTCACGCTCCGGAGGCCCTGGCCTGGGCCGCGCTGCGAGCGGTTCCGCTGATCGCCGCGCTGGCCGCGCTCTACGTCGTCGCCCTCGTCGGGATCGTCGCGCGGCCCAGCTTCCCCTTCGATCCCGGCGCGATCACGATCGGGGCGAGCGAGGTGCTCGTGATGGCCCTGCTCGTCGCGACGGCGTTCGCGGTCTGGCGGCGGCTCGGCGGCAACCGCGTTCCCGCCGGCGTCGACCCGCGCGCCAGCGCGTCCGCGCTCGGCGGTTTGGCCTGCATCGCGGTCCTGGCGATCTGGGTCGCGAACCCGTTTCTCTGCCTCCTGGCGCTTCCCCTCGCCCACATCTGGATCCTCCAGGCCCGGCCCGAGGGCGGGCGCAGCCTGCTCGTCGTGGGCTTTAGCGCCGCGCTGGCTTTCGTCCCAATCGCAATGGCAATTGCAAGCACGGCGTCCCGCCTGGGGCTTGGTTGGTCCCTGCCCTGGCAGACCCTCGTGATGGTCGGAGACGGCGGAGTGACGCCGCTCGTGGCCATTGCGTCCACCGGCCTCATCGCCTGGGTGGGGGCTTTGCCGGTGGCGTGCGGGTTACCCCCCAACCAGGCATGGACGCATTCCCGATCGGGTACGGAAGGATCAGAGCCGATCAATCCTCTGGATCGTAGGAATGGTCCTACGGGTGGGAAACAGGACTATGGGAAACCTCCCGGATGGGAGACAGAGGAAGTTGAAAGAGCAGATAGCACTCGGCCAGTATCGGGTCGACTCGAGCGCGGTGGCGGAGGAGATCCTCCGCAAGATGACCCTGATCAGGACGGCTCGTCAGGAGATCCAGCGCCTCGCATCTGATCGAACCCCTCGATTTCCCTCGGCTCCCCGCCCCGAGTGAGCTCCAGACCCGCGCCCGCGGCCACGTCGCCAACCACCGTCAGCTCGATGCCTGACGCGGCGTGCACCGCGTCCAGGCGCGCGGGCGTCAGCGCCGCGAGCAGCTCGTAGTCCTCCCCGCCTGAGGCGGCCAGCTCGAGAGCCTCGCCCCCGCGGGCCGCGGCCACCGTCTCCACGCCCGGAGCAACCGGCAGGCGCTCGAGCTCGATCTCCATCCGGACCCCGCCGGCTTCGGCCAGGTGCCTTGCGTCGCCCGCGAGGCCGTCGCTCAGGTCGATCATCGAGTGGGCGCCCGCCACCGCAAGCGCCCGTCCGGTGGCAAGGCGCGGCTGCGGCTCCAGCTGCCGGCGGCGCAGGGCAGCGGCGACGCCCGGCTCCAGCGCGGCGCCCAGTCCGGGATCCCCCAGAAGGGCCAGCCCGGCCGCCGCACCGCCAAGCTCCCCGGTGACGACGAGGACGTCGCCGGGCTCGGCGCCGGCCCGCGTGACCAGCTCGCCCTCATCCTCCGCATGCCCGACCACGGTGACGCCGATCCACAGCACGGGCGCGCGGCTGATGTCGCCGCCGAGGACGACCGCGCCGTTCGCGGCCGCGCAGGCGCCGAGGCCCTGCGCCAGCGCCTCGGCACCGGCGACGTCGAGGTCCGCCGGTATCCCGAGCTGGACGTACGCCTCGCCGGCCTCGGCCCCCATGGCGGCCAGGTCGGAGAGCGCTACGGCCAGCGCCTTGTGGCCGACGCTCGCGAGGGGGAAGGTTTCGCGCGTGAAGTGGACCCCCTCCACCAGCGAGTCGACCGACGTGGCCGTGGCACCCCCGGGAACCGTCACCGCGGCGTCGTCGCCGCTGCCGAGCCTGACGTGCTCGGGAAGCTCCGCGCCGGACTCCACGAAGGCGCGCAGGCGGCGGATCAGGTCGAACTCGCCCTCCATAGCCGGTCAGATCATGACGCCGGCAGCGCCGCCGGCAGCTGGTAGGCGCAGATCGCGAGCATCACCACGACGAGGCGGCGGTCCCGCGCGACGGCGACGAACGGCAGCGGCCAGAGGACGTACCACGGCGTGACGTAGCCGCTGGCGAGCAGGATCCCGGCGCCGCACCACGCCGCGGCCCACACCCAGTCTCCGCCGCGCGCCGTTCGCCACAAGAGCCATCCGACGAGCACGCCGAACAGCACGAGCATCAGCGCCTTCGCGACGCCCAGGTCCAGGCCGATCGCGCGGTTTAGAAGCGCCGGGACGCTGTGGTAGCTCGTGTGCGCCTGGCTGCCGGGGCCGGCGACGAGGCCGCGAGTCACGTGGGTCCCGAAGGCCGCGAGACCGACCACGACCGCGATGGCGGCGACCGCGAGAAAGCCCTTCGTGAAGCCCCAGCGCCCCCGGCCGGCGCCCAGGAGCGCAAACGGAGCGGCGAAGACGGCGGACGCCTTGATCGCGATGGCCCCCGCCATCGCTGCCCCGGAGGCAGCCGGGCGGGCGGTGCAAAGCAACAGCACGCCGGCCGTGAGGGCCAGGACCATGAGCGCGTCGTTGTGCGGTCCGCCGACCACGTGGACCAGGACCAGCGGATTGAGCCCCACCAGGGCGGTCGCCCAAGCCGGCGAGACGTTGCGCAACTCCGCGAGGCGGCCGACGACCGCGACGATCCCCAGCACCGCGGCGGCGCAGATCGCCTTCATCGCCCAGAGCCCTCCGGCTACTCCGAACCACGCCAGCGGGTACGTGCCCAGCGTGAACAGCGGGCCGTAGACGGTGGTCGCGTCGCGGAAGTCCTCCACGCGCATCGCCGCCGCGTCGTGGGGAATGACCGCCGGCGTCGACGTGTAGGGGTTCAGGCCGTGGAGGACGCCGAGCCGGTCGTAGGAGAGGTAGCTGAAGACATCGAGGGAGTGAAGCGGCGGCGCCAGCGCGAACGCCACCACAGCTGCGGCGACCGCGACGTTGATCGTGCGCCGCCCGAGGTCGTCGGCGAAGACGAGGAGGACCGCGTAGGCGACCAGCGCCAGCCACAGCCACGTCCGGTAGGAGCCGCCGTCGAGCCCCAGTCCGCCGCCGTAGACGCCCTTCAGCCAGCCCGGTGCCCCGGCAACGGCGCCGGGAACGAGGTCCAGGCCGGGAGCCGCGAGGGGCACGGCGCAAACGGCGAGCACCGCGAGCGCGACAGCTCCGGTCGCTCGACCAGCGCTGATCGAACCTGTCATGACGAGCGCCCGGCGCGAGGCTCAGGAGGGCGAGCTAGCCCGTGCCGACTCCGCCGCCCGGGGTGCCGCCCCCACCGCCGCTGGGCGGAGGCGCGGGCTCGGTCTGGATCCCGTTGTTGCCGCCCTGGTAGAGGTTGGGGTCGTAGGTGCCCGTCCCGGAGCCGCCGCCGTGGTGCGTCTGCTTCGAGCCCGTGGTGTCGGTCGTCGAGGTCCCGGTGGTGGTCGTGGACGGGGCTGCGGCGGAGACGGTGAGCGAGCTGGTGAACGGCTGGAGGGTCGAGACCGGGTAGTCGCTCGGGACGGTGAATTTCTCGCACGGGCCGTTGGCCTGGGACATGTATTGGTTCCAAACGGGCGCGGCGACGGTGTTGCCGAAGCCCGTGAAGTTGCGCGAGAAGGGATGGCCAACCCAGACGGCGGTCGAGAGCTTGGGCGTGTAGCCGACGAACCAGCCGTCGGACTCGTCCTCGGTCGTTCCGGTCTTGCCGGCCATCCCGTCCGTGCACCCGATGTTCGCGTTGGAACCCGTGCCCTGGGTGATCACCTCCTCGAGGATGTTCGTCTCCGTGTACGCCTCGCCCGGGGAGAGCACGCGGTCTCCCTGCTCGTCGGGCATATCCACGTGGCCGTCCGGGAAGATCACCTTGCCCAGCGCCGTCGGGTCGTGGTGGACGCCGCCGCTGGCCAGGGTTCCGTAGCCGTCGGCCTGCTCCAGGGGAGTGATGCCCTCATGAAGACCGCCGATCGCGTTCGCCGGGATGATGAAGCACTTCGGGCCGGGGTTGTGGCAGGACTGGTTGTCGGGGGTCACGCCGAGGTCCGAGGTGATTCCCATCTGATAGGCCATCCGCGCGAAGTTGTCGGGGCCCACGTCGAGCCCGAGCTGCGCGAAGACCACGTTGGTCGACTCGTACGTCGCCGTCCGGAGCGACTCGCTCGAGCCGCCCTGCTCGTCGCCGGAGTTGCTGACGCTCCACTGGCCGCAACCGCACACGGAGGTCAGGTCCTTCGGCGAGTTGCCGTCGTAGTAGGTGTGGTCCGGGTCCATGCCCTGCTTGATAGCCGTCGCCAGGACGTAGGGCTTGAAGGACGAACCGGGCTGGCGGTGCGCCTGGGCGGCGATGTTGAACTGGCTCGAATCCTGGAAGTCCGACGACGCCGCCAGGGCGACGATCGCGCCGGTCTGAGGATTGATCGAGGCGAGGGCCGCCGCAATCCCGTCCGAGCCCGGGTAGCAGGCGGCACAGTCGTTCACTGCCCGCTGCGCGTAGGCCTGGAGCTGCGGCTGGATCGTCGTATAGACCTTGAGGCCGCCGTAGCGGACGGCCTGGGCCCCGTACTTGTCGATCAGCTGCTGCTGGACGAGGTCGAAGATCAGCGGCTGGTTGATCTTCGAGAAGCGGTCGCCGGCGCTTACGCCGAGGTCGGAGTGAAACGCCTTCACGAACTCGGCCTGGCTGATGTAGCCCTGGTCCTGCATGGCCCGGAGCACGTCGTTGCGGCGCTTCGTCGCGGCCTTCGGGTTGTCGAACGGGTTGTACTCGGACGGCGCCTGGGGGAGACCGGCAAGCATCGCGGCCTGGGGCAGGGTGAGCTCCTTGGCGCCCTCGGAGAAGTAGGTCTGCGCCGCCGCTTGGACACCGAGGGCTGTGGAGCCGTTGTTCGTTCCGTAGGGGGCCGTGTTCAGGTACTTGGCGAGGATCCAGTCCTTCGAGTGGGCGTCCTCGAGGTCGTTGGCCAGGTGCGCCTCGATGATCTTGCGCTTCACCGTGTCCTGGTCGCTCGTCTGGTAGAGGTTGCGGACGAGCTGCTGGGTGATCGTCGAGCCGCCCTGCACCGGCTTGCCGCCCGCCAGGAGGTCCTGGACGCCGGCGCGGATGATGGCCGACGGGTCGATGCCGCCGTGCTGGTAGAAGTTGCGGTCCTCGATCGCGACCGTGGCCTGCTTCAGGACGAGCGGCAGGTCCGCCTGCGGCACGGGCTGGCGCACCGTGTCGGCGTGGATGACGCCGAGGAGGTCCCCGTTGGCCCCGTAGATGGTCGACGAGGCGCCCTTCTTCTGCTTGGTCAGCTGGTCGAGCCCCGGAGCGCTGTCGTAGATGTTGATCGCCCAGCCGGCCGCGGCCGCAAGGCCGATCCCGATAACCAGCACGACGACGCCCAGGGCAAGCAGGAGCTTCCTTCCCACCGACCGCTTCGGGCGACGCTGGCGTCTGCGCTGCCGGGCCGTCATCTGACCACGGAAAGGGTAGCTGCCGCGCTGCGGCGCCTGGGAATCACCCGGTTTGCTCCGGGTTGAGCAGCCCGGCGGCCCGCAGCGCGCTCTGGGCACGCTCGCGCAGGGCCGACTCCTCCACTCCCGTCTTCGTCTGCCCCGGCTCGCGGCGGTCGTGGACCTCCAGGCGGACCCCGTCCGGGGTCATCTCGGCGACGTCGATCCGCGCGATCCCCTCGGCGCTCAGCGCCGAGCGAGCGCCCGCGATGTCCGCCGCGGGCGGCAGCCAGACGGAGGCGGCGGCCGGCGCCGAGCGGTCCCCGGTGGAGCGGTTGAAGACGATGTTGGCGACCACGCGCTCGTTGGGGACCACCATCAGGCGCCCGTCGCCGGTGTCGACGAACGTGTAGGACAGCGTGACGTCGGCGACCCGCCCCGTGACCTCCTCGATCGTCACCGAGTCCCCGATCCGGATGGGCTGGGTGATCGCGATCATCAGCCCCGCCATCGGGTTGGCGAAGACCTGGCGTGCCGCCAGGCCGATGACGAGGGTGAGCACCGCGCTCGAGGCGAGGATCCCGGCGGCCAGCCGCTCGAAGTTGGCGAAGCGCGACAGCGCCAGCGCGCCGCCGATCACGAGGATGCCGACGAACACGAGGCGCCTGACCACGCGCAACCGTGTCTCCGCGGCGCGTGAGGTGCCGACGTCGCCGACCTTCTGCGCCATCCGCGTGCCGCGGCCGATGACGAAGCGGTCGACGATGATCGCGATCGCGAGGGTCACGCCAACCGTGATGATCGCCGCGACGGCGTCGCTCGAGATTGCCGCTGTGGGCACCATCCGGGGTAGCTTCGATTCGGGGCGCGACAATCCCCCCGGATGACGCACGGCGCAAGCACGCGTGCGGTGCTGCTCGACGCGCTCGGGACGCTCGTCGACCTCGAGCCGCCCTGGCAAAACCTAAAGGGTGTCAGACACCCTTTAGGAGAGGCGGCGATTCGCGCGGGTTTCGTGAAGGAGATGGCCTTCTATCGCGAGCATGCGCACGAGGCTCGTGATGCCGGGTCGCTGCGTGAGCTGCGCGCCGAGTGCGCGGCGGTCCTCTCGGACGAGCTCGGCGTCGAGGTCTCCGTCGAGTGCATGATGGACGCGATCCGCTTCCGGGCCTTCGCCGACGCGGCGCCCGCGCTCGCGGAGCTGCGGAGGCGCGGGCTCCGGCTCGTCTGCGTGTCCAACTGGGACTACGCACTGCCTGACGTCCTGGACCGCGTCGGGCTTCTGCCCGTCCTCGACGCCGTTGTCACCTCGGCGTCGGTCCGGGCCCGGAAGCCCGACCCCCGGGTCTTCGAGGCTGGCCTCGCCGCGGCCGGCTGCACCGGCGCCGAGGCGGTGCACGTCGGCGACAGGGCGGACGAGGACGTCGCCGGGGCGCGCGCTGCGGGAATCCGCGCGCTGCTTCTCGACCGGTCCGGAAACGGGGATATCGCGTCGCTCGCCGAAGTCGGCGCGCACCTATAGTCGCCGTCCCGTGGACCGCGACGCCTCCCTTCCGCCGCCTCCGCCGCCTCCTCGACCCGCGCCGGAGCCCGCCGGGCGGGGCGGCGCGACGTGGGTGCGGGCGTGGGGTCCCAGCCGCGCCCTGGTCGGCATCGTCGTGCTCCTCCTCGTGGTCACGGTCGAGGCCGCGATCGTCGCCGGCTTCGATCCCAGCCTCGAGTCCCTCGGCGCCAAGCTCGTCCTCCAGGCCCTGCTCGCGGTCTCCCTGGTGGCCGTGTCCTTCACCATGGCGGCGCCCGGCGGCGAGCTCGTCGCGCCTCCTGAATCGCTCGGCCTGCGCCGGCCGCGCGACGGCGCGGTCAAGCTCGCGCTCACCGCGTACGCCGCCTACTTCGCCTTCGCGGTCGTCTACTCCACCCTCCTCAGCCCGCATCAGAAGGACCTCACCCGCGACCTCGGCTATGGCGACGGGGCGCTCGCGTCGATCACGGCGGGCATCCTGATCGTGGCCGTCGCGCCCGTCGCCGAGGAGATCTTCTTCCGCGGATTCGTGTTCGGCGGGCTGCGCGCTCGTCTCTCGTTCGTCTGGGCGGCGCTGATCTCCGCCGCGATCTTCGGTGCCTTTCACTACACGGGCGCCGGCAGCCTCACGGTGCTGCCCCAGCTGATGGCGCTCGGCCTGGTCCAGGCCTGGCTCTATGAGCGCTCAGGCTCCATCTACCCGACGATCGCGCTCCACATGTTCAACAACGCGGTCGCCTTCGCCCTCCTCACCCACTAGCGGCGGAGGAGAAACCGCCAACAGGCCGAACGCTTTGTAAGAATCCGGGTCATGAGTCGCCGCCTCGTCCTCCTTTCCGCGCTGTTCCTCCTCGCTCTCGTCGGCGCCTCCGCGGCGTCGGCACAGACGCCCACCGTGGCCGTCCCGGCGCCGACGACCACGGCCCCCGCCGCGGGGTCCTTCCACGCCAGTGCAAGCCAAAGCTCGGCGCGGACCAGCGCGGCGGCGAAGCCCCAGAAGGCCAAGATCAAGATCCGCCTGAAGAACGTGAGGGGCGGTCGGATCAACGCGGGCGACCGCCTCGTCGCGATCGGTCGCGTGACCCCGTACGTCCCGCATCAGGTCATGCAGCTGCGCGTTGGCGCGAAGGGCCACGCCGTGAAGGTCCGGAAGTTCCACGTGACCGAGATCGGGCACTCGGGCGTCGGTCGCTTCCACGTGAAGACGCGCAAGCTCTTCTCGCCGGGCCCGTACCGCGTCTCGGCCCTGCACGCCGCGACCGCCGAGCAGGACCGGGCGTTCAGCGTGACCCGGCCGGTCGGCGTCCGCTACCCGAACCTGAACTCGGGCGACCACGGCTCCATGGTGAAGCTCTTCACGCACCTGCTCCGCAAGCAGGGCTACTACGTGAAGCACACCGCCAGCTACGACTCGGGAGTCGGCCTCGCGGTCCTCGCCTACCGCAAGGTCAACAAGATGGCGCGCACCACCAACGCCACGCGCGGCATGTTCCGCAAGCTCGCCGAGGGCAAGGGCGGCTTCCGGCTGAAGTACCCGGACGCCGGCAAGCACGTCGAGGTCGACATCTCCCGGCAGGTGATGGCCCTCGCCAGCCACGGCAGGGCGAAATACATCTTCCACGTCTCCACCGGGGCCCCCGCGACGCCGACGATCACCGGCCACTACAACTTCTACCGCAAGGACGCGGGCTACAACTCGGAGGGGATGTACTACTCCAGCTACTGGCACAACGGCTACGCCGTGCACGGCTACGCGAGCGTCCCCACGTACAACGCCAGTCACGGCTGCGTCCGCACCCCGATCCCCGACGCGATCTTCATCTACAGCCAGATCGACATCGGCGAGAGCATCTACGTCTACCAGTAGGGCGTGACGGTGCCCGGGCCCGACCTAGACGCGGCCCGCGACACGCTCGTCGCCGAGCTACGCGAGCACGCCCTCATCATCGGGGAGGTCACCCTGTCCTCGGGACGGAAGGCCTCCTACTACGTCGACGCCCGGCGCACGATGATGCGCCCCCGCGGCTTCCTCGCCGCCGGCGAGCTGATCGCCGCCTACGCGAACGCGCTGGGCGCCGAGGCGGTCGGCGGCCCGGCGACCGCGGCCATACCCCCGAGCTGCGCCGCCCTGGCCGTGCCCGCCGGCGCCGGGCTCCTCGGTTTCTTCGTCCGCTCCTCGCGCAAGGAGCACGGGCTGCAGCGCTGGGTCGAGGGCGCGGCGGAGGCCGGCGCGAGGTGCCTGATGGTGGAGGACACGGTCACCACCGGAGGCTCGACCGTGACGGCGATCGAGCGGGCCCGTGAGGAGGGCCTCGACGTGATCGGCGCCGTCTGCGTCGTCGACAGGCTTGCCGGCGGGGCCGACGCCATCGGCGCGGCCGTTGGCGGCAACTTCCGCGCCCTCGTCACGATCGACGAGATCTACCCGGAGCGCCCCGACCGCTGACCCTGCTGCGGTGGATGGTCGCGCAACGTGCGGACCATCCTGCGGGCGATCTCGAGCTCGTGATGCGGCGTGTCCTTGGCGTTCGCCGCGGTCACGGCGGTGAAGTTCACGGAGTGGTCGCGGCGCAGCACCGCGAACTCGACCTTCTGCCGAACGCCGTTCGAGCTCGCGACGCCCTCGGCCCGCACGGCCGCGGTGGTGAACGGGGTGCCGCCGATGACCCGGGTCGGCCCGGGCTCGAGCGGTTGCCGGTAGCCGCGCAGCGCCGCGATGCCCCTGCGGGCGAACTCCCCCGGCGGCATCACGAAGGCGGCGGCGCGCCGCTCGGTCCCCAGCGAGACGGCCACCAGGCGGTCGGGCGAGCGAAACAGCACGGAGCCGCCGTTGCCCGAGTGCCGCCAGTGCGGCGGCACGCCGATCGAGAACCCCTGAATTGCGTTGACCATGCGCGTCCACGACTTCGGGATCTCGGCGGGCTTCTGCGGCGACGTGCCGGCGGGCACCGTCGAGGTGCCGCCCCCGGAGTCCCCGCCGCACCCGGCGAGGGCTGCCACGGCCAGCACGCCGGGAAGGAGGGTGGCGAGGTGGGGCCTCATGGCGCCAATCATGGCGTCGCCCTCGGACCCGCGTCCAGGCCGGCCCCCGCAGGCTCACGGTCTACGCCGACCATGGCCATGCCTCTCGCCGGCGGGCGTCGCGCGCTGGTAGCCGTGCCCCGGCTGATAGCTTCGTCCGCCCAATGGAGGACGCGATGAACACGCAGGACGAGTGGCGCGTTGAGGTCAAGCTCCCCAACGGCCACGGCATCCCCCTGAGCGAGTCGCTGGCAGCGGTCGAGCTCGATGCCGAGGCGCGGCGCGAGCTCGGCGGACAGGTGATCCTCACCAGCGAGGGCGACCGCCTCTTCGCCTACGCGCGCAACGAGACGGCAGCCCGCGCAGCCGAGACGGAGATCCGCAGGCTCGCCGCGGAGAACGAGCTCGAGGCCGAGATCTCGCTCACCCGCTGGCACCCGATCGAGGAGGACTGGAAGGACGCCGACACGCCAATGCCCTCCACGCCCGAGGAGCAGGCCGCCGAGAAGGCGCGCCACGAGGCCGCCGAGGTGGCCGAGGAGGAGGAGTCCGGCGAGTTCGACTGGGAGGTGGCCATCCACGTCGAGTCGCTCGGCGACATGCGTGACCTCGACAAGAAGCTTCGCGAGCAGGGCATGAACGTCCACCGCCGCTGGAAGTACCTGATGGTCGGCGCCCTCACGGAGGAGAAGGCGGACGAGCTCGCCGAGAAGCTGCGGCCGATGGTCCCCGCGGGCGCCGAGGTCGAGGTGATCGTCAACCCCAACGACCTCCCGAACCCGATCTTCGTCGCCATCGGCGCCCTGGCCTCGCGCCTGCGCGACGGCGTTTAGCCGAAGCGCTCAGGGCCTCAGGCTGCGAAGCCGAAGACCACGGCGAACGCGCCGATGCAGACGAGGAAGCTGATCGGCGCCGCGCCGATCAGGAGGTCCTCGAACCGGTGGTAGGTCCAGTAGGGCGGCTGCCACTCAGTGGAGCCGTACTCCCACGGCGCACGCATTCGGCGCGCGCGCGAGCGCTTGCGGATCCGACCCGAGATCCACGCCGCTAGGACGAGGAGCAGCACATAGGTGACCGGGACGCAGGCCACTGCGGCGACGAACGACACCCCGGCCCGCGACGTCTCGCCATGTGGGTCGAACACTGCGATCCATGCGAGCGGTATGCCCGCCCCAAGCAGCACCCGGGCGATCTGGAGGAGGACCCATGAACGCTCGGTCTCCCGGCGGATCGGGTCCGGGCGGATCCGGCCGGGTGTGTTGCGACCAACGTGGAACTGGCGCCGCGGGTTGAGAAAACGGTTTGGCGCGCGCAAGCCTCCCGGGGCGCGCAACCGGATGGCCAGTCCGCCCCCATTTGCCCCCTCCTCGCCGATGACCTGGAGGTCCGCGGCGTCGGTGCCGAGGACCGCCGCCAGCAGTGCCAGGTGCTCGGGGCCGAACTCGCTGCGAACCGTGGACACGACGTGCCGGCGTCCCTGCTGATGAAGGCGCAGGGCCTCGATGGGATCGCGGGCGACGAGAGCGCCGTCCGCGGCGACGATGGCGTCCCTGGCACGGTCGATGCCGAACAGCACCCGCGGCCTGCGAAACCGCTCGCCTTCGATAGTTGTCAGCCATTGCGGCCACGACGGTCCCGGGTTGGTGGCGAGACCCGCGATGCCCAAAAGCCGTCCTTCCGCATCCCTGACCGGGAACGTGATCCGCGAGCGCAGGCGAGTGTGGACGTTGCCGCGCCGCGACGCCGACGCGATCCCGGCGCTGACGAGCTCGGCGTCCGAGTAACCCACGTCGTGGAGCTCGTCGAGCAGGTCCTGCCAGTCGTCGGGGGCATACCCGATCTGGAAGTCGCTCAGGGTGTCTGAGTCGATGCCGCTTCGACCCAACCGAGCCCGAATCGACGCGCCAACGTCCGAGTTCCAAAGGAATTGCGCGTAGAAGGCAGCCACGCGCTCGAGGACCTGCCCGACGCGGTCATTCGTGGTCCGAAGTTCCGTTGTGAAATCAGAGCTCTGCACCCTGCTCTCCCAGCGCCCGCGGCCGCCCATAAGACGAGCCTAGTCGCCCGGATCGACGCGGAGTTGCTGCACCTGCCCTTAAGGAGCAACCGGGCTCAGTGTGAGTGAGAGGGACTCGCCACCGGTTCGCTCGATGATCATCTCAACGATCCCCTCCGGCCCATCGGCGGAAGCCTCCACCACGACCTTCACGCTCCCGGCGAGCAAGAAGGTGGTCCGGTTGGCCGGTGGCAGATCCAAGGCGTCGAAGACCCGCAGGAGAGTGCCCGGAGAATTCAGTCGAAGATGGAGGGCAGATACTCGTACCGCGCCGTTTGGATGGGAATCGACGAGTGCCGGCGGCCACGCCTCTTCAGACTTGTCACGGCGCTTGGTGATCATGGGTATCGCAGGCGAGGCGCCGAGGACCCGGACGTCGAGCCAGCTCCCATCGTCTCCCCGGTATGTAGTGGGTCCCTCGATCTTCAGCCCGGACGCCCGCATCGCGTCTGCGACCTCGAACGGGTCGCTTGCCCGAAGGAACCAAACCCCGGCACCGAGTCCTCTCCGACCGTCGTTACGAGGCGTCACCTCTAGGTAGGTCCTGTCGAGGAAGATCCGACCATGCAGTTGTGCGGCGGAGGTGGGAGTCACCCGCAGGCCGAGCTCTTCAAAGGTCGCCTGGTCGCCAACCAGGCTGACATGGTCAAGGTGCGGAATGTTCATGGAGGCTTGATGGTCCGGCCGTTCTCGCTCAAGGTATCGACCTGCCCGCGCGGCCACGTCTCGTGACCGCTAGCGAACGCATCGGAGCGATCCTGCTCTTCGGCCCCGCTCGCGACGCGTGTTCGGTTCGACCACCGCAATGGAGGGCGGATGTTTCGCCCAGCCAACGCCCCGAGCAGGATTCGAACCTGCGGCCTACTCCTTAGGAGGGAGTCGCTCTATCCAGCTGAGCTATCGGGGCCGGGGGTGAGTTTAGGGCGACGTTGCGGTGTTTCTGCGAGGTCGGCCGGCAGCCGCCCGAAGTCCTGCGAAGGCTCCTCGGGCTCGATTCTGCCCATTGCTGCCCAATCAATAGCCAAATCGAACTGCCGCAGCGCCTCGCCGGTGAGCCGATCGCGACGCCGGGAGGCCCGCGCGTAGACCTTCAAGGCGAATGCCGGGTCAGTCCATCCGCCCTGCTCGGCGACATAGGGAAGGTCGTCGCGGAGCGCGAATCGCAGGCTCGCGTAGAGATGCCGGAGGGAGTGCGGCGTGGCCTGTGCGCTTATCGGGTCCAGGCCAAGGGCAGCGAGGCGAACATTCGCATGGCGGATGGTTGTCTTCAGGCGCCGCTCGACGTTGCTCACGGTCTGGCGGTCGCCGTTGCGGTTGGTGAACACCGGATTCTCAGGCGCAGCGTGAGCGCTCCGCGCCTTGTGGTCCCCGAGCTCCTCGCGAAGCGCCAGGGGCACGTCGACGAACCGGATGCCGGCATCGGTCTTCGAGGACCTCACGCTGATCGTTCCGCTGGCGAGGTTGACGTCACCCCAGTCGAGCGCACAGGCCTCCCCGTTGCGCAGGCCAGCGCCTACCAAGGTCCCCAGCAACGGCCTGAACGAGCGCTTCGCCGCCCCCAGAAGGGCGGGGAGCTGCTCCGGATCGGGGACAGCCGGACGGGGGCGCGTTCCCCTGACACGCCGACGCGAACCCCGAGCCGGATTGCGGCCGTAGACGAGTCCGTAGTCGGCGGCGTCCTCGAGGATCCGCGCCAGCGTCCCCAGCGTCTTATTGATCTGGTTCGCACCGAGCCTGCCCTCCCGCAGCTGCCTCGCCTTGTAGGCGTCGACCGCCGCGGGACCGATCGCGGAGATCTCAACCGACGCGAAGTGCGGAAGGAGGTGGTGCGTCAACTGCCACTGGTAGCTCGCGACCGTCTTTGGGCGCAGCTCAGGTTCGTGGTTGGCGAGCCAGCCGCTCGCAAACTCATGAAACGTCGGACTTGCCTTCGGCTCCGGCGGGGCGGCCACCGGCTCGGCCGGTCGCCAGATCCCCCGCTCGACATCGGCCAGGACGTGGCGAAGCTCGACCTCGGCGCGTTCGCGGGTCCATCCATCCTCGGGCCTTCCGAGGGTCACGTAGCGGCGCTTGCCGTAGGCGCGAAAGCGAAGCGCCCAGCTGCGTTGCTTCCCATCGGGAGCGATCACCTGACCTGTCGCCTTGCGAGGCATCTGAAGACGCTTCTCCTCGATGATGAGGACCCGGCCCACCCTAGCTCTCCCCCACTCGATTGTTTGTGCGCCTCTGACGGCCCGAGTAGGCCTTTAGGTCACGGTAGCCGTCTACGACCTGGCCTTCGCGAAGGCGGCGCTGGCGTGAGGCCTCAGCGCGACATGGCGGCCCGCAGTAGACGGCGTCGGAGCGCTTGCCGTCGAGAGCCGCGCCGCAGTGCCGGCAGCGCCTCAAGGCCGGCCCCTGATCGGCAGGAGCTTGACCTCGGTCGCGTGGGCCCTCGCCCGAGGCCGCGTGGTGCGGCGCTTCGGAGGCTCGGGAGCCTTCGGCTTGTCGTGGCGGACCATGAACGCCTCGACCTGCGTGCGGCCGAAGCGAAGCCTCGCCTTCGGGCCGGCGCCGAGGCGGATCGCCCCGAGCTCAGCCTGGTGCTCATAGACGAAGGCGCGGTTGCAGGCGAGGAGCCTGGCGACGGCGTGGGCGTCGAGGAGCTTGGGCTCTGGCGTCTCGACGACAGGTCGGTTGAGGTGCTCGGCGAGTGAAGCGGCGAGGCGTTGAAGAAAGGCGTCATCGAGGAGTTCCGAGTAGACCCGAGCGAGTCCGTCGAAGCCGTCCCTGCCTGACGCTGATTGCTCGCTGGCTGTTTTCCCGTGCGCCACTGATTCATAGGCGCACCGACCCTCTCTTTGTCCCGGACTACCTGCTGACCGTTAAGCCCTTCTCCCCCTGTAGTTATGCCCTCCTGCCTGTTCCCCGCAGTCCTTCCTTGATCCCTGAACTGCTTGTTCATAGGTCCGACCCGTAATGACTTTCTCTCATCCGAACTGGTTCCGACCCCGGTATCGAACATGGTGAGAGGGCGGGGTCGGAACCAGTTCGGGGGCCTGCGGGCGGTCGTTGAGGGGAGTTGGTGGGATTCGGGGTTCCTACTTGCGTCTCAGGCTAACGACGCGCTCGTCCCAAACGACAAAGGACTCAGCGTCGTACGCAGCAACCAGAACCGCGATAGTGGATCGAACCACGCTAGAGGCAAATACGTCGCTCAGGGCCTGACCTCGGCTTAGCTCCAGCTCAGCCGCAGTTGTGGTTGTGACGAATGCGTTGGTCGGGTAGCCCGAAGAGCGCGTCTTTACGGCGGCGCACGCATCTGCGCCACTCTTCGGCGTGAGCTCATGCCAATGCACGACGCGATCACCTATGAAGGCCGACTCAATCCGGGTGCGCTCAATCCACGGATCGGTCCGCTCGGCAAGTTCGTCCTCGATGACGACACAGCGTGCTCCGCGTGCAACTAAGTCGATAACGAGTTTCTCCTCTGCGAGAGTTCCCGAAGACCCTGGGACTAGCCCTCCGGTCTCAAACTTCGTCCTTCGGTCTGAATCGGTGTCAGCCGGGATGATCGCCGCGAGACGTCCAGTGTCGATACGTCCCGAGGACAGCATCGCCGCAGAAATCTCATGGCCCTGCAAGAGCGAGTCACGAAGCCACTCACGTGCCGCGAGCTCAGGTAGATCGATGAGCCGCATCTCGGTCATTCGACCCTCTTCATCGACATGACAACACAAGCCATAAACCCGCCTAGCGAAGAGGTCGCATCGCCCGCCGCCAGCGCAACGACGAAGAGAGGTCGGTTCCGTCCTTCGGCATTGACAATCTGCGTACGGTCACGCGACAGCAACCAGCGTTAGGTAAACGGGCCTCCGGGGGAACGGAGGCCCGTTTTCTAGCCGAGGGCCAGTGCATACTTTCGGCAACGCTTGAGTTGTGCGGCCGTGGTTCCCCCTACGCCGCCGAAGGAGTTGACGTGACCCGCAATATCCGGCGCCCCGCCGACTACGCCAAGATTCGCCGTTCGTCCCCGGGGTCGCTGTGTACATTGATTCGTTCGTCCTAACCGTCGACGCACCTGAGGTTCGCGGGGGGTCGTTGTTCCTTGGCGAGATTGCTGACGGCGGATTTACCATCCCCGGCTTTCCCGGCGAGATCGAATTCGGAGCACTCCTCGAGTTCGTGGCCGATGAAGCCGACGCCCCTGGCAGCTACGACGTTGAGATCCTTCTCGAGTACGCACAGATCACCGGAGCTCCTCAGGCTCCGCTCGGAGAGCCGTTCACAATCGAGGTTCTCCCGGCAGGCGAGGACTGGTGGGGCCCGCGCATCACGCCGCAGAGACTTCGATTTCGCCTGAAGTTCTGGGCCGAGTTCGAGGGTTATCTCGTGGTTCGCGTAAACGGCGATGAGATCGCCGAGAAAGCGCTACGGGTACTCCACAATTACGTTCCCGACGGAATGGGCACTTAGTCCATCAGTCCTTGCTTCGCCGCTTGCCAGACCGACGGCGCGTCTTCTGCGACGCACCTGCTCGGCCTCCAGGCTTGGCGGAGCCGGTCGGAGGAGTCGGGTAAACGTCGGCGTCGAGAGTGCGCAGCGGTTGCACGTTCCAGCGCGTGACGGCCTTGCCGCGATGCGTCTCCTTCTTGCCTCCGCCCATGGTCCTCGAGTCAGCTGGTTGCCCGCAAGGGCTGCAATCAAACACCATCATGCGGCCTAACGCCAGCGTGAGCAGATACATGCAGGATCAGGCTCGCTCCGGCGGAACGGGACTGACTCCAGGGTGAGCGCGTCAAGACTCACGCCGAGCGGCGCTGTTTCGAAGGCGCCGGCGATGAGCCCGAGTAAGGCGCTAGTCGCTACGCCAGCCGCCGTAACGGTGAGTGCGGCGACACTCGGAACAGGACCCTCGGTCGATCCTGCGACATAGCCCTCGCGAACAAGTCCCTGTCTCTGAGCGTCGGTCATCGATTCGAGACGGATCTGCTCGGGATCGAGGCTTCCCCAACACCAGAGGCAAGGCCCGTCCGGCAGTTGGACACGTCGTTCCAACCGCAGCGCATCAAGTGCCCCGCTACGCCGAACGCCCACGCGAACTCCGACGTCAATGAGCGGGAGTACAGCGCGCATCGCAAGCTCACTCACAGAGGCCCTGCTGCCATGGGTGTCGGTGCCGTTGACGATGAGGTCGACATCCAATAGACGCTCTTGGACCTCCGGATCACGGATGTCGCCAACGATGGCTTTTAGAGTAGTTCCTAGATCGAGCCGTTCAAGGCCCGCGACAACGGCCCTTGCCTTGTGGAGCGGAGGAGAGGCCTCGGCATCTGTTCGCCCGACCCCGAAGACCCGCCTAGCGTTGGACGGAGTATCGAGATCATCATGGTCGATGAGGCGAATCTCGGCGACGCCCATGCGAGCAAGGGTTTCTGCCACGGGTGACCCGACGCCGCCGGCGCCGACTATCGCCACGCGCAGGGAACGGAGACGGCGCTGAGCGTCGAGGCCTAGGGCGCCGACTTGGCGGCTGTCAAGAGCGCGGTCAACGGACCGGCTGCGCCCGAAAATGTCGAGCGTACGGCTCACGCAGGCGATCCGGTCAAGGGGGAGAAGCCGATCGGCGTTCGCCAGCATGCCGCCCCAACCCCCTTCCGAGACGACCAAGCTCGCGAACGGTCCATCGAGTGTCTCCGCGAGAATCTTGCCAAGCCGCTGAGTTGTCTCACGATCGAGCCCACTCAATGACGGAATCCCTCGACTCATCGGGTGCGTGTGGATGAACGCCAACCCGCAGGATTCACTGGCCGCAACAGAAATCGCTGAAGAGATCCTGCGACCCGATGGGGTCAGGCGCTGATCTTCCTGGGCAGTCCACGGCTCTGGACTCTCGATTGGTTCCCCGAGAACCAATCGAGCCGTCCCATTACGACGGACTGAATCAAGACGGCAGAAGGCGCCGCTCTCAAGCGGCGCTTCCCTAAGGAGCTCCAGTTGGATATTGCGAGCGCGCCTGCCTGGGATAGCGAGATAGGTCATTCAGACCTCTGAAGCCGCGCCAGCGCAAATTCGAAATCAGTGAGCAGGTTGTCCCGGCCCGGCGTCCACGGGGCATTGCGATGCCAGCTGTAGCGGCGCCACTGACTTCCAAAGTGGGACTCGATTGACTCTCCCCCGGTGGGGATTCGTCCGTCAGCGAGACAAAGGTCGACATCGACCCAAAACATGTCCATCGCCGAGGCCGGATACTGAATGGTCGTCTGGAGTAGGACATCCGAAGCTGGCTTGTTGTAGATCCCTGTCGGAAGCTCGAACTCACGTACGGCGATCCCAACGTTGAGCCCGTCAGAGAGCAGGTCAACTCGGCAGCCCAAAGCGGTCTCTAGGCCGTGGGCATCGGCACAAAGCTCTGGATTCTGGGTCTCAGTGACCAAAATTCGCGTTCCCAGGAATGGCCCGGAAGTGGAGGCCGTTCTTAAGCGCGGTTTCGCTGTCATGGCCGACTAGCTGTCCACCAGACGGATCGTGTTCCCCATGCAGCTCATAGAGCTCGTACTCGGCGCCATAGTCACCGAGTGCGAGGATCTCCAGACCAGTCATCGGAGATCGAGGGGCCTCGACAGCTCTCCGGTTGATGTGGATCTTGAAGGGGGGCTTGGTCTTTGCCATGCTTCCTCCTGTTCGAAGTTTCGAACAACATAGCGCAACTCGGCTTGTATTTCAAGTTTCGAACGACTACGCTATCTCCCTCACATGCAACTGCGAGAACTGCGGACTTCCAGGCTCAATCTTTCGGTCCTGGCTACCGCGATCGAGACTCGAAGACGTGAAGAGCAGTTGTCTTCACGCGAACTCGCCGGGCGGCTAGGAGTCACGCCATCGACGCTGACCAGAATCCGGCAAGGCAAGCGCCCGGACGCGGAAGCGCTGACAGTTCTCGCGTCCTGGGCGGGTGTCGCGGTAGAGAACTTATTGTTCCCGGACGATCCAGCGCGCGTGGGAACGGCGCCAGAGAGGGAGACGGTTCCTGTCGCCGATCGGACGCAGATCTCTGCAGGTCAGCGAGCTGCTGCTCGTCGCCCCTAGCTCACTCTCCGCCGCCCAGTCGTCCCGCTGGCGGCTCTAGGCGGACCCCCTCGATGGCGGTCAACTGCAGGAGTTCGCCATCGAGCGAGTTGAATGAGGACCAGAGGCGCCCATTCTCCGGATCCCAGACACGAGCCAGCTCGAAGCCGGTGAAGAGGGACAGAACGTGCGCGTATGCCTCGGGCTTGAAGTCGTCGTAGACCGGCAAGCCGCTGATGCCAGCTAACGGGAGTGTGATCCACCCATCGGCGCCGCCGTTCCCAGCGGTGATCACATATTTGGGTACGCGGTTCAGGCGGCTACGCCAATGCGCATATAGGGCAGCGGCCTCTTGGAATTGCACCGGGTGGAGCACGAGATCCGGCACCAAACGCAGAATCGGCGCTTCGATTTCAGCGACTGTTCCCCAGTCCAAAAGGCACGCGACCAACCCAACCGAACCCATTCGAATCGCTAGGAACGGCGGGGACGAAGAGGTCCCGGTAGTCAAATCGGTGTGCCGGGATCTCAGAATCGAGCGTACGCAGGACAAATACGCTCGCGGGCGTCTGATCGCCCTCAAGGTCTACCTTCCTACGCGCGATCTGTAGGAGGTGATGAAGCTCGGCGAAGTGCCTGAGCAGATGTTCGTCCACGACCTGTTGACCGCTCAGGTTGCGTGGATCAACGGCGAGAGTCAGGTCCTTGAAGAGGAGCCCATAAAAGATCTTCGTCATCCAGAGCCCGAGCGTTGTGCGATCCAAGGCGTCGACTTCGACCGGCCCGGCGCGAACAGCGGTGGCGATCTGATCTTCAAGCCTTGCCAGCCAGACCGTGTTGCACTCGGTGCAGCATGGAATGGTTAGGGAGCGATATGCCACCGTGCGTCCAGTCGGGAGGTGGAGGCTGGCGTTGAAGAGCTGGAAGTCCCGGAGGAGCCACTTCGGAAAGACGTGCTCATCGGTTCGCTCCGTAGTGGTCAGATCGGCGCCGCAAAGGAAGCAGCGCTCGTGGCTAAGCGCCTGGTCACGCTCCGCGAAGTAGGCGAAGCTATCCGCCGGATGGTCCGGACCTTCTTTCGGTCCGCCAGTCAACTACTACGACTCATGTGGGTGCCGCGAGGCCGCGGCCCTGTGAGTGTCGCCGACCTAGATGCGCCGAACTCCCAACGGACGGCAAGACCCATGGCTCCCTGCTCTTGGACCGACCGGGCTGCGGACAAGCGGGCCTACTCGGCCGCTTTGTCAAGCTCCGGCCAGATAGGAGTCGTCAACTTCTCGGCGATCAGTCTCTTCGCTTTGTCCACCGCCTCAGCCCTACTGTCTAGCGGGAGATCGATCACTTCACTTGTGCCATCTCTGTACGCAAGACGCCATGAGCCGGTCATCTCATCCCGACCCGGGGCTGGATCCTCGTCCCACTCGAGGGTGGCGTAGCTCCCCACGTCAAATTGCACGTGCTCGTCGTCCTCCCGCGCATCGATGACGCATCGCGCTAGGTCCCGGTCCTCCTCCGTCATGAGACCAAGAGTATTCGCCGGAAGCTCAGCGATCTAGTCCCGTTAGGGTTCCCGACGTTCATCGGGCAGCGAGCGCAATCCTCTGCCCAAACGCCGCCGGGAAAGCCCGCAAAATCCGGCACGTGCCTGCGAGAGGCGGTCCGTCCTTCCCGGACCGTGCGCCGCTTGATCATGCGGGAAATCGCATCCCTGTCGGGGGCCTTAGGAGGGAGTCGCTCTATCCAGCTGAGCTATCGGGGCCGGGGGTGAGTTTAGGGCGACGTTGCGGTGTTTCCGGGAGAGACGCCGCGGAGCTCGGCCACCCTAGTCGGCCAGCACTGCAGACATCCCCTTGAGGCCGACCTCCATCATCTGCCATGCGAGGCCGGCGTGGAAAGGCTCGCCGGCGTGGAAGCGCATCGGGACCGTTGCGCCAAGCATCTTCTTGCCAAGGCGCCAGGTCGCGCCGGTGCCGACCTTGTAATCGCCGTCCGCGTCCGGGCGGACGGTGACCGGCCGAGCGGGATCGCCGGTGAGCTCGAGCGGGACCTGCGCGAAGGTCGCCTTGTCGAACATCTCCATGATGCACATGGAGACGGGATCGAAAGGCCTTTCGAAGTCGTGGGCTCCCGTGCCGGCGGCGATGTGCTCGGCGACGGTGTCCGCCTGGAGAAAGGCGAGGAAGGCCTGCTTGACGGGGAAGTCGCCCGCGTCGCCGGGGGCATAGATGTCCGGGTGCCCGGCAACCTGCCGTGTCTCCATCTCCGTCTGGATGAAGCCCCGGTCATCGGACGGGAGCGCCTCGTAGCTCACGGCTGACACGTATGGGGGGAAGGCGATCAGCTCGTCGAACTCGCGCGTCGAGCCGTCGGCGTAGCGCGCCTCGCCCGGCGCGATCTCCGTGACCGACTCCGCCGTATTGCCGTCGATGCCGCGCTCGGAGAACTCCGCTGAGATGACCTCATGCAGGCGCGGTCCGAAGGCCTGGATGTAGGTCTGCTCGAACGTCGACCAGACGATGTCGACGTGGTCGCGGACCCCCTCGCGCCGGAGCCAGGTCTCGAACATCATCACGATCTCGTAGAGCGGCCCGGCACACTTGTTGTTCGGCGGAATCAGGAAGAGGACGCGGCTTCGGCCGCCCTTCTTCGCCTCGTCCCGGACGCGCTCGAAGCGCTCGCGAACGCCGAGCATGCTCTGGGGCGTCCAGATCGTCGCGGCGTGCTCGGCAAGCCCGGGAATCTCATCGGATCGCATGTCAGCGCCGGTTGCGATCACGAGCTTGTCGTAACCGACGGTGCTCCCATCCCCGAGCTTGACCTCGTGGGCATCCGGATCGACGCCAGCGACCTTGCCCTGCACGAACTCGACGTGGCGGCGGTGAAACGGCTTCGACAGGTCGACACTGAGGTCGTCGGGGTCAGCGCCGAACGGGACATAGATCGTGTTGGGGCGAAAGGTGAACGACTCGCGCTCGGAGACGAGCGTCAGGTTGGCGCGGTCGCGCAAGCGCATGCGCAACAGGAAGGCAGTCTCAAGGCCGGCAAAACCGGCCCCGACGATTGTGATCCGGGGCTTCTCGCTCATGCCCTGAATCTCCCAGGCCGAGGCCGTCGTCGCATCGGCAGCTTGCCGCTTCGCGATCCGTATATCTCCGCACTCTTGCGGGGGTCTCCTTTGCGATCCTCAGGGGATGGCACAAGGCAAGCCGCTCGACCGCATTCCCCGCCGCGATCACCCTTGCCAGATCCCGCAGGCGCTTGGGGACGGGTTCTTCAAGGTCGATGCAAGGTGGGGCACGGTCCAGCCGATCGAGCTCGCGCCGGGCGTGCGGACGATCGGAGAGCAAGAGCTGATCGACCATCTCGAGCACGGCGGGGCGATCATCGACACCCGCCAGGCGCACTTCCACCGCGAGGCGACGATCCCGGGTGCGCGCCCCATCCCACACGACGAAATCCTTGACCACCTTGATGGGCTGGACGCCGGCGGCTCCACCGTCTTCTTCTGCAACGGGCCCCAGTGCACCGCGACACCGCAGGCCATCGCCGCGCTGCTCGACGCGGGCTTCCCGCCCGCCGCGATCCTCTATTACCGAGGCGGCATGCACGACTGGATGACCCTCGCCTACCCGACGGTTCGCGGCGAATGAAGGAGTACCGCGGGCCCTTCAACCCCGGAGCCGCAGACGGCCGCAGACGGCCTCGGTCGTGCTCACCGAGAGGTTCGCCAGGGCCATGGCCCGCGCGACCGCCTCGACCGCGGCGATCTCGCCCTTGCTGAGATGCTCGGCCGCGGCGATGGCGATCGCCCGCGGCGGCGGCGAGCGAAAGCGCCGCTCGGCAAGCGCCGCCGCGTACACGACGGCGACCCGGCTGCGATCGTCGAGCGGCGCCATGTCACCGAGACCGATCGCGGCCACCTCTTCGGCGGAGACACCGGCGTGGATCGCCCAGCGCTCGTGAACGCGGGTGCAGCCACGGCAGGCGTTGACCCGGCTCACCGCGACCATCACACGCTCGCGCAGCTCACGGTCGAGCTGGCGTCCGAGATAAACGCCGGCAAGCGGACGGGCGCGGCGCAGGACTCCGGCGACATCGCTCACTGCTTCGCCGGACGAGGTGAAGGTGCGCGGATGCGGCAGCGGCGGAGCGGTGGCGGACATCGTCTCAGCCCGCTGAGGGCCTGACCTCGGTCACCGGCAGCCCGGCTTCGGCTCGCACGCGCTCGGCAAGCCCAGCCGCGGGCTCCCACCTCGTCTCACGTCCGGGAAGCAGCACGACTTCGTTCGGCGGGAACCCTCGAAGGCCATCGCGCAGGGCGTTGATCGGATCCGAGATTTCCACCCGTCCCTCGGCCCGCACCCCGGCGTCGCTGAGCATCACCAGGGCGGCATCAACCCGCTCTTTCGCCGCATCGAGCTCTTGATCGACGTCGCCGGCGAGACCACGCAGTCGCGATGTCGCGACCACCGGGGCAACGATCATCACCTCGGTCGCGGCGCGCTCTTCCCGCCGGCAGACCTCACGACAGAGCGCCGGATCCTCGAGCCCCTGGTTTGCGATCACCAAGACCCGGTGCACCGTGGCATCGGTCTGGGCGGCCAGGCCGAGCGGAGCTGACGGTTGCCCCCGCTCCCGAATCGCGAAAACGAGCATCGGTAGCCACACCGCGACGCCGACGACGATGCCCGCGAGCGGCCCGGCGAAGCGAAAGACCGCGAGGCTGATCGCCAGGACCGCGAACGTGTAGAGGGTCGCGGTGATTCCGACCAGGTCCGATCGCAGCCAGCGGCTTCCGCCGACTCGGTCGATGGCGTCCTTCACTTGATCACCCGAGCTGGGATGGCGGGTGCCGTCGACGGCTTTGCGACGGTGGGGCCGGCGACCTGCGGTGGCATCGCCGGCAGTGCTTGACCGTGACCGAAGCGGACGTCGGGCAGGATCCGGTCGAGCCAGCCGGGCAGATACCAGGCCCGCTTGCCCATCAGCCTGAGCAGGACAGGCAGGAGGAGGAGGCGGATCAGCATGGCGTCGAGGAGGACGGCGACGCCGAGGATGATCCCCATCTCCTTCGGCGGCAGCGGACCGGACAGGGCGAAGGTGAGGAAGACGGCGACCATGACGGCGCCGGCGGCGAAGATGACGCGGCCGGAGTGGGCGAGCCCGCCCACCATCGCCTCCTTCGCGTCGCCGGTGCGATCCCAGTGCTCCTTCGCCGAGGAGAGCAGGAACACCGTGTAATCCATGGAGATCGCGAAGATCATCGCGAAGAAGAACACCGGGCCCCAGGCGTCGAGGAAGCCCTGGGGCTGGAAGCCGAGGAGCGAGTGAAGCGCCCCGTCCTGGAAGATCCACTTCGCGACCCCGAACGCAGCTGCGGTGGCCAACAGGTTCGTCACCACACCCACCGCCGCGATGAGCGGCGCCTGGAGTGCGACGAGCAGGAGGAGGAAGCCGAGGCCGAGCACGACGCCGATCACGAGGGGCGTCTTCGCAGCCAGCGCCTGCTGGAGATCGTGATTCTCCGCGACGGCGCCTCCGAGGAGGGCGCCGGATGGCAGCTCGGCGCGCAGGCGGTCGATCGTCCGTCCGACAGCTGGGCTCGATGGGTCCTGAGAGGGGATGGCCGTGACGAGAGCGGAGCCTCGACCCGGTTCGGTTGGCAAAACCCCCGCGATTCCTGGATCCCGGCGCGCGATCGCTGCCACCGCAGGCGCCTGCCCACTTGGCGCCACGATCTGCAACGGCCCGGTCGCCCCCGGCCCGAACGCAGCCTGGACCTGCCCGTAGCCGACGCGGGAGGAATCCCCGGGTGGCACGACCTTGATCGACGGCATCGCCGTCTTCAGCTGTGTGACCGGAAACGCCAGCACCAGCAGCGCCACGAGCGCTGGGATCCCGTAGGCGAGCGGTCGCCGCCACAGGCGCTCGCCCCAGGCGGCGAAGCGAGGCGAGCGATGTTCGCCCGTGTGGGCCCACGGGAGCGCCACGTTGTCGACCCTTGGGCCGAGCCTCGCGAGCACCGCCGGCAGCAGCGTCAGCGTCGCCGCGAGGACGAAGAGGACGGCGAGCATGATCCCGAGGCTCATCGAGCGGAAGGCCGGGCTCGGGACGAGCATCACGGCGCTGAGGGAGATCAGGACGGTGAGCCCGGAGAAGAGCACGGCCTTACCGGCGGTGTCCATCGTCTGCGCGGTCGCTTCGACCGGGTCGAGCCGGGAGCCGAACAGCGCACCGCGGAATCGGTAGACGATGAAGAGCGCGTAGTCGATGCCGAGCGCCAGCGCGAACATCAGCGCGAAGTTCATCGCCCAGATCGAGACCGGCAGGAGCAGGGTGCCGAGGTAGAGCGAGCCCGCCGCGGCGAGCAGGCCGACCATCGTCAGCATCAGGGGAAGGCCGGCCGCCACGAGTGAGCCGAAGGCGAGCACCAGGATCGCGAGGGTCACCGGCCAGGAGATGAACTCCGAACGGAGCATCGCGCTGCGGTTGGCCGCGTTGAAGTCCGACCACATCGCCGACGCACCGGTGAGGTGGACCTGGACCCCGCCCCGCCCGACGCTCGCGAGCGGGCCCTTCAGTCCGTCGGCGGCGCTGACCATGCCGTTCGAGTCGCGGGCGGCGCCGGCCTGCACGATCGCCGTGTGCCCGTCGGGCGAGATCGAGACGCCGGGCTTCGGCGGGACGACCGCGCTGACGGCACCGCTCGCCCGCAGCCGGCGCTCCGTCGCGGCAATCGTCGCGCCGAACGCCGGATCTCCGATGGTCTTGGTCGGCGAGTGGACGACCGCCAACAGGTCGTAGCTGGAGAGACCGCGGAAGCTCTGATCGATCGAGTGACGCGCCTGTACGGATTGCGAGCCCGTCGTCTCCCAGCCGGCACCCGAGAGGGCGGTCTCGACCCTCGGTGCGAAGAAGCCGAGGACGATGGCGACGAGCGCCCAGGCGATCAGCACGCGGCGAAAGTGGGTCGCCGTGTAGCGACCGAGCCGCCCGATCGGGCCAACCGCGCTCATCGGGGTGCCGTCGCCCGGTCGGGATAGACGACTGAGCGCAGGCGGAAGGCGCGCTTCAGGACCAGCGACGCCGGGCAGGCGCCGACGAGCACGTAGAGCCATTGGTTCACGCCGACGAACGCGGTCAGCAGAAGGAACCACGGCGAGATGAAGGCGGCCAGACCGGCGCTCGCGAGGGTCATGAAGCCGGCAAGGGCGAACAGGACCCGCTCGAGTGGCCAGCGGGGCGTCGAGCAACGGTACATCTCAGCGGCCTCCCTCGAGCAGCGCGCCAAGCGCGTCGACCTCGCGGCGCAAGCCGCCGCAGACCTGCTCGCAAAGCGCGAAGACCATCGGATCGACGATCGAGTAGACGGAGAAGTTGCCCTCCTTGCGGCGGTCGACGATGCCGGCACGCAGAAGCACGCCAAGGTGCTTGGAGACGTTTTGCTGTGAGGCGCCCGTGGCGTCCTGAAGCTCCCTCACGGTCGCCTCGCCATCGCGCAGGACGTCGAGGAGGCTGATCCGCAGCGGCTCGCTCAGCACTCGAAACCGCTCGGCGATCACCTCGATCAGGGCGGCAGGAAGGGGGTGCGGCACCACGGATTGCTTGGCAGCAGCTTTCATCGACCCAGAGAGAATAGCACAACTAATCGGTTGTGTAGTGGTCTAGCTGTATGACCCGTTGGCCCCACCGCCGCGGGGGCGGAGGGCTCCGCTCACCTGCCGCAGACGGCGAAGGCGAGGATCGGCGGTCCTGTGAAGCCGCTCCCCGATGCGCCCCAGCCGGCGTCGCCTGCTGGACCGACGCGGCTCCAGATCGTCAGCGCGTCGCTTCGGTAATAGCCGCCGCCGGCGAGCCTGTCGTGGCCCTCGCAGACGGCGAAGGCGCTGCCGGAGCCGATGCCGACATCCCCGCCCTGGATCTGACCTTCGCCCTCAACGACGTTGTAGCCGCGGATCTTCTTGTCGCAGACCGCAAAGGCCTTCAGGGACGGCGCCGAGCCCTTTGAAAAACGCCAGCGGGTTCCCCAGGCCTTGCCCGCGCTCACGGGGAACGAGCCGTTCTGGAACACACGGGCGCCGCCGCCGACGTCTCCGCCGCCGCCGACGGCATGCGCGCCCTTCGGGCACTTCACGTCGATCTCGACGTTGGTCTCCTCCGGACCCGACTTGCGGTGCTTCGACCGGACGATGAGACGCTTCGGATCGGTGCACAGCGCGAGCACCCCGGCGCTCCGCGGAGAGTTGTCATTGGTATTCATGGTGGCGCTCCAGCCACTGGCCTTGGGCCGGCTTGCCACCACGAAGAGCCCGCCGGCACCCTGGTCGCCGAAGAAGCCTCCGCTGGCGGCTTGCTTGCCGTGCGGGCACGGCACGGAATGCGTGGCGGTCCCGTTCGGCGGAACCGTGAAGTTCCCCTCCACTGTCACGGCCGCACCGGCCGCGGCGGCGAGCAGCAAGGCCGCCGTCACTGCCACGGCCAAGGCAAGCCCGATCCAGGCCCTTGGTCCCTCCATCACGCAGAGCCTATGCCAACGCATCAGCCCTGTGTGACTGCTCGGTGGCCTCGTCCAGTATCTTCCGCGGCGCCAGATGAGGCCCTGGCGCAGGGCCCCAGCGCCCTGCGAACCGCCGCGCGACGGCTGATGGCTTCTTTCGCTGAACCGACCACGCGAGAGGAGCCTGCTCACCGTGCACACGCCCGCGTACCGCGGTCTCCGTAGCGCCTCGAGGCGGACCTGATGCCGGCGTTCGACCGTGGCGAGCTCGCCGCGATCATGGTGGGTGGAGCGCTCGGCGCCCTCTTGCGCGCGGGCCTGGTGGAGGCGGCGCCGGGTGGCGCCCCCGGCTGGCCCTGGGTGACGTTCGCCGTGAACGTGGGCGGAGCGTTCCTGCTCGGCTACCTGGTCACCCGGCTCCAGGAGCGCCTGCCCCTCTCGCGGTACCGCCGGCCGCTCCTCGGAACGGGGTTCTGCGGCGCGCTGACGACGTTCTCGACGGTGCAGGTCGAGCTCCTGAAGATGCTGGACGCCCACCGCCTCGGCCTCGCGGCCGGCTACTTCGCCGCCAGCGTCGCGCTCGGGTTCGCGGCGGTGCACCTCGCCTCGGCTCTCGTGCGCCGGCAGGGAGCCAGGGCGTGAGCCCCGCGGTCTGGATCGGCGTGAGCTTCCTCGGCGGAATCGGGGCGATGGGCCGGTTCCTCCTCGACGTCTTCGTCACCTCGCGCGCCTCCGGCGGCTTTCCGCTCGGCACGTTGGCGGTCAACGTCAGCGGCGCGTTCGTCCTGGGCCTGCTCGCCGGCGCCACGCTCGACGACAGCGCGTCCCTGCTCGCCGGCACGGCGGCGATCGGCTCCTACACCACGTTCTCGACCTGGATGCTGGAGAGCCAGCGGCTGGGCGAGGAAGGCGAGGTGAGCTCCCTGGCGGCGAACATCATCGTGAGCGGGGCCGTCGGCGTCGCCGCCGCCGCGCTCGGGCGGGCGATCGGACGGCACCTGTGAACGAGGACTGCCTCAAGCTGACGACGTACTTCGGCGAGCGCGACCGCACGGAGAACGGGTTCGTGGCCGATGCCCTCCTCGACCTCTACGGGCGAAACGGGGTGCCGGCGAGCGTCCTTATGCGGGGCATCGAGGGGTTCGGCCTCAAGCACCACCTGCGGACGGATCGCCTCTTGAGCCTCTCCGAGGACCTCCCGCTGGTCTCGGTCGCGGTCGACTCGCGGCCGCGGATCGAGAGCCTCCTCGACGAGGTGATCCACGTGAAGCGCGGCGGCCTCGTGACCCTGGAGCGCGCGCGCCTTCTGTCGGACGGGTTCGAGCAGGTCTCGGTGCCGGAGGAGCTTGGCGAGGCGACCAAGCTGACCGTCTACCTGGGCAGGCGGGAGAAGGTCGACGGGAGGCCCGCGTTCGTCGCGGTCTGCGATCTGCTCCATCGCAGGGGCATCGCGGGTGCGACAGCCCTCCTGGGAGTCGACGGCACCGCTCGCGGCAGACGCGAGCGGGCGCGCTTCTTCGCCCGCAACGCGGAGGTGCCGATGATGGTCATCGCGGTCGGCTCCGGTGAGCGGATCGAGCGGGCCCTGCCCGAGCTCGGCGACCTGCTGCGCACGCCGCTGGCCACACTCGAGCGCGTAACGGTCTGCAAGCGCGACGGCGAGCTGCTGAATCGGCCCGAGACGCTGCCCTCGCGCGACGCCCACGGGCTCGAGGTCTGGCAGAAGCTGCTGGTCTACACGTCCGAGGCCGCGACGCACGGCCGGCATCCGATCCACCTCGAGCTGATCCGCCGCCTGCGCCGCTCCGGGGCGAGCGGGGCGACCGCGCTCCGCGGCGTCTGGGGCTTTCACGGCGATCACGCACCTCACGGCGACCGCCTGACCTCGCTGCGCCGCCACGTGCCGGTGGTGACGGTGATCGTCGACGCCCCGGAGCGCATCGCCGAGTCGTTCGAGATCGTCGACGAGCTGACCGGGGAGCGCGGTCTCGTCACCAGCGAGATGGTTCCGGCGCTGGCGGCGATCGGCGCGGGCAAGCGCGGGCGCCTCAGGCTCGCTCGGCGCGCCGCCTGATCGCCTCGCAGGGCTTGAACCGTATGGGAACATGTGTTCGTGCCGGGCCAGGCCACGATCCTCCACGCGGACCTCGACGCCTTCTACGCCTCGGTCGAGCAGCGCGATGACCGGCGGCTTCGCCGCCGGCCGGTGATCGTGGGCGGCGGGGTGGTCCTGGCGGCGAGCTACGAGGCGAAGCGCCGCGGGGTCCGCACCGCGATGGGCGGCAGGCAGGCGCTGAGGCTCTGCCCGGAGGCGGTGGTGGTCCGGCCGCGGATGTCGGCCTACTCGGAGGCGAGCCGCGACGTCTTCCGGGTCTTCGGTGACACCACGCCCCTCGTCGAGGGGCTCTCGATCGACGAGGCCTTCCTCGACGTGCGCGGGCTCGAGCACATCTCCGGGACCCCCGTGGACATCGCCAAGCGCCTGCGCCGCGAGGTGCGCGAGCGGGTCGGGCTGCCGATCACGGTCGGGGTCGCCTCGACGAAGTTCCTCGCCAAGGTGGCGAGCGGGGTCGGCAAGCCCGACGGCCTGCTGATCGTCCCACCAGGGAGCGAGCTCGGCTTCCTCCACCCCCTGCCGGTCGAGCGGCTCTGGGGGGTCGGGCGGGTGACGGCCGAGAAGCTCCACGACCGCGGCCTCCTCACCGTCCGCGACGTCGCCCGCCTCGAGGAGAACGAGCTGGTGGGGATCCTCGGGCGGGCGTCGGGCAGGCACCTCCACGCCCTGGCGCACAACCGCGATCCCCGCCGGGTGCGCGGCCGGGCGCGGCGCGGCTCGATCGGCGCGCAGCACGCTCTCGGGCGCTCGCCCAGGTCGCTCGAGGAGGTGGAGATCTCGCTGATCGCGCTGGTGGACCGCGTCACGCGCCGCATGCGCGCGGCCGGGCGCGTCTGCCGCACCGTGACCCTGCGCCTGCGCTTCCGCGACTTCACCCGCGCCACCCGCTCCCGGACCCTGCCGGAGGCGACGGCTCAGACGCAGCGCGTCCTCTCCACTGCGCGCGAGCTCCTGGCGGAGTCGGCGCCGCTGATCCAGCGCCGGGGCATCACGCTGGTCGGCGTTGCGCTCTCCAACCTGGCGGACGACGCCGCCGTGCAGCTCGTGCTGCCGTTTCGCCGCTCTCGAGCGGCCGCGCTCGACGCCGCCGTCGACGAGATCCGCGAGCGCTACGGCGTGTCGGCGCTGACCCGGGCGGCGCTCGTCGGCCGAAATCCGGGAATCACGGTGCCCCTGCTTCCCGACTAGAGGCCCGCGGCCTCGAGCGCCTGCGCGCGGCTCGCGTAGAAGATGGCCTCCGTGATCCTCCCGTCCCGGACGCGGCCGCCTCCCAGATCGACGACGTCCTCCTCCACGGCCCTGTAGCTCGCCCACGGCTCGAGCCACTCGAGCCAGACCTCGCGCAGGCCCGCGACCCCGTCCCGCCAGGTCTCGGTCACCGTGCTCATCGCGCATCGAAAGGACGGGTCATACAGAGGGGCACTGGCCTCGACAACCGCCCGGAAGGAGTCGTCGTCTCGCATCATCGCCGCGAGATCCACCTCCGGCGGGGGCACCAGGGCCCGGACCATATCGACGTCCTGCTGCGCCATTCCGGCGATTATCACGCAGTCACACGCAGGCACGGCAGTCGTGTCAAGCTGAGCGCCATGCCGCGGGAGATCGAGCGCCGCTTCCTGATCGTCGATCCCGAGTCCGCGTCGCGACACGGGAGGGAATCCGAGCGCATCGAGCAGGGCTACGTCGCGATCGACCCCGACGGGACCCAGGTGCGGGTCCGCAGGCTCGGCGACGAGCGACTCCTGACCCTCAAGCGCGGGTCCGGGCGCGAAAGGTTCGAGGCGGAGCTGGAGATCGCCGAGGCGGATTTCGACGACCTCTGGCCGCTCACGGAGGGCCGGCGGATCGAGAAGTGCCGCCACTACGGCGACGCCGGCGGCGGGGCCGAGTTCGAGGCCGACGTCTTCGCGGGGCCGCTCGACGGCTTCAGCGTGGTCGAGGTGGAGTTCGACTCGGCCGCGGCGAGCGAGCGCTTCGAGCCACCCGAGTGGTTCGGGCGCGAGGTCACCGACGACGAGCGCTACTCGAACGTGAGCCTGGCGGTCCACGGTCTGCCCGAGGAGGAGGCGTGAGCTACCGCTTCGAGCGTGACGAAGGAGCCGCGGACGGCGTCCGCCGCATCGTGCTCGAGCGCCTGGAGCACGCCCGCGAGCAGCTCGAGCGCGAGTTGCGGAGGAACCCGGACGACGCCGTGCACACCGCCCGCAAGGACCTCAAGAAGGCGCGCTCGGCGATCAGGCTCGTACGCGCCGAGCTCGGCAAGCAGGGATACCGTCGCGACAACGAGCTGCTCCGCGACGCGGGGCGGGAGCTCTCAGACGTGCGCGACGCCGCGGTGGGCACCGAGACCCTCGAGAAGCTCCGCGACCACTACCGGGCCGATCTCACGGCCACGCACAACCGCGCCTTCGCGAAGGCCCTCGAGGCCAGCGCCGTCGCAGCCGGAGCCGGCCTCCCGGAGCTCGAAGCCTCCGGAGCCCTGGAGCTCATCGAGGCGGGCCACCGCGAGGTCCAGGGCTGGCGCCTCGGCGAGGACGGTTGGGCGCTTGTCGGGCCCGGGCTGAAGCGGGCGTACAGCCGAGGGCTGCGTCAGCTCGAGGCGGTTGAGGCCGAGCCGTCGCCCGGGGCCGTCCACGAGTGGCGAAAGCGCGTGAAGGACCTCTGGTACCACCTGCGGCTGCTCGAGCGTGCCTGGCCGGAGGTCTTGAGCCAGCTCACCGAGCAGGCCCACGAGCTGGCGAACTTCCTCGGGGATCACCACGACCTGACGACGCTCGCCGACTCCCTCGAGGACGGGTCCCTGGACCTGACCGAGGCGCAGCTGCGGTCCGTGACGGACCTGATCGAACGGCGCCAGGGCGAGTTGATCGACGATGCCCTGCCGCTCGGGCGGCGCATCTACGCCGAGAAGCCGAAGGCGTTCGCGCACCGTCTCGAGGCGTACTGGGAGGCCTGGCGCGCCTGAGCGCGCCAGGCCCGGGCACCCTCAGGCGGTGGCGGCCGCCGCCTGGCCCTCGTGCACGCCCTCGGCGAACTCCTCGACGATCTTCGCGCAGAACGCGGGCAGGTCATCGGGGTTGCGGCTGGTCACGAGGCCCTCGTCGACGACGACCTCCTCGTCGACCACCTCGCCGCCGGCGTTGCGAATGTCGGTGCGGATGCTCGGGTAGGAGGTGAGCGTCCGCCCGCCGACCAGGTCCGCCTCCACCAGCAGCCACGGCGCGTGGCAGATCGCGCCAACGGGCTTACCGGCCTCGAAGAACGCCCTGACGAAGGCGAGCGCGTCGTCGCTCTGCCGGAGCTTGTCCGGGTTGCCGACGCCGCCTGGAAGCACCAGCCCGTCGTAGTCGTCCGCCGACACGTCGGCGACGGCCCTGTCGACCGTGAACTTGTCGGCCGGGTTGATGTCGCCGTTCATTCCCTGGATCTCGCCGGACTCCAGCGAGATCAACTCAGCGTCGGCTCCCGCCTCTTCCACGGCGCTGCGCGGCTCGGTGAGCTCGACCTGCTCCACACCGTCCGCGGCGAGGATGGCGATCTTCTTGCCGTTCAGGCTCTCAGCCATTCGTGGCCTCCTTCTTTGCTCGATTCCTTCTCTCTATAAGGAACTACCCGGGCCGGAAGCGGCTATGCGGAGCAAACGCGTGACCTGGTCACACAGGGGGTCCCCGTACTCGGGTACCGTTTGCGCGCCGTGGCCAGCAAGCAGACGCACTTCGACGTGCTGATCATCGGCGCCGGGCTGTCCGGCGTCGGGGCCGGCTGCCACCTGCGCCGCAAGCACCCGGAGCGCTCCTTCGCGATCCTCGAAGCCCGGGATGCGATGGGCGGCACCTGGGACCTCTTCCGCTATCCGGGCATCCGCTCGGACTCCGACATGTTCACGCTTGGCTTCTCCTTCGCCCCGTGGGAGAACCCGCAGGTCTTCGCCGACGGGCCCGCCATCCGCAGCTACATCGAGGACATGGCCCGCGAGCACGGGGTCGAGGACGAGATCCGCTACGGCCACAGGGTGCTGCGCGCGTCCTGGTCGTCGGCGGACGCCCGCTGGACCCTTGACGTCGAGCGTGACGGCGAGACCGTGCAGCTCACCGCCGACTTCGTTCTCGGCTGCACCGGCTACTACCGCTATGACCGCGGCTACAAGGCCGAGATCCCCGGCATCGAGAACTTCGAGGGCGAGGTGGTCCACCCGCAGTTCTGGCCGGAGAACCTCGACTACGCGGGCAAGCGCGTGGTCGTCATCGGCAGCGGCGCGACCGCGGTGACGCTGGTCCCCGCGATGGCGAAGACCGCCAAGCACGTGACGATGCTGCAGCGCTCCCCCACCTACATCCTCCCGCTGCCGGGGCACTCGGGGCTCGCCGCAAGCATGGCCAAGGTCCTGCCCTCGCGGGCGGTCTACGCGGTGATGCGCTGGCTCAACTGGTCCCGCTCGATGCTCAGCTTCGTCGTCAGCAGGCGGTGGCCCGAATTCGCCAAGCGGCTCTATCGCCGTCTGGTCACGGCGGCCCTGCCGGAGGGGTTCGACGTCGACAAGCACTTCACACCTCGCTACGACCCCTGGACCCAGCGCCTCTGCGTCGCCCCCGACGGGGACCTCTTCAAGGTCCTCCACGCCGGCACCGCGACGATCGCGACGGACACCATCGAGACCTTCACCGCCGGGTCGGTGAAGCTCAGCTCGGGCGAGGAGCTCGACGCGGACATCGTCGTGACCGCGACCGGCCTGGAGCTGATCCCGTTCGGCGGGATCGAGATCGACGTCGACGACGAGCCGGTGAACGTCTCCGAGACGATGGCCTACCGGGCGATGATGCTGAGCGGCGTGCCCAACATGGCGCTCGCGCTCGGCTACACCAACGCCTCCTGGACGCTCAAGATCGACGTCACGCTGGACTACCTGAGCCGCCTGTTCACCTACATGGACGAGCACGGCTACGCGTCGGTGGTGGCGCGCAACGACGACCCCTCGGTGAAGCCGGTGCCGGTCCTGGACCTGACCTCGGGGTACGTCCTGCGGGCGCTCGCCATCTTCCCGAAGCAGGGCTCGAAGGCGCCGTGGCGCCTTCGCCAGAACTACGCCTACGACAAGTTCACGCTGCGCCGCGCGACGTTCGACGACGACGGCGCCCTGCACTTCCGCGAGGCGCCGGCTCGAAGCGCCACCAGGGTCGCCCAGCCGGCCTGAGCCGGGTGACACGGCCCGGGGCGATTAGATACGCCTCGTGCTTCACGCGGAACAGAGCCGGCGCCGCTTCGAGCAGACCGCCAGCCGGCTGCGCTCGCTTGCCCACTCGGCGCGCACTCCCGCGACGCGGATCGAGGTGTCGGGCGAGGCGGGGAGGATCGGCTGGGACGCGGCCCAGGAGCTGAGCTACCGCGAGGCCCGCCTCGGCGAGGAGTTCGGCCCCCTCTGGGCCACGTACTGGTTCAGGGTCGAGCTGACTCCGCGCGAGGAGTGGGACGGCGGGCCGGTCCACCTCATCTGGGACAGCGGCTGCGAGGCCACGCTCTGGCGCGACGGGCGCCCCGCTCAGGGCCTGAACGCCGGCGGACGGGCAAGCCGGACCGTCGCGCCGCTCGGCGAGGCCTCGCCCGGCAAGCCGTTCGCCGTCGCGGTCGAGATGGCCTGCAACCCGTGGACGGGCCAGCCGCTGCCGCCGATCGAGGGCCTGGATCCGGCCGAGATCGAGGGCAGGCGCCTCGGCGAGGCCTGGGTCGAGGGCGGCGATGCCTCCGCCGTTCAGCCGAGCCCGGCACGGCTGCGGGAAGCATCCCTGGCCCTGTTCGACCCGGTTGCCTGGGATCTCCTCTGGGACTTCGAGGTCCTGCGCCAGCTCGAGGCCGAGCACGATCGCGGTCTCGACCCTCACCAGGACGGCGTGGTGTTCGCCGCCCTGGAGCAGTTCTGCAACGAGTGGGATGCCAAGGACGAGTCCACGTGGCCCGCCGTCCAGGAGATTCTCCGCCGGCCCCTGGGCGAGACGGGGCCCGCCCGCAACCACCGCGTCTTCGCCATCGGCCACACGCACCTGGACACCGCCTGGCTCTGGCCGCTGGCCGAGACGCGGCGGAAGTTCATCCGCTCCGTCGCCAACCAGCTCGAGCTGATGGACCGCTACCCGGAGCACCGCTTCTCGGCCTCGGCCGCCCAGCACTACGAGTGGCTAAAGGAAGACGCACCGGGGCTCTTCGAGCGGGTTCGGGATCTGGTGCGCGAGGGGCGCTGGTCGGCGGTTGGCGGCGCCTGGGTGGAGTCCGATTGCAACATGCCCTCGGGCGAGTCCCTGGTCCGCCAGTACCTCTACGGGCAGCGCTGGTTCGAGCGCGAGCTGGGAGTGCGCTGCCGCGAGCATTGGGGCCCGGACACGTTCGGCCACCCCGGATCGCTGCCGCAGATCCTGCGCGCCTGCGGGATCGATCGGTGGCTTACCCAGAAGCTCAGCTGGAACCAGTTCACCGAGCCTCCTCACCACAGCTTCGTCTGGGAGGGCATCGACGGCTCGACGGTCCTGGCGCACATGCCGCCGTCGAACACCTGCAACGCGCGGATGACGCTTCGCCAGATCCGCGAGAGCGTCGCGAGATTCCGCGACCCCGATCGCAGCGAGGTCAGCCTGATGATGTTCGGCTACGGCGACGGGGGCGGCGGGCCGGACCCGGCGATGCTCGAGACCGCCAGACGCATCCGCGACCTCCGCGGGATGCCGCGCGTTGCGGCGAGCACCAGCGAGGAGTTCTTCGGCACGCTCGAGGACGACGCCGAGCGGCTGGGGAGGATTGCCGGTGAGCTCTACCTGGAGTTCCACCGCGGCGTGTACACGAGCCAGCTGCGGACCAAGCAGGGCAACCGCCGCGGCGAGGAGGCGCTTGGGGAGGCCGAGGCGGCCGCAGCCCTGGCCACCAGGGTCGCCGGCGACAAGTACCCCCGCAAGCGGCTCGAGCGGCTGTGGCGAACGCTGCTGCTGCTGCAGTTCCACGACGTCATCACCGGCACGTCGGTCGCCGCGGTCCACCGCGAGGCGGAGCGGCTGCATGCCGAGCTGATCGCCGATGCCGAGGGGATTCGCGACGCGGCGCTCGGCGATCTCGCACCGGTGGAACCTTCGTTCGCAAACCTCACGCCGTTCGCCCGCCGGGAGGTGGTTGGCGATGCCGCCGCCGGACTCGCGCTGGTGGCGGCGCCGGCCTACGGCTTCGGCGGCGCGGTCGAGCCTGGCGACGCGGTCAGCGTGCGTGAGGACGGCGAGCTGATCGTGATGAAGAACGAGGCGCTCACAGCCATCCTCGACACCGGCGGGCGCGTCGTGAGCCTGGTGGACGGTGCCAGCGGCCGAGAGGCGCTGGCCGCACCGGGCAACGTCTTCGAGCTCTACGAGGACCGGCCAACCCAGTACGACGCCTGGGAGCTCGAACCCTATCACCAGGAGACGCGGCGGATCTGCGAAGGCGCCTCGGCCTGCGAGGTCGTCACCGCGGGACCGCTGCGCGGCGCGGTGAGGTTCACGCACGAGATCGGCGAGCGGAGCGTCATGGTCCAGGTCGTCAGGCTGGACGCCCACTCGCGCCGGCTGGAGTTCCGGACCGACATCGACTGGCGTGAGCGCCACCGCATCCTGAAGGTCGCGTTCCCCGCCGCGGTGCGGACTTCGACCGCCACGTATGAGACCGCCTTCGGCGTGCACCAGCGCTCTACCGCCGCGGGCACGCTGCAAGAGGGCGCGCGCTTCGAGGTCCCCGGTCACCGCTTCGCGGACGTGGGCGAGAGCGGCTTCGGGCTCGCGGTGCTCACCGACAGCACCTACGGCTACTCGGCCACGGGCGCCGAGCTGCGCCTCAGCCTGCTGCGCGCGCCGACCGACCCGGATCCCGACGCAGACCAGGGCGAGCACGAGCTGGCCTACGCGCTGGTCCCCCACGCCGGGAGTTGGCAGGAGGCCGGGGTCGTGAAGGAGGCCCGGACCTTCAACGAGCCGCTGCGGCGGGTGGGGCCCGGCGGCGGCTCGGGCGGCGGGTACGCGTGCGTGGAGTCGGGCGAGCTGGTCCTCGACACGATCAAGCGCGCGGAGGACGGCGACGCGCTCGTGATGCGCCTGTACGAGCCGCATGGCGGCCGTGGCGCGGCCCGGCTGCGGCTCGGGTTCCCCTTCGAGTCAGTGTCGCGGGCGAGCGCGCTGGAGGAGCCGCTCGACGACGGCGACGTGGCGGTCGAAGACGGCGCCGTGACGGTCGCGTACCGCCCGTTCGAGCTCATCACCCTCCTCGTCGATTAAGGGTGTCAGGCACCGTTTAGGTTCCGCCCGTTCGAGCTCGCCACGCTGCTCGTGGAGTAACGGCGCGCCGCCCGCGGGGCGGAATTACACTCGCCCGCGATGGGGGTGCGCAGACGTGTCGGTGTCGTCCTGGCGTCGGCCGCCGCGCTCGCCCTCGTGCCCGCGGCGGCCTCGGCGAAGCGCCACTACAGCGCCACCATCCGCACCACGGACGAGGGTATCCCGCGGATCCTGGCCCACACCTGGGGCGATCTGGGCTTCGGCTACGGCTACGCGCTCGCCAGCCAGGACATCTGCACCATCGCCGACGCCTACGTGACCGTCGACGCCAAGCGCTCGCGCTACTTCGGCCCCGGCGGGAGCTGGACGTTCCAGGGCAACGGGTTCACCTTCAACAACCTCGACTCGGACTTCTTCTTCCAGAAGGTCATCGACGACCGCACGATCGAGAAGCTCCTGAAGCTCAAGGCGCCGCGCGGCCCGAAGCCGCAGGTGATCCAGGCCGCCCGGGGCTACGCGGCCGGCTACAACCGCTACCTGAAGAAGACCGGGGTGGCACACCTCCCGGACGCGCGGTGCCGGGGAGCGAAGTGGGTGCACCCGATCACCACCAAGGAGGTCTTCCGCCGCTTCTACCAGCTCGGCCTGCTCGCCAGCCAGGGCGTCGCAATCGACGGCATCTCGCAGGCCGCGCCGCCGACGCCCCCGCTCGACGCGAGCGCCCCGGCACCCTCTCTCTCTCCGAGCCAGGTCGACGAGCTCGGCCGCCGGCTGCAGCTCGGGATCGGCTCGAACGCCGTGGCTCTCGGCTCGAAGGGCACGAAGACGGGCCACGGCATGATGCTCGGCAACCCGCACTTCCCATGGATCGGCTCGGAGCGCTTCTTCGAGTCCCAGCTCACGATCCCCGGGAAGGTGAATGTCTCGGGCGCGAGCCTGCTCGGCGTGCCGGTGGTGCTCATCGGCCACACGCGGCACCTGGCCTGGAGCCACACGGTCTCCACGGCGTTCCGCTTCACCCCCTACCAGCTCACGCTCGTGCCGGGCTCGCCGACGACCTACCTCTACGACGGTCAGCCGAAGCAGATGAAGCACGAGACCGTGGCGGTGAAGGTGAAGACGCCGTCCGGGCTCGAGCAGCGCACCCACACCTTCTACTCGACGATCCAGGGACCAGTCATCTCCAGCCTCGTCGGCATCCCGCTGCCTTGGACCGCGGCCGCGGCCTTCGCGATGCGCGACGCAAACGCCGACAACTTCCGCTATCTCAACCACTTCTTCGACGTCGACCGCGCGCAGTCGACGCAGCAGCTCCTGGGGGTCCTGAAGCGCGACCAGGGAATCCCGTGGGTCAACACCCTGGCCTCGGACTCGAAGGGGCGCGCGCTCTACGCGGACATCTCCGTCGTCCCGCACGTGACCGACGCCGAGGCGCAGAGCTGCAACACGGCGCTCGGCGACGTCACCTACCAGGAGCTGGGCCTGCCGCTCCTCGACGGGTCAAGGTCGGCGTGCGAGTGGGGCTCCGACAGGGACGCGATCGAGCCGGGCATCTTCGGCCCGAGCAGCCTGCCGCACCTCTTCCGCCACGACTACGTCACCAACTCGAACGACAGCTACTGGCTGTCGAACCCCGCCCACCCGCTCGAGGGATTCGCGCGCATCATCGGCAGCGAGCGCACGCCCCGCACGCTGCGCACCAGGCTCGGCCTGACGATGGTTCGCCAGCGCCTGGCCGGCAAGGACGGGCGCAAGGGCAAGGGCTTCAGCCTTGCCGACCTCAAGCACATGGTCTTCAACGACCGCGTCTACTCGGGCGAGCTCTGGCGCAAGCCGCTCCTCGCCTACTGCCGGGCCAACCCGGTGATGACCGGGACGAGCGGCCCCGTCGACGTGAGCGCCGCGTGCCCGGTCCTTGCGAAGTGGGACGTGCACGACAACCTGAGCTCGCGCGGCAGCCTGCTGTTCCGCCGCTTCGCGAGCCGGCTGCTCGGCGCGGTTCCGGTGGTCGGGACCCCGGGGCTCTACACCACGCCATTCGACGCGGGCGACGCGGGCGACACGCCGAGCGGCCTCAACACCGCGAACCCGCTCGTGCAGCAGTCCTTCGCCGACGCCGTCACCGACCTGCGCAGCTCGCACATCCCGCTCGACGCCAAGCTCGGCAGGTACCAGTACGTGGTGCGCAACGGCAAGCGCATCCCGATCCACGGCGGCCCGGGCGATCCCAACGGGGTCTTCAACGCCATCAACGCGCCATGGGTCCCGGGCAAGGGCTATCCCAGCGTCCCGCACGGATCGAGCTTCGTGATGGCCGCGAGCATGGCCGGCCGCTGCCCGAAGGTCTCGACGATTCTCACCTACTCGCAGTCCGACAACCCCGCCTCACCCCACTACGCGGACCAGACGCGGCTGTTCTCGAGAAAGCGCTGGGTCCGCGACCGCTTCTGCCCGGCCCAGATCAGGAGCGACCCCAACCTCGTGGTCACGAAGGTGACCGGCACCGGCCCAGAGGCCGGCAAACCCTCAACCAACCCTCAAGCGGGTCTGACCCTCTTTAGGTTTCGTCGGGCTCGGGCTCGGGCTCGTCGTCGACGTAGAGGCTCTCGGCCGCCAGCTGGTGCAGCTCGCGGTCCCAGAGGCGGATGTCGAGATAGAGCGGGTCGCCAAAGCCGTGCAGGTTGTCTGCCGCCACGAGCGTGAAGCGGCCCTCCACGACGGGCGCCTGGTCGACGAGGACGTCGCCAACCTCCGCGGTGGCCGCAACCGCGCCGCGGACCAGGGGCAGGCCCCAGATCAGCGTCACGTCGCCGCCGCGCTCGGCCTCGGCGCGCCAGGATCCGATCACGTCGTCGTTCAGGTCGATGTCCCAATCCGGGTTGTCCTCCGCCGTGACATCCGTGAAATCGGCTTCAGCCCTTATGTCCGTGGGGCTGCCGTCCTCCGGCCGGACGAACGAGACCTGGCCGTAGTACTCGACGGTCGCGCCGTCGGGCCGCTCGGCCTTCGCGCTGGCCGGGACGTACACGCGCCCGCCCCAAGCGCGCTCGGGAAACCAGCGGACGTCGCTCGTGTCCACCTGCACGCCGGCCTCCTTCGCATACGGGACGCAGACGCGGACGAACTCCTCCGCGAGGCTCTCGCCCCAGCGGCCGTACGGCGCGGGCTCCTGCGTTGCATCGGCGATGAAGGCCGGGAACGGGCGTCCCGTGGGCGGCTGCGGCATCGCGGCAGCGTAGCCGAACCCTCAACCAACCCTAAAGGGGGTCTGACCCCGTTTAGGTTTGGCGGAGGTCCGCGGCCGCCTTCTCCGGCGGGTAGATGTTGATCTCGACGCCGGTGCCGAGCTCGAAGCCGGCGCGGGTCGTGAGGCGGGGCACGACGTCGATGTGCCAGCAGAACTCCTCAGCGCCGCGCGGCGCCGTTCGCACCCAGATGTTGAGCTGGGGCAGGCTCCCGAAGACCGCCGCGAGCCGCGCGAGGGCCTCGCGGAGCATCCCGGTACCGACCTCGCCGTCAGACTCGAACGACGGCGCGGCGGTGCGCGGCACCACTCGGACCTCGAACGGCGAGCGGGAGGCCCACGGGCAGATCAGCATCGCGTCGTCGTCGATCGCCACCAGGCGCTCGCGCTTGCGGACCTCCTGGACCGCGACGTCGCCGAGCAGGTTGCCCCCCATCGTGCGCAGGTTGTAGGCGCCGGCGCGCTCGCGCTCGCGGGCGATCTCCGCCGGCACGAAGTCGAGGGCGTAGAGCTGGGCGTGGGAGTGCTCGAGCGAGGCCCCCGCGTCGGGGCCCTCGTTGACGATCAGGTGCACGTACGCGGAGTCGGTCGAGTGAGCGCGCATCCGCTCCCGCCACGCATCGACCGCCGTCGCGAACTGCGCCTCGTCGAGCTGGCTGAGCGAAGTCGCGTGCCGCGGGCAGCTGACGATGACCTCGTGCGCGCCACTCGCGGGCTGCGAGCCGAAGAGGTCGACTTCGCCGGTCCGCCGGGAGTCGTGCAGCGGGTCGGCGCTCGCGGCCAGCCCGGTCTCGACCGGGGCGTGCTCCTCCGCCCCGACCACCGGGTAGAGGTTGGGGACCGCGCGCGTCAGCCAGCCGGGCGTATCCGGCGCGCCGCCGTCCGGGCGGTTGGCCCACACCTCCGCGGGCGTGCGGCCCTCGCGGCCCTCGCAGAAGGGGCAGCGCTCCGCGGCCTCGGGCGCCGACTCGGGGATCCGCGGGACGAACGCGTCCGGCCGATCGGCGCGTCCGGGCGCAAGAACGGCCCGCAGGCCGGTCAGCTGGTCGATCCGGATCTCGGGCGCTATGACGGCGGCTGCGTGGAGCTCTCGCCGCCGTGGAGCCTCGGCATGAACGCCGTGACCAGGTCCATCGGCAGCGGGAAGACGATGGTGGAGTTCTGGCTGACGCCGAGGTCGAGCAGCGTCTGCAGGTAGCGGAGCTGGAGGGTGGCCGGGTTGCGGGAGATGATCTCCGCGGCCTGGCCGAGCTTCTCGGCCGCCTGGAACTCGCCGTCGGCGGCGATGACCTTGGCGCGCCGCTCGCGCTCGGCCTCGGCCTGGCGGGCGATCGCGCGCTGCATCTCCTGCGGCAGCTCGACGTCCTTGACCTCGACCGTGCTGACCTTGATGCCCCAGGGCTCGGTCTGCTCGTCGATGATCTGCTGAAGCTCCGCGTTGAGGCGCTCCCGCTCGGCGAGCAGCGAATCGAGCTCGGCCTTGCCGAGCACCGAGCGCAGCGTCGTCTGCGCGATCTGCGTGGTCGCCACCAGGAAGTTCTCGACGTCGGTGACCGCCTTGTTCGGATCGATCACCCGGAAGTAGGCGACCGCGTTGACGCGCACGGTGACGTTGTCCTTGGTGATGACCTCCTGCGGCGGGACGTTCAGGGTCACGGTCCGGAGGTCCACGCGGACCATCTGGTCCACGATGGGAATGAGGAGGATCAGGCCCGGGCCCTTCTGGGCGATCAGGCGGCCGAGTCGGAAGATGACTCCGCGCTCGTACTCGCGAAGGATCCTGATGCCCGCCGAGAGGAGGAAGACCACCAGCACCAGGAGGATGGCCACCACTGCAATCGCTACGCCCACTTAAGTGCCTTCCTTAGTCGTCGCCGTCGTCGGCGGCCCCCGCCGCGACGCCGGGCTCCACGGGCGTCACGTTCAGCGTCAGGCCGTTCACTGAGTCCACCCTGACTCTACTGCCGCGACTGATCGGCCGCCCCTCGGACCCATCGCCACTCGCCGCGGCTCGCCAGAGCGCGCCGTGCAGGTACACCTGACCCTTCGGGGCCAGCGGTTCGCGCACCACCGCCACCGCGCCGACCAGCTCCTCCCAGCCGTCGCGCTTCGGGAGCTGCCGGGCGGCGATCACCCTCCTGACGACGAACAGCAGGCCGCCCCCGAGGATCGCCGCGACGGCGACGACCACCACCGGAGAGAGCTCGAACGCCGAGCTCGAGGTGTCATAGAGCAGCAGACCCCCAACCGCGAGACACGCGATGCCTCCCACCCCCAGGAGGCCATGCGTGGGCAGGTGGACCTCGGCAACGATCAGCGCGAAGCCGGTGATCAGGAGGATCACGCCCGCCGCGTTGACCGGCAGCTGGGCGTTCGCATAGAAGCCGAGGACCAGCGAGATCGCCCCGAAGACGCCGGGAAGGATCAGGCCCGGGCTCAGGAACTCGACGATCAGGCCGACGAACCCGAGGATGACCAGGAGGTAGGAGACGTTGGGATTCACCAGGATGTCGAGCACCTGGTAGCTGAAGGGCATGTCGTGGTCCTCCACGGTCATGCCGGTTGTGTCCAGGGTCTGCGCCTTCGGCCCCTGGATCCGGAAGCCGTTCAACTGCTGGACAAGGGCGGTCTCGCTCGGCGCGATCATGTCGACCAGCCCCTTCCGCTTCGCCTGCTGCGCCGTGTAGTTGGTTGCCTGCGTCACCATCGTCGCCGCGAGCTTGCCGTTGCGCCCGTGCACGGAGGCGAGGGCCTGCATCGAGGCGGCGGAGTCGTTGACGATCTTGCGGTCCAGGTCGGACTCGGAGCCTGTGGTCGAGATCGAGATCGGGGTCGCCGAGCCGATGTTCGACACCGGCGCCATGGCCGCCACGTCGGCGCCCTCGGTGATGTAGGCGCCTGCCGACGCCGCGCGGGCGCCGTTGGGCGAGACGTAGACCACGACCGGCATCGGCGCCGCCTGCATGTCCTGCACGATCGCCCGCAGCGAGTCGACCAGGCCGCCCGGGGTGTCGAGGCGGATGATCACGAGCGCGGCGTCCTGGCTCGCCGCGTCGTCGAGGGCGCTCGAGATCCACTTCTGCGTAGCGGGGTCGATGTCCGCCTGCAGCTGGATGGAGTAGGCGACCGGCGAGCTCCGCTCGCCGGTCGCCGGCGCGGAGACGCTCGCAAGCGCCGCGCCGGCCGAAAGCGCGAGGGCAGCGAGCAGTAGGACCCGCAAACGCATGGTGTGAATTATCCGCCTGCGGCTACTTGGCGTACTGGTTGATCGCCGCGGCCAGCTCGGACTCGGAGGTCCAGGGTCCCTGGTGGGTGTTGGCGAGCTTCCCCGACTTGTCGTAGATGAGCGTTGAGGGCATCCCGACCAGGCTGTACTTGCCCTTCACGTCGCCGCTCGGGTCCGCGTAGCTCGGGTAGGGAACGGGCGAGTCCTCGAGGTACGTCTTCGCCGCGTCGGTCTGGTCGAGGGCGTCGATGCCGAGGAACGCCACCTTCCCGCCGAACTTCGCGGACGCCTGTTGCAGGTACGGGAACTCCTGGCGGCACGGAACGCACCACGAGCCCCACGCGTTGACGACCGCCGGGTAGGACCCCTTGAGCTTGGCCAGCTGGGCATCGAGCCCGTCGAGCCCCGAGTCGAGTATCGCGGGGCTCTTCCCGTAGTCCGTCTGCTGATAGATCGCGGCGAGCTGGGGCGGCGCCTTCTTCAGAGCCGACGCGTAGTCGGGCCCCTTGGAGGGCGAGGTCGAAGACCCGCCGCATCCCGCCGCGGCCAGCGCGGCCAGCACCGCGAGCAGGGCGAACGCTCGCTGGCGTCGATTCGGGGAAGCTTGCATCAGATCGAGGGAGTGGTACTTTTCCTGCCGGTCCCCTGGTTCATCCGGACCGCGGAGACCGTCGGCTCACCAGAGGGGTAACACGAGGAGAGCCGCCGGGAACTCCACCTGAGCTTACTGCGCTTCCGTCCCGCACCCGCGCGTATTGGAGCGCCCCAAAGAGTCTCCATGTCTGAAACATCCGGAGTTGCCGCGGGCGAGGCCACGCGGCTGCCAAACGACGAGATCGAGCGAGCGGCGAAGTTCGTTCGCGAGCCGATCCTGCTCGAGGGCGAGGGGCCCGAGGACCTCCCGCCGGGCACGGCTCGCCACCGCGCCGTCGTCGACGCCCTGGCCGAGCTCGACCAGGGGCTCGACGCGCCCTCGATGGAGTGGCGGCGCACCTACTCGCTGATGCTGGGGCTCGAGCGCGTGCTCGACGCCGAGACACCCACGCTGAACGACGGCGCCGAGCTCAACGACCACCAGGTCGACGCTCTCTCCGGCACGCTGGCGGCGCTGGTCTCCGAGATCGAGGAGCCGGGCTCGAACGGCCGCTCGAACGGCGCGAAGCGCGAGGCACCCGAGCTGGAGTCCGCATCAACTCCCGCCGTCGCCGCCAACGGGGCGAACGGCGCCGGCGCCAACGGCACCGCCACGGACGCCGACGACGAGCTCGCGGACGAGGAGCTTGCTCCCGACGAGGAGCCGCAGGACTGGGTCGATCCGGAGTCGGAGGACGAGGAGGTCGTCACCGAAGCCCCGGAGGACCCCGGCGCAAGCCATCGCTTCTGGTTCGAGCACGCGACCGGCGCCGGCAAGACCGTCGCAGCGGTCGGGTTCATCGACGCCTCGCGAACCGGCGGGATCCTCATCCTGACCCACCGGCGCAACCTCGTTGACCAGTTCATCGGCGAGATCTCCGACCGCGGGTACGCGGAGCGCCTGTCGCCACCTCTTCTCGACGGCGCCGACCACCCCTACGGCCCGGTCACCGTCGAGACCTACCAGTGGTTCGTCCGCAACGCGGGCCGCGTGTCCGACGCCTACTCGATCGTAATCTGCGACGAGGCCCACACCGCACTCGGCGAGAAGACCAGCGCCTGCATCCGCCAGTGGCCGGGGCCCGTGTTCATCGGGATGACGGCCACCGGCGCGCTCATCGCGCGGCACGTCGCCGACCTCTTCCCCACGCAGACATCGCGATTCGACCTTGCCCAGGCAGCCCGGCGCGGCGTCATCGCGCCGCTTCGCTGCCTCCGGATACCCCCGGGGCCGGGCGTCCGGACGCTCGCCAAGGTGCCGCTTCGCCGCGGCGAGGTCGACCAGGACTTCGATCAGGAGGAGCTCGCCAAGCTCCTCGACCAGGGGCCGTTCAACGTGGCGATCGCGGACCTCTACAAGTCGCGGTTCCGCAAGGTGCCGGGTGTCCTCTACACGGCGGGCGTCAAGCACGCCAACAACGTCGCGGTGGCGCTGCGCGAAGCCGGCATCAACGCGCAGGCGGTGTCCGGCGAGACGCCGAAGCGCGAGCTGGCCGAGATCCTCGCGGCCTTCGAGCGCGGCGAGGTGGACGTGCTCTGCAACGCGATGCTCCTCGCGGAGGGCTGGAACTCGCCGCGCGCGACGATCTGCATGCACCTGGCGCCCACCGCCTCGCGGCGCGTCTACCAGCAGCGCGTCGGCCGTGTCACCCGCCGAAACCCGGGCAAGGAGTCCGGCCTGGTCATCGACTTCGTGCACCCGGCGACCACCCACGACGAGACGATCGTCACCCTCCACAGCCTTCTCGACCGCGACGTGTACCGCGGCGGGGCGATCGTCGTTGGGCCGGTGCGTCGCGGACGCGGCCGGCGAGTCCGCGTGGAGCGCCGGGTCGTCCCGGTCTCCGACCAGCCGGAGCGGCGCCTCGCGGTGCTCGAGCGCGAGCTCTGGCGGATCGCCGTCGAGAACCTGAACTACTCCGAGCAGCACGCCTGGGCCGCACTCGCCGGGGCCCGCGTAACCGCAAGCAACTGGCGGCGCGCCAAGGCGATGATCCAGCACGACGAGGCGCGGGAGCTCCGCCGGCGCTTCCTCGTGACCTGCGTCCAGCGCAACCGCAACCACCAGCTGCGGCTGAAGGCGCTCGGCGAGATCGCCGCCATGCGCGAGGCCGAGCCCTTCGACGACTGCGTCGACGTGGTCGCGACCTGGTCGCGCGACGAGCGGCGCTCCGGCGCCAAGGTGCTGCTTCAGGCGCTGGCCGAGCGGCGCATCGGCCGCCGCGACCAGGCGCAGGCCTGGGTGTGGCGTCTCGCCGCCGTCACCCGCGAGCTCCACGAGCAGTACGCGGTCCAGCGCTGGCCCGAGACCAAACGCCTGCTCGGGCTGTTCGTCAACTCCTCCGGCCGCGCGCACGGGCGCAACGCCCGCCGGCTCGTCAGCGCGGCCCGCCAGCAAGACCGCCGGCTGGCGATCTCGCTGCTCGCCGCCGCCGTGGCGCACACGCCGGAGGCCGAGGAGGTCCTGCGCGGGGCCCGCATGCGGATGGCCCGCAAGCCGTCCGCGGTCGCCAGGGAGCTCCTTCGCAACTTCCCGAAGTCCGGCGGCAAGCGCCGCCGGCGCCGCGGCAAGGGCGACGGCGAGGACTCAGAGCCCGCCGAGCGCGAGCGCGAGCGGCTCCAGCCCGAGGAGCCGGCCGAGAGCAGCAAGCCAGCCGGCGCCAAGGGCGACAGCGACCACGCCGCCTGAGCGCGGGCTGTCGACGCCGGGAATCGGCCACCGGCAGGAGGACCGGCCTGCGGCCCGAAACCCGGATGGCGTGGACCCGCAACGCGCGTTCAAGACGCTCCGAAAGGCCCTGAGCGCCGGGACCGTCTACGGCGAGCCTGTCGAGCGCGACGGCGTCACCGTCATCCCGGCGGCGACCGTGCTCGGCGGCGGCGGGCTCGGCGGCAACGACGCCTCCCCCGACGGCGAGCAGGCGGCGGCGTTTGGCGGCGGTTACGGCCTGATGGCCTGGCCATCGGGCGCAATCGAGATTCGCGACGGCGCGGTGCGCTGGCACCGGACGTTCGACGCCACGTACTTCCTGGTCACCGCCCTGTGGGTGGCGCTGGCAGCGATCAGGGCCATCCGCGCGGCCCGCGGGTAGCCGCGCGCTCCAGGCGCTGGGCGCGTCCCGGCGCCGCGTGCTGAAGTAGCTCCCGTGTCCGACCCCATCACGCCCCGCCGGCCCCTCGTCGAGATCGTCGTGCCCGTGCACAACGAGGAGCGGGCCCTCACGGAGACCGTCACCCGGTTGCACGATCACCTGCGCAACCTTCCGTTCGCCTCCCGCATCACGATCGCGGACAACGGCGGCTCCGACGGGACTCTCGTGGCCGCCCGCGAGCTGGAGCGCCGCCTCGACGGGGTGCGGGCCATGCATCTCGAGGAGAAGGGCCGCGGACGGGCTCTCCGCCGCGTCTGGTCGGCGAGCGACGCCGACGTGCTCGCCTACATGGACGTCGGCCTCTCCCCCGGGCCCGAGGCCCTTCTCGCGCTCGTCGCGCCGCTCATCTCCGGCCACAGCGACCTGGCGATCGGGACGCGGCTTGCCCCGGGGTCGCGAGGACAGCGCGACACGGGCCGCGAGCAGATCTCGCGCGGCTACAACCGGATCCTTCGCGCGGTGTTCCGAAGCCGCTTCACGGACGCCCAGTGCGGGTTGAAGGCCGGGCGGGCCGAGGTCGTGAACGAGCTGCTTGCCGGCGTCGAGGATCACGGCTGGTTCTTCGACACCGAGCTCCTGATGCTGGCGCAGCGCAACGGGCTGCGCGTTCACGAGGTCCCAGTCGGCCGGCTCGAGAGCTCCGAGTCCCGCGGCGCCTCGGTACTCGAGCCGCTCGGGCCCACGAGCCAGCTCGCTCGATTCGCCGGCGTCGGTGCGGCGAGCACGGTTCTCTACGCCCTCCTGTACCTGGCGCTGCGTGGCGTCATGGGGCCGTGGTCGGCCAACGCGCTCGCCCTGGGGCTCAGCGCGATCGCCAACAACGCCGCCAACCGGCGCCTCACGTTCGGGCGCAGGGGCAGGCGCGACGCCGTGCGCCACCACGCCCAGGGGCTTGCGGTCTTCGCCGTCTGCCTCGCGCTGACAACAGGCACGCTCGCCCTGCTGGACCTGATCGCGCCCGGGGCGCCCGCCGTGGTCGAGCTGCTGGCGCTGTGCGCGGCGAACGTGCTCGGGACCGTGCTGCGGTTCGCGGCGCTGCGTCTCTGGGTGTTCGGCCCGAAGCGGGGGTCCGGGACCCCCGAATCCGTGACCCCCAAGCCCCAGGCCGAAGCCGCGAGAGCCGTCAGCCGCTGACGTTCACCCCACGCGAAGCGATACCTCCCCGGCGCCGAGGGTGACGCGCCCGCCGGCCGACTCGACCACCAGGTCGCCGTCGTCGTCGATGCCCATGGCCGTGCCCTCGCCCCCGTCCCAGGCGATCTCGCGGCCGCGCAGCGCGTCACGAGCGCGAAACTCGGCCAGGACGCCGGCCGGCGGCGCCTCCACCCAGCGCGACAGGGCTTCGCAGAGAGCGGCGAGCATCGCCTCCGCGCCGACCCCGTTCCCGACCGAGGTCGCGGGCCAGCGCAGGTCGTCCGGATACGCGTCGTCGGGGATCGCGAGGTTGACGCCGACGCCGATCAGGGCCCACTCGGGCGGCCGCGCCTCGATCAGGACGCCGCTGACCTTGCGTTCCTCGATCCAGACGTCGTTCGGCCACTTCACGGCACACGCGACGGGCGCAACCGACTCGACCGCCTCGCAGACGGCGAGCGGGACCGCGAGCGGCAGGAGCCGGTGCTCGGCGCCGAGCGGGCGCAGCACGGCGGTCGTGAGCAGCGCGGCTCCGGCGGGCGCGCTCCAGCGCCGGCCGGTGCGGCCCCTGCCGGCGGTCTGCTCGGCGGCGGTGACGACCGTGCCCGTGGGCGCTCCCGCCTCCACGAGCTCGCGAGCCCTGTCGTTCGTGGAGCTCGTGACCCGCAGGTGCAGGCGCGGCGCGCCGAACCCAGGGCTCATGCCGGGACGAGGAGGACCTGGTCCTCCGGCGCGAGGTTCAGCTCGGCCGCCGCGCTCCCGCGGTTGACGGCCAGCGTCATCGCGTCGATCGCGTTGCGGTAGAGGATGAGCTGGCCCGGCGCCACGTCGCCGAAGGTGCGCGCGACGGTTCCGGCGCGCTCCACGGCACCGGCGATGGCCGTGAACCCCGCCCCCGGCTCCAGGCCGGCGGCCGGCAGGTCATCGGGGGCGAGATCGATCCCGAGGTTGCCGAACCGGTCCGCGTAGAGGACGTGGGAGACGACGCGGCCGTCCTCGACCGTGGCCGTCGGCAGGACGAGGCCGACGATCCCGGCGGGGTCAACGGGCTCGCCGGCATCCGCCAGGGCCACGCCGTTGGCGAGGTGAGCGGCCACGGGGGCGAAGACGTCGCGGCCATGGAACGTCGCCGAGACCGGCTCGAGGCGCAGCGGAGACTTGGAGATCTCGACGGCGGCCGCGGCGCCCCCGAAGCGCTCCATCGCGGGTGAGAGCAGCCCGTTGTCCGGGCCGACCAGCAGCCGCCCGTCGCTCGTCTCCACGGCGATGGCGCGCCGCTCGGTGCCCACACCCGGATCGACCACCGCGAGGTGCACCCCGGCCGGGGCGAACGGCAGCGCTCCGGCGAGCACGAGCGCTCCCTGGCGAACGGCCTGGGGCGCGATGCCGTGCGTGAGGTCGATGACGCTCGCGTCGGGCGCGATTCCGGCGATGACCGCCCTGCAGACCCCGGCGAACGAGTCGTCTTGGCCGTAGTCGGAGAGGAAGGTGATCGGCCGGGCCACCGCGCAAGCCTACGGCGAGCGTCAGCGTGCGGCGTCCGCGAGGAGCGCCTCCACCAGGCCTCCGATGTCGTGGCGGGTCGCCTCCACGTGCACCTCGAGACCCGCCTCCCTCGCGGTCGCGCTGGTGATCGGCCCGATCGAGATCAACCGCGCCGTCGCCGGGAAGCGCTCGCCGAGTGCCTCGACGAGGTTGGTCACGGTCGAGGAGGAGGTGAAGGTGACGTAGTCCGCGCCCGCAACCGCGGCGGCGTCCCCCACGGAGACCTCCTCGGCGACGTTCTCGTAGAGAGCCACGACGTCGAGCTCGGCGCCGCGGGCGCGCAGGGCGTCCGGCAGCTCGCCGCGCGCCGTGGCGGCGCGCGGGAGAAGCGCCGGCTTCCCCGCCAGGTCGAGCCCCTCGAGCGCCTCGATGAGGCCCTCAGCCACGGCCCGCTCGGCAACGATGTCGGCAAGAACGCCACGCCCGCGAAGTGCCCGGGCCGTGGCCTTCCCGACGGCGGCCACCGTGGCGGCGGCGAGCGCTCGCGCGTCGAGGCCCCGCGCCTCCATCGCCTCGAACAGGAGCTCGACCGAGTTGACGCTGGTGAAGCACACCAGCGCGTAGGCGTGCAGGGACGCGAGAGCGTCGGCGACCTCGGGCGTGTCGAGCCTGGGAACGATCCGGATCACGGGCAGCTCGATCACCTCGGCGCCGAGCTCGGTCAGCCGCGCGGAGAGCTCGCCGGCCTGCGCGCGGGCCCGGGTCACGACCACCGATCTCCCGTGGAGGGGACGCGCCTCGAGCCAGGCGAGCGTCTCGCCGTGCCGGGCCACGTTCCCGACGAGGACGATCGCCGGGGCCCTGATGCCGGCGGCCTCGGCCGCGGCGGCGAGCTCGCCGAGCGACGCGACCACGCTGCGCTGCGCTGCGAGGGTGCCGTTCTGGATCACGGTCGCGGGTTCCGCCGCGTCCCTGCCGGCTGCGACGAGGCGCGCCGCGATCGCCTCCAGGTTCCGGACGCCCATGTACAGGACGAGGGTCCCCGGGAAGCGGGCCAGCGCGTCCCAGTCGAGCGCCGAGTCGTCCTTCGCCGGGTCCTCGTGCCCCGTCACGAAGGCGACCGCGGAGGAGTCCTCGCGATGCGTCACCGGAATGCCGGCGTAGGCGGGCACCGCGACGCCGGCCGTCACTCCCGGGACGATCTCGAAGGGCACGCCGGCGCCCACCAGCGCCTCCGCCTCCTCGCCGCCGCGCCCGAAGACGAACGGGTCGCCGCCCTTCAGGCGGACGACGCTGCGCCCCGCCTTCGCGTGCTCGACGAGGATCTCCTCGATGCTCCGCTGCGCGGCGGTCGCGTCCAGGCCGGCGTGCCCCGCGGGCTTGCCGACGTCGATGACGGTGGCGTCCTCCCTCACGCCGGCGAGGAACCCCGGCGGCGTCAGCCGGTCGTGGGCGACGACGTCGGCGCTTGCCAGCAGCTCCTTCGCGCGCACGGTCATGAGACCCGGATCGCCGGGCCCGGAACCCACGAGGTAGACGACTCCCGGCCGGGCGCTCACGCCGCCGCCCGCTCCAGGATGCCCCGCGCGCCCGCGGCCAGCATCCGCTCGCCCAGCTCCGTGCCGAGTGCGGCCGGGTCCTCCGCGTCGCCCTCGAGCCGGTCGCGGACCCACTCCGAACCGTCCGGAAGGCCCGCGTAGGCGTGGAGCTCGAGCCGGCCACCGTCCAGCCGGGCGCAGACGCCGACCGGCGTGGCGCAGCTCGCGTCCAGGACGCTCACGGCGGCGCGCTCCGCGGTGAGCTCGGCGAGGGCGTCGGGCGCCGTGATCGCCGCAACCGCCTCGCGGGCCTCCGCGTCGTCCGCGCGCGCCTCCAGCGCCAGGGTCCCCTGGCCGGGCGCCGGCACGACGTCGCCGACCTCGAAGCGGAACGCGATGTGCTCGGCGCGCCCGAGGCGCTCGAGGCCGGCAGCCGCCAGGACGATCGCGTCGAAGTCGCCCTGCGCCTGGCGGCCGAGCCGCGTGTCGACGTTCCCGCGGAGCTCCTCGACACGCAGATCGGGCCGCATCGCGAGGAGCTGGGAGCGCCGCCGGAGGCTCGCGGTGCCGACGGTCGCCCCATCCGGCAGCTCGCCGAGCGAGCTCGCCGCGCAGACGCAGGCGTCGTGCGGCGCCTCCCGCCCGGCCACGCCGGCCAGCGCGAGGCCCGGCGCGAGCTCGCCGGGCAGGTCCTTGGCGGAGTGGACGCCGAGATCGGCCTCCCCGGCCAGCAGGGCGTCCTCCACAGCGCTGACGAAGCGCGACTTGTCGCCGACCTCCCCGTCGCGCGAGCGGACCACCACCATCTCGGCGCCGCCGAGCGCGTTCGCCACGAGCTCAGCCTGCGCGAGCGCCAGCGCGCTGCCGCGTGTGGCGAGCCTCACGGCTCGCGGCGGAGCTGGCGAACCTCGGCGTCCGCGTCCTCGAGGGGGGCCGTCTCGGGATCCAGGCCGAAGAGCTCGCGAAGCGCGTGGACGTACGTGTACTCGTCCTCCTCGCCGGCGGCGCGCTTCAGGCGCAGGGTCGGCTCGTGCATCAGGCGGGAGGCGATCGCCCGGGCCATCGCCTCCACCCGCTCGCGATCGGCGGCGGAAAGGCTCTCCCACCTCGACTCGTTCTCGGCGAGGACGCCCTGGACCACCTCGTCGGCCCGCCGCCGCAGCGCGGCGACGGTTGGCACCGCGTCCTGGGTGGCCATCCACCGCTCGAACCGGCCGAGCTCGCTGTGCAGGAGCATCGTCGCGCGCTGCGCCTCGGCCTCGCGACCCGAAGCGTTGCGTTCGACGAGCGCCTGGAGGTCGTCCATGTCGTAGAGGGTGACGTCGCCGACGTCGCGGCAGGACGGATGGATGTCGCGGGGAACCGCGAGGTCGATCAGCAGGAGCGGCGCGCCCCCGCGCAGGCGCATCACCTCGGTCAGGCCCTCGAACTCGATCACGCTGTGCGGGGAGCTCGTGGAGGAGACCACGATGTCGGCGGCCCCCATCTGCTCGGGCAGCTCCTCGAAGCGCACCGCGGCGCCGCCGAACTTGGCGGCGAGGCCGATCGCCCGGTCGTACCGCCGGTTGGCGATGAAGACCGCCTCAACTCCCTTCGCGGCAAGCGCCCGCGCGGTGAGCTCAGCCGTCTCGCCGGCGCCGACCACGAGCACGCGGCGCTCGGCGAGGTCGCCGAGCGTGCGCTGGGCGAGCTCGACGGCCACCGTCGGGACGGACATCGCGCGCTCGGAGATCCTTGTCTCGGAGCGGGCGCGCTTGCCGGCGCTGAGGGCGCCGCGGAACAGCCGGTTGAGGACGGGGCCGGTCGCCCCCTCCACCAGGGCGAGCTCGTAGGCGCGCTTGACCTGGCCCTGGACCTCCGCCTCGCCGACGATCATCGAGTCGAGCCCCGCGCTCACGCGGAAGAGCTGCTCCGCCGCGTCCATCCCGTGGAGGGAGTAGAGGTGGCCCACGAGCTCGGTCGGCCGCGTCTCCGCCTCACGGGCGAGCACGCCGAGGGCCCTGGACTCCGCGCCCACCGGGTCCGCCGCGTAGAGGTAGAGCTCCGTCCGGTTGCAGGTTGAGATGGCCGCTGCCTCCTGGACCTCCGCCACCTCGGTCAGCTCGCGCAGGACACCAACCGCCCGACCCTCGGGCAGTGCGAGGCGCTCGCGGAGCTCCAGCGGCGCCGTCTTGTGCGAGATGCCCAGCGCGACCAATTCACTCACGCCGGAACCTCCTCCCGCTCGGGATCGGGGGCCTGAGGCTCGGCGTTTCGCTCCGCAAGCTCGGCGAGGCCGTCAAGCTCGCGGTCGAGACGAGCGAGGCGGGTCGCCATGATCGCGATGTAGATCACGAGCAGCGCGAGAAAGACCACGTAGGCGCCGGCCACGTACTTCCCGGCCTCGTGCAGCGGGATCGCGGGGGTGGCCGCAAGCACGGCGGAGATCACAGCGAGCCCGCCTCGGACGGCACGCTCGGCGCGATCCGCGAGCCGCTTGCCGGGACCGGGCCGCCCTCGAGCGCGCGACGCAGGCGCGAGACCTTGCCACGGGCCGCCTTCGACGCCAGCTCGAAGCGCACCATGACCAGCCAGAGCAGTGCGATGGCCGCGAGGCAGACCACGAAGGTCAGCTCCATCGAGCCGGTCAGCCCGCCGTTCGCGGTCGCGAACACCCGCGGATGGACCAGCGGCTGGGCAAGCCGCACGGCCAGGAAGTTGAGCGGCACGAAGGCTCCGGCGGTGATCGCGAACACCGATGCGTAGCGGCCCTGGCGCTCCCGGTCGGCGATCGCGTAGCGCAGCGGGTAGTACGTGCAGTAGAGGAGGAAGACGATCAGGAAGCTGACCAGGGTCGGCTCCTGCCACACCCACCACTTGCCCCACGAGGCCCGGGCCCAGATCGAGCCCGTGATCAGCACGGCCACCCCGAAGATCACGGAGATGTGGATCGAGACGTAGGAGCGGGCGTCGTGCTTGGAGTCGCCGGTGCGCAGGTGCTGGATCGCGTGGTAGGCGGCCACCACGAAGCCGCAGAGGGCGACGATGGCGAGCGGCACGTGGAGGTAGAAGATCTTCTGGACGAAGCCCTGGTCGGCGTCGTTCGGCGCGTAGAAGAAGACCAGCGCGTAGCCGGCCGCGATCGCCACGACGGCGAGGATCGAGAGGGTTCTGAGGCTTGGTCCCTTCACGAGCAAGGCGCCGCGATCAGTCCTCGATGACGAACTCGAAGACGCCGTAGCCGATCGCGGCGAACGTCATATCGTAAAGAGCGAGCACCGCCAGCCACTTGCCGAAGCCGGCGTATGAAGGGCCTCCGGCGTCCAGCGCCAGGGCCGATGCCTTGGCCGCCGCGACCACGAGCGGGATCGAGAGCGGCAGCAGGAGAAGCGGGACGAGGACGTCCCTCGCGCGCGAGTTCGCCGCCATCGAGGAGATCAGCGAGCCGGTGATCGCAAGGCCGGCATCGGCCAGCAGCAGAACCGCGGCGAGCGGCGCGAGCCCCGAGACGCCGTCGAGGAAGAACGCGGCGAAGACGGGCACCGCGATGAGCTCGAGCGCCACGAGGTAGATGACGATCGCCGCTGCCTTCGCGGCCAGCAGGCTCGCGGGATCGACCGGCGCCAGGCGGAAGGCGTCGAAGCCGCCCTCGTCGCGCTCCGCGACGAACAGGCGGTTGATGGCGAGGATCGCCGCGAACAGGACGGTCGCGAGCAGCACGCCCGCCGCCAGGCTGCCCGCGAGGCTCTCGCGATCGAGGCCGTAGCGGAAGACGATGAAGGTGGTGACCGCGAACAGGGCCATCGCGGGAACCGACTCCATGGTCCGCAGCTCCACTCGCAGGTCCTTGCCCAGCATCGCGCGGAAGGCGTTCACGCCGAGCCTCCGAACAGGGCCCGCGCGTCGCCCTCCGAGAGCCCGCTCGACGGCCCGCTGAACGCCACCGACCCGCCCGCGCGCAGCAGGAGGACGCATTCGGCGGCCGCCAGCGCCGCGCCGATGTCATGGCTGACCATCACGGTGGTCCGCCCCGGCTTGGAGGCGAGCAGGGCCTCGATGCTCTCGGCGGCCGCCGGGTCCAGGTGCGAGGCCGGCTCGTCGAGGAGCAGCAGGCCGGGGTCGTGCAGGACCGCGCGGCAGGCCGCGGCGCGCTGGACGAGGCCGGCCGACAGCTCGCGCACGCGCTGGTCTGCCCGGGCCGCGATGCCGGCGGCGTCGAGCAGCGCGGCGATTCGCCGCTGCGGCTCCGCCACCCTGTGAAGCCTCGCCTGGAGCGTCAGGTTCTCGGCCACCGTCAGCTCGCGGTAGAGCATTGGCTCGTGGCCGAGGTAGCCGACGCGGCCCCGCACCCGCCACCGGTCGCCGGGCAGCTCGTGGCCCAGGACGCGCACGCTGCCCGCCGTCGGCCGCAGCAGCGTCGCGAGGATGCGCAGGAGCGTGGTCTTTCCCGCGCCGTTCGGCCCGAGGACGGCGAGGGTGGCTCCCGGCGCAAGCTTCAGGTCGACGCCGGCGAGGACCGGAACCTCGTCGTACTCGCGAACCAGGCCCTCGAGCTCGATCGCCGGCGCCGTCGCACCCTCCGGTTGCGACAGCCCAGCCTCGCGATCGGCGGTGGTGGTGGACACGGGATGGATTGTCCCGGAAAGCGGCTCAGACGCTGGGCTTTCGCGCCCGGAACCGGAACGAGCCGCCGCTCGGCGCGACCTTCGGCTCCTCGAACCCGGCCGACTCGAGGCGCCCCGGCAAGCCGTCCGGGTCGATGGGCTGGAGCGTGTCGCCAACATGGATCGCCCTGAAGAGGGGCCCGGTGCCGATGCTGTCCGTGCCGGCGAAGACGCCGCCCGGGCGCAGCACGCGGGCGACCTCGGCGAACGCCCTGTCCTGGAGCTCGGCCGAAGGGATGTGGTGGAGCATCGTGAAACAGACCGCTCCGCTGAACCGGTTCGCGTCGAACGGCATCCTCGTCGCGTCGCCCTCGGTGACCTCCACGTCACCATCCAGCTTCCCCCGGAGGCGCTCGCAGTAGCCCGGGTCGAGCTCGAGCACGCTCAGCCGCCCCGGCCGTCTCGCGAGCACCTCGGTGGTGGCGCCGAACCCCGGGCCGATCTCGAGGACGTCGTCGCCCAGCTCGGCCGAGCCGACGCCCCAGGGAATCAGCTCGCCCTCGACCCGGCGGGCCCACCAGCCCGAGGAGCAGATCAGGTTGTGGATGCGGTTCAAGGGCTGGATCAGCCGAGGTGGACCGTGGTCGACTTCGCGGCCGCGCACTTGGTCGTCAGATCGCCCATGAATGACGCGATCTTGGCGAAGTAGCTGCCTCTCTTGCCGGCCCTCTTCAGCTTGTAGGCGCCACTCGAGTCGGTCATCGGGCTGCCGAGCTTGTGGTCGGGGCCCGGTCTGCGCCGGTAGACGCCGACCTTCTGGGGGGCTGCGCAGTCGACGGGATCCTGTGGCGCCAGAAGCCTGCCCTTGAACGACTTCTTCTTCTTGCTGTAGGACAGCGAGAGGGCGCGAACCACCTTGGTCACGGGGGGAGCTTCGCCCCCGGTGATGTGGACGTTGTCGACGATCGTCGTCTCGCCCGAGTTGGCAGCGTTCTCGCCGGGGAGGCGGATTCCCTGGAAATCGTGCAGGAGCTCTGCCACCTCTTCCGGGGTGACCGTCCCGGAACAGAAGCTGTTGCCCTGACGCAGGTGACTCGCGTCCAGCGTGTAGTGAGCGGTCTGAAAGGCCGTGTTGTCGGGCGTGATCGGGCTCGGGGCGCAGTACTCGGTGTCGTTGGGGCCAAGCAGGGCGACGCCGAAGTTCTGCGTCCAGGTGGCGCTGGACTTCACGTCGATGCTCAGGGTGCCCCCGTAATGCCCTGAGAGGTCCGTCGTGGCGGGCACCGGCGACGTCCAGTAAGCGAGCCCGGTCGCCGAGCCATCGGTCAGGGAGAGCGCCCCGCCGGGGTTCCCTGCGGTGCTCGACCAGTTGGCGGGGCCGTCGTTCTCGCCGCCCTGATTGCTGAGCCAGCCCTGGTTGTTCGAGTCGAACGTGAAGTCGAAGTCGGCTGCGGCGGAGCTCACGCCGAACGCGCACGTCGCGGCGGCGACCGTCAGGAGACAAAGCGCGTGCCGCACCGTGCGCATCACTAGCTCCCCTTCCGAAGCGTTCGGGCGGTGACCTTCGCGAGGGGCACGATGCCCTCGCCGAGGGCCCTCACACGCGCGCCGTTGCGCCCGTAGAGGAGCTTGACCGAGGCCTGCAGCGCCTCGCCGAGCGTGCGGTCGTACGGCTGCCACCACAGGTCGCGCGTCATCCCCGGCTCCCAGGAGACCGTCTTCACGTTGACGCACTCATAGAAGCCGAACTTGGAGTGCGAACGCCCGATCCCGGAGTCCTTCACGCCGCCCCACGAGCACTGGCAGGCGGCGTGGGTGAACGAGTGGTCGTTGATCCACACCATCCCGGACTCCAGGCGCCTTGCGATGCGCTCGCCCTTCGCGCGGTCCTTCGTCCACACCGACGCGCCAAGCCCGAACTGCGAGTCGTTGGCGCGTTCGAGCGCCTCGACCTCGTCGGCGACGACGGTGATCGGGAGGACGGGCCCGAAGATCTCCTCGCGCATGATCCGCATGTCGGGCTCGACGCCCGTCAGCACCGCCGGCGCGATGAACTTGCCGGGGAGGCCATCCATCTCGCGCGGGCCGCCGCACACGAGCTCGGCGCCGTTGCGCGTGGCGTCGTCGATCAGCTCGCAGACGATGTCGTACTGGTCCTCGGAGACCATCGGGCCGATCTCGGTATCCCAACCCGCGGGATCGCCGACCTCGAGCCGCTTCGTCTCGGCGACCACCCCGTCGATGAAGGCGTCGGCGACATCGCTGACCACGTAAGTGCGCTCGATCCCCGAGCAGGTCTGGCCGGCGTTGGCGAAGCCGCCCCAGACCGCGCCGGAGATCGCGTTGGCGAGGTCTGCGTCGGCGCAGACGATCTGCGGGTCCTTGCCCCCGAGCTCCAGCACCGAGCCCTTCAGGTTGCGGGCGCAGACCTCGCCGACGTGGCGGCCCACCTCGACGGAGCCGGTGAAGAAGACCTTGGTCACCCCCTTTGCCTCGCAGATCGCCTCGCCGATCCGGCCACCTCCGTGGACGACCCTGACGAGGCCCTCGGGGATCCCGGCCCGCTGCAGGACGTCGCGGATCCGCTCGCCGAGCAGCGGCGTGAGGCTGGCGGGCTTCAGGACGACGCCGTTGCCTGCGGCGAGGGCGATGACGACCTCGTCGAACGGGATCGACCACGGGTAGTTCCAGGGCGAGATGACCCCGATGACGCCGAGCGGCTCGTAGGTGAGCTTCGCCCGCTTGGTGGCGAACAGCGCCTGGCCCATCGGCAGGTTCTCGTCCTCGAGGATCCTCGGCCCGTTCTCAGCGCACCAGCGCAGCACGTCGATCGTCGGGACGACCTCCATCGTGTAGCTCTCGGTGAGCGGCTTGCCCTGCTCGCTGGTCAGGAGCGCCGCGACGTCGTCGCACTCCTCCACCAGCACGTCCGCGGCCCGGCGCAGGTACCGAGCCCGGTCGGCCGCGGACAGCTCGGCCCAGAAGGGCTGAACCTCGGCGACGTCGGCGACGACTCCCTCGACGTCGGCCGGCTCGATCGTCGGAACCGTCCCGATGAGCTCCCCCGTGGCGGGGTTGAAGGACTGAAGCTCGCCCATGCGGCGATCATAAAGGGGGTCAGGCACCCTTAACAAAGGGTGCCTGACCCCGGCACTGTGGAGTGGTCGCTGGTTGTGGTCAGCCGGCCAGGGCGGGATCGCCCGGGTCGCCCGGCTGCGGGTCGGCTCGGCGCACCTTCTCGCATGAGCCGTTGGGGTTCTCCGGCGTCGCGTCGGTGATGACGTCGACGTTGTCGAGGATCGCCTTGTCGCGATTCCCGTCGCCGCAGGTGATGTTGTCCGGCTCGCCATCGCGGGCGTGGAGGACATCGTCACCGGTGCCGCCGTCGAGCGAGTCGACGCCCGGAAGCGGCAGGTCCGCTTTCGTGCGGCCGTAGAGGCGGTCATCGCCCGATCCGCCGAACTCGGTGTCGGCTCCTGAGAATCCGGCCAGGCGATCGTCGCCGGGCCCGCCTTTCATGGTGTCGTCGCCCGCGTTCCCGATCAGGGCGTCCTCGTCGTCCCCACCGGACATCTGGTCGGCGTCGGCGCCGCCGAGCATCCGGTCCTCGTCCTCGGCGCCGACGAGCGTGTCCATGCCCTTGCCGCCGTCGATCCGGTCGCGGCCCGAGCCGCCGTTGACCGTGTCGTTGCCGTCCTCGCCCGTGATCCGGTCACGGCCGGGGCCTCCGGCCACCCTGTCGTCGCCCGGCCCGGCGTTCACCCTGTCATCTCCGGCGAGTGCGTGAACGGTGTCGTTGCCGGCTCTCGCGGCGATGCGATCGTCTCCCCTGGACCCAACGATGTGATCGTCACCGGGGGTTCCGAGAATGGTCAGCGCCGCGGCCGCTGAGGCGAACGCGAACAGGCATACGGCCGTCGCGATCCCCACCTTCGTCCAAAGTGCGCGCATCTGGCACACCTCCCTGGCTAGTCGTTTGCGTCCCTGGAAACACCGCCGCAGCAGCGGAGTTGCGGTGACGCGCGGGGCCCGGCGCTCAGCGCCCGCCCTCGGTCCCGAGCCGTTCGATGTTGCGCTCGCCGACCTCGTTCGTCGCCGCCAGGAACTCGATGATCGTCTCGAGCTCGGCGACGCTGAACCGCGCGGCCAGGACCTCCTGCCACTCGCCCGCCACCGGCCCCCAGATCTCCCCGGCGCGCTCCCGGAAGCGCGGCGTGACCTCGATGCTCACCCTGCGGCGGTCCACGGGGTCGGGCGCACGCCGTGCGTACCCCGCCCGCTCGAGGCGGTCGATGACCCCGGTGACGGCGCCCGTCGTCAGGCCCGCCTCCCGCGCAAGCTGCCCCGCCGTGACCCCGCCGCCGTTCTCGATGATGTTCAGGCAGTGGAGGTCGGTGGCGTTGACGCCAAGCCGCACCGCAGCGAGCGCGTCGAACGCCCGGTCCTGGTTCCCGCTGACCCGGAACTGCGAGATCAGGTCGCCGACCAGCGCATGCTTTGAGGATCGTCTTGGCATATAAGTATCTTAGTTGCTAAGCTACTTGTGTACTAAGAAGTGTAGGGCCAGTGCCCGACGATCGAAAGGACGAGCATGAGCAGGAAAGACATGAAGCTGGAGCTGATCCAGGTCCCCGTTTCCGACGTCGACCGCGCGAAGGCCTTCTACACGGAGAAGGCCGGATTCAACGCCGACCACGACCACCACGTGAGCGACGAGCTCCGCTTCGTGCAGCTCACTCCTCCGGGCTCGGCGTGCTCGATCGCGATCGGCACGGGGCTCTCGGCCATGGAGCCGGGGTCCGTCCAGGGACTCCAGGTGGTTGTGCAAGACGCCGCCGCCACTCGCGAGGGCCTCCTCCGGCGAGGCGTCGAGGTGAGCGAGGTGCAGGACTTCCCGTGGGGCTCGTTTGTCTTCTTCAGCGACCCGGACGGCAACGGCTGGGCCGTACAGCAGCTTCAACCGCAGTCCTGAGAGGCGGTGCCCAGGTGGACCGCTGCCGGAACGGCTACTGCCGCTTCCGCCTGAGCCGCTCGAGCCGCGCGCGAAGCTCCGACTCCGCGCCGCGGTCGGTCGGCTCGTAGAACCGCTCGCCGGCGATCTCCTCCGGGAGAAGGGGCTGGTTCGAGACGCCATCGGGCTCGTCGTGCGGAAACACGTAGCCCTCGCCTCGCCCCAGCCGGGAGGCGCCCGGGTAGTGCGCGTCGCGCAGGTAGTCGGGCGGCAGCTTCGCGCCGTGCTCGCGGACGTGGCGGCTGGCCCGCGAGATCCCCACGGTCGAGGCGTTGGACTTCGGAGCGAGCGCAAGGTAGGTGGCCGCCTGGGCGAGATTGAGAGCGCACTCCGGAAGGCCGACACGGTCGACGGCCTGCCCCGCGGCGGTCGCGACCACCAGCGCCATCGGGTCCGCGTTGCCGACGTCCTCGGAGGCGAGGATGACCATCCGCCTGGCGATGAAGCGCGGGTCCTCACCGCCCTCGAGCATTGCCGCGAGGTAGTAGAGGGACGCGTCGGGGTCCGAGCCGCGCGTTGCCTTGATCCACGCCGAGATGTAGTCGTAGTGGCGATCGCCGTCGCGGTCGTAGAGGATCGCCTTGCGCTGCAGCGCGTCCTCGGCGGCCTCGAGGTCGACGACGCCGTCCTTCGCCCGTGCCGTGTCCACCGCGCGCTCGAGCGCGGTGAGCGCCACCCTCGCGTCGCCGCCGGAGCGCTCGGCGATCAGCTCGATGGCGTCGTCGGCAACCGCCGGCGGAGCGGCGATCCCCCGCTCGGGGTCGGTCAGCGCACGGCGGATCAGCGCCTCGACGTCGTCCCTGCCGAGCTCGCGAAGCTCGTAGACCTGGCAGCGCGAGAGGAGGGCGCCGTTGACCTCGAAGTAGGGGTTCTCCGTCGTCGCTCCGATCAGCGTGACCAGGCCCTCCTCCACGGCGGGGAGCAGGGCGTCCTGCTGCGCCTTGTTGAAGCGGTGGATCTCGTCGAGGAAGAAGATCGTGGGCTCGCCGCCCTTCCGGCGCTCGGCGGCGCGCGCGATGACCGCCCTCACCTCAGCGCGGCCGGCCGCCACGGCGGACTCCTCCTCGAACGCGCCCTGGGCGGCCGTCGCGATGACCCTCGCCAGCGTCGTCTTGCCCGTGCCCGGGGGGCCGTAGAGCACCGCGGAGTGCGGATTCCCCTCCTCGATCGCCGCCCGCAGCGCGGATCCCTCGCCCAGCAGGTGAGCCTGACCGACGAGCTCGTCCAGCGTTCGCGGGCGCATCCTCACCGCCAGCGGCGCCTCGGCGGCTGGTACCCCGGTTCGGGTGGGTCTGGCCGCGCCGCCGGTCTCGAACAGCTGGTCCATTTGTCCAAGTATCACCGCTTTGTAGGTGCCCAAACTGCGCGATTCGCGGTACCTGGAAATGTGGACCCCAATCGGAGCCAGGCTAATGTGACGTCGCATGGACGCGACGGTCGCGAAAGGCGAGGACCTGGGCGCGTTGGCGGTGGGACTTCTCGAGGATCTGATCCGGATCGACACGGTGAACCCACCGGGCAACGAGACGCCGGCGCAGGAGCTCCTGGCCGAGACGCTCACCGACGCCGGGTTCGAGTGCGAGATGCTCGCCGCGGAGCCTGGTCGTCCGAACCTGCTGGCCCGGCTGCCCGGCGAAGCCGAGGGGCCGACGCTCTGCCTGCTGGGCCACACGGACACGGTGACCGCGAACCCCGCGGACTGGACGTTCGACCCGTGGGCCGGAGACACCGTGGACGGCGAGGTCCGCGGGCGCGGCGCGCAGGACATGAAGGGCCAGGTCGCGGCCGAGGTGGCCGCTGCCGCGGCACTCGGGAACGAGGGCTGGCGCCCGCCGCGGGGAGAGCTGCTGATCGCCGCCGTCGCCGACGAAGAGACGGGAGGCACGCTTGGGGCCCGGTGGCTGTGCTCGGAGCATCCCGACAAGGTGCGGGCCGACTACGTCATCAACGAGGGCGGCGGCAACGCCTTCGAGGTCGCGGGGCGGCGGTTCTACCCGGTCTGCGTCGGCGAGAAGGGGGTGTTCCGCTTCAAGGTGCGCACCAGCGGCCAGGCGGGGCACGCGTCGATTCCCGGCATGGGCGAGAACGCTCTGCTGAAGCTGGCGCCGCTCCTCGGCCGGCTCGCCGAGCAGCCCGCCCTGGAGCCGACGCCGGAGGGGGTCGAGTTCCTCGGCGCGCTCCTCGGACGGGACCTCTCCGGTGCGGGCGAGGACGAGATCGCCGCGGTCGTCGAGGAGCTCCGCGCGGCGAGCCCGTTGGTCGCCACATACCTCGCCGAGCCAATGCTGCGAGTGACGCTGACGCCCACCAAGGCGGAGGCCTCGCCGAAGGCAAACGTCATTCCCGCGCACGCCGAGGTGCTCGTCGACTGCCGCGTCCCGGTCGGGCAGGCGGAAGGCGACGTCCGCGAGCGCCTCGAGGACATCCTCGGGGGCGCCGGCCTGCCGGAGCACGAGATCGACTTCACCGAGGCCGACGTCGGCAACCGCTCGGCCTCCGGCGGTGAGCTCGCGGAGGCGATCCGGGGATGGGTCGAGCGTTCGGACCCGGGTGCGCAGGCCGTGCCGATCGTCATGCCGGGCTTCAGCGACTCGAACTGGTTCCGGCGGGCGTTCCCGGAGGCCACCGTTTACGGATTCTGCCCGCAGCGGGACATGCTGCTCGAGGAAACCGACCCGCTCGTCCACGGCGCCAACGAGCGCATCAGGGCCAGCGACGTTGCCTACGCGGCCGGATTCTTCCGCGACATCGCCATGGAGGTGCTGGCGTGACCGGGCCCGAGACCAGGGCCGAGCCGCTCCGCCTCGGCGGCATGGCGCTCCGCAATGGCCTCCTGATCCACGGTCCGACCTCGTGGTCGGCCGCGGTCCGGGGAGAGGACGGCTCGATCGAGGTCGCGGCGGGACGCAAGCCGGTGCTCGGCCGCGGCCGCATCGGCCAGCTCCCGGTGCTGCGTGGGCCCCTGCGCCTCGCCGAGGCGTTCGCCGTCCTGCCGCTGGTCCGCCGCGCCCTGCCGTCGTCGAGGCTTCCCTACGAGGACCGGCGCGTGCTTGCCGCCGCCGCCGCGGCGACAGCCGCGGGCGCGCTCGTCCGGCGCTCGGGAAAGACCAGCTTCGCCCGCGAGGGGACCGCCTCGCTGCTCGGCGTCCTGCCGGCGCTCGCCGCCCTTCGCGACCGCGACCTGGCCGCCTACCACGGTGTCGAGCACAAGGCGATCGGCGCCTACGAGCACGGCTCGCTCGACCCGGCGTCGGCGCCGAAGGAGCACGCCCGCTGCGGGTCCAACCTCCTCGCGCCGATGATGCTCTTCTCCGTGGCCGGGCAGGTCATCGTGGAGCGGCTGCTCGAGAGCCCCGGCCCGATGCCGCGCGCGGCGGCGGGCATCGGCGGGATCTCCGGCGCAGTCGAGGTCTTCGCCTACGCGGACCGCAGGCCCGGGTCGGCCCTTGGTCGCGCGGTGCACTCGCTGGGCCACGAGATCCAGCGGCTGGTGTCGACCCGCGAACCGACCGCGGAGCAGCTCGAGGTCGGGCGCGCGGCCCTCAACGCCATCCTCGAAGCTGAGGGGGCGGCCGCATGAACGCGCTCGGGATCCTCGGGATCGACTGGTACGAGTTCCAGAGCTACGTCCTCACGTGGGGGCCGCTGGTCCTCATGGGCTTCCTCGTCTTCCTGATCTGGAAGACGCTGCGCCTGATGCCGCGGACGAAGCCCCAGGAGATCACCCCGCGCTCGAAGAGCGCCGTCGAGTGGGACGAGGTCGCCGGCATCGACGAGACGAAGGACGAGCTTCGCGAGGTTGTCGAGTTCCTGTCCGACCCCAAGCGATTCAAGCGCCTCGGCGCCAAGGTGCCGAAGGGCATCCTCCTCCACGGCCCGCCCGGGACCGGCAAGACGCTGCTCGCCAAGGCCGTGGCCCAGGAGTCCGGCGCGACGTTCTTCAGCCAGTCCGCCTCCTCGTTCATCGAGATGTTCGCGGGCCTCGGCGCGGCGCGCATCCGGCGCCTCTTCAAGGAGGCGCGGGAGAACGCCCCGGCGATCGTCTTCATCGACGAGCTCGACGCCGTCGGCGCGCACCGGGGCTCCGACATCTCCGGCGAGCGCGACCAGACGCTCAACCAGCTGCTGGTCGAGATGGACGGGTTCGACGCGCGCGATCAGGTGGTGGTCATGGCCGCCTCCAACCTCCTCGAGAAGCTGGACAAGGCGCTCCTGCGCCCGGGCCGCTTCGACCGCCAGGTCTTCGTCCCGCCGCCGGACATGAGCGGGCGCCACGCGATCCTCAAGGTCCACACGCGCGGCAAGCCGGTCGGCCAGGACGTCGACCTCGAGCGCGTCGCCCGGCACACCGCCGGCCTCACCGGGGCCGACCTTGCCAACCTCGCAAACGAGGCGGCCATCCTGGCGGGCCGCAAGCATCGCGACTTCATCACCCAGGCGGACTTCGACAACGCGTTCGAGCGCGTCGTCGCCGGCCTGCAGACGCGCAAGGTGATCACGCCGCAGGAGAAGCGCGTCGTCGCCTGGCACGAGGCCGGGCACGCGCTGGTATCCGAGCTCCTCCCCAGCGTCGACAAGGTGCAGAAGGTCTCGATCGTGCCCCGCGGGAAGGCGCTCGGCTACACGCTGAACCTCCCGCAGGAGGACCGCTACCTGAAGTCCCGCGAGGAGCTGATCGACTACATGAAGGTGCTGCTCGCCGGCCGGGTGTCCGAGCAGATCACCTTCGGGCGGATCACGACGGGTGCCGCCGACGACCTGAGCCGCGTGACCACCATCGCGCGATCCATGGTCTATGAGTACGCGATGGGCACGCAGATCCACGCCCACCAGCTGCCGGGCGACGACGCGAACGCCTCGGATGCCACGCGCCAGACGCGTGACGAGGAGGTCCAGGCCATTGCCGAGGAGGCATACCGCGGCGCGCACCGGCTCCTCGTGGACCACCGCGACCTGCTCGACGAGATCGCCGCCCGCCTGCTCGAAAACGAGGTCATCGAGCACGAGGAGATTCAGGTGATCATGGCGAGCCACCGCGAGGACTCGAAGCCTCCGGAGAAGGACGCCGAGAAGACGCGCGCCGAGCCCGAGGACGCCGTCGTCCCCGCGGGCCGGCGGGCCGGGGCGCTCGCGGCCAAGCCTGCCGGCAGAAGGTTCCAGCCACCCGGTGTTTAGGGCTCCCCAACCAGACGGGCGGCTTTCGGGGGTCAATAGACTCAGCCCCGCGATGCTCGAGCTGATCGACCACGTCGGCGTTGCCGTCGACGACCTCGACGAGGCAGTGGCCCTTTACGAGGGCGCGCTGGGCATGCCGCTGGTCCATCGCGAGACCGTGGAGTCCCAGGGCGTCGAGGCGGCCCTTCTCGACGTCGGCGACGGCCACGTCGAGCTGCTCGCCCCGCTCGGCCCCGACACGCCGGTCGGCAAGTTCATGGAGAAGAACGGCCCCGGCCTGCACCACGTCGCCTACCGCGTCACCGACATCGACGCCACCCTCGACACGCTGGCCGACGAGGGGATCTCGCTCATCGATCGCGAGGCCCGGGTCGGCATCCGCAACAGCCGGGTCGCCTTCGTCCACCCCCGCTCGACCGGTCGCGTCCTGACCGAGCTGGTCGAGCCCGCGGAGGGCCACTGATGGGCAACGCAGCCCACGTCGAGATCGGCCTCGGCATCGGCCAGGTCGTCAGCGCCAAGCTCGAGTCCGGTCAGATCAAGGACCTGCGCAAGGCGGTCGAGTCCGGCGACGGCTGGCACGAGGTCGAGACCGACGACGGCAAGCTGGTGATCAACCTGAAGACCGTGGTCTTCATCCGCATCCCCGACCAGCAGCAGTCGATCGGCTTCTCCCAGAGCTGATCCGCCGCGCGGCGCCCTGCGTAGTCGTGGGCAACCACGAAAGGACTTCAGATGCCCAACGTAGGACCCATGGAGCTGATCGTCGTCGGGATCATCGCCCTCGTCGTCTTCGGGCCGAAGCGCCTGCCGGAGCTCGGCAAGTCTCTCGGCTCCGGGATCCGCGGATTCCGCAGGTCGATCTCAGGCGACGACGGCGCCGAGGCCGAGGCGAAGGCGATCGAAGAGCCGAGCCCGTCGGCCTAGCCGGCGCCTGACCGGTCAGCCAGAGGCCAGCTCGGGCCAGAGGCGCTCCTCGGCGTCGAGCACGGCGGCGGCGTCGACGCGGACCAGGTCCCACAGCGCCGGCTCCGGCTCCTCGGACTCGCTCGCCGCCTTGAGCGCGTTGGCGAGCTCGGTCCAGCGGCTCGAGGCCGACGCGGCGAGCGCCGCGGGAACGTCGTAGCCGGCCTCCGAGAGGAACCGCGCGTACATCGCGCGGAAGTTCCCGCCGCCCGTGCCGCGCCGCTCGATCACCTGGTAGTTGAAGCGCGCACACCACTGCCAGTCCTCGAGGTCGGCCGGCCAGTCGCCCACCTGGGCGGCGAACGCGCGCAGCGCCGGCAGCCCCTCGAACTCGCCCCACGGAGGCTCGATCATCCGGCCGGCCGCCCGCGCGACCGCCGCGGAAACAGCCTCCCGCGGGTCGAACCGCTCGCCGTTGCCCTCCCAGGTGAACATGTGGCCGGCAAGGGGGAAGACGGGGTGGCTGGCGTGCCGGGCAGTCGCGAGGTTCTCGAGCCTGGTGGTCTGGAGGTCCTCGAAGGCGGTGTCGGAGAGGAAGGCGAGATCGTCGTCGAACCCGGCGAGGACCACGGCGTGCCCGGGGAAGTGGGCCGACTTCCCGTAGTGGTCGAGGTAATAGAGGTCGCTGAGCATGAGGGTGGGCCGGCCGCCCTCGATCGCCCGTCTGGCGGCGTCCCAGCTGGCCTCGGGGCCGTCGAAGGTCTGCAGCCGAAGCGGCGCGCCGGTGAGCTCGACGAACTCCTCCTCAAGACGCGACGTGCGGCCGTTGGTGAAGCGCGAGGGCGAGCCGTTCTCCACGGGCAGGTGGTAGAAGCACGGCCCGGCCCCAAGGCCGAACGCCATCTCCTCGGAGAGCTCGACGCCGTGAAAGGCGAGGAGGTTGCGCAGCGCGGTCGAGCCGCAGTGGTTGCCCGGGACGTGCCGGTAGCCCGGCACCATGGTCGTGCTCACGGCCCCCAACTCTATGGCGCGGGCAGCTTCAGGTACGCCGCCCGCGCGGCGAAGGAGTCGCGCATCTCCGTGGTGATCTCGCCAAGGAACTCCCGCCGGTAGACGTCGTCGGTGAGCATCGAGATCGTGAAGTAGAGGCCCGTGAAGGCCGCGATCGCCCCGGAGACGCGCAGGAGCTCGGCGGTGATGACGCCCTGGTGGCCAAAGACGCGGATGGTCACGAGCACGTCGGGGCGAATCCCCGGAATCCACTCCCTGAGGATGTCGTTGTCGATCGTGACCATTCCGAGCGCGACGAAGAAGGCGCCAACCGCCAGGCTCACCGTCAGTACCTGGAGCGACTGGCTGACGAACAGGACGAGGCCCACGTTGAGGCGCTGGCGGCGCTCGAGCGGCTCGCCGCCCTCCCCCGCCTGGCGCTCGAGGTCGCGAACCTCGCTGGGCAGCCGGGCCAGGAGAAAGGCGGCGCCGAGGATCACGAAGAGCAGCCCGAGGAACGCGAGCGAGGCGCCCGAGACGTGGGTGAACACCTGCCACATCTCGGTCGTGAGGAAGAGGACGACGGAGAAGATCATCAGCACCGGGATGGCGCGGGTGAGCAGGCTGAGCGAGGCCCTCAGCTGGCCTCCCAGGCGCGCGAGCGCCCAGCGCACCATCGACGCTAGGCCGTACCCGAAGACCCCGTAGACCAACGCCAGCAGGACGACGTTGGCCGCCGCGGTGACGATCGCGCTCCGCCACTGGCCGCCGAAGACCAGCGGCAGCAGGGAAGGGATGAGGACCGAGGTTGAGGGCCCCCAGGAGCTCGCCCGCGAACACGAGGGTCAGGAACGGCACGCCCCGGTTGAAGGCATCCGTCGCCGCGGAGTGGCCCGCGATGAACAGCGGCAGGCCGGCGCGTCGAAAACGGCGCTCGTAGTCCTCGCGGCTAGGCACACCGCCATTTCACCCGCCGCCGCGGACGGCCCGCTGCCTATCCTGCGCCGGCGTGGGCCGCTCGCTCGACAGGCAGATCCTCATCGCCATGCGCACGCGTGGCCACCCGCCGGCTGCCGAAGCCGCCGCCAAGACGCTCGCCCTCCTCGGCGAGTGGGGAGCCGTATGGGTGGCGATCGGCCTGGCGGGGGCCGCCACCGACCGCCCCCGGCGCGAGCGCTGGCTTCGCGGTGCCCTCGTCGCGCCCGCGGCGGTGGGAATCAACTACGCCGTGAAGCTCGCCGTGCGCCGGCCGCGACCGAAGCTTCGCCGCCTGCCGCCCCTCGCCGGCGCGCCGAGCAGCCTCTCCTTCCCATCCGCGCACGCGACCTCCTCGCTGGCGGCCGCGACGGCCTACGGCCGGGTCGCCCCCGGCACGCGCGCCCCGCTCTACTGCCTCGCCGCCGCGATCAGCCTCACTCGCCCCTACCTCGGGATGCACTACCCCTCCGACGTGCTCGCAGGCGCCTTGCTTGGGCTTGCGATCGGGGGGCTCGTCCCGAAGGTCGGGGAGCGCTCGCTGGAGGAGCGCCTGATCGACCTGGTCGCGAGCCGCGAGCGGGTCCCGGAATGAAGGTCGGCATCGTCGGCCTGCCGAACGCGGGCAAGTCGACCCTCTTCAACGCGCTGACGCAGGCCGGCGCGGAGACCGGCGACTACCCGTTCACCACCATCGACCCGAACGTCGCCGTCGTCGGGGTGCCGGACGAGCGGCTCGACGCGGTTGCGGCGACGGTGCGCTCATCCAAGGTCGTGCCCGAGACCATCGAGTTCCACGACATCGCCGGCCTCGTCCGCGGGGCGTCCACGGGCGAGGGGCTAGGCAACCGCTTCCTCGCCGCGATCCGCGAGACGGACGCCATCTGCCACGTCGTCCGCGCGCACGAGACCGGCGGCGTCCCGCACCCCGAGGGGCGGGTGGATCCCGCGGCGGACATCGACCTCATCGAGACCGAGCTCTACGCGGCCGACCTCGAGCAGGCCGAGCGCCGGCTGGAGCGGGTGACGAAGCAGGCGCGCTCGCAGGACAGGGAGGCGATGGCGGAGCGCGACTGGCTCGAGGCCGTCGTTGAGGCGCTGGGCCGTGGGGAGCCGGTCCGCGACGTGCCGGTGCCCCAGGCGGCAGCCGCCGGGCCGCGCCTGCTCGGCGCCCTTACGTCCAAGCCCGTCCTCTACGTCGCGAACGTGGACGAGGGCTCCGACGAGGTGCCCGCGGCGGTGGCGGAGGTCGCGGCCCGTCGCGGCGACGTCGCGGTCGCGATCAGCGCCCGCATCGAGTCGGAGCTGGCGGAGATCGAGGACCCCGGCGAGGCCGAGGAGCTGCGCACGGGGCTCGGTGTCCCCGAGTCGGGACTGGCGCGCGTCATCCGGGCTGCCTTCGAGCTGCTCGGGCTCGTCAGCTTCTTCACGGCGGGCGAGGACAAGGAGGCGATGGCGCACGCGCTGCGCCGGGGATCCACGGCCTGGGAGGCGGCGGGCAAGGTGCACTCGGACATCCAGGCGCGGTTCGTCCGCGCCGAGGTGATCGCCTGGAGCGACCTTGTCGAGGCGGGGGGCTACGCCCAGGGTCGCGAGCGCGGCGTGCTGCGCACCGAGGGCCGTGACTACCTGGTCGCCGACGGCGACGTCATCACCATCCGCTTCTGATGGGCGCCAACCTCGAGCCGAGCGACTGGTCGCTCACTCCGGGCGACGCTGACGCGCTCGCCGGGTTGATCGCGGCGCGGAAGATGAGGACAGTCGTCGAGCTGGGGGCCGGCTGGAGCACACTCGCGCTCGGCGCGGCGGCCGCCGCCGACGGCGGCACCCTGACGTCGGTCGAGCACGATCGCGCCTGGGCCGCACGCGTTCGCGAGGGCCTGGAGGAGGCGGGCCTCGAGCGTGCCACCGTGCTCGACGCGGGCCTCGAGGCGCATCCGCTGGCGCCCGACGGCCCGCCGTGGTACGCCGAGCGCGCCCTCGCCGCGCTGCCCACGGACATCGACCTGCTCGTCGTCGACGGGCCTCCGGGGGGCGATCCCGAGCTGGCCGGATCCCGCTACCCGGCGCTGCCCGTGCTGCTCCCCAGGCTGGGCGGGGCCGCGCTCGTAGCCCTCGACGACGTCGACCGGCGCGGTGAGCGAGAGGTGCTGAAGCGCTGGGAGAACGAGACCCGGTTTCGCTTCCGTGCTCGCGAAGGGGGCCGCATCGCTGTAGGTTCCGCCGGGTGAGGTCGGAGGCGCGCTTTCCCGCGATCGGTATCGAGGCAGGGCATTACGAGAGCTTCTACATCAAGGCCGCCAAGCCGGGGGGCGGGCAGGCGGTGTGGCTTCGGCACACCGTGCACAAGCGGCCGTCGGAGGAGCCGACGGGCGCGCTCTGGCTCACCGTCTTCGACACGGACGCCCCGGGACCCAAGGCGCTGAAGGCGGCCTACGGGCCCGCCGAGCTCGCCGCGGGCGACGACGCCTACATCCGCGTCGGAAACGCGACCCTCTCGCCCGGCCGCGCGACCGGCTCGATGTCAAGCGACGGCCTCGACGCGAGCTGGGACCTCCGCTTCACCGAGGGCCGTGAGGCCCTCTTCCACCTTCCGAGCGAGCGCTTCTACAGCGCCCGCCTGCCGCGCACCAAGCTCCTCAGCCCGTATCCCGACAGCCACTTCGACGGCGAGGTCGTGCTCGGAGGCGAGCGCTTCGAGCTGGTCGGCTGGCCGGGGATGGTGGGCCACAACTGGGGCAGCGAGCACGCCGAGCGGTGGATCTGGCTGCAGGCCGGCGACCTGGGCGAGCGCACCGGCGACTACCTCGACGTCGCGCTGGGGCGAGTGAAGATCGGCCCCTGGACGACGCCCTGGATCGCGAACGGCCAACTCGTCCTCGACGGCGAGCCGCTGCGGCTCGGCGGGTTGACGAGCGCCTACGGCACCGACATCGAAGAGAAGCCGGCCTCGTGCAGGTTCACGGTTCCGGGACGCAAGGCGCGCGTCCGCGGCACCGTCGAGGCGACGCCGAAGGACGTGGTGGGCTGGGTCTACGCGGACCCGAAGGGCCCCGAGCACCAGACGCTCAACTGCTCGATCGCCGACATGCGACTGGAGGTCGAGCGCCCCGGCCACCGCACCGCCGTCGTCGAGGTCTCGGGCGCCGCGGCATACGAGCTCGGCTCCCGCGACACCAACCACGGGATCCCGCTGCAGCCCTATCCCGACGGCTAGGCCTACGGCATGTCGCCGGGGCGCGGCTGCACCGCCGGGCCCGTCGCGACGAGGGCGCGAAGCACAAAGGCGTCCTTGCCGCCCGGACTGACGCCGCCGCCCGGCGGTACGCCGCCTCCCCCACCACCGCCGCCATGGTGGCCACCGCCGTGGTGGCGGGACCGGCTTGCCGGCACGCCGGTCTCGTGCTTGCCGAAGCTGAGCCAGGAGTCCATGAGCCCGAGCCGGTCGCGGAGCGTGGCCCCCGTCACCTTCGAGCTGCCCGAGGAGCCAACGACCCGCGCGTAGACGATGCGCGGCGACACGCCCCTGCGAACCACGTGGATGCGCTTGAGCTTGCCTGAGAAGAGCCCGCTGAGCCGTGAGGCGACGGTGGCGTTCGAGAGCGGCGGGACCTTCCACTTGTGCACCGGCGAGATCCCGTCGTAGCGGTCGGGAACGCCCTTCAGGTACGGAACGGGCGAGGAGCCGACGAAGGCGTTCTCGATGTCCTCGGTGTGGCCGCCCGACGTCGAGGAGAAGTAGGCGACGATGACCTGGCCGTGGTAGGTGACGACCTGGCCCGCGGTCTTGCGGACGGCCTCGTTGCTGGCGCGCTCCTCGGTCCCGAGGCTGCCGTAGACCTGGCTGCGGGTGTCGTCGTAGACGTCGAAGACATCGCTTCCCGACTTGGTGGAGAGCGCGTAGCTGCGCGCCGCCACGGCCTGCACGCGCAGCGCCTGCTGCGCCCAGCTCGCCGGCATCTCGTTCGGGACCACGCCCTGGACGTAGTTCTCCAGGCTGACCCGGTTGATGATGTAGAGCGAGCCGCCGACCTCCTTGGCCACGAGCGCGCCGCGGTAGCTGCCGATCCCGCCGATGTCGATCGCGCGCCCGCCGTGCGTCGAGCCGGCGCCGCCGCACTTCGCGAGGCGCTTGCCGGAGCTGCTTTGCAGGTACACCCGCGAGCCGCTCACGTCGAAGGCGTAGCTCTTGCCCGCGGAGAGGGAGCGGCCGCATGCCTTCTTGGTGCCGCTGAAGGAGACCGAGCCCACGCCGGAGGTGAGCAGCACGCGGATCCGGCCCTCCTTGGTCTTCTGGATCTTGGTGTGGCGGTAGTAGTGGTGGAGGATCCGCTTGAAGTTCCAGCCGTGCTGCGCGTACCCGTAGGCGCCGTACTGGCTCATGCCGACCCCGTGGCCAAAGCCATGGCCCCTGATCTTCCAGCTCGCGGACGCGTTCGGCGCCGAGGCAAGCGTCAGCGCCGCGGCGACCGCCGCACACGTCAACGCCCTGCCAAAGCCCTTCGGAGTCCTCACAAACCTCCTTTCGGCAGGGCCCCCGGGGCACCTTAGGCGCGGCGCTGGCTGCCGCGGCAGGCGCGCGGGTACCCTGCTCTCTACGTGAGGCTAGAGCGCAAGGAGAGTGAGAGATGAGCGTTGCCGTGCAGGAGCAGTCGGTGGTGGACACGGTCGAGAAGCGCCTGCTGATCGGCGGCGAGTGGCGCGATGCCTCGGGCGGCGGGACCCTGTCCGTGGAGAACCCGGCCACCGGCGAGGCGATCTGCGAGATCGCCGACGCGACGCCCGACGACGCGATGGCGGCCCTCGACGCCGCGGTTGGCGCCCAGGCCGAGTGGGCCGCGACGACGCCCAACGAGCGCTCGGAGATCCTCTACAAGGCGTTCAAGCTGCTCGGCGAGCGCAGCGAGGAGCTGGCGATGCTCATGACCCTCGAGATGGGCAAGGCCGTCGCGGAGTCGAAGGCCGAGATCGCCTACGCCGCCGAGTTCTTCCGCTGGTTCTCCGGCGAGGCGCTGCGCGTCGACGGCTACTTCAAGAACGCCGGCAACGGGGCGAGCCGCGTGCTGGTCATGCGCCAGCCGCTGGGTCCGTGCTTCTTCATCACTCCGTGGAACTTCCCGAACGCGATGGGCACCCGCAAGATCGGCCCGGCCATCGCCGCCGGCTGCACCATGGTCGTCAAGCCCGCCCAGCTCACGCCGCTGTCGATGATCGCCCTGGCGCAGCTTCTCGAGGAGTGCGGCCTGCCGCCGGGCGTCCTCAACATCGTCACGAGCTCGTCCTCGGGGGCCGTCGCGACGCCCATCATCGAGGACCCGCGCCTGCGGAAGCTCTCGTTCACCGGCTCGACCGAGGTCGGCCGCAAGCTCATCGCGCAGGCCGCCGAGGGCGTTCTGAAGGTCTCGATGGAGCTCGGCGGCAACGCCCCGTTCCTCGTCTTCGGGGACGCCGACGTGGACGCGGCCGTCGAGGGCGCGATGGTCGCCAAGATGCGCAACGTCGGCGAGGCGTGCACCTCGGCCAACCGCTTCCACGTCGCGGCGAGCGTCGCCGACGAGTTCGCGACCAAGCTCGCCGAGAAGATGAGTGCCCTCAAGATCGGCAACGGAGTCGAGGACGGCACCGACGTCGGCCCCCTGATCGACGAGGACCAGCGCTCCAAGGTCGCCGAGCTGGTCGACGACGCGGTCGGCAAGGGCGCAACCGCGCTCTGCGGCGGCAGCCGCGTCGACGGCGCCGGCTACTTCTACGAGCCCACCGTGCTCGGCAACATCTCAGCCGACGCCCGCGTGCTGAAGGAGGAGATCTTCGGCCCGGTCGCCCCGGTCGCGACCTTCGACTCGGAGGAGGAGGCGATCGCCGCCGCCAACGACACCGAGTACGGCCTCGTCGCCTACGTCTACACCCGCGACGTCAAGCGTGCCTTCCGCGTCTGCGAGGCACTCGAGACCGGGATGATCGGCCTGAACCAGGGCATGGTCTCCAACGCCGGTGCCCCGTTCGGCGGCGTCAAGCAGTCAGGTATCGGCCGCGAGGGCGGCAACGAGGGCATCGAGGAGTACCTCGACACCAAGTACGTGGCGGTGAACGTCTAGCGCGCTCGCCCGGTGTTCGACCACGTCGGCATCGCCGTCTCGGACCTCGAGGCCTCCGAGCGCTTCTACCGCACCGTCCTGAGCGTCCTGGGCGTCGAGCCCAGTCATGCCGACGCCGAGCTGGTCGAGTGGGAGGACTGGGACATCGGTCCGACGGACGGCGAGCACCCGATGACCCGTGGGCTCCACGTCGGCTTCCGCGCCCGCGACCGCGCGCAGGTCGACGCGTTCTGGCAGGCGGGCATCGACGCGGGGTACCGCGACGACGGCGCGCCGGGGCCGCGCACGCAATACCGCCCGACGTATTACGGCGGGTTCCTGCTCGACCCCGACGGCAACAGCGTCGAGGCGGTTCACGCGGAGCGCGAGAGCGTCGTGCCCGACGGCCAGATCGACCACCTGTGGATCCGGGTCCGGGACCTGCAAGCCTCGCGGCAGTTCTACACGACGATCGCCCCGCACGCCGGGCTTCGCCTGACGCACGACGAGCCCGGCCGCGTGCAGCTGTCCGGCCCCGACTACAGCTTCTCGCTCGTCCGCGACGGGCGGCCGCTCACCGAGCACGTCCACCTTGCGTTTCCAGCGCGCGAGGACGCCACGGTGCAAGCGTTCCACGCTGCCGCGCTCGCGGCCGGCTACCAGGACAACGGCGCGCCGGGCGAGCGCGCCGTCTACCACCCGGGCTACTACGGCGCGTTCGTGCTGGACCCGGACGGGCACAACGTCGAGGTCGTCAACCACAACCGAGGCTGAGCCCGGCCGGGGTGCCCTTGGAGGGTCAAGATATTGCGGGTGCTTCGGTGCGATCGCTAACGTGACCGCCGTGGCGGCGGTCGAGCTCGACAAGCTGAGCTGGCCCGATGTGCGGGCCGAGATCGAGGCCGGGCGCGACACCGTCGTCGTCGCCTTCGGGGCGACCGAGCAGCACGGCCACCACATGCCGCTCGCCACGGATGCGCTGCTCGGCGACCACTTCGCTCGCGAGCTCGCAGAGCGCCTCGATGCCTTCGTCGCCCCCACGGTCCGGGTCGGCTGCTCCAGCCACCACCTCGCCTTCGCGGGCACGCTCTCGATCGCCGACGAGACCTTCCACGCGATCGTTGTGGACCTGGTCTCCTCGCTCGTGAAATCGGGGTTCCGGCGAATCGTCCTGATCCCCACGCACGGCGGGAACTACGGGCCGCTCCGCGCTGCCCTCGAGAAGCTGCCGGCCGACCAGCGTGAGCGAGTCGTCGCGATGACGGACGTCGGCGCCCTGCTGCGGATCGCCCAGGCGGGCGCCGATGAGTACGGCGTCCCGATGAACGAGGGCGGACTCCACGCCGGCGAGTGGGAGACGTCGATGCTGCTGGTAACCAACCCCGAGCTCGTCGACATGGACCGCGCCGACGCCGGCTACACCGGCGACCCGGCCGAGGCGCTCGCGGGACTGTTCACCGCCGGCGTCGACTCCCTCACGGACGTGGGCGCCATCGGCGACCCGGCGAAGGCCACCGCGGAGCATGGGCGCCGCTACTGGGAGATCGCGCTCGAGGTCGCCGTCGAGGCGGTCGAGGCCGGCGGCTCCGCCTAGCCCGAAACCTTTTTCAGGCGCGCAGCTATGCTCAGCGCCGGCGAGGAGAGCTCCGGCGGGGAGCTTCACGAAAGAGGAGAGATCAATGCGGACATCGTCGTTTGGTTGGAAGAGGCTGCTCCTGCTTGGAGGCATCGCCGGCGCGCTGCTGGTCCCCCAGGCTGCCCAGGCGACGATCCCCTCGGCCCTCGGCGTTTCGTGCGCGGTTCAGGGCGACGGCGTGCGCTTTTGCGGAACCAACACCGAGGCCTCCAACGTCAGGAGCACCTCGCAAACCTGGGACGGAACGCCGATCGACGTGAACGTCGCGTTCCCGCCCGTGCCGACCACGGGCCCGGACGGCAACTTCCCCCTGATGATGATGTTCCACGGCTACGGCGGCCACAAGATGTACCTCTCCGACATGCAGCCGTGGCTCGATCGCGGCTACGCCGTCTTCTCCATGTCGGATCGCGGGTTCCACGAGTCGTGCGGGTCCGCCGCTTCGCGGTCGGACGCGGGCACCGCCTGCGACGACGGCTACATCCGCCTGATCGACAACCGCTACGAGGTTCGCGACGCGCAGTTCTTCGCGGGCGAGCTGGTCGACGAGGGCTTCGTCGACCCGAGCGAGATCGGCTCGATCGGCGGCTCCTACGGCGGCGGCATGTCCATGGCGCTCGGCGCTCTCAAGGACCGCACCGTCCTGCCCGACGGGACCCTGGTTCCGTGGACCAGCCCGGTCAAAAACACCCCGATCAGCCTCGCGGCGGCCACGCCGAACATCCCGTGGACGGACCTGGCCTACTCCCTGGCCCCGAACGGGAGCACCCTCGACTACCTCGCCGACGCTCCGTACACCGGTCCCCCCGGGGTCTCGAAGCAGTCGCTCGTAACCGGCCTCTACGTCTCGGGGGCGGGCGCGCCCGGCTTCTACGCCCCTGAGGGCAGCGACCCCTCCGCGGACATCACAGGCTGGCGCAACAGGCTCAACCAGGGTGAGCCGTACGGCTCAGACGTCCAGAGCATCCTCGACGAGCTGACGACCAACCACTCCTCGTACTACATCAACGACTCGGAGCCGCCCGCGCCGATGCTGATGTCGAACGGCTTCACGGACGACCTCTTCCCCGCGGACGAGACGATCCGCTACTACAACAAGATCAAGACGAAGTACCCGGACGCGGACCTCGGTCTGTTCTATGGAGACTTCGGCCACCCGCGGGCTCAGAACAAGAGCGACGTGACCAGCGCCCTGAACGATGCCGAGGTCGCGTGGATGAACTACTGGGTGAAGGGCGAGGGCTCGAAGCCATTCGAGGGCGTCACCGCCTACACGGAGACCTGCCCGAAGGCAGCGCCGTCGGGCGGCCCGTACACCGCGAAGAGCTGGGCCGCGCTGGCGCCCGGCGAGATCAGGTTGGACTCCGCCGCCTCGAAGACGATCTCGCCGACCGCCGGCTCCAACGCGGTCGACGACGCCTTCAACCCGGTGGCGAACCTGAGCGGCACCCCGTGCGCAACACCCAGCGGAGCCGACATTCCAGGCGCCGCCACCTACAGGCTCGCCAAGGCGCCCAAGGGCGGCTTCACGATGATGGGCGCCGCCACCGTGAGCGCGAAGTTCACGACGCAGGCAAACTCCGAGGTCGCTGCGCGTCTCGAGGACGTCGGTCCCAACGGCACCGAGACCCTCGTCGACCGCGGCCTGTGGCGCCCCGTCCTGGGCCACAAGGCCCAGGTCTTCCAGCTCCACCCGAACGGCTGGCACTTCGATGCGGGCCACACCCCGAAGCTCGAGCTGTTGCCGAAGGACGTCGGCACGAACGGCCTGGGTGGCTACGGCCGCCCGTCCGACGACCAGAACCCTGTGAAGGTCAAGAGCCTGGAGCTACGCATCCCGGTGCTCGAGAAGCCCGGCTCGCTGAGGGGGCTCGTCAAGCAGCCCGCCCCGAAGGTCCTTCCGAAGGGCGACAAGCTCGCGGCTGAGTTCAAGGCGCTGCCGGACCTGCGGCCGGAGCTCAAGGGCAAGTCCCTCGCGGTCAAGGGCTCGAAGCTCCTCGCCGACGTCTCCTGCCCGAAGCAGTTCGACTCGTGCACCAAGCTCAAGCTCGCGGTCTCGACCAAGAAGCCCGGCAAGAAGCCGGTCGCCAAGCCGAACTCGGTGGCGAAGGGCAAGCGCGGCTTGCTTGCGGGCGGCAAGAAGAAGACCGTGAAGCTGAAGCTCACGAGGGCGGCGAAGAAGTACTTCGCGCACAAGCAGAGCCTGAAGGTCTACGTCAAGATCGCCTCGAACGAGGTCGCCGACCCGTCGGTGACCAAGGCCGTCGCGAAGGGCTAGAGCCGGTCGGGCCTAGCGGCCCATCAGGGCGCTGAAGAGGCCGCCGCGCTCCTGCCGCTTCTGGAGGTAGCACTGGTGGTACTCCTCGGCACGCCAGAACGTGGCCGCGGGCTCGATCGTCGTGACGATCGGGTCACGGAAGCTCTGCTGCGCCTGCTCGATCGCCTTCCTCGCGACCTCGGCCTGCTCGTCTGAGTGCGCGAAGATCACCGACCGGTACTGGAAGCCCACGTCCGGGCCCTGGCGGTTCATCTGAGTCGGGTCGTGGGTGGCGAAGTACTTGGCCAGGATCTCCTCGTAGCTGGTCTTCTCCGGGTCGAAGGTGACCTCGACCACCTCGGTGTGCCCCGTCGTCCCGGTGCACACCTGCTCGTAGGTGGGGTTGTCGACGTGGCCGCCCTCGTAGCCGACCGCGGTGTCCATGACACCCGGGAGCTCGCGGAACGCCTCCTCGACCTGCCAGAAGCAGCCCGCGCCGAACGTTGCCTTCTCATAAGTCGTTTCGCTCATGCTCTTCGGTCAGCTTACGCGCCCAGGCGTTACGCCATGCTCGGCCGCCTCCTCGAGGGTGGCCTCGGCGCCGTCTCAGGTGGCCGGCGCCGGGCGGCCTCGCGGCACGACCCGGTAGAGCAGGAGGAGGGCTGCGGGCCCCGCGGCCAGGGCCAGCAGGGCGGCGAACCACCAGGTACCCGAGTCGGTGCCCGCACCCAGCGAGTGGACCACGCCGCCCACCCAGAAGAGCGCAGTGAGGCGGTGCAGGGAGCGCCAGCGCGCCGCGCCGATGCGCGACCGCGCGTAGTAGGAGAGCCCCAGCGCCGCGAGACCGTACGCGGAGATGACGCCGATCCCGGTCCATACCGTCCGGTAGGACGAAGCGAACGGAACCGCGATGTCCGCAAGCCTCGCCCCCAGGAAGCTGTCGCCCAGGAGCGCGGCCCCGTGCACGGCGACGGCGAGGAGCGTCGCGATGGAGAGCGCCTCGTGAAGCGCGCGAAGCTCCGGCCCACGCCGACTGATCCGGATCAGGCCGCCCTGGAGCAGGCCGGCGCTGACGGCGAGACTCGAGAGCAGCAGCGCGCAGACGCCGGCGGCGCGGCTCGTGACCCAGAAGAGGTGCGGGCCGGGGTCGACCACGGCGAGCATCTCAGGTCATCTCGCCCTGGATGCGTTCGCGAGAGCCGTCATCGAAGACGAGCAGGCCGCCATGGGGCAGGAATCCGGCCGCGTTCCCCGGGCCGGCCAGGACCGCCGCCTTGGCGCGGACCTCGGCCTCGAAGGCGGTGGGCGCGAAAGCCGTCGCCTGCACGATGCCGGTGAACGCCGGAACGCCACGCGCGGGGTCGATGAGGTGGTGTGCGGGGCTCCCGTCGGGCGCCCACCAGCTGCGCCTGCCGATACCGCTGGTCGCAACGCCTCCCGACCGCAGTTGGTAGCGGCCCACCGCCTCGCCGCTGAACGGGTCGGCCACGCTGACCTCGCGCAGCGCACCGAGCCGCCCGCCGAAGCGCAGATCGCCGGCGGCGTCTGTGGCGTAGGTGTCGTGCGCCTCCAGGCCGGCGACCACGAAGTCGGCCGCGAGGCCCTTCGCCAGGCCGCCCGGGTCGATGCGCACGCCCGGCGGACGGGTGACGGTGCCCTCCTGGACGTCGATCGAGATCTCGCGCCATGCCTCGCGCCCGGAAGGTTGCGCGGGACGGCGGGCAGGTGCTGCTTGGAGCGCCTCCCGCAGGGGAATCGGCTCGAGTCCGCGGCGGGTGAAGGCGTATCCGGCGCGCTCCAGGTCGCCCAGGCGCGTGGCGTCGACGAGGCCGCCGCTCCACTCCGCGGCCTCCGCGACGGCGGCGACCACGCTCAGCAACAGTGTCCCGGCAGGGACCGTCGGCCGGGGATCCGCGTTCAGCCTCGAGAGCTCGCTGTCCGGATCGAACCGCGTGAGCGTGCGGTGCATCGCGAGCAGCGTCTGCCGCGAGCGTTCGACGGCGTCGCCGGGCGACTCCCCCCGCCAATCGAGGTCGCCGGCGTAGACGGCGACGCGGTCGCCGAAGCAGTCGAACTCCGCGCGGGCCTCCGGCTCCGATGGCCGCGCGCGGCTCCGCGTGCTCACGACTGCCTCGTCGTGAGGGCGGTCGCCGCAACGGCCGGCGGCGCGGGCCGGCTCACGGTGGCCGAGGACGCGGCTGCGGTCGTCGAACCGGTCGACGTCGTGGAGCTCGCGGCCCTCGAGCTCTTCGAGGACGCGGTGCCGCTGCCGAGCGCCGGGTCCTGCCCGGCCACGAGCTGGCCGAAGACACCGACCCACGCGGCCGCGAACAGCGACGCCGTCCCCACCGCGACCCGCCTGCGGATCGTCCGGACTCGGCGCTGCGCACCTTCGAGGCGCGCGGCGGCGAGCACCCGGCGTCGTTCGAGATCGGGGTTCATGCCCCCGATCGTTCCCGCTCAGCTCAAAGAGACCCTAAGAGCAGGTGAAGAGTTCTCTCAGAAAATCGGGCCCCACGCCTAGTCGTGCGGGCGCGCCATGCTCGCGTAGTCCAGGGCCTTCGCCAGGGTCTCCGGGTCGACGCCCTTCTCCAGCGCAACCTCGCGGAGGGTGCGCCCGGAGTCGGAAGCCTCCTTGACGATCTCCGCCCCGCGGTCGTAGCCGATGTGGGGGTTGAGCGCGGTCGCCGCCGCCAGCGTGGCCTCGGCGTGGCGCTCGTTCATCTCCCGGTTGGCCTCGAGCCCGTCGATGCACTTGTCCTTCAGGAGGCGTGAGGCGGCGCCGAGCAGCTTGATCGAGTCGAGCAGGTTGCGGGCGATCAGGGGCACGCGCACGTTCAGCTCGAACTGGCCCTGTGAGCCGGCGATCGTGATCGCCGCGTCGTTGCCGATCACCTGACAGGCAACCTGGATCGTGACCTCTGCCATGACCGGGTTGACCTTGCCCGGCATGATCGAGGAGCCCTTCTGAAGCTCCGGCAGCAGCAGCTCGGCAAGGCCGGCGCGCGGGCCTGAGCCCATCAGGGCAAGGTCGTTGGCGATCTTGTTGAGCGAAACGGCGACGACCTTGAGAGCTCCGGAGAGCTCGACCAGAGCGTCGCGGTTGCCCTGCGCCTCGAACGGGTCCGCCGGCCCGGAGATCGTGAGACCGGTCTCCTCCGCGAGGCGGGCGCGCACGAGCCCGGCGAACTCAGGGTGGGTGTTGAGGCCGGTGCCCGTCGCCGTGCCGCCGAGCGGAATCTGGCCGACGCGGCCGAGGGTGTCGCGGACACGCTCGGCGCCGAGGCGCATCTGGGCCGCGTAGCCGCCGAACTCCTGGCCGAGCGTCACGGGGACGGCGTCCATCAGATGGGTCCGCCCGGCCTTGATCACATCGCTGAACTCGGCGGACTTGGCCGCCAGCGACTCCGCGAGCGCGTCGAGCGCCGGCAGCAGGTCGTTGGTGACCTCGTCGAGGGCCGCAAGGTGGACCGCCGACGGAAACACGTCGTTGGAGGACTGGCCCATGTTGACGTGGTCGTTGCGGTGAACCGTGTCACCGGCGAGGTTGGCGATCACCTCGTTGGCGTTCATGTTCGAAGAGGTGCCGGAGCCGGTCTGGAACACGTCAATCGGGAACTGGTCGTCGTGCTCGCCGGCGGCGATGGCCTCACCCGCCGCGGCGATCCGCTCCGCGAGATCGGAGTCGAGCAGGCCGAGCTCCGCGTTGACCCGTGCGGCGTTGGCCTTGATGCGGCCAAGCCAGCGGAGGACCGGCACCGGAACCGGCTGTCCGGACACCGGGAAGTTCTCCACCGCCTTGTCCGTTTCCGAGCCCCAAAGCTGCTCGAGGGTTTGCTCCATCGGGCGGATTCTAGAATCCGGCGCCCATGTCCGGCTTCCGCGACGTCGACCCCAAGCAGTCCTTCCCCGCCCTGGAGGAGCAGATCCTCGAGCGCTGGCGCGAGACGGACGTCTTCGCGCGCTCGCTCGCCAACCGCGCCGAGGCGCCCGTGTGGAGCTTCTACGAGGGGCCGCCCACCGCGAACGGACGGCCCGGCTCCCACCACGTACTGGCGCGCGTCTTCAAGGACGTCTACCCCCGCTACCGCACGATGAAGGGCTTTCGGGTGCCGCGCAAGGCCGGCTGGGACTGCCACGGATTGCCGGTGGAGCTCGAGGTCGAGCGCGAGCTCGGGATCTCCTCCAAGGCCGAGATCGAGGCGTTCGGCATCGCGGAGTTCAACGAGCGCTGCCGCGAGTCCGTCTTCCGGTACGTCGAGGACTGGCAGGCGCTGACGGCGCGGATCGCGTTCTGGATCGACCTCGACGACCCGTACGTGACGATGACCAACGACTACATCGAGTCGGTGTGGTGGTCGCTGCGGCAGATCTGGGACGCCGACCGGCTGTACCGGGGCCACAAGGTGGTCCCCTACTGCCCGCGCTGCGGGACGGCGCTGTCCTCGCACGAGGTCGCGCTGGGCTATGAGGACGTCGAGGACCCGTCCGTCTACGTGCGCATGCCGGTGGTGGAGCCCGCGGTCTCCGACTCCATCCCCGAGAGCCCGATCGAGCCCGGGGACAACCTGGTGGTCTGGACGACGACGCCGTGGACCCTGATCACCAACGCGGCGATCGCCGTCGGGCCGGAGATCGAGTACGTGCGGGCAAGGCTCGGCGCCGAGGTCTTCGTGGTCGCGGCCGCGCTTCGCGAGCGGGTCCTCGGCGAGGACGCCGAGGTCCTTGCGCACCTGCCCGGCTCCGCCCTGGCCGGCACGCGCTACGAGCCGCCCTTCACCTACATCAGCGACTACGGCCCGCGCGGCCACACCGTGCTCGAGGGCGACTTCGTGACGACGGAGGACGGCACCGGCCTGGTCCACACCGCCATCGCCTTCGGCGAGGACGACTTCCGGCTGGGCGAGCAGTACGGAATCACGCTCCAGAACCCGGTCCAGGCCGACGGCACCTTCGACGAGCGCATCACGGACTTCGCCGGGCGCTTCGTCAAGGACGCCGACGCCGACATCATCGCGGCGCTCGAGCGCAGCGGCCGCCTGCTGCGAGCGACGGTCTACGAGCACGCCTACCCGCACTGCTGGCGCTGCGGGACCCCGCTCCTCTACTACGCGAAGTCCAGCTGGTACGTGAAGACCACCGACGTGGCGGCGCGGATGCTCGCCGAGAACGAACAGATCGGCTGGCACCCCGAGCACATCAAGCACGGGCGCTTCGGCAAGTGGCTCGAGGGCAACCAGGACTGGGCGCTCTCCCGCGAGCGCTACTGGGGGACGCCGCTGCCTGTCTGGGAGTGCACCGGCGAGGATTGTGAGGAGCGCTTCTGCGCCGGCTCGATCGCCGACCTGCGTGAGCGCGGCGGCGAGGTCCCAGACGACCTGCACCGCCCCTACATCGACACCGTGGAGATCGACTGCGCGGCCTGCGGCGGCAAGATGCGCCGCGTCGTCGAGACGATCGACGCCTGGTACGACTCGGGCTCGATGCCCTTCGCGCAGTTCCACCACCCCTTCGAGGGGACGGAGCTGTTCGAGGAGCGCTTCCCTGCGGACTTCATCTCGGAGGGGATCGACCAGACGCGCGGCTGGTTCTACTCGCTGCTCGCGGTCTCCACCCTGCTGTTCGACCAGTCGAGCTACCGCAACTGCGTCTGCCTGGGGCTCATCGCGGATCCCGAGGGTCAGAAGATGTCGAAGAGCCGCGGCAACGTGGTCAGCCCGTGGGACGTGATCTCTAAGCACGGCGCCGACGCGTTTCGCTGGTACTACCTCAACCAGCAGCCCTGGGCCGGCTACCGGTTCTCGACCGAGACGCTCGGCGAGAGCGTCCACGGCTTCTTCAACACGCTCTGGAACACCTACCGGATCTGCACCCTCTACGCGAACGCGGAGAACCTTGGGCCCGCGGACCTCGACGGCAGCGAGCCGGCCACGGAGATCGATCGCTGGGCGCTGTCCCGCCTGCAGGCCACGATCGCCGCGGTCACAGACGCGCTGGAGGCGTACGACGCCACCGGCGCCAGCCGCGCGCTCGCCGGCTTTGTGGACGAGCTCTCCAACTGGTACGTGCGCCGCTCCCGCCGCCGCCTCTGGGAGGGCGATGCTGCTGCCCTCGGCACACTGCGCCACTGCCTGCTGGAGCTTGCCGCGCTGGCCGCGCCGTTCATCCCCTTTACCGCCGAGGAGATCCACTCCAACCTTGCGGGTGGCGCCGCCGGTGAGTTCGGCGAGCGCCGGGACTCCGTCCACCTGCGCGACTTTCCCGAGACGGACGACTCGCTCTCCGACCCTGCCCTCGAGGCGGCGATGGCGGCGGTGCGCCGCACGGTCGAGCTCGGCCACGCCGCGCGCTCGCAGTCGGGCCTGAAGCTGCGCCAGCCCCTCCACCGGGCGATCGTCGTGGCGACGGACGAGGAGCGCAGGTGGATCGACGCCCACTCCGAGCTCGTCGAGGCGGAGCTCAACGTCAAGGAGCTGGAGTTCGTCGCCGAGGAGTCGGACCTCGTGCGCTACGAGGTGAAGCCGAACTACCGCGCGCTCGGCCCGCGCTTCGGCAAGGAGATGCCGCAGGTGGCGGCAGCGGTCGCCGCGCTCGATCCAGAGCACGTGGCCAGCACCGTAAGCCAGGGCGGCGAGGTCGGCATCAACGTCGACGGACGCGAGCACCTGCTCGGGGTGGACGACTTCGCCCTGGTCCTCGAACCGCTGGAGGGCTACCAGGTGGAGGCCGACGCTGGGCACGCGGTCGCGCTCGAGCTCGAGCTGGACGACGAGCTGCGCCGGGAGGGACTTGCGCGTGAGGTGGTCCACGCGGTCCAGAACGCGCGGCGCGACGCGGGCCTCGAGGTGACCGACCGGATCGCGCTCGCGCTCGGCGGGGACCGGGCGCTGCTCGACGCGGCCCGGGCGCACGAGGCCTACCTGGCGGGCGAGACCCTGGCCACGAGCGTCGCCTTCGACGGGGCCAAGGGCGACGCGGTTGCGTCGATCGAGGGCCGCGAGCTGACGATCTCGATCGAGCGCGCCGCCTCGGGTTGACTAGTCTCGTCTTCATGTACGTCATGAAGACACGCTGCTCGTCCCTGTTCACCGCAATCCTCGCCGCCCTTGCCTGCCTCGGGCTGGCCGCTTTCGCCGACGGCGCCAAGCCGAAGCCGAAGCCGAAGCCCAAGACCATCCAGGTCAGCGTCAAGTCGAGCGGCAAGGGCGGGCCCGCCGGAAGCGACTTCCCGTCGCTCTCGGGCAGCGGGCGCTACACGTGCTTCGAGTCGATCAACAAGCTGACCGGCGCCGCCGACGCCGGCATCGACGACGACGTGTTCGTTCACGACCGCAAGACCGGCAAGACCCGGCGCGCAAGCGTCAAGTCGAACGGCGCCGAGGCCGCGAGCCCGGCGAGCTCCGACAGCTGCTCGATGTCTGCCGACGGGCGGCTGGTCGCGTTCAAGTCCGACGGGGCGCTGGTCACCAGCGACATGAACGGGTACGAGGACGTCTACGTCCACGACATGAAGACCGGCAAGACCAAGCTCGCCAGCGTGAAGTCGGGTGGCGAGCAGGTCTTCGCCGACGCCGGGAATCCGCGAATCTCAGCCAACGGCCGCTTCGTGGCCTGGGACACCGAGGGCTCCTACGTCGCCGCCGACGTGAACAACCAGTTCGACGTGTACCGCCATGACCTGAAGACCGGCAAGACGGTGCAGGTGAGCCTGCGCAACGACGGCTCACAGGCCGGCGACATGTTCTCCGCGGGAGCCACGGAGCCCTCGCTGTCCGCCGACGGCCAGAAGGTCGCCTATCAGTCCGACGACGACATGATGACCGCGGACACCGACTACGACAACCAGATCGACTCGGACATCTTCGTCCGCGACTTGAAGGCCCGCACCACGGTTCGCGCGAGCCTGAGCTCGAACGGCGACGAGGGCACCTTCCCGATGCAGGTGCCGCCCTCGAACGTCAACAGCCGCCATCCGGTGATCTCCGGGAACGGAAAGCTCGTCGCGTTCGTCTCCGACGGCATCTTCAACGGCGCCGACGACAACCAGTACGTGGACGTCTGGATTCGCAACCTGGGCAGCGAGAAGACCAGCCTGGTCAGCCTCAACTCGGCCGGCGACCAGGCGATCGGCCCCAGCGGCTACACCGACCCGCACCCGATCGAGATCTCGAGCGACGGCCGCTACGTTGCGTTCGATTCGATGGCGCAGCTGTCGGGCAACGACGACGACATGGTGGGCGACGTCTACCTGCGCGACCGCAAGGCCGGCAAGACGTCGATCGTCTCGCAGACGTCGAAGCGCAAGCAGCTCGGCAACGTGGACGCGGCGCTGCCGGCGCTGTCGGCCAACGGCAGGTTCGCGGCGTTCGCCTCGGCCGACCCCTACGCCAAGGGCGACCACAACAACGACTCGGACATCTTCGAGCGCGGCCCTCTGCACTAGCCGGAAGCTCGCCGCCCCCACCTGGCCCCATTCGGGGGTGTTGCGCGATTCACCCCTGGGTGGGTGGAATCGCCGCCCCCGCGGGCCTAACTTCGCCTGCATGAGAGTCACGAAGACACACTGCCTGGCCCTGTTCACCACGATCCTCGCCGCCGCGGCCTGCCTTGCCTTCGCCGCGACCGCGGGCGCCGCCGGTGCGGCCCCGAAGACAAAATGGGTGAGCGTCAAGTCGAACGGCGCCGAGGTCAACACCGACAACGAGTTCGCCTCGGTCGACCGGAACGGCAAGCTGATCACGTTCGAGTCGCCCGGCAAGTTCACCGGCGGCGACGGGAGCGTCTTCGACGTCTTCGTGCGCAACACCGAGACGCACAAGACGACGCTGGTCAGCTCGAAGGCCAACGGCAAGACCATCAAGGGCGCCAACAGCGAGGAGTCCGCGATCTCCGCCAACGGGCGATTCGTTGCCTTCGTCTCCGACGGCGCGTTCTCGAAGCAGGACACAAACGGCGCCGGCGACGTCTACGTGAAGGATCTGAAGACGGGGCAGATCACCCTGGCCAGCCTCGATTCGAAGGACAAGGTGACCCCCGAGGGAGCCGCCGAGCCGGCGGTCTCCGCCGACGGGCGCTTCGTCGCCTTCCAGACCGACGGGACCTTCGTCCCGAAGGACGACAACGGCGTCACTGACATCTACGTCCGCGATCTCGAGAAGGGCACGACCAAGCTCGTCAGCATCCAGAGCGACGGCCAGCTCTCCGCCATCAAGTCCACCGGCGCGAGCATCTCGGCGGACGGCAACCGGATCGCCTACGCGTCGGGCGATCAGTCGATGACCGCGGACACAGACGGGCCGCCGCCGACGCAGTCCGACGAGGACGCGTTCGTGCGCGACATGAAGCGCCACGAGACCATCCGGGCGAGCCTCAGGGCCGACGGCACCGAGCCCTACTCCGGCGTCAACCAGAACGACTCGGCGGTGATCTCCGGCAACGGGCGGTACGTCGCCTGGGCCACCGATTTCGAGGGCGTGTACACGGGCGACGACGTCGCCTCCTACGCGGACGTCTACCGCAAGGACCTGAAGACGGGCGGCGTCACCCGGATCAGCCTGAAGTCGGACGGCTTCGAGGTCCTGGGCGACGCCGGCGCCGGCTCGGAGCGGCCGCTGGCCATCTCCGCCGACGGCAACGAGGTCGCGTTCGAGACCAACGCGCCGTTCACCACAGACGACGTCAACAACGAGCGCGACGTCTACGTCCGCAACGTCTCGAAGGGCAAGACCATCTTCGCGACGGTGCAGAACAACGGCGACCCGTTCGACTCCGGCGCCGGCGGCCAGCAGCTGCCCGCGCTCTCGGCGAACGGCAAGGTGCTCGCCTTCCAGACCATCGCGCCCTTCAACGGGCACGACAGCGGGATGGACTTCGACGTGTTCGAAAGAACGCCGCTGAAGTGAAGGAGGGAGCGGAGGCCGATCCGACGGTGGTCGGGCTCCGCTGAATCACTTGCGGACGGCTTCGCCGTCCTTACACGCTGCTTTCGGAGCTCAGGACACCTATGCGAGCGCCGGCTCGAGCTCGGCCTCGAGGCGGCGCTTCGGCATGGCGCCGATCACGCGCTTGGCCTCCTGGCCGTCCTTGAACAGGATGAGCGTGGGGATGGAGAGGACCTCGTAGCGGCCGGCCGTCTGCTGGTTCTCGTCCACGTTCAGGCTGACGATCCGCACGTCCTCGCGCTCGACCGCCATCTCCTCGAGGATCGGGTGCACCACGCGGCACGGCCCGCACCAGGGCGCCCAGAAGTCGACGAGGACGGACTCACCGGAATCGAGCACCTCCGCCTGGAAGTTCGAGTCGGTTACGTCGGGAAGCTTGCCTGTCACTTTCGTCTCCTAGCGCTTTCGTAGGTTCCAATACTATACATACTGAAGTAAAGGACGCCGGTCAAACGTTACGCGCGCTCGCGACGGCCGCCTGTCTCAGCATACGAGCCTAGCGACGCGAGCGGAGGCGCATCATCGGCACGCGCAGCGCCGCCTCGAGGACGATGCGTCCGCTCATCTTCGACTCGCCCACCCGGCGGTCGCGGAAGGTGATCGGGATCTCGACGACCCGGAACCCGGCCCGGATCGCCCTGAAGGTCGTCTCCACCTGGAAGGCGTAGCCAAGCGACTCGAGCGAGTCGAGGTCGATCTCCTCGAGCACCGCCCGCCGGTAAAGCTTGAATCCGCCGGTGAGGTCCCGCACCTCGACCCCGAGCAGGGCGCGCGCGTAGGTGCTGCCGCCACGGCTGATCGCCCGGCGGGTCGGACCCCAGTCGGCGACGCTGCCGTCCGCGACATAGCGGGAGCCGAGGACCAGGTCGGCCTCGGCGGCGGCCGCGATCAGCCGCGGGAGGTCGGCTGGATCGTGCGAGAAGTCGGCGTCCATCTGGGCGACCAGGTCAGCGCCCGCCGCGAGCGTGTCGCGAAAACCGGCGACGTAGGCCGGGCCGAGCCCTCCCTTCTCGGGCCGGTGGAGGACCTCGACCTCGGGGTGTTCGGCGGCCAGCCGGTCCGCGACCGCGCCGGTCCCGTCCGGGGAGCTGTCGTCGACGATCAGCACCCGGCGCTTCGCGGGCAGGTGCTCCAGGGCGGCGACGACGATCGCCTCGAGGTTCTGCGCCTCGTTGTACGTCGGGATGACCAGACCGACGAGCCCGGTCCCGGCAGCCTCAGCCACCGAGCTCGGGCGGGAGGGCCCTGGGGCCGTCCGGGTAGAGCTTGGCGATGGTCTCCTCGCTCATCTCGAGCGTGTTGGCGCGTTCGGGAGGCGCGCCGGCGACCAGCCACAGCGCCTCCTGGCCGGTGTCGTTGAAGAGCTGACGAACCGACTCGGCCGTGACGTGCACCGCCGACAGCGGCGCGAGTTCGAGGAGCTCGCCGTCCACGCGCATCCGCCCGGTTCCCTCGAGCAGGACGTAGAGCTCGTCCGTCTCGACATGGCGGTGCTTCGTCGACGCCTCGCCGGGCGCGAGCCGCCAGAGCCGCATACCGAGCGTGCTCGCCTCGAGCTGCTTCGCGAGGTCGGTGTTCTCGACCTTCATCTGGTTCGAGGGGCGCCAGAAGGCGTCGGCGGCGGGCAGGACGCGGTAGCTCACGCGCGCGAGGGTACCCGCCCTCTTTAATTTGGACTATGCGGAACGCCGAGATCGCCGAGGCCCTCTCCGAGCTCGGCACCCTGTACGAGCTCGACGGCGCCGTCCGGTTCCGCGTGCTGGCCTACAAGGAGGCGGCCCGCGTGATCCGCCAGAGCCCGGTCTCCGTGGCGGAGCTGGCCAAGGCCGGCAAGGCGGTGGAGCTGCCCGGAGTCGGCAAGACGCTTCAGGACAAGATCGTCGCGCTCGTCGACACCGGCGAGATCCCCTCGGCGGTGAAGCTGAAGGCCAAGTACCCGGTGTCGCTCGTCGAGGTCACCCGCCTGCCCGGCCTTGGCGCGAAGACGGCGCGGCGCCTCTTCGACGAGCTCGGAGTCACGTCGCTCGACGAGCTTCGTGAGGCGGCGGAGAGCCAGAAGATCCGTTCGATGAAGAGACTCGGCCCCAAGGCCGAGGAGAACGTCCTCGCCGCCCTGGAGAAGCTTGGCGCCGACGGGCCGGCCGAGCGCCTGCTGCTCTCCGAAGTCCTGCCGATCGCCGAGCAGCTCGCCCAGGTCCTGCGCGAGCACCCGGCGAGCGACGCCGTCGAGGTCGCCGGCTCAGCGCGCCGGCGCGCGGAGACCTGCAAGGACATCGACCTGATCGCCACCGCCACCGACGCGACCGCCCTGGCGGTCGCCGCCACGGAGCACGAGCTGGTCGCGCAATCCGGCTCGGCGGGGGAGTCCGGGGCGCGGCTCATCACCCACAACGGCGTCAAGGTGGACCTCCGGATCGTGCCTCCGGAGGCGTACGGAAACCTCTTGCAGCACTTCACGGGATCCGCGGAGCACAACATCCAGCTGCGCGAGCGCGCCGTCAAGATGGGCCTGTCGGTCTCCGAGCACGGGATCGTGGAGGTCGAGTCCGGCGACGTCGCCCAGTACACCACCGAGGCCGAGGTCTACGAGCGCATCGGCCTCGCCTACGTGGAGCCGGAGCTTCGCGAGGGCCGTGGCGAGATCGGCGCCGCCGCGGACGGCGAGCTCCCGGACCTCGTCGAGATCGAGGACATCAAAGGCGACCTCCACTGCCACACCACGCTCTCCGACGGCCGTAACTCACTGGCGGAGATGGCCGAGGCGGCCCGCGCCCGCGGCTACGCCTACCTCGCGATCACCGACCACTCCGCCTCCCACGGCTTCGGCAACCACGTCACCGAGGCGCAGCTTGCGCGGCGCATCGAGGAGGTCTCAAGGTGGAACGAGTCAGCGCCGCGCGGCTTTCGGCTGCTGGCCGGCTCCGAGGTGAACATCGGAACCGACGGTGGCCTCGACTATCCCGACGAGCTCCTCGCCGAGCTCGACTGGGTGATGGCCAGCGTCCACACCTCGTTCCGGATGTCGGCCAAGAACATGACCGAACGGGTCGTCACCGCGATCGAGAACCCGCTCGTCGATTGCATCGGCCATCTCACCGGCAGGCTGATCGGCAAGCGTGCGCCCTACGACATCGACGTCGAGCGGGTCGCCGCGGCAGCGGCCGACGCCGGGACCATGCTCGAGATCAACGGCAACCCCAACCGCCGCGACCTCTCCGAGCACCACGCCCGGCTGGCCTCGGAGGCAGGCGCGCTGATCTGCGTCAACACCGACGCCCACGGCACCGACACGCTCTCGAACATCGTCTACGGGATCGCCACCGCCCGGCGCGCCTGGCTCACCGCGGGCGACATCGCCAACACCCGCGGCTGGGCGCAGTTCAAGAAGCTTCGGAAGCGCTAACTAGCCCGGGGGCGGCGGATGGCCGGCGGGGGCGCGGTCGCGGCCGAGGCCCGGGGTGCGTACGAGCCGCAGGGGCGAAAAGGCGGAGCCGGGCTCGACGTAGAAGCGCACGCCGTCGCGCTCCTCGATGGCGGTGACGGCGCCCTCACGGCGCCGCCACGACAGCGCCAGACCGAGCGCGTACCCGGCGCCGATGACCGGGACCTGCGGAAAGAGCCATGAGGTCCCGCCGCAGACGAGCGCAAACGCTCCGACCGGCCAGAGCTTCTGCAGTGCGATGCGCCCCGGCGGGTCCGGCGGCAGCGAGGTCGTCGTCCGGGCCCCGGCGAGAACGCGCGAGACCGCCTCGGACGTGCGGCGCCGGCCGCCGAGGTAGGCGCCGATGACGCCGGCTGCGGCCCACCAGCAGGCGGCGACGATCAGCGCCGTCTCGTTGGCGTCCTGGTTCGCCGCAATCACCGCCACGCCCGCGAGCGCCGTTGCCACGGCGCCCACGAGCAGCACCGTGACGCGCAGGAGGTCGACGAAGAGCATCAGCCGGCGAGCGCCTCGAGGACCGCCAGGAAGCCGCTCGTGCCGTCGACGACGATATCCGTGCGCTCTGCCAGCCCGGCCGGCGCCTCGTCGGAGCTGACGCCGATGCACACCGAGCTCTCGAGCCGTCCCGAGCGCTGCATCCAGGTCAGGGCCAGGAAGGCGTCGAGGTCCGTGGAGTCGTCGCCGCCGAAGAGCGCGTGGTCCAGCCCACGCTCGCGCACCAGACGGGTCACCGCGGAGCCCTTGTCGATGCCGGCGACGGGCCGGAGCTCGAGCACCTTTCGCCCCCAGCGGGGAACGAGCCCGGCGGACTGCGCGTCCGCGGCCACGCTCCGCGCCGCCTGCTGTGCGCGCTCGTCATCCTCCGCGCCGCGCCAGTGAAGCGCCTGGATCGAGCCCTTGTCCTCCAGGCGCAACCCGGAGGCGGCGAGCTCTCCGGCGTCGAGAGCGGCGGCGAAGTCGCGAGCTGCGTTCACGCGACTGCCGAGCGCGGGGTCCGCGTGCGGCTCCTCCTCGCCGGGCAGCAGGATCTCGAACCCATGGTTGCCCGCGTAGACGACGCCGTCGACGCCGACCATGCGCCGCGCGTCGGCGGCGCGGCGTCCGGACACGCAGGCGACCAGCGCATACCGTTCGGCCAGGCGCTCGATCACCTCGCGGGCGCGTTCGGGCACCGCCGCGTCCGCGGGCCGGTCGGCGATGGGGGCGAGCGTCCCGTCGATGTCGGAGAGGATGCCGGTGCGCCCCGGGGCGCCGCGCAGCGGCGTCAGGAGGTGGTCGAACACTGGACTAGTATCGCCGCGTGCCCCGCGGACGCGTCGCAAAGCTGGCCGCGATCGCCACAACGGCCGGCGCCTTCAGCGGCGTGTTCGGGGTCGGCGGGGGAACGGTGATCGTGCCGCTCCTCATCTTCTGGTTCGGATACAGCGAACGGGAGGCCAGCGGCACCAGCCTCGCCGCGATCGGCGTCATCGCCGTCTTCGCGACCGCGGCGCAGGGCGCCTACGGCAACGTCGCGCTCGCCAAGGGCGTCCTGATCGGCATTCCCGCGGTTGGCGGGGTCGTCGTCGGCGCTGCTCTCCAGCAGCGGATCTCCGAGCGTCTCGTGTCCCTGCTCTTCGCCGTGCTCCTGGTGGGGGTCGCCGTGGAGCTGATCGTCCCGTAGCGATGGAGTACGTCCTGGCAGCGCTCCTCGGATTCGCCGGCGGCACCGTCGGCGGGATGCTCGGCGTTGGCGGCGGCATCCTCTTCGTTCCCGCATTGACGATCTTCCTCTCCGAGCCGCAGGTCCGGGCGGAGGCGACCTCCCTGCTCGCGATCGTCCCGGTGGCCGCGGTCGGCGCGTGGCGCCAGCACGGGTACGGCAACGTCCGGCTTCGCGACGGGCTCCTCGTGGGCGCCCTCTCGCCCCTCGGCGTCCTCGCCGGCGTCGTCGTCTCCAACGCCGTCCCGCAGCGGGCGCTCGAGCTCTCGTTCGCGGTGCTGATCCTTTTCATAGCCGCCCAGCTCACGCGGCGCGCGCTGCGTCACCCCGCCAGGCCCGCGAACGAGGGCTAGGCCCAGCCGTGGACTTCGCGCGTTATCTCGACCGGATGGGTTACGACGGTCCGCTGGAGCCCCGGCACGAGACTTTGGCCGCGCTGCAGCGCGCCCACCTGCTCGCGGTGCCGTTCGACTCCCTCGACTGCAATCTCGGCAACCCGGTCTCGGTCGCCCCCGAGGACGCCTACCGCAAGGTGGTCGAACACAACCGAGGCGGGTTCTGCTTCGAGCTAAACGGCCTCTTCGCCGAGCTCCTGGCCCATCTCGGCTTCGAGGTCACGCGCTTCGCCGCCCGGCCCTTCACGCATGGCAACGAGCTTGCGGCGCCATTCGCGCACCTCTCGCTGGTGGTGCAGCTCGAGCGGCGCTGGCTCGTCGACGTCGGGTTCGGGTTCGACTTCGCGTTCGAGCCCCTCGACCTCGACGCCGAGGGGGTCCAGGAGCGCGACGACCAGCGATTCGTGATCGCGCCCGACCGAGAGGCGCTGGTGGCGGAGGAAATCGGCGCGGCCCCGATTCGCAACGGCTACCGGCTCGAGCTCGAGCCGGTCGGGCAGGCGGCGTTCGCCGAGCGCTGCCGGATCTTCTCCACCGACCCCGACTCGGGCTTCGTGCGCGACGGGCCCGTCATGCAGCGCTTCCGGGACGGGAGGGTCCGCGTGACCCGCTCGAAGCTCAGCTCCTCGCGGCCCGGCGGCGTCAGCAGGCCGATCGCGGACGAGGACGACTGGCGATCCGAGCTCGCCAGTCAGTTCGGCCTGGTCGTCGAGGGGACGACCGTGCGTGGAGGCGGCGCGCCCGCCTAGAGGCCCTGCTCGAGGGCGCCTTTGACGGACGCATCGAGAGCGTTCAGGCGGTAGAGGGCAAGTGCCTCGGGCGAACCGAAGCGCGAGCCCTGCGCGGCGCGGCCGGGGCCGGAGTCGAGGCCGTGGTGCTGGAGGACGCAGCCGAGCAGCGCCAGGCGTCGCTCGGGCTGCAGCTCCGCGGCGGCGGCGCCAACGATCTCGGCGCCGATCTGAAGGTGCCCGAGCTGGCGGCCCTCACCGGAGATGCCGATCTCCGCCGCGTACGTGAACTCGCGGACCTTGCCGACGTCGTGGACGATCGCCGCGGCCATCAGGAGGTCTGAGTCGAGGCGCGGGTGGAGCTGGCAGGTCTCGCCGACCAGCGTCGCCACCGAGACGGTGTGCTCGAGCAGCCCGCCGAGGTAGGCGTGGTGGCCGGCGCGGGTGCACGGGGCGCGACGGAACTCGCTCCAAACCGGTTCCGCGAAGACGGCCCGGCGGACCGCCTCGGCGAGCGGCTCGTCGTAGACCTCGCCGATCAGGTGCTCGAGAAAGCCCTCGAGCTCCTCGATCGACCGGTAAGCGGTTGGCAGGAACTCCGCCGGGTCGTACTGCTGCGGGTCGAGCCGGCGGATGTCCTCCACGGTCACGGCGAGCTCGCCCTGGAACCGCTCAGTCTTGCCGCGCACGGCCACGGCGTCCCCGCGCTCGAAGCGCATGCCGAGCCGGTCGGCGTCGCGGAACAGGCGCGCCTGAAGGGAGCCGGTCGCGTCCCGGAGCTCCAGCGCCAGGTAGGTGGAGCCCTTGCGGCTGACCAGCCGGTCGCGGCGCGCGCAGGCGTAGCGGCCCTCGAAGCGCTGGCCGGGACGCAGGTCCGCGATGCGCGGCCGAACGACCTTGGGCTGGAACTCCGAGGGCGCGCTCGGAGGCGCTGCGGAGGTGCCTGAGGCCGCTGCTTCCATCGACCGCCGATGTTGAACCGTGGCTCGGACGCGTACCAGTCCCGCTAGATTCGGTCCATCGCCCCAGAAGATCACGTCCGGTTCGACCCCGAGGTCCCCGAGCTCCGCTCGCCGATCCTCGTCTGTGCGTTCGCCGGCTGGAACGACGGCGCGGGCTCCGCAACCTCCGCCGTCGCCGCCGTCGCCGCGGCGCTCGACGCCGAGCCGGTGGCGAGCCTGGACCCCGAGGACTTCTACGACTTCCAGGTCAACCGCCCGCAGATCAGCCTCACCGACGGCCAGACGCGCGAGGTCAGCTGGCCCGCGAATATCTTCTTCGCCGCCCAGGCGCCCGGCGCCGAGCGCGACCTGGTCCTGCTGACGGGCGTCGAGCCCAACAACCGCTGGCGCACGTTCGCGGAGGCCATCCTGTTCGCCGCCGAGCGCTTCGAGGTCGAGATGATGGTCTCGCTCGGTGCCCTCATCGCCGACGTCGCCCACACCCGCCCCGTGCCGATCACCGGGCTCGCCTCGGACGAGGACCTGGTGGAGCGGCTCAACCTCTCACGCTCGAGCTACGAGGGCCCAACCGGCATCGTCGGCGTCCTCCACGACGCCTGCCGGCAGCGCGGCATCGTCTCGGCGAGCCTCTGGGCCGCCATCCCCCACTACGTGGCGACCGTCCCGAATCCGAAGGCGGCGCTGGCGCTGCTGCGCCGGCTCGAGGCGTTCACCGGGATCGCCATCGAGGCCTCCGAGCTCGAGGACTCCGCCGGGCAGTTCGAGGAGCAGATCGACCGCGCGGTCGAGGGCAACTCCGAGATCACCGAGCTGGTCCGCCAGCTCGAGGCGCAGCAGGAGGACGTCGACCCGGAGCTCGGCGAGGTCCCCTCGGGCGACACCCTCGCCCGCGAGTTCCAGCGCTTCCTGCGGCAGCGCGGAACCGACTGACCAAACCTAAAGGGTGTCTGACACCCTTTAGGTTGCTTAGGCCTCGCTCGCCGGGCAGATCAGGCGGTAGTCGCACCAGCTGCAGATCTCGTACGAGGGGCGGGGCTCGAAGTCCTGGCCCTCGATGCCCGCGGCCACCTCCAGCACCGTGCGCTCGACGCGCTCGGCGTCGTCGGCGGCCGAGGGAACCGTGACCCGCTGGTCGTCGAGCACGTACCAGTACGCGCCGCCCTCCGGCTCGACCTCCCATGCCGCGCGCGCGCCGAGCTTGTAGAGGGGGATCTGGACGTCGTCGGCCAGATCCGTCGCGTCCTTGGCGCCGCCGGTCTTGTAATCGATCAGCTCATACCCGCCGTCCGGCAGGCGGTCGACGCGGTCGACGCGCCCACGCAGCTGGTGCGGGCCGATGGCGAAGCTGAACGTGCGCTCCAGCCAGACCGGTCGCGCCTCCGAGCGGGCGTGGTGCTCGTGGTAGCGGGCGAGGGCGGCGACGGCGCGATCGCGGTACTGGAGCTCGTCGTCGGAGGCGCCGAATCCGGTGCGCCGCCAGCCGGCCTCGAACAGGGCGAGCAGCCGGTCGAGGCTCCCGGGCTCCTCGACGGTGAACTCCGCGACGTTGGTCTGGCGCAGCTCCTCCTTGTGGAAGCGGTCCAGGACCTGGTGGATCAGGATCCCGAAGCGCTGGTTGATGGTCGGTTCCTGCGGGATCGCGAAGACGCGCGCGAACTTGTACTTGAGCGGGCAGGTCCGGTAGAGGTCGATGTCCGACGCCGAGAGTGCCAGCCCGTCGCCTCGATGCGGGATGAAGCGCTGCAGACCGGGCTCCCTCGAGGCGCCGACCAGCTCGCGGCGGGCGCCGCGCTCGCGCTCCTCGCCGGCGATGTACTCGTCCAGGCTCGAGCGCTCGAGCGCCGCGCGCTGCTCGGGCGTCGCAATGCGTGAGAGCAGCTCGTTGAGGCCCGCCAGCGCCTCGGCGGTGGACTCATCCCCGTGACGCTGGATCAGCGCCGCCAGCTTGAGCAGCTCCAGATAGCGGGCAACCGCGTCGTTGACGTCCTCGGCGGTGTCGAGCCGCATCTCGGAGAGCGCCGACCCCGCCCGCCAGGACGCCTCCAGGACCTCGTCGCGGATCAGCCTGTAGGTGGCGTGGAGGCCCTCGGCCGGGCCGAAGAGCTCCTCCGCATGAACCTCCTCCTCGCCGCCCAGCGCATCGCGAACCAGCTCGTACTCGCGCGACGGCTGAGCCGCGCCCTCCTCGCCGGCGGCCGGCCAGCTCAGCACCGCGCCGCGGCGCGCGCGGGTGAGGCAGACGTAGGCGAGCTCCGCCCGGCGGCGGGCCGCGAGCTCGGGGCCGGGCTTGGGCAGCTCGGCGGACCCGAGGTCGGCCGGCACCCAGGCGTCCTCCCAGGGCCGGGCCGAGATCCCGGCACGGCTCATGCCGACGAGGAAGACGTGGTCGAACTCGAGCCCCTTGACCTGCTCCGGCTCGGCGATCACCACCGCGCCGGGCGGAGGCGGTAGGGGATCGTCGGCGTCCAGGTCGCCGGCGTCCGCAACGGCGTTGACCTGGCGGATGAAGTCCCGAACCGAGCCGCGTGGCTCGCGCCGCGACCACTCCGCGGCCCGCTCGGCGAGGCGGGCGAGGCTCTGCAGGCGCTCGGCGGTCTCAGGAGTCGCTGCGAACAGGCGGTGGCGGCGCAGTCCGATCCGCTCGACGAGGCGCCGGACGAAGGCGTCGGGGCGCATCTCCTCCATGGCCGCGGCGGCGCCGGCGCGGAGCTTCAGGAACGCCTGGATGCGGTCGCGGGCCTCCGGCCCCAGCTGCGGGCTCTCGAGGGCAGCCTCGAGCGCCGCGACCATGTCCAGCTTCCGGCGCCTTGCGATGGTCGTACACCGCGCCAGGTCGCCGGAGCGCAGCTCGATCGGCGGCCTGGTGACAGCGCGAACCACCGCGGCCGCGTCGCCGGAGTCCGCCAGCAGCCGAAGCCAGGCGAGCGCGTCGCGCACCTCCGGGCGCTGGAACAGGGCGCCGTCGCCTAGGAAGCGGAACGGCACGCCGCGCTCCTCGAACGCCGCGGCGATCAGGCGAGCCTCACGCCATCCGGCACCGGCGATGACGCAGATGCCCTCGGGGCGCACCTCGCCGGAGGCGATCAGCTGCTCGACGCTGCGCGCCGCGGCCTGCTCCTGCGCCCGCTCGCTGCTCGCCCGCCACAGACGCACGGAGCCCTCTCCTGCGGGCACGGCGTTCACGGGCTGGCCGGCCAGGGCGCTTGCGGCTGCCGCCAGGCCGCCGCCGAAGCGGGAGGTTCCGGCGAGCTCGATCTCGGTCGCGTCGCCGAAGCTCGCCCGGAACCCGGCCAGCGCGCAGCGGCCCGCGCCGAGCAGGGCCCGCACGCCCTGGTGCGCGTCGCACGCCGCGGCGACGTTGCGATGCGCCGCCAGCGCGACGATGAGCTCTCGATGGGCCGCGCCGGTGTCCTCGAGCTCGTCGACCAGGACATACGGGAAGCGCTCGGCGAGCGCGGCCCGGACGTCCTCGCGATCCCGGAGCAGCCTGCTGAGCTCCAGAACCAGGTCGCCGGAGTCGATGCCGGAGCGCTCCCTGAGGATGCGGTCGTGCGCGGCGAAGAAGTCTGCGAACTCGACCTCGCGCTGCGCGGCCTCGCGCTCAGCGGGGGTGGAGGCCGAGCGCAGCCCCTGCTCCGCCCACTCGCGCAGCCGCCCGGGCAGGATGCCCTCGCCCTTCAGGGCGTCGACCCGCCCCAGCAGCCGGGCCAGAAGGCCGGCGGGGTTGCCGCGAATCTCGTGGCGGCGAAGCGGCAGCTCGTCGAGGCGGTCGAGGAGGATCGCCAGGCGGTCGGCCTTCGAGACCTGGACCACGAACGGGTCGAGGCCGGCCTCCAGCGCGTACTCGGAGAGCAGGCGCGCGGCGACCTCGGCGAACGTGCCGACCCAGAGCTCCTCGTGCGCGGGATCGATCAGCGCGCCGATTCGCTCGCGCAGGCCGACCGCCGCCGCGCGTGAGCGGGTGAGGACGAGAACCCGGTCCGGCGGGATTCCGCCTGCCGCGAGCGCCGCGGCGCGCCGCGCCAGGGCCTCGCTGCGCCCGCTGCCCGCCCCGCCAACCACCAGGAGCGGCCCGTCGCCATGCGCCGCGACCTCCTGCTGCTGCGCGCTGGGCTCGAACCCTGCCTGCCTCGACTCCTCCATGCACGCTCACCGTAGCGCGCCGCAGATGTAGTCATCTAGCCTTGGGCCATCGCCTCCGATGCCGCAGCCCAGCCCGGGAGTGACCCGCAACTCGGGCTCGGCGCCGACCTCTGGCTGGAGGCGTTCCGGCGCATCGTCGCCGCCCAGCGCGAGCTGTTCGACGCCACCCCCGGCATCGCCGAGCGCACGGTCTACGCCGGGGTTGGCGAGGGCGGGGACCGCTCCCTGGTCATCGACCGCGGCTGCGAGGAGATCGTCTTCGACGAGCTCGAGAGCCTCGAGGGCGCTCCCGCGATCACCGCGATCTCCGAGGAGCGGGGCGAGGTCTCGATCGGGTCGGGCACCGCACGCCTGCGCGCCGTCATCGACCCCATCGACGGCTCCCTCAACGCGCGGCGCACGCTTCCCAGCCACTCGCTTTCGATCGCGCTCGCAACCGGTGACTCGCTCGCCGACGTGGCCCTCGGCTACGTCTACGACTTCGGCGCCTCCGAGGAGTTCGTCGCGGTTCGAGGCGCGGGCGCCAGGCTGAACGGGCGGAAGATCCGGGCCGTCGGCCCTGGCTATGGCCTAGAGGTCGTGGGCATGGAGTCGGCAAAGCCCGAGCGCATCGTCCCGGTGGCGCAAGCCCTCTCAGGGAAGGCCTTCCGCATCCGCACGGTTGGCTCGATCGCGATCACGCTCTGCTACGTGGCGAGCGGCCGGTTCGACGGCATGCTGACCGGCCGCCCCTGCCGCTCCGTGGACCTCGCCGCGGCGCAGCTGATCGCCCGCGAGGCCGGCGCGGCCGTCGAGGTGCCGGGCCTGGACCTCGAGGGGGCGGGGCTGGACCTCGACGCCCGCTACCACGTTGCCGCGGCGCTGGAGACCGGAATGCTCGAGCCGATCCTCGACGCGCAGCGCCGCGTCGACGCCCTGGAGGACGGCTGATGCCCTCGAGTCCGCTGGTGGACTGGCCGCTGGCGGAGCGAATCGCCGTGCGGATCGCCGGCGACGGCTCGCCGCGTGGCCGCTCCCGGCCCTTCGGGCCGAAGGCCGTGGCCGACGCAGCGACGGCGGCCGCCGTGAAGGTCTCCGCGTACACGGGGCTCCAAGCGGCAGACCTGCCTCGCGCCGAGGCCGTCGACCGGGCCCGCTGGGCGCAGCTTGGCCTGGTGACGCTCCGCGATGTCTCCGCGCGGCTGGAACAGAAGCTTGCCGACGGGCTCTCGGCGCCCGGTCCGCTCGGGTCGATCATCCGCGGGGTGGCCGGGCGCGCCGCAGCCGCCGAGGCCGGCGCGGCGATCGGCTTCGCCTCGCGAAGGGTCCTCGGGCAGTACGACGTGGCTCTCGGGCGGTCCCGTCGCCGCCCACGGCTCCTTCTGGTCGAGCCGAACCTGGTGGCGACGCATGCCCAGCTCGGCGGGGAGCGGGACGCGTTTCTCGAGTGGGTGGCGCTTCACGAGGTCACCCACGCCCTCCAGTTCGGGGCGGTCGGCTGGCTGCAGCCGCACCTTTCCGGCCTTCTCGACGAGCTGATCGAGTCCGGCTCCTCAGGCGTCGACGCCGCGGCTCTGAAGTCGCTTGCGCGCCGTCTCGTCACCTCGGACCCGCGAAAGACGGTGCGGGCGATGCTGCACGGCGAGCTGGCGACCGCGCTGGTCGGCGGCGAGCAACGCGAGGTGCTCGACCGCCTGCAGACCGCCATGGCCGTCGTCGAGGGCTACGCGGAGCACGTGATGGACCGCGCCGCACCCGAGCGCGCGGCGGAGTTTGCAGTGCTGCGGGAGCGGATCGACGAGCGCCGTCAGGGCAGGGGCGGGCTTGGAGAGGTGGTGGCTCGCATCCTCGGCCTCGAGATGAAGATGCGCCAGTACCGGCTGGGCAAGGCGTTCTGCGATGCCGTCGAGGCCCAAGCGGGCATCGAGGGCCTGAACGCCGTCTGGGAGTCGCCGGAGGCGCTGCCCTCGCCCGCGGAGCTCGAGCGGCCGAAGGATTGGATCGCCCGTCGTACGGCGCTCGCGCCCGCCTGAGGCAGGCGCGCGGTGCTCCGCCATCACGTAACCGCCGGCGAGGCCCGGAGTACAAACACCTGTTCGTGTTGCTACACTGAACATTGTTAGTAGTAAGGACTAAGAGAAAGACCCATTCGAGAGGGGTTACGAAGCAGATGGCCACCAACGCCACCAAGACCACCGCCAACAGCACTGCCACGCAGACCAAGCAGACGCAGGCCAAGCCCGAGGGCCTCGACTACGTTCGCCAGACGGCGGAGCGCACGGTCGACGTCCCCGTCGGCGCCGCCCTGACCGTCGCGGACCGCGTCAACGAGCTCGTCGAGCCGTGGACGTCCCGCAAGGCCGCCGAGCGCGAGCTCAAGAGCCTCCGCACCCAGGTGACGCGGGAGTTCTCCAAGCTCGAGCGCCGTGGCTCCAGCGCGCGCCGCAAGGCCACCCGCCAGGTTCGCACCACCCGCAACCGCGTCGAGCGCGACATCAACAAGCGCCGCCGCACGGTTGAGACCGCGGTGAAGCGCAACCGCACCGAGGTGACCAAGCGTTTCCGCGACGTCGAGGACGGCCTCAAGAAGGCTCAGACCACCGTTTCGGAGCGTGTCTCCACCCTGGTCTAGCGACCCTTAGCCCGCTGCCGCTCGAGAGGTGCGGCAAGCGGAGAGATCTGCCGGCACACATACCTCGCCGGCAGACATAGCAACCTCTCCTCCCTGATCAACGGGCCCAACGAATGGGTCCGTTGGTCTTTGTGGAGGCAGTTCGGGCCCGCCTGCGACAATTGGTCAATGGCTCCCCCCACCACCGACGCAATCACCAACGCCCTCACGGCCGTGATCGACCCGGAGCTCCGGCGCAACATCGTCGAGCTCGGCATGGTCCGCTCCATCGAGATCGGCGACGACGGCAACGTCGATGTGATGGTCTCGCTCACCACCCCCGGCTGCCCCATCCGCAACCACTTCCAGCAGGCGGTGGTGGAGCACGTCTCCGCGCTCGAGGGAGTGAGCCGCGTCGAGGTCGCCTTCGACGTCCTCTCCGACGAGGAGAAGCGCGGGCTTCAGGAGGCGCTCGGCCGCGGCAAGCTCCCCCAGGGCGCGCTGGCGCAGGTGAAGAACGTGATCTGCGTGGCCTCCGGCAAGGGCGGCGTGGGCAAGTCGACGCTGACAGCCAACCTCGCCGCCGCGCTCGCGGCCGAGGGCCAGACCGCCGGCGCCCTCGACGCCGACGTCTACGGCTACTCGATCCCCCGCATGCTCGGCGTCTCGGGCCGGCCGCAGGTCAACGGCGAGCGCAAGATCATCCCGCTCGACGGGCCCGCCGGGGTGAAGGTGATCTCAATCGGGTTCTTCGTCGAGGAGAACGCCGCTGTCGTCTGGCGCGGACCAATGCTCCACAAGGCGATCCAGCAGTTCCTCGAGGACGTCGACTGGGGCGAGCTGGACTACCTGCTTCTGGATCTGCCCCCCGGCACCGGCGACGTCTCGATGACGCTCGCGCAGCTCCTGCCGCAGGCCAAGATGCTGGTCGTCACCACCCCGCAGCCCGCAGCGCAGTCGGTCGCGGCCCGCGCCGCCGAGATGGCCGCCAAGGTCGACCTCGAGCTGCTCGGCGTGATCGAGAACATGTCGGGCTTCACGACCCCCGACGGACAGCGCTTCACGATCTTCGGCGAGGGCGGCGGCCAGCTGCTCGCCGACGAGCTCGATGTCCCGCTGCTCGGCAAGGTGCCGCTTTCAGAGGAACTGCGGCTCCACGCCGACTCCGGCGAACCCCTCGTGATCTCCCAGCCCGACTCACCCGCGGCACAGGCAATCCGCCAGGCCGCGCGCGGCATCGTTTCCGCGACGCCTCAGGAGCTGCCGGTGATGCAGGCTCCGCCGGCGGCCGCGGTCCCGGCCGGCGCGGTCGGCGGCACAGAGTTGCCCGTCGTCCAGGGCTAAGGTCCAGGCGCCGGCGGGCGCAGGGCTCTCCTCAGGCGCAGTAGACGTAGCCCTTGAGCTTGCCGCTGAACGGGCTGCTCTGGGACGCGAAGTTGGGACCGCCGACGATCCAGTGACGCTTTCCCTGCGCTCGCGACTCGCTCGGGAACACCCCTCGTGTCTGGCTCCCGGGGTCGACGTCGCCGAGAGCGCTTCCGAAGACCACCTTCGTGCCCGCCGGGCATGCGAGGCTCATCGCCTGGGCGTTCTGGGGCGCCACCGTCGCGACGCTCTTCACCGCCTTCAGCTTCGGTCCCTTGCCGCAGTAGGCGATTGCCGAGAACTTCCCGCTGCTCAGCGCCTTCGGCTGCAGGCTCGGCATCTCGGCGCTCACCTTCCATTCGCGGCGCGACGCGCGGCGCGCGCCGAAGACGAAGACGCTCGGCGCGTGGGCGTCCGGAGTGGCCGCGTCATAGCCGCCGCGGAGAACCTCCGTGCCCTTGGGACATGTCGCGGTGACGGTCGCGGTCTTGCCGGGCGCGACCGAAGCCGTCTTCGTGACCGCGTGGACGTTGGGCAATTCCTTGCCGCAGCGCTCGATGGCCTTGAGCTCGCCCGCGGACGAGCCCTCGTTGACGCCAAGGACCTTCCAGGTTCCGCCCTTGAACTTGACCGACTGGGGGAAGATCTCCGGACTGGTACTGGGAACGTGGGGATCCGCCTCACCTGTCCAGCCCCCGTTCAGCGGCTTGGAGCCCTGCGGGCACCCGACGATGGCGGCCTCGGCCGGGAAGCTCGGATCCGTGCCGTTGTACCCGGCGACGGTCACCACGGTCGACTCGGTCGTCGCTCCCCCGCTCCCCAGCGCGAGCGCCGCGAAGGTCGCCAGCGCAACTGCCGCAGTGAGCGTCAGGCCGCCGGTGAGACGGCTTCTGCCGAGCATCGTTCCCCTCTCCGGATCTACTTGGCCGTGTAGTACTCGGCGTTGATCGCCGTGTACTTGGACCACTCGTCGGGAAGCTGGTCCTCGGCGAAGCAGGCGTCGACGGGGCAGGCCTCGACGCACGCGTCGCAGTCGATGCACTCGTCGGGATCGATGTAGAGCTGCTCGACGCCCTCGTAGTCGGACTCGTCAGGGGTCGGGTGGATGCAGTCGACGGGACACACCTCGACGCACGAGTTGTCCTTCTGGCCGATGCACGGCTCGGCGATCACATAAGCCAAGTCGGGCTCCCTTCAGTCTTCAAGTGGCTCGTAAGCATCGTGTTCGTATCGGTCCCGGACAGGCGGGCACCCGGGCGGAGCGAAAAGTTTAGGGAGATAATCTCCCCGCCGTGATCCTGCTCACCGGGGCAACAGGGACGGTCGGGAAGGCGCTCCTGCCACTGCTCCTCGAGTCGGGCCGGCAGGTTCGCGTCCTCGTCCGCGACCCGCGACGCCTGGGGCGCAACCGCGTGGACGTCCAGCTCGCGATGGGAGACCTGGCCGCACTGGCGGACCTGCCCGTCCGCCGGCAGGCCTTCCGCGGAGTCGACACCGTCGTCCACCTGGCGGCCTCCATCCGCGACGCGCCGTCGGGCTCGGTTGAGGAGGTCAACGGCCTCGGGACCGCGCGCCTGCTCGCCGCCGCCGAGGCGGCAGGGGTCGAGCGCTTCATGTTCTTCTCGGCCATGGGCGCCAGCCCCTTCCAGCGCACCCGCTTCTTCCGCGCCAAGGCGCTCGCGGAAGGGGCGGTCGCGGCGTCACCGCTGGAGAGCACGATCTTCTCGCCCTCGATCGTCTACGACCGCGACGATCCGTGGGTCACGAGCATGCGGCGCCTCGCCCTGCTCCCCGTCCTCCCGATCTCGGGCTCCGGTCGCGCCGCCTATCAGCCCATCTGGGCCGGTGACGTGGCTCGCTGCGTCACGGCGGCGCTGGAGCAGAAGGCGACGGGGACGGTGGAGCTCGCCGGCCCGGAGGTGCTCACCTACGAGCAGATCGCGCGCTTGATCGCGCGCGCGGCCGGCCGCCAGCGGCCGGTGGTCCACGTTCCGCTGAATGCGGTCCGGCTGATCCTGAACGCGATGCGCCGCGTGGTCGGCGACGCCGTATTCGCCACCTGGGAGGAGGCTGAGCTCCTCGAGGTGCCGATGACCACCGCCTCAGGGCCCGCCGACGCGCAGGGACTCGGCGTCGAGCCCCTGCGCATGGATCAGGTCCTCGCCGGCTGACCTACTCGTTGCCGGAGTCCACGACCTTCAGGCCGTCAGTGCCCTTGGCGCAGACAGCCGACGCGGTGACGGGGCCGAGGCGCTTGCCGTTCGGGGGAGCCGTCTGCACGATCCAGGTGTTCTGGTCCTGCTTCTGGTTGTTGATGACGTTCCCGTCGATCGCGGAGAAGCCGCCGCCGATGACGACGTAGCCCTTCGGGCATGTTGCGGCCGCTTGCACCTGTCCGCTCTTGCTCGCCGTCGTGATCTTCAGCTTCCCCGCGCCCTTGCCGTGCTGGGCCGCCGGCGCGAACGCGACGAACGAGATCGCCGCGGTTGCGATTGCTGCGGCCAGCGCCGCTCTCCATGCCTTCACTGGTTCCCTCCTTTGGTGGGCCGGCGACAAGCCGGCTCGGTCGGCGCTGACTCTAACCCGGGGAAGACGCTGCGGCGCCTATAGACTCGGCGCCCTGCAGTGATCGTCATCGCCGTCGTCGCGTTCCTGCTGCGGAACGGACACCGCCCCGTGGGCGCCGGCCGTCTTGCGGCCGCGGAGCATCCGCATGACGATGTAGGCGTCGAGCCGGGCGAGGCGGAGGTGGTGCTGGCGCCGGCGCGGCGGAGCCGCAGGTCCTGATCGGCCACTAGGCCAAAAGAGAGGGCCCGGCTTGCGCCGAGCCCTCTCGAAGTCACTCGCCTGTTGCGAGTGGTTCTACCTGAATCACATGCGGACGGCTTCGCCGTCAATACCTTGCGGCGCTCTGCGCCTTACACGCTCGTTTCGGAGCTAAAGCTCCTCATTCGCACATCCGCTGCTTTCGGACCTAAAGGTCCTCACATCATCCCGCCCATGTCCGGCATTCCGCCGCCGGGCATTCCGCCGCCATCCTTCTCCGGCGGCTCGGCCACGATGGCCTCCGTCGTCAGGATGTTCTTGGCGATGGACGCGGCGTTCTGAAGCGCCGAGCGCGTGACCATCGTCGGGTCGATGACACCGTCCTTGATCAGGTCGCCGTACTCGCCGGTCGCCGCGTTCAGACCCTCGCCGGCCTTCAGGCCGCGGATCTTCTCCACCACGACGGAACCCTCGAGACCCGAGTTCTCCGCGATCTGGCGGATCGGCGCCTCGAGCGAGCGGCGGATGATCTCCGCGCCCGTCTTCTCATCGGCGTCGGTGAGCCCGTCGGAGTTGATGGCGTCGGTCGCGTTCAGCAGCGCAACGCCGCCGCCCGGGACGATGCCCTCCTCGAGCGCCGCGCGAGTGGCCTGCAGGGCGTCCTCAACGCGGTGCTTCTTCTCCTTCATCTCGGTCTCGGTGGCGGCGCCGACCTTGACGACCGCGACACCTCCGGCGAGCTTGGCGAGGCGCTCCTGGAGCTTCTCGCGATCGAAGTCGGAGTCGGTGTTCTCGATCTCCTGACGGATCTGGTTGATCCGGCCCTCGATGTCCTTCTTCTCGCCGTTGCCGTCGATGACCGTCGTCGTGTCCTTGGAGACGACGACGCGGCGGGCGTGGCCGAGCTGGTTGACCTGGGTGTTCTCGAGCTTCAGGCCCATCTCCTCGGTGATCACCTCGCCGCCCGTGAGGATCGCGATGTCCTCGAGCATGCGCTTGCGGCGGTCGCCGAAGCCGGGAGCCTTGACCGCGACGCCGGTGAAGGTGCCGCGGAGCTTGTTGACAACCAGGGTCGCGAGGGACTCGCCCTCGACGTCCTCGGCAACGATCACCAGCGGCTTGCCCGACTGCATGACCTGCTCCAGAACGGGCAGGAGGTCGCGGACCGAGCCGATCTTCTGGTTGGCGATGAGGACGTACGGGTCCTCGAGCACCGCCTCCATCCGATCCTGGTCGGTGATCATGTAGGGCGAGATGTAGCCCTTGTCGAACTGCATCCCTTCGGTGAACTCGAGCTCCATCCCGAAGGTCTGGCCCTCTTCGACGTTCACCACGCCGTCCTTGCCGACCTTGTCGATGGCGTCGGCGATCACGTTGCCGATCTCGTCGTCGGCCGCCGAGATGGCCGCGACGCGGGCGATCTGGTCCTTGCCGCCGACCTCCTTCGACTGCTTCTCGCGAAGCTGCGTGACGACCTGGTCCACGGCGGACTCGATGCCGCGCCGCAGGGCCAGCGGGTTGGCGCCGGCGGCCACGTTCTTGAGGCCGTGGCGGACGATGGTCTGGGCCAGCAGCGTCGCGGTCGTCGTGCCGTCGCCGGCGACGTCGTTGGTCGCCGTGGCGACTTCCCGGACGAGCTGCGCGCCCTGGTTCTCGAAGACGTCCTCGAGCTCGATCTCGCGAGCGATCGTGACACCGTCGTTGGTGATCGTGGGGGCGCCGAACTTCTTGTCGAGGACGACGTACCGGCCCTTCGGACCGAGCGTCACCTTGACCGCGTCGGCGACGCCGTCAACGCCGGCCTGCAGGGCCGCGCGCGCCTCGGCGTCGTACTTGAGCTCTTTGTGAGCCATTTGGTTACTCCTTCGTTTCTAAGTTGGGGACTAGACGACCTTCGCCAGAATGTCGGACTCGCGGAGGACGAGAACGTCCTCGCCGTCGACCTTCAGCTCGGTGCCGCCGTACTTCGAGTAGAGGACCTCGTCGCCCTCGGCGACGTCGATGGGCCGGCGCTCGCCGTCCTCGCCGACGGCGCCGTCGCCGACTGCCAGGACCTTGCCCTTCTGCGGCTTCTCCTTGGCGGTGTCCGGAAGCAGGATCCCGCTAGCGGTGGTCTCCTCCTCCTCGATCGCCTTGACGATCAGGCGATCGCCAAGCGGCTTCAAGTTCATTCGTTACCTCCGTCGGGGCGCGTGGCGCGCCCGGGTCGTTTCGTTGGCGAATCTGCGGTCTGGCACTCTACATACGAGAGTGCCAAAGCTACGAGCGAGGATAGCGAAGAGCTCGCCTGGGCTCAAGGGTGATTTGAGCCGGGGTGACTCAGATCGGCGAAGGGCTCAGTCGCTCGCCAGGAGCTCGCAGTCGAGGAGCGAGGCGAGGCCGGTGCCGCCGTTTCGCATCACCCAGTCGTGATTCCAGGCGAAGACCGGCCGGGCGACCGGGGCGAGGAGGTTCATCCAGGGCCGCGTGGTGTGGACGTTCCACTCGTAGATGACGGCCGTCGACGAGTTGTCTTCGAAGAGGCGCCAGCGGCCAATGCCCTCGAGCTCGCCGGAGGCATGGCCCTCGAGCAGGTGCGGCGGCTCGACGCGGGTCGTCTTCATGCGGAACTCGAGGTTGTATGGCAGCTTGGATCGCCAGACGTAGCGTCCGATCTGGCCGATCCCGGCCTCGTCGCCGTCGTGCTCCCGCTCGGCCTCGATGACGCCGCGCCACCATCGGGGCCAGGTGTCTGAGTCGTAGATCGCCTCCCAGACCCGCTCGCGCGGCGCGGCGAGCACCCACGCGGTCAGGAACTCGTAGTCGCGGGCCATTCGCTCAGTTGGGAGAGGGGGTACCGCCGTTGCCGAGCTGCGAGGGGTGCGACTCGACGATCTGGGAGAAGCGGACCACCGTGACCGTGTCCTCCGGCGAGATCTCGCGGCCGTAGATCTGGCTCATGAACCCCATCGTCTCCTCGACGCGCCGGAACTCCGGGTTGTCGTGCTCGACGTCGCGCGGCGAGAGGTCCTTGACGCGCTTCACCTCGACCTCGTCGATCACCGCGGCGAAGAGCTTCTCCCGCGGCGAGTGCTGGAAGCCGACCGTGACCCACACCACCTGGCCGCGCTGGTACTTGCGCGACTTGTCGCCGAGCCGGATCGTGGCGGTCTTGCGGCCGCGCTTCAGCTGGTCGACGAAGGCGGGCGAGAAGAAATTGAGGGCAAGGAGGCCGCCGGTCATTCGCGCCTACCTTACGCGCAGTCCGGCGCTCTCGGCGCCGTCGCGCAAAGTATCGATCCCGAAGCCGTCCGCCGGACCCAGCGCCCCGACGCCCTCGAGGCCGCCGGCCGCGGCGGTCATCGCGCCCCAGGCCAGGATCTCCCCCGTGAACGTGTAGCCGTTGACGCCCGCGAGCTCCACCGTCGAGAGCGCCTTGCCGCCCGCGTCGTACGCCGTCGCGGCAACCCGTGACCCCGTCTGCGAGCGCGCCTTCTCCGACGGGCCGCCGGTCGAGCCGGGCACCCGCTCGGCCATCTTCTCGAACATCAGCTTGCCGCCCGGAAGGGCGAGCACGCCCGTGTTCACCACGCTCATCGCCTGCATCACCCGGCTGAACGGCCCGAACCAGCCGAGATACGCGTTGACCTCCCGGAGGCCGGGAGCCAGACGGGGCAGCGCGAAATGCTCGGAGCCGCCGACGCTGATGCCCTCCAAGCCGACGACCTTGCCAACCCGCTTGGCGCCGCGCTCGGTGACCAGCCGCCCGCCTCGAAAGCCGAAGCTTGGCTCAGCGAAGACGCCGACCGCCGAGCTCAGCGTGCCGCCGCTGGCCCCGCCCATCCCGCCGGCCATCTTGGCGAGGCGCGAGCCCTCGACGGGCTCGGACGGCCTGCCGCTGGTGGAGTAGGCGACGTCGACGCGCACGGCGCCGTCGCCGGCCTCGCGCAGAGCAAGCGCCCCCGCGAGGTTCCCCGGCACGTAGTCGTAGCCGAAGGCCGTGAGCATCCCGCACCCGGCATCCGCGGCGCGCGGGCCGTACTCCTCGAAGATCCGCCGGATGAAGGCGGGCTCCCCGGTCGAGTCGAGGTAGTGGGCGCCGGCGTCGACCGCCGCGTCCGCCGCCGGGCCGCCCCAGCGCACGAACGGCCCGACGGTCGAGAGCAGGACGTCGCCCTTCCCGACCAGGGCGCGAACGCTCTTGGGGTCCGCGATGTCCGCCACCGCGCTCTCGAGCCCGTGCTCGGCCGCCAGGGCCTCGACCTTCTCGCGGGTGCGCGCCGCGAGCAGGGGCTTGGCGCCGCGCTTGACGAGAGCCTCGCTGACTAGCCCGCCGGTATAGCCGGTGGCTCCGAAGACGACGATCCTTCCGGCCATCGGCGGGAGCCTATTCGGAGTGTGGGTCAGTCATGGAACGCCCCCGAGCCGATCAGTGGGACGAAGCGGCAGGGGCCGACGATCTCGTCGAGCTCGATGCCCTCACCCCGGCGGACGTAGGCCGTGAGCATGTCGGCCTCGTCCGTGGCGATCGGAATGACCAGCCGACCGCCCTCCGTGAGCTGCGCGGCGAGCGCCTGGGGGACCCGCGGCGTGGCCGCGTGAACGGCGATCGCTTCGTAGGGACCGCCCTTTCCGCCGAGGGTCCCGTCCGCGTTCGCGACCGTCACGTTCTCGACGCCCAGCGCCTCGAGGCGCTCCGTGGAGGCCGCCGCGAGCTCATCGATGCGCTCGACGCTGAGCACGTGCGCCGCCAGTCGCGCCAGCACGGCCGCGGAGTAACCCGAGCCGGTTCCGATCTCAAGCACCTGCTCGTCGCCGGTGAGGCGCAGCGGCTGGCAGATCGCCGCGACGATCCACGGCTGGGAGATCGTCTGGCCATGGCCGATCGTCAGCGCGCAGTCCTCGTACGCCCGGCGCCGGTCGCGCTCGAGCACGAACCGCTCCCTGGGCACGGAGCCCATCGCCTCCAGCACCCGCTCGTCCGAGATCCCGCGGCCACGGAGCTGCTCGGCCACCATCGCCTGGCGCTGAGACTCCATCGAATGAACAGATGTCATTGCTCTTCAGAGAATCACTTGCGGACGCCTTCGGCGCCCTTACATGCTGCTTTCGGACCTAAAGGTCCTCAATTTCCCTCTTTCAGAGGATCACTTGCGGACGCCTTCGGCGCCCTTACATGCTGCTTTCGGACCTAAAGGTCCTCAATTTCAGACTCAGAATATGTAGGCGCGGAGCCGTCGCGGCTCGAAGATCGTCACCCGCCCGCGGCCCACGCGGACGACGCCCGCGCGGTCGAGGGTGGCCAGGAAGCGGCTGACGCTCTCGCGCGAGGTCCCGGCGAGCTGTGCGAGGTCCACCTGGTTCATCCGCAGCGTTACGCCCTCGCGTCCCTCCGGCACGGTCTCCTCGGCGATGAGCTGGAGCATCACCCCGGCGACCCTGCTCGGCACCGTCTGGAAGGACTGGCGGGCAACCCGCTCGTTGGTTTCGCGCAGGCGCCGCGTCAGCGCCGAGATCAGCTTCGCGGCGATCTCGCCGTGATCCGCGATGACCCGCCTCATGTCGCTCGCGGGCAGGGCAAGCAGCTCGCAGTCCGAGAGCGTCTCGATACTCGCGGAGCGCGTGCCGCCGTCGAGCATGGCCAGCTCGCCGAAGATGTCACGCGGGCCCATCGTCGCCAGCGCGATGGCCCGGCCGTCCGGATGCTCCCGCGTCACGCGCAGGTCGCCCGCGCGCACGACGTAGCAGGCATCGCTCTGGTCGCCCTCGTGGAAGACGCGGACGCCCTTCGGGAACGAGCGCGGAACCGCGACCCGAGCGACGCGCTCGAGCTCCTCCTCGGAGAGCTCGCTGAACAGGGGTACGGCGGCGAGCAGCTCCGCCGTTGCCGAACGCTCGCCAGTTACTCCCTCACCCATGCACTGATTATCGCGAGGCGCCGCGAAAATCGCTCAATCAGACCTGACATCTGACACACCAGTAGGCAACGCGATTGGCGTCGCCCTGCCCGCCGGACCTCACCTCGCCACCGCAGCGCGGGCAGCGGCGGCCCGGCGGCTTGTAGATGGTGCTCGGCCGCCTCCCGCTCGCCAGCGTGCGGCGCATGATCCACTCGCTCTCCTTGACGATGCGAAGCGCCTCGTCGGGCTCGAGCTGATCGATGCGGCGCCAGGGGCTGACTCGGGCGCGAAAGCACGCCTCGTTGCGGATCACGTTGCCGATGCCGGCGATCACCCGCTGGTCGAGGAGGACGTCGCCGACCTCCTCCCCCGGGCCGCTCGCGAGCACGCGCTCCGCCGCGAGCTCGGCGTCGAAGCCCGGCGCCAGCGGGTCCGGCCCGAGCTGCATGAGCCCCGGGTCGTTGCGAAGCCGCGACTCGCTGACCAGCCGCAGCAGCTTGCCCCCCTTCTGAGATGCCACCGCCCTCCCCGAGGCCATGGTCAGCCACGGCTTGCCGTAGGGCAGCCTGCCGTCGGCGACGACGAACCAGCGCCCGTTCATGCCGAGGTGGCTGTGGAGGGCCAGGTCTCCGGAGAAGTGTGCGATCAGGTGCTTGCCCCGGGCCTCCGCGTCTTCGAGCACCAGGCCGGCGAGCTCGCCGGCGCGGGACGCCAGGGGCGAGCGCGGGTCGGGCGCCTCGGCGCGCTCGATCTCACGTCCGCCCAGCGCAACTCGCAGGCGCTCGGCGGCGCGGTGGATCGTGTCTCCCTCGGGCATCCCGAGGGAGCGTAGGACGCAGGGGCCGCGCGCTCAGCGCGCGAGGTGGAGCTGGGCCACGAGGCCGGCCGTGGGCGCGAACGGGTCGGCGATGGCGCGCCCACCGGCGCCCATCGCGGCGCGGATCTCGCCGCCGACCTCGGCGATCAGCTCGGCGTCGTCGAGCGGCAGCGCCGAATCGAGTGCCGCGAGGCGCAACAGGGCACGCTCGTCTCCGGCGGACACGGAACGGATCAGGATCGACTGGCGCATCGCGCTACCTCCTCAACTCGTATCTCTGAAGTTCAACGGTTGGGCCCCAGCGCTCGTGAGGCCGAGAGCCGACGACGGCGAAGCCGGCCGAGCGGTACATGCCCGCAGCGGCGCGAAGGTCGCTGAAGGTGTCGAGCACCACCAGCTCGTACCCGGCTTCGCCGACCTCATCGAGAAGCTCGGCGAGCATCGCCCGCGCGAGGCCTCGGCCCCGCAGCTCCGGGCGCAGCAGCACCCACCGAACCTTGGCGTGGTCGCCCTCGTCGGTCCAGGCCATGCTTCCCGCGAGCCGGCCCCGGAGCTCGGGAATCCAGACGCCGCCCGAGCGCTGCGGCCACCCCGCCTCGACGGCGCGAACGAGCCCGGACGCGACGTCGGCCTCGAACAGCGGTCCCATGCCGTGCTCGGCCGCATACAGGGAGCCATGCAGCGCCGAAATCGCGCCGACGTCGCCCGGCGCGAGCTCTCTGCGAATCGTCACGTCGTCCGCGGAGGTCGCTGGCTCGAGTCCAAGCATGCGCTCATTGTCCATCGTGCCTGCTATCTCTGCAAATTAGAGTTCTAATTGGATCTATCGTGTTTCGTGATGAATGAGGCGGGCTAGTGGAGCTTCGCCAGCTCAGATACTTCGCGGCGGTCGCTCGCCACTCGAGCTTTACGCGCGCCGCCGGCGAGCTCCACATCGCGCAGTCCGCCCTCTCCCAACAGGTGAAGAAGCTCGAGCAGGAGCTGGGCGCGGAGCTGCTGGTGCGGACGACCCGGAGCGTCGAGCTCACCGAGGCGGGCGCGACGGCGCTGACGCGCGCCACGCGCATTCTCGCCGAGGCGGACGCGCTGAGCAGCGAGGTCGACGAGCTGCGCGGGGTGCTGCGCGGAACCCTGGTCGTTGGCGGAATGCTCCCGGCCGGAGGTATCGACCTGCCGGCAATGCTCCTGCGCTTCAAGGAGCTCTACCCGGAGGTCGACGTCCAGCTCCAGGAGGGAACGGCCACCGAGATGGTCGATCTCCTGCGCGGCGACGAGATCGATGCGGCGATCGCGATGCTCGAGCCCGAGGAGGTTCCGGAGACCCTGGACTCCCGCCTGCTCGGCGAGGAGCGGCTGGTCCTCGCGATGGCGCCCGGCGATGATTTGACCAAGCGCAAGCGGGTCCGCCTCGGCGAGCTCGAGGGGCGCCCATTCGTTTCGTTTCGTCCGGGTAGCGCCGTGCGGCGGGTGGTGGACGAGGCGCTCGCCGAAGCCGGGGTTGCGCCGCAGATGGCGTTCGAGACCAACGACCTCTCGATGATGCGCGCGGTGGTCGATCGAGGCCTTGGCGTCGCGATCCTCCCCGAGACGGTTGCCGAGTGGGGCGGCCCAGGTCTCGCCTGGCGGCCGCTCTCGCCGGATCTCCGGCGCTCGGTGGCCTTCGTCTGGCGCCGGGACCGCCACCAACCCCCGCCCGCCGCGGCGTTCATCGACTTCGTCGCGAAGCTCGCCTAAGCCGAGGCAACCAGCCGACGGGGCTGGCGGCTGAAGCCGGCGTCGAGGAGCACGGGCTCGAGGTCGGAGCCGATGATCGCCTCGCCGTCGAGGCGCTCGACCGAAAGCTTCGGAAGCGTGCCGGACCTGGTGGCGTCGACCAGGGCGCCGATGGCGGCCGCGAGCGGCTCGCCCTCCAGCTCCGCGAGCCGCAGGATCCCCCGGCCGCCGCGCTCGACGTAGAGCTGGGGCGCGCCGTCGAGGGTGAGGACGTACGCGCCGGGGGTGCGGCTCGGCCGGCGGTTGCCCGCGAGCTTCGGCCAGGAGAGCGAGGCGCCGTAGGGGTTGGCGGGGTCGGTTGCGGCGAGCACCAGGTACTCCTCGGGCGGGGGCGGCAGGGCGCGCATTCGCTCGATCGCCCCGGACAGCGCGAACTGCGCCCCGCCGAGGCCCTCGACGAAGTAGCCGCGCCGCGCGGTGCCGAGGACCTCGAGGTTGGAGAGCTCCCCGTAGAGGCTCGAGAACCCGCCGGGAACACCCTCGGCGAGCACGGTCTCCCGGGTGACGACCCCGTAGCGCTCCAGCATCAGCTCGGCCTGGGCGCGCATCCGCGGTCCGGCGGCGGGTGCGGCGGAGAAGAGCGACGCGGTGAGCGACCAGCGACCCTGAACGGCCTGGCCGGTGCCGGTGCGCCGGGACGCGAAACGCCGTCCCGCCCGGCCCTGGCTTCGCACCGCCGAGAGGCGGCGCGCGCGCAACGGGGCCCAGGCGTCGTTGGTCACCTCGCCCGCCCACGCCAGGTCCCAGAGCGCCGCGTGGAGCTCCTCGTTCGAGAGCTCGAGCTCGGTCGCGATGTCGATCCAGAAGCAGGCCCCGGCGGCAAGGCGCTCGCGGATCGCGTCGTGAGCCTCGCCCTGGGGGGAGTCGAGCTTTGCGTTGGCCGGGGGCGGGCCGGCGATCCTGACGTCCTCGCGGAAGTAGATCGCGACCCGGCCCGTCGAGCCCAGGGCGCCGGCGCCGATCCAGACCAGCTCCCCGGCGGTTGCCAGCTGGTCGAGCCAGGTTTGGCTGTAGGCGCCGAGCCGGCGCGGCAGCACGTCGCGCTCCCAGACCTCGGGGGTGAGGGTGACGCCCTGCAGCGCCACGAGCGCCTCTCGCAGGCGGTCGGGGCCGGCGCCCGCCGGGCGGTGGGCGCCGACGTTCTGCCATTGCGGCAGAAACCGGGCCAGCTCGACCTGGTCGACCGCCTCCGCCTCCTTGCGCAGGTGGGCGAGGCTGGCGCGGCGGACGCGGCGCAGGACCTCGGTGTCGCACCACTCGCGCTCCGACCCACCGGGCAGGAGCTCGCCGCGGACGAGCGCCCCGCCGCGCTCGAGCTCGCGAAGCGCGGCGCTCGGGTCGACGCCGTAGCGCTCCGCCGCCCGCGCGGTGGGGAACGGCCCGTGCGTGCGCGCGTAGCGTCGCAACAGCGCGACCAGGGGGTCCGCGACGTCCTCGAGGTAGCTCTCCGGCAGGCCCGGCGGCGGCGGCACGCCGAGGGCGTCGCGGTACATCCCGGCGTCCTCGGCGGCGATCCAGCGCTCCTCGCCGGCGATCCGCACCTTCGCGGCACGGCGCTCGGACCCGAGCTTGGCCAGCATCGAGGCCGCTGAGTAGCCCTCCTGCACGCGCTCCTCGCACTCCGCGGCGGTCAGATCGCCCAGGCGGCGGAGGATCTGCTGGAGGGCGTCGCGGTCGCCGGCCTTCGCCTCGAGCTTTCGGTGCTGGAGGGAGTCCTCCACGTCCTCCAGCGCCTCCGGGTCGATCAGCTCCCGCAGCTCCTCCTGTCCCAGGAGCTCCCGCAGGAGCTCGCGGTCCAGGGCAAGCGCCGCCGCCCGGCGCTCCGCGTTGGGCGTGTCGCCCTCGTACATGTAGGTCGCGACGTAGTCGAAGAGCAGCGAGGAGGCAAACGGGGAGGCCGTCGGCGTCTCGACCTCGACCAGCGAGATCCGGCGCGACTGCAGGTCGCGAAGCAGCGCCTCGAGCGCCGGGACGTCGAGCACGTCGCGCAGGCACTCCCGGTAGGTCTCGAGGATCACCGGGAAGCGCGGGAAGTCCTTCGCGACCTCGAGCAGGCTCTGCGACTTCAGTCGCTGCTGCCACAGGGGCGTCCGCTTGCCCGGATAGGCGCGGGGGATCAGCAGCGAGCGGGCCGCGTTCTCGCGAAAGCGCGCGCCGAAGAGGGCCGAGCCCCCGAGCTCCGCGACGACGAGGTCCTCCACCTCGTCGGGCTCGATGAGGACCATGTCGGCGGGCGGCACCTCGTCGGCGTCGGGCAGGTGGACCACGATGCCGTCGTCGGACCAGATCGCGTCGGCCTCGAGATCCTGCTCGGAGCGGATGCGGCGGGCAAGCGCGAGCCCCCACGCCGCGTGCACGCGGCCGCCGAACGGCGAGAGGATGCACAGGCGCCAGTCGCCGATCTCGTCGCGGAAGCGCTCCACCACGATCGTCTCGTCCGACGGCACCACCCGCGTCGCGGCCTGCTGCTCGCGCAGATAGGCGAGCAGGTTCTCCGCGGCGCGGCGGTCGAGGTCGTAGTCCTTGGCGAGCTTGGCCGGCTTCATCGAGACCGCCTCGCGCGCGAACGCGCCGATCGCCCTCCCCAGCTCGGCGGGCCTGCCGATGCCGTCGCCCTTCCAGAACGGCACGGCGCCCGGGACGCCCGGAGCGGGCGTGACGATCACCCGGTCGCGTGTGATGTCCTCGATCCGCCACGTCGTCGCGCCCAGCAGGAAGGTCTGGTTCGGCCGTGCCTCGTAGACCATCTCCTCGTCGAGCTCGCCGACCCGGCGGCCGTCCGGCAGGTGGACGCCGTAGAGCCCGCGGTCGGGAATCGTCCCCGCGTTGGTGACGGCCAGCTGCCGCGCCCCCTTGCGGCCGCGGATCGTGCCGGCGGTACGGTCCCAGACCAGGCGCGGGCGCAGCTCGGCGAAGCGCTCCGACGGGTAGCGCCCGTCGAGCATGTCGAGCACGTTCTCGAGCTGCTCGCGGCCGAGGTCGGAGAAGGACTCCGTCCCGGTCACGACCCGCTCGACGTCGCTCACGTCCCACTCCTCGTCTGCGCACATCGACACCAGGTGCTGGGCCAGGACATCGAGGGGGTTGCGGGGGATGATCGTCTCCTCGATCTCCCCGTCGCGCATCCGCTTCGCGACCACCGCGCATTCCACCAGGTCGCCGCGGAACTTGGGAAAGATCCGCCCGACCGAGACGGCGTCCAGGGTGTGGCCGGAGCGGCCGATCCGCTGCAGGCCCCGCGTCACCGACTTCGGCGACTCGATCTGGATCACCAGGTCGATCGCGCCCATGTCGATGCCGAGCTCGAGCGACGAGGTGGCGACCAGGCACGGCAGCTCGCCCGACTTCAGGAGCTCCTCCACCACCTGGCGCTCCTCGTGCGCGAGCGAGCCGTGGTGGGCTCTGGCGATCTCGACCTGCGGCCCGTCCCGGCTCGGTTTCCCGTTCCCGGCGTGCTCCGTGGCCGGCAGCTCCTGCTCGGGCTCCTCGTTGGCCAGCTCGTTCAGGCGCTTGGCGATCCGTTCCGCGGCCCGGCGGTTGTTGACGAACACGAGCGTCGAGGTGTGCTCGCGGACGAGCTCGAGGATCTCCGGGTAGATCGCCGGCCAGATCGAGCGCTGGTTGAGCGCTCCGTCGAAGTCGCCGCCCGCGGGCTGCTCCGCTTCGCGTCCGCTACCCGCGTGGTCTGGTGACGGACCGGCTCCGGGATTGCTCATGTCCTCCACGGGGACATGGATCTTCAGGTCGAGCTCCTTGGTGATACCGGCGTCGACGATCTCGCAATCGCGGCGCGGGCCAACCAGGAACTGGGCGATGCGCTCGAGCGGGCGCTGCGTGGCCGACAGCCCGATCCGTTGCACATCCGGCGCAGCCCGCCCCACTTCCGCGTCGGGGTCAGACCCCTTAACAGTTGTGACGAGATGCGAAAGGCGCTCGACGGTCAGGGCGAGGTGGGCGCCGCGCTTGGTCTGGGCCACCGCGTGGATCTCGTCGACGATCACCGCCTCGACGTCCGTGAGGATGTCCTTCGCCTGCGAGCTCATCATCAGGTAGAGCGACTCGGGCGTCGTGATCAGGATGTCCGGCGGCTTGCGCAGCATCGCCTGGCGCTCCTTCTGCGGCGTGTCGCCGGTGCGCAGGCCGACGGAGATGCCCACGTCGCCGATGCCCTTGAGGGGAGCCCTCAGGTTGCGCTCGACGTCGTAGGAGAGGGCCTTCAGCGGTGACACGTAGACCAGGCGCACGCCCGAGCCCAGGCGCTCCGGCTCGCGCGAGAGCCTGTCGATGCCCCACAGGAACGCGGTCAGCGTCTTGCCCGAGCCGGTCGGCGCGCAGATCAGGGTGTTGGCGCCGGAGGCGATCGCGGGCCAGCCGAGCGTCTGCGCGGGGGTTGGGGCCTCGAACGAGGACTCGAACCAGCGGCGCACAGGCGCGGAGAACCGCGTCAGGGGTGATTCCGCACTCTGTTTCGCGCTCGTCGCCAAACCGTCGATGTTACGCCCCGGCGCAACGGAGCCCGCACCGGGATCCCGGTTCTGGAGCGAGCGGACCTCGTCCGTGCGCGGTCTAGCCCAGCGCCCGGCCGTACTGGCGCTCGTAGTACGCCCGGTACTCGCCGGAGCGGATCGGCTGCCACCAGGACTCGTTGTCCCAATACCAGGCAACCGTGCGCTCGATGCCCTCGTCGAAGGGGACGCGGGCGGACCAGCCGAGCTCGTCGCGGAGCTTCTCCGAGCCCAGCGAGTAGCGGCGATCGTGGCCGAGGCGGTCATCGACGTACTGGATCAGCGACTCGTCACGGCCCGTCAGCTCGAGGATGCGGCGCACCACGTCGATGTTGGCGCGTTCCTCGGGGCCGCCGGCGTTGTAGACCTCGCCGGCGCGGCCCCGAGCCAGGGCGAGCCCCACGGCGGCCGCGAAGTCGTCCACGAAGATCCAGTTGCGGACCTGGAGGCCATCGCCGTAGACCGGCAGCGGGTCGCCGGCGAGCGCGTTCAGGATGCAGAGCGGGATGAGCTTCTCGGGGTGCTGGCGAGGCCCGAAGTTGTTCGAGCCGCGGACCACCAGCGCCTCGACACCGTAGGTGTGGTGGAAGGCGCCGACCAGCAGATCGCCGCCCGCCTTCGAGGCGGAGTAGGGGGACGAGGGGTCGAGCGGCGACCGCTCCGTGAACGAGCCCTCCTCGATCGAGCCGTAGACCTCGTCGGTGGAAACCTGGACGTGCCGGATCCCGGCGTCGCGTGCTGCCTGCAGGAGGACGAACGTGCCGAAGACGTCGGTCTGGATGAACTCGCCCGGGGACTCGATCGAGCGGTCCACGTGGGACTCGGCGGCGAAGTTGACGACGGCGTCGGCTCCCTCGATGGCCTCCGCCACCGCGTCGGGGTCGGCGATGTCGCCCTGCACCAGCTCCAGGCGGGAGGAGTCGAGGCCGTCGAGGTTCTCCCAGCGGCCCGCGTAGGTGAGCTTGTCGAGGACGCGCACGGTGTCACCGGGATGCTCGGCGAGGTGTACCGCCACGAACGTAGAGCCGATGAAGCCGGCGCCCCCGGCGACGAGGAGCTTCACGCGACCACCCCGGCGCGCTCGCGCTCGCGCAGGTACTCGCGCAGGCCTTCCCGCCAGTCCGGCAGCTTGACGGCGTTCCGACGCTCGGTGCCGAGGACGGAGTACGCCGGGCGCGGGGCGGGCCTCGAGAACTCGTTGCTGGTCGCCGAGAGGACGCGGCACTCCACGTCCGCCTGGTCGAAGATCTCCTGCGCGAACTCGTACCACGAGCAGCGCCCGGCGCTCGCCAGGTGGTGGATCCCGTAGTCCTCGGACGGGAGGAGCGCGACGATTGCCTCGGCGAGGTGCCTGGCGTAGGTCGGAGAGCCGACCTGGTCGGCCACGACCATCACCTCCGGCTGCTCACGGCCGAGACGGAGCATGGTCTCCACGAAGTTGCGGCCACCGAGCCCGAAAAGCCAGGACGTCCTGGCAATCAGGTGGCGGGGGTTCGAGATCGCCACGGACGTCTCGCCCGCCTGCTTCGAACGCCCGTACGCGGATACCGGGCCCGTGACGTCGGACTCGACGTAGGGGTTGCGCTGCGTGCCGTCGAAGACGTAGTCGGAGGACGGGTAGACAACCTTCGCGCCGACCCGCTCGGCGGCGGCCGCGACCAGGCCTGCCGCCGTGTCGTTGAGCGCCATCGCCCCGGCCTCGTCCGTCTCGGCCCCATCCACGTCCGTGTACGCCGCGGCGTTGACGACGGCGTCGGGCCGAAACTCCTCGAGGGCCGCGGTGAGAGCGCGCGCGTCGGTGATGTCGAGCTCGTCGTGAGGGAGCCCGAGCGTCGCGTTGCCGCGCTCCGTCGACACCTGGACGACGTACCCGCCGAGCATCCCGCCCGCTCCCGTCACCAGGATCCTCATGGAAGCGTGATCTCCGAGCTGTCCCCCACGATCATGCGCATCGTCTTCGGCAGCGAGCTAGCGCGGGAGAGCGTGACGTTGCGCCCCAGGAGGCTCGCCTCCAGGCGGGACTCGAGGTTCAGGACGCTGGAGCCCGCGAGGATGATGGAGTGCTCCACCTCGGACCGCTCGATCGTCACGCCCTCGCCGATCGAGGTGTAGGGCCCAACGTAGGAATCCGCGATCCGGCTGTCCGCCCCGATCACCGCCGGTCCACGGACGACCGAGCGCTCGACCACGGCTCCCTCCTCCACGACCACCCTGCCCTCGAGCTTCGAGTCCACCACCTCGCCCGCCAGGCGCGGCTCCTGGTCGGAGAGGACCAGGCGGTTGGCCTCGAGCATGTCGGCGAGCTGACCCGTGTCCTTCCACCAGCCGGAGACCGTGTGGCTCTCGACCTTCCGATCCGCGTCGATCAGGTACTGGATCGCGTCGGTGATCTCCAGCTCGCCTCTCGCCGAGGGCTCGATGGCGCGGGCGGCCTCGAAGATCGCGTTCGTGAACATGTAGACCCCCACCAGCGCCATGTCCGAGGGCGGCTCGGACGGCTTCTCGACCAACCGCACCACGTCGGTGCCGTTGAGCTCGGCGACCCCGTAGTGCCACGGGTCCGAGACCTTCGTGAGGAGGATGAGCGCCTCGGGCGCCCCGTTCCGGAACGTCTCGACGAGGTCGGTGATGCCGTCGCGCAGGAGGTTGTCGCCCAGGTACATGACGAACGGGCTCTCACCGAGGAACGGCTCCGCCGTCAGCACCGCATGCGCCAGGCCGAGCGGCTCGTCCTGCACGATGTAGGTGACCCGAGCGCCGAGCGCCGAGCCGTCGCCAACCGCCGCGCGGATCTCGTCTCCCGTCTCCGGCGCGATCACGATGCCCACGTCCTCGATGCCGGCCGCGACAAGCGCCTCGATCCCGTAGAAGAGCACGGGCTTGTTGGCAACCGGGACGAGCTGCTTCGCCGACGTGTGCGTGATGGGTCGCAGCCGAGTTCCGGCGCCGCCAGAGAGGATCAGCCCCTTGAGAGCAGGCGATGCCATTGCGAGCGAGAGGCTAGATCAAGCGCGCGTCAGCAGTGGGCGAAGAGCGAGTCGGGAACGTGGCGTTTCACGAAGGTCGCGGATCGCTCTCAGTACGTGCCGCCCAGCTTGCCGTGATCCCAGCTGGCCGTCCTCACTGCCTCGAAGCGGATCGCGACCCGCTTTCGCGCCTGGGCTTCCAAGGCCGCCGCGGCGTCGCCCTCGATCTCGGTGATCCCGTCCGCGTAGCGGAGGGTCAGCTCCTTCGCCAGCGCGAACACCTCGTCGAAGTCGCGGTGGATCTCGGCGTTCGCCTCGATCTGCACCCCGCGGAGCTCCTGGTAGTCATGGCCGGTCTCGACGAGCAGCGTGGCGCGCGGGTCGCGCTCCAGGTTCTTCACCTTCTGCGACTTGGCGTACGTGTAGATCCAGATCTCGCCGTCGCGGGGGACGTACCAGAGCGGCATCACGTGCGGCCAGCCCCGCGCGCCCGCCGACGCCACGACCACGACCCGCTCGGAGTCGAGGAGCTCGCGCTGCTCGGAGTCCGTGAGGACGATCTGGTCCCGCCGGCTCATCGGCGCCGGATGGTAGAAGGGTTCAGCGCGGTTCCGCGGCCGGCTTCCGCAGGCCGTCGAGGATGACCTTGACGTAGCGGTCGGGGGCCGCGAAGGGCCCGTTGAAGGTCCCGGCCAGGGCGCACATGAACATCGGCACGTCCTCCCAGCGAACGTCCTTGCGCAGGGAGCCGTCGGCCTTGGCGCGTTCGACCACCTGCCGGGTGAGGTCCTCCATCCCGACGGCCTCCGCCGCGCGCGTCATCAGGTCGGCCTGCGACGTGAGGACCTCCGAGAGCGAGCGGTCCGCGGTCTGGATCGCCGCGGCGGCGTGGATCATGTGCTCGAAGCCGGCCAGCGGGTCGGAAATGGCCAGCGCCGCCTCGGCCACCTCCCGCAGCCGCTCGAAGCGATCGAAGGCCAGCGCCTCCACCAGCTCGTCCTTGGTCGCGAAGTGGCGGTAGACGGTCCCCACGCCGACGCCGGCGGCCCGCGCGATGTCGTCCATCTGCGCGTCGAGTCCATCGCGGGCGAGCAGCTCGCGGGCCGCGGCGATCACCCGCTCGCGGTTGCGGCGGGCGTCGGAGCGCTGACCCCGGGGCGGTGCCGAATCCGTGTCCGTGACCGTTGCTGGATTCATGGTTTCTTTCTTGGCTAAACGGAACCGTGCTTCCGGTTGTGCTAGCATCCGGAAGCGGAGTTCAGGTTCCGATTCTACACCACACCTCGGAGGCATTCAAATGACCGACGCCAAGACAGCTCAAGACCGCCGCTGGGTCGCCCTCATCCTCCTCTGCGTCGCCCAGTTCGTCGTCGTCCTCGACGCCTCGATCGTGAATGTCGCGCTGCCGACGATCGGCAGCGCCCTCGATTTCACCGAGTCGAACCTGCCGTGGGTGGTCAACGCGTACGTCCTCACCTTCGGCGGCTTCCTGCTCCTCGGCGGCCGGATGGCGGACCTGATCGGCCGGCGGCGCGTCTTCATCGCCGGCCTCATCCTCTTCGCGCTCGCCTCGCTGGCGGGTGGCCTCGCCACGAACTCTGGCCAGCTCGTCGCGGCCCGCGCCGTCCAGGGCCTCGGTGCCGCCCTGCTCTCCCCGGCTGCGCTCTCGATCGTCACCACCACCTTCCGCGACGGCGCCGAGCGCAACAAGGCGCTTGGCGTCTGGGGCGCCGTCGCCGGCTCCGGTGGCGCTGCCGGCGTCCTGCTTGGCGGGGTGCTGACGGACGGCCTCGGCTGGCAGTGGGTGCTGTGGGTCAACGTCCCGATCGGCCTCGCGGCCGCCTTCATCGCGCCCCGGCTTCTGGCGGAGAGCCGCAGCTCGGCCGCCAGCCGGCACTTCGACCTGGCCGGCGCGGTCAGCGTCACGGCCGGTCTGTCGGTTCTGGTCTACGCCCTCGTCGACGCCAACACCCAGGGATGGGGCTCGGCGCGGACGATCGGGCTGCTGGCGGCCTCCGCCGTCCTGCTGATCGGCTTCGTCGCGATCGAGCGCCGCTCCGCCGCGCCGCTCGTCCCGTTCCGGATCTTCCGGCTGCGCACGCTGACCGGCGCGAACGTCGTGGGGCTCCTGGTCGGCGCGTCCCTGTTCTCGATGTTCTTCTTCATCTCCCTGTACATGCAGCAGGTCCTCGGCTACAGCGCGATCCACGCCGGGCTCTCCTACCTGCCCCTGGCGCTCACGATCATCGTCGCCGCGGGCATCGCGTCGCAGCTGGTCACCCGCATCGGCTTCAAGCCGGTGCTGGCGACGGGCATGGCGTTCATCGCCGCCGGGCTCGTCTGGTTCTCCCAGGTCTCGGCCGGCGGGAGCTTCCTCGCCGACATCCTCGGCCCGTCGCTGCTCGCGGCCGTCGGCCTCGGCTTCTCGTTCGTGACAACCACGATCGCGGCGGTCTCGGGAGTGGACGAGCACGAGGCCGGGCTGGCGAGCGGGCTGATCAACACAAGCCAGCAGATCGGGGGCGCACTCGGCCTCGCGACCCTCGCCGCGATCTCGAACTCCGTGATCGGCAGCTCGCATGACCCCGCAACGCTCACCGACGGCTTCTCGGACGCGTTCCTGGCCGGCGCCGGGTTCGCGGTCCTCGGCCTGGTCGCGACGCTGGTCCTGATCCGCACGCGCGACAGCCGCGCGCACACCCAGCTCACCGGCGCCCCGGCCGTGGCGAGCCAGGCGAGCAGCTAGCCGTCGAGCGGCTCGGGCGGGAGGCGGTCGTCCGCCGCGAGCTTCTCGAGGTGTGCCTCCATCACCAGGGCGGCCGCCGGGCGCAGCTCGCCCGGGACGTCGGACCAGGCCTCGTCGAGAAGCGCCGCCTTGGAGCGCTCGCCTCGGTTGAGCGCCGCGAGGAGCCGCCGCTCGCGATCCATACGGTGCTCGATGTACTCGTCGATCTTCGCCACCGGATCCGTGATCCAGGGCCCGTGCCCCGGGCACATCAGCTCCGGGCGGAGCTCGCGAAGCGTCTCCAGCGACCGGATGTAGGCGGCAAGCGACCCGCCGTCCGGCGGCACGAAGGTCGAGCCCTGGCCGAGGACGAGGTCGCCGCAGAAGCAGACGTCCCCGTAGAGGAGCACGACGTGGTCGGCCGCGTGCCCCGGCGTGGGAACCACCTCGAACGGCCCGACCCGGCCCGGTGCGCCCTCCCGGCCGTGCGCCTCGTCGTCGTCGCCCTCGGCGGCGGCGCTCACCCTGCCGTGCAGGAGCGGGGCGCCGAGCAGCTCCGCCGCCTGCGAGTGGTCGGCGTGCGAGTGGGTCAGGACGACCCCGGCGATTCCGCCGCGTCCCGCCGCGGCGTCGCGGATCCGGGTGAGGTGCTCCTCGTCGTCAGGCCCCGGGTCGACGACGAAGCACCCGTCGGCACCGACGACGTAGGTGTTCGTGCCGCCAAGGGTCATCGGCCCCGGGTTCGGCGCCACGAGCCTCGCGATCTCCGGGTGGCCGGGCGCGGACTCGGACGGCACGGGGGTCAGGCGCCGGAAACGGCCTCGAGAACCGCCTCGCGGCTGTCCTCGGGCTCGAGGACCACGAGGTCGCCCGCGCCCTTCAGCACCTCGCGGACCAGCCAGTCGGTCGAGCCGAAGGGGATCTCGACCACCACCGCGCCGTCGGAGTGCTCCTCGACGACCGTGCGCTCCTCCCGCAGCCAGCGGGCGCGCTCCGGCGAGACCCACACGCGAGCGACGCCGGCGGTCGCCACCTCGCCGCGGACCAGCCACTCCTGCTCGGCGAGGCGCTCGTCGACGCCCTCGCGGGGCTCGAAGCTCGCGTCCAGGACCGTCGCCTGCTTGATCCGGTCGAGGCGGAAGTGCCTGGTGTCCTCGCGGGCGAGGTCGAAGCAGCCGAGGTACCAGCCCTCGCGGCCGTGGACCAGCTGGTAGGGCTCGACCTCGCGCTTGGTGAACTCGTCCTCGTTCTCCTTGTAGTACTCGAGCTCGAGCAGCCGGCGGGCGGTGATCGCCTCGTTCACGGTCGCGACCACCTGGGAGTCGTCGGAGCCGGGGGCGATCTCCAGCCCCTCCTCGGAGGGGTCGTGACCCAGTGCCTTCACGATCTTCTCCCGCGCGCTGCCGAGGCCGGCCTCGGGGAGGTGGTCGCCGAAGAGGTCGATGGCGGCAATCAGCGCCTTCGCCTCGAGCGGCAGGAGGCGCGCCGGGCGGGCGAAGTTGTCGCCGTACGTATCCGGGTCCACCTCGATCTCGTCGCCGACGATCTCGGCGTAGAGGACGTACGTGCCGCCGCCGAAGTTGACGACGTTCAGCACGTCGAGGTCCTCGCGCAGCTCCTCGGCGTCGAGGTTGAGCTCGCTGGTCACCTCGCTGACCGGGACGGTGCGGTTCTCGCGTGCCGCGCCGATGAGGACCCCCGCGAGGGTGACGAGCCGCGCGAAGCGCTCCGGCCGGATCACCGACTCACCGCGGCCGCTGGAGCGCGACGAGCCGTTGCGCGAACGAGCGGGCGTGATGCCGTCGGCGAGCGGGCGGGCGACCACGTCCGCGGTCGCGAATCCCGCGCCGTGCCGCTCGCGGAGCTCGGCGACCCGGGCGCCGGCCTCGGCGGCGAGGTCCTCCGGTGCCACCAGCCGCGCGTTCTCGCGCCAGCCGAGCACCCACGAGATCAGCTGGCGGGCCGAGGCGTACTCCGTCTCGTAGATCATCCCCTTACCCCGGACGCCGTCGCCCTTCTGCGGCGGGCGCAGCGTGCCGAACGACCCGAAGTCCCGCTCCACGAGCCAGGCGATTCGCTCGCGGACGAAGATCGCCGCGCTGCCCTCGGTCTCGCCCATCTGCCAGGCGGCTCGCGAGGCGTAGTCGCGGCGGTCGAACTCCTGCGGCGGCAGGAAGTCGTGCTCGGCCTTGCTCGCGTAGGAGACCTTGCCCTGGATGCGCGAGAGCCGGAAGACGCGGACGGCGTCGCGTTCGTGGGCATGACCGATCAAATAGAACTGGCCGTCGCGGAAGACGAGGTGGTAGGGGTCCACCACGCGGTCCGCCACCTCGTCGCGCTGCATCGTGTAGTAGCTGAACTCGATCGTCTTGCGGCGGGAGATGGCCGTCTCGATCTTGGCGAGGCGCTGGGAGAGCTCGCGCCCGCCCGAGGACGGCTGGAGCTTGACGTCGATCGGCGCCGCCTCGCCCGGGGGCATCGGGTTCGAGCGGCCCCAGGACACCTGCTGCAGCGCCAGCCGCAGCGGCTCCGCGTAGGCGAACTCGCCGTCCAGGAGGCCGAGCGCCGTGCGCAGCGCCGCAAGCTCGGGGTCGGAGAACTTGATCTGCGGCAGGTAGTAGTTCTCCGGCGGCAGGGCGTAGAGCTCCGCCTCGAAGAACCCCTCCGACGGCTTCTGCACCTGCAGCGAGATGCCGAGACTCTCGAGCTCGGCGCGGTCGGCGTAGAAGCGGCGCGCGAACGCGTCCTCGTTCATCGAGCTGTAGCCCTCGACCTCCTGCTTGATCTCCAGCGCCGAGACGGGCCGGCGGTTCGCCATCAGGAACGAGATCAGGGAGAGCTGGCGGATGAGCTTCTCGGTGTCCTTGGCCATCGGCGTCCCAGGATAGAGGCGGCCGCCGGGCCGCCCGCCGGGCATTCCCGCAAATTGCGCCGCGCCATCGCGTGCGAGCGGCCGATCGATACGCTCCCGGCGCAGGGACTACGTCAGGCGGTGACAGAGTGAGCGGAACGAGTGTGAGGTTGACGGCGTTGGCGGCCATGGCCGCTGCGGCCGGCGTCCTGCTCCTCGGTCCGGGCGCGGCGCAGGCCGTGGACTGCGGGCTGCCCGGGAGCACCGACGCGACGATGACCAACACGGCCCTCGACGTCACCGGGACGATCCCGAAGAGCTACAACGGCGACTACGTCCAGATCCCCTTCACGGTCCCGCCGAACACCACGGCGATACGCGTCCGCTACTCCTACGACCAGCCGAACGGCACGTGCAGCACGTCGGATAACGCGACGAGGACCACGCTCGACATGGGCGTCTACTCGCCGAAGCCGAGTGGACAGGCGTATTGGGGCTCCGACCAGAGCCGGGGTTGGAGCGGCAGCGCCGTCAAGGACCTCGCCATCTCCGAGGACGGCTTCACCGACGACTCGACGTACGACACGAGCCGCAAGGCGTACGTGTCCGGCTTCACCACTCGTGCCTATCGCCCGGGCCCGATCCCCCAGGGCACCTGGGCGGTCGAGCTCGGCATGGGCTGGGTCGACCCGAGCTACTCGACCGGCGTCCAGTACCACGTGCAGGTGCAGACCAGCACCGACTCGAGCTGGACCCAGCACCCGCCGCCGGCCAACGACGCCTACGACCCCTCGCGCGTGGCCAACAAGAAGGCCGGCTGGTACGCGGGGGACCTCCACGTCCATGGCGAGATGGAGCCGGGGAATGCCACGCGGACTCAGATGTTCGCCGCGGCATTCGGTGCCGCACCGGCCGGAGGCGGCCTCGACTTCGTCTCCCAGGTCGACCACAACAACGACATCACCGAGGACACCCTCCGGCAGTACCAGGACGAGTACCCGAGCAAGCTGATCATCCCCGGGGTCGAGGAGACGACCTATCACGGGCACTTCATGAACACCGGCTCGTCGACGCTCGCCGACTTCCGGACCACGCCGATCTACGAGATCCCAACCCCCAACTCAGACCCCGACCTCGCCGCGGATGCGACGCCGGTGAGGGATGCGGTCCCGCCCAGCCAGGACTTCGCTGCGATCCAGGCGGCCGCGGGCTACACCGAGGTCAACCATCCGACGATCTTCCAGACCGCTCCGTCGGCGTGCCGCGGGTGCGCCTGGACCTACACCGACCAGCAAACCGACTTCTCGAAGGTGAACGCGATCGAGATCCAGAACGCGCCGCCGCAGATCGGCAACGCGTTCAATCCGTTCACGACGTCGGCCATCGCCTACTACAACCACGCCCTCGACTCCGGCGCGCACATCGCGGCGGTCGGCGGCAGCGACGACCACCAGGGCGCCGGCGGCAGCGGCCCGACCTACGCGCCGGTCGGGACGCCCGCGACGATGGTCCACGCCTCGAAGCTCTCCGAGCAGGCGGTGATCGCGGCGATCAAGGGAGCCCACACGTACGTGAAGCTCTACGGCGTCTCGAGCCCAACCATCGACCTTTCGGCCGCCGTGCCGAAGGGATCGAAGGCCGCGATCGGCGACAGCGTCTGGGGGCCCTCCGCGAAGTTCACGGCCAACGTGAAGGGGGCAACGGCGACCGGGCGGCCGGGAACGTTTGCGCTCGTCGAGCTGAAGAACGGCACGGCGGTCATGACCTTCCCGATCGCCGGGAACAAGCTGACCCAGGCCTTCAAGGACAAGGGCAGCGGCCGCTACTCGATCGAGGTCACGCGCACGGTCACCTCCGGATCGAACACCTTCACCTACGTCGAGGACTACACGAGTCCGATCTGGTTCAGCAAGAGCAAGCTCGGCTTCGAGAAGCCCCAGCTCGACTCGCACAAGGGAACCGGGAAGGTGGTCGTGAAGGTCCCGGACGCCGGGAAGCTCTCGATGAAGGGCGCGGGGACGAAGACGAGCAAGGCGACCGCCAGGAAGGCGGGCAAGGTCTCGCTTCCGATCAAGCTCACCAAGAGCTCCAAGAAGAAGCTCGACAAGAAGGGCAAGCTGAAGCTGAAGCTGTCCGTCACGTTCACGCCGACTGGCGGCACGGCGTACACCCAGAAGACCTCGGTAACGCTGAAGAAGAAGTAGCGCTCGCGGAGGTCCACTCCCGTGCGGCCTCCGCCGGGTTAAGGTTCCGCTGACCATGCTCGACGTCGGCGGCACCCTCCTCAGCGCGATCCTCCGGCTGGTGGTGACCGTCGGCATCCTCGCCGCGGTCTACTTCCTGATCGTCAGGCCGGTCCTCGACACGACAAAGTCGGTCTCCCACGACATCAGCCGCTCGGTGAACCACTCCGTCAACGCCGGTCTTCACTCGGCCAACCACGCCTTGAACCAGTCCGACATCACCTCGCCGAAGGTGCGCCGGAAGGTCCGCACGCAGGTGCGGACCGTGATCCACACCTCGGGCAACGTGGACACCTCCAACCTCCCCCCGGAGGCGAGGAGGCTCCTCAAGTGCGTTCAGCGGGCGAACGGCAACATCGACAAGCTCCAGGCCTGCCAGTAGGCCGCGCGGCCGCGGCGAGCGGCTAGCGCGGGCCGAAGTACGCCGAGCCGTCGAGCGCCCGGTCGAAGCGCGACCAGGACTGACCGTCGGGCAGCTCGCGCTCGATGCGGTCGAAGCTGCCGAGCCGGCCGCCGAGGTTGTCCATCGCGTGGACCAGGGTCGCCTCGCGCGTGGCGGGGACGACGGGCGAGCCGTTCGCCTGGGTGCCGTGGTGGGAGAGGATGATGTGGAGGATGGCCTTCGCGAGCTCTGGCTCGAAGCCCTCGATCCCCTCGATCTCGCGGCGCACGAGGTAGTAGCCCAGCGGGATCTCGCCGAGGAGCTTGCCCGCGTCGGTGAGGTCGATGGCAAGCGGGTCGTCGTTGTAGGCCTGCGTCTTGCCGATGTCGTGCAGGAGGGCGCCGGTGATGGCGATGTCGCGGTCGATGCCCGGGAACGCCGAGGCGACGGTGCCCACCGCCTGGGCAACCGAGAGGCTGTGCTCGAGGAGCCCGTGGGCGTAGGCCTGGTGGTAGTACTTCGCCGCCGGCGCCACGCTGAAGCGCTTCCACAGCCGCGACTCCGGGTCGAGGAACCGGCCGAGGAGGGTGCGGAGCTGCACGTCCTGGACCGTGGCGATGAGCTCGCGCAGGTCGGCCTCCAGGCGGTCGACCGGCACGGGTGAGGAATCGGCGACCTCGTCGACGGTGTACTCGCCGGCGTCCGCGACCCGGAGTGCCCTGACCGTGATCGTCGGCCCGTACTGCGGGCGAATGCTGAACGACCCCTCGATGTGGACGACGGCGCCCGGCGCCGAGAGCTCGAACAGCGCGTCGGCCTCTTCCCAGGCCACCGCCTCGAGGGAGCCCGTGCGGTCGGCGACGACCAGCTTGAGGAAGTCCTCGCCGCTGCGGCGGGTCATCCGGCTGCGCTCGCGGACGGCGAAGCAACCGGCCACGCGGTCCCCCTCCTGGAGGTCGCGAACGAAGCGGCGGCCGCCGGCGCTGGCGTCAACCAGGGGTGCCTGGACCGCGATCTGAGGTGACGCTTCCATCTCGGTTCAAGGTAGAGCCGCACCCGGACGGCCAATCGCCCCCAAGGATGGATAGAACTCCGGGTGAATGAGCGATCACGTCACCGTCGATCGCCTGCAGTTCACGCTGACGGTCACGTTCCACTACCTCTTCCCCATCATCACGATGGGGCTGGCGCTCTTCGTCGCCTGGATGAAGACCGTCTCCTACCTCGGCCGGGAGGACCACCGCTTCCCCCTGCTTCGCAAGACCGAGTCCGAGCGCGCCGTCTACGAGTCCGCCTCGCGGTTCTGGGCGAAGATCTTCGCCGTCAACTTCGCATTCGGGGTGGTCACCGGGATCCCGCTCGAGTTCCAGTTCGGGACCAACTGGGCGAAGTTCTCGAACTACGCCGGCGGCGTGATCGGCCAGACGCTGGCGATGGAGGGCGTGTTCGCGTTCTTCGCCGAGTCGGTCTTCCTCGGCATCTTCCTGGCCGGCCGTGAGCGCGTCTCCGCCCGCGTCCACTGGATCTCGGCGCTGTTCATCTTCGGCGGCTCGTGGCTGTCGGGCTTCTTCATCATCGCGACCAACGCCTGGATGCAGCATCCCGTCGCCTACTCGAACGGGCCCCACGGCAACGTCCAGCTCGACTCCTTCTGGGGCCTCCTGACGAACTCGTGGCTGCCCTGGCAGTACCTGCACAACATGAGCGGGGCCGGGATCACGGGCGCGTTCATCCTCGCCGCGACCGGCGCGTTCTTCCTCCTCTCGAAGCGGCACGACGCGTTCGCGAAGGTCTGCGTGAAGGTCGGCGTCGTGGCGGCGCTGTTCTTCTGCGCGTTCCAGATCTTCCCCACCGGCGACCAGCAGGCGAAGAACGTCTCGATCCACCAGCCGTCCGCGTTCGCCGCGATGGAGGGGCTCTTCCCCTCGAGCGACGGGGCGCCGCTGGTGATCATCGGGAACCCGGACACGCAGAAGCGCGAGCTCCAGTCGACGATCGCCCTGCCGCACTTCCTGTCGTTCCTGACCTCGCACCGCTGGGACTCGGAAGTGACCGGGCTCGACAACATCCCGCAGAAGGACTGGCCGAGCTCCGTGCCGCTGGTCTACTACGCGTACCACATCATGGTCGGCCTCGGAACGATCCTCCTGCTGATCGCGGCGGGGGCCGTGTTCCTCCTCTGGCGCAAGAAGCTCTTCAGCTCGAAGGTGGCCCTGTGGTCGCTGCTGCTGGCGTTCCCGTTCACGATGATCGCCAACATCGCGGGCTGGGCCACCGCCGAGACGGGGCGGCAGCCATGGGTGGTGTTCGGGCTCCTCCGGACGGTCGACGCCGCCTCCCCGTCGAGCTCGGTGCCCTCCGGCACAGCCCTCTTCACGCTGCTCGGCTTCGCGGGCCTCTACCTCTTCCTGGGCATCCTCTACCTGATGCTGCTCGTGCGGATCATCAACCGCGGGCCCGAGGACCTCCCACCCGGCGATCCGAACAGCGACGCGACCGCCACGGGAGCCGCGACGTGACCACCCTGTGGTTCTGCCTGCTCGCGGTGATGGTGACCGTCTACGTCGTCCTCGACGGCTTCGACCTCGGCGTCGGCGCCATGCACCTCATCCTCGGGCGCACCGACGAGGAGCGCGAGCGGGCGACGGCGCAGATCGGGCCCGTCTGGAACGGGAACGAGGTCTGGCTGCTCGCCAGCGGCGGCGTGCTCTTCATGACGTTCCCGGCCGCCTACGCCGCCTCGTTCAGCGGCCTCTACTTCGGCCTGATCATCGTGCTCTGGCTGCTGGTCGGCCGTGGCCTCGCGCTGGAGCTCCGCCACCAGTTCGACAACCCGCTGTGGACCGGCGCCTGCGACGTGGTCTTCTCGCTTGCCTCCGGGGCTCTTGCCCTGGTCTTCGGCGTCGCGCTGGGCAACATCGTCCGCGGCGTCCCGCTCGACCCCGACGGCTACTTCAGCATGCCGCTCTTCAACATCCTCAACTGGTACGCGCTGCTGATCGGGGTGTTCGGGCTGGTCGTCCTCGCGGGACACGGCTCGAGCTTCCTGGCGACGCGGACCAGGGGAGCGCTCGGCGAGCGGTCCCGGCGCTGGGCGCTGCGGCTCTGGTGGCCGCGAGCGCTCCTCTTCGTCGCCCTGATCGGCCCGACCTACGCGGTTCGCCACGACATGCTCACCAACCTCACCGACCATCCCTGGGCGCTCGTCTTCCCCCTGCTCGCGGTGGGCGCGCTCCTTGCCCAGCTCGTCTACCAGCGCCGCGGAGAGTGGCTGCGGGGGTTCATGGCGTCGTCGCTCTTCATCGTCGGCCTGCTCACGACGATGGCCGCGGGCATCTACCCGAACATCCTTCCCGCGCACCAGGGCAGCCCAAACGGCCTGTCGATCGACGACGCTGCGGCCGGCACCCATGCGCTCAAGACCGCGCTCGTCTGGTGGCCGATCGGCATGGCGCTTGCCGCCGTCTACTTCGTCTTCGCCTACAGGATGTTCTTCCGAACGGAGCCCGAGCCCGAGCCGGCTTCGCCCGAGGGAGGCTGAGCATGCCCGAGCCGGCGCCACGCGGCCGCAACCCCTTCGAGAGGTCCGGCATCGAGCGTGGTCCGGACGGGATCGCCCGCTACACCGGGCGCCCGGACTCGCTCGTGCACATGCTGCGGGCGAGCGTGGAGCGCCACCCGGACGCACTTGCGGTCGCCGAGATCGGCGGCGGGCGCGTCACCTACTCCGAGCTGTGGGACCGCTCGGCGCGCGTCGCCGGCGGCCTTCGCGCCGAGGGCGTCGGGCGCGGAGATCGCGTCGCGATTCGCCTCCCGAACGGCCTGGACTGGGTGCTCGCGTTCTGGGGCGCGCAGCTCGCCGGCGCGGTCGTCGTGCCCGTCAACACCCGGTTCACGGACTCCGAGGCGCAGTACGTGATGGACGACTCCGGCGCCTCCCACGTGTTCGGCGACCTTCCCGACGGCGAGCCCGTGGTCGACGAAGGGCTGAAGCCCGGCGACCTGGCGGCGATCTTCTACACGAGCGGCACGACCGGCTTCCCGAAGGGCGCGATGACCTCGCACGCCAACTTCCTCGCGAACAGCGAGAACGCCGTGCGCTGCGTCGGCCTCAGCCGGGAGACGGGCGCGGAGCACGCGACGATCATCAACGTCCCGCTCTTCCACGTCACCGGCTGCAACAGCCAGCTGGTGATCACGCTGGACGTCGGTGGCCGCGTCTTCGTCCTCCCCAACCCGCTCGACCTGGAGGGCTTCCTGCGCACCGCCGTTGACGAGCGCGTCGACATGCTCACATCCGTCCCGGCGATCTACCACGCCATGACCCGCCATCCGGCCTTCGCCGAGGTCGACCTGAGCGCGGTCGCCTTCGTCTCCTACGGCGGCGCGCCCATCGCCGCGAGCGCTGTGAAGCAGATCATGGCGGCCTTCCCCCAGGCCCGCGTCGGCAACGGCTTCGGCCTCACGGAGACCTCGTCCCTCACCAGCTACCTCCCGCACGAGGAGGCCGCCGAGCACGCGGACTCGGTGGGCTTCGCGATGCCCGTCTGCGACCTGGCCATCGACGAGCCCGATTCGGAGACCGGCGTCGGCGAGCTGCTGGTGCGCGGGGAGAACGTGGTGCAGGGCTACTGGAACAAGGACGAGGCGACCGCGGAGACGTTCGCGGACGGCTGGCTCCACACCGGGGACCTGGCCCGCATCGACGATGACGGGCTGCTCTACATCGTCGACCGCATGAAGGACATGATCAACCGCGGCGGCGAGAACGTCTACTCGATCGAGGTCGAGAGTGCGCTCGCCGGCGCGCCGGGCGTGGGCGAGGTGGCGGCGGTCGGCGTGCCCGACGACATGATGGGCGAGAAGGTCGGAGCGGTCATCGTCCCCGCCGGCGAGGAGGGAGTCGACGTCGACGCCGTGCTCGCGTACGCGCGCGAGCGCCTCGCCGACTTCAAGATTCCCCAGTACCTCGCCCTGCGCGAGGAGCCCCTGCCGCGCAACCCGGGCGGCAAGGTCCTGAAGGGGGAGCTCCGCGACGAGACCGACTGGGGCGAGCCGCTGCGCTGAGCCGGCCTACTGGCCGGCCGCCTCGAAGGCGGCGCCGACCACGGCCTGCGCCGCCGCGCCGTAGGGCGGCGCGAAGGCCTCGATCATGTCGCCCTCGCCGCGGACGAACACGGCCCGCTGGTTCGAGAACTCGCGGAAGCCCTCGACTCCGTGGTGGCGTCCCGAGCCGCTCTGCCCGATACCGCCGAACGGCAGCGAGGGCAGGGCGCCGTGCGCCGCCGCGGCGTTGACGCACGCCCCGCCGGAGGTCGTCCTGCGCAGCACGTCGTCGGCAACCGTCTCGTCCTTCGAGAACACGTAGAGCGCCAGCGGGCGCTCTCCCGCGTTCACGTACTCGAGCGCCTCGTCGAGCTCGTCGTAGGCCTTGACCGGCAGGATCGGCCCGAAGATCTCCTCCTGCATCAGGCCGATGTCGTCGGGAGGATCGAGAACCAGCGACATCGGCAGCTGGCGGGTGTCGGGGTCGACCTGGCCGCCCGTCTCGAGCGGGCGCACGTCGCAGCCGCGCGCCTCCGCGTCCGCGAGCAGGCGCTGGATTCGCTCGAGGTGGCGCGTGGTGATGATCCCCGTGTTGCTCTCCGAGTTCTGGAAGCCGGGCATCGCCTCGCGGACGTGGTCGGCGGCCAGGCTCGCGAACTCCTCGACGCGGTCGCGCGGAACGAGGCAGTAGTCCACGGAGATGCACATCTGCCCGTTCTTCAGCGCCTTGGTGCCGAGGATCTGCTTGACCGACTCGGCGTCGATCGCGTCGTCCGTCAGGATCGCCGGGCACTTGCCGCCGAGCTCGAGCGTCGTCGGCACCAGCTGCTCCGCGGCCGCCTTGGCGATCTCGCGGCCGATCCCCGGGCTCCCCGTGTACAGCAGGTGGTCCCAGCGGACGCCCGTGAACGCCTTGGCGAGATCGAGGCCGCCGACCGCCACATCGACGCGATCGCGGTCGAAGGTCTCGCGCACCATGTCGCGCAGGACCTCCGAGCAGGCGGGCGTGTACTCGGAGGGCTTCATCACCACGCGGTTGCCGGCGGCGAGCATCTCCACGAGCGGCCCGACGGTGAGGTCGAAGGGGAAGTTCCAGGGGCTGATGTTGCCGATCACTCCCTTCGGCTGCGGCTGCACGAAGGCCCGCCCGGACCCGAAGAGGGCCGGGTCCGTGTAGCGAGGCTCGGGATTCATCCACGTCTCCAGCTGCTCCGCCGCATACGCGGCGCGGCCGGCGACGCCCAGCACCTCGACCAGGTCCGTGGCCAGCTTCGGGTGGACGCCGAAGTCGGAGCTCATGGCGTCCTCGATCTCGGTGCGATGGGTCATCACCATCACCGCGATCGCGCCGAGCAGCTCGAGCCGCTCGGAGAGCGAGGGGTACGGGTGGGCCTGGAACGCGGCGCGCTGGCGCTCGACGATCTCCTCGAGCTCCTCGACGGCTGCGGCGTCGCCGCTTGCGGGGCCGGCTTCGACGATCGACATGGGGTCTCCTCTCCGTGGCGGTGCGACGAGCTTAGCCGTCCGAGCCCGCAACGCCGTTGAGCGTGTCGACCACCTTGAACAGGTCGCCCTGCCGGTAGAAGTTGACGGCGATCAGGTTCGGGATCTGGCCGCGGATTCGCTCGCACTCCCGCGCCCGGTGGAGGAGGGGCTCATACGAGTTGACCTTCGCCGCATCGGAGGGCAGCGGAATCGGGTCCGTGCTGATCCAGTGGTTCAAGAGGAAGAGCGGCGCGCCCTTGGTGCCGCGGTTGGACTCGCAGCTGGCCGCGACCAGCTTCGGGTCCGTGAGCTCGGCGGTCTTGGGGAAGGTGTATGGGGTCTCCTGGGTCGCGCCGTCGTAGGCCAACCGGTACCAGGGGGCCGCGCCGGCGTGCTCCTCGGCCAGGAACACCACCCGCCGGCCGCTGTCGATCATCTCCTGAAGGGTCGGCCACTGGCCGTCCACGGGGCCGCGGTACGCCATGTCGGCGAGCCCCGCCTGCTTGACCGCGCCGACGAAGTCCTTGGGGGTGATCGCGTCCTGGTTGATCACCACCACGACCTGCTGCGGGTTCGCGACCAGGAACTCGTGGAGCTGGTCGAGGGCCTCGGAGAGCGGCGTCGCGCCGAGCTCGCAGAACGAGTGGCAGAGGAAGATCCCGGGCTTCCCCTCGCCGGAGAAGCCGAGCCTGTCGCGGATGCGCATCGCGGCGTCAACCGCGGTTGGGCTCAGGTCGGTATCGGCAACCACCTTGTCGAGCCCGCCGCTGCGTTCGAGATCGGTGCGCACCCTGCCGTCGGGAAGCTTGTCACCGTAGTGGGTGTCGATGAGAAGCCCGCGGATGCCGTCCTTAAGCTGCTGCGGAATCGGCCGGTCCTGCTCGGAGGAGTACCAGCCCGGAAGCGGCACCGACATCGAGTTGTGCGTCGCCGGCAGCGCCACGTCGTTGAGCGGCCGGTCGCACAGCTCGAGGCTGCCGTCGCACGGGGCCGCGGGAGGAGCCGGCGCGCTCACGCCTCCCGAGCCGACGAAGGCACCGGCGGCGATCACGACGACCGCCGCGCCGAAGGCCGCCACCGCGATGGGGCGCAGCGGCCAGCGGACCGGGGGCGTCTCCGGAGCGCCTGGGACCGGCTCCGGCTGGGACCTCTGGATGAGCCGCAGCAGAATCGACATCCCCGCGTAGACGAGGTAGATCCCGACGAGCGTGAGCACGAAGGTCACGACCCAGGAGGTCTCGGCCAGCACCATGATCCCGGCCGCGAGCAGAGCCACGCCACGAAGCGCCCGAAGCGCCGGGCGCTCGGGCTCGGTGGCGATCGCGCGGCCGATGCGCCGCAGGGGCTCGTCGATCTCCACGGGGCGGATCAGCGACGCGGCGGTCGCGGCCGTGACCGCGCCGATGCCGGCGACGATCCAGGCGGCCGTGTGGAGGTCGTGAAGGAAGGCGTCCCAGACCGCGCCGGCGGCCGCCTGAGCCTCCGGCCCGTCGACGTGGTGGATGGCGACGGAGCGGCCGATTCCCAGCGCCACCGCGATCACGAAGCCCACCACGATCGCTCCGATTCCGAGGGCGATGACGGCTCGGCGGCGCTCCCGCGCTACGGCGACGGCCGCCGCCGCGAGTCCAATGAAGAGCACGACCAGCACGGTTGCGATCCATCTGACCTGATTGGCGGCGTGGGCGACCGTCGCGCTCAGGGACCCGACGTCGCTCGACATCAGCGAGACCCTCGAGGCCGTGTGATCGACCCGGCCGGCGAGGCTCGGGCGCAGCTTTTCCAGCGCCGCCGCCACGACGGTCCCGATGTCGGCGACGGTGAGCGTCAGCGTCCCATCGGAGCCCTCGAAGAACGCGCGATGCAGGTCGCCGACGCCGGAGCGGAAGAGGTCGGTGAACGCAGAGCTCCCGACCACGCCGGAGACGACGGACTCGATGATCGGCCGCGCCGCGATCAGGTCCCCCTGCCGATGGAGGACGATCTTGTCAGTCACGTCCCGCGCGATCAGGTTGCGGACGGACTCGCTTTGCAGCGCGACGGTCGCCCGGTTTGCGAACTGATCCGAGTCGATCGCGGCCCGCTTGACGTAGCCCACGACCAACGCCAGGAAGAGCACGACGGACGCGAGGACGACGAGCACCCGCGAAGCGATCCCACGCTCGTTCACGTGCAAGGTCTAGCTCATCCAGGCGCCGGGGAACCGGCGAACGACGCCCCCGCGGCACGCCCGCTGCGGATCGCGCCCTCCATGAGGCCCAATCTTCCCGTGCGCCCGTCGACGGCCTCTACCTCTGCGGCGCCGGCACCCACCCCGGCGGCGGCGTCACCGGCTGCTCGGGCCACAACGCTGCCCACCGGATCCTCAAAGACCGCCGCCGTGAGCGGCGCCGCTTCTGGCGGCGCACCGAAGCGGCCGTGGTGTCAGGCACGTAGAGCTCTTGCGCTTTCGACGGGCGGGTACTCAGTGCCTGACACCGTCGTACCCGGCGCCTGACCCCAACAGGAACAAGGAGGCCTCATGGACGTCCAGTTCATCGCCAGCATCGCCGTGATCACCCCCGACCCGCCGGCGAGCCGGCGCCTCTACGTCGACGCGATCGGCCTCCCGCTCGAGGCCGCGAAGGGCAGCGAGTACTTCCACAGCGAGAGCATCGGCGGCAGCAAGCACTTCGGCGTCTGGCCTCTGGCCGAGGCCGCTCAGGCGTGCTTCGGCAGCGCGGAGTGGCCGTCCGAGCGCCCCACCCCGCAGGCCTCGGTCGAATTCGAGGTCGAGAGCGCCGAGGCGGTCCAGGCCGCCGCGGACGAGCTGCGCCAGCAGGGCTTCACGCTCCTGCACGACGCCCGCGAGGAGCCCTGGGGCCAGACGGTCGCCCGCCTCCAGTCGCTGGAGGGCGCAATCGTCGGTATCTCCTACGCCCCGTCGCTGCACTAGGGCGTCACATGCGTGGCCCCGCATCGCCTCAGGCGCGAGTCTCGGGGGTGGGCCGTGCCAGATGCTCCTCGACCACGGAGTCGGTCAGCGAGTAGACCTCCGCGTCGTCGGTGATCGCGGCCAGGAAGGGGACCCTGTCCAGGGCGCGCAGGCGGACGTCTGTCGCCGCCCTCACGGTCGCCGTGCGAGGGACGTCCCGCAACAGGGCGATCTCGCCGAATCCGCCACCGGCCGCTTGCTCACGTCCTTGCTTCAACGATTGTCACCCTGCCGGAGGCGAGGGCGAAGCACTCGCATCTGGCGGCCGCAGCCCGCGAGGTGGCGAGGGGCGGAATCGAACCGCCGACACCACGATTTTCAGTCGTGTGCTCTACCAACTGAGCTACCTCGCCTGGGCGCGTAAGGCTAGCGCCGGAGCCGCTTCTCGTAGCCCACGAGGTCGAGGCGGAGCTCCTCCTCCCAGCGGGCGCGGCCGTCGCGCTCCCAGCCGCACCCTTCGTAGAGGGCGCGCGCCGGCGCTTCGCGCGGCGTCCACAAACGAGCCCACTCGTAGCCGGCCGCCGTCATCTCCTCCTCACCCAGCGCGAGGAGGGCCGTCGCGATGCCCTCGCGCCACCGCGAGGGGTCGGTGAACACCGCGTACACGTGGGCGACGCCGGGGATGACGCCCAGCGACTCGTTGGCGGCTTCCCGCCAGCCCAGCGCGGCGACGAGCTCGCCCGCCGGGTCGAAGGCCCCGAGCGCGCGGTTGCCCGGGCGGTCGAAGGCGCGCTCCCAGCGGCCCCGCTCGCTCTCGAGGCTGTTCGGATACCACTCCGGCTCGGCCCACTCCCTATAGGTCTCGTCGCAGCGGTGGACGAGGGTGGCCGCGGCGTCCGCATCGGCGGGCTCCAGGTCGCGGACGGCGAGGTCCGCCGGCAGGCCGCTCACGGGGTCTTCACGGTCCCGAGGATCCGTCCCATCAGCTCGAGCGCGCCCGCCTTGTGGAGCGGCTCGTTGAGGTTGCCGCACTTCGGGCTCTGGACGCAGGAGGGGCAGCCGTCGGCGCACGGGCACTCGCCAACGAGCCGGGCCGCGTCCGCGACCAGGCGGGTGAAGCGCTCGAAACCCTGGTGGGAGATCCCGACCCCTCCCGGGTGCCCGTCGTAGATGAAGATCGTCGGGCGGCCGGTCTGGTAGTGGACGTTGGTGGAGAGGCCGCCGATGTCCCAGCGGTCGCACATCGCGAGCAGCGGCAGGACGGCGATCTGGGAGTGCTCCGTCGCGTGAAGGGCGCCGAGCAGGACCTCGGGCGGCATCACTTCGGGCCCGACCAGCGAGTCGGGAAGGACGTACCAGAGGGCCTGGGTCGGGAAGTTGGTCTCCGGGAGGTCGAGGCCGACCATGTCGACCACCGCGTGGTCGGAGAGCCGCTTGCGCTGGAAGGCGATGACCTGCTCGGTCACCGAGACCTCGCCGAAGTGGAGCTCCACGCCCGCGGCGGCCAGGAGCTTCACGTCGCTCTTCGCCTCGATCTTCTCGATGAAGACCTCGGTGTCTCGCTTGGGCTGCGTGTACCAGTCGCCCTCGAACAGCTCGACGATCGCGCGGCGGCCGTCGACGTCGAGCTCGCGCACCTCGTAGGAGCGGCCGAGGTGGAGGTAGACCGCGCCCGGGTGAGCGGTGGTGAACGCCCGCTCGGCCTCGACGAACCCCAGGAGCTCGCCGGACTCGCGCTCCACCACCCCCACCGAGTCGGGGGACGCCGAGCGCAGGGCGATGGCGCCTGCCGGGAAGCCGGGACCGCGGGGCAGGTAGCGGCCGTCGCGCCCCACCCGCAGCTCCCCGGCGCCGACCAGCGCGTCGGCGCGCTCGCGCCAGCGCGGGCCCAGGACGTCGTCGTCCTCCGGCGAGAGCGGCTTCTCGAACGCCGCCGCCAACGTGTGCGCGGTCTGGATGCGGTCGTTCTCGTGGTCCAGGATCGCCGCCTCGACGGGCCGCTCGAGGAACTCGCCCGGGTGGCGGCAGAAGAACTGGTCGAGGGCATCCTCGCCCGCCACGTAGATGGCGATGCCCTCGGTGCGGCGGCCCGCCCGCCCCCACATCTGGCGCAGGCTGGCCACGGTGCCGGGAAACGTCGCGCAGACCGCCGCGTCGAGCTCGCCAATGTCGATGCCGAGCTCGAGCGCGTCCGTCGCGATCACCGCGAGCAGCTCGCCGCCGGCCAGGCGAGACTCGATCTCGCGCCGCTGCTGCGGCGTGTACCCCGCGCGGTAGGGCGCGATCCGCTCCGCCAGGTCACGGTGTCCGAGGTCCTCCAGCCGCATGCGCACGAAGCGCTGGATCAGCTCGATGCCGCGGCGGCTGCGCAAGAAGCAGATCGTTCGCTGGCCCGCGACCACCAGGTCCGCCACCAACTCGGCCGTCTCGGACAGCACCGAGCGCCGCGTCTGCAGCCGCTCGTCGATGACCGGCGGGTTCCACATCGCGATCCGGCGCCCGGCCCGCGGCGCGCCGTCGGAGTCGACCAGGGTGAACGGCTGTCCAACCAGGCGGCGGGCGAGCTCCTGCGGGTTGGCGATGGTCGCCGAGGCCATCACGAAGCGCGGCTCCGCCCCGTAGACCGCGGCGACCCGCCGCAAACGCCGCAGCACGTTGGCCACGTGCGAGCCGAAGACGCCGCGATAGGTGTGGGCCTCGTCCACGACCACCCAGCGCAGGCCGTGGAGGAAGTCAGCCCACTGCTTGTGGTGCGGCAGCAGGCTGACGTTCAGCATGTCCGGGTTGGTGAGGATCAGGTTGGAGCGCTTGCGAATCGCCGGGCGGTCCTCGCGCGGCGTGTCGCCGTCGTAGATCGCCGGCCGCATGGCGGCGATCCCGAGCTGGTGGAGCTTGCGCGCCTGGTCCTGGGCGAGGGCCTTGGTCGGGTAGAGGTAGAGGGCGCGCGCGTAGCGGTCGGCGCAGAGGTCGCCGAGGACCGGGAGGTTGAACGAGAGCGACTTGCCGGAGGCCGTTCCCGAGGTGACGATGACGTTGCCTTCGCCGGCCGCCTCGAGGGCCTCGAGCTGGTGGGAGTAGAGGCCGTCGATTCCGGCGCCGGCGAGCCCCGCGGCGAGGTCGGCGTGAATGCCGGCCGGCATCGGGACCCGCTGCGCGGCGCGCGGCTCCTCGGCGCTCACCGCGACGAGCCGTCCGTCGGACCCGGCATCGGCCAGCGCCGCCCACGCGGCATCCGTCGCTCCGCGGGATTTGGGGTCGGGCCCCGAATAGTCGTGCGACACCGCCAACCGCAAACCTAAACGGTGCCTGACACCACGGGCCTGGCGATGCGCTCCGCGACGCGAAGGGCGTCGAGCGCGGAGCGGTCGTGGACGCGCAGGAGCTCCGCCCCGTCGGCCACGGCGAGAGCGGTTGCCGCGAGGCTCGCCGCCTCGCGGTCCTCGGGCGCGGCCCGCTCCTCCCACGAGCCCGCGAGGATGGCGCCGAAGAAATCCTTGCGCGAGAGCGCCAGGAACAGTGGCCGGCCGATGGAGCGCAGCTCACCCAGACGGCGCAGCACCTCGAGGTCGTCGTCCACGGTGAGGTCGAAGTCGAGCCCCGGGTCGAGGGCGATCTGCTCCTCCGCGACTCCAACCTCCACGGCCGCCGCGAGGCGTTCCTCGAACCAGGCGCGCATGTGGTCGACCGGATCCGCGTAGCGAGGCGCCGGCCGATCCTCGCGCGGCGGGCCCTCGATGTGCATGAGCACGTAGCCGCAACCCGTCTCCGCGACCACCTCGAGCATCGCAGTCGAGGGGGCTCCCGCGATGTCGTTCACCGCGCTCGCACCGGCCTCGACCGCGCGGCGCGCGACCTCGGCCGAGAAGGTGTCGGCGGTGACGGGAACGCCCGACTCCGCCGCCAGCCGCTCCACGGCCGGGACGAGCCGCGCGGCCTCCTCCTCCGCTTCGACCGGAGGGCCGCTGCGCGCCGCCACCGCGCCGACGTCGACGAGGTCGAAGCCGTCGGACACGAGGCGGAGCCCGTCGTTGACGGCCTGGCCGGGGGTGCCGCTGCGCGCCCCCGAGAAGAACGAGTCCGTCGTGACGTTGACGATGCCCACCGCAAGCGAGGGCGGAAACCGCAGCTCGCGCCCGCCGCTCAGCCTCCAAACGCTCGAATCAGGCATCGCGGCTAAGTTAGCGGCCGTCGATGGCCCTCCGCTGCGTGTACACCGACCTCGACGGGACGCTCCTCGGGCGGTACGGCTCGCTGTTCGCCGACGCCGAGGGCAACTGGTCGAACGCCGGGGCGCGAACCCTCGAGGCCTGCCACCGAGCCGGCGTCGAGCTCGTGATCATGTCGGGGCGGCGCGAGTCCACCGTCGGCGCCGACTCGCGGCTGTTCGGCCAGACCTCCTACATCTACGAGGCCGGGTGCGGCGTCGTGATCGAGGGGGAGCGGACCCTGCTCACCGGCAGCTGGACGACGGACGCAAGCGGAACCCCGGCGCAGAAGATGGAGGCGGCCGGGATCCCCGAGCTGCTCTTCGAGGCGTTCCCGGGGAAGCTCGAGTGGCACGCCCCGTGGCACGTGGGCCGCGAGCTCTCGCACCTGATGCGCGGCGAGGTCGACGTGGAGGTCGCGAACGCCCTGCTCCGCGAGAACGGCCACGACGACGTGCGCTTCCTCGACAACGGCGCGATCACGCGCCCGATGGAGGGGATCGAGATCGCCCACGCATACCACGTGGTGCCGGGCGGCGCCAGCAAGGCCGCCGCCGTCGCCTTCCACGCCCGCGCGCGCGGGTACGACCCGGCGCACTGCATCGGCGTCGGGGACTCGCTGGAGGACCTGCAGGTGGCCGACACCGTCGGCCGCTTCTACGTCGTCGCGAACGGGCCACGGCGTGATCCGGCGCTCGGCGAGGCGCTCTCGCGGGTTCCGAACGTGACGGTGACCGAGGGCTCGAACGGCGAGGGGGTCTACGAGGCCGTCGTCGGAACCCTCGCGCGGCGCGAGTAAGCAATAGAGTCGCCGCCATGGAGAGTCGAAGCTTTTTCAGGGGCGGGCTTTGCCTCGCTGCCCTGATCGCCGTTGCTGTCGTCGTCGTCCCCGTCCTTGGCGCTCAGGCGTCCGGCAAGCATCAGGTCTACCTGCCCAACAAGTGCATCAACGCGAAGGTCAAGCCGAAGCAGGTGGTGCTCGGCTGCGCCGACTTCGGCTTCTACATGAAGCGCGTCCAGTGGGAGCACTGGAAGAACCCGCACGCCATCGGCCGGGGCGACGCTCTCGTGAACGACTGCGACCCCTCGTGCGAGCAGGGGACCTTCCACAAGTTCAGCGGCAAGCTCCGCGTCCACGGGATCAAGCGCTGCCCGCAGGACGGGCTGCGCCACTACACGAAGTCGAAGTTCACGTTCGTCGGGGACCGGCCGAGCGGTTACCCGAAGCGCTTCAGGCAGGGCTTCCCCTGCTCGTTGATCCAGGACTAGGGCCGGCGGCGCCGACGCTCTAGGATCGGCGGCGATGGCAGAGGAAGTCACCGTCGCCGAGGAGGAGTACCTCCAGATCCTGTTCTGGCTGGAGGAGGCCGGCCTGCCGATGACCGGCGCGAACATCGCGCGCGCGATGCAGCTCTCCGCACCGACCGTTCACGAGATGATCGGCAGGCTGGAGGCCGACGGCCAGGTCGAGCGGGCCGCCGACAAGACGCTCTCGTTCACCGTTCAGGGCCGCGCGCACGCCACGGCGATCGTGCGCCGGCACCGCCTGATCGAGCGCTTTCTCACCGACGTCCTCGGAGTTCCCTGGGACGAAGTCCACGAGGAGGCCGAGCGGCTCGAGCACGCGATGTCGCCGGTTCTGGAGGAGCGCATGGCGGCCGCCATCGGCGACGCCACCACCTGCCCGCACGGACACCCGCTGGTTGAGGGCGTTCGCGAGCACGGCGCTCTCCTCGCCGACGTCGCGCCCGGCGCCGCCGTCCACGTCCTCCGCTTCGAGAACGAGGCGGAGGAGCTCCTGCACTACCTCAAGGACGCCGGCCTCGAGCCGGGTCTGGACGCCAGGCTCGAGAGCTCAGGCGACGACGAGGTCGTGCTGCGCTCCGCAGAGGGCGAGCACTCGGTGTCGAGGAGCGTGGCGGAGACGGTCTCCGTTCGAGCCGACCCCGCGCCGCCACCGCGAGCGCCACTGCCCGAGCAACTAGTGCTCTCGAGCGATAAGTACGGCCGGTAGGAACCCGGCCGCTAGGCGGCGCGCTCGACATCGCCGCAGATCTGGCGGAGTCGCCGGTAGAGCTGGCGATCCTGCGGGCGCATCAGGTACTCGCGCCTGCGCACCATCGCCTCGTGCTCGCGGATCGCAGCGGCCAGCGCGGAGAAGCGACGTTCCGCGACGTTGCGCTCGCTCACCGCGTCGAGCTTCTTCGTTCCTTCAATCATCCAAACCGGAGTCACTTGTCCACACCTCCTAGTCCTGGTTTCTCCATCCCTGCCAAGACGGTAGACCCGTCTTCTAAGCACCGTGTAACCGTTGGGTAAATCGATGCTCAGGCTTGTTCAGCCTCTTTGCCTACCGGAATTATAGAGAATAGGCGGAGGAAACGCTCGACGCCCGGAGGCTGCAACCCGCCGCCCGTCCTCAGGCGGCGGCGGGTGAGCTGAGCGAAGCCAGCGCTGTTGCGATGCGCCCGACCCCTTCCCCGATCAGCTCGGGGGGAACGCTCGCGAACGAGAACCGCAGGTTCGACCGGCCGCCCTCGATCAGGAAGTCGGGGCCGGCGACAAAGCTGACGTCCTCGGCCTTCGAGGCCTCGAGGAGGGCGACGGTGTCGACCTCGTCGGGGAGCTTCACCCAGAGGAAGTAGCCGCCGCCCGGAACGACGAACTCGGCCTCCGGGAAGTGCTCGCCCAGGGCGTCGACGAGCGCGTCGCGGCGCTCGCGCAGCGCCTTGCGCACGACCTCTATGTTGCGCTCGAGCCCGCCGGAGGCGCAGAGCTCGTAGACGATCGACTCCGCCAGCATGTTCGGCGAGATGTAGCTCTCGCCGGCGCGCTTGGCCAGCGTCGCGATCTCCTCCTCGGGCCCCGCGAGGTAGCCGATGCGGACGCCAGGGCTCACCGTCTTGGAGAACGACGACGCGTGGATGACGTTGTCGCCGGTCTCCATGGAGAGGATCGTCGGCAGCTCCTCACCCTCGAACCGCACCAGCCGGTACGGGTCGTCCTCGAAGATCGTCATGTCGTGCTCCGCGGCAAGCGCCGCGAGCCGCTCGCGCTTCGGCACCGACAGCGTGCAGCCGGCGGGGTTGTGGAAGTTCGTGATGAGGTGCGCGAGCTTCACGGGTCCCTCGGCCAGCGCCGCCTCGACCGCGCCGACGTCGACGCCGTCGGCCTCGAGCGGGACGGGCAGGAGCTCCACGCCGCGGCGCTTCAGGAGCAACAGGGTGCGGTCGTAGGTGGGCTGCTCGACGATCACCCGGTCGCCCGGCTCCAGGTAGTGCTGGAAGAGCAGGCTCGCGGCCTCCATCGAGCCGTTCGTGACCATCACCTGCTTGGGGTCGATCCCGTGCAGCTCGGCGATCCACTCCCCCAGTCCGAGGTGGCCCCGGCCCGTGCCGTAGGAGAGCGCCCGCTGCCAGTCAGAGGAGAGCGCCCGCGCGGCGGCCTCCCGCACCAGCTCGTGGGGCAGGATGTCGGCACTCGGCGCGCCGCGAGCGAAGCTGATGACGTCAGCGGCCATCGCGTTCGAGTCTACGAAGTCACCAAGCGGCCGGTCGAGTCGCGCTACTTGCGAACGATCGAGAACCGCTTCTTCGCCGTACCGCGGTTGCCGGCGCGGTCCGTGGAGCGGACCGCGACCACGTGCTTGCCGACGCCGAGCTTCGGGGTCTTGTACCGGCCGGCGCCGCAGCGCTTGAAGCGGCCGCCGTCGATCCTGCACGCGAGCTTCGCGCGGCCCTCGCCGGCGGCAAGCTTGAACTTTGCCCTGCCCCGGGACCGCCGCGTCGTGAAGGTGGACCTGCCGGTGATCGTGGGATCTGGGGCCTTGGTGTCGACCTTGAATCTGCGAGTCAAGGCGCCGACGTTGGCCGCCGGGTCGGTGCCGCGGACTCTGAAGACATGGGAGCCGTCGTCGAGGGCGTCCGCGGTCGCACGGTGGTGACCGCAGCGGCCAAACGGGTCGCCGTCGAAGCGGCATGCGAAGGTGACGCTGGGCTCATCGGCCGCGAAGCGGAAGGTGGGCGTCGAGTCGCTCGTGAAGCCGCCGGCCGCCGGACCCCTGGTGATCCTCACCTTCGGCGCGGTCTGGTCGCCGGCGTAGCGGGCGAGGGCGAAATCCTCGTCGGTGCCGTTGTAGCTCGAGCCGGCAAGGACGATCCGCCGCTTGGCATCGATCGCGAGCGCGTTGGCGAAGTCGCGGGAGCTGCCGATCGAGGTCGTCAGCTTGCCGTTCCCGTTGAACGAGGTGTCGAGGTTGCCGTTCGGCAGGTAGCGCGCGAGGGCGAAGTCGGAGGTTGCGCCGTTGGCGGCCTGCCCACCGACGACGACTCGTCCCTGAGCGTCGACCGCGACGGCCCAGGCCTTGTCGTAGTCGCTACCGATCGGGGTCGTCAGCTTGCCGTCGCGGCTGAACGCGGTGTCGAGCTTGCCGCTCGGCAGGTAGCGGGCGACGGCGAAGTCGTCGCCCGTGCCCTTGTAGCTGAAGCCCGCGACGACGATCCGGCCCTTGGCGTCGATCGCGAGCGCGGTGGCATAGTCGTCGGAGCTGCCGATCGGGGTCGTCAGCTTGCCGTCGCCGCTGAACGAGGTGTCGAGCTTGCCGTTCGGCAGGTAGCGGACGAGGGCGAAGTCGTTGTCGGCGCCGTTGAAGCTCGAGCCGGCGACGACGATCCGGCCCTTGGCGTCGATCGCGAGCGCGGCGGCACCGTCGCTGGAGTCGCCGATCGGGGTCGTCAGCTTGCCGTCGCCGCTGAACGAGGGGTCGGGGCCGCCGCCCGGCAGGTAGCGGACCAGGGCGAAGTCGCTGTCCGAGCCGTTGTTGCTGTCGCCGGCGACGACGATCCGGCCCTTGGCGTCGATCGCGACGGCGTTGGCCTCGTCATCGATGCCGCCCAACGCCGTCGTCAGCTTGCCGTCGCCGCTGAACGACGGGTCCGGGCCGCCGCCGGGCAGGTAGCGGGCGAGCGCGATGACGTAGGCCGAGCCGGTGTAGCTGTAGCCCGCCAGGACTGGGCGGTCCTGGGAGTCGATCGCGACAGCGGTTGCGCCCTCGTCGGAGGCGCCGATCGGGGTCGTCAGCTTGCCGTCGCCGCTAAACGACGGGTCCGGGCCGCCGCCGGGCAGGTAGCGGACCAAGGCGAAGTCGTCGTCGGTTCCGTTGTAGCTCGCGCCTGCGGCGACGATCCGCCCGTGCGCGTCGATCGCGAGCGCCGTGGCATAGTCGTCGGAGCTGCCGATCGGGGTCGTCACCTTGCCGTCGCCGCTGAACGAGGCGTCGAGATCGCCCTCGGCGGCGAGCGCAACCGCGCATATGAGGAGCAGGCCCAACCCGACAAACGGGCCTGGCCAAAGCCCCCTCCGGAGCCAGCCCATCGACCGAACCTAACAGACGGCAGGCGGGCGCGTCGGAGCCTCTACGCGCCGGCGATCTCGACCGCGATCTGAGCGGTCTCGGTCGGCGAGGTGCCGACGCGGACGCCCTTGGCCTCCAGGGCGTCCTTCTTGGCCTGAGCCGTCCCGGACGAGCCGGAGATGATCGCGCCGGCGTGGCCCATCTGCTTGCCGGGCGGGGCGGTGAAACCCGCGATGTAGCCGACGACCGGCTTGGAGACGTTCGCCGCGATGAACTCCGCCGCGCGCTCCTCGGCGTCGCCGCCGATCTCGCCGACCATGACGATCAACTCGGTGTCCGGGTCGGCCTCATACAGGGTGAGGATGTCGATGAAGTCCGAGCCGACGATGGGGTCGCCGCCGATGCCGACGATGGAGGAGTTGCCGAGGCCGGCCTGCTTCAGCTCGTTGCCGATCTGGTAGGTGAGCGTCCCCGACTTCGAGACGACGCCGATCGAGCCGGCGTCGAAGAACTGCGCAGGGATGATCCCGACGTTCGCCTTGCCCGGCGAGAGCACGCCGGGGCAATTGGGGCCGATCAGCCGGACGCCGGCCTCCGCGGCCTTCCAGTACGTGTTGAGCATGTCGAGCACCGGGATGCCCTCGGTGATCGCGATGACCGTGCCGACGCCGGAGTCGATCGCCTCGTCGATGGCGGGCGCCGCGAAGCGGGCGGGCACGAAGATCATCGATGTGTTGGCGCCGCGCTCGTCGACGGCCTCCTTGATCGTGTCGAAGACGGGCACGCCGTCGACGTCCTGGCCGCCCTTGCCGGGGGTGACGCCCGCGACGAGGTCGGTGCCGTAGTCGCGGTTCCGGAGGCCGTGGAAGCTGCCCTCGCGACCGGTGAGGCCGGAGACGACGAGCTTGGTGTCGCTGTCGACGACGATGCTCATTTCGCCAGCTCCACCACGCGCTCGGCGGCCCCGAGCATGGTCTTCTCCTGGTGGAGGTTGGGCAGCCCGGCCTCGTCGAGAAGCCGCAGGCCCTCCTCCGAGTTCGTGCCGTCGAGGCGGACCACGAGCGGCACCGTCAGGTTGACCTGCGCCGACGCCTCGATGATGCCCTTGGCCACCTCGTCGCAGCGGGTGATGCCGCCGAAGATGTTGAAGAGGATCGCGCGGACCTTCTCGTCCGAGGTGATGACCGTGAGCGCATCGACGATGGCCTCGGCCTTCGAGCCGCCACCGGCGTCGAGGAAGTTGGCGGGATCGCCGCCGGCCTGGGCGACGACGTCGAGCGTGGACATGCAAAGCCCGGCGCCGTTGCCGAGGATCCCGATGTCGCCGTCGAGCTTGACGTAGGTGATGCCCTTCTCCTTGGCCATCGCCTCCTGTGGATCCTCCGCAGAGGCGTCGGATAGCTCCGCCAGCTCCTCGTGGCGGAAGAGGGCGTTGCCGTCGATGGTGACCTTGGCGTCCAGCGCCCGGACCTGGCGGTCCGCCGTGACGATCAGCGGGTTGATCTCGATGAGCGTCGCGTCCTCCGTGGTCGCGACCTCGTAGAGCTTCACCAGCATCTCGGCGACGCCGTCGCGGACGTCCTCGTCAAGCCCGGCCTCCGTGGCAAGCTCGCGCCCGATTTCGGCGGTCATGCCGGCCGCCGGCTCGAGGTGGCGGCGCACCAGCGCGTCGGGGTCGGATTCGGCGACCTCCTCCACGTCCATGCCGCCCATCCGCGTGACGATCGCCAGAAGCTTCTTCTCGGAGCGGTCGAGGATGATCGAGGCGTAGTGCTCGGCGGCGATGTCCGAGGCCTCCTCCACCCACAGCTCGTGGACCGTGAAGCCCTTGATGTCCATGCCGAGGATGGCCTCCGAGTGCTCGCGCGCCTCCGCCTCGTTCTGGGCGACCTTGATGCCACCCGCCTTGCCGCGGCCCCCGATGCGGACCTGCGCCTTGACCACGCACGGGTAGCCGATCTCGTTCGCGGCGGCGACCGCGTCGTCGACGGTCTTGGCGTGCCTGCCGCCGGGGACGGCGACTCCGTGACGGGCGAAGAGCTCCTTGCCCTGGTACTCGAGGAGGTCCATGAACAAACTGCGGGCGCCTTCGGCGCCCTTACCTGCTGCTTTCGGACCTAAAGGTCCTCACCTGAATCACGCGCGGCAGCGTAACGGAACCCCGCTGGGCGCCGTTCAGACCGTGGTGCCGGCCTCCAGCCGCAGGACGGACCCGGGATCGTGCGAGGGCAGGTAGACGGTGGGGTGCTCGCGGGTGTGGGCGAGGATCCGCTCGAGGGTCTTGACGTGGACCCTCGGCTTCGGCCCGACGGCGTCGGGGCGCCGGGCCTGGAGCTGTTCCAGCGAGTCGGTGACGTCACCCGCGATGAAGACGTGCCGGCCTTCGTCGTCAACGCACAGCACGGAGAGGTGCCCCGGGGTATGGCCCGGGGTGGGGACGGCCAGCACCCGGCCGTCCCCGGTTAGCTTGCGGCTTGCGGGGAACGCGCCGAACGGCGGGCCGTCGAAGGCGATGGGCTCGAATCGGACGCCCTCAGGGATTGGTTGCTTCAACACCCGGGCGAAGATCCGCGCCATCGCGGTCTTGGAGTACGCGAGCTCCTCGCGGGTCACGAGAACCGGGCGATCGCCGAGATGCACGGCCCCGTCCATGTGGTCGCCGTGCATGTGGGTGAGGATCACGGTGTCGATGTCGCCCGGTGCGACGGCGATCGACTCGAGCGCACTGTCGATCTCGTCCTCGCGCCCAACCTCGAATCTCGCAAACGGGATGTCACCGACTGCAGACGACTCCCCGGCGTCCACCAGGATCCGCGCACCATCGTGCTCGATTACCCAGGCGTGGATCGGATAGGGCCCGGAGAACTTCCCGGGCAGGAACAGGCCGGGTTGCCGCAGCATCCCTCCCCGCGGATGGAGGAACGCGTCCTTGAGGTGCACCGTCCCCGTGGTCAAGGCCTGAATCTTCATTCCGCGAGGCATACCGCACGGTGACCGGGTTGGTTCAGCACACGTCCCTTGCCTACAATGCCGCGCCCAATGGCCCTCCCCTCCCTGAAAACCATCCAGTGGGTTACCACCGATTGCTACGGCACCCTGATCGACTGGGAGAAGGGCCTTGCCGACGCGTTCAAGCGCGAGGCCGACCGCGACGGGCTCTCGATCAGCACCGACGAGTTGGTGCCTCGCTTTCTCGAGGTCCAGGCCGAGGTGATGGCGGGCTCGTACGAGCTCTTCGCCGAGGTGATGCGCCGTGCCGGCGTCAAGGTTGCCGAGGAGATCGGCTGGACGCTCGAGCCCTCCCGGGCGCAGTTTCTGCCCGACAGCGTCGCCGCCTGGCAGCCCTTCCGCGAGGCCAACGCCGCGATGGACCGGCTCTCCGGCCGCTACGAGGTGGGAATCGTCTCCAACATCGACGACAAGCTCCTCGGCGTCTCGCGCCGCCACCTGCGAACCGAGCTCGACCTGGTCGTCACCGCCCAGCAGGTCCGCAGCTACAAGCCCGACCCCGCCCACTTCAAGGAGTGCGCGCGGCGGCTCGGCGGCAAGAAGGGCTGGGTCCACGTCGCAAGCGGCTACGACGCCGACGTCGCCCCGCTTCTGAAGATGAACGTGCCGGTGATCTGGGTGAACCGCCACGGGGAGAAGCTCGAAGGCCGCAAGGCCCCCTCGGCCACGGTCAAGACCTTCCGCGAGGCGGCGAAGAAGCTCGGTGCCGGAGGCTGAGGCCTCCGAGGCCCAGCCCCCTCGCGACCTCGCCGACGCGGCGATGCTGGCGCGGGCCCACGAGCGGTTCGCCGCCGAGCGGCGCCGAGCGCACCCGGCCGGCCGGGGCGCGCTGCCAAACCTCGTCCTGATCGGCGGGCTGAAGTGCGGGACCACCAGCCTGCACCACTACCTCAACCTCCACCCGCAGGTCGCGATGTCGCGGCCGAAGGAGCTGAACTTCTTCGTCGCGGAGCTGAACTGGGACCTCGGCAGGGATTGGTACGCCGCCCACTTCGACCCGGACGCGGCCGTTCGCGGCGAGACCTCCCCGCACTACACGGCGCGTCCGCGCCTGGACGGCGTCGCGGCCCGCATGCACGAGGTGATCCCGGACGCGAAGCTGCTGTACGCGGTGCGCGATCCCATCGACCGCCTGCTGTCCCACTACAACCACAACGTGGGCGGCGGCTACGAGTCCCGCACGCTCGAGAAGGCGCTTGCCGATCCGCGCAGCGCCTACGTGGACCGCGGCCGCTACGCCTTCCAGCTGGAGCCCTACCTCGAGGCCTTCGGGCGGGACGCGATTGCCATCGTCGCCCAGGACGAGCTGCGCGACGACCGCGAGGGCACGATGCGCTCCCTGTTCGAGTTCCTGAGGGTGGACGCCGGCTTCTCATCGCCTGAGTTCAGCCGCGAGTGGGAGACCGGCTCGGCCAAGGGCTCGGGCGGCTTTCGCCTGATGGATCGCGCCGTGCGGCTGCCGGGGCTGCGCGCCATCGACCGCAACTTCGACCGCCTCCCCGAACGGCTGCGCTGGCGAGTTGAGCGGATCGTCCACGACCCCGACTCGGGTGAGGGCGCCAAGCCCGAGCTCCCCGCCGGTGCCCGGGAGCGGTTGGCGGAGATCTTCGCGCCCGACGTCGAGCGCCTGGAGGAGATCGCCGGGCGGCCCTTCGGGTGGCTGGGCTCGTAGCCTTCGGGCATGTCCGCAGGCGACGTCGAGCTGGTTCGCGGTGCGTTTGAGCGCTTCAGGGAGGGAGGCGTCGACGACGCCGTCGCCGCCGGGGTGTTTCACCCCGATTTCGAGTTCACCACGCCGCCCGAGCTGGCCAGCGAGCCGGGTACGTACCGCGGCGCGGACGGAGCGCGCGCGCTGGTTCGACAGCTTCTACGAGGCGATGGACGAAGTGACGATCGCCCCGTACGAATACGTCGACGCGGGCGAGGGCCTGGTGGCGATGGCGTTCAGGCTCGTGGCGCGCGGGCGCAGCACCGGGCTTGAGTTCTCCCAGGATGCCGGCATCCTCGCGACGGTCTCGGAGGGGATGCTCCTCAAGCTCGACATCTTCCCCACGCTCGATCAGGCCGTGTCCGCGGCGGGAACGGGGGCCTGATGCGAATCGCCGTCGCGGCCGACGAACGCGTCGGGATCGCCGAGACCGTCCTCGCCGAGCTCGAACGGCGCGGTCACGAGCCCCTCCTGCACGGGGCCCTCGAGGACGCCGAGCGCGACGACTGGGCCTGGGCGAGCGAAGCGGCCGCGCGCGACGTCGCGGAGGGGCGCGCCGAGCAGGCCGTCGTCTGCTGCTGGACGGGAACGGGCGCCTCGATCGCCGCGAACAAGGTCCCCGGAGTTCGCGCCGCGCTGTGCGCCGACGCGCCGACCGCGGCCGGGGCGCGCCGGTGGAACGACGCGAACGTCCTGGCGCTGAGCCTGCGCTCCACCTCGGCGGCGGAGCTCGGCGAGATCCTCGATGCCTGGTTCCAGGGTGAGCCCAGCGACGCGCAGGACGACCGCGAGAACGTTCGCCACCTGGAGGAGATCGAGTGACGATTTGGCGCCTGATTCCAGACGTGGAGGAGACCACCATCGCCGACCAGGTGGCCACCCTCGACCTCGTCTCCATGGCGCCGGCCGAGCGGCCGTACCTGTACACGAACTTCGCCCTGACGCTCGACGGCTCCGCAACCATCGACGGGCGCTCCGGCAAGATCGGCACGGATTCCGACACGGCGATGCTGGTGGCGCTGCGGACCCGCGCCGACGCGGTGATGATCGGCGCCGGGACGATGCGGGCCGAGGGCTACGGCCGGTTGATCGCCGACCCGGCGAAGCGCGAGCGCCGCGCGCGGGAGGGCCTGTCGCCCGACCCGCTGATGGTGATCGTCTCTGGCCGCCTGGACCTCCCGTGGGACGCGCCGCTCTTCACCGAGGGCCACGGCCGGGTCCTGATCTTCACCGCGTCGGAGAGCGGCCCGCCGCAGACCGAGACGCCGGTCGACGTCGTCCGCCACGAGGGTGCGGTGGACCTGGTGGAGGCGGCCGCGCACCTTCGCTCCGAGGAGGGAGTCCGGGCCCTGCTCTGCGAGGGCGGGCCGCGCCTCCACGCCCAGCTGATCGAGGCGGGGCTCGTCGACGAGCTGTTCGTGACCCACGCGCCGAAGCTTGCGGGCGGCACCGGGCCGGGGATGATCGTCGGCCTCTCGGAGGCCGCGCGCTCGCTCGAGCTCGCCTGGCTCTTGAGCGACGACGAGTCCGGAGAGCTCTTCGCGCGCTACCGGCTTGCCGGCTAGGCCGCCGGGATCAGCCCGGCCTGCTCCACGCGCTCCTCGCCGCGGCGGAGCATGCGCAGGCCGAGGATGGTCGCACCGAGGATGGCGGAGGCGCCGAGGCTGACCTGGACCGAGAGGATCCCCTCCCGAGTCCAGTACACGTCGCGCAGGTCCAGGAGCAGGGCAGCCTCGTCGAAGGTCATGCCGACCCCCGCCCCGAACGGAACGGCCAGAAGCTGCTCGAGGGCCTGGTCGGTGGTGACGAGGCCCGCGCCGCCGGCCGTGAACGCGACCAGGATCCCCGGCACGAAATGGTGGATGTGGCGGCCGCGCAGGCGGACGTTGCCCGATGGCCACCAGCCGCCGCGGATCCCGGCCGTGGAGATCCGCATGAGGGTGAAGCCGCCCACGAACCCCGAGAGGATGTTGAAGAGCACCATCTCGCTGCGATTCCCCGCGCCGTAGCCCTCGACGGCGACGGCGACGGCATCCTGCGTGGCCATGCCGGCCGTCGCCAGCGCCTGTTCGGCCGTGTCGATCACGCCCTCCGGCGCGTCGACGTCCTGGACCCGCCGCCTGGTGAGGCGGGCGAGCTCGCCGGCGATCACGGTGCCCGCCGTTGCGACCGCGGCCGCCGCCAGGCCGAGCGTCACCCGGTCGTTGCGCCGGCGGGCTGTTCGAGTGAGCAGGGCGATCCCGCGGATGATCGCGCCAGCGTCGGCGGTGCCTAGAGGCGGACGAGGTTGGGCGCCTCGAGCCCACGGGTGACGCCGCGGAAGTCGATGACGAGCTGCGCCTCGGCGACGAGCTTCTCGTAGTCCACCTGGGGATGCGCCGTGACGACGCAGACGATGTCGGCGCCGGCAACCTCGCCGTCGAGGGCGCTCGACTCGAGGCCGAGCTCGGCGACGGCGGGGACGTGGGGGTCGTGGTAGGCGACGTCGGCCCCACGGTCGCGCAGGAGCTTGATGATCTTGAGCGCCGGCGACTCCCGCAGATCGCCAACCCCGGCCTTGTAGGAGACGCCGAGAACGAGCACGCGCGAGCCGCGCAGCGGCCTGGAGACGTCGTTGAGGGCCTCCTCGATCCGCTCCACGCAGAAGTGGGGCTGCGACTGGTTGAGCTTGCCCGCCAGCTCGATGAACTCGGTGTAGAAGTCGTGCTCGCGGGCCTTGTACGCGAGGTAGAACGGGTCGACCGGCAGGCAGTGGCCACCCATCCCCGGGCCGGGCTCGAAGCGCATGAAGCCGAACGGCTTGGTCGCCGCGGCATCGATGACCTCCCAGATGTCGATCCCGAGGCGGTGGCAGAGCATCGCCAGCTCGTTGACCAGCGCGATGTTGACCGAGCGGAAGATGTTCTCCAGGAGCTTCGAGAGCTCCGCCGCCTCGAGGGTGGAGACCTCGACCACCTCGTCGCAGATCTCCGAGTAGAGCGCCGCGGCGCGCGCTCGGCACGCGTCGGTGAGGCCGCCGACCACCTTCGGAGTGGTGCGCATCGTGAAGTCGGTGCGCCCCGGGTCGATGCGCTCGGGGGAGAACGCGAGGTTGAAGTCGCTTCCCGCCGCCAGCCCTGACTCCTCGAGGATCGGCTTCAGCCGCTCCCGAGTGGTGCCGGGATAGGTCGTCGACTCCACCACGACCAGCCGCCCTTCGTGCAGCACGCGCGACAGGGCTCCGGCCGCGGAAATCAGGTGGGAGAGGTCAGGCTCCCGGTGACCGGTGAGAGGAGTTGGGACGCAGATGATCACGGCGTCGCATCCGGCGAGCGCGCGGTACTCGTCTGAGGCGGTGAACCGGCTCGCGCAGGCGCGCAGGCGCTCCGAGCTGATGTCCTCCACATCGCTCTCGGAGCGGCGCAGGCGCTCGACGCGCTGGGTGTTGACGTCCACTCCCACGACGTCGCTGCCCGCCTCCGCAAAGGCGACGGCGAGCGGCAGGCCGACGTATCCCAAGCCAACGATCCCGACCTTCATCGGGCCGGAGTGTAGGCACCGCGCCGTCCCGCACCCGGGGCGGCAGAGAGCTGGCGCTCAGCTTGCGCGGAGCGCCGCGGTGATCGCCTCGGCCGCGGCGTCCGCGTCCGAGGCCACGGCGTGGTCGGCAAGGCGGTCAATCAAGGGCCCGTTGTCGATCCCGTCCTCCCCGGCCTTCGGCCCGGCAAGCCGGAACGCAGGCACGCGCGCCTTGGTGGCCACCAGGACGCCGGCGAACGGGCGATCGCCGCGCCCGATCAGCGCGACGGCGGCGAGCGGGCTCGCTTCGAGCTGCGCCTCGATTCCAGTCAGGTGGTGGGCCAGCTCGGCCGTCGGCCCGGACTCGGGCGGCGGTCCGACTTCCAGCAGCGAGGCGGCGGCGCCACGTGCGTCGAGGGCGTCGACGAGGGCCTTCCCGAGAGCCTCCTCGCCCTGGTCACAGATGACGGCGATCCTCACGCCTGGAGCGTGACCGATTCGTGCCTGGAACGCAGCGCGGATCAGACCGGTTTGCGGTAACCCGAATGGTTTGAAGTGCAAACCATGGCCGATTGGGTCGGTACGCTCGTACTATGAAGCGCCTGCTCGTCCCCTGGTCGCTCGGCGTCAACGCCGCCCGTCACCTCGCCTGGTACCTCAGCTATCAGGTCAGCGGCGAGACGCGACGGCGCTGATCCCTCAGAGCGTCGAAGTGCCCGCTGGCCGTTCGGCCAGCGTTTAGCCTGCATCGTTAACTTGTTGGCGATGCACGCCGCGGTAGGGATCGACGGCGGGGCGGCGGTGAGCGTCCGCGGCCTCCGCAAGAGCTATGGCCCGGTCGAGGCCGTGGCCGGGATCGACCTGGACATCCCCCACGGCGAGGTCTTCGGGCTCCTCGGCCCCAACGGAGCCGGCAAGACGTCGACCGTCGAGATCCTCGAGGGCCATCGTGAGCGCACCGGCGGCGAGGTATCGGTTCTCGGCTTCGACCCCGGCAAGCGCGAGCGCGCCCTTCGCGAGCGCGTCGGGATCGTCCTTCAGGAGGGCGGCGTGGAGCCCGCCTTCACCGTGCGCGAGGCGCTCGAGATCTACGGGGCCTCCTACCCCGCTCCCCGCCCGGCCGACGAGATCGTCGACCTGGTCGGCCTCTCCGAGAAGCGGGACGCCCGGACCGAGACGCTCTCCGGCGGCCAGCGCCGCCGGCTCGACCTCGCGCTCGGGATCGTCGGCGACCCGGAGCTGATCTTCCTGGACGAGCCGACCACCGGCTTCGACCCCTCGGCGCGCCGCCGCTCGTGGGAGCTGATCGAGAACCTGAAGTCGCTCGGCAAGACGATCCTGCTCACCACCCACTACATGGACGAGGCGCAGAACCTGGCGGACCGGGTTGCCGTGATCGCCAAGGGTGTGATCGTGGCGGAGGGCTCACCCGAGTCGATCGCTGGACGCGACCACGCCGCGTCCAGCGTCAGCTTCGTCCTCCCTGAAGGCCTCACGCGCCGCGACCTGCCGCTGCCCGCGGGCGCCGACGGCTCCGACAACCGGGTGGTCTTCCAGACCACCGCGCCAACCGCGGACCTCGCGCCGATCCTCGCGGCCGCCGCACAGCGCGGTGTCGAGCTGGGTGGCCTCTCCGTCTCGCGGCCCTCCCTGGAGGACGTCTACCTGGGCCTCACGAGCGAGGAGGCGGGCTGATGGTCGCCGCGTCAGACCTGCGCCTGTACTTCCTCTGGACCCTCGGGCGCCTGCGGGTCCTCCGCCGCACGCCCCGCGCGAGCTTCTTCACGTTCGTCTTTCCCGTGGTTCTCTTCATCCTGATCGGCGGGCTCAACAACGGGACGATCAAGGTCGCCGACGGCGTCCGCATCGACGCGACCCAGTACTTCGCGCCGTCGCTGGCGATCTTCACCATGCTGACCTCGTGCTACACGACGATCATCTTCCTGATGGCGAACGCCAAGGAGAAGGGGATCCTGAAGCGCGTGCGCGGAACGCCGCTCCCCACCATCGCCTACATCGGGGCGATGATCACGGGGGCGATCATCGCCGCGATCGCCGGGGTCGTCCTGATGCTCGCCGTCGCCGGGATCGGATTCGGCCTCACGTTCTATCCGGAGCGCCTGCCCGCCGGCCTCCTCACGCTGGTCCTGGGTGGCGCCACGCTTGCCGCCCTCGGCATGTTCGTCTCGACCTTCGTGAAGAAGGCGGACTCCGCGCCGGCGGTGGCCAACATCACGATGTTCCCGATCCTCTTCCTCTCCGGGATCTTCTTCCCCACGACGACCTTTCCCACGTGGCTGAAGAACGTCGTCAACGTGTTCCCGGTCAGCCACATGGTCCACTCGTTCACCTACTGCTTCAGCCCGTTCGCCACCGGCGCGGGCTTCATCGGCAAGGACCTCGGCGTGCTCGCGATCTGGCTGGTCGGCGCCTCGATCCTCGCCGCCCGCCGCTTCAAGTTCGAGAGCGAGGGCGGGGAGTAGTGCCTACTTCCCCGCCGCCTCGCGCGGCTGCATCTCGAGCGTCCTGTCCTTCGGCACGCCCTCGGCGAGCTGCGCGGTGCGCTCCCGCTCGGCGTTCAGCGCCTGCCCCAAGAGCAGGGCGATGTTGGTGATCCACATCCAGACGAGCAGGACAACGATGCCGCCGAGCGTCCCGTAGGTCTTGTCGTAGGCGCCGAAGTTGGCGACGTAGAAGGCGAAGAGGCCCGAGGCCAGGAGCCAGACGCCGACCGCGAGCGCGCTGCCCGGAGTCACCCAGCTGAAGCCGCGGAGGCGGACGTTCGGCGTCGAGTAGTAGAGGACGTCCACCAGGAGGAGCGCGACGATCAGGAGGATCGGCCACTTGGCGAAGTTCCAGATGTCGGTCGCCGTCGAGCCGATGCCCAGCGGCCGGGCAACGGCGGTGACCACGGGCCCGGTCAGGACCAGCGCCAGCCCCAGGAGCGCGACGATGATCACCATGCACAGCGCGATCAGCATCTGCACGGGCTTCAGCCTCCAGGTCGAACGGCCCTCCTCGACCTCGTAGATCACGTTCGACGCCCGGGCGAACGCCCCGACGTAACCGGAGGCCGCGTAGACGGAGATCGCCAGGCCGACCACGAACAGGATCCCCGCGGCCGACTGGTTGGAGGTGATCGACTTGATCGGCCCCTCGAACGTCTTCGCCCCCGAGTCCGGGCCGAGCTGGGTGACGATCTCGGTGATCTTGTGCGACGTGGCGACCGGGTCCGCGAAGAGCCCGACGATCGACACCATCGCGATCAGCGCCGGAAAGAGCGCCATGAGCCCGTAGTAGGTGAGCGCGGCCGCCCAGTCGGTCATCCCGTCGTTCAGCGTCTTGCGCACGGTGCGCTTCAGGAGGTCGTAGAGGTTCGCGGCCATGTGCTGAGGTCTTGCCCGAGGCGCAGCGTTGCAAAACAGCTCGGAGGGCCGGGCCGGGCGCGGGGCTCCCGGCGCCTAGCCGGCTACGGGCGCCGGCGCCATACCCGGAATAGCCGAAACGATGGGCCGTACAGGGATCGAACCTGTGACCTTGAGATTAAGAGTCTCCTGCTCTACCAGCTGAGCTAACGGCCCGGGCTGAGGATCGTAGCGAGGGGGCCTGGAGGCTCGGCGCTACGGAGCGGTGGGCGATTGCGAGGTCGGGGCGAGCCCGCCGAGGGGGTTCTGGAGGACCTGACCGGGGTTCTGGCCGCTCGCCTTGCTTGCCGCCTTCTGCTGCTGCACGTACTTCTTCGCGACCTTCGCGAGCTGGTCGACCTGCTTCTGGGCGGTCTTCTTCTGGGATCCGCTCGATACCTGGACGGCCTTCTGGCCGGCGGCGTCGCCCGCCTTCAGGTCGAGGTTCTCGTAGTCATAGATGGCGAGCTGGTAGTAGGCGTTGGAGCTCGGCCTGGCATCGGCGTTGATCCGCTGGGCGCGGGCCGCGCCGGCGAAATCCTGGATCGAGGAGTAGGCGAAGGCAATCTGCCCCGCGAGGGCCGGGTCGGGCTTCTTGGCCACCTTGACGTAACGCTCCCAGGCGTCGACCGCGTCGTTGAACGTGGCGACGGCGTCGTCGGTGACCTGCGGCTGACCCGTTGTCGCGTCCGGCGGGCCGAGCTCGGACTGACCGGAGAGGTACTCGTAGCGCGCGAGGTTGAGCAGGGCGGCCTCGTCCTGCGGATGCTTCTTGGCGCGTGCCTCGGCGGCCGCGACCTGCTGGGAGAACGCCGAGGACCCCGAGCCGGAGCCGTTGCCAATGCCCAGCGCGTCGAAGATGCCGCCGGGCCCGCCGCCCACGCCGATCCCGAAGCCGACGAAGCCGAGCAGGAAGATCGCCGCGAGCATCACGTAGACAACCTGGACGGCCTTCTTTCTCTTGCCGCGAAGGTCGAAGAGCACGCCCTGAGAGTAGGGGAGTGAGCTCCGGGGGCGCTAGGTCTCGTCCTCGTCCTCGTCGTCGAGGATCGGCGCCGGTTCCCCGAAGAAGCGCGCCAGCTGGATCGAGACCTCGTAGAGGATGAGGAGCGGGAAGAGCTCGATGAGCATGGTGATCGGGTCGGTGCCCGGCAGGAGCATCGCGATGATCGCGAGGATCAGGTACGCGTAGCGGCGGTTCTTGCGCAGCTGGGCGACCGAGATGATGCCGAGGCGCACCACGGCCAGGATCCCCATCGGCACCTGGAACACGAGGCCCATCGCCAGCAGCGTCAGCGTGACGAAGCTGTAGTAGTCGGCGGCGCGAATCTGGTTGTTGAAGATCGTGTCGTTGAAGTTCAGGAGGAACTTGAGCGCCGCCGGCAGCACGACGAAATAGCCGAAGACGACGCCCATGATGAACAGCGCGGGCACCATCAGCAGGAAGGGGACAACCGTGCGCTTCTCCGCGGGGCTCAGCGCCGGCAGGACGAAGGCGTAGGCCTCGTAGAGCAGGATCGGCAGCGCCAGGATCAGACCGGCGTACATCGAGAGCTTGAAGGTGGTGAGGAACGGCTCGGCCGGGCTCAGCGTGATCGGCTTGATGCCGTTCGGCAGCGGGGTGTTGACGATGTGGATGAGCTCGTGGTTCTGCCAGAAGCAGACGCCGCAGGTGACCACCACCGCGACGATGCAGATGATGATCCGCGTTCGAAGCTCGTCTAGATGTTCGACGAGGGTGAGCCGCTCGTCGAACTCCGCCCGCTTGCGGCGGGCCATCTAACTCTTGTTCTCTACGACCTCGCCCTCGACCGGTTCCGCGGCGTCATCGCTCGTGCTCTCAGAGCTGCGGTCGATCTTGGGGGCGTCGTCGTCATCGTCGTTTTCGCCTGAGATCGAGGCCCGGAATTCCCGGATCCCCTTGCCCATCGACTTGCCCAGCTCCGGAAGGCGCTTGGGCCCGAAGATGATCAGCGCGAAGATGACAACAACCGCCAGTTCAAGTGGTCCAACGTTCGGCATCTTCCTAGATGGTAACGGGGGGCGGCGGTGGCCGGATCAGGGCGGCGTGCGAGACTGCGCCCGTGCAGACCACCGGCGTCATCTCCGACGGCACCATCCGCGAGCTGATCGGCTCCGGCCGGGTGAAGATCGACCCCTGGGATCCGGCAATGGTTCAGCCCGCCAGCATCGACCTGAAGCTGGGCCCCTCGTTCCGCGTCTTTCACAACCACCGGATCCAAACGATCGATCTCGCCGACCCTCCGCAGGACCTCACCGAGCACGTCGAGGTGGCCGAGGGCGAGACCTTCGTCATCCACCCCGGCGAGTTCGTGCTGGGGCGGACCGTGGAGGCGGTAGAGCTCCCCGAGGACCTGGTCGCGCGGATCGAGGGGAAGTCGAGCCTGGGACGGCTGGGCCTGATCTGCCACGCGACTGCCGGCTTCGTCGACCCCGGGTTCTCGGGAACGCTCACCCTCGAGATCACCAACTTCAACAGCGTCCCGATCGTCCTGCGCCCGGGCCTGCCGATCGCCCAGCTGAGCCTGATGACGCTGGACGCATCGGCCGAGCGTCCATATGGCCACCCGGAGCTCGGCAGCCACTACCAGGGCCAGCGCGAGGCGACCGAGTCGCGCTACGAGGGCGGGCCGGCGCCGGTCGACGCCTGAGGCGCCCGCCGCAGGCACGAAGCATCCCTAAAGCTGCCCCGGGAGCGCGCCGATATGGCTCCTGATGGAGCCCACGAACGCCAAGAACCCCCAGCGCATGGTCGTGATCGCGCCGAGCGCGTTTGCCGCGCCCCGGGCGTCGCGGGCCCGCAACGCCAACGACCTGCACGTGTGCCCCGAGTGCTCCGCGGAGATGGTCTACCCCACCGATTGGGCCCCGACCACCGACGGGCGCTGGAGCGTCGACCTGCGCTGCCCCTCCTGCGAGTGGAGCGGGAGCGGCGTGTTCACCCAGGACCTCGTCGACCGTTTCGACGAAGCGCTCGACGTCGCAACCGAGCAGATCCTCGCCGACCTCCAGGCGATCTCCAAGGCGAACATGGAGGAGGAGATCGAGCGCTTCGTCTACGCGCTCGACACCGGGCTCGTCCAGCCGGACGACTTCTAGGCCCCCTACGAGTACCGCTCCACCACGCCGTCGGCGACGAGCTCCAGGAGCCGCCGCTGATCGTCCTCCAGCCCCGCGCCGCCGAGCGCCGCCTTCGCGGCGGCCACGCGCCGGCGGGCATCCGCGCGCACCACGTCCAGCACCCCGGTCGCCGCGATCCGGTCGCACGCCGCCTCCGCGCCCGCGGCGTCGAGCGAGCGGAGGTCGAGCGCGCCAAGCTCCGGGTCGCGCTCGCGGGCCAGGATCAGCGGCATCGTGACGGTCCCGTCGAGGAGGTCCGTGCCGCGGACCTTGCCGGTCCGCTCCACGGGTCCGCTGACGTCCAGCACGTCGTCGAGGAGCTGGAAGGCAAGCCCGATCCCCGCGCCGTACTCGGAGAGCGCGGCGTCGGCCGCCGGGTCGAGCCGGCCGATCGTGCAGGCGCACTCGAAGAGGCGGCCGGTCTTCAGCGCGCAGCGCTCGAGGTAGCGGGTGGCGTCGACGCCGAGCTGAAACGCGTCGGCACGCTGCGCGAGCTCGCCGTGGGCGAGGCTGACCGAGGCGGCCGCAAGGAGCTCCACCCGCCGTGCCGCCCCGTCGGGTGCGCCGGGAACGGCGAGCTCGGCGAACGCCCGCGAGAAGAGCAGGTCGCCGAGTGCCAGGGCGGGATCGCGTCCCGACGTGGCGAGCACCGTTGGGCGGCCGCGGCGCAGCGGGGCGTCGTCGAGGATGTCGTCGTGCACGAGGGTCGCCATGTGGACGAGCTCCACCGCCGCGGCGGCGTGGATCGCGGGCTCCCCGGCCCCCGGTCCGGCGCAGAGGAGCACCAGCATCGGCCGCAGACGCTTGCCCCCCGCCTCCAGGGTGGCCGTCGCGTCGGGACGCAGGCGCTCGCCGCTGCCGGCCACCGTGGCACGCAGGCGCTCCTCCACGGCCGCCATGCGGGCGGGAAGCCATGCGTCGGCCCCGTCGAGGACCTGGGTGACGGGCGGCGGAACCGCCGAGCGGCTCACGGCGAGAGCGGCTTGGTCGCCGTGTGGATCGCGATGATCCCGCCAGCGAGGACCAGGTAGCGGACGTCCTCGAGGCCGGTCGCCGCCATGCGCGCCGCGAGCCCCTCCGGCGGCGGGAAGCTCTTGACGGACTCCGGCAGGTAGCCGTACGCGTCGCTGTCGCCCGCCAGCCTGCCCAGGAGCGGCACCACGCGGTCGAACCACAGCGCGAAGAACCACGAGAGCGGCGGCCGGCGGGGGTGCGTGATCTCGAGGATCGCAAGCCTGCCGCCCGGCCGGAGGACCCGGGCCAGCTCGGCGAGCCCGCGATCGAGGTCGGCGAAGTTCCGGACTCCGAATCCCACGGTCACCGCGTCGAAGCTTTCCGGGTCGTAGGAGAGCTCCAGGGCGTCGGCCCACTCGAACCGCACGTTCCCGGCGTCGCGCTTGGTGCCCTTCGTCCGCGCGAGGTCGAGCATCGGCTCAGAGAAGTCGCAGCCGGTGACGCTGCCCACCGGGCCCACCCGGCCGGCCAGCTCGAGGGCCAGGTCGCCGGTTCCGCAGCACACGTCAAGCGCCCGCGCCCCGTCCAGCTCGCCGAGGCGGTCCACGGTGCGTTCGCGCCAGCGCCGGTCCAGGCCGACGGTCATCGTGCTGTTCATCCGGTCGTAGACACCGGCGATCCGGTCGAACATCCGATTCACCTGTGAGGCGAACTCGGCGCCCCCGGGCTGCGGCCGCGTGCCGGCGGCGGTCATAGCACGCGCCTAATTCAGCGAGGCGAGGTAGTCGGCCAGAGCGTTCAGCTTGTCCGGCGGCAGGCTCTTGAAGGAAGGCATGATCCCCGGGCCCGCCTTCAGCGAGCGCAGGATCGAGGCGCGCGGGATGCGGGCGCCGATCTGGGTGAGGGTGGGACCCGGGCCGGGGTTGCCGTTGTCCCCGATCTTGTGGCAGGCGAGACAGCCGCTCTGCGCGGCGACCTGGCGGCCCTTGACGAGCCGCAGGGTCTGCGGCGACATATCGGGTTTGGTGCCGTTGAACGTGGCGCCGGCCAGGTCCGCCGCGGTTTGCGAGGAGCCGCCCACTCCGTCGATCGCGAGCTGGACCTCGTTGGTGGAGCCGGTGTTGGCACCCTCGTAGGTGAGGAGGGCCATCGCGATCACGGTCAGCACCAGGGCGGTCATCGCCACCGGGCGGCGCTCCGGGCGGCGCTCCGGCGAGCGGTCGTAGAACGGCAGCAGGAGGAGCAGGACCATGCAGACCGTCGGGATACCGATCGTCGCCACCGGCACGAGGTACGGGGGCCTCAGGACCCGCAACACCTCGAAGAGGAAGAAGAAGTACCAGTCCGGCCGCGGCACGTAGGTGGTCGTCGTCGGGTCCACCTTCGGGCCCTGCTCGGCGCCGAGCACGAGCGACATGACCGCGATCACGATGACGACGATCAGCGCCATCGTCGAGTCCTTCATGATCGCGTACGGGAAGAAGGACTTGCCCTTCTTCTTCAAGACCTCGTACTCGCGGAGGTACTGCTCCTTCTCGGCGCGGTTCACGGGCTAGACCTTCTGCTCGCGCAGCGACTTCGGCTTGGTCTCCGCGGTCAGCCACGGCGGCGCCGTGGTGCCCTGCTTGACCACGAGGTAGAGATGGGCGCCGATGAGGGCGATGATGAGTCCCGGGAGCAGCAGCATGTGGATCGCGTAGAAGCGCGGCAGCGTCGTGGCCCCGAACTCCGGGCCGGCGCGCAGGAAGTCCGAGAGGTACGGCCCGATGAGCGGCCCGGTGCCGTTGATGTTCACGCCCACGATCGTGGCCCAGTAGGAGCGCTGGTCGAAGGGCAGGAGGTAGCCGGTGAAGCCCATGGTCATCGTCAGGATCAGGAGGACGACGCCGATCACCCAGTTCAGCTCGCGGGGGTACTTGTAGGCGCCGAAGACGAACGTGCGCGCCATGTGCAGGAAGATCAGGATGACCATCACGCTGGCGCCGGCCTTGTGCATGCCCCGGACGAACTCGCCGAGGAAGACGTCGTTGGTGAGGTGCGTGATCGACCCGTACGCCTGGGTGGCCGACGGCTCGTAGTACATCGCGAGGAACACGCCCGTCAGCGCCTGCGCGATGAAGGCGAACAGCGTCGCCGACCCGAGCGTGTAGAACCAGTTGGTCCCCTTCGGGACCTTGCGGTAGAGCATCCCCGTGAGGAAGCTCGTGGCGCCGGTGCGCTCGTCGAGCCACCCGACGAGATCGGCTCCGCCCTCCTTGAGGGCCTCGGTCGCCGGCGAGGCGCCGTTGCCGTTGCCGTTCGGCATGCCGTTCTCGCCCGGCTTGCCGGGCTTCCTGAGCGCCGCTGGGATTGGAAGCTTGGGCATGGCGGTCCCTACGGCGGCGGCGCCGTCGACGGGCGCGGCGGGTAGAGGACGTTCCAGATGCCGCCCGTGTACTCACCCGGGTCGCGGGCCCGAACGGGGTCGAGCTGCGAGGTGACGCTGTAGCGGGGGCCGATCTCCACCTGGCCGCCGCGGACGCGGGTCTGGAAGCGATCGAGCGGGCGGACCGGCGGGCCGCCGATGACCTTGCCCTGGAAGTCGTAGACGCCGCCGTGGCACGGGCAGATGAAGTTGCCTGCGGCCTCGACGAAGCGCACGGGGCACCCGAGGTGCGCGCACCGGCTCGAGATCGCGACGAACGTACCCTCCTGCTCGTTGAATGGCGGCGCCGGGTCGGCCGCGCGGACGTAGGCGGTGGTCTTCCCCGCCTCGCCGACGCCCTCCTCGAAGGTGAAGACGACCGGTCGGTAGCTGTCCATGTTGAACCGCTTCGTGGCGCCCACGGCCTCCCAGTGGATGTCGGGGCTCTCGAAGATCGGCGCGACGGCGAAGCCGATTGCCGGCAGCACCACGATGGCGCCCGCCAGGCCGCCGACGGCCTGGCCCGCGATCGTAAAGGCACGCCGCCGGGTGACGGTCTCGCCCTCGGCCCAGGCCGCTGGATCGAGCTGCGGGGCTCCGTTCTCGCCCGTGCCGCCGTTGTTCTGTTTCGACGCGTCTGCCAAGTCGTTAGGTTGAACGCTGCCGGTCCCCGGTATCGGGAGGCGCGGAGCGCTCGCTCGCCCGAAAGCCTACCGTCTTGGCCGCCGCGCCCAACTGCTCCCCGAGGCCCTCCCGAGCCGCCGTCCCGGCGGCCCAGGCCCAGAGCCGATCGGCCGCGGGCTCGCCTGCGCGGAAAGCGTCCTTGGCGGCCGCGTGACCCGGCTCGTCGCCCGCGCCGACAGCGACCGCGCCGGCCAGCCAGAGCGCCGCCACGTCCTCGCCCAGCCCGGCGTGGCCGGCGTGTGCGCACAGCGCGATGAGCTCGGCGAGCACGCGAACGGCGTCGAGATCGCCGAGGCCGGCGAGAAGCGAGAGGCCGCGCGCGTAGAGGTAGTCGCCCGCCAGGAGCGCCAGGTCGCGGTCGTCGGTGGCGACGATCCGCGGCTCGCCGTAGTGGAGCAGGTAGCCCTCCCTGACGCTCTCCAGCACCTGCGCGTAGGCGCCCGGCGCACGCTCTGCCCGCGGCCCGGAGGCCGCAAGGATCCCGAGCGACGGATGCGCGCCGTCGACGAGCACGCAGTCCGCGACGAGCGTTCCCCCTTCCCGCAGCTCGACGGCGATGACCTCGAGCGCAAGGCGGGGGTCTGCGGACTGGGGGCCGCGGACCGCGGACTCCATCACCCGAGCGCCTCGGCAAAGGCCTCGCGGGCGGCGTCGGCCGTCCGCTCGATCGCGGCCGCGTCGTGGGCAAGCGACACGAACCAGGCCTCGAACTGCGACGGCGGCGGGTAGATCCCGCGGTCGAGCAGCGCCCGGCAGAACCGGCCGTAGGCCTCGAGGTCGCAGCCCGACGCGCCGGCGAAGTCGCGAACCGGCTCGGCGCTGAAGAACGGCGTGACCAGGCCGGTCGCCGACACCACCTGGACCGGCAGGTCCCCGGCGGCGTCGCGGAGGCCCGCGGCGAGCGCGCGGGTCAGCTCGGCCAGCTCGGCGTAGGCCTCCGGGACCAGCCGCTCGAGCGTCGCCAGCCCGGCCGCCATCGCAAGCGGGTTGCCCGACAGCGTCCCCGCCTGGTAGACGTCGCCCGCCGGAGCGATCATCGACATCAGCTCGCGGCTTCCCCCGTACGCGGCGGCGGGCAGACCGCCGCCGATCACCTTGCCCAGGATCGTCAGGTCGGCGCGGACGCCGTAGAGCTCCTGGGCGCCACCGCGCGCCACCCGAAAGCCGGAGATCACCTCGTCCAGCACCAGGAGCGCGCCGCTCGCGTCCGCGCGCCCGCGGAGGAGCTCGAGGAAGCCCTCGGCGGGCGGGACAACCCCCATGTTCGCGGGCAGCGGCTCCGCGATGATGGCCGCGAACTCGCGCTCGGCGAGCGCCGCGTCGAGCGCCTCCGGGTCGTTCCAGGGCACCACGGTGGTGTCGGCCGCCTGGGCCGCGGTGACTCCCGGGCTGGCGGGAATGGACGCCGTGGCCAGCCCGGACCCGGCCTCGGCCAGCAGCCCGTCGACGTGGCCGTGGTAGGCGCCGGCGAACTTCAGGATCGGGTCGCGTCCCGTGGCGGCGCGGGCGAGGCGCAGGGCGCTCATCGACGCCTCGGTGCCGGAGCTCGTCATGCGGACCATCTCCACCGACGCGAAACGGTCCACGACCTCGGCCGCCAGGTCGACCTCGGCCTCCGTGGGCGCGCCGTAGCTCGTGCCGCGCTCGGCCGCCTCCTTCACCGCTTCGACCACCGCGGGCGCCGCGTGCCCGAGGATGAGCGGCCCCCAGGAGCACACCCAGTCCACGTAGCGGTGGCCGTCGATGTCGACGAGCTCGAAGCCCTGGGCGCGTTCGACGAAGATCGGGTGGTCGCGGCCGATCGAGCGCATCGCCCGCACGGGCGAGTTGACGCCGCCCGGAAGGAGCCCGGCGGCGCGCGCGTAGAGGGCAGCGGAGGCGCGGGTGTCCACGCCCCTCAGCTGTTCGCCCGCTCCCACTCTCCGTAGTCCGGTGTGAAGTAGTGGAGCCGGATCTTCTTGAACTCCGTGGACGAGTAGAGGACCGCGCGGTCGGGGCCGTGGAGCTCGTGCTCGTCGGCGATCGACTGCAGGATCGCGTCGCACTCCTCCTTCGAGCGCCCGTGCGCCATCGTGAAGACCGAGTACGGCCAGTCCGCGTACGTGGGGCGCTGGTAGCAGTGGGAGATCCCGCGCACGGCCGCCATGCGGCTGCCGACGTCCGCGATCTCGTCCTCCGGGACTCGCCAGACGCCCATGCCGTTGGCGGAGAACCCGGCGCGGCGGTGGTAGAGGATCGCCGCGACGCGCCGCAGGAGCTTGCGATCGACCATCCCCCGCAGGTGGTCGAGGAGCTCCGGAGTCGCCATCCCCGCCGCGGCAGCGGCCTCGTCGTAGGGGCGCTCCGTCACCGCCATCGGACCCTGCAGCGCGCGGATCACGGCGATGTCGGCGTCGTCGTAGGGCTGGCGCTCGAGCTCGCGCGGCGGGGCCGCCTGGACCGGCGCCGCGAGCGCGTCCGTCCCCTTCTCCATCTCGAGGTTCATGTTGATCTTGAACAGCGTGAGGGTCGGCAGCTGGCGAATCGACTCGGCTCCGGTGAGTCGCTGCAGGACCTCGAGCGTGCCCTGGAGGCCGAGCTCGGAGTCCGGCGGGGTCGCGATCGTGAACCAGAGGTTGAACTCGTGAGTGCGCAGGTAGTTGTGCGAGACGCCGGGGTGCGAGTTGATGATCGTCGCCGCCCGGTGCGGGTTCTCCGCGTCGACCTTGGCGGCCACCAGCATCGACTCGTAGCCGAGCGCCCTGGTGTCGAAGATCGGGGTGATCTCGCGGATGATCCGCTCGCGGACCAGGCGACTGGTCCGCCTCAGCGTCGCCTCGACGTCGAGCTCCGCGGCGGCCGCAATGGCCTCGTACGGCGTCGCGTCGAGCGGGAAGCTCGACTGCAGCAGGTTCATCAGCCGCTTGTCGGTCTCGTCGAGCGGGATCGCGGCGCCGCCCTTGCGGGAGCGGAGCTTGGGCTGAGCCTTCAGTGGCATATTTCTCGCTCCGCGCTCAAGCCAGCCATCCCGCCGCGTCCTTCGCGAAGTAGGTGACGATCATGTCCGCGCCGGCGCGCTTGATCGAGACAAGCGACTCCAGCGCCGCGGCACGCTCGTCGAGCCAGCCGTTGGCGGCGGCCGCCTTCAGCATCGAGTACTCGCCGGAGACGTGGTACGCCGCAACCGGCGCCCCGGTGTCGTCCTTGATCCGCCGCACCACGTCGAGGTAGGGCAGCGCCGGCTTCACCATCACGGCGTCGGCGCCCTCCTCCAGGTCGAGGCGCGCCTCGCGGATCGCCTCGAGCGCGTTCTGCGGGTTCATCTGGTAGCCCCGGCGGTCGCCGAACTCTGGGGTCGACTCCGCCGCCTCGCGGAACGGCCCGAAGAACGCGGACGCGTACTTCGCGCTGTAGGCGAGGATCGCGGTGTTCGGGTGACCCTCCTCGTCGAGCTGGAAGCGGATGGTCCCGATTCGCCCGTCCATCATGTCCGAGGGGGCGACCACGTCCGCGCCCGCTTCGGCGTGCGAGATCGCGGTCTTGGCGAGCAGCTCGAGCGTCAGGTCGTTGTCCACCTCGCCGTCGCGAACGAAGCCGCAGTGGCCGTGCGACGTGTACTCGCAGAGGCAGACGTCGGTGATCACCGTGAGGTCAGGGTGGGCTTCCTTCAGCGCCCGCACGGCCATCTGCACCACGCCCTCGTCGTCGTAGGCCCCGCTGCCGACCTCGTCCTTGGCGGCGGGGATGCCGAAGAGGATGACCGCCGGCACGCCAACCGCCTCGAGCTCCGAGGCCTCGGCGACCAGCTCTGAGATCGAGAACCGCTCCACGCCCGGCATCGACTCGACCGGCTCCCGAACGCCCTCGCCGGCCACCACGAAGAGCGGCTGGATCAGGTGCCTGGGCGACAGCTCGGTCTCGGCGACGAGGTCGCGAATGGCCTGCGTGCGTCGCAGGCGTCGCATGCGCGTGGCGGGAAAGCTCACCCGGCGGATTCTAGGGAGGGATGGCTAGGCGGCCGCGAAGCGACGCAGCGAGAGGCGCGCGATCGCGCCGTAGGCGAGAGTGAGGATCGCGAGGTGGAGGATGGCGACGCCGTAGCCGGCGGCGGCGGGGTCGAGGCCGGCCGAGAGCGCCTTGAGCGCCGGCGCGAACGGGAACAGCGCCCTGAACACCTTCAGCGCGTCGTAGAGCTGCACGCTGACGGTGCCCGACGGCACGAGGGACAGGAAGGCGATCGGCAGCGACACCATGAACGCCAGGAGCGAGCTGGCGCGGACCTCGCGCGCGGCCGCGCCGATCGCGGCGCCGAAGGCCGCCCAGGCCGCTCCCCCCACGAGGATCGCCCCGGCGATCGCCAGGATCCGGCTCCAGGCGATGTCGACGAAGAGCGAGAGGCCGGCGAGCATCACGAGCGTCACCACGAGCGAGGCCACCACGCCGAGCGCCACCTTCTCCGCGAGCAGCCCCGACTGCGAGATCAGCCCCCTCGTCAGGCGCGGGAACGCGTTCTCCTCGCGCTCGAGGGCGAGGGAGCCGGCGACGAGCAGCACGGTCACGAACATGAGGGTGACCGTGGCGGCGACGGCGATCGCGAAGTTGTCGAGGCTGGGCGGCGAGCCGGTGACGACCTGCTTGTGGACGACGATCGGGTGGGCGACCGAGCTCAGGATCGGCTTCGCGAGGTTGAGGTTCTGCCGAGCGAGGGCGGCGAACCGGATGACGTCCGAGAGCGGCCCGGAGTAAGGGTTGTCCTGTCCGAGCTTCGCCTCCAGCGCGCTGAGGATCGTCCCCGCCTTCTGGAGTCCGAGGACGTCGAAGCTCTGGCCGAGGAGGCTCAGGTGCCCGCCGTTCACCACCAGATCGAGATAGCCGGCCGCGGTGGTGACCACGGCCTTCGAGAGCTTCAGGTTCGCCTTGGTGATCAGGGAGCGGATCCGGTCGTTGACCAGCTCGGCCTTCACCGGGTCCTCCTCGTTCACCAGCACCCGCACGTAGGGCTGGCTGGCCGTCAGCCCCTTCAGCGAGTTGAGGTTGTCGACGAGGTTGCGGGGCAGGATCAGCGCGCCGAGAACGTCGCCGGACTGGACCATGGAGCGGGCCTGCGCGACCGAGTCGGCGTCGACGCAGTCGACCTTCGCGCAGAGCTGCGAGCGGGCCGCCTCCTTGTTGAGCTCGCCGCCCCCGAGCGAGAACCCCTCCGAGGACGGCACCTGGTTGACGAACGCCACCCGCGGCTTCTCCGGCCCCCGCGAGAGTGCGAACCCGATCAGGACGGCGATCGCGATCGGGTAGAGGACGAGCAGGACCGTGACCAACGGCGAGCGGCGCAGGATCTGCAGGTCCTTGAGGAGGAGCCACCTCACGGTCAGTGCCCCCGCTCGCGCAGGAACGCGACGAACGCGCTCTCGAAGTCGCCACCCGCGGAGCCGGCGGCCCCGTGGAGCTCCGCCGGCGAGCCGTCGAAGAGCGCCTCGCCGTCCGCCAGCACCAGGAGACGGCGGCCGTAGCGCTCCGCCTCGGCGATGTTGTGTGTGGAGAAGATCACGGTGGTCCCGCCCCCGGCCAGGTCGAGGACGAACTCCCAGAGCCGGGCTCGCTGCCGTGGGTCGAGGCCGGTCGAGGGCTCGTCGAGCAGCAGGGCGGCCGGCTGTGAGAGCAGGCCGATCGCGATGTTCACCCGCTGCTGGTTGCCGCCCGAGAGGGTCGAGACCTGGTCGTCGCGGCGCTCGCGAAGGCCCGTCTGGTCGAGCATGCGCTCCACCACCGCGTCGACGTCCGGCACCTTCTCCAGACGCGCGAACAGCCTGAGGTTCTCGGCAACGGTCAGCCGTCTGTAGAGGGCGGCCTGCTGGGGGACGAAGCCGATCTCGCCCGGGGGCCGCGAGACCTCGCCCTCGTCGGCGCGGCGGATCCCGGCGAGGATCGACAACAGCGTCGTCTTGCCGGCGCCGTTCGGCCCGATCACCGCGAGGACCTCGCCAGGGACGGCGCTGAACGAGACCCCACGTAGCGCCGCCCGCGTCCCGAAGCGCTTGACCACGCCCCGCACCTCGATCGCCGCCTCGGTCATCCGCGGGAAAGCTAGACAGTTATTGCGATGAGGACCTTTAGGTCCGAAAGCAGCATGTAAGGACGGCGAAGCCGTCCGCAAGTGATTCTGAGCGGTGAGGACCTTTAGGTCCGAAAGCAGCCTGTAAGGACGGCGAAGCCGTCCGCATCTGCTTGATGAATAGGCTCCGAACGGTGAAGGTCCTGTTCTTCGGGGACGTGGTGGGCAAGCCTGGACGGGTGGGCCTGGCGATGGCGCTCCCGAGGCTGCGCGAGCGCCACGCGCCCGACGTCGTGATCGCGAACGGCGAGAACACCGCCGGCGGGGTGGGGATCACCGAGGGCACGGCGACGGAGCTCCTCGAGCTCGGCGTCGACGTGATCACCACCGGCAACCACGTCTACCGGCACCGCGAGGCCTACGACTACCTGGACCGCGCGGATCGCGTCATCCGCCCGGGCAACTACCCGATGGCGAACCCCGGCCGCGGCCACGTCGTCGTTGAGGCGGACGGGATGCGTCTCGCCGTGCTCAACCTGAGCGGCGCGGTGATGCTGGACGTGGCGCGCTCGCCGTTTGCCGAGGCCGACGCCCTGCTCGAGCGCCTGTCCGGCGAGGCGGACGCGTTCTTCGTGGACTTCCACGCGGAGGTCACCAGCGAGAAGATCGCGATGGGCTGGTACCTGGACGGGCGAGTGGCGGCCGTCGTCGGAACGCACACCCACGTCCCGACGGCCGACGCCCGCGTCCTGCCGGGCGGCACGGCGTTCATCTCCGACGTGGGGATGACCGGCTCACGTAACGGGGTCCTTGGAGCGCGTCGCGACCAGGTCATCGAGCGGTTCACCACGCAGATGCCGGTGCGCTTCGACGGCGCCGAGGGCGACGTCTGGGTCAACGCCGTCGTGGTCGAGATCGGCCAGGACGGCCTGGCGCGAGCGATCGAGCCCGTCCTGGAGCCGGCCGAGCCCTGAGCTCCGGTCGAGCACGAGGGCGACCATGACGAACGGCAGGAACCAGACGACGTAGAGGTAGAGCCAGTGGTTGGCGATGACCTGCACCGCGATCGTCGCCGCCGCCGCGAGCGCCGCCACCTGGCCAAGGGTTCGCCGGCGCGGGAAGACCGCCAGCGAGACGCAGAAGAGCACGCCCAGCGCCTCCAGCGCCAGATGAAGCGGCGGGAGGCCACCGGTCTGTCCCCAGATCGAGAACGGCGAGAACCGGTGGGCCTGGTAGGCGAACGTGCGCTGGAAGAACGTCGGGAGCCCAGGGTCGGCGATCGTCCACGCCATCAGCACCGCTGCCATGCCGGCGAACGCCGCCGCGTAGCGGACCGTCTCACGGGCCGGCGGGAGGAGGGCGCGGCGCCCCGGCGGCGGCGCCTCCCTGACCCCCACCCAGAAGAGCGGCGCAAGCGCGAGCGGAGCAAGCTTGGTCAGCCCGAGGAACGCCGCGACCATGCCCCTCGCGCCCGGCGAGGCGATCACCAGGAGCGCGCCGACCGAGAGGAGGGCGACCAGCGCGTCGTTGGAGTTGCACTCGAGCACGTACGCGGTGTACGGGCAGGCGAGCCAGGCGAAGGCAAGGATCACCCCCAGCCGCGGGCCGCCTCGCCGGCGCCTCACCTGCCAGCCCAGCGCGAAGAGCCCCAGGGCCGTCAGCGCGTCGAACGCGATCGCCGCCATGTGCGCGGCCGGCAGGACGTCGGGGGAGCCGTTCCACGGCGAGGCGATGTCGAAGGGGGCGTAGGCGTAGTAGAGCCCGGGCCCGTAGGTATCGGCGTACGGGTTGTCGACCGGCGTCGACCCCACGCCGTAGATCGGCTGTCCGTGCGTCACCTGGTCGGCGCCGACGACGCTCGCGTAGCCGACGTCGATGACGTTCGAGTCCGCGAGGTTCAGCGCGACCCGCCCCCCGAGCAGCCCGACCGCGAGGATCGCGAGCAGCGCCGTCGGCGCGGACGGCCGGAGCCCGGCGCCCCGTCCCCGGTACCCGATCCAGGCCATCCTCCCGAGCAGGTAGAGGAGCGGCGGGTAGACCAGCGGCACGGAGACGCCGGGGTGCCCGGCGCCCAGGAAGAGCTGGGAGACGCCGAAGCTCAGGATCACGAGGAGGTCCAGGTGCGCGACCCGGCGCAGGCGCCGGTAGTCGAGGAGCCCGAGGATGAAGATCGCGCAGAGCGGCAGCCACACCCACGGCGAGTTGACCGCCCGGCCGAAGAAGCCGGGGTCCCCGCGGGTCAGCTGCCAGCTGATCTGGTAGCCGGTCCAGGACTCGGCGACCCGCTGCGAGCCGGTGTCGACGCCGACGAGGACGACGGGCTTCCCGCCGTCCCCGAAGTAGATGCGGCGCTCGCCGGTTCCGTCCCGCGGCGCGGCGGTCGCCCTCAGGTGCCCGCCCGGCGGCGTCTCGGCCGCGACCTTCGGATCCTCGCGGGCAATCCGAATCGCCTCGCGGGTCGAGAGCGCCGCGCGGGCCTGCGGCGGGTGCGCGAATCCGAGCGCGAGCGAAATCGCGGCGACCGCCCCGCACAGGGCCGTGCCGCGGCCCAGTCCCCTAGGCGCGCACCTCGGTTGCATCTCCCCTGAATGTCGGCTCCCGGACGGCCGAGCATGAGCCGGCGAAGGCGCGGTTCGCCATGCCGTCGCCGAGCGCCAGCGCCACGATCAGGAACGGCAGGAACCACGGGACGTAGAGGTAGAACCAGTGGTCGAGCGTGAGCTCCACCCCGATCATGATCGCCGCGCCGAGCGCCGCCACCTGGCGGAGGTCGCGCCGCCGGGGAACGAACGCGACGAGCACGGCCAGGCCGGCGACGCCGATCTCCACCAGGGTTCGCAGCCAGCGCAGGCTCGGGACCTGGCCCCAGACCGAGAACGGCGAGGAACGGTCGGTCTGCGTGAGGACGGTCCGGCGCCAGAACGTCGCGAGTCCAGGATCGACCGCAGGCCCGGCAAGGACCACCACGGCGCTGAGCGCGAACACGAGGGCGAAGAGCGCGGTGGGGCCCGGGCTGGGCATCGTCACGAGCCTCCCGAGCCGGGTCCGCGGCTGCGGGGCCTCGGTGCGCACGCCAACCGCGAAGAGCGGCGCCAGCGCGAGCGGCGCGAACTTGGCCAGCGACGCGGTCGCGATCATCACGGCGCGGCCGGGAACCGAGTCGATCAGGAGCAGCGCACCGACGAGGAACGCCGAGATCAGGATGTCGTTGGAGTTGGACTCCAGCGCGAACGCCGTGTAGGGACAGGCCGCCCAGGCGAACGCCATGATCGTCCCGAGCCGCGTCCCGGCAGGCCCCGGCCGGATCCGCCGGCCGAGGAAGAACAGCCCGGCGATCGTGATCAGATCGAAGGCGATGGTCGCGGCGTGGGCCGCCGGCAGGTCGTCCCAGTTGCCCGACCAGGGCAGCGCCAGCTCGAACGGGACGTAGGCGTAGTAGTTGGCCGGCCCGTAGGTGTCTCCCGTCTGGTTGTCGGAGGGGAACGTGTCGTCTCCGTAGATCGCCTCGCTGTGCTCGACCCGGTCGGCGCCGACAACTCCGGCATAGCCGACGTCGATGACGTTGGAGTCCGCGATGTTGAGCGCGACGCGGAAGGCGAACAGGAAGACCAGGAGCACCGCGAGCACCGTGGTCGACGCCGACGGGCGCAGGCCGGCGCCGCGGCCGCGGAACCCGACCCAGAGCATCCTCGCGAGCAGGTAGAGGAGGAACGGGTAGGCCAGCGGCACCGAGACGCCGATGTTCCCCTGGTTGAAGAAGTACTGCGAGGCGCCGAAGCCGAGGATGGCGAGGATGTCGAGGTGCGCGACTCGCCCGAGCCGGCGGAAGTCGAGCAGCCCGAACAGGAACATGGCGCAGAGCGGCAGCCAGACGTAGGGGGCGTTGACCTTGCGCCCGAAGGCGCCCGGATAGCCGCGCGCCATCTGCCACGCGACCTGGTATCCGGTCCACGACTCGGTGATCTGCCCCGTGGCGTCGCTCACCATCACCAGCGCAAGCTCCCTGTCGCCCTTGAAGAAGCCCACCTCCCACGTACCCCCGGGCTTCAGCGTGGGCGATGGGACGAGGTGGCCGTTCGCCTGGCGCTCGGCGATGACCTTCGGGTCATGCGACGCGATCTGGGTGACGCGGGAGTCCGAGAGGTTCTGGGTGGGCGCGGTCGTCGTCGTCTGGCCCAGGGCGGGCGGCGCGATCCAGACGGCGAGGGCGACGCCGATGGCGGCGGCAATCGCCGCCGTGCGGGCTCGCGTCAGCTGAACGTCCAAAGCTTGTTGCCGAGGAAGTTGAACGGCATCGCCGTCGCCACCGCGATCGCCTGCGCGGAGACGTCTCCGAGGCCGGCGACGTCGGCCAGCAGGTAGAGGACCGCGATGTTGATTAGAAGCGCCGCGACGCTGACCGCCAGGAAGCGGGCCGCCTGGAAGCCGGCGTGGCCCTCCGTCCCCCTGAAGGTCCAGATCCGGTTGAGGACGAAGTTGTTGGTCACCGCCACGCAGAAGGCAAGCACGGCGGCGGCGATGTGGTGGACGCCCATCCCGTTCACGAAGAGCGTGAACGCGGCCAGGTTGATCACGTAGCCCGTGCCGCCGACGAGCCCGAACTTGAAGAGCTGGATCCAGTTGTCGCCGCGGCGCGCGCCGAGGTGAAGCCGGCGCGCGAGCGCGGCCAGTCGGCGGTCGGCGTCGGGCACCGGGGCGGGTGCGGGCTCAGCCTGCTCTTGTGAGTACGTCTGCGTCACTCGACTCATTGTCGCGGTCGCCGACCCCGAAGTGCCCGAGCACGAGCTCGCTCACGTCGGCGATCGTCCACTGCCGCCTGGATTGCGGGTCGAAGCCGTCGAGCCCCGAGCAAAGCAGAGGGCCGAGCGAGTCGCCGGCGGCAAGGGCTCCGTGGCTGCCCCCGCCCGCATGCGAGGCGCCGCCCCAGTCGACGCACTCGTACCCGTCGGCGAGCGAGGCGACGACGTCGCCCGCCTGGGGCGCGTTCAGGGCGGCCCACACCCGCGCGAGCGCGTCGGGGTACCGGTCGCTCGACACCTCGTCACCGTCCAGCCTGGCGCCGATCGCCCCGAGGTCGCCGTCGAGGTCCCAGCGCTCACCGCGCAGGTCGGCGGCCGCGCCGCCCGGGCGGAAGCGAAGCTGCGTGTCGCCGCGCTCGACGACCGCCTCGACCGGAGCATCGGCCTCGCCACTCGCGGGGTCGCGCTCGAGCGGCGCGCCGTCCGTCCCGGCGAGCCACGCGACCAGGTCCACTCCCTCCATCGCGCGAAGGTCGTCGCGCACTCCGGCGTGAACGTCGCGGCGCCGCGATCCGTCGGCGAGGACGTAGACCGACGCGGCGCGCGCGCTGGGGCTGACCGCGAGCTCGGGCTCCGGCCCACCCTCCACAGACGGGCGCAGAACGCGCCAGCGCGAGTCGAGGGACTCGATCAGGGCAAGCTCCCTTCCCACGTCCGTCTGCGAGTGGTCGGCGACGACGATGACCGCGTGGCGCTCCAGGAACCGCTCGACACCGCCCCACGCGTCGACGAGATCGCCGAGCGCGGCGTCGGCGAGGGCGATCGACGCGTCCGTCGCCTCGGGCCCGTGACGGTGCGAGTGATGGTCGTTGTCGGGCAGGGAGAAGAGGAGGAAGTCGTAGAGGTCGTTGGCGGCGAGCTCGCGGCCGACGCAGCCGGAGTACTCGTCGCGGGTGCCCGGCCGGGCGAGCGTGGGCTTGCAGGAGACCTTCCGGCTTGCGTAGAGCTCGCCGTAGAACAGCTCGTCGGGCCCCCACACGGCGTGCCGGAAGGTCGCCGCCATCGCCACCCGGCGCAGCACGCCCTCCAGGCCAACCTCGTGGCGCGTGCGGCCCCGGTAGATGAGGAACGGGGTGCACGCGGTGCGGACCCCGGCGTCGCCCAGCCGCTCGAAAACGGTCTCGGCCTCGGCCGACAGGTGGGCCATGTTCATGTCGTAGACGATGTCGTAGAGCGTGCGGATGAGACCGAGCGTTCGCGTGGCCTCGAACGACGACCCGTACTCGACGTAGCGCCCCTCGATCCGGTTGAACCAGTTCACGGCGGAGATCCCGTGGCCGTCCGGGCGGAGGCCGGTGGTCATCTCCGAGCTCGCGACCGGGGTCACCGACGGGAAGGTCGAGACGCAGTCCTCCACGAGCGAGCCACGCTCGAGCAGGGCGCCGAAGTGCGGGGCGCCGCCCTCGGCGACGGTGCGCCGGAGCATGTCGACCCGCAGCGAGTCCACCATCACGAGGACCAGCTTGCGGTCGCCGGGGCTACGCAGCGCGGCGGCCGGCGCCGCGCTCACCTCAGGACCCGGAGGCCCTCGTGCTTGCGCGACTGGCGCTGGCGGCGAACCGCCAGCAGTGCGAGAACCGCAACCAGGAAGGGCAGCGACACCGGGGCGACGATCAGGAAGAGCAGCCCGAGCACCACCGCCGCGACGATCACGATGCCCGCAATCGAGCCGGCGGAGCCCTCGGCGCGGCCCGCCGCTCCCAGGACGAGACCGTTCGCCAGCGCAAACGCGGGGAGCGAGGCCAGCGCGCCGATGGGAATGCCCGGCCAGGCCGTGTGATCGGAGCCGTTCAGGGCGATGAAGAACAGCCCGGCGCCGAGGATGGCGCCGAGGATGGCTAGGGGCGTACGAGCCGACTGCGCGAGCCCGCCCGCCAGCGCGCCGGCGCTGGCGCCTGCGGCCAGCGCCCAGCCGATTCCCTCGCAGTACGAGAAGAACGCAGAGTGCATCGCCAGCGCAGGCTAGCGATGCGTCTAGCTGCCGAAGTGCTCGGTGCGCCGGCAGCCGGCGAGCTTCACGCTGAGCGGCCCGTTCGTGTGGACGTCCAGGCTCGCGTGGCAGTCGAGCTTGGCGCGCGCCGGCTGCACGGTCACGGTCCGCAGGTTCGTCGCGTCGATGTGCAGGACGTCGCGCGTGGGCCGCTTCGGCGCCTTGCCCCAGGTCTTCGCGGTCTGGGCGTAGGTGAGGGGCCCGACGTTCCCACCGGTCAGCATCCCCGCCGAGTGGGTCGTTGCATGGACCGGCGCGTCGCCGACGCCGAAGCCCTCTGACCGGGCGTCGACCGTGCCAAGCGGAGCGGCGCCGCTCGAGTCGCGCAGCTTCAGGTCCGACAGCCAGTAGGCGTGGTCGGCGACCGTGCCGTCCTTCGGGAAGTCCATCGTCGGGTTGACCACGTAGGTGACGTGCCGGGGGTTGCGGTCGACTCGCGCCGTGCCGAGGAACCTCGCGGCCGGGGCGTACTCGTCGTTCGACGCCAGCATGAGGTGGTCGACCGGCGGCGCGAACAGGTCGAACGCGAAGCGGTAGCCGAGGTCGTCGAAGGTCTGGGCCTGCGCGACCGGTCCCGGGACGGGGACGAGCTCGTCGTTGGTCCCGTCCCAGATCAGGAAGGGGATGTTCCGCACCGACGCCAGCATGCGGTTCGTGTTCGATGCGGCGCCGCCCGGCGCGGGATCGGCGGGCGGCACCCAGATCCCGAGCCCGGGCGGGCCGACCGTGGGCTGGGCGCGGCCGAACAGGTCCGGGTACTGCGTCGTGAACTTGTAGGTCGCGTAGCCGCCCATCGAGTAACCGGCGACGTCGGTCAGGTTGGGGTTGAGCTTGAAGTGACGCGCCGCGTCAGCCCACATCTCGAAGGTGTCGGCGCCGGCCTCGCCGTAGTACCAGCCGTCCGGGCCGCGGCCCTCGGCCGTGATCACGATGGAGCCGCTGCCGCGGTTGGCGAACTGCGACTGGTTCCGCGACCCCTCGAACTGGTTGTAGTTGGCGCCGAGGGAATGCAGGAGCAGCGTGAGCCCGTAGCCCTTTCGCGGCTGTGGCTTCTTCGGCACGTAGATCGCGTAGGGCTGCAGGCGGCCACGCAGCTCGCCGAGGCAGTTGTCCGGGTCGCCGCAGCTCTTCGAGTAGTCGGCGCCCTGCTCGGTCTCGAAGTGGCTCGCGAAGATGCGGTCCATCGGCCCGGAGGTCGGGACTCCCCAGCGCTTTCCCCGCCCGGCGTCGTCGGCGCGGCGAGCGAGCTTGCCGAAGTCGACGGTTGCGTGGAACGGCTTGATCGTTCCCGCGGCCAGGGCCCGCGCCTGGGCCTTGTCCCGCCACCACGACGTATCGGCCACGGCGCTCACGCCGCCGTTCTGGCTGAGGTCCGGGACGGGCTCGTGGTAGCGGAACGCCGCGTTGAAGAACGCGGATGGGCTCGCCAGCCCGGCGGCGCCGCCCGGCGTCGTCGCGGAGGCCGCGGCGCCCGGGATCAGATAGCGCTTCGCGGCCCCGTCCCAGAGCCCGACGCCCGCGGCGAGGCGGACCCGCTTCGTGCCCGGGTTCCACGCGGAGTGCGGAACCAGGACCTGGATCTGGCGACGGCGCCTGGAACCGGAGACCTTGGGCGCGGGGGCCACCCGCTTGCCGCTCGCGGCGTCGTCGAGCTCGGCGTGGCGGCCGTGGACGGTGAGGAAGAGCTTCGCCGGCGCGGAGGTGTTCGCGCCGAAGGGCATCCGCCGCTCCACCTTGGAGCTGCCGATCGCAACCGTCGCCGCCACCAGCCGCGGCTTCTTCAGGGTGTTGAGGGTCAGGCGGAAGGCGGTCGCGCCGGCAAGCGGCTTCACGCGCAGCTCGACGAGGTCGGCCGCGTTGTTCGCGTACCTGGCGGCGGTCGGGTAGGTGTAGGTGCCGTTCGGCGCCGAGAAGGTGTCGCCGGATGTGCGCGGGTCGCCGGGGTCGCGGCTGGCGCCCTTCGCGCCGTGGTCGTCGTAGAGGAAGTCCTGGTAGAGGTACTCGCCGTCGCGGTAGGCGCTGGCCCCCGAGACGAGGATCGGCCTGGCGTGCCAGACGCCCGCGTTCTGGAGCTGAGGCGAGCGGGCGGGCTTGCGGTAGAGGATGTCGGGCCCCGGGCGCGGCGCCGGGCCCGAGTACAGAGAGCTGCTCGCGTGGGCAGCCGCCGGCGTCAAGGCCACGGCGAGCAGACCCACGATCCCCGCGCGCACCCGCATCACGGCGCCCAGCCTAGCTCCGCACTCCCGCGAGCGCGCCGCTTGCGACGCTACGCTCGCCCCGTCCTGGATGTCCATGCGGGGAGCGGCACTCATCTCGGTCATCACGGCGCTGCTGGTCGCGCCGCCGCTCGCGGGCGCGAGGGACTCCGACCGCGACGGCATTCCCAACGCCTGGGAGAAGGGCAAGACGCCGCAGGGCCTCAACCTGAAGAAGCTCGGCGCCAGCCCGAAGCACCGCGACGTCTTCGTTCAGCTCGACTACGCAAAAGGGGGCGCCAAGCCCTCAGACATCTCCTGCGGGGCGCTGAACAACCTGGTGAAGGCGTACGCGGGCGGCCCGCTGATGAACCCGGACGGCAAGCGGGGCATCCGCCTCCACGTCGACGCCTCGGGCACGTCTTCGGCCTCGTTCACGGAATCACGAACGACGCAGAGGTTCCTGTGGACAAGTTCAGCGTGATGTCGGACTGCGACGGCGCGCCCTTCTGGGTCCCGCCGTACAGCGACCTCGACAGCAGCCCGGTCGCCTACGACATCAACGGCAATGGCGTCACGGGCGACACCCTCCCCCCTGTGCCCGCCGAGTGGCCGCGGCTGAAGCTCGGCAACGGCCGCATCGGCCCGTAGGCGCGGTCGCCCGGACCGCGCGCCTTTCGGCACACTAGACCGATGCCCGAGGCGCCCGACCGCCCCGATCCAGCTTCCGCGCCGCCGACTCCCGCGCACCGGCGGGCGCACAGCTCGACGCGCGACCTCGAGCGTTACGCGGATCTCTTTGCCGAGCGCACCCGCGTGATGCGCTCCTCGGCCATGCGCGACCTGATGGCGATCACCGCGCGGCCCGAGGTGATCTCGCTGGCCGGCGGGCTACCGGACACGTCGACCTTCCCCCCGGCCAGCTTCGCCGCGCAGATGACGCGGATCGCCCAGGAGTCGTCGGCCGCCGCGCTCCAGTACGGCCCGACGGAGGGCTTCGAGTCCACCAAGGAGTGCATCGCCAAGGTGATGGGCTGCGAGGGCATCGGCACCGACCCGGAGGACGTACTGGTCACCACCGGCGGCCAGCAGGCGATCGACCTGATCACGAAGATCCTCGTCGACCCGGGCGACCTGATCATCTGCGAGGGGCCCACCTACCCCGGCGCCGTTCCCGTCTTCACGAGCTACCAGGCCGAGACGATCCAGGTGGGAGTCGACGACGACGGCCTGCGGATCGACGAGGTGGAGGCCATGATCGACCAGCTCGCCGCGGAGGGCAGGCGCCCCAAGTTCATCTACTCCGTGCCGAGCTTTCAGAACCCGGCCGGCGTGACGATGTCCGCCGAGCGGCGCGCGCGGCTGGTGGCGCTGGCGCGCGAGCGCGAGGTTCTCGTGGTCGAGGACAACCCGTACGGGATGCTCCGCTACGAGGGCGAGCCGCAGGAGCCGCTCTACAAGCTCGACGGCGGCGACTACGTCGTCTACCTCGGGACCTTCTCGAAGATCCTCTCCCCCGGCATCCGCGTCGGCTGGATCCTCGCGCCGCCGCCGGTGATGGAGAAGGTCGTCCTCGGCAAGCAGGCCACGGACCTCTGCACGTCCACCCTCGCCCAGTACTTCGTAGCGGAGTTCTTCGCAGAGAACCGCTGGCGCGAGTACGTCGAGAGCCTCGTGGGGCTCTACAGGGCCCGGCGGGACGCGATGCTCGACGCCCTCGAGCGCCACTTCCCGCCGGAGGCGAGGTGGACGCGCCCGGAGGGCGGCCTGTTCGTGTGGGCGACGCTGCCGGACTACATCGACACCTCCGACCTCCTGGCACGGGCCCTGCGCGAGAACGTCGCGTTCGTCCCCGGCGCGGCCGCTTTCGTGGACGGCCGCGGGCGCAGCTCGATGCGGCTCAACTTCTCCGGCTCGACCGAAGACGAGATCCGCGAGGGCATCCGCCGGATCGGGCGCGTCGTCGACGAGCAGGTTTCCCTGTACGGAACCCTGACCCACCAAGCGACAACGCCGGCGGCCTCCTCGTCCGATGAGGGACGGGCGTCGCCTGACACGGTGATCCCGTTCCGAAGGAGCGAGGGGTGAAGGTCGCCGTGCTCAAGGGCGGCCGGTCGCTCGAGCGCCAGGTCTCGCTGCGCTCCGGCGCCCGGGTCGAGGACGCGCTCGCGCGGCTCGGCCACGAGGTCCTGCCGCTCGACGCCGGCGCCGGTTTCGTCGCCAGCCTCAAGGCCGAGGCCCCTGACGTGGCCTTCGTGGCGATGCACGGGGCCGACGGCGAGGACGGGACCGTACAGGAGCTCCTCGAGATCCTCGGCGTCCCCTACACCGGCCCAGGGGTCGCCGCGTGCCGGCGGTGCATGGACAAGCCCGCCGCCAAGCAGGAGCTTCGCGTCGCGGGCGTCCCCACGCCGGACTGGATCGCCCTGGGCCAGACCGCCTTCTCCGAGCTCGGCGCCTCCGACGCCCTCGAGGAGATCGAGGCCGCGCTCGGCTTCCCGCTCGTCATCAAGCCGGGGCGGGGCGGTTCGGCGCTCGGGGTGCGCTTCGCCGGCTCCCGAGAGGACGTCCCGCAGGCCCTGCTCGCGGCATTCAGCTACGACGACCACGTCCTGTTCGAGCGCCACGTCGACGGGCGGGAGCTCGCGGTGGCGATCCTCGACGGCGAGCCGCTGCCGGTGGTCGAGGTCACCCCGAAGGAGGAGGACCGCTACAGCTACGAGGCGCGCTACGAGATCGGGCGCGCCACGTACGACTGCCCCGCGCCGCTCGCCCCGGCGGAGGCCGAGGCCACCGCCCGCGTGGCCGTGGACACCTGGGAGGCACTTCGCTGCCAGGGCTTCGCCCGGGTCGACCTGATGCTGGACGAGTCGGGGCCCCAGGTGCTCGAGGTCAACTCGATCCCGGGCCTCACCGACACCTCGCTCTTCCCGATGGCCGCCGAGGCCGCCGGCATCCAGTTCGAGACGCTCGTCGGGCGGATCCTCGAGCACGCGGCGCGCCGCGGCGCGGTTCCCGCCGTCTAGGGCGACTCAGCCCCGGCTCGGGGTCTCGACCAGGTCGCGGTCGCGCGGCCGGGCGAGGCGCGTGGCGTCGAGGCGGCCTCGCAGGACCGCGCTGTCGCCCAGCGCCCAGGTCGCGGCCCGCTCCGCCGTCGCGCGGTCGATCGCCGCGCCCGAGGCCAGCACCGGCTCGCCGCGCTCCTTCGCCAGGTCGCAGAGCCGCGAGGCCTCGTTCACGGGGTCGCCGATCACCGTGTACTCGAAGCGCTCCTCCGCGCCGACGTTGCCGGCGACGGCGGGGCCCGCGGACACGCCGATCGCGAAGCCGATCTCCGGGACGTCACGCTCCAGCCTGGAGGCGAGCTTGCGGCCGGCCTCGAGGGCCTCGCCTGCGGGGTCCTCGCTCGCCACCGGTGCGCCGAACACGCACAGGGCGGCGTCGCCCTCGAACTTGTTGACGAGACCGTCGGACTCGTTCACCACTTCGACGACGACTCGGAAGAACTTGTTGAGGAGGCGGACCACCTCCGACGGCGGCATGGCGAGCGCCATGGCGGTGGACCCGATCAGGTCGACGAACATCGCCCCGATCTGCCGCTCCTCGCCGCCGAGGCGCACGCCGCCCTGCAGCGCGGCGTGCGCGACGTCCCGCCCGACCTGACGGCCGAACAGGTCGCGGATCCGCTCGCGGTCCCGCAGCCCGTCCGCCATGCGGTTGAAGCCCACCTGCAGCATGCCGATCTCGCTGGCGTCGTCGATCCGAACCTGAGCGTCGAGCTCGCCGCCCGCTATCTGGTCGATCGCCCTGCGGACCCCGGTGACCGGTTCGGCGATTGCCTTGGCCGTGATCGCCGTCGCCAGCAGGCCGACGACGACAGCGATCGCACCGAGGAAGACACAGGCGGCCCCGACGTACTCGGGCTGCACGCCCGACTTCGTGATGCCGACGATTCCGACGACGAGCACGCCGATGATCGGCACGCCGGTGCCGAGGCTCCAGGCAAAGAGCAATCGGTGGCGAATTCCGAGCGTCGCGTTCCGGCGTGGCCGCCTCGCGGCGAGAGCGAGCGCGGTGATCGGCCGGATCGCGCGTTCGGTCAGCAGATAGGCGAGCGCCGAAGTCGTCTCGCCCCCGAGCCAGACCGCCGCGAAGACGACCGCCGCGAACCCGGTGGAGTGGTGGAGGCTGAACGCGGCGCCCGCGAGCGCCGCGAGCAGCCAGGCGGTGAGCTCCACCATGGCCTGACGCACCGGAAACCGCAGCGTCCGCCGATGCTCCTCGTCGTCCGGCGCGCGACCCTCCTGGAGCCAGCGCATCGCCCGGCGGCGCTCCCGCGTCATCACGCGATCCACGAGCACCCCAAGGGCGATCGTGAGCGCCACCACGTACGGCAGGTACTCACGGCCGAGCGACCCCCGCTGGGAGGGATCGAAGAAGATCGGGATCAGAAAGCCGATCGCCGTGAAGACGACGGCACTGCCGATCCCGCCCAGTACCCAGTTGAGCCAGAAGAGCCGGCGGCCGGCCGCGCGGACCATGAGGCGTCCCTGCTCGGGCGTCATGCGAGCGTCGCCGCCCGATCCCTTGGCCGCAGCCGCACGCGGGCACCGCGGCCGGGGGTGACCGTGATGTTGCGCCGGCGAGGCGGCTCGTGGGCGCCCGTCGCGGGCTCGAGCGAGTTGGCGCGCAGGACCGCCGGCAGCACGATCTTCATCTCGAGCATCGCGAAGCTCGCGCCGAGGCAGCGCCGCCGCCCGCCGCCGAACGGGATCCAGGTGTAGGTGCCGGGCGGCGAGTCGAGGAAGCGCTCCGGGCGGAACGCGTAGGGGTCGGGGTAGATCTCCGGGTCGTGGTGGACGAGGTAGGAGCTGGCGACCAGGCTGGCGCCGGGCTCGTATTCCCATCCGCCGACCTCGATGGGCTTCTTGACCGCCCGCGGGGCGGTGTTCGGCAGCACCGGCCGACGCCGAAGCGTCTCCTGGATGACGGCCGTCAGATAGGAGTCGTCGTCGCCTGCCGCGACCTCGTCCTCCAGGCGCCCGCGCACTGCCGGCTCCCGGGCAAGGCGCTCGAAGGCCCAGGCGAGGGTCGTCGCCGTGGTTTCGTGGCCCGCGACGAGGAGGGTCATGAGCTCGTCGCGGAGCTCGTCGTCGGACATCGGGCTGCCGTCCTCGTGCCTGGCACCGAGCAGCAGGGAGAGGACCTCGTCGCGATCCTCGCCTCCCTCGCGACGCTCGGCGATGAGCTCGAACACCCGGCGGTCGACCTCGGCGCGGTTGTCGAGGAAGCCCTTGAGCGGCCCCGCGCGATTGAGCATCCGGAAGGCAAGGTCCGGGCCATCCTGGCTGCGGGTGTCCTCCCCGACGGGCGGGGGAATCAACGTGAGCGGGCTGTCCCCGTAGGACAGGAGGCGCGTCAGCGCGGCGCGAGTGGAATCGAGCCGCGGCCCCTCGTCGAAGCCGAAGACCGCGCGCAGGATGATCTCGAGAGTGAGCGCCTGGAGACGGGGATGGAGCTCGACCTCGCGTGGCCAACCGGCGATCTCGCGCTCGGTGACCTCCCGGACCAGGTCCTCCAGCCGCTGCATCTTCTCGCCGTGGAACGCCGGGAGCATGAGCTTGCGCTGACTCATGTGAGCGTCCCCGTCGAGGAGGATCACGGAGCGCGTGCCGACGACCGGCTCGAGCACCCGAGCCCCCTGCCCCGGCCACAGGACGTCGGGCGGCGCCGTGAAGATCTCCTTGACGTGCTCCGGATCGGAGTGCATCACGAACGGCTCGGTGAACGGGAAGCGAATGGTGAAGCGCTTGCCGTACCTCGCGCGGTTGCGCTCCATGAACGCCAGCGGACGAGTCCAGAGCCCTACGCCCTGCATGAGGACCGGATACCTCGGCCCCGGTGGAAGCTTCTGCCGTCCCATCCCGTGCCCCCAAACCTCCTCGATCAGCGCTTCCGCGTCAGTGACATTCGTCACATAGCCGGCGCTTACTCGTCCGAGGCGAAGTCCTCGGGAGTGACCTGGTCGAGGAAGTCCTTGAACTTCTCGACGACCTCCTCGTTGTCCTCGACCTCGTGCTCGAACTCGATCGAGGACTCCTCGATCACGTCGTCGGCGGCGAAGATCGGCGCCTGGGTGCGCACCGCGAGGGCGATCGCGTCGGACGGGCGGGAGTCGATCTCCACCGACGAGCCGTTGATCTGGAGCGTGATCGAGGCGTAGAAGGTGTTATCCCGGAGCTCGGTGACCGAGACCTTCTCGCAGGTGGCGTCGAGGTGCTCGAGCATCTCGGAGAGGAGGTCGTGCGTCATCGGCCTCGGAGTCGACGCACCCTGGATCTTCATGAGGATGGCCGCCGCCTCGGGGTGACCGATCCAGATCGGCAGGAAGCGGTTGCCCTCCACGGTCTTCAGGAGCACGATCGGCTGCTTGCCGACCATGTCGAAACTGACCCCGTAGATCTGCATCTGCTGCACGAATCGTTCTCCTGCCCGCAGGCACGATTGATGATACCGGCGGCCTCCCGCGCTCCCGTGGTGCCGGAATCGCGCGGCCTCGGCGCCCGAGGCTCCACACTAGAATCCGCGCCCGAGGGCGATTAGCTCAGTCGGTCAGAGCGCCTCTCTGATAAGGAGGAGGTCCCTGGTTCGAGTCCAGGATCGCCCACTTCGCGATGCCCCGCCGCCCCGACATGCCGCCCCTCCGGCGGGCCGACCTGCGGGAGGACCCGTTCGAGCAGTTCGACGCGTGGCTCGAGGTCGCCCGGGCCGAGGCGCCGCTCGCGGAGGCGATGACTCTTGCGACCGTCGACGCCGGCGGACTGCCGGACGCGCGGATGGTGCTGCTGAAGGGCGCCGGCCCTGACGGGTTCCGGTTCTTCACCAACTACGAGTCGGCGAAGGGCGGACAGCTCGACGGCACCGCGGCCGCGGCGATCGTCGTCTACTGGCGAGAGCTGGACCGCCAGGTCCGGGCGCGCGGATCCGTCGACCGCCTCACCGCCGCCGAGTCCGACGAGTACTTCGCAACCCGTCCCCGCGAGTCGCAGCTCGGCGCCTGGGCGTCGCCGCAGAGCGCGCCGCTCGCATCGCGCGAGGAGCTCGACCGCCAGCTCGCCGAGGCCGAGGCCCGCTTCGGAGACGGCCCGGTTTCCCGGCCCGCGCACTGGGGCGGCTACCGGCTGGTGCCGGCGAGCGTCGAGTTCTGGCAGGGCCAGGTCGGTCGCCTGCATGACCGCTTCCGGTACACGAGAAGCGGCGGGGGCTGGCGGATCGAGCGGCTCGGGCCCTAACGGGGCGGGCGCTTGGTGAAGTCCGCCAGCGCGTCCAGATCGTCGAAGTGGAGCTCGGCCCGGATGCCGCTGCGCGTCTTGCGGATCTTCACCCCGTGGCCGAGCGCGCTCTCGAGCGCCTCCTCGGCCTCCGCGAGCGAGGCCACCTCGTCGGGGTGAAGCTCCGCTCGGGCCCGTTTCGGGCCGTCGGCTCCGGCCTTCGCCCGGCGCTCCGTCTCGCGGACCGACCAGCCGCCCTTCGCGGCGCCAAGCGCAAGGCCGCGACGCGTGTCGTCGCCCGTCGCCAGCAGGATCGCCCGCCCGTGGCCCTCGCTGATCGACCCGTGCTCGAGCAGCTCGAGCACGTCGTCGGGCAGGTCGAGGATCCTGATCAGGTTCGAGAGCGCCGGGCGGCTGCGCCCCAGCCGCCGCGCGAGCTCCTCCTTCGAGACGCCGAGCTCGTCGATCAGCGTCGCGCAGGCGCGCGCCTCCTCCACCGGGTTCAGGTCCTCACGGACGACGTTCTCGATCAGCGCGGTCTGCAGGCGCCGCACCTCGTCCTCGTCGCGGATCATCGCCGGGATGGTCTCGAGCTTCGCCTCCCGCGCGGCCCGCCAGCGGCGCTCGCCGGCGATCAGCTCGAAGCGCCCATCGGGGAGGGCGCGAACCGAGATCGGCTGGATCAGGCCGGCGTCCGCGATCGACGCCGCCAGGCTCTTGATCGAAGCGGGGTCGAACCGGCGCCGCGGCTGCTTCGGGTTCGCCTGGATCATCTCGACGGGGATCTCGCGAAGGCCCGGTCCGCCGACCTCGCCGGCCTGCGGCAGGATCGCCGCCAGCCCCCGGCCCATCCCTTTATTCATTACTCTCAACCTCCACTTGAGGGTTGGGCTTGTCGCCTGAGCGCGACACGGTGACGCGCGCGGCCTCCTCTCGCTCCACGAGCTCCCGGGTGAGCTCGTGGTAGGCGCCCGAGCCCGCGGACTCCGGCGCGTGCTCGGTGACCGGGACGCCGAAGCTCGGGGCCTCCGCGACCCTGACGCTCCGGGGAATCACTGTGTCGAACACGAGCTCTGAGAGGTGCTGACGGAGTTCCCGCTCGACATCCTGTGCGAGGCGGGTCCGCTCATCGTGCATGGTGATCACTACGCCGGTCGTAATCAGCGTCGGGTTGAGATCCCGGCGCACGAGGTCGAGGGTCCCGAGGAACTCGACCAGCCCCTCGAGCGCCAGGTACTCGGCCTGGACGGGGATCAGGACCCGGTCCGCGGCGGTCAGCGCGTTGATGGTCACGGGGCCGAGGGCGGGCGGGCAATCGAGCAGGGTGAGGCCGAACCGCTCGCGGACCGGGCCGAGCCGGTCCCGGAGCCGGCGCTCGAAGCCCTCGATGCGCGGCAGCTCCACGGACGCGCCGGCGAGGTCGCGGCTTGCCGGGACGATCCAGAGGTTGTCCGGGCCGGCGGGGCGCGCGGCCTCCGCCACCGACGTCTCCCCGACCAGGCAGTCGTACGAGGACGGATGCAGGGCCCGCTCGAGGCCAAGCCCAACCGTCGCGTTGCATTGCTGGTCGAGGTCGACGAGCAGCACCTGCCGGCCCTCCGCTGCGGCCGCGGCGGCGACGTTGACGGCGGTGGTGGTCTTCCCCACTCCGCCCTTCTGGTTGGCGATCGCGTACACGGCCCCCATCGGCGCCGACATTAGCCCACCGCTCGGCGTGCCCCGAGCGGCCGCCTCGACGCAAGCCCCGGCCGGCGCGGCAGGCCCTCCGGAGTCGGGCCCGTCTTTCGCACTACATAAAGGTGGTGGTTGCGGCTGCCCCGATACGGGGTCACCGCGCGAACGTCGGCGAGCGCCATCGCCAGCTCCGGCAGGGCCCGCTCCAGCCCGGCCTCCTCCTCGCTGCGGCGCGCGCCCTTCCAGACCACGAGAACTCCGTCGCGTTGCAGGAGCGGGCTCGCGAGCTCGGCGTCGGTGGCGAGGCTGCCGACCGCGCGGATCGTGACCGCGTCGTAGGTCTCCCTCCCCCCCTCCGGCGGTTCCGCCGCGGCCCAGGTCTCGGAGCGCTCGGCGACGACGTGCGCGTTGGCGATCCCCGCGGCGGCGATGGCCTCCTCCATGAACGCGCACTTCTTTGCCGAGGACTCGATCATGTCCACCTCGGCGCCGGCAAGCGAGGTCGCGAGTACGACTCCTGGCAGCCCGGCTCCGGAGCCGACGTCGGCGATCCGCCGCGCGTGGGCGAGCTCCGTCACCTCGAGGCCGGCGAGCGCGTCCGCCACGTGGACCCTCCGCACCTCCGCCGGCTCCGTGACGCTGGTCGGCGCCCGCGGATCGCTGTGGAGTCTGGAGACGAAGGCGTCGAGTGGGTCAGTCACCGACTAGAGGTGCGACCACGACGCAGCGCTCTGGCTCCGTGCCTTCGCTGAAGGTCTCGATGCCCGCTCGGTCCTTGAGGTGCTGGTGGACGATGCGGCGCTCCGTCGAGCTCATGGCCTCGAGCTCGATCTCCTTGCCGCTCTCGAGCGCGCGCTCCGCCGCGCGCTCGGCCTGTCGCTGGACGATCTCGCTGCGCTCCGCGCGGTAGCCGGCGGCGTCGACCGAGACCCGCTTGCGGTCGGTGCGGTCACGGAACGCCGCCCGGTAGCAGATCAGCTGCATGGCGTCGATCGTCTGCCCGCGGCGGCCGATGACCAGCCCGAGGTCGTCGCCGTCGAACCGGGCGCTGATCTCCTCGTCGGACTCCTCGACGACGACGTCCGCGTCGAGGTCCATGTAGTCGGCGATCTCGTTGAGGATGGCCTCGACCCGGCCGGCCGGGTCGGCGGGCAGCGAGTCGCTCTGGGCGCCGGAGCTCTCCATGGGCGCGATTCTACGAGTTGCCGCGCAGGAACCGAGCGGCGGGCCGCGAAGGAGAACTTGGTGGAGTGCGCCTGCCTGGCCCCGGGTCCACGCTCGTCTACTTCCGCTTCTTCTTCTTGCGCGGCGGGGGCGGAGGCGCCTTGGTCGCCTGCTTCTCTTCCTCGGTCTGCGGCTGGGGGGCGGGCATGATCTTCTGGACCACCATCTGCTGGCCGAGGCTCCAGACGTTGGTCGCGATCCAGTAGACGCCGAGGCCGGCAGGCTGGCTGGCGATGAACGGCGCGAACAGCACCGGGAAGATCAGGAAGATGTAGCGCTGCGCGCCGCTGGCGGCGGCGGGGTTCGTCGCCGTCGTGTAGAGCAGGCTGAGGGCTGTGGTGACGAAGAACAGGATGATGAGGACGATCGCCTCGGCGCCCGTGGGCTTGGCGATGATCGAGTCCACGAACAGGAAGCTCACCGAGGCGCCGCTCGAGGTGACGTCCTCCGTGAAGCCCGTCGAGCGCAGGAGCTGGTAGATCCCGATGAAGAAGGGGATCTGGATGATGAACGGCAGGCACGAGGAGAACGGGTTGACGTTGTTCTCCTTGTAGATCTCCATCAGCTCGCGCTGCTTGCGCTCCGGGTCGTTCTTGTAGCGCTCGTTGATCTCCTTCATCCTCGGCGCGAGGATCTGCAGGCGCCGCATCGAGCGGATCCCGGTGAGCGAGAGGGGGAGGACGGCCAGGCGGACGGTGAAGGTCAGCGCGATGATCGAGAGTCCCCAGGGGAGGCCGATCGTGCCCTCGAAGAACTTGATGATCGACTCGGAGAGGTTCTCGAACGGCTGGAAGATGCTGGCGAGGGGCAGGATCACGCTCATGCCGGCGCCCCGCGGGAGTGGTCGTGCGGGGGGTGCTCGGGCTCGCGGAAGAACGGGCGGTCCGCGAGGTCGTCGATCCCGCCGCGGCTGAACGGGTTGCAGCGCAGCAGGCGCCAGACGGCGAGGATCGTGCCGCGCAGGGGGCCGAGCTCCCGGATCGCCTGCTCGGCGTAGGCGGAGCAGGTCGGTTCGTAGCGGCAGCGGCGCGGCAGCGCGGGCGAGATCAGCCGGCGGTAGACGGCGATCAGCGCCAGGAGCGGGGCGGCGAGGATGCGGCGGGCGAGGGCGAGGGCGCGTTTCACGTCAAACGCTCCTACGTGCCAGACCGGCTGCCTCGATCAACTCGGCAAGCGCGTTCTCGACGCCCGGGGCGCCCTCACGCTCAACCAGATCTAGAGCGTCGGCCCGGGCGACCAGGACGAAGTCGTGCCCCGTGGGGAGCGCCTCGGCCCGTGCCCAGAAGGCCTCCCGCAGCGCCCGCTTCACCGCGTTGCGGTCGGCCGCGCCGCCGACCTTGCGCCCGACGGAGATCCCGAGGCGCACCTCATCCTCCGCGTCGGTGCGGGGAAAGGCGTGGAGAACGAGGTAGCGGTTGCTCTGCGAGCTGCCGTCGCGGTAGACGCGATCGAAGTCGCCGCTGCGCGAGAGACGGGCGCGCCTGCGGCGCTCGGACGGCATCAGGGGGTGAGGCGCTTCCGGCCCTTACGGCGCCTGCGACGGATGACCTCCCGCCCGCCGCGAGTCCGCATCCGGGCTCGGAAGCCGTGGGTCCGAGCGCGCTTTCGCTTCTTGGGTTGGTAGGTCCGCTTCAAGAGAGATCTCCCACGGGCAGCCCAACTCGGTCGGCGGGCTCGGGACGCGCCAGTATACGGATCGGGCTGGCGGCCACCCCGGCTCCCCTCGGCCTGGTTTTTCGCGCGAATTGCGGGGGGTGTGCGGGCCGTCCACCAGAGGGTCGGCGGGCCGCGTCTATAGTCGCCGTCCGTGCCTGAAACGAGCGCCCGAGACGACTTGGGCTCGTCTTGGGAGGCCGTCCGCGGGGCGCTTCGCCGAGACCTGCCCGCCCAGACATTCGAGCTGTGGCTCGAGCCGCTTCGGGCCGAGGCGCTGCGCGGCGGCGAGCTCCTGGTCTCCGCGCCGCGCTCGACGCTCGCCTGGGTGGAGCGCCGCTACGGCGAGCGGATCGCCGCCGTCGCCCGCGAGCTGATCGACGGCGTCGAGCGCCTGGCGTTCGTCCAGCGCGGGACGACCACCGCGGCGAAGGGGAGCGTTGCCCACGAGTCGCTCCCGGTCGAGCGCGGCCACACCTTCGACCGCTTCGTGATCGGGCCCGGGAACCGGATGGCGCACGCGGCGGCCCTGGCGGTCGCCGAGAGCCCCGGCGAGGCCTACAACCCGCTCTTCCTCCACGGCCCGCCCGGCCTCGGCAAGAGCCACCTGCTCGGGGCGATCGCCAACTACTTCGCCGACCAGCGGCCCGATCTCACCGTGCATCACACCACCGCCGAGCGGTTCACGACCGAGTTCGTCACGGCGCTGCGGCTGGACGGGCCGGAGCGCTTCAAGGAGCGCTACCGGAACGTCGACGCCCTGCTGATCGACGACGTGCAGGTGATCGAGGGCAAGCCGGCAACCGAGGCCGAGTTCGTCCACACCTTCAACGCCCTCCACGGCGCCGGCAAGCAGATCGTCCTCTCCAGCGACCGCCCACCCCACGCCCACGCCCAGCTGGCCGAACGCCTGCGCGACCGCTTCGCCTGGGGCCTGACCGTCGAGCTGGGCGAGCCGGACCTCCGCACGCGGCTGGCGCTGCTGTGGCGCATGGTCGGCGAGCGGCCGATCGACATCGGCGACCCGCGCGCGCTCGCCACGCTGGCCGCGACCATGCCGACGAACGTCCGGCGCCTCGAGGGCGCCATGACCCGGGTGACGGCGCTGGCGTCGCTGCTCTCGGAGCCGCTCAGCGACTCCCTCGTGGGGCGAGCCCTCTCCCGGCCGGACGAGCCGCCTCGAGACGCGCGCCCCCGGCCCACCATCGAGGCCGTGCAGGAGGTCGTGGCGGCCGGCTTCGGGATCAGCCGCAGCGATCTCCTCTCCACCGCACGCACGGCTCGCCTCGTCCAGGCACGCCAGGTGGCGATGTACTTGAGCCGCGAGCTCACGGGCTCGTCGAGCTCCGTGATCGGCGCCGCGTTTCGGCGCGACCACTCCACCGTCCTGCACGCGATTCGCGTGGTCGGCGAGCGCGACCAGCCGGGCTCCGAGGTCGCCCAGGCAATCCACAACGCCCGTGAACAGCTCGCGCTGGCGGAGCGCGGCGCGGGCGTCATCCCCGGCGCCGGGCTTCATCCACAGGAGGAGTCCACACCTCGAACCCCTGTAGCGAAGCCGGCCGCAGGCTCCCGTCAACACCCGTCCACCACTTAAATACATCTGAACCAACCACCAATATGGACCTCCCGCCTTCATGAAGATCTCCCTGACACGAGAGGAGCTTGTCGGCTCCCTGCAACTCGTCGGCCGTGCGGTGTCGACCCGCACGACGCTGCCGTCCCTCGCCGGCGTTCACCTGCACGCCGACTCGGGCAAGCTCGTGTTGCGCGCGACCGACATGGAGATGTCGCTGACGCGGGAGGTGACCGACGTGGAGATCGCGGAACCGGGCTCGGTGCTCCTGCCCGCCCGTCTGTTCGGCGACGTGGCTCGCAGCCTGCCCGACGGCAGCGTCACGCTCACCTACCGGGCGTCCGAGCGCGACGTCGAGGTGACGGCCGGCAGCGCGCAGTTCCATCTGAAGACCCTGAACGCGGAGGACTTCCCGAGCCTGCCGGCGGTCGAAGGCGACGGCGCGACGCTGCCCGGCGCCGTGCTTGCGGAGATGATCGATCTCGTCGCCAGGGCCGCCTCCCGCGACGAGGTCCGCCCCATCCTCACCGGCGTTCTCTTCCTCGCCGCGGGCAAGACCCTGACGATGGTGGCCACGGACTCCTACCGCCTGAGCGTCAAGCATTCGGAGCTCGAGGAGCCGATCGCCATCGACATCGAGGCGAACGTCCCGGCCAAGGCCCTGCGCGAGCTCGCGCGGATCGTCGCCCAGGACGGCCCCGAGCAGGTCGAGATCGCGCTTTCCCGCAACCAGGCGGTCTTCAGGGCCGGCCCGGTGACGCTCGCCTCGCGGCTGATCGAGGGGCAGTTCCCGAGCTGGAAGCAGCTGATCCCGGACTCCTTCGAGCACGAGGTGAAGCTCCAGCGGGAGGAGCTCCTCGAGATCACCCGCCGGATCAGCCAGCTCGCGCAGCGCAACGCGCCGCTGCGCCTGGCGTTCGCGGAGGGGGAGCTCACCGTGGCGGCCGAGACGCCTGAGATCGGCGACGCCGCCGAGTCGGTGCCGGCGCCCTACAGCGGCGACCCGATGGAGATCGCGTTCAACCCCCAGTACCTGGTGGAGGGCATCGAGAGCGTCGGCTCCGAGGAGGTCGTCCTGCGGCTCTCCTCGCCGCTGCGCCCGGGCCTTCTCCAGCCGGCCGGCCGCGAGGACTTCAGCTACCTCGTGATGCCGATCCGCCTGAACGTCTGAAGCGGCCGCATGGCGGTGTCCACGCGAACCGTGGAGTGGGTCGAACCGACCGGGTTCCGCAACCTCGCGCCCGCTCGCGTGACGCTCGGTCCCGCGATCACCCTCGTCCACGGCCCGAACGGCGCAGGGAAGTCGAGCCTCCTCGAGGCGCTGTTCCTGGCCCTCACCGGGCGCTCGCCCCGGACCCGGCGGGACCGCGAGACGATCGCGTTCGACTCCGACCTCGCCCGGGTGGAAGCCCAGGTTCGCTGCGACGGCGACTCGCACGCGTTCCTCTGGTCGGCCACGCGGGCCGGCGAGCGCCGCCACCTGCTCGACGGCTCGGCCGCGGTCCCCGCCGCGGCGGACTTCCGGCCGCCCATCGCCGTCTTCCTGCCGGACCGGCTCACCCTCGTGAAGGGCCCGCCCGGCGCACGGCGTGCCCACGTCGACCGTCTCGCCGCCGCCCTGTGGCCCGCCCGGGCCGAGGCCAGGGACCGCTACCGAGGCGCCCTCGTCCAACGCAACGCGCTGCTCGCGCGCTCGCGCGGCGCGTCCGCCCCCGGCTCGCTGGATGCCTGGGATACGGAGCTCGCGGCCGCGGCGTCGGAGCTCATCGCAACCCGCGCCGCCGCGGTCGGCGAGCTCGCCGGCGGGTTCGAGGCCGCAGGGACGGAGCTCGGGCTCGCCGGACCGCTTGCGCTCACCTACCGGCCGCGCTGCGCCGGCGCGACGCCCGAGGAGATCGCGGCGGAGCTCGTCGATCGCCGCGCCGCCGACGTCGCCCGCGGCTTCAGCGCGCACGGGCCGCACCTCGACGAGGTCGAGGTGACCGTCGCCGCGCGCGCCGTCCGCCGCTACGGGTCGCAGGGCGAGCAGCGAACCGCCCTGCTCGCCCTGCTGTTCGCCGAGCGCGCGGCCCTGCTGGCGGCGCGCGCCACGCCGCCCCTGATGCTTCTCGACGACGTGATGAGCGAGCTCGACCCCGAGCGCCGGGCACTGCTGGTCACCCGCCTGGCCGACGGGGAGGGACAGGCGCTGATCACCGCGACCGAGGCGTCGCAGCTGCCCGATGGGGCCGCCCGCCGCGAGATCGCGCTGCGCGGCGGCGCCGAGATCGGCGTCGCCTCGAAGGCCGCGTGAGCCCCGCGCGCCGCCCGCGGAGCATCGCGGCGGCAATCGGGGCGGCCCGCGCCCAGGCTGCGCCGCAAACCCTCCTCGCCGCGGTCCAGATGGCGTGGCCCGAGGTGGCCGGCGAGGCGATCGCCGCGGAGGCCACCCCGGTCGCCGAGCGGGCCGGGGTCGTCACCGTGAGCTGCCGCTCCGCCGTCTGGGCACAGGAGCTCGACCTCCTCGCGCCGGGCCTGCTCGAGCGGCTGAACGCGGCGCTCGACGCGCCCGTCGACGCGCTGCGCTTCACGGCCGACGCCGCTCGTCACGATCGTGACTAGACCGCCGGGGCCGAGCCGCCGCCCGAACGATGCCGGCGCGCTGCAAGTAAACCCAGATTTTACGTGATTTGCAGGTATTTCGTGACAGACGGGTGATGGTTCCGGCGGCCGCACCTGATATCCTTATGTGAAGTTGGACGGATGCCCCGACCCGTCTGTACGCAGTGCCTTGCGGACAACCGGCGGTCGGGGTTTCTCGTGAATCGAGCCGGAAGGACACCCCACTAGCTTGGCCTCGAAGCCCGCCGCCGCCCCCAAGAAGGCGGCCTCACCCAAGAAGAACAGCGATGCCTCCTCCGGCGAGTACACGTCCGGCGAGATCACGGTCCTCAAGGGCCTCGATCCCGTCCGGAAGCGTCCCGGCATGTACATCGGCTCGACCGGGCCGCGCGGCCTGCATCACCTGGTCTACGAGGTCGTCGACAACTCCGTCGACGAGGCCCTCGCCGGCCACTGCGACCGGATCGAGGTGACGATCCATCCCGACAACAGCATCACCGTCATCGACGACGGCCGCGGGATCCCGGTCGACGAGCATCCGGAGGAGAAGCGTCCGGCCGCCGAGCTGGTGCTCACCACGCTCCACGCCGGCGGCAAGTTCGGCGACGGCGGCGGCTACAAGGTCTCGGGCGGCCTTCACGGGGTCGGCGTCTCGGTGGTCAACGCCCTGTCGGAGCGTCTCGAGCTCGAGATCCACCGCGACGGACACGTCTGGACGCAGAGCTACGAGCGCGGCGACCCGAAGGGCGAGCTCAAGCGTGGGAAGGCGAGCAAGAAGACGGGGACGACCATCACCTTCCTCGCGGACGCCGAGGTCTTCGAGGAGGTCTCCTACGACTACGCGACCCTGTCCGAGCGCCTGCGCGAGACCGCCTTCCTCACCCGCAACCTGCGGATCGACCTGGTCGACGAGCGCGGCGAGGGCCAGCGCGAGACCTTCCAGTATGCGGGCGGCATCGTCGACTTCGTCGCCCACTTGAACGAGAACAAGGACCCCCTGCACCGCAAGGCCGTCTACTTCGAGAGCGAGACCGAGGAGGGCGCGGTCGAGGTCGCGATGCAGTGGAACTCCTCGTACCAGGAGTCCGTCTTCAGCTTCGCCAACAACATCAACACCCACGAGGGCGGGTCGCACCTCTCCGGCTTCCGCGCGGCGCTGACGAGGACGCTCAACGCCTACGCGCGCGGCAAGGGCCTCCTCAAGGAGAAGGACGAGAACCTCACCGGCGACGACGTCCGGGAGGGCCTCACCGCCGTCATCTCCGTGAAGCTCCGCGACCCCCAGTTCGAGGGCCAGACGAAGACCAAGCTCGGCAACCCGCCGATCGAAGGGCTCGTCAAGGAGGCGGTCAACCGCAAGCTCGGCGAGTACCTCGAGGAGCACCCGCCGGACGCGCGCCGCATCGTGATGAAGTCGGTCGACGCGGCCCGCGCGCGCCAGGCTGCCCGCAAGGCGCGCGACCTGACCCGCAGGAAGTCCGCGCTGGAGAACTCGACGCTTCCCGGCAAGCTCGCGGACTGCACCGTCCGCGACCCGTCGCTGGCCGAGCTGTTCATCGTCGAGGGCGACTCGGCAGGCGGTTCGGCCAAGCAGGGCCGTGACCGCAACACGCAGGCGGTCCTCCCGCTGCGCGGGAAGATCCTGAACGTCGAGAAGGCGCGCATCGACAAGGTGCTCTCCAACCAGGAGATCCAGAACCTGATCACCGCCGTCGGCACCGGCATCCGCGAGGAGTTCAACCTCGAAGACGCCCGCTACCACAAGATCATCCTCATGACCGACGCCGACGTGGACGGCGCGCACATCCGCACGCTGGCGCTCACCTTCATCTACCGCGAGATGCCCCAGCTGATCGAGGCCGGATACATCTATATCGCCAAGCCGCCCCTCTACAAGGTCAAGAGCGGTCGCCAGGACGTCTACATCGAGAAGGAGTCCGAGCTCGAGGAGCTCCTCCTGCGCGAGAAGCTCGAACAGGTGGCGATCACGGACTCGGCGGGCAAGAAGCACAGCCTCACCGGCGCCCGTTGGCAGCGCTTCAACCGGCGGCTGAAGGAGTACGAGGGCTGGAGCGAGTCGCTCCGCGCCGAGTTCGGCCACGAGATCGTCGCCTTCCTCTCGGAGTCACGGATCCTCGACGAGGGCGCCGCAACGCTCGCCGGCGCGAAGAAGATCATGGAGGCGGAGGACCCGGAGGGGGACGCCTACGAGACCGCGCTCCGCGAGGCCTCCGAGGACGCGCTGCAAATCCGCGCGGTGCATCGCAAGAGCGGCCTCGCTCGGGTCCACACCCTCCCCGCCACCCTCTTCGGCTCCACCGAGTACCGGCACCTGGTGGACCTTCACTCCGATCTCCTCAAGCAGGTCGGATCGCCTCCGTTCGAAATCCAGCTCGGCGACCGCCAGAAGACGGCCGAGACGTTCGGCGCCCTGCGTCACGGCGTCCTCGACCTCTCGAGACACGGCGTTGCGCTGCAGCGCTTCAAGGGACTCGGCGAGATGAACGCCGACCAGCTCCGCGAGACCACGATGGACCCGGGCACCCGAACGCTCCAGAGGGTGACGATCGAGGACGCGACCCTGGCGGAGCGGATCTTCACGGAGCTGATGGGCGACAAGGTGGAGCCGCGCAAGGTCTTCATCGAGAAGCACGCCAAGGAGGTCGGCTTCCTCGATGTCTGACCACGCGATGGGAGCGATCTAGATGGAAGGCGGACTCGAAGCCCTGACCGGGCGGATCGAGGAGCGCGAGCTCACCACCGAGATGCGCTCGTCGTACCTCGATTACGCGATGAGCGTGATCGTGGGCCGGGCGCTGCCCGACGTTCGCGACGGCCTGAAGCCGGTTCACCGGCGCGTCCTCTACGCGATGGACGACCTCGGGCTGCAGCCCAACCGCGCCTACCGGAAGTGCGCGTTCATCGTCGGCGAGGTGATGGGCAAGTACCACCCCCACGGCGACACGGCGATCTACGACACCCTCGCGCGGATGGCGCAGGACTTCTCGCTGCGCTACCCGCTGGTCGACGGCCAGGGCAACTTCGGGTCGATCGACGACGACCCGCCCGCCGCCATGCGGTACACGGAGGCTCGCCTCGCCCGGCTCACCACCGAGCTGCTGCGCGACATCGACTCCGAGACCGTCGAGTTCGGCCCCAACTACGACGAGTCCCAGCAGGAGCCCCTGGTCCTCCCGGCCCGCTTCCCGAACCTCCTGGTCAACGGCGCCGCCGGAATCGCGGTCGGCATGGCGACGAACATCCCGCCGCACAACCTCCGCGAGTCCATCGGCGCCGTGAAGGCCTACATCGACAACCCCGCCATCGACCTGCCGGGGCTGATGGAGCACGTCAAGGGCCCGGACTTCCCGGGCGGCGGCCTGATGAGCATGGAGGGCATCCGCGACGCCTATGCATCCGGCCGCGCCTCGGTGAAGGTCCGCGCCCGCGCCCACGTCGAGCCGCTGCGTGGCGGCAAGGAGGCGATCATCGTCTCCGAGCTGCCGTTCCAGGTGAAGAAGGGCGGCGACGGCGGCCTCGTCACCAAGATCGCCGACCTCGTCCGCGACAAGAAGATCACCGGGATCTCCGACCTGCGCGACGAGTCCGACCGCTCCGGCATGCGCCTCGTCATCGAGCTGAAGCGCGGCGGCGACCCGGCCGCGGTGGTCCTCAACCAGCTCTACAAGCACACGCCGATGCAGGCCTCGTTCGGCGTGAACATGGTGGCCCTCGTCGATGGCGTGCCGAAGACGCTCAGCCTCAAGGAGCTGATCCGCCACTACGTCGCCCACCAGCGCGAGGTCGTCGAGCGGCGCACGCAGTTCGAGCTGCGCAGGGCCGAGGCGCGCGCCCACGTGCTCGAGGGGATCATCATCGCCCTCGACAACCTCGACGCGGTCATCGACCTGATCCGCGCATCCGCCGACCCGGACGACGCGCGCGAGGGGCTCCAGAGCACCTTCGGCCTCTCCGAGGTCCAGGCCCAGGCCATTCTCGACATGCGCCTGCAGCGGCTCACCGCCATGGAGTCGGACAAGGTCCGCGAGGAGCACGCCGAGCTCCTCGCGCGGATCACCGAGCTGCGCGCGATCCTCGGCGACCCCAGCCGCATCGACGGCCTGATCACCTCCGAGCTCGACGGGATCGCGGAGCGCTACGGCGACGAGCGCCGCACCGAGATCACCCACTTCGAGGGCGACATGAACATCGAGGACATGATCGCCGACCAGCAGATGGTCATCTCGATCACCCACTCCGGCTACGCCAAGCGGCTGCCGCTCGCCACCTACCGCCAGCAGCGCCGCGGCGGCGTCGGCGTGATGGGGATGGACCTCAAGGAGGACGACTACATCGAGCACCTGCACATCTGCTCGACGCACGACTACCTCCTCTTCTTCACCAACCGCGGCAAGGTCTACCGGCTGAAGGTGTACGAGCTCCCCGAGGGCTCGCGGACGGCCAAGGGCCGCGCCCTCGTCAACGTCCTGCCGCTCCGCGACGGCGAGAAGGTCATGACCGTCATCCCCACCCGGGACTTCAAGGAGGCGAAGTACCTCGTCTTCGCCACGTCCAAGGGGCTCGTCAAGAAGACGGAGTTCCTCGCCTACAACACCAAGATCAAGGCCGACGGCATCATCGCCATCAAGGTCCGTGACGGCGACGAGCTGGTCCAGGTGCGGCTGACCACCGGCGAGGACGACATCCTGCTCGTCTCGAAGTCCGGCCACGCGTCGCGCTTCTCCGAAAAGGTGGTCCGCTCCATGGGCCGCGACTCCTCCGGGGTCAAGGGCATGAACGTCGCCGGCAAGATCGGCAGGGAGCAGAACCGGGTCCTCGCCATGGACATCGCTCGCGACGAGTCCGAGCTCTTCGTCGTGACGGAGAACGGCTACGGCAAGCGCACGGCCGTCGCCGAGTATCCGGTCAAGGGCCGTGGGACCAAGGGCGTCCTGACGATCAAGCTCGTCGAGAAGAAGGGCGGCCTCGCCGGCGCCCTGATCGTCCGCGAGCACCAGGACCTCCTGTTCATCTCCCAGAACGGCATGGTGCAGCGCACCAACGCCGGCGGGATCTCGCAGATGGGCCGCGCCACCCAGGGCGTCCGCGTCATGAACATGAAGGAGGACGACCGGATCAGCGCCGTCGCCCTCGTCGTCGAGTCCACCAACGGGGCCGACGCCGAGGTGGAGACGACCGAGCCCACGGCGGAGTCGCCGGCCAACGGCGACTCGCCGAACGGCGCGGGCTGAGCTCAGACCACAGCGGCGGGCGCGGGCAGGTAGGGCGTCCAGGCCACGGGCACCTTCGGGCTCGCGATCTGGATGAAGACGGTCGGGTGGGGCGGCCGCGGGCTGGTGCGCGGGTGCATCGAGGCCTCGCGGGGCAGCCGGTTGCCCTTCTTGCGGTTGCACGGGGCACAGGAGGCGACGATGTTCTCCCACACCGATGTGCCGCCGCGGCTGCGCGGGATGACGTGATCGACGGTTAGACCGGTGTGCGCCTCGCGCCCGCAGTACTGGCAGGTCCACAGATCGCGCGCGAGCACTGCCTTGCGGGTGATCTTGCGCCGGTGCACGTCGCGGGGGATGCGGACGTAGCGGACGAGCCTGATGACGCAGGGACGGGGCATCTCGAGGCGCTCCGAGCGCAGAGCGCCCTCGCCCGGCTCAAGTACCTCGGCGCGCTCCTTGAGGACGAGCACCGCGGCCCTGCGCACGGTGCAGACGTTGATGGCCTCGAAACTTGCGTTGAGGACGAGAACCCGCGTGCTCGTCATGGCGCGAGGAATTCTAAGCGGTGGCGATCCCGGCTCCGCAGCCCTCGGCTCAGTGCAACGGCGGCAGCCCGCCGACCACCGGGTAGCTGCCGAGGATGCGCACCGATTCCGCCTTCCCGCGCAGCGCCTCGACCGCCGCTGCGACGGGCGGCTCGTCCAGCCTGCCCTCGAGGTCGATGAAGAACATGTAGCGGCCCAGCCCGCGCCGCAGCGGCCGCGACTCGATGCGGATCAGGTTGACGCCGCGGCTCGAGAACTCGGTGAGCGCGTCAACCAGGGCGCCCGGATGGTCCTCGCCGAGCTCCGAGAACACCAGGGCGCACCGCCACTCGCCCTCGCCGGCAGGCCGGGCGGCCGCGGGGGCCACCCACACGAACCGGGTCACGTTGTCGGCCTCGTCCTCGACGCCCTCGCGCAGCACCGTGCAGCCGTAGAGCGCCGCCGCGGACGCGGCGCCCAGCGCCGCCCACGGGGCCGCCTCGCGGCTCACCTCCCGAATCGCCTCGGCGCTCGACGACGCGGGGCGGACGTCGGCGGACGGCAGCTCCTCGCGCAGGAAGCGCGCGCACTGGGCAAGTACCTGGGGATGAGAGAGGACAACCTCGATGCGCCGGGGCTCGAGGGTGGTGCGTGCGATCAGGCTGTGGCGAATCGGGTGATCGTGCTGGCCGACCACGGTGACGTCCGCGCCGTCGAAGGCGAGGGCGTCGAGCGTGGAGCGCACCGAGCCCTCGATCGAGTTCTCGAAGGGAACCAGGGCGAGCTCGACCTCGCCGCGCGCGACGGACTGGATCGCGTCGTGGACGGTGGTCTCGGGAACCGCCTCGAGCTCGCTCTCGCCCGCCGCCGAGCGCAACGCGTCCTCGCTGAACGTCCCGGCGGGGCCGAGGTAGGCGACCTTCATCGCGCCGAACTTAGCTGAGATCCGAGGTCCCGGAACTACCCGCTGAACGTGACCGTGTAGCTCGCGCGGTTGTTCGTGGTGACGTGCTCGCCGTCCACCTGCTGGACCTCGACGGTGAGCGTGCCGGACGCGCCGGCCTTCGGCGTCGGCTTCAGCTTGACCGTCGCGGTCTGCGTCGCGCCGGCCTTGATCGACGGGATCGTCGCCGACCCCTGGGCGCCGGCGGCACCGCTGACCTTGGCGGTGACCTGGACGTTTGACTCGGTGATGTCGCCCTGGTTCTGCACGGACACGTCGAGCGACGAGCCGGTGATGGTCGCCGAGCTGCCGGATGTGAGCGCCACCCCGCCGACGGTTGTGGAGGTCAGGCCGAGGCCGCAGGTCTTTCCGGCCGGGCATGGTGTCCCGCCGCCGGTCGTACCGCCGCCCGCCGCCCCGATGAGGGGCTCGAACGTCGAGGCGCTCAGCCAGTGCGAGGGATCGGGCACGAACTGGCTCGCGGGAATGGACGAGCTGACGTCGGCGTCGGCGAGCGCCGCCTCGGCCGCGTCCTTGGAGCGGATGTAGATCACGTCGCTGGCAACCAGCTCCTTCATGTGGTCGACGGCGCGCTGTGCCGCGTGCTGCGTCGCGTTCGCCGAGCCGCCCGACTGGAGCGCGCTGGCAAGGCCGGCAATCCCGTCGCTGCGCAGCTGGAACGCCTGCACCAGGCTTGCGTGCGCGCCGGAGACGTCGCCCGGAGCCGAGATCTCCTGTGCGCGGTTCAGCAGCGAGTCGGCGGTGCCCTGGTCGGTGTCGAGGGCGTCGGGCAGGCTCTGCCCCGAGCTCCCCGGACTCTCGAGCTCCTTGAAAAGGCTGCTGGAGAGCTGGTCGGAGTCGGCGACCAGCGACTTCACGTCCGATGCGTAGTTCTCGAGGCCGCGCTGCTTGCGCGCGTTCACGCAGCCCTTGATGCCGACGATGAGCAGGATCAGGACGAGGATGCCCACGGCGACCGCGATCGCCCGGCGGGCGACGATCTGTTGGCGCTCGGGACCGCGGCGCCGCGGGGCGGGCGCTCTGCGCGGCGCGTAGGGTTGGTCCTCGTCGAGGAATTCCAAAGCGACTCCCCTTCGGGTCTGTTCGCGGTCGGGAGTATTACCCCTGCGTCGGAGCGTAGTCGGCGTGAACCCGCCGCGTTGCAGGAGCCCGACCGTCCGTGGCGAAGGCCGAATGCGGAATGGTCGGTGCAGTGGCGGAAGAGCTGGCGATGGATCGCTTTCGCCTCCTCGAACGCATCGGCAGCGGAGGCATGGGAACCGTCTACCGCGCCCTCGACGAGCGGCTCCAGCGGGAGGTCGCCGTCAAGGAGATCGACGGAGCCGACGCCGAGCGCGTTCTGCGTGAGGCAAAGGCCGTCGCCAGGCTCAACCATCCCGCGATTGCCACGCTTTACGAGTTCGGCTCGGAGGGCCGGCGGGCGCTGCTGGTCTCCGAGCTCGCGAAGGGCGATCCGCTCGACGCGCTCCAGGCCGAGGGCGCGATGACCGATCGCGAGGTCGCCTGGGTGGGGGCCGACGTCTGCGCGGCCCTCGCGCACGCTCACCAGCGCGGCGTGGTGCACCGCGACGTCAAGCCTCAGAACGTGATGGTCGACCTCGACGCCAGCCCGCCGCGCGCGAAGCTCATGGACTTCGGCATCGCCTCGATCGCCGGGGAGACGAAGCTCACGGCTCCAGGCGAGGTCCTCGGGACGCTTGCGTACATGGCGCCCGAGCAGGCCGAGGGGGAGGGCGCCTTCGAGGCCTCCGACGTCTACTCGCTGGCCCTGACCCTCTATGAGTGCTGGGCGGGCCGCAACCCGGTGGCGGCGGGAACCCCCGCGGCCACGGCGAGGCGGATCGGCAGCCAGCTGCCGTCGCTTGCCCGTTACCGGCCCGACCTCCCGGAGCCGCTCGTGGCGGCGATCGACGACGCGCTCAGCCCCGACGCCGGGACCAGGCCCGAGATCGAGGAGCTGGCCGAGACCCTCGAGTGGAGCGCCGAGGAGCTCGACGACGAGCACTGTCTGCCCGGCAGCGACCCCGGCCCCGAGCGCGAGCCCTGGCGCCCGGCGATGGCCGGGCTTCTCACCCTCGCCGCCGGCTGCGTCGCGCTGGCCCTGCTTGCGGGGCCGGCGGGGCTGGGCGGCCTCGCACTGGTCCTCGGCCTCCTCCTGGCACCCGCGGTGTTCGTGGCCGATCCGCTTCGCCGGGCGGCGATTCCGTTCCTGGCCGCCCCCCTGGCGTCCGTGTCGCTCCTGGCCGCCTTCCCCGCGCTCGTCGCGGGCGGACGCGGCCACGCCGAGCGCGCCGTGCTCGGCGCCCTCGGATGGATTTGGGGCGCCGCCGCGTCGATCGCGCTCGGGGCGGGACCGCTCGTGTCGTTCGCCGCCCGCGCCCCTCACGGCTGGGTTCACTCGCCGTCGGCGGCGGCTTCCGGTGTCCTCGCGCCGCTCCTCGATCCCGTCTCCCTCGGTGCGGCGGCGCTGTTCGCCATGGCCGGGCTCGCGATCGGCCCCGTCGTCCGCGCCCATCTGCCGCTCGCAATCGTCGGGGCGCTGCTCTGGGGCGCCGCCCTGGACGGAGGGCTGCGGCTACTCGGACTCGCGACTCTCTCGCCCAGCCCACTGGTTCCGGCGGGAGCGGCGGTCGCCGCGGCCCTGATCGCCTCCGGCACGTCGCCGCGCACCACGAGCGGACCGCTTGCCGCCGCCGGCAGCGGCTCCTGAGCCCCTGCCCGCCCGGCACCCTTAGGATTCACGGCCAGCGGTCGGGGGATCCTCGCGCCGCGCGCCGCGCAAATGAGCGTTCTCAGAAACCTGGAAGCTCGGATCGAAGGCCTCGTCGAGGGGGTCTTCAGCCGCGCCTTCTCGTCGCAGGTCCAACCGGTCGAGATCGCGCGCAAGCTCGCGAAGGAGATGGACGCGCACCGCACCGCGTCCGTGTCCCGCGTCTACGTGCCCAACGAGTACACGGTCTGGCTCTCCCCGGCCGACCACGAGCGGATCGAGGGATACGAGCGCTCGCTGGGCCAGGAGCTGTCCGGTTACCTGCTCGAGCACGCGCGGCGAAACGACTACGCCCTCCTGACCCGCCCCGAGGTGGAGCTCAAGGTGGACGAGCGCCTGCGGCTCGGCGAGTTCGGGATCCAGACCCGGCTGGTGAAGCCGCCGGCGCGCCAGGGCGAGAGCCCGGCGCAGGGCGAGGAGGGCCACACGATGGTCTACTCGGTGCCGCCGAAGCAGCAGCGTCGCCAGCCGCGGCGGCCGCAGGAGCGCCTGGTCGACACCAAGGCGATCGTCTCGCTCGACGACCGCCGCTACGTCCTCGACGGCCCCGTCGCGACGCTCGGGCGCTCGCGGGAGTGCGAGTGCGTCCTCGACGACCCGAACATCTCACGCCGCCACGCCGAGCTTCACCGCGGGTCCAACGGCGACTGGCAGATCGTCGATCTCGGCTCGACGAACGGGGTCAAGGTGAACGGCCGCCTCGTCGACCGCTCGCGCCTCTCCCCCGGCGACGAGGTCGTGCTCGGCACGACCCGCTTCACCTTCGACATCGAGCAATAGAGAACCACTCGCTCGGCTCCTCTGCTCCCGCTGGAACCCCCGGTGCACGGGTACGCCGTGCACCTCTTCATTGTCCTTCCGCGTCCGGGGCCGAGCGTCTGCGACTCATGCGTGTTACCTGGTTCCGAAGCGCGGGCTAGCCTTCCACCGCAATGGACACCGAGCCGATCGCCGTTGCGCTCAAGTTCGCGTTCCTTGCCGTCCTCTACCTCTTCCTCCTCTGGGTGGCGCGGAGCGCGCTGCGCGAGCTCCGAAGCACCTCGTCTCCGGCGCCCGAGGCGACCGGTTTCCACCCGACCGTGGGGCCGGGCGGCCGCGCGGCGGCAACCGACGCGTGGCTGGTGGTGGTCACCGGCGGGGGCCTGACGCCCGGCGAGCGCTTCGACCTCTTCGGCGGGATCTCGATTGGCCGCTCGCCCCAGGCCGACGTCCGGATCGAGGACCGCTTCGCCTCCGGCATCCACGCCCGCCTCTACTCGCGTGGACCCGGTTACTACGTGGAGGACATGAACTCCACCAACGGCACGTTCCTGAACGGGGCGGAGCTCCACGGCGAGGCGAGCCTGAGCGACCTCGACGAGGTCCGGATCGGCGACACGGAGTTCCGCTTCGAGCTCGACGTGCCGGGAGACGAGTAGCGAGCCGGCCGTGCTGCAGATCGTCGAACAGTCCCACCGTTCCGACACCGGCCGCCAGCGCGCCGCCAATGAGGACTCGTTCTTCGTCCGCGGGCCGCTCTTCGCCGTCGCGGACGGCATGGGCGGCGCGCAGGCCGGCGAGGTGGCGTCGAGCACGGCGACGGAGTCCCTCAAGGCCTCCGAGCGCGGCTCCGACGCCCCGGAGGCCTACCTCCGAGGGGTGGCTCAGGCCGCCAACAAGCAGATCCATGAGCTGGCGCAGAAGGACGCGAGCCTCTCCGGGATGGGCACGACGCTGACGGCCGCGCTTCTCGACGGCGAGGAGCTGAGCCTCGCCCACGTCGGCGACAGTCGCGCGTACCGCCTTCGCGACGGCGAGCTTCGCCTCCTGACCTCGGACCACTCGCTCGTGGAGGAGCTCCGCCGCCAGGGCCGCCTCACGGACGAGCAGGCCGAGGATCACCCGCAGCGCTCGATCATCACCCGCGCCCTCGGACCCGAGCCGGAGGTCGAGGTCGACACCATGACCTACCGGGCCCGGCTCGGGGACGTCTACCTGCTCTGCTCGGACGGCCTGACGACCATGCTGAAGGAGCCGGCCATCGCGGCCGCGCTGCGTGACTCGGCAACCCTCGACGAGGCGACGGAGCGGCTGATCGCCGAGGCCAACGCGGCGGGCGGCCGCGACAACATCACGGTCGTCGCCTTCGGCCTCGACGACTCCGAGGCCCCGGTCGGCCGCCAGGCTCCCTCGCCAGCGCCGGCCGACGCCGGCGCGACGCTGGTCGGCCCGGCGGCCGAGGAGGCCGGCCTCACGGGCTCCGCGGTCCGCGAGCGTGCCACGGCCGCCGCCCCGCCGCCCCGCCGCCCCGCTCCGGCGCAGCCCACGAAGCAGCCGGGCCGCCGCCGCCGCGTGTTGACCAGGCTGGTGCTGCCGATCGTCCTGCTGGCCGTCATCGCCGGCGGCGCCGTGATCGGCGTGCGCCAGGTCTACTTCATCGGCACCGACTCCGCGGGCGACATCGCGCTCTACCGCGGGCTGCCCTACGACCTGCCGCTCGGGATCTCCCTGTACTCGGAGGAGAGCCACAAGAACGTCAAGCTGACCGCTCTCCCGGTGGACCGCCAGCACTCGGTCACCGACCACACCCTGCGCAGTCACGATGACGCGGCCAGCCTGCTGAACGACCTGGCAGCCGCCGCCGTCGCGCCGCCCACGCCCAAGCCGACGCCCCGGAAGCCCGTCAGGCCCCCGGCGAGCGGCGGCGGCAAACCGCAGGGTGGCGGGGAACGGCACCGGCGGGGGGCAGAAGACCCACACGCAAGGGGGCGGCGCGAAGGGCGGGCAGAAGCCGCGCAAGCAGGGCTCGGGCGGGGCAAAGTGAGGGCCCGCAACCGCGAGCTCCTGGCGCTGCTCCCGGTCGCCGCGCTCGTCGTCGCGGGATTCACCGCGGTCCTGATCGTCGAGCACGACCACGTGTCGAACGTCAGCCTGATCTATGGCGGCTACTTCCTGGCCGTCTGCGTCGGCATCCACATCTTCATCCGCGCCCGCCTCCCGTACGCGGACCCGTATTTGTTCCCGCTCTGCGCCCTCCTGGCGGCGATCGGCCTGGTGATCCTCTACCGGATCCAGCCTTCGCTGGCGCTGAAGCAGGCGAGCTACCTGCTCGGCGGGGCGGTGCTCTTGGCGCTGACGATCCTGTTCCTGCGCGACTACCGCACGCTCGAGCGCTACCGCTACCTGATCGCGCTCGCCGGAATGGCGCTGCTGCTGGCGCCGCGCGTCCCCGGGATCGGCGGGCAGGTGAACGGCGCGTACCTGCAGATCAGCGCCGGGCCGCTCTCGTTCCAGCCCGCCGAGGTGGCGAAGATCTGCATCGTCATCTTCCTCGCGAGCTACCTGCACGAGCGCCGCGAGCTCCTCAGCGTGGGCGCGAAACGGGTCGCGGGGCTGACGATCCCGCCGCTCAAGCACTTCGGCCCGCTGCTGGCGGTGTGGGGCGCGGCGATGGTGCTGCTGTTCTTCATCCGCGATATCGGCAGCTCGCTGATGTTCTTCGGCGCCTTCCTGGCGCTCGTCTACGTCGCCACCAACCGCTTCTCCTACGTCCTCGCGGGCCTCGTGCTCTTCTTCGTCGGGACCCTCGCGGTCACCCACCTCGTCGCGCACATCAACGACCGCGTCGACATCTGGCTGCACCCGTTCACCAGCAAGGCCCTCGGCGCCGGCCAGATCCAGCAGTCGCTCTTCGCCCAGGCCGACGGCGGCCTCTTCGGGGCCGGGCTCGGCGACTCGCTCCTGAAGCTGACGGGGCCATTCGCCCCGCACTGCACGCAGCCGTTCCCCGATTGCGGCTCGATCCTGCCCGCGCCCCAGACCGACGAGATCTACGCCGTCATCGTCTCGGAGCTGGGCCTGTTCGGCGGCGTCGGCGTGATCGTGATCTACGCCCTGATCGCCGCACGGGGGATGAAGGCGGCGGTGATGGCGCCGGACGGCTTCTCGAAGCTGCTCGCCGCGGGGCTCACCGCGGTGTTCGCCCTGCAGGCGTTCGTGATCATCGGCGGGGTCGTCAAGCTGATCCCGCTCACCGGCGTGACGCTGCCGTTCGTGAGCGCCGGCGGCAGCTCGGTGATCGCGAACATGGTCCTGCTCGCCCTGCTCCTGCAGATCTCCGACCGCGCCCGCCGCCCGCCGGCGCCGGCACGGATCGGGCCTGACCCCGACGACCCGGGCTTCGGCCTCAAGTACCCGTGAACAAGCCGATCGTCCGCATCTACGTCGTCATCCTCATCCTCTTCGCGGGGCTCGTCGGCTTCACGTCCTACTGGTCGGTCTTCCACGCCGACGACCTCAAGGGGATGACCACCCTCAACCGCCGCCCCCTGATCGAGGACCAGACGATCAAGCGGGGGAACATCACCACAGCCGACGGGCAGCTCGTCGCCGAGTCGACCCCGGAGGGCGGCGGCGCGAACCCGGTCTACGTCCGCCATTACCCGGACGGTTCGCTCTACGGCCACCCGGTTGGCTTCAACTACGTCGAGACTCCGCCATCGGAGCTCGAGGCCTCGGAGAACGATGCGCTGGTCGGCAACACGAACGAGTTCTCGACGATCCTCGACCAGCTCCGCGGTCACGCCCAGGTTGGCAACAACGTAGAGCTCACGATCGACTCCAAGGTCCAGAAGACCGCACTCGACACCCTCAACAGCGCCAACGCCGCAACGCCGGGAACCAACGGCGCCGGGGCGGTCGTCGCGATCGATCCCAACACAGGAGCGATCAAGGCGATGGTCTCCATACCGACCTACGACCCCAACGCCGTCGCCAGCCCCGACACGTTCGAGAAGCTCCAGAAGGAGAACGACTCGCCGCTCTTCGACCGTGCGACGCAGTCTCAGTACCCGCCGGGCTCGACGATGAAGGTGGTGACCGCGGCCGCCGGACTCGACTCGGGCGACTTCACGCCGGACTCGGTCCTGAACGGCGACTCCGGCCTGGTCGTCAGCGGGACGCCGCTCGCGAACGACGGGGGCGCGAACTACGGCGACATCGACATGACGACCGCGCTCACGCAGTCGGTCAACACCTACTTCGCCCAGGTCGGCGAGAAGGTCGGCGAGCCCGGAATGGTCGACTACATGAAGCGGTTCGGCTTCTACTCGGACCCGAAGCTCGACCTGCCCGACGACGACATGATCCCAACCGGGCCCTACAACGCGAGCGGGAACCTCGTGACCAGCGGCTTCGACGTGGGCCGGGTGGCGATCGGGCAGGGCGGCGCCGAGGGCCAGATGCTCGCCACCCCGCTGCAGATGGCCGAGGTCGCGGCAACGATCGCAAACGGCGGGGAGCTCATGAAGCCGAGCCTCGTCCAGAAGGTCACCGATCCGGACGGGCGAACCGTCTCCGAGCTCAAGCCCAGCGGCCAGTCGCAGGCGATCAAGCCCGAGACCGCGAGTGAGCTCACCACGATGATGCTGAACGTCACCAGGGAGGCAAACGGCACCGCGGCGGGCCTGACCGTCGGCGGCGAGCCGTTCGCCGGCAAGACCGGCACCGCGGAGATCGGCGACCCGGCGGACGGAGTCAACCAGCCGTGGTTCATCGGCTTCGCACCCGCCAACGATCCGAAGATCGCGGTGGCGGTGACGCTCGAACGGTGCACGGGATGCTTCGGCGGACAGGTCGCGGGACCGATTGCGACCGCGGTGATGGAGAAGGCCCTGGGGGTCGGCGGATGACGCTCGCCCCCGACACCCTGATCGACGGCCGCTACAAGCTCGTGCGCCGGATCGGCGCGGGCGGCATGGCGGACGTCTGGTGCGCCCACGACCAGATGCTGAACCGCCAGGTCGCTCTCAAGTTCCTCCTCGAGCGCTACGCGACCGACGAGCAGTTCGTGGAGCGCTTCCGGCGCGAGGCCGCCGCCGCGGCGGGCCTCCAGCATCCCAACATCGTCAGCGTCTACGACCGCGGCGAGCACGAGAAGCGCCCGTTCATCGTCATGGAGTACGTCGAGGGCGCCTCGCTGAAGGACCTGATCGAGCGCGGCCTGACCGGCGGTGAGTCCATCGAGATCATCCGGCAGGTCCTCGCGGGGGCCCGCTTCGCGCACTCCAGGGGGATCATCCACCGCGACCTGAAGCCCCAGAACGTCCTGATCGACCGCGAGGGGCGCGCCCGCGTCGCGGACTTCGGCATCGCCCGCGCCGGAACGTCGGAGATCACCCAGACCGGCTCCGTCCTGGGGACCGCCCAGTACCTCTCGCCGGAGCAGGCTCAGGGACTCGAGACCACCGCGGCGTCCGACATCTACTCGGTGGGGGCGATGCTCTACGAGGCGCTGACCGGCCAGGTCCCGTTCGACGCCGACACGCCGGTTGCCGTCGCGCTCAAGCAGGTCTCCGAGACGCCGCGGCCGCCGAGCCAGGTCAACCCCAAGATCCCGCCGGCGCTCGACGCCGTGGTCCTGAAGGCGCTCGCGAAGGACCCGGCGAACCGCTATCAGTCCGCGGACGAGTTCAGCGCGGCGCTCGCCGCCGCCGAGGCGGACCCGAACGCGGTCCCCGGCACGGCGTCCTACGCGGTCGTGCCGGCGCCGCCCGCGGTCTCGCCGACGGCGCCGACGCAGCCGCCCAAGCTGCCCCCGGACGAGACCGGAGAGGAGCTCGTCGAGGGGGAGGTCGCCGAGGAAGAGGGCTTCTGGACCCGCAACCGGCTGATCGCCGCGGGCCTGGTCCTGCTCGCCCTGATCGGCCTCGTGCTCTACCTCCTCCTGAGTGGCTCGAGCCCGAAGCAGGTGGCGGTCCCGAACGTGCTGGGCGAGAAGAAGGGCCACGCGACGTCGCAGCTCGAGGCCCTGAAGTTCGAGGTCGACGTGAGCCCGAAGCCGAGCGCGCAGCCGAAGAACGAGGTCCTCAAGCAGAGCCCCAAGCAGGGCATCAAGGCCGACGAGGGCTCGGCCGTGACGATCACCGTCTCCTCCGGACTCGGGAAGGCGACCGTGCCCGACGTCCGGGGTCAGTCGGTGGCCGCGGCGAAGAAGGCGCTTACCGCGAGGGGGTTCCGGAACGTGACCACGCGCGAGCAGTTCTCCTCCCAGGATCCCGGCAGCGTCATCGGGTCGGACCCGTCGGCGGGCTCCCTCGTGAGCAAGTCCAGCCTCATCACGCTCACCGTCTCCCGGGGGCAGAACCGCGTGAGCGTGCCGTCCGTGGTCGGCGAGCAGGAGTCGACCGCGCAGTCGGAGATCAGCGCCGCCAACCTGACGGCGAAGACCAAGCAGGAGAGCTCCTCCGACCCCGTCGGACAGGTGCTCTCCCAGTCGCCGACCGGCGGCAGCCAGGTGAGGCCGGGCTCGACGGTCACGATCGTCGTCTCGAGCGGCGTCGTCCTCGTCCCGAACGTCGTCGGGGAGACCCCCGACCAGGCGCGCAGCGACCTGCGCTCGAGCGGGTTCACCAACGTCAGCACGGTTTCGCAGACGACGACGGACCAGAGCCAGGACGGGCTCGTGGTCAGGCAGGCCCCGCCCGCCGGCACCCGCTCCAGCACTGCTGGTGCGGTCACGCTGTTCGTCGGCAAGTTCGTGCCGCCGACGACCACGAGCACGACCACCTCGACCACGTCGACGACCACGCCGACCACCCCGGGCAAGCCCTGATGCGCGTCGCCGTGATCAGCGGCGGACGCTCCTCGGAGCACCCGGTGTCGCTGCGCTCCGGCTACTCGGTCGCGCAGGGACTGCGCGGGGCCGGCCATGAGGTCGTGGAGGTGCTGATCGAGCGCGACGGCCGCTGGCTTCACGCCGGCGAGGAGGTCGAGCTGCGCGCGGCGGGAGGCCTCCTCGGCTGCGACGCCGCGTTCCCGGTGCTCCACGGTCCGTTCGGCGAGGACGGGTCCGTCCAGGGGCTCCTCGAGTGCCTCGACGTCCCCTACGTCGGCCCGGGGGTGCTCGCGGCGGCGGTGACGATCGACAAGCTGGTCTTCAAGCGCCTGCTCGCCTTCCACGGGATCCCGCAGGTGGACTTCTGCGAGGTCGGCGAGGACGGCTGGCGCGAGCACGCGAGCGCGATGGGCCGCCCGCTGTGGGTGAAGCCGTCACGCCTTGGGTCGAGCGTCGGCATCTCCAAGGTCTCGGGGCCGGAGCGCGAGCTCGACGAGGCGGTTGCCCTCGCCGGCCGCCACGACCCGCGGGTGATCGTTGAGGCCAACTCGTCTGGGCGGGAGGTCGAGTGCTCGGTGCTGGGCAACGAGGACCCGGAGGCGTCGCTGCCGGGCGAGATCGTCGCGCACGCCGACTGGTACGACTACGAGGCGAAGTACTCAGAGGGCGGGATGGACCTGGTCGTCCCGGCGCCGATCGGCGACGAAGCGGTCGCCAAGGTCCGCGAGCTGGCGGTACGGGTCTTCAAGGCGATCGGGGGAAGCGGCTTGGCGCGCTGCGACTTCTTCGTCCCCGACCACGGAGAGCCCCTCGTAAACGAGCTCAACACGATCCCCGGCTTCACGGAGACGAGCGTGTTCGCGAAGCTCTTCGAGGCGAGCGGCATCCCTTACCTCGAGGTGTGCGACCGGCTCGTCCGCCTGGGAATCGAGCGCCACGAGCGGGAGCGCTCGTTCGAGTTCTAGTGGTGCCTGACACCGCCTCGCTTCAGCCCATCCTCGTCGAGAGCTCCGGCCGCGACGGGAGCACGCTGATGATGCGGCTCCTGCGGAGCTCGCCGCAGATCGCGGTGCCCGGGCCGTATCCCTGGGAGCGGCGGTACTTCGCGTACCTCTGGCGCTGGGCCCGGATGCTCGAGCGAACCGACCGCAGCGACTTCTGGGGCCCGGTCGACCTCAGCTCGCTGAAGTGGGACGCGGGCAAGCCCCTCATCGGCCCGCCGCCGTGGCACTCGAGCCTGCTCCGCGCCCGCGACGCCTGGCCGGAGATGTCGCGGCTTGCTTTCGAGGACGTGTGGCGGGAGTTCTCCCGCCGAGCGGCGGCGGAGGCCCGGGCCGAGCACGGCGACCCCGGCGCGGACGTGCGCTACTACGCCGAGAAGCACCAGGAGACGTGGCTCGTCGACCTCAAGCCGCTGCCGCTGGCAACCGTGATCGTCCTGTTGCGGGACCCCCGCGACGTCTTCGTCTCGGTCCAGGCTTTCGACGCCAAGCGCCGGCGCGAGGGAGCGGGCAGGTTCGTGGGCGCGGTCCCGGCGCCCGGGGAAAGCGAGGAAGAGCTGATGGCGCGCTTCTTCGCGACCCAGCGCGAGCGGATGCGCTGGGTGGCGGGCCTTCCCGACGACGCGAGCCGCCCCGTGTTCCGCTACGAGGACATGGTCGCCGACCTGCCCTCGCAGGCGCGCCGTCTCGAGGCGCTGCTGTCCGTTCGGATCGATCAGGAAGCCGCGAGCGACCCCGAGCTCCGCGACCACCATGTCAGCGCCGCGTCGGTGGAGGCGTCGGTTGGGCGCTGGCGGGAGGAGCTGGACCCCGGGCTGGCGCGCCGGTTCGCGCGCGAGCTGGGGGACGAGCTGGAGGCGCTGGGTTACGCGGCGTAAGCGAGCCTCAGCTCGAGAGCTTGATGTCCTCGACCTGGACGTTGTAGCCCGTGATATCGCCCTCCGGAGAGGTGGCCTGCTCCGGGTCGAGCTTCGTGAACCAGAGCAGGAAGAATTGCGCCGGGCTCGTGTCCGTGAGCTGGACCGTCTGGGACGTGTCGGCGCCGCTCACCATGCCGATGGGCGGGCCCCAGCCCGAGGGCGGGGTCGATTGCGGCGGCGCCGAGCTCGTGGACGCGTAGATCTGCGCGTTCCAGCCGCCGCCCTTTGTGGTGATCTGCATCGAGCGGGCGTCAACCGGCTTGCCCGCGTCGACGATGATCCCCACACCGGACTTGCCGTCCTCGGTCAGGGTCGGCGACGCGGTGTACGTGGAGGTCGGCCAGGCGGTCGAGTTGCTCCCGTCGATTGCATCCCTGGCTAGCTGGTCGTTCTCGCCGTCGCCGCCGACGGGGTCGAATGCGGTTGCGGCCTGCAGCGGGATCTCCTCTCCGCTCGCCACGCCACCTCCCGTCGACGTCGATGTCGAGCTCGAGTGCCCGCCGCTGGAGATCCCCGCGATCAGGAGCGCGAGCGCCGTCGCGCCCAGGACCAGGGCGATCCCGGCCAGCGACGCCTTGCGGCTTGGCAGCAGGCGCTTGCGGTTGGAGACCGTGTCGAGCACGCTCGTCGCCTCGCTGGTCGAGCTGCCGGAGCGGGCGATCTCGACCTCGAGCGCGCCCTCGAGCTCGGCAAGCATCGCGCCCATGTCCGGGTAGCGCTTCTTCGGGTCCTTCAACGTCGAGCGCTCGATCACCGCCGCGAGCGCCGAGGAGGCGTCGGGCCGGCGCTCCTGGAGGTCGGGCATCGGCTCGTTGACGTGCTTCATCGCCACCCCGACGAGTGAGTCGGCCTCGAACGGGGGTTTGCCGGTCAGCATCTCGTAGAGCAGGACGCCAAGCGAGTAGATGTCCGAGCGGGAGTCGACGTCCTGGCCCATGGCCTGCTCCGGCGACACGTAGTCGGTGGTGCCGAGGACCCGGCCGGTTTTCGTCAGCCCGTCCGACTCCAGGGAGCGCGCGATGCCGAAGTCGGTGACCTTCGCCCGGCCCTCGGGATCGATCAGGACGTTCTGCGGCTTGACGTCGCGATGCACCAGCTTGCGGGCGTGGGCGGCCGAGAGGCCGCGGCCGATCTCGATGGCGTAGGCCGCGGCCTCGTCGAGCGGCAGGCGCCCCATGCGGTCGATGCGCTGCTTCAGGGTCTCGCCCGAGACGTACTCGAAGACGATGTAGGGATAGCCGCTGTCCTCGCCCGCGTCGATCACGGCGACGACGTTGGGGTGGGAGACCTGGGCGACGGACCGCGCCTCGCGCCGGAACCGCTCGAGTTGGTCCGGCTGGTCGGAGATCTCGCGGTGCAGGAGCTTCACCGCGACCAGCCGCTCGAGGGTCTCGTCGCGGGCGAGGTAGACGGTTGACATCCCGCCGCTGCCGAGCTTCGACTCGAGGCGGTAGCGGCCCGACAGCACGGTGCCGAGCAGCGACTGACTGAGTGGAGATCTCACGTCCTCTGACATCGGACCCCTATTTTCGACAACAACCGCCCAACTCTGCCCGCGGGTCCGGATTGGGAGCGACGCTGCACGCGCGGCGCGGGGCGATCAGCTGTACCGCCGCGCAAGCTCGACGAGCTCGGGGGCCGCCTTCGCCGGCGAGCCGCTGTCGAACGGGGGCGCGGGGTCGTACTCGATGCCGAGCTGGATGGCCTTCGCCACGTCCTCGCCCGCGATCCGCGCCGCCAGCGTCAGCGCCATGTCGATGCCGGCGGAGACGCCCGCCGCGGTCATCACCTTGTCGTCCTCGACCACCCGCTCGGCAACCGGGGTGGCGCCGTACTCGGAGAGCCGCTCCAGGAAGGCCCAGTGCGTGGTCGCCCGCTTGCCGTGGAGCAGCCCGGCGGCGCCGAGCACGAGCGCGCCCGTGCAGACCGACGTCGTCCAGGTGCTCGTGCGGTCGGCCTCGCGCAGCCACTCGAGCACCTCGTCGTCCTTCAGGAGCGGCCGGCTGCCCTCGCCGCCCGGGATCAGGACGACGTCGGGCGCCGCGACCTCGTAGAGCTCGAAGTCGGCCGTGATCCCGAGCCGCCCGGTGTCGGTGCGCTTCTCGCCCTTCGTCGTGGACACGAACGAGAGCTCGGAGCCGGGCAGCCGGGAGAGGACCTCGTAGGGACCCATCGCGTCGAGGGCCGTGATCTTGTCGAATATGAGAACGGCGATCTTCATCCGATCCTCCTGACCAGTGCCGGCGGATCCACCGCCCGCCCGATCCGCTTCGCGTCCGGGTAGTGCTCGCGCAGGACCGCGAGCGCCTCTTCCTCGTCCGCCGCGGCCACCACGCAGCAGAATCCGCACCCCATGTTGAACACCTCGTACATCTCCTCCTCGCTCACGTCGCCGAGCTGCGCGATCAGGCCGAACACCGGCGGCACCGGAAGCGGGTCGTCGATCTCGAAGCCGACGTGGTCGCCGAGGCGCAGCAGGTTGTCGAAGCCGCCGCCCGTGATGTGTGCCAGGCCGCGAACGTCGGCGCTCGAGCGCAGCACCGCGAGGGCGGCGCGAACGTACATCTCGGTGGGCTCGAGGAGGACGTCGCCGAGCGGGCGGCCGAGCCGCGTGTCGTCCATGGGGACGTCGGCAAGCGCGCTCCGCGCCAGGGTGTAGCCGTTCGAGTGAAGCCCGGAGGAGGGCAGGCCGACGACGAGGTCGCCGGGCTCGATCCGCGCGCCGGTCACGATCGAGTCGAGCGCAACGGTCCCGACGCAGGTGCCGCCCAGCTCGTGGCCCGCGACGATGTCACCGACCTGGGCGACCTCGCCGCCGGTGATCTCGAGGTTGGCGAGCTCGGCGCCGCGCGCCAGCCCCTCGCCGAGCGCGGCGAACACGTCGGGATCGGCCTCGGCGCAGAGGACGAAGTCGAGCATCGCCGTCGGCTCCGCCCCGACGCAGACCACGTCGTTGGCGTTCATCGCCACGCAGTCGATGCCGATCGTGTCGTAGCGCCCGAGGCGCTCCGCGATCACCATCTTCGTGCCGACGGTGTCGGTGGACATCGCGAGCCCCGTCCGCTCGTCGAGCCTGATGACGCTGGCGTAGTGGCCTGGCAGGGGAACCTGCGCCGACGGGCGGTCGAGGGACGCGCCCTTCAGGGCGGCGACGAGGGCATCGACGGCCCGGTCACCGCCGCTCTGGTCGACGCCGCTGCGCGCGTAGGCGCCGGTGGGCTCGCTCGCGCTCATCGCCCTGATTCAACACGACCTGGCCGACCGACCGAGCCTCCCGCCCGGCCGATCTTCGGGACCAGGGCGAAGGGGCTACCCTGGAACGGCACTCGTAGCAACCTTACGGAGGAGGAGGACTCCCAATGAGGGGAAGGCTCATCACCATCGCGGTGCTCGCCGCCCTTGCAGCGATCGCCGTCGTGGCGCCGGCGCTCGCGGGAAGCAGCAAGGTCAAGCACTTCGCCACGAACATCTCGATCAAGACCGATCAGCAGGCGGGGACCATCTCGGGAGTCGTGACGTCCTCGAAGGACAACTGCGCGCAGGGTCGCAGGGTCGATCTCTACGTCAACGGCACCGACGTGTACCACCAGAACACCAACGCGAAGGGCAAGTACGGGATCGTTCACGGCTCGAGTCAGGACCCCCAGCCGCTCGATCCGGGCAAGTACAAGGTCAAGGCGAAGAAGCTGAGGCTGAGCGCGAAGAAGGTCTGCGACGCCGGTCACTCGAAGACCGTGACGGTCCAGGCAGCGCCCTAGCCCATCCCGAAGTGAACCTCTGAGCAGGGCCCCTGGCGCCACGTGCGCGGGGGCCCGCGCTGTTTCACACAAGGGTTGGCCGGGAACCCCTCCTTTGAAGTTTGTGCAAACCCGCCGCAGGGGCGGGGAAGGAGGAGTGATATGGAAGCTGGTACCGCGCCGCGACGTGAGCCGAGCGGCGGCGAAACCGCCCGCGCGAGCGGCGGCTGGACGCCTGCGGATCCGGGCCCGCTTGGGCTCGCCGGATTCGCGATGACCACGTTCGTCCTCAGCATGTTCAACGCGAACTTCGTCAGCAGCGCCGGCGAGCCCGTTGTCTTGGGCCTCGCGCTGGCGTACGGAGGCATCGCGCAGCTGCTGGCCGGGATGTGGGAATTCCGCACCGGCAATACCTTCGGAGCCGTGGCGTTCAGCTCGTTCGGAGGATTCTGGATCTCGTATTTCGTCCTGGTGACGTTCAACGTCGGTCAGTTCCCCGACGCCACAACCGCCGGGCACGCGGTCGGGCTGTATCTGTGGGCGTGGGCGATCTTCACGACGTACATGTTCGTGGCGTCCCTCCGGACCACCGGCGCTGTCGCACTGGTGTTCTTCCTGCTGGCAGTTACGTTCGTCCTCCTGGGCATCGGCAACTCCGGGGCCAACGAGACGATCATCCACTGGGGCGGATACATAGGGCTCCTGACGGCAATCGCCGCGTGGTACGCGTCGTTCGCCGCGGTGACGAACTCCACGTTCGGCCGCACGGTCCTGCCGGTCAAGCCGCTCAAGTAGGCCCCGGCGTAGGATCGAATCAGGAAACCAGCAGAACCAAGGGACTGAGAAGGCAAGGGACGACCAGCAAGAGAGGAGAGCGATGACAACCGAAGCGCCCGCCGGCGGCGACCTCGGACGCGAGCTCGGTGAGCTCCTGGAGGTCGAGAGCTTCGACCCCCCTGAGGAGTTCGTCGCCAAGGCCCACATCACGGACGGCTCGGTCCACGAGGAGGCCGAGAAGGACCCGCAGGGTTTCTGGCTCGGCCAGGCCAAGGAGCTGCTCGACTGGGAGACCGAGCCCAGCGAGGCCCTCGACGACTCCAACCCGCCGTTCTACAAGTGGTTCGCCGACGGGCGCATCAACGCCTCCTACAACTGCCTGGACCGCCATGTCGAGGCCGGCAACGGCGACCGGGTGGCCCTCCACTGGCACGGGGAGCAGGGTGAGCAGCGCGACGTCACGTACGCCGCGCTCCACCGCGACGTGCAGCGCCTTGCCAACGCGCTGAAGGATCGGGGCGTCGGCAAGGGCGACGTCGTCGGGATCTACCTGCCGATGATCCCCGAGGTAGTGGTCTCGATGCTCGCCTGCGCGCGCATCGGCGCTCCGCACAACGTCGTCTTCGGCGGCTTCTCTGCGGAGTCCGTGAAGGAGCGCATGGAGTTCTCCGACGCAAAGGCGCTGATCACCGCCGACGAGGCGCGCCGCAAGGGGAACACGGCGCCGGTGAAGTCGGCGGTCGACGCGGAGATGGGCGATCTGGACTCGCTCGAGACCATCGTCGTGGTGCGCCACACCGGGGGCGAGTGCCCGATGACCGAGGGCCGCGACGTCTTCTACGACGAGATCCTGGAGGCGGCCGACGACGAGTGCGCGCCGGAGCCGCTCGACGCCGAGCACCCGCTCTACATCCTGTACTCGTCCGGGTCGACGGCGAAGCCGAAGGGGATCCTGCACACCACGGGCGGCTACCTGACCCAGGTTGCCTGGACGCACAGGTACGTCTTCGACCTCCAGGACGACTCGGTGTACTGGTGCGCGGCCGACGTCGGCTGGGTCACCGGCCACAGCTACATCGTCTATGGGCCGCTCCTGAACGGCGCGGAGTCGGTGATGTACGAGGGCGCGCCGGACTATCCCGACAAGGACATCTGGTGGGAGCTGGTCGAGACCTACGGCGTCACGATCCTGTACTGCGCGCCGACCGCGATCCGCACGCACATCAAGTGGGGCGCCGACCACGCGCGCAAGCACGACCTGTCGACGCTGCGGATCCTCGGCACCGTCGGCGAGCCGATCAACCCCAAGGCGTGGGTCTGGTACTACAAGGTGATTGGCGGGGAGCGCTGCCCGATCGTCGACACGTGGTGGCAGACGGAGACCGGCGGCATCATGATCACGACGCTGCCGGGCTACCAGCCGATGAAGCCCGGCTCGGCCGGCAAGCCGCTGCCCGGCTTCGCCGCGGCCGTCGTCGACGAGGACGGCAAGGAGGCGGATCGGGACACCCAGGGCCTGCTGACGCTGCGGCAGCCGTGGCCCGGGATGTTGCGGACGCTCTACCGCGACGACGACCGGTACATCGAGACGTACTTCGAGAAGTTCGGCAAGGAGACGTACCTGGTGGGGGACGCCTCCCGTCAGGACTCCGACGGCTACTTCTGGGTGATCGGGCGCGTCGACGACGTCCTGAACGTCTCCGGCCACCGGATGTCGACCGCGGAGATCGAGTCGGCGGTGGTCTCGCACCCGAAGGTCGCGGAGTCCGCGGTGATCGGCCAGACCGACGAGGACACCGGTCAGGCCGTCTGCGCGTTCGTGACCCTCGAGGGCAACCTCGAAGGCTCAGACGAGCTGGAGGGCGAGATCCGCGAGCACGTCGCGGTGAAGATCGGCAAGTTCGCGCGCCCGAAGCGGATGATCTGGGCGAACGAGCTGCCGAAGACGCGCTCCGGCAAGATCATGCGTCGCCTGCTCCGCGACATCGCCGAGGGGCGCGAGCTCGGCGACGTGACCACCCTCGCCGACCCGGCGGTGATGGGCAAGCTCGAGGGCAAGATCGCCGAGCGCGGCGACGAGGAGTAGGCGCCGGGGCCGTCGTGCCCGGATAAGCTCCCCGGCATGAGAAATCACCTGCGCAGGGCGTTGGTTCCTGGAATGCTGGCCGCGAGCCTCTTCGTGGCGGTTGGAGTCGCGTTTGCGACGTCGTCGAACATCTCGATCGCGGCGCACCACCACGCCGGCCCGAAGGGGCGCTTCACCGGCAAGGTCACCTCGTCGGAGGCGGCGTGCGACACGCACGTCAAGGTCAAGCTCTACCGGGACAAGCTCGGGGGCGGCAGCCACTTCAACCGCGCCGGAGGCGACATCACCAACGGCAAGGGCAAGTGGGAGATCGGCTTCAAGGGCCGCATCCCGAAGGGCACCTATTACGCGGCGTCCGGCGGCGGCGACTGTCCGCTGGCGAAGACGACGCGGGTGAGGGTCGGCCGGGACTAGAGCCGCCGCGCGGCGCCGCGGCGCCACCTGGCGAGCACCGCGCCCGCGAGGAGGGCGCGGTAGGCGGCGTAGGGCCACAGCGCGCGGTCGCGCTCGACCTGCGCGATCAGACGCTGCGAGGCAAGCGTGGAGGCGAGCGACGCGCCGACGCCGCAGGCCATCGCCGTTCGCAGCTCGGGCTCGATTCCCCGCCGTCGCAGGCGCACGCCCTTGAGCGCCGCGGCGCCGACGATCACGGGCAGCGCGACGGTGCGCGAGAGCAGGTTCGCCTGCTCGCGGGTGAAGCGCCGCCAGCGCGCCGCGGTCAGCGTCGCGCCGTTGCGCGAGACGCCCGGGATCAGGGCGCAGGCCTGAGCCAGCCCAAGCGCCAGGCCGTCCCCGGGTGTCGCGTCCCCCGGGCCGCGATCCTGGGGCCGGCGGTCCGCGATCGCCATGCCCGCGGCGCCCGTCACGAGCCCGGCCGCCGTGGCGCGGGGGCCGCCGAGGCGGCGCTCGATCTGCCGCTCCAGCAAGAGGCCGGCGACGGCCGGAGGCAGGAAGGAGAGGCCGACGACGAGGGCGCGGCGGCGGTCGAAGGCCTCGAGCTCGGCGCGGATCTGCGCCCGCTGGCCGACCAGCAGCGCCGCCGCAGCGCCCGCGTGAACGGCCACCTCGAAGCTCTTGCGGGCCTCCGAGTCGGCGTCCTGCCAGTTCCAGCCCAGCAGCCATGGCACGAGAGTGAGATGCGCTGAGCTCGAGACCGGAAGGAGCTCGGTCGGGCCCTGGATCAGCCCGAGGACGGCGGCGCGCGCCGGCGTCAGGCCGGGGGCGTCGGCTCCCACTCGTCCCTTCCGCGGCGGCGGATCACCAGGTAGGCGATCCCTGCGATGGCGAGCGCCACGACTGCGTAGTCCAGGTAGTGGAGGTGGTTGCGCCAGGTGTCCCAGCGGTCGCCGACCTCCCTGCCGATGATGCCGAGCGCGAGGACCCAGGGGATCGAGCCGAGCGCGGTCAGCACCGTGAAGCGTCCCAGGGGCATGCGCGCGACGCCGGCCGGCAGGGAGCTGAAGGTGCGGACGATGGGCATCATCCGCGTGAGGAAGACAGTCGCCGAGCCGTTGCGCTCGTACCACGAGTCGACCCGGGCCAGCTGCGCCTTGCTGACGTGGATCAGGCGGTTGCGCTCGAGCAGCTCGAGACGCCCGTAGTAGCCCGCCGCGTAGGCGATGAGCGCGCCGAGGACGTTCCCGGCGACCCCCGCGACGACGATCCCAAGCAGCGTCAGGTTGCCCTCGGAGACGTTGAAGCCGGCGAACAGCATGATCGCCTCGCTGGGGATCGGGATGCAGGCGCTCTCCAGCGTCATCAGCACGAACACGCCGGCGTATCCCGCCGAGTCGATGAAGTCCGTCGCCGTGTTGACGATCGGATTGAGGATGTCGCCCGTGATCAGCATGGAGCGGCCGCTGGAAGCGGCCGCCCATCTTAGGGCGGGGCGCGGGTCGACATGAGGGGCGTTGGCCCCGAACGCAGCACGTAAGGATGCGGAGCGCACCCGCAAGTCATTCCGCCGCGCTTCGCGCACTAGACTTCCGCCCCGATGCCGCGGTTCGAACGAGCACTCGATCCCGCCTACCGCCACCGCGCCCTGGCCTTCCTCGCCGACGCGGTGCTCCTGGCGCTGGCCTTCGCGGTCGCGTTCCAGCTGCGGTTCCTGGACACCGGGCTGCCGGATCGCTACGTCACGATGCTCTGGCACTCTGTCCTCTTCGTCGCGCTCGGCAAGACGATCGTCTTCGACGTTCTCGGCATGCACCGCGAGTGGTGGCGCTACTTCCGTCTGCCGGAGCTCTGGCCCCTGGTCCGGGCCGCGGCGGTCGCGACGGGCCTCCTGGTGGCGTTCTTCGTGCTGCTGCGCCCCTTCAACTCGGGCCTGCCGCGCTCGGTCATCGTCTTCGACTTCATCCTCGCGTTCGTCTTCACGGGCGGCGCCCGGCTGACGGTCCGCATGCTGGCCGAGCGGCCCAGCCGCTCCGCCCGGCGCGACGCCAGGGGCGTGCTCGTGGTCGGCGCGGGCTCCGGCGGGCAGATGGTCGTCCGCGAGATGCAGCTCAACCCGAACCTCGGCAACCGCGCGATCGGCTTCCTTGACGACGACCCGCGCAAGCGGGGGATGAGCGCCGCCGGCGTGCGCGTCCTGGGCTCCACCGACGACATCGAGTCCGTCCTGGACCGCAAGACGCCGGACGAGGTGATCATCGCGATCCCGTCCGCGCCGGGAACGCTCCGCGCGAAGGTGGTGACCGCCTGCCGCGAGCGAGATATCCAGGTCCGCACGCTGCCGACCGTCTTCGAGCTCCTGCGGGGCGGCGTCCAGCTCACCCGCCAGCTGCGCGAGGTGCAGGTGGAGGACGTCCTGGGCCGCGATCCGGTGGTGATGGAGCTGGACCGGGTGGGGGCCTACCTGGAGGACAAGGTAGTCGTCGTCACCGGCGCCGGCGGCTCGATCGGCTCCGAGCTCTCGCGCCAGATCGCCCGGGTGCGGCCCAAGCTCCTCGTGCTCGTCGACCAGGCCGAGGACAACCTCTTCGAGATCGACAGGGAGATGAGCGAGCAGTGGCATTTCACGCGCTTCGAGTCTGTGCTCGCCGACTGTCGGGAGGGCGAGCGCATGCTCGAGGTCATGCAGCGCTTCAAGCCGGACGCGGTCTTCCACGCCGCCGCGTACAAGCACGTGCCGCTCATGGAGGACAACCCACTGGAGGCGGTGCGCAACAACGTCCTCGCCACGCGGGTGGTCGCCGAGACCGCCGCCGTCGCGGGCGCTGAGCGCTTCGTCCTCATCTCGACGGACAAGGCGGTCAACCCCCAGACGGTGATGGGCGCCTCGAAGGCGATGGCCGAGTGGGTCGTGGAGGCCGCGGGTCGGCGCCACGCGCAGACACGCTTCAAGATCGTGCGGTTCGGCAACGTGCTCGGCTCCTCGGGAAGCGTCGTCCCGATCTTCCGCCGCCAGATCGAGCGCGGCGGCCCGGTGACGGTGACCCACCCGGAGATGACCCGGTACTTCATGACCATCCCGGAGGCGGTGCAGCTCGTCATCCAGGCCGGGGATCTCGGCGCTTCCACCGGCGAGGTGTTCGTCCTCGAGATGGGCGAGCCGGTCCGCATCGTCGACCTCGCCGCCAACATGATCCGGCTCGCCGGCTACGAGCCGGAGGACGACATCGCGATCGAGTTCACCGGCCCCCGCCCCGGGGAGAAGATCAGCGAGGACCTCCTGAACGCCGACGAGCTCTCGCAGCCGACCACCGCTGACCGGATCGTCCGCGCCGTGCGACGCAGGCCGATCGATCCGGAGTGGGTGGGGGAGGCCGTCGCCATGCTCGAGGACCTCCTCGCTTCCGGCGACGAGTCCGGCCTCGCCGAACGGGTGGTGGAGGCCGTCGTAGAGCGCCGCGGCGCCCTGACCGCGCTCGCGGACGTTCCCGACGCCGATCCCCCCGTCTGACGCGGCGAGGCCGCGGGGATACCTCCTAAGATCACGCCCGCGCGCGGAATAGGGCCTCGCAGGGCGCGAGGCGCATAGCCTCGCTGGAGCCCCTGAGACCGAAGTCCCTTGATCGATCGCATCGGCCCATACCTCGGAGTGGCGGCGTTCCTCGCGCTGTCCGTCCTCGCGATCCTGCTCATCATCCAGGCGCGGGAGATCCGCCGCCTCCGGGAGTGGGCGGGCCGAGCTCCTGAGCGGGCGGCGGAGGCCGCCGAGGCGACGTCCGCGGCCGCCGAGGCGAAGGGCGAGTCGCGGGAGGACCGGGTCGGCATCTTCGCGCGCATCCGTCTCAGGCTCGCGGGCTGGCGCGCCGGGCTTGCCGAGCGGTTCGGGTCCGCCTACCAGGAGGTCGACCGGCGCTCCCCGGTCGACCCGCGAATCGTCCTCGGCCTGCTCGTCGCGGCCATCGTGGCCGTGGGAGTGGTCACCGGCGGGTTCGGGCTCGGCGGCCAGGGAAGCGGCGGGAGCTCGCCGCCCGCGAAGGAGAAGAAGCACAACCCCAAGCACCTCGAGGTTGCGGTGCTGAACGGCTCGCAGCAGCCCGGGACCACCGGCGTACCCGGGCTTGCCGACGACGTCCTCAACACCGTCGTGAAGCCCGCCGGCTACAAGGCCGGCGTGGTCCGCAACGCGCCGAAGAGCTATCCGGACTCCGTGGTGCTCTTCGCCTCCGGAGAGGACCGGGACGGGAAGGCCCTGGCCAAGAGCGCCGGGAGGCAGCTTGGCAAGCTGAAGGCGAAGCCGATGAACGGCAAGGTGACGAAGGTCGCCGGCGGGGCGCCGCTCGCGCTGGTGATCGGCGTCGACAACGCGGCCTTCGACAGCTCCCCGTAGGCGCGCGTGAGCATCATCAGCGAGATCCCGGATTACCTGTCGCTCGCGGCGTTGTCCGGCAGCGTCCTGCTCACGCCGCTCTACCTCTCTCAGCACCGCGACCTGGCGAGGCTGCGCGAGCTTCGTGAGAACGCCCCGGACCACCCGCAGCGCGACCTCGCGGCCAGCGAGACGATGCTGGACCGAGCCGAGGAGGACCTCGAGGAGGTCCTCGGGGCAACCGGCGAGTTCCCGGCCGTCGCCCCGGGCGCGACGGACCCCGGCCCGATGACTCCGATTCCGCCGAGCGAGCGGCTCGACACCGGCATCACTCCGATCCCGCCCGGCGCCCGGGTGACCTCCGAGCGTCCGGCGCTCGAGCGAGTGACGATGGAGCGCGAGGCCCTCGCGCCGCATCCGCGCTGGCGGCGGTTCGCTCGTGCGGCGATGGCTCCACGGACCCTCGCGGTCGTTGCGCTGCTCGCGGTCCTCGCCGGCGTCGGCGGGCTGGTCGCGTCGGGGCAGATCCTGAGCGGAAGCAACGAGCCCGCACCCAAGAGCTCGAGCTCGAACGCCCTGTCGCCGGGCAACACGAGCGTCACGGTTCTCAACGGCACGCCGAGCTCGAAGGCGGGCGACGCGGCCGGGAAGGACCTCCGGAAGGCGGGCTTCGATGTCCGGTCCGTCGCGAAGAGCCACAAGAGCTTTCAGCAGACCGTCGTGATGTTCAGCCCGGGCGAGAAGCGGCAGGCGACGAAGGTGGCGCGGGTCCTGGGGGTGACCCCGATTCAGCCCATCGATTCGGAGACCAGCGCGCAGGCTCCGAACGCGGACGTGGTGGTGATCGTCGGCGCCGACCGGGCGCAATCTTGATCCGCCGGGTTCCGGCGGGGCTCGCCCTCTTCTGCGTCCTCGCCGTGGCCACCCTGGCCTCGGCCGCCGCCGTCCTCCATTTCAAGACCGGCACCCTCGCGCTCCAGGTGCAGCGCCTGACCTGCTCCTTCGACCCGCAACGCGGCGACGAGGTTGCCCGCGTGCGCTTCTTCAGCCGTTACAGCGACCGGCACGCGGTGGTCTCGATCGTCGGCAAGGGCCTGTCGCCGGCGAGGGTCCTGGACGGCGACGTGGCGCTCCAGGCGGGCAGGCCGGTCACGTTCACCTGGGACGGCCGCACCGACGCCGGGACAATTGCGTCGCCCGGCGCGTACGCGCTGCGAGTCAACCTCCCCGACCGCGGCCGCAACATGCTGTGGATCGCCAAGCGGATCCATCTCGGCGAGCCGTGCCCGGCGCACACCAGGACGTGAGGCGGCGGTGACGGCCTCCACAGGACAGGCGATCGGCCTCTTCGCCGCCCTCGGCGGGGCCGCGGCCGGCCTCCTCCTCCGCGACCCCCGTCTGCGCTACGCGGCGCTTGGCGCCGGCCTCGTCGCCGGGCTCCTGGTGATCCGCGCGGAGGTCTGGGACACCTCCAGGTTCGACTCCCTGCGAGACCACCCGCCCGTGGCCGTGGGGCTGGCGATCTTGGTGCTCGCCGGGCTCGTCGTTCTCGCGGCGGCGATGTGCCGCTGGGGGCATCTCTTCCCGCTCCTGGCGGTGCTCGCCCTGCCGCTGCGGGTGCCGATCGACATCGGCGGCACCACGTCGAGCCTCCTTGTCCCGCTCTACGCCGTCATCGCCTCGGGCCTGCTGGCGGCCGCCTGGAGCAGCCGTGGCCGCGGCTGGCCCGCGGACCAGGCCCGGTCGGGCGCGGCTGTCCTTCTCGACCGCCTGCTCGCCGCCGCCCTCGTGCTCTACGCCGTCCAGGCCCTCTACTCGCTCGACGTCAAGAACGCGGTTGAGAACGCCGCTTTCTTCTACGTGCCGTTCGCGGCGCTCTACGCGCTCCTGCGTGAGGTCGACTGGTCGCGTGAGCTGCTCCGCCGGACGGTTGTGGCGATCGCCGCCGCCACGGCGATCCTCGCGGCGATCGGCCTGGTCGAGTTCGCCACCCGCGACCTCCTGATCAACGCCGACCTCCGGGCGGAGAACACGCTCCACATCTACTTCCGCGTCAACTCCCTGTTCCGGGACCCGAACATCTTCGGGCGCTACCTGGCGCTGGCGCTGGTCGCTCTCGCCGGACTCATGGCATGGGAGGAGCGAGCCGAGCGCGCGCTTGCCGCCGCCGCCGTGGCCGTCCTGGCGCTCGCAGCGCTGGCGTTCAGCTTCTCGCTCACGAGCTTCGCGGCCCTCCTCGCGGCCCTCCTCGTGCTGGCCTGGGCGCGGCTCGGCACGAAGATCGCGGTCGCCGCGGTCGCCGCGGGGGTGATCGCGGCGGGCGCCTACGAACTGGCGGTTGGGGCGCATGGCACGGAGGTCTCGAGCGGCGGCGCCGGGCGCACGAGCCTCATCCGCGGCGGTCTCGACCTCGCCAAGGCACGGCCGGTCTGGGGCTACGGCTCGGGCTCGTTCGGCGAGGCGTTCTACACGCGGATCGAGAAGGCGAAGACCACGACGTCGCACGACACCCCGATCACCGTCGCCGCCGAGCAGGGCATCATCGGAGTCGCCGTGTACGCTGCGCTGGTCATCGTCGCGCTCGCAGCGCTGTTCGGGGGCGGAGTGAGGGGCTCGCCCGCGCGGGCGACGGTTGCCGCGCTCTTCGTCACGATGCTCGTGCACACGCTCGGCTACGCGAGCTTTCTCGAGGACCCCGCCACCTGGGCCATCCTCGCCGTGGGGGTCGCGCTCGCCTGGCGGCCGGCCCCGCCGGACGCCGCCCCCGCCTAGACATGTCGTACCTGCGCCGTCTGGCCACCACGGGCGCCGCGTACACCGCGTCGAGTATCGGCTCGAAGGTGTTCGCGGTCTTCCTCCTGCCGCTCTACACGCGCTACCTCACCCCGAGCGACTACGGAGCGGCCGAGGTGATGATGGCCAGCGTCATCGCCGCCAGCATCGTCATCCGCTTGGGGATGATCGAGGCGATTCTGCGCTTCTACTACCGCGACGATGTCGACCGCCGCGCCGCCCTCGCCACCGGGTTCGCCAGCCTCTTCTGGACCTCCACCGTCGCCGCGCTGGTCGCCCTCGCATTCGCCGGGCCGATCTCCACCGCGCTGCTCGGCCACGAGGACGCCGGGCTCGCCCGCCTGGCGATCCTCGGCCTCTGGACGCTCACGCTCTGGGAGTACGTCCTGACCCTGCTCCGCCTCGCCGAGCGGGCCCGGACCTTCTTCGCGATCACGATCGCAAACGTCGCGCTGACGATCCCGGTGACGATCTGGCTCGTGGTGCTGGAGAAGGAGGGCGCGAACGGGTTGCTCGCGGCCACCTACTCCACCGCGATCCCGTTCATCCTCTGGCGCCTGTGGGCCGAGCGCCGCTCGCTCGGCCTCGTCCCGGACCGCTCCCTGCTTCGCAGCATGACCCGCTTCGGCCTGCCCACGATGCCGGCGGAGCTCTCGATCTACTCCCTGAGCTTCATCGACCGCATCGTCCTCGTGCGCCGCGCAAGCCTCGCCGAGGCCGGCCTCTACGCCCTCGCGGTCAAGTTCGCCCAGGGCATGAACGTCCTCGCCCGCGGCTTCCAGCTGGCATGGCCGCCGCTTGCGTACTCCATCGCCGACGACGACGAGGCGCGCGGCGTCTACGCGCTGGTCTTCACCTGGTTCGCCGCGCTCTGCGCCTTCTTCGTGACCGGCCTGTGGCTCTACTCGCGCTGGATCGTCCGCCTGCTGGCGGCCCCCGACTTCTTCCGCGCCCACGAGGCCATCGGGCTGCTCTCGACCGGCGTCGCCCTCTACGCGCTCTACCTGGTGCAGGTGGTCATCCTCGGCCGGACCAACCGCACCGAGCTGAGCTTCCCGGCGACGGTCGTGGGCACCGTGCTCAACGTCGTTCTCAACCTCCTGCTCGTCCCCTCCCACGGGATCGTCGGCGCGGGGATCGCACTGGTCGCCTCCTATCTGGCGATCCTCGTGATCACCTACGTGCTGACCCACCGCGTCTTCGCGGTGCCGTACGAGTGGGGGCGCCTCGCGATCCTCATCGCCCTGAGCGCCGCGCTCGTCGGCATGGCGGAGGCGTTCGTGCCGACCTCCGGTGCCGCCGGGTTCCTCCTGCGAGCGTTGCTCTGGGCCGCCTTCCCACTCGTTCTGTGGGCGATCGGGTTCCTGACCGCGGAGGAGCGCCGCAGCCTGGCGAACCTCCTGCGCCCCGCCGCGGTGCGCGCCCGCCTGCGCGCGCTTCGCGAGCGCCCGGCCGCCGCCAGCGGACAGCCCGAAGCCGGCCCCGGCGCCGAGGTCTACGAGGCGGCCCTGCGCGACGAGGACGACCTGCGCTAGCTGTAAGACCAGCTAGCTCAGTGGCGCATCCACGGCGGGTTCGACCAGAAGCGCCACGTCCAGCTCCACCTCCCGCACTGCGGGCAGCGCCGCCGGGGCTCAACCCACGCGCCGCACCTGCGGCAGCGGACGCGGTGGGGGACGACCATCAGCGCCCGCCTCGCACCCGGGCGACTTGCCGGTGGCCTTCCCTCCCGTTCGCCCGGCCATCCGGGCGGCGGTGGGAGAGCCTGGTGCCGCTCGGCAGGTTCCTTGGGAACCCCAATCGAGTGTGTCGAGATCGTCCTCCCACTGCCAGGGGCAGCCTACGCCGGAAGCGGGTCACCGTCTGAGAGCCGTCCGGGTCGGGTTGGATAATACGAACACATGTTCGCTACGTCGGACACGACGACGCGCAAGCTCGAGGAGGTCCCGACGGAGCATCTCGAGGCCGAGATCGAGCAGCTCGCGTCGACCCTGACCGCCTCGACCGCCCGCTGGCTCGAGCTGCTCGGCGAGTACGACACGCGGTACGGCTGGGGAGCCTGGGTGGGCATCAAGTCGCTGACCCACTGGGTCGCCTGGCGCTGCGGCCTCGACGAGCGCTCGGCGCGGGAGCACGTGCGCGTCGCCCGGGCCCTTCGCGACCTCCCGAGGACCACCGCCGCGATCAAAGCCGGCGAGCTCAGCTTCTCGAAGGCGCGGGCGCTGACCAGGGTCGCCGACCCCGAGTCCGAGGCGGCTCTCCTCGAGATCTCCCGCGACGCCACCGCCGCACAGCTCGAGCGAATGCTCTCCGGCTACCGGCGAATCAGCCGTGAGGAGGCCGAGAGGGTTCACGACGACCGTTACCTCCAGACGCACTTCGACGAGCACGGCGGCCTGCGGATCTCCGGCCGCCTCGACCCGGAGGAGGGCGCGCTGTTCCTGAACGCGCTTCGCTCCGCGCGCGACGCTCTCTATGCGGCCGCCCGCGGCGAGGATTCCTCCGACCTACCTGAACCCAGGTACGAAAAAGGTTCCGCGGAACCGCCGTGGGCACATATTCGTGACACCGATGCACTCGGCCTGCTCTGCGAGACGGCCCTATCGAGCCCCGGAAGCGCCATGAAGGGCGGCGAGCGCTGCCAGGTGATCGTCCACCGTGAGGCGGACGGGCGGGATCACCTCCGCGACGGCCCCGGGCTCGCCCCCGAAACCGCCGATCGCCTCGCCTGCGACGCGGCCGTGGTCGAGATCACCGAGCAGGACGGCAAACCGCTCAGCGTCGGGCGCCGCCGGCGCACGGTCCCTGTCTCGATGCGCCGCGCCCTCGAGGTCCGCGACCGGGGATGTCGCTTCCCCGGCTGCAACAACCGCCTCCACACCGACGCTCACCACATCCAGCACTGGTCGCACGGCGGCGAGACGTCGGCCGACAACCTCGTGCTGCTCTGCCGTCGCCATCACCGCTCGCTCCACGAGGGCGGCTTCTCCGTCCGCCGCGAGCCGGACGGCACGCTTCGCTTCCGCACCCCGAACGGCTTCGACCTCCCGCCCGCGCCGATCCCGCCGCCTCCGCTTGCCAGCGTGCCGGCGGAGCCCGCCAAGCTGGGCCCGCTCTGGACGGGAATCGGCGAGGCGGCGAACCTCGGCGATTGCGTCCAGGCGGTGCTCTCCGCGAAGGAGGGCACCTACCTGTCGCCGAGCCTGCCCCGGGGCCCGTAGCGCGACGGGTTGGTGTGCTCGCCAGAGGCGTCCGCCAGCCGCCGGTTGAACGCCTCGGCTGCATCCTGGATGTCGTCGCCGCCATGGGCGGGGCGCAGGGCCTGGCGGGCGTGCAGCCAGTAGCTGCCGGGGCTCGCGCCCGGACGCACGATGGCCGCCGCTGCGCGCGGGAGGTAGGAAAGTGCCCAGAACACGCGGCTCAGATAGACGGCCGGGAGGGAGTGGTGCTTTCGCATGTAGAGGTCGCGGCCCCGGTGGAACTGGACGATGCGCCTCCGGGCGCCGGCGCCCTCCTTGTCGGCGGAGAGCTGCTCGCGGTGGATGACGCGGGCGACGGGGACGTGGAGGATCGCCCAGCCGGCGTCGTGGAGGCGCTTCTCGAAGTCCGTCTCGTCGGAGTAGAGGAAGAAGGCGGGGTCCCACCAGCCAACCGATTCGGCGGCATCGCGGCAAACGAGCATCGCGGCGGACTGGACCCATCCCACCTCGCAAACCTCCTGGCCCCTGCCGCTCTGCGTGACCAGCGCGCCGCCGAGGAAAAGGAGCTGGGCGAGGGCTGTCGCCACGCCGGGCAGGCGCCAGGCGCAGGCGCTCTCCGAGCCGTCGGGATAGATCAGCCGCGCGCCCGCGACGGCGGCCTTCGGGTCGTCGCGGAGCGCGGCCACCAGGGCCTCCACCGAGCCGGGCTGGAGCTCGGCGTCCTCGTCGAGCAGCAGGCATAGCTCGCCGCGGGCCTCGCGCATCAGGAGCGTGCGGTTGGACGCGGCGCCCCCGCGACGGTCGCGCCGGATCACGCGAACGCCCTCTACGGTGCTCAGGGCATCGGCCGAGTCATCCTGTGAGGCGTTGTCGAGCACGAGGATCTCGTGCTCGAGTCCGTCCGGGCTGGCGCGTTTGATCGCGTCGACGCAGGCGAGCGCAGACTCGCGCGCGTTGGTGTTGGTCACGCAATAGGAGAGCTCCACCGGGAAAATCCTGGCGTATGCGCGTCGCGCTCGTCGATCCGCCGGCCTACACGCCGCCTTATGACCGCTCCCTTGCGGCGGCGCTCGCGCGCGCCGGCGCCGACGTGAAGCTGATCACGAGCCACTTCGTGCACGGCCCCGTGCCCGAGGCGCGGGGCTATGAGGTGGTCGACGCGTTCTATCGCCGCTCCTCTGAACGGCTCGACCGGCGCGGCCGCCAGGCGGTCAAGGCGGTGGAGCACCTAGGGGACATGCTACGGCTTCGTCGCGACGGCATCGACGCGGACGTCGCCCACTACCAGTGGCTCACGTTCCCGTCCCTGGACGCTCACCTGTTGCCGAAGGCGCGGCCGCGCCTCCTGACGCCGCACGGCTGGCTGCGCCGCGAGGCCTGGCGCGGCGGCCAGGCGCGGGGCCTGCGGCGCCTGCTGAAGCGGATGGACGCGGTCGTCGCGCTTTCCGAGTACGGGGCCGACCTGCTGCGCGAGCGCGGCGGCGTCCCCGCGGAGCGCGTCCACGTCATCCCGCACGGCGCGTTCGACCACCTCACGCGGGTGCCGAACGAGCAGCCGCTGCCCGCCGAGCTTGCCGAGGTGGAGGGCCCGGTCGTGCTCTGCTTCGGCCTGATCCGCCCGTACAAGGGCGTCGACGTCCTGATCGAGGCGTTTCGCCAGATCGAGGGCGCGGAGCTGTGGGTGGTCGGGCGACCGCTCGGGATGCCGATCGGGGACCTGCGTGAGCAGGCGGGAGGCGTGAAGGCGACGGTGCGCTTCGTGGACCGCTTCGTCGCCGACACCGAGCTCGGCGCGTACTTTCGGCGCGCGGACATCGTCGCGCTGCCGTACCGCGACGCCGAGCAGTCGGGCGTGCTGTTCACGGCCCTCGCGTTCGGCAAGGCGATCGTCCTGACGGACGTCGGTGGCTTCGGGGAGATGGCCGCGGCGGGCGTGGGCAGGCTCGTGCCCCCGAACGACCCGGCCGCTCTGGCCGCGGCGCTGGGGGAGCTCCTCGGGGATCCGGAGGAGCGCGCCCGCCTGGCGAAGGTGGCCGGCGAGGCCGCCGCCGGCCCGTACTCCTGGGACGCGATCGCCGCGCAGACCCTGGAGCTCTACCGCTCGCTGGGTGCCGCGTGATCGGGGTCGAGATCGTCTTCTGGGCAAGCGCCGGCCTGCTCGTCTACACGATGGCCGGCTACCCGGCGGTGCTCTGGCTCGTCACCCGCGGGCGTGGGGAGGTTGCGGCCCCGGCCCAGGCCCAGGCTCCGGCGGAGCTTCCGCCGGTCTCGGTCATCGTCGCCGCCCACAACGAGGAGGAGAGCATCGCGAGCTGCGTGGCGGCGGTGCTGGCCGGCGACTACCCGCGCGAGCAGCTGGAGGTCGTCGTCGCCTCGGACGGGTCGACCGACCGCACCGCGGACCGGGCGTCCGCCGCCGGGGCCGACGTGCTCGTCGAGGTCCCGCGAGGCGGGAAGGTGGCGGCGCTGAACGCGGCGGTGGAGCGCTCCCGCGGCGAGGTGCTTGCGTTCGCGGACGCGAACGCGCGGTGGGAGCCGGACGCCCTCCGCCGCCTCGTCGAGCGGCTTGCCGACCCGGACGTCGGCTACGTGTGCGGCCAGCTGCGCCTGGAGGGGCAGGACGGCGCGAACCAGGAGGGGCTCTACTGGCGCTACGAGATGGCGGTGCGCCGCCTCGAGTCGCGCCTGGCCGGGGTCACCGCCGGCAACGGGGCCATCAACGCCGTGCGACGTGACGCGTTCATCGCGCTCGAGCCTACCCGGGGGCAGGACATCTCGTTCCCCTTCGAGATCACCCGCCGGGGCCGGCGCGCGGTCTACGAGCCGGCCGCGGTCGCGCGCGAGGCGATGACGTCGACGCTCGGGTCGGAGTTCGCGCGCAAGCGCAGGATGCACGCGGGCTCGTGGGCAACCATCCTTCGCCACCACATGCTCTCGCCCGCCGGCTACCCGCCCGCCTACGCGTTCGAGATCGCTTCGCACCGCGGCCTGCGCTACGCGGCGCCGTTCCTGCACCTGGCCGCGCTCGCCACCAACCTGGTGCTGCTCGGTCGCGGGGCGATCTACGCGGTCACGCTGGGCCTGCAGCTGGCGCTGCTCGCCGCCGCGGCCCTTGCCCCGCTCCTGCCGGTCAGGCCGCTGCAGATCGCCCGCTACTACGTGGCCGTGACGGCCGCGAGCGCGGCGGGCCTCTGGGACTACCTGCGCCACGGCGTGCCGACCACCTGGGAGAAGGCCGAGGGCACGCGGGGGATCCCGGAGGCCTGATGCCCCGCGCGCTCGACCTGCTCATCGCCGCAGTCGCCCTCGTCATCGCCGCGCCGGTGCTCCTGATCGCGGCGATCGCGATCCGGCTGGACTCCCGAGGCCCGGCGATCTATCGCGCCCGGCGCGCAGGCATGCACGGCGAGCAGTTCGAGCTGCTGAAGCTGCGCACAATGCACGAGGGCGCCGACCCGGTGGGAGTCGGCACTCCGGTCTACGCCGGCGATGAGCGGGTGACCCGGGTGGGCGGCTTCCTGCGCCGGTTCTCCCTCGATGAGCTGCCGAACCTGGTGAACGTCCTCCGCGGCGAGCTTGCCATCGTCGGTCCGCGACCGACCCTGGGGGCCCAGGTCGAGGGCTACACGCCGCACCAGCGCCGCCGCCTCGACGTCCGCCCCGGCCTGACCGGCTGGGCGCAGGTCAACGGGCGCGCCGGCATCCCGTGGGAGGAGCGGATCGAGCTGGACGTCTGGTACGTCGAGCACCGCTCGCTCGGGCTCGACCTGCGCATCCTGGCGCGCACGCTCTCGCTCCTTCTCACCGGCCGCGGCCTCTACGGTTAGCCAACCCGTGGGTGACCCGGCTGACATCCGGCTGCGCGACTTCCAGCCGGCGGACTTCGCCGCCGTCCACCGCTGGTTCAACGACGAGCGGGTCACCGCCGACCTCGTCGGCAGCCGCTCGAGCTTCACCGAGGACGACGCGAAGGGCTGGGTCCAGCGGGCCATGGACACCTCCCGGGACCGCAAGTGGGCCATCCTCCTCGACGGCACTGAGGAGCCGGTGGGGTTCGTCGCGCTGTTCGGCCTGGACCGCCAGACCGGGCCGGAGCTGGCGGTCATGGTCGGCGACCCGGCCGCGTGGGGGAGGGGCGTCGCGCGCGAGGCGGAGCGGCAGGCGTGCATCCAGGCGTTCGAGGCACACGGCGCCCACCGGATCCACGCGGAGATCCCGGCGACGAACGCCGCCGCTCAGAAGGTCGTGACGTTTCTCGGGTTCCGGCGCGAGGGCGTGATGAAGAACGCGATCCGCCGCGGCGACGAGGCGATCGACAACGAGGTCTGGGGCCTTCTGCCGGGCGACTTCACCGGCTGGGAGCAGCGCCCTGCCTGAGTCCGCGGCCCGCGCCGAGCTGATCCCGGACGGTGGCGCCGCCGCCGACGACGAGGAGTTCTTCCGCTCCTACGTCTTCCGCGACGTCGAGGGCGCCACCCACACGCTCGTGATCGAGAGCCCCGGCCGCGTCGCAAGGGCGGCGGTGATCATCGCGCCGGTCCCCGGCGAGTCTCGCGTCGACGCGGTCTCGCTCTACGGCTACCCGGGCGCGAAGGTCGAGGGGACGGGCGGGGCGCCGGCGCCCGGCGACGTCGACTGGTCGCCGACCGGTCTCGTCAGCCTCTTCGCTCGCGAGCGGCTGGCCGGTTCGCCGCTTCTGACCGGTGCCACGCAGCGAGGCACCGTGCTGGTCCACGACCCCGCGCGGCCACGTCAGGTCCGGCCGCGGCTTGCCGAGCAGATTCGCGCAACGGAGCGCCTCGGCTACGACGTCGAGGTCGTGCACGGGCCCGAGGCCGGGCCGCACGACCGCGCCGGCTTTCACGCGGCGTACACGCAGACGATGGATCGCGTCGACGCGGCCCGGCGCTACCTCTTCTCGCCCGAGTACCTGGCCGGGGTGCTGATGTTCGAGCGGTCCTGGCTCGTCGTGGCCCGCTCGCCGGCGTTCGGCGTGGCCGCCGGCGCGATCGCCGCGGTTTCCGACGGGCACCTCCACTACTACCTCGGCGGCACGGCGGACTTCGCCCTCGACGACTCGCCCTTCAAGTGCGTCGTCGCCGCGATGCTCGATCTCGCTGACGAGCTCGCGCTGCCGCTGAACCTCGGTGGCGGCGTCCAGGCCGGTGACGGGCTCGAGCGCTTCAAGCGCGGCTTCGCGAACGCGAGCGCCCCCTTCGAGGCCCACGAGGTCGTCTGCGACCCCGCCGCGTACGACGAGCTCAGCCGCGGCCGCGCCGCGGGCGACTTCTTTCCCGCCTACCGGGCTCCCGGCTAGGCGCCGCTCACTCGCTGCGGTGGCTGATCATCGCCGTGGCCTGTGCCGTCGGCTTCACGACCACGTAGTCGATGTCCACGTGCTGGGGGCGGGTCGCGACGAAGGCGATCACCTCGGCGACGTCCTCGCCCGTGAGCGGGCGCAGGCCCTTGTAGACGTCCTTCGCCCGCTGCTCGTCTCCGTCGAAGCGGACCAGCGAGAACTCGGTCTCGACCAGGCCGGGAGCGACCTCGCTGACGCGCACGCCGTCGGCGTGGAGCTCCAGGCGCAGGGTCCGGGCGACCGCGTTCGCGGCGTGCTTGGCGGCGGTGTAGCCGCCGCCACCCGGATAGACCTCGACGCCCGCGATCGAGCCGATCACGACGATGTGCCCGTCGCCGGCGCGGCGGAGCGCCGGCAGGAGCGCGCGGGTCACCCGCATGACCCCGAGCACGTTCGTCTCGTACATCGTGGTCCAGTGCTCGTCGCTCGCCGCCTCCACCGGGTCGAGGCCGAGCGCCCCGCCCGCGGAGTGGACGACCACGGAGACCTCCTCGAGCTCGGCGGCGAGGGCGTCGACGGAATCCCGGTCCGTCACGTCGAGCGCCAGCGCGCGCCCGCCGACCTCGGCCGCGAGCTCCTCGCAGCGCTCGACGCGCCGCGCCGCGGCGACCGTGTCGAAGCCCGCGGCCGCCAGCGCACGGACGGCGGCGGCGCCGATGCCGCTGGAGGCGCCGGTGACGAGGGCGACGCGGCTCAACGACGCCTCACTACGGCGTGATCGGGAAGCCGGGCTCCGGCCCCTCGCCCGCGGACCCGCGGAAGGCGTCGCGGAAGTCGGCAAGCGCGACGAGCGTCTTGGTGCCCTCGTACTTCGCGCAGTTCATGCGGTTGCGCCAGGCGGCCGCGGCCACCTGGTCGGTGAGCTGGTCGTTCGGGAACAGGAGGATGCCGCTGGGGCTCTGGTCGAAGACGCCCTTGATCGCGAGCTGGTCCTGGTCCGCGAGGTCAGGCGCGTACTCGAACTCGACCCGTTGGTGCTCCATGGAGTGGACGAAGTCGATCGGGAGAGGTTCCTCGGAGTAGGCGCCGTCGGCCTGCTGGAACGGAGGCTCGACGTGGTTGCCGGAGGTCGGCGGCTCGCCCTTGTAGCTGACCTTGGTGGCGGGCGGCACGTGCTGGCGGCCGTAGTCGGGCAGGTTCAGCGTGAGCTTGCAGCCCGCGGCCTTGGCGGCCTTCTGCAGGTTCGCCTGCTTCACGGGCGGGGGCGGGGTGCCCTTGCGGTTGTCGCAGGCCACGTTGTTCTGGCTGCCGACCGAGACGTCGAGGTGCGCGTTCGGGCCGCAGTCCCCGCCGCCGGAGCTGGAGCTGCCGCCGCCGCCGCTCTTCGCGATGGCGACGACGATGCCCACAACCACGAGAGCGGCCAGGATGCCCGCCGCCCCGTAGCCGAGGAGCTCGCGGCGGCGCGCCTGCCCGCGCTCAGCCGCCTCGGCTGCCTCGCGCTGCGCGCGAAGGCGCTCCTTGTCTTCCTTACGGCTGGCCATTGATCGATCGAGCGGGCGAGGGTAGCGGAGGCGCGTTAAGCGCATATACATCCTCGATGAAGCCGGCGAGCTCGTCGTTCAGGCGGCCGGGGCGCAGGCGCCACTCGAGGATCGAGTTCGCGTCGAGAAGTCGCGCGTTCGGCATTTCGTCGACCAGGCAGTCGGAGTCGGAGAACGGGTGGAGCGGGTCGCTCGGGTGGCCGACGACGAGCGCCGGAAGCTCGATCGCCATTCGCTCGTCGCGCGGCGGCGCGATCCTGCCGAACATGAGCCCCTCGAGCACCGCAAGCGAGGGCTCGGGGCGCTGGCGGACCCAGTCGAGCCCGATGTCGACGAGGTAGTGGCTGCGCGGGATGCGCCTGGTGACCGCCGAGAGGGCGCCGAGGACGGGCCGCCCGAAGCGCAGTCCGAACATCACCGGCACGAAGATCCCGCCAACGGCGAGGAGGGCGTTGTCCAGCACCGGCATCTCGATGAAGAGCGCCCGCGCCGCGTCCGGGTGACGCGCGCCCAGCTCGACGGCGACGTTGGCGCCCAGCGACGTCCCGCCGACGACCGGACGGTCCAGCTCCAGATGCTCGGCGAGGGCGGCCACCTGGTCCGCGAAGGCGCTCATCGAGTAGAGGCGGAAGTCGTCAGGGCGGTCGGACTCGCCGTGCCCGAGGAGGTCGACGCACACGACTCGGTTGCCGCGCGCGGCGATCTCCGGTGCCAGCGCCGTGAACATCCGGCGGTTCATCAGGAGCCCGTGGACCAGGACCAGCGTGTGCTCGCCCTCGCCCTGGACGTCGTAGGCGATGCGGCGCCCCTCGAACTCGAAGCTCGGCATGGCTACGCGCGCTCCCAGGGCTTGGATACGCGGAGCGCCGCGAGGACCGCGCGGGTTCCCGGCGCGCGGTTCAGGGCGATGAAGTGGATCCCCGGGGCTCCGGCGGCCAAGAGCTCCTCGCACTGCCGGGCGGCATAGGCGATGCCGAGCATCGCCTCTGCCTCGGCGTCGCCGCCAAGGGCGGCCATGGCCGAGTCCAGCTCAGGAGGAATCGACGCGTCGCAGAGCTTGCAGATCCGCGAGACCTGGCCGTAGCTGGCGATCGGGATCACGCCGGGGATGATCGGTACGTCAATCCCCATCTGCCGGGCGGCGGCGACGAAGTCGAAGTAGACCTGGTTGTCGAAGAACAGCTGGGTGATCAGGAACGACGCGCCGGCGTCGACCTTCGTCTTCAGGTAGGCGAGGTCGGCAGCGGGGCTCTCCGCCTCCGGGTGCACCTCCGGGAAGCAGGAGCCACCGATCGTGAAGTCGTAGCGCTCGCGAATGAACTCAGTCAGCTCGGTCGCGCTCTGCAGCCCGCCGTGGGGCGCGACGAAGTTGGGCTCGCCCCGTGGCGGGTCCCCACGCAGAGCCAGGATGTTGTCGACGCCGAGAGCTGCGAAGCGGTCGAGGATGGCCGTCAGGCCCTCACGCGTCTCGCCGACGCAGCTGAGGTGGGGCATCGCCTCGAGGCCCGCCGTCCGGCCGAGCTGCTCGGTGATCTCGACCGTGCCGTCGCGCGTCGAACCGGCGGCGCCGTAGGTCACCGACACGAACGACGGCTTGAGTGGCCGCAACGCCTCGACGGTTTCGTAGAGCCGCGGAACCGCCTCCGGCGTGCGCGGCGGGAAGAACTCGACCGAGAAGCAGGGCTCCTCGCCGGCCAGGATCTGGTCAATGCGCATGGGCGGGGGATGGTAAAGACGCTAAGCCGCTTGCTCGGCGCTTCGCATCCCGCGGACCGCCCAGATGCCGAACACCACTACGAGGCCGATCCCCGTGGCGAAGGCGGCCAGCACCAGCGCCGGGTCTCCGGAGATCAGGCTGCGAGCGGTGTCCAGGAGCAGCGTCAACGGGTTGAGCGGGGCGATGGCCCCGACCCAGCCGCGGATCAGCTCGAGCGGGACGTAGACCGGCGCCATGAAGAGGATCAGGAACACGGGAAGCTGCATCAGCGGGAACGCTTGGATGCTGCGGACCCGCATCGCGATCCCGCACGCCCACATGCTCGCGGCGACGTTGACCAGGCACGCGAGGGCGACCATCCCGAAGATGTCGGCGCCGCCACCGTCGACCTGCATGCCGACGGCGAGCGCGACGGCGAAGAGCACCGCCATCGTCAGCAGCGCACGGCTCAGCCCGGCCAGCGCGTACCCGAGGACGATGGCGAGCCGGTTCGAAGTGGCGAGCATCAGGCGGGTCGCGAAGCCGGATTCGAAGTCGCCGGCGATGCCGAAGCCCGTGAAGACGCCGCCGAACGCCGACGCCTGCAGGAGGACGAAGCAGAACTGGAACGCCGTGTAGCCGCTCGGGAAGTCGAACCCGGGCACGTTCGCGATCGACGACAGGCCGCCCGCGAAGGCGGTGAAGAAGAAGAGCGGGAAGATCAGCGACGGCAGGAGCAGCGCGGGGTTCGTCAGCACGCGGTGCAGCGTGCGCCAGGCGACGCCGAGCACGGCGGAGCGAAAGCGGGGGTCGGAGCTCACGTCCGCACCAGCCTGGTTCGCATGGCGAACGACGCGGCGGTCAGCCCGACGGCGACCAGCGCCGCGGCGACGCCGAAGGCCAGCGCCAGCGCCTGGGCGTCCCAGCCGACGACCAGCAGCGAGCGGATGCCCTCGACGAGGTACGACACCGGGTTGTAGGTGGCGATCTCCCGGAACCAGTCGGCCTGGATGAGGTTCCGCGGCATGCTCATCGAGCTGAGGAAGAGGAAGACGAAGAACAGCGGGAACATCCCCTGGACGGCCTCCGCCGTCCCGGTTCGCAGCGCGACGAACGCCCCAAGGGCGCCGAAGCCCGTCGCCATCACGATGGAGAGGGCGTAGATCACGGCCACGCCGGGGAAACCGGCGGCGAAGCTGGCGCCGGCGGCGAAGCCGACGAGCAGGTACACCGTTGCCTGCACGATGCCGAGGGCGATCACCCCCGCGAGCATCCCGCTGAGCAGGCCGACGCCGCGCAGCGGGGTCAGCGCGAGGCGGTTGAAGAAGCCGGTCTCGATGTCGGCGGCCAGGTCGGTGCCGGCGTTCATCACCGAGAACAGCGCTCCCTGCATGAACGGCACGGCGAGCGCGAAGGTGAGGTAGGAGTCCGTGGGAAAGCCGGGCAGGTTGGTGGCGTCCGCAAGGCCGCTCGAGTTCACCGCGAGCAGGAAGAGCGGGAAGATCAGGGCCGGGATGACCTGCGCCGGCCGGCGGGCAGTGCGCACCAGGGAGCGCCTGGCGAGGACCCAGACCTCGGTGTAGAACGCCGCGCGCTCGCTCATGCTGGTGCGCCCTCAGGTTGCTGAGCGCCGGCCGCCGGCTCGTCGGCGCCCGGCTCGTCGCCGGCGCCCTCCAGGGAGCGCCCGGTCTTCGCCAGGAACACGTCGTTCAGCGTGGGAGCGTGGAGCTGGAGGTTGTCGACGGCGAGGCTCTCGGCGTCGAGCGCGCGAACGACCTCCGCCAGGCTCGCGTCGCCGCCGTCGAGGCGTACGCCGATGGCCTTCGGAGCCGCTGTGACCCGCTCGCCGAAGCGCTCGAGCACGCCGGCGACGCGGTCGTGGTCGCCGGCTTCGCGCGGGATCGCCTCCACGGTGGGACGCCCGATCTCAGCCTTCAGCTCCCTCGGGGTGCCGGTGGCGACGATCTTGCCGTGGTCGATGATCCCGAGGTTGTCGGCCAGGACGTCGGCTTCCTCGAGGTACTGCGTGGTGAGGAAGACGGTGACGCCGTCCTCGGCCGCCAGGCGGGCGACCTCGTCCCAGAGCGCCGTGCGGCTCTGGATGTCGAGCCCCGTGGTCGGCTCGTCCAGGAACAGGACGCGCGGGCGGTGGACGAGCGCGAGGCCGAGGTCGAGACGGCGCTTCATGCCTCCCGAGTAGCCGCCCACGCGGCGGTCGGCGGCGTCGGCAAGGCCAACTCGCCGCAGCAGCTCGTCGCCGCGGGAGCGGCGCTCCGCCTTGGGGAGGCCGTGAAGTGCCATCTGCAGCCGCATGTGCTCGCGGCCGGTGAGGAACGGGTCGAGCGCGGCCTCCTGCAGAGCGGCGCCGATCTGTGTGCGCACCCGGGGACCGTCCTCGACGATGTCGAAGCCGGCAACGCGCGCCGTGCCCGCCGTGGGTGGCAGGAGCGTGGTGAGCATCAGGACCGTCGTCGACTTGCCCGCGCCGTTCGGCCCGAGAAAGCCGTAGATCTTGCCAGGGCCGACGTACAGATCGATGCCGTCGACGGCCCGTGGCCCCTTCTTGAACTCGCGGACGAGGCCCTCGACCTCGATGCTTGCGGGAGCGAAGTCAGACATACGGTCCGTCAGGGTAGCAAGATCGTTCGTAGTACGAATAATTCCAAAAGGTGATATAGTTCCGAGCAAGTCACGCGATACCTTTGGCGCGATGAGCAGGCTCGAAGCCAGCAGGACGGTCGAGATCGAGGCGCCGCTCGAGCGCGTGTACGAGATCGCCGCGGACGTTCCCGGCGCCGAGCGCTGGCGCAACCAGGTCGTCTCGATCAAGGTCCTCGAGTCTGACGGCGAGGGCCGCGCGACCCTGGTGGAGGAGACCACCGACGCCAAGGTCAAGCACGTGACCAACCGCTTCCGCTTCAGCTACCAGCCACCCGACGGCCTCAGCTGGGTCCAGGAGAAGGGCGACCTGAAGTCGCTCACCGGCAACTGGAAATTCGAGGCCATCGATGCCGGGAACACGCGGGCGACCTTCTCCCTGGACGGCGAGCCCGGCAGGGTCCTCGGACTGCTGCTGCGGGGTCCCGCGCTCGGCATCGTCAAGGACCTCATGACGAAGGACCCGACGGACGGCCTCAAGCGGTGGGCCGAGTCCCACGCGGAACGCTGACGGATCGCGGCCGGGGCTACCGACCCGCCGCCCGGCGCGTGAGCTCTTCGAGGACCTGGACCGCCGAGCGATAGGGACGGCCGGTCCCGCGCTCGAGGCCGATCTCGCAGGTCCGGTTGGTCGAGATGTGGGCGTCGAAGCTCCGGCCGCCGAGCTCGGCCGCCTCCTCGCCGGTGGCCGACGCGGTGAGCTCGGGGTGCAGCAGGCCACGATCGCCGGCGAAGCCGCAGCACGTCGCGCTCTTCGGGATCTCGACGCGCTCGGCGAGCGCGCCCGCGACCCGCGCGAGGTTCCCGGTCAGGTCCAGCTGCCGGGTCGAGCACGTGGGATGGACCGCTACCGAGCCGAGCTTGCGCGCGACGTCCAGATCCGGCAGGAGGCGCTCCACCCACGCGACGGAGTCGAGGATCTCGAGCTCCCCGTGGTGTGCCGCGTTCTCCTCGCTCAGGACGCTCGCGACCTCCGTGGCGAGCCCGTGCGTGCATGAGCTTGCGTCGACGACGATCGGCAGCTCGCCGCCGGACGACCACCGCCAGAGGTTCGCGACGGTCTGGTTGGCCATCCACTCGTAGCCGCGAGCAAAGCCCTTCGAGCCCCAGGGCGTCGCGCAGCAGGAGCCGGCGACGTCCTCAGGGATCCAGACGGGCGACCCGGCGCGGCGCGACACCTCCACCAGCGCCTCCACCACGCTCGGGCCCGTGGCGGAGCCGAACATCCTGTTGATGCACGCCGGCAGGTACACGGCGGCGGCGCCCGGGCGGCCGGTGGCGGGCAACGCGGGAGGCGCCGCGCGCGGCATGGCCTCGCCCCACTCGGGCACCAGCTCGCGGCCGAGGGCGGCGCGTGCCCCTCTGCTCAGCTCGACCATCGGCGTGTCGCCCGCGATGCGCGAGATGGCGTGGCCGACGCGCAGGCCGGCGCGTCCCGCCTGCTCGACCCGTGCCCAGCGCTCCGCGACCCGCAGGCCGATCCGCTCGGAGCGCTCGGAATGCTGCGCCGTGCGGAACGACTTGACGAGCTTGCCGGTGTCGATCCCGACCGGGCAGACGAGCCGGCAGGAGCCGTCGGCGGCGCAGGTCTCGAGGCCGTCGTACTCGTACTCGGCCTGGAGCGCCGCGAGGACCGGCGAGCCCTCGGGCTGGCGGGCCATCTCGCGGCGCACCACGATGCGCTGGCGCGGCGTCAGCGTCAGGTGACGGCTTGGGCAGACGGGCTCGCAGAAGCCACACTCCACGCACGCCGTTGCCTCCTCCTCGATCGCGGGCGTGGTCCGCAGGTTCTTGAGGTGGCAGCCGGGGTCGTCGTTCAGAAGCACGCCGGGCCCGAGGACGCCATCCGGGTCCGCGGCGCGCTTCACGCGCCACATCAGCGCTGTGGCCTTCGCGCCCCACTCCCGCTCCACGAACGGCGCCATGTTCACTCCGGTTCCGTGCTCGGCCTTGAGCGAGCCGTCGTAGCGGTCCAGGATCAGCTCCACCAGGCCGCCCATGAACGCCTCGTAGCGGTCCAGGTCCTCCTGCTTCGAGAAGTCGGGGGTGAGCATGAAGTGGAGGTTCCCCGCCGAGGCGTGGCCCGCGGCGCCCGGCAGGAAGCCGTGCTCGCCAAGCAGCGCCCGCAGGTCCTCCGTCGCCTCCGCGATCCGCGCCGGCGGCACGCAGACGTCCTCCACGATCAGCGCGGTGCCGGGCAGCCGCAGCCGCCCGGCCAGGCCGTGGAGGCCCTCGCGGATCCGCCAGTAGAGCTCAACCCGCTCCGGCTCGCGCGTGAACTCGACCTCGCGCAGGAGCTCCCGGTCGCCGAGGATCTCGAGCGCCCTGGCCTCGCTGGCGTCCAGAGAGGCGTCGTCATCGCCCCCGAACTCCACGAGCAGCGCGGCCGAGCCCGGCTCGAGCTCCTTGAAGTACTCCGGTGCGCCGGTCATCGACCAGCCGGCCGCGATCAGCGCCGGCGCGACCATCAGCTCGACCGCGCTTGCGCCGGCCTCGACCAGGCTGGTCACCGGGGCGATCGCGGACGGGACGTCGGGAAAGTGGATCCAGGCAAGCGTCGTCCGGGCGGGGAGCGGCACCGTTTCGAAGGTGGCCTCAGCGATGAACGCAAGCGTGCCCTCCGAGCCCACCAAGAGGCGGCGGAAGATCTCGAGTGGGGTCTCCGCGTCCAGGAACGCGCATAGCCGGTAGCCCGTGGTGTTCTTGATCTCGAACTTCCGGCGGATCCGGGCGGTGAGCTCCTCGTCGGCGAGGATCTCCTCGCGGATAGCGCCAAGCTCCGCCGCGAGCTGGGGCTCCGCGGCCGCGAAGCGCTCCTCCGCGCCGTCGGCCGCGGAGTCGATCAGCTCGCCCGAGGCGGTCACGAACTGCATCGCCGCGACCGTGGAGTAGGAGTCCCAGCGAGTCCCGCAGCGCATGCCACCGGAGTTGTTGGCGACGACGCCGCCCACCGTCGCGATGTCCGTGCTCGCCGGGTCGGGCCCGAGCTTGCGCCCGTAGGGCGCGAGGACGCGGTTCACGTGGCCGAGAATCGTTCCCGGGCGCGCCCGCGCCCGCGCCCCGTCGTCCAGAGCCTCGACGCCCCGGAAATGGCGGCGGACGTCGACGAGGATCCCGCCGCCCTGCCCCTGACCGTTGAGGCTGGTGCCGGCGGCCCTGAAGGTCACCGGGACATCCTTGGCGCGGCCGTAGTCGAGCACCTTGGCGACGTCCTGCGGCTCGCGCGCCACGACCACGACCTTGGGGATCATGCGGTAGGGGCTGGCGTCCGACGCGTAGCTCACCAGGTCGATGGGCCGGGTGCGCAGGCGGTCCGCGCCGAGCAGCGCCTCGAGCTCGGAGCGCAGCGGCTCCGGCGTTCCACCGGCCACCCAGTCCGGCGCGCGATCGCTCGCGGCGTCGCCGGGAGGCCGTGCGACCGGGGGCTTCTCTAGAAGAGCCACATCCCCGGCGCCACCGGCACCTCGACCAGCCTCGGCCCGTCCGCGGCGACCGCTTCGCGCAGGGTCTCGACCAGCTCGTCGTGCCCGCCTGTCACCTCGGTCGAGGGCACGCCGTAGGCCTCGGACACGGCGAGGCAGCTCAGCGCCGGCAGATCGAGGCCGGGCGCGCCGCCGACGCTCTCGATGCCGGCGAACCACTTGAGGATCGCGTACTCGCTGTTGCGCAGGACGACGATGGTCAACGGGACCGAGTAGGTCGACGCGCTCCACAGGGCGGTGATCGCATACTGGGCCGAGCCCTCGCCCACCACGCACACGACGGGCCGGTCGGGCTGGGCGATCTGCACGCCAACCGCGGCCGCCAGGCCGAAGCCGAGGCCCCCGCCGGCGCCGAAGTAGTAGCTGCCGGGCCTTGAGATCCGCAGCTGGTTGCGAAGCGCCATCGTCGAGGAGGGCGACTCGAGGACCACGATCCCGTCCTCGGGGAACACCTGCCCCAGCGCGTGCATCGCGGCCGTCCCGGTGATCGGGTCCTGTTCCTCGCCCGCCACCGGGTCCGGCAGTGGCTCGCCCGCATCGCGGCCGGCCTCGCCCACCCGCTCCAGCAGGCCCTCGAGGGCCGCCTTGACGTCGCCCACGACCGCGTCGCCCATCGGCGCCCGGGCCGCCTCGTCCGCGTCTGCCGTGATCTGGACCAGGGCGGTCCCCTCGGCGAGGAACGGCCCCGGGATGTTCGGGTAGTACGGGAAGACCGACGAGCCGGCGACGATGACCAGGTCGAAGTCCTTGAGCGTCTCGCCGACCGGTCCGATCGCCGGCGGCAGCAGGCCGCGGAAGTTCGGGTGGCCCTCGGGGAACCCGAGGCGCCCGCCGCCGGTCGCCGGGATGGCGTACACGGGCAGGCTCTGGCGCTCCGCGAGGGCGATTGCCAGGTCCCACGCGCCGCTGGCGTCGATGTCGGGACCCGCGACGAACACCGGTCGCTTGGCCTGCTCGAGCCGCGCCGCCAAGCGGTCGAGCGACGCAGCGTCGGGGCCGGGCCGCGCGGTCACGGCCCGGTCGATCGCCGGCCTGACGCCAACCTCGTCGACCTCGGCGGACCAGTCGTCCATCGGGATCGAGACGAAGGTCGGGCCCTTGGCGGGGCTCTGGGCGAGATGGATCGCGCGGCCGAGCGCCAGCGGGACGTCCTGGGCGCGCGGCGGCTCGAAGCTCGACTTCACCAGCGGGTGCGGCATCCGGGTCGCGTCGCGGTTGGTGAGGTTGGCCTGCAGGGTGACCAGCTCGCGCGCCTGCTGGCCCGCGGTAACGAGCAGCGGGGTGTGGTTGGCCTGCGCGTTGAAGATCGCGCCCATGCCGTTGCCGACTCCCGGGGCCGTGTGGAGGTTGACGTGGCCGACGTTGCCGCTCGCCTGCGCGTAGCCGTCGGCCATGCCCACCGCCACGGCCTCCTGGAGCCCGAGGAAGTAGCGGAAGTCGTCGGGGAAGTCGGCGAGCATCGGCAGCTCGGTCGAGCCCGGGTTGCCGAACATGGTGGTCATCCCGTGACGGCGGAGAAGATCGAGCGAGGCTTCGCGGACGGTGGGCATCGGGCGCGCAGCCTATTCGATCGAAACTCGAACCCGCAAAGTGCGGAAACGCCCCGTGCAGGCGCGCGGAGGGCGGTATAGGTTGCGAGCCGCGATCCGGGAGAGAGCGAAACCGCCTGAAGCCAGGCGGAGACGACTTTCGAAGGTGACCGGCTAACGCTTATTCGGACGAAGGCTACGTTCGGGCAGGCAGGCCGACACCCCCGGGTCGCTTTTCTCTTCCTTCACAGGAAGTCCGTCTGGGTGTCCGGCGCCGTGGCTACCTTCCGCAAAGCGGCGATCTCGACGCCGCCGGCCGGTTGAAGTTCCTGCGCTTTCCTGGCCGAGCGACCGGGGCGACTCCCGGGAGCAGGGCGCTGAGGAGGTCACCCCGGAACGCCTCCGCGGCTAGCCCGCCCGCTCCCACCTCTCACCGGCGTGGCGGCGAGTTCGCCGGACTACCCTTGGTGGGCCGTGAGCGAAGACCCAGCACGCTGGAGCCGCGAGGTGAAGACCCTGGCTCAGGCCCGCCGCGAGTTCGCTCGCAAGCGCTCGCCCCGGATCCTCCTCGCGGGCATCGCGCTGCTGGCGGCGACGCGCGTGGCCGTCGGCGACTTCGACTGGCGCGACGTGGCGGCCGTCGCGCTCGCCCTGGCGGTCTACCCGTTCGGCGAGTGGGCGATCCACGTCTACCTCCTGCACATGCGGCCCTGGAAGCTCCGCGGCCGGCGAATCGACGCCGCCCCGGCGCGCGCCCACCGCGAGCACCATGAGTCCCCGAACGACCTCTCGATGATCCTGCTCGCCCCGGCCGAGGCCGCCGCGCTGCTCCTGCTGGCGGTGCCCGTCGCCGTCGGCGTCCCAGCGCTGCTCGTCGGGCTCGTCGCGGGCCCCGTGCCGCTGGGCGTCGCCCTGAGCGCGGCGCTCGCCGACTACGTGGCCATCCTCGTCTACGAGTGGACGCACTTCCTCATCCACACCGCCTACCGGCCGCGGTCGCGCTACTACCGGTCCGTCTGGCGCTCGCACCGCCTGCACCACTTCAAGAACGAGCACTACTGGCACGGCATCACCCAGAACCTCTCCGACCGGGTGCTCGGGACGTTTCCCGATCAGCGAGATGTTCGCCGGTCGGGCACGGCGCGCACGCTGGACCCCGGGCCGGCGGGCTGATCAGGGCGATTTCAGCGAACAAGTTCCCGCGATTTGCGGGAATGCGGGTTGCGCCGTCTGGCACGCGGGGCTAGGGTGCAAGGCGCGATCCGGTAGAGAGCGAAAGCGCCACAAGCCAGGCGAAGACGACTCTCGAAGGTGACCGGCTAAAGCTTCTTCGGGCGAAGGCTACGCCCGGCCAGGCAAGCCGTCACCGCCGGGTCGCGTTTCGTTGCTTCCCGGCGGCGGTCGACCTACGGTGAATCACCTGCGGACGGCCTCGCCGTCCAATCATGTGCGGCGCTCCGCGCCTTACACCCTCGTTTCGGGGCTAAAGCCCCTCCCCACCGCCCATGCTGCTTTTCGGACCTAAAGGTCCTCAGGCAGAAACCGTCCTGCTGTAGTCCGCCCTGCACTTCGTCGTGTGCTTGGCGAACGCGTAGTAGTCGCCATGCGGCTTGCCGGTGTTGCCGGTCGACCACATGTACTTGTCGCCGTTCGCCTGCGCGATGTCGCTGCCGATCTTCTGATCGACGTGGCGGTTCGGAGCATCGCCCCGCTGCTTGTAGAGAATGACCTTGCGCCCGTTGGCGCACTGCTTCGGCTTGGAGCTCTTGACGAAGCCGAAGAAGCCGTCGGACTCGGCCTTGATCGTCACCTTCGTGTCCGCCTTGCCGCCTGCCATGGCGATGCCGGCGAACGCCAGAGCGCCCAGGGCCGCAAGTGCCGCGACCCAAAGCAACCTCATTCGCATGTCTCGTCCCTCCTGGTAGTGAAGGGCAAACGTAACACTCCCCTCGCGGGGGCCCTAGCTGGCCTCCGCCGGCAGCGCGGCCTCGCCGTCCACCTCGCGAGCTGCTTCGCGCTCGGGCCGCACCACGGTCACGGCGACGGTCGCGGCGGCCGCCACCAGGCCAACGGAGACCCAGAAGCCCACGTGGTAGCCGTTGGTGAGGGCCTCCTTCACCGGCGTGCCGTCGTCGATGAGGTTCTGCGTGTGCGTGGCGGAGAGCGTCGCGATGACGGCCAGCCCGATCGCCGCCCCAACCTGGAGCGACGTGTTGACCAGAGCCGAGGCGAGGCCGGCGTCCTCGCGGGTGGCGCCCGACATGGCCAGCGTCATGAGGGCCGGGAAGGTGACGCCCACGCCGGTGCCGATGAGGAGGTTGGTGGGCAGCACGTCGGTGAGGTAGCTGCCGTCCACGGGCACCCGGGCGAAGAGCGCCAGGCCGGCGCCGATGAAGAGCAGGCCGGGCATCAGGATCCGGCGCGCGCCGAACCTCGTGATCAGGACCTCGGCGTAGCGCAGCGAGAGGGTGCCGATCACGATCGTCACGGGCAGGAACGAGAGGCCGGTCTTCAGGGCGTCGTAGCCGAGGATGCGCTGCAGGTAGAGGACGCCGAGGAAGAACATCCCGAACATCCCGGCCACCGTCAGCGCCTGGATCAGGTTGGCGCCCGCCACGTTGCGCGAGCGGAACATGCGCAGGGGCATCAGGGGGTTCGACGCCGTCGCCTCGCGCGCGATGAAGGCGCCCAGCAGGGCAAGCGAGGCGGCGCTGAGGCCGAGCGTCTGCGGCGAGGTCCAGCCGTCCTGGGCGGCCGGCTGGACGATCGTGAAGACGCCGAGCATCAGCGAGCTCGTGATCAGGACGGCGCCGAGGACGTCCGCGCCCGTGCCGAAGCCCGCCCCGCGGTCGTTCTCGACGAGCCGCCGCGCGAGGACGAAGGTCGCGATCCCGATCGGGATGTTGATGAAGAAGATCCAGTGCCAGCTGATGCTCTGGGTGATCACGCCGCCGGCAAGCAGGCCGATCGACCCGCCGGCCGAGGCGACGAAGCTGAATACGCCGATTGCCTTGGCCTGCTCCCGCGGCTCGGGGAACATCGTGACGATCATCCCCAGGATTACGGCCGAGGCCATGGCCCCGCCGATCCCCTGGACGAAGCGCGCTCCGACCAGGAGCCCCTGGCTCTGGGTGAGCCCGCAGAGCGCCGAGGCAAGGGTGAAGACCACGAGGCCGCTCAGGAACACGCCCCGCTTGGAGATCAGGTCTCCAAGCCGGCCCGCGAGGAGCAGGAGGCCGCCGAACGCGATCAGGTACGCGTTCACCACCCAGGCAAGACCGGACTGCGAGAAGCCAAGGTCGTCCTGGATCGACGGCAGGGCGACGTTCACCACGGTCGCGTCCAGGACGATCATCAGAACGCCCGCGCACAGCACGTAGAGCGCTATCCAGCGCGAGCGGTCTTCGGTGTTCATGTCTGTCTGAGTTTCGGTCATGCGTCTGCGGCTCCCTACTCGTCTCCTTTCCCATAGAGACGGCCGGAGCGGCGCGAACTAATCGCTCGTCCGAGGTTAGCGAGCGGCCGGAATCGGCCCGTGGCGCTCAGCCGAGCGTCTCGGGGAGCTCGAACCAGTCGAAGGCGGCCGCCATCGCGTCCGGGTCGGCCGCATGATCGGGCATGCGCCTGACCACCTCGCGGTCGGGCGCGGGCGGTACGCGCGCGATGAACGCGGTGACGTCGGCGATCCGCTCGCCCCGGAACGTGAGCACGTTGAGCGCGAAGCGCCGGTAGGCCTGCTCCTCCTCGTTCCAGGCGTAGAAGGCGAGCGCGGGCTGGCCGTTCGACTGAACCTGCACCGCCTTCCAGCGCCAGTCGCCGGACATCGGCGAGAGCTCGAGGAAGGTGCGGATCCCCTCCGAACCGGTGAACCAGCTCGCCAGCGGGGGCATCGCGAAGTTGGCGTCCTCGGCGAGGATCTCCACCACCGTGTCGACGTCGTTGGTCTCCCAGGCCTCCAGGTAGCGGTCGACGATCTCCTTCACCTTCTCGTCGCCAAGCGCGCGCAGCGTCGCCTGCTGTGTCTGGTCGGGAAGCTTCTCGTCGAGCGTCGACCGCGCGCGCTGAAGGGCGCTGTTGACGGATGCCGTGGTCGTCTCGAGCTGCTCGGCCGTCTCCTTGGCGGAGAACCCGAGCACCTCGCGGAGAACGAGCACCGCGCGCTGCGTCGCCGGGAGGTGCTGGAGCGCGGCAATGAACGCGAGCTCGACGGCCTCGCGTTGCTCGTAGCGCGCCTCGGGCCCCGCGTAGCCGTCCTCCACGCCGATCAGCTCGTCGGGGAAGGGCTCGACCCAGACGGACTCGATCACCGGCTCCCCGGGCCCCTCGTGCGGGTCGCCCGCCGGCGCGTAGTCGATTGGCAGCACGCGCTTGGGACGCCTGCCGATCGCATCCAGGCAGGTGTTCGTGGCGATCTTGTAGAGCCACGAGCGCAGCGAGCTGCGGCCCTCGAAGCGCGGCAGGCCGCGCCAGGCGCGGACGAGCGCCTCCTGGAGCGCGTCCTCGGCGTCGTGGGTGGAGCCGAGCATCCGGTAGCAGTGCGCCTGGAGCTCGGCGCGCCGCATCGCGACGATGCTCTCGAATGCTCCTTCGTCACCGGCGCGGGCCGACGCCAGGAGCTGCTGCTCGCGAGCGCTGCTCTCGGTGGTCCCGACGTCCATCGGCACACCAGGTTAGACGCCGCGCGCGCCTCGGACTCATCGCCCAACCGATGATTTTCCGGGCACGCCGCAGTCGGATGGGTAGGGCAATGAGGCACAAGGTCGCAAATCCGGTTGTCCACCTCGAGCTCCACACCGGAGACCTGGAGCGCGCACGCGCGTTCTACGCCGAGCTTTGCCGATGGCCGGGCGAGCGGATCGACGCGGCCAGCGGCTCCTACCTGGCCCTCGATCTCGCCAGCCGCCTCGGCGGCGGCATCGTCGAGTGCGCGACCGCGCGCCCCTCGTGGCTTCCCTACGTGCAGGTCGGCGGAATCGAGGCGGCCACGGAGCGCGCACGCTCGCTCGGCGCGTCCGTGCTGCTCGAGCCGCGGGAGGGCCCGGCGGGATTCAGAAGCGTGATCGCCACACCGGTTGCCGGGGAGCTCGCCTTCTGGCAGCCGAAGCGTTGAATGTGAACGGGGCCTGACCCCCGACGCTCGCCTGGATGCGCGACCCGGACGGCAACGTGATCGGGCTTGCGGGCTGAGCTCAGGGCCAGTCGCCGCCGGCTAGCCGGCGGCGATGCGTCGCGAACAGCTCCATCGCGTAGGCGCCGGCGGGATGGGCGCGAGCTCGATCGACGAGCTTGGCCGTGAGCCGCGGCAGCACATCCGGTTGCGGCAGCTCGACGCCGTAGCCCGGCGGGAAGATCACCGCCGCGCAGAGCGCGGCAAAGGTCAGGTCGGCGGCGCCAAAGCGCTCGCCGCACAGGTGAGGACGCCCGTCGGCGAGGAGCTCGCCCACCCAGTCGAGCTCGAGCCAGACGGCGGCCTCGTCCTCGACCTCGATGCCCGGCCTCATTCCCAGCTCGCGCTCCACGAAGCGCCTCGCCAGCGGCCAGCCCCAGCGAATCGCGCGGTCCTCCCACCTGGGGACGCCCGCGTTGTTGAAGCGCAGGGCGAGGCCTGGGTCGCCGAGCATGTGCGCGTACATGAGTCGTCGGGCTCGCGGACCGAGCTCGGCGTCGAGGTGGCGGCAGAGGTCCAGCACCTCGGTGCGTTGCGCAGGCGCCGCCGGGAACAGACGCCACTCCTCCGGGGTCCGCTCGTCGACCCAGTCCATGATCTCCTCCGACTCGCCGATGGCCCCTTCGGGGGTGACGAGGACCGGCAGGGTCCGGCCGCCGCCGGCCCGCCGTGCCGCCACGCGGTGGATCCCCTGCACGTGGCGCTCCTCGGCGTAGGAGATCCCCGCCCGGTCGAGCGCCCACCGCGCCTTCTCGCAGTAGTGGCTGATGGGAATGGTGAGGAGCCGCGGCACGGCGGTCAGTATTCACGCCCAGCCGGGCGGGTGATAGGTTGGCTGGCCAAGCAGCTGGGGAGCTGAGGTTTGAGGAGAGAGGTGCGAGTTGGCCGGTAGGCGCAGGTGTTGGATTGCGGTCGTCGTGGTGATCGCGGCGATGGCGACGATCGGGCTGGGGTCCGCCCTGGCGGCGGGTGGACACCGCGGAGGGCCGAAAGTCAAGCTCAGCGTCCCGTCGAGCGTCGACGCCAAGCTCCTGAAGGCGGGCAAGCTCAGGGTCGGGGCGAAGGCCTCGGACGCCGCCAAAGTCGGCCTCGAGCTCTCCGCCAAGGACTCCGGTGCGCACCCGTTCCTCACCACCAAGGCCCACCTTAAGAAGGGCGCCAAGCACGTCGTGCTGCACCTGAACAAGTCGGGTAAGGAGGTCCTCGAGGGCTGTGGAGCGCCGAAGCTCACCGTCACCGCCGTAACGGCGAAGAAGGCGAAGGTCCTCGACCGTGACTCGGGCAAGGTCAAGCAGACAGTGCCGCAGTGCGCGGCACTGGCGAACGCCAAGCACTGCGAGACGATCGCCGCACCGGGCCAGAACTGCCTGTTCCCGTGGCCGAGCGACCACTTCACGGTCAAGGACAAGTCGACCGGCACCGGGCGGCGGGTCAACCTGAGCCCGCAGGCGACGCCGGTCAACCGCAACGACGTCCACATCGACCCGACCGAGCTGAATCGAAGCGACGGCTTCAGCCCGGGGGTCAGCATCGTCACCCGGGTTCCGGGGCTTGACACGCCGAAGGCATTCAAGAAGACGGGCGCTGTCCCGCTCACCAACATGGACGCCTCGTTCGCGAAGAAGCAGCCGGTCGTCCTGATCGACGCGAAGACCGGCAAGCGGCAGCTGATCTGGACCGAGCTCGACTCCACCGCGACCAGCCCGGACACCACGGACTTCATCATCCGCGTGGGCAAGAACCTGAAGGAGGGCCACCGCTACATCGTCGCGATGCGCAACCTGAAGAACGCGAGCGGCCACACCCTCGCGGCGCCACCCGGGTTCGCGCTCTACCGCGACCAGGTCAAGACCGGCGACAAGTCGATCGAGAGCCGCAGGGCCCACTTCGACTCGATCTTCAAGACGCTCGGCAGGGCCGGGATCCAGCGCAAGAACCTCTACGACGCCTGGGACTTCACCGTGGCCAGCACCGAGAACATCACGGGGCGGATGCTCCACATCCGCGACGACGCGCTCTCCCAGCTCGGCGACGACTCGCCGGGCGACGGGGTCATGCAGGGCGACGCCCCGGACTTCACGGTCACCGACGTCCAGACCGTCGACGAGCCGAGCCCGGGCTCCGGCCACGAGGCGCTCACCGGCAGCCATGCGACCCAGAACGTCCGCGAGGTGACCGGGACGTTCCAGGTGCCGTGTTATCTGAACCAGATGGGCTGCCCGTCGGGCTCGAAGTTCAACCTCGGGTCAAACGGCCTGCCGCAGCAGATGGCGGGCAACACCTACACGGCCAACTTCACCTGCAACATCCCGCAGTCGGCGGTGACCGAGTCGAGCCCCGGCTCCGGGAGCTACACGGTGACCCACGCCGACCGCCCGGCCATGTACGGGCACGGCCTGTTCGGCGACGCGAGCGAGGTCCACACGACCAACGTCCGCGAGCTCGGCAACGACGAGGGCGTGATCACCTGCGCCACGGACTTCATCGGCATGGCCGACGAGGACGTGGGCCCTGAGGCGATCCCGGCTCTGGCCGACCTCTCGAAGTTCCCGGCGCTGCCGGACCGCCTGCAGCAGGGCTTCGTGGACTGGATCTACCTGGACCGCCTGCTCGCGCTGCCTGCCGGCAAGGGCGGCTTCTCCGGCGACCCGGCGTTCCAGTTCGGCGGCCAGTCCGCGATCCGGACCGACCAGGGCGTCTACTACTACGGCAACAGCCAGGGCGGCATCGCGGGCGGCGCGCTGACCGCGATCGAGCCCGATGTCACGCGCACCGTGCTCTACGTCCCGGGCATGAACTACTCGACCCTGCTCACGCGTAGCGTCGACTTCTCCGACTACGCGCTGATCCTCTACCCCTCGTATCCGGACGAGTCGATCCGCCCGCTCATCCTCTCGATGATCCAGATGGAGTGGGACCGCGGCGAGCCGGACGGCTACGCCAACCACATGACGTCGGACCCGCTGCCCGGAACCCCGGCGCACCACGTGCTGATCGACATGGCCTACGGTGACCATCAGGTCTCGAACGTGACGACGGAGGTCGAAGCGCGCACGATCGGGGCGCCGCTGCGCCTTCCGGCCCTCGACCCCGGGCGGGCCGCGTTCCCGAAGTTCTTCCCGGACCTCGACACGCTCGGCAACCTGAGCGGGTCGGCGGCCGACGGGAACGGGTTCTTCGTGTGGGACATCGGGCCGAAGCGCGACGACCCGAACAGCTCCAACCCCGATGACGTCCTCGGTACCGACTCCGCGCCGATCACCAACACCGCGCCGGACGACTCCTTCGGCGTCGATCCGCACGACACGGTCATCAACACGTCGGCGGACATCCGCCACCAGATCGCGCAGTTCATCATGCCGAACGGCAAGATCATCGACCCCTGCGGATCCGCGCCCTGCTACGCGGCGGGCTGGACGGGCCCCGGGCCGTAGGCCGATCGAGCAGCGAGCCGGAGCGTCTCAGGCGTCCGACTGCGCCACGCGCCGCAGGAGCTCCACGGCCTCGGCCAGGACCGCGCGCTCGCGCGCGGAGAGCTCGTTCTCCATCGCCTGAGCGAGCCAGCCCGCCCGGTTGCGGCGATCGTCCTCGAGGCGCTCGCGTCCCGCCGTGCTCAGCTCGACGAGCGAGCGCCGGCCGTCGTCCGGGTCCGGGCTGCGGCCGACGAGCCCGGCCGCCTCCAGATCACCCACGGTCTGCGCCATCGACTGCGGGCGCACCCGCTCGGCCGCGGCGAGCTCGCTGACGCTCTGCGCGCCCTCGCGGTCCAGGCGCCCGAGCACCGCACCCTGTGACATCGGGAAGCTGAGCTCGGCGCGCAGGCGGCGCACCAGTCGGCCGAGCACCGCGCGCAGCTCGCTCGCGACTAGCGCCGTGTCCGTGCTCCTGGTCACCGTCGGACTCCTCCTGAAACTGTACAGGCAAACTGTTCAGGTAAACTGTAGAACAAGTGCAGGACGACGGCTACAAGTGGATCGCCCTCTCGAACACGACCCTGGGCGTCCTTTTGGCGACGATCGACGCCTCGATCACGCTGATCGCGATGCCCGCCATCTTCCGCGGCATCCACCTGGACCCGCTCGACCCCGCGAACAGCTTCTACCTGCTGTGGATGATCCTCGGGTTCCTCGTCGTCTCGAGCGTCCTGATCGTCAGCCTCGGGCGCTTGGGAGACATGTTCGGGCGGGTGCGGATGTTCAACCTCGGCTTCGTCATCTACACGGCCGCCTCGCTGCTCCTGGCGGTCGACTGGCTCACGGGTCGCGACGGCGCGACCTTCCTGATCGTGTTCCGCATCGTCCAGGGCGTCGGCGCCGCCTTCCTGCTCGCGAACTCGGCGGCGATCCTCACCGACGCGTTCCCGGCGAACCAGCGCGGCATGGCCCTGGGGATCAACAACATCGTCGGCGTAACCGGGATGTTCCTGGGGCTCGTGCTCGGCGGCCTGCTGGCGCCGATCAGCTGGCGGATGGTCTTCCTGGTCTCGGTCCCCTTCGGGCTCTTCGGGACCGTCTGGTCGTACAGGAAGCTGCGCGAGATCGGCGTTCGCAGGCGCGAGCCGATCGACTGGCCGGGCAACATCCTCTTCGCGCTCGGGCTCGTCCTGATCATGGTCTCGGTCACCTACGGGATCCGCCCATACGGCGCGTCGAGCGTGGGTTGGGCCAGCCCCGGGGTGATCGCGCTCCTGGCCGGCGGCGCGGCCTGCCTCGTCGCGTTCGTCGTCTTCGAGCGCCGGGCCCCCAACCCGATGTTCAGCCTCAGCCTCTTCAGGATCCGGGCGTTCTCCTACGGGACAATCTCGACCTTCCTCTCGGCGGTCGCGAGGGGCGGCCTGATGTTCATGTTGATCATCTGGCTGCAGGGAGTCTGGCTCCCTCAGCACGGCTATGACTTCGCCGACACGCCCCTGTGGGCGGGCATCTACATGCTCCCGCTGACCGCCGGGTTCATGATCGCCGGTCCCGCGTCCGGCTACCTCTCCGACCGCTACGGCGCGCGCCCCTTCGCCACCGGCGGCATGCTCGGGACGGCGGTGAGCTTCGGCCTCCTCATGCTGCTTCCGGTGAACTTCTCCTACGTGGCGTTCGCGCTCGTCCTCCTCATGTGCGGCCTCTCGATGGGCGTCTTCGCGTCGCCCAATCGCGCCGGCGTGATGAACAGCCTGCCCGCCGACTCGCGCGGCGCCGGCGGCGGAATGAACCAGACCTTCCAGAACTCCGCCCAGGTGCTCTCGGTGGGGATCTTCTTCAGCCTGATGATCGCCGGGCTCGCCAGCGACCTTCCCGGCGCGCTCTCCAGCGGCCTCCAGGCCCAGGGCGTCCCGGCCCACGCGGCCCACGCGGCGGCGAGCACCCCGCCGATCGGCGTCCTCTTCTCGGCCTTCCTGGGGTACAACCCGGCGCATCAGGTGCTGGGCCACCACGTCCTCGCATCACTGCCCCATCACGCCGCCGCGACGATCACCGGCCGCTCGTTCTTCCCGCAGCTGATCTCGGGTCCGTTCGAGACGGGCCTCCACGAGGCGTTCATCTTCGCGATCGCCGCCTGCCTGCTCGCCGCGTTCGCGTCGTGGCAGCGGGGCACCCGCTACGTGGAGGGGGAGGCCGGGGCGAGCGACCCGGTCGCCGCGTCGACCTCGAAGGCACTGGCCGGAGAAGGGTCCACATGACGATGGAGATCACTTGGCACGGACAGTCCGCCTTCCTGGTGGAGGCGGACCGCAAGCGCGTGTTCATCGACCCGTTCGGCGACATGGGCCCGATGGAGGGCCGGGGCATCCGCTGGGAGTACCCCGCCATCGAGGGGGTGGAGGCGGACCTGGTCCTCGTCACCCACGAGCACCTCGACCACAACGCCGCCGAGGTGATCGGGGGGTCGCCCGAGGTGCTGCGCTCCACGGCCGGCAGCCTCGAGAGCGCGCTCGGCGAGGTCACGGCCGTCGCCTCCGAGCACGACCGCCGCGCCGGGACGGAGCGCGGGCCGAACTCGATCATGGTCTTCTCCCTTGCCGGGAAGCGCGTGTGCCACTTCGGCGATTTCGGGCAGGCCGAGCTCCGCGAGGAGCAGGCCGAGGCCATCGGCGACGTCGACCTGCTCTTCATCCCCGTCGGCGCGGGCCCGACGATCGGGCCGGATGGCGCGTGGGCCGTGGTGGAGCGCCTCCGGCCGGGCTGGGTCGTGCCGATGCACTACCGCACCGAGAGGATCGGCTTCCTCGAGCCGCCGGACGAGTTCATCGCCAGGTTTCCGGATGGCGACGTCCATCGCGCAAAGGCGTCGAGCGTGGACCTCGGCGACGTCGCGCCCGGCGGCGATGGCCCGAACCTGATCCTGCTGGAGCCTCCGGGCTGAGCGTCAGCTGACCGGCGGGCGGCGTGCCGCCCAGGGCTGCTCGCGCTCGAGCTGCGCGGCAAGGGACAGCAGCAGGCGGTCCTCGCCGCGGCGCCCGATCAGCTGCACGGCCAGCGGCAGCCCCGCGTCGCTGAGCCCGGCGGGCACGGCCGCTCCCGGCTGTCCCGTGGCGTTGAACGGCGGCGTGAACGGCGTCCACCTTCCGACTCCGTTGAAGGTGTAGAGGGCGCCCCGCTTGCGCCACTTCCCGACGGGGACCGGAGGAGCGGCAAGAGCGGGAAGGAGCAGAACGTCGACTTCGTCGAAGAACCCGGCGATCGTGGCCGCCATCTCCTCCTCCCGCCGGCGGGCTCGCGCGAGGAGGCGGTCGGGGATGCGCCGGCCCAGCCTCATCATCCCCCGGGTGCGCGGCTCGAAGCGGTCCTCGTGGCCCAGGGCCTCGCCGCTTCGCTGAATGCCCTTGAGGTAGCGGGGCATGAAGTTGAGGAGCGCCGGGAGCAGCTTCGGCGAGCCCTCCATGACGGTGTGCCCTGCACCGCGCAGGACGTCCGCGGTGTGTCGCGTGGCCGCGATCCACGCCTTGTCCACCGGCCCGGGAAGGGGCGGCTTGGTCGCCACGGAGATGCGCAGGGCGCCGGGCCCCGCGTTGGCCGCCTCGGCGAACGTCTGCCCGTGGGGCGGGTCCGCGGTGGCGTCCATGAAGAGCGCCGCGCCGCGCACCGTCCGCGAGATCGGCCCGTAGACGCCAAGTCCCTGCCAGCCGTGGTCGGCGTCCGAGTGCGGGGCGGTCGGGATGAGGTCCCGCGTCGGCTTCAGCCCGAACACGCCGCAGCACGCGGACGGGATGCGAATCGAGCCGCCGCCGTCGGAGCCCAGGGCAAGGCCGACCATGCCGGCGGCGACGGCGGCCGCCGACCCGCCGCTCGAGCCACCGGGCGTGCGCGACACGTCCCACGGGTTGCGGGTGTCGCCCCAGGTCTTCGACTCCGTGAACGGAAAGATCAGGAGCTCGGGCGCGTTGGTCCTGCCGACCACGACCGCGCCGGCCGCTCGCAGGCGCTTCAGGACCTCGCTGTCGTCGCCGGCCGGGGTATCCACCGCGCCGGTCCCGAAGGTGGTGATCTGACCCGCCTGCTCGACGTCCTCCTTGATGGCGACGGGCACACCCAGAAGCGGCGCGCTCTCGCCCGCCGCCCGCCGCTTGTCGGCGGCGTCCGCCGCGGTCAGGGCCTCGTCCCTCAGGACCACGCGGAACGCGTTGAGCTGCGGGTCCAGGCGCTCGATGCGCGCCAGGCAGGCTTCGGTGATGGCGCGCGACGTCGCCTCGCCCTTCGCCATCGCGTCGAGCTGGGCATCCGCCCCGGCGAGGATGAGCGCATCGAGCTGGGTGGGTGAGGTGGCCGCGTCCGCCATGGTTGCGACCCTACCGCGCCTCCGGCCGGTCCCGGTCGGCCGTGAAGCCGAGGATCAGGTCCGCCGTCTCGCCGGGGACGTCCAGCTGCGGGCAGTGCCCGATGCCCTCGAGCTCGACCCAGTCGGCATGGGGGAGCTCGGCGCGCCAGCGCGCGGCTGCGCCGGGCCAATCGAGGATCTTGTCGCCGGTGCCCCAGATGATGCGCACGGGGCACTCGATCCGCTCGGCGTCGAGCTCCCAGTCGCTGTCGCGCCCGAACTCGATCAGCGCCGGGGCGGCGTCGCAGGCCGCCACGCCGCGCATCACGTGGGCGAGAAGCTCGGCTGGGATGTGCTCGTAGTTGGTCGTGATGAAGGCGCTCGCGCGCCGCCTCCCCTCGTCGGTCGCGACGATCTCGTCGGCGTGCGGAGCCGCCACCTCCACCAGCTTCCGCATCTCGACGAAGTAGTCGAGCGTGTCCCGGAACGACTCGTCGCCCGCCGCCCACCCTCCGGCGGGGGCGAGCGCGACAACCGACCGCGCCCGGCCGCGCTCCGCGAGCCGGAGCGCGATGTAGCCGCCGAGCGAGTTGCCGACGATGTGGGCGGTGGCGAACCCGGCCGCATCCATCGACGCCTCCGCCGCGTCGAGGAGCGCGTCGTCGTCAACCGGCCCGGCGATCACCGGCCCCCCGGCATGCCCGGCGAGCGTCGGCGCGAGAACGTCGTGCCGCTCCTCGAGCGCGGAAAGCACGAGATCCCAGCTGCGCCAGGTGTCCGTGAAGCCGTGGAGGCAGAGCATGGGCGAGCCCGAGCCGCCGCGGTGGATGGCCGTGAAGCCCGCCTGCATCGACGAGGACCCTATCCCGTCCCTACGCTTAGGACGATGTCCGAGGGTACGCACGGAGAGGCGATCACCGCGGAGGGACTGGAGTCCCTCGAGGAGGAGTTGGTGCAGCTGGAGGGGCCGGCGCGCACGGCGATGGCGGCCCGCATCAAGGCCGCGCGCGAGCTCGGCGATCTCAGCGAGAACGCCGAGTACCACATCGCCAAGGAGGACCAGGCGCACCTCGAGACCCGCATCAAGCGGCTGCGCGAGCGGCTGCGCGACGCGAAGGTCGTCGAGATCGATCGCAGCGGCGATGCCTTCTCGTTCGGGCGGACCGCCGAGGTTGCGGACGTGGAGTCGGGCGAGACCAACGTTTGGACGCTGGTCGGCGCCACGGAGGCCAACCTCGCCGACGGCCGTCTCTCGGCGGAGTCGCCGGTGGGCAAGGCCCTCCGCGACGCCCCCGTGGGCGAGAAGGTGACGATCGAGACTCCCCGCGGAGAGCGGACCTTCAGGGTCGACCGCCTGGTCGAGTAGCTACTTGGGGTCTCTAGAGAAGGCCCGTAAGCCAGTCCGCGACGGCGGCGTGGACGCCGGGCAGGTCCGCCTTCAGGCCGTGATTTCCGGCGAGCTTCACGACGGCGCGGCTGCGGCCGGGCGCGGGCATCCCGAACGGGTCCGACTCGCCCTGGACGACCAGGACCGGAACCCTCACCGCGTCGAGCTCGTCCTGGCGGTTCTGGCGCGGCTTGCCGGCGCGTGCGGGAGGCTCGAGCGGAAACGCGAGGCAGAGGACGGCCACGGCGCCAAGCGCCTCGGCGGTCCGGCAGGCCACGCGGGCGCCCATGGAACGCCCGCCGAGGACGAGGGGCAGGCCCTTCAGCTCGCCCTCGCGCAGGCTCTCGACGACCGGGATCCAGGCGGCGTCGAGCACCGGCGCACGTGGCGGCGCCTTGCGCCCGGCGACCCGGTAGGGCTGCTCGACGAGGGCCACCGCCAGCCCGGCATCGAGCGCCGCGTCGGAAGCCGCCTGGAGGTCGGGCGCCTCGACCCCGCCGCCGGCTCCGTGTCCCATCACCAGCCCGACCCGGCCCTTCGCCGGCATCCGAACATGAGCGCGGGCCAAGCCGGACGGGGTCTCGAGGTCGATGACGGCCACGTCGTCAGGTTAGGCGGCCGAATCGGACCGGGAAGCCGCCTGTCGGGTAGCGTCGGGGGGTGATGAGCACGCTCGAGCTCAATCCCGTTGCGGCTGAGGGGCCGGCTCGCCTTGGCACGGACCGATGGGTTCTGATCCGGCGCTCCGCGATCGGCCTCTACGCCGCCGCGCTCGTCGCATGGAGCGCGCGCTACGGCATCCCGGTGCAGCGCGAGCTGGTGATCGCGTGGGTCTGCGGGGTCCTTCTGTGCGCCTCGGTGGGCCGCCCGCCGCGTGAGGCCCTGCGCCTCGTTGCGGACTGGCTCCCCATGGTGGCGGTGCTGTGCGCCTACGACTTCACCCGTGGCGCGGCCGACTCACTCGGCGTCGGGGTCCACGCGCACACCATGATCGACTTCGACCGCTTCGTCTTCGGGGGCGAGGTCCCGACCCAGTGGCTGCAGGCCCATCTCCACCGGCCGGGCGTGATCATGTGGTGGGACGTCGCCTTCACGCTGATCTACACCTCGTACTTCATCGTGCCGTTCGTGGTCGCCGGCGCCCTCTACGCGCGCGACCGCCTGGCGTTCTTCGGCTATGCAAAGCGGCTCGTCTCGCTCGCGCTGGCCGGCCTCGCCACCTACATCGCCTTTCCGGCCGCGCCGCCCTGGCTCGCGCAGCAGATGGGCCTTCTCCACGGAGTCCACCGGACCACCGCACGCGGCTGGGAGGTGCTGGGAACCCACACCGCCGGCTGGTTCTCCGAGGGTCAGGCCGGAGTCAACCTGGTGGCCGCGGTGCCCTCGCTGCACGCTGCGATGACGGCGCTCGTCGCGATGTTCCTCTGGCCGCGGGTGCGGCCGCTCTGGCGGCCGCTTCTCGCTCTCTACCCGGTCGCGATGGCGGTCACGCTCATGGCCACCGGCGAGCACTACTTCTTCGACATCGTGCTCGGCTGGGCCTACGCGGGGGCGGTCATGGTCACCTGGCGCCTGCTGGAGGCGCGGCGGGGAATTCCTCGGAGGCGGGTTCCCGAGCGATCCGCTCAGGCGGGAGCGCAGCAGGCGTAGGCGCGAACGACGCCGGCGAAGCTCAGGCGGAGAGCCCGCGCTCCGCCGCGTAGTCGGCGGCCAGCCGCTTGGGAGCGCGACAGAACCACGCTTCGACGACGACCTCCTCGAGGATCGGCAGGCTGATCGTCTCGAGCTCGATCAGCACCGCCGGGTAGCCCTCGAAGTGCGGCGTCGTGAAGAACACCTTCGGGTCGTCGGCGATGAGCGCCTCCTTCGCGACGAGGTCCTCGACGCGGGCCCCGAGGATCGGCCCCGCCGGCGCCGCGCCGCCCAGGGCGTCCAGGTCGGATTGGCGAAGGGGCCGCTCCCAAACGAACAGCTTGTCGCGCACCCGCCACTGCGCGCAGTCGCGCGAGACCCTCTCGCTCGTCTCCGGAAGCTCAAGCGCGAGCCTGCGCACGTCGTCCCAGTCGGCCACTGCCGTTGAGACGGTAGCGGGCACCTTCCGGAGCTCGTCGTTGTCCGTCAGCTCCTCCGTCACCTGGGCCGATTCGACCTACCCCCCGACCACGGTGCCGACGACCGAGCACTGGTTGGTCCCCGAGAACTTGTTCGCGAGGAACGTGGCGCTGACCACCGGCTTCGCGGATGGCCCGCGGCCGTAGGTGAGGACGCCCTCGTAGTCGTCGAGCGGGATGATCTGGTGCTCACCGTTGTTGAAGACGTCATCAACCCCCTCGGCGTCGCTCAGGCCGATGATGCTGTTGTTGGTGTCGGTGGTTGCGTCGAGGACCACTTCCGGCCCTGCCGGGCAGCTGGCGGTGACCCTCAGCCCCGCAATGGAGAACAGCTGCTTGGACGGCGTGCCCTCGGCCCGGCGGTAGCCCACCTGCTTCACCACCTTGACGGCGTTGGGCGCCAGGTCGGGCGCCTTCACCTGGCCGTCGACGATGTTCTTCGACTTGACGCTGTTCTTGGGAAGGTGGAAGGACGCGTAGGCCACCCCGCCGAGAGCGAGGAACAGCGCAATCGTCGCGGTCACGTTCGCGTAGGTCGGGCGGAACCTGCCCCTGATGCACTTCATTCCTGAACTCTCCTTCGTAGCCATGACCCCTGCTCGCGCTCCGCGCCGGTGGTGCGGCAGCCCGGACGCCGCATCCTATGCCGGGGACAGGGTGGTGGCGGTCGCGGAGGGCGTCGGAGCCGGCCGCTGTACGATCGGGAGGTGGAGAGCGTCGACGCTGTGAGGGTGTCTGGAGAGCCCGCGGCCGCGGATCGGCCGATTCGCGCGGCCGAGATCATCGGCGCGCTGTCGATCGCGACCGACCTCGGGACCGGGCAGCCGCTCGAGCACGCGCTGCGATCCGCCGTGCTCGCCGTCCGCCTCGGCGAGCTCGCCGGCGCCTCCCCCGAGGAGCTCTCGGACACCTACTACGTGGCGCTCCTGCACGCCTCCGGGTGCACGTCCAACGGGCACGAGGCCGCGCAGCTGTTCGGCGACGACATCGTGCACAGGGCGGCCTTCTACCTCGTCGATCCGACCAACCCGGCGGAGGTGCTCGAGTTCTACCGCTCCAACGTCGGGCTTGGAAAGCCCGAGGAGGCCCGGGCCAAGCTGGTCGAGGCCGCGATCGCCGGCGCAGCCCCACGGGCGCGGGAGGCCTTTGCCGCGATGTGCGAGGTCGCGCAGCGTTTCGCGGGGTGGATGGGCCTGCGCCCGAGCATCGCGGCCGCGCTCGAGTTCGTCTTCGCGCGCTGGGACGGGCTGGGAATTCCCGACGTCTCCGGCGAGGGGATTCCGCTGCCGATGCGCCTGCTCCACGTCGCCAGGGACGCCTCGCTCTTCATCTCCGCGTCCGGCGCCGAGCAGGCGCGCGACGTTCTCACTCGCCGCGCGGGCCAGGCATACCAGCCAGAGCTTGCCGAGCTCCTGGCCCGGAACCTCGACGAGCTGCTCGCCGAGCTCGACGAGACCCGGGTGTGGGAGTACGCGCTGGAGGCTGAGCCCCCGCCGACGATCTGGCTCTGGGGAGAGGACATCGACAGCGCGTTCGGCACGATCGCGGCGATCACGGGCCTGAAGTCCCCGTGGCTGCGCAAGCACCCCACGGCTGTCGCCGAGCTCGCGGAGGCGACAGCCTGGCGGATGGACCTCCCCGCCGAGGGCGTCACCGGCCTGCGGCATGCGGGGCTGGCGCACGACCTCGGCCGGGTCGGCGTATCGAACGCGATCTGGGAGAAGCCCGGGCCGCTCGGGTTCGGAGAATGGGAGCGCGTGCGCCTGCACGCGCATTACACGGAGAGGGCGTTCGCCCAGTCGGACACGCTCGCGCCGATCGGCCGGCTGGCCGGGTCGCATCACGAGCGGCTGGACGGATCGGGCTATCACCGCGGATGCCGCGGCCCGGATCTCGACGCCGCGGCGCGAATCCTCGCCGCGGCGGACTGCTATGTGGCCATGAGCGAGGCACGGCCATACAGGCCGGCCCTTGACTCCCCCGCGGTGGAGAGGGAGCTCCTGCGCGAGGCGCGGGAGGGGAGGCTCGATACCGAGGTCGTCGATGCCGTGCTCACCGCGGCGGGCCACCGCGTCGAGGCACGGCCGGCGGAGCTTCCGGCAGGGCTCACCCCACGTGAGCTGGAGGTGCTCCTCTCACTGGCACGAGGACGTTCGAACAAGGAGATCGGCGAGGACCTCGGCATCTCCTCGAAGACCGTCGGGCACCACGTGCAGCACGTGTACGAGAAGTCGGGTGTCCGCAGCCGCGCGGCCGCCACGGTCTGGGCCTTCGAGCAGGATCTCGTCCAGGCCGCATAGGGCGTTTGCCCGATGCGCCCCCGGCGGGCGGGGGGGAGACTCGCGTCACATCGTCGCCGACTGGCGGCGGCGAGATCGAAGGAGGCAAGGATGATCCTGGCAACCACCACGTTCGAGGACTACGACCGATTCGAGGCCATCTTCTCGACGAAGGGCCTGGAGAAGCGGCGCGAGCACGGCTCCAAGGGCGTGCAGGTGTTCCGCGACCCCAACGAGGCAGACCGCGTCTGGGCGCTCTTCGACTGGGACGCCGACGGCTGGCAGAGCTTCGTCTCTGACCCCGAGGTCCCGCCGATCATGAAGGAAGCCGGGCACAAGGGCCCGCCCCAGGTCGCGGAGATCGCCAACCACTACGACGCCTGAGCGCAGCAGCGCGCAGTCGCGATCGGAGCAAGCATCATGGAAGCATCAGAGACCACGCTCACACGACCGACCAGGGTGGGGGTGATCGCGGAGCAGACCGGGCCGCTCTCCTTCATGGGCGTCGCGGACGCCAACGTCGCCAAGCTGGTGATCGACGAGATCAACGCCGCCGGGGGCCTCCTGGGCCAGCCGGTGGAGCTCCACCTCGAGGACGGCGAGACCGATGACGAGGCCGCGGCGGCCTGTGCCACCCGGCTCGTTCAGGAGGCCGAGGTCGACGTGATCTTCGGCGGCATCTACAGCTCGACGCGGCAGGCCATCAAGGGGCCGGCGGTCGTCGACGGGAAGACGCTCTACATCTACCCCGAGCAGTACGAGGGGCAGGAGTCGGACCCGCTCATCTTCTGCACCGGCCCCGTGCCGGCGCAGCAGGTGGCTCCCCTCATCCCCTGGCTGATGGAGGAGACGGGTGCCAAGCGGTGGGCGCTGCCCTCGGCCGACTACATCTGGCCGCGGGTCATGAACCAGAGAGTGCGTGAGATCGTCACCGCCAAGGGCGGGGAGATCGTCGAGGAGGACTACTACCCCCTCGATCACATGGACTACGCCGAGACGGTCGAGAAGATCATGGCCGCGGAGGCGGAGGTGGTCTTCAACACCATCGTCCCGCCTGGTCTCACGCCGTTTTTCCAGCAGCTCCACGACGCCGGGTTCATGGCGCGAGGTGGGCATCTCGTCTGCACGTACTTCGACGAGAACTTCCTCAACCTCGTCCCTGCGGAGCAGGCCGACGGCCTCTACGGCTGCCTGGACTACTACCAGGCCGCCGAGGACCCGTTCAGCAGCGAGCTGCTCGCTCGCTACAACGAGCTGTTTCCCGGGAGTGCCATGTTCACGGCGGGGAGCGCGTGCACGGGCATGTATCGCGGGCTGCGGCTGTGGGAGTCAGCGGTGCGAGAGGCCGGCTCGCTGGACCAGCAGGATGTCATCCGGGCGCTCGACCACGCGAAGATCGCCGTGGGTCCCGGCGGCCCGGCCGAGATGGTGCCTGGGCAGCATCACGTGCGGATGAACATGTACATCGGCCAGGTGCGCGAGGGCAGGGTCGAGATCGTCAAGAGCCTCGGCGCTGTCGATCCCGACGAGCAGACCGTGGAGGCGCAGGCACTCGCCTGAGCCCGGCCAGCGGAAACGCATGAGGAACGGGGGCGCTCCGGCGCCCCCGTTTCGTGCCCGGCGGACGAAGGCGACGGTCGGAACCGGACCGGCGCGCGTGCGCGGCTGCCCGGCTAGCACGGATGCGCACCGCGTCGGCCGGGTCTACGTTCTCGGGGTCATGGCCGATCGCCAACGTCAGCCGCTGGACCGCACCGCGCGGCGCGAGCGTCGTTCGGAGTCCGCCCCATCCGCGACGCAATGGCCCGAGCCCCCGCACGTCCCTGCGGACCAACCGGACCCTCGGCGCTGGGTAATGCTCGCCGTGCTGTGCGTCGCCGTGCTGGTTGTCAATGTCGACGGCACCATCCTCAACGTTGCGCTTCCGACGTTGGTCCGGGAGCTGCACGCCAGCTCGAGCGAGTTGCAATGGATCGTCGACATGTATGCGATGGTCTTCGCCGGCCTGCTCCTCGTGGGCGGCAGCCTGGCCGACCGGTTCGGGCGCAAGCGGCTCTTCCTGCTTGGCTTCCTTACGTTCGGCGCCGGATCCCTTGGGGCGGCCCTGGCCGGCTCCGTCAACGCCCTCATCGCCTGGCGCGGCCTCATGGGAGCCGGCGCCGCCCTCACCATCCCCGCCGGGCTCTCGATCCTCGACAACGTCTTCCGCGACCCGCGCGAGCGAGCCCGCGCCGTTGGGATCTGGGGCGGGACGATCGGGGTCGGGCTCGCGATCGGCCCGCTCGCCGGCGGTCTGCTCCTCGCCAGCTTCTGGTGGGGATCAGTCTTCTTCGTCAACGTCCCGATCCTGATCGTCGGCGGCATCGCCGCAATGCGTCTGCTGCCCGAGTCGAGGAACGTGCGAGCGGCCAGGCCAGACCCCGTCGGAGCGCTGCTCTCGGTGCTCTGCCTTGGAATGCTGCTCTGGGCGATCATCGAGGCGCCGACCAGGGGTTGGGCCTCGGCGGCGGTGCTCGCGGTCGGGGGCGCCGGCCTCGCAATGCTCTCTGCGTTCGTTGCCTGGGAGGCGCGCATCACGCATCCGATGCTGCAGCTCGCCTTCTTCCGGTCGCGTCGCTTCTCCGCCGCAGTCGGGGCGGTCGCGCTCGGGATGTTTTCGCTGTTCGGGGCTGTCTTCGTGCTCACGCAGTTCCTCCAGTTCGACCTCGGCTTAACCCCGCTCCAGGCCGGCGTCAGAATCCTGCCGACGGCCGCGCTCATCGTGGTCGCCGCCCCGCTCTCGACGGTGATCGTTCGGCTGGTCGGCAGCAAGTTGACCGCCCTGGCGGGGCTGGCCGCGATCGCGGGCGGCCTCTGGCAGGTCTCGGCCGCATCGACCACGAGCGCGACCTACGGCGACGTGGTGCCGGGGCTGTTGCTGCTGGGCCTGGGGGCCGGCCTGCTGATGCCGACCGCCGCGGACTCGGTGCTGGGCTCGGTTCCCCGGCGGGACTCCGGCATCGGCTCGGCGACCTACGTCGTGGCGATCCAGGTCGGCGGCGCTCTCGGCGTTGCAGTGATCGGCAGCATGCTCTCCACCCGCTACCGCAACCAAATCACCGACGCACTGGCTTCGCATCATGTCCCGGCGGACGTGATGCACACGATCACCGGGTCGCTCGGCGGTGCGCTCGGGGTGGCCCAGATAGTCGGAGGAGCCACGGGCTCACATCTCACCGACGCCGCTCGCGGCGCCTTCATGAGCGGGACCCATGTGTCGCTGGCGGCGGCCGCCATCGTCGCTGCGGTCGCCGGCCTGTTCGTGCTCGTCGCGCTGCCGTCGTCGCCGCCCGACCGCGCGGCGCCGCGGCCTTAGCCGTGGGCTTCCGTCGCCAGTCCGTGCAAGCGACAGTTCCGCGCACGCTTCGACCCCGTCGACAGATCGTGGCAAGGTCGCCCAACAGGCACCAAACCAAAGGACGCTCTCGAGCCACAGCGGTCACAAGAACAAGGAAGAGATATGGAGCTAGGGGGACTCGAACCCCCGACCTCCTGGGTGCGATCCAGGCGCTCTTCCAACTGAGCTATAGCCCCGTGGCCCGCGTGGGCGGACGGGCCAAGGATAGCCGCAGGAATCGGGCCGGATAGCGACCTGCAACTTCGGTATCTCGCCACCGGCGCAGGCGGGCATGGTTTTCGGTCAATCTAAGCTCCCAACGTGAGCTTTCGCACCCGCCTGGGCCTCTTCTTCGTCCTGATCGTCCTCGTGCCGATGATCGCGATCACGGTGCTCGTGGTCTCGGTCACGAACGACGCCCGCACGGGCAAGGCGGACGCGCGAGTTGGCGGGGCGCTGGTCACGGCCCGCGGCTTCTACGCCACCGACCTTCACGACTCGCGGCAGGCGGCCCGCGTGATCGCGGGTGACCCCAGGCTCGGCGCGGCGATTCGGTCGGGGGACTCCAGCCAGGTCCAGGCCGTGGCCCGCACCCTGGCTGCCGAGCAGGGCCTCGCCGGCCTGGTCATCAACGACGCCAGCGGCTCGCCCCTCGCCACGGTCGGCTCCGGGCTGATCGCGCAGGGCACCGTCGGCCTGCAGAACCAGCGCGGCGCGAAGGTCGGTGAGGTCGAGGCCTCCACCACGACCTCCCAGGACTACCTCCGGCAGGTGCACCAGGGCACGGGGCTCGCCGCCGCACTCTCGGGCGGCGGCGAGCCGGTCTCCTCCACGGTCGACCTGGGCGATCAGCAGCTACCCGACCCCGGCACGGCGGCCGACGTCTCGCTCGGCAACAACGACCTGCGCGCGGCCACGCGGGTGCTTCCCGGCGGGACAGAGCTCCACCTGACGATGTTCGGCCCGATCGGCCCGAAGGCCTTCTTCTCGAAGCAGCCGCTCGTGCTCGCCGTGCTGGGGCTGTTCTGCCTCGTGGCGCTTCTCTTCATCCTCGCCACGCTGCGCGCCCTGAGCACGCAGATCCGCACGATGCTCGCTGCCGCGCGGCGCATCGGCGACGGCGACTTCAGCGGCGAGGTGCCGGTTGTCGGGCGCGACGAGATGGCGGGCCTGGCGACCGAGTTCAACCGGATGCGCGGGCGCCTGGCCGAGCAGGTCGCTCAGCTGCGCAGTCAGCGCGACGAGATCGAGGTGTCCACGCACAGGATCGGCGAGGCGTTCGCGGCGGGCCTCGACCGCGAGGCCCTGCTCGCCATCGTCCTCGAGACGACGCTCTCGGCCTGCAAGGCCGAGTACGGGATGATCGCTCTGGGCGGCACCACCGGCGGGGAGGTCGAGCGCGGCACCCCCACCCCGGCGCTGCGGGACGTGATCCTTGCCGGCGAGGAGCGCTCCACGCGGGAAGGCCACATGGTCGACATGGCCAAGGACGGGATCGTCGGCCTCTCCAGCCCGCTCGCTGTGCAGTCCGAGTCGTCCCGCCACGGCGGCGTCATGAGCGTGGCCCGCGCCGGCGAGCCGTTCAACGCCACGGAGCGAGACATCTTCAACTACCTGCTCGACCAGATCTCCGTCTCGATCGAGAACGTCTCGCTCCACGAGCTCGTCTCCCAGCAGGCCGTCACCGACGACCTCACGGGGCTGTCCAACACGCGTCGCTTCAGAGACATCCTCCAGAAGGAGGCCGCCCGCGCCAAGCGATTCGGCCACGAGCTCTCGCTCTTGATGCTCGATCTGGACGACTTCAAGCAGATCAACGACTCCTTCGGTCACCTCCAGGGCGACGAGGTCCTGCGCCGCGTCGCTCGCTCGCTGGACGTCGAGTCCCGCGGCTTCGACGAGCCGTGCCGGTGGGGAGGGGAGGAGTTTGCGATCGCGCTCCCGGAGACGGACGAGGCCGGCGCCCTCGACGTCGCGGAGCGGGTGCGCCGACGGATCGAGGCCCAGGTCGTCGAGCGCCTGAACGGACAGGGAACCCTGACCGTGACCGCCTCGGTTGGGGTCGCCACCGCGCGGGGCGGAATCGAGGGGGTCGAGGCCCTGATCGCCGCGGCGGACGCGGCACTCTACCGCGCGAAGGCCGCGGGCAAGAACCGCGTCGCAGCCGCAGAGGGCGTCACGACCGGATAACGCGGCCGGCGGCGCACCGATTCGCAGGAACGCCTGCGAAATACGGATCTGGCTCTAAACCACGGTGCGCGGCCGTTACTCTCCCGTTTCAGAGGCTGAGATCGATGGGCATTCTCGACGACGCTATCCGCCAGCACCTGGAGCTCAAGCGGAGCCTGGGCGCCGATGACGACGAGCTGAAGCAGCTCGAGGACGAGGCGTTCGGGCCTCCGGCGCGGCCTGGCGATCCCGATTTCCCTGACTCCGAGGCCGCCACGGAGGGCGATGAGGCCGGTAACGGCGCGGGTCACTCGCCCGACGCGGAGGCGTCTGAGGCGCCGGAGGTCGAGGCATCGGAGGAGGAGTCCCCGGAGGCAGCGGCGCCGGAGGTCGAGGTACAGGAAGCGGAGCTGCCCGAGGACGACGCGCCGGAGGCCGAGGCACCGGAGACGGTGTCCGAGCAGGCCATCTTCGACCAGGTGACGGAGGAGGAGACGCTGGCGCCCGCGCCGCCGGCTTCGGAGCCTGTCGAGCCGAGCCAGGCGCCGGCGCCGCCGGCAGACGAGCCCCCGGCGGAGGCCCCCGCCGCAGAGGAGCCGCCCGCCGAGCCGGCCGCCCCCGAGGCTCCGGAAGAGGCCGCCCCGGCGGCAGCCGGACAGCCGGGCGAGCCCGATCTGGACCTCGACGAGCTGGACCTCGAGATCGAGGAGGCGGAGCTTCCTCCGCTCGACCCGAACCCCCCGATCGAGAGCCTCGAGACGGTCGAGCACCAGGTCGAGCAGGACACCGCCGAGCACCCGCCGCCGCCCCAGACCGGGGAGCACGAGCAGGACGACGGCGAGAAGGACGAAGACGACGTCCTCGCCGACACGCCCGAGTTCCTGCGGGACGCCCCCGAGGACGACGATCTCTGGTTCGAGCAGGGCGAGCCGAAGGACTTCGACTTCGACGAGTAGCGGGCTACCTGCTCGTGCTCACGTACCCGCGCAGCTTCGCCGCCTCGACGACCCGCTCGATCCCGACGAGGTAGGCCGACTCCCGCAGGTCGATGCCCTCCTCCTTGGCGCGCGAGGAGACCTCGCGGTAGGTGCGGCGCATGATCGTCCCCAGCTTGTCGTTCACGTCGCGCTCCTCCCAGCGGAAGTGCTGGAGGTTCTGGACCCACTCGAAGTAGGACACGACGACCCCGCCGGCGTTGGCCATGACGTCGGGGATGATGTAGACGTCCTTGTCGCGGAGGATCGCGTTGGCGGCGGGCGTGGTCGGGCTGTTCGCGCCCTCCACAAGCATCTTGCACTGGATCCTGTCGGCGTTGCCCTCGTGGATCATCCCGCCGAGCGCCGCCGGGATCAGCACGTCGCACGGCACCGCGATCAGGTCGTCCGGGTCGATGCTCTCGGCGCCGGGGAAGTCCGTGATGTGGTGGCCCTGCACGAGGAACTCGTGCAGGGCGTTCGCGTCGATGCCCGCGTCCGCGCGGATGGCGCCGTTCACGTCCGAGACCGCGACCATCCTCGCGCCAAGCTGCTGCATGATCCGCGCGGCCCAGGACCCGACGTTCCCGTATCCCTGCACGACGTAGGTGGTGTCGGCGGGGCTCAGCCCGAGCTGGGGAGCGGCCTCCCGGAACATGAAGACGGCGCCGCGGCCGGTGGCGGCCTCGCGTCCCAGGCTGCCCTCCAGTGCGATCGGCTTGCCCGTCACGATGGCCGGCGTGTGGCCGTGGAGCTTGCCGTACTCGTCCATCATCCAGGCCATCACCTGGGCGTTCGTGTTGACGTCCGGCGCCGGGATGTCGCGAGTGGGGCCGAGGATCTTCTCGATCTTGTCCATGAACGACCGCGCGATCTTCTGGAGCTCGTCCTGCTGCAGGTCGCCCGCGGGGCAGTTGACCCCACCCTTCGCGCCGCCGTACGGGATGCCCGCGACGGCGGTCTTCCAGGTCATGAGCGAGGCGAGCGCCCGCACCTCGTCCACGTCCACCTCGGGGTGGAAGCGAATGCCGCCCTTGTAGGGGCCGCGAGCGCCGTTGTGCTGGATGCGGTAGCCCGAGTAGACGTGGACCTTGCCGTCCGAGAGCTTGACCGGGATCTGCACGGTCACCTCCCGATACGGGGTCCAGAAGACGACCCGGAGGTCGTCGGGAAGCTTCAGGTGATCAGCGGCGATTTCGAAGTAGTGGCGGACGATGTCGAGGTTCGACATCTCCGCGCGCTGACCGGGCTTGGAGCGGCCCTTGGTCTGAGCGTCGGCGTTGACCCGCTCGGTGGCCTCGGCGGACTTGTCGGTGCCCCGCCGCTCGCCGACCGCCTCCTCCATCTCCGTCTCGCTCATCCGCGCTCCTTCGTGCCGGTTCCGCCGCGCATCCTCTCACAGGTGGGTTCGCGCACAGGTGGCCCGGATGTCGTGATGGACGCGCTCAGAGCAACCGGCGGAGGATGGCCGCGACGCCGCTGTCGACGCCGGCGTAGGCGCCGCGGATCACGGCCCACCAGCGCATGCGCCGCTGGTCGAGCCCGGCGTGCTCGAAGAGCTCGAGGCGCCGCTCGGCCAGCTTGCGGGAGACAATCCTCCCGGCGGGGTTCCAGAGGAACGGCGCCACGTCCCACTCACGCTCCCCGCGCATGGGCTTGGGGTCGATCGCGACCCAGCGGCCGCCGCCCGCGTCGAGGATGTTGTGGTGGTGGAGGTCGCCGTGGACGAGCGTGTCGCCGCCGACCTCGAGCGCGTCGTAGATCTCGTGGGCCAGCGTCATGAGCTCCGGGTCGCATTCGCCGGCACGCTCGGCCTCGTCGAGCCAGGTGGGGATGTAGTCGCCGATCCAGCGATATGGCTCCGCCGCGGGGCGCCACAGTCGCCTCGCGACCCTGATGGCGATCACCGTGGCCTGGTCCTCGGGCAGCGCGGACAGGTCGCGCCCCGGGTTCGCCCGCTCGATCAGGACGGCGCGCCGGGTGGGATCGTGGCGAATGAGCTTGACCGCGCCGTCTCCCGACCAGCCCTCCAGCGCGTCGGGCTCGTGGTCGGACTCGTCGTCCAGCGCCTGGGTGACCTTCAGGACCGCGTCCTCGCCCGCCGGCGCTACGAACGCGTGGCGGGCCATGCTGAACCTCGGCCCGAGCTCGATGCCCCATTCCTCTGCGATGAGCGCTGCGGCATGCTCAAGCGAGACCGTGTCGTCGGTTCTGCTCATGCGATTCCCATACCCACGGCCGCGGACCTAGAATCCAGAGCCACGGGCGATCGTAGAGCCACGGGCGATCGCCGGCGCCAGGGGCCATAGCTCAGTTGGTAGAGCGCGGCGTTTGCAACGCTGAGGTCGCCGGTTCGAGTCCGGCTGGCTCCACTGCCTCACCCGCGGCTATGTCAGTCCTTCGGTCCCCGGATGACGGCGATGACGCCGAGCAGGATCATCCCGGCGATCGCGAGCGACAGGATCGCCAGCACGTCGATCTTGGTCGAGTAGTTGCCGCCGAGGACGGCGAGCGCGCTGCCGCCGAACAGGAAGACGAACAGGAGGCCGACGAGCACGATCGCGCCGCGGACGTCCGGATCCACGAGCTAGACCCACGCGGGAGGCGTCGCTGCCTCCACGCGCTTGCGGTCGGCGATGAGCTTGATCGCGGTGAGCCCGAAGACGAAGCCGCCGAGGTGCGCGACGTAGGCGATGCCCCCGCCGCCGTGGCTGGCCACCTGCCCCACCCCGGGTAAGAGCGCGTCGATCAGGAACCAGATCGCGAGGACGATCAGGGCGGGGATCTCGATCAGGGTCACGAAGAACAGGAGAAAGACGAAGGTGAGCACACGGGCGCGCGGGTAGAGCAGCATGTACGCCCCCAGCACGCCGGCGATCGCGCCGCTGGCGCCGAGCAGGGGGACGGCCGCCGAGGTGTCGATCACCGCGAAGGCGTAGACGGCGACGATACCGCTGAGCAGGTAGAAGAGCAGGAACTTCAGCCTCCCCACGGCGCTCTCGACGTTGTTGCCGAAGATCCAGAGGAAGAGCATGTTGAAGATGATGTGCAGCCAGCCCTCGTGGACGAACATCGAGGTGAACACGGTCTGCCACCAGGGCGGGCCGTCCATCTTCACGAAGGGCTGCCCCTGGCTGCCGAGGCTCTCGGCCTCGGCGTAGTCGCTCGATCCCTCGCAGACGATCCGGGCATGCAGGTCGCCCAAGGAGTCGTGCGTGGCGCCGAACGCGCACTCCGTCCCGGGGTTGGTGATGCGCGCCGGGATGGCCCCGCCCTCGACCTCCATCTGGTCCCTCGCGCTCACCCCGAGCCGTTCGAGCTGCGGGTTCGAGTTGGAGCTGTCCGATTTCCCGAGCTCGATGGCGAAGACAACGAAGTTGATCACGATCAGGAGCACCGTCACCAGCGGGAAGCGCAGGTTGCGGAGGTTGTCCTTCAGGGGGAGGAAGAACACGGGGGCTAGTCGTCGACGTAGTCGAGGGCGACGAACCGGGCCGGCCGCAGCCGCACGAGCATCTCGCCCTCCACGGCGTTCCGCTTGCCGAAGCGCTCGGCGTTCTCCTCGCCCTCGTAGCGCGCCGCGATGCGCGTCGCCCAGGTGAGCATCTCGTCGAGGTTCGTGGACAGCTCGACCTCGCCCTCGGCCATCACGTAGGCGTACGGCTGCTCCTCGAGGTCCACGCAGATCGCGGCGCGGCCGTCCCGGCGGAGCGCCCTGCCCTTGACCGTGTCGGCGGCCGTGGTGAAGACCAGGTCGTCGCCGTCGAGGACGAACCAGATGGGGACTACGTGAGGTCTGCCGTCCTTGCGGACCGTCGCCAGCTTCCCGGTGCGGGTGCCGTGTGCGAGGAACTCCCGCCGCTCGAGGTCGGACATCCGTCGGGCCACGCGCGAAAGCCTACGCGGCCCGGGACTCCTCGACCTCTCTTGCCGCCTCGTCCGCGTGGTAGGAGCTGCGCACCAGCGGCCCGGAGGCGACGGACTCGAAGCCCATCGCGCGGGCCTCGCGCTCCAGCGCCGCGAACTCGTCGGGGTGCCAGTAGCGGACGACCGGAAGGTGGTTCTCGGTGGGCCGCAGGTACTGGCCCACGGTGAGGATCTCGACGCCGTGGTCGCGAAGGATGCCGAAGGTCTCGATCATCTCCTCGAGCTCCTCGCCGAGCCCGACCATCAGCCCGGACTTGGTCGCGACCTCATCGCCGCCCATCTCCTTGGCAAGCTCGAGCACGCGGCAAGAGCGCATGAAGTCGGATCCGCGGCGCGCCTTCGGGTAGAGGCGCGGGACGGTCTCGACGTTGTGGTTGAAGACGTCGGGCCGCTCGTGGATGACCTTCGCCAGGGGCATCTCCTGGCCGCGGAAGTCGGGCGTGAGGATCTCCACCGTGCACTCGGGAGCCATCATCCGAATCGAGCGGATCACGCCGACGAAGGCGCTCGCGCCGTAGTCCGGCAGGTCGTCGCGGTCGACGGAAGTGATGACCGCGTGGCGCAGGCCCATCGCCTTGACCTGGCTTGCGACGCGCATCGGCTCCAGCGGGTCGTTCCACGTGGGAACGCCGGTCTGGACGTTGCAGAAGCCGCAGCGGCGGGTGCAGACGTCGCCCAGGATCATGAACGTCGCCGTGCCGCGCTCCCAGCACTCGCCGACGTTGGGGCAGTTGGCCTCCTCGCAGACGGTGTGGAGGTTGGACTCCTCGATCGTGGTCTTGAGGCGCCGGTAGGTCGGCCCGCCGGGCGCGGGCACCTTCAGCCAGGGCGGCTTGCGCTCGCGAAACGGGCGGCCCTCCGCGACGGCGTTGCCGCCCGGCTTGGCCCTGGACCGCGTCACGTGGATTCGCTCGGTCACGTCGCTCACCGTAGCGCCGCCGCGGTCTCGGCTTGCAGGGACGAAGAGTCTGGCACCCGGTCCACCAGCTCCGCGAGCGGGACGTCGACGAGCTCGCGCTCGTAGACCGCCCCGTAGCGCTCCCGGATCGCTGCGGCGAACGCGCCCATATCCTGCTCGGCGCCGCGCTCGCGCGAGACGGAGGTCATCCGGCAGTCGTCGATGCCGCACGGCACGATCCACTCGAAGGGCTGGAGGTCGTTCGAGACGTTCACGGCGAAGCCGTGCGTGGTGACACCCTTGTTGACGTGCACGCCGATCGATCCGATCTTCCGATCCGAGCCGCCGCCGGGGGGTCCCTGCTCCACCCAGACGCCCGTGAGCCCCTCGATGCAGCGCGCCTCGATGCCGTACTCGGCGAGGGCGGTGATCATCACGCTCTCGAGCCTTCGGACGTAGGCGACAACGTCAACACGCGCCACCTCCTCCGCTCCGCGTCCGTGGGTGTCGCGGTCGGTCATGGCATGGAGGTCGACGATGGGATAGCCGACCAGCTGGCCGGGGCCGTGGTAGGTGACCCGGCCGCCGCGGTCTGTCTCGCAGACCTCGATGCCCTGCATCCGGTACCAGTCCGCGCCCATCGGCAGCTCCGCCGCCTCGGTCCGGCGGCCCTTCGTGTAGACGGGATGGTGCTCCAAGAGGAGGAGGACGTCGGGAATGTCCCCCGCCTGCCGCGCGGCCTCGAGCGCCTTCTGCGCCCGCCGCGCCGGCTCGTATGGCACGAGCCCCGCATGGACCACCCAGGCGTCAGTCATGAGGGAAGTGTCGCAGGGCGCCGTCGCCGGAAGAGGGATCTCGATCGCGCGATAGCCTGATGTCACTCGAACGGCAGGAGGTCCGCCGATGCGCCGAAGAGACAACCGCGGCGGGGAGCCGGGAACGCTGCGGCAGGGTCGCCGGTCGGCGGGCGTCATCATCGGCGCCGCGAGTGTCGCCACCGTCGCGATGACCTCGTTCGGCGGCGCCGCTGCGCCGCTCGGCCGCGCGACGCTCACCGCTCGCGCCGGGCGGGGACAGCTGCCGTACGGGCAGTTCACCCGCGTCCGCGGGGTGCTGCGCGCTTCCGGGCCCGTCTCCAACCGGCAGGTGTCCCTCCAATCGGATGCCTATCCGTACGGACACTTCGGCTATCGCGCGACCTCGACGACCGGCTCGCGCGGCCGCTACGAGTTCCGCGTCCAGCCCGATCGCAACACGCGCTACCGTGTTGTCGTCGCCGATTCGCACCGAGTGCGCAGCGGCCCGGTGCGAGTGGTGGTCAGCGACGCCGCGCGCACGAAGGTGAAGGCGCTGCGCCTCGGACGCGTGCGGGTCACGATCACCGCGCGACACCCGAAGGACCTCCACTGGAGCGGCCACCGCGTGGACTGGTACGTCGGCCGGGACCGCTCCAGCCTCCACCGGGTCGCCGTCAACCGAAGCAGCAGGTTCGACGCCCAGGAGATCCGGATGAAGGCCGTGTTCCACATCCGGCGGGTGGGACACTTCCGCTTTGCGGCCTGCCTGGACGCGGCGTCGCGCCGGGCGCTCGGCCCACCCGGCAGCCATCCCCGCTGCGGCAGCCACCGGCTTCGAGGCGGCAGGCGAGCCGAGTACCAGGGGCGAGCCCACGCGCCGTTCGGCTTCCCCACTCGCCATGACGTGGCTGCCGCCAGGCACTACCTCGCGGGTCGCTCGGGTGTCACGTCCTTCGCCGTCGTCACCAGCGAGGGGCGGCTCTACGGCAGCAAAGTGAACGAGCAGTTCATCACGGCCAGCGTGGTCAAGGCGATGCTGCTCGTGGGCTATCTCCGCAAGCTCGACCACGAGCGCCGCGACCTCGACGCCGACGACCGCTCGATCCTCGAACCGATGATCCACCTGTCCGACAACGGCGCGGCGACCCGGGCGTATGACTTCGTCGGCGACTCCGGCCTCTACGCCGTCGCCAGGCGCGCCGGAATGCGCAACTTCTGGGTCCAGGGCTACTGGGGCAACGCGATGCTCACCGCGGCGGACCAGGCGCGCCTCTTCTTCGGCATCGACGCGGCTCGTCCCGCACCGGTTCCGCCACTACGCGAAGCACCTGCTCAGCCACATCGTCGACTACGAGAGCTGGGGGATCCCGGCGGTCGCCAGGCCGCGCGGCTGGAAGGTCTACTTCAAGGGCGGCTGGCGAACGACCGACCGCGGCCGGCTCGTCCATCAGATCGGCCTCCTGCGCCGCCACGGCGAGCGGATCGCGATCGCGGTGATGACCGACGGCGACCCCTCGATGGATACGGCATCGACACGATCCAGGGTGTGACTCGCAAGCTGACGCACGAGTCGCCGTAGCACGCTGCGCTCAGGTGGCGGGTGTTGGTCACGCCGGCGAAAGGTGGCGAATGCGGGGGACCCGTCGGTCGGACTTGACCGCTCCCGCAGCTTGGGCTCAGACCGTAGCCCCACGTCCGCCTGACGGCCCCCCCACACCCGCCACCTCTGCGTTGGGCTGGCCCGCATCCGCCACCCGGGCGGCGGCGTGACGCCGCGCGGACTTGAGCGGCGTGACGCCGGACTCCCGCGCTTCGGTGAAGACCGAGCCGAGCGTCGCCTCGATGCCGAGCGCCAGCTCGACCGCGTGCTCCTCCGAGTAGCCCTTCAGCTCCTTGTAGACGTGGATCAGGCCGCCGGCGTTGACGATGAAGTCCGGTGTCGGACGCTACGACGAGACCGGCCGGGCGTCCATCAGCCAGCCGGCTGATTTCAGGTAAGAGCGGATTGCCGGACGGGCCGACCGCCCGGTTAGGCTTAGACGCACGATGACACGGCCGAGCCCCGACCGGCGGCAGGCAAGGCCGGCGGTGCCGGTGTCCTATACCGCATTCGTGCTGCTCGGGATCGGCGCGGGGGCCAGCGGTGTGCTGCTCCCGTCGCAGATGGCCGGCTACGGGGTGGACCGTGCCACGATCGGGATCAGCTTCTTCGCCATCTCCGCCGGGTGGGTTCTGGCTGGCATGAGCAGCGGCGCGCTGATCCACCGGTTCGGGATCCGGATCGTCCTGATGACCGGCGGCGGCGCCTACATGCTGTCCGGCCTGTACCTGGCCACCCGCCCGCCGTTCGTCGCGTTCGTGCTGGTGCAGGTGCTCACGGGGTACGGCGCCGGGGTCCTGGAGTCGGCGCTGAACGTCTACCTCACGTCGCTGCCCGGCGCTACGACGCTGCTCAACCGCCTGCACGCGTTCTGGGGCGCCGGCGCGCTGCTCGGGCCGCCGCTGGCCACGTGGATCCTCGGTTTCGCCTCCTGGACAGTGGTCTGGCTGGTCCTGGCCGCGGCCTGCGTCCCGCTGCTCGCGGGGTTTCTGGTGACCTACCCAGGGGAGGCAGCACCCCCCGTTACGGCGGAAGATGACCGAAGTGGTACGGCGAGCATGCTGGGTGCGGCGCTGCGGGACCGCGGTGTCCAGCTCGGCGCGGCGATGCTGGCTGTCTACGTCGGCCTGGAAGCCAGCGTGGGCGACTGGGGCTTCAGCTACCTGGTGCAGGCGCGGGGGCTGCCGGAGTCGCTGGCCGGCTACATGATCAGCGGGTACTGGCTAGGGCTGACACTCGGCCGGTTCCTGATCAGCCCGATCGCCACCCGGGCCGGCGTGACCGCGGTCGGCATGATGTACGCGTGCCTGGCCGGCGTCACTGCGGCTGCCACGCTGGCCTGGCTGTCGCCGGCCGCGCTGACCTGCGTGGCCCTGGGGCTGCTCGGCTTCTTCCTCGGCCCGGTCTTCCCGACCACCATGGCGATGACACCGGGGCTGACGGACGCCAGCCTGGTCCCCACCGCCATCGGCGTCATGAACGCAGCGGCCGTGGTGGGTGGCTCCGCGCTGCCCTGGCTGGCGGGTACGATCGCCCAGTCCGCCGGGATGCGGGTGTTCCTGCCGTTCATCCTGGCCCTGGCCCTCGTTCAGGTCGCCGTCTGGAGACCGATCGCCAGCCGGCTCGATCCCGGCCGCGACTGAGGCGTACGAAAACGTGGCGCCGAAGGGAGGCCTGCCACTTACGATGACGCAGTCCGATCCGATGGAACCTCAGCTGAGGTGACGCTCTACGAGGGCTAAGAGCTTGCAGATTATTAACACGCTGTCTTGATCTCGTTCTCGGCGTTGCCGGTCGTCCGAGGAGATATACGGAGAGATGCGCGCGGGCAGGCCGGGCGGCGCGGTGACTGGCTCGACGTGGTGCCCATGCTGGCCCAGCAGGTCCTGGATCTCGGCGAGGGCGCGCCTGATGGTGGTGCGGCTGGTGCCGAGCAGGTGGGCGAGGATGTCGTCGGGCAGGGCCAGGCGCAGGTGGAGCACGGTGGCCACGACGCGGTCGGGGAAGGGGAAGACGGGTGGCCGGCCGGAGCGGGGCTTGTGCCGGGCGTCGCTGGCCGGGTGGGCGCGGGCCCGCTGCTCGCGCCGGTCCTGGCGCAGGGCGGCGAGCTGGGCGATCAGCTGGTCCAGGTCGGCGGGGGCCAGTCCGGTCAGCTCGGGGAGCGCCGCGGGACGGTGCTCCTGGCCGCTGCCGGCGGGCGGTGCTGCGGTGTGCCCGGCGGGGTGGAGGGTGTAGTTCCAGTCGCCGTGGAAGAGGTGGCGGCTGATGGGCAGGGCGGCCATCTGCGCGTTGCTGACCTTGATTCCGGTGGGGTAGGTGCCGTCGTCCAGGCGGGCGTCCACGGTCAGGCCGGTGCGGGTGGTGGTCGCGGCGATGCTGTTGATGATGACGTCGTGGCTGGTCAGCGGCCTGCCGCGCCAGTTCATGGTGATGTGGGAGAACAGCCGGTGCTCGATCTTGTTCCACTTCGACGTCCCGGGCGGGAAGTGGCAGACCGTGATCTCCATGCCGGTCTCGGCGGCCAGCGCGGCCAGCCCGGTCTTCCACGCGCGGGTGCGGTAGCCGTTGGAGCCGCCGGCGTCCGCGGTGATCAGCAGCCGCCGGGCGGCCGGGTAGCTGGCTGCTGCCGGCGGCGTCCCACCAGCGGCGGATGGACTCCACCGCGAACGCGGCGGTGTCATGGTCGGTGCCGACGTTGACCCAGCCCGCGTTCGGCCGTCACGTCGTAGACCCCGTAGGGGATGGCCTTGCCCTCGCTGTCGCCGGGGAAGTCATGCGTGCGCACCGCTGCCGGCTGGCCCTTCGGCCGCCAGTCCCGGCCCGCGTTCGCGAACTCGCCGATGAGTTCCTTCTTCTTGGTGTCCACGCTGATCACCGGGTCGCCGGCCGTCCTGGTGGGCCCGGGCCTGGTCGCTGATGTAGCGGAACTGGGCGTCCCGGTCCGGGTGCTGCGCGCCCTCGATGGTCTTGGCGTTGCCCTGCAGGCTGAACCCCTCGTCCCGCAGCAGGTCCCCGACCGTGTCGGCGGAGACCTTATGGCCCTGCCGGGTCAGCTCACCGGCGAGATTGCGGGTCGACTTCGTCGTCCACCGCAGCGGCGACATCGGATCGCCGCGCTCCTCGCGGCTCGACCAGGGCCAGCAGTGCCGGGACCAGCCCCGGATCCAGGTCAGCCGCCCGCTTACGGCCCCCGCCGGGCTGCCGTGCCCGGCCCAGCGGCTCCGCGCCGGCCTCCAGCTCATCAACGCCCAGGGACACCGTGGCCTCGCGGACCCCGGCGGCCCGGGCCACCAGCCGGATCCCGCCATGCCCCAGCGCCCGGGCCTCGGCCGCCATCAGCAGCCGCCGCTGCCGCTCATCCAGATGCGGGAAGATCACCGCGAACTTCGCCGCCAGGACCTGCGCTATTTCCTCTTTACCGCCCATACCACAGCAGCATGCCGCATTCCAGGAAGCTACGGGTTATTTTTCTGCAAGCTCTAAGGAATCTGACCAGAAGTTTGCCGATGGCCAGGACATGACCGGCGACCTGGACTTTACCTCGATGCGGCGGCCGGGGCTTGAGCAGCGCCCGGATCAACGTCGATGTCCGCAGTGGATGATCGAATCGCTAGCCCGGCGCCTAGGAGTCACCCGCCAGTCCGTCATCAAGGTCTGGATCGCCGAGCGACTCGAACGCGGCATCGTCGCTGCCTGAGATCCCCACCGCCAGTAGCTCGCGGGCCAGATGGGCGATGTCTCGGCGCCAATACCGGTATGTCTGTCTGCCCTGCGGATGATGATGATGATGTCGTCGGCGAACGCAGTCTCGTCGTGACGACCGAGTGGCCGCTCATCGATCTCCCGGCTGCTGGCGGCAGACACGACAGAACATTCATTCCCGCACGCCTGGAACGACCGCCCTCGCCGTGCCGCCGGTCGTGCCGAACGGCGGTTCCGGTTCGGCGGGCTGGCCGGGCGTGCGTGACGGCGTGTGAGCGGATCGGCCCTATGCCAATGCGCCGGCCAGGTGCAGGATCTCCGCGACCACATCATCGAGCGGCGTAGTGGTCCGGATCTCATGAGTGGCCGCCTTGCGCAGCAGCGGCTCGACGCTCTGCAGGTCATCCAGGATGCGCTCCAGCTCGCCGGGCCCCCGGCCGAATGAGTTCTCCGGCCGCGAGGCCAGCCGCTCGGCCAGGACCCCCGCCGGGGCGCTGAGCAAGATGATCAGGTCGAAGCGCGGATGGAACCGGACCTGGTTCTCCTCGCAGCCTGCCACGAACAGCACCTCGACGTCCTCGGCGTCCAGAAGCCGGCCGATCGCGTCCTCCCGCCAGCGCTGGCGGCCGTCCGGCAAGGGCTCGCACCATCCGTCGTCGGTATCGACGGCTTTGAACCCGCGGGCCGACAGCACACCGATGACGCTGGACTTGCCGGTACCCGACATCCCGGTCAGCAGCACCCGCTTCACGGCCGCGATTTTACGGCCGAAAACGACATGCCCGCGAGGCAGGTAACCGGATCCCGGGGGGCAACATGCGCCCAGGCCTTCCGACTGCGACTGCCGCACTGACCGCCGGTACTTGCGCCCCGACCGCGGCCCAGCCGCAACCGCTGAGCATGACGAAACATCGACCAGCTGTATTCCCTATCGACTCTGTCACTAACAGGGAACCGCGATGCTGGCCCGCATACGTCGGACAGACCAACTATTGCGCCGGGCTGCTGATAGGTCAGGACCAGGACGCTGCCGTCGGCGTTGGTGTAGAGGATCTGCTCGTCGTCGCCCAGCTTCCGCGCGTTGAGGTTGTTCAGCACGGCGATCTGCTTGCGGGGGGGGGGGCGGTGGCGGTGGACCAGCTGACCAGGTGCTCGCGGGTCGGGCCCTTCAGGTTCATGCCGGCGAGCTGCTCGATGCCGAGCACGGTCCGGCCGTCTGGAGTGATGATGGCCCCGCGCCACTGATTCAGCCCCGTGACGCCGCCGGTCCAGGTGGCCGCCTTCTTGCTGCTGGTCAAGATGTCAGAGCCCGCAGCGCGGGTATCCAGCAGGCGGACGGTGTTACCCCAGGTGAACGCGACGTGCTGGCTGTCCGCGGTCCAGGACAGCGCGTCAGCGTTCACGCCCATCCAGAGGTTGCCGCCGCTGTTAGGCGCGCACCCGGTGCAGGTGCGGGTACTCCAGGCCCGTTCGGTCCTGGTGGCCAGGTCGAACACGTCGAGCTTTTCGGCGTACCCCAGGCGGTCGCCGATTTGCGCGGCTAGAGACCTTCAATGACCGGGGTTACGGTCCGGCGTCGCGCTCTCGCGAGTCCCGTCCGCCTCGGGTGTCACGCCTGCGGGTACCCGGTGTGCCCCCGGAGTACCGTCCAGCCGACGCCATGTCATAGCAGCCTGGCATTTCCCCGGTGGCCGCCCATGCCGTCCCGTGGCCCCTCCCGCGGCCGGCATCTGGCGTCCCGGGCGTCACTTCGGGCTCAGGCGTCCCGGAGGGGCCCTGTTCCCGGCGCCCCGCGACCGGCGCGATGTGACATCGTCCCGGTTCTATGCGGGACACATTCACATCGCGCCGATCCGCCGCGGGGGCCAGAACCGATAAGGGGACCTGGGACGCATCCCTCTTCCGTACCCGGTGTGCCACCGAGCGCTGCTGGCTGGAGCCGCCGTCACTCCCGCGGTTGAGATCGTTAGGTGGGTTCCGTCCGGGGACAAGGCCATGGCGCTGATCCCGTACCCGGCGGGGACGTATCCGGCGGGCAGCGCGGTCAGGGTCATCCGGGCACCTGCCCGGCCGGCCGGGTCGGTGCGCAGCAGGAAGAAGCGCTGGGAAGGGAAGGGTGGCACGACGGAGGGTTGCCGGCCCTGCGCGGACAGGACGAACGTGCGGTCGCCGGCCTGCGCCGGTCACCCCGGTGACGCCGCGCGTGGCCCGTCCCCTGCCGCTGGCCATACCGCCGGCTGGGGGATGTGATCTACGGGATCGGCCGCATCGACGCCTCCGGCCGGGTTGCCGACCGCGCCCCGGCGTGATGGTCGCGCCGCGACCCGGACGACATGATCACCGTGGCGGGCTGGCCCTGCATCGTATCCCAGCCGCGGTGGGCGCCGCTGCGGGCGGCTCCCAGCTTGAGTGATCAGAACTGGAAGACGACACGAGCCGGGACGGTGCCGGCGAGGACGTCGTTCGATGGATTGGTTGACCTCGTCGATCTTGCGGTCGACAGCGATCACCGTGGTGCGGCCGGCGGCGTGCAGGGCGAAGACGTCGGCGAGGTCGTTACGGGTGCCGACGATCGAGCCGATGACAGTCTTGCCGTTGATGACGGTGTTGAAGATCGGCAGACTCAGCGTCGCATTGTCAGCGGGCAGCGCGACGCACACCAGGCGCCCGCCGCGGCGCAGCGACCGGTAGGCCTGGTCGAAGGCCCCGGGTGACGCAGCGAGCGCGACGGCCACATCGGCGCCGCCGAGGGCCTGGATCGCCTCGACCGGATCGGTGGTCAGCGCGTTGACGACATGGTCGGCGCCCAGTTCGGTGGCCATCGTGAGCTTGTGGTCTTCGATGTCCACGGCGATGACGAACCCGCCGGCGATGCGGGCGTACTGCAGGGCGAGGTGTCCCAGTCCGCCGACGCCGAAGATCGCGACCGTCTCGGCGGGAGCGACCCGGGCGACCTTGATCGCCTTGTAGGTCGTCACACCCGCGCATGTCAGGGGCGCGGCGTCGCGGGAGGAGACGCCGTTCGGTACCGGCGCGGCAAACGCTGCGGGGACGACGGCGTACTCGGCGAATGTGCCGTTGACGGAGTAGCCCGAGTTCTGCTGCTTCTCACACAGCGTCTCCCACCCGCCGTTGCAGTAGCGGCACTCACCGCACGCGTAACCGAGCCACGCGATCGCGACCCGGTCGCCGATCGCGCGGGTGCTCACGCCGGTGCCGAGCTTCTCGACGTGACCGACGCCCTCGTGCCCGGGAATGAACGGCGGGGTCGGCTTGACCGGCCAGTCGCCGTGCGCGGCGTGGATGTCGGTGTGGCACAGCCCGCTCGTCTCGATCCGGACTAGCACCTCGCCCGCGCCGGGCTCGGGGATCGGAAGATCCTGCACCTGCAAGGGGGAGCGGAAATCGGTGACAACTGCTGCTCTCATGGCGTGCTCCATTCAGGGGGGGGAAGGGCGTTTTCGTCGGGTGCGCCCGGCGAGACGCAGGCGGGGGAGCCGGTGACGAAGTGGAGGTTGTCGCCGGCTGGCAGGGAGAAGTCTTCGGGTTCACCGGGGGCGACATCGAGCAGGAACTGTTCCTGGTGCCAGGCTTGGTCCAGGCGCTTGTCGATATAGAACGGGCATCCGTCGATCTCGCCGAGCAGGACGTCGATGTCGCCGATGAGGAATTCTCCGGCGGGAAAGCACATCGGCGTGCTGCCAGCGCAGCAGCCGCCGGACTGGACGAACATCACCGGGCCGCCCCCGGCGGCGCGCAGGAGCCGGATCGCCTCGCGCGCGGCCGGGGTCGCGGTGATGCGTGCCAGGGCCATCGACTCGGACATCACGGGTCCTAGAACAGCCCGAGCGGTTTGGTGCTGTAGCTGACGAGCAGGTTCTTCGTCTGGCTGTAGTGATCCAGCATCATGAGATGGTTCTCGCGGCCGATGCCCGAGATCTTGTAGCCGCCGAAGGAGGCACCGGCCGGGTACTGGTGGTAGCAGTTCGTCCAGACGCGGCCGGCCTTGATGCCGCGGCCCATCTTGTATGCCCGGGTGCCGTCTCGGGTCCAGACACCGGCGCCCAGCCCGTAGAGGGTGTCATTCGCGATCGCCAGGGCGTCCGCGTCGTCGGTGAACGTGGTGACCGCCAGCACGGGGCCGAAGATCTCCTCCTGGAACACCCGCATCTTGTTATCGCCCTTCAGCACCGTCGGCTGGAAGTAATAGCCGCCGGCGAATTCCGCCCCGTCCACGCTGGCGCGCTGGCCGCCGATAAGCACCTCGGCGCCCTCGTCGCGGCCGATGTCGACGTAGGAGGCGATCTTCTGCATCTGCTGCGCTGAGACCTGCGGGCCGAGCTGGGTGTCAGTGTCCAGCGGATTGCCCTGCCTGATGCTGGCGATGCGTTCCAGGCAGCGGGCCATGAACTCGTCGTAGATGTCGGCCTGGATCAGCGCCCGCGACGGGCAGGTGCACACTTCGCCCTTGTTGAACGCGTACAACACCAGGCCCTCGATCGCCTTGTCCAGGAACTCGTCGTCATGAGCCATCACATCGCTGAAGAAGATGTTCGGCGACTTGCCGCCCAGCTCGACCGTAGACGGGATCAGGTTCTGCGCCGCGTACTGCATGATCAGCCGGCCGGTCACCGTCTCACCGGTAAAGGACACCTTCGCGATACGCGGGTTCGCGGCCAGCGCCTTACCGATCTCCGCGCCGGGACCGGTCACGACGTTGATCACACCCGGCGGCAGGACGTCCTCGATCGTCTCCATCAGTTTCAGGATCGACCACGGCGTCGGCGAGGCAGGCTTGATCACCGAGCAGTTACCGGCCGCCAGCGCCGGCGCGAGCTTCCACGCCGCCATCAGCAGCGGGAAATTGAACGGGATGATCTGACCGACCACACCCAGCGGCTCCCGGAAGTGGTAGGCGACCAGATCCTTCTCGATCTCAGTCGAGCGACCCTCCTCGGCGCGTGCCGCGGCGGCGAAGTACCGGAAGTGATCGACCACCAGGGGAATGTCCGCAGCCAGGGTCTCGCGGACCGGCTTGCCGTTCTCCCAGCTCTCAGCGACCGCCAGCATCTCCTGGTTCTTCTCGACCGCATCGGCGATCGCGTTGAGCACCTCGGCTCGCTCGGCCGCTGACGCCTCGCCCCAGGCGTCCTTCGCCGCGTGGGCAGCGTCCAGCGCGAGCTCGACATCCTCCGGCGTGGAGTCGGCCACCTCGGTGATCGGGCCGGCGGTCGCCGGGGCCAAGTCCAGGCGGTACTTGCCATGCGTCGGCGCCAGCCACTTGCCGCCGATGAAATTCTCGTACCTCGGCTCGACGGAGACGATGCTGCCGGGCAGGCCTGGCGGGACGTATTTCATGTCGTTACTCCTTCAGGGAACAGGTGACGACCAGCAAGCCGAGCCGCCGGTATAGGGCCGGACCTGGCAGCTGATTCCCGGTGCCTGCCCCAAAACCTACACTTGAAATAAAAAACTAGCAATATTTTTCTGGAAATTGTGGTCAATGAAGTAGGGAGGGGCTGGAGTTCTCTGACCAGCCACGCCCGGGTCCTGCTGGGCATCGCCCACGGACGTGCGGCTGCGTGAACATCGCGGCCAGCCTAGGCATCACCGGCCGCAGCGCCTACGGCATCGTCACCGACCTGACCGCAGCCGGTGTACGTCGTCAAGGGAGAAAGACGGCCGCCGCAACCGCCACCAGCTCCAGGCGCACCCACCGGGATAACCAGCGGGCAGAGGCCCGCCACCGGGCCGGTAAGGCACCAGCGATCAGATCGGCTGTGACCGTACTTGCTGGACACCCCCTCTTGACACGCCGGGCCCTGCTGCATGTCACGATGGGGACATGGACGCGGTGGATGTCGATGTAATGCTGGCACGCTTCACTGAGCACTGGTCGCCGAAGAAGATTGCCCAGATCACGACTACGACGTCACCCTGACACCGACGAGTTCTTCCTGGTTCTGGACGGCGAGCTGAAAATCCAGATGCGCGAAGGCAACGGTGCGCTCAGGCCACGGGAGCTTCTCGTCATGCCGCGTGGTGCCGAGCACTGTCCGAGCGCCGATGTCGAAACCGCGGCGCTTCTTCTGGAGCCGGGCAGCGTCGTTAACACCGGCGACGCCGGCGGAGAGTCGACCGCCGAGGTCCACACCCTCGGGTGAACGTTGGTGCACAAAGCCGGTGGCCCGGTTCGCGGCATGTGGAGCCGACTCCGCGCAGGCCCGCGAGCCTGCGTTCACGATCCCACCGTAGTGACATGACAATCCATCGGTTCGAGTCGGCAGCCAGACGCCGCTGACCGCCAAGCCGCCCATTCGGCGGGACTGGCGCGTGGAGACACAGGTCTCGTAACGGAACGTGATTGCAGCGAGTCGCCTCTGACGCGATTGGCGATGTGCTAGATCGCCGGCTAGGCGTTCGGCCTCAGGCGACCTCGGCGCCGCAGCGGCGCACCGTCGCCGGTTCCATTCTCCCGGTTCCGCCGGATCTGGCGGTGGCAGCGATCCCTTGTCTATCTTGCCGTCCTGGCGGGGCCGGGGCGGGTTTCTCATAACCCGCCGTCAAGCCTCGCGATACCGTCCGCTCCCGCGCGCCGACTCCCCGAGCGTATCCCCCTCCGAGGCCAGCCCTGGTGGCCGGCGGAGGGCTCAGCCGGATGTGCCGGCGGGCCGGCGCGCCGAATGCGTCCCCCAGGCCGGTGAGGTCAACGGAGAGCCGTGCCTGCCCGGGCACCTGGTCCAGGAACGGGCGCATCGCTTCGAGGGCGGCCAGGATCTCGCGGCCGACCTGCTGCGCGGAACGCATCGCATCCACCGAGACCAGGATTCCGCGGTCGCGGTACCACGAGATGATGGGGGATGTCACGTCATGGTAGAGGGCCAGGCGCTGGGCGATGACGTCCGGCGTGTCGTCGGAGCGATGCTCCAGCGCGGCCCGCGCGAGCAGTCGGCGCGCGAGTTCCCCGTCGTCGGCCTTCAGGTGCAGCGCCACATCCGCGGTGATCTCGAGCTCACGGCCGATCAGGTAGGTCGCCCGGGCCTGGTGCATGTTCCGCGGGATCCCGTCGAGGACAAACCCGCCTCCGGCCGCCTTCGCGGCGACCATCGCCTCCCGCACCATGTCCAGGACGACCTGGTCGGGCACGAGCTCGCCGCGGTCCAGGTATGCCTGGACGGCCTGGCCGAGCGCGGTCCGCCGCGCGACGTGATCGCGCAGCAGCTCACCGGTCGCGATGTGCGGGATGTCGAAGTGCGCGGC